>NZ_JBSQBU020000001.1:2500-3222500 GCF_053851455.3 Shimia sp. W99 | reverse complement strand
CAGGAAACCGGCCATGCCGATCGTGATATAGGGCCGCTTGAGAATATCAGCCCAGACCTGCGACAGGATCTGTACATCGAGCACGAGCCAGACAGTGAGGTGCAGACATATATAGAAGAAGGCTATCAGGCCGACCGCCCGACGGAATCGCATCAGGTTCAGCCCGGTAAATCGGCGCAGGGGCGTGATGCACAATCCCGCCACAATCAACTGCAGGCTCCGACGTCCCAGATCATGCTCCATGGCCTTGACCGGGTCGACGCCAAGCCCGCCCGTCAATCCCTGTTGCAACAGCCACGCGGGATATAGTGCGGCCAGCATATAAAGACTCCATGGCGGTACCCGGCGCAGGGTAGCGTTGAGCGTGTCGATCACGGTGCAATACTTTCTTTACCAAGATGGCCGCAACAAGATGGCAATTCCCGCATCTCTTCCCAGCAATGCCCTATTTCAGCCGAAATACGGGACCATTTTGATCCGGTGCCAATCATTGATGGCACCCCCCGTACCAATTTCTTCCCTCGGAGAATCGTTTTATGAGTTTTCTGCAGAATATTCTGTTCCTTGCCCTCACCCTCAGCCTGTCCTGGTTTGTCACATTTGCCGTGGCACGCATTCTGCACAGACGCGACCCCGGACCGGTTCTGAGTTTGAATAGGGAATGCGACTCGGGCATCGTTGCGGGATTGCGTGATCTTCTGCGCGCGCAGCCCACGGAATGTGAGCCGGGCGTATTTCAATCCCGCCCATCCATCGGAATGCGCGTCATTGCCCCCCTGTGCGCACTGTTGTTTCTTGCCCTGACCGATATGACCCCTGTTCTGAATGCCACCGGCGTTGAAGCCCTTGGTCTGGGGGCAATCCTCAAGACGGTGATCTGCCTGGGATTCGGATACCTCTGGTACATGCTGCTGTTTCAACAGCGGGTTGCATGGGGACATGGGTATATCACCGCATATGGGCTTAACCTGACGTGGCAATGCCGTCGCCTTGAAGGGCTGACCGACATCAAACCGCATGCAAGCAAACCGGTTCTCGTCATGAGCTTTGAGGATCAGGCACCGCTCTGCATTCCCAAATACCTCGCCCATCGCACCCGCTTTCTTCAGGACATGCAGGAGATAGCTCACGACAATGCCAACAACGGTGCAATTGTGCCGTGGACGCTTCTTCGCGCACAAAAGAGCGTGTGACCCGAACGCGCATTCATCCGCAGCACCCCTCGCCTTTTTGAACCGGTGGGCAGGGTTCTGTTCCATAAGAACAGAAGACGCAGCAATCCCCGGCCTTGGGTCGCAAGACCACGTGACAGGCCGGGCATTCCAGAAACCACTGGCACATATCCTCGGGCATCCTGAATCGCTCGACATGCCCGCATTCAGGGCATGTCAGTTCGGATGTCAGCGTCGGTGTCAAAAATGCACCCTCAGGTCCATGCCATCGTAAAGTGAGGCGACCTCTTTCTCGTAGCCATTGAACATCAGGGTTGGCTGACGCTTGGCAAATAGGCCGCCGCCGATCGGGCGTTCGGTGGCCTGACTCCAGCGCGGGTGGTCCACGGTCGGGTTCACATTGCTATAGAATTTGTACTCGTTCGGAATCGCGCGGTTCCAGCTGGTTGGCGGCTCTTTGTCGGTGAGGGTGATACGCACGATCGACTTGATCGACTTGAAGCCATATTTCCACGGCACCACGAGGCGCAGCGGCGCGCCGTTCTGATTTGGCAGAGGTTTGCCATAGATCCCGGTCGCCATCAGGGTCAGGGGATGCATCGCCTCGTCAAGCCGCAGCCCTTCGACATAGGGCCATTCGATGAACGGCGTGCGTTGTCCGTGCATTTCCTCGGGGCGATAGAGTGTTTCCATCGCCACGTATTTTGCCTCGGGCCTAACGCCGGCCAAATCCAGCAGATCCTTGAGCTCAAACCCGTTCCACGGCACCACCATCGACCAAGCCTCGACACAGCGGAAGCGATAGATGCGTTCTTCCATGGTCATCTTTGACAGGATGTCGCCCAGCGCATAGTCGCCCGGATTGTGCACCATGCCGTCGATCCTGATCGACCAAGGGTGGGTTGTCAGCGCATGGGCGTATTTCGCCGGGTCGTCCTTGCCCGTGCCGAATTCATAGAAGTTGTTGTACTGGGTGATCACGTCCCATGGCGACGGTTCAGGTGCGCCGGCAGCCCGTGCAGGTGCGGCCAACCCGGCCAGCCCCAGCCCGGCGATCCCCGCCATGATCTGTCGACGGTTCAGATAGTGGGATTCCGGCGTCACATCCCCGGTGCCCAGATCATTTGTCCAACGCTTGGCCATCTTGTCCTCTTGGTTCTTGGTCTTGTCTGGTCCTAGCGCAGGTTGGCGGCGCGGGGCCAAACACGTCGTCTCACGATGGCGTGGTTGTATTGTAACTTGGATAGATCTTGTTCATCGGGATCGAGCGGCCGTTGGGCTGAACCAGACGCACGTGACGGCGGCGTAGCTTGCGTGGCTCGGACACGCCAACGGAATGGGCGATGGTTTCGACCTCGTGAATGATGCCCTTGGCATAAAGTGCGACGCGTTTGTATTTGCGCTCGACCACCAGACCTTTCTGGAACCGGGGATCGTGGGTGGTGATCCCGGTCGGGCAGGTGTTCTTGTTGCATTTGAGCGCCTGGATACAGCCCAGCGCAAACATGAAGCCGCGCGCGGAAACCACGAAATCGGCCCCTGCCGCCATGGCCCAGGCGACGTCACCGGGATTGACGAGCTTGCCGCTGGCAATCAGGCGGATGCGGTCCTTGAGGTGGAATTCATCACGCAGGTTGGTGATCAGCGGCAGCGCCTCGCGCACGGGCATCCCGACAAGGTCAATGAGCGGCATGGGCGCGGCACCGGTGCCGCCCTCGCCGCCGTCGAGGGTGATGAAATCGGGCGCCGCGTCCGATCCGCGCCGGGCGATGGTTTCGAACAGGTCGCGGAACGTAGCCTCGGCCCCGACCACGGTCTTGATGCCCACGGGTTTGCCCGTGACCTCGCGGATACGCACGATCATGTCGAGCAGGTGATCATAATTGTCGATCTCGCGGTGCCGGTTGGGCGAGATGCCGTCCTGTCCGATCTCAAGCCCGCGGATCTGGGCAATCTCTTCGTTGACCTTTTCGCCGGGCAGGATGCCGCCTTTGCCGGGCTTGGCCCCCTGCGCCATCTTGATTTCAAACATGCGGATCGTGTCATGCGCGGCCACGGCGCGCAGCTTTTCATCGCTCAACCCGCCGTCCTTGTCGCGCACGCCGTATTTGGCGGTGCCGATCTGATAGACAAGGTCGCAGCCGCCTTCGAGATGAAAGGGCGATACGCCGCCCTCGCCCGTGTTGAGCCAGATCCCGGCTTCTTTCGCACCACGGCTGAGCGCCTGGACCGCCGGTTTGGAAATCGCGCCATAGCTCATGCCCGAGATGTTGAAGATCGACGGCGCCAGATAGGGTTTGCGCGCGGTCGGGCCGATCAGCAGCGGTTCGGTCTTGGCATATTGGTCATCCAGCGGCGGAAAGGGTGCGTTCACGAAGATCGGGGTGCCGGGGACGTCGAGGCTGCGGGTCGACCCGAAAGCAACGGTGTTGCTCGATCCGCTACCCGCGCGCGCCACCCATTCGCGCTGCGCCCGGTTGAAGGGCAGCTCCTCGCGGTCCATGGCAAAGAAATACTGTCGAAAAAACTCGCCCAGTTCCGTGAACAGATGCCGGAACCGCCCGATCACCGGATAGTTACGCCGGATCGCGTCCTCGGTCTGATGACGGTCGATCACGAACATCACCGCCGCAATCACCAGCACAAGACCAAAAAGCAGAACAAACATGAGCCCAAGGAACTCGACGATATCAAAGGCGCTTTCCATCGAAACATTCATATTTGTTATTCCTTTTTGATATGCGTCAAAGTCGATCCCGGACGTGTTGATAGAGTGTCGTGATGACAGTTTTGTCGCAAGACACGTTCACACAGAATTGGGGAGGAATAACCATGAAATCGTTCTTGTTTGCCGCCGGACTGGCGTTGACCGCCACGGTTGGTCTGGCCGAAACCGCCGTTACCTACACCGTTGACCAGGACTATGACGACGTCACTTTCGGCCTTGAAAGCGCGATCACCGACCGGGGGCTGGTAATTGATGCGGTGAGCCACGTGGGCGCAATGCTTGAGCGCACCAAGGAAGACGTCGGCTCGGACGTTACCATCTTCACTCGCGCCGAGGTCTATAGTTTCTGCTCCGCCGCGCTGTCCCGCAAGGTGATGGAAGAGGATCCGATGAACCTCCAGTTCTGCCCCTATGGCATCTTCGTGATGCAGAAACCGGGCGAAGAGCAAACCACCATCGGCTATCGGGTGATGCCGGAGGGGCCGATGAAGGAAGTGCAGATGATGCTGGACGAGATCGTCAAAGAGGCGATCGGCGAGTAACCCAATTGCGCCAGAATGAAAAACGCCGCCCGGATCAGGGCGGCGTTTTTCTGTTCAGGCCCGTGGATCAGGGACGAACATATGCGTAGCCCTGTTCCTGAAGTTCGATCAGCCGCACGACACCCGACGGCACAATCGTGGCTTCCTCCATCAGCACGATCTCTTTGCCGGCCTTTTCGCTCATTTTCCGATGGGTATTCCCGCAGGCGGCAAAAGACAGGTTCTCGATCTCAAGCGACATGGCAGAGATTCGGTCCGCAACGGGGCTTTTGCCCGGCACATACATGTTCAAGCCCGGGCCATAGGCGACAAGTTCCACAACCACCGTATCGCCCTGCCCTTCATAATACTTGACCACGTTCTGGACATTGTTCAGTGCCATGTTCATGACCTTCGGATCGTTCTCATCAACATGAATTGCCACGTGATGCGTCATACCTTCGGCCCAAACACCCGTGGCCAGCATGGCGGCACAGGCTGCTGCTGCAAAGTTCTTCATATCGTTTCCTCCCTTTCGGTTCTGTCAGCCTAGCAAATCAAGGGGATAAAGATAGAGATATTCAAATGTGATTGTTTTCTAACAGCCTGTGAATGCGCTGATCTGTTTCAGAGTAGACGTTTTTGGAAGCATCTGTTGGTCGTGCCCTCACCATAAATGGCCGCCCTTGACTCGGGCCTTCAATCATTGCGCTGCGCGTTGGCGACATGCTCCCAGGATTGATCCGGCGCCAAGTGACGGGGTTTGGCTTGCCTCTCGCGCATCTCAGGCAGACCAAACGCCGCCTGAACCTCTTCGACTTGTTCGATGGGTCCGCTTTCAACGGAAATGCGCGCCTGACCGAGCCGCGGATGCAATTTGCGGGCAAGGACCCAAGTGAGAAGCAGCCCCGCTCCACCGGCCGAGAATACCCCGGCCAACGGAGAAAAAAGAAGCACGACCCACGCGGCACCGGGGGTCAGGATACCCGACACATCGCGAAAACTGGAATAGATGGCAGACATTTCCGTGCGCTCGGATGGCTTGACCGCAAGTAGGAAAGGCAGGCCCGCCGATACATCGAGCAGGATCAGGAAGATGGACCCGATCATCAGAAGGATAATCGCTATTTCGGGGACACCAAACGGAATTCCGGCCAGAAGGAACAGCACCCCGGACATCAGAAAACCGGTCCTGACCGCAGCCCTCACCGATCTGCGCTGCATGAAGCGCAACATCAGCGGCGTAAAGAACAGTGCGGCGTTGGACATCGACAAGGCGATGCCCCCAAGCTGGCTGCCAAGCCCGTTCTGAACTGCGTAGATGGGCAGATAGACCACATAGACCCACCAGCCGCAGGACCGCACAACGGCAAAAATCCACCCGGCGACCAATCGTGGTTGAGCGACGAACCGCCCGAAATAGGCGAAGGGATTGATGGGCGCCCGCCGGCTCTTGGCGATCAACTTGCCGTTTCCGAGGCGCATCACAAGAAAGATGAGCAACATGGCGCCCGATGCAGCCGCCGCGATCAGAAAAGGTGCGGGTCGCCACCAGTCATAGAGAAACGCACCGAGCGCAGGTCCGACAGTCCAACCAAGCGCACTGTAGAAAAGACGTGATGTTTCGAATTTGCTGAGTTCGATCTTGGCGACGTGGTCGAGAACATAGGCATTGAAACACACAAACGTTGTCACAACCGCGAAAGTCGTAAGTGCAAGCCCGGCAATGGCCGTGGCGGGCGTTTCCAAGGTCGCGATCCCGGCACCGGACATGAACATCAGCGCACCCAGCACGTACACCCACCGCCGTGGGATGAAACGGATCAGGTAGGGAATGAGCAGACCGATCAGGAGAGAGATCGCGCCGATAATGAAGTAGATTTCTGACACGATACGCGCATCGCCGAGCGCCCCGTACATGACGACTGGCATGACGGATACCAGAATTCCTCTGGCAACTGCCTCTGTTCCCGCCAGAATGGCAAAGCCGCGTACGCTTGGTGCGGGCGCATGGCGAAGCCATTCGGGTATTCGGCGTTCATGCATCAGGATTGCTCACGTTGTTCGCAATCAGCCAGCACAGATTTTGAGAAGCTTCTTTCCTACACGCGACCCGATGTCGTTTTCATCTTGTCGCTGGGCAAATTCAAATTGGGAAACAAGACATCCCACCACTTTTGCGTTGTGCTGCCTGGTCCCATTGGCGGGTTTTGGCGCACGAAAAAGCCCCGGGGCCAAACCCCGGGGCTTTCTCATGTCTCACATTAGCCAGATCAATGCAGCACGGCATCATCCGGCTTGGGCCGGTCGGTGGTCCCGACCCGGTCGCCGATGATCAGTCCCTCTGCGCCGGCACTCACCGGGACGGTATCGCCGTCGCGAATATCGCCGGCCAGAATCGCCTCGGCCAGCGGGTTTTGCAGGGCACGCTGGATCACGCGCTTCAGAGGACGTGCGCCGAATACAGGGTCATAGCCCTCATCCGCCAGCCAGGTCTTGGCCGCCTCATCCAGCACGATTTCGATCTTGCGACCGGCAAGGCGTTTCTTGAGCAGACCAAGCTGAATGTCGACGATGCCGTCCATGTCCGCACGGGCCAGACGATCAAAGATGATGGTCTCGTCCAGACGATTGAGGAATTCGGGGCGGAAATGGGCGCGCACGGCATCCATCACGTCCCGCTTGGCATCCGAGGCATCCGCCCCGTCCGGCAGCTGGCTCAACGCCTGCGCACCAAGGTTGGACGTCAGGATGATCAGCGTCTGCTTGAAGTCCACGGTGCGGCCCTGACCATCGGTCAGCACGCCATCATCGAGCACCTGCAACAGCACGTTGAACACGTCCGGGTGTGCCTTTTCGACCTCGTCAAACAGCACCACCTGATAGGGGCGGCGTCGCACGGCCTCGGTCAGGACACCGCCTTCGTCATAGCCGACATAGCCCGGAGGCGCACCAATCAGGCGGGCAACCGAATGCTTCTCCATGAACTCGGACATGTCGATGCGAACCATCGCATTGTCGTCGTCGAACAGGAAGTTTGCCACGGCCTTGGTCAATTCGGTCTTACCCACACCCGTCGGGCCAAGGAACAGGAACGACCCCAGCGGGCGGTTCTCGTCGTTCAGCCCCGCGCGCGCGCGGCGCACGGCGTTTGCAACGGCAGTAACCGCGCTGTTCTGACCGATGACGCGACGATGCAGATCGTCTTCCATACGAAGAAGCTTTTCACGCTCGCCTTCGAGCATCTTGCTGGTCGGAATACCGGTCCAACGCTCGACCACCTGCGCGATCTGCTCGGGGCGCACGGCCTCTTCGACCATCATGTCGCCCTCGGCCTCTTCGGCCTCGGAAAGCTGCTTCTCAAGGTTCGGGATCACGCCATAAGACAGCTCCCCCGCCTTGGCGAGATTGCCTTCTCGCTTGGCGATATCCAGATCGGCCCGCGCCTGGTCGAGCTGCTCCTTGAGGTCACGCGCAGAGGCCAGCTTGTCCCGGCCCGCCTGCCATTGGGCAGTCATCTCGGCGGATTTGTCCTGAAGATCAGCAAGATCCTTTTGCAGGGTTTCGAGCCGGTCCTTGGAGGCGGCATCATCCTCGAGCTTGAGCGCCTCTTCCTCGATCTGCAACTGCAGGATCTGGCGGTCGAGCGCGTCGAGCTCTTCGGGTTTGCTGTCCACTTCCATGCGCAGACGGCTTGCGGCCTCGTCCACGAGGTCGATCGCCTTGTCCGGCAGGAAGCGGTCGGTGATATAGCGGTTGGAGAGGGTCGACGCTGCCACCAGCGCAGAGTCCGAGATACGGACACCGTGGTGCAGTTCATATTTCTCCTTGATACCGCGCAGGATCGAGATCGTGTCCTCGACGGTCGGTTCCTCGATCATCACCGGCTGGAAACGACGGGCCAGGGCCGCGTCTTTTTCCACGTATTTGCGGTACTCATCCAGCGTGGTCGCACCGATACAATGCAGTTCCCCCCGCGCCAGCGCCGGTTTGATCAGGTTGGCCGCATCCATCGCGCCATCCGTCTTGCCCGCACCGACAAGCGTGTGCATCTCGTCAATGAAGAGAATGATCTCGCCTGCCGCTTCGGTCACTTCAGTCAGAACCGCCTTGAGGCGTTCCTCGAACTCACCGCGGTATTTCGCACCCGCGATCAGCGCGCCCATATCGAGCGCCAGAAGTTTCTTGTTACGCAGGGATTCCGGCACATCACCATTCACGATGCGCAACGCCATACCCTCGGCAATCGCAGTTTTACCAACGCCTGGTTCACCAATGAGGACAGGGTTGTTCTTGGTCCGGCGCGAGAGCACCTGCATGGCGCGGCGAATCTCATCGTCGCGGCCAATAATCGGGTCAATCTTGCCTTCACTGGCGGCCTCGGTCAGATCACGCGCATATTTCTTGAGCGCGTCATAGCCCTCTTCGGCCGACGCGCTGTCAGCAGTGCGCCCCTTGCGGATATCATTGATCGCGGCGTTCAGCGCCTGCGCGTTGACCGCGCCTGCCTCCAGCGCCTCGCGCGCCTTGGATTTCACCATGACCAGCGCCATCAGGATGCGCTCGACCGGCACAAAGCTATCGCCCGCCTTCTTGGCAATCGCTTCCGCTTCGCTCAGCACCTTGGCGGTGGTGTTGTCGAGATAAGGCTGGCCGGCATCGCCGCTCACCTGCGGAATCTTGGCCATCGCGGCCTCAACCGCTTCGCGTACGCGCTCGGGCGCGCCGCCAGCGCGTTTGATCAGGTTGGCGGCGAGCCCCTGATCATCATCCATCAATGCTTTCAAAAGATGTTCGGGCACCAGACGCTGGTGGTTTTCCCGCATGGCGATCGTTTGAGCTGCCTGAATAAAGCCGCGCGACCGCTCCGTGAACTTGCTCAAGTCCATCGTTCTTCTCCTTCTCATAAGCGCCCGGGTCTGTTTGGCGCCCGCTTAGCGGCACGCCCCATTTCGGGCCTCAGGTTCAATTTGGTGCGCGATGGCGTCATGTTCAAGAGATCGTGACAGTGTTTTTGCCGCAGGCCGTCGCCCCGGAAAAGCGCCCAAATTTCCCCGCGTGCAGACCAATTTCGCCGCATTTTCGCGCCACCCTTGCCAAACGAGCAGCAAACAAGTGAGGGCGCCATGTACGTCACCGATATCCAGATTTCCAACCCGACCTATCGCCAGTCCCTGGGAGAGCTGAGTGCCATGGTGTCGCTTCACGCAGACGCGCGTGACGTGAATCTGTTGTGCGCGGTTCCCAGCGCGCCGGAGAAGAAAGAAACCGAAGGCCGGTTGGCCCTGATCCGCGAGGCATTGCGCCAGATCCGCCGCATGCCCGAGATGCGCACCGGGCGTGAAGAGCTGTCCTTTGCCCCTGGCGTCTGCCCGGTAGACATCTGAGCAGGACTTGACGCCGCGCGCGCAGGCGGCAAAAAGGGCGCGACCCCAGATACAGGAGCGCCCCCATGTCCGACGACCGTTTGATCGTGGCCCTTGACGTGCCCAACGCACTTCAAGGGCTTGAGCTTGCCCAAACCATCGGCGATGCCGTGTCCTTCTACAAGATCGGCCTTGGCATGCTGACGGGCGGCGGGCTGGCGCTCGCCAACGAGTTGAAACAGGATCATGGCAAGCGCATCTTCCTTGATATGAAGCTTTTCGATATCGGCGCAACGGTCGAAGCGGCTGTGCGCGGGCTGGCGCAGTTCGATCTCGATTTCCTGACCGTGCATGGCGACCCGCATGTGGTGCGTGCCGCCAAGGAAGGCGCCGCAGGCAAGGATCTCAAGATCCTTGGCGTGACCATCCTGACCTCTCTGGATCGCAGCGACCTTGACGCCAGCCTGATCAAACCGGGCAACGTGCGGGATCTTGTTCAGGAACGCGCGGCCAAGGCGTTTGAAGCCGGTGCGGACGGGGTGATTGCCTCGCCCCAGGAAGCGGCGCTGATCCGCGCCCTGCCGGAGGCCGAAGGCCGCCTGATCGTCACGCCCGGCGTGCGCCCCACGGGGGCTGCGCTTGGCGATCAGAAGCGGGTCGCCACGCCGTCCAGTGCCATCGCGGATGGGGCTGATCACATCGTGGTGGGCCGCCCGGTCTGGCAGGCAGAAGACCCGCGCGCCGCCGCGCAGGCCATCGTCGATGAACTGGCGGCGCTCTGAGCGCGCCCTCTTTCTTTTTCCCAAAATACCCCGGGGGGAGACGCGCCAGGCGCGGCGGGGGGCAGCGCCCCCCCCTACCCCCGCTCTGCCATGTAATCCGCCAGCCGGGATTGAAACTGCGGGATCGCCTCCCACCGTTGCCCCTCTGACCCAAAGCGAATCTCGGGCAATGTTTCTGCGGGCATCTGCGCGGCAAAGAACCAGAAAGCCCGCCCCTTGCGCCAGTAGAGCCGGCCCCAACACAGTGCAGCTTCGGGCAGGATCAAACCAAGTTCCTCACGCGTTTCGCGCAGCTCGCACTGTGCTCCGGTTTCGTCTCCCTCGCGCCCGCCACCGGGCAGGTCCCAATGTGCAGGCCAGGGAATATCCGGCTTGTCATCGCGCAGGATCGTGATCAGGTTGGCGCCGATGAACAGCGCCAGCTTGGCCCCGTGAAAGGCCGTGTCCTCACACCCGTCAAATGATACACTCACGTCACCCACTCCTTGCCTCGAGACCCTTGTCATGCCCGCTCTTTGTCGCGATTGCCTGAGCGCTTTACATCAGGAACGGCGCTGCCCGTCCTGTGGCAGCATGCGCATCGTTCGGCATGACGAACTGTTCGACCTGACCATCGCCCATATGGATTGTGACGCCTTTTATGCCAGCGTGGAAAAGCGCGACAACCCGGAACTGGCGGACAAGCCGGTGATCATTGGCGGCGGCCGGCGTGGAGTCGTGTCGACCGCCTGCTACGTGGCGCGGATTCGCGGGGTTCGGTCGGCGATGCCGATGTTCCAGGCGCTCAGGCTTTGCCCCGAGGCGGTGGTTATCCGCCCGCGCATGTCGGTTTATGCGGAAGTCAGCCGCGAAATCCGCCAGATGATGGACGAATTGACCCCGGATATCGAACCGCTGTCGCTGGACGAAGCCTTCATGGACCTTGGCGGGACGGCCAAGCTGCACGGCGCACCGCCTGCCGTGATGCTGGCGCGATTGACGAAGCGGATGAAAGACGAACTGGGCGTGACCGGCTCGATTGGCCTCAGTCACAACAAGTTCCTCGCCAAGGTCGCGTCCGATCTCGACAAGCCACGTGGCTTTTCGGTGATTGGCAAGGCGGAAACGGACTCTTTCCTGCGTGACAAGCCCGTGCGCCTGATCTGGGGAATCGGACCTGCGGCACAGGACAGTCTGGACCGCGCCGGGATACGGACGTTCAACGATCTCTTGCGTTGGGAGCAGGAGGACCTGACCGCGCGGTTCGGATCAATGGGCTATCGCCTGTGGCATCTCGCGCGTGGGCAGGATCGGCGCAAGGTGTCGGCACATGCGCCAATCAAGAGCATCAGCAACGAAACCACCTTTTTCGAAGACACCGGGGATGCGGAGATTCTGGATGGACACCTGTGGCGCATGGCCGAAAAGGTGTCAGACCGGGCCAAGGCCAAGGACAAGGCCGGGCGGGTGGTCACGCTCAAGCTCAAGCGCGCCAATCACAGCCTGATTTCGCGCCGCCTGAGCCTGCGCGACCCGACCCAGATGGCGGATACGCTTTATCGGACGGCGCGCGGGTTGTTCGACCAGGTGGGCGATCAGGGGCCTTATCGCCTTCTGGGGGTGGGGCTGGCCGATCTTGTGCCAGCAGACCAGGCGGATCTTTCGGGCGACCTTCTGGATCCGCAGGCGGCGCAACGCGCCCGCGCCGAACGCGCAACGGACGAGATTCGCAGACGCTTCGGGTCGGATGCGATCCTGAAAGGGCGCGCGATGCGTTAGGGGCTATTCCGCCGCAAGCGGCCGCTCTTCGGGGCGACCGATCTCTGCAATCCGGGCGATCACGCCACGCAGGCGGGCGCGGAAGGTCTCGAAATCGGAATGCGGTTCAATCCGCGTTTCATCCATGTAGAGCGACCGGTCGACTTCCACCTGTATCGCGTGTTGGCGGCGTGACGGACGTCCGTAGTGTTGGGTCACAAAGGCCCCTGCGAAAGGGAGATTGCGCGAGACGGCAAAGCTCGCCTCCACAAAGGCTGCCTCGATCTCGTCGACCACCTCGGGATGGGCTGCTGCTCCGAAGCGATCGCCAAGCACGATCTCGGGGCGCCGTCCGCTGGTCCGCGACACGTTCTCGACGGCTTCGCGCGGCATCGAGTGACAATCAATCAGAATCGCGCGGCCAAACATCTTGTGCGCGCCGCCCAAAAGCTCTGCGAGGGCGGCATGATAGGGCCGCCAGTAGGTATCGATTCGCCGGTTCGCCTCGTCCAGCGCCATCTTGCCGTGATAGATCGGACGCCCATTTGCTACCACGCGGGGAATGACCCCGAGCCCGGACGCGATTCGCGGATTGTGACCCACTTTGCGAACCCCGTGAATCAGCGCCGGATCAAGTTCGTCCGCAGACCGATTCAAATCCAGCAACGCGCGCGGGGCTCTGGCCACCAGGAACGGCGCACCCACTTCGGGGGCCGAATCAAAAAGCATGTCGACGAAAGCGTCTTCGGAAGACCGGATCGAATGCGCATTGAGCAAGGAACGCCGTACAAACCACTCCGGATAGTCGCATCCACTGTGCGGAGAGGCAAAAACCACGGCAGAGTTGCGGGTTTCAGGTTCAAGGATACGATAAGCTTCTTGCGACATTGCGACTCCTGTTCCAATAAAATATTGCCGCAAAAACTAATGTATCAAAAGCCCTTGATCCCCCCGACGACTCCTTTTATAGAAGCCGCCACCGGCGCGGTTTTCCGCGCCCCCTTTTGTTAGGGGACATGGCAATCAAGCCGGTTCATGGGCGATTAGCTCAGCGGTAGAGCACTTCGTTGACATCGAAGGGGTCACTGGTTCGATCCCAGTATCGCCCACCATGAATTCACTGCCCCACAACGACGTGGGGTGCCCGCAACCACAGGCGCACGCCGCGCCGCGAAATGAGGAGAAGGCCCATGAAGGTCAAGAACTCGCTCCGCTCGCTCAAGAACCGGCACCGCGACTGCCGTGTTGTGCGCCGCAAGGGCCGCGTTTACGTGATCAACAAGACCCAGCGTCGCTTTAAAGCACGCCAGGGCTAATTCGCCCGGTCTGACGATCCGACAGAACTGAAAAAGCCGCCTTTCGGGGCGGCTTTCTCTTTTTTAGCAAAGCTCTATCCAAACCTAGCGGTTGTTGATCACCGTCGCGATCACGCTCCAGACATGTTCGTCGACATACCCTGTCATCGGGCGTTTGATTTTCCGCTGCATCCGCCGGATTGCCTCTCGGACCTCCGGTGTGATCGTCGTGGCGGTATTGCTCTTGAGATAGCCAAGCCGGCGCAACCCTTCCAGAAGGTTGTACATGTCGCGGTCCGTTTTGATGATACTACGCTCAAGGGCCTGCGCATCACCGGGGGTCGGCTCTGGCCGGCGATTCTCAAGTGCTTTGATGCCTGCCTTGGCCTCGCGGGCAAAGCGACCGTTTGGATACTGACGCAGATAGTTGCGGTATCCGGAAATGGTGTTTTCCTGCTTGGCGGCAAGCCATACGCGTCGCTCGGCCTGCTGCCTGTCCTCGTTGCTCCCACGCAGTTCCGCGATCCGGTTGCGCGCCTCGGGCGCCATGCGGCTTTGGGGATAGCGTTGCAGGAAATCACGATAGGCTTCGATGGTGTCCTGACGGCGCGCGGCGCGCCATCTGGTTTCTTCCTGATCCGAGGTCAACTGCCGGATGCGGGACTTGGCCTCAGAGGCGTATCGACCTTGGGGGAAGCGATCAAGATAGGACCAGTACCCGTTCACCGTGTTCAGGTTTCTTGCCTCGTCCCACGCGGCCTCTTCCCGGCCAGAGGTCAGCTCTCGGATTCGTGCCCGCGCCTGTGTGGCGTAGCGGCCATTGGGATAGCGGTCGAGATAAGCACGATAGGCGTGCGGTGTATCCCTATTGCTGGCATCGCGCCATGCGGCTGCTTCCTGTCCTGCCGTCATTTCCCGAATACGCATCCGGGCATCCGACGCATAGCGCCCATTCGGAAAGCGATCCAGATAGGCGCGATAGGCGTTCACCGTGTTCTGACTTCCCGCTTCGCGCCACGCGACCTCGTCGCGACCAACCGTCAAATCGCGGATTCGCACACGCGCCTGATCGACGTACCGTCCGTCAGGGAACCGTTCGAGATAAGCACGGTAGGCGCGCACCGTATTCTGATCGCTGGCCTCGCGCCACGCCGCATCATCGCGCCTGCGGCCGTCGCGATCACCTTGCCCCAGCTGGTCCCGGGCATAAGACGCATAAACCCCGTTCGGGTATCGCTTGAGATAGGCGCGCATGCCGTCGCGGCTACCCCATTTTGCCCCCGTGGTTTCCCAATACCGCCGATCCTCGACCTCGCTATAGCGCTGCTCGGGCCGCTTGTCGCGAGCTGCAGCGCGCATCTGGCGAACCTGATCGCGGGTCAGGTAGCCGCTTGGCCAGTGGTCCATGGAGAACTGCCAATCCCAGATGGCGCGACGCGTCAGACGCCCGAAAGATCCGTCAACCGGACCCGGGTCATAGCCCAGCACCTTGAGATCAGATTGTATCTGTCGGCGATCGGAATAGCTGAGTCCCAATTCCGCCTCTTCGTCGCGCGCGCGAGCTTCGGGTGTGCGGTGCTGGGCCGCGCCAACCTGTGCATCCCAAAGCAGCGATGCCGCCGGCGCCCCCTGAATCGGCACAGAAGGTGTCAGAACCGAAGCCTGCGCACCCATTGAGATACTCAGGGCCAGCCCCGTGATAATCCATGTTGATGTGGTGCGCATGGCGCCCTCCTGCAGTTGCGTGTCTGGCTACAGGATGGAAGTCTAAGGGTTGATATTCAATAACAAAGGGGAGCAATCCGATATCGCTCCCCTTCGCCAGGTATCCATGTAAAGGATTGATAATCAGTCGTATTTACGCTGATCCTCAATCACGACCCCATCGTTGGGCAGGCTTCCAGGCGCAACGATTTCCACCGCCCCCTTGAGCTTGAGCGTTTCGGCCACCGATTTTCCATAAGCGCCTGCATCACCGCCGTCGGACTCGATGCGCACGGTCATGACATCCATTTCGCCTTCGCGGGTGGCAATGACGCGGGCCTTGGCCACTTCTTCGTGTTTGGCGACAAGCGCCGCAACCTGTTCCGGACGGACGAACATGCCCTTGATCTTGGCGGTCTGGTCGGCACGACCCATCCAGCCCTTGATACGCATGTTGGTCCGCCCGCAAGGGCTTTGCCCGGGGAGGACGGCTGAGAGGTCGCCGGTGGCAAAGCGAATAAGGGGGTAATCCGGGTTGAGCGACGTCACCACGACTTCACCGACTTCGCCCGGCGCAACCGGATTGCCGGTGCCCGGCGTGACGATTTCGACGATCACGCCTTCATCGATGATCATGCCTTCCATGGCCTCGGATTCGTAAGCAACCGAACCGAGATCGGCGGTGCCATAGCCCTGCAGGCAAGTCACGCCGCGATCAGCATATTCCTGGCGCAGCGACGGGAACAGGGCACCGCCACCAACGGTGGCCTTGGTGATGCGAAGCTTTTCGCCCATCTCGTCGGCCTTATCGAGGATGATCTTGAGATAGTCCGGCGTCCCGGCATAGGCGGTCGTGCCAATGTCGGCGGCCGCGCGCACCTGAAGTTCGGTCTGGCCGATGCCGGCAGGCAGAACCTTGGCGCCGACCGCGTGCGCACCGCTTTCAAACATGATCCCAGCCGGGGTCAGGTGGTAAGAGAAGCAGTTCTGAACAATGTCATCTGCTCCAATTCCGACCGCGTGCAACACACGGCCAAAGCGGAACCAGTCATTGCCATTGCTGCCCGGTTCATAGATCGGACCTGGCGATTGGAACACATGGGTGATGCCGGGGCGGGACAGGTCCGCATAGCCGCCCAGCGGCGCATGCGCCGCCTGTGCCTTGCCGATTTCGGATTTGCGCAATACCGGGAGTGTGGCCAGCGCGGCCATGTCGGTGATCGAGGCCGGATCGACATCGGCCAGCGCGCCGCCATAACCCGGCAGCGCCTTTGCATTGGAGATCTGCTGAGGCAGGGCCGCCGCTAGATCAGCCGCGCGCTGATCCTCGGAGCGGGTTTCCAGGGCATCAAAATACCGGCTCATGTGGCCATCCTTTTCCTGTGTTCTTGCCGCGACGTAATGCGGAATTGAAGAGGGCCGGGCACAGCGGCATAGCTGCACGCGGGAGAGAGTGTGTGACCCTTGGGTAATAGAGGAGTGCCCCTATGGCCGAAACGACCGGCATCCAGACGCAAGAGGCGACCAACGCCTTTGATCCGCGCATCATTTTTCACGAAGCGGAGCAATGTATGGAGGTCGATTTTTCCGGCTTTCACCTCGACACCAGCGCGACCGTGAACAGTGTCTACGACCGGATCGAGGAGAGGATCGCCCAGACCGGCGAGCCCAAGTGGTTCTTTCTGATCAACTATTCCGGCTGCAAGATCGACCAGCCGGCGTGGCTCGCCCATTCCCGCCGGGGTCGTGCGCTCAACATGGCGCATAGCCAGGGAACGGTGCGCTTTGAAGCCAGCGAGGCGACGCGCCGCCAGATCGAACGCAGCGCCAATACCGAGAGTTTTGACGCCAACCTGTTTGCCGATCGCGACTCGGCCATGGCGCGAATCGCCGAACTGCCGAGCCAGCGCCGCACCCGCCTGCGTCATGATCCGAACTATGTCGAACATGACTTTGCGCGGCGCCTGCGCTTTGACCATGACACGGTCATTATGGACGTCGATTTCTCTCACTTCATCTTTCACCACGCCCGCGATGTGGACGATTTTTACGATTTCATCGAAGACCGGATCAAAGAGACCGATCGCAAGTGGTTCTTCCTGGTCAACTACAACGACTGCCAGATCATGCCCGAGGCTTGGGTACGCTATGCCTATCGCGGCAAGCGACTGAACGTCGCCGCGTCACTGGGGTCGGTGCGGTATGCCGCAGGGTCGGAGACCGAGGCCGATATCCGGCTGCGCGCAGAGTCCCAAGGCTTCCGTCCCAACATCCGCAACACCCGAGAAGAGGCGTTGGAGCGGATCGAAGAGATGCGGGCGGAACTTCTCGCGCAGCACGGGTGATCGCCCTCAGCTGAGCCAGCGCTTGCGCCGGCGATAGGAGCGTACGTCGCGGAAGGACTTGCGCCCTTCGTCGGACATACCAAGGTAGAATTCCTTGACGTCCGGGTTCTCGCGCAGTTCGGCGGCAGGACCGTCCATCACCACACGCCCCGATTCCAGGATGTAGCCGTAATGCGCAAAGCGCAGGGCCACGTTGGTGTTCTGCTCGGCCAAGAGGAAGGTATAGCCCTGCTCTTCGTTGAGCGATTTCACGATGCCAAAGATCTGTTCCACGAGCTGCGGTGCAAGACCCATGCTCGGTTCGTCCAGAAGGATACATTCGGGACGGCTCATCAGCGCGCGGCCGATGGCCACCATCTGCTGTTCCCCACCCGAGGTATAGCCTGCCTGGCTTCTGCGGCGTTCTTTGAGACGCGGGAAATAGTTGTACACCATCTCCAGATCCTGAGCGACTTCGGCTTTGCTGGCGCGGGTATAGGCCCCGGTCAGCAGGTTTTCCTCGACGGTCAGGTGTTCAAAGCAGTGACGCCCTTCCATCACCTGGATCACGCCCTTTTTCACGAGAGCCGCGGGATCGAGATCCTGCACGCGTTCCCCGCGATAATTGATGCTGCCCTTGGTCACTTCGCCCCGCTCCGAATGCAGCAGGTTGGAAATGGCCTTGAGGGTGGTGGTCTTGCCTGCCCCGTTGCCCCCGAGAAGCGCGGTGATACCGCCCTTGGGAACACTCAGGCTGACCCCTTTGAGCACGAGGATCACGTGGTTGTAGATCACCTCGATGTTGTTGACCTCCAGAAGGGTCTCTTGGGTGCGACCAGCGTCAAGCATGTGCGTTGTCTTTCTTGTCGAATGTGGCGGTGTTCCGGCCGGTGGACCCGGCCGGAACAGGGTTAAAGAGGCTTAGTTGCAGCGCTCTTCGATGTTGTTTTCGGATGCGTAGGAACCCGAATCTTCTTCGATCAGCTTGCCGATCACTTCCAGGTCGGTCGGTTTGAAGTCCGAGATCAGCGACCAGGTTTTGCTCGATGCATCCCACTGGGTCACACCAACCAGACCGGGACCACCGTGGTTTTCACAGGTCACGGTGAAGGCAGGACCAAAGTTCGGCATGCCCAGAGCGGTCATTTTCTCTTCGGTGATTTCCAGAGCTTCCATACCGTCACGCATCATCGCCGGAGTGATGTCTGCGGTGCCGTGGATCGCCTGAGCGGTTTTCGCAGCTTCTGCGGCGAGCATCGCAGCGTACATACCACGGTTGTAGAGGACGTTACCGATCTGGTCGCCAGCGCCAGCAGCTTTGCCGGTGTCGACAACGTATTTCTGGATGTCGTCAAAGACCGGGAAGTCACGACCCACGTTGTGGAAGGTCAGCGCCTTGTAGCCATTGGCCTTGTCGCCAGCCGACAGAACGTCATGCTCTGCGCCCGACCACCAGATACCGATGAAGTTTTCCATCGGGAAACGGATGTTCGCGGCTTCCTGAATGGCAACCTGGTTCATCACGCCCCAGCCCCACATCAGAACGGTGTCAGGCTTTTCGCGACGGATCTGCAGCCACTGCGACTTCTGCTCCTGACCGGGGTGGTCAACGGGCAGCAGGCTCAGTTCGAAACCGTGCTTCTTCTGCAGCTCTTCGAGCGTGCGGATTGGTTCCTTGCCGTAGGCCGAGTTGTGGTAGACCAGCGCAATTTTGTGACCCTTCAGGTCGCCGCCGTTTTCGTCCAGCAGGTAGTTGATCGCACCGGATGCACCGTTCCAGTAGGTACCCGGATAGTTGAAGGTGTGACTGAAGACCTTGCCGTTCGCGGCAGAGGTACGGCCATAACCCATGGTGTGCATCGGGATGTTGTCAGCGGTGGTTTTGGGGATCAGCTGATAGGTGATACCGGTCGAGAGCGGCTGATACACCAGAGCGCCTTCGCCCTTGGTCGATTCATAGCATTCCACACCTTTTTCGGTGTTGTAGCCGGTTTCACATTCCAGCAGCTTGGTCGGAACGCCGCCGATACCACCGTCACGCTCGTTGAGCAGGGTAAAGTAGTCGGCATAGCCGTCGGCGAAGGGGATACCACCCGCGGCATAAGGGCCGGTGCGGTAGCTGAGCGACGGGAACACGAGATCTGCCATCGCCGGTGCTGCGGCCATCATGCCTGCAACTGCGGTTACGAGAACTTTTTTCATCGGGTATATTCCTCCCTTGGTTTTGTCCGATGTTTTGGCCGGGGGCTCCTCCCGCCCCCGGTATGGATTGGTCATGGCCCCGCCTTAGTGCGGGAAGGGCCACAGCCGGAGTTTCTGCTTGGTCACGCGCCAGAGCTGCGCAAGACCATGAGGTTCGAGGATCAGAAAGAGGATGATCAGACCACCCACGATCACGAGCTGCAGGTGCGCCACCATGTCGGTGGGCCAGCCCAGCCAGTCCACGCCAACAATCTTGAGAACGACCGGCAGCAGGACGAGGAAGGCCGCACCGGCAAAGGAACCGAAGATCGAGCCCAGGCCGCCGATGATGATCATGAAGAGCACGAGGAACGACTTGTTGATGCCGAACGCCTCGCCCACTTCCACAGCACCGAGGTAGACCGAGAAGAACAGCGCGCCCGAGATGCCTACGAAGAAGCCCGAGACCGCAAAGGCGCTGATTTTCGCTTTCAGCGGGTTCACCCCGATGATTTCGGCGGCGATGTCCATGTCGCGGATTGCCATCCACTTACGGCCGGCCATGCCACGGGTCAGGTTGCGCGCAATCAGGGCGCTGGCCACCAGGAAGACAAGGCAGAACAGGTAGGTTGCCCAGGCTTCGGTGTTGGGGCCGGTGATCTCGATGCCGAACACGGTACGTTCCGGTGCGTTGATCTGACCCGAAGCGGAGTAGTTGTAGAACCACGGCACCCGGTTGAAGAGCCACACGAGGAAGAACTGCGCCGCCAGCGTTGCAACTGCCAGGTAGAAGCCCTTGATCCTCAGGGATGGCAGGCCGAACAGCACGCAAACAAACGCGGTGATGCCCCCGGACAGGATGATGTGGAAGAAGATGTTCACTTCCGGCATTGAGGTCATCAGCTTGTAGCAGGCATAGGCGCCCACGGCCATGAAGCCCCCGGTCCCCAGTGAGACCTGACCACAATATCCGACAAGGATGTTCAACCCCAGCGCGGCAATCGCGTAGATCAGGAAGGGCAGCAGGATCGCGTTTGCCCAGTAGTCGTTGATCACGAAGGGGATCACCAGAAAGGCGACAACCAACGCGGTGTAATAGCCCATCCGGTCAAACTTGATCGGGAAGGTCTGGTTGTCTTTGGCGTAACTGGTCTTGAAGTCACCGGCCTCACGATACAGCATCAGGCGCTCCCCCCATTGAATTCATGTTCAAGATGTGACCGGTCCGCCCGGTTCGGTTTCTTTGCATAGCCGGTGCGCTCGGAATGGCGCACAAGCTGGAAGTAGGCCCAGATCCCGATGGCGGCGCCCAGCGCGGCCAGGATCGCGGCGGTGGTCATCTGGCCCGATGACCTCTCCGCCCCGAGGGCGAGGTAGCCGAAGGACCAGAAGCCGGACCAGGCCACCACATTGAGAATGGCGATCAGTTTCGTCATGATCCGTTACACCCTCTCGATGATCTTTTCGCCGAACAGCCCCTGCGGACGGAAGACGAGGAAGACCAGCGCCAGAACATAGGCGAACCAGTTCTCGGTCGCGCCGCCCACCAGCGGGCCAACCCAGAATTCGAACAGTTTCTCACCCACACCGATGATCAGGCCACCGACAATGGCGCCGGGGATCGAGGTGAAGCCGCCGAGCATCAATACCGGCAGGGCCTTGAGTGCGATCAGCGACAGCGAGAACTGCACACCCGACTTCGCGCCCCACATGATACCCGCGACCAGTGCCACGAAGCCCGCGACCGACCACACAAGTACCCAGATGAAGTTGAGCGAAATGCCAACCGACAGCGCGGCCTGGTGATCGTCCGCCACGGCGCGCATCGCACGACCATGCTTGGTATACTGGCTGAAGGCAACCAGCGCGATCACGAGCAGGATGGCCACCACGGTTGCGGTGATGTCGAGATTGTCGATGAAGAAACCGTAGCCAAACAGGTTGTAGGTGGCTTCGTCGATGGCAATATTGATGCCCTGCGGCAGACAGGCGCTTCCCGCGAGGCAGAAATCAAGCGTCTTGATTTCCGAACCCCACATCAGGTCGGCAAACCCTTCGAGGAAATAGGCCAGACCGATGGTTGCCATGAACAGGATGATCGGTTCCTGTCCGACCAGATGCCGGAACACGAAACGCTGGATACACCACGCCAGAAGGATCATCACACCGACGGTCAGCAACAGCGAGACAACCGAAGGGATATTCCATCCGAAATGCGTGACATGGGCGCCGAACATTGCGTTGATCAGGTGTGAAAACGGCACCTGACCGTTTTGGATGCCCACAAGGGTCATCGCCGCAAACAGCGCCATCACGCCCTGTGCAAAGTTGAAGATCCCGGAGGCCTTGTAGATCAGGACGAACCCCAGCGCGACGAGCGCATAGAGAACACCCGCCATGAGGCCGTTGAGGAAGACCTCCATCGCGAATACGAGTTGTTCAGGCATCGCTTGCGCCTCCGGTTTTCAGATTGAAATCAGTATGTTGATTAGTCATGTGCCACCCCCAGATAGGCGTCGATGACGTCCTGGTTGTTGCGCACTTCGTCCGGGGTGCCATCCCCGATCTTCTTGCCGTAATCCATCACGACGACACGATCCGAAAGGTCCATCACAACGCCCATGTCGTGTTCGATCAGGGCGATCGTGGTACCGAATTCGTCGTTCACGTCGAGGATGAAGCGGGACATGTCCTCTTTCTCTTCGACGTTCATCCCGGCCATCGGTTCGTCGAGAAGCAGGATCGACGGCTCCGCGGCCAGCGCGCGTGCCAGCTCGACCCGCTTTTTCAGACCGTACGGCAGACGCCCCACCGGCGTTTTGCGGATATGCTGGATTTCGAGGAAGTCGATGATTTTTTCGACCTGCTCGCGGTTGGCAACCTCTTCCTTCTCGGCCTTGCCCTTCCAGAGCGCTTGGCTGAACAGCCCCGACTGCATCTGGCGAATCCGGCCGGTCATCACGTTGTCGAGCACGGTCATGCCCTCGAACAGTGCGATGTTCTGGAAAGTCCGGGCGATGCCCTGCTGTGCGACCTGGTAGGGTTTCATCGGCGGGCGCTTTTTGCCCTTGTACCAGACCTCGCCTTCCTGCGGGACATAGAAACCGGAGATCACGTTCAGCATCGACGATTTCCCGGCGCCGTTGGGGCCGATGATCGCACGAATTTCACCCTCGCGGATGTCGAAGGAGATGTCGGTGATTGCTTTCACGCCACCAAAGCGCAGCGTGATGTTCTTCATTTCCATCACGGTCGGGCCAATGGTGCGGCCGTCGTCCGTGACGTAGCTTTCTGCTTGTGCGTTCATTATGCTGCTACCTTGCTGGCCACGGGAACAACCTTGGCGTCACGGAGCTCAAGGGTCGCGCTGATGCTGCCCTTGCGACCGTCTTCATAGGTCACTTCGGTTGTGGTCGAGATCGTGGTCGAACCGTCATAAAGCGCGTCGATCAGGTCCTTGAACTTGTCGGCCACGATCACGCGGCGCACCTTGCGGGTCCGGGTCATTTCGCCGTCATCCGCATCCAGTTCCTTGTGCAGGACGAGGAAGCGATGAACTTGGCACCCGGCCAGCATCGGATCTTCGGCCACGGACTTGTTCACCGCTTCGACGTGCTCCTGGATCGAGTCGAGCACCTTCGGGTGTCCGGCAAGTTCCTGATAGGACGCATAGGCGATGTTGTTGCGCTCGGCCCAGTTGCCCACCGCCGACAGGTCGATGTTGATGAAGGCCACGCAACGATCCTTGCCGTTACCGAACAGTACTGCTTCGAGGATGTCGGGATAGAACTTGAGTTTGTTCTCGACATATTTCGGCGCGAACATGCTGCCATCGGCCATTTTGCCAACGTCCTTGGCGCGGTCGATGATGCGCAGATGCCCCGATTTCTCTTCGAAGAAGCCAGCGTCGCCCGTGGCAACCCAGCCTTCGGCATCCTTGGTCGAAGCCGTCGATTCCGGGTTGTTGTAGTATTCGACGAACACACCCGGCGAGCGATAGAAAATCTCGCCGTTATCCGCGATCTTGATTTCCACGTCCGGTGCGGGAACGCCCACCGTGTCGGCCCGCACTTCGCCATCCGGCTGTACGGTGATGAAAACGGTGGCTTCGGTCTGGCCGTAAAGCTGTTTCAGGTTGATGCCCAGCGAACGGTAGAATTCGAAGATTTCCGGTCCGATCGCCTCACCCGCGGTATAGCCCACACGCACGCGGCCAAAGCCCAGCGTGTCCTTGAGCGGACCGTACACAAGAAAGTCCCCGATCTTGTACTTCAGGCGATCCATGAACCCGACAGGCTTGCCGTCGAGAATGTCGCCGCCCACCTTCTTGGCATGCGCCATGTAGTGATGGAACATCTTGCGCTTGAACTTGCCTGCGTCTTCCATGCGGATCATGACGCTGGTCAGCTGGGTTTCAAACACGCGCGGCGGGGCAAAATAATAGGTCGGCCCGATTTCGCGCAGGTCGGTCATCATCGTGTCCGCGCTTTCTGGGCAATTCACACAGAACCCGGTCCAGTAGGCCTGGCCGACCGAGAAGATGAAGTCCCCGACCCAAGCCATCGGCAGGTAGGCCAGAATCTCGTCACCCGCGTTCAGGTTGTCGAAATCCGAGCTGTTCTTGGCGCTTTCGATCACGTTGCGGTTCGACAGAACCACGCCCTTTGGTTTGCCCGTGGTGCCCGAGGTGTAGAGCATCACGCAGGTGCTGTCATAGTTCAGCTTCTCGCGGCGCGCCTTGAGATCGTCGATCCATTCGTAATAGGCCGCGCGGCCCTGTTCCTGAATGTCGACAAAACGGTGCAGCGCGTGGTGGTCGTATTTCCGCAGACCACGCTGATCGATATAGATCATGTGCTTGAACTGGTGCAGGTGCTCCTGAATGTCGATGACCTTGTCGACCTGCTCCTGATCTTCGACGATGGCGTACTGAGCACCGCAATGGCTCAGGATATACTCCATCTCTTCGGCGGCGCTGTCCTGATACACAGGAACCGGCACTGCGCCAACGGATTGGATCGCAACCATCGACCAATAGAAATACGGGCGGTTGCGCCCGATGATCGCGACGAAATCGCCTTCGCTCACACCAAGGTTGATCAACCCCAGCGCCAAAGCCTCGATTTCTTTTTCGGTGTCCGCCCAGGTCCAGCGCTGCCAAATGCCGAACTCTTTCTCCCGATACGCGTCCTTGTTCGCATAAAGGGTGGCGTTACGCTGCAAAAGCGCCGGAATGGACTCGAGCCCACCGGTCGCCTGTGACGACTGTGCCAATATATCTTCCTCCCTTGGTCCCGCCTCCACGGGTCGGAACCGCCAAAGCGATTCTCCACCTCCTAAGGTGCGGGTTTCAAACTGCGGGTCAACTTTTTCCTGAACATTTCTCAATCCTTACGAATTGTAACAGCAAACATTTCAGGCTTTGCGCGTCCCATTCCCGGTGCTAGCCCTAGGGAAAGGGAGACCAGAATGGAGCGGATATCCGGCAGCACCCAGGCGATGACCGTCGCCGGGCTGAACCTGATCAAACAGGCGTTGTCGATCTATGACAGCGATCTGAAGCTGGTGGTCTCAAACGAGCGGTTTCGCGAGATGTTTTCCATCCCGGATCACCTGACCCAACCCGGCGCGGATTTTGGGGAAACCATCCGCTTCCTGATCGACCATGGTGAATACGGACATGTCCCCACCGACGAGCAGGACGCTTTTGTCGCGGAACGGGTCGAACGGGCGCTTGATTTCGAACCGCACTATTTCGAACGGCAACGCGCTGACGGGCGCTGGATCAGTGTCGAAGGGTCCCCCCTGCCTGAAGGCGGGTGGGTGGCGGTTTATACGGACATCACCTCGGCCAAACGCCAAGAGGGCCTGTTGCGGGCACGGTCCGAAGAGCTTTCGGACCAGCTTTTGCAGTATGCGGAGGAATTGTCCGCCACCAACCGCGAACTCGAAGCCACGGTAAGCGCCCTTGAAGAGGTGCGGCGCCAGCTGACCGCGTCCGAAGCCCGGATGCGTCTTACGGCCGAAATGATGCCGGCCCACATCGCCCATGTCGGGCCAGACCGGCTTTACACCTATTCCAACCGGCGGCTTTCTTCGGTGATCCCCGGACGGCCAAGCAATATCGTGGGTATGCATATCAGCGAGGCCCTCGGTGAGAGCGCCTTTCGCGCCATTCGCCCGCATCTTGATGCAGCGTTCAAGGGCAAGCCGTCGGTGTTCGAATTCAACGAACACCCGAGCACCCGGCGCATCCGAACGGCATTTACCCCGGATGGCAACGGGCCGGAAAACCGTGGCGTCTACATCCTGTCGATGGACATCACCGAGGAAACCCAGACCCGCGTCGCCCTGCAACAGACCCGCCGCCGCGAGATTGCAGCACAGATGACCAGCGGGCTGGCGCATGATTTCTCCAACCTGCTGACCATCATTCTTGGCACCCAAAGCAAGTTGCAGAAAATGGAACTGCCCGGTGATGCACAGGCGTTGATCGACGCAACCCTGGGCGCGGCGCGGCGCGGGGGGGCCTTGCTCAACCGTCTGGCCGACGTGACCGGGCACCGCGCCCCGAAATTGGCCCCGACCGACATGAGCGCGTTCCTGTCGGATGTCGAAACACTGGCCACGCCCACGGTCGAAGGCAAGGCGCGGCTGACCATCGAAAACAGCATTCCCGAAGATCCACTGATGCTGGATCCGGCGATGCTGCAGGACACGCTGGTCAATCTGCTGCTCAATGCGCGTGATGCCTGTGGGGCGGGCGGCAGTATCCTTTTGATTGCCGAACTGGTGCAGGAAACCTGGGTTCAGTTCACCGTGCGCGACACAGGGCCGGGGTTCTCGGACGAGGCCCTGACACGCGCCCTGGACCCGTTTTTCACTACCAAGGGATCGGAAGGTTCCGGGCTTGGACTGGCCATGGTCTATGACATGACCAAGCTGGCTGGCGGGGATGTGCGCATCGCCAACATGGAGGGCGGCGGCGGACAGGTCACGGTGCGTCTTCCCCTGCGCCGGGCCCCCAAGGACGTCAAGCCGGGGCTTGCCCTTTTGGTCGAAGACAATCCGGACCTGCGGACTATGATCCGCGACATGCTGACTACGATGAAACACACCGTCATCGAGGCCGCCAGCGTCGATGAGGCGCGCACGCTTCTCATGGAACTGCCCGAAATCAGGCTGGTTCTGTCCGACATCATGCTCGAAGGTGACCTGACGGGCGTCGACCTGATCCGCGAGCTGTCCGCCGGCAAGGTGCCTTCGTTCCTGATGACATCCTTGCCCCAATCCCATCCGCTGTATATCGAAGGCGCCGCACGCGCGCCGGTGCTGCCCAAACCGTTTACGGCCGAGCAGCTCGATCAATTCCTGCACCCAAGGTGAATGCCATGACTGCCCCGCTTGTCACCATTCTGGACGACGAACCCGAAATCCGCTCGATCCTTGCAGACGCGCTCGAAGACGCCGGGTTTCGCACCATGGGATTTTCCCGCGCAACCGAGTTCGAAGCCACGCTCAAATCCACAACGCCTGACGTCTGTCTTGTCGACCTCGGGTTGCCGGACAAGGACGGGCTGACGCTGGTGCATCGGCTGGCGCTTGAGCTGGGCTCTGCGGTGATCATCATTTCAGGGCGCGCGCAGGTCCAGGACAGGGTTACGGGACTCGAGCTGGGCGCAGATGACTATATCATCAAACCCTTTGACCCGGCCGAGGTGGTGGCCCGCGTGCGCGCACGCCTGCGCAAGGACAGACCCGCCGCGCCCACGTCTAGCAACACGGCGCGGTTCAATGGTTGGACAGCCTATTTCGACCGCTACGTGCTGGAAGATGAAGAGGGCACCGAAACAACCTTCAGCCATGCCGAGGGCGAAGTGCTGCGCCTGTTTCTCGAAAGTCCCAAGCGGCTCATCAGCCGCGCGCATATGCAGGAAACGCTTGGCGGCGCGGCAGGCGAAAGCTTTGACCGGGCCATGGACGTGCGCATTTCGCGCCTGCGTACCAAGCTGCGGGAAGACCCCAAAAACCCCCGGCTGATCAAGACCATCTATGGCGCCGGGTATATTTTCCTTGGCGACGTGCGCTGGGGATAACCCCCAACCCCAGTTGTAGACACCTGATCCGTGGAGGCAAAACTACCATTTGCAACCCCGGTTGACTGGTCTTGAGCGCGGATCGCGCCGATCTCTCTCCTGTCGCGGCGCTCATGCCCGACCCAAGACAGGAGACCCCGAAATGACTTTCAACACACTGCGCGTTGCCGCCCTCGTCACTCTGCTTCCCGTCGCCGTCTGGGCATCGGACTATGCCAAGCCCGGTCTGACGCAAGAAACCGAAGCTCAAATCCGGACCACCCTGAGCGCTCAGGGCTACGACGTACGAAAGATTGATGTCGAGGATAGCATGTATGAAGCCTATGCCATGAAAGACGGCAAGCGCCATGAGATCTACCTCGATGCCGATATGAACATCGTGAAGATCGAGTTGGACGATTGACCCTGCCAAGCGGCGGGGACACCTCTCCGCCGCGCCCTCCTTCAAGGACGACACCATGCAGAAATTCAAGGTCTGGGATCCGTTCATCCGAGCTTTTCATTGGGCTGTCGTGGCCCTGTTTACTGCCAACGCCCTGTTCACGGATGACGAAAGTGCGACGCATGAATGGATAGGTTATGCCCTTGGCGCGCTGGTGATAGCCCGCCTCTTCTGGGGGGGCGTCGGCCCCCAGTATGCCCGTTTCACCAGTTTCCCCCCCAGCCTAACCGCAGCCGCTTCACAGCTGAGCGATATCGCACGAGGGCGGCACCAGCGTCACCTTGGCCATTCGCCGCTCGGGGCGTGGATGATCTACAACCTTCTGGCGGCGTTGCTGGTCATCGTGGCAAGCGGCCACCTGATGACCACGGACATGTTCTGGGGCATGGAAGGCCCAGAAGAACTTCATGAATTCGCCGTCACGTGGGCGGAAATCTCGATCCTCATCCATGTGGGGGCGGTACTCTTTGAAAGCCGCAGGACCGGCGTGAACCTTCCCCGCGCCATGATCACGGGCTACAAGACGTTCAGATCCCGCTAATACGAGAGTTTCGTTCAAATGCCGCCGCCCAAGCCGAAACCCCCTGTCGGATTGCTGTTGTTGATCGCGGCGCAGATCATATGCGCGGTCTTTTTCCTCGCGGACGCGCTTGAGGACCTGCGCGCCTTCGGGCTGGACGCCTTCACCAATTTCTACCTTCTGGTCGAGATGTCCGCCGCGCTTCTGCTCTGTGCCGCGATCATCTTTGAAATCCGTGTGGTACTGGACCTGTTGCGCCGCAAGGCCGCTCTGGAACACAACCTGTCGGTCGCGCAACAGGCGATGCAGGACGTCATCGAAGCACATTTCGACGGGTGGAAGTTAACCCCGACCGAACGCGACATCGCAACTTTCCTGGTCAAGGGCATGGCCATCGCGGAAATCGCCACCCTGCGCGGCAGCGCCGAAGGCACCGTCAAGTCCCATCTCAACGCCATTTACCGCAAATCCGGCACCGGCAACCGGGGCGAATTGCTGGCCCTGATCCTCGACAGCGTTATGCAGCCCGAATAGCACTATATAGCAAGAATCTGCCGACTTCTTCCTATATATAGATTTCTACCGCAAAATGAGGTAGAGTCTCCGACATGCACTACTACCAATCCTGCAGGCAAATGCCTTTTCGAGCAGCTGGGGAGTCCGCAGGACAAGAACAAGCGACACACACGGAACACTCCCGACTCCCCGCAGACCTGATCATCGGCTGCGGGGAATTTTTGTAACCACCCTCAGGCGATGAAATCCGCGCGATGCGCCCGAAAATGCGGGACCAGCATGTCGCGAAACGCGGCCACCCGCGCCGACGGCCAGACATCGCGATGCCCTACCACCCAGATATCCGCGTAAGGCGCCGGATCCAGCGCGGGCACCTGCACCAGCCCCGGCGTGACCCGCCCCAAGAACATCGGCATTCGCACCACCCCAAGCCCGGCCACCGCCGCCCCGACCATGGCAGCCATGTCGTCACAGGTCATCACGACACGGGATTTCGGAAACCGCGCAAGCGCGGCCTTTGGGACATCCTGGAACCGTTCGTAAACGATCCAGTCAACAACCGTATCCGCCCCTTCGGCCAATCGCGTGGCCCAGACGGGGGCGGCAAAACTCGCGGTCTGCTGCTCTGCCACCCGCACGCCCATGAGCGCATCCCCCGGATCCCGCGAAATACGCACGGCCAAGTCGGCTTCGCGCCGCGTCAGGTCCACCAGCTCATTGGACGCCTTGATGTGAAGGTTCACCTCGGGATGCGTCGCGTTGAACCGGGCCATCACCGGCGCGACGTAAGGCCCGATCAAGAGCTGCGGCGCCGTTACCACCAGTGCCCCGGACAATCGTTTATCCCCGCCCTGCAGGACGCGCATCAACGACAGTTCTTGTGCCTCCATCTCGGCGGCATGCGCGGCCACACGCCGCCCGGCCTCGGTCGCGTGATACCCGTCGGCGAGCCGCTCGAACAGAATCGTATCAAGCGCCTGTTCCGCGCGCGCCACACGCCGCGCTACCGTGGTGTAATTTACCCCCAACGCCGCTCCGGCCCCGGCAAGTGACCCCTCGCGCACCAGGTAAAGCACCGTTTTGAGATCGTCCCAGTCTGCATTCATGTCATGCATTTTTGCACAAGCAGAATGCAAACTCACGCGTTTTCGCACCCCCCTCCGCCCCATAGACTGACGCCACAACCACGCAACTGGAGATGTGAAATGATTTATGCCTATGCCAAACTGACCGTCACCAACCCCGGGGCGCTGGCCGCGTATCGTGAACAGGCTGGTCCGGCTCTGGCCCGCCACGGCGGCAAGGTCGAACAGGGCAGCGCCGATGCGCTGGTGCTTGATGGCGCCCCCGATCTGCCCGACGTCGCCGCTATCCTGTCCTTTCCCGATCGCGCCAGCGCCGAAGGCTGGATCAACGATCCCGACCTTGCGGATGTGCACGCCCTGCGCCGCAGCGCGGGTGCATCGGATATCGTGCTTTTAGGCTGAAACAGTGTCGAATTCAGTGCCGAATCAAAAGCCTGTTGCGCGCCGATTCGGGGTGCAATAGGCTTGGATCATGGCCATCTGCATCCTTTACAAGCCATCACTTAAAACCCGCCCGCGTTTCTACCGGGTCGAGATCGCGATGAACCTTTTCGAAGAGGTTTCGGTGATGCGTGAATGGGGCGTTTCGGGTGGCAAGGGGCGCATGATGGTCAACATCTTCGGCAACCTGCGCGAGGCATCGAACGCCGCCGACAGCTTTCGTAACCGCGCCCTGAAACGTGGCTACGAGCGCACCTAGTTCGTCAACCGCGCCACCGCCCCAGCCAGCACGTCCAGCCCCTTGACCAGATCGGCCTCATTCGTGTCTTCGTCGAAGGCGTGACTGATCCCACCAATCGACGGCACGAACAGCATCGCCACCGGCATGTATTTGGACACGTTCGTGGCATCATGAAGCGCCCCCGAAGGCATCTCGCGCCACGCTCCGGGAGCCTGCGCCTCGGCACTCTCGGCCAGCGCTCCGCGCAGACGGCTGTCCATGGCCACCGGCTCCAAACCCAGCAAATCGCCGTAGCCAAGCTCCATTCCATATTCCTCGGCCACCTGCGCAGCGATTTTGTGGATGATGCCCTCCATCTGCGTCAACCGCGCGCTGGAACTGTCGCGCCACTGCATCGAAAAGGTCACCTGCCCCGGCACGATCGAGCTGGCATTAGGGTGCAGGTTCACGTGCCCGATGGTCCAGACCGTCGACGGCGTCACCACCTCCTCGAACGCTGCATTCAGCCGCGTGTTGAACTCGGACAGCGCCTGAAAGGCATCCTTGCGCAAGTGCATCGGCGTGGTTCCGGCGTGGTTCTGTTCTCCGGTCAGAGTGATCCGCATGTCGCGAATGCCGACAATGTCGGTGACAACTCCCACCGACTCGCCCGCCTGATCAAGCCATGGTCCCTGCTCGATATGCATCTCGATAAAGCCGGTGAACTGTGCGGGATCCACCCAAGTCCCCGCCAGATGCGCCATCTTCGCCCGCGCCTCGGCAAAGGTGACGCCATCCCGGTCGGTGAACCCGTCCGCCACCTCAAGCGACACCGCCCCCGACCAGACCGTGCTGCCCGTGGTCACGCCAAAACGCCCCTCTTCATCCTGAAAGGACACAACCGAAACGGCCGGGCCACTCGCCTCCTGCGCCGCGCGCGCAATTTCGAGCGCCGCAATTACGCCCAGCGCCCCGTCCAGCCAGCCCCCTTCGGGCTGGCTGTCGGAATGCGACCCCAACAGCAATGACGGTCCCTCGGCCAGCCCCCAGACCGATCCTACCGGGTCCACATGCACCCGCAATCCGGCGGCCTCCATCTGCGCCATCAACCATTCCCGCGCCGCGATGTCCGCAGCCGAATAGGCCGGGCGCACCACACCCTTGCCCACACCAGCCGCTCCAAAACTGCGCAGGTGATGCAGGTCGGCAAGAAACCGGTCCGGGTTGATCATTTGAAACACTCCATCTTCATTTTGCCAAAAATACTCATTTCAACCCCCGCGGCAATCACGCGCTTTCCCCTCTTTCCCCGCCCCCCAGCCTGTCCTACACACGGGGCCAGTCAAAAAGGTTCCTGTCATGCCCCACATCACACTCGTCCGCCACGGCCAGGCCAACACGGAAGCCCGCGACGAAGAAAGCTATGATAAGCTCTCACCGCTTGGTCACCAGCAGGCCCGGTGGCTCGGTGGACATATGCAGACCACGGGCGACCGGTTTCAGCGGGTCTATTGCGGCACGATGCGCCGCCACGTGGAAACCGCGACCAGCATGGGCGCGACCGATCATGGCGAGATCATTCAGGATCCGCGCCTCAATGAATTTGCCTATTTCACTCTCTCTCAGCTGATGGAGGAACAGCAGGGTCTGTCCGTGCCGACCGAACGCGAAGGTTTTGTCAGCCACCTGCCCATGGTGCTCGGCGCGTGGGAACGGGGCGAGATTGAAGGCGCGCCCGAAAGCCACGATGCCTTTGCCGCCCGCATTCGCGAGGTCATGGAAGAAATTGCCGCCGGTCAGGGCCGCGCGTTGGTGGTCACGTCTGGCGGATTGATCGGCACCGTTCTGCGGCAGACTCTGGCGCTGGATGTCTCAGGCTGGGCGCAAATGTGCCTTGCGATCATGAACACGTCCGTCCACCGCTGGCAGATGGTGCTGGGCCGACCGCTGCTCACGCAATTCAACAGCGTCGCGCATCTTGAGGACCCCGCACGCCACCACGCACAGACCCATCTTTGAAAGGGCGCGCGCGCCCTTTCAGTGTTTCAAACAAACAATGATGGCAGGAGATCAGGCCGCCTTGTCGGCGTCATCCTTGTGCACGTATTTGCAGTCGCAATAGGGGCATTCGACCCAGCCGTGCTCGTTCGGGATCTGCAACCAGACACGCGGATGCCCAAGCGCGCCTTCGCCGCCGTCACAGGCCACGCGATAGCTGTCTACAATCTTGGTTTCAGGCGGTTGGATGGTCATTTCTGGCAAGTCCTCTGATTGAATCGCCGACATACCCGGTTGTTGTTCCGGTCCGGTTTCTTTAGGCCCGAATATGATTGAATGCGCAGCCGGGAGCAAGTGCAGCCATGACGCAGAACGCCATCGAGATCAGGGACCTGAAAAAGACCTATCGCGGCAGCAAGGGCGAGCCCGAGAAACACGCGCTCAAAGGGATCAATCTCGACATTCCCGCCGGGTCTATCTTTGGCCTGCTCGGCCCCAACGGCGCGGGTAAATCCACGATGATCAACATCATGGCCGGTCTTGTCACCAAAACCTCGGGCACGGTACGCATCTGGGGTTTTGACCAGGACGAAAACCCGCGCCAGTCCCGCGCGGCGATCGGCGTCATGCCACAGGAGTTGAACCTTGATCCGTTCTTCTCGCCCCACGGAGCGCTCGAAGTACAGGCCGGGCTTTATGGCGTCCCCAAACACCAGCGGCGCAGCGATGAAATCCTCGCCATGGTGGGCCTGAGCGACAAGGCCAATGCCTATGCCCGCACCCTTTCAGGGGGCATGCGCCGTCGCCTGCTTCTGGGCAAGGCGCTGGTGCACAGCCCGCGTGTTCTGGTGCTCGACGAACCGACCGCCGGCGTGGACATCGAACTGCGCCAGATGCTCTGGACCAACATCCGCAAGCTCAACAAGGAACAGGGGATAACTATCATCCTCACCACGCATTACCTCGAAGAAGCCGAGGAAATGTGCGACGAGATCGCCATTATCGACCATGGCGAACTGGTCGCGCGCGACAGCACGGCCAACCTCTTGGGCAAGATGGATGCCAAGTGCATGGTGATTGATCCGGTCGCGTCGCCGACGCAATTGCCCACAGCAGACGGGGTCGAGGTCACGCAACGCCCGGATGGCACGCTCGCGCTGGCTTATCACGCCAGCCAGACCACCGCCGAAGACGTGCTGCGCGCCGTGCGCGATGCAGGCATCGCCATTCGCGACGTGAAAACCGAACAGGCCGATCTCGAGGACGTCTTCCTGACCCTGACAAGGGGCCACTGACCCTGCGTCTGTCGAGGCTCAGCTCTGCTGAGCCACGCCCAACATCTGCCAGCCGCCGATAGGCGGCGAAGATGGCGGGAGCCTCAGCCTCAGTCGGCAAACAGGTGGTCGGTTTTGGCGATCCGTGTCGCGGCATCCTCGGAGACAGACAGGAACGCCACCAGCGCGCTTACCTGATCGGTGGTATCGTCGCCTTCGCGCATCCAACGCACATTCTCGAACCCCGCATCACGAATCCGGTCACTTTCATTCAGAATGTCGCGCCGGATGGTGGGCAACAGGCGCTCCAGCGTCTCACGCGGCGTCTGATCGCCAGCCAATCCGATGCGGGTCGCGTGGCCTGTCAGGTAATCGTCGGTGAACTCGCACTGCACCTCGAGCATCCGTGTGACCGAGCGGTCGTCAAAGAAGTCCTGCATAAGGTCCATGTTGGACGGATCCAGACAGATCACCAGCCGATTCGTATCGTAATAGTCGAACAACATCCGCATCAGCGCACGTCGATGCCGCGTCCGTTTTTCCAAAGTTGCCTGAATCCCACCAAGGTCAGGTAGCGGCGTGCTTTCCTCATTGAAGAGATAGGCAATGGCCGGAATACCGGTTTCCTGCTGAATGCTGGTCAGCATCCGCTTGGCGACGTGCCATTTCTTGCAGACAAGAATCATCAGTTCCCGATCCCTGCCCAGCGTGGATTCCGTTTCCCAGAAGCGGCTGGCAAAACGTTTGCCCACGCGCCCGCGGCTGGTCAGGAACTTGAACAGGCTCGGCCCCTCGGCCGAAATCTGGAACTGCGCCCCTTCCTCCGCATATAGCCGCCCCAACCGTTCTTTCAGCTCCAGCGCCTCGGGGCTGATCTTGCGGGCAAAAAGGTAATCCTGGCTCAACAGCAGGTCGTAATGGTCGTTGTAAAACGTGAGCGGCATCCCGTAGTCGGTGAACATCAGAAACGTCAGCGTCCGGGTCCGGATTTCCTTTGCCGGCACGAGATGGCGCACGATGGTCTGGAAAAACGTCTCGTCGGGAATCCATGTTGTGCGGAAGAACCGCATGACATCACGCCGTTGATGCGTGAAATGCAACACCGCCTCGATTGTCTGGCGTCGCAGGCACCACCACTGGCTGCCGATCATGACTTGGATATCCGAAGGAATCTCGCGGGTCAGACCAAAGCGGCGCTGCAGGTTGAACGAGGTATAGAACCGCCATTTCTGCGTCCGTTCGTTGAACCAGTGGCGATAGATCAGCCGCTCGCCCTTCATCCCGGTCTTGATCCAGTCGCTTTCAAAGAAATCGAAGCTTTCGATGAAGTCCACATCATTGTCATCGAGGAAATCATGGATGTATTCGGACGACTTGATCACCATGCAATCGCCCGAAACCATGTAGAAATGCGTGGCGCGGGGAAAGCTGGAGACGGCGGTTTCTACCGCGTAAAGCGTTGCCTGCACCAATGACCATTCGCCCCATCCGCATTTGATCCGCTTGTGGGCAAAGGCCACGTTCGGATTGCTGGCCAGCGCGTTCTGGATCATCTGGAAATGCTCCGCCTTGGCGCTGGCGTCGAAATGTATCGCGATGTAATCGCCCGTGGCTGTCAGGCGTTCGGCCTGTTTGATAATGGCCTCGGGGTCCTTGTGGCACAGCAAGATATACGCAATTTGTGCCATTCCCGAAACCGTAACCCTGCTTGCCCGTTGATTGTTTACCCATTTAATGATGAAGACACGTTGAATAAACAGACTTTATTTGGTTTTTTCGTGGAATTGAGGCACCTGACCTGCAAGTCGGGGCATTTGACGGAGGCAAACACATGGGCTTTCCCGGCACCTGGATGACCGAAAGCGAAAGCGTCGTCTATCGGGTGGTCCCGAAATGTGCCTGTTCGACCATCGGGCAGATCATGTATTTTTCGGACCACGGCGAATTCTTTGACGGTGATATCCACGACGCCACTAGCGGCATGCACAAATGGGCGATCGAAGAAAGCCATCAGCCGATCATGAACAATGTGCGCGAGCACACGTCCTACGCCTTTACCTGTGTACGCAATCCTTACACGCGTATCCTGTCGTCGTTCTTCGACAAGATCTGCGGCATCCAGCGCAACGGCAAGCGGTATCGCGGAAACCTCGTGCCGATGCTGATCCAGAAATACGGGATCGAGGTCGGCGGCGAAGATGGTAAGGAAGAGTTCGACCAGATCAAGAGCTTCCGCCGCTTTCTTCTGTTTGCCCGCGACACGATCCGCTGGCGCCGCCCGATGGACCCCGACATTCACTGGTCCGCCATGTCGGGACATATCTCGACCTTCATCGTGAATGGTGGCCAATACGACAAGATTTTCTGGACCGAAGCTTTCAACGACGGCATGCAACAGGTGCTCGACGCGATCGAAACGCCCCATGCGGTCGATCTTGCCACGATCCCGCGATTCAACGAATCCGAAGGCCACGGCCCCAAGCGCGCGCACCCGGTCGAGGACTATTTCGACGACCTGTCGATGCACCTTGTCTACGAAATCTACAAAAAGGATTTCCAGCTCTTCAAATACGATTTCGAAAACCCGGGCAACAAGATGCCCATCGGAGAAATCGACCTTGATGAAGTGCATGCCAAGCTTGGCGATTGATGGCTCATTGCCTGAGCTGGGCTGATGTTGGAACACCACAAGAGGGCTTGAGCCAAAATCGGTCCAAAATGCGCTTTTGACGCTGCGGCGTATGGATGGAGAGGCCCCAGGAAGGCCCCTCCGGATACTTGATTACTCGACGACCGCGCGGCGGATTGGCTGGCCATGAGCCGCATCCAGAACCAGCTCACCGTCCTTGACGGCAAAGCCGCCGTTGACCAGCACGGTCTGGAAACCCACTGCGGGCTGGTTCGCGTTTTCGAACGTCGCCTTGTCGGCCACCGTTGCCGGGTCGAAAACCACGATATCGGCATCCATGCCCAGCTGAATACGGCCCTTGCGGCGCATCTGGGGCACGAACTCTTCGAGCGTCTGCGCCGGCATCAACGACATCTTGCGGATCGCGTCGGACATCGAGATCAGCCCACGTTCGCGCACATAAGAGCGCAGAACCTTGGCATAAGTGCCGGACGACCGCGGATGGCTAAAGACCTTTTCCGGGAGCGGCCATTCATCACCGGTATAGGTTTTCACCGATCCATCCTCGTCGAAGTAGGACCAGAACACGGCATCCGAAGCAATCATGACGGCCGGATGGGTCACGGTGGCGTCAATCAGGGCCAGATCATCTGGCTTGTCTTCGTCAAGGAAGTGCCAAGTGACGAAGGTGCCGGGCTTGTTTTCCTGGTAGTCGGCCAGCTGATCCTCGGTCATTCGATCCGAGCCAAGCTGGAAGTTGTTGGCGGTCGACGCCATGCGTTCGCGCCAATCGGGCCCGGTGAACATGGCCGCACCGACAAGCGTGTTGGCCGCACCATAGGGATACCCTTCAACCGTGATGTTGATGCCTCGCGCAAGTGCATCGTCAACCAGTCCGAGCGTGGCCCTGATATCCGACAACGACGAGCTGTTGATATGGCAGATATGCATATGCGTGCCGGTAATCGCGGCATTGGCGATCAGTTCCTTGATGGCCTCGAAAGACCCCTGCGGTTCGATGTTGCTCGCATAACGAACATGGGTGTAGGTCGCGACACCGTAGCGGTCCGCTAATTCCGCCAGCGCAAAATACTCTTTCTGACCATAGCCCGGCGCATAGCCCGCGTTCACGCCGATGCCGATCCCGCCCTCCTTGAGCCCCTGCTCCACCAACTCCATGACCCTGGCGAACTGGTCGTCATTCGCGATGTCGGATTTCCAGTCGGTCCTGGCCTGAGCGTCCTGGAAATACTCGGTCGTGGCAAGCGGGTCTGTTTCCGAAAACGCAGCGACCCGGCCATAGGTCCAGCCCGCCGCCGCACCATAGTTCACCGGCAGGTTCTTGGTGGCTTGTCCTTCATACCAGTCTGCAATCGGCAGAATACCCGATTCAAGTTCAAGCGCGGATGTCACACCCTGCATGGCATACATCCTGTAGTCCCCGATGCTCTGGCCATGGGCATGCAGGTCGATGAAGCCCGGCGCAACGACGTGACCAGTGGCATCGACCACGGTGTCGCCCTCAAGCGGAAACTCGCTAATCGCCGAGATACGACCATCTTCTATTGCCACATTGCGGATTGCATCAAGACCCGTCTCGGGGTCAATCACGCGTCCGTTGAGAATTACAATGTCGTTGGCCATCGCCGTCGAGGCGAATGCGAGCGTTAGCGCAAGGCAACTGACTGATGAGAACGTCCTGTTCAACCCCATGAAGAATCTCCATTTCGAAGCTAAGTTTCTGAAAGCTGAGTGTTATTATTGCATACACCCCTCCGGGCCTCTTACCTTTGAAGGACAGAGCGGGTGGAAACTGACCCAGCCCCTTGATCCGGGCCGTTCGGATGTAGACTCCGTTCCTGTTTCTTTCTCGTGATTAGGTTGCGGTCAAGGCCTGCTGAGCGGAGCCCTTGCGTAGCTCAAGCGAAGCAGGCCGGGTGGCACGGTTGAGATTGGCGTAAACGGCTGGAGCCAGCCCGCCAAGTGATGTGTGTGGTCGCTGTGTGTTGTAATCGATCCTCCAGCTTTCGATGATCTTTCGGGCCTCGGCGAGGTTGCCGAAGATGTGTTCATTCAGACATTCATCCCGCAGCCTGCCGTTGAATGACTCGACAAAAGCATTCTGCATAGGTTTCCCCGGCGCGATGTAATGCCAGCCAACGCCGGTATCCTGGCTCCATCTGAGCACTGCATGAGATGTCATTTCCGTCCCATTGTCTGAGACAATCATGTCTGGTTGCCCGCGCCTTCGGATTAGCACATCCAGTTCACGGGTCAGCCGCGCCCCGGACAAAGAACGATCCACGACTGTTGCCAGTGCCTCACGGGTGCAATCGTCCACGATGCATAGCACACGGAACCTCTGCCCATCTTCGAAGGCGTCGGAGACAAAATCCAACGACCAACGCTGATTGGCACGATCCGGCACCAGAATGGGTCGCCGCGTGCCCAAAGCTCGCTTGCGTGACCGCCTGCGGCGCACCGCCAGCCCCTCTTCGCGATAAAGCCGGAACAGCTTTTTGTGGTTCACCTTAAAACCTTCCCTGGCCAGCAGGATGCCCAAACGTCGATAACCGAACCGGCGACGTTCATTCGCCAGCTCCCGAAGCCGCTTGCGCAGGGTGCCGTCGCCCCGATCCTGCTTCTGATACTGAAAAACTGACCTATGCAGGTCCGCCAATTCACATGCCCGACGCTCGGACAAGCCGTGCCGATCCATCACATCGTGCACGGCTCGCCGCTTCACATCGGGCGTCAGTAGTTTTTTGTTGCGAGATCCTTCAGGGCTGCGTTGTCGAGCATCGCATCCGCCAACATGCGCTTCAGCTTGTTGTTCTCATCTTCCAGAGCCCGCAACTTCTTGGCATCAGACACGTTCATACCGCCAAACTTTGCTTTGTATTTATAGAACGTCGCGTCGCTGATACCGTAGCGGCGACAAAGCTCCTGAGCTTTCACGCCCGCCTCGTACTCCTTGATCATCCCGATGATCTGTTCGTCTGAAAATCTGCGTTTCATGGTCCATCCTTTGCTTGGACGGATTACTAACACCTCTGTGGCCTGATTTCAGGGGGCTGGGTCAAAACACGTCACCAAGAGTGCCGTCCCGCACCATTTTTTGTACGTTTTGTTTAGTTTGCAAAGGTTTCAGAGAGGACAAACAGGATGACCTCAGGCGGATTTGCCTTCACCCGCGCGCACCATGTCACCCCGTTTCTGAAGTGGTTCGAGCAGCGCGGGGGAAGGACGGACCAGATCCTCGAGTCGGTGGGCCTCGCCCATCTCGACCTTGCTGATCCGACCACACTGATTTCAGGCGAAGCGCTTTATCAGGCTGTGAACGATATGGCCGACGCGCTTGGCGACCCGTATTTTGCGGCCCGGGCTGGCGAGGCGCTTGTCAAATCGGGGCCCATACTGGTCCGGGAAAGCTACCATGCGTCCCATACTCTGGCCGAGTTTCTGCCCCTCGCTGTCCTCGAACTCAACAGGCAGATCAGCAATATCCAATACTCGGTCGTGATCAATGCCACCTACACCGTGATCCGGGGCGAGCGCACTTTCAAACCGATCGCACCGACAATCCAGGCCGATGCCGGGTTCACGGGCATGTGGGTGACATTTTTGAAACTGGCGGTCGGCGGAGTATTCGATCCTGCGCGCATCTTGGTGACGGCAAGGAGCAGCGAAGGCATACCTCCGGACATGGTGCCAAAGGCAGCGATTTTGAAACGGACATGGAGCGGGGTTCAGATCCGCTTTCCGTCTGAATGGTTGCAACAACCACTCAAGATGGAGTGGGAGTTTGCACCGATCCGACGCGGTAATTTCGATGAAACCACACCGCATCAGGCCATTCTGGAGTTCATGGAAGCGATCTACATTGACGGAATCGATCAAAAAGCATTCGGTATCGAATACATGGCCCGAAATTTGGGGCTGCACCCAAAGGCGCTACAGCGAAGATTGGCCCGGCTTGGAACTTCCTTCAAGGATGTCCGCGACGACGCGCTCAAAAAGAAAGCGCTTGTTCTGTTGGAAACCGATCCACCCCTGCCAAGCCATGAAATCGCCGAGATGCTGGGCTTTTCCGGCACGCCGGCGTTTTCACGCGCCTTCAAACGTTGGATGGGTGTTTCACCGACAGCGTATCGAAAGACCCCGTGACTTGCAAAACGCGCCTCTGGATTGCTCAAACAAAAAGGGGCCGGGATAAACCCGGCCCAAGAGAACGTTCTCGTCTGTTACTGGCGAGATACCAGCTTCCAGCCGCCACCTTCGACAACCGAGATGGTCACTTCGTCCGCACCGCGGTGGTCACCCGGACCATAGGTGATCTGCGCATCGGTTAGTTCGTCAAAGTAATCGAGCGATTCCATACCCTTGATAAAGGCTTCATGGGTCAGGTCCGGACCGGCCGCCTCAAGCGCGCGTACCAGCGTCTCAGCTGCGGAATAGCCCAACATGGCAAAGCCGCTCGCGGGCTGGTCATACTTGGCCTTGTAGTCCGCGATGAACTTGCCCGGCACCGCATCTGCAGCACGCGAGTAAAGGTCCACCCAACCGGCAGCCGCATAAAGGCCATCGGTCACGCCGCCCGGCACCATGGCGACCGGCTCAAGGAAACCTGCCGAGGTGTTCATGAACTTCACATCGGTCCAGCCCAGCTTCTTGGCCGTCCCCACGACGGTGATGCCCTGACGGACGCCCAGCGCCATGGTGACAACGTCACAACCTGCCGATTTCAGCTTGGTCAGCGAGCCGACAAAGTCGAGCTCGTCCGGCTTGTGCGTGGTTTCGCCGGCCATGGTCAGACCAAGCGCGGCGGTCACATCCTTGGTCGATTCGGCGATCTCCTTGCCGAAATCCGACGGGATATACATGGTGCAGACTTCCTGTGCGCCAAACTCACCTGCAAGGTATTTCACGCCGACCTGCACCTGGTCCCAATAGCTTGAGAACCCGGTGAACTTGTTGTCCATCGGTTCGGCCAGCATTTCACGCGCCGCCGACAGTGGACCGACATTCGGAATGCCCTTGGGATCAAGCAGCTTGAAGCCCGCGATGTTCATCGGAGTGCCCAGCGACAAGAGCATGGCGAACGCCTTGTCCTTGTTCAAAAGCTTGTTGTAGCCCTGCATCGCGCGCGGGATCTGGTAGCCATTATCCTCGACGACGAAGCGGATTTTGCGGCCATGCACACCGCCCGCCGCGTTCACCTCGTCGAATTTCATGTTGGCGCCGTTCACAGCCGGAACACCCACTGCGGCAAAGACGCCGCTGAGGTCGTTGACCGAGCCGATCACCACCTCGTCATCGCTCACGCCCTGGGTTTCGGCCAGACCCTGCGATGCCAGCGCCACCGCGCCCGCCGCAAATGCGGTCATCAGTTTTTTCATGTTTTCCTCCCGTTGGTTACGTGGTCTCCAGCCACATGATTTCTAGTCTAGTACATTTCCTCGATCAGTGCGGAATGTTTCTTTTCAACAAAGCCGCGCTTGAGCTTCATGGTCGCGGTAAGCTCCTCATCTTCTGCGGTCAGAAGCACGTTGATCAGGCGGAAATCCTTGATCTGTTCGACACGCGCAAAGTCCTTGTTGACCTCTTCCACTTCCTTGCGGATCAGGTCGACAACCTCCTGCGCGGCACAGAGCGAGGCAAAATCCGAGAACGGCACCTTGCGGTCCTGCGCGAATTTCTCGACGTTTTCCTGATCGATCATTATCAGGCAGGTCAGGTACTTGCGCGCGTCCCCGATCACCACCGCGTCCGAGACATAGTGACTGAACTTCAACCGGCTTTCGATTTCGGCAGGCGTGATGTTTTTGCCCCCAGCCGTGATGATGATGTCTTTCAGTCGCCCGGTGATCGTCAGGAAACCGTCATCGTCCACCTTGCCCACATCCCCGGTGCGCAGCCAGCCATCGTCGGTAAAGGTTTCGGCCGTCTTTTCATTGTTGCGCCAATACCCCTGGAAGTTGTTGAGTCCGTAGGTCTGGATTTCGCCGTCCTCGGCAATCCGCACCTGGAAGCCTGGGACGGCTTTACCTACCGTGCCAAGCTTGTTGTCATCGGGTAGGTTGATCGTCGCAAGCCCGGTGTTCTCGGTCATGCCATAACCTTCCAGAAGCTGCACGCCAATTGCCCAGTACCACTTGATCAACTCGGGTGAGATCGGCGCCGCCCCTGTGCCGCCGCGCCGCATCCGGTCCATACCCAGCATCCGGCGCAGATTGCGCAGCACAAGGAAATCCCAGATCAGGAAGTTGAGCGCCACCATCGCCGGTACAGGTTTTCGTGCCAGAAGGTACTCGGCCCGCTTCAAGCCAGCCTTGACGGCAAGGTTGAAGGCCAGCCGGCCAATGGGCGTGGCTTCCTGCGCCAACACCAGAACCCGCGAATAGACCTTTTCCCAAACCCGCGGCACCGCCGTGAAGTGGCTGGGCGAGACTTCCTGCAGGTTGTCGAACACGGTCTCAGGGCTTTCCGCAAAGTTCACGATCGCCTTGCCCGCCAGCGGGAAATACACCGACACGTCCCGTTCAAGGATGTGACAGAGCGGCAGGAAACAAAGCTGTTCATCCCCCGGCATCGTCGGCAGCGCATGTGCGCCCGACACCATCGCGCCAATCACGTTCTCCTGGCTGAGCATCGCGCCCTTGGGCATACCGGTGGTGCCCGAGGTATAGATCAGAAGCCCGGTGTCGCCCGGTTGCGACTTTTCGATCTCCGCCTCGAAATACCCGTGGTTTTCCGCGTCAAACGCACGGCCCGTGTCATAGAGATCGTCGATGAACACGCATTTCTCGTGACGCAGATCGTGCAGGCCCTCTTTTTCAAAGATGATAACCTTGACGACCTGCGGGGCCTGATCCTCGATCTCCAGAAACTTGTCGAGCTGCTCGTCGTTTTCCACGAACAGGAACCGGCTGTCGCTGTCGCGCAAAAGGTATTCCAGCTGGCTGGCCGAGTCGGTGGTATAGACCCCCGACGCGATCCCGCCGACCGCCTGAATGCCCATGTCGGCGTAAAGCCATTCCTTGCGGTCCTCGGACAGGATCGACACCACCTCGCCGCGTTCAAGCCCGAGGGCGCGCAGGCCAAGGCCGATCCACTTGGCGTGGTTCCAGTAATCTTTCCACGAATAGGCGCGCCAGATGCCAAGGTCTTTCTCGCGGTGCGCGGTCTTGTCCCCCAATTGTTCGCACCGCTTGGCAAACAGCTTGGGCACCGTATCGCAACTGTCCACAAGCGCCGGGCGCTGGCCCGGATTGGCGGTCACGATCACGCCGTTGATCTCGATCTGGTCGGTCGTTTGAATGTTCATGCCAACCCCTCCCTCAGCGCCACGTCTTCTTGCGTTTCCAGCGCCGCTCACCGCGCGCACCTTCTTCCTGGTGACCCAGGTAGAACGCCTTGATGTCCTCGCTCTCCATCAGCCGATCCGCGCTGCCATCCATCACGATGCGCCCGATCTCCATCACATAGCCCATATCGGCCAGTTCCAGAGCGACCTTGGCGTTCTGTTCCACCAGCATCATGGTCACGCCTTCATCTTCGTTAAGACGCTTCAGGATCGCGAAAATCTCTTGCACCAGCAGCGGCGACAGGCCGAGGGACGGCTCGTCCAACAGCATGATCTTGGGCCGCAGCATCAAACCCCGGCCAATCGCCAGCATCTGCTGTTGCCCCCCAGAAAGCGTACCCGCCTCCTGACCGCGCCGCTCTTTCAGAATGGGAAAATAGTCGAAGACCATTTCCCGGTCCTTCTCGATCTCGGCTTTGTCATTGCGGGTATAGGCCCCCAGCGACAGGTTCTCGTCCACGGTCAAAAGCGGAAACACCTCGCGCCCTTCGGGCACATGCACAATGCCCCGGCGCACGATGGAGTGCGGTTCCTTTCCCTGGATCTCCTCTCCCTCGAAAATCACCTGCCCTTTTTCCGGGTCCATGATCCCCGAGATGGTCTTCAAAAGGGTCGACTTGCCCGCGCCATTGGCACCTAGCACGGTCACGACCTGCCCTTTTTCCACCTTCAGGCTTGCGCCCCGGATCGCCATGATCGGGCCGTAAAAGCTTTCAAGGTTCTTCACTTCAAGCACGGTTTCACTCATCACGCGGCCCCCGCACCAAGATAGGCTTCAATCACGGCCGGATCGCTCTGCACCTCTGCAGGCGTTCCCTCGGCCAGCTTCGCGCCATCGGCCAGCGCCAGAACCCTATCGGACACGCCGGACACAAGCCCCATGTCATGTTCCACCATCAGAACGGTGATCCCCATCTGTTTGCGGATATCGTCGATCCACCAACGCATGTCCTGCGTTTCCTCGACCGACAGACCCGAGGCCGGTTCATCGAGCAGCAACAGACGCGGCCCGGTGGCCAGCGCCCGGCCCACCTCGACCACCTTGCGCACACCGTAAGGCAGCCCGGCGATCATCTTGTTGCGATAAGGTTGCAGATCAAGGAAGTCGATGACCTCTTCCACCGCCTCGCGATGGCGCTTTTCCTCGCGCCGCACACGCGGCGTGAACAGCATTTCCTCAAGCATGGTCGTGCGCCGATGCCGATGCCGTCCAACCAGCAGGTTCTGCAGAACAGTCGCGTGATCGAACAGCTCGATGTTCTGAAAAGTCCGCGCGATGCCCAGATCGGCAACCTGATCGGCGTTACGATCCAACAGGTTCTTGCCGTCAAAGGTGATCGACCCGGAATAGGGATCGTAAAACCGTGAGATCAGGTTGAACACGGTGGATTTCCCCGCCCCGTTCGGCCCGACGATGGCATAAACCTCGCCCTCTTCCACGGTAAAGCTCAGATCGTTGACAGCCACCACGCCCCCGAACTTGAGCGTCGCATTCTTGATTTCCAGCAAACTGCTCATCTCAGGCGCTCCGTCTTGAGGTAGGATTTCTGGCGCTTGAACATGTCCTTGCGCGCAAACGGGAACAGCTCGAACCAAATGCGTATCTTCATCCACCGTCCGTAGATGCCCATCGGCTCGAACAGGATAAACAGGATCAGGATCGCCCCGAACACGCCCGTCTCCAGCCCCGGAATGGCCACGCCCCCCCCACCAATGGCGTCCTTCGCGATGGACAGGAATTGCGGCAGGTAGGCAACGACCACAGCGCCGAAGAATGCACCGTGGATCGACCCAAGACCGCCGATGACGATCATCATCAGCAGGGTGATCGAGATTACGATGGAGAAGGTCTCGTTGTTGAACGCCCCTGCGTAGAACCCCATCAGCGCACCCGCAAGCCCGGTGATCCCGCAGGAAATCCCGAACGACGCCGCCTTGGTCCGCGCGATATGCACGCCCATGGCCGTGGCCGAAACTTCACTGTCGCGCACGGCGGCAAAGGCCCGCCCCAGCGGCGAGCGCAGCAGATTGCGATAGATCAGCGTGCAGATAATCGTGATTGCCAGCACCAGCCAATAAAACCGATCCGGTGTCGTCCAGCGTTCGATCTCGATGCCGAAGATGGTGATCATCGGGGCAAACTTGCCCGAAACGCCATCGGTGATCGGCTCCATCAGAACGATCAGGTCATCGGTCAGGATCGACAGGGCAATCGTTGCAATCGCAAGGTAGATCCCGTGCAGGCGCACTGCCGGGATGGCAATAATCGTGCCCACGATCCCGGTCAGGATACCCGCCGCCGGGAAGGCGATGAGAAACGGCAACCCCTGCTCCATGAAGATCACGCAGGAATAACAGCCCACCGCCAAAAACGCCGCATGACCGAGGCTTGCCTGCCCGGTCTGCCCGGTCAAAAGCATCAGCCCCAGCCCGGCAATCGCCCAGATCAGAACGTTGGTCACTTCACCCAGATAAAAATCGTCCATGATCCACGGCAGCAACACCGCCACCACGATCAGCGTGGCATAGACAAAGAACGTCCACCAATCGGGAAACAGGCGAATGTCGTGTTCGTAAGAGGTCTTGAAATGTATGCGCATGGGATCAGACCTTCTTCGTGCGGACCTGGCTGAACAGGCCGTGAGGACGGAACACCAAGACAAACAGCAAGAGCGCATAAGGCGCGATCTGACTGTAGCCAGCAGCGAGGTAGCGCGAGGCAAAGGGTTCGATCACACCCACGATGAGACCACCTGCCAAGGCACCGGGCAACGAGCCAAACCCGCCGATCACCGCCGCCGCAAACGCCTTGATCCCGAGAAGGCCCGCGTTTGGATCAATCGCGCCTTTCGAGGCAAAAAGAATGCCGGCCACAGCGGCCACGGCCCCCGAGAGGCCCCAGATCATGCCCTGCACCCGCTTGACCGGAACCCCCATGAAATACGCCGCCATCTGGTTCTGAGACGCCGCCTGCATGGCAAGGCCGAGCTTGGTGCGCTGGAAGAACTGGTAGAGGAAGATGGTGAGCAGAACCGTGACGACAATGACCGCCACATCCGCCATACCCAGTACCACACCTCCCAGCCTTAGATCCCCAAGCGCGAGCGGGCTTTCGAGTGTCTGCGGCTCATGCCCCCAGATCGCCCCGGCAATGAACCGGATCACAAAGCCCAGCGCGATGGTCAGGATCACCACCGCCGTCTGGCTTTGCCCAAAAAGATGGCGCAGCACGAAGAAGTCGAGCAGATAACCGAGCACCGCCATGATCGCGATCGCCATTGGTGCCGCCACCCAGAAGGGCAGCCCCATGTAATGCGCATTGGTCAGGCCCAACGTGACAAAGGCCCCGAGCATCATGAAATCGCCCTGGGCGAAGTTCACAGCTTCGGTGGCCTTGTAGATCAGAACGAACCCAAGTGCGATCAGGCCGTAAACACAGCCATTCGCAAGCCCGCTGACGAGCAGTTGCAAAACTTCCATTTATCCTCCCCGTGCCGGTTGTTCCGGCTTTCCTTGGATTCAGTCTCGTCGCTGGCCCCGCGCCCCGTCAAGCATACAGACGGGTATGGTGCCGATCCGCCGTAACGTCACGCAGCGGTCTGTTCACAGCCCGCGCTGCCGCAAAAGCCAGTTGGTATGGTACCCCGCATCCCCGAGAAACTCGGTCAGCGCGCGGTCCCGTTTCATGAAAAGGCCAAGATCCAACTCGTCGGTCATGCCGATGCCGCCATGCATCTGCACACCTTCTTCCGTCGCCTGCCGTCCGGTCGTAGACGCCTTGGATTTGGCTGCACGGCTGAGCGCTTCGGCATTCTCCGCGCCAGCGTCCAAAGCTTTCAGAGCAACCGAAACCAACGACGCGGTCTGCTCGATTTCGCAATAGAGATCCGCCGCTCGATGTTGCAACGCCTGAAACCGCCCGATCAACGTACCGAACTGTTTGCGCGTGCGCAGATACTCTTTGGTTGTCTCTGCCGCGACACGCGCCACGCCAAGCTGTTCGGCGGCAGCCACCGCCCGTCCTGCGGCCAAGGCCGCTGAGAGCGCGTCCCCGGCAATCTCGCCATCCGCCAAGAGCGCCGACGCGTCCAGTTGCACCTCCTCAAGCATCACGACCGCAGCATTGCGATGATCCAGCAGAACCTGTGCAGATACGGAAACGCCATCCTGCGCCGGATCCACCCAGAACAACGCCGGCGCTCCAGCCAGAAGCGCCGCCACAATCAAACGATCCGCGCCGAACCCGTCGACGACGAACGCCTTGCGCCCGTTCAGGATAAAACCACCCCCAGCTCGATCCGCCTTGGTCGCAATCCGGTCCGGTCGGTGTTTGGCGCCTTCGTCAAGTGCCAGTGCAATCACCGCCTCACCCGCCGAAATACGTGGGGCCCATTGCGCCGCCACGGGCCCGCCGACCTGACGCAGAATCGTGGCGGAAAGGATCGCCGTCGACAGGAACGGCGCGGCGGTCAGGTTGCGCCCAATCGCTTCGGCGATAAGTCCGGCAGCGCGATACCCAAAATCCACGCCACCCATCTCTTCGGGCAACACGATTCCCATCCAGCCCATTTTCGCCATCTCGCTCAGGATCGCTCGGTCATATCCAAGCATTGCACCCGAGTCGCGCAACGCCCGAAAGGCCCCGATCGGGTGGGACTGCGCCAGAAACCCGTCTGCCGCCTCGGCTACCATCCTGTGATCTTCGCTCAGAATCTCCATCGCGTCCCCTCAGCCCGGCAGTTTCAGAATGGCTTTGGCAAGAATGCCAAGCATGACTTCGGACGTGCCGCCCTCGATACTGTTTGCCTTGGAACGCAGCCAATCCCGCGCCGCCTGGCCCGCGTCGTTCGAGGTGCCTTCCCATACAAGGTCATCTGCGCCACCTGCCGCCACCCGGAGGCTCTGGCGCCGCTTGTTCAACTCGGTTCCGAGATACTTGAGCTCGGCAGATCGCGCGCCCAGTTCCTGCCCTTTGCGCATCATGTCCCCTGCCATGCCCATATGCGCGTCAAAGGCCATCTCATCGACAATGAACCGACCGAGGTCCGCGCGCAGCATCGGATCGTCCAACCGTCCGCTTTCATCAAGCCCCACCGCGGCAACCGCATCCCCGACAAGATCGGACTTGGCGAATATCGCGGCATCCGAGCCGCCAATCATCTCGCGCTCATGGGTCAACAGGTACTTGGCAATCGTCCACCCCTGCCCCCGCTCGCCGACGATCTGCGCCTTGGGCACCTTCACACCGTCAAAGAAGGTCTCGCAAAATGGCGACGCACCCGAGATCAACTTGATGGGTCTTGTGCTGACACCATCGCTTTCCATGTCGAATAGAAGGAAGGAGATACCGGTGTGCTTGCTTTCGTCGGGCTCGGTCCGCACAAGACAGAAAATCCAGTCTGCCTTGTCCGCATAGGACGTCCAGATCTTCTGACCTGTCACCTCGAAATAGTCGCCCTTGTCCACGCCCTTGGTCTGCAATGAAGCAAGGTCCGACCCGGCCCCCGGCTCTGAATAGCCCTGGCACCAGCGGATTTCACCACGCGCAATCTGCGGCAGGTAATGGCGTTTCTGGTCCTCGCTGCCAAAGGCCAAAAGCGCCGGTCCCAGCATCCAGATACCAAAGCTCTGAAGCGGGGGACGCGCATTGATGCGGCGCATTTCCTCGGCCAGCACCTTTTGCTCCGGCCCTGAAAGTCCGCCGCCGCCATATGCCTTCGGCCATGCCGGCACAGTCCATCCGCGCTCTGCCATAACCTGCATCCATTGTTTTTGCGCCGGTGAGCGGAACGTGAAGTTGCGCCCTCCCCAGCAAATGTCGTCTTCGCCCATTGGCTGACGCATCTCGACCGGGCAGTTCGCCTCCAGCCAGTCACGCGTCTCTTCCCGGAAAGCTTCCAGGTTCGACATGATCTGATCCTCCCTGCACCCCGGTTTTCTCTTCCGGAAAACGGGGCATTGCAGGATCAAGCAAGACATACTACTCAGTATGTTGTCAATTGAACGCTCCGCGATTGACGCGGCGTCAGAACCTGCTATCTCCGCGCGCGGTGACGACTGGAGCAGACATGAAAGACCAGATGGCCCCTGTGATGAGCGCTTCGAAGTCCGAAATTCTGGACGCGGCGGCGGTTGTTTTCATGGATCTGGGCGTGGATGTCGCGTCGATCGACGACATCGCACGCCACCTCGGGTCGACCAAGGGCCGGATCTATCACCACTTCGCATCCAAGGGCGTTCTGCTATCTGAAGTCTGCCTGCGCGCCGCCGACTTCACCTATCGGAAAGTCGCCCTGGTGATCGACCCGGACGCCGCCCCCGACGAAAACCTGCGCAACATGATCCTGGCGCATGTGCCCGAAGTGTTGCGCACCCTGCCCTATCACAAGGTGATCCGGCAGACCTATCCAGGCATCAACCAGAAATCGACCACGCAGGTCGAACGCGACCTGCACCAGCGCATCCACGCCGAACGTGATCGTTATGAAGGCCTGTTCCGCGCCGAACTGCGCCGCGGCATGGCCGATGGCATTTTCCGTCAGCAAAACGAAACCATCGCCCTTCACGGCATCCTGCTTTTGGTGAACGCACCGGTGATCTGGTACACGCCCCGCGATGGCGAGCCCGAAGGCTTTGCGCTGGAAATCGCCCGACAGACCGCCGACATGGCGGTGCGCGCCCTTTCCTGAAGCCCCGGCGCCCGCGTCGGGCAGGCAAGGGGGCCAACCCCCTCGCAGGAAAATGCGGGCATTTTCCAGCTTCACCCCCGGGGTACTTCTGGAAAAAGAAAACCCATTAGGACAAGATTAACCAGAATCGCGCTTTCCTGAATTGGCGGTACAGGCTGGGGAGCCGATGACCGCGAAATGGAAAGTCGCCCTGTTCAAGGCGTAAGCATCGCGCAAAGTCGACCGGCGTGGCGAACAGGGCGCACCCATTCACACTTTCTTTTTCCCAAAATACCCCCGCCGGAGGCTCCCGAAACTTCCCCCAGCGCTGCCGGTTTTTTGGTTCAGCCGATGAGGCCTTCTTTCTGGAAAAGTGCCTTCACATCGGCCTCGGGACGGGCGCCGTAGTGGCTGATGACCTCGGCGGCGGCGATACAGCCCATACGGCCCGAAACCTCAAGGCTCTGGCCGGTCGCGACACCATAAAGGAATCCGGCGGCGAACTGGTCGCCCGCGCCCGTGGCATCCACGGGTACGATCTCGTTGACAGGAACCACAGCTTCTTCGTCCCCCTGCACCAGAACCACGTCATGTCCCGAGCGCGTGCAAACGACCAGACCGCTTTCCGCCGCCGCCTGTTCGAGCGCCGACGAAAGGTCGGTTTGATAGAGCGATTCCCATTCGTGCTGGTTGCCGATCACGAAATCCAGATCGCGCACGAGGCGGCGGAAGTCATCGCGGTGGCGGTCGACACAAAACGGATCGCTGAGCGCGATCCCGGCCTTGCCGCCGCCGTCACGGCACAGCTTGGCGGCGCGCTCGAACGCCTCCTTGCCCTTGTCTTTGTCGTAGAGATAACCTTCGAGGAACAAGAGCTGCGCCTGCCCCGCGACATCGTCTGACACATCTTCCGGCCCCAGCTCGGAGGAAATCCCCAAATAGGTGTTCATCGACCGCTCGCCGTCAGGCGATACAAAGATCATCGAGCGCGACGTGGGCAGCTCGCCGCCCGTAACCGGCGCATTCACGAAATTCGTGCCTTCGGCCTGCATCGAAGACGCGTAGAACCGGCCCAGCGCATCATCGTGCACGCGCCCGATAAAACCTGTCGAGAGACCCAACGACCCCAAGCCAGCGACCGTATTCGCCACCGATCCGCCCGGCGCCTGGGTGCGGTTGGTCATGGCGGCATAGAGCATCTCGCCGCGCTCGCGTTCGACCAGCTGCATGATGCCCTTCTCGATCCCCATCAGGTCAAGAAAGCTGTCATCGGATTGCGAAATCACGTCCACGATGGCGTTGCCGATGCCGACAACCTGGTATTTCTGGCTCACAGTTGTTTTTCCTCGAACATGCAGAGATCCCGGATCAGACAGTTGGCGCACATCGGTTTACGCGCCTTGCAGACATAGCGTCCGTGCAGGATCATCCAGTGATGAGCGTGGAGTTGGAAATCCACGGGAATATTGTCTTCGATGGCGCGTTCCACGGCGACCACGTCCTTGCCCGGGCAAACGCCCGATCGGTTGCCGAAGCGAAAGATATGCGTATCCACCGCCTGCGCCGGATAACGCCACCACATGTTCAACACAACGTTGGCGGTCTTGCGCCCCACTCCCGGCAGGCTTTCCAGCGCGGCACGCGAATTGGGCACCTCGCCGCCGTAGTCGTCGACCAGAATGCGCGACAGCTTCATGACGTTCTTGGCCTTGTTGCGATATAGCCCAATCGTCTTGATGTGCTCGATCAACGCTTCTTCCCCGAGATCCAGCATTTTCTGCGGCGTATCCGCGATCTTGAACAGTTCAGCGGTGGCGCGATTCACACCCACATCCGTCGCCTGTGCCGACAGGGCCACGGCCACGACCAGCGTATACGCATTGACGTGATCCAGCTCGCCCTTGGGCGCCGCATCCGCCTCTTGAAAGCGGGAAAAGATCTCTCGGATCGTGTGATAATCGAGTTGCTTGGCCATGGGCGGCGGTATGCACGGGAAGACCCATGCTGGCAACCCTTGGACGGGTTTAACCCACGGATACACCTTTGCCCGAACAAAAAAGAAGGCCGGGCTTCTGTCCCGGCCTGAAGTCTTGCATGAATTGAAAACCCGAGGTCCAGGCTGGATCAGCCCCGCGCCCCATCGCCTTCATAACAGATATAGCCAGCCTGCCCTTGAAACGCATGTTATTTCTGGCCGGAATTTTTTTTGGATTTCAGGACAGCAGCAAATTGCTTCAGAACGCGCCAAAGCAGGCCTCAGCCGGATTTGTTGCGCTGGGAATCCTTGAGAAGTTTCTCGATGTCATTGAGACGCGCAAGAACCTCGTCCCGGTAGTCATCGGTCCGCCGGTCGGCCTCGACATGGTGTGCATCCTGCATCGAGTTCACCACAAGACCGACGACAAGGTTCAGAACGACGAAAGTGGTCAACAGGATGAACGGCACAAAGAACAACCAAGCATAGGTGTAGGTTTCCATCACAGGGCGCACGATTCCCATCGACCAGCTCTCAAGCGTCATGATCTGGAACAAAGAATAAGCAGACCGACCCAGCGTGCCGAACCATTCGGGAAAGCCTGCCCCGAACAGCTTGGTCGCCATCACCGCGCCGATGTAAAAGATCAGCGTCATCAACAGGAACACCGACCCCATCCCCGGCAGCGCATTGATCAGCCCTTCGATCACCCGACGCAGCGATGGCGCCACGGACACCACACGCAAAAGCCGCAGGATGCGCAGCGCGCGCAACACCGAAAGACCCTGTGCCGCCGGAACAAGCGCGATGCCGACAATCACGAAATCAAACAGGTTCCACCCGTTTCGGAAAAACTGTGCCCGCTGCACGAATAGCTTGGCCAATATCTCGACCACAAAAATCGCAAGACACACACCATCCAGCGTCACCAGCAACGGTCCGGCCACCTCCATCGCCGTCTGCGAGGTCTCCAGCCCTAGAATGATCGCATTGAACAGAATCACACCCAGAATGGTATTGCGAAACGCCTGCGTGTCGATGAATGCGCCAATACGGTCTCGGAGCGTCATGAAAGGAATCCTGTTGTCAGCAAATCGTATCTCTGTGCGGTGTCATATGGGCCACCTGCCCACGGTGACAACCCGGACATGTGGGTTTGTCGACAACAGTTTCCCATTCTGTACTCAAGCCATCTTGGTCGAGCCCCTCTTTGGTGGCAATCTGGTTGCAACGCACCACCGCAACGCGATCCGAAAGCATATTGCAGGAGACGACCATGCAGCATCGACCCAGAGTTCTTGGAACAATCCTTGCGTTGGCGACCTCAATTTCCATGCAGGTAGCTCATGCCGAAGAGAACAACCCGCTAAGCTTTGATCTTGGGGATGGGGCCAACCTGACCTTCTATGGCTATGTCAAAGGCACCTATGTCAAGGACTACGATTTCGACCTGGGTGATACGACCGGCGGTCTGAGTGGCATCGGCTTGCCCGGCGGTCCGGCGGTCGGGGAAAACGAGCGCGCGCATCTCAAGGAAACCCGCATCGGCCTGACCTACACAGCCGGTGATCTCCTGATGAAGCTCGAAGGTGACTTTTTTGGCCCGCACGGGCTGCGTACACGGCTGGCCTATGTCGATTACGCGGGCATTCGCGTGGGCCAGGACTGGAGCAACTTCATGTCGCTCGACAACCTTGCCCCCACGGTCGATTTCCAGGGTCCGGCCGGTGTGCCCTTTGCCCGCCTTCTACAGGCGCGCTACACGTTTTCGCCCGGCGCGAACTGGACGGTTTCAGCCTCGGTCGAAGAAGACGTGGGCAATGACAGCGATCCCCATTTCACCCTTGCCGCACGTCGCGATTTCGAACGCGGTATGGTGCGGTTGGCAGGGCTTTATAGGGACACCACGATTGGCGGCACGCCGGTTGACGGCTGGGGACTCAGCCTTGGCGCCAGCTATGACGTCTGGCAGGGTGGCACGCTGGCGGGTATCTATACCACCGGCGAAAGCATTTCCGACATCCTGGCCTTCGGCATGTCCGGCACGGCGCTGGTCTCTGGTGGCAAGGCCGTGGGTGTCAACGCTGTATCACTTTATTTCCAACAGGAAGTGACCGAGAAACTCACCCTTGCGGCCACATTGGGTATGACCGATCTGGACACCGCCGCGGGCACCGACACCAAGAAGCTATCAACCCTGCACCTGTCGGCCTTCTACAACGTCACCCGCGACCTTCAGCTTGGCCTTGAGTATTTCCGGGGAACGCGCAAACAGGGCAATGGTGTGTCCTTTGACGCAGACCGCCTGACGGCCGGTGTGACCTACACGTTCTGATCCTCCGGGATTCCAAACAGTTTGCTCAAGAATCGGGTCGCCTGCGCCCGGCGGCCTGCCTATTCTGTTGTCTCGTGACAGAGCAGGAGACACGCCATGAGCGACATGGAACAGGGCTATCATTTCAACGTCATGCGCCGCGCCATCGAGCTGATCGACGCGGGCGGCGAGTCCATGACGCTTGAAGAACTGGCGCGAGCCATGGACATGAGCCCGGCGCATTTCCAGCGCCTGTTCACCAAATGGGCGGGCGTATCGCCAAAACGGTTTCAGCAATATCTGACCCTCGGCCACGCCAAGGCGTTGCTGCACGATCACTTCACAACCCTGGAAACCTCGAATGCCGTGGGGCTCTCTGGGTCCGGGCGGCTGCACGACCTCTTCCTTCGCTGGGAGGCGATGAGCCCCGGCGAGTTCGCCAAGCGCGGCGACGGGCTGACGATCTATTGGGGGTGGTTTGACAGCCCCTTCGGCCTGTCTCTGGTGATGGGCACCGAAAAAGGCATCTGCGGCATCGGCTTCGCCGCCGAAACCGGTGAAGAGGAAACCATGCAGGACCTGCTGTCACGCTGGCCCAAGGCGCGTTTCATCGAAGATCCGATGTTCCTGCGCCCCTGGGTGCTGGCGGCTTACAATGCCCAGAGCGGTGATCTCGACAAGGTGCCGGTCTACATGATCGGGTCGGCCCTGCAGATCAAGGTCTGGGAGGCGCTGATGCGCATCCCCTCGGGGCAGGTCTCGACCTATTCCGAGATCGCGCGCGTGATCGGCAACCCACAGGCGGTGCGCGCCGTGGGAACGGCCGTGGGCCGCAACCCGGTCAGCTGGCTGATCCCCTGCCATCGCGCGATGCGCAAATCCGGCGGGCTTGGGGGGTATCACTGGGGCTTGCCGGTCAAACGCGCCCTGCTCGCCTATGAATCGGCCCGCGCTGAGGCCCGATTTCGGGGCTGATGTCGGCACCGAACCGCCGACATTTGATCAAGCAGGCTTGGGATGTGCCAAGTGATCGGCTATATTGTGCCGAAAGCCGCGCAAAAAGCGGTGCAAGACCCGAGGCAACGAGATGACAAGACTTCCCCTGACCCTGTGCGCTGTGTCCGTATTGGCCGTATCGGCCTGTACCGATCCCGGCTATGTGACCGGCAGCTATGAAGAGCGCAGCGAGAAACGCAACACCCAGACCGGCGCAATCCTTGGTGGGATCTTTGGCGCGGGCGCTGCGGCCGCGACGAACAACAACCCGGTTGTAGGGGCCGTCGTCGGTGCGGGGGTCGGAGCGCTCATCGGGGCCGACCTCGATCGCCAGGAAAAGGAATTGCGCGCCTCTCTGGACGACGATGTGCGCATCGAAAACACCGGCGATCGCCTGATCCTGACCATGCCGCAGGACATCCTGTTCAACATCGACAGCGACGTGGTCAGCGCGAGTCTGCGCGACGACCTTCTGAAGGTTGCCAACAGCCTCAACAAGTATCCCGACACCACCGTGCAGGTTCTGGGCCACACCGACAACACCGGGTCGGCCACCCATAACCAGGCGCTTTCGGAACGCCGCGCCAATGCGGTTGCAGATGTGCTGATGGAGGGCGGCGTACCCTTTGGCCGGATCCAGGCGATTGGGCGCGGCGAGGATCAACCCCTTGCCTCGAACCTGAACGAAGAAGGCCGCCGCCAGAACCGCCGGGTGGAAATCGTGATCCTGCCCAACGCGACCTGATCTGACGGTCAATTGCGTGGCCACCGGTTGCAGCGGTAGCCACGCGCCTTACATAAAGCGGACCGTTTTCAAAAACAGGTGCGCACATGCCCCATACTCTCCTCGGCCTTTCCGGTGCTTTGCGTACCGGCTCCACCAACCGCAAACTCCTGCGCGAGGCGGCCCGGCTTTACGGGGCGGATAGCTACATCGAGGCCGATCTCGACCTGCCGCTATACGATGGGGATGACGAAGACCGGGACGGTATTCCCGAGAGCGTCAACCTTTTGATCCGCCAACTTTTTGAGGCTGACGCGGTTCTGATCGCGACGCCCGAATATAATGGCGGCATCACTGGCGTTCTGAAAAACGCACTCGACTGGATCAGCCGCCATTCCGAGAAACCGCTGGTCGGCAAACCCGTCGCCGTGATGAGCGCTGCCGCGGGCCGCGCCGGCGGCGTGCGCGGGCAAACCATGCTGCGCACCTGTCTCGTCCCCTTCCGTCCCCGCATCACCCTCGCACCCGAGGTTGGCATTGCCGACAGCCGCAACGCCTTTGACGCGGACGGCCGGCTGATCAGCGACCGCTATCTTGCCAGCGTTCAAACCCTCATGGACACGCTACGCGCCGACATCGAACGCTAGGCGAGGCACTCCCGCCCTCTTCGGGGCCTTGCGGCCCCTGCCAGAGGTTGGGCGTGGCTCAGCAAAGCTGAGCCTTTTTTGAGTATTTTTGGCAAAACGAAGGAGCGGCGGTTTAAGCGTGATCACGCGCCGTGCTGACCTCGAGAAGGTTTTGATCCGGGTCACGAATATAGAGCGACAGGATCGGTCCCGTTGCCCCGGTGCGCGCAATCGGGCCTTCCTCGACCATGATGCCCAAACGCTCGAAATGGGCCTGCCAGACGTCCAGCGCGGTGTCGCTCAGAAAACAGAGATCGGCAGACCCCGGCGTCGGGTGCGCCGCTTTTGGGTCAAATTCCTGTCCGGCGAGATGCAGGTTTATCTTTTGCCGCCCAAATTTGAGCGCCCAGCGCGTGCTACCGTCCGCAGGTGTGAAGCGTTCCGCCGCCATACCCAGAACCTCGCGATAAAAGGCGATGGTCCGGTCTATATCGGCCACCGTGAGAACCAGGTGATCCAGTGAAGTCAGTGCGGGCATGGCACCCCTTGTCCTTGTGTGTGCACGGGCCTAGCGTGGCCCCATGCAGAATGACCTTTCCACGACCTATCGTCAAAGCGATCCCATCGACCCGGCCCGCGCCTTGGCCTGCCTGATCGCGCTTGATCGCCCCGCCTCGATGGACACCGGTACCCCTTTGCCGCCCTTCTTTCATCACCTCTATTTCTGGCAGGCAATGCCGCCCGGAGAGCTGGGCCGCGATGGCCACCCCAAGGTCGGAGGAATCATTCCCGACATGAGCCTGCCCCGGCGCATGTGGGCGGGTGGGCGGCTGGAATTCCTCGCACCCTTGCGTGCCGGTATTGCCGCGACCAAGACAACCACTGTCGCCAAGGCCGAACACAAAGAGGGGCGCTCGGGGCCTTTGGGCTTTGTCACGCTCTGTCACGAGATTGCACAGGACGGCGCGGTGGTGCTGCGCGAGTATCAGGACCTTGTGTACCGCGAGGATCCCGCGCCGGACGTTGCCAAGCCTACGCCGCCACTGGCCCGAACCGACGAGGATTTCGCCTATATGCGCGGCTTCGACAGCACCTTGTTGTTCCGCTACTCGGCGCTGACCTTCAACGGGCACCGCATCCATTACGATCTCGACTATGCCCGAGACGTCGAAGGTTATGACGGGCTTGTGGTGCATGGGCCTCTGCTGGCCCAACTGCTCATGTTGATGGCCGAGGAAAAGCTCGGGCAATTGCGCAGGTTTTCCTTCCGCGCCACCGCGCCCCTGATGCATTTCGAAGAAGCGGCCTTCTGTTGGGGCGGCGACGGCACCTGTTGGGTGCGGGGACCGGACGGGCGGCAATGCATGATTGCCGAGGCTGGCGCCTGAAGCCTTAGAGAGAGGCTTCTGCGCGGAATCCTTCCGGTATCTGGTCCTTTCCCTCCAGAACGAGGTCGGCCATCACCTCGCTCACGCCCGGCGCCATGCCAAAGCCGATCTTGAACCCGCCATTGGCGATGAATTCCCCACCCCGTAACGGGTGCTGGCCCAGCATCGGTGCCCTGCTCTTGGCCCGCGGGCGCACCCCGGCCCAGCGCTCGATCACAGGCGCACCCGCCAAAAGCGGGAACACTTCACATGCCTGCGCGATCAGATCTTCCAGCAGCCCGTCCGTAGCATCGGGAGACACGTATTCCCGCTCGCTGGTCGAACCCACGGCCAGTGTGCCATCCGCATGTGGCACCACCAGCACCCCGTCCGCCGACGAAAGCGGCGCGCCACGCGCATCCAGCCCGAACAGGGCCGCCTGCCCCTTTACCCCGTTGCCCACCTGCCGGCCCAGCGCGTCGTTCAACCCCTGCAACCCGGCAACCCCGGTGGCCCAGACCACCTTGCCACCGAGGTCCACTGCCTCGTCTGTTTCCACCTCGCCACCCCGTGCGCGGATCGCCCCGGCAAGCGCATGGCAGGCGCGGCGCGGATGCACCCGCGCGCTCAGGGTTTCACGGATCACCTTGCCCGAGGTGCTTGCCGGACACCAATCCCCCGCATCTGCGGCGTCGATCACCTCCCACAACGCCTTGCCCTGCCAGTATGTGGCAGCGTTGACTGACCGCTCTTCGGCCAAGAGCAATGCACGCTCGGTGTTGATCGGCTGCAACCGCCCAACCCGGCCATAGCCGGTGGGCAGGCCCGAGATCTCTTCGACCTCGCGCCAGAAAGCTTCCGCCCCGATCAGACTCTGGAACTGGAACTCCTTGATGGCATTCCATCGTTCCGGCGCGTGGGGCGACAGCATACCAACGATCCCGCCGGAACATCCGGCGGCAATCCCGGTCCGGTCAACCACCCGCACCCGCGCCCCGCGCCGTGCACAGGCCCATCCGGTGGCAAGCCCGTAAATCCCGGCCCCAACAACCGTGACATCCACCATTGCCAAATCACCCCCGCTGGTCCAATCCTGCTGTTCTGACCTTCCATAAGGTATCCACGCATGAGCGACCAGCACGCAGATCTGGACTGGCGCGATGGGGCCATTCCTGTCTCGACCCGGTTCGACGACCCCTATTTCAGCCTCGACAACGGGCTGGCGGAAACCCATCACGTGTTTCTGAGCGGCAATGACCTGCCCAATCGCTTTGCGCCCGGCTTTCACATCGCAGAGCTTGGGTTTGGCACCGGGCTTAACCTGCTGACTGCATGGAAGGCATGGGACGCCTCGGGTCAGACCGCCCCCCTGCGGTTCACCAGTTTTGAGGCTTTCCCGATGTCGGCGGATGAGATGGCCCGCGCGCTTGCCGCTTTTCCCGAGCTGGGCGCGTACCGCGACCGTCTGGTCACGGCCTGGCGCGAGGATCAGACCCTGCGTAGCCTCGACAACATCGACGCGCGGGTGATCATCGGCGACGCACGCGACACACTCGCCCAGCAGGATTTCCAAGCCGATGCGTGGTTCCTTGACGGGTTTTCCCCGGCCAAGAATCCCGAACTCTGGGACGCCGAGCTGATGACGCAAGTCGCCCATCACACAAAACCCGGCGGCACGGCCGCGACCTATTCGGCGGCGGGTTTCGTGCGCCGCAACCTGACCGATGCCGGCTTTGACGTGACCCGCATCCCCGGCTTTGGCCGCAAACGCCACATGACCACCGCGCGAAAGCCCGTCCCATGAGCATTCAAGGCAAGGACAACACCCGTCTTGGCATCCTCCTGATGTGCCTGACAACCTTTGTCTTTGCCATGCAGGACGGCATTTCCCGTCTCTTGGCGGCAGAGTACAATACCTATCTCGTGGTGATGATCCGCTACTGGTTCTTTGCCCTTTTCGTGATCGCAATCTCCGCGCGGCGCAGCGGCGGGTTGAAACACGCCATTGCCACGAAGCACCCGGTGCTACAGGTCTTTCGCGGCGCGTTACTTGCGCTGGAAATCTGTGTGACGGTCATAGCCTTTACCCTGCTCGGCCTGACAGAAACCCACGCCATATTCATCTGCTACCCTTTGATGATCGCCGCACTTTCCGGCCCGGTGCTTGGCGAAAAGGTCGGCTGGCGTCGCTGGGCCGCCATCGGCACCGGAACGCTCGGGGTGATGATCATCCTGCAACCGGGAACCGGTGTGTTTTCGCCTGTGGCCGCCATTCCGCTGCTCGGGGCCGTGATGTTCGCCGTTTACGGGTTGGTCACACGCTATGTCTCTCGTCGTGACAGCTCGCAGGTCAGCTTTTTTTACACCGGCACCGTGGGCTGCGTGGTGATGACCGGGATCGGCGTTTTCTACTGGGAGCCGATCGCCGCCAAGGATTGGGCATGGATGGGCACGCTCTGCTGCACCGGGGCTCTGGGGCACTGGTTGTTGATCAAGACTTACGAGGCAGCCGAAGCCAGCGCGGTTCAGCCCTTTGCCTATCTGCAACTGCCCTTTGCAGCGGCGCTTGGCATGATCGCCTTTGGCGAAACCCTGAGGGTCAACGTGGCCGTCGGCGCGGCGATCGTTGTGGCCGCAGGTCTGTTCACCCTCTGGCGAGAGCGCCAGGCGGCATAGGCGCAGGACAACGTCCGAAACGCGGTCTACCCCTCGACCAGTTCATAGTGATGGATCATCCGGGACTCGACCAGTTCCTCTTCAATCGGGTCGATGTGCGGCATGCGGTGGTCTTCACCGACAAAGTCCTGCAAAGCGGACAGGTCACGCCAGATCATGACAACACTGAACATGCGCGGATCGTCATGCGGCGCACCGGGCAATACCTGAACAATACCGTCCGTCCCCTTCAGCAGGGGAATGGCGGTTTCATAAAAGAATTGGGCAAACGCCTCCTCTTGGTTGGGGCGTGTACGAACTTGGAAAATGCGCATGATCATGGGAGCCTCCCAGTTGGAGCGCCCGCATCGACCTGCTCAATGCTCGCATCCTATCAGAAGACGGCACGCATCACTACCGAATGCTCATCGCAGTGGTTTCACCGTCCCGCCGGCAATCTCCTGTCCAAACGGAACAGGATGAGGGTCTTTGCCAAGCCGCGCACGGTAAACCGGAAGGCTCTCTGACACGCGCATCACGTAATTGCGCGTTTCATTGAAGGGGATCATCTCGATCCAGTCGACCATGTCTTCGGCGCTCTTGCCGCGCGGATCGCCATTGCGCTCCATCCACTGCACAGGCCGCCCCGGCCCCGCGTTATACCCGGCGGACACCATGATGATATTGCCGTCAAACTGATCCCCCAGTCCAGCAAGATAGGCACTTCCAAGCCGCGCATTGTAATCGGGATCGGCGGTCAGCCACGCGTGAGAATAGACCTCGCCCGTCGCCGCCGCCACCTGGCGCGCGGTGTTCGGCATCAACTGCATCAGCCCCCGCGCCCCCGCATGGCTCACCACCACCGGATCAAACTCGCTCTCACGCCGCGCAATCGCCAGCGACAACTCTGTCGGCACGGGCAAATCCATGTTCTTGAGCGAATGCAGCGCATAATACGGCCCCGGCAAGGTGATCCCCCGCCGCACCATATTCTTGCCCAGCATCACTGCCACATGCGGCGCGCCGAGTTCCTGCGCCATTGTCCCCATCTGGCCCAGCCCGACGCGGTCCTGATTCTCGCTCAGATGCACCCAGAACCTTTCGGCAAGGCTCAACTCCCCCGCATCGAGAAACATGCGCGCAGCCTCGTGCACACTGGATGTTGTCCAAGCGGCCTGCCGCCAGTCCGGAAACACCTCATCGCCCCGCAGCGACTCGTCCCAGCCCATCCCGGCCTTTTCCGCCGCCAGCAACCCGTAAAAACTCGTTTGATGGGCACCACCAGCGGCATAGGCCTTCTGTGCGGTTTCCGCATCGCCCATCGCCTCATAGGCCCTGCCCATCCAATACCCCGCACGCCCAAGAGAAATTGGCGTCTCCACCGATTGCGCAAAGCGTACGAAATGCGCCGCCGCCAGCTCGGGCTGGTTAAGGAACCGCAACGCGATATAGCCGGCCAGCCACTCGCAATCGGAAAACCCATAGCCGATGTCCGGGGCCATCCCATGCACTGCAGCGATGTCATAAGCCGTCTGATAGTTCCCGGCGCGCATCTCGCTGCGCACGAGAGAGCGGCGGCGCGGCGCCCATTCCGCAGGTTCACCCAGAGTCTTGGCCCGGCTCCGCTCCAGCAGGATTTCAATCGCCGCCTCGTCACGCCCCTTGCGATGCCGCCAGACAAAACGCTCATAGGCCAACCCCGGATCATCTTGCAACGCCTGCGGAACTGCTGCAATCAGCGTATCCACGCCCTTGACCTGATCGCGCAGACCCAGCCGCGCCTTGGCCAACAGAACCCAGCTCTCGGGCACCAATGGATACATGCGTTCCGCGTTGGTTTCCCAGCCCTTCCACAGCATCGCGTCAAGCCGCGCCGTGTGGTGCGGCGCAAGTAGCTTGCCGTATCGTTCGATGAATTGTGCCTGCGTGCCCGCGTCCATCGCCATCGTGCGCCAGGCTACCACGATCCCGGCTTCCGCCGCGCCCTGCTCACCCTCTGCGCGCAACACGTCCGCATGGCTCAGCGCACCAATTGCCGTCTGGGCGGGGCCATGCACATAGAATGACAATTTTTGCCGGGTCGAAGCGTCTTCGAAGGCCTCTTCCGACTGCTTGCGCAAATAATCCAGCCCCGGCCAGTCGCCCCGCCGTTCGAGAAACGCCAGAACCTCGTCGGGAGAACCTTCACCCGCACGCAGCCTGTGCCACTCCACGATATCGCGGGCCACCGGGCCAATCGGACGCACCGCTTCTGCGGCCTCTGTCCAATCCTTGGCACGCACGGCCTGCAAAGCCGCCTTGAGCTGCGCATTGTCCTGCGCCGAAACCGGGATAACCAAAGAAACCAACACAAACAGTGCCAGGAGGAGACGCAACATGGCTTGCAATTTCCAATGCAAAAACGGATAGAGCCTGAACAATAAATCGCGGTCCAGCCTGCCTTCAACTCACAATCTTGGCAAGGCGGCGACTTATCGCTAGTGTCCGCGCGATTTCAATCCGGGCGATTTCCGCCCAGCTGCGCAAAAAAAGGAGCGTGCCATGTTCAAAGGGTCCTTCCCCGCACTCGTCACGCCGTTCACGAACGGCGAGCTGGATCTGGAAACGCTCAAGAAGCTGGTCGAATGGCATATCGGTGAAGGCACAAACGGCTTTGTTCCCGTCGGCACCACCGGCGAAAGCCCGACCCTGACCCATGCCGAACACGAATCCGTGGTCGAAGAGGTCGTGCGCGCCACCGCAGGCCGCGTGCCCGTCATCGCCGGTGCCGGGTCCAACAACACGCTCGAAGCGATCCGCCTTGCCCAGCATGCCGAAAAGGTCGGGGCCGACGCGATCCTCGTCGTCACGCCCTACTACAACAAGCCGACCCAGCGCGGCCTGATCGCGCATTTCACCGCCGTGCATGATTGCTGTGAACTGCCGATCATCATCTACAACATCCCCGGCCGCTCGGTTGTCGACATGACCCCGGAGACCATGGGCGAACTGGCCAAACTGCCCCGCATCGCGGGCGTCAAGGATGCGACCGGCGACCTGGCGCGCGTCAGCCAGCAGCGCAGCACCTGTGGACCCGATTTCATCCAGCTCTCGGGCGAAGACGCGACCGCCTTGGGGTTCAATGCTCACGGCGGCGTCGGTTGCATATCGGTCACGGCCAACGTCGCGCCCAAGCTCTGCGCCGAGTTCCAGGCTGCGACGCTGGCGGGCGATTATGCCAAGGCGCTGGAATACCAGGACAGGCTGATGCCCCTGCACGAGGCCATCTTTGTCGAACCGGGCCTCGTGGGCGCAAAATATGCCATGTCCCGCCTTGGTCTGTGCAGCGACGAAGTGCGCCTGCCCCTGACCGGCCTGACCGATGAAACCAAGGCCCAGATCGACGCCGCGATGCGGCACGCCGGTCTGCTCTGAGCGCAAGGTATCCCCGAAAAAAAAGCCCCGGTCGTGTGACCGGGGCTTTTTTGTCATCGTAACCCTATCCTTGGGGCGTGTACCAGATCGGCGTTGTATAGGCACGTTCCTGTTGTTCCGTCGGCGCCCCTTCCGGCATCTCCGCCCCAAGCCTCACCACGTCGTAGACGTACCAGGGCGGGGTTGGGATCTCGAGCACCCGCACATAGTAGAACGCCCGCTGGCTGGCATCGAAATCCGGGTCTTCCCAGACCGCCACCAGCTCGGGCGCCCCGATCGAGTTGCTCCAAGTCGCGGTAGCAACATCCACCGTGCTCCCCACCGCGGGCACCTTCCCGTTTTCTCCCGGCGCGCGATCACCCGACCAGGCCACGTCATAGACCTTCTCACCGGTCGTGCCATCTGCATTCACCCAGCCTTTGACAATCTGGATGCGATCCAGATTGGCCCCGATCGGATCACGCAACGCCGCCACAAGGAACGTGGGCGCCTTGCCCTCGGGCGCGGCAACCAGATCGCCACCCATGGGAACACCCTTGAGATACCCCACGGCAGACACCTCGCGGGTTTGCAGATCGGATTGGGCAAAGTCATACCCGCCAAAGAACCGCACGCTCATACGCGGCCCCGTGGTGCCATAAACCTCTTTGCGATCCATCGCGTCAAACAGCGACTCCCGCGTGTTTTCATGTGCCCAAACCGCCGTCAGCCCAGACGACAGCATCTGCCACGCAAACAGTTCGCCATTTTCGTTTTTCATGAATGGGTGGGTCATGCGTTCCGCCGACGGCTCGTACCCCGCATGCTTGCCCCAGAAGTTTTCTTCTTCGGCAGTGGCCAGCGAAGTATGGGAATCCGTCGCCGCGATCATCCCGAACTTATAGGGGTTGGTCCCAAGCTTTTCTTCCAGCACCAGACCGTTCTTGAGCGCTTCGCGGGCATACTCATACTGAAGCATGTCTTCTGTCTTGGCTTCACTCAGGTCAAGATTGCCAACGTCCCAGTTGTAATAGTCCGCGTACTCGTCATCCGGCGACAGGAACGGATGCGCCTCGCCATCGCCCTTGATCTGCGTAACCTCGTACATGCGCTCCCACTTGGCGCGCTGCTGGACATAGGTCTCGTCAATCGCACGCCCACTATACTGGGCATCCACCGGGAACATGATCCCGTTGGACAGGTTGCCGTTATGGGCAAAGGCCATGGCCGCACCGTTGGTCTTTTCCTCGTAAGCCTCAAGGTACTTGTAGAGATCGAGCGGATCGGTGCTGCCAATCGGGGCCTGCGTGGTATATGGCACCACCAGCCCTGCCCGCTCTCTGCCATCGCGGAAGATCACGTTGCGGTGCATGTTGCCGCCGTTGACCAGCGAGGTCCATTCAAAGCCGATGAAAGCGGTGAACTCACCCGGCTCGTTATAGCGCTCGGCGGCATCAATCACCTGTCCCCAGATGTTGGAATAGACACGGGCGCCCGGCGAATATTGCGCAAACATCTCGGGGTCCATCTCACCCTGCGAGAAGGTTGTGATCAGGTCCAGCGCCGAATTGACGGCCTCCTGTCCCCCCGCCCGAAAGCCCTTGGACCAGCGCGCGCCCTGTTCGTATTTCGTGATGTTGGGCGAGGCAGACAGTGCATCTATGATCATGCCCATGCCATCGGAATGGTCGGTCACCGCCAACCAGTCCAGCGGCCGCGACAGGCGCACGGGCAACCCGGTCGACGACATCACCTGTTCGCCGCGCGCAAACCGGTACGCTTCATCAAGACCCAGCCGGTTACCGAATCCCCCCGCGTCCATGCTCAATGCGGTATGAAGGTGATTGTCTCCCCAAAGCGGACGCTCCGGGAACTTTCGCTCGGCATATGGAGAGTAGGGTTTGCCCGCCGGGAAGACGCCCTCCAATTGTTCTGCACTTCCTTGATATTCTTGTGCCATTGCGGGCACCGCGCCCACTGTCAGCACGGACAAAGCCGTCGCCAAAACTGCATTTTTCATGATGCACACCCCCTTGAAAGAAACCAAAATAACGATCTTCGCGCTCCGGTAGACTCAGCTTAGCGCAAAACACTCGACAAAATCACAAATTTTGCAAAAAAGGCTCATCCCGCATCAGTTGGCTTGCGCGCCGCGCGCCGCGCCAGTTTGTCCGCGAGGCTGGGTCCCACGCCCGGACGCGACCATGGACAGACCGAAATACAAATCGCACAGCCATGGGTCTGGTTGAAGAATGGCAGGCATTTGTCAAAGTCGACATACCACTTCACCTCGCCACGTACCGTCTGCTTTTGAGGGAAAATCGCTTCGGGGGGACAAGCATCCTCACAGACCCGACAATGCGCACAAAACCCATCAACCCCCGCTTCTACCGGCGGAGTGGGCACAAACGGCGCGTCGGTCAGCACGGCAGAGAGCCGAAACGAAGACCCCACGCGTGGATTGATGATCGAACCATGCTTGCCCAACTCGCCGAATCCACAGGCCAGCGCGGGCGGGATCATCAGCAGCGCCCCAGTCATCGGCCCCGTGACCGGTTCGGCCTCCCACCCCTGCTCAAGCAGCCATCCCGCCACCTTTTTGGCGACGGCTGCCGCGCGTCCATACTGCGCCATGACTTCAAGCCCGGCCGCCGGGTCGGGTGCTTGCGAAATCTCGGCATAGTCATGCTGAACCCCCAGCATAATCACACGCGATCGCGTGATCTCGTGACCTTGCATCACCCATTCGGGCCGCATCTCGGCCACGCCGGTCAATTCACAATCCCCGGCTGTCACAAACGCCGCAAGCGCCTCGGTCCAGTCATCCCGCTCGACCCGCTGTTCGGCCAATGCTGGCAAGGGCGCGTCCAGCACCACCTGCCGCGCGGCCCGCGCGTCTGCAAAAGCAGGTTCCTTGGCCGACTGACGATAGAAATACGCCTGAAGATCGCCATGAGGGATCTCGCTCGGATCCGGCGCCCAATACACCATGCGCGCCGCGCGCGGCTCTGCCTCGCCCAAACCGTTGATCACATTGCCCGACACATCCGGCACAAGCTTCAACTGCTCGGGATCAGGTGCAAAAGGTCGAAGATCAGAAACACGCGGCATGGCTCCAGCCTAACGACCGCGCCCTGTCTGGCAAGAGTCATGATCCAGCCAGATCACACCGACGCCGACACTTTCTTTTTCCGAAAATACCCTGGGGGAGTCACAGCCGCGCTGTGACGGGGGCAAAGCCCCCTAAACCACCGCCATCACCAACGCAAGCACCCCGGCACCGATGACGGCTCCGCCGACCCCGCCCATCAGGGCCACGGGCCACAAGCGCGGCTTGACCTCTTCCACCGGCGTTGCCTGCCGGATCAGCGCTTCTTCCACCAGCCCCGGCAACCGCGGCCCGAACCGCGCCAGCACGCGCGCCGTCTTGAGCAAATCCCGCCCAAAGGCGCGCGGCCCAATGCTGTCCTTGATGTAACCCGCCACCACCGGCTTGGCGACATCCCAGATGTTCACCCCAGGATCCAGCGAGCGCGCCACACCTTCGACCACGACCATCGTGCGCTGCAACAGGATCAGCTCGGTCCGGGTTTCCATCCCGAACCGCTCGGTCACCTCAAAGAGATAGTTCAGCAGCCGCCCCATGGAAATCCGCGTCGCGTCCATGCCAAAGATCGGCTCACCCACGGCCCGCAGCGCCCGCGCGAACTCATCCACATCCCGGTCCGCCGGCACGTATCCGGCCTCGAAATGCACTTCGGCCACACGCATGTAATCGCGCTGGATGAACCCATAGAGGATCTCTGCATAGACCCTCCGCGTGTATTCATCGATATGGCCCATGATCCCGAAATCATAGGCAATGACATCGCCATTCGCGGCCACCTTCAGGTTGCCCTGATGCATATCCGCGTGGAAATACCCGTCGCGCAACGCATGGCTCAGGAACAGCTCCAGCACCCGGCTGCCAAGCGCATGCCGGTCATGCCCCGCCGCATCCAGCGCCGCGTTGTCACCCAGCGGCGCACCCTCGGCCCAGCCCAGCGTCATCACCCGCCGCCCCGAGAACTCCCACTTGACCTCTGGCACCTGGAATCCGGCGTCATCCTTGGTGTTGGCTGCAAACTCGCTGGCCGAAGACGCCTCCAGCCGCAAATCCAGCTCACCCGTCACCACCCCGTCGAAATGCTCGATCACGTCACGCGGACGCAATCGGCGCGACGCGGGGGACAGGAACTCGATCGTGTCGGCGGCGAAATAGAACGCATCAATATCCTTGCGAAACGCCCGTTCGATTCCCGGACGCAACACCTTGACCGCCACCTCTTCGCCGGTTTCGCTCAGCCGGGCGCGATGCACCTGTGCAATCGACGCCGCCGCGACCGGCTCGGAAAACTCCGAAAACACCTCATCCACCGAGCGGTCCAGCTCGACCTGTACCGCCTGTTTCGCCAACTCGATGGAAAACGGCGGCAACTTGTCCTGCAACACGCGCAGCTCGGTCGCCATGCTTTCGCCCACCACGTCGGGGCGCGTCGAAAGCACCTGGCCGAACTTGATATAGGCCGGGCCCAGCGCCGTCAGCGCCCGCGGCACCGGCGGCATCGCCGGGTCACCCTTGTAGCCAAGCCACTGAAACGGCCAGACCAGCCCGCGCGCCGCAATCCGGATCAGCCGGGGCGCTTCAAAGGCATCCAGCACCACTTTCATGGCGCCCGTCCGCTCAAGCGTCGCGCCCGTACGGATCAGGCGCAGGATGTTATGCGGCCCTCTCACAGCTTCCAGCCCGAATGCAGCGCGGCAATGCCCAGCGTCAGGTTGCGATACTTGGCATTGCCGAACCCGGCGGCCTTGACCATGTCCAGAAACGTTTCCTGATCCGGGAACTTGCGGATCGATTCCACAAGATACTGATAGCTGTCCCGGTCATTGGCAATCGCCTGCCCCATGCGCGGGATGATGTTGAAGGAATAGAGGTCATAGACCTTCTGCATCATGTCATTCGGGATCTGGCTGAACTCCAGCACCATCAGACGCCCGCCCGGTTTCAAAACCCGGTAGGCTTCGTTCAGCGCCTCTTGCGGGCGGGTGACGTTCCGAATGCCAAAACTGATCGTGTAAACGTCGAACGTGTTATCCTCGAATGGCAGAGCCATCGCATCGCCCACCACCCAGTTCAGGCTTTCCGCCATCTGGTCGGCCTCGGCGCGCTTGCGTCCCTCGACCAGCATCGGCTCGGTCAGGTCAAGCACCGTGGCATGCCCGTGCCCGGCGCGCTTCAGGAACCGGAACGAGATGTCCCCGGTGCCCCCGGCCACATCCAGCAGACGTTGACCCGGGCGCGGCGCAAGCCAGTCCATCATGGCGTCTTTCCAGACCCGGTGAATGCCCATCGACATCACGTCGTTCATAATGTCGTATTTGCTGGCAACAGAGTTGAAAACCCCCTGCACCTTGCCGGCTTTTTCCGCCTCGGGGACCGTGGTGAACCCGAAATGTGTGGTGGTCTGATCTTTGTCGCTCATGGCCCCGACCGTCTTGATACGTCCCGCACTACATATAGAGGCTTTGGAGGGCATACAATGCGGCGATTTCTTTGACTGAAACACTGGCCAGCGCCCGTTCGCGAGCAGCGAAAATGCCCTGATCCCGGCCACGGATACACTTGCTTCACGCGCGTACCACTACCGCAGAAACCGACTCCCTCTGCGGCTTGCTTTATGCAAAACAGGAACGGCGCAACAATCTCCGAGGCCGCCCATGCCCGAACTGCCCGAAGTTGAAACCGTTCGTCGCGGCCTGCAACCCGCCATGGAAAGCGCGATCATCGCAACCGCACAGGTCAACCGCCCCGACCTGCGCTGGCCCTTCCCCGAAAACATGGCGCAACGACTGACCGGCGCGCGTGTCGACCAGCTGCGCCGTCGTTCCAAATACATCCTCGCCGATCTCTCGACCGGGGAAACTCTGCTGATCCATCTGGGCATGTCGGGCCGCATGACCGTGTCTGGCGATCCTTTGGGCCAGTTCGTGCATGAGCACCCCAAGGCCGAAAAACACGATCATGTTGTGTTCGACATGGACAATGGCGCGCGCATCACCTTCAACGACCCGCGACGCTTTGGCGCGATGGACCTCTTGCGGACACCACAAATCGACACCCACCCGCTTCTGGCCAAGCTTGGACCCGAACCCCTGGGCAACAGTTTTCACGAAACTTACCTCGTAGAGCGACTCAAGGGGCGCAACACCCCGATCAAATCCGCGCTTCTGGATCAGCGCATCGTGGCCGGGCTGGGCAATATCTATGTGTGCGAGGCCCTGTTCCGGGCCGGAATAACACCACGTCGCAAGGCCGGAGCGCTGTCTTCCAGACGTGTACATGCGCTTGTCCCAATCATCCGCGACGTGCTCTCCGAAGCCATTGCCGCCGGGGGATCGTCGCTCAGGGATTTCCGCCAAGCCGATGGCGAGCTTGGCTATTTTCAGCACAGTTTCGATGTCTACGGACGCGAAGGAGAGCGCTGCCGAAAGACGGGGTGCGATGGCACGATCCGGCGAATCACGCAGTCCGGGAGATCTTCCTTCTACTGCGCGCAATGCCAAAGATAACTTGATCCATGGCGCGCAGATGGTAAGGAATCACTCCTGACCGGAACAAAAGAAAGCACGAAGCCATGGCTTTTGAGACGATCATCGTCGAAATCGAAGACCACGTTGCCCTGATCAAGCTGAACCGCCCCGATGCGCTGAACGCCTTGAATCAGACCCTCACCCGCGAACTGATGCAGGCGCTGGAAGAGGCCGATGCCAATGACAAGGTGCGTTGCATCGTCCTGACCGGCTCCGAGAAAGCCTTTGCCGCCGGTGCCGACATCAAGGAAATGGCCTCGATGAGCTTTGCCGAGGTGAACGCGGCCAACCTGTTCGCCGCCCTTGGCGACGGCATCCAACAGATCCGTAAGCCCGTGATCGCCGCCGTGTCCGGCTACGCGCTGGGCGGTGGGTGTGAGCTGGCAATGGCCTGTGATTTCATCATTGCGTCCGATACGGCCAAGTTCGGCCAGCCGGAAATCAACCTCGGTGTCATTGCCGGGATCGGTGGCTCTCAGCGCCTGACCCGCGCCGTGGGCAAGGCCAAGTCGATGGACATGAACCTGACGGGCCGCTTCATGGACGCCGAAGAGGCCGAGCGCGCCGGGCTGGTCAGCCGCGTCGTCCCGGCCAAGAAGCTGATGGAAGAAGCGCTGGGCGCTGCCCAGAAAATCGCCGAGAAATCGCTTCTCACGGCACGCACCGCGAAAGAGGCAGTGAACCGAAGCTTCGAAAGCACCCTGGCCGAGGGCCTGCTGTTCGAACGCCGCGTGTTCCATTCGCTGTTTGCAACCGAGGATCAGAAGGAAGGCATGGCCGCGTTCATCGAAAAGCGCCAGCCGCAATTCCGCGACAAGTAAGCGTCAGATCACCAGCCGCAATTCACGCCGCCCGCGCTCGCCAGGCGGCGTTTTCATGCGTCCGTGTTGACGGGCCCGGAATGTTTTTCGGAAATGGCCGGAGCCACGCCCCGGGCACCGGATCGCCTGAGTCGTTCTGGAAATACCGACGCAATACCGACGTTATACCGACGCGATACCGATGCCCGTTTTTCGCCGCTCCCCGGCCGACTCAGATTCGCCTTGGCAAACCGACCCAAAGAAGCTATACGCCGCCCCCATACATGCGCGTGCAGCCCGCTCAGGCTTGAATCGATTCTCTCCAACCGGGAGAGGCCCGTTCGGGACGTGGCACGCATCAACCAACGCACCGAACCAAGTAAGGGTCCAAGATTCATGGCAAATTCGCCCCAAGCAAAGAAACGCGCACGTCAGAACGAGCGCCGTCTGGCCGTCAACAAAGCACGCCGTTCGCGCATCCGTACTTTCCTGCGCAACGTTGAAGAAGCCATCGCCTCCGGCGACAAGGAAGCCGCAACCGCGGCACTTCGCGCAGCCCAGCCCGAACTGATGCGCGGCGTCACCAAGGGCGTCTACCACAAGAACACCGCTTCGCGGAAAATGTCCCGCCTCGCGGCACGGGTCAAAGCTCTGGCCTGATTTCGGCGCCAAGTTATTGATTGAAAAGACGTCACCATTGGTGGCGTCTTTTTGTTTTTCCCCGGGCCAAAATCAGGCTTGGAGATTCTTTTTGGCAAAACCCCGAGTCAAGTTCGAAGATCAGTTGCCGGGCCACGGATCAACTTGCTAATTTCAGTCTTGCGATTCACATCGCGTTGGGGGGAACAGACGCCAAAACGTAATGGTTTGTGCCATTCCGGGCGACTCTTCGGGAGCACTCTGCCAGAGCGCCGACCGATCGGGTCTCGGGTTTGTATGGTCTGCACCTGTTCCTATGGAATTGCGCACATGCGCATTTGACAAACAACTTGGCCGGAAATGGGACTCCGGGCGAGAGGGGTAACGTTTGTTCAAGGAAGCCGTAACTTCCTTCCGCCAGAATGATGTGTTTCGGGAAGTATGGGATAGACCGGGCGGAGCCCGGGCACGCACGGCTGAAGGAAAACGGGGACAGATGACACAGGAACAATGGGGCGTATTGCGGCAAGACCTTCTCAAGACAATTGGGCAGAACAACTACAAAACCTGGATTGAACCCATCGAGTTTTCCGAGGTTTCGGAGGGCGTTGCGACATTCCACGTGCCAACCAATTTCATCGGGAACTATGTCTCGCAGAACTATGGCGACCTGATTTTGCATCAACTCACCAAGTCGGGTGCATCCGTTCAGCGTATCAACTTCAAGGTTCCCGCCAACCTGTCCACCCGTCCAGCGGCCTCGCCGGCAGCCAAGCCAGCCGCTCCGAAGGCCGAGGATACCCGTGATAATGACATCGCTGGGGCCCCGCTTGATCCGCGCTTCACTTTCGATAGTTTCGTTGTCGGCAAGCCAAACGAGTTGGCCAATGCCGCCGCGCGCCGCGTGGCCGAGGGTGGTCCGGTCACATTCAACCCACTGTTCCTTTATGGGGGCGTCGGCTTGGGCAAAACCCACCTGATGCACGCCATCGCATGGGAGCTTCAGGCCCGTCGCCCGGAATTGAACGTGCTCTATCTTTCGGCAGAGCAATTCATGTACCGTTTCGTTCAGGCTCTGCGCGACCGCAAGATGATGGACTTCAAGGAAATGTTCAGGTCGGTCGACGTTCTCATGGTCGACGATGTTCAGTTCATCGCTGGCAAGGACAGCACACAAGAAGAATTTTTCCATACCTTCAACGCGCTGGTGGATCAGAACAAGCAGATCATCATCTCTGCCGACCGGGCACCGGGCGAAATCAAGGATCTCGAAGACCGCATCAAGAGCCGCCTGCAATGCGGCCTCGTTGTGGACCTGCATCCGACCGACTACGAGTTGCGCCTTGGCATTCTGCAATCCAAGGTCGACAGCTACCGCGCACAATACCCCGAGCTTCAGCTTGCGGATGGTGTTCTCGAGTTCCTCGCGCATCGGATTTCAACCAATGTGCGCGTTCTCGAAGGCGCTCTGACCCGTCTCTTTGCCTTCGCCTCGCTCGTGGGCCGCGAGATCACCATGGAACTGACGCAGGATTGCCTTTCGGACGTTCTGCGCGCGTCCGAGCGCAAGATTTCGGTCGAGGAAATCCAGCGCAAGGTGGCCGAGCATTACAACATTCGCCTTTCGGACATGATCGGCCCGAAACGGGTACGCACCTTTGCCCGCCCGCGGCAGGTGGCGATGTATCTTTGCAAACAGTTAACGTCGCGTTCGCTGCCCGAGATCGGGCGCCGTTTCGGCGGGCGCGACCACACTACGGTCATGCATGGCGTCAAGCGCATCGAAGAGCTGCGCGCACAGGATGGTCAAATGGCCGAAGACCTCGAACTTCTGCGCCGTGCACTCGAAGCCTGAGCGACAAGCAAGTCAAAACCGATTTCCAAGGCGTTTTTAAACGCCTTGGCCCCTCGCCGGTGACGCCGGAATGCCGCGACTCTGGCGGTTTGCAGGAAAAACCACCCCCAAACGCACCCGCATTTCTCTCCACGTCTTGACGCTCCCCTGAAAGCGTCGGAAAAAACAACAAAAAGCTTGAGCCGACGGGGGATTGCGTTACCTTGCCCCTCCCCGGCATGGATGAGGGAAGAGGATATGAAACTCAGTATCGAACGTGGTGTGCTGCTCAAGGCCGTTTCTCAGGCGCAGTCTGTTGTTGAACGCCGCAACACCATCCCGATCCTTGCGAACGTCCTGATCGAGGCCGAAGGCAACACGGTTCAGTTCCGCGCGACCGATCTGGATATCGAGGTTGTCGACAAGGCGCCCGCCATGGTCGAACGCGCCGGCGCCACCACTGTTGCGGCGACCACGCTGCATGAGATCGTGCGCAAGCTTCCCGACGGGGCGCTCGTCACGCTTACTGATGACGGCGCCGCTGGGCGTCTCACCGTGGAAGCGGGCCGGTCCAACTTCTCGCTGGCCACTCTGCCCAAGGAAGACTTCCCGGTCATGGCGAGCTCGGAGTATTCCAGCAACTTTTCGGCCCCCGCACCCGTGCTGCGTCGCCTGTTCGACAAGTCGAAATTCGCCATTTCTACCGAAGAGACCCGTTATTACCTGAACGGTGTCTACATGCATGTGTCCGACGCCGACGGCGGCAAGGTGCTGCGCTGCGTCGCTACAGACGGTCACCGCCTCGCACGCATTGATGCGGACCTGCCCGATGGTGCCTCGGACATGCCCGGCGTGATTGTGCCGCGCAAGACCGTCGGCGAATTGCGCAAGCTTCTGGACGACGATGACATGTCCATCGCCGTGTCCGTCTCGGAAACCAAGGTGCGCTTTGCCACACCCGACATCACGCTGACCTCCAAGGTGATTGACGGCACCTTCCCGGATTACACCCGTGTGATCCCCGCCGGAAATACCCGCAAGATGGAAGTGGACGCCACGGAGTTTGCTCAAGCCGTCGACCGGGTCGCCACCGTGTCGTCCGAACGCTCGCGCGCCGTGAAACTGCAACTCGACGAAGACCGCCTTATCCTGTCGGTCAACGCCCCGGATAGCGGAGCTGCCGAAGAAGAGTTGGCCGTTGCCTATGGCGACGAGCGTCTGGAAATTGGCTTCAACGCGAAATACCTGCTCGAAATTGCCAGCCAGGTGGATCGCGAAAACGCCGTGTTCCTGTTCAATTCGGCCGGTGATCCGACCCTGATGCGCGAAGGTAATGATACCAGCGCAGTCTATGTTGTGATGCCGATGCGCGTGTGACCTGCGTGCCGCTGCCTGCGGCGCGCGCATTTTTGGAACAATGAAAGGGCGGCATGGGGTCTCTGCATCTGTCAAACCTGTCGCTCTCGCATTTCCGCTCGCACAAGAAGGCGTCGATCGCCTGTGACCCGCGGCCCATTGCGATCTTTGGTCCCAATGGGGCGGGCAAAACCAATATCCTTGAGGCAGTCTCACTGTTTTCTCCGGGGCGTGGCCTGCGCCGCGCCAGCGCCGAGGACATGACCCGCCGCCCCGAGGCGTTGGGCTGGAAACTCTCGGGCCTTTTGCACTCCGGCGACCAAACCCACGAGATTGATATCCGCTCGGAAGGTGGCACGGCGCGGCAGGTTCGAATCGACGACAAAGCCGCCCCTCAGACCGCGCTGGCGCGCATTTCGCGGGTGCTCTGGCTGATCCCTGCTATGGATCGGCTGTGGATCGAGGGCGCAGACGGGCGGCGGCGGTTTCTGGACCGCATGACGCTCAGCTTCTTTCCCGATCATGCCGAGGCGGCGCTTGCCTATGAAAAGGCCATGCGCGAACGCAATCGATTGCTCAAGGAACAAGTGAGCGATGCCCATTGGTATGCCGCGCTGGAGCGTCAGATGGCAGCGTCGGGGCATCGCATTCACCAGAACCGCCAACAGGCCTTAGAGCGCCTCGGCAAGGCGCAGGAAGCGGCCCAGACAGCCTTTCCGACCGCTGAACTGAAGTTGACCCAAAGCGAAGGCAGCATGCCAGACACGGAAGAGGAACTGCGGGCCGCCCTGACAGAGAGCCGCTTTCGCGACATCGCAGCCGGACGTGCATTGGTCGGACCGCATCGCAGCGACCTCCACGGGGTTTTTGCGGCCAAGGGCGTTCCGGCGCGGGACTGTTCGACGGGCGAGCAAAAGGCGCTGTTGGTGTCACTGATCCTGGCCAATGCCCGTGCGCTGAAACAGGACTTAGGGGCCGCGCCCTTGTTGTTGCTGGACGAGGTAGCGGCACATTTGGATCAGGACCGGCGCGCGGCGCTCTACGACGAGATTTGCGCACTGGGCGCGCAGGCCTGGATGACAGGCACGGAACCGGGGCTATTCGAGGCGTTGGGCGAACGCGCACAGTATCTCGAAGTGACCGAAACCCAAGGCATTTCCGAGGTTTCGGAAAGTCGCTGATACGCGCCGTAACGTTGGTGGAAAAATCGGTCAATTGCGTGACATCCCCCCCAAAGGCCGATATAAACTCGTGAAACGAAAAAGGGCGGCATGAATGTCTGACAACGCGCAAAACACCGAGCAATACGGCGCGGATTCCATCAAAGTTCTCAAAGGCTTGGAAGCTGTTCGAAAGCGGCCCGGCATGTATATCGGTGATACCGATGATGGCTCGGGCCTGCACCACATGGTGTACGAGGTCGTGGATAACGGCATTGACGAGGCGCTGGCTGGTCATGCCGACGCCGTGAATGTGAAAATCCACGCCGACAACTCGGTTTCGGTCAGCGACAACGGGCGTGGCATCCCGGTCGACATTCACCCCGAGGAAGGCGTATCGGCTGCCGAAGTCATCATGACCCAGCTACACGCCGGCGGTAAGTTCGACAGCAACTCCTACAAGGTGTCGGGTGGTCTGCACGGTGTGGGCGTTTCAGTTGTGAACGCCCTGTCTGTCTGGCTTGAGCTGCGCATCTGGCGCGATGGCAAAGAGCATTTTGCCAAATTCGAACACGGCGAAACCTCTGAGCATCTGCGTGTCGTAGGCGATGCCAATGGCCGCAAGGGCACCGAGGTACGCTTCCTTGCCTCGACCGACACGTTCTCCAACCTCGAGTATTCGTTCGAAACGCTGGAAAAACGCCTGCGCGAATTGGCCTTCCTGAACTCGGGCGTGCGGATTATTCTCGAAGATGAACGTCCCGCCGAGCCGCTGCGCACAGAGCTTTTCTATGACGGTGGCGTGAAGGAATTCGTCAAATATATCGACCGCCACAAAACCCCTATGATGGAAGCCCCGATCTATGTGAAGGGTGAACGCGACGACATCGGCGTTGAGGTCGCGATGTGGTGGAATGACAGCTATCACGAAACCGTTTTACCCTTTACCAACAACATCCCTCAGCGGGATGGCGGCACCCATATGGCGGGCTTCCGGGGAGCGCTGACCCGGACGTTGCAAAAATATGCTCAGGAAAGCGGGATCGCAAAAAAAGAGAAGGTCTCCTTTACCGGTGATGACGCCCGCGAAGGTCTCACCTGCGTGCTCTCGGTCAAGGTGCCTGATCCGAAATTCTCCTCCCAAACCAAGGACAAGCTTGTTTCATCCGAGGTGCGCCCGGCTGTCGAAGGGCTGATGAACGAGAAACTGGCCGAATGGTTCGAGGAAAACCCCACCGAGGCCAAGGTGATCGTGACCAAGATCGTCGAAGCCGCGCATGCCCGCGAAGCCGCGCGCAAGGCCCGTGAACTCACCCGCCGGAAAACGGCAATGGATGTGAACTTTCTCGCCGGGAAACTCAAGGATTGCTCCGAGAAAGACCCATCCAAAACCGAAGTCTTCCTCGTCGAGGGGGATTCGGCGGGTGGATCGGCCCAGACCGGGCGGGACCGGATGACCCAGGCCATTCTGCCCCTGCGCGGCAAGATTCTGAACGTGGAACGCGCCCGGTTCGACCGCATGCTGTCGTCCCAGGAGATCGGCAACCTTGTCATGGCGCTTGGCACCGGGATTGGCCGGGACGAATTCAACATCGACAAACTTCGCTACCACAAGATCGTCATCATGACTGACGCCGACGTGGACGGCGCACATATACGCACGCTGCTCCTGACCTTCTTCTATCGTCAGATGCCGGAACTGATCGAAAAAGGGCACCTCTACATTGCCCAGCCGCCGCTCTATAAAGTGGCACGTGGCAAATCCGAGGTTTACCTCAAGGATCAGGCCGCGCTGGATGACTACTTGATCGAACAAGGCATCGAGGGTGCCTCGCTGCGTCTGGGTTCTGGCGAAGAGATTATCGGACAAGATTTGGCGCGCGTTGTGGGCGAGGCTCGTCAACTCAAACGCGTGCTGGATGCATTCCCAACACATTATCCGCGCCATATCCTTGAACAGGCTGCCATTGCCGGAGCCTTTGTACCTGGTGCGGTAGATGCCGACCTGCAGGGCGTGGCCGACAAGGTTGCAGCCCGACTCGACCTTATCGCGCTGGAGTACGAGCGTGGCTGGCAGGGTCGGATCACGCAAGACCACGGTATCCGTCTCGCGCGCATATTGCGTGGTGTGGAAGAGGTGCGCACGCTGGACGGCCCCATGCTGCGCTCGGGCGAGGCGCGCAAAACCGGCAGCTTCACGCAGAGCCTGCAAGAAATCTATGGCACCTCGGCGACTCTGAACCGCAAGGATCGAGCGCAAATCATCCACGGTCCACTGGACCTGCTGGATGCCATCCTGAAAGAAGGCGAGAAGGGGCTGTCCCTACAGCGCTACAAAGGTCTGGGCGAGATGAACCCGGATCAACTTTGGGAAACCACGCTCGATCCAGACGCCCGCACATTGTTGCAGGTCAAGGTCGAGGACATGGCCGAAGCTGACGACCTTTTCACCAAGTTGATGGGCGACGTCGTCGAACCCCGTCGAGAGTTCATCCAGAAAAACGCGCTCAGCGTTGAGAATTTGGATTTCTGAGAGGGTGTAGGATGCCCCATAGCACTGCGGATTTCGATCGAAGCGTGCGTGAGTCCTTTTGATTCAGATGCCCCGCCAAAAGACGCGGGGCATTATCTTAGGGGATCCTATACATCAGCCACACCGCGTTGGTGGCACCCAAATCCACCTCCATGTTTGACCAAATCCTGATGGCTACCCGAGAATTGCAGGAAGCCGCAAACCGTGCACCCGTGCGCAGTCCTTGGCGAGTTCATAGCCAGCGTCCGCGTGACGCCAGACGCCCGACGCCGGGTCATTCCAAAGCACGCGTTCCAACCGTTTGGCGGCGTCATCCGAGCCGTCCGCACAAATCACCACGCCCGCATGCTGAGAAAACCCCATGCCAACGCCACCACCGTGATGCAGGCTGACCCATGTTGCCCCCGACGCAGTATTGACCAGCGCATTCAGAAGCGGCCAGTCGGAAACTGCGTCCGATCCATCCATCATTGCTTCGGTTTCCCGATTGGGCGAAGCGACAGAGCCGCTATCCAGATGGTCACGACCAATGACCACCGGGGCCTTCAGCTCGCCGTTCTTCACCATTTCGTTGAATGCGAGACCCAGGCGATGGCGATCTCCCAGACCGACCCAACAGATACGCGCGGGCAACCCCTGAAAACTGATCCGCTCGCGTGCCATGTCCAGCCAATTATGGAGGTGTTTGTTGTCCGGCAGCAGTTCCTTGACCTTCAGGTCGGTCTTGTAGATGTCCTCGGGATCACCTGACAGCGCTGCCCAGCGGAACGGACCAATCCCACGACAGAACAGCGGGCGGATATAGGCCGGGACGAAGCCCGGGAAGGCGAAGGCGTTCTCCAACCCCTCCTCCAGCGCCATCTGGCGAATGTTATTGCCATAGTCCACCGTGGGCACGCCGTCTTCGTGGAAGGCGACCATTGCTTCGACCTGGACCCGCATTGACGCACGGGCGGCTTTCTCAACTTCCTTGGGCGCAGTTTCGGCCTTGGCGCGCCATTCGCCCACACTCCAGCCCTGCGGCAAGTAACCGTTCACCGGATCATGCGCCGAGGTCTGATCGGTTACGATGTCAGGGCGGATTCCGCGCTTGTGAATTTCCGGGAATATGTCGGCTGCATTACCGATCAGCGCCACCGACTTGGCTTCGCCCGCCTTGGTCCAGCGGGCGATCATCTCTAGCGCTTCGTCCAGAGAGTGCGTTTTCTCATCGACATAGCGGGTGCGCAGGCGGAAGTCGGCGCTTTTTTCGTCGCATTCCACCGCAAGGCAGCAGGCGCCGGCCATAACTGCAGCAAGAGGTTGCGCGCCTCCCATGCCACCAAGACCACCGGTCAGAATCCAACGCCCGGAGAGATCGCCTCCATAGTGCTGACGGCCCGCTTCCATGAATGTTTCATAGGTACCCTGGACGATGCCCTGTGACCCGATATAAATCCATGACCCCGCCGTCATCTGACCGTACATCATCAGGCCCTTTTTATCGAGCGCGTTGAAGTGATCCCAGTTGGCCCAGTGCGGCACAAGGTTGGAATTCGCGATCAGAACCCGAGGCGCGTCCTTGTGCGTTTTCACGATGGCAACAGGCTTGCCCGACTGAACCACGAGAGTTTCGTCCGCCTCCAGCTCCTTGAGGCTTTCGACAATAAGGTCGAAATCCCTCCAGGTGCGGGCTGCCCGGCCAATCCCGCCATAGACCACCAGCTCATGCGGGTTTTCCGCGACGTCCGGGTGCAGGTTGTTCATCAGCATCCGCAGGGGGGCCTCGGTCAGCCAGCTTTTGGCGTTCAATTCGGGTCCCGTGGGCGGATAAACGTCTCGGCTGTTTTTTCGGGGATCGCTCATGTCGGGTCTCCTTGACGGGTCAAACCGCCTGAACAGGCGATTTCGGACAACTTGTGCAGTATGGCTTTCAGATGGGGCCGCAGTTGTGCGGCCCGGTCGGGGCGATAGGTCCAGGGGGCGACCTCATCCATATATGCGCGTTGCGCAATCTCCATCTGGATTGCATGAATCCCGGCGCGTGGCTTGCCGTAGTGGCGCGTCGTCCACCCCCCTTTGAAACGACCATTGAGAACCGCATCCATGCCCGACGCTTGCGCCACATCGGCAACCACGACCTCGATTTCGGGCGCGCAGGTCACGCCAAGATTGGTGCCTGTATTGAAGACGGGTAATTCGCCCTCAAACAGAAACGGGATGTTGGAGCGGATCGAGTGGCAGTCAAATAGTATCGCCACGCCATGTTTGGCCCGCACACGATCGAGTGCCGCCCGCAATGCATCATGATATGGCGTGTGATAGGACGTCCGGCGGGCGGCGATCTCATCCTCCGTTGGCTCCTTCCCGGCACTCCAGATCGGCCGACCATCGAAATCTGTCAGGGGCACCAGCGTCGTTGTATTCTGCCCCGGATAAAGCGACGCGCCTTCCGGGTCGCGATTGGCATCGATCACATACCGGTGCACGTTTGAACGCACCACGGTGGCATCCGGCAAGAGCCCCTCAAAAAGCCGCGATATGTGCCAGTCGGTATCGGCCAGCGTCTTGCCGGTGTCATTCAGGCGATCCGCAATATCGGGTGGCACAAAGGTGCCGCCATGTGGCTGCCCCAAAACAATCGGACCATCTCCGTTGCTAACGTCGTACACGTTCACCGGCCAAGCTCCGGAAGGTCAATGTCCAGAGCGTTTAGAATTGCCCCAGATGCGACCAAGTTCTTGGCCATTGTAAGATCAGGGGCCATGTAGCGATCCTCCTGAAGCGCCGGGATTTCGTCGCGCAGGCGCTTCATCGCCTTTCGCAAAATCGGGCTTGTCGTCAGCGGCGTGCGGAATTCGATCCCCTGAGCGGCGCACAAGATCTCGACACCAAGAATTTGGTTGAGGTTTTCGCACATCTGCCCCAACCGTCGCGCCCCGTGGGCCGCCATCGACACATGGTCCTCCTGATTGGCAGAGGTCGGGGTCGAGTCCGTTACACAGGGGTTGGCCAAGTGTTTGTTTTCACTCATCAGGGCCGCAGTCGTGACTTCCGCAATCATCAGCCCCGAGTTCAAGCCGGGTTTCGGTGTCAGGAATGGCGGCAGGTCATGACTCAGGGTCGGGTCGACCATCAGAGCAATGCGGCGCTGTGCGATCGCGCCAATTTCAGAAACCGCCAAGGCGATCATGTCCGCCGCAAAACCCACCGGTTCGGCATGAAAGTTCCCACCTGAAACAATCATTCCGGCTTCGGTCAGAACCAGCGGATTGTCGGTAGCGGCATTTGCCTCGATTTCCAGCGTAACTGATGCCTGACGCAACAGGTCCATCGCCGCACCAGTCACCTGCGGCTGACACCGGATACAATAGGGATCCTGTACGCGGGTATCGCCTTCGCGGTGGCTTTCGCGGATTTCACTTCCCGACAGAACAGCGCGCATCGCAGCGGCAGCCGCAATCTGGCCGGGCTGGCCGCGAAGTGCGTGTATTTCCGGCTGCAGCGGTGCGGTCGACCCCATGATTGCGTCAGTTGACATGGCCGAAATCACTAGAGCATTCTGCGAAGCGCGCCACGCTTCAAACAATCCGGCCAACGCAAAAGCAGTGGAAAACTGCGTGCCGTTGATATAAGCAAGACCTTCTTTTGGGCCGAGCGGGATCGGGCGCAACCCAGCCCTTTCCAACGCGATTGCCCCGGGCATTACTTCGTCTTTGTATTCAGCCTCGCCTTCTCCAATCACAACCGCTGTCATGTGGGCCAGGGGTGCCAGATCACCGGACGCCCCGACGGACCCCTGTGCCGGGATCACTGGGGTGACGCCACGCGCCAGCATGTTTTGCAACAGTTCGACATGCGCCCAGCGCACACCCGAGGCACCACGCCCAAAACTCAACAGTTTCAAGGTCATCACCAACCGGGCCAGGCGGCGCGCGATTGGTTCCCCGACCCCGCAGCAATGGGACAGGATCAGATTGCGCTGCAGTGTTTCTGTATCTTCGGGGGCGATTTTCAGGCTTGCCAGTTTGCCAAAGCCGGTATTGACGCCATAAACAGCAACCTCTCCCGCCGCAGCGGCAGCAATCCGGCTGGCTGCCTCTTCCACGGCGGGTTTGCATGATAGGTCCAAGGCGACCGAAGTCTCATTCCAATAGACATCCGCCAGCTGCGCCAATGTGGCCGCACCGGGAGTAAGATTCAGCACGCTCATGCGTGTCCTCCGAAAAAGCGTTTGAAAAGAGGGTTGAACCCGATGCGATAAGCCAGCTCTGAAGGATGGGCGACATCCCACACAGCGAGATCCGCACGTCTGCCTACTTCGATTGTGCCACAGTCGCTCAACCCAAGGGCGCGAGCGGCATTGCGCGTCACGCCGGCCAATGCCTCTTCCGGGGTCATCCGAAAGAGCGTGCACCCCATGTTCATTGTCAGAAGTAGCGAGGTCAGAGGCGACGAGCCCGGATTGGCGTCTGTTGCCAACGCCATGGAAACACCCATTTCGCGCAGAGCCGCAACGGGCGGCTTTTGGGTTTCCCGCAATGTATAGTAGGCGCCGGGCAAGATAACGGCCGTTGTGTTGGCCTTGGCCATGGCCGCCACTCCGTCTTCGTCCAGATACTCGATGTGATCCGCCGACAGCGCCCCATAGCTGGCGGCAAGTTTCGCTCCACCAAGGTTCGACAACTGCTCGGCATGCAACTTGACCGGCAGACCAAGTTCCTTGGCGACATCGAACACGCGTGCAATCTGGTCGGGCTGAAACGCAATCCCCTCGCAGAACCCGTCCACCGCATCGACCAGCCCTTCCGCATGGGCCGCGCGCAATGCTGGAATACACACTTCGTCGATATAGGCACCGTCTCGCCCGGCATATTCGGGCGGAACCGCATGGGCACCGAGGAACGTTGTCACCACACGCAAGGGGCGCATGTCAGCGATCTTGCGCGCGGTGCGCAGCATTTTCAGCTCCGTATCCTGATCGAGCCCATAGCCAGATTTGACCTCGATGCAGGTTGCTCCCTCTGCAATCAGGCAGTCCGCCAATCGCAAGGCAGACTTCAAAAGCTCCTCTTCCGACGCCTCTCGGGTGGCTGTCACAGTAGAGACAATACCGCCTCCAGCGCGCGCGATCTCTTCATAAGAGGCGCCTTTCAGACGCATTTCGAACTCACGCGCTCGGTTGCCACCGTGCACGATATGGGTGTGGCAATCGATCAGCGCTGGCGTCACCAAACGCCCCGCAAGAGATTGTGGTGGAAGACCAGCAAATCCGGATGGCCGCTCCTCCGCCCGCCCAACCCAGGCGATCCGACCATCCTCGATGACGATCGAAGCATCATCCAACAAACCGTAATCAACCGCATCAGGAGCCATGGTTGCAACGGTCAGGTTCGTCAACAGGAGAGGCGCGAACATTGTTTACCCTTGATTATGTAGCTACATAAAAATAATATGACGCTACATATTAAGTCAATGGACTCCCGCTGTGAAGAAAATCATCGCAAAACAGGCCCTTACCGAAACCGGCTGGCAAAACGATGTTGAGATCGGGATCGAGAATGGAAGAATCGCTTACATCGAGACGACCCCAACGGGAGCAAATTCGACCGTAAGTTTGCTGCTGCCCGCCCCCCTGAACCTACACAGCCATACCTTCCAGCGTGCCATGTCGGGGCTGACCGAAGCTAGGGGGCCGAACGCGAGTGACAGCTTTTGGAGCTGGCGGCGCCTGATGTACAAGTTCCTCGACCAACTGACACCGAAGCAGGTGCAGTCAATCGCCGCGCAAGTGTTTCTGGAAATGCTGGAGGCCGGTTATGCCAGCGTGGCCGAGTTTCATTATCTGCACCACGATCGTGGCGGGAAAAGCTATTCAAATCTTGCCGAAATGTCTGAACGCATCGTGCAGGCGGCCATGGATGTCGGCATCGGTCTCACCCTTCTACCGGTGTTATACCAGCACGGCGGGTGTGACGCCCGACCACTGCACGGCGGCCAGAAGCGTTTTGGAAATGATCCGGATCAGTTTCAACGCTTGCACGAAAGGGCAGCGCGCGCCCTAACTGATGGGCCTGCGGATTTCACAATTGGTGCGGCACCCCATTCCTTGCGCGCAGTTGATGCCGAAGGTCTTGCCCGGTCAATCGCCTTGTCCACAGGCGGGCCGATCCACATGCACCTGGCCGAACAGGTTGCAGAGGTCGAAGAAGTGGTTGCCCATATGGGCGCACGGCCGACGGAGTGGCTCTTGAACAATCAGGATGTTGATGATCGCTGGTGCCTGATCCACTCCACCCAGATGATCGAAACAGAGACCCGGAGCTTGGCAAGATCCGGCGCGGTTGCCGGGCTTTGCCCAATCACGGAATCCAACCTTGGAGACGGTATCTTCAACGGCACGCAGTTTCTGGCCGAAGGTGGGCGCATTGGCTTTGGCTCCGATTCAAACGTGCACATTGCCTTGTTCGACGAGCTTAAGACGCTTGAGTATTCGCAGCGTCTGCGGGATCGCAACCGCGCCTCCCTGGCAACTCCGGCTCGTTCCACCGGTCGCGTGCTATTCGATGCAGCGAATGCAGGAGGCGCTCAAGCGGGCGGGCGGCAAAGCGGCAAACTTGCACCCGGAATGCTTGCGGACATCATCGCGCTTGATCTCGATAACGAATGGGGGGTCAACCGGCGCGACGACATGGCGTTGGACACGCTGATTTTCGGCGGTCACGGTCAGGACTGCATCACCGATATCTGGAGTGCCGGGCGCCACGTCGTGAAAGACGGTCGTCACGTTGCCCGCGACCGTATAACAATGGATTTCATCAAGGTCATGGGAGAGCTGGAGCAGGAAATATGAATGCAGAACGCCAGTCCTGGAAAGAAGTGAGGGACCGGATTCGTGACCAAATTCTTGATCGCACATACGCTCCCGGAGACAAGCTGCCGCGTGACGCGGACATTGCCGAACAATTCGGCTGCGCGCGCACCACGGTGCAACGCGCCATGCAGGACCTTTCCGACACCGGACTGATCGAACGCAAACGCAAAGGCGGCACCCATGTCCGCACAGACCCGGTTTCGAGGGCGACGCTCGACATCCCGATTACCCGACTGGAAGTTGAAAAAAGCGGCGCCACTTACGGATACCAGTTGATAGATTGGCGGGAACTGCCCATGCCTCGGGACATCGCGGCCAAGCTTGAGCAGGTTGAGCCAATCCCGATGTTGCGAGTACAGGCGCTGCATCTGGCAGACCACAATCCACACATTCTTGAAGACCGCTGGGTGAGCCTGGAAACCGCGCCGGAAATTCTTGATGTTGATTTGACGCGTTACAGTGCAAATGAATGGCTGGTGCGCAACAAGCCCTACACACGTTTTGACCTGCGGATCTATGCAATATCTGCGGATGAAGAGACCGCCAAAATGCTGGCAACCGAGCCCGGCAGCGCCTTGTTGGTGATTGATCGGACCACATGGATCGGCACAGCGCCGATTACATCAGTCCGTTCCTTCACCGTTCCCGGATATCAATTGCTTGCCAGCAACTGAGGAGTAGCAAGGTCGCCGCCCTCTGTTTCATAAGGCGCCCCTTGTTTCCAACAAGAGGCGCTTCGGGTCCTTCACATTCGAAAATGCGTCAGGTCACTTTTTCAGCAAAACGCCCAACGGAACGGCCTCGCTGATCGTCCAGCTGTCCACGGCAGCAGGGGTCCCGTCCGTGATCTCGATGATTTGCATTTCCGCCGAGTTTTGATGGTGCAGTTCTCCCGTAAACGTACGCGGACCGAACGCGGTGGGCTCGCCATTCATCTGCTCCAAGGCAGCAGTCACAGCCGCCCCGTCAACGGTACCTGCACGTTCCACGGCCTTGGCCCACAGGTCGATCAGGATGTAACCCGGATAGGCGTACTGGCTGGCCGGGCGCGCGCCTGCAGCTGCCTCATAAGCTACATTGAAGGCTTCCACTGCCGCGCGGGGGTCGTCTCCATAGATCGAACCCTGCACCGGTACCACAAAACCGGACAGGTTCGGCGTCGCATCAAGCCAATAAGACCCGTCTACCGCCGAGCCGTTTAGGATCAGAGAGTTGATACCCGCTGCCCGAATCTGACGCACTGCGGCAGCGGCACCCGGGATGTAGGAACACAGCATGATGACATCCGGTTCCTGCGGAAGCGCCTTGATACGGCTGATCTGGCTGGCGATCGAAGCATCATTGTTCTTAAACGTGTCACGCCCGACAATCTCTCCGCCCGCTTTGGGGAACATCCAGTCAAAGCCGGTGCAGATACCCTTGTTGTATTCGATAGTAGTATCAAGCAGCACGTAACCGGTCTTGGCGTCGCGCTTGGCCTTGGACCATTCGGCCATGGTCGCGCCCTGAACGGCAGCAAGCACCGAACCGGAGAAGCTGTTGGGGCCAACACCCTGGATACCGGCCTTTACGTCCTCGGCACAGAGGAAGAACGAATTCTTACCTTCTGCCTCGGCAGCCAACGCCGCCGGCGCCCCAAAGTCGTAGTCGCAGCTGACGACCATCATGTCGGCACCACCATCAAGCACCTGAAGGCCAGCCTTGGCAGATTGGGCGCGGTCTGTTTTCGTGTCCGCCTCGATCCACTTCACTTGTTGTCCCAGAAGACCGCCATTGGCGTTGATCTCGTCAATGCGGATTTTGGCGGCGGTCGCGGCAGGCGTGTCATAGGCTTCCATCCAGCCAGACTTGGCAATGGCAAAACCGACGGTGATATCCTCAGCGAGCGCGGGCGCCGCGATCGCCAGGGTTAATGCAGAAGCAATAAGCGTGTTTTTCATTGGAAGGTCTCCTCAGTTGGATTGGTTAGTTGTTGGAGGTTTTGTAATCAGGTGAGCGCGGCGAAAAGCACGGCATACGCAGTTCCTTGCCCGCCATGAGGCCGCTCGGGCGCAGGATCAGGACAAGGATCATCACGATGCCGATCAGGATCTCCTGTGCGCCGCTTGGCAGGGCCAGCTGGGTCTCACCAATCGAAATGCCTTGTTCAAAGCGCACCAACGCTTCGATCATCACCGACAGGCTGAGGACACCGACAACTGCGCCCGACAGGCTCCCGATGCCGCCAACAACCAACATGGCGAGCGAGATGAACGTGATGCCGAGATAGAAGCTGTCGGGATTGAGCACACCGATGGAATGCCCCAGAAGCGCGCCGGAGATGCCGGTAAAAAAGCCGCTGACCACAAGCGACAACAGACGATGACGATACATGTTGATGCCGGAAGCGCTTGCGGCGGCTTCGTCTTCGCGGGTGGCGCGCAGCGCTAGGCCGCTGGCAGAATTCGCATAAAGGTTCGCAGCGATGATCGCGGCAGCGGCCCAACCCAAGGCGACCCATTGATCGACGTAGCGAGGCAACCCGACCAGCGACGAAGTTGCCCCGGTCACGCCTTCCCAATTGGAATAGACGGTATTGACGATGGCCAGGAAGGCAAAGGTCGCGATCGAAGCCGCAATGCCGGAAAGACGCAGGATTGTGGCCCCTGAAATGAGTGCGACGAAGGCCGCTAGAAGACCCGACGCGATGGCAGCAGGCAACACTGACCATTCCGCCTGAGCGAGCCAGGACGGCAAATCCGGCAGAAACAGTGACTTCATCTGCGGCTTGAGCGTCAGCCATGCCGAGCAATAGGCGCCAATGGCCATGTATCCCGCGTGACCGAAGCTCACGACGCCCGAATTTCCCACGAAGATCCAGAGACCAACCACCAGAACCACACGGATCAGGGTTTCGGCGGCCATGCGGCCAAGCGCCTTGTCTCCAGTCAGAGTGACGGCGGCGACGAACACCAGAAGGATACCGATCAGTACCAAGGGGGTTGAATAGGCTAAAATCCGGTTTTGAGCGTGTTTACCCATCATGTTTCAAATCCTCGGTTTGGCAGAGCTGGCCGCGAACAGGCCTTGCGGACGAAGCAGAAGGCAGGCGATGACAAGCGTGTAGAGAAAGGCATCACGGAAGGGCCGAACCTCGAGCGGCAGGAAAGCCTGCAACAGCACCGATGCCCCGCCGATCAGGAAACCGGCAGCGACTGCACCGGGCAAAGAGCCAAGCCCTCCAATGACGGTGGCGATGAAGGCCACCAACATGATTTGCCCACCCATGCGCACGTCAGCCACACCAGTCTGGGTCGCCATGATCAACGCCACAGCGGCGGCAAGGGCCCCGGACAATGCAAACGCTCCGGTAATGACCACGTTCGCACGCACGCCCAACAACCGGGCCATGGTGAAATTCTCAGCAGCCGCCCGCATTTCCAATCCCAGCCGGGTCTTCTTCAGCAAGAGCGCCAGCGCACAGACCACCAGGAGCGTTGTCAGAACCACGATCAGCTGCAGCAAAGGCACCTGTGCCCCGAGAACACCCACTGGGGTATTCAGATCAGGCCACAGGCTGATCGCCTTTGGCCGCCCGCCGTAGACTGCGAGCAGGGCATTCTGGATCACGAAACCCAGTGCGAAAGAGGAAATCATCATCGCCACAGGCGTTGCTTTGCGCATATGGCGGAACACCACGTATTCGCTGGCAACTGCGGCCCCGGCCCCCAAACCCAGGAGGACAGGGATTAAGAGGAAGGCCGGGGCCTTGCCCAGGAACATCACCGCGACCGCTTCGGTCGAGGGGACAATCAGGGCAAAGACGCAAAAGGCGATGTATTCGCCATGGGCAAAATTGACGAGGTTCATCACCCCGAAGATCAGCGCGATCCCGAGGGCGGCCATCGCATAGATGCCTCCCAGAGACGCGGCATCGAAAAAGAGTTGAGCCAGAGAGGTCATTGGGCGGCCTCCTTTTTGGGTTGAGCCTTGGATTGTCCGAAGTAGGCCTCGCTCAGCAGGTCCTTTTCGGCGAAGGCCGCAGCGTCGCCATCACCCACGACAGACCCGCCGCGCAACAGGATCATCCGGCCGCCGACACGAGCGGCACGCGTGGAACTTTGTTCCACGATCAAGAGCGTCAGGCCGCGCTCTTCCTGAAGCTGCACGAGCGTGTCATAGACTTGATCCACGATCTTTGGGGCAAGGCCCAAGGATGGTTCATCGACCATCATCAGTTTCGGGTTGGTCATGAGCGCGCGACCAATTGCCAGCATCTGCTGTTGCCCCCCGGACAAGGCCCCCGCGCTGGCATGGCGGCGTTCACCAAGTATAGGGAAAGCTTCAAAGATTTCTTCGATATCGCCTTCAACGGCGCTCCGGTCGCGGCGCAGGCCGGTCCCGACCCGCAGGTTCTCGGACACGGTAAGGCTTCCGAAAATCTCGCGCCCTTCGGGCACCATCGACAAACCCAACCGGGCAATGGCCTCGGGCGCTCTGCCGGTCAGCAGGTGACCATCCATTTCTATCCGGCCATGTGTGGTGGCAACCGCCCCGCTGATGGCCCCGAGCAAAGAGGATTTTCCGGCCCCGTTCGGACCCGAGATGAATACCCGCTCCCCTTCTTCCAGATGCAGGGTCACATCGGTCAGCGCCGGAACCTTTCCATAGCGCACTGATACGTCAAAAACTCCAAGCTTGGACATCACGCGGCCTCCTGATCTGAGCCGAGATAGGCATCGCGCACGGCCTGACTCGAAAGGATGACGTCTACGTCGCCTTCTTCGATGATCTGCCCGGCATCAAGAACGTAGACATGGTGGGAAACCGACAGGACTAGCCCGACATTGTGTTCGATTAGCAGAACCCCGGTGCCCAGCTCTTCAGCCACCCGTTTGATAAGGGAAGCTAGGTCGGCTGCCTCGGCTTCCGACATGCCCGCCGCCGGTTCATCCAACAGAAGGAAATCCGGCGCAAACATCAGCGCGCGCGCGATACCCACGCGCCGTTCATCTGTATAGGGAAGCCCGGCCGCAGGCTGCTCGGCCAGATGGGGCACGCCCATCCAGTCAAGCAGCCGCAGTGCTTCGGCCTCGGAGGCCGACCGGGAGTGCCCCAGACCCACGCCTGTAACAGCGAGGTTGTCCAGCACATCCAGACCCGGGAACAACCGTCCGGCCTGGAAGGTCCGAGCCACACCGGCTCGGCGCATTTTGTGCGGCGGCAAGGTTCCGACATTGCTGTCCCCAAGCGTGACCGTCCCGGTCGTCGGAGCCTGAAACCCGGTCAACGTGTTGACCATCGTGGTCTTGCCTGCACCGTTGGGACCAATCAGCCCATGCACGGCACCCGGAGTGATCTTCATCGTGACGTCCGTCAGGGCCTTGAACCCCCCGAAGGCCACCGTCACCCCGGATGCCGCCAAGGAGGAACCCTTATCTTTCCGCCGCACCATCGTTCAGGCCTCGGCCAGTTCTTTGCGAGACTCGGCCAGACCCTGCTCTGTCGCCGCATCTGCGGTCAGAACATAAACGCCGCTGTCATGCAGATTGACGGTCCAGCCAGGCTCGACCACGATGGTGGTCGTGACCTCTTCGATCACAGCGGGTCCGTGCAACGTGTCACCAGCCCCCATGAGCGAGCCGTCATAAACCGGCGTGTCCTGGGCGATGCCGTCGGCGTTGAACACCATGGGGCGCGTGCCTTTCAGGGTTTCATGCGCCCCTTTACCTGCGCCAATCTTCATGCGTTCCGGCTTGTCCACGTGACCCGCAATCGTGCTTTCCACGTTGACGATTTCGACCGCATTGTGCGGCTCGTCATAGGTGTAAAGCTCTTTGTGACGCGCGTGGAACGCGGCCTTGATGTCCTCGATCGTTGCCTCGGTCACTTCGAACGGATCAATCTCGACCGTACATTCGTGCACCTGGCCCACATAACGCATATCAAGCGAGCGGCGGATTGAAATCCGCTCTTCCGAGAAACCATCACCTGCAAGGTCGACCTTGCCGCGCGCTTCAAGCGAGTTGAAAAGATTGTCCAGCTTCTTGGCAGCTTCGGCCCCTTCCAAACGGATCGGTGCAGGTGCCATGTAGTTGTATTTGACGTCCGAAATGATCTGACCATAAGCGCACAGACCCGAGGCCAGCTTGGAGATCAGCACTTTGGAAATGCCCATTTCACGCGCCAGCGCCGTGATGTGCGCACCGGTCGCGCCACCGGCACCCATCAGCACGAAGTCGCGCGGGTCATAGCCCCTTTCGACCGACACCCGGCGGATGGCGTTGACCATGTTGTTGTTGACGATTGTGAACATGCCATACGCGGCTTTTTCGACCGAGATACCTAACGGGTCGGCGAGTTTCGTCTTGATCGCGCCACGCGCTTTTTCCACGTCCAGCGGCAGGCGACCACCAACAAGTCCGTCGGCATTCAGATAGCCCAGCACAAGGTTGGCGTCGGTCGTGGTCGGGTTCTCACCGCCCTGTCCGTAGCACGCCGGTCCGGGTTCGGATCCTGCCGACTGCGGTCCCATCTGCATCAGGCCCATGGAGTCGATCCAGCCAATCGAACCACCGCCCGCACCAAGCGTCTCTACCTGGATCATCGGGATACCGATGCGATACCGCAGGAAGTCGATGTTCTTGTTGACGTTGGCCTGACCATCCTTGGTCAGCGTGATGTCGAAAGATGTCCCGCCCATGTCACAGGTGATGATGTTCTTGTCACCCCACGGTTCCGCCACATCCAATGCTGCCTGAGGTGCCGAGGCCGGACCCGAGTTAATCGCATATACCGACTGGTCACTGACCACCTTGCCAAGCGCCAGACCGCCGTTCGACTGGAAGTAGCGCACAGGATGTTGGCTGCCCAATTCACGGAAATAGGCATCAATCGCTTCGACATAGCGCTGCAGGATCGGCGCCAGATAGGCATTCACGATGGCGGTCGAGGTGCGAGTGTATTCGCGCACCTGCGGATAAAGCTGGCTGCCCACGGTCAAACGCACATCGGGCATCATTTCGCGCACGATCTCGGCGGCGCGGTTTTCATGCTCGGGGTGCAGCACCGACCAGACAAAGCTGATCGCAACCGATTCAACACCTTCCGCAACGAAGTAACGGCAGGCGTCGCGCACATCTTCCTCGTTGATCGGTGTCTTAACCGACCCGTCCGAGATCACCCGCTCGCTGACACCCTTACGCAGGTGACGCGGCACCAGCATGGTCGCCGGCGGATAGTCCGGGTCATAGCGATAACCGTCTTCCTTGTGACCCAAACGGATCTCGATGGAGTCCTCGTGCCCCTTGGTGGCAATCAGGCCGGTCTTGGCCCCGGTATGGGTGATCAGCGCGTTCAGGCCGACTGTGGTGCCGTTGATACATAGGTCCGAGTTGGACACGATTTCCTGCGCCGTCAGCCCGGTTTCTTCGGTGATCAGCGCCAAACCGTTCTTGATGGCCTTGGTCGGCTCGGTTGGGGTCGACAGAACCTTGAAGATCCGTGTCCCGCCCTTTTTGTCGGCAAGAATGAAGTCGGTGAATGTGCCGCCGGCGTCGATGCCCAGACGATATTGGGTTCGCATAGTAATATTCCTTTCAGTCAGGGGCTTCAGGCCGCAGCGCGGGCTCTAGCTGTGGCGTCTTCGTCGATGGAAAGCGTGTCGGCGTCAGCAATCACCACGCCGTAGTCCAGCCGGGCGCCCTCGATCGACACGAGGCCGTTGCGGACGTCCTCGACCACCTTCAGGGGGTCACGTTCAAACGGGTTGCCGAAACCGCCGCCACCGGGGTTCAGGTTTGCGGCGATCTCGCCGGGTTTGATGGTTTCGATCACGTTGTCGGTGATGATCTGGGTTTCGCCGTTGCGGGTGATTTCAAGGCGACCGACCTTTTTATGCACCATCTCGGATTTTGCCCCGGCGGCTCCCATGGCCGGAATGCGGCGCCCTTCCCCGAAGGTCACCAGCGTCATATCGGTATCGAGTGGTTCAACCGCCCAGCGTGTACCGGACCCACCACGGAACTTGCCCGCGCCGCCGCTGTCTTCCATCAGCCCGTATTCGTGGATGATGATCGGATAGCTGTGTTCCAGCATCTCGATATCGCCCGAGGTCAGAGCACCGAAGCAGCATTCCGGCCCACAGGCGTGCCATCCATCCTGACTGGCGGTCGCACCCGCACCCGAGATGATCGAGGCCAACACCATGGTGACGTATTCCTCGTCATGGCGGCTGTCCCACCCGGCAATGTTGCAGCCATTGGCGTGGCCCCAGCTTGCCGAAACCTTGTCGGGTGCGGCCTGCTCAAAGGCCAGCCGCACCGCGTCGGTCAGCGTCTCCATCGGCGTGGTAGTACAGTTCATATGCGGGGCGGGCGATTGGGCGTTACACAGCGTTCCCTTCTTGCCCATGTCGACCGTCACGTTGCGGTAAAGACCTTCGTTATAGGGCGGCGGCAACTGCGCGAACATCATCAGGCCGAGATAGACTCCGGAATAGGAGTTTCCCTCGTAGGAGTTGATGAAATACGGCACCTGCGGCGGGCTTTCGATTTCAATATGACAGCTGTCACCCTTGATCGTGACAGTCGCCGTGATGTCGAAATCGCCGAAACCGTGGCCCGCATCTTCCAGAACGGCCGTACCGGAATAGGTTCCGTCTGGCACTTGCGCGATCAGACCGTTCATGTGCGCGCTCGCCATGTCGAGCAGTTCGGCAATGCACTCCTGAACAGTATCTTTGCCGTACTTGTCCATCAGCGCGATCAGGTTGCGCGCCCCCACTTGGCACGCCCCAATGAGTGCGTTGAAGTCTCCTTCCTGGTCGCGGCGCGCACGCATGTTGGTGAGAAGCATGTTCATGATGTCGTTGCGCGGAACACCCTTGTCCCACAGCTTGATCGGCGGAATCCGCAGACCTTCGGCAAAGATCTCTTTGGCCTCGGGGTTATAGCCCGCAGGCACCGGACCGCCGATATCCGTCAGGTGACCCTTGCAGACCGTCCAGAACACCAGCTCGCCTTCATAAAACACCGGGTAGTACATGCAGGTGTCGATGATGTGGCTGCCGCCATAAGCCGGATCGTTATGAAGGATGAGATCGCCTTCGTGGATATCGCCCTCAAAGAAACCCGCTACCGATTTCATGGCTGGGATCAGCGATCCAAGGTGAATGGGAATATCCTGACCCTGCAGGATCATTTCGGGCGTGTGGTTGAACAGTGCCGTCGAATAATCATGTGCCAGATTGAAGACAGAGCTGCGCGCGGTCTTTTCCAGGGCCAGCGTCATCTCGCGCTGTGTCGTTTCCAATACGCCCCGCACCACTGAAAGTGTGATAGGGTCAACTTGTCTCTTAGCCATTCGTTCTGGTCCTCTGCATGGGTGCAGAAAGGCCGCCTGACGGGTGTGTTTGTTTTCCCCCGATCTGGCGTGCTCCTCCTGCACGTCGATCACATGCAACCAGCTTGTCTCAGCGCGTCGCGGCGGTCTTGACGATCAGCGCAAGAGCGTTTGCAGATTTGCGCAGAACAATTTGTCGCACAGCGCAGAACCGTTTGCCGCTGAGTGCAGAGTGGCCAATTTCCTTTGTTTTATTGGTGCTTTGGATTATGCTTTCCGATGGGAGGAACGCATATGACCGCCGAGCTCACATTCTCGACGGCCACGACTGAGCCGCAGCACCGCTCCAGCAAATGGAACGCGGTGGTCAATGACTCGTACTTTCCACTCGAGCTTCAGTTTCGTGATCCGATCCATTTCAACGGCCAACTCAGCCGCATGTCCATGGGCCATGTCGCCATGTCCCGGCTGACCTCGGACCCTTTGAGCTACGAGCGTCGGCGCGCACATATTCGTGACACGCACGAGGGCGAATACCTGATCACCCTGCCTCGGGCGACCTCGGTCGAGTTCCGCCAACTGGGGCGGGAGGTGCGTTGTGATCCAGGGGGCTTCATCCTCGAACGCGGCGATGAACCCTACCGGTTCCTTTATGAAAAGCCCAATGACCTGTTTGTTCTCAAGGTTGGCCGCAAGGCGCTTGAGGAACGTGTGCGGCAACCCGACCGATTCTGTGCCCAGGTGTTCAACGCAACCACGGGTACGGCTGGCTTGTTTGCCTCGATGGTGGACCAAGCCCATTCAAGGCTTTCGGATCTTGGACCAGCGGCAAGCGAAACCGTGGGACGCCAGCTTTTGGAACTGCTCGGGTTGGCGCTTGATGAAACCGCCGACGCCAGCACCAGCAACCTTTCAGCGGTTCGCTCGGCCCACATCGCGCGGGTTGAGAAATTCATTCGGGAGAACCTGAAAAACCCCGACCTGTCGCCAGACCTAATCTCGGAAAGATGCGGTATTTCGAAACGCTACCTGCATGACCTGTTCAAGGACGTGAACGGCACGGTCAGCCAGCAAATCCGCGATCAGCGCCTGATTGCGGCGCGGGATCGTCTGGCCTCGGCACCGAGCCTGCCGATCGCGGAAGTGTCCTATCGTTTTGGTTTCTCGGATCAGGCGCAATTCTCGCGCCTGTTCAAGAACAAGTTCGGAATCACCCCATCCGCCTTCAAATCCGAAATCAGCGGATAAAACGTCGGCCTTCGCCCCAGAAAAGGCGAAGGCCCGAAATCATCATCGTATCAAAGCCCCTTGGAGCGATAGCTGTCGGCTATCCTTTCGATCGACACGCAATAGGCTGCCGTTCTCAGGTCCCCGATATCCGGCCGCGCATGCCACAACGCGCGGATGGATTGATAGGCGCTCCGCATCGTGTCATCGAGACCGGAACGCACGAGTTCAAGCTCATCAGCACCGCGCAGGTACCGCGACTTGAAATCCGCCGACAATTCCCAGGTCGTTCCAATCGCTTTGGACAATCGTTCCAGCTCGTCCACGACCAGCTGATGTCGGGCTTCTTCCTGACGCCGCTGCATGCGTCCGAACTTGATATGGCTCAGGTTCTTGACCCATTCAAAATAGCTGACGGTCACACCCCCGGCATTGGCATAGAGGTCCGGAATAATCACCGTGCCTTTCGCCCGCAGAACTTCATTGGCTTGGAATGTGATCGGCCCATTGGCAGCCTCAATGATCAGGGGCGCCTTGATGCGCGCTGCGTTGTGCTGATTGATCACACCTTCAAGGGCTGCCGGGATGAGAATATCGCAGTCCTCTTCAAGCAGGACCGGAGCATTCTCAACGTAGACGGCATCGGGAAACCCGGTCACCCCGCCATTTTGCAGGATCCACTGACGCACGGCCTCGACATCAAGCCCGCTCGCGCTGAACAGACCGCCATCATGCTCGAGAATGGCAATGATCTTGGCGCCATCTTCTTCGGACAGGAACTTGGCCGCGTGATAACCCACATTGCCCAGCCCTTGCACAATCACCCGTTTTCCGTCGAGTGATCCTTGCAAACCGGCCCGTGCCACGTCTTCAGGATGTCGGAAGAACTCACGCAGGCCATATTGCACGCCGCGCCCCGTGGCTTCGACCCGGCCTTCGATTCCGCCCGCCGACACCGGTTTGCCTGTCACACAGGCTTGGGCGTTGATGTCGGTCGTGTTCATGCGCGCATACTGGTCGGCAATCCACGCCATTTCACGTTCACCCGTCCCCATGTCGGGGGCGGGCACATTCTGTGACGGATGGATCAGGTCCCGCTTTGCGAGTTCATAGGCAAACCTGCGCGTGATGCGCTCAAGCTCTTCCTCGCTATATTGGCGCGGATCAATGCAAAGGCCGCCTTTTGAGCCACCAAAAGGCGCCTCGACCAACGCACATTTGTAGGTCATCAGCGACGCCAGCGCTTCGACTTCGTCCCGGTTCACATCCAGCGAATAGCGGATCCCCCCCTTCACCGGCTCCATGTGTTCGGAGTGAACCGACCGGTATCCGGTAAAGGTTTCAATCCCACCACGCAGCCGGACGCCAAAGCGCACGGTATAAGTGGCGTTGCAGACGCGAATCTTCTGTTCAAGACCCGGCGAAAGGTTCAGGAACTGGACCGCCCTGTCGAACATGTGATCTACAGAGGCACTGAAGCCGTGTTCAACGAGCGGATCGGGAATCTGTACGTGTTCCATGACACCCTCACAGTTTGTCGGTGAGTTCTGGTACTGCGGCGAAGAGGTCTGCGACGAGGCCGAAGTCTGCGACCTGGAAGATCGGGGCTTCTTCGTCCTTGTTGATCGCGACGATGATCTTGGAATCCTTCATGCCCGCGAGGTGCTGGATGGCGCCCGAGATGCCCACGGCGATGTAGAGCTCGGGGGCGACGACCTTGCCGGTCTGACCCACCTGCCAGTCGTTCGGAGCATAGCCCGAGTCGACGGCAGCGCGCGACGCGCCAACAGCGGCGCCCAGCTTGTCGGCCAGTTTCTCGATCAGGGCAAAGTCCTCTTCCGAACCCACGCCACGGCCACCCGACACGACAACGCCGGCCGAGGTCAGCTCGGGGCGGTCGCTTTCGGCAACCTTGTCTTCGACCCATTCCGACAGACCCGGATTTGCGGCCGCACCAACGGTTTCGACCGAAGCGGATCCGCCTTCACCGGCCGCGTCAAAGGTCGAGGTCCGGAAGGTGATGACCTTCTTGGCGTCGTTCGACTTGACCGTCTGCATCGCGTTGCCAGCATAGATCGGGCGCACGAAGGTGTTGGCGTCGACCACGTCGGTGGCTTCCGAGATCACCATCACGTCCAACAACGCGGCCACGCGGGGCATCACGTTCTTGGCGTCGGTGGTGGCGGGGGCCACGATGTGCTCGTAATCGCCGGCCAGCGACACGATCAGCGCCGCGGTCGATTCCGCGAGGCGGTGACCCAGCGAGGCGTCTTCGGCGACCAGAACCTTGGCCACGCCGTCGATCTTGGCAGCGGCTTCGCCCGCCGCTGCGGCAGAGGCGCCCGCGGCCAGAACGGTCACGTCACCCAGCGCCTTGGACGCGGTGACAGCCTTGGCGGTGGCGTCCAGCGCCAGTTCGCCATTGTTGACTTCTGCGAGAAGAAGAACAGCCATTACACAGCCCCCGCTTCTTTGAGTTTTGCAACCAGTTCGTCGACCGAACCCACCACGATCCCGGCGGCACGCTCGGCCGGTTCCTCGGTTTTCACGATTTCAAGACGCGGAGAGACGTCGACGCCGTAATCGGCGGCGGTTTTCTCATCCAGCGGCTTTTTCTTGGCCTTCATGATGTTCGGCAGCGACGCATAGCGCGGCTCGTTCAGGCGCAAATCAACGGTGATGATGGTCGGGGTCGATACCTTGATGGTCTGCAGACCGCCGTCGACTTCACGGGTCACGACTGCCTTGTCGCCGTCGATGTCCACTTCCGAGGCAAAGGTCGCTTGCGACCAGCCCAAGAGCGCCGACAGCATCTGGCCGGTGGCGTTCATGTCATTGTCGATCGCCTGCTTGCCGCAGAGCACCAGACCGGGGGCCTCTTCCTCGACGATCTTGGCAAGGATCTTGGCAACCGCCAGCGGCTCAACATCGGTGTGCACGTCATCCGCAGCCACAACGAGGATCGCACGGTCCGCGCCCATCGCCAGCGCGGTGCGCAGCGTTTCCTGGGCCTGCTTGACGCCGATCGACACGGCCACAACTTCTTCGGCCTTGCCGGCCTCTTTCAGGCGGATCGCCTCTTCAACGGCAATCTCGTCGAACGGGTTCATCGACATCTTCACGTTGGCGAGATCAACTCCGCTCCCGTCCGCCTTAACACGAACCTTCACGTTGTAGTCAATCACGCGCTTCACAGGCACAAGTACCTTCATCGGCGGTAGACTCCTCTTGAAACTATCGGGTGGGCACAGGGGTCTCGCCCCGGTAATCATAGAAACCGCGGCCGACCTTTCGGCCCAGCCATCCGGCTTCGACATATTTGGTCAGCAGGGGGCAGGGCCGATACTTGGTATCTGCCATCCCGTCATGCAGCACGTTCATGATTGCAAGACAGGTATCCAGCCCAATGAAATCCCCCAGTTCGAGCGGCCCCATCGGGTGATTGGCACCCAGCTTCATGGCAGCGTCGATGCTGGCCACATTGCCGACACCTTCGTAAAGCGCGTAGACGGCCTCATTGATCATCGGGATCAGAACACGGTTCACGATGAACGCGGGATAATCCTCGGCACTGGCGGAAATCTTGCCGATGCGCTCGATCAACCCCAGCATCGCCCTGTAGGTTTCCTCGGATGTATTGATACCCCGGATCAACTCCACAAGCTTCATGACCGGAACCGGGTTCATGAAATGCAGGCCGATAAACCGTTCTGGACGGTCCGTCCCGGCGCCTAAGCGTGTGATCGAGATGGATGATGTGTTGCTGGCCAATATGGTGTGGGGCTGCAGGGAAGGTTGCAGATCGGAAAAGATGCGCGCCTTGATGTCTTCGCGTTCCGTAGCCGCCTCGATCACCAGATCGCTTGCGCCAAGGTCCCCCAGATCGGTTGTCGTCTCGATCCGTGACATTATGGCAGCTTTCTCGGCATCTGTTGCCTTGCCACGGGCCACTTGCCGATCAAGGTTTTTTGAAATGCGCGCCACAGCGCCTTCCAGCGCATCTCCAGATAAGTCGTTCAGGCGCACGTCGAACCCGGATGCGGCAAACACCTGTGCGATCCCGTTGCCCATCTGCCCGGCGCCGATGACCCCGATTGTCTGAAACGTCATTTGGTTTCCCCTGCTTTAACGGCCAGAGCCAGCAAAAGTGCATTGATACGGCGAGCGGCTGAATCCGAACGCGAATTCAACAGCACCGGCACACTTGCCCCAAGCACCAGTGATCCGGTCTCGGCTTGACCGTGGAACTTCCAGGATTTTGCGACAGCGTTCGCCGCCTCGATTGTCGGAAACAGCAAGAGGTCAGCCATCCCAGCGACCTCCGACTGATCCAGTTTCTTGCTGATCGCCGCCGAACGGCTAACCGCGACGTCATAGCCGAACGGCCCGTCCACAACGAAACCCGGCAATTTCCCATCGCGGCTTTCTTCGCTCAGCGCGACCGCATCGCGCGTCGCTGACAGCGCGTCGGATACCTTTTCGGTCGCTGCCACGGCGGCGACCTTGACCGGGTCCACACCAAGCCCACGAAAAAGAGGGGCCGTGTTCAGAATGATCTGTCTCTTCTGGTCAAGATCGGGGGCCGGAACGATGCCGTTATCCGTCGCGGCCAGGAACTTAGGATAGGACGCCATTTCCGCCACGGTCACGTTGGACAGAATTCCCCCATCGCGAAGACCGTTTGTGCGGCTCACGATAGCCTTCAGATAGGCGGTGCTGTCCACATGACCTTTCATCAGGATACCCGCTTCGCCAGCGCGCACAGCAGCAACGGCCCTTTCGGCACATTCAGCGGGCGTTTCGGCTTCACGCAAATCAACCTGTTTCACCACGTCCTTCGGCAAATGCCGCGCGATCCAACCCGCATCTCCGGTCACGACGGCGCGCCCAACAAGGCCAAGACACAACGCATCCGCGGCGGCATTGATAACTTCCGGATCGTTCCCGCCCGCCACACACAGGCCGATATCGCGTCCTGCATTGGCAAACCGAGCCAACAATTGCGCGAACCCGGCCTCCGACATCACACCGCCTCTGCCAAGGGCTGAACCGGCCACGTCATTGCCGTCTCTTCTCCGGCGAGCACGCGCACAGCCCCTTCAGCCAATGCCAGGCATTCATTGCTGCCGGGATAGACAACGATATCCGCGATACTGCCAACCTTTTCCGTCAAGGCGGTAACAATGCGAGGGCTGTTCACCAGCCCACCGGTGAGGACGATCCCGTCCAGAGCGAAGTCAGCCACCGCAGCCATGCCACCAATGGCCTTGGCAATCTGCAGGATCATGGCGTCATAGACCAACCGGGCCCGTTCATCGCCGTCATTGACCATGGCTTCGACCTTGCGGATATCCTTGGTGCCAAGATGGGCGAACACACCGCCATTGCCATAGAGTTTCTTCAGCAACTGGTCCTTGGTGTAGGCACCCGAATAGCACAGCTCGATCAGCGGCAGAGGCGGCAACCCACCCGCGCGCTCGGGGGTGAACGGAGAAATCTCCATCCGGTTCGAGCTGTCGACAAGGCGTCCGTCCACCAAGGCTGCGATCGAAAAACCGGCACCCAGATGCGCGACTACGGCCCGTAATTCGTTCAGCGTTTTTCCCTTGGATGCAGCCATCTTCCGCCCGCACGCCCGGATATTCAGCGCATGAACAAAGCTGAACCGAGGCAGCTCGGGGCAGCCGGTTATGCGCGCTACGGGGGGCAATTCATCCACGCTGACCGGGTCCACGACAAAGGCCCGCACGCCATATTGAAACGCAATCCCCGCAGCAAGCGGCGCGCCGAGATTGCTGGCGTGATGGTATGTGGGGGTGAAGAGCGCGAATTGAACCAGTTCCGCGTTCACCTCGATCACGCCCGGCGGCACAGGGGTAAGCATGCCTCCTCGCCCGGCACAAGCAACGAGCCTGTCAGTCTCGCCCATCTCTTCTGCTAGAAACGCCGAAACGCATTCCGTGCGATAAGGCAGCTGCGCCGCGATACTGGGGAACCCCGCCATGACCGTTTCGTCATGCTCAAGGGTCCGCTCGCACACAGCGAACGGCCCCTCGGCCCGTGTCTCATAAAGCGCACAGCGCGTGGTCGTGGTGCCGGGATTGATCGCCAGGACAAGATCGCGTGACATGTCGCTTCAGCCTGCGAAACTATAGGCCGTTTTGACGGACGTATAGAACTCAGCCGCATAACGGCCTTGCTCGCGTGATCCATGCGAAGACCCTCTTCGACCGCCAAAAGGCACGTGATAATCAACACCCGCCGTTGGCAGATTCACCATGACCATACCGGCCTGGCTTTTGTGCTTGAACGCGCGGGCGTATTTCAGGCTGCTCGTGCAGATTCCCGAACTCAGACCGAACTCGGTGTCATTGGCCACGGACAGGGCCTCATCAAAATCCGCTACCTTGATGATCGATGCACAGGGGCCAAAGATTTCCTCACGGCTCGACCGCATCTCGTTTGTCGCATTCACGAACATCGCCGGGGCCTGGAAATATCCTTCCGTCTCCCGGTTCAGACGCTCACCGCCAATGACTTCGGTGCCTTCTGCCCCCGCGATGGCGACATAGTCGAGGTTTGAGAGCAACTGTTTCTCGGAAACAACCGGGCCGATCTGAACCGATGTATCCAGCGGGTTGCCAACCTTGAGGGCTTTCATCTCGGACGACAAACGATCAACAAACGCGTCATGAATTCCGGCCTGAACAACGATCCGGCTCGACGCCGTGCAACGTTGCCCCGTGGAGAAAAACGCGCCGTTCAAAACCGCGGGCACGGCGATATCCAGATCCGCATCGTCCAGAACCACCATCGGGTTTTTACCGCCCATCTCGAGCTGGACCTTCTTCATGTGCTGCGCCGCCGTAACCGCCAACCCACGCCCAACCGGAACCGAACCGGTAAAGGAAATAGCATCCACTTGCGGATGGGTTGAGATCGCATTGCCCACAACCGACCCCTGCCCCATGACAAGGTTGAACACCCCGGCGGGACACCCTGCATCATGGATGATCTCTGACAGAACATGTGCGCTGGCCGGGGTCAGATCGGCAGGTTTGAACAGCACCGTATTGCCATAGGCGAGCGCCGGAGCAATCTTCCAGGCGGGAATGGCGATCGGAAAGTTCCAGGGCGTGATCAGGCCAACAACACCAACCGGTTCGCGCACGACATCCACATCCACATCCGGGCGGACCGAAGCGATTGCATCACCGACGACACGAATGGCTTCCCCTGCGAAAAAGCGAAAAATCTGGGCGGCCCGAACCGTTTCCCCAATGGCCTCCGCAAGGGTCTTGCCTTCTTCGAGCGCTAGAAGCGTGCCGATCTCGTCCTTGCGCGCAAGCAATTGCTGCGCAACCGCCTCGAGCAGGTCCGAACGCACCTGTGGCGAGGCATTGGCCCAGCCGGGCAAGGCAGCGCGGGCTGCCGTCGCAGCGACATCAACCTGGTCGGAGGAAGCGCGGGCGTAATGCCCGATCACTTCGGAAATATTCGCCGGATTGCGGTTTTCAGACGCGTCGACACCGTCCAGCCACTGGCCGGCAATAAGGTTCTTTTTCATGACATGCTCACGGAGTTAGGGCAAATGGGCGGTCAAAACCGGGCCGGTAAGGACTGCCCCGCCGCCAAGAAAAGCGCGGGGCAGGCGATTTTGAAATCAGGCAAACGCCTGCAGTCCGGTCTGCGCGCGGCCGAGGATGAGGGCGTGGACGTCGTGGGTGCCTTCGTAGGTGTTCACGGTTTCCAGGTTGACCATGTGACGGATCACGTGGAAATCGAGGCTGATGCCGTTGCCGCCATGCATGTCGCGCGCGTGGCGGGCGATTTCCAGCGCCTTGCCGCAGTTGTTGCGCTTGATGATCGACACCATTTCCGGCGCAGCGTTGGCCTCGTCCATCAGCCGGCCCACCCGCAGCGCCGCCTGCAGGCCCAGCGAGATCTCGGTCTGCATGTTGGCCAGCTTGAGCTGGAACAGCTGCGTCTGCGCCAGCGGCTTGTTGAACTGCTTGCGATCCAGCCCGTATTGACGCGCCGCGTGCCAGCAGAACTCGGCCGCGCCCATCGCACCCCAGGCAATGCCATAGCGCGCCCGGTTCAGACAGCCGAACGGCCCCTTCAGCCCCTCGACATTGGGCAAGAGCGCATCGTCGCCCACCGCGACATTGTCCATCACGATCTCGCCCGTGATCGAGGCCCGCAACGAGGCCTTGTTCTCGATCTTGGGCGCGCTCAGACCCTTGGCGCCCTTCTCGAGCACGAAGCCGCGGATCTTGCCGCCATGCGCGTCGGACTTGGCCCAGACCACGAACACATCCGCGATCGGCGCGTTGGAAATCCACATCTTCGAGCCGTTCAGCACATAGCCGCCGTCGACCTTCTTGGCGGTGGTCTTCATGCTGCCCGGATCAGAGCCGGCGTCCGGCTCGGTCAGGCCGAAACAGCCGATATACTCGCCCGAGGCCAGTTTCGGCAGGTATTTCTGACGCTGCTCCTCGCTGCCATAGGCATAGATCGGGTACATCACCAGCGAGCTTTGCACCGACATCATCGAGCGGTAGCCTGAGTCAATCCGCTCAACTTCGCGCGCGACCAGGCCATAGCTCACATAGCCCGCGCCAATGCCGCCGTATTCCTCGGGGATCGTGGTGCCCAGCAGGCCCATTTCGCCCATTTCGCGGAAGATCTCGGGGTCGGTCTGCTCGTTCTCGAACGCCGCCGTCACACGCGGCATCAGCTTTTCATCGCAATAGGCCTTGGCCGCATCACGGATCATCCGCTCGTCTTCAAGCAGCTGACTTTCCAACAGGAAGGGATCTTCCCAGTTGAAGGCATTCAGGTCGGGTTTCGATTGGGGGGCGAGGTCCTTTGCCATCTCTCCGGTCTCCTTATTCCGCGGCTTGCGCGGTTGCATTGATTGCGGCCTCGATCGAGGCTTCGAGAATATCCAGCGCCTCTTCGACATGCTCCATCGGCGTTGTCAGTGGCGGCAACAGGCGGACCGCATTGGCACGCGTTCCACAAGGCAGGATGATCAGCCCGCGCGCTTCGGCTTCGGCCACGATAGCCTGCGTCAGCGCTGGGTCGGGCGCGTTGGTCTGACGATCCGTGACCAGTTCAAAGGCGATCATCGCACCAAGACCGCGCACGTCGCCAATGGCCTCCATGCCCTGACGCGCAGCGATGTCGGTCAACCGGCTCTTGATCATGTCGCCAATCTCGGTTGCACGTGCACAGAGGTTTTCCTCTTCGATCACGTCGAAAACGGCGTTTGCAGCGGCAACCGCCAGCGGGTTCCCGGCATAAGTGCCGCCGATCCCACCAACCGGCGCTGCGTCGACGATTTCGGCCCGACCGGTCACGGCGGAGAGCGGGAAGCCACCGGCCAGACCCTTGGCCATTGTCACCAGGTCGGCGGCCACGCCTGCATGTTCAAAGGCAAACATTTTGCCGGTCCGTGCAATCCCGGCCTGAACTTCATCCGCGATCAGAACGATCCCGTAATCGTCGCAGATCTTGCGCAATGCACGCAGGAATTCAGGTTGCGCAATGTTGAAACCACCTTCGCCCTGCACCGGCTCGATGATCATGGCTGCCACGCGTTCGGGGTCGATCGAACTCTTGAACATGTTGTCCAGAACGGCAAGCGATTGCTCCACGGTGACCCCGTGGAACTCGTTCGGGAAAGGTGCATGCAGCACTTCCGGAGGCATGGCACCAAAGGCTTTCTTGTAAGGCGTGACCTTACCGCAAAGCGCCATACCCATCAGTGTACGACCGTGGAACGCACCGGAAAACGCGATGACACCAGAGCGGCCCGTGTAGGCCCGCGCCATCTTCACTGCGTTCTCAACAGCTTCAGCACCGGTTGTGACCAGCATGGTCTTCTTGTCAAAGTCACCCGGGGTGGCAGTATTCAGCCGTTCGGCCAGGGCAACATAGCCTTCGTACGGCGCTACGTGAAAACAGGTGTGCGTGAAGGCCTTCGACTGTGCCGCGACGGCTTCCATAAGCTTGGGGTGACGGTGGCCCGTATTGTTCACCGCAATCCCGGCCGCGAAATCAATGAAACGCTTGCCATCAACATCCCAAAGCTCGGCGTTTTCGGCGCGTTCAGCATAAATTCCTCGTGTCGCGACGCCGACGGCGACGGCGACGGCCCGACGGGCCTTGAGATTCTCAGTGGCGGTCACAACGATTCTCCTTTGGAACGCTCAAAATTTCATTCACTATTGCTCATTATTTAAAGCATTGCTAGGAAAAATTTGTGCACCAGAAGGAAATTCTGATATGATCAAGAAAACCAAGAAGGAGCCAGCGTTGTGACCGAAGAATTTGATGTTGGCGGGCGACTGAAAACGCTGAGGACCCAATTTGGCTTGTCTCAGAGGCAGTTAGCCGAAACAGCCGGCGTCCCACATGGCCAGATATCTATGATCGAAACCAACAGAAGCAGCCCTTCCGTTGCCTCTTTGCGCAAAATATTGGGCGGACTGGGGATCACTATGTCAGAATTTTTTGAGCCTGAGACGATCAATAACCATCAACCCTTCTTTACACCATCCGAAATGCGCGACCTGACTTCGCTACTGTATCAGAACAACGATCTTGCGCAGAAGATGATCACGATCAAGCAAGTCGGAGACGCCAAGGCACACGGGCTTCAACTTTTGCACGAACGCTACGAAGCCGGGGCTGACACCGGCGAGTCGATGATCGAACACGAGGCCAATGAGGGTGGGATCGTGATTTCAGGTGAGGTCGAAGTTACCGTGGGCGAAGAGGTGCGGGTTCTCAAGGCTGGCGACGCCTATCTCTTCGACAGCCGCGAACCGCATCGGTTTCGTAACATCTCGGATCGACCTGCCGAAGTGATCTCTGCTTGCACGCCACCCTATCTGTGATCCGGGGTACCTGATCGCATAAACAGAGTTTTTGAAGCGGCTCGACTCTTTTCAAGAGTCGTCATTATTGGGATCCATGTCGGAAGTGGTGAATTCTCCGGATGTGCGCGTCAGGTAGTGTAGGTCAGGCATCAAATGAGGCCCCGGTAATTTCGGCCGACCCTCGCGACGTTGCCTTGTTCAAAGGAAACCCGCCATGGCCAGCCTACTTGACCCGCTTCACCTCAAGCACCTGACGCTGCGGAATCGCATTGTCAGCACCGCACATGCCCCCAACTATGTAGAAAACGGCCACCCCCGCGACCGCTACAGACTATACCACGAGGAAAAGGCCAACGGCGGTGTTGCCCTGACGATGATAGGTGGATCAACCAATATCGCGCCTGACAGCCCTTCGGTGTTCGGCCAACTCTACGCGGGCGACGACAGCATTATTCCGTGGTTCCAGAAACTGACCGAAGGGGTGCACAGGCATGGGGCCGCCGTCATGTGCCAGATCACACATATGGGGCGTCGCACCGCCTGGGATGATGGGCATTGGCTTCCGGTTCTGGCACCATCCGGCATTCGCGAGCGCGCTCACCGCGCCTTTCCCAAGGTAATGGAACAAGAAGACATCAATCGCGTGATCGATGATTTTGCAGCCGCTGCACGCCGCTGCCAGCGGGGCGGTTTTGACGGCATCGAACTCCTGTCTCATTCACATCTTCTGGGCCAGTTCCTGTCACCGCTCACCAACATGCGTGAAGATGACTATGGCGGCTCGCTGGATAACCGGATGCGTATCACCTTGCAGGTACTCGACGCGGTCCGCGCCGAGGTCGGCCCCGATTTTGTCCTGTCCATGCGCATCACGGGCGACGAACTGACCGAAGGCGGCCTCAGTGCCGACGACTGCGTCACCGCCGCCCAGATGCTTGAGCATAGCGGACATGTCGACCTCCTGAACATTCTCGCCGGCGCGCCCTACGATGACCTCGGACTTGCCGAATGGGTACGCCCAATGGGCCTGCCTGCCGCTCCGCATGTCACGGTGGCCGGTCGCATCCGCCAAGCCGTCAACCTGCCAATCCTGCACGCTGGAGGCATTGCCGATCTCGCCACGGCGCGCCATGCGCTCTCAGGTGGTCATGTCGATCTGGTCGGTATGACACGCGCGCAGATGGCCGATCCTCACCTTGTTGCAAAAATCGCGCGAGGCGCGGAAGAGCGCATCCGCCCCTGTGTTGGCCTTGGTTACTGTGTCGACAGGGTCAATCAGGGCAAACCAGCCGTGTGCGGACACAATGCCGCCACGGGTCGCGAAGAAACCCTTCCCCACACCATCAAACCCGGCGACATGCGCAAGAAGGTGGTTGTTGTCGGCGGTGGGCCTGGCGGACTGGAAGCCGCGCGCGTCAGCGCGCAGCGTGGTCACGATGTTGTCTTGTTCGAAGCCTCCACCCGACTGGGCGGGCAACTCGTCTTTGCCGCCAAGGGCAAGACCCGCCGACAGGTTCAAAGCGTTGCAGATTGGCTGATTTCCGAAATCACGGAACTGGGTGTCGACACCCGCCTGAACACCTATGCCGAAGCTGACCACGTGTACGCTGAATCCCCGGACCTTGTCGTAATTGCAACAGGCGGATGGCCCGAGCCCTTGCCCATACCCGGCGGTGATCTGGCGCTTTCCAGTTGGGATGTCCTGTCAGGCGAGGCGCGCGTTTCCGGTGAAGTGCTGCTTTATGACGAGGTCGGAGACCATCCGGCAGCTGTCACGGCGGACGCTCTGGCAAGTGTTGGGAACAAAGTCGAACTCGTGTCTCCCGACCGAACTCTTCTACACGATCTCGGCCCAACCACCTCTGCTGTTGCACTGCGCGATCTGGCTGCCAACGGCGTCACCTTCACCTGCTTGCACGAGCTTCACGCCCTGGCCCGCGAGGGAAACCGGGTACGTGCCACACTGCGCCACGTCCTGACGGGCGAAACCACCAAACGATTTGCTGACCATGTGGTGGTCGAGAATGGCGCGACACCGATGGACGCCCTCTATCACGACCTCAAACCAGGGTCGAAAAACCTGGGGCAGGTCGACCAAAGCGCCCTGATCCATGGCCAATATCCCTTCAAAATCAATTTCCCGTCCGGCATGTTTCATCTGGCACGCATTGGTGACGCGATCACGGGGCGCAACATGCATGCAGCAATCCTCGACGCCCTCCGGATCTGCAGCAAATTTTGATCCGGCGGCTCAAGGTCAGTCGCACATCAAGCTCGAACAAAGATGCCGCGTCAGAAAATTACCCAAGAATGAAATGGCTTGCCCAGAAGCGCGGGTGATGAAATTTTTCCACGCTTTGGTCGCTCAGCATCTTCTCAAGCGCCACCCGCAAGGAGAACGCGTAGTCCGCCGACTGCGCCATGCGGTGTTCAAGCGCAACGCGCTTTGTCAGCTCGACACCCGCGCCGCTATCGATCTCCCAATGGGTCAGCATCATGGCCCCAGCACCGGCATACAAAAAGGCTGATGCCAGATCGGACAATCCCCTGTCCGCACCCGGTGTACCGGTGTTGCAGGCCGACAGAATGACAAGGTCCGCGCCAATGCGGTAACCATAAATTTCGTTCGCAGTCAGGATTCCATCTTCCCCCTGCGACCGGGGCAGCGACATCACAAGACCCGACGATTCCAGCGCACCGGTTTCCCGTGACAGCAATCCATGTGTTGCCAATGCCAGAACCGACACCTCGGCAAGGCGGTTTTTCCGGTTTAGCGCCTGCATTTGTTGCTCGCTTGCCCGCTCCCTCGTAAATACGTCATCCTTCGGATTTCCGCCAAAAACAATTGCCATGAATGCAAGTTCTGCCGCTGTCTCCGGCAGCTCTGCCAAAGCCCCCCCTGCCCCGAGCAAAGCACTGCGCCCTGCCACATCACCCTCTGTGAGATGGGGATCACCCAGGCCGATAAAACCCGTCGTTCCCGAGGAGTCTTCGAACGCCTGAGACCCGCGCGCCACGGACGGCGAGGCTCGCAGGATCGTGCTCACACCAAGCCACCCATCCTCATGACGAAGCGCCGCAAACGGCAAGGTTGCGAACGGGCCGGTCGTCACCAAACGCAGTTCCCGTGGGGGCGGCCGGTTCGGATAGGCCCATCCAATCAGCTCGTGATAAAGCTGACTTGCCAATGCGCGATCAAATTTATCCCTTTCGCCGGTACTCTCAACAATGCCGTGGCGAAAGCCTGTCACCGACGCCTGCACCCGCTCCACGCTCATGGCGAGTCGACGCGCACGGGCCTCCCGCCCGTCCAGCGCCATCAACACAACCGAGTCGCTTAGTTGGGTCACAACAAGCATTGCCGCCTCTTCGGATCGCAATGACAGCATGACTTCGCGCAGGGGACGGGTCACACCAATCTGGTGGCTCCTCAACGCGGCATCTGTCTCTGGCATCTGCGCCTCCAACGCCTGCAGCCGCAAACTCAAGTCGGAAATCGCCACCCCTTGCCCAGCGGGGTCGCGCATAGCCGCCCGCAAGGCCCGCCGCACATCCTGGTATTCGCGCGCCACCGCCGGATTGGCCGAATTCAACCGCTGCTCAAGCACCGACGCCGACGCCGTGGACCGCGCCAGTTGCAAATACTGTTGAATCGCAAAAATCGCCGGATAGTTCGGCCCTTGGGGCAAATCGTCGAACTGAAGCTCAAGGTAAGCAATAAAAAGGTCTTCCAATCGCCTTGCCCATTGTTCGACCGTGCCGGGCAACGGATTTTCGCTGGACCCCAGCCTTTCAATGGCGCGCTCAGCGAGGGGACCGATGGCGGCAAAGGCCCGCTCTGGCTTGCCCCAGTCACGATAGAGGCTGGAATACCGCAAGCGCAGCCATGTATGTTCAGGGCGCAGCAAATCGGTATCCAGCTGTGCCGCGTCCTCGGTTCCGAACGCAAACGGATCGACCCTCTGGTCATTGGCAAAGTAAATCTCGGCGGCCCCGAAATATCCCATGTGCTGAAAGGCAATCCCCGCATCGCGAATGCCACGGACGTCCTGTTTTGACGGCCCAATGCGCCCAAACGACCCTGCAAAACGTGTGTGAAAAACCTCGGCAATCCGCATCCGCTCCATTCGCGCAAGCGGCTTTTCCATGAGCTGCATGTCCACCCTAGACCCAAAATCCAGGTTTTTGGTCGTCGCTTCCTCAATCAACTGCGCGCGTTTCTGAGGCGTCTGCGTGATGAACCATAGCGCGTTACTGTCATATTCGCTTGGGTGGTCGATTGCTTCGACCCGGATCCAGCCCTGCCGTCCAGCATCAAAAAGCCCGTACACGCACTGTTCAATGATCGGATATCGGTTCCAGCTCGCGATGCCGTCCCATTTGGCCGCAAGCACATATGCGGCCACGTCTTTTCGATCCGAAAACCCCGCGATCGCGCAAAGCAGTCGCGCCTCAGCCCCCGAAAGCCGTTGGGGGAAAAAACACCCCAAAAGTCCATTCATCGCATTCGCATCAACAACGGCCCGCCGCACCTCGGGATCATCCGCCAAAGCCGCATAATCCACGTCGATGAAGGCCTCATAGCTCATCTTGGCCGCCTCAAGGCTCTTGCAGGCGTCCGTGTAATAGATGTCCATCTGCTCAAGCAAACGCTGCGCCGGTGTCAGGTCTTCGAGACGCGACAGGTTGAGCTGTCGTTGAAGGCGCTGAATTTCCGGGCCAACCCGATCATAGGAACTGGATGTCTGGGCAATGGATACACTGCGCAAAATCGCAGGCTCCGCGACCTCGTAATTCCCGATCTCCAAGGCCGCCTCTCCCTCCTGAAGACTGGCCCAAAGCGCCTGCTCCAACGCTCCGTCACGCAGCATTTCCGGCAACACGATTGGTACGGCTTCCAACAGCATGGATTTGTCCGCATTGCGCGACCATGCATAAAGACCGATCCGGGCGCCTCCCCAAAGAATGTCCTGCGCATTGAAACGCGCCGTCTCCGGGCTCTCGGAAAAGCCGCCATTGTCGACTTTCCTGTCATGCAGGAACGCCCCAAGCCATTTGAGACCGGCAAAATCGCGCGCCAGGATCGAAAGCTGCGAACTATGCGTAAGAAAACCGTCATAGCTCGAAACAAACGCGTAGGATCCCGCGCCGACACTCGCGTCCATGGCCTCCAAAATACCCCGGTTATGCTGGATGATCCGGGCGACCTCTGCCATCATGCCCAACCGCACCATGTCGACCGCAGCCTGATACGGGAAAACCTGATCGAACTCGAAATCCCCCATCTCCTTGGAAAGACCATCGTCCAGAAACATCTTGGTCGCCTGTTGGAAAAGGCTTTGCGCAGCCTCCGCATTGCCGCGTCGGCCGAGGTCGGCTGCCCATTTCAGCCCGGTTTGAAACACCTGCCTCCGCGATTCTTGCCGCGCGATGGCCACGCGCCTCTCGAACAAATGGTCCCGTGTATCACCACGGGTACAGGTCAGAATGCCATCAACAAGCCGCCCATGACGTTCAACACTCAGAGTGGCCACAATAGGGAGCGTCAGGCTCTCTTCTACAAGAGCGCGCAATGCTTCGCTTTCTGGTGCTTCACATAGATTTCGCTGAGGGATGTAATGTGTGACAACCGATAGGGCTCGGTCGCCATAGGCTGCTTCATGCGGCTGGGTCCTGGCATAGTGCAGCAAGGTTTCCAACGCGCTCTGCGTATCTGGGATTTCGGTTTCCGTTTCTTCGACGGATGAAAGATGCATCAAGCCGATGGCGAGCGGGTTTTGCGACTGCTGGGCCATGGCGGTCGCGTCGCGCAGCAATCCACGGCGGCGTTCTGCACTCGAATCCATCAACGCAACAAAACGTTCCGACCCGACCGAAGCATGCGATGAATTGTAGGTCCTGAACCTGACCGTCGCTGCATAGTGCAACCCGTTGGCGAACAGCACCCTTTTGTTTTTCAGGCTTGTCTCGTCCGGGGCCAGGTCCAGTTCGGTGATAAAGGGCGCCTGAATTCCCGCATTCGCGGCAATCCGTGCAAGGTAAGACGCCTCCCATGGGGAAAGGCGACCTGTCGCGTCGAGTCCTTGGGAGAATTGAAACGCCGTGATCGCATCGCTCGTGCGCGCGTCGGCAATGCCGTCCACGTTGCCCGGATCAAACCGCAAGATTGAGAGGTTCTGTTCCACCTGACGCATATCCTGCGCCCACCCGGCAAGGGGTAGAAAAACCAATAGCAAAAGCCATCTGATCAAGGCTGCCCCATCTCTTTGAACCGCGCAACCAGCGCATCAACCGGGCGGCCATAATCCGCATAGTTCGCCTCGCGCCGCAGTTGGGCGTACCCTTCGAAATACTGCCAGAAGGTCGTCACTTCAGTATGGAAATAAGCATTTAGAACGTCACCATTGCAAAGCTCGGCCGCGATACAAATCTCCATCTGTGCGAAGAAGAGCGTCAGGCGATCCACATGAGTTTCCATCGCCTGTGCATCCGCGCCCCCATCCGTGCGCAGATCCACCATCCAGTTATAACCGAGGTTGCGATATGCACGTGCCAGTACCTCGGGTGGAAGCGAGGCAGGCGGCAGGGTGCTGGTTGACCTGCCCCCCAAATTCTCCCTCGTTCTGATGTAGAGTTTGCTCAACCTTTCGAAGGAGCAAACAGATGCGAAAGAGCCGTTTCACGGAAGCGCAAATCATTGGGATGATCAAAGAGCAGGAAGCAGGCATGCCGACAGCGGAGGTGTGCCGCAAGCACGGTCTCAGCCAGGGCACGTTCTACAAGTACAAATCGAAGTATGGCGGCATGGAGGTGTCGGATGTCGCTAAGCTGAGGGCGATGGAAGACGAGAACGCCAGGCTCAAGCGCCTTCTGGCAGATACGATGCTGGACAATGCCGTTCTGAAAGACTTGCTGGGAAAGAACTGACGACGCCAACCGAACGGCGGGATGCAGCGCTCAAGGCGATGCGGGATCATGACATCTCGCAGCGCCGAGCGTGCAGGCTCGTTGGTGTCGATCCCAAAACTGTCAGGCGTGAACGCCCGCCCGACAATCCTGAGATCAGGGAGGAGATGAAAGCCGTCGCAGTCCAGCGGCGCCGGTTCGGCTATCGGCGGATCGGCGTTATGCTGGAGCGCAAGGGGATGATCATGAACCACAAGAAGCTGTACCGCCTCTACACGGAGGAGAAGCTGGGCGTCAGGCGACGAAGGGGTCGCAAACGGGCGCGGGGATCGCGGACGCCAATGCCCGAGGCTCTGAGGCCCGGCGAACGCTGGTCTCTGGACTTCCTGTCCGACACGTTCGGGGCATCGCGACGGTTCCGCATTCTGGCGGTGAACGATGATTGCTGCCGCGAGAACCTGTGTCTGATGGCCGATACCAGCATCTCGGGTGCCCGTGTGGCGCGGGAACTGGATGCGCTTGTCCGGGTCTATGGTAGGCCCGCCAGCATAGTCAGTGACAACGGCACCGAGTTCACCAGTCGGGCGATCCTGAAATGGGCGAACAACAACGGCGTCGATTGGCATTACATCGATCCGGGCAAGCCCCAGCAGAACGCCTTCATCGAGTCCTTCAACGGCAGCCTCCGGGACGAGTTGCTGAACGAGGAGATGTTCGACAGCTTGGAAGATGCACGGCGAATTCTGGCCCTCTGGCGCTACGACTACAACAACGTCAGGCCGCACTCATCGCTCGGCAATCAAACACCCGCGGAAGCGCGCCGGGCGCTTGAGCCAAATGAGGGCTCCGCGCCCGGCGCGCTTGCCCAAACCGAAACCGAAGAATATGAAAACCAGACCCGCAGACTCTCGTTTTGAATGAGGGACCATCGGGGGGCAGGTCATGGTCTGCAACTGGTTTTCGACATAGGACTGAAGCTGTGTATAGCGGTCGATCAGCCTGTCATCCTGCCAGTCACGCACCACCGCAAGCGAACGTTCCCGCCGCACATCCTCGTTCGACGAGATATATTCAATAACCCCGACAATCGCCGCCCCTGCCACACCAATACTGGCGAGGATGCGCATGATTTGTTCGAAACCACCAAGGAATCCGCCGGTCTCTTCCGGTTCAGGTGGTCGCCGTGGTGGTCTTTTGCCTTCGAACTCTGGTGCTTCCTGCGACTCCTCCGCGCTGGAGTCCTCCACCAGAACCTCATACGCCATTTCATCGCTGACGCGCTCCTTGGGCTTAGTCCTGCGCGCAGTCACGATTGATCTCGAATGTCTTGATCCGCTCGGGCGTCCAGGTCTCCGCTTCAAGGGTCTTGGCAAGGCAGCGGATGGCGGGGGCGTCAAGAACAAAGCTGAGGCTCGGCTCTGCCGTACCGCGCGGGGTCGGCAACGAAGGCAATGACCCTCCGCCCCGCTTTTCCGTTTTTGCCTGCTCACAGGATCCAAGGTTGATCAATTGGGCAGGCAGCCCCGCCTGTTGCATCTGGTCAATCTCTGTCTCGAACTTCGACAGGTAACAAGCAGCCAGATCCGGTGTCAGCGTCACTTTCCGTTCGCAATAATCGCAGGCAAGAACCGCTTGCGGGAAAAAAAACAGAAAAACAGAAAAAAAACGCATGATCAGCCTGAACAAACGACGCCAACACCTCGACTATTCCAAGCTCAACCCCGAAACTCAAGGTATTTCAGACCCTTTTACCTCCAATGATGGCGTGGCTGGCAGCCACCGAAGCCCGTTCAGACAGGTTTCAAGCCAAGCATGACGCGTGCGTCTTCTGCGCTCGCCACTTCTCGCCCCGCCTGTTCCGCGCAGCTGCGCAAGGCGTCAATCAACTCGCCATTCGACCGAGTCTTGCGCCCGTCCGGTAGGTAGAACGTATCCTCCACCCCTGTCCGCAACATCCCGCCCAACTCGGCCGCTTTTTGATGGGTGGTCCAGATCTCTTCCCGACCAATCAACGTGGTCTGCCAAAACGACCCCGGCATAAGATAGCGCTGCAGCAGAACCAGCAATTCCGGGTCCACGGGCATGCCCGACGCCACCCCCATCACAAGGTTATATTGGGCGGACTTTGCCATGCCGTTGCGCACAAACATTTCCACGGACCGCACGATCCCCGTGTCGAAACACTCGAACTCTGGGCGGGCGCCGATCTCGTCCATCACGTCAAGATGGTCCTGTATCTTGTCCGGCGTATTCTCAAACAACATCGGTGGCCAGGCCCAATCGCCATTCGCCCGCAACTTGAGATAGTTCAGCGATCCGGCATTGCAGGCACCAATCTCGGGCCGAACCGCCCGCAACACCGCCAGGGCACCGCTGTAATCTGGTCCAACCGTGCCGGTTGTCGCGTTGATGATGATCCCCGGACAGGCCTCCCGAATGGCCGAAACGATGTCGACCGCCACGTGTGGTTCCCAACTTGGAAGATGTCCCTTTCCTTCGCCCTGCTGGCGAAAATGGACGTGGATGACGGCCGCGCCTGCGTCCATGGCCTCTCGCGCGGATTGTGCGCATTCCTCAGGCGTGACGGGGACCGGATGTTGCTTCGGGTCGGTCAGAACACCATTCAATGCACAGGTCAGAATAGCCTTGTCCATGTTGCCTCCTCAGCGTTGCACATGCCGCGCACCCGGCGCAGGGGGCGTTTCCGGTGGGCCCGCGAAACACTGGGCGTGGGCCATCCAGGTCTCGGCAATCGGCCCTTCGACCCGCAGGCTGGTATCCGCAACCGAGCGCGTCTGTGTCACTACTGCGGCAAAATCCACCGCGCTCCCGGATATGCGTCCGGCCCTTGCCTCGCCAAAGGTCCAGACGTCCCCCGACGGCGCCGTCAATTCCAATACGGGCATCGCCTCCGGCACATCCAACCCGTGCACCTGATGCGACCAGCCAAAGGTGTTCACGCCAAGAACCACGATATTGCGAATACGGTCAGCGTCCTGCCGGGCGATTCCCAGAAGATCAAAAACCTCCATCCCATGCGCCCAAGTTTCCATTTGCCGCGCCGTCATTGACGACCGCGCCGACATCGACGGCCCGACCCATGGCAACCGCGCCTTGGGGTCCATCTCCACCCAGCGCGGCGCCATATCTCGGACCAGCCCAATCCATGCCTCGCGTAGCGCCGTTCCGCGCTCGGTGATCACTGAATCCTCGACCGAGCGCAGGCTGCCATGCTCCTTGAGCGAAACCATCGCCCCGCCCACCATCTCCTGAAACGCCGCTTCGTTCCGCGCCGAAAGGTCCGCGCCCCTGTTCCAGAAATGCAGATGCACCAGAACGTCTTCGATGGTCCATCCCTTGAACTGCGTCACCTGCCGCAACGCTTCATCATCAAGCGCGGCAATCACGTCATAGAGCGCCTCGCTTTCCTCCAGAAAATCCTCGGCCTGAGACAAAGTCATTCTGCGTCCTCCACAATCGCAACAAGCGCTCCGGTCACAACCTGCGCACCTTCAGCAACACAGATTTCGCCGACAACGCCCGCTTGGTCTGCAACCAATTGATGCTGCATTTTCATCGCTTCCAGTACAGCCAGAGTTTGCCCTTCGGCCACGACATCACCCGCCGCAACCTGAACCGACACTACCAGCCCCGGCATGGGCGCTGTGATCCGCCCCTTTCCGGCCACCCCTGGACCAGATTGCCATGGCCGATTCCGACAGACATGCATGTGCCGCCCCTCAACCTGAAGGAACAATCCCCCCTGCGGCGCGGCGACGCTTGCCCATTTCAGATGCAGTCCGTCTACGCGATGCACTTCATTTTCCGATACATACGCAACCGTATGTTTCCAGTCCGCGGTCTGAACGGTGACATCAGCTGTTCCAAAACCATGAACCTCGACCGCGTGGCACACAGTATCAATCTCAAGATCCACCGGCACCGCGCGAGGCCCGTCCGAACTGAACCCGGAAAGACCGTCATCCAAAGCCACCGTACAGGCCTGCGCCACGCGCATCTCTTCTGACAGTAACTGTACAGCCGCCAGAGCAATCACCCGACTTTCCGGTGCGGCCTGCGTCCATCCTTGGGGATAACACTCCTCTAGAAACGCAGTTGTCGCCTGTCCACCGGCAAAACCCTCCTGTGACAGCACGTCGATCAGGAATTCCGTGTTGGTCGTCAGACCCAGCACGCCCATTTCACCCAACCCCGCGATCAAACGTGCCCGCGCCACTTCACGTGTCTCCCCATACGCGATCACTTTTCCAAGCATTGGATCATAGTGTGGTGACACATCAACACCGGTTGCGATTCCGGCATCAGTCCGCACCCCCTGCGGAGGCTTCCACAAGGCAACTTGCCCGGTCACAGGTAAAAATCCGTTCGCCGGGTCCTCGGCATAAAGCCGTACCTCGATTGCATGCCCCTTCAGCTCCAGATCATCTTGCTTGAGCGCAAGCGCTTCGCCTTGTGCGACAGCAAACTGCATCGCCACCAGGTCTAGTCCTGTCACCATCTCTGTCACCGGATGTTCGACCTGCAAACGGGTGTTCATCTCAAGAAAGAAGAAGTCTCCGGTCTCATCCAGCAGGAACTCGACCGTCCCGGCTCCGCGATACCCAACGGCCTTCGCTGCTGTGACTGCTGCCGCCCCCATACGTTGCCGTATGCTTTCATCAACCGCTGGTGACGGCGCTTCTTCAACGACTTTCTGGTGTCGTCGCTGCACCGAGCAATCCCTCTCGCCAAGATGAATGGCATTGCCATGCACATCCGCAAAGACCTGTATCTCAACATGGCGCGGGCGTTGAATGGCCCTTTCGATGATCAGGCGGTCATTTGCGAAACTTGCTAATGCCTCGGCCCGCGCCCGCATCAGCGCCTCCGGCAAATCTGCGGCCCGAGTGACAAGACGCATCCCTTTGCCGCCACCACCGGCGCTGGCCTTGACCATGACCGGGAAACCGATCCGTTCGGCTTCTGACGCCAGCACCGCGTCGGACTGGTCCGCTCCTTCATACCCCGGCACACAGGGCACTCCGGCAGCAAGCATGCGGATCTTGGCTCCGGCCTTATCCCCCATGGCCTCAATCGCATGTGCATCGGGCCCGACAAACACCAACCCGGCCGCTTCAACCTCTGCCGCAAAATCCGCGTTTTCAGACAGGAAACCGTATCCCGGATGGATCGCCCCCGCCCCGCTCTGACGTGCGGCGTCCAGAATGGCCGCGCCGTTCAGGTAACTTTCCTGCGCGGGCGCCGGACCGATGCAAATTGCCTCATCCGCAGCCGTCACATGCGGCGCCCCGGCATCCGCCTCCGAGTAAACAGCCACCGTGCGCAACCCCATCTCGCGCGCAGAGCGTATCACGCGGACGGCAATCTCACCCCGGTTGGCAATCAAAACAGATGAAAACTTCGCCATGCTCACACCCTCGCCACGCCAAAGGCGTTCGAGTTTACTTCCCGTCGCCGGGCTTCCAGACAGGTCTGAATACAAAACGCGATCACCTTGCGGCTATCACGCGGGTCGATCACCCCATGATCAAGCACCTGCCCCGACGTGTAAAACGGAGAGCTTTGTCGATCAAACAAGCCCTCAATCGTGGCCTCCTGTTTCGCCAACCGCGCCTCATCCAATTCCGCGCCCTTTCGCTTGGCACCAACGCGCGCCACAAGGCTCATCGTGCGCGCCGCCTGCGCACCTCCCATGACACCAGAGCGCGACGTCGGCCACGCAAACAGGAAGTCCGGCTCATAGGCGATCCCGCACATGCCATAGTTCCCGGCACCAAAACTTGCCCCGGTGTAAAGCGTGATCTTGGGCACACGCGCGTTCGACACCGCCTGAATCATCTTCGATCCGTGCTTGATCATGCCAGCGCGTTCATACTCGACCCCGACCATGTAGCCGGTCGTGTTGTTGAGAAAGACCAAAGGCGTTCCCGCCTGATCACAAGCTTGAATGAAATGCGTGGCCTTGTTCGCCCCGGCCGGGTCAATCGGCCCGTTATTGGCCAGGATACCCACCGTGATCCCATGCACTTGCGCCTGAAGACAAAGCGTCGCGGCCCCAAAATCAGGTTTGAACTCATCGAATTCGGAGCCATCCACAAGGCGGGCAACCAACTCGCGCATATCATAGGGCGTGCTCCAATCGGCTGGCACCACCCCGGCAATCTCATCGGGATGGTGTTGCGGAGGCGCATAGGGCTTTGGGGACGAGGACGGCATTTCGCGGTTCCAATCCAGCCGCGCCATGACCCGTCGTGCCATCTCGATGGCGTGAACATCATCCTCGGCCAGGTATTCGACCAACCCCGACACCGCGGCGTGCATCTCTGCTCCGCCAAGATCGGCGTCCTTGGAAACCTCCCCGGTCGCCGCATGGACAAGCGCCGCCCCGGCCAGCGCCGCCATGCCATTGCCCTTCACGCCGATCACGTAATCCGAAAGCCCCGGCATATAGGCACCACCCGCCGTCGATGGCCCGTGCAATACCGCCACCGTCGGCAACCCAGCCGCCGACAACCGCGCGAGATTGCGGAACACCCCACCGCCCAGTGCCCAATCCTCGACCCGATAGTTCATCAGGTTCGCCCCCGCGCTTTCCACGAGATGCAGGAACGGCAGTTTCTGGCGCAATGCGATGTCCTGTGCCGACAACATGGCCTGAAGCGCCTTCGGGCTGAGCGCCCCGGCATTGATGCCGCTGTCGTCGACCAGGATCATGCAGCGCACGCCCGACACGAATCCGATCCCCATCACGAAAGTCGATCCGGGAAGAGACTTCTCCGGATCATCATTATCCGCCAGGTATCCGGCGAGACTGTGTAGCCTCAGGAACGGCATCCCAGGATCAAGTAGGCGCGACAGACGTTCACGCGGCGTGATCTGTCCGCGCTGCGCAAAGCGCTCGCGCCGTTCCTCGGATTTTCGCGCCGTGCGCGCCTCAAGTGCACGCAACTCCTCAACGGCGGCAAGCATCGCCGCACGGTTTTTGCCATAGCTGTCGGTGCCGGGCTTGATATGCGGTCCCTGCCACATGGGTTGGCTCCTCCCTGATGCCTTCCCTAACTTTGCTTCAGAATGCGGCGGCACTTGCACGGTATCAACTCCCGCCAACCGTGACGTGGCGGCATAACATATCGAACCACACGCTCAGCTCTATTGAGAACCGCTGGTCACAAGGCTATGATCGGACCATGCAAGACACTGATCTGCAAAAAGATATTCAGTTGGTGGCCGCGTGTGGCCCGATCCGCGTCTGGTCGCTCGTGGTCACGATCCTTGGCGACCTGTGTCAGCGCCCCGAGGACTTCCTTCCCGGCCGCACGCTCAACATGCTTGTTGAACGGCTCGGCATCAACAACCAGGCATTGCGCGTTGCCTTGCACCGCCTGCGCCGCGATGGGTGGATCCGCACAGAACGGGACGGAAGGGCCTCGAACTACTTCCTTTCGGATCAGGGCCGCGCGATGACCCAATCCGTGCGCGACCAGATATACACACCGATCCCAACCCGAAACATACCTATCCGTATGGTAATGGCGGCACCCTCGGTTCCTGCGGCGGATTTCGCTGACTTGTTGCCCGACGATGCGATGTCCCTGTCGGCGCGCGTCGCACTCGTTGCAGATACCGACTCCCAGTTTGACGATTGCCTCGTCACAGCCTTTTCCCCTCAGACGCTTCCCAATTGGGCCATTGACACCATTGCGCCCCCTGATCTCTGCTCGGAGTACACACAGCTCCACTCTGCGGTTACCCAGATGTTGAACCGATCGATCCCGGCATCGCTGGCGGATCGCACCGCCATGCGGCTGGTCATCTTGCATCACTGGCGGCGGTTGATCCTGCGCCAGAACGTCCTTGCCGACATCCTGATGCCCGCAGACTGGGCAGGGTCCAACGCCCGCGAAGCGGTCATGTCAGCGCTTGAAAGATACGCTCGGCCTGACCTGCAAACCCTGCGCGCCATGCAGGACGGAAACGACTAGCTGTCAGGTATCCCGAAACAGTTCGAACAACTGCGGGACCGCTTTGAACTCTTTGCCCTTCTTTCCGCGTCGCCACTGCCCCGGGATGGCCAGCCAACTGACCCAATGCAAGCGCGCCAACCACTCCTGAGCCAGTTCCCAGGTGCCGTCAGGCGCGTTTTCGCGATAGACTTGCATCGCTTCGAACAAATCCGGTTTGGCGCGGGGCGAATACGCGATCACGTTAAACGCAAACACGACAAGATCGCGCGCATGGCCTCGTGGTGTGTTGTTCTCTTCCCGGTACCGCTCGAAGTCCAGCATCAGAATGCCATCCTTCGCCAGGCACATGTCCTTGGGGCTGGGGCGTCCATGCGTAAAGCCAAGCGAGTGAAACCGCCCAAGCGTCCGGGCGGCATCGCACAAAAGCGCCTTGCGCCTCCCGTCGTCATCTTCATCCCGAAATCGACGCCTCAGATCGGTCCCGCAATCAGGCAGCACAAGGAAATTTGGCCCCTCTGCCTGAAGTCTTGGCACCGGAGCATTGACCGCGTTCATCTCGTGAAAGGCACGCCTTTCCCGTTCGAACGCTGCCCTTGGTTCACCCTTCTGCAGACGATACCGCCAGCTTAGAACTTCAGGACGCTTGATCCAGTAAACCCTGCCTTCCAATTCCACACGCTCGATCCGAGGTGCGCCCGTCGCACCGCGCGCCTCGGCCAATTGGCACAGCGCATCATGAACTGAACTGACGGGGTTGTTTTCCATGGCCGGAATGTAGGCACCGACTTGCACTTCGTAAAGCGCTTACGCTGTTGCGATTTACCGGCCCTGATCGGCCCACAATGCACGTGCGGCAGACGCAATACTGTCTGCGCTCGGCATCGTCGCGGCATAGGCCGGACCGGTAGCGATGAAACTGTCCTCTGCCGCAATCCGCGCATGCGGCAAATCACTCTGCTCATGCAACATCGCCATCAACGCCTCCGACTGGCTCCCGGTTTGGCGACACTCATCGACCACAAGCACCTTCTCCGCCCCATCCAGCGCATTGAGGATACCTTCCACCGGCAAAGGCGCAAGCCATCGCATGTCGATGACCCGCGTCGCAATGCCTTCCTCGGCCAACCGCGCGGCGGCCTGCGTACTCAGGTAGCGACCGTTGCCATAGGTCAGGATCGCAAGCGGACCTTTCCCGTGAATCCCCACCTCGCCCAGCGCGATCCGGTCCTCCGGCGCAGGGTAGGATGTCATCCACATCCCGTCCTTTTCCTCTAGCAGGTCCCGCATGGGATAAAGCGCAATCGGCTCGACAAACACGACCACCCGTTGCTCTTCACGCGCAAGCCTTACGGCCTCACGCATCATTCGCGCCGCGTCATCTCCGCGCGACGGGCAGGCAATCACGATCCCGGGAATATCGCGCAATACGGCCAAAGAGTTGTCGTTATGGAAATGCCCACCAAACCCCTTCTGATACCCAAGCCCCGCAATCCGCAGCACCATCGGGTTGGCAAACTGCCCGTTCGAGAAGAACGGCAAGGTCGCCGCTTCTCCGCGCAACTGATCTTCGGCGTTGTGCAGATAGGCCAGGAACTGGATTTCCGGGATTGGCACAAACCCATTATGCGCGAGCCCAATCGCCAGCCCCAGAATGCTCTGCTCATCCAGAAGCGTGTCGATCACCCGATGCGCCCCGAACCTGTTCTGAAGTTTCTGCGTCACCCCATAGACACCGCCTTTGGCACCGATGTCTTCACCCATCGCGACCAGCTCGCCATACTCCAGCATCAGGTCCGTCAGCGCCCAGTTGATTAGGCGGGACATCGGCTGGGGCGTCTTCATCTGCTCAAGATCACTCCCAAACACCTCTGCGCGCTGCGCTGGGGACGGGCCATTTCGTTTTGCATTCGATCGCGACGGCGGGATCAGTCTGGCCATAACGTCCTGTGCGGTCTGCAATCTGGGCAGCCCGGCAATCTCTTCGGCCACGCGCGCACACTCCACTTCGGTCTCGTCATAGATCGCCTGCACCGCAGACGCATCCAGAACACCTTTTTCGATCAGCAATCGCGCGGAATGCAGCAAGGGATCCTGCGCTTCCCAGCCTTCGAAAACAGACTTGGGCAGATACGCTTGCTGAACATCCGATCCCGCATGCCCATAAAGCCGCACGACCCCCAGATGCAGGAAGGCAGGCTTGCGCGTCCTGCGCACATAATCCTGCGCCTCCTGTGCCACGCGATAGGTCTCGTACATGTCCAAACCATCGGCATGAAAATACTTCAATCCGGGCTTCTGCGAGAAATTCGCCGCGATCCATCCCTTGGGCGTTCGCGTCGATATTCCGATCCCATTATCCTCGCAAACAAACAAAAGCGGCATGGGTGCCGATCGATAGGCGCTCCAGCACGCAGCGTTGATCGCCCCCTGCGCCGTCGAATGGTTGGCACTGGCATCGCCAAAGGAACATAGGACAATCCCGTCATCTTCCAGAACCGCATGTTCTGGCCGACAACGCTTACCCAACCCAATGGCATAGGCCGCGCCAACGGCCTTGGGCAAATGGCTGGCAATCGTCGATGTTTGTGGCGGGATCATCAGCGCCTTAGACCCGAGGACCTTGTGCCGCCCGCCCGACATCGGGTCATCCCGCGACGTGGCAAAGCTCATCAGCATATCCCGTACGGCGTCCACCCCCGGCACCTGGGCCGAGCGGCGTGTCTGAAACGCCCCGTCGCGATAATGCAGAAACGCCATATCTGTTGGGCGCAACGCGCCTGCCACGGCAGCCATGCCCTCATGCCCGCTAGAGCCGATCGTGTAATACCCCTGCCCTGCGGACTGCATCTTGCGGGACCGCCGATCAAGGTTGCGGCTCAGGCATTGGGCGCGGAAAACTGCCAGGGCTTCGTCATCCGAAAGCGGCCCGTCCGGCGCGGACCCTTCAGGAAAATCCCCCGCAGCAACCCGCCGTTTGAAATTCTCATGTACCACATCCGCACGATCCACGCCGCACCTCCTGTATCCGGTCCGCAAAACAGTTCTTTCGCGAACCACCCGGCATCGCAAGCCCTTAAGCGTTCCCGAGAAACATTGAAACGCGTCCCCAGAACCCGTAAGTGCAAGACAACCGAGATTTTGAGGCTTCCATGGCAAACTTCCTTTATCAAAACGACCTCCCGGACGGGCTGGATCTTGGCCCGGTTGTGGCCATTGATTGCGAAACGATGGGGTTGAACCCGCACCGGGATCGTCTTTGCGTGATCCAGATGTCCGGTGGGGATGGCAATGCGCATCTCGTTCAGGTGGCCAAAGGCCAGACCGAAGCCCCCAACCTCTGCCGTATGCTCGAAGATCCGAACGTGCTGAAACTGTTCCATTTCGGCCGTTTCGACATCGCCGCGATGTACAACGCTTTCGGCGCCCTGACCGCGCCAGTCTATTGCACCAAGATCGCGTCGAAACTGGTCCGCACCTATACCGACCGCCACGGTCTCAAGAACCTGCTTCAGGAACTGCTGAATGTCGACATCTCCAAGATGCAGCAGCAAAGCGACTGGGGCGCGGAAACCCTTAGCGAGGCACAACTCAACTATGCCGCCTCGGACGTGCTTTATCTGCATCGCCTGCGCGACGAATTGAACGCCCGCCTCGAACGCGAAGGGCGAACCGACATGGCGCAGGCCTGTTTCGATTTCCTTCCCATGCGCGCCCGGCTCGACCTTGCCGGGTGGCCCGATCAGGACATTTTTTCCCACTGATGACCGACGCTGACAAACAGACCTTTCTGGACACCGCACGCCGCGTGATCGCGACCGAGGCTTCGGCCCTCGCTCAGCTTGGGCAGGGACTGGGCGACGAGTTTGCCGACGCCGTCGAACTTTTGCTTTCCGCCAAGGGTCGCGTGATCATTTCGGGCATGGGGAAATCCGGGCATATCGCACGCAAGATTGCCGCCACCTTTGCGTCGACAGGCACCCCGGCGCATTTCGTGCATCCTGCCGAGGCCAGCCACGGCGATCTTGGCATGATGGCGCAGGGCGACGTTGTGATCGTGCTTTCCAACTCTGGCGAAACCCCGGAACTGGCCGATCTGGTGGCCTATACCCGCCGTTTCGAAATTCCGCTGATCGGCGTGGCCAGCCGGGCGGATTCCACGCTCATCAAACAATCCGACATTGGGTTAATCCTGCCCAAGGCCGATGAAGCCTGTGGCACTGGCGTCGTGCCGACAAGCTCCACGACCATGACGCTGGCACTCGGAGACGCGCTTGCCGTCGCGCTGATGGAACACCGCAAATTCACACCCGAGCATTTTCGCGAATTCCATCCGGGCGGAAAGCTTGGTGCGCAGCTGGCCCGCGTCCGTGACCTCATGCATGATGGAAACGCACTGCCCCTGACATCTTTTGACACCCCGATGTCGGATGTACTCATCGAGATCAGCCAGAAGGGCTTTGGTGTTGCGGGCGTGTGCGACCTGAAGGGCGCGCTGGTTGGCATCATCACCGACGGGGACTTGCGCCGCCACATGGCGGGCCTGCTCGACCATACGGCGGCGGATGTTATGACAAAAGCCCCGCAAACCATCGCGCCCGGCGCGCTTGCCGAAGAAGCGGTGGCAATCATGAACCGGCGCAAGATCACCTGCCTGTTCGTTGTCGATCCCGACGGCCCCGGTGCCCCCATCGGCCTCCTGCATATCCACGACTGCCTGCGCGCGGGCCTGGGTTGATCCCGTGCGGGGCCTGATCACATATTCCAAACTGGTCACTTGGCTCAAGGTGGCGCTGCCGCTTGCCGCGCTGGCCCTGCTCAGCACCCTTTTCCTCGTGCCGCGCAACTTTGACCTCGACAGCGCGATCCCCTTCGCCAAAGTCGAACTTGAAAAACGGTTGCGTAGCCAGCAAATAACGGCCCCATATTTTTCGGGTCAAACCGATCAAGGCCACGCCGTAGCCATCACGGCAGAAACCGCACGCCCGGATCCTGATGCCCCCAACAGCACGATTGCCGAGAACCTGACGGCCCGTATCGAAACCGTGGACGGCGCGCTTTATACGGCCTATGCGAATACCGGCGTGGCCGATGGCGAATTTCAGGAAGTCACTCTGGAAGGCAACGTCAAGCTTGAAACCTCCTCGAACTACTCGATCGTGACCGACACGATGATCATCAGCCTCACGGAAATCCGCGCCGAAAGCGGCGGGGAAATCTTGGCCGAAGCTCCCTTCGGGACACTGACTGCGGGCCGCATGGCCTTGCGCCCGGCCGACGAGTCCGAGGATATTTATTTGTTTTTCACAAAGGGCGTGAAACTGGTATACACACCCAAAGACACTACGAGGTGACACGTGCATTTGTTGCGCCCGCTGCTGATTGCTGTTCTGGCCACACTACCGGCCACGACCTTTGCCCAGGGTCTCAAGGTCGCCTTTGGCGAAATGCAGCAGGAAACCAACCTTCCGGTCGAAGTCACCGCTGACAGCCTTTCCGTGAACCAGAACGACGGCAGTGCCGTGTTCAAGGGCAACGTCGACGTGTCCCAGGGTGACATGCGCATGACCGCCGACGTGGTGAATGTCCACTATACCTCTGATTCTTCAGGCATTTCTCGCCTTGTGGCCACTGGCGATGTCCTCATCGTTCAGGGGGAGGACGTAGCCGAAGCCGACAGCGCCGAGTACAGCATTGAGTCCGGTACCGTCGTGATGACCGGGAATGTTACCGTGGTACAGGGGCCCAACACGATTTCTGCCGACAGCATGACGCTCAACCTCACGGACAACACCGCCGAAATGCACGGGCGCGTCAAAACCATTCTGAGGACCGAGTAAGCATGGCCAAGCCGGAACTTTCCGTCACTCAGGGCGCATCCGGGCTGCAGGTCGAAAACCTGCGCAAGGCCTACCGTAAACGCGTGGTCATCCGGGATTTCTCGATGGAGCTCAACCGGGGCGAAGTGGTCGCGCTGCTCGGACCCAACGGCGCCGGCAAAACCACGGCGTTTTATGCAATCGCCGGATTGGTCACGCCCGAAGGCGGGCGTGTCATGATCGACGGTCAGGATGCGACCATGCTGCCGATGTATCGCCGCGCCAAGCTGGGGATCGGTTATCTGCCACAGGAAATGTCGATTTTCCGCGGCCTGTCGGTCGAAGATAACATCCTCGCGATCCTTGATATCACCCAAAAGGATCGCCACAAGCGCCGCGAACGACTCGAAGAACTGCTGTCCGAGTTTTCCATCGAACACCTGCGCCGCGCCCCGGCACTGGCTCTATCGGGAGGCGAACGCCGCCGCGTAGAGATTGCGCGATGCCTTGCAGCAGACCCGAAATACCTGCTTTTGGACGAGCCATTTGCCGGGGTTGACCCGATTTCGGTCGGGGATATCCGCCACCTCGTTGCCGACCTCAAGAAACGCGGGATTGGCGTGCTGATCACGGATCATAACGTGCGCGAAACGCTCGAAATTGTCGACCGTGCCTATATCCTGCACGACGGCAAAGTGCTCATGTCCGGCACTCCGGATGACGTGGTCGAAAACGAAAATGTACGGCGCGTCTATCTTGGCGACAACTTCCGGATTTCCTGAACCGGGGTCATAAGAAAATCCGTCGAAAAACGGATTCATGTCATTGACACTTCCCCCCGGAAATACCCAAATACAAGGTATGACATGTTTGCAATCCACCGCTCTGCATCCGGCGGCCTTGTTGGAAAGGCCCGGTCAGACACAAGGATCAAACAAGTCGATTCCCAGCATTCGGACCTGACAAAAACCGCGGCACACGCATGCCCATGGTCCGACATGTCATCGAAAAGGAGACAGGATGCGCTACCAGATAACCGGAAAACACATCGATATCGGTGAAGCCCTTCAGACTCATGTGAAGGATGAACTCAGCACCGTGGTAGGCAAATATGCCGAACGCCCGACCGATGCCAACATTGTCTTCTCCAAAAGCGCGCATGAATATGTTTGCGAGGCGACCGTTCACCTGTCGACCGGCCTGACCGCACAGGCGAAAGCCCACGCGACCGAGATCTATGCAGCCTTCGACGAATGCAATGAAAAGATGGAAAAGCAGCTGCGCCGTTACAAGCGCCGCCTGAAGGACCATCACCGTGAACGCTCGGAACCGGTTGAACTCTTCGGCGCGTCCTCGTATATCCTCGCGCCAGAAGCGGAAGCCGAGGAATCCGAACCTGAAACGCTCCAGCCCGTTATCGTCGCCGAGATGGAAACCAAGATCCAGTCTCTGAGTGTTGGCGAAGCGGTGATGCAGATGGAGCTTGCAGGGGCGCCGGTCCTGGTTTTCAAGAACGAGGGAAAAAGCGGATTGAACGTGGTGTATCGCCGGGATGACGGCAACATCGGTTGGATTGACCCGCAAAACTGAGGTGAGGTGCAGCGCACCCATCCGGAGACACAGGCAGTATGGACCTTTCAACGATCCTCAAGCCGGAGGCGGTAAAAGTTGTTACTTCCGCCTCCAGCAAGAAGCGTCTGCTTCAGGAATTCGGCGATCTCGCCGCGTCTGCTTATGATCTGGATGCGTCTCGCGTTGTCGAGGCGTTGCAAGAGCGCGAAAACCTCGGACCAACGGGTGTGGGCCACGGTGTGGCCCTGCCCCACGCACGCCTTCCCGCGCTGCAAAGCGTGATCGGCGCCTTTATTCTTTTGGAAAAACCCGTTGATTTCAACGCAGTCGACCGCCAGCCGGTCGACATCGCCTTTGCCCTGTTCGCTCCGGTGGAAGCCGGGGTCGAACACCTCAAAGCGTTGGCCCAAGTCTCGCGTCGACTGCGCGAGGCGTCGATCTGCGCCAAGCTGCGCGCCAACCAGGAAGCGGCGACCCTGTTCACCATCCTGACCGAGACCGACAAGGTTCAGGCCGCCTGATCCGGCGACCCAGGCCCGCTATTTCCAGCGGTCAAATCCGAAAATCCAATAATCCCGCTGGTAGATGTCGCTGACCATCGCCTCGATCTCGTCGTCATAAACGTCATCAAGTGCCCACGGTTGATCCGAACGGGCTGGCTCTGGATCGGGGGCATCCATCCGCGCGACCTGCATCGCAAGCGCCGGCAGATATGACTGCATTTCGTCCTCGCGAATGATCATGTCAGGCAGCGCCAACTCCCCGAATCCCCGCAGGGCACCCGACTGAGTCGCCCAATGCGCATCCAGGCGCAAACCGGTCTGACCGGCCAGATTCGCCTTCACAAACTCCAGAAAAGCCAGAAATCCGGCCCTATGTGCCGCAACGTCATAATCATCGCCGGGACCATCCTTGGGCAACGGCACCTTGTATACCTTGCGCAACGTATTGCGGATTCGACGATAGCTCCCCTCACCGGTTGAAAGAATCCGCGCGCAATAGGCATGATGCGCGCGCAAAACAGGATGCCGAATAACGCTAAAGGTTCTATGCCCGGCATGACCGCGCTTCCACTGGCGCAGGGTCTTCTGGTTGAACTTGGTCAAGAGCGCGTCTTCGTCCACCCCGTCCAGCGCTGCCAGCCAGCGCATAACCTCACGCTCTGGGCCTGAACGGATCGGCAGATACATGAGCGGCGCCTTGGCGGCCGCAACATAGGTCGGCACTACCGGGCCTCGCCGGGGTTCGAAATTCGGCGTGCGGTTCAGGTTGAACCGGTCCAACTCGGCCAATGCCCCCGAGATTTCGCCAAAATTCGACACCTTATCCGACAGCGGGCTGGGATTCTGCCGCTTGAGGGACGTATCCAGCGCCTCCAGCCGATCCTCGACTCCAAGGAACTGCGCCAACCCATTCATCACCTGCACATCCTGCAGATCTTCGTAGGCAACATAGAACGCGGTTTGCCCGGTCAATTGCAGCGCCTTCATCAAGGTAACCTGAAACGCCTGCAAATCCTCGACGTGGCGGCGGAACTCCTCACCATCAAATCGCACTTTGCTATCCTTGCGCCGCCGCACATCGGTCAGTTTCCACTGCCCGGTGGCCTGTGCAATCTTCCAGGACACATAGCTTTCCAGCGGGTTTCGCGTCAGCACGATTTTCGCGCAACGCGGGTCCTTCAGACAATCATCCAGCACCCGCGGATCATGGTCGTGAAAGAACCGAAACCCAGAAAGCTTCCCCGGCTCATCCTTGACCGCTTGCAACAACCGTTTGGGATCGGCCGTCCTTTGTTCAAGCTTGACGCCCAAAATCTCGTCCCGGTTGGGATAACCGATGAAATGCGGATTGAATGCCTCCCCGTGACAGCTCAGGCCCGGGAAGGCGTTGATGTTGGTTTCCAGAAAATTCGATCCGGTGCGCATCTCTGCAAACACAACGAAATAGTCAAACTTGCTCGACATGATCCCTTACTGCACCAGATACGGTTTGCGCGGCGGCTTCTTCTTTTCGTTATCGGGCTGTTCAACTGGAAAATCGCCCATCAGATAGGGGTGCATCCCCTGGTTCTTGAGGTTCTGCAGGAATTGGCCAAACCCCGTCATGTCCGTCATGCGCGGTGCCTCGGCCAAGCGGCGTGGATTACCTGTGCCAATCTCGTCAATGATCGCCTGCAAATGCTCCATGGGGGCCTCGATGAATTCGGCCAACGTCCAGATACGCACCCGCGCCTTGGCATAAGGGGAACGCAGCGCCCAAAGCTGATCGTTTTCCAGTTTCTGCAGCCGGGCCGCTTCCTGGCGGATTTCCGCGAAATTCCGGTTCGACTTGAACAACGGCAACGCCCATGCACCGCTGATCATCGAGATCTGCGCATTCGGGTCCTTGGCAATGAACCAAACCGGCGCGCCTTCATCGCGCGGACCCACCTGAAAACACTGTCGTTCTCCGCGCGTGTTCCAGATCAGGCTGGCCAGAAAGGCAATCGGATTGTAATCGCGGATTTTCGGGGAATCGCTCAGCGCCCCGTTGATAACTTTCTGCTCCCCGGCGAACTCGGCCCGCTCGGGCGCGAACAGGTGGCCATGCACCTGCGTTCCCGTCGTCTTCACCAGCCATGGCTCAAAATCTTCGAACAGTTCCGCAAACCCGTGAAACACAGAGTACCGCCCGAAGGTCATGCCGTTTTCCCAACCCTCATTCGGAAAACGGCTCTGCATATACAATCCCGTCCGCCCCTTGGTCCGCCGCTCGACGGCCTTGGCAAAGATGCGGTCGATCTTGGCCGGATTCGGTTCCGTCATCTTGATCGCGCCATCCGGGTCACGCAGGAAACCATCGTAAAGCCGGTTCGCCTTGGGCCAGATTTTCCGCGCCACAAAGCAATCCGACCGCCGCAACAACTGCAGGTGATCGTCATAGAAAATATGCGGCTTTCCCTGGAAGTCGAACTTGGAAAGCGTCAGCGACCGGCTTTCGATGTTGGTGGAATAAAGACGCGCCAGCGTCTGGAAGTAGCTCTCGTCCGGGATCCACACACGCTTGAAGTAATTGTCAAATGTCTCGCGTTCCGGGTCTTCCAGAATGGCCGACAGGGTCTGACGGGTCAGGCACCACCATTGCGACCCCATATGTGGCACGATCCCATGCGGTATCTTGCGCTTGATCCGCAGGAACCGCTGAACATCCACCCACTTGTCGAACAGAAAACGCTGTTTGCGCCATGAGAACGGGAAATGCAGGGTGAATCGTTCATGATCCAGCCCGCCCACGGTCCAGGGCACGTCTGCCGTCGTAGCGCTCTCGATAAAATCCGTACGTGGACGCGCCTTGAGATAATCCTTCAGTTCCTGCACCGGTCGCAGCGGCAGACATGATCCCGACGACAGGTAGACATGGCGCACATTCGGAAAAGCATCGAGCATCAGCTCTGCAGCCGACTGCGAAGCCGCAACCAATCCCCAATTGCCCCATTCACACCGATGGCGCTTGCAAAACTTCACATTCTCTACATCAGCCAAGGCTTTGACGAAGCGCTTGTAGGGCCCCGGTTTCACGCTGGCATCGACATGGATCACGACCGGGCAGCCGTATTTGTCCCAATGCCGCGCCACCTGCTCGGCCCGGTCAAACGCCGTATGAACCAGCATGAGGATACCCACGCTCATGCCCAGTTCCCCTTGGACATCAGTCCGAGAATCTCAAGCTGGCGCCAGTTGATGTATTTCTCGCTCCATTTGCACCAAAGTTCCGGGTTGTCCCGCAACCGCTTGGCATAGGCGAGGTATTCAACGCTCGCCGCATAATGCTGTTTGCGCTCAAGCTCCTCTTCGGCCTTGGCCGTAAACGTATCGATGAACTTGGTATGAAGAAGAAGCCCAGAAGCCTTTTCGCCGCCCCATTCGTCGTAAACCTGGTTAAGACCACGCGGCAAAAGCATGTGGGTCGAACTGACATAGGTATAGCGTCGGTTCCACTTGACCAGCGGCACCTTGTTAAGCGCTGGCGCCAGTTCCGGATTGTCCGGAAAGAACACGCGCGACCGAGGTCCGCCCTGAATCCAGAGATTCCCGTAATCCGGATTCTTGGACATGGTGTAGTTGCCCGCATCGAACCAACAGGCAATCTCAAGGGGATCCTGCCCGGCACGATAGGGCTGTTCCGTGATCGGCCCACGCGGGTACATATCAAGCAACATGGCGCTGAACGACTTGATCGAACTCGCGTCCAGCCAGTCGGTCAATGCCGTGATCGGTCGGGTGTCGCAGAACGGATAGATAAAGAACTCATCCGGGTCGACCACGAGGCACCAGTGATTGTGCGCATAACGCAGCTGCAACCAGTTCAGCCAATCCACCCCGAAGCGCGACTTCTTGTAGGAATGGCGCGTGTGCCAGACCGACACGTCAGGTTGCTCCGAAAGATATTCCAGCGATCCGTCGGTGCTGTCATTGTCCACGAAAAAGAAATGACCAGCGCCTTTTTCACGATAGTATTCAAGGAAATAGGGCAGTCGGATCTGCTCGTTACGCTGCGTGGAAAACACCAAAAGATCGTTGGGTTTGATCTGGTTCGTGCGGTCGACGATGCTGCGCAATTCCCGACGTTTGCGAATGGCCCGGACCAGCCGCGCCCGACGTCTCACCCGGAGCCGATATGATTGCCAGACGCCCAATCCGTTTCCTTCAACCTTTTCAAGTCAGCGGGGAAGCCGGACAAAGGGGCTATCACGTTACCCTTAAGACGGTGTTGAAATGCGATTCCCACGTTGGGGGGATGTACCGCTTTCCGGTCTGCCCGTCCGGTCCCTCTGACGCCGGTCGCTCCCAAGCCAGAGACATTATTGCCTTTTCCCATGAATAACTGTCCGTAACCGCTGCGTAAATGGGATAATCATGCAGGATTTCCCTCAACACGGGCAAATCGTTGCAGATCACCGGCACGCCCAGAGACGCAGCTTCCACGGGGGGAAGTCCAAACCCCTCCGACAGGCTAGGAAACACCATCCCCGCCGCACCACGCAGCAATGCAAATACCTGCGTGTCATTGAGGTCGTTAAATTCATGCACAACGCTCCCACTTAGCGGAGACGCCTCCAGCCTTTCAAAGAAAGCCTCCATCATCCAGCCACGACGTCCGCAAATCACGAGATGCGGGATTCTCTCCTCGGGATATTTCTTGGCAAACCGCTCCCAGATATCCAGCAACTGGCCGACATTCTTGCGCGGCTCGATCGTCCCAAGGCAAATCATGTAGGGCCGGTCAAACGCAGGCACTTCCGGATTGTCTTCGTTTTGGAAAAAATCCACTTCCACACCCAGATGCGCAACCTGAATAGGCGGCACGCTTCCCAGTTGCGAGATATGCCGCCGCAGTGCCTGCACGGACGCGTCCGAATTTGTCAGGATCAGGTCCGCCTCGGATTGCGCCGCCGACAGATAATCGCGAAACCGCAGGACCGATTGCGGAGTCTGGTATTCCGGGTAATCCAGCGGGATCGCGTCATGCAGGAACAAGGTGACTTTTGCATCCCGCACAGACTTGATCGCTTGCAGTTTCGATTGCGAAAAATTCGCCTGATCGACATTGAGATAGACACTACCGGCCGGCAGGTGCCGCCTCAACATACGCGCCAACCCCGAGGCCGGGCACCGGGCAATGCACAGCCGTCGCAAGTCTGCCTCGGTCTGGCGACGATAATCCCCGCTACGTCGTAGTATCCGGGCAACGAGATCCGCCTCCCCCCACGGCACGCGCCCCTCCAGCCGCATAAGAACCCCCCGCACCCCGTCCGGGTCAAGCAAAACATATCCCAGCCGGGTCCGCGCCAGCCCGAAACACGGCGCAGGCGCCTTGCTCAACGCCTTGAGATAGGCAAGGCACACGCGATCCACCCCCGAGGGGCGCCCACCGAACACGCTCAGCGCCCGGGTCAGCTCCAAAAGCCGCGCTGGTGGATTACTTGTCGTAATGGCCGTTTTGGTGCCATCTCCAGGCATCTGCGATCATGATGTCCAATGTGGAACGTTTCGGGATCCAACCTAGCTCTTTCCCCGCACGTGTCGAGCCGGAAACCAGCTTGGTACAGTCGCCGGGGCGGCGCGGTCCCTCTTCATACGGCACGTCCCGGTTGGTCACGGCGCGGGAATGATCGATCACTTCGCGCACCGAGAACCCGGATCCGGTACCAAGGTTGAAGACACGGCTGCCCTTGTCATCCTCCAGCCACTTCAGGCCCAGAACATGCGCATCCACAAGGTCACAAACATGCACGTAATCACGAATGCAGGTGCCATCCGGGGTGTCGTAATCCGTGCCAAATATGGTCAGTGCGTCCCGCTTGCCATCAATCGCGTCAAGCATCAGGGGAATAAGATGGGTCTCAGGGCGGTGAAACTCGCCCACTTCCGCCTCCGGATCGGCCCCCGCTACGTTGAAATAGCGAAAAATCACATGACGCAGCCCAAAAGCACTCTCGAAATCCTTGAGCATGTCTTCAATGGCGCGCTTGGACGATCCATAGGCATTGATCGGGTGCTGCTCGACACTTTCATCCAGCAACACATTGTCATGCTCGCCATAAGTTGCACAGGTCGAGGAGAACACGAAGTTTCGGCACCCCGCAGCAACTGTCGCCTCGATCAAACTCAGCGAACCGCCCACATTGTTGAGCCAGTATTTGCCTGGCTCCTTCATGCTCTCGCCAACCTGGCTGAGCGCGGCAAAGTGCATCACCGCAACCGGCTGGTACTTGGCAAACACCGCGTCCAACCGCGCCCGGTCCAGAAGATCACCTTTTTCGAAGGGGCCGAATTTCACGGCATCTTCCCAGCCCGTGCACAGGTTATCAAAGGTCACAGGAACATAGCCCGCCTGCCGCAACGCCTTGCAGGCGTGCGAACCGATGTACCCAGCGCCGCCAGTTACAAGCACATGGGACATGGGCAACTCCTTTTCGGGCTACTGAGCTGCCTTGCGCATTGCGATCATCTCTTCAAGATAGGCCGCCAACTCGTCCCTCAGATCATCTCGCGCCAGACCAAAGGCCACAGTCGCCTGAAGAAAACCGGCTTTCGATCCACAATCATGGCGCTGCCCGGCGAAACGATACCCAAACACGCCGCGCCCCTGGCTAATCTCGGCGGCGATCGCATCTGTGAGCTGGATCTCACCTCCGGCGCCACTTTTCTGTTTGCTCAGGTTTCTCAGGACCGTCGGGGAAAGAATGTAGCGACCGATCACGGCGAGGTTCGAAGGAGCCTTCTCCGCCGCGGGCTTCTCGACCATCCCGCCGACGGTCACCAGGGGGCCGTTTTCGTCTTTGATATCCAGCACGCCATAGGATGACGCCTGCTCTGGTGTGACTTCCATCGCTGCCACCATGCTCCCACCGGTTTCTGCATGAGCATCCACCATCTGCTTGAGACAGCCAGGCTCACCTGCGATTACGTCGTCCGGCAGAATGACGGCAAAGGGTTCGTTGGCGATCAATCGGTGCGCACACCAGACGGCGTGGCCCAGTCCAAGTGCCTTGTGCTGGCGGATATAGGCGATCGCCCCGCTGTCCATGTTGGTCTTTTTCAGAAGCTCCAGAAGCTCATTCTTGCCCTTTTTGCGAAGCTCCTGTTCAAGCTGCGGCGCGTGGTCGAAATAATCCTCCAGCGCCCCCTTGCCACGCGACGTGACAAAGATGAATTCCTTGATCCCCGCTTCTCGTGCTTCATCGATAGCGTATTGAATCAGCGGACGGTCAACCAGCGTCATGATCTCTTTGGGAACCGATTTCGTGGCGGGCAGGAACCTCGTTCCAAGCCCTGCGACAGGAAAGATTGCCTTTGTAACTTTGTTCCTCATCGGCTGCTCATCCTCGTAATGCTGTACATATTATTTGTTAACCCAAACTGGCGACGAACCTACTCAAATTGCACATTTGATACAACGCAGGCACATTTAAAATGTTTGCTCCGTCGTTGTGCACTTTTCGATCCTTCCGGCGTGACATGCCGTCATCTCATCAAAACCGATCAGTCATCAAGATAACTGGATCAGTTTATGATATTGTTGATCGCAAACAGCGAACCCAACAGCGCAATCACCGCCTGCGCCGGTTTGAGCGCCGACTCGGTCGCCATAACAACATCCCCGGGTTGCATCATGAACTTCTTCGCCCCGAACAGACCGTCCGCCGTTGTCATGTTGAAAGAAAAGACAACATACTGCGTCTCCGGACCAAACCCATTTGGCTTGATTGCCGACTTTGGGTATTCCCTGAGCAACAGAACCCCTTGGGGATTGGCCCGCAGGTCCTGAAGTCCGCCGAGCGAAGACATGGCTTCGACGACAGAAATGTTCTCACGATCAAAGTAGACCAACTTTTCAGTTTCAGAGGCGCCCAAAGCCACGAAGAAACGGTCATTCTCCGAAACAATCACCTGGTCGCCACCGCGCACGATCACGTTTTTCTTCGGGTCTTTTAGGAGTTCGTCCGCAGGAATTTCATAGCTCTTCCCGTCACGCATGATACGCACGATCGGATTCTGAATAACGGGGTCGATACCGCCTCCCTGGGCAAGCGCCCAAAGGATCGAGTCATTGCGCCCGGTCAGCTCGACTTGTCCCGGCTGTTTCACACCGGACACCATGTCAATCGAATTGCGGGTGCCGGATTGCACCTCGAGTTGAACCTGAGCGGATGGCGCAATTGCGCTCATCTGGTTTTGAACCTGTTCGCGCGCCTGCTCCGGAGTGAGGCCACCCACAAAAACCTCGTCCACGTAAGGAACGAAAATGGCGCCGGAAGAAGATACCTCGACGGGACGAACCTGAACACTACGTTGTCCAGGTCCCAGCAGCAGGGAATTGTCCTGGTTGTCCCAGATTGTCAGGATCACCCGGTCTCCGGGTTTGATAATCTTGGATGCGGGGCCATTTACGCGCGAGAACCAATGATAGTGGCCATGCCAGCCCGCGCTGGGCCATTTGGCCACATCGACCACGGACGCGCGCGTCACTTCCACCATGGTTACGTCGTCGGGAATCGCGTTTTCGCCGACAACTTCCCCTTTGGTCGCGGCACCGCGCGGCAACGAGCAGGAAACCAGCAGCAGACACGCCACCAATGCCAGAATTCCACACGTAATACGCCGCATTATACCTGCCTTCACATATTCTTGGCCCCTTCTAGCGCCAAAATCAGACATCAAACAACCTATTGTTCCGACTAGTCGGCGAGAATTTTCTAACCGTGCAAATAGAGTCACGCGCTCGACGATGCAAAAACAATGCCTGGAAACAACGCCGCCACGGAGTGCTCCGGCGGCAATCCGCCAGCGGGTTTTGAACCTTCACGATTGCTCAATGTTCTTCTGGGCTTAGTTTTCAATGAGTGATATGGTGCCCGGAGGCACTCGAATGTGCCTGTTCACGTTATTGATGCGACGACACGCAGGCAAACCAATTTTAAGCTGGCAGACTACCGGCCGGGAACCCGAAAGATGTTTTATCAACTTGTCACTTCGATGAGCCGCGCTCAGAAGGGCTACATATTGATGGGAATGGACCTTTTCTGGGTCGTTGCTTCCTTCTTCATATCGCAAAGCCTGCTCTATAATGGCCATTTTTCCATTGATCAGTTTTGGTCCTCTGCTTGGTACCTGTTGCTGTTCATTCCGCTGACTGCAGCTGTAATCCACTTTTTTGGACTGCACCTGATCAAGCTCAACACTTACGGAATGAACGACATCATCAATACGATGTCTCTTGCTGGTCTGCTGTGCTCGGTTGGAATTGGCACCAACATGATCTTCAAGACGGATGCACCTGTCAGCGCGGCATCTTTGATAACATTTGGTCTGCTGTTTTCCGTCCTGTCGATTTGCGGACGCATTCTATTGCGCAAGATCGTCCTGCGGATTTACTCAAGCCGCCAGACTCGCAAACGGGTGCTGATTTATGGAGCGGGCCAAACCGGCCAGCAACTCGCGACGGCACTCCAAACAGACCACGAATTTGAAGCTGCTTGTTTCGTGGATGACAACGCCACGCTTCACAAACTCACCGTGGCTGGCCTGAGGGTGCATTCGCCCAAGAACATCCCGATGCTCGTGAAACGCATTGGCGTTGACCGGATCATTCTCGCCATGCCTTCTGCGGACCAGACGGTCCGCGTACAGTTGGCCAAGAAACTGAGCAGCCTCGACTGTGAAGTCCTTGCGCTTCCTTCCTTCGCCGACATGGTTTTGCGCGGAGAAGAAGCGACCCGCGCGGCGCCTGTACAGCTTAACAGCCTGCTCGGCCGTGACGCGCTGGAAACGGACCTGCCAGCGGCAAGCAGTGCCTACGAAGATCGTCGCATTCTTGTTACCGGGGCCGGAGGTTCCATCGGCTCCGAGCTATGCCGGCAGCTTCTGAACTGCAAGCCAACGACGCTCGTGTTGTTCGAACACAGCGAGTACGCACTCTACAAGATCGCACAGCAACTCAAGGAAATTGCCTCAACCACGCGCATAGTCCCGGTGCTTGGCTCGGTGACTCAGCCGGAGCTTGTGCGCGAGACCCTTCACAACCATGAGGTCGACGTCGTATTTCACGCCGCCGCCTACAAACACGTCAATATCGTCGAGTCCAACAGCTTTGAAGGGGCCCGCAACAACGTCCTGGGAACCCGAATAGTTGCGGAGGAATCGATCCGCGCAGGTGTGAACCGCTTTATCCTTGTCTCTACCGACAAGGCCGTTCGCCCCACGTCCATGATGGGATCAACCAAACGCTTGGCGGAACTGGTGGTCCAAGATCTCTCGACCCGCAGCAACGAAACGAAACTGTCGATGGTGCGTTTTGGCAATGTTTTGGGGTCGTCAGGCTCGGTCATTCCCCTGTTTGACGAGCAGATTCGCGAAGGCGGACCTGTAACGGTAACCCACCCCGAGGTGACACGGTACTTCATGACCTTGTCCGAAGCGGTGCGTCTGGTTCTTCTTGCGGGAAGCTTCTCGCGAGGTGGTGACGTGTTTGTTCTGGATATGGGAAAACCCGTCTCTATCCTGAGCGTTGCGCGAAAAATGATCGAAACCGCTGGCTTTTCCGTCCGCGACGAAAACGATCCCAACGGCGATATTCAGATTGCTTTCATCGGTCTCAAGCCAGGCGAAAAAATGCATGAAGAGCTTTTGATTGGGACAGACATGCTCACGACGCCTCACCCGAAGATCCTGCGCGCGCAAGAACATTACTGGTCCGAACTTGAGATGGCGAATGCGTTGCAGGATTTGCGCCGCGCTATCGAAACACGCGACGGAGATCTTTTGCGCGCCACCATGCGCAAATGGGTGGAATCGCCAGATTCCGATTCTGCGGTGCTCACGGTCGTCGGCGAAAGCTGAATTCAAACGTTGTAATAGTCGCGATACCAGTCGACAAACGCGCGCACACCCTGATCAACAGGTGTCTGGGGGCGCACGCCCGTAAGCGCCTGCAGCAATTCCGCCGATGCCCATGTGGCCGGAACGTCGCCGGGCTGCATCGGCAAGTAATTCTTTTGGGCCGTGCTGCCGATGGCCGCTTCAATCGCATCGACAAACTTCATCAACTGAACCGGCTGGCCATTGCCGATATTCACCACCCGCCATGGTGCGACCGAGCTCAGGCTATCGCAATCGACACCGTTACCACGCCCTTCGGTCGACGGCGGCACCGCATCGACCAGCGCGACAATACCTGACACAAGGTCGTCAATGAACGTGAAATCCCGGCTCATGTCGCCGTGATTGTAGATGTCGATCGGCTGTCCTTCTAGAATGGCCTTGGTAAACTTGAACAGCGCCATGTCGGGCCGTCCCCACGGTCCGTAAACCGTAAAGAACCGGAACATCGTGGTCGGCAACCCGTACAGGTGGGCATACGAGTGCGCCATCGCCTCGTTGGCTTTTTTAGTCGCCGCGTAAAACGACATCTGCGTGTCCGCCTTGTCCGTTTCCGCATACGGCATCTCTGTATTCGCGCCGTAAACCGAACTGGTAGACGCCAAAAGCATGTGCTGTGGCGGAAAGGCGCGCGCCGCTTCCAAAAGTTTGAACGTGCCGATCAGGTTCGCTTCGACATAGGAACCCGGTTCATCAATCGAATACCGCACCCCGGCTTGCGCGGCGAGGTGGATCACGACGTCTGGCCGGTGTTCCTCGAACAGCCCCCTCAACAGGTCAGGAGCTTCCAGCCGCGCGATAACCGCCTGAAACCCGGCATTCTGCATCAGCATCGCATGTCGCCGTTCTTTCAGGGTGACGTCATAGTAATCGGTCATCGCATCCAGTCCAATGACCCGCCAGCCTGCGTCCAACAAGCGTTTCGCAGTATGAAAGCCGATGAACCCGGCGGAGCCTGTGACCAAAGCGGTGCGCTGTACCATCTACTCGTCCCTATTCTGTGGCGCTGCCGCCATTGGTTTCCAGCAACCGTTGCGGTGCAACACGCTGTATTTCACGTGACAGCCGTTTTGAAAACCGCGTCAACCGAAACAGGCGCTGTGTGCGTTCCGAACGCCCAAAAAGACCACCCGATTGTTCCCAATATCCCGCTGGATCATAACGGACACGATGATAAAGCGCCGTCGGGCTGAACAGGAAAAGCGAGGGCACCTTGCCCTGCGCCACCAAGCGTTCCGCCTGCCGTCGCAACCCGCGCCGCCGCCATGCCCGCCCCGCCAAAACCACGGCACCCGCCCGTTTGCGCCGAAACGCGCGAAATCCATCCGGCGCACGCGGGATTGGTGCCAAGGCCCCTGACTCGCGCGTCTGCCCTTCAAGATACCCCTTGTCCAGTCCTTGCATCAGCCGCCCGACATCACCGGGCATTGCATCTCCGCGTACCATATGGCGCAAAAGCCTTTTGCGCTGCCCGGCCCGAAACGCCTTCCAGACCGCCGCATGCTCGTCTACCGGGCAATGCTTGGCCAGGAAAACGGCCATGCTCGCCCCGATTTCACTCAGATCTCGAGGCACACGCGCCCCGCTGCGTTGTGCGTTGGCCAGAAAGCCGTGATGCACTTCGGCCAGCGGCACGATCGCAGTGGCAAAGGCTCCCTTGGCCAAACGCCAGTTCACATCCGTTTCATCAAGAAAATAGCGGAATGCCGGATCAAATCCGCCCATCTCGGCCAGAATACTCCGCCGAACCGCCATGTTCGTGCCTTCGGTCTTGACCGCCCGCCCGGGTACAGGATGCAGCACCACGGGCCGGGTTGAATCCACCGCAAAAGGTAGGGTTCGCCCGGCATGATCCACGCTTTGCGCCCGCCACTGCATGGAAATACCGTTGCGTCCCCGCACGAATCCTCCCGCTGCCGCAACCTCTTCCTCGGCAAAGGGCGCAACAAGATGGAACAGCCACCCGGTTTCGGGCACGGCATCGTCATCGACAAAGGCCACGACTTCGCCCGCAGCCTGCGCAATCCCGAGATTTCGCGCTTTCGAGATGTTGGCTTCGTCGAAGGGAACGGCCTTGATCTGCTCCGCAAAGGGTAAGGTGGCCATGGCCCTTAACCCCTTCGGGTCGGCCACGACAATCACTTCGAAAGCCCCGTAGTCCAGTTGAGCCACCCCGGTTAGACAGCGTGTGAGCGCGTCGGGTCTTCCCCGACTGACAACCACGACGCTGACCGGGATGGGGTTCATGGCGTGCCCATCTCCGCCATCATTGCTTCGATCTTTGGAACATCTTCGGGATTGTTCAGTTCCCAGAATTGCCGCCCCCGCGCGTCGACCTCGACACACAGGACCTGCCGCCCATGCTCCATAAACCGCAACTGCTCCAGCCCTTCCAACCGCTCCAGCGGCCCGGCATCCCACCGCGGATACGCGCCCAGCGCCGCCGGACGATAGGCATAGACCCCGACGTGGTGGAACACCGGCGTTTCATCCTCATCGGCAAAGGTTTGCGACGTGAACGGCACAACCTCCTTGGAGAAATAGAGCGCGTGGTGATCCTTGGTGAACACCGCCGTCGTACCACCGACCCGGCCCGCTTTGCGATCCTCAAGGAACCCGTTCAATGCCCGCCCATCACAGCGCAGCACCGGCGTGGCAACTTCGGCCATCGGATCATTCCGCAGGCCCTTGACCAGATCCTCAACGAACCAGGCTGGCGTCAGGGGCGCATCGCCTTGCAGATTGACCACAATGTCAAACCCGCCCCCGAGGTTGTCAAAGGCCTCTGCACAGCGTTCAGTACCGTTCTGACACTCGGATGAAGTCATCACGACCTCTGCACCAAAGGCTTCCGCCGCATCGCGTATCCGATCATCATCCGTCGCGACAACCACCCGGTCCACGCCCTTCACGGCGCAAGCCGCTTCCCAACTGCGCTGCACAAGGCTCTTGGACACGCCAGTCACCCCCTTCAACTCGGCCAGCGGCTTGCCGGGATAGCGACTCGATTCATAACGTGCGGGGATGACGATCAGCGCAGACATCAGGCAGACTTGAGCTCCACTCCCGGCGCATAGGCGATGAAATAGGGGTTGGCGAAATCTTCCTTGCCATAGGTCAGTGGCGTGTGGTCATCAAACCGCACCACCTGCCCACCGGCACCCAGCAAAACGGCATGGCCCGCCGCCGTGTCCCACTCCATCGTGCGGCCCACACGCGGATAAAGGTCGGCCTCACCCGTCGCCACCAGGCAGAATTTCAACGACGATCCGGCGCTCTTGAAATCCGCGACCTGGTACTTGGCGATATAGTCCTTGGTCTCGTCGGTCAGGTGCGACTTGGACGCCACCACCAACAGCGCGGAGTTGTCGGAGTCCGACACCGTCATCGGCGCCACCTCGCCCACGGTTTTAGGGTCGAAAGATCCGGTTTCCTCGACCGACTGTCCATCCGCCTGGGTAAAGAACATCCGGTTCTTGGCAGGTGCATAGACCACGCCCCGTTGCGGCACGCCATTCTCGACATAAGCAATGTTCACGGTGAAATCGCCGCGGCGGTGGATGAACTCCTTGGTGCCGTCCAGCGGATCAACGATCAGGAATGTATCGCCCTTCGCCGCGTGGCTGTCCGCCTGCTCTTCGGTTACCAGCATCACGTCCGGGAACTCCGCACGAAGACCCGCCGCAATGATCGCGTCCGCTGCTTCATCGGCGGCAGTCACCGGGCTGTCATCAGACTTGACCTTCACGTCAAAGTCATCGGCGTTGTAGATTTCCATGATCTTGTCGCCCGCCTCGATGGCAAGTTTTCGAATCACCGGAATCAATGCATCGTAGTTCAAATGTCTTCTCCTTGATGGGCTTTTGTTGAATTGCGCCTCTCAGCCCCTTATGGTGGCATGGTAAGGGATCAGCAAGAATTCCCTGACATAACTGCGACATTCCGCGGACGGCAGAGGCAATGTTTCAACAATCGGTTCCCAGAACGACGCTTGAATCGGCAGTCAACATTGCCGAACTCGTCTACCATTCGATTGTGCGCAACGTGCGCAAATCGCATGGCAACGCGGTCATGTCGATCCTGATCAACATGCTTCAGGCGTTCATATTCGTTATCGCCTTTTATGTGATGTTCACGGTCCTCGGGTTGCGATCGGCGGCCCTGCGCGGCGATTTCCTGCTGTACCTGATGTCGGGGATCTTCCTGTTCCTGACCCATACCAAGACACTTGGCGCCGTTGTGGGTTCCGAAGGGCCCAGTTCCCCGATGATGAAACACGCGCCCATGAACACGATCATCTCGATCCTGTCTGCGGCACTGGGTACGCTTTACATTCAGGTTCTGTCGCTGTTCGCCATCCTGTTCGTCTACCATGCCGCCATTAGCCCGATCACGATTGACGATCCGATCGGTGCGTTCGGAATGCTTCTGATCGCGTGGTTTACCGGTATCGCCATCGGCATGGTGTTTCTTGCGCTCAAACCGTGGTTTCCCACATTCGTGAGCATCGCGAGCACCGTCTATCAAAGGGCCAACATGATCGCATCGGGCAAAATGTTCGTTGCCAACACGCTACCGACTTTCATGTTGAACATGTTTGACTGGAACCCGCTTTTTCACTGCATCGACCAGGCGCGGGGATACACTTTCATCAACTATTATCCGCGCAACTCGTCGATCACCTATCCATTGATCGTGGGCGTGGTGCTCCTGATGGTTGGCCTCATGGGCGAATTCTATACCCGGCGGAATGTCTCGCTTAGCATGGGCGCCCGCCGATGATTCGCCTCGCTTTCCTGCTCTTTCTGCTCCCTGCCATGGCCCTGGCACAGGGCCTGCCCGCCCTCTTCGATGTGACAGGTGTCGCGCAAGCCGATGTGCTCAATGTGCGCTCCGCCCCCAGCGGCAGCGCCCCCATCATCGGCAGCCTGCACCCCGACGAGACGAATATCGAAGTGACCGAAACCAACGATGCGGGCACATGGGGCCGCTTGAACGTCGGAGAAACCTCTGGCTGGGCATCGCTGAGGTTTCTGGAAAGGCAACCGGGCGACCCGGACTATGCACTGGCCCGGTCCTTGCGTTGCTTTGGCACGGAACCCTTCTGGTCCCTCTCCCTCACACAGGGGCAAGGGGCGGTTTTTTCATCCCCCGACTCCCAAGCCACCTTTCCCGGAGCAGGCCTCCTGACCGCATCACGCAACACGCCGGGTCATTTTGCCGTTGGCTTTGATGACTCCACAGCCATCATCCGGCGCGCAACCTGCTCAGACGGCATGTCGGATCAAAACTTCGGCCTCACAATCGACCTGCTTCTGTCGCATGGCGGCGATACCGCGCTTTATTCCGGCTGCTGCAGGATCGACCCGCGCTAGGACACGGCATCATTCCGTCAAAGGCTCAACCACCCGAAGCGTGATGTTGATCCGCCCACCACCCGGCAACAGGCGGGACGATCCGAACCGGATGCGGTCCACGCCATGGAACGCCAGCCGGGCCGCCCCGCCCATCACCACGACGTCCCCGGATTTCAGCCAAACGGATTCGGTGCTGTCGCTGCGTTCCGGTCCACCCATCCGGAACAACCCGTCATCACCAAGTGACACGGACAGGACAGGCCACCCAAAATCGCCCTCATCCCTGTCCTGATGAAGCCCCATCCGCGCGCCCTCTCCATAATAATTCACGAGGCAGCAATCCGGCACGCGCTCCAAGCCCGTCACCTCATGCCACAGCTCGAGAATGCTTCCGGGGATATCAGGCCATGGTCCCCCGCGCGGTTGCTCCGCCTCATACCGATAGCCGCGATGGTCCGAGATCCACCCAACCCGTCCCGCGCTGGTCATCTTCACGCTCATCGGCTTACCGAAACGCGTCACCGGGGCCCGCATCGGCGCCGCCCGCGCCACGGCGCGCAAATCCTCGACCATATCCCGCTGCGCGCGCCCGTCCAGAACTCCGGGATAGAGCGTGAAACCTCGGATTGTCAGCGGTGTGGTCATGACCTGTCGTTCCACTTCGGCATCGGATGAAAAAAATGGCGCCAATTACAGATAAACGCCCCTTTGAGACGCTTGCACGGCCTTTTTGACCTCCCTATATACCCTGCGAAGCGCAATCGCCTGCCAGGCGGTTGCAAACGGGATCGGGGCTTGAATGCCATAACGGGTTCAGGTCTCGGAACATCGCCTTAATTGAGAAGGGATCGAAAATGAGCAAAGTGATTGGTATCGACCTCGGTACAACGAACTCCTGTGTGGCCATCATGGATGGTTCGCAACCCAAGGTGATCGAAAACTCGGAAGGTGCTCGCACCACGCCGTCGATCGTCGCCTTCACCGATGACGAGCGCCTCGTAGGCCAGCCGGCAAAGCGCCAGGCCGTCACCAACCCCGAAAATACCGTCTTTGGCGTCAAGCGTCTCATCGGCCGCCGGTTCGACGACGCAGACCTGTCAAAGGACCTCAAGAACATGCCGTTCAACGTCATCAATGGCGGCAACGGCGACGCATGGGTCGAAGCCAAGGGCGAAAAATACAGCCCCTCGCAGATCTCCGCCTTCATCCTCGGCAAGATGAAAGAAACCGCCGAGAGCTATCTTGGTGAAGAAGTTACGCAGGCGGTCATCACCGTTCCGGCCTACTTCAACGACGCCCAGCGTCAGGCCACCAAGGACGCCGGCAAAATCGCCGGCCTCGAAGTGCTGCGCATCATCAACGAACCGACAGCCGCCGCTCTGGCCTATGGTCTGGACAAGGAAAACACCCACACCATCGCGGTCTATGACCTTGGCGGTGGCACCTTCGACGTGACCATCCTCGAGATTGACGACGGCCTGTTCGAAGTGAAATCGACCAACGGCGACACTTTCCTTGGTGGTGAAGACTTTGACATGCGCATCGTCAACTACCTCGCCGGCGAGTTCAAGAAAGAGCACAACGTCGACCTGACCAAGGACAAGATGGCCCTGCAGCGTCTGAAAGAAGCTGCCGAGAAAGCCAAGATCGAGCTGTCGTCCTCGTCGCAGACCGAAATCAACCAGCCGTTCATCTCGATGGACCCGTCCTCGGGCACCCCGCTGCACATGGTCATCAAACTGACCCGCGCCAAGCTGGAATCGCTGGTTGGCGATCTGATCAAGGCCTCGCTGAAACCCTGTCAGGCGGCTCTGAAAGACGCCGGTATGTCGGCCAATGAAATCGACGAGATCGTTCTCGTTGGTGGTATGACCCGTATGCCCAAAGTCATTGAGGAAGTGACCAAATTCTTCGGCAAAGAGCCGCACAAAGGCGTAAACCCGGACGAAGTGGTTGCCATGGGCGCCGCCATCCAGGCCGGTGTTCTGCAGGGTGACGTGAAAGACGTTGTGCTTCTCGACGTGACCCCGCTGTCGCTGGGCATCGAAACCCTGGGCGGCGTCTTCACCCGCCTGATCGACCGCAACACCACGATCCCGACCAAGAAATCGCAGATCTTCTCGACCGCCGAAGACAACCAGAACGCCGTGACCATCCGCGTGTTCCAGGGTGAACGCGAAATGGCCGCGGACAACAAGATCCTTGGTCAGTTCAACCTCGAAGACATCCCGCCCGCACCGCGCGGCATGCCGCAGATCGAAGTGACCTTTGACATTGACGCCAACGGCATCGTGTCGGTGGGCGCGCTCGACAAGGGCACGGGCAAAGAACAGAAGATCACGATCCAGGCATCGGGTGGCCTCTCGGACGAGGACATCGAAAAGATGGTCAAGGATGCCGAGGAAAACGCCGAGGCCGACAAGGAACGTCGCGAGTTGATCGAAGCCCGCAACCAGGCAGAATCGCTGATCCACTCGACCGAAAAGTCGCTGGAAGAGCATTCCGACAAGGTCGACCCGACCACCGTCGAAGCCATCGAGCTGGCCATTGCCGCGCTGAAAGACGACCTCGAGAAAGACGATACGAGCGCCGACAAGATCAAGTCGGGCATCCAGAACGTGACCGAGGCCGCCATGAAGCTTGGCGAAGCCATCTACAAAGCCAGCCAGGATGAGGCCGGTGACGAGCCCACCGCCGCGGACGCAGGTCCGGGCGAGGATGACATCGTCGACGCCGATTTCGAAGATCTGGACGGCGACAAGCGCTAATGGCGCATCATCGGAACTGAAATTGGGGCCGGTCCGGTTGCCGGACCGGCCCTTTTCATTCCGTGCCAAAGGAGTAACCCATGGCAAAACGTGACTTCTACGAGGTGCTTGGCGTCAGCAAAGGGGCTTCCGCGGACGAGATCAAAAAGGCCTATCGCAAGAAGGCCAAGGAACTGCACCCCGACCGCAACAAGGACAACCCCGAGGCCGAGGCCCAGTTCAAGGAAGCGAACGAAGCCTACGAAATCCTCAAGGACGCCGAGAAAAAAGCTGCCTATGACCGTTTCGGCCACCAGGCTTTCGAGGGCGGCATGGGCGGTGGTCCGCGCGGCGGCCACCCCGGTCAGGGCGATTTCGCCAGCGCGTTTTCGGATGTGTTCGACGACCTGTTCGGCGATTTCATGGGCGGGCGTGGGGGCGGCGGTCGTCAGCGCGCCGCGCGTGGTGCCGACCTGCGCTATAACTTGCGGGTTTCGCTCGAAGACGCCTTTTCCGGAATCCAGAAGACGATCAACGTACCAACTTCGGTGCAATGTGACTCTTGCGACGGATCCGGCGCAGAAGGCGGCGCAGAGCCGACCACCTGTCCAACCTGTTCCGGCATGGGCAAGGTCCGCGCACAACAGGGCTTTTTCACCGTTGAACGCACCTGCCCGACCTGCTCGGGTCTGGGTCAGATCATCAAGAACCCCTGCAAAAGCTGCGGCGGTCAGGGCCGTGTCGAAAAAGACCGCGCCCTGTCGGTGAACATCCCCGCCGGTGTTGAAACCGGCACGCGCATTCGTCTTGCCGGCGAAGGCGAAGCGGGCATGCGTGGTGGGCCTTCGGGCGACCTCTACATCTTCATCGAGGTCGCTCCGCACAAGATCTTTGAACGCGACGGACCCAACCTATATTGCCGGGTCCCGGTCTCCATGGCCAGCGCGGCCCTTGGCGGCGATATCGAGGTCCCAACCATCGACGGCGGCCGCAGCCGGGTCAAAATCCCGGCAGGGTCCCAATCCGGCCGCCAGATGCGCCTGCGGGGAAAAGGCATGCCCGCACTGCGTGGTGCAGGCACCGGCGATATGATGATCGAACTGGCTGTCGAAACGCCGGTCAACCTGACCAGCCGCCAAAAAGAGCTTCTTCGCGAATTCGAGGACCTCTCGGAAGAGAACAACCCCGAAAGCAGCAGCTTCTTCAAGTCGGTCAAGAACTTCTGGGATTCCATGAAGGGCTGAGGCCCGCCAGAAACATCGCAAACATCGCAGAAGGCGCGCCCGTAAAAGGCGCGCCTTTTGTTCACTCCACGATCGGCGCCAGCAGGAACATCGCCCGGAGCGCAAGCCCCGGTTGAAGGTTCGGAATCGCTTCGGCCATGACTTTCTGCATCTCGCCCTTGGCATAAAGGCTGGACAACGCCCGATCGACAATCAGGCGAAACTCCGTGTCGCCTCGCGCCATGGCCAACCCATGTTTCTCGACGGTCAGGATTTCCGTCGACATCTTGAAGTCCTTTGCCTTCGCGCTCTTGGCAATAAGCCCCACCAGGATTGACTGATCCGCAAAATAGGCATCAATCTCGGCGTTTTCCATCGCCCGCATGCCGTCGCCATGGGACGAGAACCGGACAAGCTCGGCCTCAAACCCTGCCAGTTTGAGCGAATTGACCAATGCCGTCTCTGTCGTCGTGTCGCGCCGCACCCCGAGCTTCTTGCCTGCCAAATCCCCAAGTTGCTCCGAGGCGGCGACGGGCAGGATTAACGCCGTGCCATCCACGAAGGTCGGGATCGAAAAATCCACCAACGCACGCCGCTCAAGCGTGATTGTGGCCGCGCCGCAATGAAGGTCGACCTCTCCGTTCGCCACTTTCTCAAAGCGGTCCTGCACACCGACCGGCACAAACTGCACCTGCAGGTCGTCCATCTTCAGATGGTTGACGATTTCCTGAGCGACCCGGACGCAGACCAGCGGCGTGTACCCGGCAGGTTCGCCTGACTCCAACTGATACGACATCGGCGCCGCGTCCAGCCGGTATCCAAGGTTGAGCTGTTTCGTTTCCTTGATCCGTTCAAGGGTTTGGGCCCCTGCGGGCACGGCCAGCGCCACCACGGTCAGAAAGGCGGTCAAAAAACTACGCATGAAATAATCCTGTGCTGTCCAATTGCTGTGGTTTTGTCTTCCTTGTGCAGAAGCTTTCCACCAAACCCGAAAGACGACAAGCGCAAATGGCGCCATTAAGATTTTGCGCAACCGGAAAACGATACCGACGCGATACCGACACAATACCGACGTGATACCGATCCCCTGTCCGCTCCGTTAACCATTTGGAAGTTAACCCTTCATTCACCATGTTGGGACACGCTGGAACCATGACCGATCCGCATTCATTCTCCGAGATGCCCCTGCCTCTGTTTCCCGTTGACGAGGCACCGACACAGGCTTTGCCCTCCGGCAAATTGCCATCCTATATTGCCGATCACCGTAAGCGGTTGCGGGCCCGCTTCCTGTCTGGCGGTGCTCAGGCCATGCCGGACTATGAGCTTCTCGAGCTTGTTCTCTTCCGGGCAGTTCCACGTCAGGATGTCAAACCGCTTGCTCATAAGCTTTTGGAAACATTCGAAGATTTCAATGGCGTATTATCGGCGCCAATTATCCGCCTTCGCGAGGTGAAAGGGGTCGGAGACGCGGTCGTCACGGAACTCAAGGTTGTCGAAGCCGCCGCGCATCGTCTTGCCCGCGCCCGCGTGATGCAACGCCATGTCCTGTCTGGTTGGGACGCGCTTCTGGATTATTGCCACACGACAATGGCACATCGCGATACCGAACAGTTCCGGGTTCTGTTCCTTGACACCAAGAACACCCTGATCGCGGACGAAGAACAGGCACGTGGCACAGTGAACCATGTCCCGGTCTACCCAAGAGAGGTCGCCAAAAGGGCCTTGGAACTAAACGCTAGTGCATTGATTTTGGTGCATAATCACCCGTCCGGCGATCCCACACCTTCTGAAGCCGACATCACCATGACCGACCAGATCAACGCCGTCGCACAGGCGTTGGGCATCACTCTGCATGACCACCTGATCATCGGAAAATCTCGGGAACTCAGCTTCCGGTCCGAGGGTTATCTCTAGGCTCACTGCACCCAGATCTCCACCCGCCGATTCACCTGCCGCCCCCAAGCGCTATCATCACACGCCATGGGCATCGCTTCTCCAAATGCCATCACTTCAAGGTTCAGCCGCTCCGGATTAGCCGTTTCCGCAGCCGCCAGCACGGCCTCCTTGACCGCAGACGCCCGTTTCAGGGCAATCTCGCGATTTGCGGTCGCTGGTCCTTCTCCATCGGAAAACCCAACAAAAACAAGGCGCCTGGCATCATAGCGCCCGGCCTCCAATGCCCTGGCAAGCTGCTGCACGTTCGAGCGAGACTGAGCATCCAACCGGGTGGAACCGGTTTGGAATCGAAAGGATGTCGTCAGCCGCTTCAGAGAAGACAAGGTCCTGGTCATCCGCTGTAATTCTTCCAAGGACACTTCAGTTCCTGCTACGGAAATCGCGTTCACAAAACGATCTCCCTGCAGATTGATCGGAATTTCTTCCGCCGTCTGGTCCACGAATCCAACGCGGCGAATCACGATCTGAGCCGACGGGCTGCGTGTATAGGTGAGAAAATCCCGAGCCAGTTTGGGAAGCCTACGCGCAGGAAAATAAAGAAACATTGGAGCGTTGAGTGGATAATCCTCTGTCTTGATCGTGCGCCGCGACGCCGCCAGCGCACGTCCGCAACCGCCTGTCAATGTTAGCTTTTTCGTATTTCCGGTCTCGGCGTAGCTGGCAATGCCAATCGAAAACGGATCACGCTGAACAGCCGAGACCAATGACAGGTTCCGGTCGTGGCGAAAAATGCCTTCAGCCAAGGATAGCTTGGCACGCGCCATCAACTGGTCCTCGACAGCCTGTGCCAATCCCGACTGTGGTTGGATGAGATGAAGTGTGATCGGTGCATCCGGTCCGCCAAGATCTTTCCAGTTGGAAACCTTGCCCGCAAAAACGCGCGCAATTTGGTTTAGCGACAAAGCATTCACAGGATTCCCACTGGATACAACCGGCACCAATCCATCCAGAGCCAACACACGGCTGCGATTTGCTTCGGTCATATCCCCCAACCCGGCCTCGTAGCCCAGTTGCGCTTCGCGTGGTCGGATTTCACGCAAGGACATCGCGATATCCGCCTCGTCCGCCAACAGATCGGCAAAACCTTCGTCGGAATTGCTGCTATGAAAGCGAAACCGCGCCACCTTCTGTCCGCTCGTCTCGTCATTCAAATGATATTCAAACCGACTGATGCTATCGCTCTTCCGCTCAACCGAATAGCCTTCGCGAATAGCAAAAGCTTCGATCAAAGCAGGCATCAGAATCTCGCCCATGATCGAAGAGCCGGAGATCGACACATCTGCAACATAGTTGATCAAGTTGGGACAGCCAGGTCCTTCGCATTGAACACCCGTGCCATCCACAGTCAGCTCTCCATACACCGTGTCGACTCGATAAAACTCGCCATCAAACCCCAGAAGCGTACCGGTGATCTCCACCGCGCCATCATGAGATTTCAACGTAACATCCTGCGCGAGCACCGGAACCCCAGTGAAACAAAGGAAAAGTGCGGCGATAACCGCCGCACGAAACTTCAACATGTCGGATCCTGATTAGCGAAAACTAGTTTTGCGCGATTGTCAGGTCTTGCAGAAGGTTTTTCAACACCAGAAATTCGCCTGCGGCATCGCAGTCGGGCAACTCCAGTGTCAGATCGTGAATGTCCGTGACTCGCCCGTCGTGCACTTCGATGGACTGCAGCGCCAGGCGACGACCACAATTGGTCATCGAAATCTGTGCTTCGACGTTTAAGGCGACAGAACCGGCCTGTGACGCGGTAAGAGTCGGGAAAGTATACACTTCCGCCATCAAAGGTTCAGCAGCCTCTGAGTTTCCCAAGTGTACAAGGAAGCCCCCCAAACCACCATTTACGGCGGTCAGGTCGCGGGGCGCTCCCGACCAGACGTGCCCGGCCCCGCCATACGGCGCGCCGAACTCGAATGCGTGCAATTCGAGCGCGCCTTGTCCCCTCCACTGAATCGCGGCGCGATCATAGAATGGCAGGCTGTCGACGCGCACAGAGGCCACGGCGCCATCGCCATTTGGAAAGGTAACTGCAAACATCGCGTTCTCGGCAAACGCCGGCACGGTGATCTGTAGGCTGCCATCCGGTCCGGTAATCTCGGTAAACTTGAGGTCTTCGTGGTGAACCGTAACCCGAACACCGGGCTGGCAAGGGGCACTCAACTGAAGATCGACCATTGCCGCAGCGCTGGCCGTCGCCGTCAGCTCATTTTCACAACCCAAGGCGGGTGCGGGTTCTTCCTCGGGCAACAACCCAATGGGAGCGTCCCTGGAAACAAGCAACACTGTCGGCGTCTCGGGAAGGCTCCGTGGCGCTGCCCTGTCCTTTGGAAGTGAGGGGAGAACCTTCGCAACGGACTTCCGGGGCGTGCTCAGAGCACCAGGGAGGCTTGCTTTTTCGACTTGAGAGGGTGACGTGGAAACCGCGCTGACCGTGGCAACGGCCGCCTGACTGGCTTCACTGCTTTGCATCAGAAAGCCAATGGAAATCGCGATCGAAAACGTCGCTCCGGCCAAGGCATATCTACGGTACACATTCTTCATTTGCGACATTCCGCGCTCCATACCAATCACCGCCCACGCAGCATGGATCGCAACAAAAAAGGGCGCTCATAAGGCGCCCTTTTGATCATTCTCTGGCTCTGGCCTTTAGGCCAAGCGCCCGTGGCAATGCTTGAACTTTTTCCCAGAACCACAGGGACAAGGCTCGTTTCGTCCCGGATTTCCCCACGTCGACGGGTCGTTTTCGTCAAACCCATCCGCTGGCGCACCGGGAAGCGAATCCACCGGCTCCGGTGTCGCGGCCTGCTGCAGTTGCTGCTGTTGCTGCGCCAACTCCAGGGCAAGCTGTTGTTGCTCTTCCTCGGTCATCGGGCGAATGCGGGACAGGGTCGTAGTCACCTCTTCCCGCAGGCTGTCCAGCATATGTTCAAAAAGCTGGAACGACTCGTTCTTGTATTCGTTGAGCGGATCGCGCTGCGCATAACCGCGGAATCCAACGACCGACCGCAAATGCTCAAGCGTTAAAAGGTGTTCGCGCCATTTAGTATCGATGGTCTGAAGCAAAACCTGCTTCTCCACCATGCGCATGGCTTCAGCGCCGAAACTCACAGCCTTCTTGGCCATCTCTTCGTCGCTGGCCTTTTCCAAACGCTCACGAATCGCTTCGTCGTCTACGCCTTCTTCATCAGCCCATTTGATCACGGGCACATCAAGGCTCAGTTTTTCAATGCAGGCCGCATAAAGCCCCTCGGTGTCCCATTGGTCCGCATAGGTCTTGGGCGGCATGTATTGCTCGACCAGATCGGCAATAACATCATGCCGCATGTCCTGCGCGATTTCCGACAGGTCCTCGGCATCCATGATCTCGCGACGCTGGCTAAAGATCACTTTCCGCTGATCGTTCATCACGTCATCGAACTTGAGAAGCTGTTTGCGGATGTCAAAGTTTCGTCCTTCGACCTTGGCCTGCGCCCGCTCCAGCGACTTGTTCACCCAAGGGTGCACAATTGCTTCACCTTCTTTCATACCAAGCGTCGACAGAACCTTGTCCAAGCGCTCTGAACCGAAGATGCGCATGAGGTCATCTTCCAGCGACAAGAAGAAAGACGAACGACCCGGATCACCCTGACGGCCGGAACGGCCGCGCAGTTGGTTGTCGATCCTCCGGCTTTCATGGCGCTCGGTCGCCAGAACGAACAGTCCACCCGCGGCCTTTACCGCTTCTTCGTCCGCCTTGTGCGCCTCTTCGATGCGCGCACGGATGGCTTCATGATCGCCTTCCGGCTCTGCCGCAATAGCTTCCAGAACCTTAAACTCGACATTTCCGCCCAGTTTGATGTCCGTACCGCGTCCTGCCATGTTGGTGGCAATTGTCACCGCACCCAGTTTTCCCGCATCCGCAACAATCTGTGCTTCCTGCTCGTGCTGACGCGCGTTCAGGACGTTGTGCTTGATCTTGGCCTTGTTGAGCATTTCCGAAAGAAACTCGGATTTCTCGATCGATGTCGTCCCGACAAGGATCGGTTGTCCCTTGGCGTTGGCTTCTTTGATGGTCTCGACAATCGCCTCGTATTTCTCACGCGCCGTGCGATAGACTGCATCGTCTTCGTCGATGCGGGCAACAGGCCGGTTAGTGGGAACCTCGACAACGCCCAGCCCATAAATTTCGGCAAATTCCTCGGCCTCTGTCGCTGCTGTCCCGGTCATTCCGGCCAACTTGTCGTACAGACGGAAGTAGTTCTGGAATGTCACCTGTGCCAACGTGACGTTTTCCGGCTGAATTGGGCAACCTTCCTTGGCTTCAATGGCCTGGTGCAAGCCGTCAGACAGACGCCGCCCCGCCATCATGCGACCAGTAAACTCATCAATCAGAACAACCTGATTGTCGCGAACAATATAGTCCTTGTCCTTTGTGAACAGTTTATGCGCCCGCAGACCTTGGTTGACGTGGTGTACAATCGTCGTGCTTTCCGGATCGTACAGACTTTGGCCTTCGGGCAGCAGGCCGCGAGTAAGAAGCTGTTCCTCGAGATACTCGTTGCCCTCATCCGTAAAGGTCACGTTGCGCGTTTTCTCATCCACCGCAAAGTGATCATCCTGCAGGTCGGGAATAAGCTTGTCCACCGAGACATAAAGCTCGCTCCGATCCTGAGCAGGGCCGGAAATGATCAACGGCGTCCGTGCTTCATCGATCAGGATACTGTCCACCTCATCGACAATGGCAAAAAAGTGATCCCGCTGCGCCATCTCGCGCAGGTCGCTTTTCATGTTGTCGCGCAGATAGTCAAAGCCGAGTTCGTTATTGGTCGCGTAGGTTACATCACAAGCGTATGCCGCCCGTTTTTCTTTTTCGGGCTGCTGCGGATAGACAACACCCGTCGTCATACCAAGCGCGGCAAACACGTTGCCCATCCACTCTGCGTCACGTCGGGCCAGATAATCGTTTACAGTGACAACGTGAACACCTTTGCCCATCAGGGCATTGAGGTATGCTGGAAAGGTAGCCACGAGGGTCTTACCTTCACCGGTCTTCATCTCGGAAATGTTGCCCTGATGCAGAAAGATGCCGCCCATCAACTGTACATCGAAGGCGTGCAAACCAAGCGCTCGGCGTGCAGCTTCGCGACAGTTTGCAAAGGCTTCGGGCAACAAGTCGTCGAGGCTTTCTCCCCCTTTGGCTCGCTCGGAAAGTTCGGCCGTCTTGGACTTGATCTCTTCGTCAGTCAGTTTCTCGAAATCGGGCTCAAGCGCATTGATCTTGGCGACGAGCGGCCGGGTTGCCTTGATCTTGCGGTCGTTCGGTGTGCCGAACACCTTCTTGGCAAGTTTTCCCATTCCGAGCATATGACTTTGTCCTTCATTGACATCCATGTACGAGGCAATTGCTTGCTCAGCCTACGCAGTGCTCCTACAAACAGGAAAACTTGCAGTTTGCCCCGGCCTCAAAGCGATGTAAGGGGCGTCAGGAACAGTGTCAACGCCGCCAACCCACGCGGCCTTAGCCAAGGACAAAACGATGTCAAAACACCTCAAATTCCTGCGCTCGGCGGGTTTCGCCTTGTTGATCGCAACGCCGTCCCTGGCGCAGGAAGATCCCGACATCAAAACAGTGGTTGCAAGTGTCAATGGACATGAGATCACTTTGGGAGAGGTGATTGCTGTTCGCGGTTCTTTGCCCGAGCAATACCGGCAGTTGCCTCCGAACGTTCTCTTTGAAGGAATTCTTAACCAGTTGGTCCAGCAGGCGGCCTTGTCCCAGACGATGAAAGGACCGGTGCCTGACGCCGTCGAAATCGCACTGAAAAATGAACGTCGCTCGCTTTTGGCAGGAGTCGCCCTAACTGCGTTTTTGAAAGGTCTGGAAATTAGCGACGCCGAGGTTCAGGCAGCCTACGATGCAAAGTACGCTGATTTTCAAGGCGCTGAAGAATATAATGCTTCGCACATTCTGGTCGAAACTGAAGAAGAGGCAAATGCCATTCGGGAGAGCCTAATGGCTGGAGCGGACTTCGCAGAAACCGCCAAGGCAAAATCAACTGGGCCGTCGGGGCCGTCGGGCGGATCGCTTGGCTGGTTCGGTGCCGGTCAGATGGTCAAACCCTTCGAGGACGCGGTTGTAAACTTGGCCGTTGGCGAGATTTCTATGCCAGTTCAAACCCAGTTTGGCTGGCACCTGATCATCCTGAATGACAAACGGCAACAGGAAGCACCGTCTTTCGAGTCCGAGCGGGAAGAGCTGGTGGCTCAGCTTCAGACGGAAGCTGTTGACGCACATATTGCCGAGCTGGTCACGGGTGCAGAAGTTGATCGGTCAGGCGCAGAGCAATTTGATCCGTCCGTTATTCTGCGTGGCGATCTGTTGGATTCGGAATAAGGAAACAGAAAGACATGGCCAAGATCACACATGTGTCACCGCTTGCTCCGGCAGGCTTTCCTGACCTTCCGGTTATTGCCGGCGCCGAATTTGCATCAGTGGCGGCTGGGATCAAATATAAGGATCGCAAGGACGTCACCCTAGTGCGACTTGCACCGGGAACGACAATGGCCGGGGCCTTTACCAAATCTTCCACGCGTTCGGCACCTGTGTTGGACTGCCAGGAAAAAATTGGCGGCGAATCGACCGAAGGTGCTGCAATCATCGTTAATGCCGGGAATGCCAATGCCTTTACCGGACGCAACGGCGCCGAGGCGACTCATGCTGTCACCAGCGGCGTCGCAAACTGTCTTGGCATTCCGGAAAAACGCGTGTTTTCATCATCAACCGGCGTGATCGGCGAGCCTCTCCCACATGGCCGGATCACGGCGAAACTTGAAGAACTCAAGAACAATCTTTCCGAAACTGCAATTCAGGATGCGGCCGAAGGTATCCGAACGACGGACACGTTCCCCAAGGGATCCTGTCAATCCATTCTGATAGAAGGCAAAACCGTCAACATCTCGGGTATCGCCAAAGGTTCCGGGATGATCGCACCCGATATGGCGACAATGCTGGTGTACATTTTTACGGACGCAAAAGTCGAACAGACGCTCTTGCAGTCGATCCTGAGTGAATTGACCGATTTGACGTTCAACAACATCACCGTGGATAGTGACACCTCGACCTCCGACACCCTGCTTCTTGCGGCAACCGGATCATCTGGTGTGGATGTCACTTCCCCGGAGGGCGCGTTTCGTGATGCTCTTTTCGAGGTGATGTTGGACTTGGCACATCAAGTGGTGCGCGACGGCGAAGGGGCTACAAAGTTTCTCGAAGTCGAGGTGTCTGGCGCGGAATCCGTAGCGGACGCCCGTACCCACGCCCTCTCCATCGCCAATTCTCCACTCGTCAAGACCGCAATCGCCGGAGAAGATCCCAACTGGGGCCGTGTCGTGATGGCAATCGGCAAAAGTGGAGCCAAGGCAGACCGTGACCTCCTTGCGATCTGGTTCGGCGACATTCTGGTTGCGGAACAGGGATGGGTTTCACCCTCTTACAGTGAAAACGACGGGGCGGAGTACATGCGCAATCAAGATTTGAAAATTCGGGTTGATTTGGGTCTTGGCAGTCATTCTGCAACGGTTTGGACATGCGATCTGACGCATGGATACATTACGATCAACGCCGATTACCGCTCATGAAAACGGTTCTGGTGTCGGCTGTTGCATTGGTGGACGTGGATGGGCGGGTATTGCTCGCCCAACGGCCGGAAGGAAAGGCAATGGCGGGGCTTTGGGAATTTCCTGGTGGCAAGATTGAGCCGGAGGAAACTCCCGAGGCAGCGCTGATACGAGAACTCGAAGAAGAACTCGGAATCAACACTTGGGCGAGTTGTCTTGCGCCGTTAACGTTTGCATCTCATAGCTATGAGAATTTTCACCTGTTGATGCCACTCTTCATCTGCAGGAAATGGGAGGGCGTTCCCAGATCGAAAGAAGGGCAGACACTGCGCTGGGTGCGCCCACAAAATTTGCGAGACTACAAGATGCCAGCCGCAGATATTCCCCTTATTCCCATTATTCGGGACTGGGTTTGACGCCCTTGCACGAAATTTCAACACAAAACCCGCTGTTGAATGGTTTTTGTTCGAAATTAACTCTTCGTCGGAAGCTGTCCATGAGTTAACGTTACGTTAATGTGACGTCCGGCGGGATGTTACATAGCCAACGAAATACCTATATCCAAACTGTCAAGAAACTGGGGAATTGACATGCTTAGGACTATTACGGTGGGCAGCAGTGTGTCCATCCAGGGGACGTTCGTAGAAGCGTTGCCTGGCGGCCGGATTTCTGTTCGCGTCGGAAATGCTGTTTATTCGGGCGTCCCGATTACAGCCAAGCGCAGCTGACAAAGCCACCACTCTCACGGAAACGAAAAACGGGGGCCTCCACTTGGAGGCCCCCTTCTTTTTATGCCAATGTCCGCGTGACTTCTTCGCGTTCGAAGATTTCAATCACGTCGCCCGGACGGATGTCGTCGTAGTTTTCGAATGCCATGCCGCATTCCTGACCCGACTGAACCTCTGCCACTTCATCTTTGAAGCGTTTGAGCGTTTTCAGCGTGCCCTCGTGGATCACAACGTTGTCCCGCAGGAGGCGAACCCCGGCAGAACGGCGCGCGACACCTTCCGTCACAAGGCAACCAGCCACCTTGCCCACGCCGGACACCTTGAAGACTTCCTTGATCTCGGCATACCCGATGAAGTTTTCGCGGATTTCGGCGGAAAGCAGGCCGGAGGCGGCAGCTTTCACATCGTCCACAAGGTCGTAGATCACTGAATAGTAACGGATTTCCACGCCCTTTTGGTTGGCCGTATTCCGAGCAGAAGCGTTAGCACGAACATTGAAGCCCATGATCGGCGCACCGCTTGCTTCGGCAAGACCAACATCTGTTTCGGTAATCGCGCCAACACCCGAGTGCAGCACACGTACGCGAACTTCGTCGTTACCGATCTTTTCCATCGCCTGAACGATGGCTTCGGTCGACCCCTGAACATCGGCTTTGACCAAGATCGGCAATTCGGCGACGTTCTCGTCCTCCTTCGCCTTGGCCATCAGTTGTTCCAAGGTTGTCGCGGCACCTGCAGCGGCACGTTTGTCCTTGGCTGCTTGTTCACGATAAGCAGCAATTTCACGCGCTTGGGCTTCGGTTTCGGTCACGTTAAGAACGTCACCCGCTTCCGGTGTGCCATTCAGACCCAAAACCTCAACCGGAACCGACGGCCCGGCTTCCTGTACGCGTTCGCCTTTGTCGTTGATCAGCGCGCGGACCTTACCGTATTGCTCGCCCACAACAAAGATATCGCCCTGTTTCAACGTACCTTTCTGCACCAGAACCGTCGCGACGGGACCGCGACCCACATCCAACTGCGCTTCGATAACCGCTCCTTGCGCCGCGCGGTCCGGGTTCGCCTTGAGTTCGAGAATCTCCGACTGAAGCGCGATCGCCTCGAGAAGATCATCGAGACCCTGACCGGTGATTGCGGAAACTTCAACGTCCTGTACTTCACCCGACATCTTCTCGACGATCACTTCGTGTTGCAGCAGCTCCGCCCGAACTTTGTCCGGGTCGGCGGCAGGCTTATCGATCTTGTTGATAGCGACAATCATTGGCACACCGGCGGCTTTAGCGTGGTTGATCGCCTCAATCGTCTGCGGCATGACCGAATCGTCCGCAGCCACAACCAGAACAACGATATCGGTAACCTGCGCACCACGCGACCGCATCGAGGTAAAGGCCGCGTGACCCGGCGTGTCGAGGAAGCTCAACACTGCGCCACTGTCGGTTTTCACCTGGTAGGCGCCGATATGCTGGGTGATACCGCCAGCTTCACCCGCAACAACTTTGGCGTCGCGGATTGCGTCCAGAAGCGAGGTCTTACCATGGTCGACGTGACCCATAATTGTAATCACAGGCGGACGCGGCTTGAGGTCTTCTTCCTTGTCCTCAGTATCGGAGATGACGTCTTCCACGTCCGCATCCGATACGCGTACAACCTTGTGACCGAACTCTTCAATGATCAGTTCAGCAGTATCTGCGTCAATCGTCTGGTTCTGCGTGACCATCATGCCCATTTTCATGAGCTCTTTCACAACGTCAGCAACACGTTCAGCCATACGGTTGGCCAACTCGGACACAACAATTGCCTCGGGAAGTTGAACGTCCCGAATGACCTTTTCGCGTTCGACCGAACCTCCCATCGCCTTCTGGCGGGCACGTTCTTGCTTCCGCTTCATCGCAGCGAGCGATTTCTGCCGGCCTCCTTCACCCGAAAGCGCCTGGTTTAGGGTCAGCTTGCCCGAACGACGGCCATCATCACGGCCCTTGCCGCGGGCCGGGCGCTGTTCGCGCTCGTTTTTGCGGGGTGTCGCCGAAGGCAGCGGCTTGTTCGCCGGAGCACGTGCGGGCGCTTCCTGCTTGGGCGCAGCGGCAGCGGCTTCGGCGGCGGCACGCTTGGCGGCATCGGCCTCTTCCTGGCGCTTGCGCTCTTCGTCTTCCGCTTTCTTGCGGGCTTTTTCCTCAGCTTCGCGCTGTTCACGCTCTTTGGCTTCTGCTTCCTGCCGGCGACGCTCGCGTTCCTCGGCACGGGCCTTTTCTTCTGCTTCGCGTTCGGCCGCTTCTTCCGCTTCGCGCGCTTTAGCCGCCTGAAGTGCTTTCAGACGGCGTTCCATTTCCGCGTCGGAAATCCCAGCAGGACGACGCGCCGGATCGCCGGAACCCTTGGCCGCGGACACACCTGTCTTGGCCGCGCCGGGCTTGGGAACCACAACACGCTTCCGCTTGGTTTCCACCACGACATTCTTGGTCCTTCCATGGCTGAAGCTCTGCTTCACGTTACCCGGCCGATTGCCGCCACGCAGACCCAAGGTTTTTTTACCGTCGTTATCGCTCATCTAGCTGTCTTTTCCTTTCCGATGGCCCCTGCCACCGCAATTTCGCGTACGCCTTTTAATCTTTGGGCATCCTCTACAACACGTTGAGCGAGTCCACCAGACGCAAGCGCTCCATGTATCACAGTTTGTCGCCCAAATGCCAAACCCAATTCGTCTGCCGTCAGCCAGTCGATGTGTTTGCCGCCATAGGGGGGGCGTAGTTTGGTTTTTCCACGTTCAGAACCGTCTGATGCCTGCAACAGGATCGCTGCCTGTTCCTTGACAAGCCAGTCCTTCACTTTCTCGTATCCGGCCACAGCATGACCCGATTTGCGCGACAGGCTGATCAAATCGACAACCCGGCGCGCAAGCTGGTTTTCCACCACGTCCGCCAGATCGGCGGACACTTTCACCTTTGCCTTCGCTGCGCGCGAAAACAGACCTTTGGTTGCCGCCTTGGTAATGGAGGAGCGCTGCGCACTCACCCACATACCCCGACCAGGCAGTTTGCCCAAAATGTCAGGCACGACTTGTTCATCAGGCCCGACAACAAAGCGCACCAAACCGCCACGCGGCGCAACCTCTCCGGTCACGATGCACTTGCGCTCAGGCTCTCTCGCCTTGTCCTTGGGTCGACCACCGCGTCCCATTTTGAGCCCTCCAGGGCCTGAGATCAGGCCCCGGCCTCCTCTTGATCTTCTGCGGTTTCTTCGGCGCCTTCTTCTTCCTCTGCTTCAAGATCCGCCGGATCCACCCAACCCAGCACGATGCGGGCTGTCATGACGAGGTCTTGTGCTTCTTCCAGCGACATATCGAAGGGCTCAAGAATACCATCGTCCTTGACCCGTTCACCTTCAACCGTGGTCCAGCCGCCGGCCAGCTCCCAGTCGGCGCAGGTCGCGAAGTCTTCCAATGTCAGAACACCGTCTTTGGCCAGCGCTTCGACCATCTGGGGTGTCAGGCCTTCAAATTGAACAAGGCTGTCTTCGACACCCAGTTCACGCGCGCTTTCCAGTGCGGCGCGGTTCTGAGCTTCGATGTAGTCACGTGCACGTGCCTGAAGCTCGTTCGCGGTGTCTTCATCGACTCCATCAATCACAAGAAGCTCGTCAAGCTCGACATAGGCAACTTCTTCAAGGTTGGTGAATCCTTCGGACACCAGCAACTGAGCAAAGAATTCATCGAGATCCAGCGTGTCCATGAACAGCGACGTACGCTCTTCAAACTCTTTCTGACGCCGCTCCGACTCCTCCGCCTCGGTCATGATATCGATGTCGAGGTTGGTCAGCTGGGAAGCCAGACGTACGTTCTGACCGCGGCGACCAATGGCCAGCGACAGCTGCTCATCGGGAACCACAACTTCGATCTTGCCCGCTTCCTCATCGAGAACCACCTTGGTGACTTCGGCAGGCTGTAGCGCGTTCACGAGGAAGGTTGGCTGGTCTTCGTTCCACGGAATGATGTCGATTTTCTCGCCCTGAAGCTCGTTCACGACGGCCTGAACACGGCTGCCGCGCATACCAACGCAGGCACCTACGGGATCAATCGACCCGTCATAAGAAATCACAGCAATCTTGGCGCGCGAACCGGGGTCACGGGCCACAGCTTTGATCTCGATGATGCCGTCATAGATTTCCGGCACTTCCATCTTGAACAGTTCGGCCATGAACTCCGGCGCAGTGCGGCTCAAGAATATCTGCGGACCGCGGGTTTCGCGACGGACATCCTTGATGTAGCAGCGGATACGGTCATTCGGACGATAGCTTTCGCGACCGATCTTCTCGTTGCGGCGCAGGATGCCTTCACCACGGCCCACGTCGACGATGACATTGCCGTATTCTTCACGCTTGACCACACCGTTGATGATGGTGCCGGCACGATCCTTGAATTCTTCAAACTGGCGATCACGTTCGGCTTCGCGCACCTTCTGCAGGATCACCTGCTTGGCCGACTGCGCCGCGATCCGCCCCATTTCTACCGGCGGAACCTCTTCGACAAACACGTCGCCGACCTTGGGGTCTTCCATGTACTGCTTGGCTTGCTCAACGGTGAATTCGGCCTGGTAGTTTTCCAGTTCATCGTCTTCGACCACGGTGCGCACGCGAGTAAAAGTGGCCTTTCCGGTCTTGCGGTCGATCGACACGCGAATGTCCATCTCCGCGCCATAGCGCGACTTGGCCGCCCGTGCGAGCGATTCTTCCATCGCTTCGACCACGAGTGCCGGGTCGATCATCTTTTCGCGGGCCACGGCCTCGGCGGTCTGGAGCAGTTCCAGCTGGTTTGCAGAGGTAATTGCCATGTTTATTCCTCCTCGGACTTTTCGGTCTCGATCTCGTCAAAATCGTTTTCGTTCAGAGTGCCCGCGTCCTTGCGGGCCTTCAGCATTTCCTTGATCAACTCGTCGGTCAGCACCAGCTTGGCCTCGGCCAGCCAGTCGAACTGCAGACCCACGGTCACGGTCTCGCCCTGATCTTCGATGTTGATCAGTACATCATCACCTTCGACACCGGCCAAAACGCCCTTGAACCGCTTGCGCCCATCGATCAGTTCGCTGGTCTCAAGCTTGGCATCATAGCCTTCGTAGGTCTCAAAATCCTTGAGGCGCGTCAGCGGGCGGTCAATTCCCGGGCTGCCAACTTCAAGAACGTAACTGTCCGACAAGGGATCTTCGACATCAAGGATCGCACTGATCGCGTTCGAAATCGCGGCGCATTCATCCACTTCGATGCCGCCCTCGGGACGTTCCGCCATGATCTGCAGCGTGTGGGTTTTGCCCCCCATAAGGCGCAGGCGCACAAGTTCGAACCCCATGTCTTCGATGACTGGGGCAACAATGTCGGCCAGCTTGCGGTCAATCGCCGCCTTGGCAATCAGGTCACTCATCAGCGTGCCTCCGGGCACAAAAAAACGGGCCAGCGGCCCGTGTCGTCGTTCGGTGCGCGTTGGGTTTGGACCCCAGCGCGTCGCTGTTGAAGAGGGATATACGCTTGATGTGGTGAGTCTGCAAGGTCTAAACGAAAACGCCCCGCCAAACGCGGAGCGCATCGCGTTCAGAGCTCAAGCATTTGTATCAATCGCGCCCCAGACTGTGGCCCCTTCCATTGCCGCGACCGTGGCCATGGGCGTGTCCCTGGCCATTTCCAAAACCACCACCGACACCTCGACCGTGACCGTTGGCATTGCCTTGACCCGGGTTCGCACCTGGATCACTCGACCCGCTGCCACCATCATCCCCTCCGGGATCACCGGACCCCTCACTTCCATCATCGTCACCCGGATCGCCGGAGCCCGCTTCCTGAGCTACAACCGGGGTCGGCGCGACGAAAAGAGTTGCAACAACCGGGACAGCATAGGCTGTGCCAAGGACGAGTTTTAACAGTGCATCGCGACGCGCGACATCAACGTCGTCTTTCTCCTTTGTGAAAATCTCCTTTCATACAATACGAAAAAGCTAGCATGGCATGCTTCTTTCGGTCAAATTCGACCCCCAAGAAACCGGCACCCTGAAAAACCATGACAACACCAAAACGCGTAGATCACTGGGGTCGCCCCGCAAGATGGTTCATGGATTTTTCCGATGCCCATCTCGATGCCCTCACGCAACGGATGAAAGAGGTCGAGACCATTTTTCAGGTCCAGCTGGGTCTTCAACTTTACCTAACCTACGGCACATTGTTGGGCGCGACCCGCAACGAAGATTTCATTGGCCACGATGTCGATATCGACATGGCCTATGTGTCCAGGGCCCGCAGCGCAGCCGGTGTGCTCAAAGAGCGTGACATGATCACAGCGTTTTTTGCCGAATTTGATATGATCGCCGCGGCGCCAAACCATGGCCGGTTTCTCCTGCGTGGAACCACAGACCCTGACTCTGGCAAAGCGCTTCATGGCATCGAGATTTACACATCCTTCGTCACACACGGTGCCTATTATTGCTATCCCTGCATCCCCGGCTGGCTAACGGGTCGCGAAATCAAACCCTTTGGCACCGCCATGCTTCGCGGCATCGAGTTTGCGGTTCCCCGCCAATCAGAAGCGTGGCTGGCAAGCCATTACGGTGACGGTTGGAGCGCTCCGGTGAAACCCTCGGAATACAGAGAGAATCCCGCAAGATATGCGTGTTTCGAATTTCTGCGCACTGAGGATACCTAGCCTCTTTGGATCAAACCCTTGGCCTGAAGTTGATCCAAGGCTCTCTGAACATCGTCAATCGGCAGATTCTCAAGCGAAAACTGCTCTGCAATAAAACCGGCAATGTCCTCGGTGGAATGGCATTTGTCACACAGCAAATAAACAATGGCAGCAGTGGCGTTCAGATAATGGCGTGTTCCACAGGCCCGCTCTGTCAGAATTGCGCCTTTGCTGTTGGTTTCAACCGAACATTCCCGCGCCGCCCGCCAGCAAAGAGATGCGTTTTGATTACCAACGTTCTTCATCTTCGTTAGCCTGCCCAAATCGACCCCGTTTGACAACAATGATCAATCGCCCGGCAAGTCGCGGGATGTCCGCTTTTGACAATCTGAGGATGCCTTATGCGTGCCACCAGCGTTCGGCCAGACGCGCATTGTCGAGCGACCACACATTGCCCATCGTGGCTGGGCGCCGAATGGTATCTCGGGTCGCAAAAAGGTGATCGGCAAATGCGGGGATCGCGACGGGTCCCTCGTCCCTCAACAGTTGCTGCATGTCTGTGTAATGGGCGCGGCGGCGTTTGCCATCCAGTTCTGAACGGGCCGTCAGCAGAAGGTTCTGAAACAGAGGATGTTGCCAACCGCTCGTATTCCAAGAGGCGCCGTCAGCGTAATAGGTCGAGAATGCCCAATCCTCTGTCACACGCCCCGAAGAACCGCCCATCGTGAGCGCAGCCGTGTTGTGCATGTCTGTCATCGACACATCCAGCCCGATCGAGCGCAACTGGTCCCGGACAAGGCCACCCGCCAACTCAGCATCCGCAAATGCATAGCCTGTCGAGGTCATGGCCACCCGATCGACACCCGCCTTGCGCAAATAGTGTCGCGCCAAGTCCGGGTCGTGGTGAATCGGCTCCAAGTCAGTTGCATAAAACTGGTTTGAAGGCCCAATCGGGGTATCATGGGCCACACGGCCATGACCGTGAAGGACTGCTTCAACGAACACATTTCGATCGATTCCAAACTTGACCGCCTGCCGAAGATCGGCGCAGTCAAAGGGTGATACGCTCGCGTTCATCGCAAAACTAAAATGTTGATTTCCTGCAATGCGCTGCAGTTCAACGGCATCCCATCCTTCAACTTGACGCGCACGACTTGGAGCTATCTGGCTGGCAACATCAACGTGACCTCGGCCCAACGCATCAAGGCGGGTTTGGTCCCCGTTTTCATTGATCAGTTCGATCTCCGCAAAAAAGCCGGCAGATGTGCCTTTGTAATGTGAGGCCACCCGGCGCGCCGAAAGCTTTTTGCCGGGTTCGAAGTTTTCCAAGCGGAAGAGTCCGGTTCCGATACCGTTCTCCATTGCGAGTTCCACATAACCCGCAGGATAGATGATCAAGTGATAATCGGCCATCAGATAGGGAAAATCCGCGTTCGGCGCGGCCAAGTGGAACTGCACCTGATGCTCGTGCACCTTTCGCAGCTCGCTGACATTGGCCAACAGAGGGGCGGCTGGGGACGCATTTCCCGGGCCCATATGCAGTGCCAGCGATTCGAGCACATCTTCAGCTCCGAAACGCTTTCCATTGTGGAACTCCACACCCTTACGAAGGTTGAAGGTCCAGATACGGGCATCCGCGCTGGCTTCCCAGCTCTCGGCCAACTCACCGCGCAATGCCCCGTCGGGGCCAACTTCGGTCAGGCAGTCGAATACTGCGCCGTGAGCCGCGACCAGCATGAACAAGCCGGAATGCGTACGGCTGTCCCAGGAATCGAGAGGCGATCCACCCGCAACCGCAGCCCTTAACGTGCCACCTGCGCGTGGGGCAGCCATTAACGCCATGCCAGACGCCGCCAGCACACCAGCGGCGGCACCGCTGGTCAGCAAGCTACGTCTGCTAATTCTCGACATGGCATCCTCCGTTCGCAGTCGGGCGATATCGCGCAACACACCAGACGCGGTTGACGCTCGCTTGTCCAGCCGATTTCTCAGACCTGCGCCAAATCATCCATGATCCGCACCAATTCCGCGCTGATCCCGGGCTCGCTCAAAGCATGACCCGCGTTCCGAATCATCCGCAGCCGCGACCGCTTCCAGCGCTCGGACAGGGCATAGGCGGCGCGCGGAGGGCAGATCATGTCATACCGCCCTTGAACGATGTAGCCGGGAATATCCTGAATTCGATCCATGTTGGCAAGAATATGCCCATCCTGCGCAAGGAATCCCCTGTTCAGGAAATAGTGGTTTTCGAGCCGCGAAAACGCCCTCGCGTATTCAGCTGGCGGCTCGCCCCCGGCCCCGTTGGAATAAACGGATGCTAGGGCGTTTTCCCAGCTCGCCCATGCTTGTGCATATTTGACTTCGGTTGCGTGATCCCCACTGAAAAGCCGACGGTGATACGCTTGGATCATGTCTCCACGCTCGGATTCGGGAATCAGATCGCTAAACCGTTTCCAAGTTTCCGGCCAGAATTGCCCAGCCCCGCCTCCATAGAACCAGTCCAGTTCCGATTGGGTCATCAGAAAGACCCCACGCAGAACCAGACAAACAGCACGTTCGGGGTGAGTTTGCGCATAAAGCAGCGAAAGCGTCGCGCCCCAGCTCCCGCCAAACACGATCCATTCATCAATGCCCAGCGCCGCGCGGATACGTTCCATATCCGCGATCAGGTGCCATGTCGTGTTGGACTCAGTACTGGCATGCGGGCGTGACCGGCCACAGCCGCGCTGATCGAACAGAATGATGCGATAAACCTTGGGATCAAAGTAGCGCCGCATGGCCGGGCTACTGCCGCCGCCGGGGCCGCCATGAACAACTACAACCGGTAATCCATCCGGATTGCCCGATTGTTCGTAATAGACAGTATGACCATCGCCCACGTCCATCTGCCTCTGGTCAAAGGGTTCAACCGGAGGATAAAGGTAATGCACTGCGCGCTTTTGGCCCGAGTTTCTGTCCATGTCCTTCCTATATTGGTTGAGACAGCCCAAATGACCACGGAATGAAGAAAATGCAAGCCTCTCAGACCACCGTCGACCCATCCGAAGTCGCAAAGTTCGAAGCCATGGCCGCCGAATGGTGGGATCCCAAGGGCAAGTTCAAGCCCCTGCACATGCTTAATCCATGTCGTCTTGACTATATTACGTCGCAGATCGCGGCCGAGTTCAATCGCGACCTGTCACAGACCGAGCCGTTCAAAGGCTTGCGTCTTTTGGACATCGGTTGTGGAGGCGGTTTGTTGTCCGAGCCCATGGCGCGCTTGGGCGCCACTGTTGTTGGGGCCGACGCCGCAGCGGGCAATATTCCGGTGGCGCAGGTTCATGCCACGCAATCGGGATTGGACATTGACTACCGCCACACGACCGCCGAAACATTGGCCGATGCCGGTGAGCAATTCGACGTCGTGCTTAACATGGAGGTGGTAGAGCATGTGGCTGATCCGCTTTCTTATCTGACAGCATGCCAACAACTCCTGAAGCCCGGCGGCCTGCATTTGTGTTCGACTATCAATCGGAATCCCAAAAGCTTTGCGATGGCAATTGTGGGAGCCGAGTTTGTAATGCGCTGGCTGCCCAAGGGCACTCACGAGTGGAACAAGTTCATAACGCCCGATGAACTGTTCGCCCTGCTGGAGCAGTCAGGAATGACACCGGTCGATCGCAAGGGGTTCGTGTTCAACCCGATCACGTGGAACTGGTCAATCTCGGCCAACGATCTTAGCGTCAACTACGTGACCAGCAGCCTCAAACCCACCTGATCAGGAGTCGTCATCCAAACGCAGGCGCAGTTCGCGCAAGATCGGCAGAGCAGAGCGCACACGCTCCTCTCCCAGCTGCTGGACGATATCGCTGATCATCGGGGCGATGCCCGCCAGGGCGGCATCCCGCGCTTGCCGTCCGGCCGGGCTGATCGCAACCATCTTGCGGCGGGCGTCATCCCAGTCTGGCCGGATATGAACATATCCCGCAAGCTCCAGCTTGCTCAGGGTATTGGTCATTGCCCCACGCGTGACATGGAATGTTTTTGCCAATTGTGCTGGACTGCGTTCACCTTGCACGCGGTCAAGGTGGTTCAAGACAGAAAAATGCGACAGCTCCATCCCCTTGGGCAGAGCTTTGCTCAGCCGCGATCGCGCGAGCTGGTCCGCCATCAGGATCTCGCCAAATAGGGTAATGGCCAGGCCATTTTTGTCGTTCATTCAAGGTCCGCCAAATTCTCGATCATGGGACAGCGCGGGAACTTTACGCCGCGCCTTGTCGACCAAATCGAGGTCGAGATCAACATAAGTAATCCCCGTCTCGGTCCCCGCGTCCACAAGGACCTCACCCCAGGGAGCCACAGCCATGGAGTGTCCGTGGGTACAACGGCTTTGCCCGCGAACTGCATCATGTTGCCCGGTTTGGGCGGGCGCGATTACGAAACACCCGGTTTCGATTGCTCGCGCGCGCAACAACACTTCCCAATGCGCGGCCCCGGTGACGTGCGAAAAGGCAGCGGGCACTGTCAGGATTTGTGCCCCAGCCTTGGCGAGCGCGCGATGTAGATGCGGAAAGCGGACATCGTAACAGATTGTCATCCCGACCTTTCCAAACGGCGTTTCGGCCACCACGGCCTCGGCACCGGGGCGATAGCCGTCCGACTCGCGGTAGGTTTCCTCGGGCGTCACATCCACATCAAACATGTGAATCTTGTCATAACGCGCCACGATCTGCCCTTGGGCGTCAATCAGGATGGAGCGATTGGCGAATCGTCCGTCGGGATCGCTGGTCTTCAGACCCAGACTGCCAATCAAGAGCCAAAGTCCCAACTCCTTGCATAGCGCCTGCAAGCCCGAAAGCATTGGGTCCTGTTCCTCGAGACAAAGCACGGCGTTCTGGTGGCTACGACTGGTTGAAACACAGTTCGTGACCTCTGGTGTCAGGGCAAAGTCTGCGCCCTTCGCCTTGGCCTCACGCAACATAGCCATGACGGTTGTGAGGTTTTGCGCGGGATTATCCGAGGAGGTGATCTGGAGCAGAGCGGCGCGAAATGTCATTCGGATGCCAACAGTGCGTCGAGCTTGCCGGCGCGTTCCAGCTCGTAAAGATCATCACACCCTCCGACATGGGTTTTGCCCACAAAAATCTGCGGTACGGTGCGCCCGCCATTTGCCCGCTCGATCATCTCGGGCTTTCGATCTGGGTTACGGAAAACGTCGATTTCAGAAAACTCGACACCTTTCTGATTCAACAACCGTTTTGCAGCATGGCAGAATCCGCAGAGCGGGCTGGTGTAGATTTCGACTGGTTGCATCGGATTTCCCCTCATTTCGCTTCGTTTGTGGGGGATTTAGGCATCCTTTGCAACGCGTGCCAGTGTCATGACATGCACTTCGCGGGCACAGGCAGCCAAACAGGCTTGGGTGGCGGCTGATAATGTGGCACCGCTGGTCATGACATCATCAACAAGCAAAACGGCACGTCCTGCCACGCGGTGCTTGCGCTTTGGATGAGGTTCAATCGCCCCTGACAGGGAATCGAACCTTTCGCGAAACCCTAACCCCTCGGTGCTTTGCCGATGATGCGGTCGCACGAGAAGGTCCGGACAGCATTCCAGCGCCACATCCTCGGCCAAGGCCTTGGCCAGCAATGCCGATTGATTAAAACGCCGGGCCAGCATGCGCCGCCAGTGAAGTGGCACTGGAGCGACAAGCATGTCCTTGCGCAGAATTGGACGAACGGCCGCGCTCATCCATTTCGCCGCAGGCATTGCTATATCCTGCCGGTCACCGTGTTTCAGGGCCAGAACAAGTTTTCGCGCTGCCCCCTTGTAGATTAGAGCGGACCGGCCTTGCCCCCAAGGGCGCGGATGATCAAGGCAATCATCACAAAGATCGCGATACCCGTCTCCCGATCCCGGAAGGGGAGTTCCACAAGCGTCACAAACATGCCCGCCTATGAAAGGGGTTTTGGACCAGCACGGCCCGCACAAACCAAAATCACTCTCGACCATTTCGCCACAGCCGACGCAGCGCGGCGGGTAAACAACCCTCAAGGCGGTTTGAAACTTCGAAATCATCGCTCTATGTTCCGCGCCATGCAACACGCCCCCATGATCACAGACAGATCCGCCCTGCAAAAACACCGCGCCCGCGCCGATCTTGAGGCGGGTATGTTCCTGCATGACGCTGCCATCGAGGATATTCAGGATCGCCTAACCTTGGTTAACAAGGCGTTTACGTCCCCGGCGATCGTGACTGGGTTTCCCGAAATCTGGCGGCGTTGCGTGCCGAACGCGCGAATCGTGGCGGATGACGAGGTTCTGAACCTCGAACAGGGGGCGCATGATCTTGTTATCCACGCCATGGCTTTACATTGGGCTAACGACCCGGTCGGGCAGATTATCCAATGCCGCCGCGCTCTGCAACCGGACGGGCTTTTCATGAGCGTTGCCTATGGCGGCCAGACTCTTCACGAATTGCGGACAGCGCTGGCGCAGGCGGAGTCGGATGTCACCGGCGGCTTGTCCCCACGTGTGGTTCCGATGGCCGAGATCAGAGACATGGGCGCGTTGCTTCAGCGGGCCGGCCTCACTTTGCCGGTGGCGGATTCCGAACCGCTGACCGTCACCTATGAAACTCCCTGGAACCTGATGCGCGATTTGCGCGCCATGGGAGAGGCTAACGCGTTGGCCGGACGGTTACGCCAGCCGACGCGTCGACAGGTTTTGATCCGTGCAGCAGAAATCTACGTAGAAGAATTCATGACAGAGGGGCGCATTCCGGCGACGTTCGAATTGATCTATCTTCTGGGCTGGGCACCCGATGCCAGCCAGCCTCAACCGCTGCGCCCCGGTTCTGCCGCGACCCGACTTGCCGATGTACTCGGCGCAAAAGAAACAAAACTCTCCGGCGAATGACCCCGCCAGCCAGGACTTAGCCAAGGGATCGACCCCACATATGACCAACGCAACCTGCCCGCACCACGCTCCTGCGGATCACCCGAAAGTCGCGCGCGGCAAAACGGGTATTTTGATCGCCAACCTGGGCACGCCGGACGACTATACCTATTGGCCCATGCGTCGCTATCTGAACGAGTTTCTCTCGGACAAGCGGGTTATTGATTACCCGTGGTGGAAATGGCAGCCGTTGTTGCAGCTGATCATCCTGACCAAACGCCCCTTCTCCAGCGGAAAGGCCTATGAGTCGATCTGGGACAAGGAGCGCGGTGAAAGTCCGCTGATGACGATTACCCGAAACCAGGCCGAGAAGCTCGCCGGGACCATGAAAGAACGGTACGGCGATCAGGTCATGGTCGATTTCTGCATGCGCTATGGAAATCCATCAACCAAATCCAAAGTCCGCAAGATGGTCGCGGCAGGCTGTGAACGCGTGCTGTTTTTCCCGCTTTACCCGCAATATGCAGGTGCGACGACCGCGACGGCGAATGACCAGTTTTTTCGCGCCCTGATGGAAGAAAAATGGCAGCCTGCAGCACGCACAGTTCAAGCGTATTGCGATCATCCCGCCTATATCGAAGCATTGGCTCAGTCGATCGAAGCGGCTTATGGCGCACTAGAAAAACGTCCTGACATCTTGGTTGTCTCCTACCATGGGATGCCGGAAAGGTATTTGTTAGAGGGCGACCCCTATCACTGCCAATGTCAAAAAACCACGCGGCTTTTGCAGGAGCGACTCGGTTGGGATTCGACCGAGTTGACCACAACCTTCCAGTCACAGTTTGGGCCCGAGGAATGGCTGCGGCCCTATACCGTCGACGAAGTGGCTCGCCTTGCAAAAGAGGACGGCAAAAAGAACATCGCCGTGGTCGCCCCCGCCTTCTCCTCCGACTGCATCGAAACGCTTGAAGAGATCAACGAAGAGATCAAGGAAAGCTTTGAACACGCAGGCGGCGAGAAATTTACCTATATCCCCTGCTTGAATGATGACGCTGCGCATATCGATGCGCTGTCTGCAATCATTTCCGAAAATCTGGGCGGTTGGGTCAAATGAGCTGACCACAGATCCCGCCAAACCCAGAGGATTTCAAGTCAAAATGTAAAAAAGGCGGAGCATCTGCTCCGCCTTTTTTGATCTTCAAAAAGTTCGCTTCTAAGCTTGCGCTTAGTTGGCTGCGATAACTGCGCCAACGATTGCGATCAGCACCAGCGGAACCCAGATTGCCGACGAAGAGCTGGAAGCTTCTTCTTCGATTACCGGGGGTTCAACAACCGGCTCAGCCATCGAACCAGCAAACGCGGTCGATGCAGCAGCAGTCATAGCGGCAGCGAGAACGAGTTTCTTCATAGTATCCTCCAGATTTTGCCCGACGTCGCTAATGAGGACGACGTCAAGCACCCAAGACTTACCTCGTAACCCTGTCTAAACAGCAAAAAACCCCGATTGCAAACCCAACTTTTGGGGTTTCGGTTCAGACGCGCCAAAATGTCGTCAAATAAGCAACACTTGGGTGCCAACTTTGGCAAGCGAGAACAATTCCGAGATGTGCTCGTTATAAAGTCCAATGCAGCCGTTGGACGAGCGACGCCCGATTTTCCGTGTGTCATGGGTCCCGTGAATTCGATAATACGTCCAGCTCAAATAAAGCGCATGTGTGCCCAACGGGTTATCCGGGCCGGGGCCAACATAATCAGGCCATTCTGGGTTGCGCTTTTTCATTGACGGCGTGGGACGCCAGCTTGGGCCTTCGACCTTGCGTACGATGCTGGTGCGACCGCGGCGCGTGAGGTCTTCGGTAAGAGGGACCGAGGTCGGATAAAGCTTGTAAATGGATTCATCCGCCGACCAGTAATGCAGAGCGCGCGAGGTTGTATCGACCAGGATTGCACCGTTCCGAAGATCGGAGAAATAAGGTTGCCACTCTAGTGACCGAAAGCTGGAAATATTGCGCACCACCGATTGGCTGATATCGCGCTCGACTTCAGTCGTGCTTGATTCAGATTGGGCCAGTGCCGAGGTGCTCAGAAATGCGGCGCCGGATGCAAGAAAGGCGCGGCGGCCAAGCTTGTTCGACCGATCGTTCGTCATTGGAAGCTCCTAAAGGGTTTTCTGATTGGACGACATTATTGCTGGAAAGCCGCAGTCGCAAATCAATCAAGCGTCAACTGGGCAAGGTCACGCCGATGTGGGTTTTCAAGGCAACGCCTTGCGGGTTAGACACGGTCCGAATGAAAAGACCAAACGGGGACATCATGCGTTCACTTGCCATTCTCTTGATTGCCATGCTGGGATTGGCAGCGTGTGACTCGTCGGGCGGTGCCGTAGGGGCAAAGCAATACCGGATTTCCTCAGGTTCGACGTCGAAGATCCAGTACCGCATTCTCGATTCGGTCAACGTCTTGCGTCAGGCTTCCGGTGCAGGTCCTGTTGAGTTGAACGCGCAATTGAACGCAGCTGCGGCCACCCATTCGCAGGATATGGCGCTGCAAAACCGCCCTTGGCATTTTGGGTCTGACGGGTCTAGCCCGCTGGATCGTGTTGCCCGTGTTGGCTACACCGGCAAGTTGGTGGGCGAGACGATCTCGGAAACCTACGAAACCGAGATCGAAACCCTGGCGGCATGGATGGAACAGGATGACACACGCGCGGTCATTCTTGATCCCAATGCACAGGATATGGGCTTTGCCTGGTTCCAGGAAAAGAATGGCAAAATCTGGTGGACGCTGATCATGGGTCAGCGCCTTGGTGGCGTGAACATTGCCGCGTTCTAGGGGTGATCAGGGAAAGATCGAGACACGCGTGCCGTTCCTGACCATCGCGTAGACGTCACGCATTTCAGCGTTGGTGACAGCCACACAGCCCGCCGTCCAGTCGTCCTTGCCATTCTGGTACTTGGATGGGCGGCCGTGGATGAAGATGTCGCCCCCCGGAGATTTCCCGATCGAGCGGGCATAGGCGCGGTCCGCCGCGTTGGGATAAGAAATCCCGATCGACAGGTAAAACTCGCTGTTGGGATTGCGGCGATTGACGAAATAATCGCCTTCGGGTGTGCGCCCATCGCCTTCGACCTGTTTGTGACCCACAGGTGCGAACCCAAGTCCGATATCATAGGATTTCAGTGCCTTATCATGGTGCATCAGGTACATCTTGCGTTCTTCCTTGTAGATCAGAACGCGCGTAACCTCGGGGCCGTTATAGGTTTTGAATTTGGAGCAGCTCGCCAGGCCAAAGGCCATCAGCGCCACAAGTAGAATGGATATCCAACGCATCGACAGGTTTCCTCGTCCGTTGCCGGCTTCTTTATGGGCACTTCTATAGCAAAGAAAGCCCGTTTTGGCGCTTCACGCCTGTGTGAAAGTCAGACACGGACGAACCGCGCGGCCAGCTCGACATGCGCCGACCATCGGAACTGGTCCACGACCTGAACCCAATCCAGACGATAGCCACCCCTGATCAGAATGGCCGCATCCCGTGCAAAGGTGACTGGGTTGCAGGACACAAAAGCGATCTCGCTCAGATCGGAAAGAGCCAATTCGGCCACCTGCGCCTCGGCTCCGGCGCGCGGCGGATCGATCACCGCAAAATCATAGCGCAAGTCGCTGGCAATGATCGGATTTCGAAACAGGTCGCGGGCTTCGGTTGTTACCTGCTTGAGCCCTTGAGCCATACGCCACCCCGCATCCAGCGCCTCGACCATGGCAGCTTCCCCTTCGACCCCGTGCATTTGAGCGCGCTCTGCCAAAGGGAGTGTAAAGGTTCCGCAACCGGCGAACAAATCAACGCCCTTGGCCCCTTGGGTGATCGCTTCCTGCACAGCACCCAAAAGCGCGTTTTCGCCGTGTGGCGTGGCTTGCAGAAAAGCACCCGGAGGCGGAACGACGTCAGCCGCGCCAAAGGTTTGAACCGGTGAGACACGGGTCGCGACAGTTTCGCCGCCCCATGTCAGCCGCGCGAGCCTGTGCCGTTCGGTTTCCTGTGCCAACTGTGCCATCAAGGGTCCGTCCAGCGGCTTACCGCCCACCACGGCAAGATCAAGACCGACCTCGGACAAGGTCGCTGTCACTGAAACCTCACCCTTGCGTGAACTGCCCACCTTGGCGAGATCCGCCGACACCGCCAACGCGGGCAGCAAACCCGGGTCCAGAAGTTGGCAATCGGGAATTTCGGTGATCACGTCTGACGCACGGGCATGAAAACCAGCCGTCGACCCCTTCTTGGTGCGCCGCGCCGATATCACTGCGCGCCGCCGGGACTGCGCCGGGGACGTCAGGATCGGACGCATGTCTGCTTCGATCCCCTGTGCGGTAAGCGCCTGCCGTACGACCGACACCTTCCAATCCGCGACAAACTTATCCGACGCATGTTGCAGCTGACATCCGCCGCAAGCTTTATAGTGTCGACAAGGCGGTTTGACCCGGTCCTCGGATGGAGTCACGACACGCATATCCGTCAGGCGGTTGCCTTCGACAACGCCACTGACCACCTCTCCCGGCAGGGCCATCGGTGCAAATACTGGCCCCACAGCGATCCCGTCGCCCTGATGCCCCAACCGTTCAATCACATGTTCCGTCATGCCCGGCACCTAACCCGGTGCCGGGGCATTGGTCAAATGCCTACTCGGCGGCTCCATCCGCATTGAGGAATCCACCTGATTGCCGCGCCCAGAAGCTGGCATATAAACCATCCATTGCCAGAAGCCCGGTATGGCTCCCCTGTTCCACGATATGTCCCTGTTCCAAAACCAGAATCCGGTCCATCTGTGCAATCGTGGACAGGCGATGAGCGATTGCGATCACGGTCTTGCCCTCCATCATCCCATATAGCGTTTCCTGGATCGCGGCTTCGACCTCACTGTCCAACGCGCTGGTCGCTTCATCCAGAAGAAGGATCGGTGCATCCTTGAGAATGACCCGCGCCAACGTGATCCGCTGCCGCTGTCCCCCCGAAAGTTTGACCCCGCGCTCTCCGACATGAGCGTCATAGCCCTTGCGGCCTTCCGGGTCTTCCAAATCTAGAATGAACTCATGCGCCTCGGCCTTTCTCGCGGCGTCGATCATCTCATCTTCCGTGGCGTCGGGGCGCCCATAGAGAATGTTATCCCGCACGGAACGATGCAGAAGTGAACTATCCTGCTGCACCATCCCGATGACGTCGCGCAAACTGTCCTGTGTGACCTGAGCGATATCCTGACCGTCGATCAGAATACGGCCCTGCTCGGCGTCATAAAAGCGCAGCAGCAGCTTCACCAGCGTCGATTTTCCCGCACCGGACCGCCCGATCAGTCCGATTTTTTCGCCGGGCTGAATGGTCAGGGATATCTTGTCCAGCCCCCCGGCACCTCGGCCATAGTGATGCGACAGGGATTGAATTTCCAGTTTCCCTTCAGACATTTGCAAGGGCTTGGCGTTTGTGGAATCAACAAGGTCAATCGGTTGCGCAATTGTCTCCATGCCCTCGGCAACCACCCCCAGTTGCCGAAAGAACGACGTCAGCGCCCACATGATCCATCCCGTCATGGCATTGAGCCGCAGAGTCAGCGCTGTCGCTGCCGCGACCACGCCCACCGTAGCCTCGCTCTGCATCCAAAGCCAGACCGCCCAGCCCACCACGGACACGATGAGGATACCGTTGAGCATCACCAGCATGACGTCCATCAACGTATAAATCCGCATTTCGACCTGAAAAGTCTTGCGCGAATGCTCGATCGCGTCCCGGGCATAGTCCAGCTCGCGCTGATTATGGGCAAAAAGCTTGACCGAATGAATGTTCGTATAGGCATCCACCACCCGACCCGTCACCCGAGAACGCGCATCCGATGCAGTCTTGGACGCAGGCCCAACCCGCTTGATCGTCCACCCCACAAGACAGGCGTAAAGCGCGATCCACCCCAGCATCGGAACCACCAGCCGTGGGTCCGCATCCGAAAGCAGGAGGCCAGCGCCAATGAAATAAGCGATGGAAAACGTGATTGCGTCAAACACCTGGAACACAGCTTCTCCGGCAGCGGGTGGAGTCTGCATGATCCGGTTTGCAATGCGCCCGGCAAAGTCATTCTCGAACCAGCCAACCGATTGACGTAAAACGTGTTTATGCGCCCGCCAGCGGATCAGTGTTCCGAAGTTCGGAAGCACCGTATTGTTCAGCAACAACACATCCAACGCCTGTAGCGCAGGACGCAGAAACAGGACGAACAACGCCACGAGGATTAGCTCGCTGCTGTGTTCCTCCCAGACCTGAGACGGGTCGCCCGCCAACAGATCGACAATCCGCCCCATGTACCCGATCAACCCGATTTCGACAGCAGCCACGATCACGGACATGATTGTGGCAAGGACAAAAACCTTTCGAAAGGGGCGCATGTAACGCGCCATGAACGGCCAGAGACGTCTGGGGGGATGATCCTCTTCGACATAGTCGCAATAGGGATCAACGAGATTCTCGAAAAACTTGAACATGGGGAAACCTGATTGGAAAACGGCAAGGTGTAGCGTGCGGGCCAAATGGCCCGCGCTGGCGGTGGTATGGGCTTAGCTCAGCCAGATCCCGCGATACATCTTGCACCCTCCATGGTCCGGTACGAACACATGCTGCAGTACCAGAACCCGCCTGTCAATCGGCCCGCAGGTTAAGAGTTTGTGACGGCGATCGAACGCATGCCGCCTGCCAAATGGCGCGAATCATCGGTTAACACCCGCGTTTCAAGGGTTTTGGCAATCGGCATGGCGCCGGTTTCACGTCGGTATTGCATCGGTATCGTTCCGCCAGAAAGCCCGGTTAATCCATCGAACGGCGCATTTCTGACAAGCGTCCAAAACACATGCCCCGCCACCCTGATCTTTCTTTTTCCGGAAAATACCCTGGGGGAGTCGCCCCAAGGCGACGGGGGCAAGGCCCCCAAACAGGCTCAGCTTTGCTGAGCCATTCCCAAGCCGAAGGCGCGGGAGCGCGTGCTTAGGACAAGGCCGCCTGCAAGAGCGTGGCGCGGTCCATCGCAAAACCCGACTCAATCCACATGGTTTCCAGCCGCTGCAAAACCGAACCCAGCGCGGGTCCGGTTATCTGCGGCATCAAGTCAGCGGGCTTTACCGGGAATGTCGCGCGTGCGCCACGTGCCGCTTCTGCCACAACATTCCCAACCATCGGCATTTCAAAAACGGCGGCGCGCAGCGCAAGAATGGACAGCGCCATCTGCGACCCATGACGATAGCCAAGCTCTGCAGCCCCCTGCATCCCGGCCAGTCCATCACGCATGTCCCGCAGGTAGCGGACCTGTTTCCGGGACAGCCGCAACGCCTCGCCTGTATCTTCGCCTCCCAGCGCGGCGAGACGCCGGATCGGATCAGGCGACAGACCCAGCGCGGCTTCGAAATGTACAAGCGGGGCAAGCGCCTTGTCGTCACAGCCCGGCAACACTGCGCCCAGCGCGCCCGTGCTGCGCATCGCGGCCACAGCGGGAGCCGGGTCGGGCGCCCCCAGAAGGCGGCGCATCTCATAGCCAATACGCTCGCGCGACAGGGTGGCCATACCTTCGATTTCTCCGGCGATCGCAGACAATGCTTCGGGGTCCATCCCGGACTCTTCATCGCCGTACCATGCGTGAAACCGGAAATAGCGCAGGATGCGCAAGTAATCTTCGCGGATGCGCAGATCAGCATCGTCGATAAAGCGGACCCGCCGATTTACAAGGTCGACCATCCCGCCCAAGGGGTCGACTACCGTACCGTCGGGACGCGCATATAGCGCGTTCATCGTGAAATCGCGGCGATGCGCGTCGTCTTCAACCTGAGTGGAAAAGGCTACTACTGCGCGCCGACCATCCGTTTCAACATCCTTGCGAAAGGTGGTGATCTCATGCGGAACATGGTTCGACACGACGGTGATCGTGCCATGATCAATCCCGGTTGGGATCGCCTTCAGACCGGCAACCTGTGCCAACTCCACGACACGTGTCGGCACCGCGTCGGTGGAGATGTCGATGTCATTGACTTCGACCCCCAGAAGCGCGTTGCGCACGCACCCGCCAACAAACAACGCCTGGAACCCCGCATCGGTCAGCATGCGGCACACGGCCTGCGTTTCCGGGGCATTGATCCAGTCGCCGGTGAGTTTCATGGGCTTTGCATCCTGTCTGCCAATCCCCGAAGGATACGCGCAGTGGCACCCCAGATGTAATAAGGGCCGAATGGCACGGTGAAATAGTGACGCCTTGTTCCCTGCCAGCGGCGCGACTGCACCGAAAACCGGGTCGGGTCCGTGACATGTGCCAAGGGCACCGAGAACACTTCTTCCACCTCACCAGGTTCGGGAATGATTTCGAACTTGTCTCTGATTCGGCCCAAAACGGGGGTCACGGTAAAGCTGGTGACGGTTTCATGGGCAGGCAAAGTGCCCAGAACCTCGACATTGTCGGTGGGCAACCCGATTTCCTCATCCGCTTCGCGCAGCGCCGCAGCAATCACGTCCACATCACCGTCGTCCTGCTTTCCGCCGGGAAAGGCGATCTGGCCCGGATGATGCTTGAGATGGGAGCTGCGTTTGGTCAAGATGACATGCGGCACATCCCCGCGCAGCTCAATCGGCACCAACACTCCGGCCGGACGCAGTTTGCGGCCCTTGGGCAGCACAACGTCGGGATTGAGGTCGAAATCCGACGAAGCGCCACTTTCAAGGGTCAGCGCACGCAGTACCGGGGCAAGTGGGTCAGGCACCGTCAACCTCTTGCGCGTCTTTGCCAACAGTCTTGGGATCAAGATCGTAATGTGCGCCGCAGAACTGGCAATCGGCGGTGACGCGGCCTTCGAGCGTGGTCATCTTTTCGATGTCCTTGGCCGAGTAGATAGACAGGCTGGCGCGCACGCGGTCCTCGGAACATGTGCAGCCGAACTTGACCTGCTGCGCATCATAGACGCGGGGCTGTTCTTCGTGGAACAGGCGGATGAGAAGGTCGGTTGGCGCCACGGAGGGACCGATCATCTCGAGATCTTCCACGGAATCGAGCAGGATGTTCACGCGGTTCCAGTTTTCGCTGTCATCTTCGTTCAGCACATCCTGCGCCAGAAGAATCCCGCCTTCACCGCTGCCGCCTTCGCCGGTCACATGGGGTGAGGCCTTGGGCATGTGCTGGAGCATGACGCCACCTGCGCGCCAATGCTCTGGCACACCGGGTTCGATGGATTTGCCAAAGCGTAGCGAAAAGCGGGTGGCCAGCTGTTCGGACTGGGCAAAATACGCCTCGGCAGACGCCTTGAGCGAACCGCCGGTCAGGGCGGAGATGCCCTGATAGGGCTTGGTACCGTTGCCCTGATCGATCAGGACGGCAAAATAGCCCTCACCCAGTTGGTCAAACGGGGCCGCATCGGTGATCCGGTCAGCATCAAAGCTTGCATAGGCGCGAATGCGCGCCGGGTCGCCCTCTTTACTGGGGCCATAATAATCGGTTGCGATCATGCGCACCGGGCCGTTGGTCTGGACCTGAAGCGACAGTTTCCAGCGTAGCTTGATCGTCTGCCCGATCAACGCGGTCAACAAAGCCATTTCGGCCACCAGCGCTTCGACCTGTAGCGGGTAGTCATGCTGTTTCAGCACGCCCGACAACACGCCGTCCAGACGTGCGACGCGCCCGCGCATATCAGATTTATCCAGCTGGAACGGCAATACAGTGTCGTCCCAGGCGATTTTGGTTCCAAGAGTCATGGGGTTTCCTTATCGGCCTTCCCTTGCCATACCGCGACTATATAAGGGCGACAAGGGCAACAAAAAGGGGTCGCAACATGATACCGAGGTTCGGAGAGCCGCCACGGGTGGATGTTCAGTACCGGATGCGCCCCGGCGCCTATGCCGTTCTATTGCAGGGTGATCGGATGTTGATCACCTATCAGGAAGAGCCGGATGACGAGTTCCAGCTTCCCGGCGGGGGAATTGATCCCGGAGAGTCGCCTGTGTCCGCCCTGCATCGGGAAGTCTACGAGGAAACAGGCTGGACCATGGGCGCGCCACGACGGCTTGGGGCGTTTCGCCGGTTCGTATTCATGCCGGAATATGACATGTGGGCCGAAAAACTTTGCACGATTTACCTTGCCCGCCCGGCGCACCGGATCGGCCCGCCGACCGAGGCCGGGCATAGTGCGCATTGGGTGACTGTCGAGGCGGCGATCGAGTTGCTGGGCAATGCGGGAGATCGCCACTTTGCAGGTCTGTTCCTGCGCTAGTTGCCCGATCTGGTGCCGCGGTATTCCAGCAGAATTCCCGAGATGTCATCCGGGAACCCCTGCCCCCCGGTGAATTCGTCAAGCTGCCAGACCATCGCCTGAAGCATGGTTTCAAGGTCGTGACCGGCATAGTCGGAGACAAGCCGCTCCAAACCCTCTTCGCCGAGCATGTGCCCCTTTTGGTCGGGGCATTCCGTGACCCCATCCGACAGCATCATGAGCCGGTCGCCGGGGGAGAGCGAAACGGTGAACTGCGAAAACTCGGCCCCCGGAATCAAGCCTACGGGCAACCCGCCCGGTCCGTCCTGTTCAATCGTGCCATCCGCGCGCTGGATCAGGGGGTGTGGGTGCCCGGCCTGCGACATGGTGATGATGCCGGTTTGAAGATCGACATCGGCCAGAAGCATCGTGAAATAGTGCTCGGTCTCCATCTCATCGAGAGTGATGTCATTGAGCCGCGCGATCACCTGTTGAGGTTCGAGATGAATGTGAGAGCCATCGGGCAACACCTGCATGGCGACATTCTGTTCGGGAGAGGAAGAAGACAGGTAGCCCGCCAGGCGCGCGGTAATCAAAGCGGAGCTGATGCCATGGCCGGAAACGTCGATGGAATAGAGGCCGATACGGGTATCACTGATCCGGTAGTGCCCAACAAGGTCGCCGCCCACATGCCCCGAGGATTGCAAAAGCAACGACACCGCCGCCGGACCGAAATCGCGAAACCGATCCGGCACGAGGGATTGTTGCAGTTTCTTGGCCTCGATCAGGTCCATGTCCAGCGAGTCGTAGACACGCTGCAATTCGTCCAGCGTGTCGGAAATGACGCGGTTTTTTTCGGTCAGTTCGCGTTGCATCCGAAGGATACGTTCGCCAGCACTGATCCGGGCGCGCAGCTCATAGGCGTTTACGGGCTTGGTCAGGAAATCGTCCGCACCGGAATCGAAACCCTGCGCCACTTCGGCCTTTTCGCTCTTGGACGTGAGCAGGATGAAATAGCCATAGTCATCACCGGGCAAGGCACGGAATTCACGGCAGAACTCCAACCCGTCCATTTCCGGCATCATCCAGTCGGACAGGACGAGATCCGGGCGTGTCGTCCGGCAAATTTCAAGCGCTTCCTGCCCGGACGCCGCTTCGATCACCTCGTACCCGTCCCGCTTGAGTGATACGCTGAGGATCCGGCGCTGGACGCGCGAGTCATCCACCAGCAAAACCCGCTGGATCACGCCGGGATGCATCTCCTGATCCGTTTCCGAATTGCTGCTTTGAGCCGGAGTCAAATGCAAAACAAGAACCTTTTACGCTGTTGTTCACGACAATTTCCAAGGGTTTAGAGCCGCGCCCCTTAACGGCAGGTCAAACCTAAAATTGAAGTGATTCAAATGCTGAATACCCAGACTTTGTTAAGGCTTTCCTGTCAGCCTTTGCTGAAACCAAGGAGAGACCGATGATAAACTGGAAGCGCGTCGAGGAGCTGCGCGATGAGATCGGCGCAGAGGATTTCAATGAAGTGGTCGAGCTGTTTCTCGACGAGGTAGAAGAGGTGATCGAAAGATTGCAGACACAGCCGGAGCTCGGGCGGCTGGAGGCCGATCTGCATTTTCTCAAAGGCAGCGCATTGAATCTCGGGTTTCACGCCTTTTCGCTGTTGTGTCAGGCAGGCGAAGTCGCCGCAGCCAGCGGCAAGGCGGAAACGGTCGACCTCGCCAAAACCATTCAGAGCTTTTTCGACTCCAAGGCCGAGTTCGAAAGCAAGCTGGCCGCCGCCTGAGGGTTAGAGCACGAACTGACCCAGGGTTTCGTCGGTGGTAATGTCAGTATAGGTCAGCCCGGCCTTGTCCAGCCGGGCAAACAGCGCGTCGAAGTTCTCCGGGTGGCGGGTTTCGATACCGATAAGGACAGACCCGAAGTTGCGCGCCGATTTCTTGAGATATTCGAACCGGGAAATGTCATCTTCCGGCCCGAGGATTTCGAGAAAATCGCGCAACGCGCCGGGACGTTGAGGCATGCGCAGGATAAAGTACTTTTTCACGCCGGAATAGCGCTGGGCGCGTTCCTTGACCTCAGGAAGACGCTCAAAGTCAAAGTTTCCGCCCGACGTGACACACACCACCGTCTTGCCCCGAATCTGATCAGCGATGTCAACCAGTGCATCGACCGCCAGCGCACCAGCAGGCTCAAGCACGATGCCCTCAACATTCAGCATCTCGATGATGGTGGTACAGATGCGATCTTCGGGCGCAGCGAGAACATCCCTGGCATCGATGTCGCGCAAACGGGCAAAGGTGCGTTCGCCAATTCGCGCCACCGCCGCCCCGTCCACGAAACTATCCACATGATCAAGCGTCACCGGCTCTCCTGCCCAGAGCGCCGCGGCAAGGCTGGCGCCGCCAGCGGGTTCGACGAGGGTATACGCGGTTTGATCGCCGAAATAGCTGCGCACCCCCGAAGAGAGCCCGCCCCCACCTACCGGCAGGATCACCCGGTCTGGTAAACGGCCAAGCTGTGCTTGGATTTCAACCGCGACGGACGCCTGCCCTTCGATCACATCGTCATCGTCAAACGGGGACAGGAAGGCGGCGTTTTCGGCACGGCAATATCCCTGCGCTGCGGCGAGGGTATCGTCAAAATAGTCTCCAACAAGGCGGATTTCGATATTTTTTCCGCCAAACACCTGTGTTTTGAAAACCTTTTGCTGGGGCGTGGTCACGGGCATGAAGATGACTCCATGCACCCCGAAATGCTTGCACATATAAGCGACGCCCTGTGCGTGGTTGCCCGCACTGGCACAGACAAAATTCTGTTGCAGCGGATCGTCGTCCAGAACTTTGCGCATGGCGTTGAAGGCACCACGCAACTTGTAGGACCGGACAGGGCTCAGGTCTTCACGTTTGAGCCAGATTTCCGCACCGAACCTTGCGGACAGATGATCGTTACGCATGAGCGGTGTTGCCGGAAAAACGTGGCGCATGGCCTGTTCCGCAGCCTTGGCCTGATCCTGAAAAGTCTTCATCGGTTTGTCCCCTTTGAGGCTTGTTTTTAACAAGGCCGACGCGCGTGGCCATAGGAGAATTGCGCAACCGAAGCCAAAACAATCGGCACGATTGTGCCGCCCCCCGGCAAAACTCTGCCGGATTATGGGTCGGTCAGGATTAACCGTTTTCGAGAGTGGAAATTCGCCACAGATATGCAAGTGCCACAATTCTATCGCAATTGTGCGCCAAACCAATTCATGAACAGCTCCGGCTTTGCTTTACCAGAGTAACAGCCCAGAATAACGGGAGGACAAACATGCGATTTACCGGAAGAACCTTCGCAATCCTTGCAATCTCAACGTTGATGTTCGGAAGCGTTTCGACAGCGGCGCTCTTTGTCGTTGCCGACGCCGCTTATGCCAAGAATGGCGATGGCGGTGGAAATGGCGGCGGCAATGGTGGAGGAAATGGCAACACTGGCGGCAACGACGGCGGGCATGGCCAAGGCCATGGTCAAGGCGTCGGGAAAGATCACGGTGCAGGCAAGTCGGCGGCAAACGCGGGCCGTGGTCAATCTGGTCAAAATGGCAAATCATTCAAAGCGACCATCAGCGATATCTTCGGCATCAGCAAAAGCAAGGCAAATAAAGCCGCGCACGCCAAGAGCACCCAAACCGCCAAGGCAGCACCAACATCGAAGGGCCCCAAAACCATCGCCGGTATGCGAGCCAATCAGTTGGGAAGCATGAACGCAGCCTTCAATGCCAACATCAACGCGGTTATGGCGCATATTGCCAACGGGAACACCAACGGTCCTGTCGGAGCGGTGGCCGCACTTGCGATTGCTGATCACAATGCAATTGGCGCCGCGGACGTGGTCGGGCTTGCCGAAATGTTCGCTGATCTGGAAAACGCTCTGACCCACGCCGGATATACCGACGTCGAGAGCTATTTCGGTGCATTGAACGGCATCGAACCGATTGCCGAAATCGAAGCCGCGCGTGAAGACGAAACCGCTTTGTCGGACGCGCTTGCCGAGAACGGTTTTGCCTCTCTTGCGGACTATGACGCAGCCGTTACGGGCGCCGAAACCGATCCGGACGTGGACAATGCGATCGCAGCCCTGGGCGGAGATACGGCTTCGCGGACGGATGTTACCGCATCCGAGCCGTCAGAGGCAGAAATTGCAGAGGCCGAAGCGGCTCTTGAGGCCGTCACTGCTGCCGAAACCGGGATTATGGATAGCTGGAACAAGAGCGAAGATGCCACGGAAGCGCAAAAGGCAGACCTTTTGGGCGCGCTACGCGATCGGTTGTCAGACAGCAGCGAAGCCATCTCTGCGGCGGTTGAAGATGCAAAAACCACCGAGGAAACGACGGGTGTCATCACCGAGCCCGAAGAAGACTCGGCCACCTGACGATTTGACGTGATGTATCCCTTGCGAAACCCGGCCCGCAGTCAGGCCGGGTTTTTTGGATCGGGGTGTGGCTTGGCCATCAGACCGTACGTTTCTCGACCGCGATGCCATAGATCGTTGTCAGGATGCTGATCCCGAGCATGATGTAGAGCCAGTTGATCCCCAAAAGCACTAGGCCTCCCAGGAGGGGAATCACCCCAGCGACCAGCGCACCGGCAAAGACAAGAACCACGATCGAGACAACAAAGAGAAACATGGTGGCAAGGATAGCACCGGAGATCGGTTTGGTCGCCTGCCACGCTTGCCCCATCGTGAGCGGTTGTTCGATGGCAGCACCTGGCAAGATCGGCGAAAGGCGATAAAAGGCCCAGCTTGTTCCAATTCCAACGACGATGGTGATCAAAACGGCCAAAGGCGCGGCCCAGAAGAGCACAAGCCAGACACCGGTAACAATCAGGACCGCGCCAAGGCCGACGGTGAGCCCCATGAGCAATGCCCGCCAGAAATAAGCCAGCATCCGGCCACCATGAAAGGCGGGCACGGCCCCGGTCGGGTATTCTTCCAGAAGAATGAAACGGTGCCACGCCACGGCGACCCAAAGCGCGGAAATCGCCAGAAGCAGCTGCAGCAGGCTGGATGTTGGCGAAACCTCGGTGCGGCCACTTGGATCGGGCTCTTGCACAAAGAACTCGGGGCCGACAAGAACCAGCCCCAGAACCATGATCACGACCAGTGGAGAAGACAGCCGCAGAGAGGTTTGCCAGTTGCCGACCACCAGCCGCAGGGAATGTTTGAATAGCTCAATGTTCATCGCGCGTCCTTTCGGGTTTGTCGCGCCCAGAGTAGCGGCATTTGATCATGGTTTGACAAGTCACGATTGCGCGTCCCTTGCCCTGCGGCGCAAAACCCGGTATCGCGCCTGCGATAGACGTATGAGGGATTAGACATGTCCGCGCCCAAGAAAGTTGTCCTGGCCTATTCCGGTGGCCTCGATACCTCGATCATCCTGAAATGGCTGCAAACCGAATATGGTTGCGAAGTCGTGACCTTCACGGCCGACCTTGGCCAGGGAGAAGAGCTTGAACCCGCCCGCAAGAAGGCAGAGATGCTGGGGATCAAGCCCGAGAACATCTACATCGAAGACGTGCGCGAAGAATTCGTGCGTGACTTTGTGTTCCCGATGTTCCGCGCCAATGCGCAGTATGAGGGGCTGTACCTTTTGGGCACGTCGATTGCGCGCCCGCTGATTTCCAAACGTCTTGTCGAGATTGCCAAAGAAACCGGCGCGGATGCCGTCGCGCATGGCGCAACCGGTAAAGGCAACGACCAGGTACGTTTCGAACTGGCAGCCTATGCGCTGAACCCCGATATCAAGGTGATCGCGCCCTGGAGGGAGTGGGACCTGACCTCGCGCACCCGTCTGATCGACTTTGCCGAAAAGAACCAGATCCCGATCGCCAAGGACAAACGCGGCGAAGCGCCGTTCTCGGTCGATGCAAACCTGTTGCACACCTCGTCCGAGGGCAAGGTTCTGGAAGATCCCGCCGAGCAGGCACCCGATTATGTATTCCAGCGCACCGTGCATCCCGAGGACGCGCCGGATACGCCGGAATATATCGAGATCGGCTTTGAAAAGGGTGATCCCGTGTCGATCAACGGCGTGGCAATGAGCCCGGCGACGATCCTGACCGAGTTGAACGAGTATGGCCGCAAGCATGGCATCGGCCGTCTGGACCTTGTCGAAGGTCGGTTCGTGGGCATGAAATCACGCGGCATTTATGAAACGCCAGGCGGCACGATCCTTCTTGAAGCCCATCGCGGAATCGAGTCGATCACCATGGATCGCGGCGCGATGCATCTCAAGGACCAGCTGATGCCGCAATATGCCGAGCTGATCTATAACGGCTTCTGGTATAGCCCAGAGCGCGAAATGCTGCAGGCCGCCATCGACTTGAGTCAGGAGCATGTCACCGGCACCGTGCGCGTGAAACTCTACAAGGGTCTGGCAAGCACTGTGGGCCGCTGGTCGGATCATTCGCTGTATTCCGAAGAGCACGTGACCTTCGAAGAAGACGCGGGTGCCTATGACCAGAAAGATGCGGCGGGCTTTATCCAGCTTCAGGCGCTGCGGCTCAAGCTTATCGCAGTGCGCAACAAGCGCGTGGGCAAATAATTGCTAACGTTGACGTAAGCGGAAGCCACGTCATCGTTGAGAGTTCGGGAATGCCCGCCTAGCAGTTAGGCGGGCATTTTCTATTTGAGGGTTCAACATGCTGGAGCAGGTTGTGGAGCGGATGCAGGCGGAGCTGGCATCCAAGAGTTTTGACGGGTCTTTGAAGTTCGATTGCGGTGACGCGGGCGTTGTCGTTTTGGCCGACGGGACCGCGACAACCGTGGATCAGGACACCGATTGCACGATCCGTATTACCGATGAAAATCTCGTGAAGTTGCTGACCGGCAAGCTGAACCCCATGACCGGCGTTATGATGGGCAAGCTCAAGGTTTCAGGTGACATGGGTGTGGCGATGAAGCTAGGCAAGCTGCTGGGCTGATCACTCAACCGACCGAATGAGCGCCTTGAGTCAACTCAACCGATGTGCACGTAGCTTTTCGTAGATCGGGAGCGCGTCATCCAACACCGGCTGCAAATGCATTGGCACCTCGGGTGGCGGGCCTTCGGCTCCGGCAAAGCCCGTGGAGCTCCAGACCGCACCGTACCAATGGGGCGCCCAGACGCCATCGTCCTTGTGGCCGCCCCTGGGCCAGTTCAGCATGGCCGGAACGAAGTCTAACCCTATGGCATCGCATAGTTTTTCCAACATGACCTTTGGGTTGTCGCGGATGTCGTGGCTGTCGATCACGATCGGTGTCTGACCCCAGCTTTCGACCAGATCAAAGAGTTCGGCCTGTTGCGGGAAACCGATGTCTTCGAGCGTTGGGTTCTCTCGCTTGGCCGCATAGCTGGCGATGACGCGGGCGGGGTGGCGGATCAGGAAGACATTGACCACCTCCCGCATCCAGTCTCGGGGCACGCCGGGCACCATGTGCTGGGTCATGTGTTTTTGATAGAAAAGCAGCTTTTCGGCTGGATTAGAGCCTGATAGAGCTGCTGCAACCTGTTCCGGGTCTTGCGATTGACTGGCCAGAATTTCGTCCCGCATCGGGTGGTCGATCCCGGTTAGTTTGAGGTAGGCAGCATAGAAGGGTTCGTCGACCACGGCGCAATCCGGGCGGTTTCCAAAGCTGTACATCATGGCCGTCGAAAGGTTGCGGGGACCGCTCCACATGGCAAGTTTCACGTGGCATTCTCCTGTTCGGTATCGCGTCGGTATTACGTCGGTATTGCGTCGGTATCGGGAACCGGTTCGTCGCGACGCTAGTGAATGGCCAAAGCGCCGCCAAGAGGTAAATCGTTTTCACCAAGCCGTGACATTTGATGTCAGCCAATTGCGCCGGACGCGCGATCAAAGCAGCCTGAGCGCGTGGAGTGAAAAAAATGTCAAAGTTACACAATCTCAAGAATGCCGTTCTGTTTGTTCTGATCCTTGTCGGTGCCATGGCGCATGGGCGCCATGCTCAGGCTGCCGGGAGCGAGACCCTGATTGTTGCGGGGGGATGTTTCTGGTGTGTTGAGAGCGATTTCGAATCCGTGCCCGGCGTAAAAGGCGCGGTCTCGGGTTACACCGGCGGAACCACAAAGAACCCCACCTACAAAGAGGTGACGCGCGGCGGCACCGGACATTACGAAGCGGTGCAGATCCGGTTCAATCCCGACAAGGTCAGCCGGGATCAGTTGCTTCACATGTTCTTTCGTTCGGTCGACCCGACCGACGCGGGGGGCCAGTTCTGTGACCGGGGTGACAGCTATCGCACCGCGATCTTCTATTCGAACCCGGCCCAGAAACAAGCCGCCGAAAATGCCAAGCGCGAGGCACAGGTTGCCCTGGGCCGGAAGATCGTGACGCCAATCCTGCCCGCCAAGACCTTTTACAAGGCCGAAAGCTATCATCAGGATTATTACAAGGGGACCAAGATCACGCTGACCCGGTTTGGCCCCAAGAAGCAATCCGAAGCCTACAAACGCTATCGCAAGGCTTGTGGACGGGACAAAACCGTCAAGGCGCTCTGGGGCAACGCGGCTCCGTTTGTCGGGCACTGATTGCAGCCTCCGGCAAAACCCTTTCCAACGGCGTGAGGATTTGGGTAGGGTCGCGCATCTCTGCCCCCATTGCCGCGACCGAGGTTCATGGTCCGAATACCCCTCATATTGACCATCGTCGGCACCGTGCTGCTTGGCATGATCGTGCACAGCGTTTCGTTTGGCTATTTTGCCACCGAAGAGGTGAGCAAGGCCGAAGGGCGGCTTTCGCTTTATCGCAGTTCGGTTGAGGCCGAGTTGGAGCGGTTTGCCCACCTGCCCCGCATACTTGCCCGCGACACTTTCGTGATTGACGCGGCCAAGGGGGACGGCACCGGGCCATTGAATGCCCGGTTGGAGAGTTTTGCCGCACAGGCCGGGCTGGAAGCGATTTACCTGATGGGGTCGGACGGGTTTACGATTGCCGCATCCAACCATGCCCTGCCGTCAAGTTTTGTCGGGCAGAACTATGCCTTTCGACCCTATTTCAAACAGGCGATCGAGGGGGATCAGGGGCGTTTCTATGCCATCGGATCGACAACCGGAGAGCCCGGGTATTTCATCGCCAACTCGGTGCGAGACGGACTCGGCGCCATCCTTGGCGTGATCGCCATCAAGAAAAGCCTGAGCGCGTTGGAACAGAGCTGGGTCGCGTCGGGCGAACAGGTCATGTTGGTCAATCAGGATGGGGTGGTGTTGCTGGCGTCGGATTCGACGTGGCGCTATCGCACCCTTCAGGCGCTGGATGCCGCCAAGAAGGACGAGATCCGCAGGGCGCGGCAGTTTGCGGGCGGGCCGCTGGAGCCGCTGGGCTGGACACCGGATGGCGGCGGGCGGGCGTCGATTGGCGGTGCGGGGCGGCTGCACCTTGTTGCCGACACCCTGCCGCATGGCTGGGAACTGCATTACTTTGCAAGCGATGACCGGGCGGTCGTGCGCAGTTGGCTGGCAACGGCGGTCGTGGTGTTGGCGGCAGGCTCGTTGTTGATCCTTTTCCAGGTGCAGCGCGCGCGTCGCATCGGGCGGGCATTGCAGCGTTCAGAAAAGGAAGAGGCGCAGTTGCGCGAGTCCAACGCCAAGCTGGCGGTTGAGATTTCCGAGCGAAAAACGGCTGAACAGAGACTGAAACAGGCACAAAGCGAGCTTGAGCGGGCGAGCCGTCTGGCCGCGCTTGGAGAATTGTCGGCCTCGGTCACGCATGAGTTGGGGCAGCCGATTGCCGCGATGCGCAACCACATCGCGGCGGCAGAGTTTGGCCCGGCAGGGATCACGCCCTTGACCTCTCATATCGGCGGCCTTGTGGATCGGATGGAGGGCATTACCCGCCAGTTGAAGTTCTTTGCCACGCCCGAGCGAGAACCGTTCGAAGTGTTCGACCTGCGCAAGGCGATGGCGGCCGCGCTGGCACTTGTGGCGCCGAATATCGAGGCGGCGGGGTGCGTAGTGGACCGGGCACCGGGTGAGACACCGGCATGGGTGCGGGGCAGCCGGCTGCGGATTGAGCAGGTCATGACGAACCTGCTGCGCAACGCGATGGACGCGATGGAGGGCGTTGCCGCGCCACGGCTTTCGGTGCGGATCGGTTCCGAGGGCGACGAGGTGTATTTCGAAGTGGCAGATACCGGACACGGGCTTGGACCGGCGACGTTGAACGAGTTACAGGAACCGTTTGTCACGACGCGTGAGAGCGGGCGCGGCATGGGGCTTGGCCTTGCGATCTCAGACAACATCATCAAGGATCACGAAGGCAGAATGAGCGCGCGGAACAGGGCCAAAGGCGGCGCAGTGTTCCGGGTGACGCTGCCACGTGTTTCACAAAAGGAAGGCCACGGCGCATGACGCAAGCAGCCCCTTATTCCGTTCTGATTGTCGATGATGACAAGGCCATGCGCCAGTCGCTTCTGGCCCTGCTGGAAGCGGCGGGTTGGATTGCCGAGGCGGCGCCGCGCGGGGACGTGGCACTTGAGCGGTTGCGCGGAATGTCGGCGGACGTGATCCTTTCGGACGTGCAGATGCCGGGGATGAGCGGGTTGGAATTGCTGGCCGCGCTGGACCTTCCCCATGCGCCGCCGCTGGTTCTGATTTCGGCACATGGGGATATTCCGATGGCCGTGCAGGCGATGCAGGACGGAGCCTATAGCTTTGTGGAAAAGCCTTATGATCCGCGCCGGTTGCTGAGCATTCTAACCCATGCCGCCGACCAATACCGCATGCGCCAAAGCAATGACCGGCTTCGGGCGCGGCTGTTCGAGCTGGCGGGGCTGGACCGGGTATTACTGGGGGAAACCGATGCGGTGCGGGCGCTGCGCCACGAGATCCTGGACCTTGCCGCAACGGAGGCGCCGGTGTTGATCGAGGGCGAAACCGGCACCGGCAAGGAACTGGTGGCACGCGCGTTGCATGATCTGAGCCACCGGGCGGACAAGCCGTTTCTGGTGCTGAACTGCGCGGCTCTGTCGCCGGAGCGTTTTGAGGCCGAGATGTTCGGCGTTCAGGGGCAAAGCGACGGGCGGTTGGTGATGGCCTCGGGTGGGACGTTGTTTCTTGACGAGGTCGGAATGTGCCCGCCCGCAGTGCAGGCCAAGTTGTTGCGGGTGATCGAGGATGGGCAGGTTTTGCCCGTGGGGGCTGCGGAGCCGGTATCAGTGAACCTGCGGGTGGTGTCAGCGACGAATATCGATACCGAAGAGGCATTGCGCGAGGGCGTCTTGCGGCAAGATCTGCTTTTCCGGCTGAATACTTTCATGCTCAACTTGCCACCGTTGCGCCAGCGTCGCGATGACATCATGCTTTTGGCGGCACATTTTCTAGGCGAATATGCGCGGCTGCACGAAACGCAACAGCCGGAAGTGACCCATGAGGATGCCGCCGCGTTGTTGGCGCATGACTGGCCCGGCAATGTGCGCGAACTGCGCAATGTCTGCGAACGCCGGGTTCTGGCCGCACGGCGCGGCGGCGGGAGCCTTGGAGCGGCGATCCGGGCGGACCAGATGTTTGACGACGTGCCCGATACCCTGCGCGAGGCGGTGGCGTCGTTCGAGCGCGAGTTGATCGGCAAGGCGATCAAGGCGCATGAGGGGCGCATGGATGCTGCCGCCGAAGCCCTGGGGATCGGGCGGCGGACGTTGAACGAGAAAATCGTGAAACTCGGCCTCGACAAAAGCGCGCTTTTGTAGCCGCAAACCTGCCCTGCGGAAATCCGCAGACCCCCCGACATTTCGCGCGCATTTTCCTTCATAGGCAGGTCCGGCGTGTCCCTGCATGTTACCGGCCATCCAATCCAGACGCATGCGGGAGGAAATCTTATGCGTAAACTGATGAGCCAGACGGCGATTGCCGCCCTGACCCTTGCCTTTGCAACCGAAGCCGTGGCCACCGAATGGAGCGTGTCCCTCTGGGGCAAGCGGCGGGCCTTTACGGAACATGTGGAAAAGCTGGCCGAGCTGGTCAGCGAAAAGACTGGTGGCGATTTCACCCTGAACATCAGCTATGGCGGCCTTTCCAAGAACAAGGAAAACCTTGACGGTATCTCGATCGGGGCGTTCGAGATGGCACAGTTCTGTGCCGGGTATCACCGCGACAAGAACCCGTCGATCACGGTTCTGGAGCTGCCATTTCTTGGCGTGAGTTCTCTGGAGCAGGAGGTTGAACTTTCCATGGCGGTGTATCAGCACCCCGCCGTGCAAAAGGACCTCGCCCGATGGAACGCAACGCTGCTGATGCCGTCGCCGCTGCCGCAATATAACCTTGTCGGTGTGGGCGATGCGCCTTCGACTCTTGCGGATTTCGAAGGGCTGAGCGTGCGTGCCACCGGTGGTATCGGCAAGGCGATGGAAACCGTGGGCGCGGTGCCAACTTCGATGTCGGCCTCGGAAGTGCGTCAGGCGATGGATAGCGGCATCGTCAAGGCCGTGGCCTTTGCGCCGCACGCCCACATGTCATTCGGCACCATCGAGAACGGGACCTGGTGGACCACCAACCTCAACCCCGGCACGGTCAACTGTCCGGTTGTGGTGAATACCGATGCGCTGAATGATTTGTCGGATGAGCATCGCGCGGCGCTGTTGGAGTCGGTAGGCGAAGCGCTGGAATATTACGTCGAGTTCTACAACTCCAAGACCATGGCGGCCTGGGGTCCGGCGCTGAACGAGCGTGGGATTACACAAGTCACGTTCTCGGACGACGAAATTGCGGCCTTCAAGGAAGCCGCCGCCGCCCCGGCCGCGGCTGCGTGGATCGAGGACAACACCAAGCGGGGCCTGCCTGCGCAAGAGCTCTATGACCTCGTGACCGGCATGATTGCCAAGGGCGAATAGGACTCGTCTTGCGGCGTCGCCCCATGGCGGCGCCGGATTTCCTTTTCCGAAATGACGTAATGACGGAGGCTCGCAATGGCAGGCTCGTCACTTGTGCTGTCCGATGACAGCACGCTCAGCAAAATCGACACTTCTCTTTACAAAATGGAACGGGTTCTTGCCCTTCTGAGCGGGCTGGCGGTGTTCTCGCTCATGGTTCTGGCCGTATTCTCGGTGGGAGGGCGCAATCTCTTCAACACGCCGCTGGCGGGATACGTGGACTGGATCGAACAGGCGATGCCTTTGATCGCGTTCATGGGCGTCGCCTTTACCCAGCGCGACGGGGGGCATATCCGCATGGACATGCTTGTGGGGGCCTTGAAGGGGCGTCCGCTATACCTGGTCGAGTTTATTACCACGCTCGCCATTCTGGCGCTCATGTTGCTTTTAGTGTGGGGCAGCTGGGCGCATTTTGCGCGCAGTTTCGATTTTGGCGCACCGATGTGGAGCCGGGACAGTTCGATGGACATCGCCCTGCCCCTGTGGCCGGCAAAGCTGCTTGCACCGGTGGCGTTTGGCGTTCTGTGTCTGCGGCTTGGGCTGCAACTTTGGGCCTATGCGCGCGCGTTTTTCCGCAATGACGAAACCCCGGTCGCCGTGCCGTTGGTGGCGGATGCCGCCACACAGGCCGCGATGGAAGCCGAGCATGTCTCGGGCCACGATACGTAAGGAGCAGACACATGGAACCGATTGAAATTGGCCTTGTGGTCTCGGGTGGCTTGTTGCTGCTTGTTGTTCTGGGCATGCGCGTGGCCTTTGCTGCGGGTTTGGCGGGCATGGTTGGCCTGATCTGGATCTTCTGGGCCAAGTTTGGCTATGATCCGGGCCGCTTTGGCAAGGCGTTGACCATTTCCGTGAAAACTGCCGGGCAGGTGCCGCATTCCAAGGTGTCGTCTCAGGCACTTTCGCTGATCCCGACATTCATCCTGATCGGCTATCTGGCCTATTACGCCGGGTTGACCAAGGCACTGTTTGAAGCGGCGAAACGCTGGTTGGCGTGGGTACCGGGGGGTTTGGCGGTGTCGACCGTGTTTGCCACAGCCGGTTTTGCCGCCGTGTCGGGAGCATCAGTCGCAACCTCGGCTGTGTTTGCCCGGATCGCGATCCCGGAAATGCTTGCCATCGGTTATGACAAACGGTTCGCCGCCGGGGTTGTGGCGGCAGGTGGCACGCTGGCATCTCTCATCCCGCCGTCAGCCATCCTCGTGATCTATGCGATCATCGTGGAACAGGACGTCGGCAAGCTGTTGCTGGCAGGCTTCATTCCCGGCGCATTTTCTGCGGTGATTTATGGCATCCTGATCATTGGCATGGCGTTGACGATCAAGGGGTTTGGCCCGGCGGTGTCGGGGTTCACGTGGAAAGAGCGGTTCGTAGCGCTGCCACCGGCCCTTCCGATCCTGTTCGTGGTCGTGACCATCATCTTTTTTGTCTACAACCCGTTTGGTGGCGACGCCTGGGGCACGCCAACCGAAGGTGGCGCAATCGGGGCCTTTGTCGTGTTCCTGATGGCGCTTTATCGGGGCATGCGGTGGACCGAGCTGAAGGATGCGCTTTTGGAAACCGCCAAGCTGAGCGTGATGATTTTCACGATCATCTGGGGTGTTCTGATCTATGTGCGCTTTCTTGGATTTGCCGACTTACCGGGCGCGTTTTCGGACTGGATTACGTCACTGACCATGTCGCCCATGCTAATTCTGATCATGATCCTGCTGGCCTATGCGGTGCTGGGTATGTTCATGGACGCAATCGGGATGTTGTTGCTGACCCTGCCCGTGGTTTATCCGGCGGTCATGGCATTGAATGGCGGCGAGTTCGTGTCGGCGGCGGACAGCACATTTGGCATGAGTGGTCCGATGTGCGCGATCTGGTTCGGTATCCTCGTGGTGAAAATGGCCGAGTTCTGTCTGATCACGCCGCCGATTGGGCTGAACTGCTTTGTCGTGGCCGGGGTGCGCGATGATCTTTCGGTGCAGGACGTGTTCAAGGGTGTCACGCCGTTCTTTATTGCGGATGCGGTGACAATTGCCCTGTTGGTCGCCTTTCCAGCCATCGTTCTGTGGCTGCCGGGGCAGGTTTAAGACTTAGCCGGGGGCCTGGAAACGGGCCTCCGTCACTTCCTTGAGATCGGGGATGACATCTGCGGTGCCAACCCGCGTGACCATGAGAGCAGCGGCCCGAGATGCCAAAGTTAGAGACTGTTCCATGGGAAAACCGCGATCTCTTGCTGCCAGAACGTAGCCCGTGAACGTGTCCCCCGCCCCGGTCGTATCGACAGGTGTGACCGGCAAGGCCGGGAAATCACGCGCTTGTCCATCGTGATACCAGCGGGCCCCTTTTGATCCCAGGGTGACCACAACATCCCGGATGCCCAGCGCGGCAGGGTCTTTACCGGTTTCCTCTGAAAGCTGGCTGGCCTCCACCTCGTTCAGGATCAGGAAATCAAGAAAAGGCAGCACCGATGCCGCCGCAACCACATCAAAAGGCGCAGCGGCATAGGCGATTGTCAGGCCAAGTTTGCGCCCCATCTCGGCGGCGGCGCGTTGCAGGGTGGTTTCATTCTGAAACAGAAGCGTGTCGCCGGGAGAGGCTTCGGACAACGCGGCCGCAAGGGTTGTTTCTGGGATCGCGTGGTTGGCGCCGGGAAAAAGGACAATGGCATTCTCACCCTGCGCATCCACATTGATGATCGCGTGCCCCGTCGGGGTGTCGGGTAGTTGCGCGATGTGGCGCGTATCAACACCGAATTCGGTCAGGCGGTCTCGTGCCCAAACTCCATCTGGTCCCACTGAACCGATATGAACGACACGCGCGGCAGCTCGGGCGGCGGCGACGGACATGTTCGCACCCTTGCCACCCAGACCGCGCGTGAAATCCGTTGCAGCCAGCGTTTCACCCGGGCCGGGCAGATGCGGGACGCGATAGAAATAATCCGCGTTGATCGAGCCGAGATTGTAGATTGCCATGTTGAGACGTCCTGTTTGCCTGAGAGGCAGTCGAGCAAATCGGGATGCGCTTGTCCATGGGGGCGTTTTCGGCTTTTCGCCCGGCGGACAAGTTTGCTAGACCTTGAGGCTAATCACCTTGGGGGCTGATGTTTTGAGTGCAGGCAAATCGGGCGTCACGCCGATGATGGCGCAATATCTGGAGATCAAGGCGCAATACCCGGATGCGCTGTTGTTTTACCGGATGGGCGATTTCTACGAGATGTTCTTTGACGACGCGGTGGCGGCGGCGGAGGCACTTGATATTGCGCTGACCAAGCGGGGCAAGCACGAGGGTGCCGAGATCCCGATGTGCGGCGTGCCGCACCATGCCGCCGAGGGGTATTTCCTGACCCTGATCCGCAAGGGGTTCCGGGTGGCGGTGTGTGAACAACTTGAAAGCCCCGCCGAAGCCAAGAAACGCGGTTACAAGGCGGTTGTGAAGCGGGATGTGGTGCGGCTGGTGACGCCCGGCACGCTGACGGAAGATTCCCTGCTGGATGCGCGGCGGCACAACTTTCTCGCGGCTTATGCCGTGGTGCGCGATGAGGCCGCGCTTGCCTGGGCCGATATATCGACGGGGGCGCTCCACGTGATGCCCTTGTCCCCCGTGCGTTTGGGGCCGGAACTGGCACGGCTGGCACCGTCCGAACTTTTGGTGGCGGAAGGAAGCGAGCGTGATCTCTCCTCGATCGTCGAGGACATGGGAGTACCGTTGACGGCGGTATCGCGAGGAAGTTTCGACTCTGTTTCGGCGGAAAAGAGGGTTTCCGCGCTGTTCAAGGCATCGTCCTTGGAGGCGTTTGGCACGTTTTCACGGCCCGAAGCGGGGGCGCTTGGCGCAATTGTCGATTACCTTGAGCTGACCCAGAAGGGCAAGCTGCCGCTTTTGCAGCCACCCCAGCGCGAGGCCACCCAAGGTGTGATGCAGATTGATGCCGCGACCCGACGCAATCTGGAACTGACCCACAGCCTTGGCGGAGGGCGGGCCGGATCTCTGCTGGCCACGATTGACCGGACCGTGACGGCGGGCGGGGCGCGGCTTTTGGAACAGCGGCTGTCATCGCCCTCTTTGCGGCTGGACGTAATCCGGCAAAGGTTGGATTCGGTTTCCTACATGACAGCCCAGCGCAGTGATGCGGCCAGGCTGCGCGAGGCAATGCGCAAGGTGCCCGATCTGGACCGCGCCTTGTCCCGTCTGGCGCTTGATCGTGGCGGACCGCGCGATCTGGCGGCGATCCGCAATGGGCTTGGTCAGGCGGAAACCCTTGCCGACATGCCCTTTGCAGGTGATTTGCCCGATGATTTGGCCGACGCTCTGCGTGATTTGCAGGGACATGGCGCGTTGCTGAGCCTTTTGGACGAGGCTTTGATTGCAGAACCGCCGCTTTTGGCGCGGGATGGGGGCTTTATCGCAGCGGGGTTTGACGCGGAGTTGGATGAAAGCCGCGAACTGCGCGACGAAGGGCGCGGTGTGATTGCCGGGATGCAGGCGCAATACGTGGAACAGACCGGCATTCAGTCGCTCAAGATCAAGCATAACAATGTGCTCGGCTATTTCATCGAAACCACGGCGAAACATGCGGATGCGATGATGTCCCCGCCGTTGTCGGAAACCTTCATTCATCGCCAGACCACGGCCAACCAAGTGCGCTTCACTACCGTGGACTTGAGTGAGATGGAGACCAAGATTTTGAACGCCGGAAACCGGGCGTTGGAGATCGAAAAGCGTCTCTATCAAAGGCTAAAAGGTGCTATTCTGGACGTCTCGGCCCAAGTCGCGGCGGCATCGAAAGCGTTGGCTGAGTTTGATTTGGCCTGTGCGCTTGCCGAACTGGCCGTAACAGAGGATTGGTGTCGCCCTGAGGTGAATGAAAGCCGCGATTTCGAGATCGAAGGTGGGCGGCATCCGGTGGTTGAGGCGGCGTTGCGCAAGTCGGGCGAGCCTTTCGTGGCCAATGATTGCGATCTGTCCGGGGGCGATGCGGCGAGCATCTGGTTGCTGACCGGTCCGAACATGGCGGGTAAGTCGACCTTCCTTCGACAGAACGCGTTGATTGCGTTGCTGGCGCAGATGGGAAGCTTTGTACCCGCGAGCAGTGCCCGGATCGGGCTGGTGAGTCAGTTGTTTTCACGTGTGGGCGCGTCGGATGATCTGGCGCGCGGGCGTTCGACATTCATGGTCGAGATGGTGGAAACGGCAGCCATTCTCAATCAGGCGGACGATCGGGCGCTTGTCATTCTGGATGAGATCGGACGCGGCACGGCGACCTATGATGGATTGTCGATTGCCTGGGCGACGCTGGAACATCTGCATGACGTGAACAAATCCCGCGCGCTTTTTGCGACGCATTACCACGAGATGACGCAACTGGCCGGTAAGATGGCCGGGGTGGCCAATGCCACGGTCACGGTACGCGAATGGGAAGGCGAAGTGATCTTCCTGCATGAGGTCAAACAAGGCGCGGCGGATCGTTCTTATGGTGTTCAGGTGGCTCAACTTGCGGGGTTGCCCGAAGCGGTGGTTGAACGGGCGCGGGTTGTTCTGGAGGCGTTGGAACAGGGCGAACGGGAGGGTCCGGCGCAAAAGGCGTTGATTGATGATTTGCCTCTGTTCGCGGCAAGTCCGGCCCCGGCACCACAGGTCAAAAAAGGGCCAAATCCTCTGGAACAGAGACTGGATGAGGTGCATCCGGACGAATTGACACCGAAACAGGCACTTGAGCTTTTGTACGAATTGAAAGCGCTCAACGGCGGGTGACTTGGGGTTCTACCAGCTTCCCGACGCACCGCCGCCCGAGGACGATCCGCCACCAAAGCTGCTGCTGGACGACGAACTTGACGACTTCTTGGGGATCGTGCGGGTGACGCTCCAATTGTCCTGGCAATGGTGGCAATGGTAGTCGATCCGCTTCGTGCCAGTGGACGTGGTTGTGGCGTGAGACAGGATCGTCGTGTCGCCTTCGACCGTGCGATAACCACAAGAGCGACAGGCGCCGTAACCAGAAAACCATGCTTTGTAGCCCTCGACAGTTACATGATCACAAGTCGGGCATTGCCAGACGTCATAATCGACACTCTTCAGGCGTTCTTCGGTGATTTGACCCTCTTGCAAATGGTTGTCGTCCCACACTTCGTCCAGCCTGTGCATTGTTGCGCCGTCTTTTGGGCAATGGCGCGGTGTGTTGCGTTGCCAACGGCGATAAGCACGCACGCCGAAGGCCGCGACCGGTGCCAAAAGCGCGAGGGCCCATGCGCCGAGCCAATCCAGAAACCGTCGCAATGCCCCTGCGCCGCGTTCAAGTGGGCCAGCGTCATATTCGCCCGGCCAGCGCCCGGTCAGATCGCGGATCACGGCATCCACACCGTCTTCGATCCCGCGGGTGAAATTGTCTTTCTTGAACTGGGGCGTGATGATCGTGTCGATGATGTTGCCCATCGGCACATTTTTTTGCGTGCCATAGCCCGACCCCACTTCAATCCGCATGACGCGGTCGAATTGTGAGATCAACATCATCACCCCATCGTTGCGCTGAGCATCCCCAACGCCCCAATAGTTGAACATATCCGTGGCAAAGGGTTCGATGGGGCCGAAATGCTGGTAATCGGACAGGGCCTGAATGGTAACGACGGTGAATTCGATGCCGCGTTTGTCCCGCAACTCTTCCAGCTTGGCACGAATGCGGCTTTCATCCTCTTCCGGGAGAAGGTCGGCGAAATCATTGACGTAAAGGTCTGTGTAATCCGGCAGGGTTTGGGCCGTGACCGGAGTTGTCAGAAGCAGAAAAAAGGAAAGAACGGCAAAAAGAATGCGGCGCAAATGAAAAAACTCCCGAAAGTTCGGGAGTTTTTTAGCATTGTTTCGGGTCCCTGTTTAGCCGGGGTTCGACGAAACGCCGACCTTGGCCGGACGCAGCAGGCGGTCATGCAGCATGAAGCCCTCGGCCGAAACCTGAATGATTTCTCCGGATTTTGTACCGGGAACGGGCGCTTCGAACATGGCTTCGTGCACCTGCGGGTCAAACTTGTCGCCCACTTCCGGCGACACGACCTCGATCCCATGCTTGGCGAATGTGTTGAGAAGCTCGCGCATGGTCAGTTCGATACCTTCGATGAGTGCGGCGGACGCCTCTTTCTGTTCTTCGGTGATCGATTCCACGGCGCGCTTCATGTTGTCGAACACGGGAAGCATGTCGCGGGCCAGTTTCGAACCACCGTACTGCTCTGCTTCGCGACGGGCGCGTTCGCCCCTCTTGCGCGCGTTTTCTGCGTCTGCCAACGCCCGCATCCAGCGATCTTTGAGCTGGTCACGCTCCGCGCGCAGCTCGTCAATCTCGGCTTCTTCGGAGCCGATCTCGGCCATGTCCTCGGCGAACTCTTCCGCCTCGGCATCCAACAGGTCATCCAGAAACTCGGGCTCTTTCCGCTCAGCCATATCTCTACCTCTAACCGCGGTCGGAAATCAGCTTGCCGACCAGTTGCGCCGTGTAATCCACAATCGGCACGATACGTCCATAGTTAAGGCGCTTGGGTCCAATGACTCCGACAGCACCCACGATCTTTCGATCAGCGTTCATATATGGAGACACCACCAAAGAGGAACCCGAAAGTGAAAAAAGTTTGTTCTCCGAGCCGATAAAAATGCGCACACCGTCGCCTTGTTCAGCAAGTTCGAGAAATTCGGCAATGTCCCGCTTGCGTTCAAGGTCATCAAACAGGGTGCGGATGCGATCCAAATCCTGCTCTTCCTCTTCGGTGCCCAGAAGATTCGAACGCCCGCGCACAATCAGGCGTTCGTTTTGACCGCCTTCATTGGTCCAGAGCGCCAATCCGTTTTCAACGAGATCACGCGCCAGCGAATCAATTTCCTGTCGGCGCTTGGAGATCTCGGTGCGCACGGCCTGCCCGAGCTCTGAAAGCGTGCGTCCCTCGGCAACGGCGTTGAGGAAATTCGCGGCCTCACGCATCGAGCTTGGCGTTTGGCCAGCTGGCGGTGTGAACAAGCGGTTTTCGACATGGCCATCGGCAAAGACCAACACGACCAGGGCGCGATCATGTCCCAGGCTTACGAATTCGATATGTTTGATTGGCGCTTCATGTTTGGGTGCGAGCACCAGAGAGGCGCCATGCGTCACCCCGGACAGGGCCGTGCTTACCCGGTCCAGCATGGTACCGACATCGCCGGATGCATTTCCAAGCGTGGCGTCGATCTTTTCTCGGTCGGTGCTGTCGAGGTCACCAACCTCGAGAAGCCCATCCACAAACATGCGCAGTCCAAGTTGGGTCGGCACGCGGCCCGCCGAGACATGCGGGCTGTCCAAGAGACCGAGAAATTCAAGGTCCTGCATGACGTTACGGATGGTTGCCGCGCTGACTTTTTCGGAAAGGGTGCGGGTTAGGGTGCGTGAGCCGACCGGATCTCCACTTTCAAGATAGCCCTCGACCACGCGGCGAAACACCTCGCGCGAGCGGTCGTTCATCTCTTCGAGTATCCTGGTGCTGTCCGTCATGGTTTTTTGCCTCACCCCTTTCATTAAAGGGCGCAAATGCCAAAGGTCAATCGGGGTTGCGCAGCCCCTGCCCCGCCGAGTATGCCCATGCCCAAAGAGAAAAAGGAAAAGAGCCATGCGCCCGTCTGGAAGACAGTTGAATGAAATGCGCCCCGTGTCGATCGAAACGGGTGTAACCAAACATGCGGAGGGGTCCTGCCTGATCCGTATGGGTGACACCCATGTGCTCTGCACGGCCACTATTGAAGATCGTGTGCCGCCGTTCATCAAGGGCTCGGGCCTTGGCTGGGTGACGGCAGAATACGGGATGCTGCCGCGCTCGACGACAAGCCGGATGCGCCGCGAAGCCGCCGTGGGCAAACAGGGTGGCCGCACCGTGGAGATTCAGCGCCTCATTGGCCGGTCGCTGCGTGCGGGCGTGGATCGGGTTGCGCTCGGCGAACGCCAGATCACCGTCGATTGTGACGTGATCCAGGCCGATGGAGGCACCCGCTGTGCGTCGATCACCGGGGGGTGGGTTGCCCTAAAACTGGCCGTGAACAAACTGATGAAAACGGGCGACGTCATCTCTGATCCGCTGGTTTCCCCGGTGGCAGCTGTTTCTTGTGGCATCTATGCCGGTCAGGCGGTTCTGGATCTCGACTATCCCGAGGATTCCGAAGCCGGTGTGGATGGCAACTTCATCATGCTTGGCAACAAGCAGATGATCGAAGTTCAGATGAGCGCGGAGGGGTCGACCTATTCCCGCGATCAGATGAACCAGCTGATCGACCTTGCCGAAAAGGGCGTCGATGAGTTGGTTGCGGCCCAAATGGCGGCGGTCGCATGACCCGCAAGTTTTCCGGCGATACGCTTTTGGTGGCGACCCATAACAAGGGCAAGCTGGAAGAAATGGCCCACCTTCTTGAGCCCTTTGGGGTCAAGGTGGTGGGTGCCGGGGACATGGATTTGCCGGAACCGGAGGAAACCGAAGATACGTTTGTCGGCAACGCCCGGATCAAGGCGCACGCGGCGGCCAAGGCAACGGGCCTGCCGGCCCTGTCGGACGATAGCGGGATCACGATTGACGGGTTGAATGGCGCACCGGGTGTTTGTACGGCGGATTGGGCCGAAACCGGCAACGGGCGTGATTTCATGATGGCGATGACCCGCGCGCATGACGAATTGGTTGCCTGCGACGCGGCGAAACCGTGGATGGCGCAGTTTCGCTGTACTCTGGTTCTGGCTTGGCCCGACGGACATGACGAAGTGTTCGAAGGCGTTGCGCCGGGGCATCTTGTCTGGCCGATCCGGGGCAAGGATGGGTTTGGATATGACCCGATGTTTGTTCCCGAAGGTCATGACGTGACCTTTGCCGAAATGGACCGTTGGGAAAAGAACAAGATCAGCCACCGCGGCAAGGCGGTTGAGCAGTTCGTGGCGGGGTGTTTTGGCTGAGGATTGGCAAAACGGGGGCTTTGGCCTTTATATCCATTGGCCCTTTTGCCAGGCCAAGTGCCCCTATTGCGATTTCAACAGTCATGTCGCCCGAGAAATCGATCAATCCCGGTGGCTTAGGGCCTACCTGGGCGAATTGGACCGTGTCGCGGCCGAGACGCCGGGCCGGGTTTTGAATACGGTGTTTTTCGGCGGCGGGACACCAAGTCTGATGGACCCGGAGGTCGTTGCTTCGATCCTTGAGCGCGTCCGTAAACTCTGGCCGACCTCCAATGACATGGAAACAACGCTTGAAGCGAACCCCGGTTCCGTTGAGGCCGGGCGATTTGCGGCCTATCGCCAAGGTGGCGTGAATCGGATCTCGATGGGGATTCAGGCGCTCAATGATCGTGATCTTCAACGTTTGGGGCGCATTCACACCGTCAAAGAGGCCAGAGCCGCTTTTGACATTGCCCGCAATACGTTTGAACGCGTGAGCTTTGACCTGATTTACGCGCGTCAGGATCAAAGCCTTGAAGCATGGACAGGCGAACTGCGCGAAGCGCTTTCGATGGCGATTGACCACTTGTCGCTTTATCAACTGACGGTCGAAGACGGCACGGCGTTCGGAGATCGCTATGCGCGCGGAAAACTGCGTGGGTTGCCCGAGGATGATCTTGCCGCCGACATGTACGAAGCAACGCAAGAAATTTGCGCGGCGACAGGCATGTTGCCATATGAAGTGTCGAATTATGCGGCAACAGGGTCTGAATCTCGGCATAATCTGATTTACTGGCGCTACGGGGATTATGCCGGCATCGGCCCCGGAGCCCATGCGCGTCTAACATTGCACGGACAGCGCCACGCGATTGAAAACTGGAAAGCTCCCGGCAAATGGCTTGAGGCCGCCGAGGCGGGTAACGGGGAAAGCCAGCGTGACATGATTGCGTCAGAGGATCAGGCAACCGAATTCTTGTTGATGGGACTCCGGTTAAGCGAGGGAGTTGACCTGACACGTTACCAAGTTCTTGCCGGCCATGCGCTTGGCGGGAACAGAGTTGAGAATTTGGTTGAGTTTGGTCTGATTTCTGTTGAAGATCAACGCCTTAGAGTACTTCCTCAAGGCAGGATGGTGCTTAATTCGGTTCTGGCGGAGCTTTTGGTGGACTAGATGCGTGTTGTTTGGCTCTTGTTCGGGTTGATCTGTGTCGCGCTGGCGATTGTCGGGATAGTTCTGCCGCTTTTGCCAACAGTCCCGTTCCTGTTGTTGGCAGCTTTCTGCTTTGCGCGGTCTTCGGAGCGACTGCACTACTGGCTATTGTCCCACCCCCGCCTGGGACCACCAATTGAAGATTGGCAGTCACGCGGCGCAATCAACCCAGCGGCCAAACGGCTGGCGACGATTTCCATTGCCTTTGTGTTTGGTGTCTCGCTTGCCCTGGGTCTAAAAACCACCGTCCTGCTGATACAGGCGGTGGTTTTGTCTGCTGTTTTGATCTTTATCTGGACACGGCCTAGTGGCTAGCCGACAGGATCCTGCAAATCTCGTCCAACTCGTCCAGCGACGCATAACGGATCACAACCTGTCCGCTTTCGCCGCCGGCCTTGTGGTCCACGGAAACTTTCATCCCGAGATTGGCGGACAAATCACCTTCCAGCGCGATTGTGTCTGCGTCTTTTTGTGATTTCTCAGCCTTGGGTTTACTCGCCGGGCTGGGATTAATCGCCTTTTTGACAAGCGCTTCGGTCTGACGAACAGACATACCGCCCTTGACCACCTTTTTTGCAAGATCAGATGCGTTTTCGCTGGTGATCAGCGCACGCGCGTGTCCCGCGGTCAGTTGACCTTTTTTTAACATGTCCTGAACATCGGCCGGGAGCTGAAGCAAACGCATCAGGTTGGCGATGTGGCTGCGGCTTTTGCCGAGCGCTTCGGACAGGCGTTCCTGGGTATGGCCGAACTTGTCCATAAGCTGCCGATAGCCCATCGCCTCTTCCACCGGGTTCAGATCCGCCCGCTGGATGTTTTCAATGATCGCGATTTCAAGGACTTCGGTGTCGTCGTATTCGCGGACGATCACCGGCAGTTCATGCAGCTGCGCCATCTGCGACGCGCGCCAGCGGCGTTCGCCAGCGACGATTTCGTAGGTTCCCTCCGACTTTTCGCGGACGATCAAAGGCTGAATGACGCCCTTTTCCCGGATCGAGTTTGCCAGATCGTCGAGCTGGTCCTGTGTAAATTCGCGACGAGGCTGATCCGGGTTCGGCACGATCTTTTCGATCGGGACGTTCATGTCGGCACGGCGCGGTGTTTCGGCCTCCTGTGCGACACGCTCTTCGGTTACGTCTGCCATCAGCGCGCTTAGGCCCCGACCCAGTCCGCGCGTTTTTTTCTTGTCTGCCATGGTCTGCCCTTCTTACGCGGCGATTTTCAGATGCTTGGCCATCAGTTCCTTGGCCAGGTTGCGATAGGCTTCGGCCCCTTTGGAGGTTGGATCATAATCCAAAACCGGCTGCGCGAAAGAGGGAGCCTCGGAAACGCGCACATTGCGCGGAATCTTGGTGTCGAACACCAGATCTCCCAAATTATCGCGGGCATCCTGCTCGACCTGCTGCGAAAGGTTATTGCGCGCATCAAACATCGTCAGGACAACGCCTTCGATCCGCAAAGCCGAGTTCGCCGTTTGGCGCACTTCTCGTACGGTCAGCATCAGTTGAGACAGACCCTCAAGCGCAAAAAACTCGCTTTGCAGCGGGATCAGCACCGAATGCGCCGCAATCATTGCGTTGACCGTCAACAGGTTGAGCGATGGCGGACAGTCAATCAGGATGTAATCCCAGCCGAAGGGATCCATCGCCGGCTGTCGCAGGGCATCATGCAAGAGATAGCTGCGTTTTTCGTTTGAAATCAGCTCAATATCTGCCGAGCTCAGGTCCACCGTCGCAGGAATAATGGACATGCCCGGCGTTTCTGTTGGCTGGATCACGTCTTCAAGCGCGACATCATCCAAGAGAAGGTCATAGGTTGTGTATTCGCGGTTCTCGGTTTCGATGCCAAGTCCGGTAGAGGCATTGCCCTGCGGATCGAGATCGACCACCAAAACTTTGCATTTCTGTTCGGCAAGCGCCGCCGCAAGGTTGATTGCCGTCGTGGTTTTCCCCACCCCGCCCTTCTGGTTTGCAACGGCGATAATTCTCGGCCCCTTGGGGCGAATGGGATCAGACACGTTCAAGATCTCCAACCTTCAGAATAACGGCTTCGGGTTCAGTAATGCTTTGTACCACCTCAAGGTCGAAAGACCACGATTCCCGCGCTACCTTCACCTCTTTTTCCCAATTGGCACCTTTTGGAAACAACGCTGTGCCGCCTGTGCTCAAATGACGCTCGGCAAAGGAAAACAGGGTGGTCAGGTCAGCCAGGGCGCGCGCTGACAGAATGTCGGCGCCTTGGGGATCCGCCTTTTCGATTCGTTCCGTGATTACCTTGGCCTTAACCCCGGTCTCTCGGAGAACCGTGCGAAGAAACGTACATTTTCTCAGGTCACTCTCGATCATGGTGACAGTCTGGGGGGCGTTGTCTTCTGCCGACATGAGTGCAACGACAAGGCCGGGAAATCCGCCGCCGCTGCCAATATCAACCCAATGGTCCTTGGATTGGAGGGCGAGATTGAAAATCTGTGCGGAATCAAGGATATGGCGCGTCCACAGATCAGCCAGCGTCGATTTGGACACAAGGTTGATACGGGGATTCCACTTTTCCAAAAGCGCGGCAAGCGTCTTGAGGCGCTCCGATGTTTCACGTGAAACATTCACCTCTGCGAGGACGCGATCGGCATCTGTCGTCACGCGGATTTCTCCCGCTTTGACTGGCGAATCTTTGCGAGCAGCAATGTCAACGCGGCTGGGGTTATGCCATCAATGCGCCCCGCCTGGGCAAGGTTGGATGGGCGCGACTGACCAAGTTTCAGTTTGAGCTCATTGGAAAGCCCCTCAACCTGGGCATAATCAAAGTCGTGGGGAATCTTCTGGTTTTCATCGCGCTGCATCGCCTCGACGTCCCGTTTCTGCCGTTCGATGTAGTTCGCATAAAGCGCATCCCGTTCAAGCTGGCGCCGGGTTTCATCATCCACGCCTTCAAACCGCGCATCGAGAGGCAGGAGATCATCAAACCTAACATCCGGGAATGCCAAAACCTGAAAGGCAGTGCGCCGGTTGCCATCTTGATTGATGGCGATGCCGGCGGTGTTGAGTTGTTTTGGCGTGTATTCGGCGTCTTCCAGAAGAGACTTTCCACTTTCCAGCCGCTCTCGTTTTTTTTCGAAGACTTCTGTGCGCGCACTGCCGACTAGCCCGAGCTCCATTCCGATTGGCGTCAGGCGCTGATCCGCGTTGTCGGCACGTAGAGACAGACGGAACTCGGCGCGCGACGTGAACATGCGATAGGGTTCGGTGACGCCGCGAGTGATCAGATCATCAACCATGACCCCGATATAGCTGTCCGAACGGCTAAAATGATGCGCCTCCTGCCCTTTTGCCGACAGGGCCGCATTCAGTCCAGCGACAAGCCCTTGCGCTGCTGCCTCCTCATATCCTGTAGTTCCGTTGATCTGACCCGCAAGATATAGTCCGGGAACCGACTTAACCGCGAGAGAAGCATCAAGCGCGCGGGGATCTACGTAGTCATATTCGATCGCATATCCGGGTTGGAGAATCTCACACTCTTCAAGGCCATAGATCGACCGGACATAATCTTCCTGAACATCTTCCGGCAGAGATGTGCTGATCCCATTCGGATAAACCGTATCATCATCCAGCCCCTCGGGTTCAAGAAACACCTGGTGGGATGTTTTGTCAGCAAATCGAACGATCTTGTCTTCGATCGAGGGACAGTAACGGGGCCCGACGCCCTCGATATGGCCGCCATACATCGCCGATCGGGAGAGATTTTCGCGGATGACGTCATGCGTTTTTTCGTTGGTATGGGTGATACCGCAGGAGATTTGCCGAACGAATGGCTTGTCATTGAGGAACGAAAACATCGTGGGATCTTCGTCGCCAGGCTGGGATTCCAACAGATCCCATTTAATGGTCTTACCGTTAAGGCGCGGTGGCGTGCCCGTCTTCAGCCGGCCAAGCGGCAGTTCAAAGCTGTCGATACGCTGAGCGAGTTTGACAGAAGGATCGTCCCCCATGCGACCGCCAGGGCGAGACACATCACCAATATGAATGACGCCGCGCAGGAATGTACCCGTCGTCAGGACGACAGCCTGCGCCGAAATCTCTGATCCGTCAGCAAGAAGAACGCCGCGCACCGCACCGCCTTCCATGCGAAAATCCGTGGCCTCGCCCTCGATCACTGTAAGGTTTTCCGTCGACAATATCTCAGCGAGCATTGTGTTCCGGTAGATTTTGCGGTCCGCCTGAGCTCGGGGGCCCTGCACAGCGGGACCCTTGCGGCGGTTCAAAAGACGAAATTGAATGCCCGCCCTGTCGGCCACACGGCCCATCACCCCATCGAGCGCATCGATCTCCCGGACAAGGTGGCCCTTACCCAAACCACCAATGGCCGGGTTGCAGGACATCACACCGATTCCGGATTTTTTCAATGTAATAAGGGCGGTACGCGCACCCGTGCGCGCCGCAGCGTGCGCCGCATCCGCACCGGCGTGTCCGCCGCCAACAACAATGACGTCAAAATGTTTCACGTGAAACACTCCTTACTTACCGATGCAGAAGCTCGAAAAGATTTCGCCCAGCAGGTTCTCGACATCTACGCGACCGACAATCGAATCCAAAGCCCGAATCGCGCTACGCAGTTCTTCGGCGGCAATCTCGTAGTGATCCGGCCCCAATGCAAGCACCGCGTCGGCAGCAGCGAGGTTGTCATAGGCCCGGCTCATCGCTACGCGGTGGCGTTCGCGGGTGGCAATCCCGGAGCGCCCAGCCTGATCCGAGAGCTTTTCAGTGATCTCGTCGACCAACTCTAAAATTCCCTGCCCCGTTTTCCCTGAAATCGCATGCGCACCGCCATCAAGCGTATCCGCCTTGGCGGCACGGATTACATCACCGGGAAGCGGTTCAAAGTCAGGATGTTGCCCCTGTTCGACTAGGAAGACACGCAGATCGGCGGACTCGGCACGTTGGCGCGCCCGTTCGATGCCGATCCCTTCGACGTGGTCGTCGGTGTCGCGCAAACCAGCGGTGTCGAGAAGCGTCACGGGCAGACCATTCAGATCCATACGCACTTCGATCACATCGCGGGTTGTGCCAGCATATTCCGAGGTAATCGCCGCCTCGCGCCCTGCCAAAGCATTGAGAAGCGTGGATTTGCCGACGTTTGGGGCGCCAAGAATGGCAACCTCAAAACCTGTTCGAATGCGCTCTGCCGCATTTACGCCAGCAATTTCGGTCGCCAATTCGGCACGAACCGATTGGAGCAAACCTTGCACTTCGGGCGAGACGTCGACGGGAACTTCTTCATCGGCGAAATCAATCGTGGCCTCGAGAAGAGCAGCCGCGCGGATCAGGTTTTCGCGCCAGCCCCCAGCCAGAGTGCCAAGATCGCCGGAAAGGACACGCAAGGCCTGACGCCGCTGCGCCTCGGTCTCGGAATCGATCAGGTCGGCAAGCCCTTCGACCTGGGCCAAGTCGAGACAGCCATTTTCAAGCGCGCGGCGGGTGAATTCCCCTGCTTCTGCGAGCCGTAGTCCGTCCAGATCGGAGAGTTCGCGCAGCACCGCGTTGACCACAGCAATCGATCCGTGCAGGTGCAGTTCGAGCACTTCTTCGCCTGTAAAGCTGTTCTTTTCAGGGAAGTAGAGCACGAGCGCTTGATCCAGACGCCGCCCTTCGTGATCCTTCAGCAGACGCAAAGACGCCATGCGGGGCGTCGGAAGTTCGCCAAACAATGCCGCAGCGGCCTCTTTGACATGAGAACCGGACACACGAACGACAGCGACCCCCGCTTTACCGGGGGCCGTTGCCAAAGCGAAAATTGTGTCTGGCACATAGGCCATCGCGGTGAACCCTTAGGTGTTCATCGAGTCAAAGAACTCGGAATTGGTCTTGGTCTGCTTGAGTTTCGAAAGCAGGAACTCAACAGCATCGGTCGTGCCCATCGGGTTGAGGATACGGCGCAGAACGAAGGTTTTCGCGAGATCCACCTTGTCAATCAACAAGTCTTCTTTCCGCGTTCCGGACTTCAGAATGTCGATCGCTGGGAAGACACGTTTGTCCGCGATCTTGCGATCCAGAACGATTTCCGAGTTACCGGTACCCTTGAATTCTTCAAAGATAACCTCGTCCATGCGTGAGCCAGTATCAATCAGTGCGGTCGAGATGATGGTCAGCGACCCACCCTCTTCGATATTACGGGCCGCACCAAAGAAACGCTTGGGGCGCTGCAATGCGTTTGCGTCCACACCACCGGTCAGAACCTTGCCCGAGGATGGCACTACAGTATTGAAGGCCCTACCAAGTCTGGTGATTGAGTCGAGAAGGATCACAACATCTCGTTTATGTTCGACCAAGCGCTTGGCCTTTTCGATCACCATTTCGGCGACTGCAACGTGGCGAGTGGCGGGCTCGTCAAATGTCGAAGACACAACCTCACCCTTCACAGAACGCTGCATGTCGGTGACTTCTTCGGGGCGTTCGTCAATGAGAAGGACGATCAGATAACATTCCGGATGGTTGGCCTCGATGCTGTGCGCGATGTTCTGCAACAGAACGGTTTTACCCGTCCGCGGCGGAGCCACGATCAGCGAACGCTGGCCTTTTCCGATGGGCGCGACCAGGTCGATGATGCGAGCGGAGCGGTCCTTGATGGTGGGATCTTCGATCTCCATCTTGAGGCGTTCATCGGGGTAAAGCGGGGTAAGGTTGTCGAACGCGATCTTGTGGCGCGCTTTCTCGGGCGCTTCAAAGTTGATCTGCGTGACGTTCATCAGCGCGAAATACCGCTCGGTATCCTCAGGCGCCTTGATCACCCCGTCGATCGTGTCTCCTGTGCGCAGTGAGTGTTTGCGGATCATTTCAGGCGAAACATAGATATCGTCAGGACCGGGCAGATAGTTGGCCTCGGGCGAGCGCAGGAAGCCAAAGCCGTCCTGAAGCACCTCAAGCACGCCCTCACCCGAGATTTCCCAGCCTTCATCCGCGCGTTCGCGCAGGATCTGGAACATCATCTCGCCTTTGCGCATGGTCGAGGCGTTTTCGATCTCGAGCTCTTCGGCCATCGCCAGAAGGTCTTTGGGGCTTTTAGCCTTGAGATCGGCCAGAGCGAGTTTTTCTTGTGTCATGGAAATATCCTGTGGCTGCCGGAATACGGCAGGTCATGTGGTCTGTATATGGAAGACACATAGCCCGGACGGGCCAGTTGACCCGCTATCTAAGCCTTGCACGCGCTGGAGTCAATTGACCCTAGAATTTCACCACGACGGAAAGAACAATGACAATCATCAGGATCGTCGGCACCTCGTTCATCATGCGGTACTGTCGCCCTGTCAGGGTGTTCTCGCCCCGCTCGAACTTTTTCCGCTTGATCATCAGCCAATGGTCAAAGGCGGTCATGGCGATGATGCTTGTACCCTTAGTGTAGGGCCACACAGCGGTCCAATCGACGACGCCGGGGGTGAAGACCAGAGTGAGCCCCGCAAGCCATGTGGCGATACTTGCAGGGGACATGATGTACCGTTGAAGTTTGAACTCCATAATCTTCAGTGTTTCATCAAGCTGGTCGCCTGCCTGTGCGCGTTCAGCGTGGTAGACAAACAGGCGCGGCAGATAGAACAGGCCAGCCATCCACGAGATCACGGCCATTATATGAAAGCTCAGCACATATGGATAAATATCGACCAGAAAGTAACCCATGTATCTTTGCTCTCATTGTCTCGTTGCGCGACCCTGCTCTCTCTCTAAATAAATAAAGATATATAGAAAAGGATGATGATTATGTTGGGAGCGCCAAGGCCGTGGATTAATGGTTTGTCCCACGAGCTATCCACGTCTGGACAGAAATTGATCGAGCACGGTATGGATCACATGGTGATCTAATAACATTATGAAATAAAACACTAAAAACGAATATCTTCACCGATTCTTCTGTGGATAAAGCTGTAGGTAAAACGGTATCTTGTCAGACAATCCACAGCACAAAGTTATCCCCGTCCACTGTGCAGAAAAAGCCTGGCGCGGCGTGAGATCGAAGGACTTTCCCCAAGTTGCGAAACTTGCCTTAACTTTCCAGAAAGAATGCTTAAGAAACTCCTACGCTTGTCCACGGGATTATCCACATGGCTTCAAAACTTGTTCTTGCCTCGGGCTCGTCGATACGGGCGCAGCTGCTGCGCAACGCCAACGTTGACTTTGATGTTGTCACGGCGCGCGTCGATGAAGACATGATCCGCCGCGCGCTTGAGGCGGAGGGGGCAGCGCCGCGTGAAATCGCCGATGCGCTGGCGGAATCCAAGGCGCGTAAAGTGAGTGGGAAACGGCCCGGTGCGTTGGTTCTGGGTTGTGATCAGGTGCTGGATTTTCAGGGCGAGGTCTTGTCCAAACCGCGCGATCCCGAAGACGCGCGGGCACAGTTGCAGCGGCTTCGGGGACAGCGGCACATGCTGTTGTCCGCAGCGGTGATTTATCGCGACGGAGAACCGCTCTGGCGGTTTGTCGGCGTGGTGCGGTTGTTCATGCGTCAGTTTAGCGACGCCTATCTTGACCAGTACCTGGATCGCAATTGGAATGAGGTTCAGCATTGCGTCGGCGGGTATATGCTTGAAGCGGAAGGGGTGCGGTTGTTCGAAAAAGTCGATGGAGACTATTTTACGGTTCTCGGGATGCCCCTTGTTGAAATACTGTCCTACCTGACCTTGCAGGGAGAGCTGCCAAAATGACGCTGCCGTCGATACCGCTTGCCGGGGTGATCGGGAATCCGATTGCGCATTCCAAGTCGCCAAGGCTGCACGGGCATTGGTTGAAGAGGTATGGGCTGACAGGGCATTACGTGCCGCTGGAAGTGGATGCTGCGGATCTTGGGGATGTGCTCAGTGCGATGCCGCGCATGGGGTTTGTCGGTTGCAATGTGACGATCCCGCATAAAGAGCGGGTCATGGAACATGTAGATCAGATCACGGATCGCGCGACGCTGATTGGGGCAGTAAATACGCTGATCTTTCGTAACGATGGCACGATCCTGGGCGACAATACTGACGGTTACGGCTTCATCGAAAACCTGCGTCAGGGAGCGCCGGATTGGGACGCTTCTGCCGGCCCGGCCGTGGTGCTTGGCGCCGGCGGGGCAGCGCGGGCAATCGTGGCTTCGCTTTTGGATGCCGGGGTGCCCGAGATCCTGCTGACCAACCGGACGCGGGTACGCGCCGAGAAACTACGCGAGGATTTTGGCGCACGGATTTCGGTCGTGGAATGGGTGCAGGCCGGGAACCTCTTGGAAAAAGCGGCGACGGTCGTGAATACCACGTCGCTTGGTATGGCCGGAAAGGCCGAACTGCGGGTGCCGCTGGATGGGTTGCGCAAGGAAACTGTTGTGACGGACCTTGTGTATAACCCGCTTCGGACGCAATTGCTCGAAATTGCAGCGGCCAAGGGCTGTGTGACGGTGGATGGTCTGGGAATGCTGTTGCATCAGGCTGTGCCCGGCTTTGAACGCTGGTTTGGCCGGCGCCCGGTTGTGGATGATGAAACACGTCAGGCGGTGCTGGCATGACGTTTCGTTTGGGTCTGACCGGGTCGATTGGCATGGGCAAATCAACCACTGCCAAGATGTTTGCCGCAGAAGGGTGCGCCGTCTGGGATGCGGATGCGGCCGTGCATCGGATGTATGCGGAGGGCGGTGCCGCGGTTGAGCCCATCCGGGAAAAATTTCCCGAGGCCGTGGTGAACGGGATGGTGTCGCGCGAAAAGCTGAAAGAGCTGATTGGCAAAGACCAAAGCGTGTTGCGGGCCATTGAGCAGATCGTGCATCCGCTTGTTGCCAAAGATCGTGCGGATTTTGCCAAATCTGCGACGGCGGACATCATCGTTTTCGACATACCACTACTCTTCGAGGGTAACGGGCAAGATCAGATGGACGCGGTCGCATGTGTCACTGTTTCACCGAAACTTCAGCGAAAACGAGTTCTGGAGCGCGGTACGATGAGCGAAGAACAGTTCGAGCAAATCCTGGAAAATCAGATGCCGAACGAGGAAAAATGCCTGCGGTCTGATTTTGTGATTGAAACGGATACGATGGAACACGCCCGCTCCGGGGTGATCCGGGTGGTTGAGACGATCAGGGGATGGGTTGGCGATGCGTGAAATCGTTCTGGATACGGAAACCACGGGATTCGACCCGGAAACTGGAGACCGGATTGTCGAGATCGGGGCGGTGGAGCTTTATAACCACCTGCCAACGGGCGAGACGTTTCACGAATACATGAACCCGGAACGCTCCATGCCGGAAGAAGCGTTTGGCGTGCATGGGATCGGCTGCGATATTCTCGAAGTACCGCGCCCGCCGGAAAAAGGCGAAATCACGCTCAAGGACAAACCTCTGTTCAAGGAGATTGGGCAAAAGTTTCTCGATTTTGTGGGTGACGCCAAGCTCGTTATTCACAATGCAGCGTTCGACATGAAATTCCTGAATGCCGAGCTACGGTGGCTAAACCTGCGGCAGCTGCCGTGGGAACAGGCGATCGACACACTGGCGATTGCTCGGCAGAAATTCCCCGGGTCACCCGCATCGTTGGATGCGTTGTGCAGGCGGTTTGGAATCGACAACTCGAACAGGACCCTGCACGGCGCCCTGCTCGACACTGAAATCCTTGCCGAGGTTTATCTGGAGCTCATCGGCGGGCGTCAGCCCGATCTCGTGCTGGCGAGCGGATCTGGTCGAGGTGGCGGTAAAGCTGTTGAAGAGGATTGGCGCCCCGGCAAACGACCAACCCCCCTGCCCCCGCGTCTGACGGCGCAGGAAGACACGGCGCATCGCGCGTTTGTCGAGAAAATGGGGGAAAACGCCCTTTGGGCAAAGCTGGAAGGATAGGCGCCGCGTTTCAAGAAGGCGCGACGCCAAACCCGGATTAGTTGGTTGCCTGAGGCTGTTGCTCGGCTGTGCGACGCGCCACTTCGGCACGGTACAGTGCCATGAAATCGATATTGTCGAGGTTCAGCGGCGGGAAGCCACCATCGCGGGTCACATCGCTTACGATGCGGCGCAGGAAGGGGAAGAGCAGACGCGGGCATTCGATCAGCAGGAACGGATGCATCTGGTCGTCCGGAACACCCTCGATATGGAAGATGCCAGCATATTCGACTTCGAAGATGAACATCTCGGAGCCGTCTTCCTTGTTCTTGGAGGTGACGTTCAGTTTGATGGTGACTTCGTACTGGTGATCCGCCGGGCGCTGCTTTGCGTCGAGATTGACCTGAACCTGAACATCTGGCTGTGCGGTGCCCGATGCACCTTTCTGCGCGAGGATGTTTTCAAAGGACATGTCACGGATGAATTGTGCAAGCACGTTCATCTTGATTTGTGGCGGCAGCTCGGCGGCCTGGGCCGCGCCGTTGTCGTTTTCCGACATATGGAATCTCCCAAAAATAACGGTTTGTGCTGCTTTATCAGGTCAGCAGCGGGGTCTCAATGCTTAGTCCAGCCAGAGGGACGATGCGTTGGGTTCTTGGGCGGATCCACTTCGGAAAACTCTCCTTCGATAATGTCCGCCCGAGTTGGATGTTCGCGTTGGCTTGTATGCATCGTGCCCATGGAAAAACTCTGAACACGCATACGTTTACGCAGATAAGAGAAAACCGCAACACGAACCGGTGGCATGAGCAGCGCAAACCCGACCGCGTCGGTAAAGAACCCCGGAGTCAACAGCAGCGCGCCGGCAATGAGGATCATCGCGCCGTGGGCCAGGGGTTCGGTCGGATCATCCAGCTCGGAAAAGGACCTCTGAAGATTGCCGATCGCCATGGCACCCTGCGTACGCACAAGCCAGGTGCCGATAATTGCGGTCAGAAGGACGACGAAAAGCGTTGGCCAAAGGCCAATGGCGCCGCCCACCTGTATAAACAGTGCGATTTCGATCAGCGGAACGGCGACAAACGCCAGAAGAAGCCACATCTTTCAAATACTCCGTACGACTTTGTGACAAGGTGGACTTGACCCTGCCGGTGACTTACATAAGTGCCGTAAGACATTGTTTCCATGCCCAACCCGAGGTCGAGATGAATTCACCCCTTCTTCAGCTGCTGGTTTTAGCCGGTATCGCCGTGTTCCTGATCCTGCGGCTGAAAAATGTTCTGGGCACGCGCGACGGATTTGAACCGCCGCGCGAGGTCGATTCCCGTCCGGCTCAGCGGCGTGGTCCCGACCTTGAGGTGATCGAGGGTGGGCCGGATCGTGATATTCTGGATCACGCGGCGGAAGGCAGCGATACGGCCAAGGCACTGGCTGCGATGAAGTCGGTCGAGCCGTCCTTTGGGGTAAGCGACTTTCTACAGGGTGCGCGCGGCGCCTATGAGATGATCCTGATGGGTTTCGAAAAGGGTGACCTCGCATCGATCAAGCCTTTCCTGTCGCAGGATGTTTACGAAACCTTCGCCGAGGTGGTCGAGGCGCGTGAAAAGCAGGGCCTGAGCATCGAAAGCGAATTCATCGGTCTGCGGGAAATGGCGCTGCATGAAGCAAACTTTGATCCCTCGACCAAGGAAGCCGAAGTTTCGGTGCGGTATGTCGGTGAACTGACCCATGTGGTGCGCGATCGTGCCGGGGATATCGTGGAGGGCAGCGAAAGCCAGATCAAGCGCCAGAAAGACGTCTGGACGTTCGCGCGCGTGATGGGGTCGGACGACCCCAACTGGCAGCTTGTTGCCACGGGCGAATGATCCGTGCGTTTCGGGCGGCGCTGACGGCTTTCGCGGTGATGGCCGCAGGCGGTGCGATGTCCGAAACGACCATGAAAATAATCTCTTTTGATGAGCTTGAAGGCTGGGCGCAGGACGATCACGAAGTCGCGCGGCAGGTATTTCTGAATACCTGCATGGATTTCGACGCCCCGGATTGGCAAACGATCTGCGCCGCGGCCACGGGGATCAAGGATGCGCGGAACTTTTTTGAGCTGCTGTTTAGACCCGTTCTGATTGAAGATGGCGCGCCGGGGTTGTTCACCGGGTATTTTGAACCAGAACTGGATGGGTCCCGCGTGCCGGACGGGCGTTTCCGATTTCCGCTTTACCGGATGCCCCCCGAGGCGCGCAAGGCGACGACATGGTTGACCCGGCGTGAGATCGAGACGACGGATGTGATGCGGGGACGCGGGCTTGAGATTGCCTGGGTTGATGATCCGGTTGAGTTGTTCTTTTTGCAGATTCAGGGGTCTGGACGCATTCGGCTGCCGGACGGCTCGCATATTCGCGTTGGATATGGCGGGGCGAATGGGCACCCCTACCGGTCGATCGGTGTGGAATTGGTGCGGCGCGGGGTGTACAGCGCGCATCAGGTCAGTGCGCAGGTGATCAAGAACTGGGTGCGACGCAACCCGGTGGATGGGCCGGAACTGCTCCGTCACAACGACAGTTACGTGTTTTTTCGCGTCGTGAACCGGGTGTCTCCGGAAGAGGGGCCGTTAGGCGCCATGAACCGTTCGATCACGGAAATGCGGTCGGTTGCAGTGGACCCGAAGTTCACACCACTTGGCGCGCCGGTCTGGGTTGAAAAAGGCGGAGAAAACCCGCTACGTCGTTTGATGATTGCGCAGGATACCGGGTCGGCGATCAAGGGCGCGCAGAGGGCCGATATTTTCTTTGGCACTGGCGAAAAAGCGGGGCGTGCCGCGGGGAAGCTCAAGGATGAAGGGCGCATGATCGTGCTTTTGCCGATCCAGCGGGCCTATGCCATGTTGCCGGAGTCGGTGCTTTGAGCAGGCGGAAGTTGACGGATGACGAGATTGCGTTGTGGCGCAAGGTGACGGACACGGCGCAAAGGCTGCATCCCGAGCGCGGTGTTCAGCAACTGCCGAAACCGAAACCCAAGCCAATCAAGGCACCCCGCCCGCATCTTCCCGAAATACAGATCGGGGCAAAGGCGGAAACCAGGATGCCGGCCCATGACCTGATGCCGGGAATATCGGAGCGCATGGCGCGTCAGCCGGTGCAGATGGATAAGAAAGCTTTTGGCCGTCTGAAGCGGGGCAAGCTGGTACCGGAAGGCAAGATCGACCTGCATGGCATGACGATGGAACAGGCGCACCCTGCCCTGACCGGGTTCCTGTTGCGCGCCCATGGCGAAGGCAAGCGGTTGGTTCTGGTAATTACCGGCAAGGGAAAATCGAAACCCGATGACGGGCCAATCCCGACCCGGCGCGGTGTTCTGAAGCACCAGGTTCCACAATGGCTGGCTATGGCGCCGCTGCGGTCGGTGGTGTTGCAGGTGGCCGAGGCGCATCTCAAGCACGGTGGAACCGGAGCGTATTACGTTTACCTGCGGCGGCATTAGCGCGCGGGCAATTGCGCGCGCTGGGCAGAGATGCCGACATACATCAGCGCGGTTGTCAGCACAAAATACCCTGCAACGCCAACATATTGCGTGGTTAAATCCACTCCAAGGTCGATCAATCCGCCCGTAATGGCCGGCCCGAGCGCCGAACCCAGCACCATGACTGCCGCTGCCGCCGATTTAATCGCCCCGATATGGCGCGTACCGTAAAACTCGGCCCAGAAAGCCGCCATCAACGTGGTGTTGGCGCCTGTTGTCAGGGCAAGGAAGAACAACCCGCAGAGCGCCCCCAGGATCGAATTGGTTTGCGAAAATATGAGGAACGCGGCGATCATCGGCGTCTGTGACCACGGCAAAAGCCTTGCCGTGCCCCATTTGTCCAATGCCCAACCTGATCCGAGCATCGAAGCAATGCTGGTGAGGGTAAAGAACGGGAACAAGGCGACCAGATCGAGGTGGTCCCACCCTTTGATCTCGGCGTAATGAACCTGTTGAAAGAAAAAGGCGGTGTTGAAGGCGGAGGGGCCAAGAACGGCGGGAACCATGAACCAGAACAGGCGATGTCGCAGGCTGTCGCGGCGGGTCCAGTGTTTGCCAGACATGCCTGCGGTATGTCTGCCCTGAGACATCATCTGCGGCGTACGTTCCTGTGCCAGAAGCATCCAGAGAATGGGAATGCCTGCGAGCGAAAATGAGGCGGCAATCCACCAGAGGCTTTGCCAATTGTCGGCTGTCATGACCGAAACCACCATCAGCGGAAGAAAAGCCTCGCCAATTGAAAACCCAAGCGTCGCGATGGCAAGTGCCCTGCCCCGCGTGGCCACGAACCAGCGCGCCATGGCGACCACGGCGATATGGCTGAGCATGCCCTGCCCGGTAAAACGAAGGGCAAAGATCAGGAAGGGCAAGGCCCAAGCCGAATTGATCTGGGACATCCAGATGCACGCGGCGGCAAGCAACGCAAGGATGACCGCGCCAAGTGCGCGCACGCGGAAATGGTCGGTCAGAACACCTGCCCAGACCATGACGATGGCCGAAACGGTGGTTCCCAGTGAATAGATGCCGCCCCATTCGCCGTGGCTGAGATCAAAGTCGGCCCGGATTTGGCCCGCAAATAGCGAAATGAAAAAGGTTTGACCGAAGCAGGACAGAAACGTCAGAAGAACGCCGGGCAAAAGCCAGCGGAAATTCTCGCGCAGAAAGGCGAGCGTTGCAGTCATGGGAAGCTGCCGTTGAGAGGTAAACCGTGTTTCACGGAAAATGCCCGGATTGAGTGACAATCCGGGCACTATGCCTTGAAGATACCGACCCGGCCAGACGGAAAAACGCCTTGCCGAGGTGATGGATCAGAGCACGTAGCGGCTTACATCCATGGATTTTGCCAGCTCGCCAAGGTTCGTATCCACGAAATCCGCGTCCACGGTGATGGTTTCGCCAGAACGGTCGGGTGCGGAGAAACTTAACTCCTCGAACACGCGCTCCATGACCGTGTACAGCCGCCTTGCGCCGATGTTTTCAATCGACTGGTTCACTTCGGCCGCGATCTTGGCCAGCGCGGCGATCCCGTCTTCGGTGAAGGAAACGATCACCTCTTCAGTGCCCATGAGGGCGGTATATTGCAGGGTCAACGCGTTGTCGGTCTCGGTCAGGATGCGCACGAAATCCTCTTCGGTCAGCGCGCGCAGTTCGACGCGGATCGGCAGACGGCCCTGAAGTTCCGGGAGGAGATCCGAGGGCTTTGCGATATGGAACGCGCCAGAAGCAATAAACAGGATATGGTCGGTTTTGACCGGGCCATGTTTGGTGCTGACCGTGGTGCCTTCGATCAGCGGCAGCAGGTCACGCTGGACGCCTTCACGGCTGACATCGCCGCCGCGCGCCTCCTGACGGGCGCAAACCTTGTCAATTTCATCAAGGAACACGATGCCGTTCTGTTCCACTGCCTCAAGCGCCGCACGGGTGACGGTTTCGTCGTCCAACAGCTTGTCAGCTTCTTCCGAGATGAGGATTTCATAGCTTTCGGCCACGGTCATCTTGCGTTTGACGGTGCGCCCGCCAAAGGCTTTGCCGAACAGGTCGCCAAGGTTCATCATGCCCATCTGGCCGCCCGGCTGGCCGGGAATGTCGAACATGCCGCCCATCGGGTTGCCCGTGTCGGCCACGTCCAGTTCGATCACTGTGTTGTCCAGCTCACCGGACTTCAGCTTTTTGCGGAACATTTCGCGGGTAGCCTCGCGGGCGTCTTCACCAGCGATGGCCTCGATTACGCGGTCTTCGGCGGCTTGATGCGCGTTGGCCTTCACGTCTTCACGCATGGTGTCGCGTGTTTGCAGGATGGCCGCATCCACCAGATCGCGAATGATCTGTTCCACGTCGCGGCCCACATATCCGACCTCGGTAAACTTGGTGGCCTCGACCTTGATGAACGGCGCCTTGGCCAGCTTGGCAAGGCGGCGGCTGATCTCGGTCTTGCCGACGCCGGTGGGGCCGATCATCAGGATGTTCTTGGGATACACCTCGTCACGCAGGTCATCCGAAAGCTGCTTGCGCCGCCAGCGGTTTCGCAGGGCTACGGCCACGGCGCGCTTGGCATCCTTTTGGCCGATGATATAGCGATCGAGCTCGGAAACGATTTCGCGGGGGGTCAGGTCGGTCATGTCCTATCCTTGTGCGGGCCAAAATTCTTGCAAGAATTTTGGTAAGGGGTTTGCAATACCCTTACTTGGTGATCTTTTCGATAGTCAGGTTGCCGTTGGTGTAGACGCAGATATCCGAGGCAATTGCCATCGCCTTGCGGGCGACTTCCTCGGCGGAAAGATTGGTTTCCATCAGCGCCCGGCCTGCGGCCAGCGCATAGTTACCGCCTGATCCGATCGCGGTCACGTCATGTTCGGGTTCTAGCACGTCCCCTGCCCCGGTGATCACGAAAATATCCGCGCCATCCGACACGATCAGCATCGCTTCGAGCTTTTGCAGGTACTTGTCGGTCCGCCAGTCCTTGGCCAACTCCACGCTGGCGCGGGCCAGCTGGCCGGGGGTCGCTTCAAGCTTGGCTTCCAGCCGTTCGAGAAGTGTGAACGCATCGGCGGTTGAGCCGGCAAATCCGGCGACAATATCGTATCCGCCGGGTTTCAGGCGGCGCACCTTGCGCGCCGTGCCCTTGATCACGGTCTGGCCGAGCGACACCTGGCCGTCGCCTGCAATGACGACTTCGCCGTCTTTTTTGACACCGATGATCGTTGTGCCGTGCCAACCGGGAAACTGGTCATCCGCCATGGGGCTCTCCTGTTTGCTTGACGCCCTATATGAGGCCCACGCCGCCCATGCACAAGGGTGGCCCTTGTCGCGGGTTTGTCATCGGCTTAGCGTCGGCGGCATGAGTGATACAAAACAGGTTCGGTTCTACCTACCCGACGGGCTGCGACAGAGCGCCGAGGCTGGCGAGCACAATTTTCTCAACAAGATCGCCTCGGTTCTGGGGGGTGCGGGATTCAAGCCGGAATATCTCGATCCGGACATGGCCGATCCGAAAGCGCCGGGCTATTCGCTTTTCCACATGGAAGAGCCTTTTGCCACCGGTTCTGTCACGATCCGCCGGGCCTACTATTATCCCTTCTGGCAGATCGAACGCACCAATGAGCGTTGGAACTGGGACGTGGCGCAGGCGTCGTTCGAACCTGACGCTGTGGATCGCAAGGCGGCGGATCAGTTCTTTGGATTCTGGCAGAAACGGCTGTTCAAGGAGCCGTTGAAATCGGTGGGACGTGAGGAGTTTGTTTACATCCCCCTTCAGGGCCGTCTGACACAGCATCGGTCGTTCCAGATGTGTAGCCCGGTTGAGATGATCAAAAAAACGCTTGAACAGGATACGGAGCGGCGCGTGATCGCGGCGCTGCATCCCAAGGAGGTCTATTCGGAAGAGGATTTTGCCGCGCTGGAAAATCTGGATGCGGCACACGAGCGGCTGGAGCTTCGGATGGGCGAGATGGAAACGCTGTTGCCACGCTGTGATTACGTCGTGACCCAGAATTCCAGCGTTGCCTTTGCCGGGTTTTTCTTTGGCAAGCCTTGCGTGACCTTTGCCAAGATCGATTTTCACCACATCGCGGCGGATGTTTGTCGACTTGGGATTGAAGGGGCGTTTGATGCAGTCACCCGGATGGCGCCGGATTATGCGGGCTATGTCTGGTGGTTCCTGCAACAGAAGTCGATCAATGCCGGGCGGCCTGAGGCTGAGGAAAACATCCGTGCGCGGTTGGTGGCGCTGGGCTGGCCTGTATGACTGGAAACAAAAAAGGGCGTCTCGCAAGAGACGCCCCTGAATTTCGATCCCGTTCGGATCAGATCGAATCTTCGATCCAGCTTTGCAGCGCGGCCTTGGGTGCGGCGCCTGCGCGGTTGGACACAACCTGACCGTCTTTGAAGATGAACAGCGCCGGGATGCCGCGCACGCCCATTGCCGCAGCCGAGTTGGGGTTGCTGTCCACGTCGACCTTGGCGATTTTCACCTTGCCTTCCAGTTCGGCGGACAGCTCTTCGAGCGCCGGGCCGATCTGTTTACAGGGGCCACACCATTCGGCCCAGAAATCAACGACCACAGGGACGTCGGAATTCTTTACTTCTTCATCAAAGGTGGCATCGGTGACAGCGACGGTTGCCATGAGGTTTCTCCTGAGTGGAATTGGGTTGGCTGAACCTAGGGAGCCTCTTGGGGGGCGTCAAGGTATCCTGTGGCAGCAAGCGAATTTGTCACAAGATCGTGTGGTAGCACCATGAGTTCACTGGTGCGCGTCCAAAGGATTGCCGTTTCAATAGGTTGCCCGGGGAAGACCTGTTTCAGAGCATGCGCATAGGCCCCCATCTGGCGCAAAAGACCGTCTGGCACTTTTTCTGGTGACTTTGGGACAACAGCATTGGTTTTGAAATCGACGGCGACAATCCTGTCCGGCAGGATCAGCAGCCGGTCGATGATCCCATGCAGGCGCTGGGTGCCAAGATCGGCCGTCACAGGCACTTCGGCCAGCGTATCCCTTGCAAAAAGTGGCGAGAGCGCGGGATTTTCCACGACAGAACAGGCCTCTTTCAGAAGATCCTGGAATTCATTTGGTTCAAGTCGGGTATCGCTTGCTTCAAGAAGCGTACGGGCCACCTGGGGCCATTCCGAGGGCGCGAAATCGGGTAGGTGTTCCAGCAACAGATGGATTTGTGTGCCTCGTCGCTTGGCGGCCTCGTCGTCGAGCCCCTCCTCGCCCGGCAATGCTTTGCTGCCGCCAAGGTCTGATGGGCTTAGCGCGGCTGGCGTGCGACCTGGTTCGGGAGCCGGGCGTAGGAGCAGATCGGGGATGTCCGGCTTCGCAGGGGTTTCCTCCTGTTTTGTTTCGATGACGGGTCCAGACCAATCTCCGTGGGAATACCGCAACCCCTCGCCTCCGGCAAAGGCCCGAGGATCGGCGCCAATACGGGTCATGCCGTCGCGCACCGTGTCGTACCAGCTTTGACCATCTTTCCCCAAATCCCCCGCCGCCGCCACGATCAGCCATTTTTCGGCACGGGTCATGGCGACGTACAGAAGGCGCAGACGTTCCGCGCTCTGCGCATCGGCCATTTTTCCCCGCGCGTCCATGAGCAGTCCGGGGGCCGCATCCGACGCCGTGTTCCACGTCGCATGTCCATTCACGGGTACGATCAGGGCGTCTGTCTTAACCCGACGCTGGGCCGTATCCGGCATGATCACGATCGGCGCTTCCAGCCCCTTGGAGCCATGCACCGTCATCACCCGAATTCGATTGCCGGCGCTGTCCATCTGGCGCTTGATTTCGAGATCATCGGTTTCCATCCAGAGCAGGAATCCGGTCAGGCTGGGTATGGCGTTGCTTTCATAGGTCAATGCCTGGCTCAGAAGCGCGTTGATGCCATCTTCAGCCTCGGACCCAAGCCGTGAGAGCAGTTTGCGCCGCCCTTCATGGCGGGTCAGGATGCGTTCGATGAGGTCATAAGGGCGCAGGAAATCGGTCTGACCCATGAGGTCGTCGATCACGGCCAGTGTTTCTGGAAACTCTGCGCGACGCCCACGCAACTCTTCCCAGAGAAATTTCGATTTGCGCCGATGGGCCAGGTCAAAAAGGGCCTGCTCGCTCCATCCGAACAGGGGCGATCGCAGCACGGTGGCCAGCGAGAGCGAGTCCTCGGGCGTGCTTAGAAATGAGAGAAGCGCGCCAAGGTCGCGCACGGCCATTTCCGCACCGACCTTGAGGCGGTCCGCGCCCGCGATGGGCAGGTTACGCGATTTGCAGGCGCGGATGATTTCGTGAAACAGATCAGAGCGCCGTTGCACCAGGATCAGAAAGTCGCCTGCTTGAACCGGACGTTGCTCAAACGTGCCGTTTTCAAGTTGTTCCGCCGGAATAGTCTCTTTTGTGTCGATCAGGCGCTTGATCTCATCCGCAATCCGTTCGGCCAGAACAACCGTGTGGTGGGTTTCGCCTAACCGATCAACCGGATCGAACCAATCGTCCTTTTCCGCCTTGGGACCGGGTTCGACCACGGGCCAGAGATCAACGCGGCCGGGCATGTCGGCGTGAAACGCCCGGTGCAGGTTTTCCCGTGGGAAGCCTGCGGCCTCGCGCCCCTCGAAACACATATCCACCAGACCAAGAATCGCCGAGGAGGAGCGGAAGGAGTATTCAAGGCTCAGGCTTTGCAGGCTGTGGCCCGAGGGCGCCATGCGCGCGGCGAATTCATCCTTCATCCGGTCGAATTCTGCCGGGTCGGCGCCCTGAAAGCTGTAGATCGACTGTTTCTTGTCGCCCACAACAAAGATGGTCCGCGCCACGTCAGAACGCGCTCCGCTTCCGCTGGTGAATTCCTGGGCCAGACGTTCGATCACCTGCCATTGAGCCGGGCTGGTGTCTTGGGCTTCATCGACAAGAATGTGGTCGATGCCACCGTCCAGCCGGTAGAGCACCCATTCCGCGACGGCCGGTTCGTTGAGTAGTGCCCGCGCGCGCAGGATCAGGTCGTCAAAATCCAGCCAGCCGCGCAGCTGCTTTTGTTCTTCGTAGTGCTGCAGAAAGCTATGCCCAAAGGCATGGAGCGCAAGGCCGCGGTTAATGACGCCTAGGGTAAGCCGTTGGTTACGAGCGGCTTCGACACGAAGCATCAGCGGCTCAATCTGTGCGATCAGATCGGGATGATCCTTTTGAACACCCTTTGTCGGAAAAGAGCCTAACTTGGCGGAAAACGGCTCTTTGGCACCACTTCCGGTAAGAAACGCGCCTTCCAAAACCGGCAACGCCGACATGTCCAGCTCCGTCAAAGTCTGTAGTTTGTCCGCGGCCTTATTGTCCATGGTTCCGCCAGTGCGCAACGCAGCCAAAAGGCTTTGGAGCAGCTGTTCTTCACCGCCCAAGAAGACCGATCTGAGAAGGGAGTGTTCGTCCAGATTGGGTTCGACACCAAATGCAGCTGCAAGTGCGGCACGGTCCACCTGCGTGCGAAACGCATCCGCGCTGTGAACAATCGCCGACGTGAGCTTGTCGAGGCTTTCACCCGTGAAATGCCTGGCGAGGTTCTCGACAAGCGCGCTATCCGGCCCTTCGGCCATGCGGTCGGTGATCTCTTCACGCAAAAGCGCGGCGGCACGGTCTTCCATTTCCTTGAAAAGGGGCGAAACCCCGGCTTCGAGGGGAAACCGACGCAACAGTGAGGCGCAGAACGAGTGGATTGTCTGAATTTTCAAACCGCCCGGCGTTTCAATTGCGCGGGCAAAGAGTGTGCGGGCCTTTCTCAGGTCTTCGGCGGTGGTTTCGCCTTCAACACCCAGCTCCAGAAGTTCCTTGCATAGATCGTCGTCGTTCTTCATTGCCCACGCGCCGAGCCGCTTGAACAGGCGGTTCTGCATCTCGCTTGCGGCGGCCTTGGTGTAGGTCAGGCAAAGAATGTGCTGTGGCGAGACCTCTTCGAGCAACAGCCGGGCGACACGATCCGTCAGAACGCGGGTTTTTCCCGATCCGGCATTGGCCGAAAGCCATGTACTGTCCCGTGGGCTTGCGGCCTGAACTTGGCGTTCGGTGGCGTCGTTGCGTTGCATCAACAAAGCTCCTCGGGATCGGGGGCGTCGGTGGCATCCCATTCGCCAAAGCGCGCGAGCTGGTCATAATCGCCTGCATCGCTTTCGGAATGCATGGCGCGGCGGGCGGTAAAGCCTTTGCCGTCGATCTTGTAGTGGGTGATCAGGGTGACGAATTCTTCCCAGACCTGTTGCGGCGCGGTTTCTCCAAGCGGGGCCGGTACATCCTTGGGTGAGGAACCCAGTCCGATGTAGATCGCATCGGCCACGGTTTCCGCGTCAAGCGAAGCAAACTCCCCACGTTCGGCCATGGCCGCTTCCAGCAGAAGCTGCTTGTCAAAGTGGATTTGCTCATCCTTGGATGGCGGACTGCCGGTTTTATAGTCATAGAGGATCAACCGCCCATCCTCGGCCCGGTCAATGCGGTCGGCCTTGGCCGTCAGGGTGAAATCGAGCGAGTCGATCCGCCCGGTTGCCTTGTCTTCAAAGGCGACGGGTTGCGCCCGCTTCATGCGGGCGTGTTCCGATGAAACAAAGTGGTCCGACACGCGTTCCATCCGCGCCTTCCACAGGGCCCGTGCCGTAGGCCATGGGACGTTTTTGGCAAGAACAGTCTCTGATATTTGCAAAAGTCGCTCGCGGGTGATCGCGTCAGTCCCACCTGCGTTCTTGATGAACTCTTCAAGGACATCATGCACAATGATCCCGCGCAAAAGCGCGTCTGGTGTGCGCATCAGAGGGTCCAGCGGTCGCAGGCGTAATACATGCTTCGCGTAGATTGCATAGGGGTCCCGGATCAGGCGTTTGATTTCTGTCACGGACAGATGGTCGGGCCGGGACGCAGGGGGCGGGATGGGTGAGGGGCGTTTTACAGGGTCGACCGAGGGGAAGTCTTCCATTGCGCGGACGAGATCGAGCCAATAGGCCCCGCGCGAGAGCATGCCCTGCAAGGCATCCTGTCCGCCCTGATCCGGCAAACCGCCAAGGAGGTTGGTCAAGCGGTTGATCCAGCGCGAGGGAACGGTTTCCGCTTCATCAGACCGAATGGCGCGGGTGATCCAGACTTCTGGTGCCAGGACTGCCTGCTGAAAGTCATGCGCGGAAAGTCCAATGCGGCGTTCAGGAAGAAGAAGCCCCGCATCATGACGCATTTTACGGTTGAGCCACGGGTCGGGGCTTGGCGCTTCGGGCCAGCTTCCTTCGTTCAGCCCGCCAAGAATGACCAGATCGGCACCCTGAACGCGGGCCTCCAACGTGCCCCAGATCAGGATACCGGGATGGCCGCTGTCCCTGTCGCGCACTTCGGCGCGTGACAGGATCGCTCCGAACAGGTCGCCATAGTCGGTGGCAGAGATCGGCCCGGCAATGTCGGCGTGATCCCGCATATCCTGCGTGATCTTCCGGGCTTCTTGCCCAGCCTTCTTCTGCCAAAGCTCGCCAGATCCGTCGCCCGGTCCCTGCGCAATGCGTTCGGCCAGCGCAAGGTGGGTTTCCAGTCGGATGGCCAGATCGACTTCGCCCGTATCTTTGTAGCAGCAAAAGGCCCCGATCAGCCAATTCACCCAATCCGGCGCGTCGTCGCCCTTGGCAGTACCCCATGCCAAGAGCGACTGGGGATCGGGGTAGGTCACACCCTTGCGCCGCATCCAAAGTTCAAGTTCACGCGTCAGGCGCAGGTGGGGGCCGCGATCCTGTCCGCTGTGGGTGAGCGGATGCTTGAGCAGGGTCAGCAGGGCTTCGGAGGTCAGTTTGTGCTGAAACAGAGCCGCTATGTGGCGCAGAAAGCGCCCCGGCGGAGAGAGTTGCAGCGGCGTACCGGCGCTGTCATCGGGTTCGATGTCCCAGCGATCCAGTGCGGTCGCAACCTGACGGGTCAGCATCCGGTCGGGGGTGATCAGGGCGGCGGTTTGGCCATCCTCTGCCGCCTGGCGCAAGCGCGCGGCGATGGCCAGCGCCTCTTCGCGCATCGAGGCGGCCTCGATCAGTGTGACGTTATGGGTGGCATGGTTTAGATCGCGCAAGGTCGGGCCTTCGGTCAACCATTGATCGGTAACGGGGGCTGGACGCAACGCGAGCGAAACCAGCTTGTTGCGCGCGGGGCAGGGCGGGTGATCTGCACTCCAGAGCTGGATATCGTTCGCTGCAATCTCGAGCCGGTCCATAAGTTTGCGGAACCGGAACTGAGGGTGATCCTCGCTTTGCAGCGGGTCTGACAGGGCGTCCCAGACCGCATCGGGCGTATCGAAATCAAAACCGGGCAGGATGATCGCGCCCCGAGGCAGCCGGGCAATGGCCTGCATCAGAAGCATGGTTGTGCCACGAGAGCCGGTGGACCCGGCAAGGATGACAGGATGTGCCGGGGGGTTGACCCGCCAGTCTTCAATCATGCGCTCGACGATCATCCTTTGACGGCTTTGCGCGTCGGGTGCGGTATCAACATCATCCAGAAAGTGCCGGACGATTCCGAGAAACGCCTTGGCTCGCGCCCAATGCCCAGATTGATCGGTCACATCCAGCGCTTCGATCGCATCAAATGAGACACCTTCGCCCTGCATCTCATCCATCAGGCCAGCAAGGCTGTCCGCCAGATCGTAAATCGACGCGCGCGACGCCAGATCAGGTTGTTGATGCAGGAGTCGGGAAATCAGCTGGATCAGTTCAAAACGACGGCGCAGGGCAGGGACCGGGGCGGGGAGGTCGGCAGCTCCGACACCACGACCCAGATCGGTCAGCAACTGGATGCGGGGCAAAAGTCGGGCGGGACCAGTGTCAAACAGCGCTTTGACCCGCCGGGCCATGCGCGCGGTGTTCACAACAAGCTGCACGCGGGCCATTTCAATAGGCGGGCGATGGGCGAGGCGGTCGTTCAACCCCCGGACAAGGGCCGCCGGAAAATCCGAGCCCGGGGGCACGGCAAAGACGCGAGCTTTGTCGGTGGGGTCAAACATGGGTTTCTTTCAACAAGGATTCCGCGTGGCGCAGACCGTCGGGATTGCCCACGTCACACCATTTGCCCGGGTAGCTGACCCCGAAAAGGCGTTTGTCCCGGATCATCTGATCCCAAAGCAGGTTCAGGGAAAAGGACTTGTCCGGGATGTCGGCGAGTCCTTCGGTTTTGAGGATTTGCACACCACCATAGATCAGACCCGGACCGCGTGTGATTTGGCCGGTTTGGGACAGAAGGAAATCACCTTTGCCAGCATGGCCGAGCGTTTGGGAACGGGGTACGCAGACCAGCAGTCCGTCCATTTTGTTGGGATCCCAATGCTCAAGCGCCAGTCCGAAAGGGTTTGGTCCGGACCAGATCGCATCAGTATTCGTGGTCATCACCGGACCTTCCCACAAGAGCGGCAGGGCATGCCGGAGCCCGCCCCCGGTGTCGAGGATGTCGGGCGTTTCATGTGACATCCGAACATCCGTATCCGCCAGGTGCGCGCGCAGCTGCTCCGGCAGGTAGTGCAGGTTGGCGACGATGCGCTCGGGTTCAACCATTCTGACAAGCGCAAGCGTGTGGTCGATCAGCGGAACGCCGCAAACCGGGATCAGGGGTTTGGGACAGTCGGCGGTCAGGGCGCCCATACGCGTTCCGAAACCAGCCGCGAACATCATCACAGAACGGGGTATTTGCCGCATTTGTCTTTCAGCTTTTGCAAGAGGGCGGGGGATGGCTCGGGCAGGTCACCAAGCACCTGTTCGCGGATCACGGCAAGTGCCGGGTGCTCCAGGTCGCGCAGGACAAAACCCCAGACGCGCGGGATGAGATCGACATAATGCGGCTTGGCAAAATGCATGGACAGCCGGGCAAAGGCGCCAAGGATACGCAGATTCCGCTGAACGCCCAAAACCGCGTAGGCGGTCTGAAAATGTTCGGGGTCAACATCAGTTGCGGCGAGGTATCGAGTAATCATCGCTGTTTCCACGTCGCTGGACACATCGCGCCGGGCATCCTGCAGAAGCGAAACCAGATCATAGGCGGAGTGTCCCAACATGGCATCCTGAAAATCCAACAACCCGACCCGCGCGACCCCCCGGCGATCCGGAAGCCACAACAGGTTCTCGGCGTGATAGTCGCGCTGGACAAGCACGCTTGTGTCGTTTGCGTGCTGATCCAATAGCGACCGGAAGGCCAGCATGAACCGGCTTTTCGCCTTGTCGACCTCCAGATCCGCCCCTCGTGCATACCAATCATATGAGAGTGCGGCCATGTTGGTCATGACCTCGGGGCCGTATGTCTTCAGGCCAGAGGGGGGGCGTGTCTGGTGTAGTGCGACCAGCACGTCTGTTGCGGCCGCATAAAGGAGCATTTCCTGGTCTGGTTTCGAAACCAAAACCCGCGCGAATAGATCATCGCCCAGGTCTTCGAGTAGAAGAAGGCCATGCTCGGTGTCACAGGCCAGGATTTCCGGTGCCGACAGGCCGGTATCTCTGAGGTGCTTCGCGATATGAACGAAACCCGTGACAGGCTCGTTCTTGTCCGGCGGCGCATCCATCAGCACGGCCACCGTGCCGTTCTTGCGGGTGATGCGTTCGTAGCGGCGGTTGGAGGCATCACCGGCTAGTGAGGCCCGTGCTGCATCATTCCAGCCGCTTTCCTCAAGAAACCGGGTAATCCGGGTGTTGCGTTCACTCATTGGGAAATCTCTTGGACAAGGGGTGTCCACCGGCCGGTTTGCCAGGACAGGGTCAGTTTGCGTTGGCCTTCGGTGCCTCCAAGCGAAAAGTCCAGTCGAAGGGCGCTTTGGGGTGCCAATTCTGCCAGTCGATCAGGCCATTCAACGAGACAGATGGCATCTTCGAACGCGTCCGTCAGCCCAAGCTCCACAACCTCATCCGGGGATGTCAGGCGATACAGGTCCGCGTGCCAGATTTCGGATCTGGGCGTTTCGTAGGTTTGTACCAGCGTGAATGTAGGGGACGGAACGTCCTCTGGTTCGCTCAATAAGGATTGGATCAGGGCGCGGGCAAAATGGGTTTTCCCCGCGCCGATGTCGCCCTGCAAAAGCAGCACGTCCCCGGGCCGCAAGCCGGGTGCGATCCACCTGGCAAGAGCGGCGGTTTCATCGGGAGTATTTAGAAAAAGGGTCGTGCTTTGGCGCGTCATGGCGCAAGACTACAGCGAACCCCGGCACCTGCAAGCGGTTCGGTTCAGATCGGTTCCGGAACGGACGCCAATGGTGCATTCGCTGCTTCGGCGGCAATGCAGAACCGGATCAGCGTGGCTCCCCTGTCAACCGGGTGAACCGACAGATAAATGCGTTCGCCAGTGCGCATTTCGACCGTTTCGTTCCACGGGGTCCTGTCGGTCGGCGCCATGACAAAGGCTTGCAGTTGCGCCCACGCTTCCGTCTCAATTGCTTCGTTGCGCCAAACTGGTAACGCGTCGCGCAACGTGTACTCGGCAAAGCTCGTGTCCGGGTCAGTTCGCCAGAGGGTGCAGTAGGATGAATTGTACAAGCTCAGCCGTCCCGTTGCCGAGAAAACGGCAACGGCGTCGGGCAAAGCATCGATTACCGACTGGTTCAGCTCAAGATCGGCCCGGAAACGCCGGGTCAGCGAAATCTCGGCGCTGATGTCTTCGAACAGAAAGGCAATGGCACCGTCCGGATGTGGCCGCCCCGTGACGCGATAGGTCAACCCCGATGGCAGGGTCCAAGTTTCCGCGTAACGCCCGTCGGCTGCAGCAACCACCAGTTCGGCGATTTGCTCACGCCAGCTGGCGTAATTCTTGGGCTCTGGCATGACCCGGTTTTCGCGCATCCTGTCAAAGAAGGCGACGAGGCTGGGGCGGGCCGACAGAAAATCTGCAGGCAGTACCGTGAGGTCGATCAAGGCCGGGTTGAAAAGGGCAAGTTGTCGGTTGCGGTCAAAAATGGCTAGCCCGATCGAGAGCTGTGCGAAGGTTTTGGTCAGGGTTTGGACAAAATTGCGCTGGGCGATTTCCGCGCTCACGATGGCATTGGCGTCGCTGGCATAGCACATGGTTTCGTCCCCGGTACTGACGCGAATGATGTCGTACCAGAATGTCTGGTTGTGAGATTTATCGGTGATCCCGGTTCGAAATGGCTCCTTGTCGGGCAGGTCCAGGTCAATGTCGAAGATCGGGTGCCCCTGATCACCTTCGTGCCCCAGCCGTTTGGCGAGCAAGTCATAGGCAGCGTTCCGCCATATGACCTGTCCGGCCTTGTCGACCTGCCAGATCGGGTAGGGCGCGTTGGCTACCGCCTTCCAGGCCCGGTTGTTGCGGGCGGGTATTTGTCCAGGGTCGGCATGAATCGTGACTCTCGCCGTATTTCCCCGTTGATCAATGATTGCAAAATCGGACCGGGCGGGATCCTTGGCGCGAAGGGTTATGCAGGACCGTTCCTTGTCCGCGCCCTGGACGGTCGGAAATTCGGGGAAATCAGACACAAGCGCTTGATACAGATCGCCCCAGACATATTCCGCAGACCGCAAAGGACCGATCCGTTCCAACCCAAGCGGGTTGGCATCCACCAGTACGCCCGCGCGAAAAAGAAAGATGGCCGCCTCGTGGCTCGTGCGGCCATGGGTATGTTCTGTCGTTTCTCCTGATTTCCGCAGGCGATGACCCAGCGTCAGAACCGTGAGCACGATGGCCGTGCTGACAAGGACGGCAAAGACATAGGAAATGAGCCCAGAGTCAAACATTGGGGGCCTCTCGTGATGGGGTCCGGGAAAACATAGTCGTCCGGCCAGGGTTAAGGATCTGTTAACCCACAAAAACCTATTGAGAAATCACCGGGTTTTGCCCCATCTCCACCGCATGCTCGCCATAGACGGCATCGATCAGATGCCGCGGCCAGACGACCTCGACAATTGCGCCAGACCGTGAAGGCTCATCGCTGTTGGGAGTGAAATCGCCCGACCCGTTGGCAAAGCTGAGTTCTGCACCAGACCGTTCGAGCAGAGTCTTGGCAATGAAAAGACCAAGCCCCATGCCTTCGTAACCCGGGCGCTGTGCGCGGTCCCGTTCAGATCTGCGGCGTCGCACGAAGGGGTCCCCGATCCGTCCGATCAGGTGCGGAGGGTAACCGCGACCATCGTCCATGATGCGAATGGAAATCGTATAGTCTGTCCATTCCGTTTCCACCCAGACCGTGGTGGACGCAAAATCCACGGCGTTCTGGACGAGATTGCGCAGGCCGTGAATGATTTCTGGTCGGCGCAGGACCATGGGCGCGTTTTCAAGATCGTGGTGTTCGAACAGGACATCTTTACCGCGACCGAGATGCGGGTCGGCGGCTTCTTCTATCACGGTTGACAGGGGTGCCTTGCGCAGATGCAGGTCGTCCTTTCCGGCACGCCCCATTGAGCGCAGGATATCGCGGCACCGATCCGCCTGCTCGCGAATCAGCGCGGCGTCTTCGCGCAATTCGGGGTGATCGTCGAGCTCCTCCATCAGCTCGGCGCTGGTGAGTTTGATTGTGGCGAGTGGCGTCCCAAGTTCATGCGCGGCGGCGGCGACAACACCGCCAAGGTCGGTCAACTTCTGTTCGCGCGCCAACGCCATGTGAGTCGCGGCAAGCGCTTCGGACATGGAGGACATTTCCGAAACCACGCGGCGCGAATAAACCGAGCTGAACAGGATTGCGATCACGATGGCGGCCCAGCTGCCGAACAGGAACACATCGGGGATACGCAACACGAAATACTGCTGCGTGCGCAGGGGCATATAGTATTCCAGCATGATCGTGACGAGCGCGATGGCAAGCGACGCGATGATCACGGTCGAGCGTACGGAAAGAACCGACGCGGAAATTGTCACCGGACCGACCACCAGAACAGAGAACGGATTGTTCAACCCCCCCGTCAGGAACAGCAGGAAACAAAGCTGCAACAGGTCAAAAAGGATCATGAAGCTGTTTTCGGTTTCCGACAGCAGCTTGTTTTCCGGGAAGACGAACATCGCGATCAGGTTGCCGATCACAGAAATGCCCACCGCCAGATAACAAAGCCCGAATTCCAGTTCGAGATCAAAAGTGAACTGTGCGATCACCAGAGCGACGACCTGCCCGAAAATGGCGATCCAGCGGACCAAGATGATGGTGCGCAGCCGAATCCAGTTTCTCCGGCCCCCGACAGAGAGCAGTTCACTTGAAAAATCCGACATTGGCGCGCCTTTCCACTTGTCTCTGCCCGATCAATTGTTAGGTCTCTGCCAGACATCATTCAACATGACTTTGCCAGAGGTGCCGCCATGGCCCGTATTGCCGCCATCATTGCCGTTTTTGCCACGATCCTCGTTCTGGGTGGAATTTGGTTCATCTCTCGAGACACGGGTGACGATGATCAGTTTGCCCAGTGCCGAGAAGGGCAGGTGGCCGGGGGAGCGTCTGCTATTGGCGGGCCGTTTGAACTGGTCAGCGAGACCGGGGAAACCGTGACCGACAAGGATGTTCTGACGGAACCGTCGCTGCTTTATTTCGGCTACACTTTTTGCCCCGATGTCTGTCCGATGGACACGTCGCGCAACGCGGAAGCCGTTGAAATCCTTGAAACAAATGGAAAAATGGTTCAGCCGGTATTCATCTCGATCGACCCGGCACGTGATACGCCGGAGGTCATGGCGGAGTTCACCGACTACCTGCACCCGCGCATGTTGGGGCTGACCGGCTCACCTGCGCAGATCAAGGCGGCCAGCCAAGCTTATCGCACCTATTACAAAAAACAGGAACCCGAGGACGGGGACGAGGAATTCTACCTCGTGGACCACTCGACCTTTACCTATTTGACGCTGCCCGGGCACGGGTTTGTCGAGTATTTCCGCCGGGATGTGACACCTGATCAGATGGCGGAACGGGTAGGGTGCTTCCTTGAAAACATGTAATAGTTCCATGGCGTTTGACCCGGGCCGTGCACCAAGTTAAAACTTGGAAAATGCTATAGGGAAGAGGCGCATGGTGGAAGAAAACCTGCAGGAGATCGGACCGGACAAATCCTTGCTTCTGGTGGATGATGACGAGCCGTTTCTGCGCAGGTTGGCCAAAGCCATGGAAAAACGCGGGTTCGAAGTGGAAACCGCTTCTTCCGTCGCGGCAGGCAAGGCGATTGCCACGGCCCGCCCCCCGGCATACGCGGTTGTGGATCTTCGGCTGGAAGACGGCAACGGGCTTGATGTGGTCGAGGTGCTGCGCGAAAAACGCGAGGATTCCCGGGTTGTTGTGCTGACCGGCTATGGCGCGATTGCCACCGCCGTCGCGGCGGTCAAGATCGGGGCGACCGACTATTTGTCCAAGCCCGCAGATGCGGCCGATATCATGAATGCGCTGATCAGCCGGGAAGGGGAGCTTCCCCCGCCGCCGGAAAACCCGATGAGCGCGGACCGGGTGCGGTGGGAACATATCCAGCGGGTTTATGAATTGTGCGACCGCAACGTGAGTGAAACGGCCCGCCGGTTGAACATGCATCGCCGGACATTGCAGCGTATCCTGGCCAAGCGCAGCCCGCGTTAAGACATCCTGAAAGCACCGTTTTGCGACGTCGGTAATGCGTCGGTATCCTGTCGGTATTGCGTCGGTGGCGTGAACCGCTCGGTTCGGGGTATGTGGACAGGGTGGATGTGAGTATTTTTGGAACAATGAAAGTGCGGGGCGTTACAACTCGTAGCGTTTCAGGATTTTATCGACGGTCTGGCCATCGGACAAGGTGACCCCTGTCAGCCGTTGGTAGGGTTCGAACCCCCGGCTTTGATAATAGGCCAGACCCCCCGAATTGTCGGCGCGGATATTGGCGTTGATCCAATCATAGCCCAGGGCGCGCGCGGCGGTTTTTGTGGCCTCAAAAAGCGCCGATCCGGTGCCCAGTCCCGTGCGGCCCACGCACACGAAGGTGGCGATGTCGCAGGCCTCGGGCGGCAGGTCGGGGTAGGGGGCAATCCATTGAAAGCCGAGCAGCGTGCCGGAAGCGTCTTCGGCCAGGTGCCAGGCCGAGTGGGCCGCATTTTTCTCCATCTTGGCCTGAAAGGCGTCGCGCGACATGGGAGCGGTGAGGGCGGTGGTGCCTCCGATGGCGATGATCTCGTTCAACAGATCACTCATGGCGCCGCTGTCGAGCGCGCCGGCGCGGCGGATATGCAGGGTCATAGCTGGGCCAACAGGTCTGCGTGGCGCGCGGTATAGTCGGCGCGTACCTCAAGCGGTGGGCGCAGGCGGATCGACAGGCCATCGATGATGGCCGGGTCCGGCTTGCCAAAGAACTTGTTCGCCTCGGCGGTCGAGAAACCAGCGATCTGGGTGGCTTCCATCCACGCGCTGATCCGGTCGGCGCGTTTGATCTGGGATTTGATCCGCTTCGGGGTTTCGGCGGGTAGGCCAAACCGGATATGAATGGCTGCCGTCAAGCGGTCGTCCAGCTTGCCGTAATCCGGGCCGACGGCGGCCTTGACCGGGGAAATCATGTCGCCAATCACGTATTCCGGGGCGTCGTGCAAAAGCGCGGCAAGGCGCCATTTAGTTGGTGCGGTCGGGTACATGCGGCTGAAAAGCTCTTCGACCAGCAGCGAATGTTCGGCCACGGAATAGGCAAAATCCCCGAGCGTTTGCCCGTTCCAACGAGCCACGAAAGCGAGACCGTGGGCGATATCTTCAATCTCGATATCCACAGGGGTCGGGTCGAGCAGGTCAAGCCTGCGACCGGAGAGCATTCTTTGCCAAGCGCGCGCCACGGGAAGTCCTCTTTTTGGATGCAGTGTGCCTAGCGCAGGGGGAGCGCCATGCGCAACGGGGATTGTGGCCTAAAGTCGGGTTTCGAATGGGTGCTTGTGCCGCGACATGTATCGCAGGTAGCGCGGCAGGTACTGCACATGGCCGATGAGGTTGTCGAGTTGATGCAAAAGTGGTTCTCGCAACGGCTTGCGATCCGGGGGAGCGGATGTGTCGCCAACGGCGTAGGTTTCGATGATGGGGCGCGGGAAGCGGGTTTCTTCCTCGTAGCCCTGCCAAGGGCGCGGGTTGTTTGAAAAATGGATCAGGCATGGGCGCGCCATCCGGGTGTAGGCCGGAAACCTGTTCGGAAACTGCCAGTTCCAGCGGGGTGAAAGCTCGGCAAACTGCCCCTGGACGGCCATGTTGAGAAGGGATTGGTCGTGGTATTTGAGGGTAATTCCCGATTGGTTGACGGCGAGCATCTCAGCAAGCAATCCTTGCTCGGCAAAGGCGGTGGTATCAATCAGGAGGACGCCGGAATTGAAATAGCGGTTGGCCGCGATGTCGTGGGTTTCAAAGTCGATGATCGGTTTTTCGCCCTGCCAGAAATGTTCCTTGTCGAGCGCCGCAGCGAGCGCGTGCGGACCGAGATCGACATCGAACAGGCGTGATAAATCTGGGCTGCAAAGGTAGGTGTCGGCATCCAGGTAAAGGATGCGGTCGTATTGGTTCTGGAAGATACCGGGAAGCCAGAGCCGCAGATAGGCAATCGAAGGCAGCCAGCGCAAGGGCAGGTTTTCGCCTTGCAGCGTAGCATTGAGGTCCAGGACTTCGTTCCGAATACCCAGTTGGGCCAAGTCGTCCGGGATCGCAAGCGGGTCGAGGCTCGCGATGATAACGTCGAAATCAAGGGGGGTTGCAAGGGTGACGATACGGTGGGCCGCCAGCAGCGCATAGCCGAGCCACCCCGCGTCAACCGTGAAAATGACCGCTTTTCTGTGGGTGTGCGCTCGGGGTGTCACATCAGGCTCCGCGTTTCGCGGCAATAGACCATATGTAAGCGGGGCCGCCAACCCGATTTGGGCCGTATCCGGGGTGCTGCAACGCCGGTTGTACACACGCCATTGTCGAATGCGGTGGTCGATGTTATCTGTCCCCTCAAATCCACGGATCAAAGGAGCAGGGCGCAATGGCGACCGACTATATCGTGAAAGACATCAGCCTTGCAGAGTTTGGCCGCAAGGAACTGGATATTGCCGAAACCGAGATGCCGGGCCTGATGGCGCTGCGCGAGGAATACGGCGACAGCAAACCCTTGAAGGGTGCGCGGATTGCCGGGTCGCTGCATATGACGATCCAGACCGCCGTTCTGATCGAAACACTGGTGGCGCTGGGCGCGGATGTGCGCTGGGCTTCGTGCAACATCTTCTCGACGCAAGACCACGCCGCGGCGGCGATTGCGGCGTCGGGCGTGCCGGTGTTCGCGATCAAGGGCGAAACGCTGGAAGAATACTGGGATTATGCGGATCGCATCTTCATGTTCGAAGAGGGTGGCTGCAACATGATCCTCGATGATGGTGGGGACGCCACGCTCTATATCCTGCTGGGCGCGCGCGTCGAAGAGGGTGAGACGGATATCATCGAAAACCCGCAATCCGAGGAAGAGGTTGCGCTGTTTGCGCAGATCAAGAAGCGGCTCAAGGAAAGCCCCGGCTGGTTCGTGAAGCAGCGCCACATGATCCAGGGTGTGACCGAAGAAACCACTACGGGCGTGCATCGCCTCTATCAGATGATGGAAAAGGGGCATCTGCCCTTCCCGGCGATCAACGTGAATGACAGCGTGACCAAGTCGAAATTCGACAACAAGTATGGCTGCAAAGAGAGCCTCGTGGACGGTATTCGCCGCGCCACCGACACTATGATGGCGGGTAAGGTTGCCGTCGTCTGTGGCTATGGCGATGTGGGCAAGGGCTCTGCCGCGTCGCTGCGCGGTGCGGGTGCGCGCGTGAAGGTGACCGAGGTTGACCCGATCTGCGCACTTCAGGCGGCGATGGACGGGTTCGAAGTGACCACGCTGGAAGATGAAGTGTCGACAGCGGATATCTTCATCACCACCACCGGCAACAAGGACGTGATCCGCATCGAGCATATGCGCGAGATGAAGGACATGGCCATCGTCGGCAATATCGGCCACTTCGACAACGAAATTCAGGTCGCGAACCTCAAGAACCACAAGTGGACCAACATCAAGGAACAGGTGGACATGATCGAGATGCCCTCGGGCAACCGCATGATCCTCTTGTCCGAGGGCCGTCTCTTGAACCTTGGTAACGCCACTGGTCATCCTTCGTTCGTGATGTCAGCGTCTTTTACCAACCAGGTTCTGGCACAGATCGAGCTGTTCACCAAAGGCGACCAGTACGAGAACGAAGTGTATATTCTGCCCAAGCATCTGGATGAAAAGGTTGCGCGGCTGCACCTGGACAAGATCGGCGCCAAGCTGACCAAGCTGCAGCAGGGCCAGGCGGATTATATCGGTGTTTCAGTTGATGGGCCGTTCAAGCCTGAGCACTATCGTTACTGAACTCCACCTAAGAGCATGAAAAAGAGAACCCGGCCAGCATCTGGCCGGGTTCTCTATTTTAAGCAGAATTGTGGTCGCCGGGAATCGGCAACCGTATTAGGGTGGCGGAGATACAAGCCTTGGGTGGATTGGCCATGAAAAGAGTTTTGAGCATTGCGGCAGCTATTTGGGCGCTGGGTATCGCGGCGACGGCGGATGAGGGTGCAGATCTTGGACAGCAATTGTCCAACCCGGTGTCCGACCTGATCAGCCTGCCTTTCCAGCTGAACTATGACGAGGGTCAAGGGGCTGGCAATGGCAGCCGTTTTACGTTCAACATCCAGCCGGTCGTGCCAATCGCGCTTTCTCCAGACTGGAACTTGATCTCACGCACTATTTTACCGGTGATTTCTCAGGACAACGTCATTGGTGGGACAAGCCAGTCAGGGATTGGCGACGTTGTGCAAAGCTTCTTCTTTTCGCCATCGCGTCCCACAGCGAATGGGTTGATCTGGGGTGTCGGGCCGGTTTTCCTATTGCCGACGGCCACAGATAACGCGTTAGGCGCAGACACATTCGGGGCGGGCATCACCGGGGTTGCGCTCAAGCAGACTGGGCGTTGGACCTATGGCGCGCTTGCCAATCACATCTGGGATGTCAGCGGACCGGCAAGTATCAATGCGACCTTCTTCCAGCCATTCCTTGCCTATGCTGGCAACAATAACTGGACCTATACGATCAATTCCGAGTCGACCTATGACTGGAACACGGACCAGGCGTCGGTGCCGATCAACGTGATTGTGAGCAAGCTGGTCAAGTTTGGTAACCGCCCGGTCAGCCTTGGACTTGGGGTGCGCCGTTATGTCGACTCCGCTCCTGGCGGGCCATCTGGCTGGGGGGGGCGTCTGGTTATGACATTCCTGTTTCCCAAATAGACGGCCCGGGGGAAAACCTTGTTCGATTCCCCCTTTGTGTCGTTCAGCGAGATGCCTAACCTGATCGTGAACCACGGTCGCGACTGCGGCGGTGCAGTTTTGGCCGGTGAAAGGGAGAAAACACATGGGCAAACGTGACGATCTGATTGCAAAATATGCGGACGATCTCAGGAACAAGTGCGGGATGAACCCGGATATGGACCTGCTGACCAAGGTGACGATCGGATGTGGTCCGGCGATCTACAATGATGATGCCTCGACCGTTGCCGCGTCTCAGGACAGCGAGCTGGAAACGGTCAAGTCCAACTTTCTGATCAAGAAGCTGGGCCTGTCGGATGGGCCCGAGCTCATGGAAGGGATCAATGCCGTGATCGAGACCTATGGCCGGTCCGAGCGCAACAAGTATCGTGCGGTTGTCTATTACATGCTGACCAAGCATTTCGGCAAGGAAGCCATCTACGGCTGATCCTGCTTTAAATCACTTCATGCGCAGCGCCCGGTCCCCTCGGTCCGGGCGTTTTCATTTCGACATTGATTTTAGGTACTTGGCATTTGCCGCGACTCGGATCGAGCGGTAAATTAAATGTACCGGGCCAGGATGGCCGGAACCTTATTAGAATTCACGTGTGGTGGTTAGGGAACACGTGGGGTACGGGGGTTCCGGTTGTTTCGCCGGGCCCCCGTTTTTATTTTCGGCTCAAAGAAGGGTCAGCACGACACCCATGATGGTGCAGCCAATTGCGGCATATCCCCCGTCGATCAGCATCAGTGTCCGGTTTCGCCCGGCAAAGGCATAGTTGGTGACCAGCCACGGCGCGGCGAGGAAAAGGCCGATGCCCAGCCCGGCGGTAAAGCCCGCGCCAACGGTTTCTATCCCCGAGAGCGAAAACACATGCCGCATCATTCCTGCTACAAGCAGGGCGCAGATGAAGGCCGCGACATACGGCATGGCGCTACCTGTGTTGGCGGGGCGGCCGTCTTCGCCAACTTCGACGCCGGCAGCTTTCATCCAGGCTTGTGACAGCGCCATGTACCAGATCGCGCCAAAAATATATGAGGCCAACGCAGCGGCCAAGACAATCGCAATTTCCATGGGTTCGTTTCCCGATCAATTGGTCCTGGCGCAACTATGCCCGATTTGTCAGCCTTGCATACCGCCGATTTCGCAGATGATCGCCCATTCCTCTTCTGTCACGGGCTGCACCGACAGGCGCGAGTTTTTGACCAGAACCATCTCTGCCAGACGCGGATCGGCCTTGATCATGTCGAGCGATACGGGCTTGGGCATGGTCTTCAGTGCCTTGATATCGACGCATTCCCAGCGCTCATCGTCGGTGGTGCTGTCCGGGTGGGCCTCGGCGATGACCTCGACAACACCGACCACGGATTTCTCTTTCTGGCTGTGATAAAAGAAACCCTGGTCACCAACGGCCATCTCGCGCATGAAGTTGCGCGCCTGGTAGTTGCGCACGCCGTCCCACTCTTCGCCCGCGTCGCCCTTGTCGATCTGGTTTTGCCAGCTCCAGGTCGAAGGCTCGGATTTGAAAAGCCAATAGCGCATCAGCCCAGGACCTTGTTCCAGGCGATGAGCTCGACCGATGCAAAGAGGTCGGCTGCCTTGTATGGGTCGTTTGCCGCCCAGGTTTGGGCTTCGGCCATGTCTTCGACGTTCAGGATGATCAGTGAACCGCACATGTTGCCATCGTCATCAAGAAAGGGTCCGGCGGTTTCCACGGTGTCGCCGCTGGATTTGAGGTAGGCCACATGGGCGTCACGGTTGGCCTTGCGGATATCAAGCGCGCCGGGTTTGTCCTTGGCAATAAGAGCGATACGCATGGGTTATTCCTCCTTGAGGGGTCGGGACAGAAGTGTGCGGATGGCGTCGGTCACGCTGACCGTGCCGGTGGAAAGCTGGTGGACCATTTGGCAGATCGGCATATCAAGGCCGATCTGCTGGGCGAGCCGGGCCACGGCCTCGGCAGTTTTGGCGCCTTCGACAGTGATCGTGGGATCAAAGGGCTTCTCTTGGCCAAGAGCAAGGCCAAAGCGGTAGTTGCGCGACTGTTCGGACATGCAGGTCAGGGCGAGGTCGCCCATGCCGGACAGGCCCGAGAGGGTCTCAGGCCGCGCGCCGAGATGGATCGCCAGACGCGTCATCTCGGCAAAACCACGGGTCATCAGGGCGGCGCGGGCGCTGTCGCCCATGCCTTGGCCGATACAGGCACCACAGGCGATGGCGATGACGTTCTTGAGCGCGCCACCCAGTTCGGCTCCTATGACGTCAGTGCTGCGATAGAGCCGAAGGGTTGGGGTGGCGAGCTGATGTTGCAAAGATTGGCCGGTAGCCTCGTCTTCGCAGGCGAGCGTCAGTGCGGTGGGCAGGCCACGTGCAATATCGGCGGCAAAGCTGGGACCTGTCAGGATCGCGGGCGTGGCCTCGGGTTTGAGCCGTGAGAGCACTTCGGCTGGGCCGGTGAGCGTGTTCAGGTCAATGCCCTTGCAGCAGGCAACCAGCGCCTTGCCAGAGAGAGGGGTGTCAAATTGATCCAGTACCGTGGAAAGGCTCTGCATCGGAGTCGCCAGCAGGAGTGTATCTGCTAAGGCGGATTGTGCCAGATTCCCTGTAATAGAGACTGATTCCGGCAGCGTGACACCTGGAAGGCGGGGGCTTTGGCGAGTAGATTGCAACGCGCTGGTGTCTCGCGCCCAAAGACTCACGTCGGCGCCGCCGCGCGCGATGGAGATGGCAAGTGCAGTGCCAAATGCGCCCGCGCCAATGACAGCGATACTCATGCCTTGGCCCCCTTCTTGCCGCTGCCCAGAAGGGCGGGTGCTGTTTTGTCCAGTGGCCAGCGCGGGCGGGCAGACAGGGTCATGTCGTCATGATCGCCTGCGAGGAACCGTTCCAGCCCGGCATAGGCAATCATCGCCGCGTTGTCGGTACATAGCCGCAGGGGGGGGGCGGTGAAGGTGGTGCCGTTTTCGCCACAAACAGTCTCTAACCCTGCCCGAATGGCCGTATTTGCGGCCACGCCGCCTGCGACGGCAAGGACGGGTTCGCCGGGGTGTTCCGCAAGGTACAGGTCAAGCGCGCGACGGGTTTTTTCTGCCAGCACATCGACCACCGCGGCCTGAAACCCGGCGCAGAGATCCGCGCGGTCCTGTTTCGTCAGTCCACCCTTTTCGGCAATCACCGCGTCGCGGGCGCGCAACAGGGCGGTTTTCAGACCCGAGAAGGACATGTCGCATCCGGGCCGGTCGAGCAGCGGGCGGGGGAAACGAAAGCGTTTCGGATCACCCTTTTCCGCTTCGGCCTGTACCGAAGGGCCGCCGGGCTGGGGCAGCCCCAGAAGGCGCGCGGTCTTGTCAAAGGCTTCGCCGGGGGCGTCGTCGATCGTGCCGCCAAGACGGGAAAAGCGTTCGGGTCCATGGACGATCAGGAACTGGCAATGCCCGCCCGAGACCAGAAGCATCAGGTAGGGAAAAGCCACCTGATCCGTCAGGCGCGGGGTGAGGGCGTGACCGGCAAGATGGTTGACCCCGATCAGTGGGATACCCAACCCGGTCGCCAGCCCCTTGGCGCACATCACGCCCGAAAGTACGCCGCCGATCAACCCCGGTCCGGCGGTCACGGCGATGGAGTCGATTTCGGACAGGGACAGGCCGGAGGCCAAGAGCGCCTCTTCGATACAGATGTCGAGCTTTTCGGCGTGGGCGCGGGCGGCAATTTCCGGGACAACGCCGCCGAACGGGGCGTGCAGGTCCGTTTGTCCATGCACGACCGAGGCCAGAATTTCGGGCGCTTGGGTGCCGGACTGGCGGATGATGGCGGCGGCGGTATCATCACAGCTGCTTTCAAGCCCGAGAATGGTCAGGGTGCCTGTCATGGGCTGTCTTGATCCTTGTCGTTGCGCCAATGTCTTATGGCAGGTAACACCGGATGGCGGCTCAAACAATCCCGGCGCTTCTCATGAACGGCACTTGTCCCACGATCCTGTTGACCCGGCCCGCCCCCGCGTCGCGCAAATTCGCGCAGCGATTGAGGGATGCGGGTGTCACGGCGCCGATCGTGACGTCTCCGCTGATGCGGATCAACCCTGTGGCGGTATCGCTGCCGGAGGGTCTGCGCGGGGTGCTGTTTACGTCGATGAATGGAGTGGCCGCTGTTGAGGGGCGGAGTTTGCCGGCCTGGTGCGTCGGCGATGCGACAGCGGCGGCTGCGGCCCGCGCCGGATGGCAGGCTATATCTGCGGGGGGCGATGCCGAGGCGCTTTACAAGCGGGTTTTGGCCGATGCGCCCCACGGCCGCCTGCTACATCTACGCGGGGAGCACGCGCGCGGCGATCTGGCCCAACGGTTGAGCACGGCGGGGATCGAAACATCAGAGACGGTCGTCTATCGACAGACAACCGAACCTCTCGGACCGGAGGCGCGGCGGCTTCTGTCGGGAAACTCCCCTGTATTGGTGCCGCTTTTTTCGCCAAGAAGTGCCGAGACATTTCTTGCAGAGGGGTCATTTCGCGCCCCGTTGGTCGGAATCGCGATCAGCACCGCAGTTGCCGATATTCTGGCCAAAGCAGGTGTTGCGCGTATTGACGTTGCGGCGGAACCGACGGCGGACGCCATGATAGGTGCCATTTTGGCGCGGTTGGGTGCAGACTGACGCATTGAGGACGCGGGTGTCCTCGCCTAAGTTGTTGGGTGAAAGTTATATTCAGACCGGATTCGAAAGGGTGACTGGTGGGCAACTCCGACAAGACCGACAAACCGGCAGAAGACAAGATTGAGGCGGAGGCGCCGAAAATTGATGAGATTCACGACGCCGTAATCATCGAAGATATTCCGCCAGAAGACGTGGATCTGCCGGACGAGGAAACAGACGCAGGCGTCGAGGATGACGCGCCGGTCGAAATGGATGAGCCTTCTGACGACTCCGGGGACAACGTGGCCGATCCCGACACGGAAATTGAAGAAGAGTTTGTCGAGGAACCCGCCGAAGACGTCTCGGTGCCCGTGTCGAACACACCCACGACCCCGGTCGATGAGCCGCGCAAGGGGGGTGTTGTCCCGCTTGTGATCGGCGGTGTGATTGCCGGGGCGATCGGGTTTGGCGTTGCGGTCTATTTCGGGGATCAGCTGGGGCTTGGCGCGAACTATGACGAAGACCTGGCCTCGCTGCGTCAGCAGATCGGAGATCAGGACGACCTGATCGCCAAATTGCAAAGCAACCAGGCCAAGATTGGCGAGACCGCCAACGCCGCGCACGAAGCCACATTGGGTGTTGCGGGGCTCAACGAAACCGCCAATGCGCTGGGCGCGCGGGTCGAAAAGGTGGCCGGACAGGTCGCCACGCTGAACCAGCGCCTCACCGATATCGAGAAGCGCCCGCTGAATGAAGGGCTGTCGGCGGCAGCCATTGCGGCCTACGAGCGCGAGGTCGAAGAGCTCAAAGAGTTGGTCGCGGCGCAAAAGGCGGAAGCGGCCGAGTTGAAAGATAACGCCGCCCTGTCGGCGCAAGCGGCCCTTGCGCGCTCTGCCGTGACACGGATCGTGGCGGCGCTTGATTCCGGCGCGTCATATCGCGCGGCAATCGTGGATTATGGGTCGGCCACAGGAAAAACCGTGCCGGACGTCCTTGAAGCCCATGCGGATGACGGCGTGATCACCATGGCAGCGTTGTTGGATGCCTATCCCGATCATGCGCGGGCCGCCCTTGCGCAGGCGCGGGCCGAGAAGGTGGATGAAGGCAAGGGCAACAAGCTGGGCGAATTCCTGAAATCGCATCTGGGCGCGCGGTCGGTCGAACCCAAGGAAGGCACGGACACAGACGCCATACTGAGTCGGGTCGAGGCGGCCATGCGTGAAGGGCGGCTGGCGGATGGGCTGGCGGAGTTGGATACACTGGCAGAAGGCCCGAAATCGGTCATGGCAGAGTGGCGCGCCTCTGCAGAAATCCGTTTGGCAGCCACCACGGCCGCCGAAGAACTGGCGCAAAGCCTGAACAGCAACTGAAGGTCATTCCATGCTCTGGTCATTGATTAAAATTCTTGTCTTTGTCGCCGTCATTGCCGGTCTGACCTATGGTTCCGTCTATCTGCTGGAAAGCGAAGGCGGGGTCATGATCACGGTTGCCGGGGTCGAATACTCGCTGGGTCCGTTCCAGGCGGTGCTGGCGCTTGTTGCGCTCGTTGCGATTGTCTGGCTGGCGATCAAGCTGGCCGCGCTTCTGGTGGCGGTGCTCAAGTTCCTGAACGGGGACGAAACCGCGATCAGCCGCTATTTCGACCGCAACCGTGAGCGCAAAGGCTATCAGGCTCTGGCAGACGGGTTGATGGCGCTGGCCTCGGGCGAAGGGCGCATTGCCATGGACAAAGCGCGCAAGGCCGAGAAATACCTCAAGCAGCCGGAGCTGACCAATCTGATCACCGCGCAGGCCGCAGAGATGAGCGGCGACAAGCGCAAGGCGGAAGAGGTCTACAAGACACTTCTCAAGGACGAAAGCACGCGGTTTGTCGGGGTGCGCGGCCTGATGAAACAGAAGCTCGACGAGGGCAAGACGGATGTTGCGCTCAAGCTGGCAGAGACCGCATTCGCGCTTAAACCACGCCACGAGGAAGTGCAGGATATGCTGCTGCGGCTTCAGACCGAGACCAAGGACTGGAGCGGGGCGCGTGGGACGCTGAATGCCAAGTTGAAGCATGGCACCCTGCCGCGTGACGTGCATCGCCGCCGCGACGCGGTGCTGGCGCTGGGCGAGGCCAAGGACGTCGTGAACGAAGAAAACTCGATCGAGGCGCGCGAGCGCGCGATCGAGGCAAATCGTCTGTCGCCCGACCTGATTCCGGCGGCTGTCATGGCGGCGCGGGGCTATATAGCGCAGGGCAAGCCGCGCAATGCGACCAGGTTGCTGAAAAAGACATGGGATGCTCAGCCGCATCCCGATCTGGCCGCAGCATTTGCCGCGATCGAGCCGGACGAGACGCCCCATGCGCGGATCAAGCGGTTCAAGGGGCTGATCAAGGGCAACCCGGATCACGCTGAGGCCAAAATGCTCATGGCAGAGCTGCATATCGCGGCCGAGGATTTCCCAGGCGCACGCCGTGCGCTGGGCGATCTGTACGAAACCGACCCAACCCAGCGGTCGTTGACCATCATGGCGGCGGTCGAACGGGGAGAAGGTGCGTCGGACGCGGTTGTGAAAGGCTTCCTTGCCAAGGCGCTCACTGCGCCGCGCGGGCCGCAATGGGTTTGTGACAAGTGCCACAACATCCATTCGGAATGGGTGCCGACCTGTGAAAACTGCCACAGCTTTGACACGCTGAGTTGGGTTGCTCCGCCGCAGACCGAAGCTGGTGCTGGCACAGGTGTCGAGATGCTGCCGCTGATCGTTGGCGCGCTTGAGGATCACTCGGAAGAAGAGGCCGAAACTGTTGCTGAAGAAGACGAGTTGGACGTCGTCGAAGCCAGCGTGGCCGAACAGGAGACATCTGCTGAGCAGGATACCGAAGAGTCCGACTCAATGGCAAAGGAAGCGGCCAAGACCTGAGCCGTTTCGAAGCAGCCTAATGCAAAAAACCCCGCGCGGCGCTGCCTAGCGGGGTTTTTTCATGAGTCACCTGTAAGGTTCAACGAGATCCGCTGACATCTGGTAGGTGATCTCCACTTCCGTGGTGCCATCCACCATGTAGAGGTTTTCAGTTGCAAACTCTGACTGCATCTGGCCCGCGATCCAGACCGGTTCGAACATGCCGTCGACCTTGATTCCCTTGGGGTAAGTGACGTGTACGATCTGGTTGGCATCTGGCGGCGGGGTGTGGATACAGGCACCGACTGTCGGGACGAGAAGAAATTCGACCGCTTCTTCGCCCTTGAATTCAAGAGGCAGGATGTAGCCAGGCAGGCGTACAGATTGCCCCAGAATCTCGGGATTGGGTGAGCGGGCTGCGTTGATCCGCTTTTCCATGATCACGAGGCGCTGTGCGAACAGTGCGTCCACGTCGAGCCCCCGTTCGATCAGGCCCGCACGCAATTCGGTCGCTTCGGCGCGAATCTGGGGGTCTTCCTTGTCTTCCAGCAGGGCTTCGAGGCGCAGAAGCTTGGCCAGGGACCGAATGTCGGCTTGGTCCAGATCTGCAAAAGGGTTGTCATAAGGCTCAGCTGCCGGGATCAGCGTGTTCCACTGAATCTCTGTGGGTTCGGCGGCAAAGGCTATCGTTGTGGAACCCAGTGCAAGAACACAGGCCGTCGCGGTGGCAAAGCGCATTGTCGTTCCAACTCCTATAGGCGCATGGTCAAGCCGTCCGCCAGCGTCATGCGATAGACACGCAGTGCAGGCAGTAGGCTGGCCAGGAAACCAAAGCAGAAAACCGCGAGGATCAAAAGCCCCTCGCGTGGAAGTGACAGGGCCGCGCCCATGCGAAAGCCGAAGTTCGCCGAAAGCACGGGGTCGGCCAACAATGCGCCGATTGTCAGGAGCGCGAGGCCAATCGCAAGGCCGCCAAGGGTGACTAGCACCGCTTCTAGAACGATCAGGCCAAAGATCGTGCCCGGCGTGGCGCCCACAGAACGTAGGATGGCGAATTCGCGGCGGCGGGATTCAAGCGCTGCGGACAGCATCACCACCATACCCACCATGCCCGCCACGGCCACGGCCGCTGCCATGATGCGCAGGGCTCCTTCGGCGGTGCCGGTGATCGACCAGAGTTGCAACAGGGCGACGTTGGGCATGACAGCCGACAAAGGTTCGGGTGCGGTTTCGTTCAGGGCGCGTTGTACGCCAAGAATGCCCGAGGCTGATTTGAGACCCACATAGATCGCGTTGATCTGCTCGGGTTCATGGCCGTGCTCTTCATGCGCATGGCCCGCGTGTTCGTCATGGTCGGCTTCGGTGTGGCGCTCGTGCGCATCCTTTTCATGCTTGCTATGATCCGCGTCGGAGTGTTCTTCATGCGTGTCGTGCGCGTGTTCGTCAGGATCAGCTTCGACACGGACTTCATGCGCGTCGTGCGCATGGTCGTCGTGATCGTGATCCGATGTCGGTTCAGTAGGCGCGGAGTCAGTGCCCAGGGTTTCGAACGGATCGCTTTCACCGGGGGCTTCGTCCTGATGCAGCGCGTCAAATCCGTCGAGCGAGATAAGAACCATGCGGTCCACCGCCGTTCCGGTTTTGGCAAGAACACCGGATACGGTAAACGGGGCTTCATCATGCTTGTGAAAGGCCACCGATCCGCTGCCATGGGCGTTGATGATCTCGGTGCCCGGTGCATAGCCGAACTCGGCAGCGATTTCGGCCCCGATCACAGCGTCATGTGCATCCTCAAAAGCATGACCGGAGGCAAAACGAAGCTCCTGCCCGTTGGAATGTCGGAAATGTTCGAAATAGGCCGGGCTGGTGCCGATCACCGGGTAGCCGCGATGGTTGTCGCCCATCATGACAGGTACGGCCCAAGCGGTTTGCGGCAGGTCAGAGACATATTCGAACGTGTCCCAGTCCAGCCCAGACCCGGTCGAGCCGACACCAAAGACCGTGGCCATCAGGATTTGTACGTCATTTCCGCGCGGCGCGACGATCAGGTCGATCCCCGAGGCGGAATTTGCAAAAGCCAGCCTTGCCTGGCTGCGCAGACGCTCGACGCCAAGGATCAGGGCAACGCTGAGCGCGATGGAGAACACGGTAAGCAGGACGACAAAACGCCGGTTCCAGAGACTTTGGATACCCAGAGAGATCATGCCGATGCCCCCCTGTTCAGATCACGAAAGTCGACAACCCGGTCGAAATGTTGCTCAAGCCCGGTGTCATGACTGACGAACAAAAGCGCGGCGTTGGCTTGGGCACATTCCCGCATCAGCAGTTCAACGAACTGGTGCTTGGTGGCCTCATCAAGCGCCGAGGTGGGTTCATCAGCAAGGATCAGTTCCGGTGCGCCGATCAGGGCGCGGGCGGCCGCGACGCGTTGCTGCTGACCAACGCTGAGCGTGCTGGCTGGGGCGGACATCAGCGCAGGCTCTCCCAGCCCGAGATCCGTGAGAAGTGCGCGGGCCGTCTCTTGCGGGTCGTGTCCGGCGCGATCGCGGCGGCGGTTGGAAAATCGGCAGGGCAACAGCACGTTGTCCAGCGTGTTGAGCCAAGGCAGCAGGTTGAAAACCTGAAAGATAAGGCCAAGGTGATCGACCCGGAACCTGTCGCGCGCAGAGCCGGACAGCGCGCCCACGTCGGCGCCTGCGACCGAGATGGCATCGGCTGGAATGTCGACGACACCGGCAATTGCCGACAAAAGGGTGGATTTGCCAATACCGCTGGGACCTTTGAGAAGAACGCTCTCGCCAGGGGCGAGCGCAAACGAAGCCAGATCAAGCACGGGTGTCGTGCTGTTAGGCCAGCGGAAGACAAGGGAGTTAATGGTCAGGGTGTTCATGATATGTGATACTATTACAAAGTTTGCCTATGGATATCCAATGCCAGGCGAATTTACCAGTTCATAAATGACAGTCGTGCAGGTTTCCGCTTTTTGGGCAGCGTTCCGGTCAAGTCAAAGGGCCAAGTACAGCGTAAGAACGGGATTCTGGCGCAGCGGGCATAGACCCGAATCCTTCCATTCCATGTCGGACGGCGTTTTGAAATGTCCTATCAATCAGTGCTAGAATCTTTCGCCGACGGAAATGTACAACAAGGAGTCACCTTCGTCGTTGTAGGACATGTCGATTGCGAAATTGACGGGCATCGTCTTGGAAACACGATAGCGGATTCCCACCCCTCCGGCATAGCCGCTGCGGTCCAGTGAATTGAAAGACGATCCAACGCTTCCCGCCCCCACGAACGCCACAAAGCCGAATCGATCCGACAGGCGGTGCCGATATTCCGCTTGGGCCGATAGGAGCCGTGGACCCAAATACTGGGTGGGGTTGAACCCACGCATCGCATCCGTCCCGCCAATCGAGCACAGATCAAAAAACGGAACGCTGCCATTCGTGCCGCATCCCGCCACGCGCAGGGCGAGCACGTTTTCCGCGCCAATGGGCGTGTAGTGGGAAAACAGGGCGGTTGTCTTGGAATAATCCGTCACGCTGGAAGATTGCACTTCGTTGGCTAATGCGGTCGCCACAAGATGCGTGCCGTCTTTCGGATAGAGGTCGCTGTCCCGCGTGTCATATTCCGCGACCAGACCAAGGCTATAGGTCGTCAGGCCGCCGAGAAGACGATAGTTGCCGGGCAGACCGGAGAAGTTGGGGTTTCCCGAGGAAATGTCAGTGTCGAGATACTTGCCCAGGATCCCGACCTTGAAATTCGACGCAACCTTGCGATCGAGCTGGACCTTGGCGAACCTGCCGGTCTGCAGAAGCGGAATCGCAACTGGACCCGCCAAAAGGTCGTAGTTCAAATTCGCTTCTGCCAAGGTCGAGGAGAATGTCCAACGATCCTCGTCCAGAGCAAGCTTGAACGAAAGACCATGGGCCTCGCTCCCATTTTCCGATTTCATGGCACCAATCCCGAGCATGGATGTTCGCGAGGCCGGATCTGCCTGAAACAGGTATCCCGCTCCAAGCGCCAGACCGGCCCCGATCAGGGGATTGGAAAAAGGAATCGGTGCAACGATGAATGACCCGTGACGGAATCCGACAGTTGCTTCGGTCTCTGTGACCTTGGCGATCTGGTTGCCGGCCAAGTGCCGATCTTCGGCTTGCGCAGTTGCAGCTGCAAAGGTGATTGCAAGTGTCGCGAGCGTGACCGGAGTGGTGAATGGCCTAAGGAAATCACACAAAAACGAAAACATCGGATCCCCGCGCAGGCGTTAAGAACCCTCGAATTCTAACATGGCAACCAATGAAATCCCATGCGGTACACCGCCCATCCGTAAGTTTAGCTTTCGGCCTCGTCCATCAGCCCGCGAATCCATTTGGCGCAGAGCCAGGTCGCCGGAAAGGCCAGCGGGAATGCCAGAAGGATTGTGATCACGGGCTCCAGCGCGGTCCAGCCCAGCGCCTGCCACATCAACCCGATAAAATACAGGTTGATTGCGACCGCGCCCCACGCAAAGACAAAGAACCAGAGCGACAGGCGCCGAACCGTCCAATAGACGGGTTCGGCATTGTCGGCCTCAGTGGCTGGTGCCTTCGGAGAAGGTGATTTTGTTCCAGACATTGTATTTTCCCGAGGGTTTGCGCATCGGCAGGCGGCGCACTTCTTCCAGAGTTTCGGCATCATAAACGATCACCGCGCCATCGTCTTCCCAGATCGAAACCAGCGCATAACGCCCATCCTTGGTGAATTCGACATGCGCAACGGTCTTGCCGACGGCGGGTTGCAACGTTTTCACGATCTCAAGGCTTTGCTTGTCGATGACGTGCATAAGATCCCGGTTGGGGCCAAAAAAGACATCGGCCCAGACATAGCGCGAGTTCTCGTGGCTGCGCACAAAGAACCCCGGCCCTTTGGCTTCGATCTTCTTGATGGTTTCCCATGTCGACATGTCGATCACCGACACCACGCCACCGCGCATGTGCGGGGTTGCCATCACGGTAGTGCCATTACGTTCCCAGGTGGTGCCCGAACTCAGATGCGGCATGCCCGGCAGGTCGAGATCGGCGATCTTGTGACCGATGACAAGGTCGATGACCTGCCCGCCGGTGCCTTCGGCCCCATCACGGGACGCGCCCATGATGTATTCATAGGTCTGGTCAAAGAAGAAATCGTCGAGATAATCGGGCAATGTGATCTTGCGAAGGGGGAAGGGAATATCCTTGTGTGCCAGACCCTCGGTGCGCCAGTCATGGGCAAAGCCGAATTGTGGGGGATTTTTGCCGTAAAAGATCTCCCAGATCTCCGGCACATCCTTGAGCGCCAGCACAAAGCTTTCGCGCGGCGGCACCTGATAGACGGCCGACACGCGGCTTGGTGTGCCATCCTTGCCCACTACGGGCTGCACCTTGGCGACGGTCAAATCTTCGGTATTTAGGATGGTCAGCAGATTGGGCAGATAGCTGGCCACGGCCAGCCATTTGCCGTCACTCGACATCGCGATATTGCGGCTGTTTAGCCCTGCGCGCACCTGACCGACGGTCTGCAGCGCGTAGATGTCATATTTCTGCACCCAGCCATCGCGCGACATGATGAACAGATACCGCCCAGTCGGATCGTATTTCGGCCCGCCATGCACGGCAAAAGGCGTCGGAAACCGGTCAAGTACCTCGAACGTGTCGCCATCCAGAACACTGACGTGATGGTCCCCCGTTTCCACGACAACGGTGATGTTCATCGGGTCTGCATCCCAAACGGGTCCATCCACCGGCGTATAGTCCGGGTTCATCTCGCGGCTGGCGTTGATCTCGGCTTCACCCCACGGAGGGAGCGCCTCAAGCGGGGTTCTGAGCAGTTCGACAATGGCATCTGCCCGCGCCTGATCCAGCTCTTCATTGAAGGCCGGCATCTGCGTCGCTACGCGCCCGTTCAGGATGACTTCGGCCAGGTTCGGCCCTCGGATCTTGCGCAAGGTTTCGGGGATCAGCGCCGGTCCCGAACCGCCCAGCCGATCTTCTCCATGGCACGAGGCACAATGCTCGGCGTAATCCTCCTTGGCTCCGGCAAACGCCATGCCCGACAGGAACACGGCCGCCAGCGTGGTCAGCATTCGTCCTATCTTCATTTTGCCGAAAATACTCATGCGGTAGGCGTCCGAACGCGCGCCGACGAAGGGGTCAGAAGAACTGGTGTTGCGGGTCATGTTTCTTGCCTCGAAACGGGGTGACGCTCAGCCGTTCGGCCTCATCGACACCGATCTCGGAATTTGTCAGGTAGCAGGCCGGATCTTCGGCCCACGGATCGCCCGTAACCTGCAATGCGCGGATGCGGGTGTTGCCGCCACAGACATCCTTGATCGCGCAGGCGCCGCAACGGCCCTTCAGGGGGCGCGGCCGGGTGCGCAGGGTGGCCAGCATCGGATCGTCACCAGTCCAAAGCTCGGAAAACGGCGTCGTCTTAACGTTGCCGACGGTATAATCCGACCAGTAGGTGTCAGGATGCACCTTGCCTAGGAAATCGATATTGGCCACGCCAAGGCCAGAGCTGTTGCCGCCCCAGGCCACGAGGTGGTCGCGCAGATGGGCGACCTTGTCGGCGTCGAACCGCTCAGCTGCCCATTGCAGGAAATAGCCCGCGTCGGCGTCGTTGTTGCCGGTCACGATATCCAATTCGCGCCCGCCATTGGCAGATTCCCAAGCGCGTTCCAGCAACAGGTCCATGCCCTTGCGGGTCATCAGGTGATGCGCATCCTCGCCCCGGTTCTTGTCGCCGCGCCCGGCATAGACAAGGTGGCTGAGGTAGAACTTGTCCACGCCCTCGTCGTCGCAAAGCTTGAGAAGATCGGGCAGGTGGTGCTGTGTGCCTTCGGTCAGGCAAAAGCGCAGACCCACGCGCACATCGCGTTTCTTGAGCTCGCGCACGCCGCGCACGGCATCGTCAAATGCGCCATCGACACCGCGGAACCAGTCATTGGTCGCGCCGATCCCGTCGATGGAAATACCAACATAGTTGAAGCCGATCTCGGTCACGCGGTCGGCGGTTTCGCCGTGGATCTTGGTGCCATTGGTCGACAATGCCAGAACGCGGGTCAGCTTGCGCGCCCGTTCCGCCAGCGGGAAAAGATAGGGGCTGTCCAGCGGCTCGCCACCCGACAGGATGATCGCCGGGACCTTGAACTGACCCAGATCCTCAAGCGTGTCGAACGCCTGTTGCTCGGACAGTTCGCCGGGGAAGTTCACATCCGCCGAAACGGTATAGCAATGGCGGCATTTGAGATTGCAGCGCCGGGTCAGGTTCCAGATCACCACCGGCTTCACGGCGCGATCGGGGTTGCGGTGCCGCGCGGGTGTCGGCTTGACCAGCTGGTGCATGTATTCGGTGAGGCGGAACATATCAGTCCCCTTTCTTACGAAGCCGAAGCCCCGTCTTTTTCAGAATCCGGGTGGAATAGAGCGTGTCACAGCCCCGCAGCGCATCGCCCAGAAGGGCCACGATCTGCTGGCGTTTTTCCTCGACCTCGTCCTTGGAAGACCCGTGCACCATGGCAAACAGGTTGTAAGGCCAGTCAGGAAGCGCGCGCGGACGCTCGTAGCAATGGGTGACAAAAGGCAGGGCACCGATCTGTGCGCCAAGCTCGGCCAGGCGATCATCCTGAACGTCCCAGACGGTCATGCCATTGGCGGTCATGCCAAGCTTGTAGTGGTTCGGTGCGGCGGCGATCCGGCGGATCACGCCGCTGTCTTTCATCGCCTGCAAACGTTTGGTGAGTTCGCCTTCTGGAATGGCGAGCTCCGAGGCCACCTTGGCATAAGGCGCCGGGACAAGCGGCAGCCCCCCTTGAAGGGCTTCAACGATGCGGCGGTCTGTAGCGTCAAGTGTCATGCGGCAACCCGAAACCCGATGTAGAATTCCTGAAGCTTGGGAAACTGGAGTACCCTGTACCCGGTGTCCTGTTCGATCTCTTCGGCCACCTGTCCGATCGCTTCTGGCGTTTCACAGGCCAGCACGAACCACATGTTCAACCGATGCGTACGTTCATAATTATGCGCAACCTCGGGGCGCGCATTGACTTTGGTTAGCACGGTTTCAAAGTCGTCTTCCGGGATCGCCATGGCGCACAGGCAAAAGTCACCCCCCATCGCATGGGCATCAAAGAACGGGCCAAACCGGGTCAGAACACCATCGGCGCGCAGTTGACGGATCCGGGTGAGCACCTCGTCTTCGGTGATCCCGAACTCCTTGGCCAAAACCTTGAAGGGGTGATGGTCCAAGGACAGATCATCCTGCAACCGGTTGATCAGGTCGCGGTCCAGTTGGTCAAGCTCGCTCATGCTGCGCTCTCCTTGGGGGCGGTGATCATTGCGCCGGTCTGTTTGAAGCAGCGGGTGGAAAACAGCGCCTGATGCCGTACCCCTTGCAGTTCGGGCAGTTTGGCCGCGTTTTCCAGCGCTTCCAGCGCCTCGCCACGGCTGCGGGCATGAATCATGGAGTATAGGCGGTAGGGCCAGACGCCCTCGACGGGCGTGCGTTCGTAGCACAGGGTCACGCCTGGCTGAGCGGCCAGTTTCGGGCCCGCCACCGTAATTTGGTCGGGCGACAGATCCCAGACCACCATGGCATTGCTGCGCCATCCCAGCGCGCGGTGCCGCACGATCACGCCAAGTCGGGCAATGATGCCAGAGTCTACCAGTCGATCAACGCGTTCAAGCACGCTGGCCTCGCTGCGGTTCAGCGTTTCGGCAAGGGCGGCATAGGGTTGAGCCACGATCGGCATGCCTTTGGTCAGAAGTTGCAGGATGTCCTGATCACCCGGGCGCAGCGCGGAACAATCGGCCTGTTTTGCCGCGGGAGGTGCACCGCGTGTCCCCTCGCCACCATTGAGGCGGAAGCCGAGATCGACATTGAAGGGCCGCACGAGGCGCAGAGCCAGAACACGCAGGCCCGTACGTTCCTCGATCCGCGCCAGCGATGCATCCACATGGGCGCGGTCAGGCCCGGTGGCAACGAACCACAGGTTCCATTCATCTTCACGCTCGTAGGAGTGGTTCACACCCGGTTCCTGTCCGATGATCGCAGCAACCTCTTCGATCCGCTCATCTGGTGCCGCCACGGCGGCCAGCGTGCTGGCCGACACGGTGTTGGGCGCGCAGGTCGCGCCGACCCGCGTGATCCGTCCGCTATTCTGCATCTTGGACAGGCGGTCGAGCACGTCGTCCTCGGTAATCTCCAGCGCCTTGGCCAGCTCGGCAAAGGGGCGCGCGGTGATCGGGAAATCACGCTGGAAATCATCCAGCAAAAGGCGGTCAATCGGGTCGGCAACGATCTTCATGGCTTACAGTCCCGTCCTGTGCGCACGCGCTGTGAAAAAGATGCCCGAGGGGCTGTCGGCGTCAATCTCGCGCAGCTTTTCAAAGCTGTGCGTGTCGTAGATCATGACCTTTCCGGCATCGCGCACGCTGATCCAGACCTCGTTGCCACGCGGCGTGAACTCCATGTGCAGCACGGCGGGGCCGGGTTTGAACTCGTGGATGATTTCCTTGCTCACCGTGTCGATCACCTGGATCGTGTCGTTGAGCGGATGGGCAAAGTTCACCCAGACATGCCGCCCGTCGGGGCGCGCCATGGCAAAGACCGGCTGGCCATAGGTCTGGGTGCGTCCGCTTTCCTCCAGTGTTTCGGAATTGATCCATAGAACCTCGTGATGGCCCACGGCGGGCAGGACAAATTCGTTGCCAGTATGCGCCCAGCCTTCGAGGTGGGGCATCTTGTAGACCGGCATTTCCTTTTGGCCGCGCCCATAATTGGGCAGCACGCGGATCGGTTGGGGATTCTCGTCCCAGAGATCAAGCGCGGTCAGCCCGTCTTCGCCAAAAAGTCCGGTGATATAGGTGCGGCCATTGGCGGTGATCAGCGCGTCATAGGGACGGTCGCCCATGTCCGGGATCTTGGTGATGTCGAGATCACCGGACGACAGGTCGGCAATCCATGTCTCGCCGGTGTCCCACATGGTGAACACGAAACGGCGCCCCGGCGCATCGACAAGGCCGATGGTCTTGCTGTCGGTCGGGATGTCGGCAACCATTTCCAGCGTGTCAGCATCAAAGATGCGCACACCACCGGGCTCATAGTTGGACACGGCTACGAGGGTTCCGTCATCCGAGATTGCACCGCCGATGGCGTTTCCGGCCTGTACCACGCGGTTGGCAATCTCGCGGGTGACGATGTCGACCTTGGTGAGGCCACCGTCACGGCCAAACACATAGGCAAAGCGTTCGTCCGGTGAATAGACCAGCGACGCGTGGCTGAGATCGCCCAATCCTTCGATCCGCGCCAGCGCGGCGCGTTCGGACTGGTCCACCAGAAGCACAGAACCCTGCGCGCGCTCGATCACCAGACCGAGATCCCCCGTCGCGGTGGGTTCACCAAACGCAGTCGTCGCCAAAAGCGCCGCTGCCAGCGTCAGGCCGAGCGATTTCATTGCATGTCCTCCGGGGAAAGCAGGTAACGGGCCACCCATTCGGCTTCTGCCTCGCTCATCAGCGGGCGCCAGGGCGGCATGGGGGTGTCGGGGATGCCGTCAAGGATCACGTCCCTGAGCACCTCGACGTCGTAATGTTCGATGGTTTCGGGGCGCAGGTCGGGACCCAAGCCGCCTTTGAGCGTCAGCCCATGGCAGGAGCCGCAATCCTGAACCACCAGCCGCTTGAGAGCGTCCGGGTCAATCGCGTCCGTGGCCAGCGCCATGGTTGCCAGAAAGAGCGCCCCAGTGAAGACTGCATTGCCGGTCAGGGCGTTGCGCCGCCGCCGGGGTGGGCGCGGGATCGGGTCGCGATATGCTTTTTCAAACCTATCCATTTGCGCTCACCGCTTCGACGGGCAGGTCTTGCGGTTTATGGGCATAAAGCGAGACGACCTTGCCGATGATAAAGAGGGTGGGAGGTTTCAGACCGGCATCGCGGCAATCCTGCGCGATGGTGCCAAGGGTCGAAACCATGCGTTCTTCGTTTGCCGCCGTGGCACGAGAAATCGCCATGACCGGAGTCGAGGGTTTGAGACCCTCGGTCATCAGGCCCACGGCGATCTGACCGATGTTGGCCACTCCCATGTAGACGACCAGCGTCGTGTCCGGGTCCGCGAGACGTTTCCAGTCAAGATCAAGCACCTTGTCCGCCTGACGGTGCCCGGTGACATACTGAACGCCCGTGGCCAGCCCGCGATGGGTCAGCGGCACGCCGGTCGAACAGCTTGCGCCCTGAGCAGCAGTGATGCCGGGGGCGTATTCGATCTCGATATTGCGATCCAAGAGATAGGCGGCCTCTTCCGAGCCGCGGCCAAAGATCATCGGATCACCGCCTTTGAGTCGCGCCACCTTGCGCCCCATCGTGGCCTGCTCCCACAGGATTTCATTGATCCGGTCCTGCGGGACGAGATGATTCTTGGGGCATTTGCCAACCGCGATCAGCTCTGCGCCCTCGGGGCAAAGCTCCATGATCTCGTCCGAGACAAGCCGGTCATAGACCACAACGTCGGCCTCTTTCAGCATACGCAGGGCGCGCAGGGTCATCAGCTCGGGGTCGCCTGGGCCGGCTCCAATCAGGAACACTTTACCGGTCATGGGAAATCTCGCTTGTTGGTGTGGATGCGGACAGGCCCGGACTCCGCGCCGTAAACGGCACCGGAAGAGAAAATTCTGGCTTGGGAATCCTGGCGTTTCATGGGCCCGAGATTGGCCCCTGGGCGCCCGCGCTTCCTTGACAAAAGTTAAGGCAGGGCGAAATAGATGCGGCAGATAAATATCTATTAGAGATAGAGGTTTTTGGGGTCAGAGCCTGGGCGAAATAGGATTGCGATCAGAGTCATTTGGTGATTGCTTCGAGCCTTCTTGACCGATGTTGCGTGTTGAATAAGTGCTGGCTGTTCGTGTTGGTGGCAAAACCGTGTCAAAATCTACAAGGGTTTGTGGCACAAGTATTTGCAGTGGTTTCAGCCCTCGAGCGACAAGTGGCAAAAATGACCGTTTTTGGCACACAGGTTCTCTCAGGGGCTTTACGTCCGCTCGCCGGACAGAACGACTGTTCGCCCCACGTGGAATCAAGCCGAAGGCGCAGCGCATCGCTGGGCCGTCCCCCGGCACAGCGATTTGGCCGAGTTTGACGCACGACTGTGAGGGTATTCGGGTTTTGCGGGCATAAAGTGCTGTCCTTCAAATGTTGGGTCGCTGCGCCACGGCCCAGTGATGCGCTATTGCAAGCGAGGCACTTTCGGTTCACTGCGGTCCTTCTCGGCTCCGCTGAATGTGCCAAAAGCAGCGTCGGACCTTGCAGCGCTTCCGGCTAGAGCCTCGCGAAAGTCGACCTTCCTGATTTTCGGGGCAACGGCGGGTTCAGTCCTGAACCTTGACCATTCCGATCATGTTCTGGGTTTCCCAATGCGGGCCACAGAGTGTCTGGGCGTCGACCGGTTCAAGGAAGGTGAATTCGACATGCTCTTCGGGGAAGGCGCGGTCGGATTCCGGCATGCTGGCATCGGGCGAAAGAACGCTGTGGCTTGTGCGTTTGTCCACGTTCACCCAGCGCACGGTTGTGCCAACGGGCACGGTGATTTCAGCAGGGCAGAAGTTGTACTTGTACATGGTCACGACCGTCACGCCCTCGGCTTCGGAAGACGGTGCGCCGAACATCTCGACATAGCGTTCCTCGGCTTCGGCGCAGATTGCGGCCTTGTCGTCGTCACCCGCCAAAACGGGAAAAGCTGCCGCGAGCGACAGCAGGGCAGGTGAGAGAAGTTTAAGGATACGCATGGGTTCACTCCTGACCAAAAAGCGGTGGCCGGGAAATCGCCGGCCACCGTCTGATTGTTTACTGACCAACCACGTTGATCTGTGCTTCGCCGTTGTCCAGCGCCATCGTCGTGTTCAGCGTGACGTGGTGGAAACGTGCGGCGGCAAAGTCGTCGTGGATGGCAAAGCCCACAGTGTAGGTCTTGCCCGCCTCGAGCGGCACGTCGCCCACACCCCCGGCCAGAGGCCGCGAGAAGACAACAGTCCACATACCGGCCGACAGATTGGCAGAGGCGGCAATCTCGCCTTCGTTCTGCACCCGGCGCTCAAGCAGGTAGCCGTTGGTGGCGCTGCCGTCGGCGTAGACGCGCATCAGGTCCATGAAGGTGCCATCGTTGAGATAGGCGTCAAGTTCTTCCGCAGACTTCAGCTTGTCCCAGCCACCCTGCGGCGCACGACGTCCCTTGATCTCGATGTCGGTACGGGACTCTGCGAGGTACTTGGTGATGGTGTCGGTTGCCTGAAGCTGAGCGGCGATCTCGGCAGCTGAAGCGATGGCATCCGCACCCGGATCTGCGGGCATGTAGGTGTTGTCTGCGTGGCATGTTGCCCAGCAGCCAACTTGCTCGCCCATCTCGATACCGGTGCCGGTGATCATCATGGCCACCTTCACCTGGTTGTCCGGGTCCATCTTGCCGCCGTCCACAAACGGTGCCGGGGCGTGCGGATTGTCGGCCCATTGCAGGCGGAAATAGACATTCTCGCCGTCATGTGCCGCCTGAACCGTGGCATTGATGATGCCAGGCTTGCCCGGAATCGGGGTCGGCTCAAGCTCGCCGTCCTTGCCTCCGGCGCCGCCGACGATCTTGTTGCCGATGGTTTCAAGCTCTGCCGCGTGGCAGGTGGTGCACTGATCGCCACCCTTGGTCAGCGGACGCGCGCCGCCGTGGGTTTTGCCGTTCTGCACCCATTCGAACGAGGCCTGACCGGGGTAGAACAACGTCAGATCGGCGCCACTGACAGAGGCCCAGTCGACGTTTGCGCCAACTGCGTCACCGGCATCAGCTTCGGTTGCCTGACCAGCAGCCTTGGCCTGTTCCTCGGCACGGGCCGCGTCGACCGCGCTGGCGATCTGGGCCTGAACCGCGTCACGAGCAGCTTTTTCCGCAGTTTTCTTGGCTTCGGCTTCCTCTGCCTCGATGGCTTCGATCTTGGCAAGGCTGTCGAGGTATTTCTGCGGCACTTCGCGCACGAATTTCGGGTTCGGCGCTTCGAGGGCTTCAAGATACTCCTCGTCCGCACGGCCCCTCAGGTCGCTGTGTGCAATGCCCTTGTGACAGTCGATACAGGTCTGACCGGCGGTCATGGCGTTCAGGTGTTGTTGACGGGCACGCGGTTTCTGGAACTCGGGCAGCATCGAGTCGAAGTGGTGACAGTTGCGGCATTCAACCGAGTCGGTCTTCTTCATCCGCTCCCATTCGTTCATCGCGAGTTGCAGGCGGTGCTTGTCGAATTTCTCGGGTGTGTTGATCTTGCCGGTGATCTTGCCCCAGACTTCCTTGGAGGCCTTGATCTTGCGGATGATCTTGTGTGTCCAGTCTTTCGGCACGTGGCAATCCGAGCAAACGGCGCCCACACCCGAGCGGTTCACATCGTGAATCGTGCCCTTGTATTCCTGGTATACGAAGTTCTCCATCTCGTGGCACGAGATGCAGAAATCCTTGGTGTTGGTAGCTTCCATGGCGGTGTTGAAACCACCCCAGAAGACGATCCCGGCGATAAAGGCCACGAGGACCCCACCGATGGGCATACCCCAGAGCACATAGCGCTTCCACAGGGGCTTTTTGGTTTCTGGTTCGTTGGTCTGGGTCATCTCCAGGCTCCGTCTGTCACTCTTCTAAGAGGGCCCCGTTTGCCGGGGTCTGAGGGTGTTGGATTGCAAGGAGCGGGGGGCAAAATCCGGGGTTTATGCTCTGCCCGGGTTCCCCGCGGTCGTCGCAATCCGGCACCGCGGTGCAAGAAAAGAAGGGCGGGCGCGTGGCCCGCCCTTCCGAGGTGGTCTCAGGTCACGATCAGGTGACGTGGTTCGAACGGTTGTAGACGTTGAACTTGCCGGTCGGGGCGTAGAGGCCCTTCACGCGACCAATCTCTTCCAGCGTTTTCGCGTCGAAGATCACGATCTCGCCGTTCGGCTCTTTCGAGGTCGACAGGTTCCACTTGGACACCCAAACTTCGGTACCGTCAGCGTTGAACTCGAAGTGAACAGCTGCGCTGCCTTCTTCTTCGGTGATCTGGATCGTTTTCACGATTTCGCCGGTCTCTTTCGAGATGACCTGCACCGACTGCTGAATTTCAGGCTCGGGGTGCTTGGTCTGGTCCGCCCAGATGTAGTCCGAATTCGGGTGAGTCCGTACGAACAGGCCGGCACCATCGGTTTCGGTCTCGTAGCAGACTTTCCACGCCTGGTCCGGGTGGCCTTCGGGGTCGTTGCCCCAAACGGTCACAGTACCAACACCCAGGTGGGTCGTACCGGCAACCGGACCACAGTTCGGGTCGTTCCAGTTGGCGCCGGGGCCGGGGTGCGGCAGGGCTGCGGTATCGATCATCGCTTCCAGCTTGTGGGTCTTGGTGTCAACCACAACCATCTTGTTCGAGGCGTTTGCCGCGATCTGGAAGTAACGACCTGTCGGATCAAAGAACCCATCGTGCAGGAACTTGGCCGAGTTGATCTTGTCGATCCGCAGGTTGTCGAGATCGGTGTAGTCCACCTGCCACAGCTGGCCGAGTTCTTTCACGGCAACGATCCAGGTCGGCTCGTTCGGGGTGGTGTAGATGGCGGCCACGCGGGCTTCTTCCACATAGTCCCCGTCCACGTTTACACCGCGGGTCGAAACGACTTTCAGCGGTTCCATGGTTTGTGCGTCGACGATGGCGAAGTGCGGAGGCCAGTAACCGCCACCGATCACGTATTTGCCGTCGCCGGAAACGGCCACGTCACGTGCATCGTATGCGATCTTGACTTCCGAAACCAGCATCTTGTCCGGCGTCTGCCAGAGGTCGATCTTGGTCATCTTGCCGTCGCGGCCCATCGTGTACCAGAAGCGGCCCGGGTTTTCCGGCTCTTCCAGCTTGTGGTGCTCGGAGGCTTTCAGAACGTGCACCGCGTAACCGGTGGGGATGTGTGTCAGCACTTCCTTGGTGTCGCCGTCGACAACGGCCACTTTACCTACGTCACGCTCGATGACGACGAAGAAGTTTTCCCAGTTGCGGCCGTGCAGCGGCTCGGTCGGGTAATCGGCTTCTTCGACATAGACCTTGCGGGTCTCTTTCATCTGAGCGAGCGACATCTCCGGCGGCTTCGGCGGATCCATCATGATGTAGGTCGCCATGTCCTTGATTTCCTGCTCGGTCATGATGTCCGAGAAGTTGTTCATCCCGCCTTCGGTACCCCAGGCGATGATTTTTTCAAGGCGTTCCTGGCCAAGCTTCAGCGTGCCACCTTCGGTGACGGTGCCATCCTTGGCAGTCTTTTTCCAATGCGGCTCCAGGTTTTTGCCGGTGGCGCCTTTACGCAGAACGCCGTGGCAGCCCGCGCACTGTTCAAAGTACAGTTGTTTGGAGGCTTCAAAGGCTTCCTCACTCAAGGTGGGGCCTTCTGCCAATGCGGGCGCAGCGGTGGAGCCAAGCAGCAAAGCAAAGCCGACTCCCAGTGCCCGACGAGATTTTTTGTAGGTGATTCCAAGCGACATGATCACTCTCCTTTGCTGGTGAGGCAGGTCGGATATGAGGGGGATCACCGATTCCAATCCTTGACTTTTGTTAGCTCCCCTTCCGATTTGCAAAGACGTCGCAGTGAAAAATTTCGCCGCCCTTTGACAATTGTTAAGAGCGGCCGCAGGCGCAGACATATTCTTGCACGCAAGAGCAGATGGCGTGCCGCTCCCTTCTCATCCAAACGGCACGCCGCCAGAAACCCGCCCCCATCGGGGCGAGCGCAGATCAATGGAGAAGGTCAGGTGTCTACTCTCAAACGTATTCTGAGCGAGGGCTTTCGGGTCTTTTTCCTGTTGGCCGGCCTTTACGGTGTGTTCGTGGGGTTGGTCTGGGCGGTGTGGCTGATCACGGCCACCGGCACCGACGCGACGTTCCTGTACGCGCATGACCCGATCATGTGGCATGCCCATGAGATGATCTTTGGCTATGCCGGGGCCGCCATGGGCGGCTTCTTCCTGACCGCTGTGCCGAACTGGACCAACACGCCCGCCGCGCGCCTTTCCTTCTTGTCGGTGGCTGCGGGGCTGTGGCTGGCCGGGCGGCTGGCCATGTGGTTTTCGGGGGCGCTGCCTCCCGGCCTTGTCGCGGCGTTCGACCTGTCCTTCGTGCCAATTCTCGGGCTCAAAATCGCGACTCAGCTGATCAAACGGCCCAAACCGCAGAACCTGATGTTCTTGCTGATCCTCACCCTGCTCTGGCTCGGCAATCTGACGGTGCACCTTGAATGGAGCGGCGTGACCCAGGATAGCGCCGCAACGGGGCTGCGGGCAGGTCTGTTTGCGCTCTGTGCAATGATCGTTGTGCTGGGTGGCAGGATCACCCCGGCCTTCACGCGCAACGCGATGAAGCGGGAAGGTGTGCCAGAAGAGCAATGGCCCGCCGCATGCGCGGTCTCCGACCGAGCGTCCCTTGTGCTCGGTCTGCTCCTGCCTGTGTTTCTTCTTCTTCCCGTTCCCGGCGTCCTGCCGGCCATCGCGGCCATTTTGCTGGGGGTCGTTCAGGTGCTCCGCATCAGCCGGTGGCGCGCGGGCTGGGCATGGAAACAGCCGATTCTCTTTGCCCTTCATCTCGGACTCGGAACGCTGGGTATCGGCCTGATTCTCTGGGGTGCGGCCGGATTGGGTCTTGGCCACGAGGTTGCAGCGCTGCACGTGATTGGGATTGGCGGTGTCGGGGGCATGACCCTGGCCGTGATGAGTCGTGCCGCGCTCGGGCACTCGGGGCGCCCCCTGGTCGCGCCCCGCGCCGTGGCATTGTCCTACGGGTTGCTGGCCCTGACGGCGCTGGCGCGCTGGCTTGTCCCGATCCTGAGTCCCGATGCCTATTTCCCGTTGATGGCGGGCATCAGCCTGCTTTGGGGCTGTGTGTTCATCCTGTTTGTTCTCAGCCTTTGGCCTGCTCTGACACAACCCCGTGTAAGCGGCTAAATACCTGAAAATACAAAACTAAGAAGAAAACCCTCATGTTTTCCCCAGCAATGAATCCGCAAGCTTGACTTTTGTTAAGGAAGATCGGCGGACCTCCGCCGATAAGTGTTCCACTATCAACCTGGCGCAAAGGAGAGCCCAATGCGCGAAGTCATGACAAAAAGCATGGCCCGAAACATCTTCTACGGCGGGTCACTGTTTTTCATCATCATCTTCCTGGGACTATCGTTCCATTCGCATCGCTATATCGTCACTACCTCCACCAACGTAGAAACCCTGTCCGAAGAAGTCGCGCTGGGTAAAAAGGTGTGGGAAGATAATGCGTGTATCAACTGTCATACGCTCTTGGGCGAAGGGGCATACTTTGCACCCGAGCTTGTGAACGTGATGACCCGCTGGGGCGTCGATGACGACCCGGAGGCCGCTTTCGAAACCCTGAAAGGCTGGATGGAAGCCATGCCGACCGGGATCGAGGGACGCCGCCAAATGCCCAACTTCAATCTGAGTGACGACGAAATCCGTCACCTGTCCGAGTTCTTCCTGTGGATCAACACGATCGACGCGCAGGACTGGCCACCGAATGAAGCGGGTTAAGGAGGTCTGAACCAATGAAATACAAATCTCAAAAAATCGCGCTGGTCTACTTTGCCGTGGCAATGGGCCTGTTCGCGATCCAGGTTCTGGGCGGCCTTCTGGCTGGCTGGATCTATGTCTCGCCGAACACGCTGTCCGAGCTTCTGCCGTTCAACATCGTTCGGATGCTGCACACCAACTCGTTGGTTGTCTGGTTGCTGCTGGGCTTCTTCGGCGCTGCCTACTTCCTGATCCCGGAGGAATCCGAGCGGGAAATCCACAGCGAAAAGCTTGCCTATCTCCAGCTTCTGATCCTCGTGGTCGGCACGCTGGGCGTGGTTGTGACCTATGTGTTCAACCTGTTCGAAGGTCACTGGCTGCTGGGTAAAGAAGGCCGCGAGTTCATCGAACAGCCCAAATGGGTCAAGGCCGGTATCGTCGTGGCCGCGCTGATCTTCCTCTACAACATCTCGATGACGGTGTTGAAAGGCAAGAAAACCGCGATCACCAACATCCTGCTTCTGGGTCTCTGGGGTCTGGCGCTGCTGTTCCTGTTCAGCTTCTACAACCCGCATAACCTGGCACTCGACAAAATGTACTGGTGGTACATCGTGCACCTGTGGGTGGAAGGCACCTGGGAATTGGTGATGGCCTCGATCCTCGCCTACCTGATGCTCAAGCTGACCGGTGTTGACCGCGAGGTCGTCGAGAAGTGGCTTTACGTGATCGTCGCCGCCGCCCTGTTCTCGGGTATCCTTGGTACAGGTCACCACTACTACTTCATCGGTACGCCCGGTTACTGGCAGTGGATCGGCTCGATCTTTTCGTCGCTCGAAGTTGTTCCTTTCTTCGCCATGATGGCCTTCGCTTTTGTCATGGTCTGGAAAGGGCGTCGTGACCACCCCAACAAAGCTGCCCTCCTGTGGTCGCTCGGCTGTGGTACTCTGGCGTTCTTCGGCGCGGGTGTCTGGGGCTTCCTGCACACGCTGCATGGTGTGAACTACTACACCCACGGCACGCAGATCACCGCCGCTCACGGTCACCTGGCCTTCTACGGTGCCTATGTCTGTCTGAACCTCGCGATCATCAGCTATGCCCTTCCGGTGCTGCGCAACCGTGATCCCTACAACCAGGTTCTCAACATGGCGTCGTTCTGGATGATGACCTCGGGCATGGTGTTCATGACCTTCGTCCTGACCTTTGCTGGCACCGTGCAAACGCACATGCAGCGTGTTCTTGGCGAATACTTCATGGACGTTCAGGACTCGGTGGAACTCTTCTACTACATGCGCTTTGGTGCGGGTCTGGTGGTTGTCCTCGGTGCGATCCTGTTCATCTACTCGATGGCAGTACCGCGCAAGGAAATCATCGAAGCCGGCTCGGCTGAGACGCCTGCGGAGTGATGAAAATGGACGGTTCAATGAACCCCGAACTGAAGGGGGCGGCAGACGCCCCCTTCTACCTCGCCCAAAGCGACGAATGCGACGTGTTTGAAGCTGCCTCATCCAACAATCTGCCGGTTCTCCTCAAGGGTCCGACCGGCTGCGGCAAAACCCGCTTTGTGGCCCATATGGCCGCGAAACTGGGCCGCCCCCTTTACACGGTTGCCTGTCATGACGATCTGGCCGCCGCTGACCTGATCGGGCGTTACCTTCTCAAGGGTGGTGAAACGGTCTGGGTCGATGGCCCCCTCACCCGCGCGGTGCGCGAAGGGGCGATCTGTTACCTCGACGAGGTGGTCGAAGCGCGCAAGGACGTGACCGTGGTGCTGCACCCGCTCACCGACGATCGTCGCATCCTGCCGATCGACCGCACCGGCGAAGAACTCGAAGCCGCTCCCGGCTTCATGCTCGTGGCGTCCTATAACCCGGGCTATCAGAATATCCTCAAGACGCTGAAACCGTCGACACGGCAGCGTTTCATCTCGGTCGAATTCGACTTCCCCACACCCAATCTCGAGGAGAAGGTCGTGGCCGAGGAAAGCGGTCTGGAGCTGGAGCGTGTGAAACCGCTCGTGCGTCTGGCCAACAAGCTGCGCGGCCTCAAGGGGCAGGATCTGGAGGAAGGGGTTTCGACCCGCCTCGTGGTCTATGCCGCCACCCTGATCGCGCAGGGAATGAACGTGGATCGCGCCATTCGCGCGGCCATGATTGAACCGCTTACTGATGACGAGGACATCAAACGCGGCCTCTTCGATCTTGTCACTGCTGTCTTTGGGTGAGGCCGGTAATGGCTAAGATCGAGTTTGAGCCATGGGAACCCGAAGAAACCGTCGGGAAACTGTGGCACAATTTTGCCAGTCGCCTTGATGCGCCAGAGGCGCATGATGAGGCCGGAGTTGACCTTTCCGAGGTTGGCGGGCGGCTGGCAGTTCTTTTCAGGGGATTGGGGGGCAGTTCGAGCGTCGAACTGCGCCCCGTCTCCGACGAGATTTCCCGTCACCGTCTGAGCTGGCGCCGTCGCCTTGGCACCGAGGCCGAGTTGGTTGCGCGCACAAGCTTTGACGGTGAAATCCTGCGTCTGCCGTCGCGTCTGGCCGTGTTGCCCACGCGCGAGGCAAACGGCGCGATGTATGTCTGGCTGGCCGCCGTGGCTGCCCATGCGCCGGACCGCGTGGCCGAGGATGACCCGCTGCGCGCCGATCTGCGCGCGCTGGCCGCATCGCGCAAGATGGTCGCTGACACGCTGGAAGACGCGCCCGGATTGCGCGATCTCTATCATGCGTTGTGTCAGGGTATTCTGCATTATCGCTTGAAATCGGACCTGCCCCGCGACGAGGCGGCGGTGGATGACATCGTGCGCCACATGCTTGGCGACGACCTTCCTGCCAGCGCGCAACCGCTTTGGCAGGCCATGGAAAACGACGCGCTTGACGGAATTTCCGCACCGCGCGGATACCAGACATTCCGGCCCGTTCCGCTGTGGCCCGAACTGCGCCCCGTGCAGTTCTCGGAAGGCCACGAGGTCGAGAACCGCGAAACCGAAGGCCCGCCGGAAGAAGGCGATACCAACGAGAAAACCCACCGTGCACGCCGCCGCAAGTCGGATCAGGCCGAGCGCACGGACAGTTTCATCCTTCACAAGTTCGAAGCGATCCTGAGTTGGGCCGAGTTCCTGAACCTCAACCGCCGCGTGGATGACGACGATCCCGACAATGCCAAGAAAGCGGCGGATGATCAGGACGAGATCGGCCTGGGACAGATTTCCAAGGCCCCGCCGACCAAGCTCAAGCTGCATCTTGATCTCGCCCCTGAAGACGTCGACCGCGAGAGGCTTTCGGGCAAGATCATGTATCCCGAATGGGATGTGCGCACGGGCCAGTATCTGCAAGATCACGTCTGTGTTCTGACCTCGGATGCCGAGGCGAAAGAGGAAAATCAGGCCTATGCCCGTGATCCGGTGGCGGCGCGGCGCATTCGGGCCGTCAAAAAGCAATTCGAGGCGCTCCGCCCGGGCCGCGTGACCACGCGCGGGCATCTGGACGGCGATGCGCTGGATATGGACGCCACCGTGCGCTCGCAGGTCGACCGGATTGCCGATGGTGAAGGCTCTGACCGGATCTGGCTGCAATCGCGCCCCGAAGCGCGCGATCTGGCCGTGTCGATCCTGCTTGATGTCAGCCGCTCCACCGAGAGCGCCATTACTGGCCGCGCCGTGATCGACATCGAGCGCGAAGCGCTGGACGCGCTGGCGTGGGGTCTGAATGCTTGTGGCGATGATTTTGCCATTCACGCGTTCTCCTCGCTCAAGCGTGACCGGGTATATATCCAGAAATGCAAAGGCTTTGACGAACCGATGAGCCCCCTGGTGGAACAGCGGATCGGCAGCTTGCGCCCCGGCTTTTACACCCGCCTTGGGGCGGCGATCCGGCATGTGTCCGCGGATCTGTCCGAACAGACCCGCAAGCGCCGGTTGCTGCTGGTGATCACCGATGGCAAGCCAAACGACCTTGACCACTACGAAGGGCGCCACGGGATCGAAGACACTGCGATGGCAGTCCGCGAGGCGCGTCGTGCCGGACATGCGGTCTATGGCGTGACCGTGGACCGGGACGGAAAAAGCTGGTTTGCGCGCATGTTCGGGCAGGGCGGCTTCTCGATCATCCCGGACCCGGATAAGCTGATCTATGCCCTGCCGCAAATCTACAAGCAGCTGGTCACGGGATGAGTCAAACAGACAGCACGCATCCACCGGGCGCCTTGCCGGGCGAACTCATGATGTGGGTGCTGATCATCTCGGAACTGTTGGTGTTCGGAGCCGGACTCTTGGCCTTTATGGGGGTGCGCTTGACCGATCCGGCTGGCTTTGCCGAGGCGCAATCGCATTTGCACCGCACCGGGGCGGCGCTCAATACCGGGGTGCTGGTCACCTCGGGTTACCTCGCAGCGCGGGCCTATCTTTGGCGGGTCGGCGGCGCGCGTCTGAAGGCGCGTTTGGCGCTGGTCGGCGCGGCGGCGCTGGGCATCGTGTTCCTGATCATCAAGGGAGCGGAGTACGCCGACAAGGCCGCGCAGGGCATTGCGTGGGACACGCACCCGTTCTTTACCTTCTACTACCTGCTCACGGGTTTTCACGCTACGCATGTCGTGGCAGGTGTTGTGCTGTTGCTGCTGGTGGCGTGGAAGGACGCGCCCCGCAATATCGAGGCCGGGGCGCAGTTCTGGCACATGGTCGACCTGGTCTGGGTACTTCTGTTCCCGGTGATCTACCTGTTGGGATGACGCTGATGACGCACGCAAAGCTCACTCGCGCCTGGGCCATGCTGGTCGGACTGTCTCTTTTTGCGGCAGCATGCTCGATGGGTTTGCCGATCCGCATCGCGGCACCGGCAATCCTGTTGCTCGCGCTACTCAAGGCGCGGATTATCCTGCGCGATTATCTTGACCTGGCATCCGCGCCAAGCTGGGCGCGGGGCTTTACCCTGACGCTGAGCCTGTTCTGCGCAACGATTCTGGGTCTCTACCTTGCCGGGTGAAACGCCCTAATGCTCGACTTCGACGTAATCACGCAGCGTTTCGACATCCTTGATGCGCGCCACGTCTTTCTCGATCTTCACGCCGGCATCCTTGAGCCGCGCAAAGGACCGCGACAGGCTCTCGGGTTTCATCCCCAGTCTGCCCGCGATCAGCACCTTGTCATAGGGCATCTTGACCGTGCAGGACCCGCTTTCGCAATCCGCAAGGCTCAACAGGAACTCGGCGACACGCTGTGCACCGGTCTGCGCCTTGAGCTGCTCCAGCTGGCTGACCAGAGAATGCAGGTGGTTGAAGGTTGACGACAGGATGGTCAGGCCAACTTCGCTATCGTGCCGGATCAGATCGACAAGCGTGTTGGTCGGGATATGCATCACGTCGCAGGCGGTCGCCGCCTCTGCCGAAACCGGATAGGGCATATGGCGCAGCGCCACGGCTTCGCCAAAGCTCTCTCCGCGCGCAAAAACACTCACCACCGCCTCGTTGCCGTTCGGTGTGACGCGGTAAAGCTTTACCCACCCATCCAGCACGATATGGATCGCGGTGGCTTCCTCATCCTGAAGAAACAGGGTTTCGCCGCGGTCGTAATGCCGCCAGAGCGCCTTGCTCAGAAGCGTTTCGATATGTTGATCCGGCAACGCCTTCATCAACAGCGCGTTCCGCGCAATTGCCTTGTGAATTTCGTGTGGCACGCGTGTTTCCTTAAGTCCTGTGGCCCGCTCTGCGGCCCAACATGGCAACAGCCCTATCAAATGAATGACGAGACGTCCATGACATGCGGATCGACGCTGCTCTTGACGTTGGTCAAGAATTCACCGGCCTGAATGTGGTTTCTGACACTCAAGAAACCGCAAGAGGCCCGCCATGGATTTTCAGAGCTACTTTTCAGACCGCCTGACTGCGCTGCAAGACGAGGGTAACTACCGCGTCTTCGCCGATCTCGCCCGCTATCGTGGCGATTTCCCCCGTGCGGAGCACACCGCGCAATCGGGACAGCAGCAGGACGTGACGATCTGGTGCTCGAACGACTATCTCGGCATGGGTCAGCATCCCGACGTGACCGGCGCCATGCATGACGCACTGGATCGCTGTGGCGCCGGGGCAGGGGGCACGCGCAACATTTCCGGCACGACGCATGACCACGTTCTTCTCGAACGTGAACTGGCCGATCTGCATGGCAAGGAAACCGCGCTTCTCTTTACCTCGGGCTATGTCTCGAACTGGGCGGCGTTGGGGACGCTGGCTTCGGAAATTCCTGACATGATCGTGTTTTCGGACGCGCTCAACCATGCTTCCATGATCGAAGGCATTCGCCACTCACGGGCACAGAAGGTCATCTGGAAGCATAATGATCTGGCTGATCTCGAGGCCAAGCTGGCTGCGGCGCCTGCCAATGCGCCCAAGATGATCGCCTTTGAATCCGTCTACTCGATGGATGGTGACATCGCTCCAATCGCGGAAATCTGTGACCTTGCCGACAAATACGGCGCGATGACCTATCTTGACGAGGTGCATGCCGTGGGTCTTTACGGCCCGCGCGGCGGCGGTATTGCGGAGCAGGAAGGTCTTATGGATCGCCTGACCGTGATCGAAGGGACGCTGGGCAAGGCATTCGGCGTTGTCGGCGGATACATCGCCGCCTCGACCGAACTGTGTGATTTCGTGCGCAGCTTTGCCAGCGGGTTCATCTTCACCACGGCATTGCCACCAGCAGTCGCCGCTGGTGCGGCCGCGTCGGTGCGCCACCTCAAGCAATCGGGCAGCGAACGCCAGGGTCAGCGCGACCGCGTGGCCGCGGTGCGCGCCGGTCTCGACGCGCTTGGCATCCCGCATCTGCCCAATCCGAGCCACATCATCCCGGTGATGGTGGGTGACCCAGTCAAATGCAAATTCATCTCCGATACGCTCATGGAAGAGTTCGGGATTTACATCCAGCCGATCAACTATCCGACCGTGCCAAAGGGTACGGAACGGCTGCGAATCACCCCGTCCCCGGTTCACTCCGAGGCGGATGTCGCTCAACTTCTTGGTGCTCTTTCTGAACTTTGGAATCGGTGCCAAATGGCAAGGATTCCGTGCGCCGCCCAGTGAGAAACCACTAAAAGGTGCACGATTCAGTCATGTTTTATTGGCTCGCAGCAGAATTGCTGCGGGGCAGCATCTACTTATTCAATTTTTGGAATTTTTACAGGGACTTAATCCAGAAAAATCTGCATTTGTATGATGCAGATCAAGTACCCGACTCGGGGTTTCGCTCTATGGCTATGTCGATGTTTTCGCGAGCAAGAGCATGTCTCATAAGCCAGCCCGTCGTTCCTTCCTGAGAGGCCGCTTTACGCGGCCCAATGTCATGCGTCCTCCCGGCGCATTGACACCTGACGACTTTGCCGAGATCTGCACCAAGTGTGATGCCTGTATCAAGGCCTGTCCCGAGGCGATAATCTTCCGCGACGAGGACGGGTTGCCTAAGGTCGATCTGACCAAGGGAGAATGCACCTTCTGCGGGGTGTGCGCATCGGTTTGCGAGCCAGAGGCCATTCTGCCTGCCGAGGGCTGGAACTGGCGTGCGAAACCCACGTCGTCCTGCCTGAACCTGCAGGGCATCACCTGTCGGACGTGCGAAGATCAGTGCGAACAGCGGGCCATCCGGTTCCGCCCCCAGCTTAACGGACGGGCCGACATCACCTTTGACAGCGACACCTGCATCGGCTGCGGCGCCTGCGCGGCGGCCTGCCCGGCGGGCGCTGTTGCCTTTCACCAAATCACCCCCCAGCACAGCGAGGAAAAGCCATGCTGAACATCTGCGGATGCCTGGTCCATGCGACTCCGGAAAAGGCCGAAGAAGTCATTTCCGCGATCAACGCGACCGAAGGCGGCGAGGTGCACGCCCATGAAAACGGGCGCATCGTTGTCACCGTTGAAGACACCGCTGACAAACGCGCATCGGATCAGATCATGGACATGCACCAGATCCCCGGCGTGCTGACCGTCACGCTCACTTATCACCATTTCGAACCGCTCGGCCCCGACACGGCCGCCGCGCATACGCTCTGAGGAGGCCCTGCCATGACATTGCCAACGTCCCGACGTTCCTTTCTGAAAGCCTCGGCCGCCGCCGCAACCGCTTCGGCTGCCGGGATCACCCTGCCCAGCGCCGCTGCCGCACAGGTCGGCACCCCTGACATCCGCTGGGACAAGGCCGCCTGCCGCTTCTGCGGCACCGGCTGCTCGGTTCTTGTCGGCACCAAGGATGGCCGCGTCGTCGCCACCCAGGGTGACCCCAAGGCGCCCGTGAACCGGGGCCTGAACTGTATCAAGGGCTACTTCCTGTCCAAGATCATGTACGGCGAAGACCGCCTGACCCAGCCGCTGCTGCGCAAGACCAACGGCAAGTACGACAAGGAAGGCGAATTCACACCGGTGTCGTGGGAAGAGGCCTTCGACATCATGGCCGAAAAGTGGAAAGCCGCTCTCAAGGAAAAAGGTCCCGATGGCATCGGCATGTTCGGCTCGGGCCAGTGGACCGTCTGGGAAGGCTATGCCGCGTCCAAGCTGATGAAGGGCGGCTTCCGTTCGAACAATATCGACCCGAACGCGCGTCACTGCATGGCGTCCGCCGTGGCCGCCTTTATCCGTACCTTCGGCATCGACGAACCGATGGGCTGCTATGATGACCTCGAGCACGCCGATACGTTCGTGCTCTGGGGCTCGAACATGGCCGAGATGCACCCGATCCTGTGGTCGCGCCTGACCAACACCCGCCTGACCAAGCCGGGCAGCCAGGTGCACGTGCTGTCGACCTTCGAACACCGCTCGTTCGAGCTGGCCGACAACGGCATGATCTTCAAACCGCAGACCGACCTCGCGATCCTGAACTTCATCGCCAAGTACATCATCGACAATGACGCGGTGAACTGGGACTTCGTGAACAAGAACGTCAACTTCACCAAGACCCCGACCGACATCGGCTATGGCCTGCGCCCCGAACACGCGCTGGAACAGGCAGCCGCCAATCCCAGCCACGAAGGCAAACACGGCAAGCTCGAGAAGATCGATTTCGAGGCCTACAAGGAATACGTCTCGGAATACACGCTCGAGAAAGTCAGCGAAATGTCCGGTGTTCCGGAATCCGCGCTGCTGCGCCTTGCTGCCCAGTACGCCGACCCGGACCGCAAGGTCATGTCGCTCTGGACCATGGGCTTCAACCAGCACACCCGCGGTTCGTGGGTGAACTCGCTGATGTACAACGTCCACCTGCTTACCGGCAAAATCTCCGAGCCGGGCAATTCGCCCTTCTCGCTCACCGGTCAGCCGTCGGCCTGTGGTACCGCGCGCGAGGTTGGCACCTTTGCCCACCGTCTTCCCGCCGACCTCGTGGTCGCCAACGAAGGCCACCGCACCTTCTCGGAAGAAAAGTGGAAGCTGCCCAAGGGTCTGCTCAACGGCAAGGTCGGCGCCCACGCGGTTCTGCAGCACCGTCACCTCAAGGATGGCAAGATCAACGCCTACTGGGTGCAGTGTACCAACAACATGCAGGCGGCGCCGAACATCAACGAAGAAGGCTGGCCGGGCTATCGTAACCCCGACAACTTCATCGTGGTGTCCGATCCCTATCCGACCGTTACCGCGCTCGCCGCTGACCTGATTCTGCCCACCGCGATGTGGGTCGAGAAGGAAGGCGCCTATGGTAACGCCGAGCGTCGCACCCAGTTCTGGCGTCAGCAGGTCAAGGCACCGGGTCAGGCTCGGTCTGACGTCTGGCAGGTGATGGAGTTCTCCAAGCGCTTCAAGACCGACGAAGTGTGGCCGGCCGAGATCCTCGATGCCAACCCCGAATACAAGGGCAAGACCCTGTTCGAGGTGCTCTATGCCAACGGTCAGGTGGACAAGTTCCCGCTGTCTGAAACCGCAGAAGGCTTTGACAATGACGAATCCGAACATTTCGGCTTCTACATTCAGAAGGGCCTGTTCGAGGAATACGCGTCCTTCGGGCGCGGCAAGGCGCACGATCTGGCCGACTTCGATGTCTACCACAATGCCCGCGGTCTGCGCTGGCCGGTCGTCGATGGCAAGGAAACGCTCTACCGCTTCCGCGAAGGCTATGACCCCTATGTGAAAGAGGGCGAAGGCGTCAAATTCTACGGCAAGCCCGATGGCAAGGCGAACATCATCTTCGCGCCGTTCGAACCCGCCCCGGAAGAGCCGGATGCCGAGTATGACCTGTGGCTGGTCACGGGCCGTGTGCTTGAGCATTGGCACTCGGGCTCGATGACCCGTCGTGTGCCGGAACTGCACCGTTCCTACCCGTCTGCCGTGGTCTACATGCACCCGTCGGACGCCAAGGATCGCGGTCTGCGCCGGGGTCAGGAAATCACCCTGTCGACCCGTCGTGGCGATGTGGTGAGCCGGGTCGAAACCCGTGGCCGGAACAAGATGCCCAAAGGGGTTGTGTTCATGCCGTGGTTTGACGAAAGCCAGCTGACAAACAAGCTGACGCTGGACGCGACCTGCCCGATCTCGAAAGAGACCGACTTCAAGAAATGTGCCTGCAAGATTGAGCGCGCCTGACGCGCTCACCTTCTGGCTCAATAGCTAACCCCAAGAGAAACCCATGTCCGCCAAGTCGACACAGATCAAGAACCGCGACCGCCGCCGCTTCCTTCAGGATGCAGCGCGCGGGGCGGCAGGCTGTGCCGTGGCGGGCATGGGACTTACCTGGCTGGTTCAGGACGCCCGCGCCCTGCCAGACCGTGCCATCCGCCCGCCGGGGGCTCTGGCCGAAGATGATTTCCTGTCTGCCTGCATCCGCTGTGGTCTTTGCGTGCGCGATTGCCCCTATGACACGCTGGTGCTGGCCGAACTGGGTGTGGATGGCGCTGCCACCGGCACGCCGTTCTTCACCGCCCGCGACATCCCTTGCGAGATGTGTGACGACATCCCCTGTGTCGCCGCCTGCCCGACAGGTGCGCTCGACAAGGGGCTGACCAATATCGACGACGCCAAGATGGGTGTCGCCGTCCTGATCGATCAGGAAAACTGCCTGAATGCGCTGGGCCTTCGCTGTGACGTCTGTTATCGCGTCTGCCCCGTCATTGACGAGGCGATCACGCTTGAGACCACGCATAACGCGCGTTCGGGTCACCACGCGATCTTCATGCCCACGGTGCATGCCGACAAATGCACTGGCTGCGGCAAATGCGAAAAATCCTGCGTTCTGCCGGGCGAAAGCGCAATCAAGGTGCTGCCGATGCGCACGGCGCGTGCCGAAGCCGCCGACCATTACAAACGCGGCTGGGAAGAGAACAACCCGCTGGTTGACGAGCTGATCGACCTGCCCGACCGCCTGCCCGGACCGGGCACGGACAACCTTGTTGCGCCCGGTGGCTTTACCGGGGACACGATCCCCGATCCAAGCATGCAAGGCGGGTTCAATCCGTCCTTCTCGCTGCCCGGCACAGGGGGGTCGAACTGATGAGTGACAAGACCCATCTCCCCGTCGGTGCCGAAGCCATCCGCGACAAAGGCTGGTTCAACGCCCACCGCTTCCTGATCCTGCGTCGGGTCAGCCAGGCGTTTTTCCTGTCGCTGTTCCTGTTGGGGCCGTGGTTCGGCATCTGGTGGGTCAAAGGCAACCTCTCGGGGTCGATGACCTTTGACATACTGCCGCTGACCGACCCCTTCATCACGCTCCAGGGCCTGGCCGCCGGCCACTGGCCCGAACTCACGGCGCTTATCGGCGCGCTAATCGTGGGCGTGGCCTATGCGCTCATTGGCGGCCGGGTCTATTGCAGCTGGGTCTGCCCGATCAACCCGGTGACAGACGCGGCCTCTTGGCTTCACCGCAAGCTCGACCTGCCCAAGGGCTGGCAGCCCAAGCGGGGCACCCGGTATTTCATGCTCGGCATGGTGGTCGTTGTTTCGGCCCTGACCGGCACGATCGCATGGGAGTTCGTGAACCCGATCTCGATGCTGCATCGCGGGCTGATCTTTGGCATGGGCTTTGCCTGGGCCTTCGTGATTGGCGTCTTCCTGTTTGATCTGATCCTCGCGCGGCGCGGGTGGTGCGGCCACCTCTGCCCCGTGGGCGCCTTCTATGGCCTTCTGGGCCAGAAATCCGTGCTCCGCATCACCGCCGACAAACGCGAAGCCTGTGACGATTGCATGGACTGTTTCGCCGTGTGCCCGGAAATGCACGTGATCACCCCCGCCCTGCGCGGCTCGGACGAGGACACCCCTCTGATCCTGTCGCCGGATTGTACCAATTGCGGCCGTTGCATCGACGTGTGCTCGGTCGACGTTTTCCACTTTACCCATCGTTTCGACGAGACGCCCGCGCCGGGGCGTGTCCGAACTCGATCCAACCCTGCGCCAAAGGTCGGCAAAGCCGCCTGAGCGAGCCAAGGAGATAGCAAGATGAAAAAACAACGCCTCATCAGTGCCCTGACCATAGCGGCCGTGGTTGCCGCAGGCGGCCTGGCCGTCGCTCAGCAGGCCAGCAATGTCAAAAGCCTGCGCGGATCGCAGGTTGATGAATACGTGCCGCTCGAAGACAACTACCGTCAGGAAGAAAAACGGTTCGTGCGCAACTATCGTCAGCAGCCGCCGCTGGTCCCACACCAGATCGACAGCTACCAGATCGACCTCTCGGCAAACCAGTGTCTGGCCTGCCATGACTGGAGCAATGCGGGTGAACGCGGCGCACCAACCCTGTCGATGACCCACTACCTCGACCGTGACGGCAACCAGCTTGACAGCGTGGCTGGCACCCGCTGGTTCTGTAACCAGTGTCACGTACCGCAGGCCGAAGCGCCCGCGCTGGTCGACAATACCTTCAACCCCTCGAACTGAGGCGCGCGGAAAGGACAACGATCATGTCAGACCAAGACAAAAGACCGGGGCTGCTCGGCCGCATCTGGGGCTGGTTCTGGAGCCCGTCCGGGGTGCTCAGCGTGGGCTTCACGCTGATCGTCGGCTTCATGGCAGGCATCCTGTTCTGGGGTGGATTCCACTGGTCCATGGAAATGACCAACACCGAGGAATTCTGCACCGGCTGCCACACCATGGAAACCAACCTTGGCGAGTACCGCGAAACGATCCACTACAACAACCACTCGGGTGTGCGTGCGATCTGTTCGGACTGCCACGTGCCCAAGGAATGGAACCACAAGGTCAAAGCCAAGGTGATGGCAGTGAAAGATGTCTATCACGAGCTGATGGGCACCATCGACACGCCTGAGAAATACGAAGATCACCGCCTGAAGATGGCCTCGCAGACCTGGAAGAAGATGAAAGCGTCCGACAGCCGTGAATGCCGGAACTGCCACAACTTCGATTACATGGACTTCACCATTCAGGAGACCCGCGCCGCCAAGGAACACCAGCGCGCGATCGACAACAACATGACCTGTATCGACTGCCACCAGGGTATCGCGCACCGCCTGCCCGAAGGCTATCTCGACGAATACAAGCGCGTTGTTGACGAGCTGGCGATGGAGAAAGGGCCCAAGTCGCTCAAGACGGCGGATGCCAACCCCGGAGCTATCAAGGGCTACCTGAGCAAGACCACTTCAGAGAAAACCGGAGACTGATCCATGCTTAACTTTCTGGGCACGATTGCCGGTAACATTCTTGGCCTTGCCGGTATTCTGGGCTTCACGCTTGGCCTGATGACCCGCAACCTCTTCCTTGCCGCAGGCATGGGTGCCGTGGTCGGCTTGGTCGAAACCTTGGGGTTTGCCGGGTTCGACATGGCCAAGGTTGAAATTCTGGACCTGATCATCGCGATTGGCGTGGGCCTGATGGCGGGGGCGCTGGGTTGCGCCGTCCGCGTCAAGGGCACCACGGTCTGAGTCCGGATCGAATGTATAGGGCGGGCTGACGAAGCATCGTTGGCCCGCCCCTCGCGACAACCTCCATTCTTTCCCGGAGAAACGCAATGAAACTCGCCTATGTCCTGACCGACCAGACCGGCGATCTGAACCGCGCCCTGGCCGCAACGGCGCAAGCCCTGATCGCTCAGGGTTTTCGGGTGGCTGGAACCACCCAGACCGACACGCCGCGTCCAAAGACCCACCATTGCGATATGGACGTGCAGGTGCTGCCGGATGGACCGGTCCTGCGCATCAGCCAGGATCTTGGTGAGGGTGCAAAAGGCTGCCGGCTGGACGCCGATGCGCTTGAGCGCGCCGTGGGCTTGACCTTGCCACGTCTTGACGATGCGGAACTGCTTATCATCAACAAGTTCGGCAAGCACGAGGCCGAAGGGCGCGGGTTTCGTGAATTGATCGCCGAGGCGCTGAGCCGCGACATCCCGGTTCTGGTGGGCACAAACGCACTGAATGTCGAGGCGTTTCAGACGTTCTGCGATGGCATGGCAATCCGTCTGCCCGCTGATGCGCAAGCGTTGGTTGGCTGGCTTTGTCCCGCGGCCAAGGCGGCCTGATCCACAACCTCAAACCCGTTTAGCATTACCTAAGGGCCATGCGACAAGTTGGCCCTTGAGCCCTCGCACGGCTTTCTTCACATATTCCACAATAAACATATCATAAAATTGGAATATTGAGTCGGAGGATCCCATGACCAACATCTTTAAAACGCTTGTTCTGGTACTGGCCGTCGCGCTGAGCCCGTTTTCGGCGCAGGCCGAGGACGGAAAACAGCGCCTGTTCGTGAACCTGACCACCGATGATACGTGGGCGGCTGCCAAGGCGATCATGTTTGCACATCAGCGGGCGCAGAACGCCGGGTATGACGCGGCGATCTGGATGAATGTACGCGCCGTTTATCTGGCGGACAAGAAACGCCCAAGCCACGTGCATGGCCTGATGGCGGACAACGGCACATCGATTCAGGACATGTTGACCGCGTTTATGGCCGATGGTGGTACGGTCATCATGTGCGGCGCTTGCTCCAAAGCGGCCGGGCTGACCAAAGCGGACTATATCGACGGCATCCAGATGGGCAATCCAGAGCTGGTGCAAAGCTGGCTGTTTGATCCAAATACCAAAACACTGGGTTGGTAACCCCCGCCCGCTCGCCGTTCAGTCGGCGCGTGTTTTTCCCGGGCGAGGGCCAAGGACAGGCGGTGCCAAAGCGCCGCCTGTTTTTGTGACTAATTCAGACCGAGGCCTCGATCCGGGCGCCCGCGTACTGCGACACAAGCGCGGCACCTGCGTCTTCGCTCATCAGGCAGAGCGCGGTGGACAGACCGTCGGCAATGACGGCGCGCGGGGCCGATACCGACACAAGGGCGCGGTGCGGATCCTTGCCGGCGGGATGCAGGATGTGACCCTGATCCCCGAGAACCGTTCCCCGAACCGCCGACGTCGCCAACGCGCGATCCTTGAGCGTCAGGCGTGCGATTACCTCGCCTTGCGGCGTGGCAACGCCTGCTTTCCACGGCGTCCCATCCGCACGTGCACCCATGGCGGCGATCTCGCCCATGTCCATCAGCACGTCACGCAGCCCCTCGTTGCGCAGCAGCGCCGTAATTCGATCGGTCACGAACCCTTGCGCAATCCCGTTCAGTGTCAACGCCATCCCCGGTTCCAGCACGACCTTGCGCGCATCAAACCGCACGCGGCTCCAGCCGACCGGCCCATCCGCACCCTGACCGGCCATCGCCCGCCACTTGGGTTGAATGCTGGGGTCAAAAACCCCACCGCTCGCGCGGTGAAGACCATCAGCAAGGCTCAGCACCTCAAGCAGTTCCGGCGCCGGGGCGTCAAGCTGCCCATCCCGGTTCAACGCAACCAGCGCGCTGTCACGATAGAGCGAGAAAATACGCTCCAGACGCACCAATTCCTGCTCAACATGCGCAAAGATCGGCGCGGCTTCAGTATCGCCCAATCCCGCAATTTTCATGTAGGTCGTGGCGCCAAGCGCCTGTCCGCGCCAGGTGGCAGTTGTCAGAGTTGCAGCCCCGGCAGGCAGGGCCACGCTCGCCGCGGCAATGGTCAAAAAATGGCGACGGTTCAAAACACTCATGAAGGTGTCTCCAAAGTCAAAGTCATATCAATAGCGCCAATCGCGGCTTCGTCCGGGATTGCATCAAGCGACACCACCCGGCCACCCCAGCGTTTGGAAAACGCCTCGGCAGCACCGCGTCCGGCAAATGGAACAATTTCCGGAGCGCCCATGCCCCCACGGACCGGCGCGCCCACAACAAAGACCGCCCTCTCGGCGTCGATCCAGTTGCCAATTCCGGGTGTTTCCCAATTCTCGGCCACACCCATGTCACTGACATAAACGGCAGTGATTTCTGCATCCCGCTCGGGGCTTTTGAGATAGGCCACCATGTCCCGCACCTGCGCAAAGAACAGCGGGGCGGGGTGCCCGTCGAGATGAATCTGCCCTTTGGGGCCGCCATGTTCGGCAACATTCATCTGGCAGAAATAGCTCAGCGCCTCTTCTGTCAGGTCCGCAGGCGGGGGCGGCGCCTTGGCGACGTCCTCCTTGCAGGCGGCAAGGGTCAGCGCGGCGATCAGAGCAACGGCAAACCTCATGGTTCAACCCTCCGAAAGGCTCCCCGGGCGGCGACAAAGCCAAGGAAAGGCCAGATCATCAGCGACACCGGAGCGGCCCAGGCGGGCAGGGCGCGCGCAGCCCCCACCATGCCGGACGAAAGCGCTACGCCTTCGCTCCCGGCAATGTTCCACACACGGAACGCATCTGCGGGGTTGGCCACCATCAGCCAGGGGAAAAGCGTCTGGGTGAACCAGCCCCCCGAATCCATCACCACGGCACCCAACAGGCCAAGGTCGTAAAGCACCACGAAAATGAGCCACAGCCCCGCCGACATGCCCGCTGCCGCAGTGCTCGATTTCGACAGGGCCGACACCAGATAGCCCAGCGTCAGGAACACCGCGCCCAAAAGAACGCTCGTGGCGATCAGCCGGGCCAGCGCCAGGAGGCTTTCTGAACCTGCCCCGCCAAACCACGCCGCCACGGCACCGGCACTTCCGAAGCCCACCCCCATGGCGATGGTCAGCGCCGCCAGATGCGCGGCGAACTTGCCCAAAAGCACCTCACCGCGTCCCGCAGGATAGCTCAGCAAAAGGCCCAGAGAACCGCGCTCGGCCTCGCCGGCGACGGCATCAAAGGAAATCATCAACGCCAGAAGCGGTGCCAGATACACCGACAGGGTCGTCATGGACGCCACCGAAACGGTCAGCATGTCCACCCCCAGAGACCCTGTCGGCGCACTGCCCGCGAACGTCAAAGCAAGTGCAAAAAGCACCATGATCAGCGTGGCCATGAACAGCCAGCGATTGCGCCGCAGAATGCGCATTTCACATTGCGCGATTGCCAGGAAACGGGTCATTGCAGCCCCTCCTTTGCGTAATGGCGATATAGATCTTCCAACCGGGGCGGCGTGATTTCAAGATCGGCCACCGCATCGCCCATCGCCGCGATTTCGCGCAGCGTGGCCATCTTGTCAGCAGCCTGAATTTCGATCTCGACCGACGCGCCATTGATCCGGCGTCCACCGGTCCGGGCTGCAATTGCAGCGGCATCTTCGCTCGCCCGGATCCGCACGCGTGTCGGAAGACCCGCCTGCGCACTCAGACCCTGAAGGCTGTCATTCGCAACCAGAACGCCCTTGCGCATGATCGCGATCCGGTCGGTGCGCGCCTCGACCTCGGTCAGGGCATGGCTGGCGATCAGCACGGCGGTGCCTTGCGCGGCCAGCTCGTCGATGATGGCATAAAGATCCTGCCGCGAAATCGGGTCGAGCCCGCTTGTCGGCTCATCCAGAAGCGCCAGTTTTGGCTTGCCCAAAAGCACCTGAGCAAGGCCAAGCCGCTGTCGCATCCCCTTGGAATACGTGCCGATACGCCGATCCAGCGCTTCGCCCAGCCCGACACGTTCCAGCAACGCGGCGATATTGGCCTTGACCCCGGCCAGACGGGCAAACAGCGTCAGCTGTTCGCGCCCCGTGACCGCAGGGTGAAAACTCACCGCTTCGGGCAAAAAGGCGGTTGCCGCGCGCGCCTTGGCGCTGCCCGGTTTGCTGCCACAGATCGAAATCTCGCCGCCCTCGGCCTTGATCAGACCCAGAACCGCCTTGATCAGTGTCGATTTCCCGGCCCCGTTATGGCCCAGAAGCGCGACCCGCTCCCCTGCGAAGAGGTCAAGATCGACCCCGTGCAGCACCTGCACCTTGCCGCGAAACTTGTTCAGGCCCCTGATGCTCAGCACCGGATCAGAGCCAACTTGCGCGTTTCCCTTATCCATCAGTCTTCACCTTTCTGCCCGCCTCGGGCATCTGTGGCGTCATCAGCGGATTGCTGTCGATCACACCCCCCGGCAACAGCGCCGGGAAAGCAGATTGCGACCAGCGCACCAACTGTACGGCAGGCGACCCCATCAAGAGCTTGGCCGCCGGTTGGGTCCACAGCACGTGATCCATGCTGTCATTCGGACGGAACGGTTGATCCGCCACCCCGTCGCCATCGACGTCGAACCCGGAATTGTCGCTCCAGTAATTGCCCCGCCCGTCGCGGGACCATTCATACCAGTTGGTCGACACCAGCTTGACCTGCGTGCGGTTGCCCACAAAGCTGTTGCCAAGGATGTCGTTCTTGTCCGACCCGGTGAAATGGATGCCAATCGCGCAGCTTTCGAACCAGTTGCCGGAAAAATCATTCTTGTGCGAGTTATAGAGGAAGGCGCATTTTTCCTTGGCGCCGCGGACGTAGTTGTCCCTGATCTCGCTGCTGTTGGTGTAGTTGAAGGCAATCCCGTGTTCGCGGTCATCAAGCGAGGCATTGCCGATCACCTGCACGTTCTTGGTGAACATGATCGCATAGCCAAGATCATTGCCGATCGACACGTTGCCGCTGACTTCGCTGCCATTGGCATACATGAAATGCACGGCAAAGCGCAGGTCGCGGAACAGGTTGTTCTTGAACACGTTATCGCGGCTGGAGTTGACGAAGATCCCGTCACGTCCCCAGCGAATATCATTGCCGTCCACGACGGCGCCGGGCGCGTTCCAGATATAGACGCCGTTGCCCCGGTCGTTCATGCGTTGGTCCAATCGGCCTTCGACCACGTTCCCGGTCACAAGCGAATGCTTGGCGCCGTGAATGTCGATGCCGTAAAGGTTGCCTTTGACCACGTTGTCGCGCGCAATCGCGCGATCCGCGGTCTTGGTCAGCTTGATGCCACTGTCGATCTCGCCATGATCCGAGCCCGAGCCGATCACTGTCAGACCCTGCACAATCGCATCTTTCGCGGTGACGGTCACAACCGTGCCGCTGCCTTGTCCGTCAATCGTGGCATGGCCCTGCCCATCAAGGGTCACGGCGCGGTCGATCACCACGTTTTCCGAATAAGTGCCAGGACCAAGGCGAAGGACGTCGCCGTCTTCCGCCTTGGCCAGTATCTCGGAAATGGCGCCTGCCCGCACCGGCACATCCCATTCCGCCGCACCGAGGGGAGCGGCCAGCAGGGAAAGCAGGAGGGGCAGGAACCGTTTCATGTGTTTATGCTCCGCGAGGCTCAACAAACATCCGGCCGCGCATTTCCATGTGCAGCGCGTGGCAGAACCACTGGCAATAGTACCAGTGAACGCCCGGACGTTCAGCAACGAAGGTAACAGACGCAGTCGCCTGCGGCCCAATCTCCATCGCGACACCAAAGTTCGCCATGCAGAAGCCATGGGTCAGGTCGTCGATGTCATCCAGGTTGGTGACGATCACAGTGACCTCGTCGCCCTGTTTGACGGTAAAGCTCTCCAGCGAGAAGCTCGGCGCCTGGCTCGACATGTAGACGCGGACCTTGTTGCCGTCGCGAATGATCGTGTCCTGATAGTCATCAAGATCCACACCATCGGCCTCGGCCTGTGCCCGTGCATCGGCCCACATCGGGTCATTCCGCTGCCAGGTGTCGGCAGGGTTGACCTTGGAGCGGTGAACGATGATCGAGTCGTGCGGCTCGGCAAAGGTCGGGCCGTCATGGACCACCTTCATCTTGTCGCCCGAAATGTCGATCAGCTGTTCGTTCTCCGGCTTGAGCGGACCCACGTTCAGGAAGCGGTCTTTCGAGAACTTGTTCATCGAAATCAGCCACTTGCCATCGGCTTCGGCGGTTTCGCCCATCGAGGTCGAGTTGTGACCCGGCTGATACTGCACGTCGACCTTGTCCATGATCGGATCAACGTCGGCACCTGCATAAGCTTCGATGGCTTTGCCGATGTTCCACTTCACGACCTGAGAGTCGAGGAACAGCGTGGTATAGGCGTTGCCCTTGTTGTCGAACGCGGTGTGAAGCGGGCCAAGACCCAGCTGCGGTTCTGCAACCACTGCCGAGCGCGGATCGGCGCCACCAAAGACGTCGGGCAGCTTGGTTACGTCGATCACCGAAACGGTGGGCGACAGCTTGCCGTTGATCATGATGTGCTTCTTGTCCGGAGCCGCGTTCACGCCGTGCGGCGAGTTCGGGATCGGGATGTACTTGGTCACGTTCAGGTCCGAACCCTTGCGACCGTCGACAACCTTGACGCCTTTCAGCTCCTGGTAGTTGCCAGCAGCAACAGCGGCTTCAATCGCCTTGAGGTCGAAGACAACAACGTGGTCCTGCTCGGATTCGGTCATCTCGGCCAGGTTCATACCCATTTCCGAGTTGTACGAGGTCGAGAAGGCATAGTTGCCCTGATAGTCACAGTCGGTGTTGTCGAGGTTGCCCGACACGATCACCTGCCATGCGACTTCCATCGTGTCACCGTCGATGGCGGTGAAGATGTTGACGTATTCCTCGGGCTTGTCGAGGATCGAGCCGTCATTGACCAGCGGCGCTTCGTGCTCACCATTGGCGAACACATAGCCAGTGCGCGGATATTTCTGCGGACGCAGGCCGTGGATGTCATGCGCGTTCGGGATCTCGATGATCTTGTCGCATTTCATCACGTCGCAACGCACGCGTGCCACGCGGGTGTTGGCCTTGTCGTTCATGAACAGGAAGCGACCGTCATAGGTGCCATCGGTGAACGACATGTGGGGGTGGTGAAGGTCGCCGTTGTCATAGGTGACCTTGCCGTTTGCCGCGAGGAACTCTTTGGTTTCCGGCAGCAGGTTCTCGGTCAGAACCTTGAGCGACTCGTTGGTCTGACCCCAGCCGGTGGCCGAGCAGCGGTTGAACACCGGCACACGCATCAGTTCGCGCATGGACGGAACGCCCAGGATCCGCAGTTCGCCGGTCTGACCGGACGACCAGAAGCCATAGTATTCGTCAAGCTCACCGGGCTCGAGCGCAAACTTGCCCCCGGCAGCTTTGGCCTGGGTGGCGCTACCCAGAAGTCCGGTGCCGGCGCCGGCGGCCAGAACAGCCCCCGTAGCAGTGGCACCCAGCATACCCCGACGGGTCATGCTCAGGCCTTTTTTTACCTCTTCAGTCATGGTTTTCCCTCCTTCAAGAAGCGGTCTTAGTTTTGGCATTAGGGTGATTGGCTGGCGGAGACTTTTTCGGAATCTTGATCTCCGCCGACCCGGTCTTCTCCCGCCGCTTGAGCTGGCGGATGACGACCGGACATTTCTCTTTGGACTGGTACAGAACCTGGCAATGCAGACAGTCCACACATTCGTTCGGATTGATTTCCCCGGTGGGATGGATCGCCTGAACCGGGCATTCATTGGCACAGGTCTGGCACGGGCTGCCGCATTCCTTGTAGCGACGCAGCCAGTCGAACATCCGGATCCGCGCCGGGATCGCCAGCGCCCCGCCCAGCGGGCAAAGGTAGCGGCAATAGAAGCGCTCGATGAACAGGCCGGCCAGAAGCAGGATCACGGCAAAGACGACAAACGGCCACTCGCGCACGAATTTGAGGATGATCGCCGTCTTGAACGGTTCCACCTCGGCATATTGCTCGGCCAGCGGGATCGACACCATCGACAGGCCAAACAGGCCAAGGAAGATCATGTATTTCAGCGGCCACAGGCGTTCATGCAGGCCCCAGGGCAGGGTCCATTGTGGCACTTTGAGCGCGCGCGCGGCCTTGTTGAGCAGTTCCTGAAGCGCACCAAAGGGGCAAAGCCAGCCGCAATAGGCACCCCGTCCCCAGAACAGCAGGGCGGCGGCAATTGCGAACCACTGGATGAACACCAGCGGGTCCATCAGGAACGCATCCCATGTGAACCCCGTGCGGATCGACCCGGCCAGCGCCATCAGGTTCACCACCGAAAGCTGTGCATTGGCATACCAGCCAAGGAAGACCAACGTGACCGACAGATACCCGATGCGGAACCAGTAGAAGACACGCGCATTTGCGGTGGCCTGGAACTGGAAGAAGAACACGCCGGTCAGCACCAGTAGCATCACGCCCAGAACGCCGATCTCAAAGGTCTTGTCCTTCCAGATACGTTTCCAGAGCGCAGACTTGGCGGCGGCTTCCGCGGTGGCATCCTCTACATGGTTGGGGGCCTGCACCGGCAACAGGAAACGTTCCGGCAGCTTGTAGCCCAGATCCCATGTCAGGAAGACGCGGTCCAATGCCCCGACCGAGCGTTGCACCAAAAGCTGCAGGCGGAAGGGTTCTGCCGGATCGAATTCGCTGTCGGCAGGGATCTTGAAAACATCAAGCTCGGTGAAACTCGGCGCGCCCTCTGCGGCCACTTCGCCAAGGCGGCGTTGCTGCTTGTCAAAGAAGCGAACCGAGTTATCGCCCTGGATAAGCTGGATACGGTCAAAGATCCCACCGCGCACATAACCCGATCCCTTGAAGGAATAGGCCCCGCGCCCCAGCACCAGAATCGCGTGCTCGCCCTCGTCGAGCCATTCGACGAGGTTTTTGTATTCCGCGTCACCCAAAAGGCTGCGGCCGATGCTTGGCACGCTGACAAGCGCCATGTTCATGTCAATGAAGGTGTCGCCCGGCTCGCCGGGTTCGGGGCGTTTGATTGCGCGGGCATCGCCGGTTTCCTCAAAGGCGGTGTTGACCTGTCCCACGTCAAGCGTCATCCGCCGCACCGATCCGTCACCGGCCAGCTTTTCCCAGTCCTCAACCGTGTCCTTGGTCATGTCCAGTTCGCGTTTCGGACCCAGCTCGACCGGAGACAATCCGCCAAGCCCAAGCGCGCGCGCGACCTTGATGCCGCCGCGAACAAGGCTGTCGTCGATCACCATGATCGTCACGGTCGCGCCTGAAATGATGTCGAGATCATGCCCTTCGCCACCCGTGGCGGCCTCGACCTTGAGGTCCAGCCCGGCATAGCTCTCGGTCAGCGCAACCATTTTCGAGTTGGGGATACCAATCAGCACGATCGGTTCAGAGTGTTTGACCAGCTTCACGCCGGTCAGTACGGCGTCGGCGTCAATCGCCGCGACCACGTGAATGGGTTTGCCGGAATAGCCGGTCGTGCCCACGAAATCAGACGTCAGAAAAGCCCAGGCGACGGTTTCGCCGTTCTTGAGAACCGGGGCGACCTTCACATCATCACGTACCGGGCCAAAGGCATCGGCGCCGGGGGCAAGCTCTTCGGGGGTAATTTCAGGTAGAAAGCTGGCGAGGCTGTCGGCGCGGGCTTCAGCGGCCACGATCGCACTCAGAATCAGAATAACGGCACTCAACCAGGAAAAAATTGTGCGCTTTGCTCTCACAGCGCATCTCCTTTTTGGGAAAATTGCGCCATGCCAGCGGACCGCGCCCGGTCCATGTCGACTTGGAACACGCGTGGAGGGCCGCGAGTCATGGGGCGTTCAAATGGTTTGGAGGAGGACATCCGGGACCCTGCACCTGTAACAAGGACGCAGAATACAGGCACAGGGCCGGACATTGTTGCAGCCACAGGTTGGGCCGCAGGCGTCGCAACTGTACAGAGAAGACAGTCACGGCATTCGCTATGGCGGGGCGCCTTGGTGTCCGAGTCGGGGTCGAACTCGTCCTCGACCGCAATCCAGACAGCGCCCGCTTCCGCGCAGATCTCGATCCAGCTTGCCCCGTTGGCGGCGGCTGACTGTGCCAGGGATGGCGTGATCAGCTGCAGCATCAGGGCCAGCGCTGCCAGCATCGCGGACATCGGGCGCATGCCGATCCACACGGATCGGGCAGGGCCTTGGTCTGCTGCCTTGCTGGCGGGCATCGGGAACCTCTCGCGTTTCAGGTTGCCCGTTTCTAGAATCGCTGCGCCGCCCGCGACTTGACTTTCGTTAATTCGGATCAGGATTCTGACCCGGTCTCCAATACCGACGCGATACCGACGCGATACCGACGTGATACCGACGCGGTTTTTGGCGTTTCACTTGGTTCCCGGAGATCCGGCTGATTTGGTCGCCCGGCAGTGCGGGTGACTGGCTCATTGGTCAAAAAAAACCCGGCCAGCTTGAGTCCTGACCGGGTTTTCGAGCGAGGCCAGCGAATCTGGCCCAGGTTGGAAGGGTTTAACCTATCCAGGTTGTGCTCTTAGCGACGGTTCTTGCCGGCTTTATTATAGTGGCCGTTGCCATGCGACTTGTTGACCTTGCCGTGGTGGTGGTCGTAGCGGTCTTCGAAGTCGTTTTTCTGTACGACTCCAGCCACGGCGCCAACCGCTGCGCCAACTGCCGCGCCCTGGGCGGCGTCTCCGCCGGTTGCCTCGGCCACGACGGCACCAGCAACCGCACCTTTCACTGCCTTTTCAGCGACATAGTCGGCATGTGCGGTCATGGGGGAAGCCACCATCAGAGCGGCTGTGAGGGTTGCGAGTACGGTGTTTTTGCGTGCGTTTGTCATGGTTCCAACCTTTTTGACTTTGTGTTTGCGTTTGGCGTTCGATGTGTTCGCCTTGGATGATTGATATTTTGAGGAATCGAGCCGTTTTTGATTTGGAATTTGAGACAATTGAGTTGGAAATTGAGACACGTTCAATTTTTCGCCGCCAAAACCGCGTATGATAGTGCTGTCATCTGCCAGCGAGGTACTTGGGGTGCTTGGAAATTGCGTTTCGCTGGCGCTTTCGGGCCGCAACGGCATGTTGAGACATCCCAAGATGCTGGAAAAATCAAGGCGCGATTCTTCTGGTTGCTACACAGGTATTCGGTGCAGGCGAGGAAAATCAGAAATCCGGCGTCCCAGGCTTGTGCGAAAACTACCAGTGCATTTTGAGGGGAAACTGGTGCCGGTGATAGGCACCAACCAATTGTTTTGACGTGTTTCTATCTGTCCGGCCGTGTCCTGTATCCCCCTAAAAATATGAAACAACCTGTCCTGCGGTGTCTTGTTCTGTCCGGGGGTATCCACTAGCTTAGGGTGGATATTAAGGTGGATACAAAATGCGAGCGACCAACCGACTTTCGGCCTCTTTCGTGAAATCAGCCCCAGTTGGAAAGCACTGCGATGGAGCTGGGCTTTGGTTGATAAAGCGCAGAGACGGGGGATCTCAGTGGGTTCTGCGGGTGACCATTCATGGCCGCCGACGCGAAATGGGCCTCGGTGGCTATCCAACACTCTCGCTTGCCAGTGCCCGCGATATGGCTGCCCGCTGGCGCTCGGTCGCAGCGAGTGGCCGTGACCCAGTGAAAGAACGCGAGGCCGAAGCACGGGCCGCGCGGCGTGAAGATATATCACTTTCAGTTCTCACAGCCGACGCCTTCGAAGCTCGCAAAGCTGAATTGAAGGACGACGGCAAGGCGGGCCGCTGGCTTTCACCCCTCGAAAGACATGTACTACCCAAGCTCGGTAAAGTCCCGATAACGGACATTGACCAGCGCGATATTCGCGACACCCTGGCTCCAATTTGGCATACTAAAGCCGACACGGCCCGCAAGGCGTTGAACAGGATCAGCATCGTGCTTCGCCATGCAGCGGCTTTAGGCTTGGATGTTGACCTTCAAGCAACGGAGAAAGCCAAAGCGCTATTGGGAAAGTCCCGGCATGAACCCAAGCATATCCCGGCGATGGCGTGGGGCGATGTGCCAGCCTTTTACACCAGCCTTGAAGAGCCCACACTCGCGCACCTCGCGATGAGGCTTCTAATCCTAACAGGTGTTCGTTCAAAACCCCTGCGTTTATTGAAGCTTGACCAAATCGATGGAGATATTTGGACCATTCCTGGAGAAGCCATGAAGGGCCGCAAGGGGGCAACGAATGACTTTCGAGTGCCACTGTCTCAGGAAGCGTTGCGCGTTGTGGAGCTTGCCTTGCCGCATTCCAGAAACGGATTCCTGTTCCCAAACACAAGGCAAGGAGTGATTTCTGATATGACTCTTTCGCGCATGATGGAACGGCGACAACTTGAAGCCCGCCCGCACGGGTTTCGGAGCAGTCTCCGCGATTGGCTGGCCGAGGCAGCCGACGCGCCACATGAAGTTGCGGAGGCAGTGCTTGGGCATGTCACCGATTCCGGCGTCGTACGAGCTTACCGGCGTACGGACTTTCTCGAGCAGCGCAGAGTCCTGCTTGAACGTTGGGCGGACTTCTTATCTGGGGGTAAAGGCCATGTCCTAAAACTGGCAACCAATCAATGACCAAGCGGAACGACAACGCTTCGGAAGCGACCGTAAAGCCTACTTCTGATTTGAATGAATGGGGTATCCCAAATTGGTGCGACGCCAAAACGTATGGCAACACTGAAGACTGGACGTTGTATCGGTGGAGGTGGGAATTTTTTAGGCGCAGATCCGATCTACGAGAGTTCTTCGATCAGTGGGCTGCCGATACCCACCAGAAAAAAATGGCTTGCAATATTGGGTTAGGCCCATGTGACGCAGGCTTTCTTGCCTTTGGACCTGCGGCTTTACAGCGGAAAGCTTCAAAGGAGTTCGACTATCTCGGTATCCCTAACCCACGTATTGGCTCGCAACCTGCTGGGGCGATCTTGCCTCGCAGCCGGCTTCTCAAGCGATCGCGCTTGATCAATGGCGCAAAACGACATGCACCAGTTAGGGGAATACTGGATGTAACTCATGAGCTTTCAGCCTCACAGTTTTCACAGTGGCTTGAACCACATGAGGTGACGATCAAGTTTGACTTAAACAAACCGCTTCAGGGTCAGATTGAAGAAGCACACGAACTAGTTAGGAGCCACCAAAAACGGCTTCATGGAAAACTGGTTGTAAAACGCCAGCATAGAAAAAAATGGTTGGGGTACCTGCGTACATTGGATGCATGCGAGGCTCGTGCCTCTTGGGCAAAAATCGCTGCTTTGCATCCCGCAACTGCGCAATCAGAGCAATCAGCTCGCGATATTTGGGAGCAAGCGAAGGCCTTGTGTTTTGATTTCTGATTTCTCTTCGCAATCCCTCGGCTAGGCGCATTTTGTCACTTTTGCACCATCCCAAACAGCACTGGATGGTGAGAATGAAATACCTGAACTTTTCCGAACTTCGCGCAAAGTTAGGCGGACGCTCGCGCTCTGCAATTTACCTTGATCTTGAAGCAAACCGGCTGCCACCGCCTATCAAACTGGGGGGACGGCTATATTGGCCCGAAGAAGAGATCGACGCACACCTTCGCAACCTACGTAATGTGGCGAGTGCACGACATGACTAACACTACCCCATTGCCCAAATGCGATGGGCGGCCAGTGGCGCAGCTATTGCGGCGGCGATCCATGACCAGTTTACTATCCCGAAAGCGTCAATCGGCGGAAAGCCATACCACCGACAACTGCCAAAGTCAGTCGGTTCCGGCTCTCGGGCGAGAAAGCCAACAGCAAAATCCCCAATTTCTTGTGGGCGGTGGAGCCGGTGCCGTAATGCTTTGGCCCAGTGCCAAAAACGTTCGGATGGATTCGCGAAAAGGCATTTACTTCGTTCACCGTCGCTACCGAGGAAAGTCCGAAGTTTTCGAGATTTTGAACGCGCGCGAGGTGGCGGGATGATCCGGGAAAAGACTGAAAACGAAAACCCCGGCGCGATGTGCGTCGCGGCCGGGGTTGGGGATGAACTGCAAAACGCTCACAGAACAGATCCCGAGAAACATATCACTCCAGGGCCAATTGTCAAAAAATCTGGGTGTAGTGGTACGAGTAATTCTCAGCGTTTCCCCGCCCCGATCGAAATAGCTTCCCGATCCATCGGCTGCGCCCTTTGGATGAATACGCCGAATGCATGGGAAGGGTTGCAAACCATCCTGGCGGCCCGTCTCAGCCCAGCGTGCCTTAGCCTGCTCGCATCCACCATTCTCTGTACCTTGCGGCGGGATGACGCCATCGAGGCGCTGGTGCGGGCGCACGGCGGCGCAGGCGCTCCTATCCCACCCTTGTTCAGCTTTATGGATGAAGCGGTATTCTGGGCTCAAATGGCCGCGCGCGACGAGCTCAAAGCGTATCTTCTGGCCAGCTACAATCATCTGCCGGAACAGGATCAAGCGGCTTTTCTGGACTTTGTACAGAAGGGGTAAGCAGCGTGATGAGTAATTTTTCAGAAATGGCAGGTCGGCCTGTGTCGCACCCCGATGAGTTTCCACAAGAGAAAGTGCATGGGCGGCGGGCGCGTGAAATCAAACGTCGCCTCGTGGACCTCTCGGCAATCGATGCGGTGTTGACCGACAACTACTTGCTCAAAGGCTGGCTGGATCGGAGTTGCCTTTCGATGCTCTACGGCCCTTCCAACGCGGGCAAAACCTTCGTGGCCCTGGAGATTGCCATGCACATCGCGGCTGGCAAACCGTGGCGCGGCCTGCGGATCAACGGCGGGCCGGTTCTCTACATCGCTGCTGAGGGCGGCGCGGGTATCCTCAACCGCATTGCCGCGATCAAACGAGACCGCCCCGATATGGCTGATGCACAGTTCTACTTGTTGCCCTTGGTGTTGGACTTGCACGGCCAGCGGGATGCCCGGACCGTGTGCGCAGCCATGCCTTGCAAAAAGCCCGCGCTGGTAGTGATCGACACCTTGGCCCGATCCATGGGTGCGGGTGATGAAAACACAGCCAAGGACGCGGCCCAATTTGTGCGCAATTGCGATCTGATCCGCGAGGCGACCGGCGCGCATGTCATGGTGATCCACCACACCGGAAAAGATGAGGAACGGGGCGCTCGTGGTTCCTCAGCCCTCAGGGCGGCAGTTGATAACGAAATTCAGGTGACGGCTGAGTGGGAGATCAAATCCCGCAAACAGCGTGACCAAGAGCCGCCTGACCCGCTGCATTTCAACCTGCGGTCTGTGACGCTCGGAATCGATGAAGACGGTGATCCCGTCACATCTGCGGTGGTCGATATGGCCGAGCCGCCCAAGCCTGAGCGCAAGCCCCTGAGCGGCAAAAATGAGGTGGCGATGCAGGCGCTTTACGACGCCTTGTGCGACCACGGGGAGACCCGCACGGGCAACCTGTATCCGCCCAACCGCAGGGTAGTTCATGTGGATAAGTGGCGTGAAGCCTGTGATCTGCACGGCCTCACCTCAGGTACCAGCGAGAGTGCAGGACGCCAAGCCTTCAAGCGCGCCAAGGATAAGCTGATGGACCTGAACGAGGTGCGTCAACATGGCGACCATGTGTGGCGGGTGCAGGATGATGACTAACCTCCACCGTGACAATCGTGACAAGCCGTCACCGTGCGTGACACGTGCGGGCCAGAATGACCGTGACGAACGTGACACCCCTTTAGGAGGTGTCACGATTGTCACGCTGGCGACGGCATGGCTTTAAATGGTCCCAATGCCCCGGTTTGCGGAGGGGGGTGGGTCGCGGAGTGGGACTATTCTGTTCTGTTTCCCGGTAACTTTTGGGAGGGCTGCTGATGGCTAGGGCATCGAAAGACGCGAAGGCGGCGCTGCGCTTTTCCTACCAAGCTGGTGGTCTCTGGGGAACTGCTGGCTGGCAAGAGGACGAAGCTGGAGACATATCAGAAAGAGATTGTGCGCGGGGCCGTTGCCAATGGCATCGAGGCTAAAGCGCATAGAGGCCTCTCGCGCATCATGGGGTTCGTCGACTCTGCCGACAAAAGTTAAGGTTTTCTGATGGGCAGACAAACCAAACTCATGAAAATAATGCAGGCCCGATTCAAATCGAAACCGATTGATTTTGATGCACTTAGATCTCTTTGGCGGCCTTGCCCAGCCGAGCAACACAAGCACCCGAACTATCGAAAATCCTGCTCGCAATGTTTGGGGAAAACTTGCAAGCGGATGATCGAATTGGGTCTGAATGATGACGGCGTTCCGCTACCCAAAAACGACCGCCCCACATGCGGCGCGAAAACGCGCTCCGGCGGCCAATGCCAAGCACGCGTGGTGCCAGGGATGCGGCGTTGTCGACTTCACGGCGGCTTGAGCACAGGGCCGAAAGGAAAGCAAACGCAGTGAACGAACTCTGAATTTGCCAGGTTGAACTCCAGGCGCTGTAGAGCCCGCAGCAAGCCATTCTCGGTTGGCAATAGCCGCTACCGGCACCAAGACCGGCAGGACGCGCGTTGAGTGACTTCCGTTTGCAAAAGTCGTCACGAACCGTTTTCCTTGAGAGCGATAAATTGGCTGCCACTTTGTATCATTTGGGACTGCTACGCCCTCCGGTTTTCTGCTGCACATCGGAGAAGACGAAATGCACATGGGGATTTCTCAGGTCGTTTCCGTGTTTATCATTAACGGTAGCAACATATCCGGCGATCCCATGACTCAGGCGCACCGCCTCGGCGATCGTCGCGCCTTGGCCTTGCAACACCTCAAACCTCACCTTCGTGATCGACAGCCCGCCAAAGGTAGTGCCGTTCGCCATTGATCTTCACGAACATCTCATCCAGATGCCACCGCCACTGGCTCGACTTCATACTAGAAGTGCGCCGCTTTCGGATTTCAGAAGCGAACATCGGACCAAATTGATGCCACCAGTAACGAACCGCTTCGTGGCTGACGTCGACACCCCTGCTCATGCAGAAGATCCTCCACAATGCGAAGCGAAAGAGGGAAACGGACTTACAGCGCTACAGCCAAGCGGATGATTTCCGGGCTCGTTTTGAAATAGCGAAACGGCGATCTTCTGGTCCTGACGCGACGCTACAAAACCGCCCTACCCGCCTCAAGCCGGTTTTCTTTGACAGCACCATGACAGAACCTTTCTATGCCACAGCCTTTACAGAACGACTGGCAGGCTATGCTCAAATAGTCTATTTATGAAAGCAAAACGGGATTTCAGCATGACATTGTCAGCTCAACAGCGCTTCTTTGAACATATTGTCCAAGCCCCCCATGCAGCGCGGGGCTTTCTTGAAACGGATTATGAACACTTCCGCCCGCGCAACGACGTGGAAGTAAGGTTTTCACATACAGTAACATCCGACATGCGCTTGCGGTCTCACTGCCTGTCGCGTGATGAGAAAGAGGAGAAGCAGATTTTGGCACATTGGCATGGCGCGGCAGTGTCTGTGCACTGCCAGCTGTTGCCGGAAGAACTGATGTGTCTGGTTTTTTTTGGGGGGGGGGAGGAGAGCCAGCCTCCACCACAGAACCCCAAAAGTCTGAAATCTGGCTGGGCGAAAGTTTCTGGCGCCATCGCGTAACTGGTTTTTTCGTACGATGGAAGCAGCGTGAATAAAGCTCGTTCAAAGCTAACAACTGGCTAACAGTATGATGAGTGACGGCGTGAATACAGTGTTGGTGGTGGACTTGGACGGAACGCTGCTCAAGTCCGACATGTTGCATGAAAGTTTTTGGAGCGCATTTGGCAAAAACTGGCGCAGCCCCTTTTTGTCGGCCTCAGCGCTTGCGCGGGGTAAGGCAGCACTGAAGAGCTATCTACAGTCACAGGCGGATATAGACGCCACCTCCTTGCCTTACGACGAAGCCGTTGTCGCCTATGTGCGTGACTATCGTGCTCGGGGTGGGCGTACGGCACTGGTAACAGCTTCTAATCAGATTATTGCCAATCATATAGCCGAACATTTGCAAATATTTGACGAGGTGCATGGCTCTGGTGATGAGCAAAACCTGAAAGGCGCCAATAAAGCAGCATTTTTAGTCGAGCGTTTTGGGCACGAGGCGTTTCAATACATGGGAGATGCTCCTGCTGATTTGCCCGTTTGGGAAGCATCACAAAAAGTAGTCACAGTCGACGCTTCTCCATTATTGCGCCAAAAAGCCGAAGGCTTGGGCAAGCCCATTGAACATTTGGGGACGACGGCAAGGTCGGTACGTCCCTATGTAAAGGCACTTCGCCCGCATCAGTGGCTGAAAAACATACTGGTCTTCCTGCCCATGCTGGCTGGACATCAGTTGGATGCCGTGACTTTCATCAGTTCCTTGCTAGCCTTCGCTGCGTTCAGCCTCGTTGCATCCAGCGTCTATGTTCTGAATGATTTGCTGGACTTGAACGCTGACAGAGCGCACCCCCGCAAGCGACTACGCCCTTTTGCCTCAGGCGCAGTCCCTATCGCACATGGTGGCTTTTTGACGTTAGCATCTTTATTGTCAGGTGTTTTGATTTCAGCGTTTCTTGGATGGCAGTTCCTGCTGACACTAGGCGCATACTTTGTCCTCACAACGTCATATTCATTGCGATTTAAGCGTCAAATCATCCTAGACATCTGTGTTTTAGCAGGGCTCTACACAATGCGGATTGTTGCAGGCGGTGTGGCAACGGGGATTGAACTGTCCGTTTGGCTCTTCGCTTTCTCCACCTTCTTCTTCTTATCACTTGCTGCCGTGAAACGCCAAGCCGAGCTAGTGGATATGGCTGAGCGAGGAACGCTTACAGCCAAAGGGCGCGGCTATCATGTGGAAGATCTGCCCATCATAAGTATGGTTGGGTTGGCCGCTGGGTATATTTCCGTGCTGGTTATGGCGCTATATGTGAACTCGCCAGCAGTTATGGAGCTCTACGCCACACCGGAAACGTTGTGGGGCATTTGCTGCGTGTTGCTTTATTGGCTGACACGCATGGTGTTGATTACCCATCGAGGGGCAATGCATGATGACCCAGTTGTATTTGCTGCAAAGGATCGTGTGAGCCAAATCTGTTTTGTGGCGATGCTGTCTTTTGCAGCTGCAGGTGCGTTTCTATGACAGTGCCCACGTTGGTTCTCCGCTATACCTTCTTCGCTGTTTTAGCGACGCTTGCTAACCTTGCAGCACAGCGTACGGTGCTGTGGTTTGGCGACAGCGGTTCTCTGTTTGCTATAGCTGTGGGAACAGGTACCGCAGTGGGACTGCTACTAAAATATTTTTTAGATAAACGCTGGATATTTGAAGACTTGAGCTCCGGCGCGAAAGCGCACAGCAAGAAGTTCTCACTTTACACAGCCATGGGTGTCGTCACGACAGCGATCTTTTGGGGCACTGAGACTGCGTTCTGGCTTGTGTGGCAAACAGATCAGATGCGTGAGCTGGGCGCTGTGATTGGACTGAGCATCGGCTATGTCGTCAAGTACCGGTTGGACCGACGCTTTGTGTTCAGTGATGCACGCTTGGGACAGCTGACATGAAGTTGGCTGGCTGGGGCAGATATCCGTGTATTGACGCAACGGTGAGCACCCCGCGCACAGTGGAGGCACTTCAAGCACTGGCTCAGCAAGGCAACGCGATTGCACGTGGTAATGGAAGAGCCTACGGCGACAGTGCTGTCAGCGCAGAAAACACTATCCACATGAAGCATTTCAACCGAATGCTGGCGTTTGACGCGGAGCACGGACGGTTGATTGCAGAAGCAGGTGTGCTGCTGGCAGATGTAATTGATGCGTTCTTGCCGCGAGGTTGGTTCCCTGCTGTTACACCAGGTACAAAGTTCGTCACACTGGGTGGAATGATTGCGGCGGATGTACATGGAAAGAACCATCATAAAGACGGCAGCTTTGGCAACTACGTTGACTGGATAGATGTGCTCACTGCTGACGGTGCTATTCGGCGCTGCTCGAAAGCAGAAAATACAAAGCTGTTTGAATGGACGATTGGCGGGATGGGGCTGACAGGCATTATCCTTCGTGCGGCAGTACGCTTGCGTCCCGTCGGTTCGGCTTGGATTGAACAGCGCACATTGGTGGCAGACAATATACAGCACGCTATCGAAATGTTTGAGCAGTCGCATGACGCAACATATTCGGTTGCTTGGATAGATTGTCTGCAAACAGGCTCGGCGCTAGGGCGCTCGTTGGTAATGCTAGGTGAACACGCTGAAGCAACCGCAGCGCCGTTGCAGTATCGCAAGACACCGTTGCATATACCGCCAAAGCGTAAACTGAGAATACCTGCAGAGTTTCCAAGCTGGGCGTTGAACAGCCATAGTGTCCGAATGTTCAATGCTCTCTACTATTGGAATGGCAAGCGAAAGTCAGAGAGGCAGCTTGTTGATTGGGACAGCTACTTCTACCCGCTCGATGCAATACTGGGCTGGAACAAAATCTACGGACGGCGTGGCTTTGCGCAGTTTCAATGCGTCATCCCACTTGAACATGCCGAACAAGGTCTGAGCGAGTCGCTCGGTGCTATCGCAAAGGCTGGCGCGGGTTCCTTTTTGGCGGTTCTCAAGCGGCTTGGAGCACAAGAAACCCGGTTCTCATTCCCAATGGAGGGCTATACGCTGGCGTTGGACTTTCCAATAAATGCAAAAAATCTCGCACTGATGAACAAGCTGGACAGTATCACTCTGCAATATGGTGGGCGCCTTTATCTCGCTAAAGACAGCCGGATGTCGTGTGAAGTGTTCGAGCAATCTGAGCACCGTGCTGATGACTACAGGCAATATCGTCAGCAGGCTGGAGTACTGGAAGCTTACAGTTCGGCTCAATCGGAAAGGTTGAGGTTATGAGCAAAGGCAAAGCGCTGATCCTCGGTGCGCGAAGTGACATTGCAATGGCGATAGCGCATCGTTTTGCGAAGGCTGGCTACAACATTCAGCTGGCAGCGCGGAATGCAGACAGTTTAGACGCTAATAAATCTGACATTGAGCTGCGATATCAGGTTGCTGTGTCTGTGCATGAGTTTGATGCGCTGGATATCGCATCGCATGACAGTTTCGTGGATGGATTGCCCGAACTGCCCGCTGTGGCAGTTTGTGCTGTCGGTTTTATGGGTGATCAAGCAGACAATGAACGCGATGTGCAGGCTTCAGCCAAAGTAATGCGCAGCAACTATGAAGGACCCGCCAGCATTCTAGCTGTGCTTGCCAATCGGTTCGAGCAACGCGGTTCAGGCTGCATAGTAGGCATTAGCTCTGTGGCTGGCGAACGAGGTAGAGCAACCAACTACGTCTATGGCTCAGCAAAGGCCGGGTTCTCGGCGTTCTTATCTGGCCTGCGCAACAGATTAGCAAAAAAGGGCGTACATGTTGTCACCGTGTTGCCCGGCTTCGTCGCCACAAAGATGACAGCGGGCATGGACTTACCTCGAAGGCTTACAGCGCAGCCCGAAGAAGTGGCGGGTTCTGTGTTGAACGCCGTGCAAAAGAAACAAGACATCATCTACGTGAAGCCCGTATGGCAGTTCATCATGATGTTAATACAGAAAATCCCAGAGCGGATTTTCAAAGGAATGAGAATATGAAGTCTTCAGTTCAAGGTCGTGGCACGCGGACGCTAGAGATACTCTCTGTTTTTGTTTTACTCTCCTCACTTTCCTACTTATTTTTAAGGTTGATACATGACGTGAGGCATGGTGGAAATCCGTGGAAACAGGGGGATTGGCTAATAAACTCTCAAGCTGGTACTGTGCGCCGCTCATTAACGGGAGACTTCACATTTTTAGTATCAGATTTGTTGCACACCAATCCACTTATCGTCTTGTCCACAATACAGGCGCTCTTATTGGTTTCACTCTTCTATTTCTTTGCAAAGCTCGGGCGGTTTGTGCCGTCAGCACTTTTGTTTGTGCTTGTGTGCTCTCCTGCCTTTTTTCCGCTTTTTTGGGCTTCAGACCCACAAGGTAGCCTACGAAAGGAGTTGATTGTATTCGTTTCAGTTGTCGTTTTAACATTATCGCTCAAAGCAGGGTCTCGCGCTGGACTGTGGGGCTCCATATTTCTGTACGTTGTTGCTGTTTTTAGCCATGAGGCGCTAACTGCTTTCATGCCATTGGTTTTGTATCTGATACCCATCTACGGGCGGAGCACTTTCTCAACTTATGAGATTTGGATTTCTTGTGCTGTTGTTGTGCTGGCCTCTATGGCCGCTATCACTTTTGTTATGCTATTTTCCTCTGGTCCAGGGGCGCAGGCTGTATGCGGTGTCCTTATAGATTATAACTTGCCCGAGCAACTCTGCAACGGTGCTGTAAAGTGGCTCGATAGAGGAGTTTCACATGGTTATTCAAGAGTTTTGAATATGGCGGATGGGTTCGCCATATTAAAGTTCTTGGCGGTTTATGTTTTTTGCTTTTCGGGAATATTCGCTGTTACAGCAACGAGAGAAAACTTGCCTTTTCTGCTTGCCGCCTTCGTCGCGACTGGAGTTTCCTTTTTTCCGTTGTATTTTATTGCTGTTGACTGGGGTAGGTGGCTGAGCTTTCACTTCTTCTCATTCACTATTTTGATAATGGCTAACTATATTTTCAAATCTGATAGCCCAGTAAGGGCAAACTCAGCGACCGCAAGCTTTACCGTTGGAATATTCTTACTTGTTTTAGGAACTCCGGCACATACCCTTGGGTTTCTGCCCGGGGGGGCTGTGGCACGTTTTTTTGGGGAAATTACTGTCTTTCTTACTTATTTTATTTAAAGATGTGTATTCTGTGATGTGAGCAGGCTCTGTTGGGGGAGACGAAGTTCGTACGAGCGGCCTCATCTGACTGGTCCAGTTTGGTTATTAGGGTCAGGACTCATAGCCAGAAAATGACGAGTGCCGCCAGCGCGATGGCTGACAGGAATACCTTTGGGGATCTGTCGTAACGGGTCGCGACCCGCCGCCAATCCTTGAGCCTGCCGAACATGATTTCTATGCGGTTGCGCCGTTTGTAGCGGCGCTTGTCGTACTTCACCGTTTTCTTCCGCTGTTTTCGACCGGGGATGCAGGCGCGTATCCCTTTGTCTTTCAAAGCTTCTCTGAACCAATCGGCGTCGTAACCACGATCTCCGAGCAGCCAATCTACTTTTGGCAGGCTGCCAACGAGAACCCGTGCGCCGGTGTAATCACTGACCTGACCGGCTGTCACAAAGAGGTTCAGAGGACGTCCTTGGCTGTCGCAAATGGCGTGCAGCTTTGTGTTCATGCCGCCCTTGGTGCGCCCAATCAGACGCCCACGCCCCCCTTTTTCACACCCAGACTGGACGCCGTGCGATGAGCCTTCAGATAGGTGGCGTCGATCATGACCGTTTTCTCTTCACCATGATCAGCAGCCAAACCAATCAGCATCTCGGCGAAGATGCCCTTGTCGCTCCAACGCTTCCAGCGATTGTAGAGTGTCTTGTGCGGGCCGTATTCCTTGGGAGCATCACGCCATCGTAACCCGTTGCGATTGATGAAGATAATGCCGCTCAGCACCCGGCGATCATCCACACGAGGTTTGCCATGGGACTTGGGGAAGAAGGGCTCAAGGCGCGCCATCTGCGCGTCGCTCAACCAGAAAAGATCAGACATGTTTACCGCTCGTTTTTCGAGTCGTGAATCATGCCGCCAACCGGAAATCAATGGGTCCTGACCCTAGTGCATTGTTGACCTCTGATCCATGGGGATGAGGTGCCCCTAGTTTCCTAGACACCTGCCTTGAACAGTTTGTGCTGCCTGCTTTCAAAGTCAACGGGCTCTGACCTGCCCCCCGATGGTCCCTCATTCAAAACGAGAGTCTGCGGGTCTGGTTTTCATATTCTTCGGTTTCGGTTTGGGCAAGCGCGCCGGGCGCGGAGCCCTCATTTGGCTCAAGCGCCCGGCGCGCTTCCGCGGGTGTTTGATTGCCGAGCGATGAGTGCGGCCTGACGTTGTTGTAGTCGTAGCGCCAGAGGGCCAGAATTCGCCGTGCATCTTCCAAGCTGTCGAACATCTCCTCGTTCAGCAACTCGTCCCGGAGGCTGCCGTTGAAGGACTCGATGAAGGCGTTCTGCTGGGGCTTGCCCGGATCGATGTAATGCCAATCGACGCCGTTGTTGTTCGCCCATTTCAGGATCGCCCGACTGGTGAACTCGGTGCCGTTGTCACTGACTATGCTGGCGGGCCTACCATAGACCCGGACAAGCGCATCCAGTTCCCGCGCCACACGGGCACCCGAGATGCTGGTATCGGCCATCAGACACAGGTTCTCGCGGCAGCAATCATCGTTCACCGCCAGAATGCGGAACCGTCGCGATGCCCCGAACGTGTCGGACAGGAAGTCCAGAGACCAGCGTTCGCCGGGCCTCAGAGCCTCGGGCATTGGCGTCCGCGATCCCCGCGCCCGTTTGCGACCCCTTCGTCGCCTGACGCCCAGCTTCTCCTCCGTGTAGAGGCGGTACAGCTTCTTGTGGTTCATGATCATCCCCTTGCGCTCCAGCATAACGCCGATCCGCCGATAGCCGAACCGGCGCCGCTGGACTGCGACGGCTTTCATCTCCTCCCTGATCTCAGGATTGTCGGGCGGGCGTTCACGCCTGACAGTTTTGGGATCGACACCAACGAGCCTGCACGCTCGGCGCTGCGAGATGTCATGATCCCGCATCGCCTTGAGCGCTGCATCCCGCCGTTCGGTTGGCGTCGTCAGTTCTTTCCCAGCAAGTCTTTCAGAACGGCATTGTCCAGCATCGTATCTGCCAGAAGGCGCTTGAGCCTGGCGTTCTCGTCTTCCATCGCCCTCAGCTTAGCGACATCCGACACCTCCATGCCGCCATACTTCGATTTGTACTTGTAGAACGTGCCCTGGCTGAGACCGTGCTTGCGGCACACCTCCGCTGTCGGCATGCCTGCTTCCTGCTCTTTGATCATCCCAATGATTTGCGCTTCCGTGAAACGGCTCTTTCGCATCTGTTTGCTCCTTCGAAAGGTTGAGCAAACTCTACATCAGAACGAGGGAGAATTTGGGGGGCAGGTCAACCATTATCCTCAAGGATCATTTTATCTAGTTGTCTCAACATGTTGCTTGTAGGGAGATATCAGTGATGTTTAGGCCGTGACACTAGTTTGCTACCCACTGAACAAATGCCATTAGATTTCTATCTATTTTGCTTGCCACGATTGCATGCCAGCAGTAAATACACCGCGTTGCCTCAATAGCTCAGCTGGTAGAGCAGGTCCTTCGTAAGGACAAGGTCGGGGGTTCGAGTCCCTCTTGAGGCACCAAAAAACTCCACTATAAGTTTTCTAAATAACTGATTTCATTGAATTTCCACCAGTTTTCCGCTGCCTCCACCGTAAAAACTGTATCACATTTTGTAGCACATGTGGGCATAACCTCCTGTTACCCAGTTCCTACAGGTCAAATGGTTTGTTGACCCATCACAGCTCTGCAAGTGCGGGTGTCTCGGTGTTTGTTTCGAGCGAATCTGAAAAGTGCAGCTATCAAGGGTTTTGATTTCAGAGCCCTTGCTCCCTGACCGCTACCAACAAAAAAGCCGCCGACCCTTCGTCACCGGCTTTGGTTTCAATACGGAATTGGAGGGGCACTATTGCTTGTTCGCGATGGCTTGAATTCTCGCCATCGTTTCAATTCCGCGTTGACGCTCATTGACCTCCCTCTCCAACCTTTGAAAAATTGGTGTGTACAATTCTCCGTCTGAGCGGTTGTGGATGGCTCTAGGGTCAGGACCCATTGATTTCCGGTTGGCGGCATGATTCACGACTCGAAAAACGAGCGGTAAACATGTCTGATCTTTTCTGGTTGAGCGACGCGCAGATGGCGCGCCTTGAGCCCTTCTTCCCCAAGTCCCATGGCAAACCTCGTGTGGATGATCGCCGGGTGCTGAGCGGCATTATCTTCATCAATCGCAACGGGTTACGATGGCGTGATGCTCCCAAGGAATACGGCCCGCACAAGACACTCTACAATCGCTGGAAGCGTTGGAGCGACAAGGGCATCTTCGCCGAGATGCTGATTGGTTTGGCTGCTGATCATGGTGAAGAGAAAACGGTCATGATCGACGCCACCTATCTGAAGGCTCATCGCACGGCGTCCAGTCTGGGCGTGAAAAAGGGGGGCGTGGGCGTCTGATTGGGCGCACCAAGGGCGGCATGAACACAAAGCTGCACGCCATTTGCGACAGCCAAGGACGTCCTCTGAACCTCTTTGTGACAGCCGGTCAGGTCAGTGATTACACCGGCGCACGGGTTCTCGTTGGCAGCCTGCCAAAAGTAGATTGGCTGCTCGGAGATCGTGGTTACGACGCCGATTGGTTCAGAGAAGCTTTGAAAGACAAAGGGATACGCGCCTGCATCCCCGGTCGAAAACAGCGGAAGAAAACGGTGAAGTACGACAAGCGCCGCTACAAACGGCGCAACCGCATAGAAATCATGTTCGGCAGGCTCAAGGATTGGCGGCGGGTCGCGACCCGTTACGACAGATCCCCAAAGGTATTCCTGTCAGCCATCGCGCTGGCGGCACTCGTCATTTTCTGGCTATGAGTCCTGACCCTAGTGTCTGACCCCATCCCGCGGCCAGATTTGCTACCCGATTGCTACCCGATGAAATTTAAAGCTGAATAAAAGCAACGTGTCACGAAGCGCGCAAAGCATCGCAAAAATGCTATCAACGCCTTGAAATTACGTTATTTTTTACAAGTTCTTAAGATTTCAGAAAAGAGCTGGGCAAAAGGAAAGCTTCACGAAATCTTGGTATAGGTCATTACGAATGACGTGCTCTACCAGCTGAGCTACACCGGCGCCGCGTTGGGGTATAGTTGCATGAAGAATGCGAGGCAAGAGGAAACCGGACCCCTCAAACACAAGTATTATGGAGCCTTCAGTGCGGCTCCGGACTCAATAATCCTTCTGGAAGAAAAGCCCGATTCCGCTGTCGGAATCGGAATCAACACGGCCCTTGACCGTCAGGCTTTCCGTGACATCGAGATTGAGGCTGATCGAACTCTTGCCTTCGCTGTCTACACCCACCTCGGTATAGACGTTTTCGTTGATGTATTTGCCCGCTCGCAAACCGGGAGTACCCGATTCGTCGAAAGTAAGTGCAAGTTCATCCAACCCGGTGTTGCGCCCCAGCCGCGGTCGCCCCGGTCCGTTACCCGAAAGAGAAGCCAGCGCCGCCGCCAACTGCGCCGCCTGCAGCCCCGAGATACTAGAAAGGTCGCGTCCAAAGAGTAGTTGAGACAGCACTTCGTCTTCGGGTAGTTCCGGTTCGGATTCCAGAATGATCTCGGGATCGTCCAGCCGCCCTTCGAGAATAACGCGAACCGTGGCATCAGTCTGCTTCGAGGTGGCCTGAACCCGCATCCAGGGGATCAGATCGCCTTCGAGCCGGATCAGTCCTTCGTCGATGTCAAAGGTTTTGGTCAGGAAGGCCATGCGCCCCCGGATCAGTTCCAGCTGCCCTTGCGTATCAAGGTTGTTGGTTGTTCCGGCAATCGTCATGCCCCCGTCGAAATCCGCATTGAGACCCATCCCGCGCACCGATATGCGCTCGCCAGTCCGTATGCGCAGGTCGAGACTGAAGGGGGCTGAGGCATTGCTTTTGCCGGTCTCTTCCTTGATCAGACCCGCATTTGCGCGCGTGCGCTGTGCACTGGCGGGTTCGCCTACATGCGCAATCTCTGGCACGTCACCGACCCCGGCCAAAGCCGCCGAAGCAATGCGGATATTGGTTTGACCGAGAACCAAATCGCCGGAAATGGTGCCGCCACCCGTCAGGGGGCCAGCGACTTGAACCATTCCGTCAACGACTGTTTCCAACAATTGACCGTCCCGATAGGCAAGATCGCTCACGCGGATTGGCAGGTTCGCATTGAAAGGCGCCGAGAGACCGACAGAGCCGTCAACGGAAATGGTGCCTCCTCCGGAAAACGCTGTCGTTGCCGCAATGCCTGCAGCCCCGTTGGCAAGGGTGATCGTGCTGTTGATATCGTCAAGCGAAGCGCGCAGCGAAGGCAGGGAGAATCGCGCACCGGCCGTGCGAACTGTTCCCGAGACGTTTTCGAGTGCGGGTACCCCTTCCAGGCGCAGTTCATAGGTGGCCAGACCTTGTACCGAATTCGGCGCCAGCTGTCGGTTGGCGATGGCCAGTGGCAATGATCCGGTTAGATCAAACAGGCTGTTATTGCCTTCGATGTCGATCACGCCCGACCCGGTTGCCTGTGTTTCGAACGGACCAGATGCCGTAAGATCAACTTTCCAGCCTGTCTCAAGTTGGCGTGTGTCGGCCTGAATGCGTGCCTGACCAGGCAGGGCGTCCAGAAACGTTTCGAGTTGGCCGACGGTCATATCAATACTGGCATCCATCGGGCCAGAGGCAGGAACGCCGCCGTCGACCGTCGCAACGGTCTCGCCGGGGGCGGTTGCTTTTACGTCAAAACTCCAATCCCCGTTGGTCAGCGTGGCGGTTCCGTCGATTGTGGACGGACCGGACACGCCCTCCAGAACAACTGCCGTGTCCTCAAGCCGGGCCGCAAGGGTCACATTGCCGTTGTTGCTGTCCAGATCACCTTTGACGGTGATATCGAATCCATCCGTGTCGAGCGCGGCGTGGCGCAGGTTCAACCCATCAAAGTCGCGCTTGCCTGAAAAGGCCAGCACGGTTTGGCCTCTGGCCAGCCTGTCAAAACGTGGATCGTTGATCGTGAGATCACGACCGCGTGCGGTGATATCCGCGTCGAATGCACCGGTCAGTGGGGCGAAAGACCCTTCAACGATCGTCAGCAACTCACCCGACAGCGGGCGCGCCGCAAGACCGCTGAATCGGGTGATGTCGGGCGCAAGTATCCGCAAACGGCCATCCACCGAAAGATCATTGCCAAGCCCACCAATCGCCGCCTTACCATCCGCCAAAAGCCCACCCGCGGCCATTTCGAAGTCCGATAGCTGTATGTCCGCGCCCTCTTCCCACAGGACATTTCCCGTGAGTTGGCCACTCGATCCAATCGCCTGATCAAGCGCTGGGTCGGCCAGCTTCAAACTGTCCATGTCCAGCCGCAGAGCCGCGGATACGCGCGTGGGCGTGTTGCGTCGAATCAGGCCGTTTGCGGCAATTGCCGCCCGCCCAAGATTGACCGTGTCGGTGTCAAATCCTTCCACGATGCCAGACAGGGCCCAGCGTTCCCCCTTTGCCGCATCAAACTCGGCTGTCAGATCCGCTCTTTTCAAAAGGGTCCGCGCTCCGGCCACCGGCAACAGCACCGGCTTGCCTGACGGGTCCGCCATTTTCAACGTGACATCAAACTTGTCCGGCAACCCATCCGAAGACAGGCTCACCGCACCTTTGAGCGCCATCGATGCTGTGGTCAGCGAAAGGTTGTCGAGCGTCGTTTCTCCATTGGCATAGAGATGCACTAAAGAGTTGAGAGCGATTTCGGTGCCGAAGAAATCCCGGTATTCTGGGGCGAACAGGGGCGCCATGTCCCCCGAGATATCCGCAAGAATGACCTGCGTCGCCGGGGTTTCCGCGGTTTCGGCCTCTTCCGTAGACAGGATGACCTGCCCGGCCAGCCGTTCTTCGCCAGCGCTGGCAAGGCGAATATCGGCGGTAAAGTCATCAAGGGGACCTTCGCCCTTTATGCTTAGATCAATGGCTGGCGTGCCGGGCAAGCGGATCAGGCTTGCCACGATGCCGTCATCAGCTTCGTTCGCTTCAAGATCAACTCGCAATTGTCCTGTTGCGTTCGAAAAGGCGGCATCAAGGTGAAACTTGCCGCTTGGCCCTTCGATACGCGTCGCTTCGAGAATGGCTTCGCCGTCGCCCTCGAGAAGGACCAGTTTGGTTTCCAGCGACAGGACGGCTTCCTGCCCGAGAACCGGCTCGCCCAGTTCGATACGTCCGGCGCTGAGTTTCTGGATATTGATGCTGACAGGCAGTTCCGGCAAGGAAAACGGCGTAGCCTCTGCGGTAGGCGCCTCCGGGTCCGGTGTTGTTTTTGGAAGCCGGACGAGCACAATACGATCTGCCGAAAGCTCGTTAACGTTGACGTTGCCCCGCAAGACAGCGAGCCGGTTCCAGTTAAGCTTGATCTTGGAGAGCGTGATCCAAAGCCCGTCATCGTCCGAAATCCGGATTTCTTCGATCGTGGCTTCCGAGCTGATAGCGCCGCGCAATCCGACAACTTCAACTGACCGGCCAGCCCCGGACAGTGAGGATTCGAGGAACCTTGTCAGCATTCCCTTATCGTCTTCTTCCTGAGCCAGACCCATGACCGGCAGGAAAAGAAGGTATATCACAACCACCCAGCGCATCAGAACGCGTGCCCTATGCCAATATAGAGTTGCAGCCCGTTCCCGGTACTACCTGAAACAGGGGTCGCGAGGTCGACACGTAGCGGACCGAAGCCGGTGTTGTACCGCACCCCAAGACCCGCACCGGAATGCCAGTTGCCTGCGCCGGAGAAATCTGAAGACTCGCCCACGAAACCCGCGTCGTAGAAGGCGACCGTCGAAATGTGATCCGTGATCTTGACCCGAACCTCGCCGGACAGTGTCAAAAAGGACAGCCCCCCGCTATCGATGCCGTTTACAGTCACGAAATTAGACTGGTAGGGCTGACCCCGCACGGTGTCGCCGCCGCCTGTGTAGAACAGCATGTCCGGCGGCGTGCCCCTGATTGACGGTCCTACAATGGACCCGATTTGCACGCGACCGGCTAGGACGACGCGGTTCTCTTCCATGATGCCGCGATACCCCCGCAAATCGGCCTTGAGATAGAGTCCGCTATCAGCGTCCTTTTGGCCCAGATAGGGCACCACATCTGCCAGAAGATAATAACCACGGGTCGGATTGGCGAAGTTATCCCGCATATCCCAGGTCACTCCGGATGGAATGCCGTAAATCGCAAAGTTGCGATCGCCAAAGTTGTCTTCGACTTCCGAAAACCGGAACCCGAACGCCGCGCGTGTTTCCAGCCGCTCGGAATGGTAGCGCCGGAAACCGACCTGCATACCTGCCTGCCGCAGAAAATACAGCTCTTCGTCTTCCTGCTTGATTTCCGCCCCAATCAGAAGGTCTGTATCCGCGCCCAGTGTTGCCGGGCGCGTGTAAAGGGCGCCAAGCCGCCAGTCCATACCGCTGTTCTGGCCGCCGATATTTTCGACTGAAGCATCGAACCTGAGGCTCTCGGCACCGCCCAACAGGTTCCGGTGCAACCAGAAGGCCGAAAGACCCAAACCATCGCGGCTCTCCAGTTCGGCACCGAACCCGATACGGCGCGGAAGATCGTCGACCAGCGACAATGTCATGTCCAGCGTATCGTTCGGGCCGATATCCTCGGCCTCGCGCAAGTCGACGGATCGGAAAGTTCCGGTACGCCGCAGCCGTGTGGCAACGCGCTTGGCTTTTTTCGGATCAAAAGTTTCCCCGGTGGGCAGATCGGCAATCTTGCGCACCCGCTTTTCCCGGACCTTGCTTTGGCCGGTGTACTCCAGGTTGCCAAAGGCGAGCCGGGGGCCGGGCGCCACTTTCAGATCAACATCGAGCTGTTTTCCGGGGTGATTGGCGGTGATTTTTTGATCCGAGATGTCCGCTTTGGCGTGCCCGACGGCGCGCCAGCCGTCCACGGCGGCCCCGGCTGCGTTCTGGATCACCGACAGGCTTGCCCGTTCTCCCGGGGCGAATTCCTTGGGAAGCTCGGTTTCAGGTGCGATGGGGGCGACACGGGTCTTTCCAAATTTGAAACGGGGGCCCGGATTGATCGCGATGGCAACGTTACGCACATTGGAAATGTTGGCAAATGGCGAAATGGCCGCCGCCTCCTGGCCGTTCACGCGGATTCGGATATCAGGTCCAAAATATCCCTGTTCATAGAGCAGGCTGACCAGCCGTTTATAGTCCGATTGTGCGGCAGCGATGATGTCCTGACCGTCAGTCGTGCCCTCCGTTTTTGCAGCAAAGATCAGCGAAGAGCCCGTGATCCTGTCGCGCAGGTCTTCGTCGTTTCCCGCGACGTTGAGAGAGATTTCAAAAGCAGGTGACTGCGTGGGCAGAAGACAAAGCGCCACGAATGCCGCCCGGGCAAATGAAGCAAACAGGACACCAATCACGCGTTGCCGCATATTCTTCCCCAAGCAGGGCCACAATAGGCCCAAGAGCCAAGTCAAACCGAACTCCTGTCCGGTTTGCGAGCAGACTAACCCAAGGTTTGGTGGCTGACCATAGAAGAGCCGCCATATGAGCGAGTTTCCCGCCATGTATGTCTGGTTCTGTTGAAGTTCTACGAGTCGTTGGTCGCCGTCGATCAAAATCAGAAGAAGTTTTTTGGGAGCCGATCAATTGATCGCGCTACAGAGATGCATTCGCCAGGATTCTCTCAAGGCACACGGATCCGACCGATCCCCCTGACAAGATAGTTAAAATTCAATGTGTTAATGGCAGAGTAACACCTTGTCGATATTGCTGGATGCGGGTGAGAAATAGGTGGTGAGAAATGGCTGCGCGCTCGAATGCCGCGCCAGTTATCATCAAGAAGAAAAAGATCGTTAGCGGCGATGGGCATCATGGCGGTGCCTGGAAAGTCGCCTATGCCGACTTTGTGACGGCAATGATGGCCTTTTTCATGTTGATGTGGCTGTTGAACGCGACAACTGAAAAACAACGCAAGGGGATCGCGGATTACTTTAATCCGACGACACCGATCAACCGCATTTCCGGCGGTGGCAATGACATGTTCGGCGGGGACAGCATCCTCAAGGAACAGTTTCTGGCCAACAATGGGATTGGCGGGCTGCCCACGCGGCTGTCTGGCGGACCCAAGCCCACACACAGCGAAAGCGGGGCCCATTTGGAAGAAACCGGGCTTTCGGAGGTTCAGGATTTCCTGATCGGCGGTGGAGGTGAAAGCTTTTTGGCAGACGATATCCGAAAGCACGTGGTTACGCGGCTGACGGATGAAGGTTTGGTGATCGAGTTGTTCGACAGCGATGATGTGCAATTGTTTGTCGAGGCACAATCCAGACCATATCGCGCTCTTCTCGAACTGCTTCGGGTGGTGGCAGATGCCGCCAACCTTGTGCGCAACGAAATTGCCGTGGAAGGGCATGTGCGTGCGGCGCCGGTGGTGCAGATCAGCGCGCAATCCTGGGAATTGTCCTCCGAACGGGCGCATACGGTGCGCGGACTGCTGGAGACCCATGGCATTGACCCCGATCGGTTCTCGCGCGTTACCGGGCATTCGGACAGGGAACTGGTGTCCAATGACCCGCGCGCCGCGCGAAACAACCGCATCGAGATCATTCTTTTGAGAAAGGACAGTCGCTAACTAAGTAAGATTTTATCTGTTAGCGCGCCATTAAGGGGCTGCGCCTTATCTGTTGCATTGAAGTTTGGTTGATGCAGCAGAAAGGCGTATTCATGACAATTTCCTCTTCGCTCAACGCGGGGGTGGCGGGCCTGTCCGCCAACGCGACACGGCTTGCAGCCATTTCCGACAATATCGCGAACTCTGCCACCTATGGTTATCGTCGCATGGAATCGGATTTCCATTCGATGGTCACATCGTCGTCCGGTGGCGCGTATTCCGCCGGGGGTGTGCGGGCGACAACCCAGCGCCTGATTGATGAACGCGGTTCGCTTGTGTCGACATCGAACGCCACCGATCTCGCGGTGCGGGGTCGTGGTATGCTGCCAGTGGCCCTGGCGTCCGAGGTGGGTCTTGGTCGTGGAAACGCGCAAATGCTTCTGACCACGACGGGGTCATTCCGCACCGACGCACAAGGCTATCTGACGTCGGAATCCGGCCTTATGCTACTCGGCTGGCCTGCGAGTCCAGACGGCACTGTCCCGGCATTCCCGCGCGACACAAGCGATGGCCTGGAGCCGGTTCAAATCAACGTGAACCAACTTACAGGAGAGCCGACGACCTCAATGTCGCTGGGCGTGAACCTGCCGGCGACGGAAACCGAGGCCGGGGCCGCCGGGGACACGCAGGATCTCTCGATTGAGTACTTCGATAATCTGGGACGTTCCGAAAGTCTCCAGATTGAATTTGTGCCGACCGTGCCCGCTTCCGGCACATCCAATGAATGGACGATGATCATTCACGACACCGCATCCGGCGGGGCTGTGGTGGGTGAATACACGTTGACCTTTGACGACGGGCGGGCGTCCGGTGGCACGCTTCAGGCGGTTTCGGCGGTTTCTGGCGGGGGGTACGATCCCACGACCGGTTCCGTGATTGTCAACGTTGCTGGAGGCCCCATGGAGATAACCATTGGTGAACTGGGGACCAGCGGGGGCCTTACACAACTGTCCGACAGCTTCGCACCGTTGCAGATTTCCAAGGATGGTTCACCCGTCGGCAACATGACGTCGGTAGAGGTGGATGCGAATGGATTTGTGCATGCGTTCTTTGACACCGGCGTGACTCGAACGATCTACCAAGTACCGCTCGTCGACTTGCCAAATCCCAATGGCATGGTCTCGCTCGATCATCAGACCTACGCGCCTTCTCCCGAAAGCGGGTCGTATTTCCTCTGGGATGCCAGTGATGGGCCAACCGGCGACATCGTTTCCTATGCCCGTGAAGAATCGGCCACCGATGTCGCGGGTGAGCTGACGGACATGATCCAGACGCAGCGGGCCTACAGCTCGAACGCCAAGGTCATACAGACGGTTGACGAAATGCTGCAGGAAACCACCAACATCAAACGGTAAAGGCCCTCGCCGGCCGGAAAGTGTCAACCATGAGCATCTCAGGCGCCCTCTCCAACGCCCTCTCCGGGCTGACCGCGGCAGCGCGGTCGGCCGAGATCGTGTCTTCGAACCTGGCCAACGCCATGACCGAAGGATACGGGCGACGGCAGATTTCCCTGTCTTCACAGAACCTGCGGGCCTCTGGTGGGGTGTTGGTCAATGGTGTTGTGCGCCATTCCAATCCCGCTCTGCTGGCAGAGCGGCGCCTGGCGGATGCCGAGTTTGGGAATGCGAGCGCGCTGAACAATTTTTTCAATCAACTGGAAATGAACATGGGCACTCCGGACAAAAGCAGCAGCTTGAGCGGAAGGCTGGCGACGTTCCAATCCAGCCTCATCGGTGCGTCCGGCGCCCCCGAGAGTCAGACGCGCCTGCAAACCGTCGCGCGCGATGCCGCAGCGCTTGTCGACACGTTCAACACGGCTGCGTCCGATATCAAAACTTCGCGCGAACAGGCCGACCGGAGCATTGGCACAATGGTCGAACGGCTGAACACCCTGCTTTCGCGAACTGAGGAGATGAACCAGAAAATTTCCGCTGCCATCAATCAGGGCCGGGATACATCGGCCCTCGAGGATGACCGCCAGAAGCTGATTGACGAAATCTCGGTTCTGGTTCCGACCAAGTCCGTCGCGCGCGATCGCGGCGGGGTCGCGCTTTACACGACGAGCGGGGCGATCCTTCTGGATGGGAAAGCACCGGAAATCGGGTTTGAACCCACACCCACAATCCTGCCCCATATGACGCTCGAAGGCGGGCTACTGTCAGGGTTGACGGTGGGGGACGTCTCTCTGGACGGGGCTGGTGCCCTTGCTGGCGGGGCCTTGGCCGCGCAGTTTGACATTCGCGACACCCATGCGCCGCAAGCTCAAGCCGAGCTGGACGCCGCCGCGCGAAACCTCGTTGAACGGTTTCAATCCTCGGGGGTGGACCCCACCCTTGCGTCTGGTCAGGCGGGCCTGTTCACCGATCAGGGAAGTGCCTTTGATCCTGCCGACGAGATCGGTCTGTCAGGAAGATTGAAGCTTAATGCATTGGTCGATCCTAAAGGAGCCAACGAAGCCTGGCGGTTGCGCGCAGGTCTTGGTGCTGCGGGTCCGGGTCTGGCGGGGGATGCGACTTTGTTGAACGCGATGTCAGATGTCCTTGCGGAAAAGCGCAATCCCGGATCGGGAAGCCATTCAAGCAGCGCTCTTTCAATGGGTCAACTTTCGGAAAGGGTGCTCTCTGCCGTGGCAGCCGACCGGGTGAAGAGCGATGAGGAACTGAGCTTTTCGGCAAATCGTCTCTTCGGTCTGCAAGAGGCGGAGCTTTCCGAAGGCGTGGATAGCGATCATGAGATGCAACTGCTCATGTTGATCGAACAGGCCTACGCAGCCAACGCCCGTGTGATCGAAACCGTTGACGAAATGATGAGCCAGTTGCTGAGGTTGTAATTCATGAGTTTTATTCAAGTGGGCGACCTTGCCCAGCATCTGATGATGCGCCGCCAAAATACATTACTGAAAACCCAGATGAACACCCTGACCCAAGAGCTGGCGTCCGGCAGGAAAAGCGACATCGCCAGTTCGGTTTCCGCTGATTTTTCGGTTCTTGGCGATATCGAACACACGCTCACGGTGCTGGATGGGCATGCCATGGCGCTCAAGGATGCGCGTTTGTTCACCGACACGGTCCAGAATGTGCTTGAGCAGGTCCAGACCCAATCTCAGGCACTCGGGACGTCGCTCCTCTCCGTGATGTCCGCAGGCTTGGAAGAGCCGATCAACAGCACCATCGGCAAGGCACGAGAAAGCTTTGACGCAATCGTGTCCAACGTCAACGCCCAGGTCGCAGGGCGGGGTTTGTTCTCGGGCGCAGCCACACAAAGCGCGGCCCTTGCCGGGGCGGACGCCATGTTAAGCGATTTGAGCACGGCCCTGGCTGGTGCGCTTACCGTTTCTGACATCGTGAATACGGTCGATCAGTGGTTCATGGCGCCTGGCGGAGGATTTGAAACGATGGGCTATCAGGGTGCTGCCGAAAGCCTTGCACCCTTCAAGCTCGGCGAGCATGAAACGGTCCGCCACGAACTTACGGCGGACAGTATGGAACTGCGTACCTTGCTGCGCGACACCGCGCTTGCGGCGCTCGCCGGTGATTCAGGGCTGAGTCTCGATTTGAGCCAGAAGAAACAGCTGCTCAAAGTCGCGGGAGAGGGTCTTCTGACACAGCAGGAAGGATTGACCAGGATACGGAGTGATCTTGGGTTTGTGCAGGAGCGGATTGCGAATATCGAAACACAAAACGCGGCACGCCGAACAAGTCTTCAGATCACCCGGAACACGCTGACTTCGGCGGATCCCTTTGAAACCGCCACACAACTCGAAGCCGCACAGGCGCAGCTTGAGACTTTGTACACGGTAACCGCGCGCCTTTCGCGCCTTTCGTTGATGGATTATCTGAGGTGATTGCAATGCGATTTTTGAAGATGGTGCTGATCTGCCTGATGCTTCCAACGTTTTCGGTCGCGAGCCCGATCCGGATCAAGGACCTTGTCGAGTTCGAGGGAGTTCGAGGCAATGATTTGGTCGGCTATGGTCTTGTCGTCGGTTTGAATGGCACGGGCGACGGTCTTCGAAACGCGCCTTTTACCGAAGAAATCATGTCGAATATCCTCGAAAGGCTTGGCGTCAACGTCACCGGCGAACAGCTGCGGCCCAAGAACGTGGCGGCGGTTTTTGTTACAGCGGCGCTTCCGCCATTTTCGCGCGCCGGGGGCCGGATCGACGTCACCGTTTCCGCGATCGGAGACGCCAAAAGCCTTCTTGGGGGCACGTTGGTCATGACGCCGCTCAACGCGGCCGATGGCGAAATTTATGCTGTGGCCCAAGGCACAGTGATCGCTGGTGGCGCATCAGCCGAAGGCGATGCGGGTGCGGTCGTCCAGGGAGTTCCGACGGCCGGTGTCATCCCGGCAGGGGCACGGGTCGAGCGTGAGGTAGATTTTGACTTTTCATCGTTGACCAATCTGCGTCTTGCACTGCGAGAGCCGGATTTCACGACGGCGGGCCGGATCGAGCAAGCCATCAACAGAAGTTTTGGGCGCCGGGTGGCCTTGATGCTGGATGCCGGGACGGTACAGATTGACATTGCACGCAGCGGTCAGATCTCGGCCGCGCATGCGCTGGGCAAGGTCGAGAATATCGCCGTTGAACCGGAACGAAAGGCACGGGTTGTTGTCGATCAACGCTCTGGAACCATCGTCATGGGGGACGATGTGCGCATTTCACGTGTGGCCGTGTCCCAGGGCAACCTGACGCTACGAGTTCGGGAGACACCGATCGCGATCCAGCCGAACCCGTTCGCCAACGGGCGTACCGTGGTGGTGCCACGCACGAATGCAGAGATCGAGGAAGAGCCGGGAATTGGTCTTGCCGAAGTGCCGGGTGGAACGTCGTTGAGCGAAGTTGTTGCTGGGTTGAACGCTCTCGGGGTCGCGCCTCGTGACATGATCGACATCCTCAAGAGCATCAAGGCCGCCGGCGCCTTGCATGCCGAGTTCGTCGTTCGCTGATGAGTCGGTTCTGAAGGGGCAAGCCCCTTCAGAAATAGCTGCGAACCAGACTGCCAGCGATCAGGCTCCAGCCATCGGCGATGACGAAAAAGGAAAGCTTGAACGGCAGGGACACGATGGCTGGCGGCACCATCATCATCCCCATCGACATCAGGATCGCGGCAACGACCAGATCAATGATCAAAAAGGGCAGAAAGATCAGGAAACCGATCTGGAATGCGCGGGCCATTTCCGAGAGCAGAAAACTTGGCACAAGGACCGACAGGGGCGAGTCCGGTGTCGGGACCGTCGATGGTACGTTGGGGCGCAGCTCGGCCATGGCCTGATAGGTTTCTGGGTCAAGGCGGGCTGCCATGAACCCCCGAAACGGGTTCAGTGTTCTGGAGAACGCGGTTTCAACGTCGATTTCTTCATTCATCAGGGGGGCGATCCCGTCGATCCACGCTTTGGAAAACACGGGTTCCATGACGAAATAGGTCAAAAACAATGCCAGGCTGATGATCAACATGTTCGGCGGGGATTGCTGCAGTCCCAAAGCCTGCCTGAGGATGGACAAAACAGTCACGATGAAGGGGAAACACGTGACCATGATGGCGATGCCCGGGGCTAGGCTGAGCACCGTGATGAGCAGGAAAATCTGTATGCTGCGTGCCGTCAGAGAGCCAGAATCGCCCAGGGACACGGTCACGTCCTGCGCAAGCGCGAGATCGGGAAGGGCGCTGACGCCCAAACCCGCAACAAAGCAGATGCCAATCTGTGTCCGGGTCATCCCAATCCGGTCCCGATCTCCGCGAGTTCCGTCAATCTGACTGCAAGCAGCCCTTTCTGTGCACCTTCGAGTTCCTCAAGTTCACCTCGCGCGATCAGGCGGTCCCCGATGTAGAGTTCGACAGGGTCTTCAACGCGTTTGTCGAGTGGCAGAACTGCGTTTTCTGTAAGATCCAGAAGATCGCCGATCAGGGGCCGGGCCTTGCCGACCGAAACGATGACTTCGACCGGGACGGATTTGAAAAGGCTTGTCTTCTCTGGGTCAGCCATGAGTGATCTCCTTCTGGGATTGATGAGTGAAGCCGGCAAAGGCGCGCGATACGATCGAGAGAACTTCGTCCATGTCGATCTGCCGCTCGCCTTGGCCGAACTGAAACCGCACTTGCCCTTCGCTCAATCCGGCGTCGCGCACGACATCGAGAGGAAAGTCCACATTGTCCGGCAACAGCTCGGAAACGGCTTCGTAGTTTTCGGGAGACGTGGTGATCAACACCGGGACGCCGCTGTGATCGCGCGTGATCGCGTTCAATTGCTCCAGCACCTGGAGGCCGATCGCCTGTCGCGACATGTCCGGCAATACCGACATCACCGCCTGCTCCATCACCGGCGCAAGCTCGGCAACGACGGCTTCGCGCGCCTCGTGATAGGTAAAGCCGAGATCTTGAAGATTGCGTGCGAAGTCGGCGGAAATGCCGGCGCGTTCCTCGGATTTGGCCCGAATGGCATCTTCCCACCCGGCTTTGTATCCCTGTTCGAAACTGTCGAGCAGGTCGGCATCATTGGCAGGCACCGATTGTCCAGATTGCATGCCGGAGGAAGTCACGACGCCAAAGTCTTCCAGGAGATGAGAAATCGACATTATGCGCGCTCCTCTTTGTCTTCGAGCCAATTTCTCAGGATTTCAACGGTTTCCGCCTGTCGGTCGCTGATCAGGGCGCGCAACCGCTCCACCGCGTCAGTCTGGGTCGTTTCGGCCCCCGGCAGTGAAAGCGACCTGTCGGCACCGAGAGCATCTCCTCCCAACGGTTCGTCAATTTCACCTGTGAGTACCTGAGCGTCTGTCGGCATTTCACCGGGGCGGGCCTCGACAAGACGCGCGGGCGGCATGGGGGCAGGTAGCTCCCCGGTCGACCGCGTCAGGATCGGACGTACGACAAACATGCCCAGCACAATCGTTACAACGGCAAGGATGGCCATCTGCAGCAACGACATGGCATCAAGGGTCAAACTGCCAATCAGAGAGGTATTTGCGGCGGAACCCATCGGTTCGATCGGTTGAAACAGCATGGATTTGAGCGTGATGACGTCGCCCCTGGCTTCATCGAACCCGACTGCGGATGCGACCAGCTCTTTCAACGCGCCCAGCTCTTCGTCGGACCGGGGCGATACGACGGTTTCGCCGTTTTCCTGCACCACAGCGCTCCCGTTAACAAGCACGGCAACGGTCAGACGGCGGATGGCACCGGGTTCACGCGTGACCTCTCGCTGGGTTTCGGACACCTCATAGTTCACGCGCTCACGCGTTTCACTGTTCTTGTTGGACGAGCCAGGATTCTGGGCTGCATCCCCGTCTGGCAGGTTCGACGCCACCGTGACCTGACCGGACGTTGCGTTCGTAGAATCGGTATTGCGTTCCTCGGTGTCTGTGCTGATGGCAACCCGGCCCGTTGGATCAAAGATGCGTTCCTTGATCGATTCACTTTCATTGACCGTTTCCACGCTCACTTCGACCACGGCATTTCCCATACCAACGCGCGCCTCCAAAAGACGTTGAACGGACTGCCGCAAGGTTTCCGAGCGATTATCCTGGGCATGGGGTGCAATGTCATCCGTGGCTCCGACCAGACCGTTTGCACCGTCGATGACGGCGACATCATCAGGAGAAAGACCGGCAACGGCCGATGCCACCAGAAACTTCAACGCCTGAGCCTGACGAGGGGGCAGGCCACCGCCGGTCGACGTGATGGTTACGGACGCTGTGGGTTGCAGCCGTCTTTGAAACGGGTTGGACCCGGCATGGGCGATGTGAACCCGTGCCGAGCTGATCAAAGGGCTTCCAACGATCGTGCGGGCCAGCTCACCTTCTTTTGCGCGCCAATAGGCGGCATCGAACATCTGGGACGTGGTGCCAAACCCGGACAACGAATCGAGCAGCTCATAGCCCTGTGTTGTATTGGCGGGCAAACCTTCGCTGGCCAGCGTCATGCGAAGCTCATCACGGGCGGACGATTCGACATAAATGGCGCCACCGCGCACGTCGAAAACGGCGCCTCTTTGTTCCAGCGAACGCACGACCTCGCCCGCGGCACCGCTTTCCAGGCCGCTATACAAAAGGGACATGCCGGGGCGAGTCGCCATGCGCCCGAGCGCGAGAACGATTGCAAACATGGCGAGGGTCGCCACGATCACGATGGCTTTGCGGCGCGTGTCCATCGCGGACCAGATGCTCAGAAGCTGTTGCAAGACATTCCTCCGTCACGCCAGACGTTCTGCCTGGCTGCATGGGCATCTTTCTCCGATCAGCCTTAACAATCGGTTAGTTTCTGTGGGGTTATAGAAAAGGGGACCAAGAAACCGGACCCTGAGATGACCGACACGACTGAAATCGAGGAACCGCCTGCGGCAAAGGCTTCGCGACTGCCCATGATCATCGGGCTTGTACTTGCACTTGCCGGCGGCGGCGGCGGGTTCTACGCGGTGCAATCCGGATTGCTGTTCGGAGCTGCTTCTCACCACGAAGAAGAGGAGCATCAAACCGCATCCGTGGAACCCTTGCCCGATGTCGCCTTTGTGCCACTCGACCCGATCGTGGTGTCACTTGTTGATGGGGGAAGCAGCCACCTGCGGTTTCGAGCGCAACTGGAAGTTCCGGGTGAATACGCAAGCGATGTCGAACACATTCTGCCCCGCATCGTCGATGTCTTGAACAGTTATCTGCGCGCGTTGTCACCTGCGGACATTGAGGCGCCCGACGCGCTGGTTCGTTTGCGGGCACAGATGCTGCGCAGGGCGCAGATCGTGACCGGTCAGGGAAGGGTGCGCGATCTCTTGATCATGGAATTTGTGCTGAACTGAGAGGATGTGAGATGGATTTGATTGCGGATATCCTGCTGGTGGCCGGCGCATTGGGGGCAGGCCTTTATTGCTTTGTTCTTGCCCGGCGTCTGTCTCGGTTCAATGATCTTGAGACCGGTGTCGGTGGGGCCGTGGCGGTGCTTTCTGCACAGGTCGACGACCTGACCCGCACGTTGCAAGCGGCGCAGAAAACGGCGGGCGAATCGACGGAAACTCTCGATGATCTGACCGGGCGCGCCGAGGATGTTGCGAAACGTCTCGAACTGTTGGTCGCGTCGATGCACGATCTGCCGGAATCGCCGCCCGCGCAAGAACCGGTGGAGCCGGTTTTCCGACGCCACCCCGCTGAACAGAGCGCCGCATCATGAGCGGTGGCCGAAGCCGAAAACGTCCCGCAAAGGGAAGTCTCATGTTGATCGCCGGCTTCCTGATCGGCTCGGCCGTACTGCGTATCGGCAGCGAGGCCGGGCAAGCCTTTGCAAAGGTCGATCCGGGTACGACATCGCATTCCATCATCGAGACCGCGCCCCAAGCACCCGAGCAGGTGTGCGAACCGCCCGAAGACTTGCGTCGTCTGATGGAGGCGTTCGATGCGCGTGAAGAACGGATTGCCCGGCAGGAGTCTGATATTCGCAACAGGATGCAGGCGCTCTCTGTTGCCGATGATCAGGTGTCGCAAAAGCTTGATGCACTTGTGCAGGCAGAGGAGCGGCTAAGAGCAACGATTGCTTTGGCTGAAACCGCGTCCGAAGACGATCTGACTCGTCTCACAACTGTGTACGAAACGATGAAGCCCAAAGATGCTGCGGCCTTGTTCGAGGAAATGGATCCGGAATTTGCAGCCGGTTTCATTGGACGCATGCGCCCGGAAATCGCGGCTGGTGTGATGACCGGCATGAGCCCATCCGCAGCCTATACGATCAGCGTCATTCTTGCCGGGCGGAATGCGGAAGTCCCCCGGGAGTGAGGGCTTTCTTTACCACTTGCGGGTCAGACTGGACCAAAACTGAGTCAGGAGTTGCACCGTGATCGGAATCATCGGAATCGCCATCATTTTCGTCATGGTTTTTGGCGGCTACATTGCGGCGGGCGGCAAGCTTGCGATCATACTCAAGGCTCTGCCGTTCGAGTTGGCCATGATTGGAGGGGCTGCCGTGGGAGCGTTCCTTCTGAGCAATGACATGTCGGCGGTCAAACACACGATGAAGGATATCGGAAAGGTCTTCAAAGGCCCCAAGTGGAAACCCGAGGATTACCGTGATCTGTTGTGTCTGCTCTATGAACTTATCCGTCTTGCGCGGCAGAACCCGGTTGCCATCGAAGAGCACATCGAGGCACCCGCGGACTCGGCAATCTTTTCCCGATATCCGCGTATTCAGGCCGACAAGGAAGCCGTCGAACTGATCGCGGACACAATGCGCTCCGCGTCGATGAATTATGATGACCCGCATCAGGTGGAGGAAGTTCTCGAAAAGCGGATGGAGGCGAATTTTCACCACGCCATGCATTCCAGTCACGCACTTCAGACAGTTGCGGACGGCCTTCCCGCCCTTGGGATCGTTGCTGCCGTCCTCGGGGTGATCAAGACCATGGGTTCGATTGATCAGCCGCCCGAAATCCTCGGAAAAATGATTGGCGGGGCCTTGGTTGGCACCTTTCTGGGCGTTTTTTTGGCTTATGGTCTGGTGGGCCCCTTCGCATCCAAGGTCAAGGCCGTGATTGAAGTGGATAGCCATTTCTATCAACTGATCCGTGAGGTTCTGGTCGCCAATCTTCACAATCATTCGGCCAATATCTGCATCGAGGTTGGCCGCCAGAACACACCTGCCCATTGCCGCCCGGATTTTGCGGATCTGGAAGAGGCGCTTAAATCCGTCAAGAAAGAAGCGGCATGAGGTGGCTTTCGACTTTTTTCCTCTATGTCCTGTCTGCCGTCGTCGCGTGGGCTGGGCAAGTTTCCTTTCAGTCCGGGGAACACGACGGATTCACACGCCTTGTGATGACCCTGCCCGATGCTACGACGGAATGGGCATTGTCCGGGACAGGAGAAACCTATCTTGTCACCGTGGCGGACCCGGCGCTGAAAGTTGATGCTGGGTCTGTGTTCGGCCGTATTCGCCGTGACAGGTTGAAGGAGATCGTCGCCGATGAAGCCAAGGGTCAGATTCGGCTGGTTCTGAATTGCAGATGCCAGATCAAAACCCGCATTCTAAAAGACCGCTACGTCGTTTTCGACATTCGTGATCGTGTCGCGAAAACCAACATCAGGCCAGACCGCTTTGTCTTTGAACTGGATCCGATTGAAATGGAGGTTACCCGCAGGTTCCGCTTTGCGGAAACTGGCGGTGGCATGCCCACTTATCCTTCGAAAGTAGAAGCGAAAGAGCGAATATCCGATATCGTGGAGGCTGCGACGGCTCCGGAAAGTGCCGTTAAAAAGCAGAAAGCGCTCGCAACTGCACAATCCGAACTGTTGGAACAGATCGGGCGCGCGGCGACGCAATCGCTGTTGGAGCCGGTGCAGGTTTTGCCACAGAGGGCTTCGCAGAAGCCCGAGTCGGCTTCTTTTCTTCAGGAAACAACTGAACGGAATCCCGACAGGACTGGCGGAAAGGGCAACATGGCGGCCCACAATGCCATGGACGAGTTCCTTACTCTGCAAGAGGGTTTGTCCAGGGCGCTGGTGCCGGGTAGCAGATGTCTCCCGGAAGACGCTTTGGACATCGGAGCATGGGCCGACGACCGTACTATTGACGCGCAGGTCGCAGCGCTGCGGGGCAAACTTTACGGAGAATTTGACGCGATTAACCTTTCCGCCGCCCAAGAGCTGGCGCGTTTGTACGTCCATTTCACGTTCGGAGTGGAGGCTCGGCAAATCCTGAACATGGCGGCGGTTGATGATGCTTTGGTGTTGCTGGAAATTTCCTATCTGGTTGAAGGATTGCCGCCGCAGACCAAGGTCTTTCAAGAACAGGCTCGGTGCGCCGGGCCTGCCGCCTTGTGGGCGCTTTTGTCTGGCGCGCGCCTCAGCGAGGAACATGTCGTGACCAGTGTCGTGAACACTTTCAACAACATGCCTCGGCATCTGCGCGAACACCTTGGCGGGCGTCTGAGTGCGGCGCTTAATCGACAGGGACATATCGAAGCGGCAGAACTTGTTCTTAATGCTGTTGAACGTCTCGACGGCCCCAAGCCACCTGATTTTGGTGTTGCACAGGCGAAATTGGCGAGTTCCAAAGGCGATCACGACACAGCCAACGCAAAATTGAGGGAGGTTGTTGATAACAACTCGGAGATGTCATTGGACGCAATTGTCGATTTGATTGACCTCCACGTTAAGCAAGATCTGGCGCCGACCAGTGATACCATTGCCCTCGTTGGCGCGTTCGCGGTCGAGCACAAGCACACGCCCCACGGTCCAAAGCTGAGGCGCGCGCATTATCTGGCACGGTTGCAAGCGCGGGAACACGGCTCGGCATTGGATCTGCTGGAAGAAATTGAGAAACTGGATGATGCAAATGCTGTTTCCGATTTGCGTGATATGTTGGGCCGGAGCCTGGTTGCGCATGCGGATGACTTTGAATTTCTCGAACTGAGTGTTGGTCGTGGGCTGGTTGCGCCGGGTATGTTCTCTGAGCCGGTCGCGGTTTCGGTCGCGGAACGACTGGTAGATCGCGGTTTCCTGCAGGAGGCTCGGCAACAGTTGCAATCTGCATTGCCAGGCCTGAAATCTGATCGCCGGCGCCTGATAATGGCACGTATTGCCTTGGACGAAGGTTTGCCGCGCCGGGCCGAGGCGGAAATTCTCGGGCTAAGTGGTGAGGAAGCCGAACGATTGCGCGCGGCGGCTCGGGCGGCAGCCGGGGATCATGCCAAGGCGGCTGCTTTTCTACAGGCCATTGGTGACATTCCTGCGGCCACGGAACAGGCGTGGCTGGGAGGCGATTGGCAGGCGCTGGCAGAAACAGAGCCAGAACCTTATCGGAAACTCGCATTTTTGAATGGCGAAGCAATCGAGCCAGTCATTCCGCTCGACGGCGTCGAGCCATTGACAAATGGGGTTCTTGCACGAAATCGCGCTCTGCTTGACGAAAGTGTCGATGTCCGAAGCGTGATTGGAGAGCTGCTGGAAATGCATCCCGCTTCTCTAGGCGAAGGCAGCTGACGCTTACCGAATCTCAAGACATCCCCACTAGCCTTTCCATTGATATGCAGAAGGCGATCATGAAATTGGCAGGAAGAATGTGTCGGTCCACCCGTTCCATAGTTGGAACCAGAATCCGGTTGTTGGCATACTTTTGGATCTTTTTGGGTAGTTTTTGGTCCATGGAAGTCGCCGCACAAGAGGCATCAGACTCTGCTTTGTGTGACCGGGCCGCGCGCCTTGCTGCCATGGAAATGGGTGTTCCTGAAAATGTGATGCTCGCGATTACCCGTACGGAAACGGGGCGCAAAAGTGATGGCCGACTTTCGCCCTGGCCGTGGACCGTCAATATGGAAGGTAAGGGTATTTGGTTCGACACCCGCCAAAAGGCGCGCGCATATGCCGAACTGCGTTTTGAGCAGGGTGCTCGCAGCTTTGACATCGGTTGTTTCCAGATCAACCACCGTTGGCATGGCGAACACTTCACTTCGATCGCCGCCATGTTCGACCCGATCGAGAATGCACGTTACGCCGCTGGGTTCCTGTCCCGCCTCCACCTTGAAACGGGCGATTGGTCCAAGGCAGCTGCGGCTTATCACTCCCGCACGCCGGAATATGCGACAAAGTATGAAACGCGGTTCAATCGCATTCTGGCCGGACTCTCTGTTGGCGGAGCCGGTGAACAGCAAGCGCCTCTGTCACCGGCCAACCCTCTGCCGTCGACTTCAGCCGAAAACCATTTTCCGTTTCTGGTAAAGGGCAATAGCCACACCGCGCCAGGGTCGCTTGTGCCTTTGAGGCAAGCCAGCACGCGTCCGTTCATCCAGAGAGGCGGATAACATGAGCCGTGAAAACCTGCGCCTTCTGTTCAGTCCAACCATATTGCTGGCCCTGGCATTGATGGCAATCATCGTGATGATGATCTTGCCCGTGCCGGCCTGGGTGCTCGACGTTGGTCTTGCCGGGTCCTTTGCCTTGGCAATTCTCATTTTTACGGTGACGCTTTTCATCGAGCGCCCCTTGGATTTTTCGGCTTTCCCGACTGTGCTACTGGCCTCATTGATGCTGCGACTGTCGCTTAATGTGTCGTCAACAAAGCTGATTATCGGTCAGGGTCATACCGGAACGCGTGCTGCAGGTGACGTGATCGAAGGGTTTGCAAACTTCGTCATGGGGGGGAGCGTCTTTCTCGGACTGGTGGTCTTCGGGGTGCTGCTGATCGTCAATTTCATGGTGATCACCAAGGGCGCGGCCCGAATGGCCGAAGTTGGGGCAAGGTTTGCCCTGGATGGCATGCCGGGAAAACAACTGGCGATCGACAGCGATATGTCGGCGGGGGCCATCGACCATGGAGAAGCCAAGGCCAGACGAGAACGCGAGCAACAGGAAACCACGTTTTTCGGCTCGCTAGATGGTGCCTCGAAATTCGTCAAAGGCGATGCAATTGCCGGTCTTCTGATCACCATGATGAACCTTGTCATGGGGCTTATCATGGGTGTCGCGGTACATGGCATGCCTATGGGCCAGGCATTTGAAACTTATGCAATTTTGACGGTTGGCGACGGGCTCGTCACACAGATTCCTGCCGTGATCATTTCGATCGCGTCTGCATTGCTTTTGGCCCGGGGCGGGGCCACCGGATCGACCGACCTGACTCTTGTGCGCCAACTGGGCAATTATCCCCCGGCACTGGTCGCGGTTTCCGTTTTGATGGTGTTGTTCGCCCTTGTTCCCGGGCTGCCGTTCTTGCCATTCATCTTCGGGGCGGCGATCCTGGGCGGAGCGGCATTCTATCTGCACCGCAACAAGACGTCTGATGACACAAGCGACAACGTCCCCTCAATGCCCGAAGGTCCACGGAAAAAGCCCATTGGGGATATTCTTGATCTTGATGACATTCACGTCGAATTCGCTTCGGATCTTGTCAACCTCGTTCTAGATGCAGGAACGGGGCTCGACGCCCGCATCGCGAATATGCGGACCCACATTGCTGCGACCTATGGGCTGATTATGCCCGAAATTCGTTTGACCGACGCGCCTTCGCTGCCCCCGGGAACCTACGTTATTCGGGTGCAGGGTGTCGTCCAGGCCCGGGCAGAGCTGAAATCGGCCAAGGCCTTGGTTCTGACTTCGGAAGCGCCGGATGAATTGCCGGACGGGCTGGATGTGAACGAGCCGGTCTATGGCGCGCCTGCACGATGGATCGATTTGCGGGATCAGGAAAAGGCGGCCCTGTCCGGTGCGACGATCGTGACCCCTGGAGAAGTGCTGGCAACGCATCTTCTCGAGACAACCAAGGATAATCTAAACCGGCTTCTGACTCTGAAATCTCTGCGGCGTATCCTGGATGAGATGGTCAATCTGAGCGATCCTGCACGCGCCGAAGCAAACCGGAAGATGTTGGATCAACTCATTCCGGAGAAGGTGCCGCTGGACTTGCTGCACCGGGTCTTGCGATTGCTTCTGGAGGAACAGGTGTCGATCCGCAACATGCCCCTGATTCTGGAGGCCGTGGCCGAGGCGCGGCAGGTGCATGTTCTACCCGAGGCGATTTGCGAACACGTGCGGCAAAGGCTGGGTTTTCAGTTGGTATCCGAGATGAAACGTGAAGACGGCACGATCCCGCTCGTTCAACTGGCTCCGGAATGGGAAGACACGTTCGCAAATTACCAGATTGACCGTGAAGGCGGCGGGTTGGACGTGGCGTTGCCCCCCGACATCTTCAACAAGCTGGCGCAGTCCATATCCGACCGTATCACGGATGCAGGGGAACAGGGTCTGATTCCCGCCGTTGTCACGTCAACGCGCAGACGACGGTTCCTGCGAACCGTGTTGTTCGCAAAAGGTATAAGAAACCCGGTCCTGTCATTTGAGGAAATTGGCCTGGAGGCCCGGCCATCCCTGGTTGGGTTGGTTGCCGCATGATTGGGCAGGCACAGGCGTTTCTGAACCTCTCTCAGGACCTAGCCATTCACGGCTTTCTCGTGTTCCTGAGACTGGCAGCAGCGGTTTCCCTTTTGCCTGCCTTTGGAGAAATGTCCGTGCCGGCGCGCGTGAAACTGGGCATCTCCATCGCGTTCACCGGGATAGTGGCGCCAACCGTTCCGATCGGCGTCGACGCTTTCGATCTGTCGGATTTGGTCGTGCTGATCGTGGCCGAAACCTTGAACGGGCTATTGCTTGGCGTTGCAGTGCGCATGTTTGTTTTTGTGTTGCAGACAGCGGGCGCCATTGCCGCCCAGTCCACTTCTTTGTCGCAGCTGCTCGGGAACACTGGAGGGGAGCCATTGCCGGCGATTGGACATGTCTTGGTGGTGTCCGGCCTGGCGCTGGCTGTCACGACGGGGCTGCACGTACGGATCGCCGCGTATTTTGTGGCGTCCTATGACGTGTTGGCTTTCGGGAAGATGCCGCCTGCGACGGTGCTGTCCCAATGGGGGCTTGCGCAGGTGTCCAGCGCCTTCGCAATGGCGTTTCGCCTTGCGGCTCCTTTCGTGATTGTCTCGGTGCTCTACAACATCACGTTGGGCGTTATTAACAGGGCCATGCCCCAATTGATGGTGGCATTCATCGGGGCGCCCGCGATCACGGCGGGTGGCCTGGCGTTGCTGGCCCTTTTGTCGCCGGTTCTCCTGTCCGTGTGGCTGGCGGCTCTCGAGGACTTTCTTGCCACTCCGGGGATGGCGCCATGAGCGGACAGGACGACGACAGCGAAAAGTCTTTTGAACCGACGCCGCGCAAGCTTGAGGAGGCCCGCAGGAAGGGCGAGATCGCCAAATCTACAGATATCTCCGTGGCTGCAGGATATGCGGGAATGTTCTTCACCCTGTCGGTCCTCGGTGTTGCTGCAGTCGCACATATGGGCGAAGCTTTGAGCGTACTCCTGGATCAGGCACACAACATCGCTCCGCTTGTATTCGAAGGCCACCCCTCGACGGTGTTTGGCGGGATTCTGATGAACCTGTTCCGGTCGCTTGCGCCGTTGTTCATTTTGCCTGCAGCCGCCGTATTGCTCAGTTTGGTCGCGCAACGTGCCTTTCTGTTTACCCCGTCAAAACTCGCCATGAAACCAAACCGCATCAGCCTTGTGCAGAACGCACGGAACAAATTTGGCAGGGGCGGACTCTTCGAGTTCGCAAAGGGGTTTGCCAAGCTTCTAATTTATTCGATTTGCCTTGGTTTTTTCCTGCGTGCCAACCTCGACAAGATGGCGAGCACGGTTCTGGCCGACCCGGCAATGGCGGCAGCGATGCTGGCAGAGTTGCTGATAAGCCTTCTTCTGGTGGTTACGCTGGTGGCGTCCGTTTTGGGCGTGATCGATTATCTCTGGCAACGCCAGGAGCACATCCGCAAGAACATGATGACGCGCAAGGAAATGATGGACGAAAGCAAGGAGGCTGAGGGGGATCCCTATATCAAACAGAGCCGTCGGCAGAAGGCACAGGCAATCGCAAGCAATCAGATGTTGGCAGATGTCCCGAGTGCGGACGTGGTGATCGTGAACCCGACCCACTACGCTGTCGCGTTGAAATGGAGTCGAAAACCCGGCGAAGCGCCAACTTGCGTGGCCAAGGGAACCGATGAAATCGCGCGCCGTATCCGTGACGCGGCACAGGCGGCGGCCGTTCCGATCAGAAGCGATCCCCCGACAGCGCGCGCCCTTTTTGCCACGGTGGATATTGGTCAGGAAATTCCGGGTGAACTCTATCGGCCGGTGGCCACGGCGATCCGGTTTGCCGAAGCGATGCGCAAGAAGATGAGGTCGCAGCTATGAAGGAAGAACAACTCGCGCAACTGCATGAAGTGGCTCAGGCGAAATACGACGCTTCACAGGCAAAATTGGCGGCGATCACGGCCGAAGAAAGGCGCCTGCGGGACCTGCTCGCCAATTTGACGCGCGATCAGGAAATCGGGCGTGGCGCATCGATCGCCGACGGCGCGTTCAGGGCGGTTCGCGGCGATCAGGCCTGGAATAGCTGGGTTGGGAATAGACGGGCGGTGCTCAATCTTCAATTGGCGCGGCTACTCGTGGTCAGGGAAGCCGCCATGACAGAGGTGCAGGGGGCCTTTGGCAAGGCGGACGTTCTGGGGAAACTCTTGTCAGAACAGAGACTGTCACGGCGCAAAAGCCGAGAGGCCGCCGCATTGGAGGCAGCCATGCAGGTGAGGTTACTCGGCTGAGGCCTGGTCACACATCCTGGCGCGCTATATCAACAATCAACACGCTGGACACACGGTTGCCCGAGACGGACCGGGCGACATCGCTGAGCGTGTTGCGCAGAATGTCAAGCTTGCTCGAATTGGTGAAAGCCCCCTTGAACCCACCCGCGTTGGCGTGATCGAACATGACTTGCAATAGCGCGTCTCGCAGTTTTGGCTCCTGCGCGAAAATAGCCTCGCGGTCGCCCGCGCCGACCTCCAATGACAGGGAAACAAGGACAAGCGACGTAACCATTTCGTCGACAACCACCGGCACGACGAACTGGTTGGTCAGTTTGACATATTCCCTTGTCGACGTCTCGACCGGTTCGGGAACGCTCGCGGTGATCACGGGTGTCGCAGGATCGGCGACGCATGGCACAGCGGCCTCTTCGGTGGCAGGATCGGGGCGCAGGAAAAGGCCGGCGCCAATCCCGGCGCCAATCCCGATGAGTGCCAACAGCACTGGAAGGAGCTTCTTCATTCGCACCTCCTCAGAACGGCATGATCACGTCAAGAATCTGCTGGCCGTACCGCGGTTGTTGCACGTCCGTGATCTGACCTCTTCCGCCATAGGACACGCGCGCCGAGGCGATCTTGTCATAGGTGATCTCGTTCTGTCTCGAGATATCCTCGGGCCGCACGAACCCCGAAACCAACAGTTCCCGCAATTCGAAATTCACTCGCAACTCCTGACTGCCCTCAATAGCCAGGATCCCGTTAGGCAGAACATCCACCACCGTGGCCGCGACCCGTAAAGTGAGCTCCTCGCTCCGGCGCACGGACCCGTCGCCCGTGCTGCTGCTGGTGGAATCCAGCGAAACGGCGGGGTTGGTTGAGGCGCCGGTCGGAAGCTCGGGTGTCAACCTTTGAGGCAATCCCAGCAGGTGCGGGACACCAAGGTTTTCCGACCCGCTTCGGCTGCGCGAAGTCTCGTTGTTGATCTTGGCTTCTTCGTCGATCTCGATAACGACGGTCATGATGTCCCCGCGGCGCATGGCGCGACGGTCTCCGAGCAGGGATTGCCGGTTCCGGCTCCAAAGTGACGCTTCTTCGGTACGCCGCTTCTGCAAGAGCGTTGGCGGAAGCGGCGGGTTCATCATCGCATAGTGTTCATGGTTGTTGACTGTCGGTGTGAAACTCGGAGCCTTGCCGACATGATCAAGGCGGGCACACGCGGCAAGCGTCAAGCTGGCCGCAAGCGTCAGGTAAATCTGGGGTTTCATGAAGTTTCCTTTCAATTCGAAACGCTTACCGAGCCATCGGGCATCACTGTGCCGCTCACGGTATTTCGGGAGGAGAGGTTCATGACGCGGGCGCGTTCGCCCTCACCTGCACGTGTAAGCGAACGCCCTTCGGTCCGGATGGTCAGGCCGTGGGTGACGAAGGTCACCACAACGATCTGGTTGCGTTCGATCAGGGCGGGTGTTCCCACATCCGCCAGACGCACAGGGCGCCCGGCATAGATTGTCGTGCGGGCTTCGAAGCCAATGACTTCGGAAAGGTTTGAGTGCACGCCCGGTGTTGTTCCATCCCTGAGGGCAACTGCGTTGGCCGGGATGATCGACGTGGCGCGGATGGTTTGCGTGGCCACAACCATCTCCGCTTGCGCCACTTGAGCCACCAGCAACGCCAGTGTCATGCAGAGAAAACGCATCACCGTACCTGAGTTGTGGCGGCCATCATCTGATCGGCGGCGGAAATGACCTTGGCGTTGAGTTCGTATCCACGCTGGGCTTCGATCAACTCGGTAACTTCGCGCACAGCGTCGACCGAGCTGTCCTCAAGATATCCTTGGCGCAAGACGCCGAGTCCATCCTCGCCCGGGTTGCCCAGAATTGGCGCACCAGAGGCTTCGGTTTCAAGAAACATGTTGCTTCCAATCGCCTCGAGTCCCTTGGCATTGGCGAAACTGGTCAGGGTGAATTGCCCAAGAAGCTGTGCCTCGGCGGTTTCATCAAAATAGGCATAGACCTCTCCGTCGGGATTGATCGAGATGCTGCGCGCGTCGGCGGGGATGGTGATTTCAGGGGAAACCCCAAAACCATCGGACGTGACGATCAGCCCGTCAGCGCTACGTTTGAGCGCGCCGTCACGTGTATAGCCCGACTGTCCGGATGGCAGCTCGACCTCAAGATACCCTCGCCCCTCGATCGCAAGATCAAGATCGCCACCCGTTTGCGACAGCGACCCTTGGGAAAGATGGACATTGATGGCCGAGGGGCGGACCCCCAGGCCAACCTGCACCCCGGTTGGCAAAACCGAACCGTCCGACGCGCTGATCGCACCTGCCCGTGACACTTGTTGATAGTGCAGGTCGGCGAATTCCGCGCGCCGCGCGTTGTATCCGGTGGTGGACATGTTGGCGAGGTTGTTCGAGATGGTTTCGACCCGCAATTGTTGGGCGCTCATGCCGGTGGCAGCGATTTTCAGGGCACGCATCGGCGGTCTCCTTGATGTTAGCGGATGAAAGTTTTGAGAGCCGAGCGGATGCGTTCGTTCTCTGCGTCAAGAAAGCTCTGACCCATTTCATAGGCGCGCTGCACTTCGATCATGCGGGACAGCTGACCAATGGTGTCCACGTTCGAACTTTCCAGAAAACCCTGCACGACACGGCTGGTTTCAACGGGCTCGACGTCCCCAGAGGCGTCAAACATCACGCCGCCCACGCGCTTGAGTGAAAGCGGGTCAACAGGCGAAAATACCCCGATCTGGGCGATTGGCTGACCTCCGACCGACAGGGTGCCGTCAGAGGCCATGTCAATTCCCTTGGCATCGGGTGGGATGAAAATTGGGGTGCCGCCGGAATCCAGTACCTTGAAGCCATCCGGCGTCACGAGATCCCCATCACCATTTGCGGCGAAACTCCCGGCCCGCGTGAGCCGTTCTCCTTCAGGCGTTTCCACCATGAAGAACCCGTCACCTTCGATTGCGAAATCAAACGTGCCGCCGGTGCGGGTCAATGTGCCCTGTGCCATCGACATGCTGGGCAGGTTGGCGACCCCCATCGACAGGCTTTCGCTGTTTGGCGCGGTCTTGATGTATTCGGTGAACGTCACGCCAGCCTGACGAAACCCAGTTGTGGACGCATTGGCGATGTTGTTGGCCAGAACGGACATCTCGCGTGTCAGCCCGGCCTGGCGTGTTAGCGTGGTATAAACGGCATTGTCCATTGTCAGCCTCCTATGATCAGGGGGATCAGGTGATCCTGAAAGAATGAGACGAGGGTCTGGCTCATGAACCCCATCGACGCCCAGAACACGATCACGATGGCCAGCAGCTTGGGCACGAAGGTGAGGGTCATTTCCTGGATCGACGTCAGCGCCTGAAACAGGCCGACCGTCACACCGGCCAGAAGCGCCACGGCGAGGATGGGGACCGAGATGATCACCGCGATCCACAGCCCCTGCCGCAGGGTGTCAAAGAAAAGGGCTTCGTCCAGCATCAGACCGGCATTCGCAGGATTTCCTGGTAGGCTTCGACAACCTTGTTGCGAACTGTTACCGCCGTTTCGACGGCCAGTTCGGTCTGCGCCAGCGCCTGGACGAGGGCGTGCGGATCAGCGTCCCCTGTCATGGATTGCATGGCAACCTGCTCGCCTTCCCGCAGCGTCGCGGCAAAGTCTTTCCCCAGGCTTGCAAGCGTCCCCGAGCTTTCTGCGGGGCGCGGTTCCGTGGCGGGTTTGGAGGCCGTGTATTTCTGGGCGGCCGTGACGGATCGGATATCCATTCTGGTTCTCCTTTATCTGCGCAAAAGATCCATCAGAGAGGCGGACATCTGCCGCGTCTGATCGAACATTTTCAGGTTGGCTTCATAGCTGCGCTGCGCCTCTCGGGCGTCGGCAATCTCCAGGATCAGGTCCACGTTGGACCCCTGGTAATGGCCGCTTTCGTCGGCCATCGGGTGTGTGGGATCAAAGATGCGCTTGGGATCTTTCTGATCCAGCTGAACCCGCCCGACGCTGACACCGGGCGCGTTCGGGTTGGTTTCGAAGGCCACGGTCTTGCGACGGTAGCCCGGCGTGTCGGCATTTGCGATATTTTCTGAAACGTGCCGCAAGCGCGCGGCCTGGGCGCGGAGCCCGCTGCTGGTCACAGAGAGTGCGGATGAAAAATCACTCATGGGTCAACCTTTCTGGTTCGGATCACTGGCGGCCAAGCGACGTGCGTAGGACCTTCAGTGACGACTTGTAGATCGCCAGCGCGCGGTCATGCTGCCGTTTGACGTTCACGGCCTTGATCATCTCTTCTTCTAGGGAAACACCGTTGCCATTCGGAGAGGTATGCCCTTTCGCATCCTCCGGGCGTATGGCGGCTGGTTCCAGCGTGCTGCCGAAATGCCCGGGCCGCGTGGTGTGCATGCGGGCAGTAGTGGATCGATGGTGCCCGACGATGTCCTCGAATTCGGGCAAGGTGCGCGCGGAAAACCCGGGCGTGTCGGCATTGGCGATATTGCGGGCCACGACGGCCTGCTGCCTGGCGGCATGTGACGCCATGGCATGTGAGATCTTGAAAACCTCAAGCGATTTGAACATCGGGGCTTCTCCCTCGAACAGCTTAAATCAAGGCTTAACCCTGATTCCTTTAGAAATTGTTTTCAGGAACGAATTGGAGGACCGCATGACTGCTTTGGATATCGCCTCGCTCGGGGCAGAGCTTCGTTTTGCGCGCCCAGTGCGGGAGATCGGTCGGGTTTGTGCGGTCGAAGGCAACTTGTTGCGCGTTCGTGGCCTTGGCGCGACGTGCAGCATCGGAGATGTTCTGCGTGTCTGGCTGCGGGATGGCACTCTGCTCACCGGTGAAGTCATCCAGCTTCACGGGGAAGAATTGACCGTACTGCCCAATGCCGCACCGGACGGGGTTTCGATCGGGGATCGGGTCGCTTTGCGCCACCAAACCGGAATCGCGCCAACTGACGCGTGGATCGGGCGCATTGTAGATCCTTATGGCGTGCCTCTGGATGGTGCGCCTCTCTTGCGCGGGCCGGATCCCCGACCGCTCAAGGCCAGCCCGCCACCGCCGGCGGCGCGGCGGGCCATGGGCAGGCGACTTGAAACCGGAATGGCGGTGTTCAACACGCTTCTTCCCATCGTGCAGGGACAACGGCTAGGGCTTTTTGCCGGTTCGGGGGTTGGAAAATCCAGCCTGATGGGGCGGTTTGCACAACAGATGCAGGCTGACGTCGTAGTGATCGCCCTGATTGGTGAACGCGGGCGCGAATTGCGCGATTTTGTCGAAAATGTCCTTGGCAAAGAGGGGCTGGCCCATTCCGTCGTGATCGCCGCGACCTCGGATCAGTCTCCGCTTGTGCGGCGGCGCTGTGCCTGGGCGGCCATGGCGGTGGCGGAACATTTTCGAGATCAGGGGCGACACGTTCTTTTTTTGGCGGACTCGATCACCCGTTTTGCCGAAGCCCACCGCGAGGTTGCCGTTGCTGCGGGCGAGATGCCGGCATTGCGGGGGTATCCACCTTCCACCTCGCACCTGATCATGTCCTTGTGTGAACGCGCCGGCCCCGGGCAGATGGGGCAGGGGGATATCACCGGGGTTTTTAGCGTTCTGGTCGCCGGGTCGGATATGGAAGAGCCGATTGCAGACATTCTCCGGGGTGTTCTGGACGGGCATGTGGTACTCGACCGAAAGATTGCCGAACGCGGACGTTTCCCGGCGATCGATCTTCTGCGCTCTGTCTCAAGAAGCCTGCCCGCTGCAGCGACGGAAAAAGAAAATGATCTGATCTCCGGAGCGCGGAGACTTCTGGGGGCCTACGAACAATCCGCGACCATGATTCGCGCAGGGCTCTACAGCGAAGGTACTGATCCATTGCTGGACAACGCCATTCGGGCCTGGCCAGAGCTGGACGCCTTCCTCGGAGACAAGCGGGACATGACCACGAAAGATTCCTTTGCCAAGCTCGGCCTGATCCTGCGGCGTGCCGGGGCGGGAATGCCGTAAGGCACCTGATGTCTAGACCTGTAGCAGGGTCAGAGCAATCTGCCCGCCATTCATGCTCTGCCCGGTGTCTAGCTGTGACATGACCAGATACCGTTCCACGAGTTTTTCCCTTGCGGCTTCCGATGTGAACTGGCTTATCTCACCGTCCCCGAAGGCGCTGTTCAACCGGTCCCGGAATTCCTGCTTCTGCTTGTCGAGGTCGAGCTGCGCGAAGGAGGCTGGAAGACCAAGCGCGGTTTCTAAAACCTTGCGCAGCGGGGGCGAGCCCATGACCGAATACCACTTGGCATCGTCGCTGCGTCCTGTTGAAGAAACCTCCTCGAGTTCGCGGATCGCGTTCATGGCGAGGCGCATCGTGTCCTCCTGGTTTCCAACCGCGATTTCGAATTGACGCGCACGATAGGCCGAGACGATTTTCTCCCCGAAATCGGAGATCTTGGTGGAAGGTGTCGCGAAATCGCCGAAGCCGAACGCCTTGGAAAGCTTGGAGTAACGCGAGTCGGCAAGCTTGTTGGCCAGCGCGTCACTCTTGAGCGTGCCTTCCTCCAGGATCTTCTGAATGAAAAACCGGTTGTCGATATCTGCATCCAGACCGAAGGCGCCAAGCGCAACCCGCAGCAACCGCCGGTCCGCGACCAATTGTTCCGCGGTGTCTATTTTTCCAATGTTTTCAGAAAAATAAGCCGTGTCGCGCTGAAGCATTGGTGACCTGTTGAATGTATCGGTCTGGATCGGCAGTGTTCGTTTCAGGAACGCCCACCCCGCCAAACCGCTCCCCGCGACAATCGGCTGAAAACTCATGACCTGCGCGCGGCGGCAAGCAGCCGCTCCTCTCTTGGCAGCAGTGCCCGCAAGGCTTTCAGGCCCTGATAATGTTGCCCCTCAAGAATGGCCGTGGTGGTCAGCGTCAGTTGCTGACGGCTGTCGATATCCGTCAGAACCTGACTCAACTCCTCGACGCGTCGCAGCAGGTTGAGCTCGACCTCCTTGGGATCGGAATCGCCTGACAGAACCAGTTGCAGCGCATAACAGGCGCGCTTCACGGGGGTATCTGCTTCATAGGGGTGGATGGCGTCACGCAACCGCAGGATATGGGCGTTTGGCGTCATGATCGACAACCGGCTGCGTCGATCACCGTTCTCGATCACCGCGCCATTCACCAGAACCCGCTCTTTCGGGCTGAGTTTGAGGACAAGACCGCTCATGCCGCTTTCTCCCCACTGCGAAGGCCGCGCAAGATGGCGGTGTTGATTTCGAGCAATGGCCGTACCGAGGCGCGCCCAGCAAGCACTTTACCACTGTGATGATTGGTGAATTCCGCAAGGTAAAACAACTGTGCGCGCAAGGTTTCGGGCAGCCCATTATCGGAATCTGCCACGTCAGTGGCCAGCAGCGTCCAGAGTTGCCGGTTTTCGTGCACCGCTTCGGCAAGGCCGGCAAATCCGGGTTTCCCCTTCTGAGCAGCGGATTTGAGGCGGTGGGTGATCCTTGCGATCACGTCATATTCAAGTTTACGGGGTGTTCTTGTCGGCGCGGAGGCGCGGGAATAGCCCCGCTGCGCAAGCGTATTCGGAGTCACATTCTGTCCTTCCTGTGGCTACACGGGTTCAGCGTGTCATGGAGCGCGCGATGGCGCGCTCCATGGTTCCCTTAGCGGAACAGAGACAGGATCGACTGCGGAGCCTGGTTGGCAATCGACAGGGACTGCGTCGCCAGCTGCTGCTGGACCTGCAGCGCTTGCAGCCGAGCCGAGGTCTCTTCCATGTTGGCGTCGACCATCGACCCGATGCCGGATTTCAGCGAGTCAGTCAGCTTGGACACGAATTCCATCTGCGTATCCACCCGGCCTTGTGCCGAACCAAAAGCGGCAGCCGCGTCAATCGACGTGCCAATCAGGGTTTCAATGGATCCCAGCGCGGCGCTAGCACCTGCAGAGTTCGAGACATCAATCGCGGCAAGAGCGCCCAGACCGCCGGATCCGACGTTGTGGAACTGACCCGAGATGCTCAGACCATCAGTCGTGTCCTCGTTCGTGATCGCAAGCCGACCGGTATTGGCGATGTTGTACTCCACCGAGACATTTGCATCCGAGGCTTCGATGGCCGCTTTCAACCCCACGGCGATAACATCTGCCGTCGATGTGGCGTCAATGTCTTCCTGGCTGATCGTATAGCTCACATCGACATCACCCAACCGGATCGAAATGCGGTCGCCAGCGGTATAGGCGGCCGTTGCATGCGACTCGATTTCGAACTGTCCCACGTCATCGGTACCGCCATTGGCGTCCAGCGCAAAACCGAACGTGTCCTGGCCGTCGGCCGACACCCCATTGGTGTTGGTCGCGTCGAACACCGCCTTCGCGCTGTAACCGCCGGTCGAGAGGTCCTGTGCCGTGACGGTGATCGACGAGGCGGTCACATTGCCCGCGTTGTCGCGATCAAGCGAGGCGAGGATGTCGGCGCTCGCGGTGGAGCCGTCCACCAGATTCAATCCATTGAACTGGGCCGCGCCGACCACCGATGCGATCTGATCCTTGAGCGCAGTCACGTCCGTGTTCAGCTTGGCTCGGTCGACGTTGTCTTCCTGGGCGGCGACGATCTTGCCCTTCATCTGGGTCAGCAGATCGGTCACAGTTTCGGCGGCCTGGCGGGCCACTGCAACCGTCGACTGGCCCAGAGACAGGCTCTCCGAGATCGCCTTGAAGCCCTTGACGTCGGATTCCATGACCTTGGAGATCGCCCAGATCGCCGAATTGTCACGCGCGCTGTCCACGCGTTTGCCGGTCGAGATCTGCGACTGAGTGGTCGCGAGATTCTTGTTGACCGATTGCAGAGTTTGCAGCGCAACCATTGCACTGTTGTTTGTCAGAATGCTGGACATGGCATTTCCCTTGAAGTGTTCGGCGCTTTGCGCCGGTTGCTAGAGTGCGCCCCGAAGGACGCTCACGACCCGTCTTTCTGACGAATACCGCCCCGAGCCGGGATCGGTGCCACCCTTTCGGATGCGGGACTACCATGTCGTTCGATGTGCTAACGGAGTGCTAAGCCCGCCAATTCGTTTTCCGGGCATTTGAAACAAATCCGTTTCTAGGCCCTTTTCTCGATCTTGCTGCGGACCGTCGAAACAGACAGGCGCCGCCCGTTTTCATCATAGGTATCAAGCGACTGCCGGACCCGTCCGAGTTTCTGGATGCGGTCCGCGACCGACCTGATACCGGCAAGCGCCGCGTCCAGCAGCGCCTGGTTCCGCAACGTTTTTTCCCGCAGCGCGGCCAGTTCGGATTCCGGCTTGCCGTCCAACTTGGACAACTTGTCGAACAAAAGCTCCTTGCGCTTCACCAGTTGCTGCAGTGCTTCAAGGTTTCCTTCGATCAGGGCGATGCGCTCTTCTTCCAGAAGCGCATCCAGGGCCTCAAAGATCTTTTGCGCTGCCGACATGCTCATCTGCTCTCTCCACCAGTGCCTGATAAAACGATTCGGTGAGGCCGATGCCTCCGGCCTGAACCATTGCGCGCGCGTGTTCCCTGCGCAGGAAAGAGGCGAACTGGTCTTCACCAGCGCCGCCGCCAAAGCTTTCCCGTGGTTTACCAAACCCTGCAGATTTCAACATTTCTGCAAGGAAAGAGACCTCCAGTTCCTGTGCGGCCTGCCGCAATGCGCCTTCAATTGCACCGGTCGGGTGCGGGGGAGGGCTGTGTGATAAAGCCGTGATCATGATTGACTCCATATTGATCTGAATTTTCCCGATCAGATTGTAAAGCGGTAAAGAATTGGTAAGGAAAGCAAGGGCATGATGCGGTTCCCAGAGGAAGAAATCCCGGAGAGTCCATGCAGCCGCCGCCCGTCTTATTACTGCAATCAAGTGTTGGAACCGGGAGAGGGGACTGTGTCCGGATCGAACCGGGCCCCGGTTCCGGTCAATTCATAGCCATCTTTGATGAGATGGCATCGGAAGTGTTGCCTGCCGATCCAGAAGCAGGCCTGACCACTGCGGAGTCTTCTGAAACTGATGAGGCTTCGTCCGAGCTGCAATCGCACACCCCGGAATCGACACAGAAAGTAATCGCGGGCGAGTCCGCGGATGACCGTGAAGATGGTTTCATTGCAGGCGTTCCGTCCAAGCCGTTCAAAGATGTCGCGACGCTCCCAGACGATTTGAGGGAGGACGGCGCTATTGGCCCGGCGACCGACGGTCGAACGAAACCCGCGCCATTTGTGGCACAGCAGAACATCGCTGATGGCGCCGAATACTCTCCGCAGGAGACACCTCCCCCCATCCGCGTGACCGCAACAGGTCGGACAGGTCTGGGGGGGGCTCCTCTCCCCGAATCTGCAACGTCGGTGGCAGGAGCGGGCATGCCGTCCCGTGTACCTTCGCAACTCGTCGATTTCAGGTTCGCGGAAACTGAGCCGATATCGATGCCTGAGCCGGGTGAGGTGGCGCCAGATCTGCAAACGACAAAAGCGCATCGCCTTGATCAGGTGGCGCAGGACGGTCAGGGCATCTTGCGACGGGATGCAGGCAGGCCGCGCCCTGTGGAGTACGCCGCTACGACAGAAGGGACCAACGGTATCGAAGTTCGCGCAGAGCCACACATGCCGAGTGGACCAGCCAAGAGCCGGGGCGATGTTCCGGCCGGGTTGCAAACCGTCGCCGCGCCGCAGCTTTTGACCTCGATCATGCCGTCGCATGGCGATAACGGGGCATCGAAAAAAATGACCCGTTATGAGACCATACCGCCCTCTGCCACGCCCCAGACAGGGATTTCTGCGACCATTCCAGGGGAACAAGCAGCAGCGCCAGGTGTTGCCCCGGGCACTGAATTGCCCCCCGCGCGCCAAGCCCTTGTCCGATCGACAGGGCCGTCTGAGGCGCATTCGCTTGCGATTGCTATCGGATCGGAAGAGGCGCCGCCCCCTCTCGCACAGTCTGTGTCGGCACTCACGCCTGAGACCGTGGCCCAGTCCCAGTTTCGCGCCCCGAGCGTGGCCCCGCCAACGCCCCAGGTGATCGTGCGCCAGGTACTCGAGGCGCTTGGTTCGTCCGGACGGGACCTGATAGAAATCACGCTCGATCCGCCCGAGCTTGGTCGGATCAGGATGGCGATGGCGGAAACCGCCGGGTCGATTTCTGTGACCATTCAGGCCGACGCATACGCCACATCCGATTTGCTGCGGCGTCATCAGGACATGCTGCGGCAGGATTTGTTGGCGCAGGGGTACAAGGATGTTTCCTTCACCTTCGAACAGAATGCCTTCGGCGGGCGAGGACAGGATTCTCCCGACACAAACGACACCCCGACCGGCGAGGCTCCCGAGATGCGGACCGTTTCGGAAACCCGTCTCACCTTCTCATCAGCGGGCGTCGACATTCGCCTTTAGGAGACTTTCATGACCATTTCACCCGTCGCCACGTCTCAGCCGTCCGGTGCGCCGACCGCGGCCCAATCGGCACAGACCCAATCGGCCCAAGGCGCATCGGCGCTCAGTTCGGATTTCGAAACCTTCCTGCACATGTTGTCGGTCCAGATGCGTAACCAGGACCCGCTCAACCCCACGGATTCGAGCGAATATGCCGTGCAGTTGGCGACGTTTTCATCTGTTGAGCAGCAGGTGTTCACCAATGATCTCCTCACGCTCATGTCCTCGCAAATGGGAGCCATGGGCATGAGCAGCCTGGCCAGTTGGATCGGGATGGAGGCGCGCATTACCGGCCCGGCCAGTTTCACCGGAAACCCTGTCGAGGTGGTGCCCTACGTTGAACCCCTGGCGGATGAGGCGCACCTGATTGTACGTGATGCCGACGGGGTCGAGGTTCAGAGATACGCGATCGACACGACCGACGATCCCCTGCATTGGAAGGGTGTTGATGACACTGGCAAGCCGTTTGATCCCGGCCTCTACCGGTTCGAGGTTGAAAGCCGATCAAATGGCAAGGTCCTGCAAACCCATCCGGCGGATGTCTATACCCGTATTTCCGAGGCGCGTGGTGGTCTCTACGGCACGACTCTGATCGCTTCGGGAGGGGTCGAGTTCTTGTCATCGGATGTGGTCTCCTTGCGCGAACCGCGCTGACGCTTGCCTCCCGGTTTGGACTGGACTAGCGTGCGCGGCGCTTTTACTCGGGAGCGTCATGACCGCCAGTTTTCCCCAATCGCCGCCGTCCGACCTGTGCCGCGCATTGCCCGCGCTCCTGTCGGGCGAAACCCCTGTTCGGTGGGAAAAACTGTCGGGCGGGCGTACGAACGCGGCGTGGCGCGGCCACATGCAGGACCGCGACATCGTGCTCAAACTGTACCGGGACCGATCGCAAAACCCGCTGTTTCCCAACCTCCCCGAAGCCGAAGCCAACCTTCTGGAATATCTCCGGGGGACCGGACTGGCCCCCACGTTGCTCGGAACGCTGAACACGCCGGACGCGCGGTGCAATGTGTATTCCCATATCCCCGGAACCGTCTGGCGACAGGGAACGGGTGAAGTGGCCCGGATGATGCGGCGCCTGCACGGTCTGGCTGTTCCGGCTGGGTTGCGCGCCTGTGCGAACGGAAGCCGTGCCCTTCTGCAACAGGCCGAGGCGATTCTCGACGCCTGCAACCACACCCCTTTGCCCGCTTCCCTGCGGCCCGACTGCGACATTGCTCCAATCGGGGACACCGTGCTTCTGCATGGGGATATCGTTCCGGGAAACCTGATTTCCAACGACAACGGGCTGCACCTGATCGACTGGCAATGCCCGGCCATTGGCGACCCGTGCGAGGATATCGCGATCTTCCTGTCACCGGCCATGCAACAGGTCTATCGCGGTGGCCCCCTGACCGCGTTGGAAATTGACACATTCCTGGCGGCCTATGGTGCGCCGGACATCGCCGCCCGGTATCGCGCCCTGGCTCCAGTCTACCATTGGCGCATGGCGGCCTATTGCCAGTGGAAGATGGAACACGGGTCCCCCGAATATGCCAAGGGGCTCGAACTCGAACGTGCCGCATTACACGATGCGACATGAAAAAGCCCCGCGCAACGCCGTTGCGCGGGGCTTTTCCGGGATACGTCAAATCAGGTGCCCGATTTGATCTTGGTCCACATCCGGGTCACGACCCGCTGGGTTTTCGGCGGGTAAGGTGTGGTGGTGTAGAGGTTGTTCAAAGTGGCTTCATCCGGATAGATCGCCGGGTCGCCGATTACATCTTCTTCCAGCATCGGCTGCGATGCCTTGTTGCCGTTGGCATAGTAGACATAGTTCGACGCAGCCGCCATGTTGCCGGCATCCATGATGAAGTTCAGGAACTTGTGCGCCGCATCCGGGTTCGGTGCGTCCACCGGGATGGCCATCTGGTCAAACCACATCAGGGCGCCTTCGCTGGGTGCGTTATAGGCGATCTCGACGCCGTTTTCGGCCTCCCATGCGCGGTCACGCGCCTGCAGGATGTCACCCGACCAGCCCACGGCCACACAGATATCGCCATTGGCCAGCGCGTTGATGTATTCCGAGCTGTGGAATTTCTGGATATAAGGGCGGACGGCTTCCAGCACCGGTTCTGCCTTGGCCAGCACATCCTTGTCGTGGCTGTTGGGGTCTTCGCCCAGATAGGCCAGCGCTGCCGGGATCATTTCGTCCGGGGCATCAAGGAAATGCACGCCGCAGGACGCCAGCTTTTCCATGTTGGCCGGGTCAAAGACCAAGGCCAGCGATCCGATCGGGGCGTCTTCGCCCAGCACTTCCTGAACCTTGCCGACATTTACGCCCAGTCCGGTGGTGCCCCACATGTAGTTGATCGAGTATTCGTTGCCGGGGTCATACTTGGACGTGCGGTCCATGATGACGTCCCACATATTGCCCATGTTCGAGAGTTTGGACTTGTCGAGCTTCTGGAACGCGCCCGCCTGGATCTGGCGTTGCAGGAAGGTGCCCGAGGGAACCACCACGTCATATCCTGACTTGCCCGCCAGCATTTTCGTCTCGAGAACGTCGTTGCTGTCGAACACGTCATAGATCAGCTTGATGCCGGTTTCTTCTTCGAACTTGGTCAGCAGCTCTTCGTCGATATAGTCCGACCAGTTGTAGACGTGAACTTCTTCCGCATGCGCGGCCATGGCCCCCAGCGCCACGGTGGCCGTGAGTGTGATCAGGGTCTTCTTCATTTGGGTCTCCCGTTGGTGGGCCGGCCTGAAACCGACCATTCTGTTGTGGGATTAATTTGATCAAGTTTTTGCAATATGGCAATATGGTAATGCAAACTGACACCCGATATGATGTGCGGGCGATCAGATCAGGAGGTACGGACGCACAAATGGAAGGCAGTTTTTCTTCGGGGCCAAAAACCTCCTATGGCGATGAAAACGCACAGCGTATTCCGGTTCACCAGCAAGTCTACCAGCAACTGCGCGAGGCCGTTCTGTTCGGAGAGCTGGCGCCGGGCGAAGCGGTGACAATTCAGGGCCTGATCGAACGGACAGGCGCGGGAATGACGCCGATCCGCGAGGCGATTCGCCGTTTGACGAGCGAAGGCGCGCTCGAGTTTCGCGGCAACCGGCGGGTCTGTGTTCCGATGCCTACGGTTGAAGGCATTGATGAACTTATCTTTTTGCGCGAGATGCTCGAACCCCAACTGGCGGCGCGTGCAGCAGCCCGCGCGACCGAGGCCGATATCAACGCGCTCGAAGCCATTGATGACGGGCTGGATGATGCCATTGCTCAGGGCGATGTCGGCGCATACCTGCGGCGCAATTACGCCTTTCATGACAAGCTGTATTCCGTCGCGGCGGCGCCGATCCTGACCGAGGTGGCGGTTGGTCTCTGGCTGCGGTTTGGCCCCTCCATGCGCGTGGTGTGCGGGCGGATGGGCACCCAGAACCTGCCGGACAATCACAAGAAGGCGCTGGATGCACTGCGGGCCGGCGATACCGATGCGACGGCGGACGCCATTCGCGAAGACGTGCTTCAGGGGATGGAGCAAATGCGCGCCGCGTTGGAAAGTTCGGGTCTGGATGGCGAACTGATTGACAGATAAAAATTTGATCATATTCTGAGTCGCAACGGTCCGCCTCTGTTCGGGCGGCCCTGATTCCGGCTTTATGAGGTTCGCCATGAACATGATCACCAACCATCTGCCCACCGCAGAACTCCAGGCGCTGGATGCCGCGCATCACATGCATCCCTTTTCCAACCAGCAGGAGCTTGCTGATCGCGGGGCCCGTGTCATCACCCGCGCCAGCGGCGTGACCCTGACCGACAGCGAGGGCAACGAGATCCTCGATGCCATGGCGGGTCTGTGGTGCGTGAATATCGGCTACGGGCGCGACGAACTCGCCGACGTGGCCGCGCGCCAGATGCGCGAGCTGCCCTATTACAACACCTTCTTCATGACCACCCATGCCCCGGTGATCGCGCTGTCGGCAAAGCTGGCTGAGCTGGCGCCGGGCGATCTGAACCACGTGTTTTATGCCGGGTCGGGGTCCGAGGCGAACGACACCAATATCCGCATGGTGCGCCACTACTGGTCGGCCAAGGGCAAGCCGGAAAAGAAGATCATCATTTCGCGCCAGAACGCCTACCACGGCTCGACCCTTGGCGGGGCGAGCCTTGGTGGCATGATTCCCATGCATCAGCAGGGCGGCCTGCCGATTCCGGATGTTCACCACATCCCGCAGCCCAACTGGTGGGCTGAAGGCGGCGACATGTCCCCCGAGGAATTCGGGCTCGCCCGTGCGCAAGAGCTTGAAAAAGCCATCGAGGAGCTTGGCGAAGACCGTGTCGCGGCCTTTATCGCCGAGCCGATCCAGGGGGCAGGCGGTGTGATCGTCCCGCCCGAGAGCTATTTCCCGGAAATCCAGCGTATCTGTGACAAGTACGACATCCTGCTGATCGCCGACGAGGTGATCTGCGGGTTCGGGCGCACGGGCAACTGGTTCGGTTCCCAGACCGTCGGGTGGAAGCCGCACATCATGACCATCGCCAAGGGGCTCAGCTCGGGCTATGCGCCGATTGGCGGGTCGATCGTATGCGACGAAGTGGCCGAGGTCGTGGGCGCGACCGAGTTCAACCATGGCTACACCTACTCGGGCCATCCCGTTGCGGCGGCTGTCGCGCTTGAAAACCTGCGTATCCTGGAAGAGGAAAACATCATCGGCCATGTCCGTGACGTCGCCGCGCCGTACCTCAAGAAGAAATGGGAATCGCTGACCGATCATCCGCTTGTGGGCGAAGCCAAGATCGTGGGCATGATGGGGTCGATTGCCCTCACCCCGAACAAGGAGGCGCGTGCGCCCTTTGCCGCTGATGCGGGCACTGTGGGTCTGATCTGTCGCGAGAACTGTTTTGCCAACAACTTGGTGATGCGCCACGTCGGGGACCGCATGATCATTTCGCCGCCGCTGGTCATGCAGCCGGACGAGATCGACACGCTGATCGAACGCGCCACGCGCGCGCTGGACCAGACTTACGAGCGCATCAAATCCGAGGGACTCTACAAGTAAGACTGGCCTTCCAGCGTCAGAAACACCTTTGCGGCCCGCCGGAACGCCCGGCGGGCCTGCCAAATTTCTGGGCGAAATTTCAGCAGTTATCGCCCAAAAAATCCTTGCCCACACGCCGACCTGCCAATTTCGGACGGTGCTCTCAGAACTTTGAGAAATACAATATTTTCAGTGGATTATTGTGAATTCTCTGGGGGAGTTGCCCATTGGCATCGAGCGCTCGGCGACGCTTCGGGCAAAAAAGCGTCGTTTCTGACGCCTTGTGTCGTTTCCGTAGGGTTAACATCTCTTTTTAACCGATTGGTTGCACACCAACACCCGAGTGTGGTTACATTTGGGTAATAGCGCGGGGTAAATCCGCCAGTTAAAAACGGGGAGCCGGTTTTGGCCGATGCTGACACATCCAACGCGTTCGTAGAGTTCGAACGTGTCCAGAAGAGCTATGATGGCGAGACACTCGTTGTCAAAGACCTCAATCTCACCATGCCGAAAGGCGAGTTTCTCACGATGCTTGGCCCGTCAGGGTCTGGCAAGACGACCTGCCTCATGATGCTGGCCGGGTTTGAAACAGCCACACATGGCGACATTCGCTTGGGCGGGACGTCGATCAACAATATCCCACCGCACAAACGCGGGATCGGAATGGTGTTCCAGAACTACGCCCTGTTTCCGCACATGACGATTGCCGAGAACCTCAGCTTCCCGCTCGAAGTGCGCAAGCTGGGCAAGTCGGAACGCGAGGCAAAGGTGAAGCGCGCGCTCGACATGGTCGAAATGGGTGCCTTTGGTGGCCGTCGTCCGGCCCAGCTTTCCGGCGGTCAACAGCAGCGGGTCGCCCTGGCACGCGCATTGGTGTTTGAACCCGAACTGGTTCTTATGGACGAACCGCTCGGCGCGCTCGACAAACAGCTGCGCGAAAAAATGCAGTTCGAGATCACCAATCTGGCGCATGAACTGGGCATCACAACCGTCTACGTGACCCACGATCAGACCGAGGCGCTCACGATGTCGGACCGCGTCGCCGTGTTCGACGATGGCCGCATTCAGCAGCTCGATCCGCCCGACACACTCTATGAAGAGCCGAAAAACAGCTTCGTCGCGCAGTTCATCGGCGAAAACAACACGCTGGAAGGCGTGGTGAAAGAGATCAACAATGGTCTGGCGCTGGTTCAGCTCGACGATGGCGAATTGATCGATTGCCAGCCGGTACACGAGTCGGTGAAACCCGGCGCGCGCACCCGTGTGTCGATCCGCCCCGAGCGGGTTGAATACAACAAGGACCGCTTGAAAGAAGGCGTCCACACGCTGAAGGCGGAAGTGAAAGAGTTCATCTACATGGGCGACATCTTCCGCACACGGCTCAACGTGGCTGGCAATGATGAGTTCATCATCAAGACCCGGAACGCGCCGGACGTGGATCGCCTGCAACCCGGACAGCAGATCGAAATCGGTTGGCTGCCCGAAGACTGTCGCGCGCTCGACGCCTGAACACCGTCGGCGCGCCGGTCCGCGCCATCGCGCGGATCAAATTAATAAGTTCAACAAGGAGAGTACCCAAATGAAAGCCAAACTCACAGCATTTGCCGTGACGACAGCTTTGGTGGCCCCGGCCGCCATAGCCGAAGAGATGACCATCGTGTCTTGGGGTGGCGCCTACTCCAAGTCACAGCAGCTGGCCTATCACGAGCCCTACACTGCCAAAACCGGCATCACCATCATCAACGATGACAGCTCGGCCGAAGCCGTGGCCAAGATCCGCGCGATGAACGAAGCCGGCAACGTGACCTGGGATGTGGTCGACGTGGTGGCATCGGACGCGATGCGTCTGTGCGACGAAGGTCTGGCCGAAGAGCTTGACCATGATGCCGTTCTGGCCGCAGCGCCTGACGGCACCCCGGCCTCGGAAGACTTCGGTGACCTGATCGTCAGCGACTGCTTCGTGCCGCAGATCGTCTACTCGACCACCTTCGGCTACCGCACCGACATGGTGGGTGACACGCCGCCGACCAGCGTTTGCGACATCTTCGACCTCGAGAAATATCCGGGCAAGCGTTCGCTGCAGAAGCGTCCGATCGACAACATGGAGTGGGCTCTGTACTGCGACGGCGTTGCCAAGGAAGACATCTATGATGTTCTGGGCACCCCCGAGGGCGTAGAGCGCGGCCTGGCCAAGCTCGACACCATCAAGGACAGCGTTGTCTGGTGGACTGCCGGCGCAGAAACCCCGCAGCTTCTGGCAGACGGCGAAGTCGTCATGGGCTCGACCTTCAACGGTCGTCTGTTCTCGGCCATTGCCGAACAGAACCAGCCGATCGGTATGCTCTGGGACATGCAGTCCTTTGACCTTGACGGCTGGATCATCCCCGCCGGTCTGAGCGAAGAGCGCAAGCAGCGCGCGCTGGACTATCTCTACTTCGCAACCGACACGCAGCGTCTCGCAGACCAGGCCAAGTACATCTCGTACGGTCCGGCACGTAAATCGTCGGCTCCGCTGGTGGGCAAGCACGCCTCTCTCGGTATCGACATGGCGCCGCACATGCCGACCGACCCGGCCAACGCTGGCAACGTGCACATCTATGACTACGAATGGTGGGCCGACAACCGCGATGATCTGGACGCAAAATTCCAGGCATGGCTGGCCAAGTAATTCTATAAACGACACCCAGAGAGGCGGCCTCCGCCTCTCTGACTTCCCGCAATAATGCCATGCCAAAATGGCACAACGGGACCACTGCAACGGGGACTGCAATGAGCGACACAACCCAATCCGGCCCGGTTTTGGCCGCCGATGGCACGCCGCTGAAACGAAGCTTGCACCGTGCTTTGCGGATACAGAAGCTTCGCGCATTGATGCTGATTGCGCCTTTGTTGGCCTTCGTGCTGCTGACATTCATTGTCCCGATCGGTCAGATGCTGTTCCGTTCGGTTGAAAATGACATCGTCGCCAACACATTGCCTAAAACCGTCATCGCCCTTCAGGATTGGGATGCGGCTTCGGGACAAGCACCTGACGAGGCTGTTTTTGCCGCCTTGGCAGCCGATTTGTACGTCGCCTCGAACGAAAAGACCCACACGCGGGTTGGCAGCCGTTTGAACTATGAAACGCCGGGGATCAGCTCCCTGTTCCGCAAGGCGGGCCGCAAGGCCAAGAAGTGGGACGTCGAGAATGACGGTCCGTTCAAGGAACAATTCATCAAGATCGACGACGGTTGGGCCGATCCCGACGTGTGGCGTACGATTCAGACCTACAGCCCGAAATACACGAACGGCTACTTCCTGAACGCCGCCGACATGCAGAAAGGCGCCGACGGGGCCGAAATCCGCCCTGAATCCGAGCGCATCTACATCACTCTTTTCAAACGCACATTGATCATGTCGCTGATCATCACGGGGGCCTGTATCGTGCTGGCCTATCCCGTGGCATGGATCCTGGCCAACCTGCCGTCGGCCAAGGCGAACCTTTTGATGATTCTCGTGCTCCTGCCGTTCTGGACCTCGCTTCTCGTGCGGACCTCTGCCTGGAAGGTCATGTTGCAACAGCAGGGGGTGATCAACGATACGCTCGTCTGGCTGGGCCTTGTGGCCGATGATGCGCGGCTTGTGATGATCAACAACCAGCTTGGCACGATCATCGCCATGACGCATATCCTGCTGCCCTTCATGATCCTGCCGATGTATTCTGTGATGCAGACGATCAACCCGTCCTACCTGCGCGCCGCAAAATCCATGGGGGCAACCAACTGGACGGCCTTCTGGCGGGTCTATTTCCCGCTTTCGGTGCCGGGCATTGGCGCGGGCTCGATCCTCGTCTTCATTCTCGCCATCGGCTACTACATCACGCCGGAACTGGTCGGCGGCACCAAGGGTGTCTTCATCTCGAACCGGATTGCCTTCCACATCTCGACATCGCTCAACTGGGGCCTCGCGGCCGCGCTGGGGACGATCCTGCTGGCGGTCGTGCTGATCCTCTACTGGGCCTATGACAAGATCGTGGGCATCGACAACGTGAAACTGGGGTAAGGAACAATGGCTGCACTCACACCCATCTCCCGCAAGCCCCTCTCGCTCGTCATTCCCTGCATCGCAGGGGCGGGCGGCCTGTTGGGCCTGTTCGTCGGCACCGCCAATGGCTCGGGTTTGCTCGGCATCGTCATCGGCGCGGCACTGGTCTCGCTCATGGGGTTGTTCTTCATCTTCGTGTTGAAAAACGAAACCACGGCCAAGTGGATATCCATCCTCTTCGTGGCCGGGCTCGGCTTCCTGTTTGGCGGCGTTCCGGGGGTCATCCTCGGCGCGATCTTTGGCTGGCTGTTTCACTGGTTCATCTACTGGACCTACGAAGGCCGCTACCGCGCGCGCCTGCTGCCCTATCTCACACCGGGACAGGTGCTCTGGCACTACACGTTCCTGTTCATCTGTGGTGCGATCTTCGTCTTCCTGATCACGCCCATCCTTGTCGTGATGCCGCTGTCCTTCAATGCGCAGGACTTTTTCACCTTCACGCCGGAAATGCTGCGCCTTGACCCCGAGGGCTATTCGCTCAAGCATTACCGCGACTTCTTCACCAACAACGAATGGCAGCGCAGCTTCAAGAACTCGCTGATCATCGCGCCCATCGCGACCATTATCTCGGTGAGCCTTGGCACACTGGCCGCCATCGGCCTGAGCCAGAGCCACGTACCGGGGCGCCGCGCGATCATGGCGATCCTGATCTCGCCGATGATCGTGCCGCTGATCATCTCGGCCACCGGCATGTTCTTCTTCTACAGCCAAATCGGCAACTGGCTCGAAGGCACGCTCGGCTTCAACAAGACGTTCGTTGGCTATGTCAAAGTTGTTCTGGCCCACGCCGTTCTGGGGATTCCCTTCGTGATCATCACCGTGACGGCCACGCTCGTGGGCTTTGACCGCTCACTGACCCGCGCTGCGGCCAACATGGGGGCCAACCCGGTCACGACCTTCTTCCGGGTTCAGATGCCACTGATCCTGCCCGGTGTGATCTCGGGCGGCCTCTTTGCCTTCATCACCTCGTTTGACGAAGTGGTTGTCGTGCTATTTGTCGGCTCGGCCAGCCAGAAGACCCTGCCCTGGCAGATGTTCACCGGCCTGCGCGAACAGATCAGCCCGACCATCCTCGCTGTTGCGACGATCCTTGTGGTGATCTCGATTGGCCTGCTGACGGTCGTGGAAATGCTGCGCCGTCGCTCTGAACGTCTGCGTGGCATGTCGCCGAGCTGACGTCAGGGATAACCGAATGAAAAAAGGGGCGCCCCGAAACGGGCGCCCCTTTTGTTTTACGAGATACCGTTGGCACGCTGAACTTCGCGGATATACGAGATGATCGCTGCGACATCCCCCCGCGTCAGTCCCTCGACCGGCGCCATGTCCCCGAACGACCAGTGATGGGACCGCACGCCAAGCTGAACGGCGCGCTGGAACGCCTCGTCGCCGTGGTGCGACGGCTCATAAATCTTGTGAATGAGCGGCGGCCCCGCGCCATCCACCCCCGCCGCGCTGACCCCATGACAGTCGATGCACTTTGCGGTGAAAATCTGTTCACCGATCTTGCCCATATCGCTCAGGTTTGCAGGCAGCGTCACCTGCGCGAGCGTATCGCCAGATCCACCCGCCGGCATGTCCGGCGCGCTCTTGCTCCAGAGTGAAAGTGAAATCGCGCCCGCCACACCGACAACTCCGGCAATGGCCAATATCTTCCAGTTCATGTGATCCCCATGTTTTCTTTCCAACCCCGCCCTACAGGCTTCCAGCGGGGTAGGGTCAACGGCCATTCCAGTAACGAACTGGTGAGGACAATGGTGTGCACTCTTTGCAGAATACCATGGCTCATGGCATGCTGAATCCAGAGCAGGAGAGACCTTCATGAAACGACGCACATTCCTCACCGCCGCAACCGCCGCACTGGCCACGCCTCAGATTCTGCGTGCGTCTGCCGGAGTGCCTTTCGAGCTGATGGAACACCTGCGCCCCCGCGAAGTACGCGTGCAAAAGAAGTACGGGTTCGAACCGGGCCAGCTCGTGGTCACGCTCCAGGCGCATTACCTTTACCACATGCATGATGAGCGCACCGCGACACGCTATGGCGTGGCAACAGGTAAAGAGGGTCTGAATTTCCGTGGCAATGCCGTGATCGGCCGCAAGGTCGAATGGCCCAGCTGGCGCCCGACGCAAGAAATGATCGAACGTAATCCCGGCTATGCGCGCTATGCCAACGGCATGCCCGGCGGCCCCAACAACCCACTCGGCTCACGCGCGCTCTATCTCTATCAGGACGGTCGCGACACCTTGTTCCGCATCCACGGCACCAATACACCCCAGTCCATCGGCACGCCCTCGTCCAACGGCTGCATCCGCATGCTGAATGAGCACGTGGAGCACTTGTACACGCGCATCCCGCTTGGGACCAAAGTCACGGTGATGTAACGCCTCGCTCGGCCCCTATCGCAGCTTTTTAAGGATATGCAGCGAGGCATAGCCATCCGGCTTCATGCCATTCGCTTTCTGAAACTGCCGCACGGCCTCGATGGTCAGCGGCCCGATTTTGCCGTCGATCTTCTTCGTGTCAAAGCCCTGGCCGGTCAGCCGTTCCTGCAGCTCAATCCGCTCGTCATAGGTCAGCGCCCGATCCTCGCGCGGCCATTCCCCCCGGATCTTCGCGCCCCCAAGGATGCGATCCCCAAGATGCCCGACACCGATCACATAGGCATCGGCGGTATTATAGCTTTCCAGCACTTTGAAATTGTCAAAGATCAGGAACGCCGCGCCATTCGCCCCCGCAGGCAGCAACACCGACGCCTTGCCATGGTTGGACACCGCGCGCCCGTCCATATCCACAACCCCCAACCGCGCCCATTCGCTCGGCATCTTCATGTTGTCGCGGTTGGCCTCGGCGTAATCGAACCCCTTGGGCAATTGCACCTCGACCCCCCAGGGCTGCCCCTTGGTCCAGCCATTCGCCTTGAGATAGGCCGCCGTTGACGCCAGCGCGTCGCGTGGATCATCCCCCCAGATGTCCCGCTTGCCATCGCCGGTGAAATCCACCGCGTGTTGCAGGAACGAGGTCGGCATGAACTGTGTATGCCCCATCGCCCCGGCCCAGCTGCCCTTCATCTGCGCCGCCGTCACGTCCCCGCTCTGTAAAATGCTGAGTGCTGCGGTCAGTTGATCCTCAAAGAACGCCCCGCGCCGCCCGTCATGGGCCAGCGTCGCCATCGCCTCAATGATCGGGATTGATCCGCGAAACGTGCCATAGGCGCTTTCCAGCCCCCAGATCGCCACCACGATCTGCTTGTCCACGCCGTACCTGGCCTCGATCTCCTCCAGCTCGCCCCGCTGCTTGGTAAGCGCGGCCTGTCCGTTCTTGACCCGCAAGTCCGACGTGGCGCTGTCAAGATACTCCCAGACCGTCTTGGTGAATTCCGACTGGTTGCGATCCTTCTGGATCACGCTTGTATTGTAGCGCAGGTCCGCCATGGCCCGGTCAAACACGTCCGCGCGTATCCCGGCGGCCAATGCGCGGTCCCGGTAGCCCTCGATCCACCGATGAAACGCCGCGTTTCCGCTTTCGCTCACCTGCAAAGCCACAGGTCTGATCGTCGGGCGCAGCGACTTGCCCGGCGCATTTGCCTCTGCAACGCCCACGCCCACCACCACCCCAAGGGTGGCCGCCATCAAAGCTGAACCAGGATACCGCATATGTGCCTCATGCTCTTTTGTACGAGAGACTAACGCGATTGCGCGCCCCGTCAAAGCGAGTCGACGTGGCGCACGCAGGGATTTGCCGATCAACGACCTACTGCCGCCGACGTGATACCTTGCGTTTGATCTTGTCCGCCTTGCGTTTGGCCTTGGTCGCTTTGCGCCGGACCGGGCGGCCTTTGCCACGCCCCCCCGAGCCGCGTTTGACCACCTCGCCTTCCAGCGAAATCAGTTCCAGCGCCACACCGCCCGTCACCGGGGCGGCTTCGGCCAATCGCACGGTCACGCGTTGCCCCAACCCGATCACCAACCCGGTGTCGGCCCCAACCAAGGTGTTGGTATCACGGTCAAAATGGAAATATTCGCGCCCCAGTTCGCGCATCGGGATAAGCCCATCCGCCCCGGTTTCATCCAGCTTCACAAAGACGCCAAACCGGGCAATCCCGCTGATCCGACCTCCGAATTCCTCCCCGATCCGCTCGGACAGGTAGGACGCCAGATAACGATCCGTCGTGTCCCGTTCGGCCAGCATCGACCGCCGTTCCGTTTCGGAAATATGGGTAGCCGTGTTTTCAAGCAGCTCCACCCCCTCGGGCGACAACCCATCATCGCCCCACCGATGCGCCGAGATCAGCGCCCGGTGCACGATCAGGTCGGCATAACGCCGGATCGGTGACGTGAAATGGGCATAGGCCTGCAGGGCAAGGCCGAAATGCCCGAAATTCGACGGGCTGTAATAGGCCTGCGTCATCGACCGCAGGGTCGAAATGTTGATCAATTCGGCCTCGTCCGTACCTGCGGCGGCATCCAGAAGCGCGTTCAGGTGCCGCGTCTGCAACACCTGCCCCTTGGCCAGCGTAAATCCCGAGGCAGCGGCCGTTTCCCGCAGCGCGTCGAGCTTTTCGGGGCTGGGTTCCTCGTGAACCCGGAACAACAGTGGCGATTTTGCCGCAATCAGGGTCTCGGCGGCACAGACATTGGCCAGCACCATGAATTCCTCGATCAGCTTGTGCGCATCGAACCGGTCGCGGAAGGCCACCGATTCCACTTCACCCGCATCGCTCAGCACGATCTTGCGTTCCGGCAGATCAAGGTGCAGCGGCTGGCGCGCCGCCCGCGCCTTGGTCAGCGAGTCATAGGCGGCATAAAGCGGGGTGATCACCTCGTCCATCAAAGGCGCGCAGGTTTCGTTGGGGGTGCCATCGCGGGCCTGTTGCACTTCGGCATAATTCAGCGAGGCGACCGAGCGGATCATGGCACGGGTAAAGCGGTGGCCGATCTTGCGGCCCTTGGAATCCACCTGGATGCGCAGCGCCAGCGTGGCGCGCGGCACCCCTTCGTGCAGCGAACACAGGTCGCCCGAAAGGCGATCCGGCAGCATCGGTACAACGCGGTCGGGGAAATAGCTCGAATTGCCCCGCTTGCGCGCCTCGCGGTCAAGCGCGGTGCCCGGGCGCACATATTGCGCCACGTCGGCAATCGCGACCCAGATGACATGCCCGCCATCGTTCTTGGGGTCGTCATCCTCATGCGCCCAGCACGCATCGTCATGGTCACGCGCATCCGCCGGGTCGATGGTGACAAAGGGCAGGTCGCGCAGGTCTTCGCGGTCTCCCAAAGGCGCAGGCTTGGCCGCGTCTGCCTCCTTGATCACGTCATCGGGGAAGGTGTCGGGAATGCCGTGCTGGTGAATCGCGATCAGCGACACCGCCTTGGGCGCGCTCGGGTCGCCCAGCCGCGACACCACCTTCGCGCGCGGCAGGCCCAGCCGCCCTTTGGGGCCGGTCTGTTCGGCCTCGACCAGTTCCCCGTCCTTGGCGCCGCCAACGTGGTCGCTCAGAACCATCCATTCCTTGCCATCGCCCTTGTCGACCGGAACAATGCGCCCGCCTTCGTCGGTTTTGCGGAACACGCCCAGAACCCGGCGCGGGTTGGTGCCGATGCGTCGGATCAGCCGCGCCTCATAGGCATGCTCTTCACCCGTGACTTCGGTCAACCGTCCAAGAATGCGGTCGCCTTCGCCCAACGCGGGATCGCTGGCGCGTGGGATCACGAGGATACGCGGTTCTTCGGCCTCGCCGTGCCACTCCAAGGGTCGCGCGAACAGGTCGCCGTCGCTGTCGGCGCCGGTGATCTGCAGCACAGACACGGGCGGCAGCTTGTCCGGATCGCGATAGGTTTTGTGGCGCTTTTGTAGGTGCCCCTCGGCCTCAAGCTCCTTGAGAATCCGCTTGAGATCAATCCTGGCCGCGCCCTTGATGCCAAAGGCCTTGGCAATGTCGCGTTTCGAGGTGAGGGTCGGGTTCTCGGAAATCCATTCAAGGATTTCCTCTTTTGTGGGTATGCGCATGGGAATGGCCTAGCACGGGGCGCGCGCGGCGTCACGCGGGATTAGGGGGCGCTGCCCCCTCGTTCGAAAATCGTAAGATTTTCGATCTTCACCCCCGGGGTATTTCCGGAAAAAGAAAGACGCAGGTCCGCAATTGTGTCGATGTCGTGCAGGGTCGCCACCGTGGCAATGCGGTGATGGGGCAGGGTGGCGATGCTGTCGGCAAGGGCGTGGGGCGTGGACCAGCGGACGTTTTCGAACAGGGTGGCAGGTGCGCGGGCGTGTTTCAGGCCAACCAGCCAGTAGCCGCCGTCCATGGCCGGGCCGAACACGGCATCATGGTCGCCGAGCGCGCGGAACGCCTCTGCGATGTGGTGTTTGCGGATGCCGGGTATATCGGCCCCGATGACCAGCGTCGGCCCCGGCAGCCCATGACATAACTGGCGTTTCATCCGCGCACCAAGATCGCCCCGCCCCTGGCGCGCGCGCCGGAACTGCGCGGGCCAGACGCGCGAGGTCAGCCCCTCCCTATCCGGTGCAACTGCGAGGATGATCTCCCAGCGTGGATCATGCAGGCGGTGCAGAAGCGACAGGCTTTGCAGGCGGAACCAATGTGCTGCCGCCCCCATGCCGATATCGCGCCCAAGACGGGTTTTGACGCGGCCTGGGCGCGGTTCCTTGACCATGACCACCAGCCGTTGCCGCCAGCGATATTCAGCCGAAATAGTCACGCAATATCCGCGAATAGATCGCTTTGAGCTGATGGATCTGGTCGACAGGTACGTTCTCGTCGACCTTGTGCATGGTCTTGCCCACCAGCCCGAATTCCACCACCGGGCAGTGATGCTGCACAAAGCGCGCATCCGAGGTGCCCCCCGAGGTGCTGAGCTCCGGATCGCGCCCGGTCTCGGCCCTGACACTGGCCGCGACCAGATCCGAAAGCGGCCCCGGCGGCGTGATGAAGCTTTCACCGGAAATCTTGACCTGCATGTCGATTTCGACCCCGGTGTCGGCGCCAACCGCGTCCACCAAACCTTGCATCCAGTCGGTCAGCGATGCACCCGAATGGGCATCGTTGAAGCGGATGTTGACAGTGGCGCGGCACTCTGCCGGGATCACGTTGGTCGCCGGATTCCCTGTATCCATCGTCACCACCGCCAGCGTCGAGGCATCGAAATGCGCGGTACCCTCGTCCAACACATGCGACGACATCCGATCCATCAGCCGCGCCATGGCCGGAAGCGGGTTCTTGGCGCGATGCGGATAGGCGGAATGGCCCTGCACCCCGGTAAAGGTGAAATAGGCGGTCAGCGATCCGCGCCGCCCGATCTTCATCATGTCGCCCATCTCGTTGGGGCAGGTGGGTTCCCCGACAAGGCAGACCGACATCTTTTCCCGTTCGCGGTCCATGTAGTCGAGAAGTGCCGTAGTGCCGTCGATCGCGTCGCCTTCCTCGTCCCCGGTAATGGTCAGGATCACGGCGCCGTCCGGTGGCGTATTTGTCACGAAATCCACCGCCGCGGCGGCAAAGGCGGCGACACCCGATTTCATGTCCGTGGCCCCGCGTCCAAACATGATCCCGTCCCGGATTTCCGCGCCGAACGGGTCGGCGGTCCAGGCCGCCGCGTCGCCGATTGGCACCACGTCGGTATGGCCGTTAAAACCGAAGGTGCGCGGGTGCCCCTTGTCGCCCCAACGCGCGAACAGGTTGGACACGCCGCCCCGATCCACGCGCGCACAGGCAAATCCGGCATCGCTCAGGACCTTTTCGAGCAACACCAGCGCGCCGCCCTCTTCCGGTGTGACAGAGGGGCAGCGGATCAATTGCGCGGTCAACAGGGCGGCGTCGGTATTGGGCATTGCGGGGTCCTTCATTTCCTGTCGTTCTGGACTTGGGGCAGTTGTCGCACAGCCCGCCATTGCCGGAAAGCCACAAAACACCCCGGCTCCCGTCACATTCGCGTCCAAGCCCCTTAACAGGCGTCCTTTTTTCGTGTTTAGATAGAGCCAATAACACGACCGAGGCAGGTCACACGAGCAGTCAGGCCAACAAAAAGGCCCTCCGCAGCATCCCGGCGTTTCTGACGCCGGTTTGATCGTTGCATACACCTGACCGGGATAATCCCGGCGCTGCTGGTGGAATCCGCTTAGGTGCGATGGGCGCAGGCAGCAGGCCGTTTGTGATAGAGGCTTTCAACGCCAGCGCGTCCGACATGGCAAGGGACCAAAAGCATGAGCTGGATCGCATTATGTGATACCACCCGCGCGCATTTCCGCGCCGATGGTCTCGCGCGGCATGCTCAGCCCCTTCCCAAGGACGGTCCCGATCTGCACCGGCCAATGGTCTCGGGCAGCCTTGTTCTAGAAACGCAAGTGTCACCCTATGACCGCCCCCAGCTCCTGATCGGCTACCGGTCGCCCCGCCAGGCAAGCACCGCCCTGACGCTTCAGGCCGTGCCCGGCGGTGGCATCGTGCTTGTCATGACCCGGGGGGCAGAGACATTCCACGCGGCCGTCAACCTGGATACCGGGGGGCGCACCGACATTCTGCGTGTCACCTATAGCTGGGATCTGCGTGCCCGCCGGGGGCGCTTGACGGTCGAGCGTCCGGGGCGCGCGCGCATCGCGATGCGCGAGCTCACCGACCCGATGCCGCTCAGCCGGGCCGATCTGCGTGATATGGTCATGAAGCGCGAACTCTGTGTGTTGTCGTCCGACATCAGTTATGTCGCGGCCTCGGACCGGATCGAGCCCGTCGGACCGATGCCGTCGCTTTGTCCCAACACGCCGGTCATGACCGGGTCCGGTTATCGCCCTGCGTCAGATATCCGCCGCGGCGATGTCGTGCAGACTCTGGAAGGTAGCCTCGTGCCCGTTCTGGCCACATTCCGCCGGACCGTTCCCGCGGCGGGCCTGTTCGCCCCAGTGCGGCTGCGCTCCCCGTATTTCGGCCTGACTCAGGACATCACCGTTTCCCCGTCCCAACAGCTTGTCATCGGTGGGTCGCGGGTTGAATACCTGTTCGGTTCCGAGCACGTGCTTGTGCCCGCCGGGCCGTTGACACACGGCAAGGCCGCATCGAAACGAAAGGGGGATCTTATGATCACCTATTGCCAGTTGATGCTGCCGGACCACGAAGCGGTCCTCTGTGCCGGAACCTATCTTGAAACCCTCAACATCGGGCGCATCCGGCGCAAGCGTGCCGCCCTGCGCGCCAGCCTGCTTTGCACCCAGCCGCGCAGCAGCCTGCCCGAACATTCCCGGACGGTGTTCCCGGTGCTGGGTGAGTTCGAGGCCCTGACACTCGCCGCACAACGCGCCGCCGCCTGACGGCGCCCCGCGCTGCGCCTCAGTTCATCGGCGCGTCACTGCTTTCGCTTTCCTCGCCATGGAAGAAAGGCGTCAACTGCGCCACCACGACCGAGTTCTCGTCCAGAGCCCGCTGCATCAACGCGCGTTCGTCCTCGGCGATATCATGCCCCTGCGCCTCGCGCTCCTCGATCGTGCCATAGCCGGTCACATCCAGCGGGTTGAGATCCGCCTGCTTGAGGATGGCCACGGTTTCGCGCACGGCCTCGGCCTCGTCCACGCCGCTGGCATAGATCATCAAAGCGCCCCCGGTGGCCTTGTCGGGAAGCCCGTCGCCCTCCTTGCGTCCAACCTGGACAAGAAGCGTATAGACCTGCTGGCGGGATTTTTTCTTGGGCTTTTCCATGGCGCTGGCCTTATCGCGGGACCGGCTGGCCCGTCAACCTGTGGATGCGGCGTTCCCCTGCTTTCGACTACAATTCGCGTCGATTGCAAGACAGATTGTCCCTTGGCGTAATCCAATTGGCAATGGTCTTGCCCTAGCTCTGGAAACATGGGCTCGCGACCGAGGCAGGTGTTCGTCCCCCCATTTTCAACGCGTCTCGCAGGCACGCGGGACGTCTCTTTTGCACAGGCTCCCGGGCGGCGCAAAGGGGGAATGGGCGTGGCGTTTTCTCCTGATAATTCGGTGGCGATTCCAAAGATATGAAGGGGCGCCCATACATACGTGCCTTGTGAGTGAAGACGGTTATCAGAAGGGGGAATGCTGATGCCAACGGCTTCGGAACTGCCAATTGACACATCTGCCAGCGCCATGGACATGGCAGAGACCATGTTCGGCTCGGGAATAGAAATCACGTCGGCCACCTATACCGGCGCCAGCGCTGCGTCGGGCATCTACAGCGATGGCGACACCGTCGCGCCGAATGTCACGCCATCGGATACCGGCGTCATCCTTTCCACCGGCAACGCCAGCGCAATCACCAACAGTTCGGGCGACGCCAACACCTCGGCTGGCACTTCGGGCAATATGAAAACCGCAGGCGATGCCGACCTCAACGCAATCGCCGGGGTCCAGACATACGATGCCGCCATTTTCGAAGCGACGTTCGTGCCCGACGGCAGCACGCTGACCATGCAGGTGGTGTTCTCGTCCGAGGAATATCTCGAATATGTTGGATCGGGTTTCAATGATGCAGTGGGTATCTGGGTCAACGGGGTCAAGGCCGAGCTGACTGTCGGGGATGGTGACATCACCATCAACAACATCAACGATGCTTCGAATTCCAACCTTTACGTCGACAACCCGGCCAATGCCGAGGTCGCCAACACAGAGATGGACGGGTTCACCGTCACGCTGACCCTCAAGGCGCCGGTCAATCCGGGCGAGGAGAACACCATCAAGATCGGGATCGCCGATGGCGGCGACCGCAGCTATGATTCCAACCTTCTGATCGCGGGGGACTCGGTCCAATGCGCGCTCGTCGCCGGAGGCGATGACATCGCCGTGGGGGCCGAAAGCGAAGACACGTTCGACATCCTTGCCAATGACACCACCAGCGCGTCGGGCACGCTGACCATTACCCATATCAACGGTCAGCCGGTGACGGCAGGCGACACGATCACCCTTGCGACCGGTGAAATGATCACGCTGAACGCGGATGGCACGATCACCGTCGAAACGGACGAGGATATTGGCACCAACGTCTTCACCTACACGGTCGAGGACGCGGACGGGAACACCGATGTCGGCTTCGTCAATCTTGAAACCACCGAGGCGACCACGCCCTGTTTCGTCGCCGGGACCGAGATTCTGACCCAGACCGGCCTTGTCCCGGTCGAGGCGCTCGAACCCGGTCACATGATCCTGACCCGCGACAATGGCTTTCAGCCGCTGCGCTGGATCGGCAGGACAACCCGGCTTGCCCTTGGTCATGACGCCCCCATCAGTTTTGCCGCGGGGGCGCTGGGCAATCACGAGGCCGTGTCGTTTTCACCCAATCACCGGATCCTGCTTAACTCGCCGAAGGCGGCGTTGCTCTTTGGCGAATCCGAGGTGCTGGTCAAGGCGCGCGATCTGGTCAACGGCAACACCGTCACGGTTCAGGAAACTGGCAGGCCTGTCACCTATGTGCATCTTCTCTTTGACCGCCACGAAATCGTGCGTGGCAACGGCATGGACAGCGAAAGCTATCATCCGGGCCGCGAGACCATGGACAGTTTCGATGCCGAAACACGTGCGGAAATCCTGCGCCTGATGCCGAACATGGACGCGATGATGGGCTATGGCTATGGTCCGTCCGCCCGCGTTGCCCTGCGCCGTTACGAAGCCGAGGCGCTGCTCAAGGTCGCCTGACCACGAAAAAGGCGCGCTCGAACCAAGCGCGCCTTCACCATTTCTCGTGATCCGCCGCGGGTCAGGCCCGCAACGGTATCAATCCCGCAGCAGCTCGTTGATCGAGGTTTTCGAGCGGGTCTGTGCATCCACACGTTTCACGATCACCGCACAGTACAGGTTCACACCGTTCTTCGACGGCATCGACCCGGCCACGACAACCGACCCGGCGGGCACTTCGCCATACATCACTTCGCCGGTTTCGCGGTCGACGATCTTGGTCGACTGGCCGATGAACACACCCATGCCTAGAACCGAGCCTTCGCGCACGATACAGCCTTCGACCACTTCCGAGCGCGCGCCGATGAAACAGTTGTCTTCAATGATGGTCGGGCCGGCCTGCATCGGTTCCAGAACGCCGCCAATGCCGACGCCGCCCGACAGGTGCACGTTCTTGCCGATCTGCGCACAGGAGCCAACGGTGGCCCAGGTGTCGACCATGGTGCCTTCGTCGACATAGGCGCCAAGGTTCACGAACGACGGCATCAGCACCACGCCCGGCGCGACATAGGCAGACTTACGCACGATACAGTTCGGCACGGCGCGGAACCCGGCTTGGGTCCATTCCGCATCGCCCCAGCCCTTGAACTTGCTGTCGACCTTGTCCCACCAATGGCCGCCCTGCGGGCCGCCATCCTGCTGTTCCATGTCCTTGAGGCGGAACCCCAGCAGCACGGCTTTCTTGGCCCACTGGTTCACGTGCCAGTCGCCGCTCTCCATCTTCTCGGCCACGCGCAGCTTGCCTGAATCCAGCGCGTTCAGAGTGGCTTCGATGGCTTCGCGGGTTTCGCCGCCGGTCGACGGGGTGATGGTGTCGCGGGCTTCCCACGCGGCTTCGATGGCTTGTTCCAGTTGGGCGTTCGACATGTCTTTATGGCTCCGATGAAAGAGGATTCGAGCTTTCATAACGGCATCGCGCCCCGACGTCACCCTCGCAATCGCGTGACTGGCCCTACGGCGCCAAACACAGTACCCCTGAAAGGGAAATGCGCATTCAAGGAAATCCAATACATGCCCGAAGATCGTTTGCACCCCCTATCCGATGCCCACAGCGACCGCGACGCCGCAAGCCATGTGCCCGACACGCCGCAAACCCGTTCCAAGGCCTACCGGCTGGCTTTCGCGGATGATGATTTCCTGTGCCGCGAAGAACTGCGCCCGGTCCGCCTTCAACTCGAACTGCTGAAACCTCAGCTGATCCTCGACGAGCACGGTATCGAAAGCACCATCGTGCTCTTTGGCGGGGCGCGTATCCCGGAACCGTCCAAAAAGGATACGGCGCGCACTGAGACCCTCGCGGGGCTGTCAGAGTATTACGAAGAGGCGCGCAAATTCGCCCATCTCATGACCGAGCGCAGCAACGGACGCGAGAATGTGATCGTTTCAGGGGGCGGTCCCGGTGTGATGGAGGCCGCGAACCGCGGTGCGGTGGATGCCGGGGGGAAATCCATCGGGCTCAACATCGTGCTACCGCATGAACAGGCGCCCAATGAATACGTGACGCCCGAGCTGTGCTTCAATTTCCACTATTTCGCGATTCGCAAAATGCACTTCCTGATGCGTGCCCGCGCGATTTGCGTCTTTCCCGGTGGATTCGGGACCATGGATGAAATGTTCGAATCGCTGACCCTGATCCAGACGGGTCGCATGGAATGCGTGCCGTTCCTGCTGTTCGGGCGCGACTTCTGGGAAAAGATCATCAACTGGGATGCGCTGGCCGATGCCGGCACGATCTCGGCCGAAGATCTGGAGTTGTTCCGCTTTGTCGAAACCGCCGAAGAGGCGATCGACGTGATCGACAATTGGGGCGATTGCGGACGACGGGGCAAAATCCCCGGGCGTTAAAGCATCCACCGTGCGGGGAGGGCGTCAATAAAACGCCTTGCCCGCTTACTGGATATGGCCCGGCAAAACGCCCAGCTCGGTGCCTTGGGGCAGCTTGGTCACGACCTGTGCACCCGCCACATCCTTGATTGCATAACCATACCCGGCGAGGCGGAATTTCCACTCCCGCACGCTCAGCGCCTTGCTGCGCTCGCGTTTCAGGATGTCCAGTACAGGCGCATCAATGATTGCGCCGCCAATATCTGCATGTGCCATCTGTCAGTCCCTTGCGTGTTTGTTCACACTTTAGAAACTGTCTGTTGATCGGGGCTGAATTGGCGCTCAATTATGGAAAGTTTATGGCGGGGAAACAGATTGTTTACGATTTCGGGGCTTTCAGAGAGGGAAACAGGAACTTCGGCACCAGAATCCCGGCAATCAGCGCCCCGAGCCAGACCAGCAATGTCGCGGCCAGAAGATTCGCCGTCCCTCCGATGCTGAACCCTGCCACGAAAGGCTGCGTGATCAGCAGGCCAAAGAAGATCGCCACCAGCGACAATCCCCCCAACAGCGATGGCATGTTCTTTTCCGAAATCTTGCGGATGATCGGCGTGATCACCATCAGCACCACTGTGAAAATCACCGTCACGATGATCAGCGCCAGAAACCCGATGGAAAACCCATCCAAAAGAATCATGGCCAGCAAAAGACCGACGGCATTGGTAATCAGATGTGCCGCGGCGGAAATGACAAAACGGGGCATGTGCGCGTTCCTCCTCAAGAAACCCTGCGCCACAGCCTAGCGGCTTTTCCCGATCAGATCACGCGCAACTTCAGGCGCCGCCCAGCCCGGCTTCGGCCTCGATCTCCTTGCGCGACTTGCGCGCCCGCTCGGTGGCCGACTTCAACTGACCACAGGCGGCCATGATGTCTTCGCCGCGCGGGGTACGGATCGGAGAGGCATAGCCCGCCTTGTAGATGATGTCCGCGAAGGCTTCTATCCGGTCCCAGTCCGAGCGCTGATAAGGCGAACCGGGCCATTCGTTGAACGGGATCAGGTTGATCTTGGCCGGAATGCCGCTGATCAACTTGACGAGCCGCCGTGCATCCGCGTCGCTGTCGTTCACATCCTTCAGCATCACGTATTCGAACGTGATCCGCTCGGAGTTGGACAGGCTCGGATAGGCGCGTAGCGCCGCCAGAAGCTCTTCGATATTCCAGCGCTTGTTGATCGGCACCAGCTTGTCGCGCACCTCGTCCGTGGTGGCGTGGAACGATACAGCCAGCATACAGCCGATTTCTTCGGCGGTCTTGGCAATCTCGGGCACCACGCCGCTTGTCGACAACGTGATCCGGCGGCGCGACAGGGAAATGCCCTCGCCATCCATCGCGATTTTCATTGCGTCACGCACGTTATCGAAATTGTAGAGCGGCTCGCCCATGCCCATAAGCACGATATTCGACACCAGCCTTGGTCCCGCATCGCCTGTGCCGACGCCCGGTTGCGGCCATTCATCCAGATCGTCGCGTGCCATCATGATCTGCCCGACGATTTCCCCGGCGGTCAGGTTGCGTACCAGCTTTTGTGTGCCCGTGTGACAGAAGGAACAGGTCAGCGTGCAGCCCACCTGAGAACTCACACACAGCGTGCCGCGGTCGGTCTCGGGGATGTAAACCACCTCAACCTCGTGCCCGCCCGCGATCCGCACAAGGTACTTGCGCGTTCCGTCCGCGCTGATCTGGCGGCTCACCATCTCGGGGATCTCGATGCAGAACGTTTCGTCCAGCTGCGCGCGATACGCCTTGGCAAGGTTGGTCATGGCGTGGAAATCCCGCACGCCCCACTGGTAGATCCACTGCCAGATCTGGTTCACCCGCATCTTGGCCTGCTTTTCCGGCGTGCCATTCTCGATCAGAGCGCTGCGCAGCCCGTCCCGCGTCAACCCGACAAGGTTGATCTTGCCGCCTTCAGGCAGCTTGCGGGGAATGGTCATTACGTCCTGCGTGACGGGGGCGCTGGCGGTCATGGCTTTTGGGTCCGGGCTAGGAAATCAGACGGGTGCATTACACCATTTGGCCGCAAAAGCAAACAAAACAAGGGGCAGAGGGCCGGGTAGGGCGCGTCAGGCCACCCAGGCCGACCGCACCGCCACCTGCGCCTCGTGCGATTTCAAACAGCGCCGCGCCGTTTCGCCATAGGCTACCAGCTCGATCAGCTCGGGGAACAGGCGCAACAGCTCGTCCCGCGCCTCGTGCTCGAATTGGTCAAAGGTCATTTCTCCGGGGTGGAAACTCTCGGTCTGCATCCCGTCGGAAATGATGATCTCGTGCTTGTCGAACAGGATGTGGAAGTATTCCGGCGTCGGCACATAGGACACCTGCTTGATGCCCTTCCAACCGACAAGCTGCTTGGCCGGGATCAGAACCTCACGTTCCTCGAACAGCATTTCAAAGCTCGGGTCGCGCATCCAGACCCGGTGATTGGGCGAAACATAAAGGTCGCGTGCCGGAACCCCCCGGCCCATGGCCCCGCGCGGAATGCAGATTGGCGCGCATTTCTCGTGCCCTGCGCCCCGCGCGTCCGCGACATAGGACCCGATCCAGCGGATCGGCGCAAAGCCGCCATCGCGCACCACAACCATGTCACCGGGGCGCAGGTTTTCCACCGCAACCTCGCCCCGACGCGTGGCGATCTTCGTCCCGACAAGGAAACACGGGATCGTGCCTTCGTTAATGGCGCCCGTCGTCCAGTTGCCATTCTGATCAAGCTGAACCGATTCATTCTGGTTGTTGCCGGTCGACCCGATCTGGGTCGATGTCATGCCCGCCGCCGGACCGCTTGTCGGGGTCACGATATTGTCAAACGACACGAAGCTGACCACGACACCGTCCACCACCAGCGCGACGGCCCCGTCCTTGTGCACGGCGGCATCCAGCGAATAGACATCCTGTCCGAACATCGTGTCGTCGTAGTCGCCGATCCCGTTGATCGACCGCACGTTGCCATTGGGGTGATATACGACGATCTGTATGGTCGACACGTCCATCCCGGCGGGCACCGAAGTTTCTATGAAATCCTCGTTGCCTGCTCCGCGATACTTGATCTCGGTAAATTTCGGCTCCGCCATGTCCTGCCTCCACGTTCCGTTCGTCCGACCGGTTGTCCCGATCGGCTTCCCCCATGTGGCGATGTGGCAGTGTCCGGCCCTGGCAGAGGCCCCGTCCCGCCGCGAAAGGCGGGTATTACATTACTTGCAGCGTTTCTCGGCGTCTTCCACCGCGGCGGTGAACCCGAGAAGCGAAAACGAATCCTCGGTCTTGGTCCCGCGCGAGGACCGCGCGGTCAGCGTGGCCTTGCTGCCCCGCTTCATGGCCGCGATGATCTTGGCATCGTCCCCGGACGACGCGGGCCAGGCCCATTCGCCTTCGGTGATCATCACGAATGAGTTGCCATCCACCGTGACCTCGACATTCGATCCGCTGGCAAAGGGATAGCCGCCGGTAAAGCCGACCTGTCCTTCGACCTTCATATGCGGCAGGTAGCTTACCATCAGAAGGATGTCGCTGCGGCGCACGGCGACAACGCGCCCTTCGCGCGTGTTGACGCTCTCCTTGGCGGTGCTGACCGCCCAGCATTCCTTCTTGCCGCTGTCGCTATGTTCGAAAACACTCCAGTCGGTCATGGCCGCGACCTGGTTTTCGCTGACCTGCTGCGCCTGCGCCCCAACGGCCAAAAGCGACAGACCCGCTGCCGCAACCAACGCGCTCACGAAACGTGATCCCATAATCCACAGCCTCCAAGCTGTTCATTTGCCTCAATAGTCCCAGCCCCGGCTTGATGCCTTGTTTTGTTGGGCTGGACATTTCTATCCCGATGGCCACAGTTTAGCCTGATTTATTTGCGGGGCGAAAGACCCGTTGGCACAAAATTGCCGGTGAAAAAGCGAGGATTCATGGTTCAACCTGTCCCAATGGTGGAAATCTGGCGTGGTGATTTCCTTGAAAACACCCATCACGGCCATGCCGTGGTCTGCGACGCAAGTGGCGCGATCGTCGAAAGCTGGGGCGATCCGAACGCCGTGATCCTGCCGCGCAGCTCCTCCAAGATGCTCCAGGCATTGCCGTTGATCGAAAGCGGTGCCGCCGATGCGCATAGGCTGACGGACCAGCACCTCGCCCTTGCCTGCGCCTCCCATAACGGGGCCGATATCCACACCTTCATGGTGCGTGACTGGCTATCCGCACTTGGCCTTGGCGAAGACGATCTGCGCTGCGGCCCCCAAGAACCCGCCGACATCCCGGCCCGCAATGCCCTGATCCGCTGCGGTGATCCGGCCTGCCAGATCCATAACAACTGCTCGGGCAAACACAGCGGCTTCCTGACCCTCTCGCGCCATCTCAAGGCAGGCCCGGAATACATCGACCCGGATCACCCGGTCCAGAAGGCGGTGCGCGAAGCGGTAGAGGATACGACAAACGAAACCAGCCCCGGCTACGCGATCGACGGCTGTTCCGCCCCCAATTTCGCCAGCACCATGCACGGCATGGCCCGCGCCATGGCCTTCTTTGCCGCCGCGCGCGAAGGGCAGGGCACTCGCGCCACCGCTGCCGCCCGCCTGCGCGATGCCATGGCCAAACACCCCGAATATGTCGCCGGAGAAGGCCGCGCCTGCACCCGGCTCATGCGCGCCATGAATCACAAGGTCGCCATAAAAACCGGGGCCGAAGCCTATTTCATCGCCATCCTGCCCGAACAGGAACTGGGCATCGCCCTCAAGATCACCGACGGCACCACCCGCGCCGCCGAAGCCGCAATTGCGTCCCTTCTGGTGCGCCACGGCGCGCTTGATCCGGACCACCCGACCGCGCGCGAATACATCAACGCCCCGATCACCAACCGGCGCGACATCCTTTGTGGTGTCATGAAACCCACCCCGGGCTTCCCCTGATCCAAAAACAACGGGGCCGACACACGGCGTGGCCCCGTTGTTTCTTTTTCCAAAAATACCCCCGCCGGAGGCATCCGACCTCGCGACAGGCGCCGCGCGTTCGGATAAAGCGCTACATCTCCATCGCTTCCGCGACTTCCACGGTGCCGCCGCCTCCGTCCAGGATCGGACAGCCCTTGGCGATCGCGATGGCTGCATCCATGTCGGCGGCATTGACCAGCGTATAGCCCGACACCGGGTTCGCCCCGCCATTGTCCTCGACACCCGACGCGGTCACGGTCTTGGACATCCCCGCCGGGTTGCCCCCGTCAATCAGGTCCGCGCCGACCCCTTCCATCCACGCGCCCCAGGCTGCCATGACCTTTTCGCCCTCTTCCGGCGTCTCGGGGCGTCCGCCGCCATGGTAAATGAACATGAATTTGGGCATTGTCTTCTCCTCCTGTTGAAACCCTAGCTGAACAACGCGTCCAGCTTGTTGAGAGAGGATCCCCAACCCATCTCGTAATTCTGTGCGGCCTCGGCGTCGGACAAGTCCCGATGGTCGAGGATCAGCGTCGCGCCGCCCTCCGAGGCTGCGACTGTAAACGTCACATGGCTCTCCGGCCCGCGCGCATCCGCGTCGTCATGCCAGGCCCATGTAAACCCGACCGAGCGTGGCGGATCATAGCTCGTCACTTGCCCCGAGACCTTGAACCGCTGCCCCTCGCCATTGACCATGACCGAAAACCACGGCCCCAGCCGCGACAGGTCCAGCGCATGTTCGGGCACGTGCAGCCCTTCCGGTCCCCACCATTGCAACAGGTCCGCCTGCTGCGTGACAGCCGCAAACAGCCGCTCCGGCGAGACCGGATAACTCCGCTCCAGTCGCAAATCGCTCATTCCTTGTCCTCCGCCAAAAGCGCGCCGAGCCGGTCCAACCCCGCCTCCCAGAACGCGCGATGATCCATGGTCCAGTTCGAAATCGCCCTGAGCGCCTCGGGCCGCACGGAATAGAGCCGCCGCGTGCCCTCGGCCCGTTGCCGGATCACCCCCGCCTCGCGCAGCACCTTGAGATGCCGCGAAACCGCCGGTCCGCTGATCTCGGCATTCGCAACCAATACACCGGCGGGCAATTCCCCCTCGGCCATCAGCCGCTCTACGAGCGCAAGGCGCGTCTCGTCTGCCAATGCAGCAAAAGTATGTGAAAGCTGTACCATGACCTTATTTAACATATCCGTTAAATAGAAAGCCAACGCTTTGTTGTCACGGTTTCGTGAGCGTGTAACAAACCTGCCCCGGACATAATCCGGGGGACGTTCCATGGTTGAAAGGGTGAAAATCCGGGTCAGCCCCGGACCGGGCTGTTAAGCAACAAACTCCGCCTTGGCATATCCCTGAATGTAAAGCAGCGCGCTCAGGTCGCCGAAGTTGATGCGGATATCGCATTCCGCCGCTACCGACGGTTTCGCATGAAGCGCCACTCCGGCCCCGGCCAGCCCCAGCATCCCAAGATCATTGGCCCCGTCGCCCACGGCCATCACGGCATCATGGGTCAACCCAAGGCGCTCAGAAATCTCTTTCAACGCCTGCACCTTGGCCTCGCGCCCCAGAATCGGCCGCCCCACATCGCCGGTCAGAACACCGTCTTCGACCAACAGCGTATTGGCCCGGTTCTCGTCAAACCCAAGCTCGGCAGCCACCTTGGCGGTAAACGCCGTGAACCCGCCCGAAACCAGCGCGGCATAGGCCCCGTTCGCCTTCATCGTCGCCAAGAGCGCCTTGCCCCCGGGCATCAGAGTGATCCGCTCGGCCAACACCTTGCCAATCACACCCTCATCCAAGCCCTTGAGCAACCCAACGCGTTCGGTCAGCGCGCCTTCAAAGTCCAGCTCGCCATTCATCGCACGCGCGGTGATGTCCTTGACCCGTTCGCCAACCCCGGCCTCGTCGGCCAGCTCGTCAATGCATTCCTGCTGGATCATGGTGCTGTCCATGTCGGCCAAAAGCATCTTCTTCCTGCGCCCCTCGGCGGGCAGGATCACCAGGTCCACACCCATCTTCTGCAGGTCCGCCCAGACGTCCCAGCGATTGTCCGGCATCACCTCCAGCGTGAACTCCGCCGCCTCATCCACGGCCAGCCAGTTGGCATCCCCACCCCCCCATGCATTACGCAGCGACTCGACCAGCGCAGGATCAAGCGACGGGGAAGAGGGGGCCGTAAGCAAAGTGGCGACGAACATGAGGTTTCTCCGATAGTGGGCTGCTTAATTCTGCAGTGCGGCTATCATCTGAGCGCGCGCCCTGTCCAGCCTCGCCACGAAACGAGGGTTGTCCTCGCGAAATCGCTGCGCGAAATCATCGCTTCTTTGACCACCCAGTTTTTGATGTCGGTTCCGAGTTGTCACATCGACGCTCAGTTCAACACCGACATGCAAGGCGACTTGCCTGATGAGAGCAGTTTCATCCATCGCAATGGTCCGTTCATAGCTGAGCCGCAAGGGCTGCAGACCATTTCGAGAAAAGAGGCGTTCGGTGCGCTGTTCCATCCATCTGATGCGCCAGATGGCAAGCCTGATGGTCATGGCATCATACCGGAACGCCGCTTCATCCGTGTCCCCGCTTGCACTCTCGTGCCCAATGGCATGCGCCTGCCTGGTCTGTAACATGCGCAGAACCGAAACTGCCTGCGCGACGATATCTTCGCGTACCAACCACAGGCAGGCCGTAGGCTGCACCGCCCTGAGAAACCGAGCCCCGGTTCCAAACGCCCGCATGATGTGCAGAAAGGTGACCTCACATCCAAAGACGCCGCCCAATTGATGTCCGCGCAACAAGAGTGGCGTGTAAGTCCGCATGCTCGTGGCCCCATAGAACTGCGCGATGGCTGGCATGAAGGCGGGATTGAAAACCTCATCGGGCTTACCCAGCGCACTGGTATACGTCAGCAGATCGGTCAGCCTCGACGATCCGCTGCGTGGCGTGAAGAAAATGACATAACGCGGATCGGCCAACGCCATTTCCCGCACTTGCGCGGCGCGTGCCGGATTGGCTTCTACCTCCCGAAACGGGTTTTGGAGAAACCCCAGACCTCTCGCGATCAGGTTCTTTTTTGCATCAGCCATTCTGTGACACCTGTTCACTTTTCAAGTCATCCACCTTTGCCAAGTTTCCTATCATGAACAATCGAGACGCAAAATTGGTGCAATTGGTCGCTTTGGGGTCATTTATCAGGTTGCCGGCCGAAGATTCGCCAACTATGTCCGTCCGTGGGACACCCCTCCCCAACGAGGGGCGCTTATCTGGAAGGGTAGCATTGATGGCTATTTCACAACCGGCAACGCGGCCGGCCAACCCGCGTTTTTCCTCTGGCCCCTGCGCCAAACCCCCCACATTCGATGTCACCAAACTCGCCGACGCCGCTCTGGGCCGCTCGCACCGTGCCGCCATTGGCAAGGACAAGCTGAAGGCCGCGATCGAAGGCACGCGCGACGTTCTGGGCATCCCCGCTGATTACAAGATCGGCATCGTTCCCGCCTCGGATACCGGCGCGGTCGAAATGGCCCTGTGGTCGCTTCTGGGCGCACTCAAGGTCGAGATGCTGGCATGGGAAAGCTTCGGCTCCGGCTGGGTCACCGACGTGGTGAAGCAGCTCAAGATCGACGCCGAGGTGAAAACCGCCGACTACGGCCAGATCGTCGATCTCGCCTCGGTCGATTGCAACAACGACGTCGTCTTCACATGGAACGGCACCACCGCTGGAGTGCGCGTCCCCAACGCCGACTGGATCGCGGATGACCGCGAGGGCCTCACCATCTGCGACGCCACCTCGGCCGCCTTCGCAATGGATCTGCCCTGGGACAAACTGGATGTGACCACCTTCTCCTGGCAGAAAGTCCTGGGTGGCGAAGCGGCCCACGGCATGTTGATCCTCAGCCCCCGCGCCGTTGAACGTCTGGAAAGCTACACGCCCGCATGGCCCCTGCCGAAAATCTTCCGCCTGACCAAGGGCGGCAAGCTGATCGACGGCATCTTCACCGGCGCCACCATCAACACCCCCTCGATGCTCGCCGTCGAAGACTACCTCTTTGCGTTGGACTGGGCGCGCTCGGTCGGTGGCCTTCAGGGTCTGATTGCCCGCGCCGATGCCAACGCACAGGCCGTGTTCGATTTCTGCGACGCCAACGACTGGATCGCCAACCTCGCCGAGGATGATGCGACCCGTTCGAACACTTCCGTGTGCCTGAAGTTCACCGATGACCGTATCCAGGACGGCGCCGCCTTTGCCAAGGCCGTCGCCAAGCGTCTGGAGAACGAGAACATCGCGCTCGACATCGGCGCCTATCGCGATGCCCCCGCGGGTCTGCGCATCTGGTGCGGCGGCACGGTGGAAACCTCGGACATCGAGGCCATGCTGCCTTGGCTCGCATGGGCCTTCGAGGCCGAAATCGAAGCGCAAGCCTGAGACCAAGGTGCGTGCAAGCACGCACCCTACCACAACCCCGTAGGGTGCGTGATCTCACGCACCGCTTCCCGACATTCCAAAAGGACCACCACCATGGCCCCCAAAGTACTCGTATCCGACAAACTCTCCGAAACCGCCGTCCAGATCTTCCGCGATCGCGGCATCGACGTCGACTTCATGCCCGATCTGGGCAAGGACAAGGACAAGCTCGCCGAAGTGATCGGCCAGTATGACGGCCTTGCCATCCGCTCGGCAACCAAGGTCACCCCGACCATCCTCGACGCCGCCACCAACCTCAAAGTGGTTGGCCGCGCCGGCATCGGCACCGACAACGTCGACAAGGAAGCGGCATCGAAAAAGGGTGTGATCGTCATGAACACCCCCTTCGGCAACATGATCACCACCGCCGAACACGCCATCGCCATGATGTTCGCCGTCGCCCGCCAGATCCCCGAGGCCTCCGCCTCCACCCATGCGGGCAAATGGGAAAAGTCGAAATTCATGGGCGTCGAACTCACCAACAAGACCCTCGGCGTCATCGGTGCAGGCAACATCGGCGGCATCGTCTGCGACCGTGCCCGTGGCCTCAAGATGAAGGTGATCGCCTATGACCCCTTCCTCTCGGAAGAGAAGGCCAACAAGATGGGTGTCGAAAAGGTCGAACTGGACGATCTCCTCGCCCGCGCCGACTTCATCACCCTGCACGTGCCCTTCACCCCGGCAACCGCCAACATCCTGTCGGCGGAAAACCTCGCCAAAACCAAGAAAGGCGTGCGCATCATCAACTGTGCCCGCGGTGGTCTGGTCGATGAGGAAGCGCTCGCTGAGCTGCTGAAATCCGGCCATGTGGCGGGCGCTGCATTTGACGTGTTCTCGGTCGAACCGGCCACCGAGAACCCGCTCTTCAACCTGCCCAACGTGGTCTGCACCCCGCACCTTGGCGCGGCAACCACCGAGGCACAGGAAAACGTTGCCCTGCAGGTCGCCGACCAGATGGCCAACTACCTGCTGACCGGCGCCGTTGAAAACGCGCTGAACATGCCGTCGGTCACGGCGGAAGAAGCCAAGATCATGGGCCCGTGGATCAAGCTTGCCGATCACCTCGGCGCCTTTGCCGGTCAGCTCACCGACGAGCCGATCAAGGCAATCAACATCCTTTATGACGGTGTCGCCGCCGACATGAACCTCGAGGCGCTGAACTGCTCGGTCATCGCGGGTATCATGAAGCGCGTGAACCCTGACGTGAACATGGTCTCGGCCCCGGTTGTGGCCAAGGAACGTGGCATCAAGATCTCGACCACCAACCAGGACAAGGCAGGCGCCTTTGACGGTTATGTCAAGGTCACCGTCGTCACCGACGCACGCGAACGCTCGGTTGCGGGCACCGTGTTCTCGGATGGCAAACCGCGCTTCATCCAGATCAAGGGCATCAACATCGACGCCGAGGTCGGCGCCAACATGCTCTACACCACCAACGAAGACGTGCCGGGCATCATCGGCATGTTGGGTCAGACCATGGGCGAAAACGGCGTCAACATCGCCAACTTTACCCTTGGCCGCGCTGACGTCGGTGGCGAAGCCATCGCTCTGCTCTACGTCGATGATCAAGTCCCTGCGCCGATCATCGAGAAACTGTGCAAGACCGGCATGTTCCGTCAGGTGAAACCGCTCGCCTTCGATGTGGCCTGATCCAGAAACGCACTGCAAAATCGACGCCGTCCCACACCGGGGCGGCGTTTTGCTTTTCCCGCGCCGCCTCCCGGTCTACAAGGCTCCTGCAGACGCAGGAGACACCCCATGACCGCCCCCATCTATGCTGTCGGAGACATTCACGGACACCTCGACAAGCTTGACGCGGCGCTTGAGCGGATCACCCGCGACGGCGGTGCGGATGCCAAGGTGGTGTTCCTCGGCGATCTCGTGGACCGTGGCCCCGACAGCCGGGGTGTGATCGACCGGCTCATGACCGGCCTGCAAGAGGGCCGGGACTGGACCGTCCTGCGTGGCAACCATGACCGGATGATGTCCTACTGGCTCTCCGAGGACATCAAGCCCGATCCCCAGCTTCTGCTTGGCTATCACTGGCTCGACGACCGTATCGGTGGGCTTGATACCCTCGCGTCCTACGGCGTGACCGTGCCGGACGGCGCGCGCTACTACCAGGTCCATCCCGAGGCACAGCAGGCCGTTCCAACGGCCCACCGCGATTTCCTCGACGGGTTGCCCTACCACCATCTCCATGGCGATCTGCTCTTCGTGCATGCAGGGGTCCGCCCCGGCCTGCCACTGGCGGAACAGTCCAATGACGATCTGTGCTGGATTCGCCGCGAGTTCCTCGATTATTCCGACCCGCACCCGTGGCTTGTCGTACATGGCCATACACACCGACCGACACCGGAGCATCGTGGCAACCGCGTCAATCTCGACAGCGGGGCAGGCCATGGCCGCGCCCTGACCGCAGCGGTGTTCGAAGGCCGCGATTGCTGGGTGCTGGACGAAGACGGGCGCCGGGTGCTGCGGCCCTGAGGCAACGGGACCAACCCTTACGCACGGGTAAAGGCCGCTACGGTAACACACGGCGATTTCGGGCGGGAATCACATCGATACCGACGCAATACCGACGTGTTACCGACGCGATACCGATCACCAAACCCTTGCAAACAAGGGCCGTTAACCATTTCAGGCCCATTCGGCCGCGCTCAGGCCCACAAATCCGTGCTGAGATACTTCAATCCGCTGTCACAGATCACGATCCCGACCACCCCGCCGCGCTCCGGCCCGGCCAGCAGATCCAGCGCCGCCGCCGCATTGGCCCCGGCGGAAAACCCGCCAAAAATCCCTTCTTCGCGCGCCAAGGCCCGCGCCGTCTCCCGTGCGGCATCTCCCGTGACCGAAAGATAGCCATCCACCTGACAATCCTGCAGAAATTCCAGATCGGCCATCGCATAGCCACCGCCTTGAATCGGATGATCCGGACGTGTCACCAAGCCCCCGGCAAGGGCCTCGGCGCCCTCGGGTTCCACGACATAGCCGCGCAATTTCGGGTTGCAATCCTTCAGCGCGCGGATGGTCCCGGCAAAGGTGCCCCCCGACCCGGCAAAATCAACAAAGGCCGTCAGGCTGCCATCACTGTCGGCCCACATCTCCGGCCCCGTGGTTTCGAAATGTGCCCGCGCATTCCCGGCGTGATGAAACTGATCCGCCCTAAAGGCCTGTCGCTCTTCAACAATTTCCCGAGCCACCCGATCGACCTCGGCAAGATCGCCGCCCGAAACCTGCCCCGGCACCGACCCCGGCAGCTGGTCCACCAACACCACCTCGGCCCCCAAAGCGCACATCATTCGCGCCCGCTCAACCGAGTTCCCCCGGCTCATCACCGCCACGAAAGGATAACCCTTCAACCCGCAGACAATCGCCAGCCCGGTCCCCATATTGCCACTGGTCAACTCGACCACCGTTTGCCCGGGCTGCAACGCGCCGCTGGCCTCTGCCATCTCTATGATGCCCTTGGCCGCCCTGTCTTTCTTGGAAAATCCGGGGTTCAGGTAATCCAGCTTGGCAAGGATACGCCCCTCCAGCCCGCGCGCCTGCACCAGCCGGTCCAGCCACACCGACGGCGTCCCGCCAATCACGTCCATCAGGGAATTCGCGGCCATGCCCTCTTCCTTTTGCCAAAAATATCCTGGGGTGAATGGGCCAGCGGCCCAGAGGGGCAACGCCCCTTACCGCCAGTTCAATACCACTTTCCCAGAAGTCCCTGACTTCATTGCCAAAAACCCTTCGCGAAACTCATCCACACCAAATTGGTGCGTGATCACGCGGCTGACATCAAGCCCGTTCTGCAACATGGCGATCATCTTGTACCAGGTCTCGAACATCTCGCGCCCATAGACGCCCTTGATCGTGATCGCCTTGAACACGATCCGGCTCCAGTCCACCGGCGACTTGCCCGGCGGTATCCCCAAAAGCGCGATCTTGCCCCCCATCACCAGCGCCTCGACCATCTGGTCCAGCGCGGCCTGTGACCCGGACATCTCCAGCCCCACATCAAAGCCCTGTTTCATCTTCAATTCGGCAATCACGTCCTGCAAATCTTCGCGCGCCACATCCACCGTGCGCACTGTCGGCACCACATGTTCAGCAAGTTTTAACCTGTCCGGATTAATATCCGTGATCACGACATTGCGCGCCCCGGCATGACGCGCCACCGCAGCCGCCATGATCCCGATCGGTCCGGCGCCAGTGATCAGCACGTCTTCGCCCAACAAATCAAAGCTCAAAGCCGTGTGCACTGCATTGCCCAACGGGTCGAGAATGGCCCCGATCTCATCCGGAATATCGTCCGGCAAGGGGACAACATTGAATGCTGGCAGGCGCAGGTATTGTGCAAACGCCCCCTGTTCATTCACCCCGATCCCGCGCGTCCCCGGATCAAGGTGGAACTTCCCTGCGCGGCTCTGGCGGCTTTCCGTGCCGATCAGATGTCCTTCGCCCGACACCCGCTGACCGATCTCCAGCCCAGTCACATCCCGACCCAGTTCAACGATCTCTCCGGCAAACTCGTGCCCGGTGATCAAGGGCACCGGAACCGTATGCGCGGCCCACTCATCCCAATTCCAGATATGGATATCCGTGCCACAGATCCCGGTCTTGTTCACCCGGATCAGAACGTCATCCGGTCCGATCTCGGGCACGGGCGCCTGCACCATCCAAAGCCCCTCACGCGGCTCGGACTTCTCAAGTGCTTTCATGGTGTTAGGCCTGTTCATTGGATCACCCCCAGCGCGCGCCCGACCTTGCCAAAGGCGGCCAGCGCCCGATCAAGTTCTTCGCGTGTCAAAGCCGCGTTCATCTGCGTGCGAATGCGCGCCTGACCGCGCGGCACCACCGGGAAAAAGAACCCGCTCACATAGACGCCTTCGTCGAACAGACGTGCGGCCATGTCCTGCGCCAACTGCGCCTCGCCCAGCATCACGGGAATGATCGGGTGCTCGCCCGGCAGAATGTCAAATCCCAGCTTTTCAAGACCCGCACGCCAATAGGCGGCGTTTTCAAACAACCGGGCGCGCATGTCGGCGCCTTCTTCGACCAGTCGGATCGCCTCGATCCCGGCGGCCACGATGCTGGGCGGCAGCGAGTTGGAAAACAGATAGGGCCGCGCGCGCTGCCGCAAGAGATCAATCACTGGCTGCGGCCCCGCGATATAACCGCCGATGGCCCCCCCAAGTGCTTTGCCCAGCGTCCCCGTGAGGATGTCCACATCCACCCCGAAATGATCCGGCGTACCCGCCCCGTTCGGCCCCATGAACCCGGTCGCGTGACAGTCATCCACCATCACCAGCGCCTCGTATTCCCGCGCCAGCCGCGTGATTTCGGGCAGGTTGGCAAGGTAGCCATCCATCGAGAAAACACCATCCGTGGCAATCATCACATGCCGCGCACCTTCGTCTCGGGCGTGTTTGAGCGTGGCCTCCAAATCCGCCATATCGTTGTTCATGTAGCGATAGCGCTGCGCCTTGCACAGCCGCACACCGTCAATGATCGACGCGTGGTTGAGACTATCGGAAATGATGGCATCCTCGGGGCCCAGCAGCGGTTCGAACAGGCCCCCATTGGCATCGAAACAGGCAGCGAAAAGAATGGCGTCATCCTTGTTCAGGAACGCCGCCAGCTTTTGCTCCAACTCTCGGTGGATATCTTGCGTTCCACAAATGAATCGCACCGATGCCATTCCGAAACCGCGCGGCTCCATCGCGTCCTGCGCCGCCTTGATGAGCGCCGGGTGATCGGCCAGCCCGAGATAGTTGTTGGCACACAAATTGATGACCTCGCGTTCCCCCACCATGATCTCGCCACCTTGGGGCGAGGTGATCATGCGTTCACGCTTCATGAGCCCCTCGGCCTCAATGGTGTTCAGCGTTTCGCGGATGTGGGTCAGGAATGCTTCGGACATTGGTTCCTCCATGATTCTGGAAGGTAATCTATCATAGCGGATGCGCCTCCGAAATAGAAGAATTTCACTATTTAGGAAAAAATCCAAAATAACGGATTCAGGCGACGCAACGCATCGCCCGCTAGACATGAGTGCAAAAAAGTAGAGGGGAACTTAGGCGTCCCGTACCACCAGGAATACGCGCGCAGGGCCGCCGACCGCGCGGATGCAATGCGTCACGTCTGCGGCGTAGCGGGCCGTATCCCCGGCACCAAGCCGTTGCGTCGCCTCACCCGACGTGATGTCCACGCAGCCGTCGATCACGCTCAACTGTTCACGGGCACCGCGCGTGTGGGGCTTGCTGTCCAACTCACCGTCAGGGGCAAAATGGATGTCATAGATCTCGTGCTTCCCGGCATCCTCGGGGGGCGACAGGATGCGTATCGAGCAACCTTCGCCGCGATTCTCGATCGTCGGCACCTGTCCGTCCCGCAGCACTTCTATCCTGTCCGCCGTTGTGCTTTCCTCCAGCAGCCCGGCGAAATCCACCTGCAAAGCCTTGGTCAGGTTCCACAGCGTCGCGATGGTCGGACTCGATTCGCCCCTTTCGATCTGGCTCACCATTGAACGGGACACGCCCGACAGTTTGGCGACCGCATCAAGCGACAATCCCTGTTGGCGCCGGGCCTCTTTCAGACGGCTCGGCAACAGGCCGAGGATATGGGAATCGTTGGACATTCTTCCTTCCTGCCCATGACGCGGCGTCGCTGTCAATGCACGCTGCGTCGCAGCGACCATTCGCGCCTTAACAGCTACGGACCAAATCAGTAGGGTACGCGTGCTTGAGAGTAACTATCACCACAAAGGACATCCATATGTCGGATATCGTAATTTTGGGCGGCGCACGCACCGCCATTGGCACTTTTGGCGGCGCGCTTGCCAACACCACCCCCATTGAACTGGCCAAGATCGCCTCGGAAGCAGCCATGCAGCGCGCCGGTGTCGAGCCGGGCCAGATCGGAAATGTCGTGTTCGGCCACGTCATCAACACCGATCCCCGTGACGCCTACCTGTCGCGCGCGGCAGCAATCGAAGCCGGTGTGACCAACACGACCCCGGCGATGAACGTGAACCGTCTTTGCGGTTCGGGCGCACAGGCGATCGCCTCTGCCACGCAATCGCTGATGCTGGGCGATGCCGATTTCGCTCTGGCAGGCGGTGCCGAAAGCATGAGCCGCGCCCCCTATATTGTCCCCTCGCAGCGCTTTGGCGCCAAGATGGGCGACGTCAAGACGCTCGACATGATGCTCGGCGCGCTGACCTGCCCGTTCGGCACCGGTCATATGGGTGTGACCGCCGAAAACGTCGCGGATGAACACGATGTCACCCGCGAAGACATGGACGCCTTTGCCGTGACCAGCCAGGAACGTGCGCTGGCCGCCATCGAGGCTGGCTATTTCAAGGACCAGATCGTGCCGGTTCCGGTCAAGGTCAAGCGCGACATGGTCGATTTCGTCACCGACGAGCACCCCAAGGCATCGACCATGGAGTCGCTGGCCAAGCTGCGCCCGGTCTTCCGCAAGGACGGTCGTGTGACCGCAGGTAACGCTTCGGGCATCAATGACGGCGCAGCCGCTGTTGTTCTTGCTCGTGCCGACGCGGCCGAAAAGGCGGGCCTGACGCCGAAATTCCGCGTGCTGGGCTATGCGCTGGCAGGTGTCCGCCCCGAAGTGATGGGCATCGGCCCGATCCCGGCGGTTGAGAACCTGATGGCGCGCACCGGCCTGTCGATTGCCGATTTCGACGTGATCGAGTCCAACGAAGCCTTCGCTGCGCAGGCCATTGCCGTGAACAAGGGCCTCGGCCTCGACACCGCCAAGGTCAACCCGAACGGCGGCGCCATTGCGCTGGGCCACCCGGTTGGCGCCACCGGCGCGATCATCACCGTCAAGGCGATGTATGAACTCGAGCGTATCGGCGGCTCCAAGGCGCTGATCACCATGTGCATCGGCGGCGGTCAGGGCATCGCGCTTGCGATCGAGCGCATCTGATAACATGGCCCGGCGCACAATGCGCCGGGCCTTTTTCTATCCCGTTCGCACCCTTGAAACCTGAAAGTGTTTCGCTGCGAAGGGGCGTGGCAGGCGTCCGGGCACCCTTGGTACCGACGTAATACCGACACGATACCGACGTTTTACCGACGCGGTGATTTCGGGACTATTCCATCCAGATTTCCACCCGGTCGGACCGCCCCAGCGCATCAATCACAGTGATGGTCGAGGCCCCGCTTTCCGACAATGGAAGCTGGATATCGCGCCGCCGCACACCCGTCGCCAGGGGCGCCCCATTGGCCAGCACCGAAAACGGTTTCTGCCCGTTCTTGACCTTGATCGTCAGCCCTGCTCCGGTTTTTGACAAACGCGCGCCATTGGGCGGAAAGGCCAGCTTCACGGCGTCCTCCGCTGCCGAGAACACCGCTTTGCGACTCCGAAATTTCCGTAAAGGTTCAGGGAGTTGTGCGTTTCCAAGCAGGATGGTTTCAGGCGGCGGAGGCCCCAGCGGCTCCAGCGTCGGTTTCAGCCTTTGGAACATATCAAACAGCACCGGTGCGGCCACCTTGGCGCCGAAGGCGCCGGGAACGGGTGTGCCGTCGGGGCGTCCGATCCAAACCCCGGCCACATGCCGCCCGTCATACCCGATCGCCCAGGTATCCCGGTGACCATAGCTTGTGCCGGTTTTGTAGGCGAGCCGGTTGTGCTGGGCTCCGGTGGGCGGCGCGATGCCCGACAGGATATGCCCAAGATGCCAGGCCGCTGACCGGCTCATAACCCTCTGACCGGAAGGGGGTTTTTGACCCAAACGCCAAGTCAGTTCCCGCGTGATGCCGCCGTTGGCCTGCATCGCGAACAGCTGCACCAACTCTTCCAATGACACGCCGACCCCCCCAAGCGCCATCGCCAATCCTGGCTTTGCTCCCGGAAGTTGCGGATCCAATCCGGCTTTGCGCATCGCGGCCATCAGGTTGGCGGGACCGAGTTCATCCATGAGCAAGATGACAGGAATATTCAGCGAATATCGCAGAGCTTCTGAAATCTTCAACTCTCCCCGAAAAGTCCCGTCGAAGTTCTGTGGCGCGTATTTGCCAAATCGAACAGGGCGGTCGTTGATCATGGTCTCGGGATGGATCAAACCCTGGTCGAACGCCAATCCATAAACCAGCGGCTTGAGCGTTGATCCGGGCGACCGGCGCGCGCGGGTCATGTCCACGAAACCCTGTCGATGATCGTTCTGCCCATAGCGGGCCGATCCGACCGATGCGAGAATTTCGCCCGTCTCGTGGTCGGCCACCACCATCGCAATCGAAAGGCGTTCTCCCAGGCCAAGAAGCGCATTCTTTGCAAGGGTTTCAAGAGACAGCTGCAGGGGTTTGGCTATGCTGAGGTGATGAATCCGCGCGTCGCTTTGAGTTTGCGTAGCACGGTCAGAAAGATGGGCCGCAACTGTCGGAAAATCGTGTCGCGAAGCAGGAATAGGTTCGCTCTGAGCCGCTTGAAGATCTCCCTGAGAAAGCACACCGGCGCGAGTCGCGCGCTCCAGAACCCGAGTCCGCGCGCTCTGTGCGGCGCGGCTGTGTCGATCGGGGCGCCTTGCGTTGGGGTTTTGTGGCAAGGCAACCAAAAGCGCGGCCTGCGCAGGCGTGAGGCGCGAAGGTTCCTTGTTGAACCAAGCCAATGAAGCCGCCCGAATGCCCTCGATATTCCCGCCAAAAGGCGCATGCGTGAGATAAAGGGCAAGGATGTCATCCTTGGATAGTCTCTGTTCCAACGCGAGTGCCACACGAATCTGGCGCAGTTTCCCCGGCCATCTACCTGTACCGGAGTCCTCCATCAGGCGCGCGACCTGCATGGTCAGCGTGGAGCCGCCGGACACGATACGCCCACTAATCAGACCCTGCCACGCCGCCCGCAACGCCGCGCGCGGGTCGACGCCTGAATGCTGAAAGAACCGTTTGTCTTCATAGGTGATCAGCATCCGCAGATAGGTTTGGTCTACCTGTTCCGGGCGCGCGCCCAGGCGCCAGATACCGCCATCAACCGTATAGGCGCGCAGCAGTTCGCCATGTCGGTCCCGCACCTCGACAGAAGTGTCCGCGAGAAGCGGAGGCAGGTCGGTTTCATGTACCCACTGGTCAAACCCATCCCGAAGGCCCGCCCCCAAAAGAAGCAGGCTGATGAGAAGAAAGGGCAGGGCCCGGCGCATCACTCCTGAACGATCAACTGGCCGGCTGCGGTGCGGGCGCGGTACTGGGGCCGGTACATGTCCTCGACCGAGGCCGCCGGGTGATGGTACGTGCCGGGCGACACGGCGCGCACGACATAGGCCAGCTGAAAGGCATTGTCTGAGCGCCAGTCAACCGCCGCGAGGAAGCGATCCGAGCGGAACTCGCTGTGGTCGGCATAGGCCGGATCAAGCCAGTCGAGTTCCCGCACGTCGCCGCTCGCCAGAAGGTTTGGATTGTCGATTTCAAACCCGGCCGGCAACGGGTCGTTGACCATCAATCGCGCACCGCCCTTTTCAAACGGATCGACCGTGAGCACCACGACAAAGCGATCCCCCGACCTTACATTGCTCGGGTCCATCGGAGTGCCGTCCATTGCGAAGTACTGACGGTCAAGCGTGTAGCCATAGCCTCCTTTTTCCACCGGATAGCTCGGCACACCGAGCGTGGTCAGGGTGATGTCCGTGCTCGTGTTGCCATCGTTTCGGATTTGCATCGGGTTAGAGAGCATATCCTGTTCCAGCGCCCGCAACAGGGGGCCATCAATCGGCGCGCCGTTGAGGCTCAGGTTGTTCAGGCTGTCGTCGTCGATCAGCGCATGTGCCGCCATCAGGGACCAGACTGATTCCTGCGTCGACAGCGTCCGTCCCGGTGCCGACACGCGGCTGGCAAGTTGGCCACGATCAAATGCGGTGCTACCGGATTCCACGGCCAGTGTCAGTACCCCGGCTGCATCACGCAGGCGCGTGCCATAGTCGGCCCGCCATAGCTGTGACGGGGTTTCGGACCAGAGCTGTTCCACCTGCCGCGCCGCCTGCCGAAACATGTGATCGGCCCGCGTCTGATCGCCATAATAGGCAAGCGCTGCACCAAGCTGGGCTGCCGCCAGCGGTGTTGCAAAGGCCTCGGATTTTACATCCGCATAGTAGCGCAGATCTCCCATCGCGGCCGCACCCTCACGTGCCAGAACCAGCAATGCATAGGCAATGTCTTCCCCGCCTTCATCGAAATCGGGCGCATAGTTGATACGGTTGCGCAGGTTGTCCATTGCCTGACGGAACGCCAGGTCGGGCACGTTGTACCCCTTGCCACGCGCCCGCGAGAGGAAATCGCTGACATAGGCATCTAGCCAGAAATCCCCGCTTTCGGCCCGCCAAAGCCCAAAGGCGCCGTTACTTGCCTGACGGGTCAGAACGCGCTCGACCGACTGGTCGATCCGTTCCTGCACCTTGTCGCGGCTTGCCAGACCCAGCGCGCTCGTCACCGTGTCGAAGTAGAGCAGGGGCAGGGCACGCGAGGTGACCTGTTCCGTGCAGCCATACGGATAGCGGTCCAATGCCTGCAACAGCCCCGGCGCGTCGAACCGCGCCAGCGCCCCCGAAGAGATCACGGCAGAGCCGGTGCCAGGTCGCAGGTTGGCGAACAGGTTGGCATCCACGGTCAACGTGTCGCCCGCCGCCAACTCAATTCTCTGAGTGCTGCTGATCTCGGGGTCATTGGCCCGGACGGGCATGACAAGAGATTTGACCAACTGCTTGCCGTCCGGCGTGGTCAATGCAACGCGAATGTTGTGATCGCCAACGTCCAGCGCCGTGACCGGGATGCTCAGGCGCTCTGTTGCCTGTTCGACAACAGAGATACCCGAAGGAATGCTTGCTGCATCCAGAGCAATACCTTCGGCAACCACATCCAGACCCATGCGCCCTGTTGGACCCTCGGCATGTACGATTTCGAGCAAAAGCCGGCTGGTATCTCCGGGGGCAAGGAAACGCGGCAAGCTGGCGGTCACAACGACCGGGTTGCGCACGAGCACGTCCACTTCGGCCTGACCGACTGCACTCGGACTCCAGGCGATCGCCATCAGGCGTACAGTTCCGTTGAATTCTGGCAGGTCGAACGAAACCATTGCCGTCCCATCGGCACCGACTTCAACCGGGCCTTCGAAATAGGCAATAAGTTCCTCGGTTGGCGGTGGCGAGTCGAATTGAGTGCCCGAAGTGGCATCCCCCCCGGATCGCAAGGCGCCCATGTTGCCGTTCATGCCATCAATCAGGCGGCCATAGATGTCGCGCACTTCCATGCCCAGCCGACGCTGGCCAAAATAGTGCCCCGACGGGTTCGGGCTTTGAAAGCCGGTCAGGTTCAGGATACCAAGATCAACCGCCGCCAGCGTGACATAGGCTGTTTCCCCAGGGCGGATGCCCTCGACGCTGATGCCGACATCCAATGCGCCGTTGGGTGCGGTTTTCTCCGGCGCCTCAAGCGTGACCGCAAGCTGTTTTGCGCCGGGGTCGATCTTGGCATAGCTCAGGCCCAGCGCGCGCGCCGGGTTCTGCCCGGCAGGGGCGTCGGCGGGGCGGATCACCGACGCCGTCACATAGGCCCCGGCCCCCCATTCATCGGTGACATCCAGCGGGATCAGGTTTTCCCCTTCGCGCACTTCGACGGCCTTCATTGCGATCAGACGGTTGGACATGACGGTCACAAGCGCCGTCCCGGCAAAGCGGGGCACCACGCGCAAGGTCGCTGTTTCTCCGCTACGATACCCCGGCTTGTCGAGTGAAAGTTCAAGCGTATCTGGTGTGTCCGAAGCGTCTGCAGGTGCATACCAGCCCGCATAGAAGTCGGTGGAACTTACTGCGAAATCGCCATCGAGCTGCTCAACCACGATTTCATAGCGGCCCCATTCGACCGGCGCGCTGACGTCGATCGGCTGCCCGGTCATGGCCACCTCGCCGCCCGCCACGCGGGTACGCGTTGTGGTCGGTTCCCACTCCCAGCTGCCATAGAGTTGATACCACTGGTAGGTGGTGCGCACTCGATTTACGCTCCAACGCAGTTTCATCGGCTGTTGTGACAGGTCAGCGCCCAGAGCGACAATCCTGAAACCGGCCTCGGTGCCTTCGGCCACGATATTATCTTCAAACGCGGGCTTAATTCCGATCATGGGGCCGGTGGGGGCCACGGCATGCGAAATCTTTCGCTCAACTGGTCGTCCCGAGCCTTCCATGACGCGCACGGTAATATCAGCCCTGAGCGGGCGGCCGTTGGCATCGACGGTTGGGAAGGGCAGGAACACTTCGGCCTTCCCGTCCGCGCCGGTTTCGTCCCCACCAAAATACTCGGTGCGCCGGTCAAAGCGTTCGTCATAGCGCCCAAAGTGGTAGCCCTTGAACCCCTCCACCTCGTCGCGCGCGCCCAAGGTCAGATTGCCCTCAATCGCCAGCCCCGCGCCGGGCGCACCAAACAGGTAGCGTGCTTCAACCGATAGGGGGGCCGGGTCTTCCATGTCCAGCGGTGCATCGGGCAAGGTCAGTTCAAAGTCGATCCGTTCGGGCAAGAAGTCTTCGACCAGCACCTTTGTCGTTGCCAAAGGGGCCGCGTCGAGATCGGATTTGAACGCGATTTTCCAAGAGCCGCGCGGGACAGTTGACCCGGTCGGCATGGCAAAGACATGCCCACCTGCGGAGTCTTGCGTTGATACGTGGCGCGCATACTCCACGCCATCCGGGCGCGTGAGGATTGCGGTCAGAGGTAATCCGGGCAGGGCCTCGGCCACATCGCCACGAACGAGCGCGGTAGCATGGATCGTTTCACCGGCCCGATAAGCGCCACGGTCGGTCGCGACAAATACATCGACAGGGGGTGCGGGCGGGCGGCCTTCGACACCGCGGTCGGAGAGGTCGAAAGCGGGATCGGTCAGCGACAGGAACGACATGTCGTCACCGTCTTCCAGCAACACCAAGGCCGGCGCGGCCCCGTTCGTACCGCGCGTCAGACCGGCCTCGAACCGCGCATAACCGTTTTCATCGGTCGTGACGTTGCCCAAGACCCGGTTGGCGCGGGACAAGAGGGTCACGCGAGCACCGCTGCGCGCCTCGGCCCGTGCAAGTCCGCGCACAAAGACATGCAGCCCATCCGTTCCGCTGAGCGTGGTGACGCCCAGATCGGACAGCACGAACCATTGTGTGCTTGAGGTCTCGTCATAGGTGTCCGCGCCGAGCAGATCGGCCGTTAGCGCGTAAACACCCGGCGGCAGGTCCGCGATGGCCTCGCCCACGGGCAGGCGTGTTGTCATCGTCTGGTTCAGGGTGTTCTGAACCACCCCGGTTCCGGTCCAGACGGTTTCAGCGACATCGCGGCTGAAATCCTCGATCTGCCAATAGGAAAGCGGTTTGCCGAAATAGCTGTCCTGAATGGCGCGCAACAGGTTGCGGTCACTGACCCGTTGTAAAGTAAGATCCACCTTGTCCAGATTCACAGTTTCAATCGGCAAACCGGCGTCTGCACTTCGGAGCAAGACATAAGCGCGCCCCGGAAAGGCCACGCGTGGGCTGCGGTCGCGCACATAGACCGAAAGGTCGATATCCTTAATCAACGCCTCGCCGCTTTCCGCAGGAAGCCCCGCGCGGAAAGTGAAGGTGTAACGTTGTCCATGTTCGACACCGCTCAGGCAGATTTTGCGGTCGCTGGCCTGAACCGCGATCCTCTGATCCGGGCGCTTGACGTAATCGGCGTAATCGACCCCCGATTTGGCCAGCGGTTCGTTGAACTCGGCACAAGTGCGCGGGTCTTCCGGGTCACTTTCGACGCTGTGTTCGATGATGCGGAACCCGTACTTTCCGATGGCGCTCTCCAACAGGCTCACCACGTCGCCGCGCGGCTGGATCGACTCGGCCAGACGCAGCGCGCGTAGCATGGCTTGCCCGCGTTTGCGTTCTTCGAGAAGCGTCGCCATCTGGACCAGGATACTCACGCGCGATGGATCGGAGGATGCGCGCAGATATGCGTTGATTGACGCCGACAGGGCGCGCGCGCGGTACTTGCGGGTCGTCGAGCTGTTCGCGCCATTGGCAACGTTGTTCAGGCGCGCGTAATCCATCCACAGGTCAGCCGCATCGGATTTACTGACCGCGCCGCCCATCCAGCGCATGGCGCTTTCGGTATTGCCTTCCTGTTCCCGTGTCCGTGCCGTTTGCACCATCTCCTGAACGTCCCAAGGACCGGCTGCATGAATGCGACCAATGTTCAGCGCAAGGTCGGCGGCCTGCGCCAGGTTAGAGGAACTGAGGAACCCGAGCTCTTTTGCGCGGATTTCGGCGCGCGATTTGAGACTGGCTTCGGCATCGTAAACTGTTGCCGAAATGGCCCCTTCATAGGGCTGCCTGTCACTGATGGCGCTTTTGGGGAAACAGGCGTTCGAGCGGGAATTGAATGTGAAAGCAACGCATCGCGTATCGGACAGACAGGCTTTAACGCAGGCGTCATAGGTCGTGTCGAACAGGTTCTCTAGATCCGATCCGTAAAAATCGACATCGCGGCTGACCACCACGCGCCGGTCGGGTACAAAGCTCTGCTGTGCGTGCGCAGTTTGAACGATGAACAGGCTTGTCAGTGCCGCAATGAACCAACGCATGAATATCTCCCTTGTCGAATGAGGCTATCGTGCCACGCGGTTTCCCGATCACGCAACGATTCAAATGCTTTGCCCAAGTTTAAGCGGATGTTCACCCGCATTGCGGATGCTGCGGAGAATCAAATATGCGATTCCGGGGAAGGGCACATGTCGCTAACAAAAAAACTTGCGGATGAACGCAGGGCTCGCCTGGCGGCAGAGCGTTTGCTGGAATTGAAGCAGGCGGAACTGTTCGCCGCCAATCGCAAACTTGGAAAGCACGCGGCCGAACTTTCCAATGAAATCGTGGAAACCCGGGCAGAGGTCGCCAACGTCATCAACGAGAACAAGAAGGTAAAATCCGACCTTCAGGTCGCGAACGAAAAAATCGAAATTGCCGAGCGGCGGCTTTGGCTGTCGATCGCGTCGATCCGTGACGGGTTTGCCTTTTTTGACGTGGAAAGCCGGATGATCGCGGCGAACCCGTCCTATCTTTCTGTTTTTGACGGTCTGGAAGGCGTCCGCCCTGGCATCACCTATTCCGAGATTTTGCAAGCCATCACGGATGAAGGCATTTTCAATATTGGGGATACGCCCGCGTCTGAGTGGCGTCAGATGATGCAGGAACGCTGGCACCAGCCGACCCCGGAACCGATCGTGCTGCGCCTGTGGAATGGGGAATACATCAAGCTGATCGACCAACGCGGGCATGGCGGCGACATCGTCAGCCTTGCCCTGAATATCACCGATACGGTGCGCTACGAAGCCAAGCTCAAGCGCGAGCAGCAAAAAGCCGAAGCCGCCAGCCGGGCCAAATCGGCCTTTCTTGCCAACATGAGCCACGAAATACGCACCCCCATGAACGGTGTTGTCGGCATGGCGGACCTGTTGATGGACACGTCGCTAAGTGAAGAGCAGCGGCTTTTTGTGTCCACGATCAAGAATTCTGGCGAGGCGTTGCTGGTGATCATTAATGATGTGCTGGATTATTCGAAGATCGAGGCCGACAAACTCGACCTGCGACCGGAACCCTTTGATCTTGAGCGGTGCATCCACGAGGTCATGACGCTATTGCAATTGTCGGCACGGCAGAAGGGTGTCGACCTCATCGTGGACTACGACCTTTTCCTGCCGACAATTTTCGTGGGCGATCCGGGCCGGATGCGCCAGGTTCTGACGAACCTGATTGGCAATGCCGTCAAGTTTACATCGCACGGGCACGTCATGGTGCGGGTCGTTGGCGTAGTGCGCAACAAAGGCGGCGAAGCCGAGTTGCATATTACCGTGCAGGACACAGGGATTGGCATTCCGTCGGACAAGATCGATCATATTTTCGGGGAATTCAACCAGGTCGATGAGGCACGCAATCGCGCCTTTGAAGGGACCGGGTTGGGGTTGGCGATCACCCGGCGGCTTATCGCCCTTATGTCGGGCGAAATCTGGGTGGATTCCGTTGAGGGCGAGGGATCGAATTTCGGGCTGCGGTTGACCCTGCCGGTGGACGAGAATTGCGATGGCTTGCCGACGCCCTTGCCCAGCAGTATCCGCCATGTGCTGATCGCGGACGAAGCCGAGATCAATGGCCAGTTGCTCAAGCGGCAGCTGGAACAGATGGGCGCGCGGGTGTCGCTTTGTGCCGCTGGTGACAAGGCGTTGCAGCTTGCCGAACAGGTCGATCTGGTGCTGATCGATCAGGACCTGCCGGAAATGGTCGCGCTTGAGATTGCAGAATCCTTGCGCGCGCGCGCATTGGATGTTCCGATTATCGTGCTGGGATCTGATCTTGCGTCAATTGCAGGTGATGAGCGTATGATGCTGGTGCAGGGAAGTTTGAACAAACCGGTTTCTCGCGGAGACTTGTTCGCACGGATCGCGCAGGCCGTTCAGCCGCAACAATTGGTGGACAAGCCGTCCGAGCCCCCGGCCTCGCCGAACCTGTTGCGCCCAATGCGGTTGTTGGCGGCCGAGGACAATAAAACGAACCGGCTGGTGTTCAGTAAGCTAATGAAATCGCTGGAAATGGAGATCGAATTCGCCACAAATGGGGAAGAAGCTGTTGCCCTTTATCAATCGTTTTCTCCAGACATCGTGTTCATGGACATCTCGATGCCGAAAATGGATGGCAAGGAGGCGACCCGCCACATACGCGAAATGGAAGGTGCCACTGACAAGCACACACCGATCGTGGCGCTGACCGCGCATGCGGTCGATGGTGACAAGGAGGGCATTCTGTCGGCCGGACTGGACCATTACCTGACAAAGCCGCTGCGCAAGGCTGCGATTTTCGAAATGATTACGCGGTACCGGCCTGACGATGTGATCGACCCGTTTGTCGAAGACGTGGCCGTCGCTGACTCTCCAATCGACACGATGGCTCAGGCTTCGGGGTAGTCGCGCAGGAATACCAAACGATCGCCTTCTGACATTTCGGGCTGATAAGCGTAGCCGCCAAGGTCGAAATCCTTGAGACCCTCGGGATCGGTCAAGCGGCGCTGGATTACATAGCGTGCCATCGAACCGCGGGCCTTCTTGGCGAAGAAGGACACGATCTTGGCGGTTCCGTTACGCTCTTCCATGAAAACGGGGGTAATGATGCGCAGGCCCAAGGCTTTTGGATCAACTGCGCCGAAATACTCCTGGCTGGCGCAGTTGACCAATGTGTCCGTGCCAAGTGCGTCTGCCTGTTGACGCAGGGCCTTAGCAGGCGCGTCGCGCCAGTAGTCATAAAGGTTTTTGCCGCGCCGGGTCTTCAACCGGCTGCCCATCTCCAGGCGATAAGGCTGAATGGCGTCCATCGGGCGCAACACCCCATAGAGGCCCGACAAAATGCGTAAATGTTCCTGTGCCCAGGACATTTCTTCCGCGTCGAGGCTGCTGGCCTCAAGGCCGATATACGTGTCGCCCGCGAATGCATGAACCGCCGGTCGTGTCGTGAATGCGTCGGGGTCGGCTTCGAAAACCTTGAACCGATCGCGGTTCAACCGCGCCAGATCGGGGCTTAGGTCCATCAGTTTCTGTAGATCACCCAACGTGAGATTACGCGCAGTCTTGGCCAGACGCATCGCGTCTTCTTGAAACGCAGGACGGGTTGTCTCTCCTTCAACAGGATCCCAGTTCAGCCGTTTTGCCGGGGAAACCACGATCAGCATTCGCACCTCCAGTTGTGTTGCGCCCAAGACCTAGCTCGCTTCGGTCAGGACGTCCAGAAAGGCCGATGCAAATCGCGCGGCACGTTTTTCACCCAACAATCGCGCCATGTCGTCTTCGTCGCGAGGTTTGGTGTTGGCAACTTTTGCCAGGAGTGACGCGGAACAGGTCATCGGTTTGTCGATCCCGTCCGGACCACGCACCAATGCGGCCTGTGCTTCGAGCAGACGATCGTAGAGCGTGGCTTCGTTGCGACCTGCTATCTTGCGGCGGCTAGGGTGCATCTCGGCGGCTTCCCCGTTGATCACGGCGAGGAAGGCGTCGCCGTAATTGGCCAGTTTCTTGGCGCCAACCCCGTTGACATGGGCCATGTCATCCAGAGACGCGGGGCGTTTCTCGGCCATTTCGATCAATGTCCGGTCGTTGAAGATCACATAGGCCGGCACCTTTGCGGCCTCGGCCAGCGCCCGCCGTTTGGCCTTGAGCGCCGAGAGCAACGGCGCGTCTTCTTCGTTCACCAGCATCTTGGCAGCGGGGCGACGTGCTGCTGTCTTGATCGTGTCACGGCGCAGGGAAACACTGTCTTCGCCACGTAGGACTGGCAGAGCGGTATCGGTCATGCGCAGCGCCCCATGGCGTTCAGGATCGGGGCGGATCAGGTCATGGCCCATCATCTGCCGGAACACGGCCTGCCACTGACGTTTGTCGAACTCGCGCCCTACGCCAAATGTCGGCAAAGCATCATGGCCACGCTGGCGCACCTTGTCTGTATAGTTGCCCAAAAGGATATCGATCAGATGCCCCGAACCGAACCACTCCCCGGTGCGTAATATGGCGGAAAGCGCCTTGCGCACCGCCTCGGTGCCGTCAAACACATCTGCCGGGTTGTCGCACAGATCGCATTTGCCACATTCGACCTCGGTTTCCCCGAAATAGGTCAGCAGGGTTGCACGGCGACACTTAAGGGCTTCGGCCAAACCGAGAAGGGCGTTGAGTCGCGCGTGATCGGCGGCGCGCCGTTCGGGCGGCGCGAGCCCTTCATCAATTTGTGAGCGACGCAGTCGGATGTCATCCGGCCCAAACAGGGTCAGGGTTTCGGCGGGTGCCCCATCGCGTCCTGCGCGCCCGATTTCCTGGTAATATGCTTCGATCGATTTGGGCAAATCCGCGTGAGCGACCCACCTGATATCGGGCTTGTCGATCCCCATGCCAAAGGCCACGGTTGCAACGACGATCAGCCCGTCTTCGCGCTGAAACCGGGCCTCGGTCTCGCGGCGCTCGTCGGGGTCCATGCCGCCATGATAATGCAGCGATAGGTGCCCTTCTTGGCGCAAGGCCGCTGCAAGGGATTCTGTTTTCGCGCGGGTGCCACAATAGACGATACCGGACTGCCCTTTGCGGGCGGCGGCGAATTGCAGGATCTGGCGCCGAGGATTGTCCTTGGCCGCAAAAGCCAAGTGAATGTTGGGACGGTCGAACCCGTGCAGGAAGGATTCCGGCGTTTTCCCATCGAAGAGCCGTGCTATGATTTCTTCGCGGGTTTCGGCGTCCGCCGTCGCCGTGAATGCAGCCAGTGGAACGTCGAGCGCGCGTCGCAACTCGCCGATCCGCAGGTAATCGGGGCGGAAGTCATGACCCCACTGACTGACGCAGTGGGCCTCGTCCACCGCGATCAACCCAACGCCGATCCGGCGCAACATGCCAAGCGCAGCCCCCGAGGCCAACCGTTCGGGCGCGATATAGAGCAGTTTGAGCCGCCCGGCTTCCAGCGCATTCCAGACGTCGGCGGTTTCATCTTCTGTATTACCGGAAGTCAGCGCGCCGGCCTCGACCCCGGCTTCCCTTAGGGCGCGTACCTGGTCACGCATCAGGGCAATCAGGGGTGAAATCACAACCGTCACGCCGTCCCGCATCAAGGCCGGAAGTTGGAAACAAAGCGATTTGCCACCGCCGGTTGGCATGATCGCCAACACGTTGTCGCCGCGCGTTACGGCGTCGATGATTTCCTGCTGGCCGGGTCGAAAACTGTCGAACCCGAAGACGTCACGCAGAACCGTGGCAGCGGCGCACATGAAATAACCCGTGTTTGTTGGTTTGTCTGCTCGTTAGAGCTGACAATCCCATAACCGGATTCGCTGAACAAGCCCCGAAGAGGCTCAGAACAGTATGGCGGGCAGGATATAGTCGCGCAGCGAAATGATGATGATGAACGCCACAAGCGGCGCAAGGTCCAGCGGGCGCGTATCGGGAAGGATGCGTCGGATCGGCGTATAGATCGGTTCAAGAAGGCGGTTCAGTCCGGTCCAAATCTGCGCAACGATCGGCTGGTGCAGGTTCAAGACCTGAAAGCTGATCAGCCAACTCATGATGATATGGGCCAGCATGATGAAAAAGGCCACGTCGAGGATCAGCCGCAAGGGGCCGTAGATCGCCATCATGAGGGTATTCCTTCCGTTCGTTGCGCCACAGTTAAGCACCTGCAGGCAAAAGCACAAGTCTGCCGCAAGGTTGTGGTTGACCTTTGCGGAAAGCGGGCAAAGAACGAACGCAAAGGAGAACGCGATGTACCCCTATGTCCGAATGGTCAAGGAACTGATCAAAAACCGCAGGGCGGCGCCATTGCCGCTGACCGGGACGCATGTTTCGACCCATCGGTGCTGGCCATGGGATATCGACATGTGGGCCGAATTGAATAACGGGCGGACGCTGACGCTATATGATCTGGGGCGTATTCCGATGGCGCAGCGGATCGGCCTTATCGGGGTGCTGCGGAAAACCGGGTGGGGTCTCACCATGGCGGGGGTCACGGTACGGTATCGCCGCCGAATTCGGACCTTTGAAAAGGTCGAAATCCGCAGTCGCGCGCTCTGCTGGGGCAAGCGTTTTATCTATATTGAGCAATCCATGTGGAAACAGGATGGCGAATGCGCCAACCACGCGCTTTATCGCGCGGCTGTCACGGACAAGAACGGGATCGTGGCGCCGGCGCGGGTCCTCGAGGCAATGGGGCGCGATGAAGCTTCGCCCGACGCGCCCGAATGGGTGCGCCGATGGATTGACGCCGAGGCCGAGCGTCTCTGGCCGCCGATGCAGGATTAACTTGCTATTGTTCCGCCGCGCTTGTCTAAATGGTTAAAAATACCAGAGGGATGGGGATGACAGACGTTTCGGCGCGCAAGCGTATTTGGGGCTGGTGGTTTTTTGACTGGGCCAGCCAGCCTTACAATACACTGGTTCTGACTTTCATCTTCGGCCCCTATTTTGCATCGGTCGTGACTGAGTCGCTCATGGGACAGGGGGTTGAATCCGATGCGGCCAAGGCGCAGGCGCAGGCCTATTGGGGCTATGGGCTGACAATTTCCGGCGTTTTCATTGCCGTGATGGCCCCCATTCTCGGGGCGTTTGCCGACAGTACGGGCAAGAGGATGCGCTGGGTCTGGTTGTTTTCCATCATGTACGTTCTGGGCGCTTACATGCTGTGGTACACAGAGCCGGGCAACTTCGATATCACGATGACGCTGATTTTCTTTGGCATTGGTCTCATCGGGATGGAGTTTGCCACGATCTTCACCAACGCCATGTTGCCGTCCTTGGGCAGCAAGGAGCAGATCGGCGAGATTTCCGGGACAGGCTGGGCCTGGGGCTATGTCGGGGGTGTTGTAGCGTTGGCGATCATGCTTGTGTTGTTCCAGGCGGGCGTAAATGGCAAGACGATGGTCGGGCTGACACCTGCGCTGGGGCTCGACCCCGCCACCAAGGCGGACACGCGCGTTGTCGGGCCGTTGACCGCGCTTTGGTACGCGGTCTTCATGATCCCGTTTTTCCTGTGGGTCCGCGAACGCCCGGACCCGAACCACACACCGCACAAGGTGGGCGCGGCGCTTTGTGACTTGTGGAAAACCATCGTGAATCTACCCAACCATCCCAGCCTTCTGGCCTATCTGGGTGGGTCGATGTTCTACCGCGATGCGCTCAACGGCATGTATACCTTTGGCGGTATCTACGCGCTTGGCGTTCTTGAGTGGTCGATCATGGAGGTCGGTATCTTTGGGATTGTGGCGGCACTGACCGGAGCGTTGTTCGCGTGGATCGGTGGCAAGGCGGACCGTGCGCTTGGCCCCAAACCGGTGATCGTGACCTGCATTGTGACCCTGCTGTTCACTGCGATTCTGGTGGTTGGCATTTCGCGCGAGGCTATTTTCGGTGTGGTTCTTGAACCGGGATCGGCGCTTCCCGACATCCTGTTTTATGTGGCAGGCGGTTTGATTGGCGCGGCCGGAGGCGCCTTGCAATCGGCAAGCCGGACCATGGTGGTGCTGCAATCCAACCCCGAGCGAATGACAGAGGCCTTCGGCCTTTATGCTCTTTCAGGCAAGGCGACCACTTTCCTTGCGCCGGCGCTGATCGCGCTGGCCTCTGACATAAGCGGAAGTCAGCGCTTTGGAGTGAGCCCGCTGATCGGTCTCTTTCTTCTCGGGTTGATCCTGCTAGTCTGGGTGAAACCGGCAGGAGATCCCACAAAATGGTCCGCCTCTTCCTGATCCTGAGCGCCGCCGTCTTTCTGGTCGGCTGTAAGTCCGAAACAGAAAGCCAGGCTCGTGTATCGACACAGGCTGCTGTACCAGCGTCCATGAAAGGCGTGGAGGCGCGGCAGTTGTTCGGGGCCAAAGCACAGGGGTCACGCCAGTCGGCCGTGCCCTATGGTAGTTATTCCAAGGGCTGTTTGGCTGGTGGGGTGCAATTGCCGGAGTCTGGTCCGACATGGCAAGCAATGCGCCTGTCGCGTAACCGAAACTGGGGATACCCGCAGACAGTTGATTTCATTCGCGACCTGTCCTCCTTTTCTGCGACGCAACCGGGATGGAAGGGGCTCTATGTCGGGGATATCAGCCAGCCGCGCGGTGGGCCGATGCTTTCGGGGCACCGCAGTCACCAACTTGGGCTCGATATTGATATCTGGATGCTGCCGCCCCAACGGTTGAACCTTTCGACCAAAGAGCGGGAGAGTATTTCGTCAATCTCGATGCGCAAGAACAAGGGGGCCTATGTCAACAGCAAGTGGACCCGGCAGCATCACGAGATTCTCAAGGCAGCGGCCAGCGACCCGAGAGTTGCCCGGATTTTCGTCTTTCCCGGTGCCAAGGTGCAGATGTGCAATGACGAAAAAGGTAACCGGGCCTGGTTGCGCAAGATCCGGCCTTGGTGGGGGCACCACTATCATTTCCATGTGCGCCTGAACTGTCCCAAGGGTGCGAAGGGGTGCGTTGATCAGAACCCACCGCCTGCCGGGGATGGCTGCAACGATGCGGAGAAGTGGGTGCAGGACATCCTGTTCCCGCCGCCACCAGACCCGAACGCACCCAAGCCGAAACCCCGCCGCGAACTCCAGATGGCAGACCTTCCGCGCCAATGTATAAACGTCTTGCAGTCGCCGTAATCGCCGGATTGTTCTTTGTCGGACTGCAAACGGGCCGTGCGAGCGGACCGGCACAGCATGCGCAGTTGCTCTCCGTGACTCGCTGGCAAATCCCTGAAGGCTGGTTCGGGGGGTACTCTGGCCTGATCTTGTCCGAAGACGGAAAAGAGATGATCGCGCTTTCCGATCGGGGGCACTTCGTGAAGGCGACGTTGACGCGCTCGAAGATGACATCGATGCGCGTTGAAAACGTGCATGCGTACAAGGTTTTGAACAGCGGCGGTGAATTTGAGCGAAATACTGGGCTGCGGGATTCCGAGGGGCTGGCGCGGCAGACTGACGGGCAGCTTGTTGTCTCTTTCGAGGGAAGCCACCGTATCGAGCGCTTTCGTCAACCGGGCGAAAGCGCGCAGCGTATGCCATGGTCCCGTGCGCTGAACGCTATGGTGCTGAATGGCGGTTTCGAAGGTATCGCCGAAGACGCAGAGGGGCGGCTTTACGCCTTTCCCGAGCTCCCCATCGGGGCCGATGACCGGATGCATGGATTTCGGCTTGAGGGCAATGTCTGGCGGCAGCGATTTATTCTCAAACGCGATAAACAGTTTCAACCCGTAGGTATGGATTTCGGCCCTGATGGCCGCCTTTACCTTCTTGAAAGGGGGTTCAACGGGCTTGGTTTTCGGACACGAGTGCGCAGCTTTGCCATGTCCGGCGACAGGTTGCACGACGAAAAGCTGTTGTTTCACAAAGGGGTAGGCGTCCACGATAATCTCGAAGGGCTGTCGGTCTGGCGGGATGAGCTTGGCCGCATTCGCCTCACGATGATCTCGGATGACAACTTCCGCCTGCTCCAGCGAACCGAGATCGTCGAATACGTCGTGATCAAAACCCCTTGATTTAAGGCGTTTCGCCCGTTAAACGCCGCCCGTCCCGCATGGTGCGGGGCCAAGTCGCCGCTACCTTGTCAAAACGGGCTCAGAAAACATGCAGCGTATCCACATTCCAGGCATTCTTGCCATGGCCGCGATCGTCGTCGCGTCCAACATCCTTGTTCAGTTTCTCTTTGGTCAATGGCTGACCTGGGGGGCCTTTACCTATCCTCTCGCCTTTCTCGTCACGGATGTGATGAACCGCGTCTACGGCGCTGCCGCCGCGCGCCAGGTGGTCTTTGCCGGTTTCATCGTCGGCGTCATCTGTTCCGTCATCGGTACCCAGATCATGCTTGAAGGCGATGGCTTTACCTATCCCGCCGTCACCTTGCGGATCGCGCTGGGCTCGGGTCTCGCGTTTCTGACTGCGCAACTGCTGGACGTTGCGATTTTCGACCGTCTGCGCGAAGGGCGCTGGTGGCGGGCGCCGTTGGCTTCGACCTTGATCGGCTCTTCCGCAGATACCGCGATTTTCTTTACGATCGCTTTTTCCGGCGCGCTGAGCTTTCTCGAGCCGGGCAATGATGTGAGCTGGGCGGGTGAAATGCTGCCGCTTCTGGGTGCGGGCCCGGTCGTGCCGCTTTGGGTCAGCCTCGGATTTGCCGATTGGATGGTCAAACTTTCGCTGGCGCTGCTCGCTCTTGTGCCATTCCGCATCATCGTGGGGAATATGGTGCACCGGACCACATGATTTTGTTTGACATATCCTCATCCTGTGGCAGGCTGAGGGTACGCGAAACAATCTGAAAGGAGGTGCCCATTGTCTAGAGAAGCTATGGAGAGCAGTGTCGGAACAGTTCGGAAGGAGTGCAGCTGAGGCAGCCCTTGGCTGAAACGAAAACCGAATTGGTGCTCACCTAACCGATGCACCTCCTACAATCTCGAAGGGCTGTTCCCACGCGTGGAACGGCCCTTTTCGTTGCGTGGACCCCGCCGATTTGCGCTGTCGGTATCGTGTCGGTATTACGTCGGTATTGCGTCGGTATTGCGTCGGTGTGGTTGCCCGTTTCTGCGATTTCACCGTTTCGAACCGGATTCGGTTCAGGATTTCGTAACCAATTTGAGACACGGACCATTGAAAGGGCCGACATGCTTGTTGTTGCCGAGGGGATCACCATTCAGGACTGGGAGCTGACCGAACAGTTTGTCCGCGCCAGCGGTCCGGGTGGTCAGAATGTGAACAAGGTGGCGACGGCGGTTGAATTGCGGTTCGAAGCGGCGCGTTCGCCTTCGCTGGACGGGCCGGTCAAGACGCGGCTGCGGCGGCTGGCCGGGCGGAGATGGACGCGGGATGGGGCCATCGTGATCCAGTGCGATGAAACCCGAAGCCAGGCCCGCAATCGCGAAATTGCCCGAGACCGGCTGGCCGAACTGATCCGCAAGGCGCTTGTCGCGCCCAAGAAGCGGGTAAAGACCAAGCCGACATGGGGCTCACAGCAACGGCGCCTCAAGGCCAAGAAAGTGCGCGGCGAGGTCAAGGCCATGCGTGGTAAGATCACGGGCGAGGAGTGACCTCGTCAAAAATGCCACCTTTCCAGCGCTGCCCCATCCAGAGATCCAGGTCTGCCGAGATGGGCAGGCGTTGCCCACCCACAGGCGCCAGGGTGATTTCCCCCAGATAGATACGATCTTCGACAAGATAGAGGTCGACACGGGCATATTCGAACGGCTTCGAGATCGCTTCGGCCACCTTCAGGATCAGGTCATAGTTTTCGGGGCGCGGCAGGCCTTCGCCCGTCTGGAAGAACAGCATTTCCGGGACGAAGTTGAAGTCGCGGTCAAAGATCAGTTGGCGATGATCCGTGGCGCGGTCCTGATCCACCTGCGCAGCGAAAACGCGGCCACGGCAGGCGTGGAACTTCCAGTCCACAAGAGACTCGCCGGGCTTGGGAGAGAGGTCCGCTTCGATCAGGTTCTGATTGCGGATCATGCTGTACCACCATTCCCCGGCGCGCACCCCGTGTATGCGTTTGAGCCAGCCGGCCGAGTACTGCTCCAGCCGCTCCAGCTGGTCGTCCTTGGGCGGGATCGAAAAACTATAGTTGGTGGTGCAACCAGTGTTAGATTTCGCGTAATAGGTACCCGGTGCAAGCGACAGGGTGTCCAGCAAAGCCGGGGTAATCGGGGTATTGCCTGTCCATACGGGGGGAATGGTGCTTGCCACGTCGCGCAGGTCTTCGGGGATGTATTCGGCGCAGGCGGTTCAGTCCGTCGGAGAGGGCATCGGGACCGGCGCGAAGAACTTGCTGAGGACAAGTTTTTCGAAATAGGTCTGGGGTGCGGTGTAGTTCAGATATCGCCCCCGCGTGGACAATGCGATTTGCAGCGCGCGGGCAAGCTTGTGAACAATGTCGGCCGCGGGCAGCACGTCAATACCGCGCAGCGTACCCGGCGGGGGAGGTTCCGCCGCGCCAAAGAGATTTTCCGCATAAATGCGTTTAACGGATTCGCGCGCTTGTTGGCGCGTCTCGTACATGTCGATGCGTTCAAGTTTCATGGCTGCCCGGCCAGTATGTTTTATTTTTCCTCATCCTAGCGGGCGGTCCGCAAAGCGGCAATCCATTCTTGCGTATTTCGGGCTTGAACCAGCGCGGCCAAGACGCCAACAAAGGGGCGCAAATATCAAGGGGTTGGCGACATGACATCGGATCTGGAACGGCGGGCACGGTTGCTGGGGCCGCATATGACGACGTTTTATCGCGAGCCTGTCCATGTGGCGCGGGGACAGGGCGTCTGGCTCTGGGACAAGGACGGGCGTCAGTATCTCGATTGCTACAACAACGTGCCCCATGTCGGCCATTGCCATCCCCGCGTGGTCGAGGCGATCTGTCGACAGGCTGGCGCCTTGAACACGCACACCCGCTATGTGCATGACATGATCCTTGACTACGGCGAGGCGCTCACTGCGAAGTTCGGGCATGATCTGGACAGCCTTGTGATGGTCTGTTCCGGCTCCGAGGCCAATGACGTCGCGCTGCGCATGGCGCAGGCCTTGACCGGAAAGACCGGGGTCATCGGGACGGACAACACCTATCACGGCAATACGGCGGCGGTGTCGCAACTCAATTCCTCCAAGGTGCCGGTGGGCGGTTATCAGGACCACGTCCGGCAGGTGCCCGCGCCGGACAACATGGCCCCCGTGGGTGGGAGCCGTGAGGGGCAGGCCGAAGCCTTTGCACGGGGCGTGGAGAAGGCCGTGGCCGAGCTCGACGCGTCGAGGCATGGTGTGTCTGCGCTGATCGTATGCCCGTATTTTGCCAACGAGGGCTTTCCAACGCTTGAGCGCGGCTTTCTGGATCGTGCAATCGCCGCGGTGCGCAAGGCGGGTGGATTGATCATAGCCGATGAGGTGCAGCCCGGTTTCGGGCGGATCGGGTCGCATTGGTGGGGACATGAACGGCTTGGGTTTGCGCCCGACATCGTGACATTGGGCAAGCCGATGGGCAACGGGCACCCGGTGGCGGCGGTGGTGACGCGGCCAGAGATTCTGACCTGCTTTCAGGAGGCGTTCCGCTATTTCAACACGTTTGGCGGCAACCCGGTGAGTGCGGCTGCGGCCATGGCGGTGTTGCAGGTGATCGAAGATGAAGCGCTGGTGGAGAATGCGTGCGATGTGGGCGTCTATGCGGTGGGCCTGTTGCGGGAGTTGCAGGCGCGGCATGACGTGATCGCGGATGTGCGTGGGGCAGGGTTGTTTTTTGGGGCCGAGCTGTGGCGCGACGGTGCGCCCGCGACCGGGCTTTGCGCGGCCATGGTCGACGAAATGCGGGACCGGGGTGTGCTTTTGCATTCCGTCGGGCGGCATTCCAACACACTCAAGGTGCGCCCGCCCTGCGTGTTCAGCCGGGAGAATGCCGACCAGTTGGTTGATGTGATGGACGCGGCACTTGGGGCGGTGACCTGATGGAGCGGGATGTCCATCAGCTTGCTTCGGACGCCTTGCTGGCGTGGGGCGTGACCGCGCCGCCGCGCCTGATCAAGAACCGCGAAAACGTCGTGTTCGAAGCGTGCGGGCCGAATGGTGAACGCGCGGCGCTGCGCCTTCATAGGCCGGGGTATCAGAGTGACGATGCAATCCGCTCGGAATTGTGGTGGGCCGAGGCGCTTGGGGCGGCGGGTATGGATGTTCCCTTGCCGATCCGCGCGATGGATGGCGACGTGCTGGCCGCTGTGCCGGGGCGGGTGGCGTCTCTTGTGACGTGGATGGACGGCGCGCCTCTTGGCGAAGGCGGCGTGCCGCTGGCGATGCCCGAGGCCGAACAGGTGGCGTTGCATCGGGCGCTTGGCGCGGAACTGGCGCGGCTGCATACCGAAAGTGACAATGCGACATTACCGGACGGGTTCACGCGTGGGGTGCTGGATGTCGAGGCGCTTGTCGGCGAGACGCCCGCGTGGGGCCGGTTCTGGGAGAATGCCAGCCTTTCGACCGAGGAATCCGCGCTGCTTCTGCAAGCGCGGGCGCGGTTGCGCACGGTTCTGCTGGAGCATGCAGCGGCGGCCGGTGATTTCGGTCTGATCCATGCCGATGCGTTGCGAGAAAACGTGCTGGTTTCCCGGGGCCGCGTGCGCCTGATTGATTTTGACGACGGCGTTTTCGGGTTTCGTATGTACGAGCTGGGCGTCGCCATGTCGCAGAATTGGGATCAGCCCAACCGGGATGCGCTGGGCGTGGCGCTTTTGGATGGGTATGGGCAGGTGCGCGCCTTGCCAGGTGATGCCGAAACGCTATTGCAGTCCTTCACGGTGATGCGGGGGCTGGCGTCCTGTGGCTGGGTCATCGGGCGCTACCCTGATGATCACCCGGCGGTGCGGGACTACGCGCAACGCGCGCTCGAAATGGTGCGCGCGTGGCTCTAATCCTCTGAGCGTTCGGCCCAGATAGACTGATAAGTGATTTCTTCCCCGGTATTGGCGTCCACCACGCGCGGGGCGATCGGTGTTCTGGTGGCGCGCGAGACCATGCGATAGGGCGGCGTTTTGTCAGAAGGGATATGCGCCTCGGCCCAACCGATCAAAACCTGCATGACCGGTACGAAATCGCGCGCGGCCTGCGTTGGACGGTATTCAAAACGAGTTGGCCGTTCCTGGTAGGGGCGTCTTTCCAGAAGGCCGGCTGACTCCAGTTTCTTCAACCGTTCGGCAAGAACATGTCGCGTTATGCCGAGATCGGCCTGAAGCTGATCAAACTTGCGAATACCTAGCAGACAATCGCGCAGCACCAACAACGTCCAGCGATCACCGATCACGGACATGGCTCGCGCCACGGGGCAGGCCTCGTCAGGGAGTTCATTCCATTTCATATGCGTTTCATAGCACGACTTGACAAAGTTCTAAAATAGAATTTACTAGTGAGTCTAAAAATGGAACTCAATGGGTGCCGATATGACCGATACGACGCAAACCCTCCGATTTCGACATCCATCGCGGGTGCGTGACCGAATGAAAATGCTCGGAAAGGTGGGCATACGTGCCGGGTTGTGGAGCCTGTCGCACGCCGCCCCCGATCTCATGGCGCGCTGGTACGCAGACCGTTTCACCACGCCGCGCCGATTCCCTGTGGCCCGGAGAGAAAAGGATTGGATGCGCCAGGTACGACCGTCCCGCCTGCCTTTCGACGGGGCGGATTCGCTTGCACTATATGAATGGGGTGAAGGGCCAGTTGTGCTTCTTGTGCATGGTTTTGAGGGGCGTGCCGGGCAGCTTGGCGGCTTTGTTGCCCCTTTTGTAACCGCCGGGTACAGGGTGGTGGCGTTCGACGCCCCTGCGCATGGCGCTTCGGATGGAAAGCGGACCGCCATTCAAGAGATGGCGCGGGCATTGAGCAAGGTTGCCGGCCACGTCGGCCCGGTAGAGGCTGTGGTGGCACATTCGCTGGGTTCCACGGCCTTGGTCGAGTGTCTCTATCAGGGAATGGAGGCTGACCGCGCCGTTCTGATTGCGCCGCCAGTGCATCCCGAGACCTATCTGCCGCGAATTGCCCGCCACTTTGGGATCAGCCAGAAGGTTGCGGGACGGGCGCAAGCCTTGCTTGAAGCGCGCCACGGTGCGCCTTTCGAAGATTACCGTCCCTTGTCGGCCGCGCGCCATCTCAGCCAACCTGCGCTCATCCTGCATGATGAGGATGACCGGCAAGTGCCTTTGGATGAGGGGGAAAAGCTTGCGCGGTTCTGGCCCGGTGCCACGCTGGAGATGACCCAGAGTCTCGGGCACAACCGCATCCTGCGCGACCCGGGCGTGATCGCGCGTGCGCTGACCTTCGTCCAGGCGCGCGGTTAAACAATCACGTCCATCTCGTCCTGTTCCCCAACCCCGAACACGCGCTTGTAGCGATCGATCTGATCTTGCGGACCCATCGCCTTGTTGGGATTGTCCGAAAGCTTGACCGTTGGGTTGCCATTGGCCTTGACGGCCTTGCAGACCAGCGAGAAGGGGGCCAGCCCATCGCCCCGCGTCAGGCCGCGGAAATCATTGGTGAGCAGGGTGCCCCAACCGAACGATATCTTGGCGCGCCCGGCAAACTGCTTGTGAAGCTCTTCGATTTTTTCCACGTCTAGACCATCGGAAAAGATGATTAGCTTCTGAGTTGGGTCTTCTCCACGCTCTTTCCACCAGCGGATCGCGGTTTCGGCCCCGGTTGTCGGATCGCCGGAATCGATGCGAATGCCGGTCCAGCCCGCAAGCCAGTCCGGTGCATGTTTGAGGAACCCATCGGTCCCATAGGTATCAGGCAGGATGATGCGCAAGTTGCCTTCGTGCTCTTCGTGCCAGTCGGCTAAAACCTTGTAGGGCGCTTCACGTAGTTCGGCATCGGTTTCAGCCAGCGCAGAAAACACCATGGGAAGCTCATGCGCGTTCGTGCCAATGGCCTCGAGGTCGCGCTTCATCGCTATCAGGCAGTTCGATGTGCCGACGAACTTGTCCCCCAGACCCTCGACCATGGCCTGAACACACCAGTCCTGCCAGAGATAGGAGTGGCGCCGACGGGTGCCGAAATCGGCGATACGCAGGTTCGGAAGGTCGCGCAGCCGGTCAATTTTTTCCCAGAGCTTGGTCATCGCCCGTGCATAAAGCACCTGAAGCTCGAACCGGCGCATGTCATGCAACACCGCGCGACCGCGCAGTTCCATCAGCACCGCAAGCGCCGGGATTTCCCAGAGCATGACCTCGTGCCACTTGCCTTCGAAGGTCAACTCGTACTGCCCATTGCGTTTTTCAAGGTGGTAGTCGGGCAGGCGCAGGTTTTCGAACCACTCCATGAAATCCGGGCGGAACATCTGGCGTTTGCCGTAAAACGTGTTGCCGCGCAGGAAGGTGCTTTCACCGCGGGACAGGGATAGCGAGCGGATGTGATCCAGCTGTTCGCGCAACTCACCTTCGTCGATCAAATCGGCAAGGCGCACGGCGCTCGTGCGGTTGATCAGGCTGAAGGTCACTGTTGCATCCGGACGGTTCCGGAAAATCGACTGGCACATCAGCAGTTTGTAAAAGTCGTTGTCGATCAGGGAGCGCACAATGGGATCAATCTTCCACTTGTGGTTCCAGACTCGCGTGGCGATATCGACCATAGGCTCGGGCCCCCGGATTACGGTTGTTTGCCGTTGATACCCATTATTTCACAGGGGTCCAAGCCCTTTCCCCGCAAGGGTTTTCAGGTGCGGCGGACAGGTGCCCGCGCGATCTGGTGCAGGAGTTCTGATTTTCTCACGGGTTTGGTGAGAAAGGCGTCCATTCCGGCCTCGAGACAGGCGTCGCGATCACTTTGGTAGGCATTGGCTGTCAAGGCTATGATGCGGGGCTGCGCGCCGGGCTGCCGGCGAATGACGCGGGTGGCGTCAATGCCGTCCATTTCGGGCATGCTCATGTCCATCAGGATGACATCGGGCCTGTGTGCGCTGGCCAGTTCGACGGCCTCGCGCCCATTATGGGCAGCAATGAGATCCACCTGGGCGTCCCGCAGAAACTTGGCGATCACGAGGCGGTTGGTCTTGTTGTCTTCAGCCAGAAGGATGGTCATTCCGGCAAGCGCTTTTTCAGAGGGGGGGCGCTGGGCATCGTGAGTCTGTTCTACGTCGGCATCCACATGCTGAAGCAGGAGGGTGATGGTGAAGCAGGATCCTTTGCCCGGCGTGGAGAATACAGTGATGTCCCCCCCCCATCCTGCGCGCCAGCCCGCGAGAGATCGACAAACCAAGGCCCGTGCCGCCGAACTGCCGGGTGGTGGCGGCATCAGCCTGCGCGAATTGTTCAAAAATGCGTTCGATCCGGTCATTGGGAATGCCTATTCCCGTGTCAGTCACGTCGATGGAGAGCAACAGGCCGTCTGCCCTGTCCTTGGTTTCAAGATGCACCGCAACCTCACCGTGCGCCGTGAATTTGACCGCATTGCCGATCACATTCACAAGAATCTGACGCAGGCGAACGTCATCACCCATGATGCGGTCAGGAAGCGACTCCTGTCCCGTTAAGGTCAGTTTCACATTCTTGCCCTGCGCCTCGGGGCGCAGCAGGTTCAGGACCCCGTCAATGCAATCGGATGGGTCGAACGGAACGGCATTGATCTGCATCTCGCCTGCGCGCAGTTTGGAAAAGTCGAGGATATCGTTGATGATGGTCAACAGCGCTTCGGCAGAGTGGCGAATGGTGTTGACGTAAAGCCGGGATTCTTCGGACAAGTCGGCATCGCACAATAGGTCGGACATACCGATGATGCCATTCATCGGCGTGCGGATTTCGTGACTCATGCTGGCGAGGAAATCGGCCTTGGCGCGCTCACCCTCTTCGGCGGCGCGCTTGGCCTGGGCGAGCTCCTCATGATGTTGCTTGGCGAGCGTCACGTCGCGTTCGATCGCGATGACCATTTCCATGTTGCCGGTTTCATCGAATACGGGGGCGAGGTTCGTTTCAATCCAGATGCGGCGCCCGTCCTTGGTATAGTTGATGATTTCGGCCCGGTGGCTGCGCCCGTCCTGAATGGCCTCGGCAATCTCGCGGCTGGTTTCCTCGGACGTGTCGGGCCCGTTGAGAATATCGGCGGGTCTGCGGCCGACAACCTCGTTTGGTTTGAAGCCGGTGATGCGTGTGAAGGCGTCATTGACCCAGAGTATCCTGCCTCGCACGTCGCTGACGATGACGCTGTCGAGCGCGCGTTCGGCGACAATTGCCAGACGACGCATTTCGCTTTGCTGGGCTTGCAGGGCGGAGTTGGCCTTGGCCAGTTCAAGCCCCTGCTTGAGCAGGTTCAGGCTGTTGCGGGTTTCGCGACGGTGCCCGGCCTGTACGAAGGTGATGAAGACAAACACCATGTAGGCCATCATCACGGCCCCGAAGAGATTGTAGAAAAAAGCGATGGTGGCGTGTTGTTCGTGCAGTACCTCGATCACAAAAAGCCCAAGCACCGTGAGCGCATAAACAATCAATCGACCCAAGGCGGCGGCCTTGTGAAAAGGGAGCACGACGCCGCCATTGATCGCCGCGCCGGTCAGGTAGGCGAGGCAGAAGAACATCCCGGCCTCACCGGGCGCGGAGAACCATGCAAGGCAGACGCAGGCGGCGATGGTGGTGCCCTGAAGAACCGCGGTGCAGGTCGAAAGAACATAGGCGTCCCGGAACGAGGCTCCCCTTGCCATCTGCGCGGGGACGCGGCGCAGGTAGAGACAGTCAATCGCCTCGCCAGTCAGGGCAAGCAGCACCGCCAGTGCGCCGATCTGGGGTGAAGCGAGGATCACAAGGGAGAGCGCGCCGGTGAGAGTCAGGACCTGGCGTCCGAGAAAGTGTTTCACCCGCCCGACGGCATAGCGTTCCAGCAGGCCCACAGGAGTGTTCCGTCGGTCGAAGAGGGCCAGGCGACGGTCGATCTCGAGAATTTCGGCGCCCATTTCGGGGATCATCCTTCTGCAAAGATGATCCATTTCTATGGGGTAAATCCTTAAGAATTAGGCAATTTTTGATCAGGCCAGCGTGACGCCCTTGTCCGTCATCCCGGCAAGCGCCGCATCCAGCGATCCGTCCAGATCAATCGCGCGGCAGAGATCGCGGCGCACGGTCACGGCAAAGCCCAAGCGGGCGGCGTCCTGGGCCGAGAAGTTGACGCAGAAATCGGTGGCAAGGCCGACCATGGTCAGTTCGGTGATGCCCCGCGTCCTCAAATAACCCTCCAGCCCCGTTGGTGTGCTCTGGTCGTTCTCGAAAAAGGCCGAGTAGCTGTCGATGGCCGGGTTGTAACCCTTGCGGATAATGAGATCGGCGCGGGTTGTATCCAGATCGGTGTGAAAGGCGGCGCCAGGGGTGCCCTGAACACAGTGATCCGGCCAGAGCACCTGTGGACCATAGGGCATGTCGACAAGCTCATACGGGCCCTTGCCATCATGCGAGGATGCAAAGGACGAATGGCCCGCCGGGTGCCAGTCCTGGGTCAGGATCACGGCGTCGAAATCAGGCATCAGCGCGTTGATCCCGGCAACGATGGCATCGCCGTCCGGCACGGCCAGCGCCCCGCCGGGGCAGAAATCATTCTGGACGTCGATCACGATCAGGGCATGGGACATGGCGGGCTCCTCAAAGGTTAGCGAAACCGTAACAGGTCGCACGCGGGGGTCAATGCACAGGCCGCGCGACCCGGGGTCAATGGCCTTGTTTCATGGGGTTTTGGGGGTTCGGTTTCGCGTCGGTATCACGTCGGTATTGCGTCGGTGCGGGATCGGAAAAACCGCGGGGTTAACGCAGCGCGCGGTGACAAGGGGGCTATGCCAACGGAGGTGAACAAGCCCGGTCAGGCCGCCACTTGCCCGAAAACCCCGCCTGATGCAGACTTGTCGTCAGAGGAAGGATGTCCGTGTTCCGCCGAAACGGGGGTAAACGGTCCAGCGCGGCGCAACGCATTGGGAGGAGTGTTTCATGACATCCAATACCGAAAAGTCCACGCAATCGGACGCCCCGACGCCGCAGCAAGGGGGCATTCCAGAGGTCAACAAGGTGACCGCCGATGATATCACCGCATCGCTGAAGGCCGGGTTTTCCGATTTCCTTGCCCACCCGTTCATGAGCGGCTTTTTCGGCCTGTTCTACGCGGTTTTCGGCATTCTGCTTGTCTGGTGCCTTGTCTGGCTCGGCAAGATCTGGATGATCATTCCCGCCGTCGTCGGCTTTCCGCTGGTCGCACCCTTTGCTGCCGCCGGGCTTTATGAGATGTCGCGCCGTTTGCAGAAGGGGGAAAGCTTTGGCTGGGCGGATATCCTTGCCGTCATGGCCGATCAGCGCAAACGTGAGATGGGCTGGATGGCCTTTGTCACCTTGTTCATTTTCTGGGTGTGGATGTACCAGGTGCGGCTGTGGCTGGCGATCATCCTGCAGAATGCGTCATTTTCGGATGTCGGTGGCTTTCTGAACACCGTTTTCTTCACGCCCGAAGGGTGGACCTTTCTTGCCATCGGCACCTGTTCAGGGGCGTTGCTGTCTGCCGCCCTGTTCACGGTGACGGTTGTGGCCATGCCCATGCTGCTGGACCGGGAGTGCGATTTCGTGACTGCCATGCTGACCTCGGTCGAGGTCGTCAAACAAAACCCGGTGGTCATGCTTGGTTGGGCGGCGATCATTTCGATCACTGTGCTGCTGTCCATGGTCCCCGCGTTTCTGGGGCTGGTCTTTACGTTGCCGATCCTTGGGCACACGACATGGCATCTTTATCAGCGGGCCGTGGCGCCGATGGATGGGTGAACCGTCCGACAGCGCCGTTTGCAGTTTGGCTCCAAAGAAAAACCCCGCCCGGACATGCCGGACGGGGTTCGGTTTTCGAGATCTGGCGTGGATCAGAGATCCAGTTTCTTGCCTTTGATCGGTGCCCAAAGCTTCTTGTTGGTCAGGTACAGAAGCACGGTCAGCACGGTCAGGAACAGCACGCCGATGAAACCGGCCTGTTTGCGGGCCATCATCTTGGGCTCGGCGGCCCACATCAGGAAGGCCGCAACGTCTTCGGCTTCGTGGTGCAGCGAGTTCGAGTGACCGTCGGCAAATTCCACGTCCTCACCATAGAGCGGGGGCGCCATGGCGATCCAGCCGCCCGGGAAGGCGGTGTTTTCGTAGAAAGTGGTACCCGCTTCCTCTTTCTCCTCACCGGTGTAACCGGTCAGGATCGAGGCGATGTATTCCGGGCCACCCATGCCTTTGATGAACTGGTTGATACCGGTTCCGGCAGGACCGTGGAAACCCGCGCGGGCCTTGGCCATCAGTGACAGGTCAGGCGCGTTGGGATCGCCCGACATCGGGAAGTGATCGGTGGGCTTGCGCGGGCGATCGTCTTCCAGCTCGGCGTCGTAGATGTCCATCTGCGCGGCATAGGCGCGAACCTGATCTTCGGGCAGGTGCGGACCACCTTCGTCTGCGAGCGTGCGCAACGGCACGTAGCGCAGACCGTGGCAGGCCGAACAGACTTCGGTGTAGACCTGAAGGCCGCGCTGCAGCTGGTTCTGGTCGAACTTGCCGAACGGACCTTCAAAGCTGAAGTCCACGTCGTGGATGTGGCCAGCGCCACCTGCGGCCATCGCGCCACCTGCCGAAAGGGACAGGGCAGCAACTGCGGCGATGCTAAGTTTCTTAAGCATTATCCTGTTTCCTTCTTATTCAGCAGGCTTGCCGTAATGGGCTTCGAAGTCTTCCTCGATCGTGGCCGGCGGGGTTGTCGGCTTTTCGATCACACCCAGGATGGGCAGGATCACGAGGAAATAGGCGAACCAGTAGGCCGACCCGATCAGAGAGATGGTCGAGTAGGGCGGTTCGGCGGGCATTGCGCCGGCCCACATCAGGACGATGAAGTCGATGACCAAGAGGTAGAACCACCACTTGAACTGGGGACGGAAACGACCCGAGCGCACGCGCGAGGTATCCAGCCAGGGCACCAGCGCCATGACGATGATCGCTGCGAACATGGCAAGCACACCGAAGAACTTGGCGTCGATGATGCCACCGGTGATCCAGCTTGCGAACATCACAACCCAGACATCGGCGGTAAAGGCGCGAAGGATCGCGTAGAACGGCAGGAAGTACCATTCCGGAACGATGTGTGCGGGCGTCGCCAGCGGGTTGGCTTCGATGTAGTTGTCGGGGTGACCCAGATAGTTGGGCATGAAGCCGACAATCGCAAAGAACACCACGAGGATCAGCGACAGGGCGAACAGGTCCTTGATCACGAAGTAGGGCCAGAACGGCAGGGTGTCTTTCTTGGCTTCTTCCTTGGAACCGCGACGCACGTCGACACCGGTCGGGTTGTTGTTCCCGGTGGTGTGGAAGGCCCAGATATGCACGATCACCAGTGCGGCAATCACGAAGGGCAAGAGGTAGTGCAGCGAGAAGAAGCGGTTCAGCGTGGCGTTGTCCACGGCCGGGCCGCCCAGGAGGAAAGTCTGCAGCGATTCACCCACGAACGGGATCGCGCCAAACAGGCCGGTGATCACGGTCGCACCCCAGAAGGACATCTGACCCCAGGGCAGAACATAGCCCATGAAGCCGGTGGCCATCATCAGGAGGTAGATGATCATGCCGACGATCCACGTGATTTCGCGGGGCGCCTTGTAGGAGCCGTAAAACAGGCCGCGGAAGATGTGGATGTAAACAGCCAGGAAGAACAGCGAGGCGCCGTTCATGTGCAGGTAGCGCAGCATGTGGCCACCGTTCACGTCACGCATGATGTGTTCGATCGAGGCAAAGGCCAGGTCGACATGCGGGGTGTAGTGCATCACCAGAACGATACCGGTGACGATCTGCAGCGCCAGGCAGAAGGCCAGGACGATGCCCCAGATCCACCACCAGTTCAGGTTCTTGGGGGTGGGGATCATGATGGTGTCATAGATCAGGCCAATGACGGGCAGGCGGGAGTTGACCCACTTTGCGGCGCCCGACTTGGCTTCGTAATGATCGTGAGGAATTCCGGACATGTGCGCGTTCCTTATCCGAGGACCAGCTCGCTGCCTTCAAAGGCGGCGATCGGAACATGAAGGTTTTCGGGAGCCGGACCTTTGCGGATACGGCCGGATGTGTCGTAGTGCGACCCGTGACAGGGGCAGAACCAGCCGCCGAAGTCACCGGCGCCATCACCAAGCGGCACACAGCCGAGGTGGGTACACACACCCATCATCACCAGCCATTCGCCAGCTTCGTCCATCGAGCGGTTCTCGTCCGAGGCGTCGGAGCCGGGCTTGTTGGCGTTCTGGGACATCTGGTCGATCGGCAGTTCCGATGCCGGGGTGGCGCGGGCTGCGTCGATTTCGTCCTGGGTGCGGCGGCGGATGAACACCGGCTTGCCGAGCCATTTTACAGTCAGCTGCGTGCCGGGCTCGATGCCCGACGTATCGACGCGAATCGACGACAGCGCCCGGACATCCGCGGAGGGGTTCATCTGGTTGACCAGCGGCCAGACGGCGGCACCTGCGGTCACGGCACCTGCGCCAGCGGTGGCGTAGTAGAGGAAGTCTCTGCGGGTGCCTTCGTGATCTTCTGCGTGGGACACGAGGTTCTCTCCATTTTTCAGCCGAAATCCGGCCAATATCGTTGGGGCCGCGGTGTCCCGCAGCCTCTCCCCGCCGCTATTTAACGAGAGAGTTGCTACCCGTCCAGCGAACATTCGCCTCTGACAAGCCCTCGCGTCTCTCTGTCGCGCTTGTGCAGCATATGGGCCGCAACTTGGGGTGATTCCGGGCAAGGTGGTGGAAATGGGCGCCTTTGGCGCGCAGGATGTCCGCGCCGTTGGCCGCTGGCCACCGTCGCAGGGAGGGCGGGGCGTTGCCCCGTCGCGCAGGGCTGCGCGACTCCCCAGGGTATTTTCGGAAAAAGAAAGTGCCGGGGGAATCGTCCGGCAGAGTGAGTCGCCCGGCAGTGGCAAAGCTGCTATGGGCAGAGACGGAATGCAGAGGAGGCGGCGCGCCGTGATCAGCCTGAGAGATCTGGAGTTCTTGTCCGCTTTGGCGCGGCACCGGCATTTTGCACGTGCGGCGGAGGAATGTGGCGTGTCCCAACCGGCCTTTTCCATGCGCATCCGCAAGATGGAGGAACGTCTGGGCACGTCGGTGGTGACGCGGGGCAACCGGTTTCGCGGTTTCACCCCGGAGGGTGAAGCGCTGGTGCGCCATGCGCGCAAGATCATGGAAAATGTGCAGCTTCTGGAAGCCGAGTTCCGCTCGGCGCGGGGCGACATCACCGGGCGGCTATCGCTGGGGGTGGTTCCGACGGCGGTGGCCTTTGCGGCCCAGACCGCGCGTCGGCTCTATGACCGGCATCCCGGTATCACCCTGCGAATTCTCGCGGCCACATCGCTGGAGATTCAGCAGGGCCTTGAGGACGGGCGGTTCGACGCCGGGATGACCTATGCGGAAGGCGTGTCGCGGGATCTTTTGCGGGTCGAGCGGCTCTATGACGAGCGCTATCTGTTGCTGGCGCCCGAGGCGATGGCGCCGCGCCATGAGGGCGTTGCACGCTGGGAAGAGGCGGCAGCGTTGCCGTTGAGCCTTCTTGAACCGGGAATGCGCAACCGGCGCATCCTGGATACGTTGTTTGCCGAGCTGGGGCTTGTGCCGCGCGTGGTGGCGGAAACCAACGGATTCACGGCCTCGATGGTGATGGCCGCGAACGGGATGGCCGCGACCGTGGTGCCCGAGTTGCTGGTGCAATCGCTGGGCGGGGGCACAGGCACGGTGGCGCTGCCGCTGGTGGAGCCGGAAGTCGAAAAGGAAGTTGCGCTGGTCAGTGCGCGGCGCGATCCGGGTTTGCCCGCAGTCGAGGCGCTGCGTCGGATGTTGGCGCTCTCTTGATAAGTAAAAGTTAATGCGCCTTCATTTCGGGGCGATTGATTATCAGTTTGGCTGATGTCACTGTTGCGCTCTGGCAAGGAGGGCAGCATGGCACCGCTGGACGATCAAAAAGGCATCTGGAAGAAGAAGGGCACCGGCAAATCCCGGCGCACACCCAAGGGGCGGCAGTTAGACGATGCCGCGCTGGATGAGGTGCGCGCCCTGTTGGGGAATCGGCCCCGGCGGCGGGACCTTCTGATCGAATTTTTGCATGTTATTCAGGATGCTTGCGGACATCTGTCCGCCGCGCATGTGCGTGCGCTTGCGGATGAGATGGGGATCGCGCAGGCCGAGGTTTACGAGGTGGCCACCTTCTATGCCCATTTCGACGTGGTGGTCGAGGGGAACACCCCGCCGCCCGCCCTGACGATCCGGGTGTGTGATTCGCTGTCCTGCGAGATGGCGGGGGCCGAGGCGCTGAGGACAGCGTTGCAGGACGGGCTGGACCCGGCCGAGGTGCGAGTGTTGCGCGCGCCCTGCATGGGGCGTTGTGATACGGCGCCGGTGTTGGAGATCGGGCACAACCATATCGACCATGCGACGCCCGAGAAGGTGGCGGCGGCGATTTCGGCAGGGGACACCCATGCGCATGTGCCGGACTACGAGGATTTCGCGGCTTATCGTGCGGCGGGGGGGTATGGCACGCTTTTGCGGCTGCGCGAAGACGGCGATCCGGTGGCCGAGGGGGAGAAAGTGCTCTCCTCGGGCCTGCGCGGTCTGGGCGGGGCCGGGTTCCCGTCGGGCAAGAAATGGGAATTCGTACGTGCCGAGAAGGGGCCGCGTTATCTGGCCGTGAACGGCGATGAGGGCGAGCCGGGCACGTTCAAAGACCGCTTTTATCTTGAGCGCACGCCGCACATGTTCCTTGAGGGCATGCTGATCGCGGCTTGGTCGGTCGAGGCGGAGACCTGTTTCATCTACATGCGCGACGAGTATCCGGCGGTGCTGGAAATCCTGCGGCGCGAAATTGCTGCGCTGGAAGAGGCCGGGATCGTGGCGCCGGGGTATATCGACCTGCGACGGGGGGCCGGGGCCTATATCTGTGGCGAAGAGAGCGCCATGATCGAGTCGATCGAAGGCAAGCGTGGGTTGCCGCGTCATCGCCCGCCATTTGTGGCGCAGGTCGGTGTGTTTGGCCGTCCGACGCTCGTGAACAACGTCGAAACGCTCTATTGGGTGGGTCGGATCTGCCGTGAAGGGCCGGAGGTTTTCGCGGTCGAGAAGAACGGTCGCAAGGGGCTGCGCAGTTATTCGGTTTCGGGCCGGGTGAAAAACCCCGGTGTGCACCTGTTGCCTGCGGGGTCGACCATTCTGGATGTGATCGAAGCCGCCGGGGGCATGGCCGAGGGGCATGTTTTCAAGGCCTATCAGCCGGGTGGGCCGTCATCGGGGCTGTTGCCAGCGTCGATGGATGACATTCCGCTCGATTTTGACACGTTGCAGCCGCATGGCAGCTTTATCGGGTCGGCCGCCGTGGTGGTCCTGAGCGATCAGGATTCGGCGCGGGGGGCGGCGCTCAATATGCTGCGGTTCTTTGAAGACGAGAGCTGCGGGCAGTGCACGCCCTGCCGTGCAGGGTGCGAGAAGGCCGTGAAGCTGATGCAGGCGGAACGCTGGGATCAGCCGCTTCTGGAAGAGTTGTGCCAGGTGATGGGCGATGCCTCGATCTGTGGTTTGGGGCAGGCGGCGCCGAACCCGATCCGCCTGGTGATGAAGCATTTCGGGGAGGAGATTTGAGATGGCTGACGGAGCACATATCGAAATGGTAACCTTCTCCCTCAATGGCGAAGACGTTACCGTGCCCGAGGGCACCACGATCTGGGAGGCGGCGCATGGGCGGGGTCTGGTGATTCCGCATCTGTGTCACAAACCGGCCAAGGGCTATCGCCCGGATGGAAACTGTCGCGCCTGCATGGTTGAGGTGGAAGGAGAGCGCACGCTTGTGGCGTCGTGCATTCGACCGGCCTCGGAGGGCATGGTGGTGAAGTCCGAAAGCGACCGGGCGAAGAAGGCGCGCGAGATGGTGGTCGAGCTGCTGGCCGCCGACCAGCCCGAGGTCAAACATGACGCGTCGAGCCATTTCTGGGAAATGGCGGCGTTGAACGGGGTGGAAGAAAGCCGTTTTCCGGCGAAAGCGCCCGAAAGCATTCCTTTGTTGGATGCGAGCCACGTGGCGATGAGCGTGAACCTTGACGCCTGCATTCACTGCAATCTCTGTGTGCGGGCCTGCCGCGAAGTGCAGGTGAACGATGTGATCGGCATGGGTGGGCGTGGCAGTTCGGCCAAGATCGTGTTCGATCAGGACGACCCGATGGGCAACTCGACCTGCGTCGCTTGTGGCGAATGTGTGCAGGCCTGTCCGACAGGCGCCTTGATGCCAGCGGCGATGCTGGATGAAACCGGCGCCGGGGACAGTGCCGATTTTGACCGCGAAGTGGACTCGGTCTGCCCCTATTGCGGGGTGGGCTGCCAGATCAAGTTCAAGATCAAGGACGACAAGATCAAGTATGTCGAGGGGATCGACGGGCCTGCCAATGAAAACCGCTTGTGCGTGAAGGGCCGGTTCGGGTTTGACTATATCGAACACCCGCATCGCCTGACCAAGCCTTTGATCCGGCGCCAAGACGCGCCGGCCAAGGGGCTGAACGTCGATCCGGGCAACCTGATGACTCATTTCCGCGAAGCGTCGTGGGAAGAGGCTTTGGATGCCGCGGCAGTTGGGCTGGCACGGTTGCGGGATCAGAAGGGCACATACGTGGCCGGGTTCGGCTCGGCCAAGTGCTCGAACGAGGAAGCCTATCTGTTCCAGAAGCTGATCCGGCAGGGGTTTGGCCATAACAACGTCGATCACTGCACGCGGCTTTGTCATGCCTCGTCGGTGTCGGCGCTGATCGAAAACGTGGGGTCCGGCGCCGTGACCGCGACGTTCAACGAGATCAAGAATGCGGATGTGGCCATCGTGATCGGGTGTAACCCGATCGAGAACCATCCTGTCGCCGCGACCTATTTCAAGCAGTTCGCCAAGCGTGGGGGTAAGTTGATCGTGATGGATCCGCGCGGCGTGGGGCTGGGACGGTTCGCAACCCATCGCCTGCAATTCAAGGCGGGCGGCGACGTGTCGATGCTCAACGCGATCATGCATGTGATCGTCGAGGAAGAGCTTTATGACGCCGATTACATCGCGCAGTTCACGGAGAACTGGGAGGCGATGAAGGCGCATCTTGAAGGGTTCAGCCCCGAGAAGATGGCGCCGATCTGTGGCATCGACCCAGACGAGCTGCGCGCGGCGGCGCGGACCTTTGCCGCCGGAAAGGCGGGTATGATCTTCTGGGGGATGGGTGTCAGCCAGCACATTCACGGCACCGACAATGCGCGCTGTTTGATCAACCTTGCCCTGATGACCGGCAATGTCGGCAAACCGGGCGCGGGTCTGCACCCCTTGCGGGGGCAGAACAACGTACAGGGGGCCTCGGATGCGGGTCTGATCCCGATGTTCCTGCCGGATTACCAGAGCGTGATGGATGATGGGGTGCGCTCGGCCTTTACAGAGGTCTGGCAGTCCGAGGATTTCAGCAATGAAAAGGGCCTGACCGTTGTCGAGATCATGCATGCGATCCACGATGGCGACATTCGCGGCATGTATATCCTTGGCGAGAACCCGGCCATGTCGGACCCTGACGTTGATCACGCCCGAGCCGCCTTGGCCAAGCTGGAGCACCTGGTGGTGCAGGACATCTTCCTCACCGAAACGGCGAACTACGCCGATGTGATCCTGCCATCAAGCGCGTGGTACGAGAAATCGGGCACCGTGACCAACACCAACCGGCAGGTGCAGATGGGGCGGCCTGTCTGCACGCCGCCGGGCGAGGCCAAGGAAGATTGGTGGATCGAAGTGGAGCTGGCCAAACGGCTTGGGCTGAACTGGGCGTATGACCACCCAAGCCAGGTATTTGCCGAGATGAAGCTTAACATGGGTTCGCTCGACAACATCACCTGGGAGCGTCTTGAGCGCACGGCGGTGACCTATCCTTCGCTGTCGCCCGAAGATCCAGGCCAGCCGATCGTGTTTGGTGACGGATTCCCGCGGGCCGCAGGGCGGGCGAGCTTCCGCCCCGCAGACGTGATCCCGCCCGATGAGACACCGGACGCGGACTATCCGATGGTGCTGATCACCGGGCGGCAGCTCGAACATTGGCACACCGGGTCGATGACCCGGCGGTCCAAGGTGCTTGATGCGGTTGAGCCAGAGGCGAACTGTTCCATGCATCCCAAGACGCTGCGCGCCCTTGGTGTCGCACCGGGGGAGTATGTGGAGTTGAGCACGCGGCGCGGCACGGTGACGGTGATGGCGCGGGCGGATCGCGCTGTGGCCGAGGACAACGTGTTCCTGCCCTTTGCCTATGTCGAGGCGGCGGCGAATATCCTGACCAACGCGGCGCTGGACCCTTATGGCAAGATCCCCGAGTTCAAATACTCGGCGGTGAAGGTGGCGAAAGCCAGCGCGCCGGTGGCAGCCGAGTAAGAAAAAAGGAGCGGCTTTCGGGCCGCTCCTTGTTTTTGCGGGTCAGCCTTCGGGGATCGTGGCCTGCATGCTCTCGCGCTGGGCGTATTCTGCATACCACGCGGCCAGCCCGTCACGGCCCCGGCGCCAATCACGGTCGCCATGGCGGAAATCAAGATAGCCAAGGGCGCAGCCGACGGCGATCTGTGCCATGCTGTCGGGGCCCTTGAGGTGGCTCATCCAGCGTTCATTCAACACGTCGAGCGCGTTTGTGACCTTGCCCCATTGGGCCTCGAGCCACGGCTCAAACACGATCTCTTCGGGACGCAGGCGCTTTTCGTAGACCATCAGAACAGCCGCTTCGAGGATGCCGTCGGCGGTGGCCTCAAGCGTGAGCACATCCCAGAGCCGGTCCTCGGGATAGAGGTTGGCCCCGGCGCGCGCAGCAAGGTAGCGGCAGATCACCCGGCTGTCATAGATCGCCGGGCCATCGGGGCGGATCAGGGCAGGAATCTTGCCCAGCGGGTTGGCCGCCGCGGCCTCGGGTGCGGTGTTGAGGGCCGTGGTCGCCACGGGAATCAGCTCTACATCGTCCTGTTGTCCGGTTTCGATCAGCGTCACGCGCACCTTGCGCACGAACGGCGACGCCGGGGAATGGATCAGTTGCATCGGATTATCCTTCTTGCTGGTCAGGCTCGGCCACGGGCGAGCGCATGAGCCCCGCGAGCACACGGGTTTCTGCGCCGACGCCATATGCGCCAATCTGGTCTGCCGCCGCGTGGCGGGCGGAGGCGGGTTTGTTCTGGCCAAGCTTCCACGTGCCCGCAACATCGTTGATGGTCAGGCGGAAGGGGCGGATCATGCGCAGCATGCGCTCAAAGGCCCCGGGGGTCATCTTGTCCCTTGTCCATGGCGGCTTGGGCAGAAGATGGGCTTCGAATTGCAGCGACAGCTCGTCGAGAAGGCCGGGCAATTGATCGTCGGGCATCGGGGACAGCGTCCCGGTGAGATGTACAGCGACATAGTTCCAGGTCGGAACCTGGTCGGGCAGGTTGTACCAGTCCGGCGAGATATAGCTGTCGGGGCCGCTGATCGCGATGCGCGCCGGGGTTGGCCCGGAAACCGCGCGGGCCATCGGGTTGGAGCGCACGAGATGCAGGTCGGCATGGGTGCCGTCCGGGTCAAGCACGAAGGGCACATGCGACATCAGCGGTGCAGCGTCGCCCGGCGTAGTCAGGATGCCAAAGCCGCGTTCGCGGGCAAAGGCGAGATTGTCCTCGGAAGGAATGGTGCGAAAGGCGGGGTTCGGGTGCATGTGCCGGTGCGTCTCCTTGGTCGATTGGATGTTGCAGGGGACGTTCCGGGTTGGCAAGGTGGTGATGTTCTCAGGGCGGGGTGAAATTCCCCACCGGCGGTATATGGGGGAGACCTCATGAGCCCGCGAGCGGCCCGACCGATGGTCGGGTGACAAGCAGATCCGGTGAGAGGCCGGAGCCGACGGTGATAGTCCGGATGGAAGAGAACGTGCAACGCGGGCGCCCTTTTGCCAGGGCGCGCCGGTGTTGTTCGTGATCGCCTTGGGTGACGTGTCTGTTGCAAAAGGAGAGACCGATATGACACACACCCGATTTGCCTTCATCAAGGCGCAATGGCATGCCGATATCGTCGATCAGGCGTTTGCCGGATTCTGCGAAGTCATCCCTGCGGCGCAGGTGGACGTGTTCGACGTGCCCGGCGCCTTCGAAATGCCGCTGTTGGCACGCGACCTTGCGGCCAGCGGGCGGTACGGCGCGGTGGCCTGTGCCGCTTTCGTCGTGGATGGTGGGATCTATCGCCATGATTTTGTTGCCCAGGCGGTGGTCGATGGCCTGATGCGGGCCGGGCTCGATACTGGTGTGCCGGTGCTTTCGGTATCGTTGACGCCGCACCATTACCAGGAGACCGAACACCACAATGCGATCTACCGCGCGCATTTCGTCGAGAAGGGGTGCGAGGCGGCGCAAGCCGCGCTTGGGGTGCTGAAAACCCGCGCGGGGCTTGTGGCTGCGGCGTAGACCAGCGGCGCGCCTTGCGGCGCACATGAAAATTCTGGGGCGGGTCAGGCCCGCCCCGATGCCTGCGGCGCGAGTATTTCCTGCAAAATGAAGGTCGGGGGATCGCCCGCTTTCCAGACCGGAAGCTTTGGCATGATCTTTGCGAACAGGTCCGAGGCGAGGAAGGTGTCGAGCCAACGGCCCAACGCAGGGGCTGCTTCGGCATCGAACCGAGGCTTGTCGATAAAGGCGAATTGGCGAACGAAGGGCAGGATGGCCATATCCGACAGGGTTGGGGTTGGGCCAAAGAGCCATGGGGTCTCTTCAAGCCGGGTGTTCAGGTCGTTGAGAAAGGCCATTGCCTGTGCGCGCTGGTCTTCAGGGTCCAGATCGGGATAGCGGGTGTGATACTTGGTGCGGTCGAGGGCCCGCTTGAAGGGGCCATCGGCGTGGGCGATCAAGTCTTGGCCGTCGGCGGGCATCGAGAGCCAGCCTTGCGGATCGCTCTGATGCAGGGCCCAGATCATGATGTCGAGGCTTTCGTCCAGAACCAGATCGCCAACTTTGAGACAAGGGACCGTTGCGCTGGGTGAGGTCTTCAGAAACTCCGGCGCCTTGTCGCGCAGCAGGATTTCGCGCAGTTCGACCTTCACCCCTGAGGTGGCCACGGCCAGCCGCGCCCGCATCGCGTACGGGCAGCGCCGAAAGCTGTAGAGAACGGGATCGGCCATGATGGTCTCTTCCTCCTTCATTTTGCCAGAAATACTCAAAACGCGCGCAGCGCGCCACGCCCAACCTCTGGCAGGGGCCGTCAGGCCCCGAAGAGGGCGGGAGTGCCACGATCAGGCGGTCAGCTGTCCGCCCAGAATGCCGTTGATTTTGGTTGTCACCACGGCGCCTTCGGTCTGGGGCGTGTCGAAGACCACTTCGGCAAACTGTTCTGTGCGCCCCATCTGCGGGTTTTCCATCAGCACGTGATGCGTGTGCCCGACTTGCGCCTGAAGATGGCGGGCAACTTGGTCATGCCCGGCATCGCGCAAACGCGCGGCGCGGGCTTTGATATCGTTTCCGTTGACTTGCGGCATGCGCGCTGCCGGTGTGCCGGGACGGGGGGAGTAGGGGAAGACGTGCAGCCAAGTCAGGTCGCATTCCGCCACCAGCCTGAGCGAGTTTTCGAACATCGCCTCGGTTTCGGTGGGGAAGCCGGCGATGATATCGGCGCCATAGGTCATGTCCGGGCGCAGTTTGCGGGCCTCTTCGCAGAACGCGATGGCATCGTCCCGCAGATGGCGACGTTTCATGCGTTTGAGGATCATGTCGTCCCCGGCCTGCAGCGACAGGTGCAGGTGCGGCATTAGGCGGGGTTCGGTGGCGATGGCCTGCATCAGGGCGTCGTCAGCTTCGATGGAATCGATGCTGCTGATCCGCAGGCGGGGCAGGTCCGGTACCAGTTTGAGAATGCGCAGCACAAGATCGCCCAGACGCGGCTGCATCGGCAGGTCCGCCCCCCAAGAGGTCAGGTCGACGCCTGTCAAAACAACCTCGTTAAAGCCCTTGTCCACCAGCCGCTTGATCTGGTCCACCACCACGCCCGCAGGCACCGAGCGGGAGTTCCCCCGGCCAAAGGGGATGATGCAGAAGGTGCAGCGGTGGTCACAACCGTTCTGGACCTGCACATAGGCGCGGCTGCGCGTGCCGAACCCGTCGATCAGGTGACCGGCCGTTTCGGTGACGGACATGATGTCATCCACCATGACCTTTTCGGTTTCACCAATGAAATCCGCGGCCATGCCAGCCCAGGTTTCCGGGCGCATTTTCTCGGAGTTGCCGATCACCTTGTCGACTTCTCCCATGGCGGCAAAGGTTTCGGGTTCGGTCTGGGCGGCGCAGCCGGTGACGATGATACGGGCGGTCGGGTTCTCGCGGCGCAGGCGGCGGATCTCCTGTCGCGCCTTGCGCACCGCTTCCGAAGTTACCGCACAGGTGTTCACAATCACCGCATCCCCAAGCCCGGCCTCTTGCGACATGGCCTTCATCGCCTCGGTTTCATAGGCGTTGAGACGACATCCGAGGGTGGTGAACTTGGGTGGCGCGCCAGCCATCAGGCCGACTCCAGAAAGCTGTGGGTAAAGGCGCCGGAGAAGACATGCATCGTAGGTCCGGTCATCCAGACGCCATCCTCGGCCCAGTTGATCCAGAGTGTGCCGCCATCGAGGTCGATCCGGACCTTGTGTCCGGTCAGGCCGCGCCGCGCTGCGGCCACGGCAGTCGCGCAGGAGGAAGAACCGGAGGCCATGGTGATGCCGACGCCGCGTTCCCAGACCCGCATGCGGATGTGATCCGGCCCGACAACATGGGCAACCTGCACGTTGGTGCGCTCCGGGTAAAGCGGATGATGTTCATGTTCGGCGCCGAAACCGGCAAGGTCCACGGCCTCGGCATCCTTTACAAAGAAGGTGCAGTGCGGATTGCCCATGCCGGTGGCGGTGGGCGCGCCGTCGATCGGCAGTTCCAGCGTGTCCATTTCGCGGACCAGCGGAACATCCTGCCAGTCAAGCTGGGGCTGCCCCATGTTGACCGAGGTCAGCCCGTCGCCCGCGTCCCGCGCCATCAGCGTGCCGCGATCGGTGGTCAGGCGCAGCGACGTGCGCCCGGTCTCGTCCATGATATGACGCGCGATGCAGCGCGTGGCGTTGCCGCAGGCGGCCGAGGTCGATCCGTCAGCATTGTAGAAGGTCAGGTGCCCGTCGTGCCGGTCCGAGCTGATCACGGCAAGCTGGTCAAAGCCGACGCCACAATGCCTATGCGCAATGGCCTTGATCTGGGATTCGCTCAGTTCCACGTCTCGGGTACGCGCGTCGATGACAACGAAATCGTTGCCGAGCCCATGCATTTTCATGAAGGGCAGGGATATGTTCTGGGACCTGATCATGCCGCGCATATACGCCTGTTATTTCGCCGTTTCCAGAGCGATGCATTTTTTCTTGAGAATCGTCTTGACCCCCTTGGACAGTCAGCATAGTAACCGCGCCACAGAGTGGGCCGTTAGCTCAGTTGGTAGAGCAACTGACTTTTAATCAGTGGGTCGTAGGTTCGAATCCTACACGGCTCACCACTGCAATCAATGACTTAGTAGATTTCTCAAGCGCTCGCCTCGAAAGAGGGTAAGCGCAGGGTAAGCAAATCCACGCAGTTTTTCTTTGATTTCCCCTTCTGGTTGCGCGACGCTTGATCCAACAGGGAGATCGCTATGGGCCATATTCGGCTCGGCACGCTGCCACGGACTAAGAAGTGGCGGGAAGTCGTTAGTTTAATTGATTCTGAAGCATCAATTGACGTGATAGCCGAGGCAGCCGCCAAGGCGTCCGAACTTGATCTTTCTCGTGCGACCAAAGACCCGCGGTTCCAGTTCATCAGCTCCCTGCTTGTGCGGTTGCCGCTCTTGGCGCGCATGCCTGGTTTCGAGGACGCGCTGTTAGATCTGGGCGTCGGAGAAAACGCACTGTCGTCGGTGACAGGTTTGCTAGCAGGACTTGAACTGGCCATTGATCGTCAGAGCTTTCGGTTTGGAGCTTCATCCGACGCCGGTGAACTGGCCAAAACTGCTCTGCTCGAAACGCTTTCGGTTCAACTCCGCGACCGGCTTCCGTCGCTGTTTGAGCCGACCCCTCAGGAAATCCGAGCGGCGTTAGGCAGTTTTGCATCCGGAAATCGGTTTGCTGACCTAGCCAGAGATTTCTTTGCGCGCCTGACCTATCGTTCGCTCGACTACTATCTGAGCCGTGAGCTGGCGAACCACACCGGACAGGACAAACGGTTTGCTGATGATGCTCAGCGCGTGGCGTTTCAGCAGGCATTGGCGCAGCACACGTTCGAGGCCTCAAGGATCGTGCGAGAGTTTGCCGGAGGCTGGTACGGTAAAACCGTCTGGCAGAAGCAGTCATTGGATCAAGAGGCCATTGATCACTTCACGCAATATGCCTTCAAGAAGATGAGGACCGAACTTGGGCGGCGACGTGACACCGCCTGAGCATCGCATCCGATGCCTCGCCCCGCTGACGAAAAGCGGGGGTGACGAGGAATTGCGCCTGAGGATCGACGACAAGCCTGTGGGCGTGAGGCTGCGGATCGGTCGACTAAGTGAACAACTTGTGGAGGGGTTGTCGGATCGAGCGCTTGATCTACTGGAGCTTGCCGCGGTGGTTTATGGGGCGGATGCTGCTGTAAGCCGGGGCGGATCGGTCGACCAGCAGATGGGGCGTAAGTGGCACCGCCGGTTCATTGTCGATGTACCGGTTCGTGATCATGGCTTCTGGTCGCGGCAGGATGTCACGCTATCCTTGGAAGAGACCTTGATGTTCTTGTCCGGTGACCGGTTTGAATTTGGCTTTTTCCAAAAGAAATATCCGGAGGCAGAACGCTCACGGTTTTTCAAATTCGATGCAAAGAGTTCCTGGGATGCCAATCGGGTTTTGATGTTCTCAGGCGGGCTCGATTCCTTCGCCGGAGCGCTGGAAGAAATTGCCGAGCAGGGCCAACAAGTCGCTCTGGTCAGCCATTTTTCGGCCTCCAAGATCGCCCCCGTACAGCGCAACCTGCAAAAGGCCTTGATCGGGAAACTCGGTGAGGATTGTTGTCGACATGTGCCGGTTCAAGTTCAGATGAAGGGTCGTAGCCTCAAAGAAGGCACACATCGCAGCCGGTCGTTCCTGTTCGCTGTTTTGGGGGCAATCACGGCGCAGGCTTTCGGACAAAACCGCGTATCTTTCCACGAAAATGGCGTGGTGAGCCTGAACTTGCCACCGGTCGACAATGTTGTGGGAACACGCGCAACTCGGACGACGCATCCCCAGACCCTGACACGATTTACCGATTTCTTTGCTATGGTCTTCGAAGGCGGTATGCGGGTCGACAACCCGTTTTTCTGGCGCACCAAAACAGATGTCGTCAAAGCCATTTCCCGGCTGGGCATGAGAGAGCACATAGCCCACACGCGCAGCTGTGCTGATGTTCACAATCAGACCAAGCAGCACGTGCATTGTGGACGCTGTTCTCAGTGTATTGATCGTCGCTTTGCGGTGTTGGCTGCCGAGGTGGCGCAGTATGACCCGGAAGAGGCATACAAGGTGGCTTTGATGGATGACGCGAGGGACGGTGCCATAGATCGGGAAGTTGCGCTGTCCTATGTGCGTAATGCTCAGGTGTTCGAACACATTACGCCGGAGGTTTTGGAGCGGACATTCCCGGCGGTTCTGGATGCCGTCGGACATCTTGATTATCCGCCAGCGACGGCTCTAACGATGATCGCGCGCCTGTTGAACCGTCATGGCGCTTCGGTGTCCGGGGTAATGCGCAACACGTTCGATATCCATGATACCGATAGCTTTCCTGAGGGAAGCTTGCCCAGGCTCTATGGTGACGTTCAACGACAAGCGCTGCTGGCTGCTATCCCGGATCAGGCGGCTCCAACAGACTCTCCGATGCCACATCCATTCATTCTGGAAGTTGATACGCGCAGACACCGGATTAGAATTGATGACCGGGTTACATTTGAAAAGAACGCGACAGCATCGCTATTGATCGAATTGGCAAACCTGTGGCTGACTGGCGTCGGGCAAGGATTGGCGCCACTGGACTATCCGTTTCTTCAAGCCTCTCAACTTGCCCAGCGCCTTGGATTAGCAAGCGAAGAAGCGGTGCGTCACCGGGTTATGCGTGCCCGATCATACCTAAGGCAAAGGATCGCATCGAGCGGCCTTGATGAAGCTCTGGGGACTGAACTGATCGAGAACAACCCCTGGCAGGGGTATCGCCTTGCTCCGGATCGCGTCACAGTTTGGAAAACCAAACAGGATTGAAACCTATTCCGTAACTTCAAAACCATCATCGTCATCACCGCATCGACTGCGATCCCGAAACCGCTGCATCAATTCAATCTGCCGACCTGGTGCAACCGACCCGTATGATCGAAAGGTTGTGAGAACATCCTCATGCCCCATATTCTGTGACCAAGCCTTGTACTCTTCTGGCGTCCGACAATGATCCTTGGCCAGTTCGGCAACTGTATCGCGCACACGATGTGGCGAAAACGGTGGAAGGTTGGCATCTGCAAAGGCTCGCTTGAATATCTTGGCAGCACTTGAAGGGCTGGCCCAAGGTGCTCTGAGAATGCCCATGGTTTCAAACTTCCTAGTTGTTCCCACGCCAACACGGGTCTTCGGGAACAAAGGGTCTGAGCTTGCGAATAGGTAGTCCTGCTTGAGCTCGGCAACCCAATCGAACACACAACGCTCCATCGCTTCACCGAAGGGGTAAAACGCAGTGGTAAAGGATTTACCGAACTTTGTGTCCACCTGTCGTCCGTCGAAATGAACACATCTGTGAGCCAGGTCGACATGGCCGAGCTGCAAAGTGATTGCCGCACCTTCGCGGGAAGCCGTCAAGAACAGGAAGGCAACCAACGCGCGATTGCGCCTCTCAATCACCGTTCCTTGTGGCATGTTGGCGATGATGTGCCTCACCTGATCTGGTGAGGGGTGCGGTTTCCAGAGCGATCCACGACGGGTGTTCTCGGATTTCTTGTCTGGCGTCAGGTAGTCTGCGTCCGACCGGGTGATTTTTGACTTGTAGCCCGGTTGATCTGCCAGCCAGTAGAAAAAGCCCTTCAACTCGCGCAGTGTTCCATTGATCGTGGCTGCAGATAACAGCGCGCCTGTTCGCTCATTCCGCAATCCCGCCAGATGCCGCTTGAAGGCCCGTGCTCGCTCGGAATGAAAGGCACGAAAGTCCTTGCCTGCAAGCCAATCGTCATAGAGCGAAATTGAGGCAGCGGTCTTGTCTATTGTTGCCTCGGAAACCCCCTGCGCATCTTTGCGCCAAACGAGGTATTTACGCTTGATCCGAAGGTTATCCTTGTTGCGCTTTGCCATGGTGTTTGGCCTCCTGTTCCAAGATGACATTTGAAGGGGGATCAGCACGGGACACTAATCTTGGGTTGGCCTTCTGAACCGTCACCTCGATTTTGGCCCGGATCGCTTCAAGGTCGACGCGCCTGACAACCTTGTGCATCAACGCGCCGCAACTTGGGCAAAGGCCCATCAACCGCCCACTGTCAGGCGTCTGTTGCAAATAATCGGCGATCTTTCCGTCCGGCTCCTGCGGAGCCTTGCAGCCAAGGCAATAGCAGTGATGCAGAGCCAGCTTGCACCGCGCCTTGGTTTGTTTTGCACCGAGAAACGCCTTCAGATCACGTCCCTCGATCAGCCAGGGTTTACGACTCATGTCGGCAATCAAACCGTCGCGTCTGATCCAACGAATGACGGTCTGCCGATGACACACGAGAACATCTGAGACTTCCCAAACCGTGTAGACCCGGTGCGTCTTGATCCTGCTAACCGGAAATCTCTTGGCCATCACACATGCTCCGAACTGATCGGACCGTGCGTATTTTGACAAACCTGCCCGGCCTCGAACGCCTCAATCTCGGCAACATCGTAAAGAACCCGCGCCCCGATCTTGAGGAACCTTGGCCCCTTGCCCAACCAACGCCACTGCTCCAGCGTTCGCGGCGATATATGCCAGCGCGTCGCCAATTGGTCCTGTGTCAACTTGGTCATCGAACCACCCCTCTCTTCTTAACAGGGCGCGAGGTTGCGACCTGTTTCTGAATAAAAAGGTGGGCTTCTACACGGCGAAAGTCTGTGGGCGGTCACGCCAAAGACGTGACAAAGGGATTTCTATGCCATTGATTTCATGTAGGTCAGTGCGGAAGGTTGTGACCATTGCAAAAGAGATGTGACAAGACATCAGACACTTTGGGAATCAGGGCTGTTTTGGCATTGCCCAACTGTTTAGGTGTAGCGGTCTCGCTAAACAACAAAAGATGTTTCTAGTTGTCGCCCCCGGAACTTGAGGCGATGAAGCTGGTGCCAAATCAGTACCGACTTTTTCAATAGTATCCGCAGATGTCTACCATCCACACGTGGAAACCGAACTGTGGGAAGGTCCCGCTCTCATCCTTTTCGATGGAGCGCGGCGAAAGCCCGCCTTTCTATAACCAGTCGTTCGTACACTGCGCAGAGAATGACCGCTCAGAGTCCAAACTGACAATTGCTGCGAAATGCACGAATTGGAAGTAAAGGGCGGAAGCAGACGTTCGCTGCGAACGCATGCCAATTGCGCCATGCGGTTTAAAAGCAGTCGTTGGCCTTAGATCACAAACCTTGAGGTTTGCTGATTTGCACGCCCCAGACAATGATGCACATTTGCACCGACAGGGATGTAGAAGGGCTTGTGACACCGCCCTATGTTCCTTGACGTGCCGTGAAGTGTGCCTGTGACTTTTGGGCAATGTAAAAGCATGCTAAGATTCGAATACAGGGCGCTCCATGTGTTGTCCTGACATTTCCAATTGATCCTCAAGGCTTGCCAAAATGATTAGATTACTGTCGCAAACCGCTCTTTTGTTTCTTTTCGCCGCTACAGCACATGCTCAGGTGCGTCCGTCGCCGGAAGACATGGCAGCTATGCCCAAAGACTTTTCACCTTATGTCGATGTGAATGCGCGCACGGGCGGGTTTGCCGAAAACCTTCTCTGGGGTGACACGCACCTGCACACCAATTTCTCGATGGATGCGGGCATGGTTGGCACGGTGTTGGGGCCGGAAGATGCCTATCGGTTTGCCCGTGGTGAAACCGTAACCAGCAATACCGGGCAACGGGCTCGGTTGGTGCGGCCACTGGATTTTCTTGTAGTTGCAGATCATGCCGAAAACCTTGGCGTGCCACTGCTTTTGGCGGAAGGCAATGCCGAGCTTTTGCAGAATGAGTACGGACGCCGGTTCTATGACCTGATCCAAGGTGGCGATGGGTACGCTGCTTACGATCTTTGGGGGCGAGAGGGGATGACGCAGTTCACCGACGTCATCGACGACAAACGTATTCAACAGACCACATGGGATCGCCAGATCGAGATTGCAGAGCAATTCAACCAGCCGGGCGTTTTCACGGCGATGCTAGGTTTCGAGTGGACTATGAGCGGAACACTAGAGGACCCGGGCAACCTGCACCGCGTGGTGGTGTTCCGAGACGACGGCGACCGGGTATCGCAGGTTTTACCGTTCTCATTGTTTGACGGTCAGGACGTCGAAGAGCTTTGGGCCTACATGCAAGCCTACGAAGATAAGACCGGGGGGCGGGTTTTGGCCATTCCGCACAATGGCAATGTCTCGAACGGCAAGATGTTTGCTTTGAAGCGAATGAACGGCGAAAAGATTGATGCCGACTATGCGCGCAAACGCCAGAAATGGGAGCCGCTGGTTGAGTCGACCCAGATCAAGGGCGACAGCGAGGCCCACCCGCTTCTCTCTCCGGAGGATGAATTTGCCGATTATGGCACATGGGACAAGGCCGATATTGGCGGCATCGTTCCCAAGACGCCCGAGATGCTGCCCCACGAATACACCCGCACGGCGTTGCAACTGGGCTTGCAGCAGCAACAGAAACTGGGCGTCAACCCGTTCAAGATGGGGCAGATCGGGTCGACCGACAGCCACACGGCGCTTTCGACCAGCCGGGACGAGAATTTTTTTGGCAAGATGGACACCGGCGAGCCGAAGCCGACCCGATACAAAAGCTACGTGATCCAAGCTTTTGGCGGCGACGAAGCCTTGTCGACATTTGAGTCCGATGTGCTTGCCTCGGGGCTGGCCGGGGTTTGGGCGCGGGAAAACACCCGCGAAGCGATCTGGGACGCAATGAAAGCCAAGGAAGTCTATGCCACGACGGGCACCCGCATTACCGTGCGCTTCTTTGGCGGTTGGGATTACTCGGAAGACGAAATGTATCGCCCCGACGTGGTCGAGATCGGCTATGCCCGCGGCGTCCCGATGGGCGGCGATCTACGGCCAGCCCCCGAGGGCGCCAAGGCACCGGTATTCATGGTGGGCGCTCTGAAGGACGCGTGGTCGGGCAACCTTGACCGTATCCAGATCGTCAAGGGCTGGGTCGATGCAGCGGGCGAGCGACACGAGCGTATCTATGACGTGGCCGTGTCGGACGGACGGGAGATTGATGCTGAAGGTCGTGCCAAGAAGCCGGTAGGCAGCACTGTCGACGTGGAAAACGTGATGTGGACAAACACCATCGGCGCGCCCGAGTTGCGTGCCGTCTGGACCGATCCGGATTTCGACCCGTCGGTTCCCGCCGTGTATTATGCACGGGTTCTGGAAATTCCGACACCGACCTGGCAGGCCTATGATGAAGCCCGGTTCGACATGAAAATGGATGTCGACGGAGTGCCGCGCGAACATCAGGAGCGCGCTTACACATCGCCGATCTGGTACACGCCGCAAAACTAAGGAAAGCCCCATGAGAGCGACGCGACATTCTCTGATCCTCGCACTGGGCCTTTTGGCTGGGCCTGTCTTTGCGCAGGATTTCACGGTTCAGGAGGACGAGTTTCCGGCCAAGCCACCGAACTACTCGCCCTATGTCGAGGACAGCTTTCCCCAGAACGTCTATTTCGGGGACACGCATTTGCACACGGCGTGGTCGGCGGATTCAGGGCTGGCCGGGGGCACTCCGGGGCCGGATGATGCCTATCGCGTATCACGGGGCGAGGTGTTTCGCGCGCAGTCGGGGCATCTGTTCAAGCTGATCCGTCCTCTGGATTTCGTGGTGATCTCGGACCACGCCGAAAATATCGGCCTGTCCGAGGCGCTCAACACCGCCGATCCGCTGGTCATGGCTACGGAATACGGACGGCGTTGGGCCGAGATGCGCAAGGACGGACGCGGGTACGAGGCGTTTCTGGAATTTCTCCAGAGCAGCAACGCGCGCATTGACCGGATCGACAGCCCGGATCTGACGGCCTCGATCTGGAGCCGGGTCATCGAAAATGCCGAACGCTACTATCAGCCGGGCGTGTTCACGACCTTTGTCGCCTATGAATGGACCTCGGCACCGGGCGGCAACAACCTGCACCGCAATGTCATCTTCCGCGATGGGGCATCGCGCGCACAGCAGGTGCTTCCGTTCTCGACCTATGACAGTGACGATCCTGAGGATCTCTGGGCCTACATGGCGGCCTATGAGGACAAGACCGGCGGGCGGGTTCTGGCGATCCCGCACAACGGCAACCTGTCAAACGGCATGATGTTCATGACCGAAACCTTCTCGGGCGAGGCATTCAGCGCGGACTATGCCAGCCTGCGGGCGCGATATGAGCCGCTTGTCGAGATGACCCAGATCAAGGGCACCGGCGAAGCGCATCCCCTGTTGTCGCCCGATGACCAGTTTGCCGATTTCGAGCTGCTGGATGCAGGCAATATTGAAGGGACCGCGTTCAAGACACCCGAGATGCTGCGCACGGAATACACCCGCGAGGCCCTGAAAATCGGTTTGGCAGAAAAGGCGCGTCTGGGTGTCAACCCGTTCAAGTTCGGCATGGTCGGTTCGACCGATGCGCATGCGTCGATCCCATCCTCGCGCGAAGAGAACTGGTTCGGCAAGGGATTCATCAACGAACCCAACCCCGACCGCAATGCTGGAGTCCTGGTGCAAAGCCTTGTCGATGACCGTCTGTCCATCCGAGATGTCGATCTGGGCGCTTCGGGTCTGGCGGCGGTCTGGGCAACCGAAAACACGCGCGAGGCGATCTGGGACGCGATGGCGCGCAAAGAGGTGTTTGCCACCACCGGCACGCGCCTGAGGGTTCGCCTGTTTGCGGGCTGGGATTTCACGGCAGACGAGGTAACTCGCCCCGATTTTGCGAAGGTCGGCTATGATCGCGGCGTGCCGATGGGGGCCGATCTATTCGCAGGGCCTGACGGCGCAGCACCAACATTGATGATCCGCGCCCTGCGCGATCCGGACGGTGCCAATCTCGACCGTATCCAAGTCGTTAAGGGATGGTTGGATGCATCAGGTGAAACCCATGAAACAATCTATGACGTGGCCTGTGCAGGGCGCGAGGTCGTACAAAATGCCTGCGCTGGAGAGGTCGGCAGTACGGTGAACATCGCCGAGGCCAGCTATCAAAACACGATCGGTGGGGCCATGCTAAGCGCCCATTGGCGCGATCCTGACTTTGACCCCGATCAGCACGCGTTTTATTATGTGCGTGTTCTTGAAATTCCGACCCCGCGCTGGACGGCCTATGACGCCAAGTTCTTTGATGTTGAGATGCCCGCCGGCACTGCAATGACGGTGCAGGACCGCGCTTATACCTCTCCCATCTGGTATAGCCCGGAAGGGTGAGGCGTTTGCAATTCAGGTGTTCAGTGTGCGCGCCAAAAGTTTTTCAAGTTTGGTGGACCGATACTGCCGCCCTCGCCAAAAATATCGATTTGTATTCCATTTTAGAGAATGACGGGATTGGCAAGCCGCTCTGCAGCAAATTGATCAGGTGATCAATGACCGGTTTGGGCCGGTTGCGCCAGTTGTCACCGGCACGGCGGAGGTCCGGTTCGTCCGCAAGGCAGACGCTCTTGTGAAGTGCATCGAAGGTCCGCTTTCGGTGTTTCCAGCTCTAATAGCTAGATTTCAACGCCCGAAGCCTTCTGCGCCTCATACTCTTCCGCTGACAACTCGTAACGCTTGCCAGTGAACATGTCCTTCTTCATGCGCGGCGTTAGGTGGCTGTAGTGCCGTTCGATCATGCCAATCGATGTGCCCATCTGCTTGGTCAATGCATGGATATCCATTCCGTCGTTAACGAGCGCGAACGTCGCATAGGTGTGGCGCAAGCTATAAAGCGTACGATCTTGCCCTGTCTTGGGGCACTTGAGCAGACCAGCGTCCTTCAAAAACGCCTTAAAAGTCTGCCGAAGGTGCTCAGTCACTGTTCCATCCGGCAAGCAGAACACTGGCAAATCCAGCTTCTGTTTGAGCATCTCGTAGAAGTCGATGTCTTTGATTGCCTCAGTGCGCGAATGGATGCGCTTGAGATAGTCGATGGTGCCAGCGCGACCGATGGCTTCATGAGGCTTGGTCTTTCCGTCGAGGTAAAGCTCCACATACTCCAACCCGTTTTCTTTGAAGACAGTCACATGCTTCCAAAGCAGGTTCTGCGCCTCAGTACCGTGTCGCATGCCGGTGTTGGCGAGGATCAGCACGTAGTCGCGTAGCAGGTAGCGCATGTTGCGCGACTTGCCGCCTTTGCCCTTGTCGATCCAACTCGGAAGCTTGCGGATCATCTTGCGATAATCTTCCAAGCTGAAGTCAGGACGCCGCTTTGCGCCTTCGCCTTTGTTGGCGAGAATTGGCACTTTGCCCTGTGTGATAAATCCACGAGCAACGGCCTCAGCATATACCTTGTTCATAGCCGAGTTGTGGGTGTTGAGCGTCGATGCCTTTGGCTCACGACCGATCTGCTCCGCCCGCCAAGCGTTGAAGGCTTGGATTTTCTCGTGGTCGATGTTGGTGATGAAGGTCTTCCCGAAGAACGGGATGAAGTACTTGTTCAGCGCTTTGATGTAATCCTTGAACACCTTGCGCCCAGCACCTGCGTCCAGCTGCCGTTGCATATCTGCGATGGCTAGCTTGGCAACGTCTTCGAAGCGTTTGGTGACAACGGGCAGGTCGTGCTTGGCGCGAAATTTGTAGTCGAGGTACTGATCACGGGCGACGGTCTTGGCTTCTTCCAGATCGCGCTTGCCCGTGCTGATGCGTACCCAGTGCTCGTTGATCTTGAACGTGGCCTGCCAGCGCTTGCTGTTGGGGCGCTTGTAGACCTTCACCTCCCCATCCAACAGCACATGCGTATCTGCGCCCAGCTTTGCCATTGCTGCTCCTCGATTGCCTCATCACACACTAAGTTCCTGCGTTGGTGATGTCAGCCGGAAATCGAGGACTGCAGGAGCTTAGTTGGCGCGAGCGACAATCAAAGACGCAGGTATGGGAGCGCGCCATTTGTCACCTTCGGAGAAACGGCTACGGACTTTTTCGGCTACGGCTGCTTTGATCGCTGCATTGTTTGCCTCGGGCTGTTGAGACAGAAGGTAGCCTCCGCGAGGAGCTCCGTTTTGGAAGATCTCAGCCAAGTCTCCGGGCTCATCCAGAACCCAAGAACAATCGAGCTGTTCTTGTTTTTCCACCTCGAATCCCGCGTCTGACAGGATCGACTTTGCCATTTCCTCGTTCGCAAACTGATGGAAATTCGGGCTGTCAGGCATCGTCACAGAAGGTTCACCATGCTCCTGGACACTGCTGTAAAACACTTGGAAGACAGGGGATACGTCCGGACCACACCACGAAGTCATGATGAATTGTCCCTTTGGCTTGAGAACTCTGCGAATTTCCGAAAGCGCCTTTGGCTGGTCGGGAACGTGCATCAAGCCAAAGCTGCAGACGACACTATCAAAACTGTCCTCCTCGAACGGCAGGTTTTGTGCGTCGGCTTCGATGAAATCGCCAGTTGGGAACCTCTTGCGCGCATGCGAAAGCATCTTTGCAGAGAAATCTGCGCCGGTGACTGTGTGACCTGCCTTTGCAAGCGCTTCAGTGACATTGCCCTGTCCGCAACAGAGGTCGAGGACCCTGCTGTTACTTCCAACTTGTGTCACTATGGACGGAATGGCCATGTCACTCGCTTCAGAGAACATGGTCACGTAACCTGACGAGATTGTGTCGTCAGACCAACCCTGCGTTTCTAGCTCCGCAAATCCTTCGTACGCTGCCATTTTGGCTCCTCCCAATGTCCTGTGTTTGGATAACACAAATGACTATCAGAAACTCGCCGAAATCCGTCGCCGCAACGCGGATACAAACTTGGTGATCGTGCACGGTATCGAATGATCGGTTGTCGGCTAGGGTTCCATGACCAATTCATCGTGCGCAAGAAAATAGGTTTACCACTGCCGGAATCCGTACGTCGTCTCCCTCGGAGAACTTCTCGAAGGCTGCCTTTACTGAGCTTTCAATCCCCGCCTCATCGGCTTCCGTCCCTGAATAGGCTTTCATTATGCGAGCCGCCGGGCCAACCTTGCTGGCAGCGCGTGCAGCACCTGCTACTCCGCCAGGAGGCGTGAGTACAATCTCAACTGGGCGCGCTTCGATACTAGAAACACCCGCCTGATCCATCAGATTGGCCACCCGCTTACAGTCCTGAAATGCGGTTGGACCAGGTGCGTTGGGGTCTCCTTTCGGCTGTGCGCCCAGCCGTTCCTCCGCTGCTTTCTTGGGGATATCAAACCATGGGTTTTGCGCCACCGAAGCCCAGCAAACAAAGACCATCTTACCATGATCACTCAGTACATTGGACAGGTTCTTCAGGGCTGCAACCGTGTCTGAAAAGAAGCTCATACCCAATCGCGAGACCAGAACATCGAAGTTCTGCGGCGAAAAATCATGTGTTTGGGCATCAGCCAACAGGAATGACGCGTGCTGCACGCCCGCCGTTTTCGCCCTTTTGGCAGCGCGTGCAAGGAGCGGATCAGAGATATCTACCCCAAGAACATTGCCAGCCGGAGCGCGTCGGGCGGCTTCAATGGTGCTTGCTCCGGTTCCACATCCTATGTCGATAACTCGGTCCGTTGAGACAATGTCAGCCATATCCAGCATCATGTCCAACATTCCGGCCATCGCGGCATCCAGAGCGCGTTCGTGTTCAATCCACTTGAGGCCCGCGGGTGAAGCCCAATAATCGGCCTGCGCTTTGTTTGCTTCCATGAAATGCCACCCCCGTTCCGAACAACCTAGCAGGCATTCATGCTAAACGCAGCATTCGTTCAAAAGGGCTCTCCCGAGACATCTGACTAAAGCCATCAGATGACTGCCCATCGCAACATTGCAGGCGTTGCCAATGTCGCCACACTTCACGCTGTCTTCGACTGTGTCCGCAAACACTGTGGCGAAGAAGTGTGTTGCAGTTACTGTGGGCAAACAGTGTGTTGCGAATGACCCAGCCCCCTGAAATCAGGCCACAGAGGTGTTAGTAATCCGTCCAAGCAAAGGATGGACCATGAAACGCAGATTTTCAGACGAACAGATCATCGGGATGATCAAGGAGTACGAGGCGGGCGTGAAAGCTCAGGAGCTTTGTCGCCGCTACGGTATCAGCGACGCGACGTTCTATAAATACAAAGCAAAGTTTGGCGGTATGAACGTGTCTGATGCCAAGAAGTTGCGGGCTCTGGAAGATGAGAACAACAAGCTGAAGCGCATGTTGGCGGATGCGATGCTCGACAACGCAGCCCTGAAGGATCTCGCAACAAAAAACTACTGACGCCCGATGTGAAGCGGCGAGCCGTGCACGATGTGATGGATCGGCACGGCTTGTCCGAGCGTCGGGCATGTGAATTGGCGGACCTGCATAGGTCAGTTTTTCAGTATCAGAAGCAGGATCGGGGCGACGGCACCCTGCGCAAGCGGCTTCGGGAGCTGGCGAATGAACGTCGCCGGTTCGGTTATCGACGTTTGGGCATCCTGCTGGCCAGGGAAGGTTTTAAGGTGAACCACAAAAAGCTGTTCCGGCTTTATCGCGAAGAGGGGCTGGCGGTGCGCCGCAGGCGGTCACGCAAGCGAGCTTTGGGCACGCGGCGACCCATTCTGGTGCCGGATCGTGCCAATCAGCGTTGGTCGTTGGATTTTGTCTCCGACGCCTTCGAAGATGGGCAGAGGTTCCGTGTGCTATGCATCGTGGACGATTGCACCCGTGAGGCACTGGCAACAGTCGTGGATCGTTCTTTGTCCGGGGCGCGGCTGACCCGTGAACTGGATGTGCTAATCCGAAGGCGCGGGCAACCAGACATGATTGTCTCAGACAATGGGACGGAAATGACATCTCATGCAGTGCTCAGATGGAGCCAGGATACCGGCGTTGGCTGGCATTACATCGCGCCGGGGAAACCTATGCAGAATGCTTTTGTCGAGTCATTCAACGGCAGGCTGCGGGATGAATGTCTGAATGAACACATCTTCGGCAACCTCGCCGAGGCCCGAAAGATCATCGAAAGCTGGAGGATCGATTACAACACACAGCGACCACACACATCACTTGGCGGGCTGGCTCCAGCCGTTTACGCCAATCTCAACCGTGCCACCCGGCCTGCTTCGCTTGAGCTACGCAAGGGCTCCGCTCAGCAGGCCTTGACCGCAACCTAATCACGAGAAAGAAACAGGAACGGAGTCTACATCCGAACGGCCCGGATCAAGGGGCTGGGTCACTTCGCGAACCAAGTGCGTGAAGGTACGAGAAACATGACGAGGCGTAGAAAGGTAGCGATCTTGATCTGTGCGATCATCGCAGCACCATTTGTTTTGTTCTATGGCTACTTCATCTGCGCGATCCCTCTGCTTTGGCCCTATTACGAGCCGCAAATGGAGGGTGCTGAAATCATCGATCCAGCGGCATGGTTCTTACCTCGCACGAATTCTACGCCCTATGCGAAGTTTCCACTCGGCCATGGACAGTACGTGAAGGTTTTTTCCAACTGCTATCCACTCAAAGAGCAAGGGTATCGGGCTTGTGCGATCAAGATGCATTTTACCATTTCCACCGGAACCGAAATCTCCTTCGCAGACATGCCTATTGTTGCGAAGTCACCGGATGGTGAGGATTTGGTAGATGTAAAATTGTACGAGGAATTCGCAGGAAGATTGCCAAATGTCGTTCGTGACGGTCAAGTATTTGTCGAATACTCTGATTTCATGCAGGTAGCCATGGTCTCGCTCAAAGCGTCGACGGGATACGCCTACACCGCCAATATTCCGGACATTATTATTGGAGCTGAGCGAATTTCTCTGCCCGAAATACGGTTCACTCGCGTTGACAACCTGACATGCGTCGGAGTTTTCTCTAACTTCTAGGTGGTGTCTGAGCAACGTCTCCCGCTATTGCGAGAAAGCCGTTTGAGCGCCACGGCAAGCGGAGAGTCGGACGAATTGGCCGGATTCGGTGTTTCTAGCCAGCTTGCGTCTGGACGCGGTGCCTGCAGATCATAAAGACGGTCTTCAAGTGGTAGCAAGGTGTGGCGCCGAAAAGCCCAATCATTCTTCTTCGGTGAGAACGCTGAAAGGCAGCGCCACCAGCACCGTTCTTCGATCTCGGCCGTCTCTCGAATCCGCCCTTTCACGACCCTTATCGGCTTGATCCCGAGTTCCCTGCTCAGCGCTGCGGTCGAAGTTTGCAGTCGCTATCTTACTGCTCAAATGGCGGCGATCTAGGTAGTCGTGGGCTTCTACCTTGTTGTTTTTCTTGGAGGGAGAAGGAAAGCCGCTCCGAAAAGTACACACAAAGATACAAAGATTAGAACCTTCGGGTCTGGAACTACCTCAAGACGGGCCATTTTCAAAACGAACGCGAACAATAGCGACCCAAAAACAGAACCCAAGGCTAAAGCCAAGATTGGCGGCGTCCGGCGTGAACGTCGCCTACCGATAGGCGAATGTCTCCGGATCGACAGAGACGGCTAAAGAGCAAGAACTTGGCGCTCTTGGCGAACGACCGGTTTCATGCAGCCCGAACTCAGCGACCTGCCGCGGTGGCATTGGGCGGGTCAGAGCTCAAGGCCGACTTTCGAGAATTGCGTCAGTGTCAGAAGTATGCCGAGCTCAAAGGATCAGTTGCAGCCTGAAGCGAATGAATAGATTTCGACACCGTCTTGATTGACGTACCGCTCTCTGCCATCGCCGTAGACGAAAGCAAGATCTGGGCGGAATGGGCTTCCTCGTAGCCGCTTGTCGTCAAATGTGATGGCCATCCGGCCTTCAGGGTCGATGTAGCCGGAGCCATCTTCAAAGGTGACATATGCAAGGCCGCCCGAGAAGTCGGTGGCCTGCTTGAACAGGGCTGGGATCGCAATATTTCCCGCCTCGTCGAGGTAACCAAACTTGCCCGCGTCTTCAAAAACAGCGCGTCCCTCATAGACCATCCCGATTGACGTAAATACTGGTTCGATTAGGACTTCGCCGGACCTTGTATCGATCAGCCCAACGACCTGTTGGCGACGCTTCACATCGATGTACTTCCTGATCGGGCTTAGTTTCCCGCCTTCGAAGTGAAACTGGCCAAAGTTCGACATTAAGCGCTTGTTCGGCTCACGGGGTTCCACGGTGAAATTGCCTGACCGATCAATGAAGCCGGCTGCATTGCCTAACCTCACCTCGGCGACGCCGTCACTGAACGGAGCGGCCATGTCAAAACTGGGCTCGATCTGCCATTCGTTGCTTGCGACGTTGAAGTAACCCGCCTTTCCCTCGACGACGACATTCACCAAGTCCTCCGAAACCACGTAAACTTGATCGAACTGCGCATCTGCTAGCATCTCACCACTAGCATGCAGAACTCCTTGCTTGCCTCTGGTTTCAAACATCAGGTACGGGCCATTCGTTAGGAAGCGTATGATGTCGTATACCGGCTCTACGATGTAGTTGCCGTCGTCGGCGATAAGGCCCCACCAACCGTCGACCATCACGACGGAGGCGCCTTCACGGAAACCTGATGCGTAGTCGTAGTTGAACGAGATCACCTCGGCCCCAGTGGCATCGATGAAGCCCCACTTTCCATCGCGGGATACCGCGGCTACCCCGTCGCGGAAACCGTAGACCATGTCATAGACAGGAGGAACAATCTCTCCTGAAGGACCGACGAAGCCCCATTTCATTCCGACGTGGCCAGAGGAAACGGCGACAGCAACCGGTCCGTCCGCGCCGAGAACATTGGGGGCATATCTGAGGTCGGTACACTCGGGGAAGGGAAAACGGAGGCCCTGCAGGCTGTCGTAACTCGGCGGTGTGATGACGTCTCCTGCCTCAGAGATGAACCCCCACTTTCCGTCCACGAGAATTGGGTAAAGCACACCTGATCCGGCAGTTTCCTGAGCGTGGGACGGCATTGCTGCTTCAAGCAATAGAAGGCACGGAAGCAACAACCCAAGTGGCCTAAACTTCATCTTCGCTCTCCTGTTTTCTTTTCCCGTAACTGGCGTATGCGAGCGAAATTGCTCCAGCAGCGAACTGCGCAAAGAGGAACACCAGCGGAGTTAACGGCCAGAAATTCTGCCTTATCGCGATATTTTCATAGCTGTGCTGCGTCCTGTTCCAGCTTGCGTATAGATCAATAGTTCGACCCGACTGGCGACCGAACAAGACGAATACGTTCGAACCTCGCGCGCTCGGAACACGACCGGCGACGACGCGCCAGCCCTCCGCAATAAGATGCTCTTCGAGGCCACTTAGGGCCGCCAGCGTTTCGCCCTGCGGGTCAAGATGATAGATGATGCCCGGGCCGCTGGTGGAATTTCCGAACGGATCAGGCGTTACAAGTGAGACCTCAAGGTTGGCTCGGTCAAGAATGCTTTCGGATCGAAGAAGCAGTTCCAGACTTGCCATGCCGTACGGCAGGTATCCGCAAGCAGGAACTCCGACAATCGTCACAAAAAGTGCAAGCGTCGGAGAGACCGAGCGAAATCGACCCTTTGATCGCATTGCGACCGTCCAGATGCCCCATGCAGCGTATGGCACGAGCAGGATCGGGGCAATGAATAAGATGAGCCCAGACGCGGCACCCACCATGGTGACAGATGTTAGGGTGCCCAGACATGCACTGATGCAGAACACTGTTAACAAACCGTTAAGCTTACTATCTGACTGCATAATATGACCGTAACCAAGGGCCGCCCTATCGCATTGATTTATGTCAAGGGCGGTTTTGTCCGCATGTGAGACATGAGACACCGGTGCAGCGAACGGCCGGTTTGAAACTGGTCGATTTGACATGCTCTGAATGCCCGCTTCGAGGAAGCTGTGCCGCGCCGCCGCGACGGGCTCAGAGACGTGGTCGTCGTCTGTCGCAAAGTCTTGCTGCAGCGGCAAAAGGCAGGTTTGTCCCGCATCTTCCCAGTTCGGCACCAGCGTGGCGAAAGGCGGGTTCAGGTTTGGGCTTACCAGCCCGAGTTGAAAGTCCGCTTGCGCCGTTTCGCCTCTGGTTTCTCGCCGTCGCAGAGAATTTCCTGAATCGCCCTTTGCGTCGAGCAGCACAATCGACCCAGACTTACCGCTCATTGGGCAAGGATGCGCCGCAATGTAGGTTCACCAAACTGGCCAAGCGCTGCTCTTGCGAGATCGATTGATCACAGGAGGTCGGGAGTATGGAAAAGGCCGCCGTTCACCAATTACGCCGCACGCGAGATCCATTGACCTCGCTCAAGGCACCAAGTGGGTTCTGTGGGTATGAAGCCTCAGCGCGACCACCCGAATAGAGGGACAATCCGATGAAGGCCGTTGTTCAAGACAGATATGGAGGACCTGAACACCTGCGTCTCACCGATATACAAATGCCAGAACCACGCGCAACCGAGATGCGAGTAAGGGTTCTCGCCTGCGGCGTGAACCTGTCGGACTGGGAGTATCTTGTCGGCGCCCCGTTCTACGCGCGGCTTGTCGGTGGTCTTTTTCGCCCAAAGAACCCTGTGCTCGGCTCTGACATCGTTGGCGTCGTCGAAAAACTGGGCTCGGGCGCGTCCAGTTTTACGATTGGCGAGAGGGTGATGGGTGATCTTGTCATGATGCGGGGTGGTTTCGCAGAATACGCCTGTGTGTCAGAGGCCGAGATGATCCGGGTGCCGGTCGATCTCCCAGACGAAATTGCCGCGTGTTTGCCTCAGGCGGGAGGCATTGCTCTGGCCGGCACCGAAGGTCTGTCGCCCGGCGACACCCTATTGATCAATGGCGCGGGCGGAGGTTCAGGCACTATGGCCCTGCAACTGGCAAAGGCGGCAGGTGTCCCTGTCACGGCTGTCGACAATGCGAGCAAGATCGCTTGGCTCAAGGAGCTGGGAGCAGACGAAACCATTGACTACAGGGCGCATGACTTTACCGGTTTGGGAAAGAAGTGGACCCGGATCCTCGACATGGTTGCGACCCGTGGCCCAGCCCGGGTTGCGGGATGTCTTGCGACGGGCGGAAAATACAGGGCAGTGGGTGGCAGGGTCAGCGTGCTGCTTTCGCTGGTGTTTGGCGGGGTGCTCTTTCGCCCTGCAAAAAAGTCCATTGGCATGCTGATGGTTCCCAGCGGCCGGAACCTGACCGAACGCGTCGCGCGTGCAGCAGTCGACGGGAAAATCTCACCGCATCTGGAAGCGGTTCTGCCCTTGTCGTCTGTTCCAGAGGCGCTTCGCCGCACGGGATTAGGCGAAGTGAAAGGTAAATTGGTCATCAAGCCGTGAAAAGCGGCATGTCCGCGATGTGGATAAAGGCAACTCGCGGGCCACGCAGGTCCGCCCTCACCAGGGACTGTTCGACAGTTGTGCCGCCCTGCTCAGATGCATTTCAACAAACGTCCACGACGACAATACCTGTCTTCTGCCCTTTCTCGACATAGCGGAATGCGTCGGCGATCTCGCCCAGCGGGTAGCTCCGGTCGAATACGCCTCTGAACATGCCATCAGACATCAGACCGGCGAGCTGTTGAATGAACCCCGGCGCGTCGTCGGGAAACGGGATACGAACTCGCCTGCTCCTCAAGGCCCCGTAAACCATACCGAGAATGATGTTGGACCAGCCCGGGCCGAGGTCGGTGGCCGAGAAAATCCCGTTCTTTGCCAACAGGGGGCGGCATTCAAAGTACGACGTCTTGCCCACGGCATCGAAGACAAGATCGAATGTCTCACCAAGTGCTGTGAAATCCTCTGTCTCGTAATTCACAACCCGATCCGCTCCGAGCGCACTGGGCAAATCGATATGACGGGTTCCAACAACAACGACCACATACGCTCCACGCGCCTTGGCGAGTTGAACCGCTGCCGTGCCAATCGCCCCGGAAGCCCCGTAGATCAGGCAGCTCGACCCTTCGGACAGAATCTGCGTCGTGCCATTCGCGTACCAAGCGCCCTCCCCAACGACAGCCCGATGATAGGGAATGCCTCCCGGAATGCGCGCGATAGCTCCGTCGGCTGGTACGCAGAGATACTCGGCATGCGCTCCGAACATGTCGGGAGAAATCCCGAACACGCGATCTCCGACATCAAAGGCGTTCACACCGTCTCCGAGAACGTCGACCTCTCCGGCGAAGTCCATTCCCAGAACCTGCATCTTCGGCCGGACCAGCCCGGTCATCGCGCGCGCGAAAAAGGGATGCGCCCGCAACGTCGCGGTGTCGGTCCGATTCACCGTCGACGCGTGAACCTTCACGCGCACCTCCCCCTTCGAAGGATGCGGACGCGGGATGGTTTGAAGCGAAAGTACCTCCGGAGGCCCGTAGCGCTCGAAAACAATAGCTCTCATCGATTCATTTGCTGCCATCTTGGAAAGATACCAGAGTAGTGACCGCCCCAACGATGGAATTCGGGTTGGAAAAAAGACCTACTCTTGATTTGGCACGCTCTTTTGTAGAACAGCGCCTTTCCGGGCGGCGTCGAGGAACGTATCGCGTCAATTTCCAAACATCAGAAGGACCAGACCAAGAGCGCCCCATCCGGCGATTGCAGGCAGAACGATCCAGTATTGCCCTTCATTCGGCAAATTCCAGTCGGCGGCGCCCCGCGCCGCAATCACCGTCCACAAACACGCTATAGGCCAATACACCGTCACCCCGAGCGCCGCGCCGAGAGCGACAACGGCCCACGACGATCCCAGAATGTGTCCGACCAGACCCAAGCCCAAAAGCGGCGCGTAGAAAATCAGGTCAGCGCCCGCAAAACCCTTGAAGAACGCCACCCCCACCTCGGTGATCTGATCAGCCGGCTCTTAGCTTCCCATCTTCACCCCGGGCGAATAGCTCAAAGCAGCGGTACATTGTGCTGCGACGAGGTAGATAAACAGCAGCCAGCCCGGAACTTGAATGAGCCAGAAAGCAGTATTCGACATCTTCGACCTCCGTCATCCCTCAAGGCAGGTTAACACGACCGCAACCCGCGTCATGGCAATACGCATGGCAAAGAAGGCGCCCGTCATGCAAGCAAATCGGACTAACTCCGCCTTGCCTGTTTGCCTTAAGCTTGGTTCAGGCTCGCGCCCGTTCGAGCCGTACTTTTAGGGGAATGGCATGACACCAAAAAGGCGCACCGAAGGACTGGCTCAAATTGGGTCTCCAAGCCAGTGGATCAAGTTGGTTCTGGTGTACATATTGATCCCGCTGACCCTGTTTGCATGCAGCGGTGACCTCGGATGGCGGCAAGCATGGCTCTATTCCCTGCTAATTGTCGTTGTTGGTATAGGAGGGCGCATTTGGGCCGAGCGACAACATCCCGGACTTACGGCCGACCGACAAAATGTCGAAACCATCCAAAATGCAAAAGGCTGGGACAAAATACTGGCTCCGCTGATGGCGGTGAGTATCAGCTATCCCTTGGTTGCAGTGGCTGGGCTGGACCACCGCTATGGTTGGTCTCCAGAATTTCCGCCCTGGTCAAGTTTCGCAGGTTTCATCCTGATTGCGTTCGGATATACTTTCGCGGCGTGGGCAGTGGCTGAGAACCGCTTCTTCTACAGTGTCGTGGTCGTCCAGACCGACCGAGGGCACGTTGTGTGTGACAGCGGCCCGTACCATTACGTTCGGCATCCGGGCTACGCAGGAAACATCCTTGCCCTTTTCGGCATCGTTCTTGCTCTGGGGTCAGTGTGGACACTGCTTCCTGTGGCGGCGGCATTGGCAATCTCTGTCTTGCGTACTGCGCTTGAAGATCGGACATTGCAGAAAGAGTTGCCCGGCTATCGGGATTATTCAGAACGCGTGCACTATCGATTGATCCCGGGCATATACTGAAAGTGACGTCCTACAGGTTTGTCATCCCTCTCAGGCTAAAACGGTGGAATTTCACCTGTTTCGGAGCCACCAATCACTTGTGTGGACCAGCGGAAGCCGAAGATTCATCACAAAGCTAACTGCTTGTACGAACAACCCAGTTGGGCGAAGGTTTCACCGCCTTGTCGCAGCATCCTTACCGATCGGATTACTTTACGAATGTTGTTTGCTAGCTGGCATTCCGTCTGTCCAGTGTCTGCAGAGGATGTCTGGTTTCGCCCCGAAAGAAGGATTCTGCGCTCTTTCCCAAGGTCCGTTCTGAGCCTAATTCGCTGAAAATCTGACTGATTTTGTCGATGGCGACGGGCCTCTGATCGGTGCAGTCAGCTTATGCACGGACGCCCACGAACTGGATGCGAGTCTGCAACTCTTCGCTGATGGTCTCCATGGCCGGCCGCAACGCATCGAAAGATGGCTTCACATACCTCTGCCCTGTGATCGAAAGCGGCGTGTGGTTGAGCAGGCGCGAAGACCAGTAGCTTACTTCACCGATCGCACTCGCTGCGGCTGCACGAGTCCGGAAAGTCCGCAATGCGGTCACTGGAGGTAATCGCAGCGAAACACCGCTTCCGCCCTTCACACTCCTTTTAGAGCCCTTTGAAACAGCGTGTTGAAGCCAGGGTGCTACTGCGCCGTTCCTGTCCGGGCGGCCATGATCGCCTCTTCGGCCGCCAAGGCCGTCTGGTCCAGGGCCGAGCGGTGGAACCGCATGCCGTAGAATCACAGCGACCCGCCTGATTCGCCGCGGTGGAACAGATACATCTGGGCGCTCGCGTGTCCGTCGTCGGGGATTTTGGGACAGATGGGCGCCTGAGCTAAGAGAGGATCTGGCTCATCTGGTTCATGAGATTATGCGGCGGATTTGCGGTGAAGCAAGCGCCGGGTTTCGATGGTCTTTCGTTTGATCCTTTCTCGTTGTTTCAGAATGGTCTCGCCGCGCCCGAAGTAGACATCGGCCGGGGTGAGGTTTTGCAGGCTCTCGTAGTAGCGTCGGTGGTTGTAGTGTTCGACGAACGCGTCGATCTGCTGGCGGAGATCACCGGGCAGGTGATAGGCAGAAATGGCGCAACTCTGTCGATTCGCGTTAATCCAACTCGAACCGCAGGACGCCCGCTGCGGCAAGTTCATCATCGAGTTCCCTTCCCGTCAGAAATTCAAGGGTAGATGCCGCGCTGGCCTGTGAGGTTCGACTAAGAAATATCGACATATCGATATGGGTCCCAAGCTCTTCGGGTAGGATTGCCGCAGGAACCACCCCTGGTGTTGCAAGCACCGTGGTCAGCGGAGCGACTGCAAGCTCAACTTGGCCAGCGGCGACGGATGCGACCGGCTCGCCACCACCCATGGCCAGGCTCTTTGGTAAAAGTGCAGTATTCAGATCGAGTCGCTCGATCACATCGAGGTAGGTGCGGCCACTTGTACCTGCACTCGTGTAGGCGATGCTGTCGGCTTCATGCAAAAGGGCTTTGATCGTTTCAACGTCTTTTCCGATTGAGCCTGCGATTTTCTCTTTTCGGCCAATGGCAAGGGGCACACGTCCAAAAGCTCGGTGACTGGCTGCCTCTGCATTTCCAGTTTCTATGAGCCCCTTAGCGTAAGGGGGATTGGTCAAACCGATGTCATAAGCTTCACCCGCCGAGATGCGCTCCGGTATCACTGGGTTGAGATCAACCAACTGAATGACCGATGCACCCGTTGCCGTTTCCAAGCGCGGAACGAGGTTATTCATGATCGCCCGGATCGCCACCGGTACAAAAATGCGCAGTTCACTCGGCATAGCAGATGAGATTTCTGACGGTGTACTCCAATATTATCTTTGCATGATCCTTTGCGGCTGAGAACAGGGCAATGCTTGCAAAAAAGAGCAGTTCGACTTGGAAACTGAGCAGACGCCGCACGATTTCGAGTGAAAGGCTGCTCATCGGGAAAAAGGAAGATTTCGCTGCACCAACCCCAAGGGCAGCAAACCGCACGTTGCGTTTGCAGCTAAAAGCACCACGGGCGGGAAGCGGGCCTTCGCTGCTTTGAGAACCTTCGTCAGCAACGAGGGACTATTGTTTGATTATGGTGCGCTCCTTTCTGAACTCGCTTGGAGATTGACCGGTCCACCGCTTCATGCCGCGTGTGAAGCTGGCCGGATCGGCGTATCCCAGTGCTTGAGATATGCTGGCCAAGCTGCCTCCCGTCGCCAGTTTTTGCTCTGCTTCTTCAATTCGTGTCATCTCAAGAATCTTCGAAAACGTCTGCCCTTCACAATCAAGCTGACGCTGTAGAGACCTGCGGCTGATCCCAGCAGCGAATGCAATGCGATCTATCGAGGGTTTGCCATCCTTCAGCATCTGTTTCAGCAGGAGTTTGACGGCACCACTGAGTTTGCCATCCGACCGCAGAGATGTAAGTTCATATTGATCAAAAACACTATTTGCCCCATCTACAACGTGGTCTTGCACCATTGCCTTATCGGCGAGCTCGTCTGCAATCCAGATTTCTAACGCCCGGGTTGGTGAAGGTGACACTGAATCTCCCAAATAACCCGATAAATGAGAAAGCCCAAATTGAGGGTGCGGCACCATCAGAATGCGTCTCATGGACGGCGCGACTGGACCAGAGGCCGAGAGGACAGACTCGATCATTGCAACACAATATTGTTGCACAGCATGCAACGTTTCGTCCTCGTCAAACCGTAGGAACCATCCTTCCATCAAGCGCAGAAAACCTCTTTCTTCTGAGAGCTGAAGCGTTTCGTGGGAGCAATGATAGGGCAAGAGTTCAGCTGTGCTGGCAAACAAATGCCTAGGTGTTCTTGAGGTCAGAGTGAGGCGTGCGAGTAATCCGAGTTCAAAAAAACCCAGGTCACTCGCAACTCGCCAAGGTGCGTCGGGGCCGAACTCCTCACTCAACTTGCGCAACAGCAAAGCGGCATTGCGCAGCGGAATCACCGAAAACGGGTTCGTGTCATCAATCCAGTTCAGGTCAGCGGACCCCAAAAGCTGTGTTCGATCGAGTCCATTGGCGCGAATCCAGTGCAGGATTGGGAATACGGCACCGGCGCGTATGAGAGGGATGGTGTTGGATGCGCTCATTGGCTTTTCTTGATGGTAACCACCTAGGTCTTCACGTGATGGCACCAGAAGTCAAGCGAGCGCAATCGTTTTTGATATAGATCAAGTCCGAAGTATTCGGCAGGCCAATAATGGATACGTTGTTGGCAAAGAGGCCTTGCGTATTATCGCAAGGAGACGGCACGAATGCTTCGCAAGATTTCCAATAGTCTGGCTCTTTTGGGTGCGGGTCACCTTCTATTCGTGGCGGGATCAACCGTGGTGAAGGCCGACGAGACCGACGCAATTCTTCTGCTGCGTGCGATGTCGGCGTATATCGGGGGCCTGGAAAGCTTCAGCATCGATTTCGACGCCGAGCACGAATTGGTTTCTACCGATGGTGAAAAATTCGGACTGCGAAGCTCTGGGCACGTCGCCGTTCGCCGCCCCGACCGACTGTCTATAAGCCGCAATGCCGGTTTTAGCGAACTCGACTTTCTCTACAATGGACAAAACCTGACCGTTCAGGACAGCACCTCGGGCTTGCGTACGACATTAGCTGTGGCCGGTGGCATTGATGCCTTGATCGACGAGTTGCGGGACACGCACGGGCGTCCGCTTCCCGCAGCCGACCTGATAGCTTCCGCAGCCTATGACGTATTGATGGAGGATGTCACTGAGATCAAAGACCTGGGCGTCGGTGTCGTGAACGGCATCACCTGTGACCACTTGGCTTTCCGCAAACCTCATGTCGATTGGCAAATCTGGATCGCACAGGGCGAAGCACCCTATCCATGTCTGATGGTCATCACTACCCGAGATATCGCGATGGCCCCGCGATACAGTGTGTCCGTCAAGGGCTGGACCGAGCGCGCGGATGATATCCCCGAGGGTCTTATGGGCAAGGCGTTCACCGATGTTGATATCGGGACGTTTCTCGCTGAGGCGCCCGGTTTTCCGTCGAATTACGTATTGGAGGACTCGAAATGATATTCAGGGCAAAATTGCGTGCTTTGGCTGCCATCGTGAGTGCCGCCGTCCTTCTGGTGCTGCTTTCGGTTGGCGACACTACATTTTCCTCTGGGATCATCCCCCAAGCGGAGGCGCGTTTGGGGCGCCCTGCAACTCCCGTAAGCGTCGCCGGAGCAGGGCGACGTACAGTTCGCCGGTGCGCTGCTGGTGTCTACAATTGCTGACGTTCTTCCAATGCCTGCGGCGGCGGAAGAGTAAATAGGAAATAGGAGGTTCACTTGAAAACCACCATCAAAGCACTTGCTTTTGGCATATCAGTTCTTTCTGTCGGCCACTCAGCATCGGCTCAGAACTCGGATTGGCAGTATGAGGCGACGATCTATCTCTTTGCGCCAGAATCCAAGACAGCGATCACAACGCCGTCAGGGCGGATAGAAGGAACCCTCAGCTTCGCCGATGCGCTGGACAATCTCGACTTTGCATTCATGGGAGCTTTTGGTGCCAGCAATGGCAAATGGAGTTTCCTTGTCGACTACATGTACAATGATCTCTCGTTCAGCAATGCGACGCCGGGGGGGGCGCATTCGGGATTGAATGCGTCGATGACGACCCAGATTCTTAACGGATACGCCGCATATCGGGTGCACGACAGCGGAAATGTGCAGTTGGATTTGGCTGCTGGTTTCCGGTGGTTCGACACGGACACAACGTTGACGCTATTGCCTGGCGCGGCTCCAGGACGCGTCGGCGCTGCCAATGCGAATTGGGTTGATCCTGTTATTGGCTTTCGCGCCCGTGTCGCCTTTTCCGAGCGTTGGAACGGAACTGCCTTCTTCGACTATGGCGGCTTCGAACGCGGCAAAGAGACATGGCAGGCGCTTCTTACGGCCGACTATGAACTCAACGACCGATGGCTGCTGCGCGGCGGGTACCGCTATATTTCGATGGAGAATGTCGTGAACGGCAATCCATTCGAATTTAGCCAATCCGGCCTGATATTCGGCGCAACCTATCGGTTCTAAACAACAAGCAGGAGGAACAAGGTTATGAAGACGGCATTTTTCCCCAAGGTGTCTGCGGTTGTAGCATTTGCATTGTGTGGACTACCTGTTTCTTCTGATGCACAAGAACGCGGCGCCATTGACCGGACGGTTCTGCCCATCGCCGGGCCGCCGCTTCAGCTTTTTGACGATCTGGACGTGCGCGACACCACCAGACCTTCCCTGTTTCAGCCGACCGCCCCGGAAGGTGCGCCGAACGTGATGATCGTGCTGGTAGACGATTTGGGGTTTGCGGGAACCAGCGCCTTTGGTGGGCCAGTTGACACTGAAACTTTTGATCGCCTCGCCGCCGACGGTTTGAGCTTTGTTAATTTTCACACAACGGCGGTTTGTTCCCCGACCCGGGCTGCGATAAAAAGTGGGCGCAACCACCATGTGAACAACATGGGCGGGATCACCGAAAACGCGACAGCTTATCCAGGTGACAGCGGCATGATCCCGGACACGGTCGCGCCTATCGCTGAAATACTGCGCCATAATGGGTATAGCACCGCTGCTTTTGGAAAGTGGCATGAGACAGCAACCTGGGAAACCAGTGTGTCCGGTCCGCATGATCGTTGGCCGACCAGACAGGGTTTTGACAAGTTTTACGGTTTTCTTGGGGGAGAAACCAATCAATGGGCACCGTTCATTTATGACGGGGTGCATCCAGTAGAACTGCCCGACGACCCGAATTATCATTTCCTGACAGACATGACGGATCAGGCGATCTCTTGGATTAAGTACCAAAAGGCGCTTACCCCAGACAAACCGTTCTTCGTCTACTATGCACCGGGGGCGACGCATGCGCCTCATCATGTGCCGCAAGACTGGAGCGCGCGCTGGAAGGACAAGTTCGATCAAGGGTGGGATGCCCTGCGCGACGAAATTCTCGCACGACAGATCGCGAATGGCGTCACCCCAGAAGGTACAGTACTGCCGCCGAAGCCAAGCGCTATCCCAGACTGGGATACCTTGAATGACGATGAGAAAACGCTTTTCACACGACAGGTCGAGGTGTTCGCAGGATACGTGGACATGACCGATTACGAGATAGGCCGTCTCATAGATGGGATCGCGGGCACAGGGCAGTTGGAGAACACGCTTATCTTCCTGGTCTACGGCGACAACGGTACCAGTGCCGAAGGCGGGCGCAACGGTATGTATAACGAGATGACCTATTTCAATGGGGTCACACAGACCGTTGAGGAACTTCTGGAATATGTCGACGTGTGGGGCGGACCCGAAACCTATCCGCATCAGTCGGCCGGTTGGGCGGTTGCCTTCGACACACCATACAAGTGGGTAAAACAGGTCGGTTCTGATTTCGGTGGCACCAAGGTTGGTATGGCAATCCACTGGCCCGCTGGTATCAAATCCAAAGGCGAACTGCGCAGGCAGTTCTCGCATGTCATCGACGTGGCTCCCACCATCCTCGAAGCGATCGGCTTACCTGAGCCACGTATGGTCAATGGTGTGCCGCAGGTTCCCATGCAAGGCACCAGTCTCGTGTACACGTTCGAGGATGCCTCGGCCGCTGAACGCCACACCACCCAGTATTTCGAAATGTTCGGAAACCGGGCGATCTACAAGGACGGCTGGCTGGCTCGGACCATCCACAAAGCACCGTGGGAAGCCAAACCCCGCGCCGCCCTAGCAAATGACACTTGGGAATTGTTCGATACGACCAGCGATTTCAGCCTTGCCCACAACTTGGCCAGTGAGCATCCCGAAAAACTCGCCGAACTCAAGACGGTCTTCATGATCGAGGCTGGTCGCAATCACGTTCTGCCGATCGACGACCGTACCTTTGAACGTTTCGACGCCGCAGCAGTGGGGCGTCCTGATCTGATGGCAGGACGAACATCTCTGTCGCTGGCAGATGGTATGACCGGAATGGGAGAAAATGTCTTTTTGAATGTGAAGAACCGTTCGAAGGCGATCTTGGCGAAGGTTGACGTTCCGGCCGACGGTGGCCACGGTACAATCATTGCGCAAGCCGGACGTTTCGGCGGCTGGTCTCTCTACGTCAAGGATGGTGTACCTGCCTATACCTATAACTTCCTTGGCCTGCAAAGCTTCACGATAGCGGGAAGCGAGCCGCTGTCCAAAGGCCAGCACGAAATCCTGTTTGAATTCGACTATGACGGTGCTGGACGCGGCAAAGGCGGGGCCGGTACACTAAGTGTAGATGGCCGGGAAGTTGCGGAAGGTCGGATAGAACGCACACAGCCGCTGGTTTTCTCGGCTGACGAAACCGCCGATGTCGGGATTGATCTGGCAACTGCTGTCGTGCCGGAAATCGGATCAGAGGCCGAATCCCGGTTCACTGGCAAGGTACTAAATGTATCGATCTCTGTTGCAGAATGACATTGGGGGTCCATTCATGCATATTTAATTTTGGCACTGGGTGGTTCCCGTGCTGGTCTTTTGGGCTTGCTGTCTCCATTCGGTACGGCAGCCTTTTCACCGGTCCGAATTTGTTTTCGATGTCGGCTTTTTAGAAGGCAACCTACCCAGCTTACGCCTGCAGAAAAGGCCAAGTACCCGCTTTGAGACGGGTGCTGAATAATAAACCAATGAACAGAAAGGGCTCGATCCAGACCTTCGCCGCGGGCCTTAAAAAGGTCCGCTAAGGTAGGCTTGTAGGGTTGCGGTAGTGTGAATGCGCCCTCTAGCTTTCGATCTTTTTACCAAATGCTTCTGCTGCCTTCCTGAGAGGATCATCAGCCAAGTGGGCATAGCGCTGCGTGGTGAGCGGGTTTGTGTGGCCAAGCAGCTTGCCGACGATGGCCAAGCTCGTTCCGCCGGACACAAGATGCGACGCGAGCGTATGCCGATTGTCGTGGATGCGATAATCGTCAATTTCAGCATCCCTGATAATCGACCTCCAGAATCTTTTGAGGTCAACGACGGGCTTTTCTGTAGACTTGCCTGGGAAGAGGTATTTCGATTTTGCATCGCTGACAGTCGCCATCTTGACCAAAAGGCGAACTGCCGGTCCCGACAGAGGAAGGTGTTCGGTCCGTTTCTGCTTTGTGTGATGTGAAGGCTTGATCCAAGTGCCGCGGTCCAGATCGAAGTCAGACCACTGCGCAGAAAGAACTTCGCCGATCCGCGATCCTGTCAGCAGTTGAAGTCTGATTGCGTTTGCGGCCAACTGGTTGGGATGGGCGTCCAAGGCAGACAATAATCTTTCGAGCTCTTCGTTGGACAGCCAACGATGACGCTTTTCTTCCGTGTATTTATCAACCCCGCGCGCTGGGTTGTTCGGGCGCCAGCCCCATCTAATCGACAGTTCGAACATCTTTGACAAAAGCGCGAGGACTCGGTTTGCCTGATACGGAGTGTCGCAAAGGGCATTGTGCAGGGTTTGTACATCTTTGTGTGTAACCTCCGCGACCTTGAGTTTTCCGAGCTTTGGGACGATCAATCTGCTAAGCATCGACTGGTCATTGGCTACACTCTTTGGACGTTTCTTCGGAATAGCGTGCGTAACCAGATACTGCTCGCCCAGTTCTTCCATCGTCGGCGCATCACGCAATGCCCTGGATTGCGCGACCGGGTCACCGCCTCGGATCACATCCGCCAGATAACCCGAAGCAATGTCTCGGGCCTGAGCGAAAGACATCAAAGGCCCATGCCTTCCGATGGTCTTCCTTCTGGATCGCCCGGTTTGTTGGCTCCGGTATTGAACAACGTAGCTCTTCGTGCCGTTGGATTTCACCCGAAGGCCAAATCCCGGCAATCCGGCATCCCAGAAAATCACGTCCTTCTCGCCTGATTGCAATTTGTCGGTGACGGATTTTGACAGCTTGAGCTTTGGCATTGGGTTCTCTCTGTGAATTAAATAGGGTAAGCAAAAGGTAAGCAAAAGGTAAGCAACTGGCGATGAATAATAAAGGGGCGCATAGAAGCGAAAGGTGCCAATAGTTCAGTTTATTACTTATAAACAAGTATGATGTAGAGGCGAGCTGCGCCGTGTCGAAAAGGATAGAAAACTAAGTCGTAAGACTTTTAATCAGTGGGTCGTAGGTTCGAGTCCTACACGGCTCACCACTTTGTCTTGATAAGACAGTGTGTTGCACGCGCATCTTTTGGGGCGCGGTGCGCGCGCCATTGGCGGTCGCTGTCGCGGCAAGAAAATCTGACTGCATGCAACCACGTGTCGGCGGCATGCCCCCTTTCACCGGAGCCGAACGCCCTACCCGAAGGCTAGCTCCAGCTTCATGGCCGAGTTTCCTGGCGCGTATCCGCATGTCCGAAAAGATCGGATTCGAAAGCAAGGCCGGCGTCGGGGCCATGCCGTTGCAATCGTGGCGCGGGTTACTCGAATGCTTCGAAGATCTCTTTCACGGCATCGTCCACGGCGCCGGCCAAAAGTTTTCCGCCATCATCGTCGCAGGCGTCCTTGAGCTCTTCGACAAACTCGTCCTTGAGGCTGCCAAGGCTGCTTTCCGGGACGGTTGCCACGACGTCGATCTGGCGGTTGTAGAGCGAGACCATGGCCATCAGGCGCACGATCCGGATCACCTGTTCCGGGTCGTTCTCGAATTCAGTCAGAACGCTTTCGCAGCTGTGATGCATGAACGGAGCTGCGGACGCGATGATTTCGTCCATTTGTTCGTCCGCGGACGCGGTCCCGGAAATTGCCATCAGGCCAATTGAGGTTGCGGCATAGAGTGTATGTCTGAACATGTGGGTCACCATTGTTTTTAAGGCGTCGTTGCGGGCCGATCACTTTTTCTTCCGGTAGCCGGCGATGGCGCCGACGACGGCACCCGCCTTGGCGCCATCACTTCCCCCGACGAGATACCCGACACCCGCGCCCACAGTGGCGCCCTTCACCGTGTTCTTGGTGCGCTTGGACTGTGCATCGGCGACTGTCGGCATCGCGAGGCTTGTCGCCAAAAACAGCGCGACGGCTGTCGTCAGCATTGTTCTGGTCTTCAACATGGTCAGGTCTCCTTTGTTGATCGTAATTGTTCGGTGTCGGTTCTAGCTCCAGGTTGCGTCACCGCATGGGTCGGGCAGACGGGAAAGCCCAACTCCCATCAAGAATTTCCGGGCTGGGCTGATAGAGACGCACAGTATAGTTCCAATCCTCCATGATTGGCAGGCAGTTCACGCGCCCGTCTTCGCATCCGCCCAAATGAACCGTCGTCGAGCCGTCATCGTTGCGTTTGCCCATGACCGAATTGACGACGTAGCCGTCAACCGCGTTGGGTTCGAAAAAGCCGGTGGCATTATAGAGGCTGATGGACCAGAACGCGCCAACAGGCACGTCCGCCGGGACGTCGATCTTGTATTCTCCTACGGGGAGGTTGGGTTCAACACTGAGATAATACGCCTCCTGCTCGGGCAGCCCACCCCAGCCAACCGCGGTGCCAATGAAGTGCATCACCGGGTTCACGCTGTCTCTTGTCCCAAAAACGCCTGCGCTGGATGTCGCGAATCTGCCAAGCTCCATCGCTGCCCGCACCACACCTTCATAGCTTGCCTCATCATAATTCGGCATCACGAAGGGTGTGGCCGATGCCGCGTCGATTTTCATCTGATCCTGAAGCGCGTTGACGATGGCAACATCGGCAGGGTCGTTGGCGTCCACAAGCGTGCGCATCAGGACGATGACATAGGGCGTGCCAAAGGTGTCCATGTCGAGCTCGTAAGTCCCGCCGCCATGGAACACCGCGTCGACGTAGTGATCCTGGTCAACAACCATGGTGGCCATGTAACGATCCCCAGCGTCCGGGAGGGTCAGGGTCGCGCCCTTTGAAATATCGACGACCACGGAACTATACAGGGTGTCCCGGTTCATCCGAACGGTCGGCTGGACATCGATCGGGGTCGGTTTCCGGAAATGGAAGAATTTGTTGATCCCGCCCGCGAGAGCGACGTACTTGTCCAGCTCAATGTCGGTCGCCGCGCGGATGAAGTTGTTGATTGTGACCGGGGTGGCGTGTGCATCCACGATTTTGCTCAGGTTGTCCTGGGCCAACTCGGCCGACGTTGCTCCGGACAGCATCGTGACAGCCGCAGCAACCTTGACCCCCATTGCGAAACGACAAGTCCTGTTCATATCAATTCTCCAAAAAAATCTATAAATGTTACGTGCGGCGACCCGGAATGGTCAAACCCTGTTGCTTTGCTGAAGTGCGGGCGCGGTCACTATGCCGCTCCTCGCTAGGTTGTGTCATCGGACATTTCCCGACAGATTGACGGCATGCGTCTCAACATGGTGACAATCCGGGAGTTTTCGCATGTGGTTGACCTGCTTGATCGGTTTGCCGCACCGGAAATTGTGGATGGCGCCCTTCTGTCTGCAGGATTGGATCGCTCCGTCCTGAAAGAGAAAGCGGGTTTTGCCCCCTATGCCGCAGAGGGCGTTGTGGTCGAGGCCGTGGCACGTTCCATCGGGGATCGACATCTGGGGGCAAGGGTTGGCCATGCGTTCGACTATTCGACATACGGTGCCTACGCGACCTATGTGCTGGGCGCGCCCGATCTGGGAACGGCGCTCGAAAGAGGACGGCGGGCGCTGGTGCTGACGCATCCCGGTTCTTCAATCACGTTCCGGCAAACCGGGTCGCATCTCGTGGTCGGGCGGGATTCAAGGGGATTGACGATCACCGGTCACAGGCATCTCGACGAAGGCACGGTGTTCGTCATCGGGGCCGTGGCGCGGCATTTCCTCGGGGCGGGCTGGGTGCCGGACTGGGTCGAAGTCCCCGATGAGCCGCGAAATTGCATTGAAACACTCGAGCGTCTTGTTGGGGCGCCGGTGCACGTCCGCGCGGGTCCCCCTGGTATTGCCATCCGGCTGTCTGAACTGCCGACGCTGAACCCGGACGTGTCGCATCGGCAAGACAAGATCACGCTGCAGGACCTGGCCGGGCTGATGGGGGTTTCCCCTGTACAGACCGTCGCCGATGTCGTCGAACACATTCTCCGCATCACCTTTGCACATGGGGACGTGTCCGAGGTATCCGTGGCGCGGCACCTCGCGATCGGGCCAAGGACATTGCAGCGCGCCCTGCGACGGGAAGGGACGTCGTTCAGGGAGGTACGGGCAGGGTTCGCAGAGAAAAGCGCACGTCATCTCGTCGCGCGGACGGGTAGATCTCTGGAAGAGATCTCCAGCATGCTGGGTTACAAGCATCCCAGAAGCTTTCGGCGCGCTTTCAAAGGCTGGACGGGAGTTTCGCCATCCGGGTATCGCGCCAACCCGCCCGGAGCGTGAAAAGCTCGCTGGGGCACAGGGCCTCCGGGGGGCGCATGCTTTTGGCGGGTATACATGTACGGCCTGCACAAAGGCGGTTGCAGGAGCGGGCGGGCGTTATATACCAAAGTGATCCACAGGAATGGAAAACCGCCCCGTGATTGTAAGTTTCAGCAAGAATTTCCTGCTTATCAAGACACGCAAGACTGCCGGGACTTCGGTCGAGCTGGCCTTGTCGCCCTTTCTCGAGGCTGGTGATGTCGCGACGCCGATCAATCCGAAGGAAGAGGAAACGCGCAATGCTGGCGAAGGGGTTGTGATCGGGCGGCCTGCACGGCTGGGCATCAGCCTCAGGGATCATTCGCCGCTGTGGCGGGCGCGGTTCGTCTATGGCCGACGGATCGACGACATGCGCATCGTTACCATCGCGCGCAATCCGTGGGACCGGGCGGTTTCGCAGTTCTTCTGGACCATGCGGCGCACCGACATGCGGGCGCGGGATTTTGACGAACAGCGCGCGGCGTTTGCCAAATATACCCGCACCTATGGTCCGCGCGGACCGTTGGACTGGGTCTATGGGCGCAAGCGGCAGCGCGCCTTGTCCAATCACCACATGTACAGCCGCAAGGGTGAAAACCAAGCCGCCTTTGTCATCTTCTTTGAACGTCTCGAGGAAGACCTCGCACGATTGGGACAGGGACTTGGCCTTGACGGGCGCCCGGTGCCGCCGAATGCGAAATCCGGTATCCGCCCCAAGACGGCGCGGCGCTGGCAGGAATATTACGACAACGACCTCAGGGATTTCGTGGCGAGGCATTGCCGCCGGGAAATCGAGGATTACGGGTATGATTTCGAAGGCAAAGCCGCGCCGGAATACCGCAAGTCGCTCTGGTAGGGCACGGTCCTAGCGCGCTCCGACAACCACGAAAGGTGCCCAGACCGACGGGTGGGCGTGATGCGTGATGTCCCCGCGATCTATCATGTCCAGCATTGCCCGGCGCAGGCGCTGTGCCTTGGCGGCGCCCTCCGCTTCTGGTGGGGCCGAGAGCGTGGCCAGTGTCAGCCGTGCGGCGGCATCGTCGCGCACCGGCCAGTGTGACACGAGAAGTGACTGCGCCCCCGCAAAGAGAAATGCGCTCGCCAGCCCCGACAGACCCTCGCCACCCGGCGCGCCATCGGACGCCGCCGTGTTGCAGGCCGACAGGATCACCCAATCCGCCACGAGATCCAGCCGGGCCGCTTCGGAAGCGGTCAGTAGCCCGTTGTCGGTTTCGTCCGGTTGATCGGGCGCGGAGAAGGCGAGCGCCGGTTCGCTGAGCCCGCTCAGGTCGCCCGCCACGAGCCCGTGGGTTGCGAACACCACGATTTCAGCGTCGCGCAGGCGTGTAGATGATTTGACGGCGGCCTCTGTCGCGTCGGCTCCAAGGGCGAGCTGGTCGAGCGGTGTATCCAGCGCATCGGCCAGCCCCAGCAGTTCGCGCCGGGTGCCCGGCAGGCGGGCCAGTGCGCGCACCCCGTCCGCTGCGTCGGCGCTGCGGGTGAACAGCGTGGCGATCTGAGGTGTTTTGGCATCCGGCGCGCCCTGAAATGCCGGATCGGCAAATCCCGCGAGTGTGACTTTGGGAGGGCGTGTCGGCTGTGCTGCGCGCTGGGCAAGGAAGGCGGCGGCAGAAGGGACCGTGGCAAAGCCAAAGCGGCGGATCAGCCACGGGGCGGACTGGAAATCGGCATCAGTTTCAAGGGCGACAGGACGGTCCAGCAACACGGCAAGGGGCAGGCCGGACAGAGCGCCTTCCTTGACGACATAGACTGTCTCGACGCCGTCCAGACTGTCCGAGATCGGCGCGAACAGCGCCTGATAGAGTCTGTGGGCTGTTTCGGCATCAAAGGCGGGGGCCGCATCCTCGGCAAATTCTTCATCCAGCGCCTGCGCGGCGCGCGATGGGCCGGAGGGATCGAGATCGGCTCGCAGGCGCCGGATTGCATGGTCCAGTTCCCGATCTGTAAGGGGCGAACGCGCCCATGTGGCCGATGTTGCGGTCATGGCAAAAAGATAGGTTTCATCCGGCGTCGACACCGGCATGAAAAACGCTTCGCCCGGGGCCAGAGACGACTGGATCTCGGAAACGGATACTGTGCGGGGCTGGGTCAGGCGGGCAAAGTCCGGGAACTGAGACGCCAGCGTGCGATCGGTTTGAGCGATCCGTTCGGAGAGCTGTTCAAGCTGTCCACGGAAAGCTGCAAGGCGGGGGTCGCCTTGTTGTGCGTGGGTCAGCAGCTCGATGTATTGCGCGTCCGTCGCGCGCCACAGGTTCACCAGTTCCTGCTTTTGTCGCGCCAGCGCGGCCAGTGCGTCGTCCCCGGCGGCAAACCGCGCCGCGACGCGCTGGGCGACATGGGCGGCCTTGCTGGCCTGCGCCCACTGCGCCGCCTCGAAGGCCCGGTTCAGGCCCGTGTCGCGATCCGTTTCCCATGTTGCAACTACGCTGGAGAGCACCTGCCGCCGCGTGTCGCGCAATTCGCCTGCGCCGGTGGTGGCCTCGGTGTCCATTTGCCAGCGGTTCGCCAGAAAGCCCTGCATCGCGGCATCGGACAGCTGTGCGCCAGTTGCCGCGTCGCCCGCACCAAGATGCAACCAAGCCTGATTGAACGTCGCCTTGATCAGTTCGGGGTGGTTTGGCGGCAGGGCGCCCGCCAGCGCAACCTGTGCCTCGCTGGCGAGCTCGATGGCCCCGGCAAAGTCATTCGCAGCGCCCCGCGCGGCGGAGAGGTTCAGCGCGGCGCGCGCGAACCGCGCCGGGTCATCGCTCTGGCGTTGGATGACAACGGCCTTTTCAAGCGCCTGCGTTGCATTGGTGATCTGGCCCGACTGCAGGAGCGTCAACCCGAGGTTTGAAAAGGAAACCCCGGTCTTGAGGTGACCCTCGGGGAAGATTGCAAGGCGGATGTCGAGCGATTGGCGTTGCGCCGTGAATGCGCCGTTGAGATCGCCTTCGGCGCGCAGCGTTTCGCCAAGCCCGTCAAGGACGTTGGCGCGCACTTCTGAGGTGGATATCCCGGCCCCGACCAACATGGAATCGGCCTGAAGAAACAGGCCCCGCGCCTCGGCAAACCGCCCCTGTCCGCGTAGGATCGCGGCAAGGTTGCCGATCACGGTGGCCATGTCACGGGGGGACCATTGGGGGCTGGGGACCATGTCGGCCTGTTGCAGCAATGCCTGCCGGTAATAGGTTTCCGCGTTGCGTGGATCGCCGTTCAGAGAGGACAGACGCCCCAGCGCGTTGAGCACGCGCACCGTGTCGTGTGCGGGCAGCTCGGCCAGCATTGGCACCACCTGGTTGAGAATGGCTATGCCGTTCTGAACATAGCCATCCTGCGCCGTGAAATACGCAAGGTTGGTGACGTTGGTGATCAGGTCTTCCTTGCTGGCCTCGGGGCTGTTCAGGGTGAGTTCGACCGCTTCCTGTTGCAAAAGCCGGGCTTCTTCAAAACGGTTGAGATCGCCAAGGATCGTGGCCAGAAGCGCCTTGGAGTGGATGATGACATTGTCGATCCCGCCGTGATCCAGGCGCAGTTGCAGCGCGCGGCGCGCGGTTTCCTCGGCCTCGATCAGCCTGCCCTGCTGGGCTTGCGTGGCGGCGATGTTGTGCAGGGTCGAGGCGATGGAAAGCTCGTTTTCCGGGATCGACGCGTTGAGCGCGTAGGTTTCGAGATAAAGCGCCTCGGCCTCGGCATAGCGGCCTGCGTAATAGAGTTCATTGGCTCGCATCGCGGTCTCGAAAGCCTGCGTGATGATCTTGCCTTCGGCCTCGGTCAGGTCACGCGCCTGCGCCGGGGTGGTCAGGCCCGTTGAGAGGGCAAGGCAGGCGGCAAGGGCAAAGGGTTTCATGTGCAGTTACTCAATCAGAGGGCATCACGATCAGGCAGGAGGTATAGGCATCGTCCGAGGGACAGTTTTCGGCGCGCTGGCCCGGTTGGTCCGTGGTCGAGGCGGCGGTATGGGCGGCGTGAAGGAAAAGCTCCAGCGTGTCGCGGCTGGCGCGGCGCGCTTGCGTGGCACCGAAACCGGTATCGGATTTTCGGGCCAGATCGGCCTGCCGCCAGCGCAGCGCCTTGCGGGCGTATTCGAGCGTCTTTTCAGGCACATCGCCATGACGCAGGACATTGGCCGCCGAATAGAGAAAGAAATCCCGGTTTGGCATCTGATGCTTTTCATGCGCCACCAGAACCCGGTCGGTCACGGCGATGAAGGCGGCGGTGGCGATCGGCTCCTGCGCCACCAACTGGCCATAGATACGCATCATTTCGACGTAGAACTCTGCAACAAGTGCGTCAACGTCCAGCCCCGCGCCGTCGGCAATAGTGCGTGATTGCATGAGCAGGTCGAGCGCGGCGTCGATCTGGCCATCTGCGGCCAGAATACGTGCCTGGCGTTGCAGCAGTGTGTAGCGCTGACGCGGGCTGGCGGAAACCTCCATCGCGGCGGCCAGTGCGGCGCGCTCGACGTCCGGGCGGTTGATCTCGGTGGCGGCGGCGGCGAGACCGTTCAGGGTGGAAAAGGCGATGTCGGCTGCTTCCGTATTCACATGGCCCCACCAATCGGGTTGGCCGGACAATTGCCACGGCGTCGTTGTCATGTAACCAAGCGCCCGCATGTAGGCATTCGCCGCCTCGCGGTGGCGCCCGAGGGAAAACAGCGCCTCGGCGGTGAGCTTTTCCGCCTCGGTGTTCACCGCGCGCAGGTCGGCCTCGGTAAAGCTCGTGTCCATCGGCAGAAGCGCCGATCCGGCCAGCACCAGCACCCGTCCATAAGACCCGGAGGACTGAGCGTCGTAGGCGGTTTCCAGCGTGTCACGCGCGATGTCGAGCGCGGATGTGTTGAAATCCCCAAGCTGTCCCTCGGCCCATTCGGCGGCGTGTTTCTCGTAATCGGCAATGTCCTCTGCACCAAACGTGCGGGCCAAAGTGGGCAGGGCAAGGGTCAGCGCGGCATGGGCCTCGGCAAAGCGGCCCAGATCGGCAAGCGCGTAGGCGCGCGAGGCCATCAGTGCGGCCTGAAAATCCGATTGCCCGGCATCGCCCGCGATCAGAGCAAGCCCGTCTTCGGCTACCTGCAGGGCATAGGCGGGATTGCGGGCCTCGAGCCGCAGGTGATCGGCCAGCATCGCATAAAGAATCGAAAGGTCCGGGTCGATGACACCCGAAGCCTTGACGCTGCGCAGGATGCCCGCAATTCCGAGCGCCATCTCATCGGGGTTCGCGCCCCTTTGGAACAGCGCGTCGATCTCGGCCATGGCCTGATCGAGCGTGTAGGCGTGTACAGGTGAGGCAAAAAGGGTGAGACAGGTCAGGCAGGTGGCAAGCAGGCGGCGCATCAATACCCCCCGTGCCCGACGATGACGAAAGGCGCCCAGGCGGCGGGGTGGGCCAGTGTCGGATCGCTTTCGTCCATCAACAGGGCCTGCATCGCCGACTGCAGGGCTTCGGCCTTGCGTCGTGCGCCGTTCGCGGCGCGCAGGGCGGTGAAGGTGTCGGTGGTCAGCCGCGCCGCGGCGTCGTCACGCACGGGCCAGTGCGACACCAGCAAGGAGCGCGCCCCGGCAAAGAGAAAGGCCCGCGCCAGCCCGGAAAGTCCTTCGGCATCGGGGCGGCCATCGCTTCCGGCGGTATTGCAGGCCGACAGGACCACCCAATCCGCCGCGAAACGCATGCCCGCGATCTCGGAACTTGTCAGCAAGCCGTCATTCCCCGGCGCCACGGTGTCAGGCGGGGTCAGGACAAGCGCGGGCTCTGCCAGCCCGCGCAGCTCGCCGGACAACAGCCCGTGGGTGGCAAAGGCGATCACCTTGGCGCGATCAATGGGGGCGGCGCGCACGGCAGGCTCGGAGGCGTCGGCACCCAGATGGACCTGGCTTTGGTCGCGGCCCAGAACCTCGGCCAGCCGATCAATCTCGGTCCGCGTGTTGGGCAGTGGGGCCAGCGCGCGGATGCTGTCGAGATCGGCCGCGCCAGAGCGGAAGAACTGTCCGCCTGTCGGGTTGGACAGCGCGCCGGAAAAAATCGGGTCGCCGAACCCGAGAAAGGCAAGCTGGTCGTCGGACGGAGTGGCGCGGGAGCGGCTGACAAGGGCGAGGCTCTCGACCGAAGGCAGGGTGGTTAATGCGTGGCGTTGAAACATCCAGCCCGTCGCGCGCAGGGCGTCTGGGTCGGTATCCTCGCCGCTGATCTGGCGGTCCGTGACCAAAAGGCTGAAGGGCAGACCGGACAGGGGGCCGTCCGCGACGGTGTAGATGTGGTTGAGGCCCTTGAGATATGGCTCCAGCGGGAAGATCAGTTCGGAATAGAGCAGCCACGCGTTCAGCCGATCAAAAGCCGGGGTCGAAGGCCCGTCAAAAGCGCCGTCCAGCGCTTCGGCGGCGCGCACTGTCGCTGCGGCCTGAAGCGAATGACGAATGGCCGTGACGCTTTCACCAATTTCCGAGGTGCCCAGCGAAAGGCGGTGCCACGCGGCGGCGTCCGGGGTGATCAACCAGACAAACGTGCGCCGCTCGCCGGAATAGAGAAACAAGAGCCCCTCGTCGGCGGCGAGATGGGATTGCACTTCCGCAACCGAAAGCGGGTGCGGGCGGGCCAGCTTGTCGAATTCGGGGAACTCGGTTGCGATGGTGGCATCGAGCGCCGCGATCTGCGTGTTGAGATGGCTGATTTCTCCCGAAAGCCGGGTGAATTCGGCGCGCGCATCCCCTGCCGACTCTCCGCCCAATCGTGCCAGCGCGGCCTCGTTGGCCTGTACCTGATCGGCGAGAACCTGGCGGTCCTGAAGGTGTCGGGCCAGCGCGTCATCCCCTGCCGCAAGGCGTTGGCTGGTCTGTTGCAGCGCGCTTCCGGCAGAGGACAGGAAGCCCCATTGCGCGGCCTGAAACGCTTCGTCCAGCAGGGTGATCCGCTGCGGTTCGGGCGCGGCGTGGCTTTCGCAGGCCAGCCCGGTCAGCGTGATCAGCGAGGCCAGGAATAGAACCATACGGCAGAGCATGGTTCAGCCATCCCCCGGCACGGCGTCGATCTCGAATTGCAGCACGGCGCCGCCGGGGCCGTCTTCCTCGTCATCCAGCGCAATCGCGCCGCGTGTCGTGGTGCCGAAACCGGCCTGCATGAAGGCGGCGGCCATGCTTGAGGCGTTGCCGCGCGTTGTTTCCAGCTCGGCCTGTTCCATGAAAGCAAGGTTCTCGACCACGGATTGCGGTTTGGCCGGGGTCAGGACCATGATCACCCGGTCGCGACCAAAGGCCGTGTCGGTGATCCGCAGCAACCCTTTTTTGAGGCTGTCACCGGGTTGCATCCGGCCGGAAAAGAAATGGCTAATGGAATAATCGCTGCCTACGTACAGCACGTTCACGTCCACCGGTTGATCCGTGTTGTTCTGGGCAAGGATATGCACCTCGTCGCCGGGGATCAGCTTGGGCACGGCCACGGTATCAAGCGTGCGAAGCGTCTTGTTGCGCTTGTTCTTGGTACGCAGTTCCACGTCCACATCCAGATCGGATGCGCCATAGCCTGCGCCGATTTTCAGAAGGTTGAGCGCGCGCGACATGTGACCGAGCGTGTCTTCGAGAACAACGGCCAGATCCTCAATCGACTTGTCGGCGATGCTGATCGACGGTGTCTGACCGGGGTTCTCGGGATCAAACAGCCCCGCGGAGGGCAACAGCCAGACCGCGCCGGGGCGCGGGCTGTCCGGGAGAAAGGCCATGCGGATATCCGCATCCTCGCCGGGAGGGACAAAGCGGATGCGGCTGGACATCTCGCCGTCAGAGCGGATCACCGCGAGTGCTTCGGCAAGGGCGGCGCCGTGGTTGGCGGCATCCGGCTCGGGCAGGGCGACAGTGAGGGTGAAATCCATGCCCTGCGCCTGTTTGCGCAGATAGGCGCCGTTCGGGATGGCGTCGGGCGTCAGGGCTGCTTGACCATGGGCGGCAATCGGGACCACCTCGGAGGAAAAGGCATCGGACCAGTCCACGCGGAAATACCCCAGTACCGCTTTGTCCGCATCGGCGGCCGACGCAAACAGCGCAAGTTCTGCCCCTTCGGTCAGATTGTGTAGAGCGCCCGCGGGGATGGTCAGCACGTCGTCCCCGATTTCCACCGGCCACTGGGTCACGGGTTTCACGGGCTCGCCCGAGAACACGACCGTGTCGAGATCGCCCTCGAACATCGGGGTTGACCGGGCCATGTTCTTGACCGCGTACCGGCGCAACACTTCCTGCCCCAACTGGCGATAGGTGATGCCGGGGTTCTGGGCCAGCGTTTCAAACAGGACAAAGGTGAACACCCCTTGGGATCGCCGCCCCTTCTTGCCCTTGGGTAGGCGTTTTTCGGGAGTGGTTTCGTTGGTCTGCGCCGCGAAGAAGGCCACGAATCCGCCGGTGTCACCCGCCGGGGCCGCATCGGCCACCGGGCTTTCGGGGCGGGCACGGGGATCGGGCAGGGCGCGGGAGCTGGTTTCGGCATCGGCCAGCGCGGCGTCGGGAATGCCCAGGGCGCGCGGGTCGAGTTTGCGCAGGCGCACGTCGTCATCCCCCGTGGGCGCGGCGCGGGTTGCGGTGCCGGAATGGCAGCTGTCAAAAACCGCCCAGACGGTGGCGCCACGCGCGCGCAGGGCGTCGATCATCTGGCCGATTTCGTCGTCAACCAACGCGTTTTCGACTGTGCCCACCGTGTCGTTCCAAGGGCCGATATCGACGGGCAGAAACAATTCGTCCAGCCCGTCCAGCTCGCTGTCCGGGTCGGCAGCGGGAGCCTGGCTCCCGTGGCCGGAGAAGTGCAGGTAGACGAAGTCCCCCGGCTGAACCGTTTCCGTGAGATCGGCAAAGGCCTGACGGATCGCGGCCAGCGTGGGCGCGGTCGATCCTTCGACACCATCGGCAAGGATGGTGACATTTTCCGGCGCGAAGGGCGTGCTCGCCGACGTGGTCAGGAACCGCTGCACAAGGTCGATGTCATTGGCCGGACCCCGCAGCCAGAACCGTTCCTCCAGATTGGTATAGGTCGACGCCCCGATCAGGATCGCGTGGTTGTCCCGCGCATGGGCGGGCAGCGCCAGCATGGCAGCGGCGGCCGAAGCAAGAAGGGTGGTGCGCAACATGCCCGGCATCCTCAATTGGTGATCAGTGCGTATTGATTTTCCGCCGCGCCCTTGTTGCGCACCTCGACATGAAAGCCGCTGGTGGTCGCCGGGCGCCAGCCGCAATAGGCGATGTCGCTGACATCCGTGTCAGAACACACGAGCCGCCCCTGCGCGTCATAGATGTAGAGGTTGAGATCGGTGTTGCCCTTGCCCTCGACATAGACCTCGGCATAGGCGCCGCCGGTGAACGGGAGCGATTCATATTGGTCGGTGCCATTGGCGCCGATGGTGACGACGCTGTAGACAGGACCGTCCGCGACGCCCTTGGTCATCTCGACCCGGATATCCACGATCAGCCCCGACATGAGCTCATCGTCCCCGGCCAGCGCCGCAGCAGTGTCGAGCATGTCCTGCCATGTGACGATCTCTCCACCGCTGCTGCCCCCAACTGGGGCGCGATCGCTGGCGCTGAGCGCTACGGATTTGCGCAGCTTGGCGGCCGAGATCATCAGCAGGGGATCGGTTTCGGCCTGAGCGATGGCAAACAGCTCTCCTGAGAGGCGGAAGGTATTCAACGGGCTGGTCTGGGCCTGTGCCTGAGCGCTGGTCGTGGCCAGAAGGGCAGAGAGACAAAGGGCTTTGAACTTCATTCCGGGTCTCCTGAAAAGGGGGAGTTCAAATAATCAACTTGTCTTCAATCTAAGGAGGCAGCTTTGCCCGGATCAACGGAATTCTGCGTGATCCGCCGTTTCTAACCGGATTTGTCATGAGCCTTGCGTGACACGCCTCGCTAGGGTGCAGGAAACCGAGATCAAGGAGTACGAGATGCGAGTTTTGCCCCGATTTGTCCTTTTCATGGTACTGCCGCTGTGGTTGTTCGCCACGCCCCAGATGGCCAAGGCAATGGCCTCGATGCGCCCTGCGATCGACGCAACATTTGTTATTCGGTCCAACGATCTGGAAGAGCGTCTTCTGGGGTCGGGATTCCGGTTTCTGCGCCCTGGTCTGGCGGTGACGAATGCACATGTGGTGGGCAATGAGAGCACCGTGTTGATCGTTGATGTGCACGGTGCGCGCGAGGTTGCGACGGTGGTGGCACGCGATCCGGTGCGCGATATCGCGATCCTGAGCGTCTCGGAGTCCGGCACCTTCCTGCGACCAACCCCTGTTGGGACTACGGAGCTGGGGCAGGTGGTCTATGCCATTGGCGCGCCCTATGGGGTGGAGTTCTCGCTCAGCCGGGGGATCATCTCGGCGCTGGAACGCCAGATCGAGGCCAATGTCCCGATGCGCATGATTCAGCACGACGCGGCGGTCAACCCAGGCAGTTCGGGCGGGCCGCTGATGGATATGAGTGGCCGGTTGGTTGGCATGAACAGCCAGATCGCGGACGGATTTCGCAATTTCATCGGCATCGCCTATGCCATTCCGACCGAAGCGCTTGTGGCGGCCATCGCGCGGCTTGAGCAAGGGGGCGAGACCGACTTGCCGCGCATGGGGCTGCGTACGCGCCCCGTGAGCCCGAAAGTGGCCGCCGCAATGGATATGGAAGACCACTCGGGCATTCTGGTCGACTCGGTTTCGGCTGGCAGCGCGGCGGATCGCGCCGGAATGAAACCCGGTGACATCCTGCGCGAAGTGGGTGGGCGTCCGCTGGAAAAGATTGGTGATCTTGCCTTTGCGCTGGAGGCGGTGGCGGGCCGGCCTGAGTTCGAAGTTGTCGTTGAGCGCAGCGGGCGTGAGGAAACCCTGACTGTAACTACGGCCGTTGAATCCCCGACAAGCGCGGCCCGCGGCGGCGAACCCGCGCGCCGCTCGGAGTATGGCTTTGATGAAACTGGAATGAAAATTGGTTCGGACGGGCGGATCGACTCGGTCACGGAGTTGAGCCTTGCCCATTACGAGGGCCTGCTTGCCGGGGATCGGATCGTCGCGGTGAATGGGGTGACTGTTGTCGACGGGCTGTTCGAGAGTTTCCGCATCACGCGGCCCGTGCTCTTGCTGGTCGAGGTGTCCGACGGGTCGACCAAGCATGTGATCCTTGACCCGTGGGCGCGCCCCGGTCGGTTGCGCCCGGTGTCTGGTGCGAATGTGCTTGACGAAAGCGTTGTACTCTTCTGAACTTGGCGAAAGGAATTTGCCATGACCAACCCTTCTGTCCTGATCATCGAAGACGATCCCATCAGCGCCGAAACCGTCGCCAGTGTTGCCCAAAGCCTTGGCTGTGACACCGAGGTTCAGGGCACCTATGATGATGGGCTGGCGGCGGCCACGTCCGGAGATTTCGACGTGATCATCGTGGATCGCATGTTGCCCGGTGGCGACGGGATCGATGCCATTGCCAAGTTGCGTGGCGCCGGGTCGAATGCGCTGGTTCTGGTGGTCAGCGCGCTGGGCCGGGCCGCCAACAAGATCGAAGGGCTGGAACGGGGTGCGGATGATTACCTTGCCAAGCCGTTTGACGCCGACGAGCTGCGCGCGCGGGTGCAGGCGCTGTTGCGGCGAGCAAGAATGCAGACCAGCGACAATGACCTGTTGGTGTTCGGCGATCTCGAAGTTCGGCTCAAGGCGCGCACCGTGCATTTCGGGCAGACCCATATCAAAGTGACACCCAAGGAATTCGACCTTTTGACCTTCTTTGCCCAGAACGCAGGACAGGCGGTGACGCGGATGCAATTGCTGTCCGAAGTCTGGAACCTGCATTTCGATCCCGGCACGAACGTGGTCGATGTGCATATCAGCCGCCTGCGTCGCAAGCTCGAGGCCGATACCGGGATCACCTACATCCATACCGCGCGGGGCGAAGGGTATATCTTTTCTCCAACCGCGCCCGAAGCTGCCTGATACATGGATCGCAAGACCTCAAGATCGGCCAGTCTGCGCCTGACCATCCTTATCGCGGGGGTCATGGTGCTGGTGTCGCTTGGGGGGCTTTGGTTCCAATACGGACAGGTGGCGCGGGCCTTTGACGCGCGCCAGATCGAGGCGCTGCAGGCTGATCTCGATGGGTATTCCGCGCTTTATGATCAGCGGCGCATCCCGGCCCTGCGGCAGGCGATGGAGTTCCGGGCACGCACGCAGGTGGGGTATGAGCGCGTCTTCCTGCTGCTTGATAAACAACAGCAATTCCTGGGCGGCAATATTCCACGCTGGCCTGAAGGTGTGGAAACCACGGCGCAGGGGTTTAAAGCCGACCCGGTGCAATGGTTTGGCTATACGCTCCCGAATGGTGAGGCCGGTCGATACATGGGCGTGGCGAGGTCTTTGCCCGGTGGCTTTCCCATTCTGGTTGCCACGTCATTGACCCAGAAACAGGCGTTGATGGCGGATATGCGGGCCACGATTGCGCTTGCGGCGGTCATCATGGTCGCGCTCAGCATCGTTGCCGGATGGCTGGTCAGCCGCCTCGTGATCACGCGCATTGACCGCGTGAACCGGCTGGCCGACCGGGTGGCGGGCGGTGAGCTTGGCGCCCGCATTCCCGGTGCGCGCAGCGATGACGAGTTCGGACAGCTTGAAACCCATGTGCATGACATGCTGGATCGGATCGAGACCCTGCAAAACGCAACGGCGCGCCTGTCCGACAATATCGCGCATGAATTGCGAACGCCGCTTAACCGCATCCGGCAGGGGCTTGACCGGGTCGAGGGGCAAGACGCGGTGGTTGATGGGTTGAAGGCCGAGTTGAATGACACCGTGCGGGTGTTCGAGGCGCTGCTCGACATCGCCTCTGCCGAGGCCGCAACCGGGGACATGCCGTCGCTTGTCCCGGTGAATCTTTCGGAGCTGTGCGAACAGATGTTCGACCTTTACGAACCGCTGGGCGAAGAGCGCGAATTGTGGGTCAGCGCCGAGATTGCGCCGGATCTCTGGATTGTCGGAGACCGCGCATTGGTGTCCCAGCTTGTGGCCAATCTTCTCGACAACGCGCTCAAGTTCACCACGCCCGGCGATGCGGTGACCCTCTCACTGCAACAGGCTGGAGAGCGGCATCGGCTTAGCATCACCGATACCGGTCCGGGGGTGCCGCAAGAGCTGCGGGATCGGCTGTTCGAACATTTTTCACGGGGTGAACCGGCACGCGGCGTGACGGGACATGGTCTCGGCTTGGCGCTGGTGCGCGCGATTGCCGCGCGCCACGGGGCCAAGCTCAGGATTTTGCCTCAAAACAAGGGCTTTGCGGTCGAATGCCTTTGGCCTAGAGTTGACGCGATGTAAGCTGCTGCATCTGGGTTGGGTTGGACATTGGTTTCTGAAATTTTGCGTAGTTTTCTGGGCGCGGCCGTGGTGACACTGGCGGGGTGCGCCGCCGTCAACGAGCCGATCAATGCGACGTCGCGCGGCGGTATTCCGGGCGGAGCCGAAAGCCAGACCACCTATGTTGTTGATGACGTCTTTATCGGACTTGCCTTTTCAGGCGGCGGTACGCGGGCATCGTCTTTCTCTTATGGCATGTTGCAGGAATTGCAGGCCAATGGCCTGTTGAAATACGTGCGTTTGGTGTCGGGCGTGTCAGGGGGATCGGTGACGGCGGCCTATTACGGGCTGACCGGAGCGCGCGGCATGAAAGGCTATCGTGAGAGATACCTGATTAAGGATGCCGAAACCTATATGGCCAACAACCCGGTCAATCCGGTCACGATTGCCAAGGGGCTTTCGGGCGGCGCCAATGATCGCAGCACCTTTGCCCGGTTTCTTGATGAAACCCTGTTCCACAACGCGACCTTCAAGGATCTGCACAAATCCGGGATCGAAACCTGGATCAATGCCAGCGACGTGGCGAACAACACGCCCTTCCTGTTTTCGACCGAGACCTTTGCCGCGCTGTGCAGCGACCTGACCAAGCTGCCCGTGTCCGAAGCGGTGGCGGCGTCGGCGGCGTTTCCGCTGGTGTTCTCGCCCATCGTGCTTGAGAGCCATCAGGACTGCACCTACCGCGAACCCGACTGGCTCACGGCGGCGCGCAACAACCCCGAGGCCACGTCGGCCCTGCGTGCCTATGGCAAGGCGCTTGAAAGCTATCGCGACCCGGACAAGGTACGTTATGTGAAGCTGCTGGATGGGGCCGTGACCGACAATTTCGGCACTACGGGGCTTTCGGTGGCGCGTGCCAAGTCGCAGAACGAGGTCGGTCCGCTGACCCCGAAACAGGCGGTGCGGATGCGACGGATGATGTTCCTTGTCGCCAATGCCGGTGTGCAGCAGGACTATAAATGGACGCAAGAGATCAAAGGGCCGGGCGGGGTCGAGTTGGCCATGTCGATTGCCAATTCTTCCATGGGCGCGGCAACACGCGTCGGCTTTGACGTGATGCGCCTGTCTCTGGATCGCTGGCATGGCGACCTCGTGGAATGGCGCTGCAGCCTGTCATTGCCCGAAGTGAAGGAACTGCGCGGATCGCTCGAAGGTTGGGATTGCCAGGACGTGAAGCTGTTCGTAGGCGAGGTGAACTTTGATCCGCTGCCCAAGGAGATGCGGGACAAGCTTGATGAGATTCCGACGCGGCTCAAGCTGCCCGAGGAGCAGGTGGACCTAGCGATTGCCGCCGCGCGGCAGTCGACCCGTCTCAACGCCGAGTTCAACGGCTTTCTGCGCAGTCTCAAGGGGGCGGAGCCCGTCGAGGGTGCGCGCCGCATAACGCCCAAAAAATCAGCCCCGGTTTCGAATTGATGACAAATCCGTTCATGTTTCAACACGCGCTTGATCGGTGCCAAATCCCTTGTATCGTTGGCTATTATGACCAAAGCTCTTAAGCCAAGATCATATTACCTCGGACTGCTCATGACAGTCTTCTGCGCGGCGCTTTTTGTCCTGGGCGTCGCGCAGACCCATGCGCAGACCGCCCCGCAGACGCGAGCCGTTCTTGTCGGGGTGAGCGATTACTATCATCTGGACGCGGACCTTCGAGGGCCGCGCAATGATGTGGCGCTGATGCTGCGCGCTCTGCTTGGGCGCGGGATCGCACCGGAGAATATCACCGTTCTGAGCGAGGGCGTTGAGGATGCCCCCGAGGGTGTCATCCAAGACAAGCCTACCCGCGCGGCGATTTTGGCGGCAATGGAGGCTGCCCGAGGTCAAAGCGCTTCGGGCGACACGGTGCTGTTCTATTTCTCGGGCCACGGCTCGCAGATGCCCGACCAGAGCGGCGATGAGCAGGGCGGCTATGACCAGATTTTCCTGCCTGCCGATGCAAAAGGTTGGCAGTCGAGTATCGGCGCCGTGGAAAACGCGCTTGTTGACGATGAACTTCGCGTTTGGGCGGTGTCGGTGCTGGGGCGGGGTGCGCAGCTGGTGGCGATTGTCGATGCCTGTCATTCCGGTACCGGGTTTCGCGCACTGGAAGGCGGGGCGGGGGCAGCACGCTATGTCGATCCCTCCATGCTGGGCGTGCCGGATGCCGCTGAGCCACGCGAAACCCACGACACGGGGGCCGAGTTGAGCGGTGATTTTGTGTTTCTCTACTCCTCGCAATCCGACCAGCGCAGTTTCGAATATCCCTTGGGCGATGGCGCCGATCCGGCCAATTGGTACGGCGACTTCACCCGCAACCTTGTCCAGGTGCTCGAACAGGCCGATGCGCTTAGCTACGGACAGTGGCTGCAAGCCGCGCGCGACGGGATGCGCAAGGCCTCAGCCACCGCTACGCAAACCCCGGATGGCGAAGGTACGCTTCTGGATGCTGCGGTTTTCGGAGAGGGCGGGGCCGCCGGGCAGCGGATGGTGATCAAGGGCGGCAAGCTGCAGCGCGGCGCGCTTTCCGGTGTGGCGCCCGGTGCGGTGCTGGCTGTGTACGGCGCCGCGACGGGAGGTGAAGTTCTGGGGCAGGTCGAAGTGATCGAGGCCATGCCCACGCAAGCCACGCTTCGGGGACGCGACGGTTTTGCCGTGCCCGCCGCGGGCTACGGCGAAGAAGTGGCGCCGGGCCTGCCGCCAAAGCTGGTGATTGCACCGCCCCGCGCCGCGATCGAACATGACGGCTATGAATACCGCCCGCTGACGGAAGCCTTTGATCGTCTCGCGGCGGACGACCTCGTGGATGGGGTCGCCTTTGCGGATCAGGGCTATGACATGGGACTGGTTCTTATGGATGGCACGCTGGCGCTGACCGGGCGGGATGGCATCCTTGACCCGAACGGTCCGGAAACCTCGCCCCGGTTCCGGTATGATCCGACGGGCGATAGTCAGGAACAACTGGCGGGCTGGCTCGAAAGGATCGGGCGCGTGCATCGCCTGACAGCGGCGCTGAACGGGGTCAAGGGTGGCGGATTCTCGATTGGTGGCACGGGTTTGAAAGTGGCGCTTGAGCGGCGCCCGACCCCGGCGCGGGGATCGGGTTGTGCAAAGCCGCGCGGTAAGGAAGAGGTCGGAGACGGTGCGGCGCTACGGCATTGCGATCAGCTCTGGATCAACCTCACCAACCAATCCCGCAAGGCGCAGGATGTCACCGTGCTTTATGTGGACCGTGATTTTCACATCAGCGCGCTTTGGCCCGAACCGTCCCTGTCCAACCGGATCGAACCCAGTGGTCAGAAAAGCATCGGCATGCGCATCGTCAACGAAAGCGCGCCGGATGCGCCCTTTGCCAGCGGACAGGAACAGCTTCTGGTTCTGGCGGTTCCAGTCGATCCGGACGCTCCGCGCGTGGTGCTGACCGCGCTGGCGGACGGGGCGCCCACACGGGCCGGGGATCAGAGCCCGTTGGAAAGTTTCCTGGGCGCGGCGGTTGCTGATGGTGCCACCCGCGCGCTCAGTCTGAGCGGGGCAATGGCGCCGCTCAAGGTCAACAGATTTGGATTCGAGGTTCTGCCTCGGGAAGAGTAAGGGAACAGGAGTAACCTTCATGAATATCAGGAAGATAAGTCAGATTTGCGCTGCCGCGCTGATGGTGGGCGGCATGGCAAACGCGCAGGAATTCGGAGGGGAACAGGCCGACCCGGTCATGGCCTCGCCTTTCTCCTTCGCGGAAAGTCAGAAAAAGGCCGAACGCGCCAAGGAAGTTGCCGCACAGGAAAGCGGGTCCAAGGTGATCGGCGGAAAGGTCGCGGAAGATGGCGCATGGCCCTGGCAGGTGGCGCTGGTGGTGGGCGGCTATCCGCTTCAGCCCGATATCCAGTTCTGCGGTGGGTCGATGGTGCTGGATCGCTGGGTGCTGACTGCGGCGCATTGCATCCACATGGCGGATGACAACGGCAATTATCGCGACATCCCCGCCGAGCGGTTCAATGTTGTGGTGGGCACCAACCATCTTGTTGAGGGCAAGGGGGATGTTGTGCCGGTCGAGGCCGTGTTCCGCCATCCCGGCTATGTCGGCACCGAGTTTGACAACGATATTGCGCTGATCAAGCTGGCCCGCGCCCCGCGCGCGCCCTACCGAACGATCAAGGTGCCGGATGCAGAGTTTGGCGACTATCTCGAACAGCCGGGCGTGACCACGTTTGTCACCGGCTGGGGCCTGATCGAGGGTGCCCAGAACCCCGACCGCCTGCGCGAGGTACAGATCCAGATGATGGAACGGGACATGTGCAATGGCCTGCTGCTTGAGGCGCGCGCCGAAGAGGCGGTCAAGGGGTTCGGCTATGCCGCACAGGTCTTTGGCATGAACCAGGCCACGGCCGAACAGGCCTGGTCCGAGTTTGTCCAGCATGTCCCGGCACCGCTGACGCCGAACATGATCTGTTCGGGCACCTACGAAGGCGGCAAGACCTCGTGTCAGGGGGATAGCGGCGGCCCGCTGGTGGTGCCGCTGAATGACGGGTCGTTCATTCAGGCAGGTGTGGTGAGCTGGGGTCTTTCGGCCAAGGACAGCAAGACCTGTGCCGAAAACGCGATCTTCTCGGCCTATACGCGGACCGCGAACTATGTCGGTTGGTTGAACGACACGATTGCGCGCAACAACTGATCCAACGCGATACTTTCGAAGGAAGGGCGCTGGGTTTTCGGCGCCCTTTGTCGTTTCAGCCGTCAGTCGAACCGCCAGTGCGGTTCATATCCGGCAACGCGTATGGCTCGGCAATTGTGTCGGCCTTGACCTTGGGCTACCGGTGGGGGCAGGCGCTTTCTTGAATGCGAGAGGACGCAATTCCGCCTTGTTTCCAAGGGATTACGGATCACGTGAAAAGAGTATGTGGCCATAGAAAACGCGCGCCGGGAAGGCGCGCGTTTGTTGGCTGCAACGACAGGGATCAGTTGGTCAGAATGTAATAGCTGTTGCGAACGCGGCCCTGGTTCACCACGCCGATCAGGAAGTATCCATCCCAGCGCGGGGTCCACGAACAGTAAAGCTTGTCCGAGTAGCTGACATCGCGGCAGATGACGTTTCCGTTCTCGTCCGTGACCAGCAAATCGAGGTCCGCGTCGCCGTCGCCGATGATGGCGAGTTCGGCAAGACGTCCGCCGTAGAAGGGGACGCGGAAGATGTCGGTGCGTCCGGCGTGCAGGCGCGACAGGGTGCGCGAGGGGCCACCGATGCGGCCACGTGCGCCTTCGGCCTCGACGTCTTCGATCAGCCCGAGGATGGTCTCATCCCCACCGGCCAGTTCGCGCGCCGAAGCAAGCATCATCTCGGCCGAAACCGGTGCGTCGGTACCTTCGCCACCATCAGCCACTTCGCCTGCGCCTTCGGTGGGTTTGTTCTCGACTTCACGATCTACATCGGTGACCTCGATAGACATGGTGATCTGCGCCGCGGTCAGCACAGCCAGAGCGTTTTTCTGTTCCATACCATAGGCATAGAGGTTCTGGGCCATGGCAAGCTGGGCCACCGGACCTTGTACGCCCTCGGCGTTTTCGGCAACGTTTGTGCCGGTCTTGTCCTCGGCAAAAGCAAGGGTCGCGGCGCCGATGGCGATACTGGCCACGGCGGCCTGGATAAAGGATTTGGTCTTCATAGGGGTCAACACTCCTCGAGCAATTCCGGGATGTCCCCGGCTTCGTGAATGGCCTGATATTGGCATCTCGGCCCGCGATCACAAAGCCTTTCTTGATGACAATAACGGTCATGTTCGCGAATGCCCGGAAAACGGTATTTCACGGGGTCGGTTTCACGTCGGTATAACGTCGGTATTGCGTCGGTGCGGAGTTGGAAAGCAGAGATCAGAAGGACAGCTTGCCTTCGGCCCGGTTCAGCATGACCCCCAGAAGCGGTTTCACTTCGCTCAGCATCTGCTCGACTTTGGTCACATCCTCGGCGGTCGACTCGCCGGCACCTGCCACGACAAGCACGCCGTCGACATTGGGCAGGAACGCCAGCACGTCGTCATGTTCCAGTGCCGGGGGCAGATCGAACAGGATCAGGTCAGGAGACAGCAAATCCTGCAACTCGTCCAGCACATCGCTCGTCATCGTATCCTGAAACAGCTCCGCAGCATTGTTGGCGGGTGCGTTGTTCAGACCAAAGGCGAGGTTGGCATGGCTGCGCAACAGGAATTCTTCGGGGGCAAGCGCACCCTGCAGATAGTCGGCCATGGCATGTTCGGCTGGTAGGCCCATCATGCCATGCAACGCGGGCGCGCGCAGGTTGAGATCAAGGACGACGCTGCGCGCCGATTCAAGCCGGGCCACCGAAAAGGCAAGGTTGGTGGTGACAAAGCTGCTGCCGCAACCATGGGTCGGGCCGGTGATGGCGACGCGGGTCCAACCCTGATCGGCCAGCGCCTGCATCAGCCGCGTGCGCAGCATGTCGAACGCTGCATGGGCCGGATGGCTGCGCATGGCGGTGATAATGTGGTTGCGTTCGAGTGTTTCAGTGTTTGGGCGCACTATGGGAAGGCTGTCCCAATAGACAGCGGGGTCGTGCACCGCCGGGAGGCGGGGCGCGGTGTCTGCGACATCAGGATGTGACTCTTCGGACGGATCGTCGATCATTATGATACCCGGGCTGCTCTGCTGCAGAACATAACAGCGCAATGCGGACAAAAGAATGGCGCGAATGGGGTCTTTGCGGTGTCAGAAGCCAAGAAGATCCGCCTCGTCGATTGCCTTTGTGAGGAACGCGTCACGCCGCGCTTCCGGCGCCCAGCCCAGCACCGCCTTGGGGTGGCTGTTGTCAAAGGGCGAGAAATGCGCACGGCTTTTCCAGTCGGCCAGCGACGGGTTGCTGAGCCCTCCGCGCCGCAGCACGTGTTTCTTGAGCACGTACTTGACCGACGCCGAGGCATAGAACGCGGTGAGATTGCCCGGTTTGACCTTGATCCGCGCGCCCAATCGCGCATGGATCGCGTCGAAGTAATCGCAGGCGGACAGCATCGGCTCTCCGACCAGATTGAAGCTTTGCCCAATCGCTGCGTCGTTTTCCGCCATGAGGATCAGCGCCTCGGCCACGTCCTCGTTCAAAACAAACGGCAGCGTATGGTTGCCCCTGCCCCAGATGCGCACCGCGCCGGCCCCGTGCCAGCGGCCAATGCCCCAATGTTGCAGCGGTCCGCCCTTGCCCACGACGATGCCGGGGCGCGCGATGGTCAGCGGCAGGGCATATTTGCGATGCATTTCCAAAAGCCGCGCCTCGCATTCCGCCTTGGAGCGGGCATAGATGTTGCGATCCGTCATGTCGTCGGCAAAGCCGGTCTGTTCGGTGATCGTGACGCCCGGGTCGGACATGTCATAGCTGGCAATCGTACCGGTATAGATAAAGCGCGCGACACCGCTGGCATTGGCAGCGCGGGCAATGGTCTCGGTTACGCCCACATCGTTCTTGAGCGCGGCGTCCCATGTGGCATCCAGCGATTTGCCAAGGTGATAGACAATCTCGATCCCGTCCATGGCGGCGGCCAGTTGATCGGGGTTCGACAGCGATGCCCCAAACAGTTCGACGTGATCGGCGATGTCGTCAAACGGGCCGGATTGCCCGCGTGAAAGAACGCGCACATCGCGTCCCCGCGCCACCCAATCGCGGGTCAGGTCGCGTCCGATAAAGCCGGTGCCGCCGATGATCAGCACGCTGGGCTTGGGTTTTTTGCGGGTGGCAGGCTTGGGTTTCTTCTCGGGTTTCGGCAGGTGTGACAGGGCGGCGTCGATCGCGGTCATGACCGCGACGGCACTGTCGCCGGAAAAGCGCTTGTCGAGCGGGCGGCCCGTGCGGATTGCCGTGTAGAATGCGCCGCTGAGACCTGAAAAGCTTAGCCCGTAAGGGGATTTTCGGTTCAGTGACACCAGTTGCCGCACGCCGTTCACCATGCCTTCTCGCAGGTGCTGTCCGGCCAGCGACATCTGGCGCAGGAACGGGTTGGCGACGATGTCGGCGGCATTCTCGGCGTCGATCACCAGTACATCATTGGCATAGTCCAGCCGCGCCGTCGCCGTCGAGCCGTGCAGCGTGACCGAGCGGTCGTCCATGGTTTCGACCAGCGACAGGTTGATCGTCACGGCGACCCCGCCGGCGGTGGCAAGGATACGCCAGCTTTGCGGGCGGGTGGTGTCGCCGGGGATGGCGATGGGTTTGGACAGGCTGACATGCTCGATATGCAGCGGGCCAAAGAGGTCGACGGCAAAGGCAAAGAGATGCGGGCCCAGTTCCAGCAAGAGGTTCCGGGGTTCTTGCAACAGCCAGAGGCCAAACGGCCCCGAGCGCAGGGGGGCAAGCGGGAAGTGCCAGTTGATCTCGGCGGCTGCAACGCGCCCGACACGGCCCGTCTCGACGGCATCCTTGAGGCGCATGTATCCGGGTGTGCCCATGAAATTATGCCCGGCGGCAAAGATACGGTCATTGGCAAGTGCGGCTTCGTGGATGGCCAGCGTGTCCTCGGCAGAGAGCGCCACGGGTTTTTCCACGAGCACATGTTGCCCGGCATTGAGGCAGGTTTCGGCCAGCGTGCGGTGGGTCTGGGGCGGGGTGACGATATGCACCGCGTCGCAGATGCCCGCATCAAGCATGGTGGCAAGATCGGTATAGGGCGCGATGCCATAGGTCTCGGCCAGCGCAGTGGCGGCGGACTGCGAGGTGTCGCACACGGCCACGAGTTCCACGCCCGGAGTGGCCTGAATCGCGCCGGCGTGCCAGTCGGCGATATAGCCCGCACCCAGAAGGGCGGCGCGCACGGGACGGTCTTTGTTCAGGTCTGCAATCATCTACTTGTACTCGATAATCTTCATGGCGCGCCCCCGAAGGCGGCGCCAGTGAAACAGGAACATGCCGATCACGTTCGGCACCTTTGACAGGGACAGAAGGCGGGCGTGACGGCGGGCCTCCCAATAGGGCAGACCATCGGCAACAAGCCCGCGTTTCGTGCGGATATAGGACATCAGGTAGAGCGCCAGCACCGCGAGGAACAGCCATGCCGACTGGCAGAGGCCGATCAGCGCCAGGACGGGCAGGACAAGGCCATAGACCAGAGCGCGGATCTGTTCTCGCCGGAAATAGGGCGGGTGCATCCAGCCGACCTGCGCAAAGCCATGCCCGGTGCGTACGGCGCGTTGCCACCATTGGCCAAAATGCAGCATCGCGGCGTCGTGGCGGGTCATCTCCAGCGGCAGGCGGCGGAGTTTCCAATTGGCCTTGGCCAGTCGTACGCAGAATTCGTCATCCTCGGCGGCGATCACGTTCGGGTTGAAGCCGCCGGCCTCTTCGAAGGCGGTGCTGCGCACCATCATGTCACCGCCGCAGGCAGTGATGTCGCCCGCCGGGCGGTGCCATTCGAAATCACAAAGCGCGTTATAAACCGATCGTTCGGGATAAAGCTCGGCGCGCCAGCCAGTCACCAGACCAAGGTCGGGGTTTTCGCGCAAGGCCGCTTCTCCGGCGGCGATCCAGCCAGGAACCACCACGCAGTCCCCATCGACGAACTGGATGAATTGCGGCAGGTCGCCGGTGGCCTTGAGGGCATCGAACCCGGCCTGCCGCGCGCGGGCGGCGGTGAAAGGCAGGGTGTGATCCAGTTCGACCACAAGCGCGCCCACGCTACGGGCCTCGGCCACGGAATTGTCCCAGCTGCCGCTGTCCACATAGACGATTTCGACGTCCTGTTCGACCAGCGAAGTCAGGCAGGCAATCAGCCTTTTGCCTTCGTTCCGGCCGATGACGATGGCGGTGGTCATGTCGCCCTCCCGTCCAGCAACGCCTTGAGGCGGACCGCCTCGATACTGACGTCAAAGGCGGTTTCCACGGTGGCGCGGCCCGCGATGCCCATCCCCGTGGCGCGCGACGGGTTGCCGATCACCTTGCCAATCGCCTCGGCCAGCGCGGCGGGGTCGCCGGGCGGCACCAGCAGCCCGGAGGCGCCGTGGGTGACCAGTTCAGGGATGCCCGCGATATGGGTTGTGACCACTGGGCGTGCAGCGGCCATGGCCTCCATCAGAACGACGGGCACACCCTCGGCAAAGCTCGGCAGAACGAAGAGATCCGCCGCAACCAGCGCTTCGGCGACTTCGGATTGCGATTTGTAACCAACGAAATCCACATGTTTGCCCAGCCCTGCACTTTCCGCCTGATGCTCGAGCGCCACGCGGCTTGGGCCGTCGCCGATCACGGTCAGGTGCAGGTCGGGATAGGCCCCGACAAGCGACTCCATCGCGCGCAGCAGGATCGGCAAGCCTTTGACCGGGGCAAGACGCCCGACGAACAGGAGGTTGTGGCCCATGGGCAGTTCGTCATTGGCATAGCGGCGCGGATCGACGCCGCAATGAATGATATGCAGCTTGTGCCAGTGCTTCGGGTCGCTGAACGCCATCGCCTGTGAGCGGCAGAAATGGCTGATACATGCCACGAAAGCGGCGCGCGCGATTTTTTCATCAAGCCGCCAGTGTTCCGGGGCAAAAAAGATGTCGGGGCCATGCAGGGTGAAGCTGTAGGGGATGCCGGAGAGTTCCGACGTGAGCATCGCCACCGAGCAGGAGGATTTGGCGATGTGGTTGTGCAGGTGGCGCACGTTGTTTTTGCGCAGATGTGCGGCCAGCACCCCGGCCTCGGCAAAATAGAATAGCTGATAGAGCATCGCCTTGATGCCGCCGGGGGACGTGCGGATGGCCAGCCAGAGCGCACGTAGATACCGCGCCGGGCTGCGCAGGAATGCGCCCAGATGGCACAGGAGCAGGTGCAGCGGACGGGCCGCGGACAGGATGTAGAAGGTGCGCGCGGCCTCTTTTTTCTGCTCCTCACCGACGAGATGTTCGTCGCCGGTGCGCCGCACCGAGCAGGTTACGACCTCTTGCCCCATGGCACGTAGTTCGGCCACCTCACGCTGAATGAAGGTGTCGGTGGCGCGCGGGTACTCTCCCGTCAGATAGGCGATGGGGCGGTCTGTGGTGTCGCTCACTTTTTTCGGTCCTGCTCGATCCCGATTGATCCGGACATAGCGGTTTCAAAGGGCAGCATTGTGACCGGGTTCAGGCGTTTGTGCATCATCGTGTTGGCATAAGACAGCGGCTTGTGGCGCGCCTCAAGCGTATCGCGCCGCAACAGCCCCGGCATGGAGGCGCCATTGGGCGTGATCCGGGCCAGAAGCCGCGCCATGCCAAGCGGCAAGTGCAGCACCAGTCGGGGCCAGCCGGTTCGTCGGAAGGCGGTGACGAAACGGTCGCGGCTGGGTAGGGCGTCGTCAAAAAGGTTGATCGCTTCGATCCCGTTCGGGGACTGGGCGGCGCGGATCAGGCATTCTGCGGCAAGGTCGACATGGCAGAGCGGCACCTTGCCGCCGCCGTCGATCATCACCAGCGCCGGGCCAATGCCGGGGCCGATATGGGCGTTGAACAGGCGATCCGGCCCGTAGATCGCGCCGGGGCGCAGGATAGACAGGGTGAGACCGTGTTCTTGGGCGGCGGCGCGGAACATGTGTTCCTGTGAAAGCTTGGCGGCGGCATAGGCATCGCGCCCCGTTTCGGCCAGTGGGCAGGCTTCGGTCAGGATGTCATTGTCGCGGAGCGTGGTGACATCATAGACGGACAGGGAGCTGACCAGAACCACATGCGGCACCCCGGCCTCGACAATCGCAGCGATCAGGTTCTCGCTTGCCGCGATCGTGTCGCGCGCGTGATCCCCGGCAAGCGTCGCTGCGGCGTGAATCACGGCGCTGGCTCCCTTTAAATCGCTGGAAATATTGGTGCTTTCTGCCAGATCGGCCTCGCGGATATCGACCCCCGGATCATTGACCCACCCCCTCGGAACGCTGTGTTCCGCACGCACGATTACGCGGAGCGGCAGGTCGATGAGGCGCGCATAGGCAACGGTGTGCTGTCCGACGAATCCGGTTGCCCCGGTGATGGCAATGGGGCCGTTCATGACGCCCACGGCATCGGGGTGAGTGGGTCACAGCGCGTGGTCATGTCCTGCACTCCGGCGCTGTCGCCCGCGTTCTGGATGGCCAATGTCACCTCGTTGAGGTGCAGCGCGAATTCGGCGGAGAGCCGGCAGGCGCGCCCTTCGGTCAAGGCGTTCAGCATTTCCACCGGGCCAAGTGCGAAATTCATCGCCGCCGCGCCCCAGCGATCCACTTTGGGATGGGTGGCACGCCCCAGGCGGATGGACTTGCCAATCGGGTGCTCCATAAGGCGGCGGCGTAGCACGAAACGGCGGTGGAACCGTACCGGCGCGCTGTTGTCCCAGGCCTGTTTGACTTGCAATACGCCCTTGTCCCCGAACACGCGGATGCGGTGATCATGCGGGGCCACGATGGAGCAGGTCAGACGCGCGGTGATGCCGTTTTCAAAGAACAGGGTCGCGGTCGAGAAGTCGGGAGTGCCTGTGGCCGATTTGTCGGGCAGGGTTTCGGCCGAGGCGGCGATCACCCGGCGCACGGAGCCGAACATGCCAATGAGCCAGGTCAGGTAATAACCCGCATGTTCCAGCGTGCAGCCCACCGCGAATTCATCCTCGGCGGGCCACGGCGCGCCGGATGGGCTCATCCAGCCCTTGTAGGGGGCTTGTGGGATGAACCCGTCGTCAAGTTCGGCGTAAATGAGGCGCACGGGGCCGCAGACCTCGTCGCGCACGGCCTTGGCAAGTGTCTGGGCGGTTTCGCCCAGCACCGAACAGGGGGCAGAGGCGAGCAGAAGACCTTTTGAAGCGGCCAGGTCATGCAGCGCGCGTGCGTCGTCCATCGCCATGGCCAGCGGCTTTTCGGAATAGACATGATGTCCGGCCTCAAGGCAGGTACGGGTGATCTCGAAATGCGACCCCGGATTGGTCAGGTTGAGCACCAGTGAGCCAACCGGCAGGTTGCCAAGGAACCGTTCCAACGTATCGGCGGACGTGACTTTCCAATGCGCGCAGAAGGCAGCCAGCCGCGCCGGATCACGATCAAAGGCCTGGGTCACGGCGACATCGGGATGGGCCGCAAGCGAGCGCATGTAAAGATCGGCAACGAAGCCACAACCGATGATGGACACGGCCCGGATGGGTTTGCCGCTCATGTGAAATACCCTTTGCCCGCAAGCGATTGGCGACAGTATAGGGGAAGCGGCGGGCGAGGCCAGCGGCGGGCCGGTTTCTGTGGCGATTTGTGGCGTAGGGGAACCACATATCCGGGATTTGCGGCAAGGTTCTAGCGGTGCGCGGCGCAGGTGCTAGTGTTGAAATTGGACAAACCGAGGGCAACGGGTGGAATTTCGCACGATCGAGGGGCCGGTGACGGTCAACATCGCCACGATGGACGCGTTGGAAGCGTCGGTGCGCGCGCGGTTCCGGGTGCGCGAGGGGTTTGCGCTGGCGACGTTGAACCTTGATCACCTCGTCAAGCTGCGGCAGGACCGCGATTTTGCCAGCGCCTACCAGGCTCAGGATTTTGTGGTCGCGGATGGCAATCCGGTGGTCTGGCTGTCCCGGCTGGCGCGTCGCCCTGTCGGGTTGTTGCCGGGGGCCAACCTCGTGTTGCCGCTTGCTGAATGGGCGGCCGCCGAGGGTGTTACGGTGGCCTTGATTGGCAGTACGGAAGACAGTCTGGCGGCGGCAGGGGACGCGTTGCAGGCGCAGGTGCCGGGTCTGGAGATCGCCGCACGGATCGCGCCGCCAATGGGGTTCGATCCGGACAGCGCGGCGGCGAACACGGTGTTGCGTCAGGCGTCCGATGCCGGGGCGGGCATGGCCTTTCTGGCGCTGGGCGCCCCCAAGCAGGAAGTGCTGGCCGCGCGCGGGCGCGTGGTGGCGCCGGAGATGGGATTTGCCTCGATCGGGGCGGGGCTGGATTTTCTGGCCGGGACACAGAACCGTGCCCCTGCCTGGGTACAGCGGCTTGCGCTGGAATGGCTGTGGCGGATGCTGAGCAATCCTGCGCGGTTGGCGGCACGTTACGCGCGCTGTTTCGGTATTCTTCCCGGACTGACCCGCGATGCGATGAAGCTGCGCAACGGCTGAAGGGGCTCTCAGACGCTGATCCGGCGGGGCTTGCGGCGGCGCAACAGCAGCATGTCCTTGAGTTTGCCTTTCAGCCCGCGCGGCGGCAGGATTTCCCGATCCATTTCGAACACCGTTCCATTCAGCGTACGATCCGACCAAAGGGCCAGCGCCGCCCCCCATTTCGCCGCGACCGCCGGGTCCAGCCCCTCTGGAATGCCCATGTCGGTGTTGAGCATGCCCGGCATCCAGGTGCTGACCACGATCCCCGGCAGGCGGTCCCCCAGATCGGCCACCAACGCGCGCGAAAACACCGTGCAGGCCCCTTTGGATACGCTGTAGGCCGCGCTGCAGGGCGGTGGCGAGAGGTCGGAAAAGCTTGAAACGTTGACGATGCGCCCCTCGCCCGCCGCGCCCATATCGGCAAGCGCTTCGCGGGTGCAGGTCACCATGCCGCCAAGGTTGGTTTGCACCGTCTCCATGAAGCTTTGCGCGGTCTCGTCGAAGATATCGCGATGCGGATAGACTCCGGCGTTGTTGATGAGGATGGTCACGGGGCCAAGCGCACGGGCTTGTGCGAAGGCTGCCTTGACCGAAGCCGGGTCGGACACATCCGCCGGAATTGCCGTGAAGAGATCGCCCGCCAGTGCCGCAGTCTCCTGCAAGGCGTCCGCGCGGCGGCCAAGCCCGGCAACATGTTGTCCACGCGCGCAGAGTTCCACGGCCAAAGCCCGCCCAAGCCCCGAGCCCGCGCCGGTCACGACGGTCATGCCTGTGCTCATGTCGTTGCCTCCTGTTGCAAGGTTTCTGCCAGCCGATCACCGACACGCAGGGCGTTGGCGGCAATGGTCAGGCTTGGGTTCACACCCATCGAGGTCGGCATGAAGCTGGCATCCGCGACCCAGAGATTGTCAAGCTCGTGCGCGCGGCAATCCGCATTGAGCACGCTGGTCGACGGGTCATGCCCGAAACGCAACGTACCGCAGGGATGGCCATAGTTCAGGTCCGGGTCGGAGCCGAGAAACACGACGCGAAGCCGCTTGCGGATCGCCTTGCGGAACGCCTTGCGGCGGGTTCCCAGTTCGGGCGGCATGTCATAGGTGATCGCCAGCTTGCGCGGGGCGTCTGGATCATAAAGAACGCGGTTCTCCGGCATCGGCAGATCTTCGAGGATACCGACAAAGATCTTGGCCTCGCCAAACAGCTTCACGGCCATCGCGGCGGGCAGGCGGGTGAACTGACGCAGGGTTCGCAGACCGCGCAGGCGCGAGCGGTCGAAGGCCATGTTGAGATAATGCACGATCTCGCCATAGCGGGCTTCGATGCCCATGGCCTGTACCATACCGTAGCGTATGCTTTTGTCCCGGTAGAGATCTCGGAAGGCCAGCGCCTTGGTGGGGGCGCTGCCCTTGTGGCCACGTCCGGGCCAAAGGGCAAACATTTCGGACAGGTGAAACATCAGGTTGCGCCCGACCTGACCCGAGCCGTTCGAGAGATCGCCTGACGCCATCAGGAGGCGCGGCGAGGCCAGAGCGCCGCCCGCCAGCACATAGGCGCGGGCCTGTAGCGTGATTTTCTGCCCTTGATGCATGGCCTCAACAGCGCGGATCGCGCCGTTTTCCGAGCGCAGCGCCGAAACCTCGCAGAGGTCGAGAAGCGCGGCGCGCCCCGTCGCCAGCGCCGGTTCCACCCCGGCAGACCGCCCGTCCATCTTGCAGGCGCGCGGACATTTTGAGCCAAGACAGGATTGGCACCCCTCAAGATACCGAAGCGCCATATGCCCCTGATAAGGATGCAGTCCGGCGCGCTGCATCGCTTCGAAAAGCGCCTTGTCCGCGGGCGGCATCTCTGGGCCCGGCGGCAGGTCGGCCGGATCGCCCAGCGGATCGACGCTGCCGCAGACATGAAACATCCGCTCGGCTTCTTCGAAATAGGGGCGCATTTCGGCATAAGACACGGGCCAGCCACCTGTGGGATGGGGTATCTCGGCGCTGTCATCAAGGTCATGCGGTTCCGGGCGCTCGAACGTAGCCGCGTAAAACACCGACGATCCGCCGACGCCTGCGCCCAGCGGCGCGTTGAACACGGTTTCGATCCCATTCACGCGCGCATGCATCGGTTCGGGCCAATAGCCCCGCACCAGCCGGGCCTCTTTGTCCCAGATATCGGCGCTAAGCTCCTGTTCCTCGGCGCGCAATCCGGTGGGGCCGCGTTCGACGAAAAGCACCGACAGCCCCTTTTCCGCCAGTCGCCGTCCAATCGTGCCGCCACCCATACCGGTGCCGATCACGATCACGTCCCACATCTTGTCCTGTGGCCGTGTCACGTGTCGCCCCCGGCAAAGACGGGGGCAAACACGGCGCGGATTTGGCGGGCGGCGGTATTGGTCAGGTGGTTGTTGTCGAAATAGAAACCCCGCCCGTTCTGGATCGCGTCACACAGGAATTGGTCGCACAAGAACGGCCAAGGATCGAGGATCTGCGCGCCGCTTTGGGCAATCGCTGCCTCCGCCGAGGCCGCGCGTTCTTCGGCAGCGTCCATCGTCACCTGCCCCATGCGCTGCGCCTCTTGCCTAGTCACCCGCCCATGCGCCAGCGCGCGGGCCATTTCGGGGGCGGCATAGTGCGGGATTTCCGGCGGCTGGCGTAGCAGGAAGACGGTGCGGTCCTGCAAGGACAGTGTCTGAACCGTGGCCGCGAGGGCTTCGGCCAAAAGCGCATCCTGCGGTTTGCCCGCTCCGTCGCCTTTAAGCGTGATGGTGTTGTGCGCGTCGATTCCGCTCCCGGTGCCGGTTGCGTAATAGGCCCAGCGTCCGATCAAAAGCACGTCGCGCAGATCGGGCATCTCGGCCAGGGCCGCCCTGATCTGGTCATTGCCGCTGCGACAGGCGGCGTTCTGGGTGGCGGTGGCGCTGTTTTCCTGCTTTTCGAGGTCAAAGGCGGGCGGACAGCCAGCGCGCCAGATGACAAGGGCCGCGCGGTTGTTGTCGCGTGCCGCCTGCGCCAGTCCTTCGTAAAGGGCGCGCACGTGGCTGTCGCCCCAGATCAACAAGGTTGGTTTTTGGTTTTTGGGTCCGATGGGGCAGGTTTCGATCCCCTTCAGGGGGCCGTTTTCGGGTGTGGTGCAGCGCGAGAAATCCTGAAGGAAATCGCCGGAGGCTGCGATATGCACCTGTGTTTCCGGGCCGAAGCGCCCCGGCATCCCGTCGGCGCGAAAGATCGCCGCCGAAGCCCCAAGTAGCAGAACCGAGGCCAATGCCGCCCCGCCCAAGAGCGTCTTGCCCGACAGGTTGGAGGCGCGGCGCACGGGTTGTTCTATGAACCGCCACGAGAGCCACGAGAGGATCAGACAGAGCGTGATCCAGCCCGACGTTTCCAGCGGACCGGAATACTCCCCACGCACGTAGGTCGAGAGGGTCAGCACGGGCCAGTGCCAGAGATAGAGCGAATAGGAGATCAGCCCGATCATGGCCGGCGCGCGCATCGACAGAGCCCGGTTCACCGGGTTTGGATCGCGCCCGTTCATCAGGAGGAGGACCGTTCCAGCGGCCGGCACCATGGCCTGCCATCCGGGAAAGCCGGGACCGGGTTGAATCAGGGCAATCCCGGATAGCACGAGGGCAAGCCCGAGCCAGCTTGGCCAAGTCCCAAAGCGCCAGTCGGTGCCGCGCTCTTGCCCCCAGACCGCCAGCAACACCCCGGCTAAAAGCTCCCATGCGCGGAAGGGAAAGAGGTAAAAGACCGCCGTGTGGGCACGGCTGGTGAGGGGAATGGCGCTGAGAAGCGAGGCAAGAAACAGCGCGGCAAAGGCAAGGATCATGCCCCGGCGCGAGCGGCTGAAAAGCAGGAACACCAGCGGTAGGAACAGGTAAAACTGTTCCTCGACTGAAAGCGACCATGTATGCAGGAGCACCTTGTCCTCGGCCACGGTGTCGAAATAGCCCGACTGGCGAAAGAACAGCACGTTCGAGAGATACACCGTGGCGGCAATCACACCCTTGGCGGTTTCGCGGAAATCATACGGCAAAAGCACGAGCCAGCCGACAATCAGAACCGCCGCCGACATCGCGACATAAGCAGGGGCAAGGCGGCGGATGCGGCGCAGGTAGAAGCGCCCAAGCGACAGACGCCCGGTCGCGGTTTTTTCCCGCCACAGGATGCCACCGATCAGAAAACCGGAAATGACAAAGAAGATGTCGACCCCGACGAACCCGCCCGCCAGTCCCGGCAGGCCGAAATGATAGAGCACCACCGCTGATACGGCGATGGCGCGCAGCCCGTCGATCTCGGCCCGGTGGGGCGCTGGTGTGGTCTGGGTCATGCCCGAAAACTGCTCTTGTTGTGGCCCCAGCAAAACATTGTCGCGGGGGTGGGTTCAAGAATAGGCGCAAATGCAGTCCGAAGTTGCGAAACAACAGAGGTTTTGCGACAACGATTCAAGGGCATTTTGATGGCAGGGGACCGCCAGTGAAGATGGATTTCGATGTATCGGCCACCGAGGCTGACTGGTCACGGGAAAACGTGACCCGGTTCTGGGATCCCGGTCCCAAGCTGATCCGCGCCCTGCGCCGCTATCAAAGGGCGCGCGCGCGCGGTGGGCCTCTGGGGACGCTGGCGTCGAAATACTGGGTTCTGGTGCATCGGTTCTGGTCGGTGATCACCCAGTCTGAACTGCACCTGCACATGGAGGTCGGTGGCGGTCTGCGCCTGCCGCATCCTACGGGCATCGTCGTGCATCCCAACGCCGTGATCGGGCCGAATTGTATGCTGATGCATCAGGTCACGTTGTCGGGCGCCGTGCGCATGGGCGGGCACGTGGATGTCGGCGCCGGAGCCAAGCTTCTTGGCGAGATCACCATTGGCGACAATGTCGAGATCGGCGCCAATGCGGTGGTGACGAAGGACGTGCCGGATGGCGCGGTCGTGGCCGGTATTCCGGCGCGGGTCATCCGCATGAAGGACAATACCTGATCCGAGCGATTCCCGTTTTACAGAACAGTGCGCCGTCTTGCCGGTTTCGGCATGGCGCGCAAGCCTTCTTCCACGCCTTCCTTGCGTTGCCGCGCCAACATCTCGGCATGACCCAGCAACATGCCGGAAATGATCCATGTCATCGGGGTCAGCGTGGCATTGGGCAGCAAATCAACGAGGTTCACGCCCAGCAGCAGCGCCAGCGGCCCGACATAGGGCGAAACCGACACCCGGGTTATGTCTGCATGGGCGTGGATGCCGCCCCGGATCGAAAAAGATGTCTCGCGCACGAACCGTGCGCGTGCGTCCGAACGAGCCTGTCCAAGGTACCGCCACAAGAGGAAGAGCGGCAGCGACAGTAGCCCGAACTGCGCCGCGTAGCCGACCGCCCCCCAGACCCCCAGAACAATCACCCAATAACCGTCGGACACCGACGTGATCTGACCTGTGACCGGATCGTGCAGATGGTTGCGCCCCCATATGCCCCACCCGAAAAACGGCCGCTCAAAGGCGCGTGCGGCCAGGATATCTTCGTTTTGAAACCGAAAAGCCAGTGATGCGGCCCGCTCTGGCGACACGGCTTCGGCCTGTGCCAGGATGAGATCGGCGGGCACCAGCCCGGCGGCCTTGAACGCAGGGTAAAGACAGGCGATCAAGGCCAACACTGCGGCGATCCGAAGCTGCGCCCCCGTGGATAACATCATGATCATCAGCCCTGCGACCCCGGCATAAACCAGCGTGGCCAAGGTTTTGCAGAGTACCAGGATCACCGCAAGGTAACAGGCCGCGATCAGGAACTTGATCCGTGATTGGCGTGTGTCGCCCCGCCAAAGCGCCAGTGCCGCGAGCAGGCAGGTGAGCATGAAATAGGCCAGCCAGATGCCATGATAAAGGAACACCATGGGGCGATACCCGCCGCCACGGATGGTCTGAGAAAACAGGTGCTGATAATAGCCATAGACCCAGTTGTTGATCTGTGGGCTGAGCCGGACCTCCATCAGAGTCGGGATCGTATAGACCAGCCCCGCGATCAGCAGAGCCAGCAGCATGTCGCGCTGGTCTTCCCGCGTCTGCAGGAAGTTGCGCGCCATCAGAAAGCCGATCAGCATGATGAACTGGTTGATGGGTTGGGCAATCGCGTCCTGCAGGTGAAGACCGCGGATATAGCGTTCTGTGAAGATCAGCGGGTCGGAGTTGGTGGCCACGGTCAGCACCGGGGACAGGATGAACAACAGCACCAGCCAGCGCGCCGGACGGGACTCGGGCAGGATTTTGGGCTTCAGGGCAAGTGCGAATACCACCGCCAAAACCGCTAGGTGGGGCAGCGATTCCTTGTCGAGCGCGGGCATGAGGGGCAGGTCGAACTTGGCCGGTGGGGGCGGCAAAAGCAGATAGGCCCCAAGCAGGGACCAGACCAGCGCCCGCCCCGGGGGAAGCGCCACGAAAAGCCGCCAGACCACGACCGGCCAGAGCAACAGCATCAGATTGGCGATGACGTTGGGCATGGCGCGCGGGGCCTTTCCTCGAAACAACAGGGCGCGCGCCTAGTATAGCGCGCGCGACAGAGCGTGTCAGTCTTGCAGGGTCAGACGCCGGTGCCGACGGCCACAACAAGTACCGTGCGTGCCACAACGGCCACATCGGTGCCAAAGGACAGGGCGCGGTCATAGTTGGTATCGTGCAGGGCGCGTTCGGCAAAGCTGCATTCGTTGCGTTCAGCGATTTGCCAGAACCCGGTAATGCCCGGACGCATCGCATAATACGCGGTTCCGGGATAGAGTCTTACCTGTTCGGTCATCATCGGACGCGGTCCGACCACCGACATGTCGCCCACCAGCACGTTCCAGAATTGCGGCAGTTCGTCCAGAGAGGTCTTGCGGATCAGGCGGCCGATGGGTGTGATCCGTGGGTCGTTGAGCAGTTTCTGCTTCTCGTCCCATTCCCGGCGTGCCTCGGGATTTTCGCGCAGGTAGACTTCGAGCTTGGCCTCTGCATCAGGGACCATCGAACGCAGCTTGAGCATGCTGAAGCGCTTGCCGTTGAGCCCGACACGTTCCTGACGATAAATCGGAGACGCGCCGTCCCGGGCAATGACAATGGCCAGAACGGCAACGATGAGGCCGACCGGAAGCGCGATGGCCAGCACGAAAAGGATGTCGAAAGTGCGCTTGAAATACCTGCGGTAAAACCCCGTGCGCTCTGGCACAGCCAAATAGGCTTTCTCAAAGTCCTTGCGCGAATAAATCGCCATTTGGCTTCTTCCCCAATAAACCTGGATGTGCAGCTTGGGAAACCGGTCCGTCATTTCAGCAGGCCAAAAGCAACCATCGCGCGCCACAAAGGCGTGCGGTCGTTCAGACCGTGACTGTTCCAGAAATCGCCCCGGCAGCAGGGGCTTGTCCACGCGAGCAGTCGTGACTCAGTTTCTTAAGTGCTCCTATCCAAGAAGCGCCCACCCAAGGACATAGATTAGACACATTCTCTTTTAAATCTACGATATATTTTTCGAATATTCCCCTAAGTAACTGAAAAATAACAGATTGAATTGCGGCAATTTGTGGGCACGACCAAATTGCCGGAAAAACTGCCTCAAAAGCACGCGCTAATATTCATGTTTTAGAAATAGTCCGCGCTTCGTTGGTGAGATTGTTTCCTGCAGCTGGCGGGGTTGGGTCTCCCGCTGGCCGGTACTCGTGCAGTGATTCGGGGAGTTGATGTATCGGCGGGTCAAATTGCGGCGGAATTGTGGCGCCTTAGCGTCCAAATTTGAGGATGATCCCGGCAAGGGCGGCGACCATGGTTGCGAACGCAGTGAGGGTCAATCCCGCTTTGACAAAGCGCTTGCGGCGCTCTGGTTTGCTTTCGATTACGGGGATCGCCACGACCGCGCGCATGCCCAACTGGCGTTCAAGCTGCGAGCGCGTCCAGATTTTCGGGCTGCGCAGCTCGGCAAGGAAAACGAGAACCAACGCAACCACGCCGCTCAGCAGTCCGCCCATGGCCAGGATTTTCTTGCGTGACGGCGCAATCGGCCAATCCGGCGGCAACGCCTTTTCCAGAACCGCAAAGCTGTTGGACTGGCTGTTGGCTTCAAGCATCTGGTTCATCTCCGCCTCGGACTTGCCAACTGTGATCGCGGCGAACTGGTCTTCGAGCGTGCGCAGCTGGCGTTGCAGCTTGGACAATTGCTGCTCCATGCCGGGAAGGGCGCGGATCTGGGCGACGATGCGGTCGATCTCGTCCTGGTAGACGTCACGCTCTTCTTCCAGCCGACGCACGCGCTGGGCCCGCACCGAGTTTTCCGACCCGGTGCCGATTTCTGTCAAGGCAACGATCTGGCGCGAGACCTCAAGCTGCAATTGTTGAAGGTTGGACAGGCGGGTTTGCAGAGCCTCGAGGCCGCCGGGCAACAGCACGTCGTTGCGGCGTTTGAACTCTGCGATCTGTTCTTCCAGAACCGAGATGGCTGCGCCGATCCGGCGCTCTTCGCCGTCGAAGAACGCCAGCGTTTCGCGCACGCGGGCGGTACGGCGTGCCTCTTCCTCGGCCAGCACGTTGTTGACCAACTCGTTGGCGACGTTGGCGGCCAGAACGGGATCGTTCATGCGCACGGTCACCAACAGGGCCGAGGGGCTGATATCCTGACGCCAGCGGAAATCCGGGTTGGTGATGTGATGCACACGCGCCGAACGCCGCACAAGTTCGACCTTCTGCGCGTTGGCCAGCCCCGGATAAAGGCCGTATTTGTTGATGATGGTCAGAAGGTTGTCCCGCGCCATCACGCGCTGTTCGACGATCTGCAGTTTCTGCAGCATCGACGCATTGATCGACCCCGACGAGCTTTCGCCGGTCTGGATCGAGGGCTGTTCGATCTGGATCGTGGCAGAGGTTTCGTATTCGCGTGGCAGGCTCAGCGCATAGGTCAGAGAGACAAGGACGCCGAGGGCAATGACCGACGCCCACAGGAAAAATCTCCTGCGGAGCATGCTCAGCACTTCGCCAAGTGTCTGGATCTTATCCATGCCCGGTCCTCAATAGTCGGTGGCGCGACTCGTTATTTACGCTCTGTTCACGTTAATGTGGCGCGGGAATGTGGTTATCCAATGGCCGAAACGGGGAAATCCGCGTTTTGTGAACCGCTTTGCGCCCCCAGCGACACCATGGCCAGCACATGCCCGCCGGCGCTTCCGACCCTGCCTGACAGGCGGCTGCCTGCCCGGATGGGACCGACGGTGCGCAGGAATACGGCGGTAAAGGTGTCCTGTCCGGGATCCAGAAACACCTGCACGGCATCGAACCCGAAAAGCAGGCGGGTCAACGGGAACTGGGCCTTGTAGAGGGCCTCCTTGGCGCAGAAAATCTTGCGCGCAAGCATGTAACGCGACATTGCGGGCTGTGTCTCAAGCCATGCGCGTTCCCCTGAAACACAGATTTGCGGCACGAGATCTTCGGGCAGGGGGGCATCCGGCTCGACGTCCACGCCAAGCGCTCGAAACCTGTCTGTCCGGGAGACCAGGGCGATACAGCTCGTGGCGTCATGGCTGATGGATCCGGTCAGCCCGGCGGGCCATTGCGGCGCACGGTTCTGACCGCCGGGCAACGCGCGGGGCGTGACCCCGATCATTCCCATGGCGCGCCGCGCGGCATGGCGCCCGGCCGCGAACTCGCGCCGCCGGGCCGGAACAGCGCGGGCAATCGCCGGGGCCTCTTCGGGCCAGACCGGGTAGGCGGGCAGGGTCGGATCGGCAACCGCGATCCCAACACCCTCCGGCGCCCATGAAGTGCCGCGTTCGATCAGTTGGTTCAGGTGGTTGTTGTTCAGGATCATTTCGCACCTGCCCGGCGCCGTGCCCGCATGGCGCGCCGTTTCGACATGGCCTCGGCACGATCGGTGGCGCGTTCCGCCACTTCCTCGGCCGGAGCAGTTTCAGGGGTTCCGGTCGGGCGGGCACCGCCGGTCAGCTCTTCGAGACGTCCGACAAGCGCACCCAGAACCGGGAAGCGGAAGATGTCGGTGATGGTCAGCCTGTCAACGCCGACTTGCGCCTTGATCTCGCGATGTGCCTGCACCGCCAACAGCGAATGCCCGCCGAGATCAAAGAAATTGTCGGTTGCCGAAACCTGTCCCACACCCAGCACATGCGCCCAGACATCCGCCACCACCTGTGCGAGATCGCTGTTGGTGTCGGTGGCGACGACAACCGGGGCTGCCTTGGGTTCAGGCACCGACAGCTTGCGCGTTGCCTCGGGCGCGGGCAGCGCCTTGCGATCCACCTTCTTATTGGGCGTCAACGGGAAGCTTTCAAGCGTGACATAGTGCTGAGGCCGCATGAACTCGGGCAGGGTTGTGCGCAGCGTGGCACGGATATCCGCGTCAGCCGGCACGGACGACCCGCGCAGATAGGCCACAAGCCGCACGTCGCCCGGCGTGTCCTCGCGAGCGATCACCACCGCCTGTTCGATGCCGGTCATCTCTTCCAGCCGGGTTTCGATCTCGCCCAGCTCGATCCGATAACCGCGCAGCTTGACCTGATGGTCGGCGCGCCCAAGGAAGTCGAGCTTGCCATCCGCGCGCCAGCGCACGAGATCCCCGGTCCGGTAAAGCCGCCCTTCACCGAACGGGTTGGCGACGAACCTGTCGGCGGTCATTTCTTCGCGCTGCCAATAGCCGCGCGTGACGCCCGCCCCCCCGATATAGAGTTCGCCCGGAACCCCGATCGGAACGGGGCGTCCGGACTCGTCCAGAACATACGCTTGCGTATTGGAGATGGGTGTGCCGATATTGGCGACCCCCTCGGACGCATCGGTCAAAGCCGAGGTGGACCAGATCGTCGTTTCGGTCGGCCCGTACATGTTCTGCACCTCGGCCCGCGTGGCGGCGCTCAGGTCGGAGACCAGCGCGCCCGAAAGCGCCTCGCCCCCGATCATCAGGTGTTTCACGCCGCCAAGGGCAAAACGGGCTTCGTCGTTCATGGCGATCATGCGCGCCATGGACGGGGTGCATTGCATGTGGCTGACCGCGTGTCGCAGCATCTGCGCCGCGATCGAGGTGTCGGAGGGGTCCAGCTCGCCGCCCTCGTTGGCGCGTTTGAGCACCTCGGCCAGCGGGCGCAGCCCCTGCAACACATCTGCCGGTGCAATGCCATAGTCGATCAGGCAGGCAATCTCGGTCACACCGATGCGCTTGACCTGCTCCACCCGGTCGAGCGCGTCCTCGACCGTGCCAAAAAGACCGCTGTCTTCGAAATAGCGCAGGAAGGCAAAGTCGAGAATTTCCTCGAGTTCCTCTGGAGACAGGATGCCAAGGTCGAGCTCAAAAGCGTTGTCCACGCCCTTGGGCCGTTTGAAAGCCGGGAAGGCCCAGGCGTAGGACTTGATGAGCCCGGCAGCACTGCGCAGGTAATCCTTCATCGGCTCGCGGGCAATCTCGCGCGCGGTGTCGCGATCCTCGGCCAAAAAGCTGTGCAGCATCAGCGTGACGGTGAAGTCATCCGGGTTGTGCCCGACCTCGCGCAGCGCGTCGTGATACAGCGCGATCTTGGCGCCCACTTCCTCAACGCTCTGGCCCAACAGGTGGGTGAGCACATTGCAGCCGCGCCGCCCGGCGTCTTTCCACGTTTCCGGGTTGCCCGCGGTTGTCACCCAGACAGGCAGTTCCTTGGAAACGGGGCGCGGTTGGGTCAGCACGGAATGAAGGCTGCCATCCTTGCGGGCAAATTCCACCTCTTCCCCGCGCCAGAGTTTGCGCAGGTCTTCCAGTTGTTCGAACATCACGTCGCGGTTGCGGGGCGGTGTGTTTTCCGGGCGCAGCACGAAATCGTCCGGCTGCCAGCCTGCGGCAATCGCCAGCCCCGCGCGCCCGTCGGTCAGGTTGTCGATCACGGCCCATTCCTCGGCCACGCGCGCGGTATGGTGCAGCGGCGTCACGCAAGACCCGGCGCGCACGCCGATCTGTTTGGTGACGGCGGCCACGGCGGCACCGGTCACGGCTGGGTTGGGGTAGGGGCCACCAAAGGCGTGGAAATGGCGTTCGGGCGTCCAGACGGCACAGAACCCGTGCGCGTCGGCAAATTTTGCGCCTTCCAGCAGGGTTTCGTATTTTTTCGAACCCACGCCGTCGTCATTGCCCCAGTAGTAGATCGAAAACTCCATTCCCCCTGCGGCGGCGGGCAGGCGACCATTGGAAATCTGCGTCGATGTCTCATCGCCGGACAACACCAGCTTGAATCCCCGCGCCAGCGTCCAGAACAGTTCGAGCACCGAGATGTCAAAGCTGAGCGAGGTGACGGCCAGCCACGTATCGCCCTGACCGTGAGGGATACGTGCATCCATCCCGGCAAAGAAATTGGCCACGTTGCCATGTTCGACCATCACGCCCTTCGGGGTGCCGGTCGAGCCAGATGTGTAAATCAGATAGGCCAGATCACTGCCTGCGCTCACCAAATCGGGATTTGCATCCGGCGCCGTGTTCAGGCGCATATCCGTATCAAGTTCCAGCAACTGTGCCTGATGCGGTGGCAGATCTGCGGCCCGCGCCGCTTGCGTTACGATCACACCACAGCCCGAGTCGGCAATGTAATGCGCCAGCCGGTCCTGCGGATAGGCCGGGTCCAGCGGCACATAGGCCCCACCCGCCTTGAGGATTGCCAGCGCGCCGACCACGAGGTCGGGCGACCGCCGCGCGCAAAGCCCCACGAGCGAGCCGCGCGTCACGCCCATGTCGCGCAGAACATGCGCGGCACGGTTGGCGCGCGCGTTCAGGTCGGCGTAGCTCAGGATGTCATGCTCGAACACCAGCGCCGGGGCGTCGGGCGTCTTGGCCACCTGCGCCTCGAACTGGGCCTGCATGGTGAAGTCGGGATCAATGTCGGTCTGGGTCGCGTTCCAGCTTTCCAGAACCTCGGCGCGTTCGGCGTCGGGCAGGATTGGCAGGTCTTTGCCCGCAACATCGTCAGCCATCGCGCCCGCCAGCAGTTCCAGCCGCGCGACGAGCCGCGCGGCATGTTCGCAAGGCACGCGCGCTGCATCATAGTGCAGGGTTGCCGACTCGTCCGCCAGAACAAAGGACAGGGCCGCACCTTCAAGCGGACCATGCCCGGTGTCAAAACAGATCGCCAGATCGGGCATCGCGGGCGCGTCCAGCTTCGGATCGCGTGCGATCAGGTCACGGGCAAAGCTGCCATTCCTGTCGCAGATTTCGGCTTCGGTACGGATCGCGGCACGGGCCGCATCCACCTCATCGAGCAACAGCCCAGCGTCCATGCGCAGCGGCCCCCAGTCGTTCAGGTACCCGGCGGAATGGGGCGCGTCGGCGCCGCGATAGGCGATATCACAGGTTTCAGGCGCGCCGGAGCGCAGCGCCCATAGCACCAGCGCGGCCAAACCATCCGCGCCCTTGAGATCGACCGGCAAACGGCGAATGTCGGGCAAATCGCCCGCCGCACCAATCAGCGGCAGCGTCGCGGGCACGAAGCCTTCGAGCCGCTTGCGCCAGAAGGGTTCGGATTTCGCCGCCTGTCCCATGGTCTGCGCCAGCGCTTCGGCGGCGGCGCGATCTGCCATCGGCAGGCGTTCACCCATGCGCAGGATATGGGCGGGTTGCACCGCCGTGCCATTCTGATCGCTCAACCCCGACAGCACGACAGCGCTCCGGCCACAGGCCACGGTTACATTGTCGTCGGACACGGCCAGCACTGCGCCCGGCTCCCCGCGCCCGGCGCTTTCGGCCAGCTCGGCCGCGCGGACCAACAATACCCGCCCCCCGGCGACAACCTTGGGGGCGGTGATCGGGTTGAAATAGTCGCCGTGATCCAGCGCCCGCACCAGTGCGACCAGTTCCTGCGCATCGCGACGGAAATCAAGCCGCCCGGCGCAATCCGGCATATGCGCGCGTCCGAAATAGCTGCGCTGGCTCATGTCTTGCGCGCGCCGCGCCGGCAGCCCGTCGGCCAGCGCCTGCACCACCTCGGGAAAGCTGTCGATGGCGGCGGCATAGCATTTCGTGTTCAGTGCGAGGGCCGTGTCGGTCTGGCTGATGTCGAACATGCGCTGCACGAGAATGTCGCCCGTGTCGGCGCCGGGTTCGATCATGTGCCAGGTGATGCCGTGGCGCGGTTCCTGCGCGATGCGCGCCCAGACCGGCGCATTCAGCCCCGCATAGCGCGGCAACGGCCCGTCGTGAAAGTTCACCGCACCCCGCGCAGGCAGGCGCAATACCGCCTCGGGCAGCATGTCGAGATTGGCCACCGACAACAGCCAGTCGAACCGCAGCCCCCCAAGTTCCGCAACGAGGTCGGCATCCGACGAGATCACAGGCAATCCGGCATCCTGGGCCCAGTCCGCGATCTCGGGAGAACGGGTCACGATGGCGGCAATCCCGCCGCCGGTATCCCGCCAGAGGGTCGCGCATTGAATCAGAAGGCTTTCGTTGCCGATGAAAACGGCAGACATCGGGGCATTTGCGGAAATCGTATCAAGGCTCATGGCATCTCTCCCCCGCGTGCGGGATCAGGTAAAAGGGCAAAAGTGGGTATTTGGTTACGTTCGCGCGGTAGGTGTTTGAGAGAGAACTTGCAGTAGTGCACGATCAGGTCCCACAGGAACCTGTCGGGATCACGATGGGGTTTCCCGCCGATCAGGCGGCGCAGCCGCCAGATGAGGCCGCCGGCAACATGGGCCAGCGTTGCGGCCCCGGCATAGAGCCCGCCATGGTTGCGCCGGAAATAGTAGAGGCGGCTGTCGAACCAGTAGCGGGGCATCCGGGTCCATGTTTTCATGCCCGTCGAAACCGACCCGATATGTGTCACCTCGCTGGCGCGCACATAATCGGTGCACCACCCGGCACGCGCAGCGCGCAGGCAAAGGTCGGTTTCTTCGAAATAGAGGAAAAATGTTTCGTCAAAGGCGCCCACCTGCTCGAGCACCTTGCTCCGGATCATCATCGACGCACCTGCCAGCCAGTCGACCCGCGTCGTGACAGACGGGATCGGCAGGGGAACGATATGCTTTTCCAACATCTTGCTCACCGCGCCCACACGCGCCGCGCCTTCAAGCTCGCCCCAGATCGACGGAAAACGAAAGGCGGTCAGATGCGGATCACCGTCGGGGCCATGGATATAGCTCCCGGCGAGCCCGGTTTCCGGGGTGTGGCACATGTGATCCAGAAGGGTTCGAATGCTGCCCGAGTCGGGAAAGGCGTCCGAGTTGAGGATATAGACGAAGTCGAAAATACGCGTGGCGAACCCGTGCCGTATGCCAAAATTGTTGCCCGCGCCAAAGCCGCCGTTATGCCCGGACCGGATCACCTCGATCCGCTCGGTCGGCCATCCGCGCCGGATGATTTCGGCCCGGATGGTTTCGAAAGACCCATCGCCGCTATCGTTGTCGACAACCACGATCTGCCCGTCGATCCCGTCCATTTCGCGCAAGGCAGCCTCGGCCGATTGAAGCGTCATCTCTGGCGTCTTGTAGTTCAGGATGATGGTCAGCAGCGACGGGTTCCTCATTCGGCGGCCTCCCGTCTCGTGTCCGATGGTATGCTCGTGTCCGATGGCATGGCTTTTTCGGCCTCGGCGATCACCTTTTTCATGCGTGCCGCGAGCAGGCGCACATTGGGTTCGAGAACCATGCTGTCATGGTCGCCCGGCACCTCGAACACGCGCACGTCCGGCACGTATTGGCCCCAGTCATTGTCATGGAACACATAGGCGCGGTCCTGATCGACAAGGCGGCCATTGCCCATGTCCCACTTGCCGGACAGCGGCGGGCGGAACAGCACGAGATTGCCGCCCCAACCATGCATTTGATAACGCGCAACGGCCTGCAGGAAGGCGGACTCGATCTCGGCATCATGGAATTGCTGCCCCGTCGCCTCTGCGTCGGTTTCCTGTGGCGCGCGGCGTTTCCCGATCTCCCAGGCGATCCGGTTCCTTGCCCAGATCAGCGGATAGGCGGCGCCCTTGGCCCGGAGTTCCTGCATCTGGATCTTCATCCGGTCTGCGCGGGACAACGGGCGGCGCACCGGCAACGGTGTGTCGAGCATGGCCACCAGCGAAACGGTTTCGCCATCCGCCTCGAGCTGGCGCGCGATTTCATAGGCGGTGATGCCGCCGCCCGAGAAGCCACCCAGAAGATAGGGGCCGTGTGGCTGCACCTGCCGCATCTCGGCAATGTAGTCTGTTGCCGCCTGCACAAGGGTTTCATGCGGGGCCTCGTCACCGAACAGCCCGCGCGCCTGAAGCCCATAGAACGGACGGTCGGTGCCGATCAGATGGGCGAGGTGACGCAGGTTCAGAACGTTCCCGAACATACCCGCCACAAGGAAGAACGGCGTTTTCGGACCGCCTTCGCCCTGATGCATCGGGACGAGATGGGTAAACCGGCGGGCAGGCGCCGCCTCGGGCGCGGGCGCGCCGTCGTCGGCGCCTTGAGCGTCTGGCCCAAGCCGTTCTGCGATCATCGCGGCGCATTTTTCCACCGTGGGGGCTTCGAACAGGATCGAGATCGGGAATTCGATCCGATAGGCTTTCTTGACCATGGCAAACAGGCGTACCGCGATCAGAGAGTGCCCGCCAAGGTCGAAGAAACTGTCACGGATGCCCACCTTGTCGACGCCAAGGAGATCCTGCCAGAACCCGGCCAGCGTGCGTTCGATGTCATTTGTTGGTTCGACGTAATCCGTGTCCAGCTCGGGCCGCTCAAATGCCTGCCCGTCGCCGCCTTCTTCGCGCATGCCCGCCGCAGCCTGTGCGATCAACGCGGGCAGGTCGAGGGACGAGATCACGACCTGCGCCATCGGCGCTGCGAGCGCGGCTTCGAACATCTCGGCTCCCTGTTCGGGCGGAATGCCCTGCGTCAGGTTATAGGCCAGCCGCTCCTCTGCCGGAGACAGCGGCGCCAGGGCCGTGTCTGCGGCGTCAAACGCGACCTCTCCCTTGCGCAGGGGCTGTGCACGGGCAAATCCGGCAGCGGTTTCCACCCGGCGAATGGACAGACCTCTGACTTCGCAGCATACGGTTCCGTCTGGTTCTGCAAGGGTGACGTCAAAACTCGCCATGCCCGTGTCACCATCGCCCGAGGACAGGCGCACATGGCTGACGATTTCGGACGGCAACGGGGCCAACAGGCGCAGCGCACCATAGCCGATCGGCACCCACAAATGACTTGGCGTGTATCCGGGAATGAGCGCCATCGCCCAGCCAGTCGCGATGTCCAGAAGGCTGGGATGCACCTGGCACCCATCCCCGGCAAAGGCCGGATCAAGCGACAGGCTCGCAAACCCTTCGCCCGCGCCAAGCGCCATATCGCGCAGGACTTTCCAGCGCGGGCCGAAGTCGAGATGCGCCTCTTGTGGTGTGCTCAGCGCCAGGCCCGCACCCGATTGCCGTTCTGGGCAGCGGTCAAGGATCACGTCCGTGTCCAGCTTGCCTGGCTTGGCGTTCCGCACCGGAACAAGCCGCGCTTCGGCATGGGTCCGCCACCCCTTGCGCCCCTCGAACAGACAGGCAGTCTGGACCTCGAACCGGTAGCCCTCGTCGCTGCGCAACAGCCGCACCCGCAGCTCGGATTCGCCGTTGTCTGAAACCTGCAATGGACGCAGGAACAGAAGGTCGCGAATTTCGAAGGGATCGTTTTCCCCCTGCGCGGTCAGCGCCTCGAAGGCCAGTTCGATATACCCCGTGCCGGGCATGACGGCCTGCCCGTCCTTGGTGCGATGCTCATCCAGCACCCAGCGGGTCGTGTCATAGCGCGCGGTGAAGATTCGCGCGCCGGTCTTGTCAAACCCGGCGGCATCGAGCAACGGCGCGTGGATCGGTTGGACCGGCATGTCCGGCACCTCTCCGCTGCGCGCGGCGACCGCTTCGGCGGCCATGCCGACCTCGGCCCAGAGGCCCCAGTTGACCGCGCGCACGCGGGTCTTGTCGCCCACACGGGACTGCGCATAGGCGTTCAGATAGGCGTTGGCCGCGACATAGTCGATCTGTCCGGCGGGGGCAGTCGCGGTGGACGAAGAGGCGAACAGCGCCAGCCAGTCCAGCGCGCCGTCCGGGAACAGGGTTTCCAGCACCTGAACCCCGTGCAGCTTCGGCGCCAGCACGTCGTCGATCCCGGCAGAGGTCTTGGCCAGAAGCGGGCCATCGTCGATCACCCCGGCGGCATGGATCACGCCGGTAATCTCTCCGAACGCGGCCTTGGCTGCGCTCACCGCCTCGTTCATCTCGTCGATATTGCAGACATCCGCTGCGAGGCACAGCACCTTGCCACCAAGGGATTCAAGCCGCTCCACGGCGCGGATGCGCCGCGCGGTACGATCCATCGGCCCGTGGCCGTCCAGATAGCGTTCCCAGTCGTCGCGCTCGGGCAACCCTTCACGCGACAGCAGCACGATATTGGCCCCCGCCGCGCGAATGGCGCGCTCGGCCAGTGTCAGGCCGATGCCGCCAAACCCACCGGTAATCAGATAAGTGCCACCCGGCAACCATACGGGGGCATCCGAGCCTTCCAGCGCCACCTTGCGATAGCTGCGCTCGAACCGTTTCTCGCCGCGCAGTGCGCCGATCAGGTCGCGCGGCGGCGCCATCAGGTCTTCCAACAGCCGCAGGGCCAGCGCATCGCGCCCCTTGCGGTCGGGTGGAGTGACGTCCAGCAGGGCGCAGGTCACGCCCGGCAATTCGCGCGGGATCACCTGCACGGCCCCCAGCACGGTTGACTTCTCCGGGTAGGGCAGCGCCTCACCACGCACCTGCACGGCACCGGAACAGATGGTGGTGACATGCAAGGGGCGGGGCAGGTTTTCGTCGCTGATGGCCTGCGCCAGGAAGAACAGGCTCATCAGGCCCTGTTCCTGGTTGCGGTGGAAAAAGCTTGATCCGGGGCGGTGGGTCTCGGTCTCGGTGAGCAGCCACATATGCACGACCCGATCCGGCACACGGCCCCGGCCCATCAGGTCCTGCACAAGCGCGTCATATCCATCACGACCGCGCTCGGGGGCCAGAACATAGCTGTCCGGGCCGGTCTGGGCAAAGGCATCCCCGGCGGTGACGGTGACGACATCGTGTCCGGCGCCCTGCAGCCGCGCGGCCAGCGCCGCTCCGGTCCCGCCTTGATCGGCAAAGATCAGCCACGCGTGTTTCGGCGCGCTGCCAAGCTCGGTCTCGACGTCGATTTCGCATTCCGCCAACGCCGGTTTCCAGGCGGGGGCATAGGTCCAGTCCGCGCGGTCCTCGAGCCGCATCAGGATGTCATCCGGCGCGTCGATCTGTGCCTTGCCCGGTTCGATGAAATAGCGCGACCGCTGGAACGCATAAGACGGCAGAACCACCTTCTGCCGTGGGACACCGCCCCAGTATTGTTCAAAATCCACCGTGACGCCGCAGGCCCAGAGCTGACCCAGAACGGTCAGGAAATAGGCGTCGTCGGCGATCTCGTCCTCGGGGTGGCGCAACGACGACAGCACCTTGTCCGGCTTGACGCTCCCGTGCATTTTTACCAGCGAAGACAGGGCTTTGCCCGGACCGACTTCAAGATACACCCGCGCGCTATTCTGCGCCAGCGTGGTGATGTCGTCGGCAAATAGCACCGTGTTGCGCAGGTGCTGTACCCAGTAGTCCGGGTCCGTCGCCTCGCTTTCGAGCAAGGCCGCGCCGGTGCGGTTCGAGATGATCGGCAGGCGCGGCGCATGAAGCGGGATCGACCGCAGGTAGGCCCCAAAGCGCTCAAGGATCGGGTCCAGCATCCGCGAATGGGCGGCGATGTTGATCGGCACCCGCTGGGTTTCGACCTCTTCGGCGGCCAGCCGCTCGGCCAGCGCGGCAAGCGCTGCATCGGGGCCGGAGATGACCGTCAGGGTAGGGGCATTCACCGACGCGATGTCACAATCTTCGCTAAGATGGGGCTGGACCTCGGCCAATGGCAGCGGCACCGAAAGCATGCCGCCCGGCGGCACCGTGTCAAAAAGCTGCCCGCGTAGCTGAACCAGCCCAAGACAGTCTTCGAAGGACATGACCCCGGCGACACAGGCGGCGGTGTTCTCGCCCATGGAATGCCCGACCAGCGCGCCGGGTTTCACACCCCAGCCGATCCACAGCTGCGCCAGCGCATATTCCACCATCATGATCAGAGGCAGTTGCAAGGACGGGCGCCGGAGCCGCTCCTCAGCCTTGTGCGAGGCTTCCTCGCCCTCGGCCAGCCACAGAGCGCGGAGGTCTTCGCCCCCCTTGCCCGCCAGCACGTCGAACCCGCGATCCATCCATTCCTGGAACACCGGCTCGGTTTCGTAAAGGTCGCGCCCCATGCCGACATATTGCGCCCCGCCGCCGGGGAACATGAACACCATTTCAGGCGAGTCTATATCGGCGGCATGGGTGAACACGCGGCGCGGATTGCCGCTTTCCAACAGGTTGGCGGCCTCTTCGTGGCTCTCGGCCACCACCACCCGGCGTTTCTCGAACGCGCGCCGACCATTCAGGAGCGTATGGGCGACGTCCTCCAACGGCTGTTCGGGATGGGCACGCAGATGTTGGGCAAGGCGCGATGCATTTGCATCCAGCGCCTTGTTGGACCGGCCCGAGACCACGAGCAGTTGGAATGGCCAGTCTGATTGTTCTGATGCAGGGCGAGCAGGGGCCTCTTCGACCACCACATGTGCATTGGTGCCACCTACCCCCAACGAGTTCACCCCGGCGCGCCGCGGTCCCTTTGTCGGGGTCCAGTCGGTCAGGGTGTCATTCACCCGGAAGGGACTGTTTTCAAAATCAATCGCCGGGTTGGGCGCCTCGTAGCCCAGCGACGGGGGCATCTGCTTGTGATGCAGCGCCAGCGATGTCTTGATCAGGCTCGCCGCCCCGGCAGCCGTATCGAGATGCCCGATATTGGTCTTCACCGATCCGATCCGGCAGAAACCGGTGTCTTTGGTGGTTTCGCGGAACGCCTCGGTCAGCGCGGCGACCTCGATCGGGTCGCCTAGATAGGTGCCGGTGCCGTGGCATTCCACGTAATCCACCGTGTCCGCCGGCACATCGGCAATCGCCAGCGCATCGGCCACCGCCGCTGCCTGTCCGTCCACCGATGGCGCGAGATACCCGGCCTTGGCCGAGCCGTCATTGTTGACCGCCGATCCCTTGATCACCGCCCAGATGTGATCGCCATCAGCGATGGCGTCTTTCAAACGCCGCAACACCACGACGCCAGCCCCCGAGCCAAAAACCGTGCCTTGGGCGCGGTGGTCAAAAGCGTGGCAATGGCCGTCCGGCGACAGGATCTCGCCGTCTTCGAACACGTAACCGCGCCCATGCGGCAACTCGATCGTCACGCCCCCGGCAAGCGCCATGTCGCATTCTCCGTTCAGGATCGCTTGGGTGGCGTAATGCACTGCGACCAGCGAGGTGGAACAGGCGGTTTGCAGGCCGAGCGAAGGCCCCTTGAGATCAAGGATATGGCTCAACCGCGTGGACAGGAAATCCTTGTCGTTCCCGGTGTGGCGCAACAGGAACATACCGGTCGAGTCGACCAGATCGCGGTTCGAACAGATGTTGAAATAGAAATAGCTGCCCATGCCGCAGCCCGCGAAAACCCCAATCGGCCCGTCGAAATGTTCCGGCATATGCCCGGCGTTTTCCAGCGCCTCCCAGCTCACCTCGAGAAACTGGCGGTGCTGCGGGTCCATGATCGCAGCTTCCTTTGGTGACAGGCCAAAAAAATCGGCATCGAATTCGGCAAACCCGTCCAGCATCGCGGCGGCGGGCACGTAGTTGCGGTGCTTCATGCGGGCCGGGCTTTCGCCATTCGCTTCAAGCTCGGCTTCGCTCAGCCGTGTGATCGACTCGATTCCGTCGCGTAGGTTTTGCCAATAAGTCTCGATCCCCGGCGCACCGGGAAGGTGGGCCGCCATGCCCACAATGGCAATATCCGTCTCGTTTATGTCACCGACCACGTCACTCAACGCTCACAACCTGTTGTCAAAACTGCGCCACAATTGCTCCGGCGTGCCGCACCGGGAAATATTCTTGATCTCGAAGATACGCCCCGAAACGCCCGTTACAAAGGTCAAATCAGGGCAAATTGAGGGCGGTTAGCCCCTGAATTGCGCTGAAGTTGAGCCAAAGCGACAGGGCTGCAATCCCGACCCCCAAGGCCCAGAAAAGCGCGTCGTGGCGCGAATCCCACGCCCCGTGGCGCCGCGCCAGCCAGACAACCACGGGATAGGCGAGCACCATCGCGGCCCCCTGTCCCAGCAGCGCGCCGGTTAGGCCCCACTGGCTTGCTCCGAACAGCAACCCGGCCATCATCAGCCCGGCGCGGGTTGCAGCCAACACGAAGAACCCGCGTGAGTCCCCGGCTGCAAGGGCCGCATTGTCATAGGTCAGCGCGATCAGTTGCGGGATCTGCATCAGCGCCAAAAGCACAACGACGCCCCCGGCCAGTTCATAGCGCGGATCATAAAGCACCAGCACCAGCCACACCCCCAGCATGGCAAACCCGAACAAGAGCGCAAACAATCCGCCCGAAAGCATCATCCGCATCCGGTGCAGGTTGGCGACATTGGCCGCGCTCTCGGACGGGGGTTTTTCACGATAGATCGGGATCATGATCCGACGCACCACCATGCCGCCCAGCAAGAGCGGGAATGAGGCGAGGAAATAGCCGATATTATAGACCCCCAACGCCCCGAGGCTGAGGAATTTCCCAAGCACGATCTTGTCCCCTTGGCTCAGCAGGAACCCGGCGGCGGTCGACAGGAAAATCCATTTGCCGAAATGGATCAACTCATGTGCCGCCTTCGGTTCCCAACGGGGTTTGTTCAGCGCTCCCGGAAGGAAAATGCTGTAGAAAATCAACTGCATGAGGTTGGTGACAACCGCGCTTGCGACAAGCGCCCACACCGACCCGGTGCTCCAGGCGACAAGCACGCCAGCCCCAAGCCCGATGGTTTGCGCGACAAGGTCGATGGCCGTCAGCCGCCCCAGTACCAGCCTGCGATTGGCGCTGTCGCGCTTGGTCGGGAACAGGCCCATGATGAACAGCGTGAGCCCCACCACCGGAAGCAGTTCACGCAGCTCGGGCGCGTCATAGAAGGCCGCCACCGGTGCAGCAAGCGCCCATGTCGCCGCCCAGAGGATCAGCCCGCGCAACACCTGCACTGTCCATGCGGTATCAAGGAAATCCTTCTCCTCGCCGCGCTTGGATTGCAGGATGGATTGCGCCACCCCCATGTCCGAGAAATTCGACAGACCTTGCAGGAAGACCCAGACAAGGCTCATCAGGCCAAAGGCTTCGGGAAACAGCAGCCGGGTCAGGATCAGGTTCGACGCCAGCCGCAATGCCTGTGAGCCGCCATAGCCCAGCACGGTCAGCGCCGAGGACCGCATCGCGCGGGCGGCGAGGCTCTCGCCACGGGTCAGGGTACGCAACCGGCTCATCTGCCCCGCTCCCAACCGGCACCCTTGCCCGGTGTCAGTTTCACGATCAAAGCCACCCCGGCATAGACGGCAAAGCCGAACGGATCGGTAAGCGCCAGCCCGAGAAGGCCGCGCAGCCCAAGCGAAGGCTTGTCGTCGTTTTTCAGCAGGGCGGGATGGTCGCTTTCGATTTCCGCAACCCCGGCATTCTGCCGCCGCCGCACGCGCACGAGGTTGCCAAACCCCTCGACCAGCGGCCAGTCATAGCCCGCTGCCACGCCGATGCGTTCGCCCGGCGCAAAGCTCAGCCGCACGAAGGTATCGTCGGAAATGATGGCCGGAAAGTTGTCCCAGCGCCTGCGCCCCGCCGCGTTCACCGCGAACAGCCCCGCACCGGGAACGCCATGGGTCACGAACGGCACCCGCGTATAGATGCGCGCATAGGCGCGGGTTGCCCATGTGCGCGCCTTGGCCAGCCGCAGCCGCCCGCTGGCATAGCGCGGCGCGTCGGTATCAAGCGCCCTGGCGATCTGTCCAAACAGCGCCTGGTCCACCAGAACGTCCGCATCCAGATAGGCCCGCATCCCGTATGCCGCCGCGGCGTCACCTGCGTTCAGCGCGCCCATTTTGCCCATCGCGGGCAGGTCCAGCACCTCAAGCTGCCACCCCCGCGCGTCCGCCGCGTCCAAAAACGCCTGCGCCATGGTCACGGTTTCGTCGTTGCAGCCATTGGCGACAACGATCACCTGAGCACGCGCGGGACCGTCCGACGCGAACACCGCCTCAAGACACGCGCCAATATGCGCGCCTTCGTTGTTGGCTGGTATGATGATGCTGATCACGGCTGCTCTGCCCTGCTTGTTTTATGTGCAAAACCTAGCATTGGCAGGAGTCCGTCGTCATGGGAAAACTGCGCCAGCGCGTGTCCCTGTGTCACAAAAGCCCTTCAAGAGGCAGCGCCACATCCGGTTCCGCGTCGAAAACCACGGTCTCGATTTCGGTCAAAAGGTATTCGCCCGTGATCCCCAGCGCCCGGATGCGCCCCAGAAACCGGTCAAACGCATAATCCAGCCGCTCACCCGGTAGGATCACGGTGTCTTCGCCTGCGCCGCCATGCAAAAGGTCTCCCGGCCCCTGCGCCACAAGCGTGTCGTTGCCCGCTCCGGCGATCAGAACGTCCCGTTTCCGGGTTCCGGCAAGGCGGTCGTCGCCATCCGTCCCGGTGAACACGCCGCCATGCAGAAACACACCTTTGGCGCGGTCCGCGCCCCAATGCTGGCCACGCTGATTATAGGCCATCAACGCGTCATGGCGCGGGGTCTTGTCCCAGAGGTGGCGCAGATGCCCCCAACTGCCCCACTTGCTGGGCTGTCCCACGTCGGTAAAAGCATTGAACGCCTGACCGCCCAGCCCGGCCCAGGCCGGAAGCAACTCGCGGTAAATCGCGCCCAATTCCTCGCTGGTGCTGAAGGCAATGAAATAGTCGGTCAAGGCGCGGTTATTGGCCCACTCCAGTACGCCGGACACGTGGCTGCCGCCCTCGTACATCACCAGCGCCAGCCGGTTTTCGCGGGCCACCCGCGCCTGATAGGGCAGGGCCTTGGTCAGGATATGGTTGAAGCTGCCTTTGCGCAGTGCTGCCGCTGTCTTGGCGTGAACGCCGTCGTAACGGTGTTCATCGACATAGGCGTCCAGCGCAGTCCGTTTCAGCCCGCGGGCCTCCCCACCTGCGCGCGCCTTGGCCTCGGCCTCTTCCAGCCAGCCGATCACCTTGGGCGCCCCTTCGTCCATGCCCAGTTCAACCCCGAAATACCCCGTGACGGCATAGGCATCAAAAAACGTCACCGGTGCCGGATTGCCTTCTTCCTGCCAAAGCGGGGCCTGCAACAGCCCCTTCTCCAACCCCGGCCAATCCGTATGTGTTGCTGCAACGCGCACCAGCCGTGCGTCGGTTTCGGCGCCGAACACTTCGCCCCAGATGTGCCCCATCTCACCCGCTTTCATACCGGCAAACTGCATCCACGCATCGTCGGCGGCATTCGCGCCCCAGCGCGCCTCGGCCCGTGCGAGCGCCCATTGCGCCTGTCGAAAACCCCAGTTCCACAATTCATTTGAGTATTCGACATACGCCTTGAGCCCCGGATCGAGGTTGTCGCGCACATAGGCGGCAAAGCGTTTGTTGTAATCTTCATCCGCCAGATGCGGCATGCAGAACCACGGATCGGCACCGATCTCGTTGGCCAGCCGCACCATGATCTCGATCGGCACCCCGCGCCAGCCCCATGTGAAATCGCTCATCAGGGGGCGGTCGGCCCATGTTTCCACGGTCGAGCCGTTGGTCTTCATCCAGTTCATGAAGCGCACCAACCGCAGGTTGTCGACCACGGCCAGCCAGTCGGGGTTGAACACCGCCCCGGCCTCGTAAAGCGGGATGTGATCCTCGGCCACGACCACGATGTCATGGATATAGTCACCGACCCGCTCCGGGTCTGTCATCTCGATGCGCAGGCCCACGGGCCCGTCGCCGGGCGTGTAGTCGAACCAGATTTCGCCGGGCTGTTGCCGCACCACCCGGGCGCGTCCGGTGACACGCAGCTCTCCTGCGCCCTGCCACGTCACGCGATACATCCCCGCCAGCCCGGTCGCGGCTTCGGGCTGATCCGTCAGGATCAGCGCCTCGATCGTTTCAATATCCTCGGGAATGCCCCAGACCCAGCCCTCTTCGTCCATCAAGCCGCGATCCAGCAGGTCGTCGGTCGACACACCTCCCCATTGCCCCGGCAAATGCCCAACCCAGGGCCGCGCCGTCTTGAAACGGTCGATGAACGGATGCTGCGTGGACCAGTCGGAAATGCCGCTCAACCCCATCGCTAGCGCAGGATCGTCAAGGCCAAGACCGGACTCGCTGCGCTGGTCCGGGCGCAGGGCCGGGGTCGGGAAGGCCGTACCCGGCTCGGAGGCCGCAGCGGTGACCGCAGGCGGCACCACCACCTTGCGCCCGCTGGCCTCGGAGCGGTTCAGGACAAGTCGGTGTATCTCGTCACGCAGCGCGCCGTATTTACCCCGCACCGTTGCGTCGATCGTCTCGGGCAGGTTCAGCGCTTGCGGCAATGGTGCGTCATACAAACCGACATAGGTGATCGCCCCGGCGAGGAAATAAAGCGTTGCCGTGCCATGCGGCGCGTCATCGGAATAGAGCGCCTCGGCCGGAATGCCATCAAGCACACCACCATTCAGCAACGCAGCTAGCGTGCTTGCCACCGGGATCAGGTCAATCTGTACGCCCGGACGCTCGGCCCGCATCATCGACAGGAAGTCTCCATACCAATCGTGATACTCCCCCGCATTATAGCGATAATACTTGCGCAATTGCCGATTGGAGGGCGGAAAGGACCGCCCATATCCCCCCATGTCAGCCCAGCCCTCATAGATCACGAACCGATCCGGTGCGGCCTCGGCCCTGGCCCGGTCGATCACCGTCAACATGGCCGACAGCGGCGAAGACCCGTCGTCATTCTTGCCGTCATAGGGTTTGTCCGGTGCCTGGTACTGGATGAAGTTCGCCGAGTTGATCATGATCACGTCCCAGCCGACATCCCCGAAATTCCGGTACTGGCGCGTCCACGCGCGTGGCACTTCCTTGAACCGCCAATTGGCCTTGGCACGCTCCGACCCGGCAAAATCGCGCAGGAACCCCCATTGTCCATCCAGCGCAAAATCGTTGCCCGCCGCCGCCGCGATCCTGGCGATCCAATGTGGCGCCGTGGTTTCGTCACTATCGGTCAGGTGGTGGATCAGGCTGTTGCCGTAGACATAGACCTTGAGCGTCTCGGCCCGTGCCGCCCCACTCAAGGCAAGGCACATCGCCAGAATGCCGCCAATCAATCGCATGTTCTCTCCCCGCTGCAGGCTTGTCCAACTATGTGGCGATTCCGCCGGGTGTTCCAAGGGTTGCGTTGAAATCACAGCACTTCCTGGCCCAAGCGGGTGACAATCTGTCGGATTTCGCCGCCCGTGCCAAAAAACTACGTATTCTTACCGCCTTGTTCGAGGGCCTTCCCAGCGGGCAGTCTGAGGGCCGGAGGACAAGCGCGCTAACGGGAGAGGGCACGATGATCGGTACGGCAGATTCTGCAACCAAGGGCTTTGACACAGAGCGGCTAGAGCGTATCCGCGTCTGGATGGATGCGTTGGTCGCGGATCGCAAATATGCGGGCAATTCGCTGTTGATTGCGCGCGATGGAGATGTGGTGTTCGACTATGCAACCGGACTGCGCGATCTCGACACCGGTCTGCCGTTCGAACGCGATACCGCGGCGCGGATCTACTCCATGACCAAGCCGATCACCACCGTCGCGCTGATGATGCTGGCCGAACGCGGCTTGTTCCACCTTGACGCGCCGGTATCCGATTTCATCCCTGCCTTTGCCGACTGTCAGGCCCTGATCCCCGGCGCTACCACGATGGATCAGACCGAACCCTGCGCCACCCCGACCCTGCACCATCTGGCCACCCATACCAGCGGGCTGAGCTATCCGTTCAACCCGGGTCTCCTGTCACAAGCGATGGATGCCGAAGACATGCTGTTCAAACCCGATCAGGGGTCGCTTGCGGCGATGGTGGACAAGGTGGCGGCATTGCCGCTGGCCTTTCATCCGGGCACGCGCTGGGAATATTCGGTGGGCATCGACATTCTGGGCCGCGTGATCGAAGTGGTGTCGGGCAAGTCGCTGGATGCTTTCTTCCGCGAAGAAATCCTTGATCCGCTTGGCATGTCCGAGACTGGCTTTTCCGTCATGCCGGGCACCCAAGACCGTTTTGCCGCGCTTTACACTCCGTTGGCCGGGGACGCGTTCGATCTCAACTCCGCTGAAACCGGCGGCGACACGTTGCGCCTGACCGATGCGCCCGGCAATTCGCCTTTCCTGCATGCCGATATGTACTCCGGCGGCGGCGGGTTGGTCGGCACCATCGACGACTATTTGCGCTTTACCGAGATGCTGCGCCGGGGCGGTGCCTTGGGTGATGTACGCCTCTTAGGGCCGCGCACCGTAGGTTTCATGACCCGCAATCACCTTCCGGGCGACATCGCGTCAATGGGGCCGGAGAGCTTTGCCGAACAGCCTATGGAGGGCATGGGCTTTGGCCTTGGCGGCTCGGTTGTGCTGGACCCAGGTCGCGCGCGCTGTCCAGGCTCCGTTGGGGATTTCAGCTGGGGCGGCATGGCCTCGACCTTCTTCTGGTTTGACCCGGTCGAAGCGCTCTCGGTCGTGTTCTTCACCCAGCTTTCGCCCTCAAGCTCTTATCCCACGCGCCCGCAGCTCAAGGCGCTGGTGCATGCCGCCTTGGCAGGATGATTTCGTGATCCGCTGATTCTGCCCTAGGCTGCCTCTTGCGCAACAGGAGGCCCACCATGGCATTGAAGGATCACTACGAGAATCCCGTCACCACCACATCCACCGCGGCCCGCGATGCCTATGATCGCGGCGTGCGCCTGTTCCTGAGCGGGCAATATGGCCCCATCGCCGAGTTTGACGCCTGCGTCGCCGCCGATCCGGGCTTTGCCCTTGGTCATGCCGGATTGGCCCGCGCGCGGATGATGGGCGGGGACATGGCCGGGGCCAAGGCCAGCATCGCCACGGCCGAAGCGCTCGGCACGTCCGCTCGCCGCGAAGCCCAGCATATAGCGGCCATGGCGGCGCTTCTGGCAGGCAAGGCCGTTGAAGCCCGCCACCTTGTGCGCGCCCATGTGCAGGAATTCCCCCGCGACGCGCTGCTGGCGCAGCTTTGCACCAACATCTTCGGGCTGATCGGCTTTTCGGGAAAGGTCGGGCGCGAGGCGGACCTCTTTGCCTACACCAGCACCCTGTTCCCGCATTACGGCGAGGATTGGTGGATGATGTCCATGCATGCTCTGTCGCTCTGTGAAGTGGGCGAGGCCGACGAGTCGCTGGCGCTGATGGAACGGGCGCTGGCGATCAATCCCGACAACGCGCATGGCGTGCATTTCAAGGCCCACGCCCAGTACGAGATCGGAGAGACAGCCGCCGGGCGCGCCTATCTCGATACATGGCTGGCCGATTATGACACGCGCGGCCTGCTGCATTGCCACCTCAGCTGGCATTCTGCGCTTTGGGCGCTGCATGAGGGCGAGGCACAAACCATGTGGCGCGCAGTGGACAGTGGCGTTGCGCCGGGATCGGCCCACGGCCTGCCGCTCAATGTCGTGACCGATGCCGCCGCAATCTATCACCGCGCCGAACTGGCTGGAATCGGGGTGGACCCGGCGCGCTGGAAAACGCTCAGTGACTATGCCGCGTCCTTCTTTCCCAATCCGGGACAAAGCTTTGCCGACATGCATGTGGCCCTCGCGCATGCCATGGCCGGCGAAGGCGAACGGCTTGCCGTGCTGGCAGACACCGATCAGGGCTTTGCCGGCGACCTCATCGCCCCGGTGGCGCGTACATGGCGGGCGGTGGCGCGGGGCGATTGGGCCGGGGCCTTGGCGGAACTCACGCCCGTGCTGGCGACCGCGCAAAGGATCGGTGGCAGCCGCGCGCAGCGCGATCTCCTGGAGCTGACCTATGCCAATATCCTTCTGAAGCTCGGCCGTGCCGATGAGGCCCGGCGCAGCCTTGCGACCCGGCGCCCCATATTGGCCGATGCCCCACCCGTTGCGGGGTTAACGTAACCTTGCGCACGGCGACTTAAAGCGGCTGCTTTCGTGGAGACATGCAATCCGTACCGACGTAATACCGACGTTATACCGACGTGAAACCGAACCGTGTTTTGCCGCTAAATCAGCGTGTTAACCCGATTCTGGCCCATAAATTGCTGAATGCGAAAATAATCGCCGCCACACATACGATCGACGGACCCGCCGGGGTGTCATAGTGATAGGATGCCCACAGTCCGCCCATGGCCGAGGCCGCACCAATACCCGCCGCCCCAAACGCCATGCTTTCAGGCGAGCGCGCCAAGGCCCGCGCGCTTGCCGCCGGGATGATCAGCAGGGCCACGATCAGCAATGCCCCGACCACCTTGATCGCCACTGCAACCACCAGCGCCAGCCCCAGCGTCAGAACCATCTGTTCGCGCTTGGGATCAATGCCGCTGGCATAGGCGAGGTCGGGGTTCAATGTTGCCGTCAGCAATCCCTGCCAGCGCCATGCCATCAACCCGATTACCAAGGCCACTCCTGACCAGATCACAGCCAGATCGCCTTTGCCCACGGCAAGAATATCGCCAAACAGGTAAGACATCAGGTCGAGCCGCACGCCCTGCAGAAAGCTCACCGCGACAAGTCCAAAGGCCAGCGCGGAATGCGCCAGAACACCGAGCAACGTATCCATTGCATAGCCGCGCCCCGAGAGGGTTGAAACGGTAAGCGCCATGACCAGCGCGACCGCCAAAGCCCCAACAAAGACAGAGGTTCCAAAGGCCAGCGACAACGCCACACCCAGGATCGCGGCATGCGCGGTGGCGTCTCCGAAATAGGCCATCCGGCGCCAGACCACGAAACACCCCAAAGGCGCGGCAGCCAGCGCCACGCCGATCCCGGCCAACAGCGCACGCACGAGGAAATCGTCAAGCATGGGTATGTGCCTCGTGGTCGTGCGTGTGATCATGATCGCAGTTTTCGTGATCGTGGTGGTGGTCGTGTTCATGGCGATAAAGCGCCAGTGCCCCATGTGTCCCGGTGCCAAACAGCGCCCGGTATTCCGGCGCCGAGGCGACGATCTCGGGCGTGCCATGACAACACACATGCCCGTTCAGACAGATCACCCGGTCGCTCGCACTCATGACCACGTGCAACTCGTGGCTCACCATCAGGATGGCGGCCCCGGTTTCGCGGCGCACCTGTTCGATCTGGGCATAAAGGTCGGCCGATCCCGGTTGATCCAGCCCGGTTGTTGGCTCGTCCAGGATCAGAAGGTCCGGCTTTTCAAGTAACGCGCGAGCCAGCAGGACCCTTTGGAATTGTCCGCCCGAAAGTCCGGTCATTTGCCTGTCAGCCAACCCTGCGGCCCCGGCCTGTACCAGTGCGGCCGCAATGTCGCCAGGCGCGCGGCGGCAGGGCAGGGACAGGAAACGTTCCACTCTAAGCGGCAGGGTCTGGTCAATGCTCAGGCTTTGAGGGACATAGCCGATGCGCAGGCCCGCCGCGCGCTTCACCTCGCCCGCGTTGGGGCGTAACGCCCCGATAATACAGCGTAAAAGCGTGGTTTTGCCCGACCCGTTCGGTCCGACAATGGTGACGATCTCGCCCTTGTCGATGTTCAGGTCCACATTCGAAAGGGCTTGGTGATCACCATGCGAAATGCTGAGCCCGGATACCGTGATAAGGCTCATGCGGCGCTCTTTTCACGACAGGCGGGGCACAGCCCCTCGGCCTCGATGACCGTGGTTTCAATGGCAAATCCGACCCGTTCAGCAGCTGCCCCAAGGCTGGTTCTAAGCGACATGCCGGTTTCGGCCACAACACCACAGTCGCGGCAGATCAGGAACACCGGCGCGTGATCGTCGCCCGGATGTGAGCAGGCAATATAGGCGTTCAGCCGCTCGATCTTGTGCGCGAACCCGTTGCCAACGAGAAAGTCGAGAGCGCGATAGACCACGGGCGGCTGTGCGCCGTAGCCTTCATCGGCCATTAACCCCAAAATGTCATAAGCGCCCATGGCCCGGTGTTCCTGCAACAGGATCTCCAGAACGCGCCGCCTCCCTTTGGTAAGGCGCAACCCGCGCGCTTCGCAGGCGCTTTCCGCCGCGTCCAGCGCACCGGCCATGCATGCCGTGTGATCATGTTTCTCAAATCCGATTTCGCTCATCGGAGTCCTTTCTTAGAAATGGCACTTGATATAGTATAACATTTCTTTTAGAGCCAGAATCTCTTTTATCCGAAGGTCCACCCATATGTCCAGATTTGCCCGCTTCTTCCCTGCCCTGCTTGCGTGGCCTGTTTTTGCGCAGGCCGAAGTGCCCAAGGTCGTGACCGATATCGCCCCGGTTCAGTCCCTCGTGGCTGGCGTCATGCACGGTGTCGGCACCCCCAAGCTTTTGATCCGCCCTGGTACATCGCCGCATGACTATGCCATGCGCCCGTCCGAAGCCCGCGCGCTTCAGGAGGCTAATCTCGTTATCTGGATCGGGCCGGAGCTTACACCGTCACTTGAAGAGACCATTGGAACGCTCGCCGGGTCGGCAGTGCAGATTACACTTCTGGACGTGAACGATACCCGCCGTCTGTCCTTTCGTGACGGGGTAATCTTTGATCATGACAGTGAGGAAGAGCATTCAGAGCACGGCGACGACGAACACGAAGCGCATGATGATCACGATGCGCATGGCTCGGAAGACGCGCATGATCACGATCATGACGGGCTTGACCCGCATGCCTGGCTCGACCCGGTCAATGCACAGGTCTGGGTTCATGCGATTGCCGCTCAGCTTTCCGAGATGGATCCCGGCAACGCCGCCATCTATGACGGCAACGCCGCGACTTTGTCGGCCGATCTTGTGGCGCTGACAGAGGAAATCCGTGCGCGTCTTGAACCGGTGGGCGACCGTCGGTTTGTCGTATTCCACGATGCCTACCAGTATTTCGAAACCCGCTTTGGACTGCACCTGACAGGGGCGCTTTTGCACAGCGACGGCGCCCCCCCGAGCGCGGGGCGTCTGCGCGCGCTGCATGAGGAGCTGGAGCACGAACAGGTGCACTGCATCTTCACCGAACCGCAGTTCGACCCCAAGATCGTCGCGGCGATTTCGGAAAACGGAGAGATTCCGGTGGCCGAGCTGGATCCGATTGGTGTGGGGCTGGACGAGGGAAGCGGTCTCTATCAGCGCCTTATCATCCGCATGGGCGAACAGTTTGCAACCTGCCTTGAGCCAAAGGGCTAGATGCTGAGAAAGACCATGTTGGCCATGCCCCAGAGCACCAGTTGAAAATGGGTGTTCTGGGCGCCTTCATGGGCAAACCAATAGCTGAAATGGTTGCCGACGATGGTGAACATGGCCCAGATCGCGGTGAACAACAGCGCGCCGGTCAGGGCGACATCGCGTGCCAGTGATGGCAGCGCTACACCCGAAGCGGCCAGCCCCAAGAGAACGACGCCAGCCCACATGATCAGCGCGGTGACGAGTTCCGACGCGACAATCAGGCGAAAAAGCCCCTTCTGAACCCCGCGATTCTTGATGGCCCGGTGTTCGACGCGGGCATATTCCTGTGGCCAGTCATTGCGCATACGCTCCATAGTCAGAACCTGTGCCGTGAAGACCTCGTTCACTGGAGGGTGCAGGATATTGTCGCGGACCCCGGTTGTCAGCCACGCTGCCGGAAGTGCCAGCGATACGGTTTGCGCGAAAAGCGTCATGTCCATGGGGATGTCCTCTCATGAAAACGGGCCACCCGAAGGCGGCCCGCATGTTGCTTCAGGTCGGGATCAGGTCCAGGCGAGGTCTGCCGGACGGATCTCGAACGAAATGTGGTGTGCCGCACCGGCCAGACCCTCGCGGGCGTGGTTGTAGAGCGACCGCCAGTAAGGCTGGATCGTGACAGCGTCCTCTTGCAGGATCGCTTCGCCCTTGGCCATCAGCGCGCGACGCTTTTCAACGTCAGCCGTGGCCAGTGCTTCCTCCAGAATGGCGTCGAAATCGGGGTTGGAATAGCCGAACTCGTTCCACGCTTCACCCGACTTGTAGGCCAGCGCCCAGATCTGAACGCCGAGCGGGCGATGGTTCCAGTTGGTCGACGAGAACGGATACTTGGTCCAGTCGTTCCAGAAGGTCGAACCTGGCAGGATGGTGCGCTTGACGTTGAAGCCTGCGTCGCGCAACTGCGCGGCGACAGCGTCGGTGGTGTTCTTGCGCCATGCATCATCAATCGAATGGATTTCCATCTCGAAATCGCCCATGCCCGCTTCGTCCAGAAGCGCCTTGGCCGCCGCCGGATCATGCTTGGGCATGCCGATGTCGGCATATTCCGGATGGGCCGGGCCAACATGGTGGTTGGCCGCGACAACACCGCGCCCGTCATAGCCAAGTTCCAGCAAAACGTTGTTGTCCACGGCCATGGCGATGGCCTGGCGCACGCGCTTGTCGGCGTATGGCTTCATGCCGTCCACTTCGGCAAGCTGGTTCGGGCGGATAACGATGGTGGCCATGGTGACAACCTCGTTCTCGATCCAGCCGTCCAGAGACGAGATGATGTCGATGAATTCGCCGTCAACCGAGTAGAGCATGTCGACTTCTTCGGCCTCTGCGGCAGCCATCCACGCAGCCGGGTCGGTGCCGTAGTCGATATATTCGATGCGATCCATGAACGCACCGTTACCTTCGTTCCACCAGGTATGGCTTTCGTTGCGCACGAGCACACCCTTGACGCCCACTTCGAGGCTTTCCGGCAGGTAGGGGCCGGTGCCGACCGGATTGCCAAGCATGTTGTCGGCATTGTGTGAACTGTGCACGATCGCAGCCGGGTAGTCGGCCATGCCCGGAACAAGTGAGATGTCCGGCTTGGGCAGGTTCAGGCGCACCGTATGGCTGTCGACAACCTCGACCGCACCGTCGATGGCCTTGTTGGTGTTCGCATCGATCAGCGTGGCAAAGCGGCCTGCCATCGAGTTGCCCTCAACGTCCTTGTCGCACCATGCGATGATGTTGCGTGCAACATCTTCCGCAGTGAAATCGTCGCCATTGTTCCACTTCACGCCTTTGCGGACATTCAGCGTATAGGTCTTGGCGTCGTCCGAGATGTCCCAGCTTTCCAGAAGCTGCGGCTGGAACGTACCGTCGTTTTCGTAAGTGATCAGATATTCCAGCCACCCGCGCGAGAAGTTGGCGATCTGCGACCAGTCATAGGTGCGCGGATCCTTGAGCGCGCGCACTTCCATCTGGATGCGCACCGTGCCGCCCATCTTGGCGTGGCTGCCCGCCTGCGCCGGAGCGGCCATGCCGATCATCGAATAGGCGGTTGCCGCAGTTGCCCCGAAGGCGCTGGCCAGCGCCAGGAATTCGCGGCGGTTGACCGGGTCAGTGCCGACCTTGGACGCCTGGTCCGCGATCACGTCAGGCAGCGGCTGTCCGTTACGTTTGTAAAAAGTCATGATGTTCCTCTCTGTTGGTCATTCCGGGGTGCCCCGGTGTGCAGTGTGCCTGCATTATTGCAGCGGCCCAGTTGGCCGCCTCTTTGGTGTTTCGGGTATGATCCCCCCTCGGGACAGTCCCAAGAATCGGGCTTTGCATGGCAATTCAATGCCTTCCGCACTGCGCTCTGATCATATCCAGCCATATGATAGGTCCGGTATGCAACAGATTTCCGATCTTTTTTTCGTGAGGTGCTCTGAGCGACGGACCGAGACGTGCCACAGTCGGTAACTGTGGAGGAGGGGGCCGGAACCGGCAGGAGTGGGCTGTCGGAATGCCAGAGCATACGTGATTGTAGCGTTTGCATGCGCTGATTCCTCTGGTCCGATAACGACCCCACGAGTGCAATATTCGACATCATGGGTCGCTTTCCGGCCATTCCACTGTGCCTTTGGGCGAAAGCCATCCGCAAATGGGCCATTGGTTGCCCTTCATCCGGGGATCATGGCCTCGATTTCTTCAGGCGTCTTATGCTTCACGTTTTCCCATTCGCGCGACTTTCCCGAGTTCAGCAACCCCTTCGGGTCCATCCGTTTTTTCCATGCTAGGTGGCGGTAGTCGGCATTCTTGAGCCCGCCCCCTTCGACCATGCACACATGCGCGTCGTAGACCGGAAAGCCGTTCGCCTCGTAGGTGGCCTCGATCTCGTGAAGGCGGTCTTCTGTGGAATACCAGACGATCGGCAGATCAAACGAGACGATCTGTCCATCCAGAAGCGCGAATTCGTGGTGCTGCCACACATCGTTTCCAAGCTTGGGGCCAAGGTCGGCAATCGCTGCGGGATCGGGTGGTGTCGGACAACCCACTTGTAGATAGGTCGCGCTGCGGTCCGCCTTCAGGACTTGGAGTGTGGTATGGTTATAGGCAAATTCGAACACATGGGGCAGTTTGACCGCCTTGAGCTCGGTCTCGGACATCGCAAGGTCCACGGTGCCACCTTGCTCGGCGATCAGGGCACGGTAGGCGTCCATGTCCTCGACCGGAACCAATGAGGTCATCAGGTGCTTTCCGGGGCGCAGGTGATCCGCAAGGCGCGGGAAATATGCACATATCCGTGCATCCACGGTGGACACCAGCTTGCGATGGATATCGGGCGCGCAAGCCAGTGCATGCCCGGCACCGTAGGCTTCAGGGTAAGTGTCAAACGTCGCCATGCATCCGATCCAGTTTCGGTGCGGTACGGTTCGAAGGGTCACTTCGGTAATCACGCCATTCAGCCCCCAGGCGTGGTGAATCTGGTTGACGTCCTGGCCTTCAAACAGGCGCAACTTTGGAGTGTCCTCGACGCTCATTGCCTTGAGTGAAATGATGTTTCCGGGATCGCGCAGCATGCCCTGGGCAACCGATCCGATGCCCGACGAACCGCCTGCGATGAAACCGCCGATGGTGGCGATGTCCTGTGTCGACGGAAAGATGGCCAGTTCCCAGCCTTTCGCGTGTAGGGCGGCGTTGATCTCTTCGATATTGGCTCCGGCTTCGGCAGTGACATAGCCATCACCGATGTCCAGAATGCGGTTCATCGCTGTGGTCTCTATGATCAGCCCGCCATCCAGCGGTACGGCCTGCCCGTAATTGCCAGTCCCGCCCCCGCGAAGCACAACCGGCGCGTCATGCGCGAAGGCCACACTCAGGCAATGGGCCATTTCTTCGGGTGTCTTTGGCAGCGCTACGAGGTCGCCGAAGCTGCGGCGTAGCTGGCTGTTCAGGATAGGCGAGTACCAGAAGAAATCGCGCGATCGTTTCTTGACGAGAACCGGCTCGGAGATGGTTGCTACAGGGGCGAGTTCGCGGGCAAAGCTGGTCCAGTCGAGTGTGGATTTCCCGGATATGCTGTCGGTCATTGAAGATGCTCCTTCAGAAGGTCAGTTGCGGGCCTGTGCGCTGCGCCGCTGATCAAGTGCGAAAGATCGCTCGCATCTGCGATCCGCAGGTCATTGAGATGAGCACCGTCGCTTGGCATGGGGTTCATGCCAAGCGCGGTGCGCGCATCGGTGGTGATGCTTCGCAACCAGCGCCCGAGCGGCGGGTCGAGATGTCCGGCCAGTATCGCCAGTTCAAGCGCATAAAGTGGGTCGTGCCGCCCCACGGGGCAAAAGGCATCACGTACATTGTCGCTACCCAACAGGATCGGGACACCTGCCGCGGCCAGTGCGCCAAGCGGGGTCAGGCCGCGCAGTCCGGGTGTATGCGGTTCGCGCCCCTGAAGATAAAGGTTGGTCGTGGGCAGGGCGACAATGGTGATCCGCGCACGCGCCAGCTTGTCCGCGATCCGCCTGAAGTCATCAGGTGTGCGGGTGGCAAGGCTGACTGCGTGCCCGCAGAGGATAGGCCCGTCGAAACGGGTTTCCAGGGCCATATCGGCAATGGCTTCCAAGCCGTTCATTGCCGGGTCGAGAGTTTCGTCGACGTGAAAGTCAAGCGGCAGACCGTGATCGGCTGCCAGTGCGAAGGTGTTTTTGAGTCCCGTCGAGATTTGACTGTGGCCAAGAACAAAAGCGCCAAGGGCATGGCCGTCCGGAACAACCCGCGCCACGGTCGCCGCAAAAGTCGGGTCCGCCATCTGGTCAATGCCGGCAAGCGGCGAGAGTTGCAGGGTCAAAGCGCTTTCTTGCGCCAACTCCAAAAGCACATGCCACGCGGTTGGAGGTGTGGCCTCGTGCCCCCAGTCCACGTGGCTGCGCAGCGTGTGGCATCCCGCCGAAATGGCCTCGTCAAGTCCCCGTTGAGCGCGGGTGCGGATGTCGGTTTCGCTCCAATATGCCTTGTCCCTCATCTGGGCTTCGATGGCCGCGAGAAGATCGCCACCGGAGTGGGGCATTCGGGATATCGTGTGACACTTGTCGAGGTGGCAATGCGGCTCGGTCAATGCCGGGAACAGCAGGCGTGGGGCAGTTTGCGTAGCCGCTGACGGGCGCATCCCGACGACGCGGCCGCGGCTCAGGATCAAGTCGCCGTGCACGCAATCATTGACGGAGGTGCCGTGAAATTGTTCCCGTCGATGGATCAGGTCCAATGGGATTGAAATGTCGGGCAGGATGGCGATGGCTTGGGTCTCCACGGATTACGCCCCCGGGTCGAAATGTGCGAAGTCGCGCAAGAAAGTGGCAAAGTTGCGAGCGGCGCTGTTCAACATCGCCTCGCCTTTCTCGACCGTCGCCGCAGAAGCATCGCCGCAGGCCCCCGAGGCCTGCAGATCGTCGATGATCCAACCGGGGCGCATTGCCTGACCATTGAGGCCGATCCATCTCTGCTCTGCCTGCCATTTCCGGCTTTTTGAGCGAAAATCCCTGGTGGCCTGCATGTCCACAAGATCGGCGCGCGCGGCAAGCATCGGACTGGTTTCGCTGTCACCGCCGTGCTGGTCATGTCCAAGGTCGTCCGGCGCCATCACTCCGTCCCAGTCCGCAAAGCCGAACCAGGTGCCATGCGCCGTGATCATGCCGTGTTTCACGCGCATCTCGCGGCTGGCGATTTCAAGCACGGCGGTGTTGCCGCCATGCCCGTTCAGCATGGCAAGACGTGTGATCCCGGCCCTCGCAACGCTGTCGCCGATGTCTTCAAGCATCGCCAGAAGCGTGGTGGCTGAGAGCGCCAGGGTGCCGGGATGGCTAGAGTGTTCGTTACTCTTGGTGATGCGCAGTGTGGGCAGGATCAGCGCGTTGGTGCCTATGTCCCAAAGGGGAAGGCTGCGCGAGAGCACGGCGTCAACAAGGTCGCTGTCCACGGACAATGGCAGGTGGGGCCCGTGTTGCTCTGTCGCACCAAGCGGGAGGACCGCGATTGTATCTGCGGGCAGATCGCGAAATTGAGGGGCCTTGAGATCGGACCAGTATCCCTGCATATGCCAGCCTTTCCAAAAGTCGGGAAACGCAACGCCGAGGCAGAAATGCAAAAGCCACGCGCCGCCCCGAGTGGGTGGTGAACGTGGCCCTATGTCTGTGCCAGAGATGTCGGAAATTTACAAAGCGTGGAGGAAAATGCAAGTCTTTGCCGGGTCAGGATCAGGAGATTTCCATGCGCCCGCTCAACCCAGACGCAATCGCACCGCCCTTCGCCCGCTATTCACATGGGGTGGAAATCCCGGCTGGGCATCGGATTGTCCGGACTTCGGGCCAGCTGGGCTTGGCGCAGGATGGCACAGTGCCCCACGGCGCGCGGGCGCAGGCTGACATCTGTTTCGAAAACATCCGCCATATACTCGCCGAGGCCGGCATGATGCCCGAAGACGTGGTGCATGTGTCCGCCTTCGTGACGGATCGTGACCACATGGACGGTTACATGGCGGCGCGCGACGCCTTCCTTGCAAAGGCCGAGAGATTGCCAAGCTCGACCCTTCTGATCGTGTCCGGATTTACACGTCCTGAATTCGTGGTCGAAATCGAGGTCTTGGCCGCTGCGCCTTGACCAAGCACTGTAACCCGCAGGACTCAGGTTGACCGGCGCGCGTTTCCTTTGGATGTGCCTGCGCCGTGCGTCGTGCTAGCAAGAGCACAGGGGTAGGAAAGAAGAGGCATTCGTGCGCGTTCTCAGTGTGACATCGGTTCGAAACGAAGGGCCTTATCTGCTGGAGTGGATTGCCCACCACCGGGCCGCGGGCGTGACGGATTTTCTCATCTTTTCAAATAATTGCGACGATGGCACGCACGAAATGCTCGAGGCGTTGCAAGTCGCCGGGATCATTTGCCATGTGCCGCATGAACCCAAGCCGGGAAAGAGCATTCAATGGCAGGCTTTGCGACAGGCGTGGCGCCATCCGTTGCGCAAGAAGGCGGATTGGATATTGGTATCGGACGTGGATGAATTTCTTAACATCCATGTCGAAGGTAACAGTCTTCCGGCACTTGTGGACAGGGTGCCGGAAGACACCGATGCGATCGCGCTGCCGTGGCGGCTTTTTGGGCACAACGACGTGGTCGGGATCGAAGACGTCCCCGTGACCGAGCAATTCACCAGCGCGGCCCCTGCGGATTTGCAGTTCCCGATCTCGGCAAGCCTGTTCAAGACCCTGTTCCGGGCCAAGGGGCCGTTCAATCAACTGGGCGTGCACCGCCCCAAGCAGAAAGACCCAGAAAAAGCGGGTTTGCCTGTTTTCGTCGATGGATCGGGGCAGCCGGTGCACCCGTTTCTTGCCCGTTTTCCGCAACGTCTTTCGCTGTTTGACCTTGGGGTGGGGCGTGATCTGGTGGAGTTGAACCACTATGCCGTGCGGTCGGCCGCGGCCTTCATCATCAAATGCGATCGCGGCTTGCCGAACCGCGCACACAAGCCCGTCGATCTTTCATATTGGATCGAACGGAACTTCAATTCTGTGCCTGACTCTTCCGTGTCGCGAATGCGTCCTGCCACGGAAGAGGCCGAGAAGGAGTTGCGCGCGGTGCCGGGTGTCGTAGAGCTTCACGAGCAGTCCGTGGCATGGCATCGGGCGCGGTTTAACGAACTGGTGAGCCGACCGGCGTATCAAGCGTTGATGACCGAGATTCTGGTGGCCGGGAGCAGCGCGGTGTTGTCACAGCGTTTGCAGCGGCAACTGGTTCGGTGGTATCAGGAAGCCAACAAAACAACCGGCTGAACAGGGTCGGGGACATGAGTAGAGTACGAGCGGGCACATGGGGCAGGTGAGGTTTCAAAGCGGTTCTTTCCAACATCTCGACGTTGATGGCGTGCGGGTTCTTGCCACAATCGAAGTCGGTAAGGGCAGCGCAATGGCCTATTTCACGACCGGTACCGCCGCGGACCAGATTGCGATGGGGGAAAACACCGAGCTTCTCAATCTGCGTAGCGTCGGCAATGGGTTGATTGCCGATCTGCAGTATAACGGTGCAAGACCAGAGCTTGTCTTGAACGGCCACGCGACGAAGCTTCTGCCGATTAAACAGGAGCAGACGCTGTTTGAAGGTCTGAACGTCGCATTTGCCATCCGAAACGCGGAAACGCTGGCCGTGACCATCGACTGGCTGCGCTATCATGTTGAGCATCACGGGATGCAGGCCGCGTTGATCCTTGATCGGGCAGAGCCCGGGCAGGCAACAGGCTTCGCTGGGGGGCTTGAGCGCGCGGTGAGGGGGATCAAGGGGCTAAAACAGGTGGTCGTGGTGCATGCGGACATGCCGCTGGGCCAGCATGATCTGCCACCTGAAGCCCATCCTTTCAATGCGCCGGATGCGCCGGGCAAGGATCGGATGGATGTGCCGCCGCCTTCGCCATGGGACGCGCCATTGGGAGAGCTTCAAATATTTGAACTAATGCGGCGGTGGTTCCTCGATCGCGCCCGCGCGGTGGCGCTGCTGGATATCTCGGACCTGCTCACCAAACGCACCGGGAATAGCGTCGCGGGGCGCAACGTGTTTGACGCTGCGGTGCAATCGTCGTCCGGCGCGGTCACGCTGGTTGGGCAGCATTGCTACCCGTGGCGTGTGCGCAACAATGACGACGCCGGTTTTGGCGACCATATCTGCGTACAGTTCGATGCCAGCAAGATGCGTCGCAGATGGTGTGTGGCGCCGGGCCGGGCCGGACCCGGGGCTGTCTGGCGGCTGGTGCGAATTGTGGGGACATCACCGGGCCCAGAGGAGTGGGTCTACTTCTATCGCTGCATGGGGTTGCGCCATCCCACAGATACGGTGTCCAAGATCGTGCCCAAGACGGCGCTGATCGAAGAACCGGCGCTTCTGGATCTTGCGGAAAACGTGTTCGAGCACAAACCGGTTCGCATGCCCGAGATCGCAAAACCAAAGATTGACCCCGACAGCAACGATGTCACGATCATCACCTGCATGAAAAACGAGGGCCCCTTCATCCTTGAATGGCTGGCCTATCACCGGGCTATCGGTGTCAAGGACGTGTTGGTCTACACTAACGACTGCAACGACGGCACCGACTCGTTCCTGCAGCTTTTGCAGGACAAGGGCTATGTCCAGCATCGCACAAACCCGTTCAAGGGTACCGGGCTGAAACCCCAGCATGCGGCATTGCAGGCAGGGGAAAGCGAAGATGTGATCAGGAGCGCCGATTGGGTGATCTCGATGGACGTGGATGAGTTCATCAATGTCAAAACCGGCGACGGCACGCTCAAGGCGCTGTTCGAAGCGGTGGGCGGTGCGAACTTGATTTCCTGTACCTGGCGTTTGTTCGGAAACTCGGACGTGCATGAATACGCGGATGAACCGTTGATGGCACTGTTCACCCGATGTGCCTATGAAATGACCCGCAAGCCGCACCAGGCGTGGGGGTTCAAGACGCTTTACCGCAATATCGGCCTGTTCAAGAAGCTCGGGGTGCACCGGCCCAAGGGACTGAACCCGCAGTTGTGGAATGAAATCAATTGGGTGAACGGGTCCGGCAAGCCTTTGCCCAAGGATATGTACCGAAACGCGTGGCGTTCAACGACGGAAACGGTTGGCTACGATCTCGTGCAGCTCAACCACTATGCGGTCCGGTCCGCCGAGAGTTTCCTCGTCAAGCGTGACAGGGGGCGTGTGAACCACGTGGATCGGGATCAGGGGTTGGCCTATTGGTTCAGGATGAACAACAACGTGGACGAAGATCGCTCGATCCAGCGCATGATCCCGTTGATGCAGGCTGAGATGGATCGCCTTTTGTCGGATCCCGAGATTGCCGAGGCCCATGCCTTTTGCGTGGACCGCCACCGGGCAAAGATCGACGCGCTGAAAGCCACAGAGAACTATGCGAAATTCTACGAAGAGCTGACAAGCGCGCGCATGGAAAAGCTGGCTCGGTTGCATCCGCATTTTGGAGCCAACGTGTTCCTTGCCGGGCCGCAGGTGATCCCCGATTGGGTTGTTGAAAAGGACTTGGCAGAAGACTTTTTCTTTACCGTTGATAAACAGGAAACCGCACATTGATCAGGTCTGGGGATGTCTTTGATTTTAGCTTGAAAGTCGGAGACAAAACCCGGTGGACCGGGTAAACTGTTCGCAAATCAAGAACAAAGGGCAGGCAACATGGCCAAACTTCCCGAGATTGCATCCTTGTGGATTGGTGGGCAGCTCAGCTGGCTGGAGCAGCTTTGCCTGAAAAGCTTTGCCGATGCCGGGCACCACACCACGCTTTACAGCTACGAGGAAATTACGAATGTGCCCGAAGGAGTCCATACGGCGGACGCGAACGAGATCTTTTCGGGCGAACCGATGTATCGCCACGTGCGCACTGGAAGCCCTGCGATACACGCCGATCTGTGGCGTCTTAACCTTCTGAAAAAGACCGACAAGATATGGGTGGACGCGGATATCTATTGCTACCGCCCGTTCAATTTCACGCGGAAAACCGTGTTCGGATGGGAAAAGGATGATCTTGTCTGCAACGCCGTGTTGGGCTTGCCAAAAACCTCCAAGGCATTGAATGCGATGCTCGAATTTTTCGAGGATGAATACGCCATCGGCCCCTGGCTGAGGCCATGGCAACAAAAGGAATTGCAGGCGGAGAAAGACGCCGGAAATCCGGTTCATATGACGGCGCAGAACTGGGGATTCACGGGGCCTGCGGCGGTGACGTATTTCCTCAAGCAATCTGGCGAAATCAAATATGCCGAACCTGTCGCCGCTTTCTACCCGGTGAGTTTCAAGGACCGGAACAAGATGTTCCAAAGCAGGTTCGACATGGATGACTGGTTCACGGATGACACCAAGGGGGTGCACTTCTGGGCCCGCCGGATGAAGCCGCGGCTTCAGGAAAAGGAAAACAACCGACCGCGGCGTGGATCTTTCATGCACGAGGTCATGGTCAAACACGGGATCGACCCCGACGCTGCCCCGATTCCGGCGCGTGTGGTCAAGAACAAGGCGCCCGTGGACGACCCCGAGTTCCAGGCCAAGATCGCCATTGAATCGCTCAAGGGAGAGGCGTCGATCACCAAGATTTCGCGCGATTATCTGGTCGAAAAGAGCTTTATCAAGGATTGCCGGGACAAGCTGGTCGCGGCGGCCCCCGGTGTTTTTCGCGAGGGTTGAAATGGACTATCGCCCGCGTATCCTCGACAATTACCAACACCGGCGGCATTTCCTGCAATTGGTGAATATCCCCGTGTTTGGCACACCGTTCCTCTACATGAAGAACCACAAGGCGGCCTGCACAACGGTGCTTGCGACCTTGATGGCCAATCTCCTGCAGAAAAAAGGTGAGGGTACCGAGAGCATCGACATGGGATCGGTGCATACACCGCCCAATACCCTGCTTCTGACCGGTCCGCGCGGACTTTCGATGCCCCGGGTGATGGAGGCGCTGGCGGACAAGCAGGTCTATCGCTTTACTATCGTGCGGGAACCCGTGGCACGCACCGTGTCCTCCTTTGCCGACAAGATTGTGAAGGGGGAAAAGCAGAAGACCAAGCTGATGCGCTATCTCAAGAAGCCGGCAGACAGCGACATGAGTTTGTCCCAGTTTCTCGATGTCATGGCCCATGACGAGGGCGCGCGCGACGTGGACCGCCATTGGCGCAGTCAGCGGCTTGAAGTGTCCTATGATTTCATCAACTATGACTTCGTAGGGGACATGGCGGATTTGAACGGCGCCATGAAAAGGATTGTGCGCCGCTTATTCGATGTCGAACATCCGGAAGTTCAGGACACTCGAACCTCGCTTGGTCACCAGTCCATGAGTGCCGAATTGATCGCAGCCATGACGGCGACCGACCGAAAGAACATCGAAACCGCTTTTGGACCCGACTTCGAAATGTATGAAGACGTTCGCCGGACGCTGGCAAGGGCGGCATGACATGAAGGATCAGCCCGAACAGACGCAGACCGAATGGCAGGCGAACCTGCAGTCCATCGGTACGCGCGATGGGTTTTACGAGGCGCTTGGTCCGGAGCACACGGCCTTGTTTGTCGAGCGCGGCAAGACATTGATCGTGACTTTCGAGAATCTGGATCATGTCTATGGGAATGCGGATGATCGCATGCCTTGGGGCTATGATTTTGTGACTTCGCGTGGTTGGTCGATGCTTGGTCTCATGGCGCATGACTGGACGTGGTATCGAGATTGTGACGTCCATGACTTTTTTGACCGGCTGCGCGACGAAGGGTTTTTCAAGCGTTTCGACAAGGTGATCTTTTATGGCGCGTCGATGGGTGCGTATGCCGCCGCAGTTTTCTCCTCGGCAGCACCGGGCGCGACAGTGATTTGCATATCGCCACAGGCAACGCTGGATCGCGAGGTCGCGTCATGGGAAACCCGCTACCGCAAGGCCTGGAAACGAAACTATACCGACCGTTATGGCTATGCGCCGGACATGGTGTCCGATGCGGAAGCGGTGCACCTGTTTTATGATCCGCGCGCGTCGCTTGACGCGATGCATGCCGCCCTGTTTCGCGGCGCACATATTCACAAGTATCGCTGCCGCTTCATGGGGCACCGGATCGCGTCGCTGTGGTTGCAGATGGGGGTTCTAAAATCGGTGATCGAAGGCTGCGTCGCCGGGACGATGACGGATGCGGAATTCTACACCCTGTTGCGCCGCCGCCGGGAAACGCCGCGCTTTCAAAAGGAAATGCTGCACACGCTCGAAGGGATTAATCGTCCGAAACTGCTGGCGCGCTATTGCCGTGCCGTGCTGGCCCGGCGTCGCGGGCCGCATTTTCGCAAGGCACTGCGCGCTGCCGAGCAACGCATCGCCAAATACGAGAAAAAAAGCTAGCCGCGTTTCAGCGTATCTCCGAAGCTGATCTTGGGGGACAGGGTCACTTTCCCGTCGGGATCGTCACCGGCGACGCGCTGCGCGATGATTTCGGCCGCCTTTGTGCCGATTTCCTTGCGGCAGGCATCCATCGTTGCAAGCTGTCGCGGCAGCCCCTGCAAAAGTTCGACCCCGTTGAACCCGGCCAAACCGATCTGGCCGGGTATGTCGATCCCCTGTTCCAGCAGGTACAAAAGACCACCCGCGCCGATCATGTCGTTGGAGTAATAGATGAAGTCGATCTCGGGGCTTCGATCCAGAACGGTCTTGGTCATTTCGCGCCCCTTGGCCAGGGCCGACCCGCCCGAGTAGAATTCGCGGTCGCAGACCTCGACTCCGGATTTGGCCAGCGTTTCCGTGAACCCTTCAAAGCGTTTCCTGGCCCGGTGATCGAGGGGCATCTTCGTGCCGAGGAAGGCGATTTTTCGGTATCCGGCGTCGAGAATGGCCGAAGCCATCTCCCGCCCGGCGCGGCGATGCGAGATCCCGACCATCGCGTCGACAGGATCACCGTCCGTATCCATGATCTCAACCACCGGAATGCCGCTGGCCTTCAGCATCGCGCGGGCCGCGTCGGTGTGTTCCAGGCCCGCGATGATCACGCCCGAAGGGCGCCAGGACAACATCTCGTAAAGGACTTTTTCCTCTTTTTCAGGGATATAGTCAGAAACCCCAACAACCGGTTGTAGATCTGTTTCTTCAAGGGCTTGGCTGATGCCGGAAAGTACCTCGGGGAATACCATGTTGGACAAGGATGGAATAATCACTGCCACAAGGTTAACCCTCTGGCTGGCCAATGCCCCGGCGATCTTGTTAGGCACATAGCCCAGATCCTTGGCCGCCTTGAGAACTTTTTCGCGGGTTGCGCTGGACACATCGCCTCTGTTTCGAAGAACCCGGCTGACCGTCATCTCGGACACGCCTGAAACCTCGGACACGTCGCGCAATGTCAATGAACGTTTGTCGCTTGCCACTGAATACCATCCTGTTGAGCTGAAGCGATGTTATCGCGAACATCGTTGCGGGTTCAAGCGTTGCCGAAAGCTTCGACCAAGGGAAACTTTTTTGTATGGGGGCATGACATCGTCCAAACAGAAAGATAGAAGCGTCGGCAAGCGGCCCCGTGGCTCAACTGGATAGAGCAGCCCCCTCCTAAGGGGCAGGTTGCAGGTTCGAATCCTGCCGGGGTCGCCAAAGCAAAACCGCGCAATTCCTTGATGCGACGTGAAGCGGCTCCAGACAAGCTGGGCTATGCTGAAGGGTTGGTTTCAGGCGAAACACGTGCAGCAATTTTTGGGGATATTTGGTGCCCAGAAGAGGACTCGAACCTCCACGTCCATACGGACACTAGCACCTGAAGCTAGCGCGTCTACCAATTCCGCCATCTGGGCACGGGTTGGTGAGGCAGGCGTTTAGACCCGAGGCGGGGGCGTGTCAACGGCGATTCTGAAAAGAATCGGAAAATTATGCCGAATGTTTCGGGGCATTCAGGCCGGTGGGCTTTGACGAATACTCCCGGGGGAGGGGATTCTTGTCGCGGGGGGGTGTTTGCGGCTTGTTCCCAAGGCCCTTGGGCGTTATTCGGACAGGGACTTATTGATAGCGGAGGCCCCTCATGTCGAAACTTGTCACCATTTACGGCGGCTCTGGTTTTGTTGGGCGCCATATTGCACAGCGTATGGCCAAGGAAGGCTGGCGGGTGCGTGTGGCCGTACGTCGCCCGAACGAGGCGATGTTCGTCAAACCTTATGGGGCCGTCGGCCAGGTCGAGCCTGTGTTCTGCAACATCCGCGATGACGCCTCGGTGGCAGCAGTGATGGACGGGGCGGATGCAGTAGTGAACTGCGTTGGTATTCTCGGCAACAGCGGCAAGAACACCTTTGACGCGGTGCAGGCAGACGGCGCAGAGCGGATTGCGCGGCTGGCGGCTGCCGCAGGGATCGAGCGCATGGTGCATATCTCGGCCATTGGTGGGGACTCCGAGTCCGAAAGCGCATATGCCCGGACCAAAGCAGCAGGCGAGGCTGGTGTGCTGGCGCATATGCCTGGTGCGATGATCCTGCGCCCGTCGGTGATCTTTGGCATGGATGACCAGTTCTTCAACCGGTTCGCGTCGATGTCGCGGATGGGGCCGATCCTGCCGATCGTCGGTGGTGAAACCAAGTTTCAGCCGGTTTACGTGGATGATGTTGCCAAGGCGGCCGTGATGGGCGTTCTGGGAGAAGCAGAAGGGCTGTTCGAACTCGGTGGCCCCGAAGTAAAAACGCTGCATGGCTGGGTGGAAGAGATTCTCGAGGTGATCCATCGCCGCAAGGTGATTGTGAACCTGCCGTTTGGTGTTGGGCGCCTGATGGGCTGGACCTTTGACATGATCTGCAAGGTGCTTTTTGGCCTGTTCGACAATAAGATTCTGACCCGTGATCAGGTCAAGCTTCTGCGGCACGACAATGTCGTGTCCGAGGGGGCTCAGGGGTTCGACGCGCTTGGAATCAAGCCAACGGCGCCCGAATCGGTGATCGCCGACTACCTGTGGCGGTTCCGTCCTTCGGGTCAGTACGATGCCATCAAGGATTCTGCCAAAAATCTGCGCGTCTGATACGCAAGACTGCGCGGAAAGAAACGAAAGGCGGGTCGGAAACGACCCGCCTTATGTGTATGCGATGCCCAGCAGGATCAGACCAAGCATAACCCGGTAGATCACATATGGTGTGAAGCTGACCGAGCGCAGAAGGCGCATCATGAACTTCAGCGCCAGTAGGGCGGCGAAAAAGGACATCACAGCAGCGATGGCCCCGTCACGTGCGGTGGCCATGTCGGCCTGCCCGGCGACTTCGATGGCAAGAAGGGTGCCGCTCGCCAGAATTGTCGGGATCGACATCAGCATGGCAAGTTTGGCCGCGTCGTGGCGGTTGTACCCAAGGTGGCGGGCGCCGGTGATGGTGATCCCGGACCGCGATGTGCCGGGAATCAGGGCAACGGCCTGCCACAGGCCCATGATGATGGCATCGCGCAGGTTCCATGCTGAATCGACCTTGTCGGTGGGTCCCTTCTGGTCGGCCCACCACAGAACGATCCCGAAGACAAGCATAGCCCAGCCGATCACGGCAATCGAGCGCATGGCGTCGTCAAGCCCCGTCAGCTTGAGTGCCAACCCGGCGAGGATCACGGGGACTGTGGCAACGATAAGCAAAAAGGCCAAGTTCGCTCCGGGTGTGTCTCGATGGCCGGTCAACAGGCGGGGCAATCCAAGGAGAGCGGCGCGCACGTCCGTCCAGAAAAAAAGGACAACGGCACCGAGCGTTCCGACGTGTACAGCGACGTCAACTGCCTGTCCCTGATCGTCGAGCCCTGTGAGATTCGGCAAGAGAATCAGGTGCCCGGACGAGCTGACTGGCAAAAATTCGGTGATGCCCTGAATGACAGCGACCAGAAAAATGTGAAACAGTGTCATGGGGCCTCGCGCGCGCCGGTGATGATGTTATGGTATAAGTAACAGAAAATAAATGGAAAGTTGTTTTTTGCGTCCGATTCGGACCAAAAATGAGGGGTTTTGGCGCGACTTTCTGCGCCCGCAAAGCGAAAAATGTGAATTTAGGTCAATACAATTGACTTTTATCCTGTTCCGGAATTGCTTAAACACGCGCCACTGGATGTAATCAGGAGGCAGCTGCCGTGGCTAAGCAACCGATGTTGAAATTTGTGACCGTTGAACGCGACATGCCGGAAAAGCGTGATGCGAGTGTGCGGAAACAGGATTTCAATGAAATCTACGCAGAGTTCGCCAAGGCCAAGGCCGAGGAGCAGGCCAGCCGCTGTTCGCAGTGTGGTGTGCCCTATTGCCAGTCGCACTGCCCGCTGCACAACAACATTCCCGATTGGCTGCGCCTGACCGCGACGGGCCGTCTGGAAGAAGCCTATGGCATCAGCCAGGCCACCAACACGTTCCCGGAGATCTGTGGTCGTATCTGCCCGCAGGACCGTCTGTGCGAAGGCAACTGCGTGATCGAGCAGTCCGGCCACGAGACCGTTACGATTGGTGCCGTCGAGAAGTACATCACCGATACCGCGTGGGAAGAAGGCTGGGTCAAGCCGATCGTCCCGGCGCAGGAGCGTCCCGAGAGCGTTGGCATCATCGGGGCCGGCCCCGGTGGCCTTGCGGCGGCGGATCGTCTGCGCCGAGCGGGCGTTCAGGTGAGGGTGTATGACACCCATGACCGCGCTGGCGGTCTGCTGACCTATGGCATCCCCGGATTCAAGCTGGAGAAAGATGTGGTGATGCGCCGCAACGATCAGCTTGAGCAGGGCGGCGTGACCTTCAGGCTCAACTGCGAGGTTGGCAAGGACATCTCGTTCGCCGAAATCCGCGAAGCGCATGACGCCGTGATCATCGCGACGGGCGTGTACAAAAGCCGTGATTTGCAAGGGCCTGGTGCCGGTGCGGCCGGGATCGTCAAGGCGATTGATTATCTCACCGCGTCCAACCGCCTGAGCTTTGGCGATACGGTGCCGGAATTCGAAAGCGGGGAACTCAATGCCGAGGGCAAGAAGGTTGTCGTAATCGGTGGCGGCGACACCGCAATGGACTGTGTGCGCACCGCGATCCGGCAGGGCGCGGAAAGCGTGAAGTGCCTCTATCGCCGTGACCGTGCCAACATGCCCGGTTCGCAACGCGAGACCAAGAACGCCGAAGAGGAAGGCGTGGAGTTCGTCTGGCTGTCGGCGCCCAAAGGCTTTTCCGGTGATCCGGTCAGCGGCGTGATGGTACAGAAGATGCGTCTGGGTCAGCCCGACGCTTCGGGCCGTCAGAGCCCCGAGGTGATCGAGGGCGCGGACTATGTCGAAGAAGCCGACCTCGTGATCAAGGCGCTGGGTTTCGAACCCGAAGACCTGCCGACACTGTGGGAGCAGCCCGATCTGGAAGTGACCCGTTGGGGCACGATCAAGGCGGCGTTCACCACCGGCGCAACCGACATGGATGGCGTCTATGCGGTGGGGGATATCGTGCGCGGTGCCTCGCTGGTGGTTTGGGCGATCAAGGACGGGCGCGACTGTGCCGATGCGATCCTTGAGCGGTTTGGTGCAAACGCTGCGGTGGCCGCCGAATAGGCTTCGGTAACGCGTCGGTATTACGTCGGTATCGCCACGCACCCGTCAAAAGAAGGAAAGACAGCATGGCTGACCTGACTGCCCTTAAGCTTGGTAACGGTTCACTTACCTTTGTGAGCGCGATCCTCGCCGCGTGCAGCGTTCTGGCGGCTGAAGTTCCGGTGCCCGCGAGCTGTGAAGCCTTTGCGACGGTGCACCGCGATAGCTGTGTGGCAACCTCGTATCTGCGCTGCGGTGACCAGTTGCAGGCCGTGTCCTATTCCGAAGGTCTATTGCACGACACCCATGTGTTCGGTCCGCAATGGGATTTGGTTGGCTATTTCGCCGATGACGGCAAGGCCGAAGTCAGAGCCCTTGCAGGCAGCACACCGGAGGCGGATTTGACCGCGGCGCTGGAAAGCGGCGAAAGCCTTGGGACACGTGAATTGGAATTCGCGTCGGGTGTGCTCAAGGGCAACAAGGTCACGGTCGACTCGGCGCTGCGTTTTGGCGACGAAACTGTCGAGATCGGGGGCGTTTCCCTGCGCAAGGGGACGCTGTCGCGTCTCATGACGGTGCAGAAGAACGGCGTGACCGCGCAATATGACTTTGTGGTCTATGCCACCCCAAACGCGTCGCTTTTCATCGAGGGCGCCGCAGATGTGAACCAGTTCGGCAGAGAAAGTCGGTTGGAATGGACCCCGCAAAAAATCGTCTTTGCCGGGGAGCCCGGCTTTCTGGCGACAACATCAGATATTCCGTGTGGCAATTGAGCATGCCCACAACATGACCCAGCGCCCCGGAACGGGACGCGAAAACGAAATAACACCCCAGGCCGAGGCCGGTCGCTGACCGCCCCCTTAGAAGGAGAGCCCCGATGACGAAGTATGATGAAAACTGGGCCCGCGCCGAAGAAGCCAAGCGCAAGTGGCTTGCCGAGAACGGTCTGTATTCGGAGGAAGAAGAGCATTCATCCTGCGGTGTTGGCCTTGTCGTGTCGATTGATGGAAAACCCAGCCGCAAGGTTGTTGAGGCGGGAATTACCGCGCTGAAGGCGATCTGGCACCGGGGTGCTGTGGATGCAGACGGCAAGACCGGCGATGGCGCGGGTATTCACGTTCAGATCCCCGTCAACTTCTTCTATGACCAGATCCGCCGTACCGGCCACGAGCCGCAGATGGATCGCCTGATGGCGGTTGGTCAGGTGTTCCTGCCGCGTACTGACCATGGGGCACAGGAATCGTGCCGGACCATCGTGGAAACCGAAGTTCTCAAGATGGGGTATTCCATCTATGGCTGGCGCCATGTTCCTGTGGACATCACCTGCCTGGGCGAAAAGGCCAACGCGACCCGTCCTGAGATCGAGCAGATCCTGATTTCGAACTCGAAAGGTGTCGACGAAGAACAGTTCGAACGCGAACTCTATGTGATCCGTCGTCGGATCGAGAAAGCGGCTGCTGCGGCCAACATCGCGGGTCTTTACGTGGCATCGCTGTCGTGCCGGTCGATCATCTACAAGGGTATGATGCTCGCCGAGCAGGTGGCCGTGTTCTATCCCGACCTGCAGGACGAGCGCTTTGAATCGGCCTTTGCGATTTATCACCAGCGCTATTCGACCAACACGTTCCCGCAGTGGTGGTTGGCGCAGCCGTTCCGCATGCTGGCCCACAACGGCGAAATCAACACGCTCAAGGGCAACCTGAACTGGATGAAGAGCCACGAGATCCGCCTTGCGTCGGCGGCGTTTGGTGAGCTGGCCGAAGACATCAAGCCGATTGTGCCGGGCGGAAGCTCGGACTCGGCGGCGCTGGATGCCGTTTTCGAGATGATGGTGCGGGCCGGGCGGTCTGCGCCGATGGCGAAAACCATGCTGGTGCCCGAAAGCTGGTCGCAGCAGGCGGTAGAGTTGCCGCAGGCGTGGCGCGACATGTATTCCTACTGCAACTCGGTCATGGAACCGTGGGACGGCCCTGCCGCGCTGGCGATGACCGATGGTCGCTGGGTTTGTGCCGGTTTGGACCGGAACGGTCTGCGCCCGATGCGCTATGTCGTGACCGGGGATGGTCTGCTGATCTCAGGCTCCGAAGCGGGCATGGTGCCGATTGACGAATTCAACGTCATCGAGAAAGGCGCGCTGGGTCCGGGGCAGCTTTTGGCCGTGGATATGGAAGAGGGCAAGCTTTACCACGACACCGAGATCAAGGACAAACTGGCCAATGCCCGCCCCTATGGCGAGTGGGTTGGCAAAATCCGTGACCTCGGCGAGGAGTTGGGCGAGATCGAGGAGAAGCCCAGCTTTGCCGGTGAAGAGCTGCGCAAGCGCCAGATCGCGGCCGGGTTCAGCATGGAAGAGGTTGAGCAGATCCTTGCGCCGATGGCCGAGGATGGCAAAGAGGCGCTGGCCTCGATGGGCGATGACACGCCGAGCGCGGTTCTCTCGAAGATGTATCGTCCGCTGAGCCATTTCTTCCGCCAGAACTTCAGCCAGGTCACCAACCCGCCGATCGACAGCCTGCGCGAATACCGGGTGATGAGCCTCAAGACGCGGTTCGGCAACCTCAAGAACGTTCTGGACGAAGACGGCAGCCAGACCGAGATCGTGATGCTGGAAAGCCCCTTCGTGGGCAACACCCAGTTCGCGCACCTTCTCAAGGCGTTCGATGACACGGTGGTACGGATCGACTGTACCTTCGAAGCGGGTGCCGGGGACGGTGCGCTGCGCAAAGGTCTGGAACGGATTCGCGCCGAGGCCGAGGACGCGGTGCGCAGCGGTGCGGGGCATATCGTGCTGAGCGACGAGGCGCAGGGCGAGGCCAAGGTTGGCATGCCGATGATCCTTGCCACGAGCGCCGTGCACAGCCACCTGACGCGCAAGGGGCTGCGGACCTTCTGTTCGCTGAACGTGCGGTCTGCCGAGTGTATCGACCCGCATTACTTTGCCGTGCTGATCGGCGCCGGTGCGACCGTGGTGAACGCCTATCTCGCAGAAGACACGCTGGCCGACCGGATTGCACGGGGGCTTGCCGACGGGTCTCTGACCGAGAATGTCGCGCGCTATCGCGAGGCGGTGGATCAGGGGTTGCTGAAGATCATGGCCAAGATGGGGATCTCGGTGATCTCGTCCTATCGCGGCGGTCTGAACTTTGAAGCCGTGGGCCTGTCGCGTGCGATGTGTGCGGAATACTTCCCCGGCATGATCAGCCGTATTTCGGGTATCGGTGTGACCGGTATCCAGAAAAAGGTTGAAGAAGTGCATGCCAAGGGCTGGCTGAGCGGGCAGGATGTGTTGCCCATCGGTGGCTTCTACAAGGCACGCAAGTCGGGCGAAACCCATGCCTGGGGTGCGCAGACCATGCACATGATGCAGGCGGCCTGCAACCGTGCCTCCTACCAGCTTTGGAAGCAGTATAGCGAGAAGATGCGGGCGAACCCGCCGATCCATCTGCGCGATCTGCTGGACATCAAGCCGCTGGGCAAGGCGATCCCGATCGAGGAAGTGGAATCGATCACCGCGATCCGCAAGCGGTTCGTGACGCCAGGGATGTCGCTGGGCGCGCTGAGCCCCGAGGCGCACAAGACGCTGAACGTGGCGATGAACCGGATCGGTGCAAAATCCGACTCGGGTGAAGGCGGGGAAGATCCGGCGCATTTCGTGCCGGAGCCCAACGGCGACAACCCGTCGGCCAAGATCAAGCAGGTGGCGTCGGGCCGTTTCGGTGTGACTGCCGAATACCTGAACCAGTGCGAAGAGCTGGAGATCAAGGTCGCGCAGGGCGCAAAGCCGGGTGAAGGTGGTCAGCTGCCGGGCATGAAGGTCACGGACCTGATTGCGCGTCTGCGCCATTCGACCAAGGGCGTGACCTTGATCTCGCCGCCGCCTCACCACGACATCTATTCGATCGAGGACCTTGCACAGCTGATCTATGACCTGAAACAGATCAACCCGCGCTGCAAGGTGACGGTGAAGCTGGTGGCGTCCTCGGGCGTTGGCACGATTGCGGCCGGCGTGGCCAAGGCGAAAGCGGATATCATCCTGATCTCGGGCGGCAATGGCGGCACCGGGGCATCTCCGGCGACCTCGATCAAGTTCGCGGGTCTGCCCTGGGAAATGGGTCTGACCGAGGCGCATCAGGTTCTGGCGATGAACAAGCTGCGGGACCGGGTCACGTTGCGGACCGACGGTGGCTTGCGCACGGGTCGTGACATCGTGATGGCCGCAATGATGGGCGCCGAGGAATACGGTATCGGCACCGCCGCGCTGATCGCGATGGGCTGTATCATGGTGCGTCAGTGCCAGTCGAACACCTGCCCGGTTGGTGTATGTACGCAGGATGAAGATCTGCGCAAGAAATACACCGGCAGCGCGGACAAGGTGGTGAACCTGATCACCTTCTATGCGCAGGAAGTGCGTGAGATCCTTGCCAGCATCGGTGCACGCTCGCTGGACGAGATCATCGGCCGGGCCGACCTGTTGGCACAGGTCAGCCGTGGGGCTGCGCATCTGGACGACCTCGACCTCAACCCACTGTTGATCACGGTCGATGGGGCTGCAGAGATCGTCTACGACCGCCACAAGCCGCGTAATGCCGTGCCGGATACGCTTGATGCGGAAATCGTGCGTGACGCGCATCGCTTCCTTGAGGATGGCGAGAAGATGCAGCTTTCCTATGCGGTGCAGAACACGCACCGGACGGTGGGCACGCGGACCTCGTCCTATATCGTGCGCAACTTCGGGATGCGCAACGCACTACAGGAGGATCACCTGACCGTGAAGCTGACCGGTTCTGCCGGACAGTCGCTCGGGGCGTTTGCCGCGCCGGGGCTCAAGATCGAAGTGTCAGGGGATGCCAACGACTATGTCGGCAAGGGCCTGTCGGGTGGCATGGTCGTCGTGCGCCCGCCGATGGCGAGCCCGCTGACGGCGAGTGAAAACACCATCATCGGCAACACGGTTCTTTATGGGGCCACCGACGGCCACCTGTTTGCCGCCGGACGCGCCGGGGAACGGTTCGCTGTGCGCAACTCGGGGGCCAAAGTGGTGATCGAGGGGTGTGGCAGCAACGGCTGTGAATACATGACCGGTGGTGTTGCCGTGATCCTTGGCGAGATCGGGGCCAACTTTGGCGCGGGCATGACCGGCGGCATGGCCTATCTCTATGACCCGGAGAACAAGGCCGAAGCGGTCATGAACATGGAGACGCTGGTGACTTGTCCCGTGACGGTTGCGCATTGGGAAGCCCAGTTGAAGGGCCTGATCGAGCGTCACGTGGCCGAGACCGGAAGCCGCAAGGGCGCCGACATCCTGCAGCATTGGGATGTGGAAAAGGCCAACTTCCTTCAGGTTTGCCCGAAAGAGATGCTGGTGCATCTCAAGCATCCGCTGAGCGTAGAAGAGGCGGCGGTTCCTGCCGAATAACCGGGCATTCGACCCAAGATTTGAAACCCCGCAGACCCATGGCCTGCGGGGTTTTTCGCTTGATTTGGCAGATTTCAGCCCTTGGGCGCATACTGGAGCCATATTCCGGGAGAATCATCATGATCAAGCAAATTTGGATGGGTGTTGTTCTTTGGTTGTCGCTACCGTTTGCTGCTTTCGCGGGGCAATGCGGATACGACTATTGCTGGGGTGCCGTTGGGATTGGTCCTGGGGGCGCTTGGGGCTATTCCTATGGTCAGTACTCCGAGCAGGATGCGATCAATCTGTTGCAGAACGAATGTGGCTGGGATTGTGACACCGTGCGCACCTTCTACAACACTTGCGGCGCCATGGCGTCTGGCAGCAATGGCAGCTGGGGATTCGGCTGGGGCGGGTCGCGCTCCATCGCCGAGTCGAACGCGTTGGACTATTGCTATCAATACGGCAACAACTGCCAGGTCCGTGTCTGGGCCTGTTCCCCCTGAAGCGTGACCTTGCGACGCTTGCGTGGAAACGCCTGAGCGTCTACTCCATCGCTCAATAACGATTGGGCTAGGTATGAGCGGGAAGAAGGCGCCGAAGAAGCAGAGATGGACCAGGCGCCAATGGCTGCGCCTGCGCTATTGGTTGCGGCGTGCGGCAGTCTGGCTGGTCTCGCTGATCATCCTTGTCGTTCTTCTGTTTTCGGTGGTGAACCCGCCGACCACGATGACCATGCTGTCCGAAACACGACGGTTGGGCAGAGTGGATCAGGAGTGGGTGCCGATCGAAGAGATCGCGCCGGTCATGCGCCGGTCGGTCGTGGCGGCAGAGGACGCCAACTTCTGTCTGCACTGGGGGTTTGACATGAAGGCGATCCGTGCCGCGCTTGATGAGGGCGCGGGGCGCGGGGCTTCGACGATCAGTCAGCAGGTGGTCAAGAATGTGTATCTCTGGCAGGGGCGCAGCTGGGCGCGCAAGGCGATCGAAGCGCTGCTGACGCCGTTGGTCGAGATCACGTGGTCCAAGCGGCGTATTCTGGAAGTCTACCTTAACGTGGCCGAGTTCGATGAAGGGGTGTTTGGCGTCGAAGCGGCGGCGCGGCATTACTTTGGCGTGGGGCCGGAAGACCTGAGCGCGGTGCAGGCCGCGCGGCTGGCGGCGGTGCTGCCCAACCCGAAGAAACGGTCGGCAAGCAATCCGTCTGCCGCTTTGCGCAAACGCGCGGCGCGGATCATGGACGGGGCGGCGACCATCCGCGACGAGGCCCGTGCGGCGTGTTTCGAGGATTGAAAATCCGCGCGCGGCAAGGCATTGAGGGAGAAATCCCGCTAAATGGTGTGTTGCCGCGATGAACCGACTTTTCCATGTTCCCTTGTCCCCGTTCTGCCGCAAGGTGCGCCTGAGCCTGGCCGAAAAACGGATCGAGGTGGAGCTTGTGGAAGAACGGTATTGGGAAAAGGACGCCGATTTCTTGCGTCGCAACCCGGCGGCCAAGGTCCCGGTACTTAAGATGGACGGCAAGATGATGGCCGAGAGCAGCGCCATCTGTGAATACCTTGAGGAAAAGTACCCCGAACCTTCTTTGATGCCGCGCGATCCGGACGGGCGCTATGAAGTGCGCCGCCTAGTGGCGTGGTTCGATGACAAGTTCCACAACGAGGTGACATCAAAGCTGCTTTACGAGCGGGTCAACAAGAAGGTGATGGGCACGGGCTATCCCGACAGCGCCAACGTCAAGGCAGGGGCCAAGGCGATCAAATATCACCTCGATTACATGCACTGGCTTCTCGATCATCGTCGCTGGCTGGCCGGGGACGTGATGACGCTGGCTGATTTTGCGGCGGCCGCGCACCTGTCGTCGCTGGATTACATTTCGGACGTGGATTGGAACCGGTCCGAAGTTGTCAAGGACTGGTATGCGACAATCAAGTCACGCCCGGCCTTTCGTGCCATTCTGGCGGACCAGATTCCCGGTTTCCCACCGCCCGCGCATTATGCCGATCTGGATTTCTAATAAAGGGGGGCCAGCCCCCCGTCGCCTGTGGCGACTCCCCCCGAGGTATTTTTGGAAAAAGAAAGAGGTGACCCGGTGTCTGCCGAACTGAAGGCGCGGCTGATCGAAGAAGCGCGCGCGATCGGGTTTGACCGGGCACGCATCTGCCTGCCAGACGCCGTGGGCCATGTGGCGGAGGGTTTGGACGGATTTCTGGACAAGGGTTATCATGGGCAGATGGGATGGCTTGCGGAGCGCACCCACTGGCGCAGCGACCCTTCGGTTTTGTGGCCCGAGGCGCGCTCGGTCATTGTTCTGGCGGAGAGCTATACCCCCGAGCACGATCCGACGGAGGTGCACGGGATGCCGGATCGGGGGGCGATTTCGGTCTATGCCCAGAACAAGGATTACCACGACATCGTCAAGAAGCGGCTCAAGCGGTTGGCGCGATGGCTGATTTCCGAGGCCGGGGGCGAGGTGAAGGTGTTCGTGGATACGGCCCCGGTGCCGGAAAAACCGTTGGGGCAGGCTGCGGGGCTGGGCTGGCAGGGCAAGCATACCAACCTCGTGAGCCGCGAGATCGGATCCTGGTTCTTCATCGGGTCGGTGTTCACCACGCTGGATCTTCCCGTCGATGAAGTCGAAGTGGATCATTGCGGGTCGTGCAGCGCCTGTCTTGATGCCTGCCCGACCGGGGCATTCCCTGCGCCGCATCAGATCGACGCGCGCCGCTGTATTTCCTATCTGACTATCGAACACCACGGGCCGGTGGACGAGGCGCTGCGCCCGCTGCTGGGTAATCGAATCTACGGCTGCGACGATTGCCTTGCGGCCTGTCCTTGGAACAAGTTTGCTCAAGACGCGCGCGAGATGCGTTATGCCGCGCGGGACGACTTGGTGACTCCTGGGCTGGCCGAGCTTGCGATGTTGGATGATGCGACCTTTCGGGCGCATTTTTCCGGGTCGCCGATCAAGCGCATCAAGCGTGATCGGTTCGTGCGCAATGTACTTTATGCGATCGGGAATTCCGGTGAGCGCGCTCTGGTCCCAGTGGCGCAGGCACTGTGCGATGATCCTGACGCAACTGTGGCGGATGCGGCGCGATGGGCGGTGGCGCGGCTGCAAGAGGTCGCAAACAGGCTGGATTAGCCCATGCTCTTGGCGTTACCTGCGCGGGCGTGAACAGGAAGGGAAGACCTGAATGGCCTTGTCATTGGGGGTGGATACGGGCGGCACCTACACGGATGCGGTGCTGATCCGGGATGAGCGGGACGTGATTGCCACGGCCAAGGCGCTGACCACGCGGCACGACCTTGCCGAGGGGATCGGGGCAGCGGTGTCGGATGTATTGCAACAATCCGGAGTGGACGTGGCAGAGGTGGCCTTGGCGTCTCTTTCGACGACGCTGGCCACCAATGCGCTTGTCGAGGGGCAAGGCGGGCGCGTTGCGCTTGTCCTTATCGGCTTCCGGGAAAGTGACCTTGAAAAGCATGGGCTGGATGCGGCGCTGGCGGGTGATCCGGCGCTTGTGCTGGCCGGGGGACATGATCATTCCGGCAATGAACGCGCTCCGCTGGACGAGGAGACGTTGCGGACATGGCTTGCGTCCGAAGCCGGAGCGGTTTCGGGGTTTGCCGTCGCCGGGCAGTTCGCGACACGAAATGCGGCGCATGAGCAACGGGTCTGCGACATCATCCGCGAAGTGACCGGGCGCCCGGTGAGTGCGTCACATCACCTTTCCTCGCGCCTGAACGGACCCAAGCGTGCCATGACGGCGGTGTTGAATGCGCGCCTGATCGGCATGATCGACCGTCTGATCGGACGTGCGCAGGCGCGGCTGACCGAACTGGGGATATCGGCCCCCTTGATGGTTGTGCGGGGGGATGGGGCATTGATCTCGGCCACGTTTGCCCGGGAGCGGCCGATCGAAACCATCCTCAGCGGACCGGCCGCGTCGATTGTCGGCGCGCGCTGGTTGACCGGGGCGCAGGACGCGCTGGTCAGCGACATTGGCGGAACGACGACAGACGTGGCGGTGCTGCGCGATGGGCACCCGGCGATTGATCCCGATGGCGCCCGCGTGGGGCCCTATCGGACCATGGTCGAAGCCGTTGCCATGCGCACGTTCGGGCTCGGCGGTGACAGCGAAGTGCACTTTCTGAGCGAAGGCCTGCAGGGCGGTGTTACCCTTGGGCCGCGCCGGGTGTTGCCGGTGTCCTTGCTTGCCAGCGAGGCACCTGAGGTGGTGCATGCCGCACTGGATGACCAGTTGCGCCGGGCTGTGCCGGGGGAACATGACGGACGATTTGTGCGCGCGGTCGCGGGGGCGGCGGCGGATGGGCTTGCCCCGCGCGAAGCGGCCTTGCTCGAAAGGATCGGCGGTACGGTGCACCCCGTCGGTGATGTGTTGCGGATGCGGATTGATGCCAAGGCGTTAAGACGGTTGGTCGAACGCGGACTTGTTCAGATGTCCGGTGTCACGCCCTCCGACGCGAGCCACGTACTCGGGACGCAGGGGGCATGGGACACGAGCGCGGCGGAAAAGGCCCTGCGTCTCATGGGGCGCCGTAGAACCGGGGCGGGCAGCATGCTGTCTCCTGATCCGGGGGACATGGCGCGACGTATCGTGGACCAGCTGACATATCAGACGGGGCTGGCGCTGCTTGAAACGGCGTTTGCTGAAGACGGGAGAGATTTCGGTTTGCCGCCGGACCAGCTGGCGCGGCATGTCCTGATGCAGGCGGGCTTGGGCGGATATCGTGGTCTGGTGCGGTTGGAGACCGGGCTGAGCGGGCCGGTGATCGGCTTGGGCGCTTCAGCCCCGGTTTATTACCCGGCGGTGGGAGACAGGCTGGGATGCCGTATGGACCTGCCGCAGCACGCGGATGTTGCGAATGCCATCGGTGCGGTGGTCGGGCGTGTGACGATCCGCAGGTCGGGGACCGTGACGGCCCCGGCTGAGGGGCGCTATCGGGTGCATCTTGACACGGGGCCGGAAGATTTCAGCGATGCCGAGGCGGCGATGGCCCGGTTGCAAGACGTTCTTTCAGATACCGCCAGGGCGGAAGCCCGGGCCGCCGGGGCCGAGGACATCCACCTCACAACCCGGCGCGATATTCGCAAGGCCGAGGCCGAAGCGCGGGAGATCTTCATCGAGGCCATAGTGCATGTCGAAGCGTCCGGCCGCCCGCGTATCGCGCGCGACTGATCTTTCTTTTTCCAGAAATACCCTGGGGGGTGAACGCCGACTTGGAAACGGTCCGGTGGACCGTTTCAGGCGTGAACGGGCGGAGCCCGCCCCCTGGGGCGGCGGGGGCAAAGCCCCCTTCAGGCTCAGCTTTGCTGAGCCTCCCGCCGTGGCAAGACCCAGTCGGGCCGCGCAAAGTGGCAGGTGTAGCCGTTGGGGTGTTTTTCCAGGTAGTCCTGATGCTCTTCCTCGGCCTCCCAGAAATCACCCACCGGCTCGACCTCGGTCACGACCTTGCCGGGCCAGAGGCCCGAAGCGTCAACATCGGCAATCGTGTCGAGCGCCACGGCTTTCTGGTCTTCGGTCACGTAGTAGATCGCCGAACGGTAGGACATGCCAAGGTCATTGCCCTGCCGGTTGACCGTCGTGGGGTCATGGATCTGGAAGAAGAACTCCAGGAGTTTGCGGTAGCTGATCCGGGACGGGTCGTAAACGATCTCGATCCCTTCGGCATGGGTGCCGTGGTTGCGATAGGTGGCGTTGGGAACATCGCCGCCAGTATAGCCGACGCGGGTCGAGATCACTCCGTCCATCTTGCGGATCAGATCCTGCATGCCCCAGAAACATCCCCCTGCGAGTACTGCGCGTTCGCTCATGTCACGTCCTCCACCTGATCCAGATAGGCGCCATAGCCTTCTGCCTCCATGTCGTCCTTATGCACAAAACGCAAGGACGCCGAGTTGATACAGTAGCGCAGGCCCCCGCGATCCGTCGGGCCGTCGGGAAAGACGTGGCCAAGGTGGCTGTCGCCATGTTTGGAGCGCACCTCGGTGCGGATCATGCCATGGGTGCTGTCATGGTGCTCGGTCACGTGCGCCGGTTCAATGGGTTTGGTGAAGCTGGGCCAGCCACAGCCCGACTCGTACTTGTCAGAACTGGCAAACAAAGGCTCGCCTGACACCACGTCCACATAGATGCCGGGGTCTTTGTTATAGAGCAGCTTGCCCGAGCCGGGCCGTTCGGTGCCGCTTTCCTGCGTTACCCAGAACTGCTCATCGGTGAGCGCGGCAATCGCGTCCGGGTCGCGTCGGTATTGGGTCATGACTGATCTTCCTGTCCAAATGCGTCTGTGCATTATTTGGAAGCTTCACGGAAAATACAAATGCAGGTTTCAGATCGTTGACGCAGAGTTGATCCGCACACCGATCTGCGGCGTAATCTTGAAAAGCCTTGAAAGGAGATCGCGATGAAACCTGTTCTTGCCGTTCTGCTCTCGCTTTGGGCCACCGTTTCCGTGGCGCTGGAGCTGGATGCGCCGTTTGACAATATCGACGGCGGGCAGCTTGCCCTGTCGCAATGGGCCGGGCAGCCGGTTCTGGTCGTAAACACCGCCTCGCGCTGTGGCTATACCGACCAGTATGCGGGGCTTCAGAAGCTCTATGATACCTATCGCGCGCAGGGGCTGGTGGTGCTGGCTGTGCCATCCGATGACTTTCGTCAGGAATTGTCGAGCAATGAAGCGGTCAAGGAATTCTGCGAGCTGCAATATGGCATCGACCTACCCATGACCGGGATCACCTCGGTCAAGGGCACGGACGCGCACCCCTTCTATCGCTCGCTGAAAGATGAGACAGGATTTCGCCCGCGCTGGAATTTCAACAAGGTTTTGATCGGGCCGGACGGCACGGTAGTGGACACTTATGGATCTCGCACCAAGCCGATGTCGCGCGAGATCCGCGACGCGGTCGAAGCGCTCTTGCCCGTCCGCGCCACAAGTTCCTAAGAGCGCATATTGGCCCCGTTCGCGTCATAGATCGGGGCGCCCAACACCTTGGCTATGTATGCTTCGCCAAGGATCTCCACCTGCAATTCTGTGCCCGGCGCTGCGTGGTCGATGCTGACATAGCCCATTGCCATGGATTTCCCGGCGTGATGCGCATAGCCGCCCGAACTGACATAGCCGACAGCGTCACCATCGCTTAGAATGGCCTCGTCGCCCGAGACGTCAATACCGTCCACATCAATGGTCATCGTCACCAGCTTGCGCGAGACTCCGGCCTCGCGCAGCGCAAGCGTGGCGTCCTTGCCGACGAAATCCTTGTTCCAGTTGATGAACGCGTCCATGCCGCTTTCGACGGCGTTGAAATCCGGGCGATAGTCGAGCGTCCACACGCCCCAACCCTTTTCCAGCCGCATCGACATCAACGCGCGCGCGCCGTACCAGCGATAGCCAAGATCGGCCCCAGCGTCTTCGATGGCCTCGGCAAGGCGCAGGAGATATTGCGGCTTGCAGTAGATTTCATAGCCAAGTTCACCGGAAAAGCTGATCCGGCTGAGGATCACAGGGACACCCCCGACATATGTCTGGCGCAGGTCGCGGAAGCGCAGGCCCTCGGCGCTGACGTCTTCTCGGGTGATGCGGGCCAGCAGCTCGCGGGATTTCGGACCCGACAGGGCAATGCCGTGCCAGTCGTCGCTGACATTGGCATAGGTCACATCAGCGGGCAGATCCTTTTCGAACCAGCGGCGATGGGCCTCCTGCATGGCGCCCGAGCCGAAGAGGATAAAGTGATCCTCGGAGAGGCAGGCCACCGTCAGATCGCCATAAAGCTTGCCCTTGGGAGTGAGCATCGGGGTCAGGGTCAGGCGGCCCGGCTTGGGGACATATCCTGCCAAGACCCGATCAAGATAGGCACGCGCGCCCGGCCCCTTGACCTCGTGCTTGGCAAAGTTGGCGATCTCAATGCCCCCCACTGCCTCGCGCACGGCTTTGACTTCGCGGGCGACATAGGCGTGGCTACGGTTGCGTTCAAAGCTTGGGTCTTCCCAAGCGTCCTCGGGACCATCGGCAAACCAGAGTGCGTTTTCAAGGCCGAAGCCCTGTCCCATGCGCGCGCCCTTGGCGACAAGGCGGTCATAAAGAGCGGTGGTTTTCTGCAACCGGCCCTTGGGCAGCGTTTCGTTGGGGAAGGTCATCACGAAGCGGCGTTCGTAATTCTCGGTCGATTTCACCGTGCCCCAGTCCGGTGTCGCCCAATCTCCGAAACGTGCAACATCCATGGCCCAGACGTCGATCGAGGGTTCCCCGTCGATCATCCATTCCGCCATGGTCAGACCCACGCCGCCGCCCTGACAGAAGCCCGCCATGACGCCAACGGCGCACCAGTAGTTCTTCATGCCCGGCACCGGGCCGATCATCGGGTTGCCATCGGGGCCAAAGGTGAATGGGCCGTTGATCGCATCCTTGATCCCGGCTTCGGCCAGCGCCGGGATGCGGTCGAAGGCCAGCTCAAGCCGATCGGCAATGTGGTCGAGATTGGGGGGCAACAACTCGTGCCCGAAATCCCACGGCGTGCCGTCAACCTTCCACGGCACACCTGTCGGTTCATAGGTGCCCAGGAGCATACCTTCGCGTTCCTGCCGGAAATAGATGTTGGCCTCGTAGTCAATCCCGCAGGGCAGGCGGCGGTCCGCGTTGGCGATCTCGTCGATGCGCTCGGTGATCAGGTAATGGTGTTCCATCGGTTGTACGGGCAGGTGCAGCCCCTGCATATGCCCGACTTCGCGCGCCCAGAGACCACCGCAGTTCACGATATGCTCGGCATTGATCACGCCCTTGGGCGTGGTCACGTCCCAGCTGCCATTGGCGCGCTGGGTGGTGGCCGTGACAGGGGTGTGGGTGAAGTATTGGGCTCCGTGCACCCGCGCGGCCTTGGCAAAGGCATAGGTGGCGCCCGAGGGATCAAGATCGCCATCCTGATCGTCCCACAGCGCGGCATAATAGTGTTTCGGGTCAATCAGCGGGTGGCGTTCGGCCACTTCGGCCGGAGAGATGAATTCCTGTTGCAGCCCCATGTAGCGCGCCTTGGAGCGTTCGCGTTTGAGGTAGTCATACCACGTCTTGTTAGAGGCGAGGTAAAAGCCGCCGGTCATGTGCAGGCCGACCGAATGGCCAGAGGTTTCCTCGATCTCCTTGTAAAGGTCGATGGTGTATCCCTGAAGCCGCGAGATATTGGGGTCGGAGCTGATCGTATGGATTTGACCTGCGGCGTGCCAGCTTGACCCGCTGGTGAGTTCATCCCGCTCAAGGAGCACCACGTCCTTCCAGCCGAACTTGGCCAGGTGGAAGAGGATCGAACAGCCTACAACGCCGCCGCCGATCACCACGACCTTGGCATGGCTGGGCAGCTTCTTGCCCGTTGTTGCTTCTTCCTTGTGCACCTCAGGCATGGTCCGCCCCCCTCTTCATTTTACCAAAAATACTCCCGGCGGAGCCTTGAACTCTCTCAGTACCACGCATCGGGCATTTCCTGTTTTCGCCGCGCGACAAAGGCCGCGAGTTCTTCGCGCTTGGCCGGATCCATCTGCGGCGGCTCATAGTTTTGCAGCAGCTCTTTCCAGCGGGCATGCGCGCGTTGGCGCATGTCCTGGGCGCCGCCTTCCTCCCAGCTTTCGACATTCTCGGAATCGCTGAGGCCCGGCGTGTAGAACGCGGTCTGGTAGTTGCGCATCGTATGACCGGTACCGAGAAAATGCCCGCCAGGTTCGACTTCGCCATAGGCGTCGCGGGCCAAAGCCTCATCGCCGACATCCAACCCGTGGCCCAGTTTCTGGTAACCGCCCAGCCGGTCGGCATCCATGATCAGCTTTTCAAAGCCGGTGCACAGCCCACCTTCGAGCCAACCGGCGGAATGCAAGACGAAATTTGCCCCGGCCAGCATGGTGGAATGCATCGAATCGGCGCTTTCATAGGCGGCCTGCGCGTCTTCGATCTTGGAGGCGGTCAGCGAGCCACCGCAGCGCAGAGGCAACCCGGCGCGCCGTGCCAGTTGCCCGATGACATAGTTCGACAATACCGGTTCGGGCATGCCGAACGTCGGCGCGCCGGATTTGAGCGACATCGACGAGAGGAAATTGCCAAGCACAAAGGGCGCGCCCGGGCGGACCAGTTGCGAATAGGCGCAGCACATCAACGCTTCGGCCATGGCCTGCGCAATGCTTGCGGCGGTCGAGACCGGCCCCATGGCGCCGGACAGGATGAAGGGGGCCACGACGATGCCCTGACCGCGCGCGCAATAGGTGCGGATGGCCTGTGTCACCACCTTGTCGACCAGAAGCGGGGAGTTGGTGTTGACGTTGCCCATGATCACGCAGTTCTTGTCCATCACCTCGGCTCCGAACAGGATCTCGGCCATGTCGACACTATCCTGTGCGCGGCTCATTTCGGTGATGGCCCCGAGATGCGGCTTGTCCGAGCAGGTCATGTGCAGGAACAGCATGTCCAGATGCCGCTTGTTCACAGGCACGTCGCAAGGTTCGCAGGTGACAAAGCCGCCGTGGTGCAGGTGCGGGTGCAGATAGGTGAGCTTGACCAGTTGCTCGAACGCCTGCATGTCGCCATATCGGCGACCTCCCTCGAGATCGCGGACAAAAGGCGCCCCGTAAATGGGGGCGAATACCTGGTTTTGCCCGCCGATCACAACAGAACGCTGCGGGTTGCGCGCCAGTTGGGTAAACTGAGAGGGCGCGGTTGCGCAAAGCGCGCGGACCGCGTCCGCCGCCATGCGCACCCTGTCCCCGTCAAGCGTGGCGCCTGCGGCCTGCCAGAGCTGGAGGGCCTCGGGGTCGTCGCGGAACGCAATGCCGACATCCTGCATCAGCCAGTCAACCTGGGTTTCCAATCGGGACAGCTGCTCGTCGTCGAGCAGGTCGAAATAGGCCAGCCCTCGTTGAAGATACGGCGAGGGCGGCGCTCCGGACGGAGCGCTGCGGGGGCGTGAATTGCGGGAGCGGCGCGCCATCTTGGACTCCGAAAGGTGACAGGTTGAGAAATGCTAGGGCGGTGGAACCTCTCTGTGATCCTTGAATTGTGCATGGTTTTGGATAAGCCTGAGTTATGCAGGAACTCTGGAAACTGGTGACGTCGCCGCGCCACCTGATCTTTTTTGAAGCCGCCGCAAGGCACGGGTCATTCACCCGTGCCGCCGGAGAGCTGAACGTGCAGCAACCCGCCGTCAGCGCGGCGATCCGGCAAATGGAGGCGTCCTTGGGGGTGCAACTTTTTAAAAGGGCGCATCGGCAGGTGACGTTGACCCCGGCGGGGGAGCGGTTGTTTGCGGATGTATCACAGGCGCTGGAGAGGGTGCTGACTTCGGCGCGGGCGGTCCACCAGAGGGGCCAGAAGGACCATGTCACGCTCTCTGTTTCGACGGCATTTGCCTATTACTGGATGGTGCCGCGTTTGCAGGTTCTGCATGGCGTGCATCCGGATATTGACCTGCGCTTGCAAACCAGTGACCGGGAGCCGGACATTGATGCCGAGGGGATCAGTCTTGCGGTTCGGCGAGGCTATGGGCAGTGGACCGATTGTCATGCTGAGCTTATCGCGCGCGAGGTGATTTTCCCGATTGCCAGCCCGGCGGTCATGTCACAGGCCAAGGGGCTTTGGCAGGTGTCTGACTTGTTTCAGGAGCGGTTAATCCATCTTGAGGAACCGGTGCGGGAGCGTCCTAACTGGGGGGATTGGTTTGCACATCATGGCGTGCGTGACAGGGCCCCGAAGGCCGGGTTGCGGCTGAATGATTATGCGTTGGTCCTGCAGGCGGCGATGGCGGGGGAGGGGTTTGCCTTTGGCTGGCAGCACGTCACCAAGGGGCTGATTTCGCAAGGGCTTTTGCAAGGGCGCACCGATTGGGGATGGGAGACAGGGGCGGGGTTCTACCTCGTCTGGTCGCGGCGCACGTCGCTGATCCCACAGGCCGAGCGGGTGCGCGATTGGGTCTTGGCGCAAGCCCGCGAGGGGGGATAGGGGGCGCTGCCCCCGCCGCAGTGAAGCCAGGGCTCCGCCCGTTCACGCCGGAAACGGTCCACCGGACCGTTTCCGAGACGGCGCTCACCCCCCGGGGTATTTTCGGAAAAAGAAAGACCTAGGCGGTGGCTGCGCCGAGGGCGGCGTCCATCAGTTGCTTGATCTGCCCTTTGGACGTGCCAGCCACAATACGGCCCAGTTCTTGATCGCCCTTGAGGACAACGAGGGTGGAGCGGCGCGGGATTTTCATCGATTTCACGATGTCGGATTTGCCGTAATCGTCCCAGTCGACATTGATGAAAGTGATGTTGGCTTCGTAGTCGGGGTTTTCGGCTTTGAGCGCGTTGATCACGCGTTCCTGTGCGGCGCAGGTCGAGCACCAGCTGGCCTTGAAGTCGAGAAACACGGTATCGCCCTTGGCGAGGTGCTTTTTGACGAGGCCGGGCGTGTAGTCGAGCGGGGCGGCATGGGCGGCCAGCGGTAGGGCGGTGGCTGCGGCGGAGCGGAACAGGAAATCACGGCGGTTCATGAGGATGGCTCCTTTGGGGTCACAGGGATACGGAGAGGTCGATCAGCCATACGGGCAAGGCGTTGACCAGCCAGGCTTCGATGGCGTGGTGCAGGTTGAAGAACAGCGCCAGCCCGGTGAAGAGGAAGATGACGCCCATGGCCGGGCGGGCCTTGGAGGCGAGGCTGCGCATGAGCGCCTGACGGGATTGCAGGGCCGAGCGGGCGCCGTAGCCGAGGCCGAGGATGAGGGTCGAGACGCCAAGGGCGAAGAACACCATGATGAGCGCGGCGCGGCCCAGGCTTTCGCCCTGGCTGGCCAGAGAGATGGCGCCGCCGAGGGTGGGGCCGACGCAGGGGCTCCAGACCGCGCCAAGCAGCAGGCCGCCGAGGAACTGGCCGCGCAGGGACGTTTGGTCAAGCTGGTCCATGCCGCTGTCGGCGCGGGCGGCGACACCGGCGGTGGCGGTGGAAAAGGCCATTGAAAACTGTGGGATAAGGAGAATCGCTCCGAAGATCATCATCAGCACAGCCCCGGCCTGGGCGATGGTGTCGGGGGTGAGGCCGATGGCGTAGCCAAAGGTGGTGACGGCCATGCCAAGCAGAACAAAGGACAGGCTCATGCCGGTGGCGAGGGCCAGCGGGCCATAGCGGCTGGCCTGCAGGGCGCCGGCTAGCACGATGGGCAGGACCGGAACCACGCAGGGGTTGATCAGGGTCAGCAGGCCCGCGCCGTATGCAAAGAGAAATTCCATGGCATGTTTGTGCCAAGGGTCGATTGTAATGTCAGCCCATGCGGCGCTGACGAAAGATCACTTGGGCGTGTTGGATTGTTTCGAAAGCTGCACGGCAAGGATGCCCGCCGCGATGATGGCGACGCCGATGATGTCCATCAGGCCAAGCGTTTCACCGAGCACGATCGCGGCCACGACCACCCCGAAAAACGGGTTGAGGAAGTGGAAGGTCGCCGCCTTGATCGGACCGATACGGGCGACCAGCGCGAACCAGATGAACGTGGCCAGAAGACCGGGGCCAAGCAGCGTGTAGGTAAAGGCCGTGCCCATGCGCCAGTTCCAGTTGAACTCCCATGTTTCGAACAGGAGCGAGACGATGAAAAGCACGACCGCACCGACGAACATCTGCAGGCCGACGATCATCATCAGGTTCCCCCCAGATGAGGCGCCGCGTACAGACAGTGTGGCAATCGCAAGGGCGATTGCCCCGATGATGCAGAGCATAAGGCCAAAGAGATCAACGCCTTGGCCCATTCGGCTGCCCATGATCAGCACCACGCCACCAAAGCCGAGCACGAGGCCGAGGGCAGCCAAAGGCGAGAGTTTTTCACGCAAGGCGGCCCAGCCGAGAAAGGCCACGATGAGGGGCATGGTGGAGGCGATGATCGAGGCAAGGGAGGCTTCGATCGTGGTCATCGCCACGAAATTCAGGCCGAGATAGAGCGCATTCTGGCAGAGGCCGAAGATCAGAGTGGCGCGCCACTGGTCGCGGGTCAGGTTCCAGTTCTGGCCCATGGCGCGGGCAATGGCGACGCCGAGAACGCCCGCAATCGCGAAGCGAATCGAGGAGATGGCGAGGGGCGGCGCGTCTGCGACGATGATGCGCGCCGAGGTGAAGGCCGAGGACCACAGGAAGGCGAAACACAGCCCCATGGCGATTGCGCGGAAATCCATTTCGGTCGCCTCACATGTTAACCAATTGCCGCGATGTAACAGCATCGTGCGCCGCGCTGCAACGCCCTGCGCACGGTCGAAGGGGCGAATCGGGGTTAACGGGCTGGGATTGTGGGGAAAACGCCTTTCGGTATTGCGTCGGTATCACGTCGGTATTGCGTCGGTGCGGTATTGGTCGAGCCGTGGGGTTAAGTTTGCGCCCGTTGCGCACGGCGTGCAGCCCGACGTGCCTTGCGGCGGCGGCGCAGGAAGCCTTCATTGGAGGGGGTATCCTTGCGGTGCAGCGGGAAGAACCGGTCAACGATGACATAGGCCAGAAGAACAAAAGCCAACGCAAAGCTGATTTGCCAGAGGCGGTCGATCATCTTCACGTCGGCATCGCCGCTCAAAGGGGAAATAGCCCCCCCGAAGACGATGATCATGGTGGAGAGCGCCGTGCCTGCGAGGGCTGAATCGGCGCGGTCGGACACCAGCCAGCGTGCCAGCGTGACGGCCCCGAGGGTCATGGCCAGCATCGCCACCGGCATGAGGGGGGCGATCACGGTGACTTCATAGGCGATGATGGCTGCGATCCCGCCGATCACGTTCGCCTTGAGCATCCCCTTGGCGACGGTGGGGCCTGCACCGCGGGCGGCGGCCAGTTGCATCGACAGGATGGCAACGAAGAACAGGGTGATCAACATGCCGCTGCCCGACAGGAAGAACAGCATGGCGAAGGGGATCGTGACCAGCGACATACGCAGGACAAGGCGACCGGGTTCAGGCCGGATGCCGTTGGCCCCGGCAGCGGCAGGGGCAGGCATCGCACCGGGCGGAAACTGCCAGAACATGAAGACAGTCCAGAGCCACGCGATGCAGAGGTTGAGCGGCAACCAGATCACGAGAAGCCATGTCATTTCCTGCGAGACGATCACAAGGTTCGGCACCATCAGGGCCGCGATCAGGGCCAGCACGACGGACAATTTGCCTGCGCCGGTGCTGCCCCAACGAAAGCTGATTGCAACCGCCATGGCAACGGCCAGCAAAAGCGGCACCGGGTAGGACGAGAGGGCCGACGCGATCAGCCAAGACGCCACGAGAAAGACCACCGCCTGTTGAAACAGCCCCCAGAAGGCCCGCGCGGGCATGGCGGCGGGGGCTTGCAGGAACAGGGCAACGAAGACGGCGGAAAACGTGGCGAGCGGCCAGCCGATCAGAAGGGCCACGGAGAAGGCGGCACTGGCACCGAGGGCGAGGCGCAGCCCGCGCCTGTTTGCCGCCGGGGACAGCAGGGGCGGTGGGGAAGAGTCGTCCGGCAGGTCCGGCATCGGGCCGGTGGATGCCTGATGGGGCTGCTCAGTAGGCATAGGAGAACCACGAGACGACCCGGATATAGGCGCGTCCGATGGTGTTGAGCAGGGCGTTGTCCCCTGTGTAGACGATCACGTCGGCCTGTCCGTTGAGCGAAAAGCGCACGTCGTCGGTTTCATCCCCCTTGAGGTAGTCGGGCAGGACGATGCGCACCGGGAACCGCTGGGGGGAGCGCAGCCAGCCGGCGGCGCGCGGGATCGAGGCGGGTTGGCCGGGTTTGCTGGTTGTGCCATCGGAGGCGGCGGCGGAATAGCTGGAAATCCGGCCTTCGATGATACGGCCCGGATGGCGGTCAAGCACAACGTCCACCCGGTCGCCGATCTTGATGTTGCCGAGGTTGTTTTCGGTCAAATAGGCCTCGATCCAGATATTGGAGGCATCGAGGAAGGTCAGGAGATCCTGTCCCGCGCGTGCATAGCTGCCTGCGGCAAGGTCGAGATCGGAGAGCGCCCCGCGCGCCGGGGCGGTAAGGGTGGTCCAGCTCAGTTTCAGCTCGGCATCGGCCAGCGCCGCGAGCGCCTTTTGAATGCGCGGGTTGTCTTGTCCAGTGCTGCCCAGAGAGGTGCGGATGCTTTCGAGATCGGCGGTCGCGCGTTCGACCTCGGCCTCGGCCTCGGACAGGCGGCGGCGGGCCTCGTCGCCTTTGGCAATGGCCACGAGACCCTTGGCTTCGAGGTCGAAGACGCGGGAGGCCTGGAGTTTCTCGGTTTCCAGATCGGCCTTGGCACGTGACAGTTTTGCCTGAGCGCTTTCGACGTCGGCGGACCCTGCGCCCACGTCCTGCATGGCGCGGGAGAGATCGGCGCGGGCTTCGTCAACGCGGATTTCGTAGCTGCGCTGGTCGATCACGGCGAGCACGTCTCCGGCTTCGACGATCTGGCCGTTGCGGGCGCGGATATCGACAACGGTGCCCGAGACCTGCGGCGTGATCGGTGTGAGAACCGCCTTGACGCGAGCGTTCGAGGTGAAGGGCGTGATCCGGTCGGCCGCGAGATACCAGACGAGAATCACGAGCAGCAGGCACAGCGTGGTCCAGAAGGCGTTCTTCATGTCGTTTCTCCGGTTGCGTCGGCAGCTTCGGTTTCGTCCGTGACGAGGGGCTGGCCGTCATTCATCCAAAGCATGACCAGTTCGTAGAAGACGGACAGGATGACCGGGCCGATAAAGATGCCGACGATGCCGCCGGAAAGCACCCCGCCAATGACGCCGACAAGGATCACAAGAATCGGCGTGTCGAGGCCGCGTGCGATGAAGATCGGGCGCAGGAAGTTGTCCATGATCATCACCGGGATCATGATCGCGGTGAAAAGCAAGGCCATGCCGGGCGACATGGCCGACCAGGCCCAGATGATTGCGGGAATGATCACCGGGCCGGGTCCGACCTGAACGATGCCGAGAATGAGACAGATCATGGCCAGCATGCCCGCCGTCTGGATGCCGAAGAGGAACATGACCACGCCAGCAAGAAAGGCCTGTATCGCCGCAACGCCGAGCACGCCGCGCGACACGTTGCGCACGGTGGCGGTGGCCAGTTTGATGAACTCGCCACCCTTGGGGGCAAAAATGCGGTTGCCGAAATTCTGAAGCATGCCGCCAAGTTTCGGCCCTGCGGGCAGCATCATGCCCATGACCACCACCGACAGCGCCATGGCGAGAAGCCCGAGGCCGATGCCGGCCAGCATGCCGCCGATGCTTTTGCCGAGGTTGACAATCACCGAGCCGTATTTGTCGACCGCCTGCGCAAGGTTGTTGTCAAACAGGGCCCAGGTCTCCTGGATCTTCGGGCCGAGGATTTCCCAGCTGTCGATCCGTTCGGGCAGGGGCGGGAGCCTGAGGTCGCCGGAGGCGGCGCGATGGGCCCAGTCGTTGGTGAATTGCGCCAGCCCCGCGACCGAGGCCCAGAGCGGGCCGATCGTCAGTGCGAGGCCAAGGAGCACGATGATCGTCGCGGCCCAGCCGCCGCGTCCCCCGAGAAGGCGGGCGAGCCAGTCGTAGACCGGGTACACCGCCACCGCCAGAATGGTGGCCCAGATCACGATGCCGGCCAGTGGCGCCACGATGACAAATGCGGCGTAGATGAAGAGGCATAGGAAGACCAGCCGGATGCCAAGGTCCACGATGCGGCGATCATCTGATTGGTTCATGTCGTACCCTTCCCAAATCCCATTTTTTCCGCGTAGGTTGGGTTTCGATACCCAACGGCGTTTGCCGCAGTTTGGCACAGTGACTCCGCGTTGAGGACAGGAAAATGGAAAATATGCAGAAAAGTGCGGGCCCCCTTGTCTGGATGGACCATCATCGCTGGACAATCCTGTTGGGGTTGCTGGTTGTTCTGGTTGCGATTGGCGGTCTGGAAGGGCATTTCAACGGCCTGGAGCGCGTATCGCAGATCGGCATGAGCGTTCTGTTCCTCGGGGTTGTGGGAGCGATCGAACGAAACACCTGGTTGCGGGCGGTGATGATGCTGCCCGTGGCCGTGTGGATGGCGCTGATGCTGGCAAACAGCCTGTGGCCGGGCAACCGGATCGACGTGTTGTTGACCGGGGTCGCGGCGGTGTTGTGGGCGGGGAGCATGTTGATCGGGTTCCGGCAGCTGTTCGTGTCGGCCCATTCGGAATACGAGCGGCTGGCCAGTGGCGTGTTCAGTTATCTCCTGATGGCGGTCATCTGGGGCATGATCTATTGGCGGATCGAAGCTGTCGCGCCCGGATCGTTCAACCTGCCCGACGGGGTGAGCGGAGCGCAGCAAGGGCCGTTTCTGTATTTCAGCATGATCACCATGACCACGGTCGGTTACGGCGAGATCACCCCGGCGGCGGAGTTGCCGCGCATGTTGACAGGGCTTCAGGCCATTGTGGGAACCATGTTCGTAGCGATCTTCATCGGGCGCAGTGTCGGTCGGCTGACGTGAGCAGGGCCTCGGGCCGGATTATGGGCCAGATCACCTGGGTCTATACGGAAGACCTTGGGCAGACGATCCCGTTTTACCGCGATGTTCTGGGGCTGAGGATTGACCGGGACGCCGGGGCGGCCATGATTTTCGAAACCGCACCGGGGGCGTTTGTCGGTGTATGCACGGCGTTCAACGACCGTGTTGTCGAGCCCAAGGGGGGCATGATCACGCTGTTGGTCAAGGATGTGGCGACCGTGGACGCTTGGCATCAGCGCATCGTCGATGCCGGAGCCGTACCCATGCGCGCGCCCGAGAAGATGGAGCGTTTTGGTATCTACAGCTTTTTCTGCAGGGACCCGAACGGTTATGTGATCGAGGTGCAGACCTTTCTTTGAATGGAAGGGCGACTTTGCAAGACGACTGCTCCTGCACCATGCGGGCACGTACGTGATTGGCGCCGTTTAATCCCGTTTTCTTGTCCGGCTTCAAAATAATTTCACAGTTTTGATCTAGCTCAAATCCAACATCCCGCGTGCATCATTAAGGTGGGTGCTTACCGCTGGAAGTTGAGCATGGAGTCGGGTCAGGGATGGCGAAGGTATGCGCGGATAGCATTTGCAAGATCGAGTTGCTGCGTGCCCTGTCACCAGAGGTGCGCGACTGCCTGTTGAGCCGTGCACGTACTCGTGACGTGAAACGCGGGGAAACGCTGAGCTGGCAGGGCGACAGGGCCGAAACACTCAAGATCGTCACACGCGGCTGGGTGAAACTGTTCCGGGTCAGCGAAGAGGGACATGAGGCCGTCGTTAATACCTTGGGGCAAGGTCAGAGTTTTGACGAGGTGCCGGCGCTGCTTGGCGGGGAAAGCACCGTATCTGCAGAAGCGATAACGGAGGCCACGGTTCTGTTGCTGAACCTGACCGACATCTGTTCCTGTACCAATGCGCGGGCAGAATTGTCGCGGGCGGTGTTGTCAGCGGCCCAGATCCACATGAACAGCATGACCAACCAGATCGAGGGGCTCAAGATCAAGACCGCGACACAACGTCTGGGCGAATTCCTGTTGCAACAATCCGGTGAGCATGACGGGCTTCGCAGCTTTGTTCTGCCATTTGGCAAGGTCGTGCTTGCGGGCATGTTGGGCATGAAGCCGGAGAGCCTGTCGCGCGCGTTTTCTCGGCTGAAAGACGTGGGTGTCTGTAGCGCGGGCGGCAAGGTTGAGATCAACGATCCGGCGACCTTGCGGGATTGGATGCTGCAGCAGTCGATACGCTAGATCGCTGGGGCGGGCGCAGGCGCTGTCGCGCGGGTCAAGGCGTGTCAGGCTCCGTCGTCGGCATGGGCCGAGGACATCTCGCGGAAGCGTTCGAACATCATCACGTATTCTGCCGGGATGTCGCGGAAGGACAGGATACCGACCAGCGTGCCGTTTTCCATCACAGGCAGGTGACGAAAGGCGTCGCCGAGCTTGGCCGCAAGCGCATCGGAAATGGCATCGTCAATATCGACGGTCACGGGATTCGGAGTCATGACCTGGTCCGCCGTTGCGGTGTCCGAGGCAAGCCCCTGCGCGACGCCGCGAAACACGATGTCGCGTTCGGTCAGGATGCCCCCGAGCGTTCCATCCGCGACCACGGCCACCGCGCCGACACGTTCCTGCGCCATCTTGCGGGCGACTTCACGCAGGGGGGTGTCGGGGGAAACCGTGTGAATCGGGCGGTTGGCCAGAAGGGCGCGAAGGGATGTCGTGCTCATTTTGTCCTCGGGTGACGGGGCGCGCGTTCGTGGAGAGTATGGGCCGGGGAGAACGAGGGGGCAAGCAGTTGGCGCGCCGTCGGGGCGCGACAAAAAGAAAGGGCCGCCCGAGGGCGACCCTTTCGATAACATACCAAGCGAAAGCTTAGCCGTTCACGCTGTCTTTCAGCGCCTTGGCGATGGTCATTTTCACCACCTTGTCGGCTTCTTTCTTGATCTGCTCACCGGTCGCAGGGTTGCGTACCATGCGCTCGGGGCGTTCGCGGCAATAGATTTTGCCAACGCCCGGCAGGGTCACGGCACCACCGGCGGACACTTCGCGGGTGATCAGGGCGCAAACGGCTTCGAGTGCGGCACCTGCGGATTTCTTGTCAGAGCCCATTTCCTCGGCCAGAGCGGCAACGAGTTGGGTCTTGGTCATCGGTTTCGCCATTTCAGGTCTCCATTAGTCTGCCCGAGTAGTTGGGCCTCGTGTGGCGCATTTAACGGGATATGGTAGGGCAACACAATCAGTAGTGTGCCTAAAAACCATCTTTTTAAGGGGTTTTTAGCAACTTTCCGCTAGGTCAAAGGAAGGCGGTTTCGTCAAAAGACCGCAATTTGCGCGAGTGCAGCCGTTCAAGAGGCATTTCGCGCAAGGTTTCCATGGCCCGGATTCCGATCATCAGGTGACGCGCCACCTGTGTCTTATAGAAGTCTGACGCCATGCCGGGAAGCTTCAATTCGCCATGCAGCGGCTTGTCGCTGACACAGAGCAGGGTGCCATAGGGAACGCGGAACCGGTAGCCGTTGGCGGCGATGGTGGCGCTTTCCATGTCGAGCGCGATGGCGCGGGACTGGGACAGGCGCTGGACCGGGCCGGTATGTTCCCTGAGTTCCCAGTTGCGGTTGTCGATCGTGGCGACGGTGCCGGTGCGCATGACGCGCTTGAGATCATAGCCCTTGAGATCGGTGACATCGGCCACCGCCTGTTCCAGCGCGATCTGCACCTCGGCCAGCGCCGGGATCGGTACCCAGACCGGCAGGTCGTCATCGAGCACGTGATCTTCGCGCAGATAGGCATGAGCGAGGACGAAATCCCCGAGGCTTTGCGAGTTCCGCAAGCCCGCACAATGGCCGACCATGACCCAGGCATGGGGGCGCAGCACGGCGATATGGTCGGTGGCTGTCTTGGCGTTGGACGGGCCGACGCCGATATTCACCAGCGTGATGCCCGATCCGTCGGGGCGCTTGAGGTGATAGGTCGGCATCTGGGGTTGCTTGTCGACCGGGGGAATCACCGCTTCGGGATCGGTGATCTCGACATTGCCGGTGCTGACAAAGCTGGAATAGCCCGAATTCGGATCGGCCAGAACCTCTCGGGCATAGGCTTCGAACTCGGTGACATAGAACTGGTAGTTGGTGAACAGGACGTGGTTCTGGAAATGCTCGGGTGCGGTGGCGGTGTAGTGCGACAGGCGGGCGAGCGAATAGTCGATGCGCTGGGCGGTGAAGGGCGCGAGCGGGCCGACGCCGTTTTCATCATGCGCATGCATGCCGTTGACGATGTCGTCATTGGTGGTGGAAAGGTCCGGCACATCGAAGATGTCGCGCAGGGTGAAGGCGGTGGCGCCTTCCTGTGGCACGGTCAGGTCGGTTTCCGAAGACACGGCAAAATGCACCGGGATCGGGGTTTCCGAAGCGCGGATTGTGACGGGGACGTTGTGGTTGTCGAGCAGGAGCTTGATCTGTTGCGTGAGGTAATTGCGAAACAGGTCGGGCCGGGTGATCGTCGCCGCATGCACGCCCGGTTCGGCGACGTGGCCGTAAGAGAGGCGCGAGTCGATCTGGGCAAAGCTGGTCGTGGTGATGCGGATTTCCGGATAGAAGGCGCGGACGCGATGGCCTTCGGGGCCATGCGCAAGCGTATGGCGGAACTGGTCGCAGAGAAAGGCAATCGCCGTTTCATAAAGCTCGATCAGGCGGTCAACGGCCTCGGCCGCGTCTGTATAGGAGCGCGGGGCGGGGACGTCGGGGGTCAGGACGGGAATCTGTTGCGGCGTCATTCGGCGACCTTGATCACTGGAGTGAGTTCGAAAGTGGTGACATCGACAAGCCCGAGATCAGAGATGCGCAGCTCGGGGATCACCACCAGCGCCAACAGGGAATGCTGCATATAGGCGTTGTTGAGCGTGCAGCCGCAGGCTTCCATCGCCTCGACCATGGCTTGGGCTTTGGTCGCAACCTCGGAAGCGGGCTGGTCGGACATCAGCCCGGCGATCGGCAGTTCGACAAGGGCGATTTCCTGACCATCCTTGAAGACGGTCACACCGCCGCCAACCTCTCCCAGACGGTTGGCCGCCAGCGCCATGTTTTCGCGGTCGGTGCCGACCACGATCATGTGGTGGCTGTCATGGGCGACGGTCGAGGCCATCGCCATCTTGCCTTGGTAGCCAAACCCCGAGACCAGCGCGTTGGTGGTGGTGCCGGTGGCGCGGTGGCGTTCGACAAGGGCGATCTGGCAGATGTCATTGGCGGGGTCGGTTTCCACGATGCCGTCCTTGACCGACAGCGTCGCGGTGAGCGCCTTGGTCGGGGCCTGATTTTCAACCACGCCAATCACGTTGGCTGTGACGGAGGTGGCGCCATCGGGGGCTGCGATCTCGAAATCGGAGGCGCGCCGCGCCGGGCCGAGATTGACGGTCTGGCGCGCATGGGCGGGCCAGTCGTAATGCGGACAATCCACGGTGATCTGGCCGTCACTGGCGACTGTCTGGCCACGGGCGAACACATGCTCGATGGGCAGTGTCGTCAGGTCGCTGGTCAAGATCACATCGGCACGCCGGCCCGGCGCGATCGACCCCAGTTCGCGTTCAAGGCCAAAATGGGTGGCGGTATTGATCGTGGCCATTTGCAGCGCGATCACGGGATCACAGCCACAGGCGATGGCATGGCGCACCACGCGGTTCATATGCCCGTCATGCACCAGCGTGCCCGAATGGCAGTCATCGGTGCAGAGGATGAAGCTGCGCGGGTCGAGCCCTTTTTCCGTGACGGCGGTGATCTGGGTTTCGACGTCATACCACGCCGAGCCAAGGCGCATCATCGAGCGCATCCCCTGTCGCACGCGGGCGATGGCGTCGGCCTCGCAAGTGCCTTCGTGATCATCCGCCGGACCACCGGCGGCATAGGCGTGAAAGGCGGGGCCAAGATCGGGGCTGGCATAATGGCCGCCCACTGTTTTGCCCGCGTTCTGGGTGGCGGCGATCTCGGCCAGCATCTGTTGAGAGCCATTGACGACTCCGGGGAAGTTCATCATCTCGCCCAAGCCGATGATGCCGGGCCAGTTCATCGCCTCGGCCACATCCTCGGGGCCGATCTCGAACCCGGTGGTTTCCAGCCCCGGCGCGGAAGGCGCACAGGACGGCATCTGGGTGAAGATGTTGACGGGCTGCATCAGCGCTTCGTCATGCATCATGCGCACCCCTTCAAGGCCCAGCACATTGGCGATCTCGTGCGGGTCGGTGAACATCGAGGTGGTGCCATGCGGGATAACGGCGCGGGCAAATTCCGCCGGGGTGAGCATGCCCGACTCGATATGCATATGTGCGTCGCACAGGCCGGGGATCATGAAACGCCCGTTTGCCTCGATGATCTCGGTATCGGGGCCAATGCAATGGGAGGCGTCGGGGCCGACATAGGCGATGCGCCCTTCGGCCATGGCAATATCGCTGTTGGGAAGGATCTCGCGCGTGTGCACGTTGACCCATTGGCCGTTGCGGATGACGGTGTCGGCGGCGTCGCGGCCTGCGGCAACAGCGACGAGGCGGGGGGCGGTTTCCGCCCATGTTCTGATATGTATTCGCTCCATGGCCCACGTTGACATGAGTGTAGGGGGTGTTCAAGGTCGTCCATCATGAAGCTTTTGCGAAAGGTGTTTCAGGTGGATTTTGATACCGTTGATGCAGGGGAATTCGGCGCCTCATTGCGGGGCATCGGGCTCAATCTTCTGGTGCGGGACGTGAAGGCGCTGTGTGACGTGCTGGAGACGGTTTTCGCAATGAAAACGCATCAGGTGACGGCGGATTTCGCGATTGTCACCTATGGCGCGCAGGTGTTTCAGTTACACAGTGACGGCACCTATCATTCCAACCCGCTTTTGGGATTGTTGCCCGAAGCCGGGGCGCGTGGGGCGGGGATTGAAATCCGGCTTTATGATACGGACCCGGATGTAGCAGCGGAAAAGGGCGAGGCGGCGGGAATGCACGTTTTGCAGGCGCCGAGCGACAAGCCGCACGGGCTGCGGGAGTGTTACTTGTTGTGTGAAAACGGATATGCCTGGGTGCCCAGCCGGCCGCTGTGACAAATGGGGGGCGCTGCCCCCGCCGCAGCAAGCTGCGACTCCCCCCGGGGTATTTCTGGAAAAAGAAAGATACAGGGAATTTGGGCTTCCATCTCGTGACCCTATCCCGGGGCGCCGTCCCAAACAGGCTCAGCTTGCTGACCCATGCCCAACATCTGGCAGGCGCCGCAAGGCGCCGAAGATGGCGGGAGCCCTACCGGGTGCAGGTGTCGTTTTTGAGATAGCGGGGTCGGCCTGGGCCGGGGCAGGGTGGCTGAAACGATAACGGGAGAACGAGAGATGAGCGTGACGGAACTGCGCCCCAACATGGAATTCTGGCAGGAGCGCGTGGACATGGCGGCGGCGTTCCGTTGGACGGCGCGGCTCAACATGCATGAAGGCGTGGCCAACCATTTCAGCCTGTCGGTGAACGAGGATGGCACGAAGTTCCTGATGAACCCGAACCAGGTGCATTTTTCCCGTGTGCGGGCGAGTGACCTGATCCTGGTGGATGCCAATGATCCCGAAACGCTCAGAGGGCCGGATGCGCCCGACCCGACGGCCTGGGGACTGCATGGTGGCATTCACCGGCATTGCCCACATGCGCGTTGCGCCATGCATGTGCATTCGATCTTTGCCACGGTGCTGGCGTCGCTGGCTGACAGCCGCCTGCCACCGATCGACCAGAACTGTGCCACGTTCTTCAATCGCTACGTGATCGACGAGGGCTATGGCGGGTTGGCCTTCGAGGATGAGGGGGAGCGTTGTGCCGCGCTTTTGACCGACCCCAAGGTCAAGACGATGATCATGGGCAACCATGGTGTGATGGTGATCGGGGACAGTGTCGCGGACACGTTCAACCGGCTTTATTATTTCGAGCGCGCTGCGGAGACCTATATCCGGGCCTTGCAGACAGGGATGCCGCTCAGGGTGTTGTCGGATGAAGTGGCCGAGAAGACGGCGCAGGAGCTGGAGGAATACCCCGAGCAGGATGTGCGTCATCTCGCGGAGTTGAAGGCGATTTTGAACGACGAAGGGTCCGATTACGCAAGCTGAGGCCAAGTCAGGGAGAGGGCTATGTCAGAGGACTTTGCAACTGATGGCGAGGTGGCGCGCTGGCACTACCGCCCGCCGCATCCGGTGCGGCTCAACCCCTTGTTCCAGTGGCCGATCCGGTTGCGCGCGGTCTGGGACTGGTATCGTGGTGCTTGGTTGATGATCACCGCCGTGACCGTTCCATTGGTGTTTGCAGTGGTTGTGTGGGCCGTGTTCCTGCCGCCGCTGGAGAGCATGAAAACTTTTCAGGCGGGTTGGATGCTGCGCATCTGGCTGTTGAACGTGATCCCGCAAACCCTCGTTGCTGGGGGGCTGCATTGGTGGCTCTGCATGCGCAAGGGTCAGGGGATGCAGAAGAAATTCGACAAGCGTGACCTGACGCGCAAGAACGGCGTCTTTACTTTTGACAACCAGGTGTTGGACAATATCTGGTGGACGTTGGGTAGCGCGATGACGGTGGCGACGGTCTACCAATGGCTGATCTTCTGGATTATGGCCAATGGCTGGGTGCCTGTGATCCGTTTTGGCGATGCGCCGGTGTTTTTCCTGATCTGGATGGCGTTGATCCCGATGTGGTCGGGGCTGCATTTCTACTGGGTGCATCGGCTCGAGCATCATCCCAAGCTCTACCGCCATGTGCATGCGGTGCACCATCGCAACGTGAATGTCGGGCCATGGTCGGGGATCTCGAACCACTGGTACGAGAACATGTTCTATTTCACGACCTATTTCGTGCATCTGGTGGTTCCGTCCAATCCGCTGCATCTGATGTTTCACGTCTATTTCCAGCAGTTGAGCCCGGTGTTTTCGCATTGCGGGTTCGAAAAGCTGATCGCCAAGGACAGCGAGATTGCCAAGTCGGGCGACTTCTTTCACCAGCTGCACCACCGCTATTTCGAGTGCAACTACGGCACGTCGGAAATTCCTTTCGACAAGTGGTTCGGGACGTTTCACGACGGGTCGGCAGGGGCAACCGAGCGGACACGGGCGCACAAGAAGCAGATGTACACACGTTAGCCCTGTCTGAGGGCGCGGGGTGTTGTCGCAAAAGTGGCGCGAAAGGCGCGGGTCATGGCGGCCGGGTTGGCGTAACCACAGCGCACCGCGATCTCGGAAACGGCAAGGTCGGTGTCCATCACCAGCTTGCGCGCCAGCGTCAGGCGCATGCGCTGATAGACGGTGGCCGGGGGCGCGCCAAGCTCGGCCCGCATACGGGTTTCGAGGGTTTTTTGTGTGGCCCCGGCGCGGCGCGCGAGGATCGGGATGGGCAGGGGGTCTTCCAGTGTTTCCTGCATCAGCGCCAGCGCGCGGTTGACGATCCGGCTGGCCGGGACGCTGCCGCCATGTGAGCGGGCGGAATCCCGGGTCATGAACAGTTGCGCGACTTCGAGGGCGAGCGCCTGTCCGTGGTCGCGCCCGATGAGATGCAGCACGAGGTCAAAGGCTGCCATTGCACCGGAGCAGGTGATGCGGTCGCGGTCGATCACAAAGCGCTCGCGCAGGACGTCAACCTCGGGGAACCGTTCGGCAAAGGGGGTGAGTTCTTCCCAGTGGATCGTAGCCTTGTACCCGTCGAGCAGCCCGGCGCGGGCCAGAAGCCAGCTACCCGTATCAAGGGCGGTGAGGGTTGAGAACCGCCGGGCGGCGGCGCGCAGGGCGGCCTGGGTGGACCATCCGTCGTGGCCGTGAAAGCCATAGGAGGGCATCACCATCAACATGTCCCCTGACGCCGCGTTCAGGCGGTTGTGCGGTGTGACGGGGAGGCCGCTTGAGCTTTCAACGGGCTGGACATCGAGGGAAAGAAAGGTCCAGTCATAAAGTTGTTGACCCGAGAGCATGTTGGCGGCGCGCATGGGCTCCACCGAATTGGCAAGGCAGTGGTTGGAGAACCCCTGAAACAGGAGAACCCCGATCTTCTGCGGTGCGGCGTGTGTTTTTTCCCAAACCGGCATGATCAGACAATAAATCTGCATGATCAATACGGGCAAGCGAATTTCCATGGGACCGTTCCAAGGGGAGAGCCGTGATGCAGTTCGGATTGAATGAAGAACAGGAGATGATCGTCTCCACCGTGCGCAGTTTCGTGGAAAACGAGATCTATCCGCATGAAGACATGGTTGAACGCACGGGTGAGGTGCCCGAGGAGATTGCCGAACGGATCAAGCAGAAGACCATCGAGCTTGGCTTTTATGCCTGCAACTTTCCCGAGGAAGTGGGGGGCGCGGGGTTAAGCCACCTTGAATTTGCGTTGGTGGAGCGGGAGTTGGGGCGCGGTTCGATGGCGCTCACCCATTTCTTTGGGCGACCGCAAAACATCCTGATGGCCTGCGAGGGCGAACAGAAAGAGCGCTATCTGTTTCCGGCAGTGCGCGGCGAGCGGATGGACGCGCTGGCCATGACCGAGCCGGGGGCCGGGTCGGATGTGCGGGGTATGAAATGTTCGGCGGTGCGGGATGGGGGCGATTGGGTGCTCAATGGCACCAAGCACTTCATCTCGGGCGCGGAGCACGCGGATTTCGTGATCGTTTTCGTGGCTACAGGGGAAGACATGACGCCCAAGGGGCCCAAAAAGCGGATCACAACCTTTCTCGTTGATCGCGGCACGCCGGGGTTCACCATTCGGGATGGCTACAAGTCGGTCAGCCACCGGGGCTACAAGAATATGGTGCTGGAGTTTGATGACTGCCGCCTGCCGGATGCACAGGTTCTGGGCGAAGTGGATGGCGGGTTCGCGGTGATGAATGAATGGCTCCATGCGACCCGCCTGACGGTGGCGGCGTTCTGCGTGGGGCGCGCGAGGCGGGCGTTTGACTATGCGTTGGACTATGCGGCGCAGCGGGAACAGTTCGGCCAGCCGATTGGCAAGTTCCAGGGCGTCGGGTTTCAGATTGCGGACATGATCACCGAGATCGACGCGGCCGACCTTTTGACGCTGGCGGCTGCGGATCGGCTCGACAAGGGGTTGCCGTCGAACCGCGAGATCGCCTCGGCAAAGCTTTATGCCTCGGAAATGCTGGCGCGGGTGACGGATGCCGCGATCCAGGTCCACGGTGGGATGGGGTTGATGGATGACTATCCGTTGGAGCGGTTCTGGCGGGATGCGCGGGTGGAACGAATCTGGGATGGAACCAGCGAGATCCAGCGCCACATCATCAGCCGCGACCTTTTGCGGCCATTGGGGGCATGAAGATGGTGACATGTCCTTCGAACGCACTTGCCGGTGGGGGCCAGCCCCCACACCCCCGGGATATTTCCGGCAAAAGGAAGGAGAGGGGGAGGCGCCCGAACAGACACCTCCCAAGAAAACACGAGGGTCTTCCCATTGCACGGTCATCGGCTTCCCAGCCTGTGCCGCGCCCTCAGGTTGCAACGGCAAGGTTAATATTCCGTTTCTTCCTCTTGCCCAAAATATCCCCGCCGGAGGCTTCTGTCCTTGCGGTACGCGCAGGAGCAGACAATGTCGCGTGACCTTTCGAGGCTGATACGGCCCGGGAGTGTGGCCGTGATCGGGGGCGGAGCGTGGTGCGCCGAAGTGGTGCGGCAGCTGGCGCGCTTTGGTTTTGACGGAGCGATCTGGCCTGTTCACCCGAAGGCGCAGGTGGTTGGCGGGCGCGCGGCCTATGCGCGGCTGGAGGATTTGCCCGGCGTCCCGGATGCGGCGTTTGTCGGCATCAACCGCAGGGCGACGATTGAAGCGGTTGCGGTGCTGTCAGGCATGGGTGCTGGTGGGGCGGTGTGTTTTGCTTCGGGCTTTGCAGAGGCGCACGCGGAGGATGCCGAGGGTGCGGACCTGCAGGCCGCGTTGATCGCGGCGGCGGGCGATATGCCGATTCTCGGGCCGAATTGTTATGGGTTGGTGAATGCCGTGGATGGCGTCGCGATCTGGCCGGACCAACATGGGTGCGCTCCGGTTGAGCGCGGCGTGGCGATCCTGACCCAGAGTTCGAATATCGCGATCAACCTGACCAACCAGCGACGCAGTGTGCCGATTGCCTATGTCACAACCTGCGGAAACATGGCGCAGTTGAGCCAAGCGGCCATGGCGCGGGCGTTGCTGGAAGACGCGCGGGTAAGTGTTCTTGGCCTGCATGTCGAGGGGTTCAGCGACCTTCGTGACTGGGAGGCGCTGGCAAAGGCCGCGCATGCTCGGAGGGTGCCGGTGGTGGTGCTGAAAGTCGGGGCGTCGGATCAGGCGCAGGCAGCGACGGTGTCGCACACGGCGTCTCTTGCCGGAAGTGATGCGGGGGCGGAGGCGTTGATTGCGCGGTTGGGGTTCACGCGTGTGCATGACCCGGCGGTGTTTCTTGAGACATTGAAGCTGTTGCACATGGTGGGGTCTTTGGCTTCGCCTGCGGTCGCGTCGATTAGTTGTTCGGGGGGCGAAGCCAGCCTCATGGCCGATCTGGGGCTGCGGGCCGGGTTGGACTTTCCAACGTTGCTGGCCGCGCAGAAGGACGAGATGGCGAAGGTTCTTGGGCCGATGGTGGCGTTGGCCAATCCACTGGACTACCACACGTATATCTGGCGCGATGCGGATGCGATGACGCGGGCGTGGGCCGGGATGATGGCGCCGGAGATTGCCCTGACCTTTTCCATCGTCGATTACCCGCACGAAAACCGGCAGGATTGGGATTGCGCCACCGAGGCCGCGATCCGGGCACATCGGTTGACGGGGCGCCCGATGGCGGTGGTGGCGAGCCTGCCCGAGTTGATGCCACAGGATGTTGCCAAAGAGCTGAGCGCCGCCGGGGTGGTGCCGCTTTACGGGCTGCGCGAGGCGGTTGAGGCCGCAGCCGCGGCGGCGCGGGTTAGCGCGCCGGAACCATTGCCACTGGCTTTGCCGGGGCGGCGCAACGCGGAAGTTTTGCTGAGCGAGGATGAGGCGAAGGCCGAGCTTGCGGCGTTTGGCATAGACATGCCGCGCCGGGGTGTGGCGGATTCGGTTGATGCCTTGTCCGGGGCGGCCGAGGGTTTGGCGCCGCCGCTTGTGCTCAAGGGCATGGGGCTTGCACATAAGAGCGAGGCGGGGGCAGTGCAGCTTGGGTTGACCGCACAGGATCTTGAGGCCGCGGCGCTGGAAATGCCCTGCGCGCGTTTTCTTGTGGAAGAGATGATCGACGGGGCCGTTGCCGAGCTGTTGGTTGGTGTGACCCGCGACGTTGCGCATGGGTTTGTGCTGACGCTTGCAGCGGGCGGCGTGCTGACCGAGGTCTTGCAGGACAGTGTGTCGGTGCTTGTGCCGTCGAGTCGCGAAACGCTGAAACAGGCTTTGTTCCAGCTCAAAACGGCGAAGTTGCTCCATGGGTACCGAGGGGCGCCCGCGGCCAATATCGAGGCCATTTTGGACGCCGTCGAAGGGTTGCAGAACTATGTCCTTGCCAATGCGGAGACGCTTGGCGAGGTTGAAGTGAACCCGCTTATTGCGACGCCGACGCGCGCGGTGGCGGTGGATGCATTGATACGAAAGGGAGAGCCATGAGCGAGACGCCGGTCAAAACGAGGCGCGAAGGTGCCATTCTGGAAGTGACGTTGGACCGGCCCAAGGCCAATGCGATTGATCTGATCACGAGCCGGGTCATGGGCGAGGTGTTTCGCGACTTTCGGGATGATCCGGATCTGCGGGTTGCGATCCTGACCGGCGGCGGGGACAAGTTCTTTTGCCCCGGCTGGGACCTCAAGGCGGCGGCGGATGGCGACGCGGTGGATGGCGATTATGGTGTCGGCGGTTTTGGCGGGTTGCAGGAACTGCGCGACATGAACAAGCCGGTGATTTCGGCGGTGAACGGGATTGCCTGTGGCGGCGGGCTGGAGCTGGCGATTTCGGGCGACATCATCCTTGCAGCCGATCATGCCAGTTTTGCCCTGCCGGAAATCCGGTCAGGCACGGTGGCGGATGCAGCGAGCGTGAAACTGCCAAAACGCATTCCATATCACATTGCGATGGAGCTTTTGCTTACGGGGCGGTGGTTTGATGCCGAGGAGGCACATCGCTGGGGGCTTGTGAACGAGATCGTGCCGGGTGAGAGGTTGATGGCGCGAGCCTGGGAATTGGCCGAGCTTCTGGCGAGCGGGCCGCCGCTGGTTTATGCGGCGATCAAGGAGATCGTGCGCGATGCCGAAGACGCAAAGTTCCAGGATGCCATGAACCGGATCACCAAGCGGCAGTTGCGTTCGGTTGATGTGCTTTATGACAGCGAAGACCAGATGGAGGGCGCGCGGGCCTTTGCCGAGAAGCGCGATCCGGTCTGGAAGGGGCGGTGATCGACATCGCAGCCCTTGAGCTGTTCCTACCGCGCCAGGACGAGACCCACGCGCGGGCGGTGGCCGAGTTGCGGGCCGGGCGCAAGGTGACTCATTGGATTTGGTGGGAGATTCCGCAACTGCGGTCTCTTGGGCGGTCGCAGCGGGCGCGTGATTACGGTCTGGCCGATTTAGATGAGGCGGAGCGCTATCTGGCGCATCCGGTTCTGGCCGCGCGGTTGATTGCATTGTGCGATGCGGTGTTGCTGCATGAGGGTATGGCACCTGAGGCGATCATGGGACCGGTGGATGCGCTCAAGCTGCAGAGTTCGATGACGCTGTTTTCCGCTGTTCCGGGGGCGCCGGATGTTTTTGAACGGGTGTTGGTTAAGTTTTTTGAAGGGCAACGGTGTGCGTTGACCGAGGCGGAACTGGCAAGCGCAGATCAGAGGCGGTGAAACAGGGCGATGAAACAGCGGTCGTCCTTGTGGGGGCCGTGGGCGTTTTCGCCGTAAACGCGGGCCTTGGGCAGGTGCAAATCGCAAATCCGATCGGATAAGGCGTCGAGCTTTGCTCTGAAGCCGACGGTTTCGAAATGGCGTTCGTGGATCGACAGGGCAAAAAGCGCACCGGGGCGGGTGATCCGCAGCAATTCATCCAAAGCGTCAGGGCCGACATGGCCGTTTGTGAAGGTGCCTGAGCTGACGATCCCGTCATAGGTGGCGTCTTCGACCGGCAGGCGCTTGGTCAGGTCTCCGACAAAGAGGGTCCGGTAGATGGATTTAGTGTCGGCGACATCCAGCATTTCCTGTGAGATGTCTGTTGCGTCGCATGGTGTGGTGCCCAGAGCGGTGAGGATTGCGCCGCAGAGTCCAGTGCCTGCTCCTACGTCCAGGACGGGGCCGACTCCGCCCGCCTCGACAAAGTAGCGTGCGACTTCGCGGGGCAGGACATAGTCAGAGGCTTGGGCAAAGCCGGTGTCATAGGTTTGTGCCCAGTCGCGATAGAGGCGCCGGGAGTCCTGAGGGGTCTTGAGGCTGTAGGCGGCCTCGAGGTTTGGGTCTTTCTTGGGACTCATGGTCACAGTGAACGGGCTGGAGCGCGCAAAAGCAAGAGGCGGCTCTTGTGTCGGGCGCAGGCTGGAGGCAGGGTGCGGGAATGACCAAGACTTTGCTTTCCCTCGGGCATGGCTATAGCGCCCGCGCCCTTGCCCGCCGTCTCGTGCCCCAAGGGTGGCGCGTGATCGGGACCGTCCGTGATTCCGATCAGTTCGCCGCAATCGAAGCCGAAGGCGCAGAGACGTTGCAGTGGCCCATCGACTTTGAAGAGGCATTGCAAGGGGTTACGCATGTTTTGACCTCGATCCGTCCGGACAAGGAGGGCGACCCGGTATTGCGTATCGGGCGCGAGGTGCTGGTCAAGGCAGCGCCTGATCTGGAATGGGTCGGCTATTTGTCGACCACCGGGGTTTATGGCGATATGGATGGCGGCTGGGTCGATGAGGACACGGCCCTGCATCCGGGCGGCAAGCGCGGGCAAATGCGGGTTCTGGCGGAGGCCGAATGGCGCGATGTGCCCGGTCTGCCCCTGCATATCTTTCGTTTGGCGGGGATCTATGGGCCGGGGCGCGGCCCCTTTGCCAAGCTGCGCAACGGCACGGCGCGCCGGATCATCAAGAAGAACCAGGTGTTTTCGCGCGCCCATGTCGAGGATATCGCGCTGGTCTTGGAGGCGTCTATGCGCCAGCCCAATCCCGGTCGGATTTACAACGTCTGTGATGATACCCCCGCGCCGCCGCAGGATATTCTGGCCTATGCGGCTGAGCTTTTGGGGATGGCGCCGCCGCCGGAAGTAGCCTTTGAAGAAGCGGACCTGACGCCCATGGCGCGCAGTTTCTACAGCGACAGCAAGCGGGTGTCGAATGCGCGGATCAAGGACGAGCTTGGCGTGGTGTTGAAGTACCCCAATTATCGCGATGCACTGAAATCCATGTTGGAAGAGGAACAGCGCTAAGCGCGTTGTTGCTGCGGGGACGGTCGCGGCGCTACGCGTCGAGTTCCTTGGTTTCGCGTGCGATGGACCATTCGATGAGTTCCGTCCAGAGCGTGCGGACAAGGGTCGGGTCCAACCCCTTGGCTTCGGCGGTTGCGCTGACCTTGTCCAAGACCTCGGCGACCCGGTTGGTGGTTCTTGCAGGCAGGTTTTCGATTTTCTTGAGAGCGACGGCTCGGTCGATATAGCCGCTGCGTGTCTTCAGCAGCGTGATGAGTTGCACGTCAAGCGCGTCAATCTGCACGCGCAGATCGGCCATTGAGGTGCAATTTTCGGGGGCAATGAGGCTGGTCATGAAGCTTTCCGGTTTTTTGGATCAGGGGGACGGGCTGCCAAGAAGCGTTTCCAGATGGTGAACTGCGCGCTGTGCGCGAGTCTGGCAGAATTCTTCTGACGGGCTGGACTGACGGCCAATGACCCGGCGGATTTGCAGGTCTCCGATCAGCAGGTCGAGGTAGAGTCCGACGGCATCGGCGGTTTCGGCGAAGTGCAGCTGTCCGTCGTCGCGTGCGCGTTCCAGCACCTTTTCGAGGAGCGGAAACACGGCTTCGCGCCCGGATTGCGAGAGCGTGGCGCCAAGCTCGCCACTGTGATCTGCCGCTGCGGCCCGGTTTAGCGCAACGGCACGGTCACCAGTCAACAGGTTGAGCAATTTGGGGCCAAGCGAGGCGAGAATGGACAGGGCGTCATGGTCTGTGTCCAGTTCCTCGACAAGATGGGCTTTCACCTCGGCGGCGTTGCGCGTGACAAGGGCTCGGAACAGCCCCTGTTTGTCTCCATACCAGTTGTAGAGGGTTTCGTTTGAGGCGCGCGCCTGTTTCGCGATGCCCGCCATGGAGGTCCCGCCATAGCCCTTGGTTTCCAGAACCGCGTAGGCGGCGGTTTCGATTTGTTGCTGACGGATCGAGCGTTTTTCGTCGCGCATTTTGTTCCCCGGCTTGTTGACAGAAGCCGTAACGGCAATTACGGATATGTGCAACCGTAATCCAAAATACGCTTTTGAAGGAATCGATATGACAAAATCTGATCGTCACACCATCGCCGCGCTTGTGGCTCTGATCCTGTTACAGCTCATCATGCTGTCGGCTCTCTATGCGGGCATCCGCCCGCATCCGCCCATTGCAACGCCGTTGTTCGGCATTGCGCCTTTTCTTGGGGCGTCGATGGCCATTGCGATCGGTGCGATTATCGTGGGGCCGTTGACGGACAGGGCGGGGAGAGGTCTGAGCCTACTGGCGGCGCTGATGGCGCTGATGTCCTTTGGACCGCAGAAATACCTTGATGCACAGTTTCCGCTGATCTGGCCCGCCGTGATCCTCGGGCAGATGGCCGCGGTGGTGATCTTTGTGCGGGTTTTCATGGCGCGTCGTGGGGAACCCACGCACGCAAACGAGGTGCGGGTGTAATGGCGCGCTTGCTGGTAGTCCTTTCGATGTTCTCCCTGCTGTGCGTGGGGGGCATCTTCGGGTTCTTTTACGCGTGGGTCTGTTCGACCATGTGGGGGCTGGATGCGGGTGATCCCAAGGTGGCCATTGCCGCGATGCAGAGCATGAACGCGTCTGTGCGTAACCCTGTGTTCTTTCCGATATTCTTTGGCACGCCGGTGGTCTTGGCCGTCACGGCACGGGTGGCATTGCTTGAAAACCGAAAGGATTCGGCGCTCCTGCTTGCGCTGGCTGCCGTCACTTATGTGCTCGGCGCGTTTCTGCCCACGGCGTTGATCAACGTGCCGATGAATGAAGCGCTGGCGCTGGTGGAGATCCCGCTGGACCAGGATGCAGCGCAGCGTATCTGGCAGGACTATTCGGGTCGCTGGCAGATGTGGAACGTGATCCGAACCAGTTTCAGCGGCCTTGCATTGATGCTGACCGGGCTTGCGCTTGTGGTTCTCGATTTGTCGCGGTCGAGATGAAGGAGGCGTTGGCGCCCTAGAGTGCATCGCGCCTGTGTCGTGGAGAAGCCTGCGGGGATGCAAAGGCCCAACAGAGAAACGCCCCGCCAGCAAGCTGACGGGGCGTTTCAGCCCGTGAGCGTTCAGTAGGTGAAAGGCCAGCGTCCCCTTGCGGGACCTCAGGCGTCGCGCTTGATCTCGACCGTGTGAGGATAGGGGATCGAGATGTTGGCCTTGTCGAAGGCTTCCTTGACGCCTTGCGTCATGGCGAACTTCAGTTCCCAATAATCGGCGGCGTTGCACCAGATGCGCGCGGTGATGTCGACCGAGCTGTCGCCCAGATTGGTGACACGAACCCACGGCGCGGGGTCTTTGAGCACACGCTCGTCTGCTTCGGCGGCGGCAAGGATCACGGCCTTGGCCTTGTCCGCGTCATCGCCATAGTCGATGCCAAAGACAAGATCGACGCGGCGCGTGTCATGGGCGGAGAAGTTGGTGATGATCGAACCCCAGGCCTGGCCATTGGGGACGATGATCTGCACGTTGTCCGGTGTCACCAGTTCGGTGACGAAGAGATTGAGGTCAACAACCGTGCCCGCAGTGCCGCCGATATCAACATACTGGCCGATCTTGTAGGGGCGGAAAAGGATCAGCATGAAACCCGCCGCAAGGTCCGAAAGCGTCCCTTGCAGGGCAAGGCCGATGGCCAGCGTGGCGGCGCCGAGCATGGCAACGAGAGACGTCGCCTCGATTCCGTAAAGGCCGAGGATCGCGACGAGCACGATCAGCAGGATCACCCAGCGCACGATACTGGCCGCAAAGTTGCCGAGGGTCTTGTCGATCTCCGGCGTGGCGTTTACGCGGCGGCGGACAAAGCCACTGACGGCGCCTGCGACGATCCAGCCAAGGATCAGGACGACCAATGCCTTGATCGTTGCGATCACCAGCGGGCCGAAAGCGCCTGCCTGTTCCATCATGGTTTCCATTCTTGCGTTTCCTTCGTTCTGTCTGAGCCGCGCGCCGGATGGTCGGGCGAGGATTGGTGCCAATAGTCCAGAGGGGAGGATTATTTTCAAGCGATCTTTGCCGCCATCCTAGCGCCTCATTGGGGGATGATCTCTGCGATTCTGCAGGGGTTCGTGTTTCGTTTTGCACGCTTTGGGCTCTGGTTGGATGGGAAAAACGGCCTATCTTTCCCTCATAACAAAACAGGAGAGGAAAATGAGTTTCGTAACCGATCACCCGATCAACCGCAGGTGGCCCGCCAAAGACCCGGATATCCTGCAGCTCTATTCCTTTCCCACACCCAATGGTGTGAAGGTCGCGATCATGCTCGAAGAGATCGGGTTGCACTACGAAGTGCATCGGGTCACGCTTGCGGATGCGGATGTGAAGAGCCCCGAGTTTCTTGCGCTCAACCCCAACAACAAGATCCCGGCCATCCTTGATCCGAATGGCCCTGACGGGACCGGAGTGGCGCTTTTTGAAAGCGGGGCGATCCTGATCTACCTTGCGGAAAAGACTGGCAAGCTGTTGGGGAACAACGCGACCGACAAGGCGCAGATCCTCCAGTGGCTGATGTTCCAGATGGGCGGCGTCGGCCCGATGTTCGGGCAGTTGGGTTTCTTTTACAAGTTTGCCGGAGCGGAGATCGAAGACCCGCGCCCGCGAGACCGTTACGTCGCCGAGGCGCGGCGGCTATTGAACGTGGTCAACGGCGCGTTGGAAGGGCGGGACTGGATCGCCGGGGCGTATTCGATTGCGGATATCGCCCTTGGTCCATGGCTGGGCATGATTGCGTACTACGGCGCCGAAGAGGCCGTGGGCATGGAGGATTTCCCGAATGTGAGCGCCTATGTCGCGCGTTTCCGGGCGCGGCCTGCGGTGCAGAAGGGGTTGGTGACGCCACCGCGCGACTGAGCCGGCGATGGGGGCTGTCTGCCCCCCGGCCTTTGGCCTCCCCCCGAGGATATTTCCGGCAAAAGGAAGTTAGGGGGCATTCGTTGGGGATCAGCCGGGCAGGGCTCCGGTCAGAACATAGCGCAGAATCTCGACCACCTGGCGCGGTTCCTCGGCCACGGCGAGGGCGGCGGCGTGGATTTCCTTGAGGGCGTGTTGGTGTTCCGGCGGGTTGAGCACGATGACGGATTTGCCAAGGGCGGCGGCGTAGCCCGCATCGAAGGCGGCGTTCCACTGCTTGTATTTCTCGCCAAAGCGCACGACGACGATGTCGGCATCGGCAATGCCCTTGCGGGTGCGGATCGCGTTCAGCTTGGCGCCCTTGTGGTCGTGCCAGAACTTGTTGGGTTCCGCGCCAAGGATCGCAACGCCGCAATCATCGCTGGCGTCGTGGTCGGTCACGGGGCTGTCAAAGGTGACATCCAGCCCGTCGGCGCCGTCGATGATCTGTTCGCGCCAGTCTGTATGAATTTCGCCGGAAAGGTAGATTTTGAGGGTCATGATCGCTCCAGTCTCTGTGTTGCCGCCTTGGTAACGTGAAAGCGGGGCCGGGGACTACCCCGGCCCGCGTGGAAGCCGTTTTTGGCAGGAGTGCATAATGTGGCTTAGTCGCGCCGTGCCACGAGGTAAGGGCGGCCTCCTTTGGCGGGGATCGACACCCGTTCGATCAGCTTGAACCCGGCGGCCTCGATCTTGCGTTCCAGTTGCGGTGTGCTCAGGTAGGCCACGAAAGGGGCCCGGCGGAACAGCTGCATGACCGGGATCATCACGCGGAACAGGCCGCGCATAAAGAGGTTGCTGTCGCTGAGGCAGGGCGTTTTCGAGATCAGCACGCCGCCCGGCTTGAGAAGCGCATGGGCGCGGGCCAGAACCGCGTCGAGGTCTTCCACGAGATGCAAGACGTTCATGGCCATGATCGCGTCGAACTGGCGACCGTCCAGCGCCGGGGAGTGAGCATCGCCACACAGGAAATGCACGTTGTCGATGCCCTGATCCCGCGCATTGCGCCGCCCCACGTCGAGCATGCCATCGGAAATGTCCGAAGCCACGATCTGGCCGGTGGACCCGGCGAGAAGAAGAGCGGTTGATCCGGTCCCACAACCGAGTTCCAGAACACTGTCATTGGGCGTCAGGTAAGAGCGGGTGCGCTCGAGCGTGTATTCATAACCCGCCATGTCCTTGATCGGGCTGCGGGCGTATTTCTCGGCGATGCCGTCCCAGAATTTTGCGTCACTCGTCATGATACTCTCCTTTGAGGATGTATTAATTCATGCAGAGATACGTTGGGAATTGCCGAAATCTGCAGTTTGCTTATACATATTTGCATGAATGCACCGCAGCTACCATTTGACTGGAACCATATCCGCGCCTTTCTGGCAACCGCGGACGAGGGATCGCTCTCGGCTGCGGCACGGCGGCTGAAGCTGACTCAACCGACATTGGGACGGCAGGTGGCGGCGCTAGAAGAGGACTTGGGGCTGCTCTTGTTCGAGCGGGTGGGAAGATCGCTTTCGTTGACGGCGGCTGGGGCGGAGCTCTTGCAAGAGGTGCGGGCGATGGGGGCGGCGGCGGATCGCGTGGCTTTGGTGGCGTCGGGGCAGTCGCAGTCAATCGAGGGGCGCGTGGCAATCACGGCCAGCGATGTCTACTCGGCGTATCTGTTGCCGGAGGCGTTGCGTGCGCTGCGCTTGCGGGCGCCGAAACTGACGATTGACGTTGTGGCGGCAAACGACATTCGCGACTTGATGCGGCGCGAGGCGGACATTGCCATACGTCATGTGCGCCCGGAACAACCCGACCTGATCGCGCGCATGGTGCGTGAGGACACCGCGCATTTCTATGCGGCGCGGCGCTATCTGGACCGGGCGGGGCGTCCGGAAACGTTGGCGGATCTGGCCGCGCATGACTTTGTGAATTTCGGAGACGTCGAGCGGACGCTGGAGTACCTTGTCCCGCTTGGTGTGCCGGCGACGGCTGACAATTTTCGGATCGGGTCGCAAAGCGGTTTGGCGGCGTGGGAATTGGTGCGCCAGGGGTTTGGCATTGCGCCGATGTCGGACAGCGTGGCCAAGGGGCAGGATGTGGAACGTATCTTGCCCGACATGGACCCGATCGTGTTTCCGATCTGGCTGACAACTCATCGCGAGTTGCATACCAGCCGCCGGATACGGTTGGTGTTTGACTTGTTGGCCGAGCACCTGTCGGCCATGCCGTGACACGCCCCGCGGCGGGCGGGACGTATCGGTTTTTTAGATTTGCAGCCGCCAGAAGTGGTGCCCCTGACGCTGCAGGGTGGAGAGATCATGGCGGCGCACCGGGGCGAGGAAGCTGGGTGCATCCTCGGTCCGGGCAAAGCCGAACTTGCGCGGCAGATCGCGGTAGAGCGACACCGGTGGACCGCAGAACGGGTCGGTTTCCTGCAGCGCCCAGCCGGTCTCGGGGCTGTGCATGAACACGTCCCGAATGCCGAGATAATCGCGCAGCACAACCAGCGCCGCCAGCAGCAGCGCGTGCGACCAGATCCGGTCATATCGTGCGCGCAGGGCGGCATCATAGGCGCGGGTAACTTGCAGCGCGCGCGATTGCGGGCGCCGGTTTTCCAGCACCCTGATCTCGTCACGTACCAGCCGCAGCCAGTCGGTTTGAACTTCTTCGACAAGCGCCTGACCCGCCGACAAATCCACGTCGAGACGGGACCAAGCGAGCGTCGGACGCCCCTCGTGCCGGACCGGGTGGCCGTAATCGAGGAACTCCTTGCGGACGTCCCCGGTCAGGTAGCGCCCCATCAGTTCGGCGTGGTCCGACGGGAAGCCCAGCTGCAGCACGAGGTTGCCCCCGTCGCGCGACATCTGGGCCCAGTCATGCGACTCGCCGACGCCCCAATGGGTGAAGGTCAGCTCGAAATCATGCCAGACCCCGGTCCAGATCGCGTCGATCTGGTGCCGTGCCGCGCGCGACAGGTCGCGAAAGGCATAGGCCTCGGCGGCGTGGGCGACCGCTATGACATCCCGCTGGCGCAGGGTGCCGCCAGAGCCAGCGACCAACGGCTTGACCAGCGGGCGGTCAAGGAACCGGGCGAGCGCTGCGCCGCGCAGATCGCGCACGCGGGCGCGTCGCTCCATTTTCTGGGCCAGCAGCCAAGGGCTTTCGCGGTCCGCGTAATAGGGGAAATGGATGTGCTCCGGCAGCAGGTGCTGCGCGTAGCGAATGTCTTCGGGGGTCATTTTGGAAATCCCAAACAGGTCAATCAGGCCTGCGGGATCACCACAGGCAACTAGAGAGAGCGGGCTATCTGTCGGCTATTTGGCCGTTCTGTGAATAAGGTCATGTCGATCCTCTACCCGGATATCGGGCGTGTTGCTTTGGAGGGTGGATAGGCTGAGGCGGGGCATCGGCTCAAGTGACAATCGCTATCATGTTCGGGGGAACGTGGCAAAAAAACCACGTTGAGCGCCGGGTCAGAGCGGGCGGTGCATCCTTACCCGCATTCCGTCGCGCTCTTGTTCCCCCCATCCAAGGTGCTGATACAATGAGATATTTTCGTTCAGTTCGGCGTGGGTGGCGAGCGCTATGCCCGTACAGCCAGCGGCCTTTGCCAAGGAGATCGCATGGGCAATCAACGCGCCGCCGATGCCCTTGCCCTGACCTTCGGGTGCGACCGCGATGTTCATCAAGTGGGCGTCTGGCACGCAAAGGCGCAGCATGAGCACGCCCAAAAGTCCGCCGTTTTCCACGACCCAAACCTCACCCGCGGCGATGGCTTCGGCGACGCCATCGCTCACATCCGGCAAGGCGATGCCCCGCGCACGATAGGGTTCATAGGCGGCATCAATGAGCCGCGCCAGTGCCTCGGCCTCATCAGCTTTGGCAAGGCGCGGTGTCATGGTCAGCCCCGCAGCGTGCCGCCGGTGGACTTGGAGACCTTCTCGACGATCTTTGCGGCGACGGCTTCGATATCCGCTTCCTTGAGCGTCTTCTCGGTCGGCTGCAGTCGTACGGTCACGGCGATGGATTTCTTGCCTTCGCCAAGGCTGCCCCCGACGAATTCGTCGAACACACGCACGTCTTCAATCAGCGCCTTGTCCGCTCCGGCGGCGGCGTTGACGAGGTTCAGAGCCTCGACATCCGCATCCACCACAAAGGCAAAGTCACGCTCGACCGCCTGCAGGTCGTTCATGGTCACGGCCCCGCGGCTTGCCGATTTCTTGCGCGGCAAGGGGATCTCGGTAATGTGAATGGCAAAGGCCACAACCGGGCCCTTCACGTCCATCTCGGTCAATACCTTGGGGTGAAGCTCACCAAAGGCGCCCAGTACCTTTTTCGGGCCGAGACCCACCTTGGCGCTGCGGCCCGGATGCCACCAGCCGTTTGTGCCCCGGTTGTAGGTCAGCTTGGCCGGGGCGCCCAGCGCCTCCATGACCACTTCCATATCGGCCTTGGCATCATAAAGGTCCACGCCGCGGCTCTCACCATGGATGTCCTTGCCGACAGTACGGCCCACGAGAATACCGGTCAGAATGGTCTCCTGCTCGCCCGGCTCACCGCCATGAAACACCGCGCCGCATTCAAACAGCGCCATGTCCATGAAGCCGCGCGCCTGATTGCGGGCGGCGGCCTGCAAAAGCCCCGGCAACAGTGACGGACGCATGTGGGACATTTCCGAGCTGATCGGGTTTTCCAGCATGGTCGCGTCGTCACCACCGCCAAACAGCGCCGCGGATGCCTTGTCGATGAAGGAATAGGTGACACATTCGTTGTAGCCGAGCGCAGCCGTGGTGCGGCGCGCGATCTGCTCGCGTTTCTGCATCGGCGACAGGATCACTTCGGGCACCCCCGCAGTGGTGCGCGCCAGCGGCTTACCCTCAAGCTTGGTTAGCGAGGCGACGCGCGCGACCTCTTCAACAAGGTCGGCTTCGCCCTGAACATCGGGACGCCAGCTTGGTACCTGCGCCATGTCACCATCCATGACAAAGCCCAGCGCGGTCAGGGTCTTGACCTGTTCCTCGGCAGGGATTTCCATGCCGACGAGCGATTGCACACGGTCGGTATCCAGCTTGTAGGCGCGGCGCACGTCCGGCACTTCGCCCGCGACGACCACGTCCGAAGGTTCGCCGCCGCACAGCTCGATGATCATCTGGGTGGCGTCGTCCACGGCCTGCATGTTGTAGGCTGGGTCGATGCCGCGTTCGTTGCGATAGCGCGCGTCCGAGTTGATCTTCAATCCACGGCCCGTATAGGCGATCTGGATATGGTCCCAGACAGCGGCCTCGACAAACACATTGGTGGTTTCCTCGGTGCAGCCGGTGGCAAGGCCGCCCATGATGCCGCCGATGGATTCGATACCTTCGTCGTCGGAAATCACCACCATGCCTTTGCTGAAGGTGTATTCCTTTTCGTCCAGCCCCACGAGGGTTTCGCCACCCTCGGCGCGGTGCACACGCAGGTTGCCTTTGACCTTGTCCGCGTCAAAGACGTGCAGCGGACGGTTGCGATCAAAGGTGAAGAAGTTGGTGACGTCCACCAGCGCCGAGATCGGGCGTAGGCCGATGGCTTTGAGGCGATCCTGAAGCCATTGCGGGCTGGGGCCGTTCTTGACACCCCGGATCAGGCGACCGGCAAAGACCTCGCAGCCGTCGGTGCTTGTGTCTTCGTCGATGGTGACAGTGATCGGGCAGGGGCCGTTGCCGTCGATCTTGGCCGTCTTGGCGGGTTTCATCGTGCCAAGGCCGCGCGCCGCGAGATCAAGCGCGATACCCCGCACCCCCAGCGCGTCGGGGCGGTTCGGGGTGATGGCGATCTCGATCACGGGGTCGACCTTGGTCGGGTCGTTCTGGGCCAGCCAGTCGACAAAGGTTTGACCCACCTCGCCCGAAGGCAGTTCGATGATGCCGTCATGTTCGTCAGACAGCTCCAACTCGCGCTCGGAGGCCATCATGCCGTGGCTTTCGACGCCGCGAATCTTGCCCACGGTCAGGGTGATGTCGATGCCGGGCACATAATCGCCCGGTTTGCACAGAACCACCGTGATCCCGGCCCGTGCGTTGGGGGCGCCGCAGACGATCTGTTTGTCGCCTTCGTTGGTCTCGACGGTGCAGACGCGCAGGCGGTCGGCATCGGGGTGCTGTTCGGCGTGTTTCACCTTGGCCAGCGTAAAGGCCGACAGGCGGTCGGCGGGGTTGGACACCTCTTCCACCTCCAGCCCAAGGTCGGTCAGGGCATAGACGATCTCGTCTACGCTTGCGTCGGTTTCAAGGTGATCTTTCAGCCAGGAAAGGGTGAACTTCATTGCGCCATTCCACCAGTCAAATAGGGGTCAGACAGGCGTTTAACGGATATGGCGGAGAGGGGAAACCCCGGATGCGCAAGTGCCGGTCAATGGGGGCGCTGCCCCCGTCGCCCGATGGGCGACTCCCCCGGGGCATATGAGACCATTGAGAAGGCACATCGGCCATTTCTCAATGGTTCCAAATACCCAACAGAACCTCTGCGCGGTACACGGGCCTAAAAGGGTGTCAAAGCCTCGCGTCAGGCTGGACGCGCTTTGACATGTGCCAGCCAGTTGGACAGTTCCGTGGCGCGGGTTTCCAGTGCGAGCTGTTCGGTCGAAGTGCCGAGGCGTCGTGCGGCTGCGTCGTCGGTGTCGGCGCTTGCCAGGTCGGCTGTCAGATCGGTGCCACCCGAGAAAAGACCGCGTCCGCCGGTTGATGCCGCGATGTCGGCCATGCGCATTTCCGGGTGGTATTGTGTGCCCCAGAAGTCCACGCCGCCCTTGTCATAGGTCATGGCCTGCACCGGGGAATGGGCGTTGCCCGCAATTAGGGTGGCCCCGTCAGGCAGGGAGCGAACCTCGTCGCGATGAACGCATGGTGCCGTGAAGCCGGATTGGCGTCCGGTCATCATGGGGTGCGTTGCGCCCTGGTCGGAAAGTTGGATATCGCGCGCGGGTCCAATTTCGAACCCGTTGGGGGAGGCGGCGACGCTGCCGCCCAGCACCACCGCGGCGAGTTGCAGCCCGTTGCAGGAGCCCCATACCGGGCGGTTCTGTGAAAAGCTGCGTTCCATCTCGACGCGCAGCGGGGCGGCTTCGGGCGCGTCGGTGGCCCAGTTCACGCCGGAACCGGTGTAGATGATGCCGTCCACGTCATCATAGATATCTGCTGCGATCGGTGCGGCATATGGGCAGGCAACCTTGAGGGTCAGCGAGGCGTCAAGGCCATGCAGGCTGCGCAGGAAGAAGGCAGATGCGGATTTGCCCCCGGCGAGAAGCTCGGGGGTGTTGCTTTCGATGATCAGGATTGTGGTCATGGGGGCGCTCCTTCTTCATCAGAAGGGTAGCGCTCAAGGTCGTGGAGTCCCAACCAGCCGCGACATGTAGAGGTGCGTCCGCGTCCTTTGTGGGGCTCAAGCGGTTCGCAGATCATTTGAGCAAAGCGTTCGAAAACGCCTTGCCTCAAGGATGTTAGCGGCTCAGCCCACCATGCAGGGTCGGCTGGTCCAGCGCGGCAAAGCCATAGTGGCGCAGCCAGCGCAGGTCGCTGTCAAAGAAGGCGCGCAGGTCGGGGATGCCGTATTTCAGCATCGCCAGACGGTCGATGCCGATGCCGAAGGCAAAACCCTGATATTCGTTCGGGTCGATCCCGCCCGCTTCTAGCACCTTGGGGTGCACCATGCCCGAACCCAGAACTTCGAGCCAATCGTTGCCTTCACCCACTTTCACGGTGCCGCCTTCCCAGCTGCACTGGATATCCACTTCGGCGGACGGTTCCGTGAAGGGGAAGTGTGAGGCGCGGAAACGGGTTTCCACATGGGTGCCGAAGAAGGCCGAGAAGAACTCTTCCAGAACCCACTTGAGGTTGGCCATAGAGATGTCCTTGCCCAACGCCAGCCCTTCGACCTGATGGAACATCGGGGTGTGGGTCTGGTCATAGTCGGCGCGGTAGACGCGGCCCGGGCAGATGATGCGGATCGGCGCGCCGGTTTTCTCCATCGAGCGGATTTGCACGGGCGACGTGTGGGTGCGCAGCACATGTGGCGGGCGGTTATCGCCTTGGGCGCGGTGCGTGTAGAACGTGTCCATCTCGGCTCGCGCGGGGTGGTGGCCGGGGATGTTCAGCGCATCAAAATTGTACCAGTCGGTTTCGATCTGCGGGCCTTCGGCCACGGCAAAGCCCATGTCGGCAAAGATTGCGGTGACTTCTTCCATGACCTGGCTGACCGGATGGATCGAGCCGGTGCGACGGGCGCGGCCCGGCAGGGTCACGTCGAGCCATTCGGTCTTGAGGCGTTCGTCAAGCGCAGCGTCCGCCAGCGCGACCTTCTTGGCCGCCAGCGCGCTGTTGATCTCGTTCTTGAGCGCGTTCAGCGCGGGGCCGGCAACCTGCCGTTCTTCCGGGGTCATCTTGCCCAGCTCGCGCATCTTGAGCGCCACTTCGCCTTTTTTGCCCACGGCGGCAAGGCGGATTGCCTCGAGCGTGTCTTCGTCGGCGGCCTCGGAAATCTGGCCCAGGTATTTTGCCTTCAGATCGTCCATGACGTCCCTCAAATTCTGCTTGCGCCCTGCTACCACATGGGCGGCTGAAAGCAAGGGGCGGGGCCGTGGCCAAAGGCGTCATATCAGGATTTGAGCGCTAATCGTTGATTGGAGGGGGCGGTCTTCCTAAACTGGACCCCAGCAAAAACGAGGGTCTCGCCATGCAGCGCCGCCTGACTACCATCCTGATCGCAGATGTGGTCGGCTATAGCCGGTTGATGGAGGTGGATGAGCAGGGCACATTCGAAACGCTGCAAAAGCATCTCAATGAAGCAATTCTGCCGCAGATCGCCGAGCGCGGCGGGGATGTGATCAAACATATGGGCGACGGGCTTTTGGCCGAGTTCGCCAGCGTTGTCGATGCGGTCAATTGCGCGATGGCCATTCAGCGGGATATGGCGGAACGGGTGCGCGATGTCAGAGAGGATCGCAGGATCGTCTTTCGGATCGGCGTCCATCTGGGCGACGTTATCAGCGAGGATGGCGACATTCACGGTGACGGGGTCAATGTGGCCGCGCGGCTAGAAACGCTTGCCGAGCCAGGCACAATCGCCATTTCACGAGCGGTGCTTGATCAGGTTGAAAACCGGATTGACGTTGGCCTGCGCGATTTGGGCCCGAGCCACGTCAAGAACATCAGTCGGCCCATTCATGCCTACCTTCTGAACCCGTCCGAACCCGGCGCCGTTCGAAGTATGCCGCCGCGAACGCGCAGGCGTTTGGTCTTGCCTGTGCTGGCCGTATTGCTTTTGGCGCTTGGAGGGATCGCATTCTGGCAATTCGCTCCGCGCGATCAGGGGCGCGCTGACATTGCCATCGTCCGGCGGGAGGCTGACAGCCTGCCAGGGCTGGCGGTGTTGCCGTTCGAAAACCTGTCGGGGACCAGTGACCAGGATTATCTTGCCGATGGCATCACGCAGGATCTGATCACCGATCTGGCTAAGGTTTCCGGGCTGATCGTCATCTCGCGTGAATCGTCATTTACTTTCAGGGATTCGCAAAGCAACCCCACCCATGTGGCAGAGGATCTGGGTGTTCGCTATGTGGTGAAAGGAAGCCTTCGTCGGGCCGGAAACCGAATCCGTATCAACGCGCAGCTGATAGACAGCGAGACCGGCGCGCATATCTGGGCCGAACGCTATGATCGTGAGATGGAGGACATATTTGCCTTACAGGACGATGTGCGCACGAGGATCGTCGCCGCGCTGCAAGTCGAACTGACGCCGGAAGAGGCGGAAACCCTGGCGCAGAGTCTGACCGACAATCCCGCGGCCTATGACGCCTATCTGCGCGCGCTACAGCAGGAAAGCTATTTCACCAAGGAAGGCACCGAGGCTGCGATACGCTACTATCACGAAGCGCTTGCGCTTGATCCGGGGTTTACGGTGGCGCGCGCGCGTCTGGCAACCGTCTACACGGTTCTGGCGGATTTCAATTGGTCTCCGGATTTGCAGGCAACCTTGGAACTGGCGCTCAACCTTGCGCGCGAGGCGGTGGCGCAGAATGCAAACCTGCCGATTGCCCACTGGGCCATGGCGCGTGTCTATACGCGCGACGAATACTGGGACACGGACAAGGCGATTGCCAGTTTGCGTCGAGCCATTGAAATTGACCCGAACTATGCGGATGCATACGCAATGCTTGGCAACACTTTGCAATTTGCCGGACGCGCCGAGGAAGGCATAGAGCAGGTCGAAACAGCCATGCGCCTGAACCCGCATTTTCCCTTTTGGTACCATTTCGCGCTGGGCGCCAACCAGTTTCAGTTGACCCGATACGATGCCGCCAGAGACAGTTTTGAAAACGCCATCGCAAGGAACCCGAGTTGGCGCTCCAGCCACCGGTTTCTCATTTCAACGCTCGGACATCTTGGTGAACGCGATGATGCCGAGTGGCAAATGGAAGAGCTAAGGGCGTTGGGATTTGACGCGACACTTTCGACATGGCCCTCGAAATATCAGGATGAGACCTATCGTGAGCGGTTTTTCGAGGGGCTTCGCAAGGCAGGAATCCCCGAAAACTAGGCAGGTTTCAGGCGCCATTTGCTCTGCGAAAGGCCCGGGCATCCTCTAAAAGTCGGGTGACGCCATCGTCTTCGATACCCATTTCTTCAAAATGTGCGGCGAGGTTGGCGACGTAATCAAAGCTGCTGCCAAGCCAGCCCTCGCCGGTCGCACAAAACCGCACCTGATCCGCGTGGCTCAGATCGGGGACGATCAGTTCGGCGTCGTGGTTGGCGAGAAAGGCCAGTGCTTCGACAGTGCCGTGATCTGTGTCGACGTCGATAAAGGCGGAATGATAGGCATGCCCGACCCGTTCGCGCCGCCAGAGCAGGCGGGTTTCTTCTTCAAGAGCAGTGTGTGCGATGCGAAAGGCCAACCCATGACAGCCCGCACCCGGTTCCAGTGCGGCCATGACGCCGGGGGCCTCGCAAGTGCCGCGCCCGCCAAACCTGTCGCGCAGGATGAAGCGGCGTTCGACCTTTGGCGCAAAGCCGCGCCGGACCTCGGCAAAGTGAATGCCGGGGTTCCACATCAGCGATCCGTAGGCAAAGACCCATAGGTCCTGCTCCCAGCGGTGATTAAGGGTGCGCATCCGGTCTGCCTCGCGGTCCGCATCGCTGAGCCGCCAGTCCGAAGGGCCGCCATTGGCGCGCACGATCTCGTCCATTTTCTCGGGCTGGAAATCGCGGAAGTGCGACTCTTCGGGGGGCGTGATCAGGGCTGCAAGGCGGGGGTGATGGCGAAAAGGGTCGGTCATGGGCAGGCCAGTTGGGTCAGTTGCAAAACATCAAGCCACGCGCAGGGGGAAAAGGAAAGGGGGGCGGGCATTCATCAGGGTTGAAGGCGCGAGGGGCCGTTTCCGGAATGTGTCGCGCCGTCGGTTTCCGAATTCGGCGTTGCCCGGAACATGGTTCGGGCGTTAGGCATGGTCGCATGACATCTGCACCGCTCGCCCCCGAACCGCCGTCGCGCCCCTGGCTTGTCCTTGCCGGGTTGGCGCTGGGCGTGACCGTGACCAACGGGTTTGCGCGTTTTGCCTATGGGCTGTTGCTTCCGGCGATGAAGGCAGAGCTTGGGTGGAGCTATGCACAGGCGGGCTGGCTCAATACGGCCAATGCGCTGGGCTATATCATCGGGGCCGTGGCGACGATGGTGTTGATCCGCCATGTCGCGCCTGCACGACTTTATGCTTTTGGGTTGGTGGCGACCACGCTTTCCCTGCTGGCAACCGGATTGGAAGGCGCGCTTTGGTGGCAGAGCTGCTGGCGCATTCTGGCCGGGATCTTTGGGGCGATGTCCTTTTCCACGGCGGGGGCGTTGACCGCTGGCCTGTTCCGCGATGATCCGCGCCGCAATGCCTTGGCGATTGCGATCCTTTTTGGCTCGGGGGGTGGCTTGGGCATCGTTCTGGCTGGGGCGGCCTTGCCGTTGATGCTGGGCGCCTTTGGCAATGGTGTGTGGCTCTGGGGTTGGATCGTGATCGGTGGGTTGAGCCTGTCTTTCCTGCCGCTGGGCCTGTGGAGCGCGTTTCAGTTGCGCACACCGCCGCAAGGAGGCGCGCGGGCTGTGCCGTTGCCGTTGCGGGACATGGTGCCCGAGCTGTGCGGTTATGCCGGGTTCGGGATGGGGTATATCGTTTACCTGACCTTCCTGTCGGCATGGATGACGGAACAGGCCGCATCGGCCGGATTCATCGCGCTTGTCTGGGTCATTCTGGGCCTGTGTATCTCGGTCTCGCCACTGGTCTGGCGGCCCGTTCTGGCCCGGTTCGCCTCTGGCGTGCCTCTGGCGATGATCCTGACCGGGATCGCTATCGGATCAGCATTGCCGGTGGTTTTGCCGTCCGGTCCGGTTCTGCTGGTGTCGGCGGTTGTGTTTGGCTTGTCGGTGTTCATGGCGCCCGGAGCCGTGACCAATTTTGCGCGCCAGAACCTTCCGCCGGAGAGCTGGGGCGCGGCGATCAGCTTTTTCACGGTGGTGTTCGCGGTGGCCCAGACGCTTGGCCCCTATGGCGCGGGGCTGGTGGGTGACGCGTTTGGCAATATCGGGGTGAGTCTGCTGGCGGCGGCAGGCGTTCTGCTGACCGGCGCAGTGTTTGCGCTGTTGCAGCGCCCTTTGCAGACATAAAAAGCCCCGCCAGCCGGGGCTGACGGGGTCTTTATCTGTCGGTGACGACCAGCTTAGGCTGCCAGAGCGCCTTTGGCCTGATCCACGATCGCAGCAAATGCTTCGGGCTCGTGCACGGCCAGGTCGGCCAGAACCTTGCGGTCCACTTCGATGCCGGCCAGGGTCAGGCCGTTGATGAAGCGCGAGTAGGTCAGTGCTTCGTCATGCGCACGCACGGCTGCGTTGATCCGCTGAATCCACAGCGCGCGGAAATTGCGCTTGCGGTTCTTACGGTCGCGGGTTGCGTACTGGTTTGCCTTGTCGACGGCTTGACGCGCTACCTTGAAGGTATTCTTGCGACGGCCATAATAGCCTTTTGCGGCCTTGACGACTTTCTTGTGACGGGCGTGGGTTACGGTACCACCTTTAACGCGGGACATATCTCGATCTCCTCTTAGCGGTCGTAGGGCATGTAGCCCTTGACGATCTTGGCGTCGGGGGCGGACAGGGTCGTGTTGCCGCGGGCGTCACGAATGAATTTCTTGGTGCGTTTGATCATGCCGTGGCGCTTGCCGGCCTGACCGGCCAGAACTTTGCCGGTGGCAGTGACCTTGAAGCGCTTTTTGGCGCTCGACTTAGTCTTCATCTTAGGCATTTCCGTCTCCTTTAGTATTCGGTCGGTGACAAACGCGACTCGGCATGCCTTTCAGGCCGGTCGCGCGAATAGAGGCGCCGTATAGTCGGCAATCCCGTGCGGTGCAAGCGGTTAATGCAGGATATCCGCGATCACCCGCACCACCACGTTGGGCATCTCGGCAACCGTGTAACGGCCCGGGTTCATGACAAAGGCCAGCACGATGACTGCCGCCGAAAGGATGAATGCTGCCATGGGGCCGCGCGGGAAACGCTCGTCGGCATAGGCAGAGAGCATGGCGGGGATGGAAAACAGGCCGATTACCATGCCAATGGTCATCACGTAATCGCCTGTCATAAGGTCATGTCCCCGGCTGCCCGGGGACATGTTTACTCGTTTTCCATGTTGAAAATCAAACGTTCATCGCAAGGCGCAACCCGAAGAATGTTCGTTGTGCCGGGGACGTTGAATGGCAATCCGGCGGTAACAACGATCTGATCGTCAGGTTGCGCATAGCCAAGGTCACGCGCCGCACGAGCCGAAGCAACCACGGCCATCTTGAAACGGGACACCTCGCTCGACATCACGCAATTGGTGCCCCAGCTCAGGGCCAGCCTGCGTGCGGTGCCGCGCAACGAAGTCATGGCGATGATCGGCACGCGTGGACGTTCGCGCGCGGTCAAGAGTGCCGTGGTGCCCGATTCGGTGAAGCAGCAGATCGCGGCAACTTCGGTGGTTTCGGCAATCTCGCGGGCTGCGGCGACGATGGCGTCGGCCACGCTTGAGCGCGGGGCATTGCGCGATGCTTCAATAATCTCGCGATAAGTCGGGTCGCCTTCGACCTCTTCGGCGACGGCATTCATCGTCGACACAGCCTCGATCGGATATTGACCGGCGGCGGACTCGGCAGACAGCATGATCGCGTCGGCGCCTTCATAGATGGCGTTCGAGACGTCGCTGACTTCGGCCCGTGTCGGCATCGGGCTTTCGATCATGCTTTCCAGCATTTGCGTCGCCACGATCACCGGTTTGGCGGCAAAACGGCATTTGCGTACCAGGCGTTTCTGGATCGGCGGCACCGCAGAGACGGGCAGCTCAACCCCGAGGTCCCCACGCGCGACCATGATGCCGTCGGAGGCGGCGAGGATGTCCTCGAACCGTTCCACGGCTGCGGGTTTCTCGATCTTGGAGAGGATCGCGGCGCGCCCTTGGGCAAGCCCGCGCGCCTCTTCCACATCTTCGGGGCGCTGAACAAAGCTCAACGCCAACCAGTCGACGCCAAGGCCGCAGGCGAATTCGAGATCGTCCCGGTCTTTTTCACTGAGCGCGGCGAGGGGCAGCACCACATCCGGGACGTTCACGCCCTTGCGGTTCGAGATCGTCCCGCCGACGGTCACGGTGCAATCGGCGAAATCCGGGCCGCATTTGTTGACGGTCAGACGGATCTTGCCATCGTTGACAAGAAGACGTGCGCCGGGCTCCAACGCCTGGAAAATCTCGGGGTGGGGCAGGCAGACGCGGGTGGCGTCGCCGTCCGCCGGGTCAAGATCAAGGCGGAAGGTTGCGCCTTCTTCCAGCTCTTCCGCGTCGTTGGCAAAGACGCCGACGCGCAGTTTCGGCCCCTGCAGGTCGGCGAGGATTGCAATAGGGCTTTGCAGGTCCTTTTCGATCTGCCGGATGATGCGGTGCTTTTCGCGGATCTCGTCATGGGTGCCATGGCTCATGTTGAGCCGGAAGACATCGGCGCCCGCTTCGTGCAGGGCGCGGATCATCTCATACGTTTCCGAAGACGGCCCAAGCGTGGCCACGATCTTTACATTTCTCAAACGTCGCATCGTCTTTTCATCCGTTCCGGGACGTCTGGTCGGACGCCCCCAAAATTGTGCCTCGTGCTAGATGTTACCGCTAACATTGTCAAGTTCGGGAAAAGTGCAATTCCCTTTTGCCTGCTTCTGGCCTAAGTGATTCCGGAAGGAAATGACAGGCCTATGACATATCAACCCTATTCCGTTTTTGGTGCCGACCGCCCGGCGCGGTGGCTGATCACCTGCGATCATGCGTCGAACTTTGTCCCGCCCGAGATCAACGGCGGTGATCTGGGGATTGGTGCAGCGGATATGAACCGCCACATCGCCTATGACGTCGGGGCGCGGGGGACGTCGCTCATCCTTGGCGAGCTTCTGAACGCGCCGGTCATCTGCTCGAACTTTTCGCGACTGGTGATCGACCCGAACCGGGGCACTGATGATCCGACGCTGGTAATGCGGCTCTATGACGGCACGATCATTCCTGCGAACCGTGGCGTGGATGACACCGAGGTCCAGCGCCGGATCGACACCTATTATCAGCCCTACCACGATGCGCTTGGCGAACTTGCCAGCGCGCGCGAGGATGTGATCGTCGTTGCGATGCATTCCTTTTCCCCCAAGCTTAACGGCCGTGCGCCGCGCCCGTGGGAGATCGGTATCCTGCACGCCCCGCAGGAGGATCGGTTCGGGTTGGCGCTCATCGACCGCCTGCAGGAAGAAACGGACCTGACCGTGGGGGACAACGAGCCCTATGCCGGACATCTGCCGGGGGACAGCGTGGATCAGCACGCCTTGCGCCAGCGCCGCCTGAATGCCCTGATCGAGCTGCGACAGGACGTGATTGCCAGCGAAGAAGGGCAGGCGCATTGGGCCGAACGGCTAGCGACGGTGTTGACCGATACGCTGAACCGTACGGGACTCTGACGCCGCGTTTCTACGTGTGGTTTGATGCACGTCATAGCGCTGTGATCCGCGTGTGGCCTATCGAGAAACAATCTTGAAAAGCCATTGGAGAGCACCATGAAAGTGCTTGTCGCCTATGCCACGAGTGAAGGGCACACGCGCAGGATCGCCCGGCACGTATCCGACAGGATCGTCGATGCGGGGCATGGAGTGGAGTTGCTGGCGCTGGGCGACGCGCAGGACATTCACCTTGGGCGCTTTGATCGCGTGATCTTTGCCGCATCGTTGCATGTCGGGCACTACCAACGCGCGCTGGCGGATTTCGTGGGTGAGCGGGCAAATGATTTGGCGGGCACGCCGTCGTTGCTCTTGTCTGTATCGCTGGCCGCAGCCGGACACGAAGCCGAAGACTGGCGCGATCTTGCGCGGATCGCGGAAGAGTTCGAAGAGGCCACCGGCTGGCACCCGGACGAAGTTGTGCAGGTTGCAGGAGCCTATCTGCCGTCGCGCTACGATATTGTGCGCCGTCTGATCATGCGCCGGATCATCGCAAAGAAAGACCCCGATGCCGATCTGGATGCAGACAAGGTTTACACGGACTGGACCGCGCTGGATGCGCAGATCGATGCGTGGATGCGCGCGCGCAGATAGGGGGAGACGGGGGCTGTTCTTGTTCGGGCGCGTGGTGGTGCATATCTTCTGATTGACCCTGAAACACGAGGAGGTTGCCCATGACAGTCGATATGCTTTCGTCCTTTTTCGGGTGGATGACCGTCTTGAATTTTGCGATTCTGGCTGTGGCCGGAATTGCCCTGATGGCCATGCGGGACTGGGCATCTGAACTTCATGCGCGCATGTTTGGCCTGGACAAGGCGGATGTGCGGCTGAGCTATTACCGCTGGCTTGCGACCTACAAGATATTGGCGCTTGTCTTTGCCTTTGTGCCGTGGCTGGCGCTGCAGATGATCTGACGCGGTTGCCCGCGCGCGGTCCGGCTGGTAGCCATGGATCAACCCGATTTCGAGGAGCCGTAAAATGGACAAGCAGACACAGATCGAACTTGAGGCCGCTGCCTTTCGCACGCTGCGCGAACACCTGATGGAAAAGCGCACGGATGTTCAGAACATCGACATGATGAACCTGGCCGGGTTTTGCCGGAACTGTCTGTCGCGCTGGTATCAGGAAGCCGCCAATGCGCGCGGCATCGAAATGTCCAAGGAAGAGGCGCGCGAAATCTACTATGGAATGCCCTATTCCGAGTGGAAGAACAAACACCAGACAGAGGCGAGTGCCGAGCAGCAGGCCGCATTCAAGGTTGCCTTTGCCGAGAACGTAGGCGAGGACAAGGCCTGAGTTACGCGCCTGACACCAGCCTTGTCAGGTTGGCATAGGCCGGGTCTTCTGCCGGGGCCGTGGGCAGGCCGGCCTGTTTCAGCCGGTCGAGCAATGTCAGCAGAATGCCAACGTCGCTGAACAATTCCTGTGTCTCGACATAGGCCGTGGACAGAGCCGGGTCATCCGCGAGCGCCTCTTGCACAAGTTGCTGCGCACGGTTTGTGTCGCCGCGCGCCACCCGCCCCGCCGCGCGGTATAGCCGCGACCGGCGGGTTTGGAAGTTCAGGCTGCGGGCCTCGTCGTTCATCTCGGCAAACCGCCCCAGTGCATAGAGGGCCGCCACGCGTTCCTCGATGATCCAGACCGGCAGGAACGGATCGAGTGTTTCGGCGTGGGTCAAGAGCTCCAGCGCGCGCTCGGCCTCTCCGGCGAAAGTGTAGAACGCCGCGCAGCGCCCCACGATATAGGCGTCGTTCGGTGCCAGTCGGAGCGCAGTTTCATGGTGGCGGCGGCTGGCTTCGTAGTCCCGGTTCAGCTTGATCTGCACGACGCCGAAAATGCGGTGTAGCTCTGGGTCGGAGCCGTCAAGCTCCATCGCCCGGTTCAATAGCCGTTCCGCCGTGGGCAGGTCGAAATCGGGCAGGTAGGACCAGGCGCAGATTTCCATGGCGATCGGACGGGCGAACCCCGGGTCGGCGGCCTGCGAGCGCCTGAACCACTCGCGCGCCTCGAAGGCGTAATGATCGGCCACTCCCCCCATCCGGTGTTTTTCCAGCCCGCGAAGATAATATTCGTAGGCGCTCATGTTTTCGGGGCGCTTCTGGCGTACGGCGCCGATTTCGGCGTGGTCGATCCGGCCGTAAACCGTCGCCGCCACCCGCGCAACGATCTCCTCCATCGCGTCAAGCAACTCGTCAAAGGGGCGCTGGATGCGGTCCGACCAGACAAGACCGCCATCGGTGGTATTTGACAGGCTGACGTTCAGTCGCACGCGTGGACCCAGTTTGCGCACCGCTCCGGTCAACACGTAGCGCACGCCAAGCGCCTTGCCGATCTCGACCGGGTCCTCGGTGTTCAGCATGCTGGATGCCGTACGCGAACTGACAAATAGCGAACGGATCATGCCAAGTTCGTGGATGATGTCTTCGCTCAGCCCCTCGGCCAGAAAGGACTGGTTCTCGTCCTCTGTCGGACCCGTACGAAAGGGCACGACTGCGATCGAGTTCGGACGATATGCCGATTGCGGCGCGGGGACGGTTGGGGCCTTCTGAAACACGTGGCGGTCCATCGACGCGCTGACGCGCATGACCTGTAACGGCTCGGACAGGCCCTTGAAGAGCCGCTCGCCCATGTCGGAGAACGTGCACGGGGATACCCTGCGCACGTGCTGGAACAGCGTGCCGGACACGTCGATTTCGCCGGGGTCTGCGCCCTGTTGCAACCGAGCGGCAATATTCACCCCGTCGCCGCGCAGGTCTTCATCCACGCAAACGACATCGGCAATGTGGAGACCAAAGCGCATGTCCCGTGGAGACAGGCCCTGCGCCGACGCCATTTGGGACCGCGCCTCGATGGCCGCCTTCAGAGCATTCACTGGGCTGTCGAACTCGGCAAGGATGGCGTCGCCCGCCGTATTGAAGACCCGCCCGCCATAGTGCTGGATACAGGATGACACCATGTCCAATCCAAGCACGACCCGTTCCAAGGCAGCCTCTTCATCAGCCTGCATCGCCGGGGTCGACCCGACAAAATCTCCGACCATGATCGTGGCGAGTTTTCTTTCCAAGGACCCGCTCCGCTGTTTGCGCATGATCATGCTACCGCAATTTCCGATTCAAACCAACGTTGGCTGGAGTGCCACGCAAACTTGATCCACCTCATCGGATGCGATCTCGTGCCCTGCTAGACTGAATGGAACGGCAAGGAGACGTACATGCGTGCAATGGTTCTAGAGCAGCAGGGTCAGCCTTTGGTGTTGCGTGACATACCCTGTCCGACGCCTGGGCCGGGGCAGGTTCTGATCCGAGTCGAGGCGTGTGGTGTTTGCCGTACGGATTTGCATGTCGCTGACGGAGATCTCACATCGCCCAAGCTGCCGCTTGTGCCGGGGCATGAGGTCGTCGGGCGCATCGCTGCGCTGGGGCTGGATGTGACGGGGTATGCCGAAGGGCAGAGAGTGGGGGTGCCGTGGCTTGGACATGCCTGCGGGACGTGTCCCTATTGCGCGGACCATCGGGAAAACCTGTGCGACGCACCGTTGTTCACGGGGTATACCTTTGACGGGGGCTATGCAGAGTATTGTCTGGCCCATACGGATTTTACCTTTGTCCTGCCGGAGGACGGCGACCCGGTTGCCCTTGCTCCGCTGCTCTGTGCCGGGTTGATCGGGTATCGCAGCCTGTCTCTCGCAGGAGAGGGCAAGGTTCTGGGGTTGTATGGTTTTGGCGCAGCGGCGCATATCCTGTGCCAGATCGCCGTCTGGCAGGACCGCAAGGTGCTGGCCTTTACCAGCGAAGGCGACCGCGAGGCGCAGGATTTCGCCCGGCGGCTGGGGGCGGCATGGGCTGGTGCATCGACCGAGCCAAGCCCCGAACCGCTGGATGCGGCGATTCTGTTTGCGCCGGTGGGGGCGCTTATTCCGAAGGCGCTGAAGGACGTGCGCAAGGGCGGGCGCGTTGTGTCGGGGGGCATCCACATGAGTGACATCCCGGCCTTTCCTTATGCGGATCTGTGGGAAGAACGCGAAATCCGCTCTGTGGCCAACCTGACCCGCGCGGACGGGGACGCGTTCTTTCCGCTGGCCGCGGCGGCGGGGGTTCAAACCGAGACGACGGTCTATCCGCTGGAGGACGCGAACAGGGCGCTCGACGATTTGCGGGCGGGGCATTTGCAGGGGGCGGCGGTGCTGGTGCCCTGAGCCGCTCCGCGCAAATTTGCACATACCCTGTGTCATCTTTTGCCTTTTGTGCGTTGGTGGCGGGGTTATCTTGGCGGTAGTATCGTAACCAAGGAGAGACGCCATGAGCACGCGCCTGCCAACTTATTTTATCTCGCATGGCGGGGGACCGTGGCCATGGATTCCCGAGATGGCCGCCGAGTTTGCGCCATTGGCCGAGTCTCTGGCCAGAATGCCCGAGCAAATCGCTACCCGCCCCAAGGCCGTGCTGATGATCTCTGGCCATTGGGAGGGGAATGAATACGCCGTCATGTCCTCGCCTCGCCCGCCGATGGTGTACGATTACTATAACTTCCCGGCTCACACTTACGAGATCAGCTATCCCGCCCCGGGTGCGCCCGATTTGGCCGAAGAGGTCGCGCAGTTGATTTCGGATGCGGGGCTTCCAACCCGGCTTGATGCTGCACAGGGGTTTGATCATGGCACGTTCGTGCCGATGGCGGTCATGTACCCAAAGGCCGATGTGCCCCTTTTGCAAGTGTCGATGCGCCAGTCCTATGACCCGGCGGAGCATTTTGCACTTGGACGCGCGCTGGCCCCCCTGCGCGATCAGGGGGTGCTGATCGTGGGGTCGGGGCTTAGCTTTCACAACCTGCGGCTTTTCAATCCCTCAGCCAAGGAGCCGTCGGAGAAATTCGACGCCTGGCTTGGTGAGGTTCTCAAACGATCCCCCGCCGAGCGCACCGCGCAGTTGCTTGACTGGGAACAGGGTCCATTTGCCCGCGTGTGTCACAAGGAAGAAGATCATCTCGTACCGCTGTTCGTGGCCCTCGGGGCCGCCGAGGCCGATGTCGCAAGCCGCGTCTATCATCAGGAGAACATCCGAGGCGGCGTGACGGCATCAAGCTATCGCTTTGGATAGGGGGCGGTGAAGGCAAAGACCCTTGAGCAATGGCGCGCTGACCGCTAGACACCTCGAAGATTTTCAGGAGCCCGCCCGCCCATGTCGATGAACAGCTTTGGCCACCTTTTCCGCGTCACCACCTGGGGCGAGAGCCATGGGCCCGCCCTTGGCGCAACGGTGGATGGCTGTCCTCCGGGCGTGCCGATTGAGGCGGACATGCTTCAGCACTGGCTTGACAAGCGGCGCCCTGGTCAGAACAAGAACACGACCCAGCGCAACGAACCGGACGCGGTGAAAATCCTGTCCGGCGTTTTCGAGGGCCAGTCCACCGGGACGCCGATCCAGCTGATGATCGAGAACACCGATCAGCGCAGCAAGGATTACGGTGACATTTCCGAAACCTTCCGGCCCGGCCATGCCGATATCACCTATTGGCAGAAATACGGCATCCGCGACTATCGTGGCGGCGGGCGCAGTTCTGCGCGCGAGACGGCCGCGCGGGTTGCCGCCGGGGGCGTGGCGCGCGAGGCGATCAAGGCGCTGGCTCCGAATGTCGAAATCACCGGCTACATGGTGGCGATGGGCGATCTCGAGATTGACCGCAGCACGTTTGACTGGGACGCCATCGGGCAGAATGATTTCTGGATCCCGCAAGGCCCCGAAGTGGCGCAGGAATGGGAAGCCCATCTTCTGGCCCTGCGCAAGGCGCATGACTCGGTTGGTGCCATTGTCGAGGTCGTGGCGCGCAACGTGCCCGCCGGTCTGGGCGCGCCTGTCTATGGCAAACTCGACACCGATCTGGCCGCCGCGATGATGTCGATCAACGCGGTCAAAGGCGTGGAGATCGGGGAAGGCATGGCTGCGGCGCGTCTCAGGGGCACCGAGAATGCCGACGAGATCACCATGGGCGAGAATGGCCCGGAATACAGTTCCAACCACGCCGGGGGCATTCTTGGCGGGATTTCCACCGGGCAGGACGTCGTTGTTCGGTTTGCGGTGAAGCCCACGTCGTCGATCCTGTCTCCGCGCAAGTCGATCCGCAAGGACGGCAGCCCGATCGACGTGATTACCAAGGGCCGTCACGATCCCTGCGTGGGCATTCGTGCCGTCCCGGTCGGGGAAGCGATGATGGCCTGCGTGATCCTCGACCACATGCTCTTGCATCGTGGGCAGGTCGGAGAAAACCGCGGCAAGATCGGCTGACATGCAGGGCTTGCGGGATCAGCTACGCCGGGTCGCCTCCGAGCATATGGCAACTGACCCTGCCCATGATCTTGCTCATCTTGACCGTGTCTGGGCCAATGCCCAGCGGATTGCAGCGGACATAACCAACGTGGACAAGCCGGTTTTGCTGGCGGCCTGTTACCTGCACGATCTTGTCAACCTGCCCAAGGATGCGCCCAACCGCGCCAAGGCGTCGACTCTGGCGGCGGACGCGGCGGGTCCGATCCTTTACGCACTGGGCTTTGCGCCGGAAGCGATTGCAGCGGCACGCCATGCTATCAAGGCGCACAGTTTTTCGGCAGGTATTCCTCCAAAGACACCCGAAGCCCGTATCCTGCGCGATGCGGATCGTCTCGATGCGCTGGGTGCGATTGGGATTGCCCGTTGCTTTGCCGTCTCCGGTGCACTGGGGCGCACGTTTTACGATCCGGGTGATCCTTTTGCCTCGGGCAGGGAACTGGATGACACGGCGTTTGCGCTCGATCATTGGCCTGCCAAGCTTTTGCGCCTGCCGGAAGATATGCTCACAGAGGCGGGGCGCGCCCTAGCGCAAGAACGCTGCGCCCGGATGCTGCGCTTTATCGACGGGCTGGCTGAGGAGATCGGTACAACCGGGCCTCGGGGTTGGGCCGATCCGACATGACCCAGATCCTTGCCATCACCTTTCCGATCTATGCCGCCATCGCGATTGGCTACCTGATCGTCTGGCGCGGGTGGTTCAAACCTGCGGATCTGCGTGTGCTGGGCAAATACGTGATGGATATCGCGCTGCCTGCCTTGATCTTTCACGCCGTGGCAAGCCGCAATCTGTCTGAGGTCATACGGCCCGACTACATGCTGGTTTTCCTTGTGGGCGGCGTTCTGACACTCGGATTGAGTTTCGCATGGTTCAGCCTCACCGCCGCCGACCGCCCGCGGCGCGCGATCGCCGTGATGGGGTCGACCTGTCCCAATTCCGGCTTCGTGGGCTATCCGACCATGCTTTTGGTGTTCCCCGATCTGGCCGGGGTGATCCTTGCCCTCAATATGCTGGTGGAAAACGTGGTCCTGATCCCGCTCTGCCTGATGTTGATGGAGCTGGCCAAGGATCAGCCGGGCCTGTCGCCGATGCGGTTGATCGGCAAGGTGCTCTGGGGCGTGCTGCGCCGTCCGATGGTGATCGGCCTGCTATTGGGTCTGTTGGTGTCCCTGCTGCAAATCCCGCTGCCCGGTCCCGCCGCGCGCCTGTTCCAGATGCTTGCGGCCTCGGCGTCGGCCCTGTCGCTGATCGTGATCGGGGGATCGCTGGTGGGCCTGCCGATGAAGGGCAACTGGAAGATGGCCGTGCAAATTGCCTTGGGCAAGCTGATCCTGCACCCCGTTCTGGTCGCCCTGAGTGCGGCGGCGCTGATGGCATTGGGCTGGGTGGTGCTGCCTGCTGATCTGCACGTGGCGGTGATCCTGTCGGCGGCGATGCCGATGTTTGGCATCTACACGGTTCTGGCTCAGGAACAGGGGCTGGAAGGAGCCGCGTCCATCGCGATGCTGATGGCCACCTCGGGCGCCTTTGTCACGCTTTCGGTGCTGCTTTTCCTGTTGGTCTGAGGCCTTACCACGCGACCGGCACGCGCAAGGGGCCGCGAAACGCCCAGCCGCCAAAGGGCGCCGCGCCATCAAGGTGAAGATCCGGCAGCGTTTCAAAGATCATCGGCAAGGCCACCTCGGCAATCAGACAGCGCGCGGCCCATGCCCCCGCACAGAAATGCGGGCCTGCGCCAAAGCTGATTGCCGGGCCGCAATCCTGCGTGATGTCAAAGACATCCGGTCGCGCAAACACCGCTTCGTCCCGATTGCCCGAGCCGAACATCAGGAACACCCGGTCCTCCGGCTCAAAACGCACGCCTTGGGTTTCATAGGGTTGAGCCACCCGGCGCGGTGACATGCCGATGGGTGAAATCCAGCGGGCGTATTCCTCGAAGACCTGCTGCCACGTGGCCACACCGTCGCGCACCAACGCAAGCTGATCAGGGTGGGTCAGCAGCGCCCAAACAGCCCCGGCAATCGCGTCGCGCGGTTCATTCTGCCCGCCGCTGATCGCCAGCTTCACATTGGCGCGGATCGCTTCCATCGGCAGGCCCGCCTCCAGCATGACCGACAAAAGCGAGTGATCCGGCGTGGTCTTGAGATCAAGCATGCGCGCGTCGATATGGGCGTCGATCGAGGCTGTGCAATCATGGCATTGGGCCTCGACCTCGGGGTCGCCTGCGTAATTGGCGCAGCCGTCGATCATGCCCTGGCTGACCCTGTCCATCTCCTGCCAGGTCATATTGGTCAGACCCGTCATCGCCTTGAGCGCCTCACCGGAAATGGGGCGCGCGATTTCGGCCACAAGATCGGTTGCGCCTTGAGGTTTGACCCGCTCCAGTACATCGCGCGTCGCCGCTTCGAACTGGGCCTTCCAGACGTCCCGCACGGTCTTGGGCGATACGGTGGGGAAGATCGCCTTGCGCTCGGCCGCGTGATCCGCACCATCCTTGCGCATCATGTTCTGCCCCATGAGCACGGTCATCAACCCGTCCGGCTGATCCGAGGAAAACACCTCGATCTTCTTCTCGTTTTCAAAAATTGCATCGCGCCGCGTGATCAGCGTTGAGCCCAGTTGCGGAACATAGGCGATCGGCGCCTCGGCCCGCATCTGCTTGAGCATGGGGTAGGGGTCTTGCCAGAAATCCTGCGGGTCAATCTCGAACACGGGGGCGTTGGACATGGGGCGGGTCTCCTCCGCCTTCCAGTCTTTCAGCCCCTGTGTCTGAGGGCAAGCTCTGCGCGTTATTGAAACAAGTTTGCGTAGGTCTCTCGCAGTGCCTTTTTCTGTACCTTGCCCATGGTGTTACGGGGCAACTCAGGCAGGAAGATCACGGTCTTGGGTTGTTTGAACTTGGCCAGTTGCGCGGCCAGCGGTGCGGTGATCGCTTCGGGTGTTGGGGCGTCGCCCTCGGGCACGACAACCGCCACGACGGCCTCGCCAAAATCGGGGTGGGGCACGCCGATCACGGCGCTTTCCTTGATGCCGGGCAGGTCGTCGATCAGGCTTTCGACCTCTTTGGGATAGACGTTGAACCCGCCGGTGATCACCAGATCCTTGTCACGCCCGACAATGGTGACATAGCCGTCCGCGTCCATCCTGGCCAAATCTCCGGTGATGAACCAGCCATCGGGCAACAGCTCTTCGGCGGTCTTTTCCGGCATCTGCCAATAGCCCTGAAACACGTTGCGGCCGCGCACTTCCAAAACGCCAATTTCGCCCTGCGCGAGTTCTTCCTCTTTAAGCCGGATGCGCGCCTCGACGCCGGGCAAGGGGAACCCCACCGTGCCGGCGCGCCGTTCCCCGTCATAGGGGTTCGAGGTGCTCATGTTGGTTTCGGTCATGCCATAGCGTTCGAGAATCCGATGCCCGGTGCGGGCCTCCCATTTTTCATGCGTGTCCACCAGAAGGGGCGCAGAGCCGGAAATGAACAGGCGCATGTTGGCGGCGCGCGTCCTGTCGAGGCGCGGATCGTCCAGAAGCCGTGTGTAGAAGGTTGGCACCCCCATCAGGCTGGTGGCACGCGGCATAGCCTCAAGAATGGCATCGGCGTCGAACTTGGCAAGGAACACCACCGATGCCCCGGCCAGAAGTGCCACGTTGGTTGCCACGAAAAGCCCATGCGTGTGAAAGATCGGCAGGGCGTGGATCAGCACGTCCTGGTCGGTAAAGCGCCAGGTGTCGCGCAAGGTTTCAGAGTTGGAAGACAGGTTGTCATGGCTCAGCATTGCGCCCTTGGAGCGCCCTGTGGTGCCCGAGGTATACAGGATCGCGGCGAGGTCATCTGCGGCGCGCGCTACGGGTGTGAAACCGGTCTGAGCGGTTGCAGCGTCGGCCATGCTGCCTGCGCCGTTCGCATCCAGCGTCATGACCTTTGCATCCCCTGCGATCCCGGCAATGTCCGCTTCCCGCGCCGGGTCGCAAACCACGACGCGCGGTGTGGCATCCCCAAGGAAATAGGCGACCTCGGGCGTGGTATAGGCGGTGTTCAGCGGCAGGAAGACCCCGCCAGCCATGACCGTGCCCAGATATAGCTGGATCGCTTCGATGGTTTTCTCGACCTGCACCGCCACCCGGTCACCCGGTTCAACGCCCAATGTCTGCAAGGCTGCGGCCATGTGCTCCGCCCCGGCAAAAAGCGCGCCAAAAGAGATCGGGGCACGCCCCGGACTCTCGGCAAACACCCGGTCATCCTGCCCCAGAGACGCGGCGCGCAGGCGCGCGATCAGGTGGTTTTGCTCATACATGCGGGAGGCCTCCTTTGAACGTGTCCATGTCTTCGCGCCCTGTCAGGCAAAGATCAAGGGGGAGGTTTCCACAAGGCGATTAAGCTGTTAACAAAATGGTGTTTCGATCGACAGGGTGTCGCCATGAATCCGGCCCGTGGAATTCTCTATATGCTTGTTGCCGTGGGCCTGTTTTCGGTCATGGCTGCGTTCATCAAGGCGACGGCGGGCCATGTTCCAACCGGGCAGGCGGTGTTTTTTCGTTCAGCGATCGCTCTGCCTGTGATCGTGGCCTGGCTCTGGCAGCGCGGCGATCTCGCGACAGGGTTCAAGGTCAAGAACCCGATGGGCCATTTCTGGCGCGGTCTGATCGGCACGACGGCCATGGCGCTGGGCTTTGCGTCGCTGGGGTATCTACCGCTGCCCGAGGTGACCGCCATCGGGTTCACCGCGCCGCTCTTGACGGTGATCTTTGCCGCGATGTTTCTCGGGGAAACCGTGCGCGCCTTTCGACTCACCGCCGTGGCGATTGGCTTGGCAGGGGTCATGATCGTACTTTGGCCGCGCCTGACGATCTTTGGGGGAGGGGCCGCGACAGACGCTGCTGCGTTGGGAGTGATGCTGGTTCTTGGGTCCGCGGTCTTTCGCGCGCTGGCGCAGATTCACATCCGCAAGCTGGTGCAATCGGAAGAGACTTCCGCCATCGTGTTCTACTTCTCGCTCACCGCGACCGGCCTGTCGCTTTTGACGCTGCCCTTTGGCTGGGTGATCCCGACGGGGTGGGAAATGCTGCTGTTGATCGGTGCCGGGTTGCTGGGGGGCATTGCCCAGATTTTTCTGACAACAAGCTACCGATATGCCCCGGCTTCAACCGTGGCGCCGTTCGACTACTCGGCGATCCTGTTTGCGCTGGTGATTGGCTATGCCTGGTTTGACGAAGTGCCCACGCCCTTCATGCTCGTCGGCGCCGCGATCATCATTTTTGCCGGGGTTCTGATCATTTGGCGCGAACGCCAGCTCGGCCTGAAACGCTCGGCGCGCAAGACCATGACACCGCAAGGTTGACCGCCTGATCTTTCTTTTTCTCAAAATACCCCCGGGGTGAATTGCCCCGGCCGGGGCAAGAGGGGGCAGCGCCCCCTCCCACCGATCTCAGATCAGATCGCCGACAGATCGGGATCAAGCGTCACCGTCCACAGTTCGGTATCCGCACGGTCCATGAGGCGCACGGTCATCTGCTGCGTGGCGCCGTCAATATCGACGAGACCGAAGAACTGAAGTCCCATGCTCGGTGGCAGGTTGACCCCTTGCTCCTTGGTCGGCGCCTTGACGTATTTCACCTCTGGTCCGAACGTCATGTCGAGCGCGTTGGGGCCAAAGGTCCCGGCGTGCAGCGGTCCGGATACGAATTCCCAGAAGGGATCGAAATCCTGGAAGGCCGCCTTGTCGGGGTTGTAGTAATGCGCTGCGGTGTAATGCACATCCGCCGTGAACCAAACCGTGTTCCGGATGCCTTCGGTCTTGATGAATTTCAGCACATCCGCCAGCTCCAGCTCGCGCCCCTTGGCCGGGCCATTATCGCCATTGGCAATGGCTTCGACGCCAGACTGGGTTTTCCACTGGTCCCAGACCACCAGTCCGATCGGCATGTCGCAGGCGATCACTTTCCACGTGGCCTTCGAGGCGGCCAATGACCGCTTCAGCCAGGCCAGCTGCTCGGCGCCCAACAGCACAGTTTCCGGCCCCATTTCGGTTTGCATCCCGTCATTGTTCCCCGCGCGGTAGCTGCGCAGGTCAAGGAAGAACACGTCCAGCATCGGACCATAGGAGATCTTGCGATAGACCCGACCCGGCTCGGCCGGGGTATAGCGGATCGGAGTCATTTCGTGGAACGCCCGACCTGCGCGCGCGGCCAGTACATGCACGGATTTTTCCGAATAGCGATCGTCACCCATCAGGTCGCGGGTCGGCGACCAGTTGTTGACGACCTCGTGGTCATCCCATTGGTAAAAGGTCGGGCAGATGGCATTCATGGCCTGCACATGGGCATCCATCATGTTGTATTTCCATTGGCCCCGGAATTCGTCCAGCGTCTCGGCCACCTTGCGCTTCTCGTCGATCAGGGTGGTGTTCTTCCAGATCACCTCTCCGTTCTTTTCGACCGTGTCCTGCATCGGGCCGTCGGCATAGATCGTATCGCCCGAGTGGATGAAAAAGTCGGGGCGGTGCCTGGCCAATGTGGCATAGGTCGCCATGCCCTGATCATCAATGCCCCAGCCCTGACCGGCGGTGTCGCCCGACCAGGCAAAGCGGATGTCGCGTTTCTCGGTCGGTGCGGTGCGGAATTGGCCAATGATCGGCTCGCTGACGGCGTTCACGTCGTTCAGGTCGGCCGCAACAAAGCGGTAGAAGATGTCTTGGTCAGCGGGCAGCCCGTCAACCAGCCGCTTCACGGCAAGGTCGCTTTCGGGCAGCGCGTTCATCGGGGGCAGGGTGCGGGCATTGGAGAAGCTCTCGGTGGTCGAGACTTCCATCATCACGCTCGCGGGCCGATCGGTGCGGGTCCAAATCATACCAGAGGCGGCATCGACATCGCCGGACTGAACGCCATGGGTAAAAACGGGGCGCGACGCGGCACGGCTGAGTGATGGCAGGGCCAGTGTGGCGGCAAAGGCGGTGCCGCCTGCCAGAAGGGCTCGGCGGGTCGGTGTGAGAAGCTTGGTCATCGGTTTCCCTCGCGGTTTCCAAATGGGATGGGTTCACGCAAACACCTCAAGGGGAAAGGGTAACACGGCTCCGTCAGTTTTTTGAATTTTTGGTCAAGATCGTATGACAGGTCCCTATCCGGCGGGGCATGGCCGCCAAGACGCTCCGCGCGCGCGACGGGATCATGCCATGCGGATCGTGTCGATCGTCTCGCCGTTTGGGCCTTCGCATTCCGCAATGACACGGCCTGCCCCACGCCCCATTGGGGTGGTTTCCCCGGCCATCCGGCGCAGCTCTGAAAGGGAGGTGAGCGGCAATCCGGCCCGCCGCGCCCGCTCTGCGAGGTCGGGGCGTGTGGGGTGAATGGCGATACCCGCCTCGGTCACAACCGCGCCGATGGTGGTGCCGGGTGTGGTCAGGCAGGCCAGCGCTTCTACAAGCTTCGCATGTCCGCCTGCCCGCAAGGTCGTGGTTACGATCGGTAGCTTCGCCCCGGCGGCGGTGTCGGCATGTCCGCCCGATCCGCCGATGATGCGCCCGTCACTGGCACAGGTCACATTGACGTTGAAATCCGCATCGACCTCGGCAGCACCAAGGATCATTACGTCCAGTTGGCGTGCAATGCTGTCGAGGCGATCCGGGCTGGCATAAAGCTCCGCCGACATGGGCAGATGTGCCGGGTCCTCGCCATAGGATCGTACTGCGGCAAGGTCGAAGGCCTGAACATCCCAAAGCTTGCGAAACAGACCGGCGTGCAGCATGTCGACCAGCGCGCCGGTGATCCCGCCTGCCGCGAAATCCCCTGTCACACCGCAGTTTGACATCAGCGGAGCGAGCGCTCGGGCGACTGCCAGTGAGGTCGCCCCGGCCCCGGTCTGAAACGAAAAACCGTCCTGCAACAGGCCCGAACAGGCAATCAGGCGTGCTGTCAGGTCGGCGATGATCCGACCATTTTCGGAGGGCGCGCGCCCTGTGGTGCCTGACGCGATCTGGCGTGAATCGCCGATGTGGTCCACATCGACGGTCTGTTCGACCTGATCGGCCGGAATGCAGATGCGCGGGAGGGTGTCACGGCGGTGGTCCGTCAGCGCGATGACATGCGCGGCGTGCGCCGCGTCGACCATGGCATAGCCCAGCGGGCCGCAGGCCGATGGTCCGACCGCACCGGAAAGGTTGCCCAGATCATCCACGGCGGGGGCCGCTATAAAGGCGGCGTCGATCTTCAGGCGCCCGGAAGCAATCGCGGCAGCCCGCCCGCCGTGGCTTTGCAGGCGCACGGGGTGGGGCAGGGCACCTGCCTTGACGGCGTCGGCCAACGGGCCGGTCATGTAGGAGGTGGTGATCCGGCTGACAGTGCCATTTTCCATGAAGGGGACAAGCGCACCGTGCACCGGAAAAAGCGAGGATGGCGCGATATGCAGGTCGCGCAGCCCCATGTCGGAACAAGTGGCCAGCACCCGCCGCATCACGTCGTCGCCATTGCGCAGGTGATGGTGAAAGGACAGCGTGGCGCCGTCCTTTACCCCGGCCTGTTCAATGGCGGCGCGCAGGCCCGCCATCAGCTGCGGACAAGCTTCTCATAGGCTTCCGCGATCTCGCGGGTCAGGTCGCCGACTTCGAACGTGTAGTCGCCGATCTGACCCACCGGGGTCACTTCGGCGGCGGTGCCGGTCAGCCAGCACTGTTCGAACCCTTCCATTTCCTCGGGCATGATGTGGCGTTCATGCACGGTGACACCGCGCTCTTTCAGCATCCCGATCACGGTCTGACGGGTCAGACCGTTGAGGAAGCAATCGGGCAGCGGGGTGTGCACTTCGCCGTCCTTGACGAAGAAGATGTTGGCGCCGGTCGCCTCGGCCACGTAGCCGCGATAATCCATGAACAGTGCGTCGGAACAGCCCTTGGCCTCGGCCTTGTGCTTGGAGATGGTGCAGATCATGTAAAGCCCGGCAGCCTTGGCGTGCACCGGGATTGTTTCCGGAGAGGGGCGTTTGTATTCCGCGATGTCGAGCTTGGCGCCCTGCATCTTGGCGTCGCCGTAATAGGCACCCCACCCCCAGACCGCGACGGCCATGCGCACCGGGTTTCTGGCAGAGGCCACACCCATGTCTTCGCCCGAGCCGCGCCAGACAAGCGCGCGGACATAGGCATCCTGCAGGCCGGACGCCTTGAGCGCCTCTTCCTTGGCGGCTTCAATGTCGTCCACGGACCATTTCATCGGCATGTCCAGCGCCTCGGCGCTGGCGATCAGACGTTCGGAATGCTCGCGGCTTTTGAAAATCTTGCCGTTGTAGGCACGTTCGCCCTCGAATACAGACGAGGCATAGTGCATTGCATGGGTCAGGATATGCACCTTGGCATCCCGCCACGGGACCAGTTCGCCGTCCATCCAGATCACGCCGTCACGATCATCATATGCTGCGCCCGCCATGGCCGCTTCCTTTCCTTACGTCGATTTTCATTTGTTGCGCGAAAAATGGCCGAAACGGTCACAAAGTTGCGCAAAATCTGCGAGTCGCTACCAGTTGACGCTTGGAGTGTCAACAAAGCTGACGTATTGTGGCACAATAACAGGCAAAAATGAACACCGGAGGGGGCGATGGGCGACGCTACCAGCAGCAGCGAGAGCCTGCTTTTTCTCACCGACGAGCAGCTGAGGCAAGGCATCGAGGCGATGTATTTCGCCTATCGCGGCTTTACCGCGGACCCGGATCGCATTCTGGCGACCATGGCCTATGGACGGGCGCATCACCGGGCGATCCACTTCATCAAGCGTGCGCCGGGGACGACTGTTACCAATCTTCTGGCCATTCTTGGTGTGACCAAGCAGTCGCTGAACCGGGTGTTGCGCACCCTGATTGAGGATGGACTGGTCGAGAGCCGCGTCGGCACCACCGACCGGCGCGAACGTAACCTTTACCTGACCGAGGCAGGCGAGGCGCTGGAAAACCGCCTGTCGGATGCGCAGCGCGCGCGCATGCGGTCGGCCTATCGTGATGCCGGTCCAGAGGCTGTGGCTGGTTTTCGTCGGGTGCTTGAGGCGATGATGGACGGCGAGTTGCAGCGCCAGTACCTGTCACTACGCGAAACCGGACAATAGGGGGCATCATGAACGACGTTGCGCCTCATCTTTTGATTGTCGATGACGACGAACGCATTCGCGGCCTGTTACGCAAGTTCCTCATGCGGCATGGGTTTCTTGTCACGGCGGCGCGCGATGCCGCCCACGCGCGGCGTATTCTGTCGGGTCTGGATTTCGACCTGATCGTTCTGGACGTGATGATGCCAGGTGAAGACGGCATGAGCCTGACCCGGGCCATTCGGGAAACGTCGATGACGCCGGTCCTACTCTTAACGGCAAAGGGAGAGACCGAAGACCGGATTGCCGGGCTTGAGGCGGGGGCGGATGATTATCTTGCCAAGCCGTTCGAACCCAAGGAATTGCTCCTGCGGATCAACGCGATCCTGCGGAGGATGCCGGAGCCGGACGAGGCCGACACGGTGCCTAAGGTGCTGCACCTTGGGTCGATCCGTTATGACATCGACCGGGGCGAGATGTGGCAGGGCGACGCGCCGGTGCGGCTTACCGCGACCGAGGCCCAGCTCATGCGGATCTTTTCAGCAAACCCAGGCGAACCGATCACGCGCGCCAAGCTGGTCGAAGACCTCGGGCGCGACAAGGGGCAGGCGCAGGAGCGCGCCGTGGATGTGCAGATCACGCGATTGCGTCGCAAGATCGAAGAGGACCCCAAGCAGCCGCGTTATCTGCAGACAGTACGGGGTGCGGGCTATATGCTGGCGCCCGACTGACGCTGCGCCGCCCGTGATGGGCGTTGGAAGTTGAGTATTTTGGGCAAAATGAAAGAGGGACGATGACCACCGCCTTGTTCACCCATCCCGATTGCATGCAGCATGTCACCCCATCGGGCCATCCCGAGCAGGTGGCGCGGCTGGAACACATCTACGGCGCTTTGTCGGCGCTGCAGTTTCAGGCTCTGGACCGACGCACGGCGCCGCTGGCCAGCGATGAAGACCTGACCTTGTGCCATCCGCAGAGCCATATCGACGCCATCGCCGCGGCCGAGCCCGAAACCGGGGCGGTGCCGTTGGATGGCGATACATGGATGTCTTCCGGTTCCATGCAGGCAGCGCGGCGCGCGGCGGGGGCTTGTATTGCGGCGGTGGACGCGGTTCTGGACGAAGAGGTGGGCAACGCCTTTGTCGCCTGTCGCCCGCCGGGACACCATGCCGAGCAAAGCACACCGATGGGCTTCTGTCTTTTTGGTAATGCTGCGATTGCTGCAAAACACGCGCTTGAGCGGCATGGGCTGTCGCGTGTCGCGGTGGTGGATTTCGACGTGCATCACGGCAACGGCACGCAGGCGCTCTTGTGGGACGAGCCGCGAAGCTATTTCATCTCTTCGCATCAGAACCCGCTATGGCCCGGAACCGGCATGGCCGAGGACACAGGCGCGAGCGGCAACATCCACAACCTGCCCCTGCCACCGCATAGTGACGGCCGCCTGATGCGTGCCACCTACGAAGCAGAGGCATTTCCGGCACTGGAGCGATTCAAGCCGGAACTCCTGATCATATCGGCTGGCTTTGATGCCCATGCCGCCGATCCGCTGGCGCAGTTGAACTGGACCAGCGACGATTTCGCATGGATCACAGGGCGGCTGTGTGACCTGGCCGATATCCATTGCGGCGGACGGATCGTCTCGACTCTGGAAGGCGGATATGATCTGAACGCGCTGGCGGCTTCGGTCGCGGCCCACGTGAGTGTCTTGATGGAGAGAGCGGGATGAGTGACACGCCAGTCAGTGAGTTGAGCTTTGAAGCGGCCATGGCCGAGCTGGAAAAGGTTGTTGGCCAACTGGAACGCGGTGACGTGGCGCTTGAGGATTCCATCAAGCTTTATGAGCGCGGCGCGGAATTGAAGAAGCGGTGCGAAGCCAAGCTCAAGGAAGCCGAGGAAAAGGTCGCGGCGATCACGCTGGACGGCGACGGCAACCCGGCTGGGCTCAAGCCCGTTGATGGTCTCTGACGCGCGAACCGACAGGGGCTGATACGTGTTCCAATCCCATCTGAAAGATGCCGCCCAGCGGGTAGAGGCGCATTTGCAAACTGTCATGGCTCCGATGGGCGATCTGCCTGTTGTCGAGGCCATGCGCTATGCCAGCGCGGGCGGCAAACGGTTGCGGGCCTTTCTCGTGCTGGAAAGTGCGCGCCTGCACGGAATCGACCCGGATCAAGCGATTTGGCCCGCGACCGCGATCGAAGCCATTCACGCCTATAGCCTTGTGCATGATGACCTGCCCTGCATGGACGATGACGCGTTGCGTCGCGGCCTGCCAACGGTGCATGTCAAATGGGACGAATGCACGGCCGTCTTGGCGGGCGATGCGCTGCATACGTTGGGGTTTGAATGTGTCAGCCGCCCGGAATGCCACCCTGATCCGGCCGTGCGTGCGGCTCTGACCGTGACGCTGGCGCGTGCTGCGGGGGCGCAGGGCATGGTGCTGGGTCAGGCGCTCGACATCGCGGCGGAAACGGCGCCCGAGCCCCTGTCCCTTGAGGAAATCACCCGGTTGCAGGCGGGCAAGACCGGCGCGTTGATCGCGTGGTCTGCCAGTGTCGGCGCGGTGATGGCCGGGGCCGAGACGGCCCCTTTGCAGCGCTATGCAGAGGACCTGGGGCTTGCCTTCCAGATTGCCGACGACATTCTGGATGTCGAAGGGGACGCGGCCAAGGTAGGCAAGGCCGTGGGCAAGGATGCCGAGGCCGGAAAAGCAACTTTCGTATCCCTCATGGGGCTGGAAGGCGCGCGGGATCGTGCCGAAGCGCTGGTGGAAGATGCCTGCGTGGCGCTTTCGCCGTATGGAAACAAGGCCGATGCCTTGCGGGAAGCCGCCCGTTTCGTTATCTCGCGAGACAGCTAACAAAAAGGCGAGGCCATGTCAGCCAGACCCGATACCCCCCTGCTAGACCGGGTGCAAAGCCCGGCGGACCTGAAACAGTTCTCGGATGCCGAGTTGACTCAGGTGGCAAAGGAATTGCGTTCGGAAACCATTTCCGCCGTTTCCGAAACCGGCGGACACCTTGGCGCCGGGCTTGGCGTGGTTGAGCTGACCGTGGCGCTGCATGCGGTGTTCGACACGCCACGTGACAAGCTGATCTGGGATGTGGGACACCAGTGTTACCCACACAAGATCCTGACCGGACGGCGGGATCGCATCCGCACCTTGCGTCAGGAAGGTGGGCTGAGTGGTTTCACTAAGCGCTCCGAGAGCGTCTATGACCCGTTTGGCGCGGCGCATTCCTCGACCTCGATTTCCGCCGCACTTGGCTTTGCCGTAGCGCGCGATCTGGGCGGGCAGTGCGATGGTGGCCTTGGCGATGCGATTGCGGTGATCGGGGATGGGTCGATCTCGGCCGGTATGGCCTATGAAGCGATGAACAATGCCGGGCATCTCGACAAGCGCCTGTTCGTGATCCTGAACGACAATGACATGTCGATTGCGCCGCCTGTAGGGGCGATGTCGTCCTATCTTTCGCGACTTTACGCAGGCGAGCCGTTCCAGGAATTCAAGGCAGCGGCCAAGGGCGCTGTCTCGCTGTTGCCCGAACCCTTCCGCGAAGGTGCGAAGCGCGCCAAGGAAATGATCAAGGGCATGGCGGTTGGCGGGACGCTTTTCGAGGAGCTTGGGTTCTCTTACGTGGGGCCCATTGACGGGCATGACATGGATCAGCTCTTGCCTTTGCTGCGCACCTTGCGCCAGCGGGCGACAGGGCCGGTGATGCTCCATATCATCACCAAGAAGGGCAAGGGCTATGCCCCGGCCGAGGCCGCGCGGGATCGGGGCCATGCCACCGCCCGTTTTGACGTCGTGACCGGCAAACAGTTCAAGGCACCCTCCAACGCGCCATCCTATACTGCAACGTTCGGCAAGGCGCTGGTGGACGAGGCTGCGCGGGATGACCGCATCTGTGCCGTGACCGCCGCGATGCCGGATGGTACCGGTTTGAACCTTATGGCGGAGCGTTATCCCAGCCGCTGTTTTGACGTGGCGATTGCCGAGCAGCATGGCGTGACCTTTGCCGCCGCGCTGGCGGCGGGTGGAATGAAGCCATTCTGCGCGATGTATTCGACATTCCTGCAGCGTGGCTATGATCAGGTGGTGCATGACGTTGCGATCCAGCGCCTGCCGGTGCGCTTTGCGATTGACCGTGCCGGGTTAGTTGGTGCGGACGGGGCGACCCATGCCGGGTCGTTCGACATTGCCTATATGGCGAACCTGCCCGGCATGGTGGTCATGGCCGCCGCCGATGAGGCGGAACTGGTCCATATGGTCGCCACCGCTGCTGCCCACGATGAGGGGCCGATTGCCTTCCGCTACCCGCGTGGAGAGGGGGTGGGCGTTGACCTGCCCGAGCGCGGAGAGGTGCTGGAGATTGGCAAGGGTCGGATGATCCAGCAGGGCAAACGCGTGGCGCTGTTGTCGCTGGGCACGCGTCTTGAAGAGGTGCGCAAAGCCGCCGAAGCGCTGTCGGCCAGGGGAATCGCGCCGACGATTGCAGATGCGCGGTTTGCCAAGCCTCTGGATGAAGCGATGATTCTTGATCTTGCTGCCAATCACGAGGCGCTGATCACCATTGAAGAGGGCGCGATTGGTGGCTTTGGCAGCCATGTCGCGCAGCTTCTGGCGGAAAACGGCGTGTTTGATAACGGTCTGAAGTATCGTTCGATGGTGCTGCCCGATACGTTCATTGATCAGGCCAGCCCGAAGGCAATGTATGACGTGGCGGCGATGAATGCCGAGCAGATCGAGGCCAAGGTGCTGGATGTGCTGGGAATCGCGACACTGGACACGCGGCGCGCCTGAGACCCTTCTGGGTGGCGCTCCCGCCCCTTTGGCACGCAGGCAAGCTGCGCCCCAAAGCGTTGGGCCGGGCGGCGCTGCCCCGTGCCGGGGCAGCGCCGTTTTCGCTCAGCTCTTGAGCGCGAGGCTGGGAGAGATCACATCGAGTCCCAGAGCCTTGCCCACGGCATAATAGGTCAGCTGACCGGCATGCACGTTCAGGCCGTTGAGCAGGTGCGGATCGTCTTCGCAGGCCTGACGCCAGCCCTTGTTGGCCAGGTTCAGCATGAACGGCAGGGTCGCGTTGCCAAGCGCTTGGGTCGAGGTGCGGGCCACCGCGCCGGGCATGTTGGCGACGCAGTAATGCATGATCCCGTCGACTTCGTAGATCGGGTCGGCATGGGTGGTTGCCTTGGAGGTCTCAAAGCAGCCGCCCTGGTCGATGGCCACGTCCACAAGCGCCGCACCGGGCTTCATTTCGCTGAGCTGTGCGCGGCTGACCAGTTTCGGAGCCGCAGCACCGGGGATCAGAACGGCGCCAATCACCATGTCGGCTTCGCGTACCAGATCGGCAGTCGCACCGGCGGTGGAATATTGGTTCTTGAAGGTGCCGCCAAAGACGTCGTCAAGATAGCGCAGACGCGGCAGCGAACGGTCGAGAACGGTGACATCCGCGCCCATACCCGCGGCGATCTTGGCCGCGTGGGTGCCAACGACACCGCCGCCGATCACGACCACTTTGGCCGGGGCCACGCCGGGCACGCCGCCCATCAGAACGCCACGGCCACCATTGGCCTTTTGCAGGGTCCATGCGCCCACCTGCGGCGCCAAACGGCCCGCGACTTCGGACATTGGGGCGAGCAGCGGCAGGCCGCCACGATCGTCGGTCACAGTTTCATAGGCAATCGCGGTACAGCCGGATTCGAGCAGGTCTTTGGTTTGCTCGGGATCGGGTGCCAGGTGCAGGTAGGTGAACAGAAGTTGACCTTCGCGCAGCATCTTGCGTTCGACGGCCTGCGGTTCCTTGACCTTGACGATCATGTCGGCGATGGCAAAGATTTCCTCAGCCGTGTCGATGATCGCGGCACCCGCCGAGACATAGTCTTCGTCGGTGAAACCTGCGCCCATACCGGCGCCTTTCTGGATCAGGACGTCGTGGCCGTTGTTGACGGCTTCACGAGCGGCGTCCGGGGTCATGCCGACGCGGAATTCCTGGGGTTTGATTTCGGTGGGGCAACCGATCTTCATTTTGCGTGTCTCCCTGAGAGCAATTATTTTACTCTCTCCAATGTGGGGGCACCGAGGCAGAATTTGCTTGTTTTTTGTGCAGTTTGAAAACTCGCTATTCGAAGATTATTCGGATATTCTGATCAAAATCGCAAGGAACGGTCGCAAAATGTCGCTGGATCAGACAGATCAACGGATTCTGAGGGTACTTCAAAAGCAGGGGCGCATCTCAAATGCGGAGCTTTCTGAAAAGGTGAACCTGTCGCCTTCGGCCTGTCATCGACGGGTGCATCGGCTGGAAGCAGAAGGGTATGTGCGTGACTATGTTGCCTTGCTTGATCCGCGGCGGATGAACCTGCCCACGACTGTGTTTGTGGAAATCACCCTGTCGGGGCAGGCCGACGAGGTACTGGATGCATTTGAAAAAGCTGTTGCGCGGGTGCCGCATGTGCTCGAATGCCACCTGATGGCGGGGACTGCGGATTACATTCTAAAGGTGGTGGCCGAAGACACCGAGGATTTTGCGCGCATTCATCGTCAACACCTTGCGCGGTTGCCGGGCGTGGCACAGATGCAGTCGTCTTTTGCGCTGCGGACCGTGTTCAAGACCACGGCGTTGCCGGTCTGATTTCACATCGGCTGTCACAAAACCAATTGCTGTCTCGTCTTGGATTATACAACCAAGGAGATTGCACATGACACGAACGATCCTTTTCGGGCTGGGCGCCTATTTCATTTGCAATGGCGCGATAATGTGGACGGCGCCATTGCCGTGGTACAACGGCGTCCCCGGCGTTGCAGCGACCGGCGGGTTCAACGCGCATTTCATACGCGATGTAGCAATTGCCTTTGCGGTCTCCGGTGCGGGGCTCATGGCGGCGGCACGCACCGACAACCGGCCGTTGGCCTTGTTCGCAGTTGGCTTTCCAGTGCTGCATGCGGCATTCCACCTTTGGATTTGGGGTCTGCACCGTGGCGCAGCGCTTGACCATATTGCGCTTGTGAACCTGGTCGGCATCCAACTGCCCGGCTGGCTTGCCCTTATCGCGGTGGGTCGGTTTGGCAACACGGAGGCGACGGCATGATACGGGCCCTTTTGCACCGGGGCGCGCGCGCCTTTGGCCGCCGCTATGACTATGACGTGGGTTACATGCATCACGTGGTCGACACCTCGGCGGCGGCAGGTTTGGCGCTGTCTCTTCTGCCGCTCGTGTCCCAATACAAGGGACCAAAGGCCGCGCGCAGTGTCTGGGCCGGGGCGCTTCTGGCCTCGACTCTGGATGGTGATTGCGGACCTTGCGCACAGTTGGTTGTCGATTTCGCGTTGGAAAACAAAGTAGATGAAAACGCGCTTCTGGCTGCGGTCGAGGGGCGGTTGGACGAGGCTGGCGACGTCGGGCTTGGGGTCCAATTTGCCCGAGCCGCGATTTCGCGCGCCTATGAACCCAACGCGTTTGCCGATACGATCAGGGCACGTTTTGGAGAACAGGCTTTGGTCGCGGCGAGCTTTGCAGCCGCGTCCGGGCGTTTCTACCCGGTCTTCAAACGCGGACTGGGAAGTGGACATGCTTGTCAGCAGATCGAAGTGCGGGGCCGGGTCGGGAAAGTGGCGGTGTGAAGGATGAAGGACCTTGTAGACGTATTCGAGGCCGAACGTCCGGAGCTCCTGTCGATTTCCTATCGCATGCTGGGAGAACGCAGTGCCGCCGAGGACGTGGTGCAGGAGGTATGGCTGCGTTTCGCAGCCGGGCGCGCAATCGAAAACCCGCGCGCCTGGTTGCGCCGCGTGGCTACCAACGTGGCGATCGATACCTTGCGTTCTGCCCAAAAACGTCGCGAGACTTATGTTGGTCCGTGGCTGCCGGAGCCGCTGATTTCGGCCCATGAACCGTCGACAGAAACCGGTTTTGAACTGGCGCAGGAATGCGAGTTGGCGCTGCTCTGGGCGATGGAACGTCTTGCCCCGGTGGAACGCGCGGCTTTTGTGCTGCGCGAGGCTTTCGACGCGGATTACGCCGAGATCGCCACCATTCTTGAACGTTCTGAGGCCAGTTGCCGCCAGATGGTGAGCCGCGCGCATAAGCGCCTGCAATCCGAGGGGCCGCGTTTCGATGTGTCGCGAGAAGAGGCGGCAGAGGCGTTGGAGCGGTTTTTTCTGGCCGCCACTCAGGATCATGCGGCGGCGCTGCAAATGCTGGCGAGCGATGCGATGGCCATTTCGGACGGGGGCGGCAAGGCTTCGGCTGCGCTGCGCGTATTGCGTGGACCGCAGGACATCATGACGGTTCTGACCGCAGTAATGAGCCGTGAGAAGGACATCCCGGGCATGCGCTTCGAGATGTTGCGCGCCAACAATGCCCCGGCCATTGCCCGGTACCACGATGATGTGCTCGATACGGTGACCACGCTTGTTCCCAATGCGCAGGGAGAGGTTCAATGGCTCTATATCATGCGCAACCCGGACAAGCTGGGCAGGGCGCTTTCGACCGATTGACAATCCCGTCCCCGGGTCGTCTCCTTCGATCAATCGAAAGGGGACGTGATGGACTGGGATCATATTGTCGTCGGCGCCGGAAGCGCCGGATGCGTGGTTGCCAACCGGTTGAGCAAGGCGGGGCGCAAGGTGTTGCTGCTCGAAGCCGGGGGGCGGGACAATTACCACTGGATTCACATCCCCATGGGGTATCTCTATTGCATCGGCAATCCGCGTACAGATTGGATGTACAGGACCGAAGCTGACAAAGGGTTAAACGGACGGTCGTTGATCTATCCGCGCGGCAAGGTGTTGGGCGGGTGTTCGTCGATCAACGGGATGCTTTACCTGCGCGGACAGGCGGCGGATTACGATGGCTGGCGGCAGATGGGCAATCCCGGCTGGGGCTGGGAGGATGTGTTGCCCCTGTTCAAGCGCGTCGAGGATTACATGGATGGCCCGTCGGAAATGCATGGCGCGGGCGGGGAATGGCATGTCGACAATCAGCGCCTGCATTGGGATGTGCTGGACGACTGGATGGCGGCGGCCGAGGCAGCGGGCATTCCGCGTACGGATGACTTCAACACCGGCAACAACGAAGGCGTGGGCTATTTCAAGGTCAACCAGAACAAGGGCTGGCGGTTGAATACCGCCAAGGCGTTTCTGCGGCCCCTGAAGGATGTGAAGCTCCAGATTGAAACTCATGCCCAGACCGAGCGGCTCTTGATCGAAGGGGGCCGGGTTGTGGGCGTGTCGTATCGTCAGAATGGTGAGGTGAAGGAGGCGCGGTGCGGTGGGGATGTGGTGCTCTGTGCCGGGGCGATCAATTCGCCGCAGATTCTGCAGCTTTCCGGGATCGGGCCGGGGGCCCTGTTGAAGGGGCACGGGATCGATGTGGTGCACGAGGTGGCGCAGGTTGGGGAGAACCTGCAGGACCATCTGCAACTGCGCTGTGCGTGGAAGTTGGATGGTGCCAAGACATTGAACACCATGGCAAATTCGCTGGTGGGCAAGGCCAGGATCGGTCTGGAATACCTGTTGAAACGCTCTGGGCCGATGTCAATGGCGCCGAGCCAGTTGGGGGCCTTTACCAAGTCGCGCCCCGATCTTGCGACACCCGATCTGGAGTATCATGTGCAGCCTTTGACGTTGGAGGCGTTTGGCCAGCCCCTGCATGATTTTCCGGCGATGACCGCGAGCGTGTGCAACCTGCGCCCCGAGAGCCGGGGGCATGTGCGGATCACGTCGCCCAATCCGGGCGATGCGCCGGCGATCACGCCGAACTACCTGTCGACCGAAGGGGATCGGGCCGTGGCGGTGGCGGCGATCCGGCAGGCAAGGGCAATCATGGCGCAGGCGCCGATGGCGAAATACGCGCCCGAGGAGATGAAGCCGGGGATCTCGGCGCAGGATGACGTGGAGTTGGTCAAAGCGGCGGGGGATATCGGCACGACGATTTTTCACCCGGTGAGCACGGTGCGGATGGGGGCGGATGATGCCGCACCGCTCGACCCGCAATTGCGGATGAAGGGGATTGGTGGGTTGCGGGTAGCGGATGCATCGATCATGCCGACCATCACCAGCGGCAACACCAATTCACCCACGATCATGATCGGGGAGAAGGCGGCGGAGATGATCCTCGCTGGGGCCTAGCGCCGTTGGTTAACGAACTCTGGCGTGTGCGATCGGGGCTTGTGGCCGGAAGGCGCGCGAATCGGTGTGAATGGCCTTGGGTTAATGGGCAAAACCCTGATCGGTATCGCGTCGGTAACACGTCGGTATTGCGTCGGTATTTGTCCGCGGGACGCGAAACGTTCATGGAACGTGCGGTCTGTGGACGAAAAAGGCCCCGGATGTGATCCGGGACCTCTCAGTTGATGGATGATCGGAAAGTGGATCAGCCGTCCTCGTCCTTGGGGCCGATCTTATCCCATGTCTGGGTGTTGAAATCGGCCGCGTCATGGCGTTCGCGCAGCTGGCTTGCCGGGTCGCCAAAGGCGCGGTTGACCATGCGACCGCGCTGAACGGCGGGGCGGGCGTCGATTTCCTGCGCCCAACGCAGCACGTTTTCATAGCTTTCCACGTCAAGAAATTCGGCGGCGTCGTAAAGCCGGCCAAGAACCAGTTGCCCGTACCATGCCCAGATCGCCATGTCGGCAATGGTGTAATCCTCGCCCGAGATGAACGCGTTGTCGGCAAGCTGGCGGTCCAGCACGTCAAGCTGGCGTTTGGTTTCCATGGCAAAGCGGTTGATCGGGTATTCCCATTTCTCCGGCGCGTAGGCGTAGAAATGGCCAAAGCCGCCGCCAAGATAAGGCGCACTGCCCATTTGCCAGAAAAGCCAGCTCAGCATTTCGGCCCGGTTTTCCTTTGGTCCAAGGAAGGCGTCGAATTTTTCCGCCAGATGCATGAGGATGGCCGCCGATTCAAACACGCGGACAGGCTTGTCGCCGCTATGGTCCATCAGGGCCGGGATTTTCGAGTTGGGGTTCACGTTCACAAAGCCCGAGCCGAACTGTTCGCCTTCGCCGATGTTGATCAGCCACGCGTCATAGTCGGCATCCTTGTGTCCAGCGGCCAGCAATTCCTCGAACATCACAGTGACTTTGACGCCGTTGGGTGTGGCCAGCGAGTAAAGCTGGAACGGGTGTTTGCCGACGGGCAATTCCTTGTCATGGGTGGGGCCGGCGATGGGACGGTTGATGCTGGCAAAGCGGCCGCCGCTTTCCTGATCCCAGGTCCAGACTTTCGGGGGGGTATAGGTATCGGTCATGTATCTCGCGCCCTGTTTGTCATGTCATTCGGGCTAACTTAAGCTTTGTTGCGCGAATGTGCAGGGGGGCACATGAAATCAGGGCAAATTTCCGGCTCCGGGCCTGCGCAAGGCAGCCATGCGTTTTGCAGTGCTATACAAACACGAACAAATGCCCTACACGCGCGTCTTCATTGCTCTGAAATGACGCGAAGGGTGAACAACGGCGAAAGGCCGGGTTCGAAGGGTGCGTTGAAAAGGGGCATACCCTTTGAAAAGAGACCCAGCCGTGAAACAAGCTCTTCGTGACGCGCTCGATGCGCGTGGATATGACAAACTGACCCCCGTTCAAGAAGCAGTTCTGAACCCCGATTATGAGGGCAAGGACCTTCTGGTGTCGGCCCAGACCGGATCGGGCAAGACCGTGGGCTTTGGCCTGAGCATCGCGCCGACCCTGTTGGGCGACGACGAGGCATTTGGAGAGGCGGGCGCACCGCTTGCGTTGGTCATCGCGCCGACGCGTGAACTGGCGTTGCAGGTGAAGCGCGAGCTTCAGTGGCTTTATGCGGCGGCGGGGGCGCGGATGGCGTCCTGTGTGGGTGGCATGGACATGCGGGATGAGCGCCGTGCATTGGAACGGGGCGCGCATATCGTGGTGGCCACGCCGGGCCGTTTGCGCGATCACATCACGCGCGGGTCGATCGACCTTGGCCAGTTGCGCGCCGTGGTGCTTGATGAGGCCGACGAAATGCTCGATCTCGGGTTCCGCGAGGACCTTGAGTTCATCCTGAGCGAAGCGCCCGAAGAGCGTCAGACGCTGTTGTTCTCGGCCACGGTGCCGAACACGATCACCCATCTTGCCAAGAGCTATCAGCGCGACGCCATTCGCGTGGTCACGAAATCCGAAGAGGGCCAGCACGCCGACATCGAATACCGCGCCATGCTGGTGGCCGAACGGGATGCCGACAACGCGGTGATCAACACGTTGCGGTTTTACGAGGCGCCTAACGCCATCGTCTTTGCCAACACCCGCGCGATGGTGAACCGCCTGACCACGCGGCTTTCGAACCGGGGGTTTCAGGTTGTGGCCCTGTCCGGGGAACTGTCGCAGGCCGAGCGCACCCATGCGCTTCAGGCGATGCGCGATGGCCGGGCGCAGGTTTGTGTGGCGACCGATGTGGCGGCGCGCGGGATCGACCTGCCCAACCTCGATCTGGTTGTGCATGCCGAACTGCCGTCGAACCACGAAACGCTGCTGCACCGTTCGGGCCGCACGGGGCGGGCCGGTCGCAAGGGTGTGAGTGCGCTGATCGTGACCAACAAGTCGCGCAAGAAGGCCGAGCGTGTGCTGCGATGGGCCAAGCTGAGCGCGGAATGGACTGGCGCGCCGTCTGCCGAACAAGTGCTGGCGCGGGACGAAGAGCGCATGCTGGCCGATCCGGTCTGGCAGGAGCCGGCGCATGACAGCGATGTTCCCACCATCGAAAAGCTCGTCGCGCAGTTCTCGCCCGAGCAGATCGCGACCGCTTATGTCAGCCTCTATCGCGCCGCCCATACCGCGCCCGAAGAGCTGAGCAACATGGATGCCAAGCCGATGCCGCGCAAGGAGTTCGGCCCGTCGGTCTGGTTCTCGCTGACGGGCGGGCGCGCGGCGCATGCCGAACCGCGCCGCATTCTGCCGATGCTGTGCAAGGCGGGGGATCTCTCCAAGGACGACATCGGGGCCATCCGCATTCAGCAAACCGAGTCGTTCTTCCAGATCCGGGAAGGTAGCGTGGATCGCTTCCTCAAGGCGCTTGGGTCGGACATGACGGTCGAAGGCAACGCGGTTGTTGCGCAACTGGCCGAGGCCCCTACGTTTGATCATGCGCCGCGCCCCGGTGGCAAGGCTCCGGGCAAGCCGCATCATCGCGGAAAACGCCCGGAAAAGCCGTCTTTCGACAAGCCCTCCCCCAAGGCACCGGCACCGAAGAAACCCTCTTCTGCGCCGATTGACTGGAACGACGATCCGGCCCCGCGCCAGAAGAAGCCGAAATCCTCGGACAAGCCCCAAGGCAAAAAGCCGCGCCATAGCGACGAGACCAAGCGCAAGAATGATGGCGGTTATGGACCGGCCAAACGACGCAAACCCAGCGACAAGCCCAAAGGCCCGCCCCCGCCCAAGGGCAAGCCCAACAGCAAGAAGAACAAGGCGCGTGCCGCGGCGGCCAAGGCGGCCCGCAAAGGCGGGAGCAAACGCTAGGCGGCGTTGCCTGTAGACCCGGCCGCTTGCGTGATGAGCGTCAGCAGCCGGGTGGTATGGCGGTGTCCGCGCAGGGTTTCTTCGCCGATCGGAACAAGAGCCAGAGGCTCTGGCACGCGCATGTGCGCGGCGGTTTCGCCATCAATCATCACCGCCGTGTCATGCACCTTGCAGGATTCCTGTAGGCGCTTGGCGCGGTTGATCGTATCGCCGATATAGATCACCTGCGGCTTTTCCCATCCCGCTTCGCCCACCGCGACATGTCCGCCTGAAATCCCGATACGCAGCTTGGGTGCCACCCCGTAATGCTCTTGGTAATGCGCGCCCCGTGTTTCCGCGATGTCTAGGATCTCGGCCACACAGGCCAGCACCCGCCCGTTGCGCTCTGCGCTGTCGCGCGGCCAGCTGATGACCACCTCGTCCCCGACATAGGCATGAATCTCGCCACCGTGGCGGTGAATGCTCGGGTCGATATCCAGAAAGAACCGCGCAATCAGCGCAAGGGCGCTTTCATCGCCCAGCTGTTCGGCCATGCCAGTGGACCCGACCATGTCGGCCAGCACGAAAATGCGCTGTTCATGGGTAGGCCGCTTGTAACGGCCCAGCACAAAATTTCGTAGTGTGCGCCCGCCGATCAGGCGACGCGCGGTCAGCAGAACCTGGATCAGCATTGCCACGCCCATCACGATCAGAAAGTCGCGGGGCAACCCGTGTTTCAACCAGTTGGCATAAACGTCGGGGTCGCGAATCAACACGAGGTGCGATCCGGACAGGGCCGTGAACAGGATCACCGTGGTAACCACGATCCGCATGGCCAGAGACGGCGCAAAAGGCAGGCGGCGCAACCATCGTCCCACGATCCCGGTGCTCACCCAAAGTTCCAGAGCAACGGCGACGGATGCCACGGCAACGCCCCGGATACCGCCCCGCACCAAGGCCAACGCGCCATAGCCGTGATCCTGCAACTGGTCGATGAACACACCATAAAGCGCGCCCATCACGCCCCCGAGGACAATCACGATCAGAATGGTGCTGGTAATGCGGCTCATGGTAATGCTTCCCGTTCCGACGATGATACGTCGTCTGACGCAGTTCCCGTCGTGCGGGCGTCTTTTCTCAATCAGTTTTCCGGGCGGCTTTCCATCGCCTCGGGTAGAATACGTTGCTCTTTCAGACCGACTTGGGGGTGGCGGGCGCGCCTTTCAAGGTAGGCGCCACAGTGCCACGTCTCCCGCGCGCGGCGCTTAGCGGTCCCAAAAAGACAAACCCCCGAGGCGGGGCCACGGGGGTCGTCAATTTCATGTGTCCAAAGCTGGAACAAAGGCGCTTAGAGCAGACCTTCGCGCTGGGCTTTCTTGCGTGCCAGTTTACGGGCACGGCGGATCGCTTCAGCTTTCTCGCGCGCTTTTTTCTCGGACGGCTTCTCGAAATGTTGCTTGAGCTTCATCTCGCGGAAGACACCCTCACGCTGCAGCTTCTTTTTCAGGGCACGAAGCGCCTGATCGACGTTGTTGTCGCGAACACTAACCTGCATGTGGTTTTCACCACCTTTCTAAGTTTGAGTTGCAAGGAATTGCAGGAGCCCGCGCTATAGCAAAGCCCGCCAACTATGTCTAGTATGTCGCTCGCAAAGGAGCCCGTCATGACCCACACCCCCGATGATGACCTGAAATCCCGCCTGCTGGAAGCCGCCGAGATGCATGTGCCGTTCGATGGCTGGTCCCGGGAAACCTTCGATGCGGCCGTGATGGATACCGGCATCGACCCGGTTGTGGCCAAGGCGCTTTTCCCGCGCGGGGCGGTGGATCTGGCGGTGGCCTTTCACAAGAAGGGTGACGCCGAGATGGTGGCGAAACTGGCTGCTGAAGACCTGTCGGACATGAAGATTCGCGAAAAAATTACCCATGCGGTACGCACCCGGCTCGAGATCTGTCACGACAAGGAAGTCGTCCGGCGCGGGACGGCGCTGTTTTCGCTGCCGCAATACGCACCCACCGGGGCCGAGCTGATCTGGGGCAGCTGCGACGCGATCTGGACCGCAATCGGGGACACGTCCGAAGATGTGAACTGGTACACCAAGCGCGCCACGCTTTCCGGTGTCTACAGTGCCACCGTGCTCTATTGGCTGGGTGATGACAGCGAAGGCCACGAGGCGACATGGGCCTTTCTCGACCGGCGCATCGAAAACGTGATGCAGTTCGAGAAATTCAAGGCACAGGTGCGCAAGGGACCGCTGGGTAAGCTCATGGCCGCGCCGCTGGAGGCGCTCGTCCGGATTCGCGCACCGGGCACAAACAACGACATGCCCGGCCAATGGCGCGACCCCGCCTCCTGAGGCTGTTCTTTCTTTTTCCCAAAATACCCCGGGGGTGAATTGCGCCGATGGCGCAAGAGGGGGCAGCGCCCCCTTCCCTTCAAAGCAAAACCGCTTGCCACAAGTCCCGCCCACGCCTAAATAACGCCTTACCTCGGGGTGCCTCCGCGCGATGCGGCGGCTGAGATGCATGATGCGAACCCGTTGAACCTGAACCGGTTAAGACCGGCGGAGGGAAGGTACGGACAATGGCTCCGACTTGCTCCGCCCGTCGCAATAAGGAGGATGCCATGAAGTATCTGAGCATTGCCGCGGGACTGTTTGCTGCCACATCCGCTGTGGCCGACACCCCAGTTCTCACCGTTTACACCTATGACAGCTTTGTCTCCGACTGGGGGCCCGGCCCCGCCGTTGAAAAAGCGTTCGAGGAAACCTGCGGCTGCGACCTCAAATTCGTAGGTGCGGGCGATGGCGCCGCGCTTCTGGCGCGCGTGAAGCTGGAAGGTGCGCGCACCGAGGCTGACATCGTGCTTGGTCTCGATACCAACCTGACCGCCGCTGCACGTGAAACCGGCCTGTTTGCCGATCACAGCGTCTCGGCCAACTACGCCTTCCCGATGGGTTGGAATGATGCACAGTTCGTGCCGTACGATTGGGGCGTGTTTGCCTTCGTCAAGAATGCCGATCTCGATGCGCCGACCAACTTCCGTGACCTCGGTGCCTCGGATCTCAAGATCGTCATTCAGGATCCGCGCTCCTCGACTCCGGGTCTGGGCCTCTTGATGTGGGTGAAGACCGCCTATGGCGACGAGGCTCCTGCCATCTGGGAAGGGCTGGCCGACAATATCGTCACCGTGACCAAGGGCTGGTCGGAATCCTATGGCATGTTCATCGAGGGCGAAGCCGACATGGTGCTCTCCTACACCACCTCGCCCGCCTATCACCTGATCGCCGAGGAAGACGCCTCCAAGGATGCGGTGAAGTTCGACGAGGGCCATTACATGCAGATCGAAGTGGCGGGCAAACTGGCCAACACAGATCAGCCGGAGCTGGCGGATCAGTTTCTGGCCTTCATGGTGTCGGACGCGTTCCAGTCGATCATTCCGACCACCAACTGGATGTACCCGGCGGTGACCCCGGCCGAGGGGCTGCCCAAAGGGTTTGAAACGCTTGTCGTCCCCGACAAGGGTCTGCTCGTGGCCTCTGACAAGGTTCAGGACATCCGCGAAGAAGCGTTGGCGGAATGGCTGAGCGCGCTGACGCAGTAACGCGCTGGCCCGGCAGGATCGCGGCGGCTTTGGTCGCCGTGCTCGTGCTGGGCACGCTTTTGGCCGTGGCCTTGCGGGCCGAGGCCGGGCGCGGGCTTGGCCCCGCCGAATGGTCTGCGATCCGCTTCACGCTGTTGCAGGCCACGCTCTCCGCCCTGATCAGCGTCGGGCTTGCCATTCCCGTGGCCCGCGCGCTGGCGCGGCGGCGGTTTTTCGGGCGGCGCCTGTTGATCACGCTCCTGGGCGCGCCCTTCATCCTGCCGGTGATCGTTGCGGTCATGGGGCTGATCGCGGTTTTTGGCCGCTCGGGACTGGTGAACGTCGTCCTGCGCTGGCTGGGCTGGCCCGAAGTCAGCGTCTATGGCCTGCATGGCGTGGTGCTGGCGCATGTGTTCTTCAACCTGCCGCTGGCCACGCGGCTGATCCTGCAGGGCTGGCAGGATATCCCTGCCGAACGCTTCCGGTTGGCCGCGCAACTGGGCTTTGGACCGCGTGATGTCTTTCGCACGCTGGAACGACCCATGCTGGCCCGCGTGCTTCCCGGCGCGGCGGCGGTGATCTTTGCAATCTGCCTGTCGAGCTTTGCCGTGGCGCTGACTCTTGGCGGTGGCCCCAAGGCGACCACCGTGGAACTCGCCATCTATCAGGCCTTCCGGTTTGATTTCGATCTGGGGCGGGCCGCGCTTTTGGCTTGTGTTCAGATCGTGCTGGTCGGCATGGCGGCGGTATTGGCGCTGCGCCTGTCGGGGCGCGACAGTTTCGGGGCGGGCATGGATCGCGCCTTGCGCCGTTGGGATGCGGAAACCCGTGCGCTTCGTATTGTCGATACGCTGTGGATCGCGCTGGCCGCATTGTTTCTTGTGTTACCGATCGCGCTTGTGTTGCTCGATGGATTGCCGGGGCTGGCCCAACTGCCGCTGTCGGTCTGGCGCGCGGCGGGCGTGTCGCTGATCGTGGCGCTTGGCTCGACGGCGCTGATGCTGTGTCTTGCCTTGCCGATCTCCTTGGCGGCGTCTGGGCGCGGGCGGATCGAAGCGGTGGGGCTTTTGGGGATTGCCGCCTCGCCTCTGGTGATTGGCACCGGGCTGTTCATCGTGATCTACCCGATTGCCGATCCGTTCCGGCTTGCCTTTCCGGTCACGGCGGTGGTGAATGCGGTCATGGCGCTGCCCTTTGCGTTGCGGATCATGGTGCCGCCCGTGCGCGACGTGGTGCAGGGGTATGGGCGGTTGAGCGCGACGCTGAACCTGCGCGGGGTGTCGTGGATGCGGATCGTGCTGTTGCCGCGCATCCGGGGCAGTCTTGGCTTTGCCTGTGGTCTGACGGCGGCGATGTCGATGGGGGATCTTGGCGTGATCGCGCTTTTTGCCGATCCCGAGACCGCCACCCTGCCGCTCCAGATGTATCGCCTGATGGGAGCCTACCGGATCGAGGCCGCCGCCGGGGCCGCCGTGCTGTTGCTGGGCCTGAGCTTTGGCCTGTTCTGGCTGTTTGACAAAGGAGGGCGCGGCCATGCTGACGCTTGAAGGGGTTTCCATCGTTCAGGATGACTTCCGCCTGTCCGCTGATTTCTCGGTAGACGACGGTGCGCGCGTGGCGGTGATTGGCCCCTCGGGCGCGGGCAAGTCGACGCTGTTGTCGCTGATTGCTGGGTTTCTGGAGCCTGTCGCCGGGCGGGTGCTCTGGAACGGCGAGGATATCGCGGCAACGGCCCCGGGCGCGCGCCCGGCGGCGATGCTGTTTCAGGACAACAACCTGTTTCCCCACCTGAGCGCGGCTGAGAATGTCGGGCTTGGCCTGCGCCCCGATCTGCGGCTGAGCGGTGAAGACACCCGGCGGGTGGAAGAGGCGCTCGCCCGTGTTGGGCTGGCGGGGTATGGCGCACGCAAACCCTCTGCTTTGTCAGGAGGTCAACAAAGCCGGGTCGCATTGGCACGCGTGCTGGTGCAGGACCGCCCGTTGGTGTTGCTGGATGAGCCGTTCTCGGCGCTTGGCCCTGCTCTCAAGGCAGAAATGCTCGACCTTTTGGCCGAGCTTCTCGACGAGACGGGCGCCACACTCCTGATGGTCAGTCATGACCCCGAGGATGCGCGGCGCGTGGCGCAACAGACCATTCTTGTGGCCGACGGCGCGGCGCTTGCTCCGCAAGACACCGCACCACTGCTCGATAATCCGCCCCCCGCGCTCAAGGCGTATCTAGGCTGAGCTTGCCTCGGCAAAGGAGATGCCGCGCTCGACACAGTCGCGGATCAGCGGACTGACTGTCCATGCCACGGGGTCATTTGCAGACAGGGCTTCGATGCCTTGCAGAACCGTTTTTGGCCCCAACACATCCGCGTAATGCATCAGCCCGCCGCGCCAGCGCGGGAAGCCATAGCCAAACAGCGTCACCAGATCGACATCACGCGCCGATTGGGCGATGCCCTCGTGGATGATGTCGGCTGCTTCGTTGATCATCGCCAGAACCAGCGTGCGGCTGATTTCTTCCGCGCCGATCTCGCGCCGTTTCACGCCCGCCACTGCCGACTCTGCCGCGATGATCTCGGCCACCTTGGGATCGACCGTCTGACCATCGGAATAGTCATACCAACCGCTGCCGGTCTTGCGCCCCAGCCGCCCGGCCTCGACCATCTTGTCGCCAATCGCCACATAGCGCCGGTTGGGATCGCGGGTCGCGTCCTGGCGGCGGCGGTTGGCAAAGGCGATGTCCAGACCCGACAGGTCCTGAGCTTCGTAAGGGCCCATGGCATAGCCGAACCCGCGCATCGCGGCGTCCACGTCCTGAGGCAGCGCGCCATCCAGCAGCAGCGAATCCGCCGCCTCGCGATAGCGGGCGAGAATGCGGTTGCCGATAAACCCGTCACAGACTCCGGCCAGCACCGGCACTTTGCGCAACCGCTTGGCGAGATCAAACCCCAGCGCCAGAGCAGCGTCGGACGTGGCCTTGCCATTCACGATCTCCAGCAGCTTCATGATATGCGCCGGGGCAAAGAAATGCAGGCCGACCATGCGCGTCGGGTCTTCAAGAACGGCGGCGATTTCGTCGACATCAAGATACGATGTGTTGGTCGCCAGCACCGCGTCGGGGGCCATCACCGCCTGCAGCTTGGTAAAGACGTCTTTCTTGACCTCCATACTTTCAAACGCCGCCTCGATGGCCAGTTGGGCATCCGCCGCCTGTCCGTAATCATCGCTGCAGACCAGCCGCGCGCGGCGGTCTTCGGCCTTGGCGTCGTTGATCAACCCGCGCTTGAGGCTGGCGGCGATGATCTTTTCCACATTGGCCTGCGCGCGTTCCACCCCTTCGGCGCTGGTCTCCAGAACCGTGACCCGCAGCCCGGCGTTCAGGAGCGCATAGGCGATGCCCGCGCCCATCGTGCCGCCACCGACAACCGCGACATGCGTCAGTTCCGGTGTGGGAACGGCCTTGAGACGCTCAGGCGCCTTGGCGGCGCGTTCGGCAAAGAACGCGTGGCGCAGGGCGCGTGCCTGATCGCCCTGGCGCAGGTCGAGGAACGTGGCCCGTTCCTTGAGCATGGCGGTCTCGAACGGTTCCGAGCAACTTGCTGCGATCAGGTCAATCGCCCGCTGCGGTGCCACTTGTTGCGCGGTTTTCTTCGACGCGTTCACCCGCGCGGCATTCACCGCGTTGGCGTCCATCTCGGGCCCCGGAAGATCGGCCAGTGCAGGCAGGGTGGTCAGCAGCTCGGCATTCACTTCCTCGGCGGCAAAGAGCGCGTCTTCGGCGACCTCGTGCACAAGGCCAACTTCAAGCGCGCGGGCCGCGTTCACCGGCTTGCCCGTCGAGATCATCTGCAACGCGGTCTCCAGCCCGACGAGGCGCGGCAGGCGCTGCGTGCCGCCGGCGCCGGGGATCACACCCAGTGTCACCTCGGGAAGGCCGATCAGGGCGCCGGGGGTCGCAATCCTATAATGACAGCCCAGCACCAGCTCACACCCGCCGCCCAGTGCGACGCCATCCACGGCGGAAATCCACGGCACTTCGCATTGCTCCATCCGGCGGATCACGTCGGGCAGGTGCGGCGGCATGGGGGCGGCATCGAATTCACGTGCATCCGCGCCGGCTGCGAAGGCGCGGCCCTTGCCGCTCAGGATCACCCGGTCCAGATGCGCCTCTTCGGCGATCCAATCAAGGGCATCCATCAACCCCTGCCGAATGCTCAGACCAATGGCATTGACCGGGGGATTGTCCAGCTCGACATAGGCAACCGGGCCTTCGCGGCGAAATGTTACAGACATGCGCGCTCCTGTGGATTTCTGTAATTTGTGCTTTTTAATGCACAAAACGTGCTATATCGCAATCACCAAAAGGAGACGCTCATGACTGACCCAGTGCTGATGTCCTTAAGTGACGGAATCGCAACCATCACCCTTAACCGCCCGGAGCGCCTGAACGCGATCACGCGCGACCTGATCCTGATGCTGCGGGACAAGATCGACACGGCAGCGGCGGATGATTCGGTGCGGGTGGTCTGCCTGACCGGGGCGGGGCGGGGCTTTTGCGCGGGGCAGGATCTCTCGGAACGCGACCCGCGCGGACGGGACGAACCCTTCGACCTCGAAGCCATTCAGGCCGAACTTTATCACCCCATCGTGCGGGCGATTGCCAATATGCCCAAACCCGTGGTGGCCAGCGTGAACGGGGTCGCGGCGGGGGCCGGGTCGGGGCTGGCGCTGGCTTGTGATATCGTGATCGCAGGGCAATCGGCCAAGTTTATCCAGTCTTTTTCCAAGGTCGGCCTGTCGGTAGATGCCGGAGGTGGCCTCGCGCTGCTGCGTAGCCTCGGAATGCCCCGCGCCAAGGCGGCGCTGATGCTGGCCGAAGCGATCCCGGCTGACCATGCCGCCGATCTGGGCATGATCTGGAAATCGGTGCCGGATGAGGCGCTTCAGGCCGAAACCGAAGTTGTCGTGAGCAAACTCGCTTCCACCCCCCGCACGGCGCTGGCCTGTATCAAACAGGCGATGGCGGCCGCCGCCACAGCGCCCGGTCTCGGGGACTATCTCAAACAGGAAGCCGCCCTGCAGGGGATCGCCGGGTCACATTCCGACTACGGCGAGGGCGTTCTGTCTTTCCTCGAAAAGCGCAAACCGAACTTCGAATAAGGCGCGTCGGCCCCCTCTTTCTTTTTCCGGAAATACCCTGGGAGTGAATTGGTCCATCGGACCGAGAGGGGGCAACGCCCCCTTGCATCCTAACCCAGAAACCCTTCGCTCTCGATCAGGGCCAAGAGGTCGCCCAGCGACTGGTCGAAATTGCGCCCCGTGGTATCCAGCCGCGCTTCGGCCCGGTCATACAGCGCCTCGCGGCTGACAAGCAGGGACCGCAATTGTTCCATGGCTTCGGGATTCCCGGCCATGGGCCGATCGTCGCCCTGCGCCTGCACCCGGTTCATATGTTCTTCGGGGCTCGCCTTGACCCAGACAGTGTGGAAATTGCTCAGGAGCGTGTTGTAGGTCATCGGCTCGGCCACGATGCCGCCCGCCACGGCAAGGATGACCGAGTCATGCGTGGCGATCACCCGCTGAAGCGCCTGACTTTCGAGCTTGCGATAGCCTTCCTGCCCATAAAGCGCCATCACTTCTGACACGGGCATGCCGCTGTGATCCTCGATCTCGCGGTTGAGTTCGAGGAACGGCAGGTCCAGCTTCTCACCCGCCGCGCGCCCAAGTGTCGATTTGCCCGCCCCGCGCAACCCCAGCAGGCAGATGCGATGCGCCTTTTGCAATCCCGGTTCCGAGGGGCCAAGCATGCCCAGCACCGCCTGCTGCGTCGCCCGGTCGGCGGATTGAAACAGGGTAGCGACCTTGACCGAATCCGAAGTCCAGGGATCTTCCTCTCCGACAAACCATTCGATGCGGTGGTCCAGCGCGATCGCGACGCGCTCCAGCAGGCCAATCGAGATATTCCCGGCCCCGGCCTCGAGCTGTGCAAGGTAGCGCGGGCTGACGCCCGAGCGTTCCGAGAGTACGCGGCGTGGAATGCCCTTGCGTTCGCGGGCCTTGCGCACGCGGTCGCCGACACGGACAATCAGCTGCTGCACGGCCCGGTCAATCGAGGACAATTGCTCGACGGGTTGCGTATCGCCCCTGAAATTCGTGATTTCCGCCATCGGACCACGCCTGTTGTGTATTTTAATGCAAAAATTAGCGCGGATCGGGCGAGCGATCAATTGTTTAAGCGCGAACCAGCTTCAAAAGCTGCAATATCATGCGCCGACCGGGCGCAGGAGCGGTTCGACAATTGCGCGAATATCGCTTGGGACGGATTGCTTGGAGAAGCTGTCCGCCACGATGAACACACATACAAACTCTCCCGAGAAACACAAGACGCCATCCTGTCTTCCCAGTACGCGAAAGCGGATGGAGCTGTTGCCGAGGTCAATCGGATCGACCTGGCATATCAGTCGGTGACGCGGGGTGATCGGGGCGCTAAAATCCAGCGACATGTGAACGAAGGGGGTGCCGACATTGCGGTCCAGCTCCATCTGGAACCATCCATCGCCGCCAAGGTGGGTCTCCCACCATGCGTTGATCGCATCCAGCGCAAACCAGGGGATGCGCGCTGTATAGGCGATCTTTGCGGGATCGCAATCGCCCCATGTCACCCGGATTTCGTGTTCGAAATGCGGATGCCCGCCCGTCGTTCCGTCCATGCTCAGTAAGTCTCCACGTGATAGCGGCCTTCGTTGCGCATCACGTCGCGCAGGGCCGCCCATGGCGTACCGATGCTCTCGGCGATATTGGTCAAAGCCTTCTCGACCCCTTCCTCCATGCCGCGCAAGCCGCAGATGTAGATATGTGTCTTGGGGTCGGCCAGAAGTTCGGCCACGGATTCCTCTTCGGCCATCATCCGGTCCTGCACGTATTCCTTGGGCTGGTCGGGCAGGCGGGAAAACACCATGTGCGTTTTCAGCAGCGACTCGGGCAGTTTCTTGAGGGGGCCGAAATAGGGCAGTTCCTCGGGCGAGCGGGCACCAAAGAACATGGTCATGCCACCTGACTTGTTGCCCACGGTGCGCGCGCGCCGCTGGGTAAAGGCCCGCATCGGGGCCGAGCCGGTGCCGGTGCACACCATGAGCAGGCGTGCCTCGGGATCGTCCGGCATCAGGAAGGTCGAGCCGAAGGGCCCCGTGACCTGCACTTCGTCGCCCGGTTTGAGGTCGCAGATGAAATTCGATGCGACCCCGTGTTCTTCGCGTTTCACGGTCAGGGAAACGTTGCCGTAGTTCGGGCGTTCGCCATCACGCGGGCTCGACACGGAATAGAGGCGGGGCAGGTGTGGGTTGCCGTTCTCGTCCGTGCCGGGGGGGATGATGCCGATGGTCTGACCTTCAAGTACCGGGAAGGTTTGTCCATCGACATTCAGGATAACCAGCCGAATATCGGTTTCGGCCTCGGATGCGGTCAGGCGGAAATTGCCCTGAACGGTCGCGGTGGCGGGCTTGCCGATCGTGTACATGTTGATGGTCGGTTTGGCGGCGCTTTCGGGTGCGCGCGCCTTGCCGCCTGCGCCCTTGTGCGCGTCGTCGAGCAAAGCGGCAATCGCCGGGTCCAGCGCCTCGGCACCACCGTCAGCGCCTTCGCCGATCTCGGCCTGTTCCGGTAGCTCATCCCAGCCGTACTGGTCCTCAAGGGAATAGGGTGTCTCAACGACGCGCCACTCGTCGATCGATCCGGTCGGGCAGACGGGGATGCAATCCAGGCAGAAGTCGCAGCTGTCCGGATCCACCACGACATTGTTGTCGTCATGCTGGATGGCACCGACGGGGCATGTCATCTCGCAGGTGTAACAGCGGATGCAGATTTCCGGGTCGATCAGATGTTGCTTGAGAGGCTGGTTCACGAGAGGCGCTCCAGTTCAAAGGGAAGTGTCATTTGAGGTGAAAGGCGGGAAAGGGGCGCCGAAGCGATCAACCATCCCGGCCCTTGAGCACCATGTCGGGCAAGACCAGAACTTCGATCAGTTCCTGGCAAAGCCCCTTGCATTCCGTGCAGTCCACGCAGCGAATCGGGCTTTCCATCAGCTTCTGGCCAATGGCTTCAACGCGCGGGGCGTGTCCGATATTGCGATCGATTCTCATGTTGTCACCCTACATCGGAAAGGCGGGCGGGGATAGCCCCGCCCGGTTGGGACATTACGCCATGTGCAGTTTGACGTATTCGAAATCACCCGGCTTGTTGTCGATGCCGACCTTGGGCGGGTTGATCCAGCCGGCATATTTGCCCGGCTCGGTCACGGGTTTCATCAGCGACTGGATGAAATCGCCATCCGCGTGGGTGGGCAGCCACTTGGGCAGGCCCGCATCATATTCCGCGCCGCTGACAACTTTGCCATCCGGGTCGAAATTGTGCCCGGCAAAGACGCCGATCTTGCGGTTGAAGCTTTCGTGCGGAAGCTTGAGTTCGAACTCGATCCCCGACTTGGCGATGATCTTGTTCCAACGGCCCACGCCACCCGCCGCGTCACGGGTATAATCGTCGCGCAGGCGCATGTTGATCGCGGTCAGTGCAGGTACTTCGCGCTGTACCGCCTGGCCATCGACCATGTCCCAGACGACATAGGTGTCGTTGGTCAGCATGTGGTCGTCGTCGATGCGGTTTTCCTGATAACGGCCCTTGATCCCGGCATTGAACGCGTTGGCTGCGTTGGTCGAGACCTCCTGGCCAAACAGGTCGAGGCTCAGCGTGTAGTGCAGGTTGAGCTTCTTCTGGATGGTCGGTAGGTCGATGACACCCAGGTCGCGGATCTTGTTGGTGTCGTAGGGGTCGGTGATGCCGTTTTCGTTCATCACCTGACAGGTGCGTTCGATGGTGCGGCCCACGCCGGTTTCGCCCACGAACATATGGTGCGCTTCCTCGGTCAGCATGAAGCGGCAGGTGCGCGACAGCGGGTCAAAGCCCGACTGTGCCAGCGATTCCAGCTGCATTTTGCCGTCGCGGTCGGTAAAATAGGTGAACATGAAGAACGACAGCCAATCGGGGGTCTCTTCGTTGAAGGCGCCCAGCATGCGGGGGGCTTCTTCGGAACCCGATGAGCGGCGCAGCATGTCATCCGCCTCTTCACGGCCATCGCGGCCAAAGTATTTCTGAAGCAGGTAGACCATGGCCCAGAGGTGACGGCCTTCTTCCACGTTCACCTGGAACAGGTTGCGCATGTCATAAAGCGACGGCGCGGTCAGGCCCAGGAAACGCTGCTGTTCGACCGAACCCGGCTCGGTGTCGCCCTGAATGACGATCAGGCGTTTCATCAGGTTGCGGTATTCACCCGGCACTTCCTGCCATGCGGGCTGTCCCTTGTGTTCGCCACAGGGAATGGTGCGCCCTTCCACTTCGGGGGCCAGAAGAACACCCCAGCGGTATTCCGGCATTTTCACATAGTCGAACTTGGCCCAGCCTTTGGGGTCCACGCTCACGGCGGTGCGCAGATAGACCATGGATTCCTGGAATTTCTGCGGGATCAGGTCATTCCACCAGTTGATGTAACCGGGGTGCCATTTTTCGAGCGCTTTGAGCACTTTCTTGTCCGACGACAGACCGACATTGTTCGGGATCTGCGTGTCGTAGCTTACGTTGATCAAATCAAGCATTGGGTTTCCTCCGTTGTGCCGGCATCCGCGCGGCCTGCGTCTTGTCATCGGTACCGACATTCGCCGGGGTCCGTAGGCCGGGCCTTAGCCCGGCATCTGCGTCACGTTACACACGTTCCATGTTGTATTTGCCGCGCACCCCGGTGCCATAGCGCTGTAGCGCGCCTTCGGCCCCGACCGCGTTCGGGCGGTTGAAGATCCAGTTCTGCCATGCGGTCAGGCGGCCAAAGATCCGGGTTTCCATTGTCTCGGGTCCGGCAAAGCGCAGGTTGGCTTCCATGCCGGTCATCGCATCCGGGCTAAAGCTCGCGCGCTCTTCCATGAAGATGCGGATCTCGTCTTCCCAATCGATATCATCAAGGATTTCGGTCACCAGCCCCAGTTCATCGGCGTCATCTGCTTCCAGCGCCTCACCAATGGCGGCCTTGGCCTTTTCCACGCTCTCGGGTTCACCAAGGAAGCGGGTTTCCAGCCGGGTCAGGTCATTGCCCATTGGCATGCGGCCAAAGTTGGCCTCGCTCAGCGTGACGGTCGCCAGCGGGCGATTATCACCCTCGAACTCGTCTTCCATCATGTAGGAGCGATCCACCGAGAACAGCAGTTCCGCGAGGATACCGGCAAAGCACGAGCCATGCTCGACCAGCGCCACCATGGACCGCGAAGTCACATCGACCCGCTTCAGGATGCGCTTCCAGTAATGCAGAACTTCGTTGGCGAGCCAGTGATCGGCATTGTTCAGCAGCAGGGCTTCGTGTGCGAGGAATGCCTCGGGATCGCCCTGTGTGCGCAGCACCAGAAGACCCAGCTCCATTTCGTTCAGCCGCAGGTGCAGGAATGCATCATCCAGCTCGCGCGCCAGACGCAGCATGTAGGCCTGTGCGCCCTGCTCGGAAAACGCTGCCATGTCCGCCGGGGCATCCTCTTCGGGGCCATGCAGCGTAACGGTTGCCGTGCGCGCGTCGCGGTCGACGGCCACCTCGACCAGCGAATAGGTGACACTTCCGTCTGCGCCAATCTCACGTTGCAGGGGGGTCAGTTCGATACCTTTTTCAACGTCGGCCTTGGTTGATGCGGCGGCAAATTCCTTGGCGCGCTCTTCGACGGCGGCGTCGAACTTGGCGTTCGAAATCACCTCATCCACAAGGCGCCAGTCCTGCGCGCGCTTGCCGCGGACCCCTTCTTCGATGGTGCAGAAAATATCCGCGCGGTCCCGGCGCACCTTGCGCTTGTCGGTCACGCGGGTGAGGCCACCGGTGCCCGGCAGCACCGCCAGAAGCGGCACCTCGGGAAGCGCTACCGAAGACGCGCTGTCATCGGTCAGCATGATGTGGTTGCAGGCCAGCGCCAGCTCGTACCCGCCCCCGGCGCAGGCGCCCTTGACGGCGGCCACGTATTTCTGGCCCGAGTCCGCTTCGGCGGCCTCGAAGGTATTGCGAGTTTCGTTGGTAAACTTGCAGAAGTTAACCTTATGGCTGTGGGCCGCGCCGCCCAGCATACGGATGTTCGCGCCGGCACAGAACACCTTTTCCTTGCCGGACTTCATCACCACGACTTTGACCTCGGGATGTTCGAACCGCATCCGCTGCACGACATCGGCAAGTTCAATATCCACGCCCAGATCGTAGGAGTTGAGCTTGAGTTGGTACCCGTCAAACAGACCGGCATTTTCATCCACATCCATGATCAGGTTGGCCACGGGGCCGTCATATTCAACCCGCCAGTGGCGATACTTGGAGGGGTCCGTCTGAAAGTCGATCAGCTTGGTCATGTCGCGTTTCCTCGTGCCTTATGGTGTATGCACGATAGTGCCTATTTGGTTGTTGGTAAACCCTGTAGATGCACAATAATGCGTCTATTTAGTGGGTTTCAACCTACATTTTCGTGAGAAACGGTCAAAATCACCACGAAACACGCAATATAATGCATAATTGTGCTCAGGTGGGGTTGTGTATCGCAGAGCGCCACAGCGCTTCGATCTCTGAGTCGTTCAATCCGAGAATCGCTTTGCCGCGGGGGGCGTCGGCGTCGTTGAGCAAATCACGGCCAATGGCTTCGAGCCGTGCTACGGCCCTGTCGCGCTTCATCCGACGTTTCAAGCCGGCATTGGCCAGTTGGATCAGTCCCTGAACAACGCGCCGTTCGGCGCTTGGGGCGGGCAGGGCCATCCAGATCGGTTCAAGCAGTTCATGCGCTTCCCAGAAATACCCCTCCCTGATGAAGGTAAGGGCCAGACCCCACCGGTCTGACCCTTTTATGTCGTCGATATCGAAACCGAACCCGTCAAACAGCCCGTCCGCGTGGCGCGGCGTTTGCCCCGGCACATAGGCATGGGGCGGGCGCCAGGCCGGGGGTAAGGTCATGCGGTTTCCACCTCGGCCGCCTCGATCCGCACCAGCCGTGCGGCGAACTCGGCCACCGCGGCCATCACCTGTTCCGGCTGATCCTGGTGGGGGGAATGGCGACACTCAGCAAGAACCAGCGTGTCCACCGGCGCATAGGAGCGGGTCTCGACCTCTTCCACCTGCGCCAGCGTTCCGTATTGATCCTTCTCACCCTGAATGACGAGTGTCGGAACACGCAGGTAGTCGATTACCTCGCTCACGTCCCAATCCTGAAATGCAGGGTTCAGCCACGCATCATTCCACCCGCGAAACGCGTTGTCCGGGTTGGCGTGATACTTGCCCATCCTTGCGCGCAGATCGGTGCTTTCATAGGCGACCTTGGCATCGGCAATCTCAGCCAGCCCTATGGGTTCGGTAAAGAAATGCGGGGCCATCAGAATCAGGCCGCGCACGCGGAAATCCTCGACCCGCCCGGCGTATTCGGCGGCAATAGTCGCGCCGTCCGAATGGCCCAGCAGGATGACCTGCCTTGCACCGATTGCGTTCAATACTTCTGGCAGAACCTCGGTGGCTTCGCGGCTCATGTAATCGACCGGTCGGGGGAGGTCTGCCGGGTCCGACCGACCGTAGCCCGCGCGCGAATAGGCAAAGACCGGCAGGCCGGTTGCCTTGCCCAGTGCTTCTGGAAAGTCGCGCCAAAGCGCGACGCAGCCCAGCCCTTCATGCAGCATCACGATCACCGGGCCGTCCTTGGGCTCTGGTCCCCATGCCGCCCATTCCAACGCCTTGCCGCCCGCCGTCAAGCGCCCCGCGCCGGTCTTCCAGTCCAGCGCGGTCATGCGCTGTCCCGCAGTTTGAAACGCTGGATCTTGCCCGTGGCGGTCTTGGGCAGTTCGTCGACAAAGGACACCCAGCGCGGGTATTTCCACATGCCGATCTTGTCCTTGACGAAATCCTTGAGCGTCTGCCCATCCGGGGCGGTGGCGCCTTCCTTCATCACGATGAAAGCTGCGGGTTTGACAAGGTCCTCATCGTCGCGGCGTGCGACCACCGCGGCTTCCAGTACGCCGGGAAATTCGATCAGCGCCTGTTCCACTTCGAACGGGCTGACCCAGATTCCGGAGACCTTGAACATGTCATCCGTGCGGCCGCAGTAGATGTAACGCCCCTCGGAGTCGCGTTCGTACTTGTCCCCGGTGCGGGTCCAGTGACCTTCGAAGGTGGACTGGCTTTTGTGGCGGCGGTTCCAGTAACCCTCGGCGCTGGACGGGCCGCGCACGAGAAGTTCGCCAACTTCGCCCTCGGGCACGTCTTCGTCATGCTCGTCCACAAGGCGGACCTCATAGCCCGGAACCGCGCGCCCCGAAGTGCCATAGGCAATGTCGCCGGGGCGGTTGGAGAGGAAGATATGCAACATTTCGGTCGAACCGACACCGTCGATGATCTCGCAGCCCCAGAGTTTTTCCCAGCGCTCGCCGATTTCGCGGGGCAGGGCTTCGCCTGCGCTGGTGCTGATGCGGATGGCGTGATCCGGTGCGCCGCCCTTGGCCTCCTGTTCGGCGACCACCGCCGCGAAGAGCGTCGGGACGCCGCAGAAGACCGAGGGTTTTTCGCGGGCCATGATCTCGAACACCCCGTCCGGCGTGGGGCGGCCCCCAAAGATGACCGTGGTGGCGCCGACGGACATCGGAAAGGACATGGCGTTGCCAAGCCCGTAGGCAAAGAACATCTTGGCGACCGAAAACACGGTGTCATCTTCGCGGATGCCAAGCACCTGCGCGCCAAAGGTGTCGGCGGTGGCCTTGAGGCTGGAATGCACGTGGCGCACACCCTTGGGCGTGCCGGTCGAGCCCGAGGAGTAGAGCCAGAAAGCCAGCTCGTCGCCATGGGCATCGACCGTTTCGATTGGCTCCGCGCCCGTGGTAAAGGTGGTGTAGCTTTCGGTTCCCTCGGGGGCGTCGCCGATCACCAGAACCGCGCGCAACGCGGTGTTGTCGGCGATGGCCGGTTTCACGGTTTCCCAGAGCTGTTCCGACACCACGAGGATCGAGGCGCGGCTGTCATTCAGGATGGCCTCGTAGACCGAGGCCGACAACAGGGTGTTGAGCGGTACCGGAATGGCCCCGGCTTTCATCGCGCCCCAGAAGACGACAGGGAATTCGATCTGGTCGCGCACGATCATCGCGATACGCTCTTCGCGCCGCACGCCATGCCGGAGCAGCGCCCCGCCAAACCGCGCGGTTTCTTCGGCCAATTGCCTGTAGGTCAGGCTCCGCCGTGCCCCGTCCGCTTCGCGAAACGCGACCTTTTCCGCGCGTCCCTCGTTGATATGGCGGTCGACGAAATAGACCGCCGCGTTCTCGTTTCCTGACATGTCCTGTCCTCCCTCGCGCTTGGGCCGGCGCACCGTCCTCCCCGGTGTGCCGACTCGCCTATGCTTAATAGTGCACAAAAGATCGCGGATTTGTAGCAAAATTTTGCCAAGATAGGCAAAATAATGCATTAAATGGCGTTGAGTGGTCGATTGAGGCAGGGGAAAGGTCCGTGCGAGTGGGCTTGCCCCGCGAATTGGAATTCGCGGGGACGAGTGTTTTCCGGTGTCTTGATCGAACACGAAAAAGGGCCGCAGCAGATGCTGCGGCCCTCTCAACAGGTGATCCGTATTCGGATTACATGTTGTTCTTCTTGTACTCTTCCATCAGCGCACGCGCTTCGTCGATCATGGCCTGACCGTCAAGACCGCGCTTCGCCATGTCGGCGATCCAGGTGTCATAGATCGGCTGAACAACGGCTTTCCACTCCTGCGCATCGGCTTCGGAGACGGTGATGATGTTGTTCCCGCGGGCAACAGCTGCTTCACGCGCCGGGCCGTCCGAGTCGGCCTGGGTGCCACCGGCGAAGACCGAGAAGTCCAGACCCGAGTTCTTGTCGATTGCTGCTTTCAGATCGTCAGGCAGCGAATCGTAGCGGGGCTTGTTCATAGCCAGAACGAAGGTCAGGTTGTAGAGCGCCGGGCCTTGGAATTCAGTGTGGTTATCCACCAGTTCCGGCACTTTCAGAGCGGCGGTCACTTCCCACGGAATGGTGGTACCGTCGATCACGCCCTTGGACAGACCTTCCGGCACGGCCGGAACCGGCATGCCCACCGGGGTTGCCCCGGTCAGGGTCAGCAGTTCGTTCACGAGGCGCGAACCGCCACGGATCTTCATGCCTTCCAGATCAGACGGTTTGGCAACCGGCTTGTTGGTGTGGAACATGCCCGGACCGTGTACCCACGTGCCCAGAATGTGCACGTTCTTGAACTCGGTGTCCTTCATGTTCGCATCGAACATCTTCCAATAGGCATAGGACGCGGCGCGCGCATCTTCCACCATGAAGGGCAGTTCGAAAACTTCGGTCGACGGGTAGCGACCGGGGGTGTAGCCCACAACCGTCCAAACGATGTCAGCCACGCCGTCAATCGCCTGGTCCATCAGCTCTGGCGGCTTGCCGCCCAGCTGCATCGAGGGGTAGCGTTCGATCTTGATCTTGCCACCGGAGTCCTTTTCGACAGCGTCAGCCCAGACGTCCAGCACCAGCTTCGGTACGTTTGCCTGCGGCGGCAGGAACTGGTGCATGCGCAGGGTCACGTCCTGTGCCATGGCCGCGCCAGCGGTCAGCGCCGCGGCAGCCACGCCGCCGATGAGATTGAGAATTGTTCTGCGAGTGGTCATGTCTACCTCCCAAATGACCTTTGGCACTATAATGCCAAATTATTGCATGGTGTGCATAATAATGCCTAGCGTCACAATGCCAAGAACTATTTTACCGAGCGACACTGTGCCGATCCCCATTTCAAGGACGTCCACCTTAGCCTTTTTCTGAATTCTGCAAACGGGTTGTGCAGCATTCCAATCCCCTGAACGCAAATTCAATGAACAGGGGTGGGCTTCCAAGTGGAAACTTTTGCGTGGAAATCGGTAGTATTCGTGCTCCGTATTAGATGTTCGCGCATCATTGTTGCCAGACTTTTTCAAACCAGCAAAATGTAACCATCAAGGGCTAAATGTGCAGGAATCAGTAACATTTTGCACCATTGCTGATTTTGGGCTGGCAACGTTGCCCGCCGCGTCCCCTTTTCCGGCGTGCACTCCGGTGCATTGCGCTGCCTTGCAACACATCGTCCAAACCATGTTCCGGTTTGAGCCTGCACTTTATCGTGCACGGTAGTTGGGGCAGTGCCGCCGGTGGGTCATCGGCCCGAGCCAGCGGTGCCCGCTTGTGGTTGGCATTGGCTGGATCCGGCGGGTGCACGGCCTCTTCGGTGCGACAAACCGCCTGTGGCCGGGCAAGGATCCCGGGGCAGAATCGCCGCTTTGGTCTCTGACACTTTTGTCAAAAGAATCGAATCAAAGGCCGTCCTGTCGATTTTGTTTCGAAACGACCCCGCCTCGGCACCGGACACGGATTGTTGTATGGTTCGTCAACCCATGTGTGGCTACATTTCCGCATGGACTCTCAAAAACTCATGGGCTGCCAATGACCACACTCACCCGTCGGACCGTACTCAAGGGCGCTGCCGCCACAGCACTCTTTCCCACCATGCTGCGGGCCAATCCGGGGGAAACCCTGCTTCGGGCGGGTGCCGCCAATGTGCAGCTTGTCGAGGCAGAGTATCCCGCAACGCAGGTCTGGGGATTCAACGGGTCCGTGCCCGGACCAACAATCCGCGCCCCGCAAGGTGCGCAGACCCTCCTGCGTTTGCACAATGACCTGGAGCAGGCGACGGCGGTGCACTGGCACGGGCTACGGATTGACAATGCCATGGACGGGGTGCCGGGCATGACGCAGGACGCGGTGCCAAAGGGCGGAGAGTTCCTTTATGATCTGACCCTGCGCGATGCGGGCACGTATTGGTATCATTCTCACAACCGCTCCATGGAGCAGGTGGCGCGCGGGCTCTATGGCGTCATGGTGGTAGACGAACCCGACGCGCCCGAGGTGGACCGCGATCTGACGGTGGTTCTGGAGGACTGGCGCCTCACCCCCGAGGCGCAGGTGTCGGATGATTTTGGCAACATGCATGACCTGAGCCATGCCGGGCGCATGGGCAACTTTATCCAGGCCGTGATTGATCCTGCGCCCAAGGGGTTCGCCCCCAATGAAAGACTGCGACTGCGGCTGGTCAACGTGGCGACGGACCGGATCATGCCCGTTTCATTGCGGGGTGTGGAAGGATGGGTCGTTGCGCGTGACGGGATGCCGCTGCGCACGCCCGAAACGCTCGACATGCTGGTGCTCGGTCCGGCAGAGCGGGTGGATCTGATCGTCGATGTCACGGCAGAGACCGGCGGCGAGGTTCTGGTCGTGTTTCATCAGCGCGACACGGGTTACGTTTTGAACGAATACCCGGTCACGGGCGCGGGGACAGCGTCGCGCCGCCCCATGCCCAAGCCATTGCCGCCCAACCCGATTGCCACCCTGACCTCTACCGATGATGCACGCAAAGTGCCGCTCTTGATGCAGGGCGGGGCCATGGGGGGGCTTCAAGAGGGGCGCTACAAGGGCAAGACCCTCTCGATGCGCGAGCTTGTGGCCGAGGGGCAGCTCTGGACCCTGAACGGGGAGGCCGGGTTGCCCGAAACACCGCTGATCGAGGTTTCGCGCGGCGAAACCGTCGTGTTGTCGATGGGCAACGACACGGCCTTTCCCCATGCAATGCACATGCACGGCACCCATTTTCAGGAAGTTCTGGCAGATGGTACGTTCGGGACGCATAAGGATACGGTGCTGGTCAATCCCGGAGAGGCGCGGGATTTTGCCTTTGTCGCGGACAATCCCGGCAAATGGCTGATCCATTGTCACATGCTGTCGCATCAGACGGCGGGCATGAAAACATGGTTCCGCGTGACCTGATAGTCAGCTCAGCTTGGCCTGCTGCGCGGTGGGCGTGATGCCGAACTTCGTTCGATAAACACGCGCGAAATGTCCCGGGCTTTCAAAGCCGCAGGCCAGCGCCACTTCGGTCACGCTTTGATCCGTCTGCACCAGCAGGTTGCGGGCCCGTTGCAGGCGCAGGTCCATCAGGTATTTCTTGGGCGAGCAGTTGAGATGCCGTCCGAACTGGCGTTCCAGTTGGCGTGTGGAGATGCCGATCTCTTCGGCGATGAACGATGGAGATTTCGGACGTTCGATACAATCACTCATGATCTGGATCGCCTTCACGAGATGCGGATTGCGCATCCCGTGGCGTGATTGTAGCGAGACCCGCTGTTCCGCCGATCCCTCGCGCACGGCGTTGTAGACCATCTGGTCCGCCACGGCGATGGCAAGGTCCGCGCCATGGGTTTTCTCGATCAGGTGCAGCATCAGGTCCGCTGTCGCCGTTCCTCCCGACGCGGTGGTGATCGCTTCATCGGCAACAAATACACTGCTGACAAGGTTCACCCCCGGAAAGTCCTCCATGAACCCGTCATGGAAATCCCAGTGGATCGCCGCGCGCTTACCTTCCAGCATCCCGGCCTTGGCCAGAAGATAGGCAGCGGAACACAAGGCGCCCAGCTTGGCCCCGCGCGCCCGTTCGCGGCGCATCGTGTTAAGGAGTTCCGCGTCCACGTGTTTGTGGACATGGATGCCGGACAGGGCAAACACCCGGTCGCAGGCCGGTAGGTCGCGATAGGTGCAATCCACCAGTGTCACGATCCCGTTCGATGCCGTGGCGCTTCCGCCTTGCTTGCTGGCCAGCACCCATTCATAAAGCGTCTTTCCGGCGATGAGGTTGGCAATGCGCAACGGTTCGATCGCGCAGGAAAACGCGATGTGGGTGAATTCGGGCACCAGAAGAAAGGCAAAGCGTTCGGGACGGTCCATGGGCGGCGGGTCTCGTGATCAGGCGCAGCGTGTCTGGCGACTTTGCGCGCCCGAATCTGATTTGGCAATCGCTGCTTGCGTCCGCTTTAAAAGTCCTGGTTCAGGGCGTCTGCCGCCGGGATTTCCCGTTCGCGCCGCGCAATATAGTCCCGGAGCGCCTCGTCCCTGGCGGGATCCAGCAGCGGCTCTTCATAGGCGTTGAGCAGATTCCGCGCATGGGTCAGCGCCCGTTCGGTAATTTCGACCGACCCTTCCGCGATCCACTGCTCGATCGAGTTGTTGTCGAACATCTCGGGCATGAAGAACGCGGTTTGGAAATTCTCTTGTGTGTGCGGATGGCCAAGGTAATGCCCGCCCGGCCCGACATCCGGCACCGCGGCAAGCGCTTGGTCAAAATCGGCCCAGTTCACGCCCTCGGCCATACGATAGGCCATAGCACATTGTTCGGCATCGACGATGAACTTGGCGACCGAGCAATGCATGCCCGCTTCGTTCCACCCGGCGGAATGCCAGATGTAATTTGCGCCCGCATGCATCACCGCCGAAAGCGTGGTGGCGCTTTCGTATCCGGCCTGCGCGTCAAAGGTCTTGGCCCCCCCAAGCGTGTTCGACGTGCGCCACGGCACGCCGTAATGCCGCGCCATCTGGCCGATCATGAAGTTCATGAGGGAAATCTCGGGCGTCCCGGCCATCGGTGCGCCCGACTTCATGCTGACGGTCGACAGGTAATGCCCGTAAATCGCTGGCGCGCCCCTGCGGATCACCTGCGTATAGGCCAGCGCGCTCAGCGCTTCGGCATTGAGCTGTGCCACCGAGGCCGCCACGCTGGCGGGCGTATTGGCGCCGCCAAGCACGAAAGGCGAGCACAGCACCGGCTGGTTGCGCCGGCAAAAGGCGCGCATCGCCCCGAGCATGGTTTCATCCCAGACAAGGGGACTGTTGCCGTTGCAGTTTCCGGTGGTGACAGGGTGTTCTTCCATGAAGTCTTCGCCAAACAGGATAGCGCACATGTCCAGAACATCTTCGGCGTTCTTCGGGCTGGTGGTCATGCCCATGAAGGTCTTGTCCGAATACTTCATCGAGGAATAGGTGATACGCAGGTGCCGCTGGCTGATCGGGTGATCATAGGGCTCGACGATGTGATGGGCGCTGGAATGCAGGGCGGGCATCATGTGGCTCAGCTTGTGGAACATCGCCAGATCATCCAGCGTCGGGTTGCGCCGCACGTTGTCCAGATCACGCAGGAACGGTGCGCCGGTCATGGGCACGAACATCGCATGCCGCCCGCCAAGGCGCACATTGTTGGCCGGGTTGCGCGCGTGATAGGTGAAGTCTGACGGGATGGTCGCGATCAGCTCGCGCACCAGGCCGCGATCAAGGAACACGGTCTCGCCCTCGACCCGCGCGCCGGCCTTGCGCCAATCGGCCAGCGCGATTTCATCGCGAAACACCACGCCGACATTCTCAAGAATGTCCATCGAAGCCGCGTCGATCCGTTCGACCTGTGCCCCGTCCATGATTTCGCAACGCGGCAGGGTATTGGTCAGGCCGGGCAGCATCGTGAAATCATGTGCCGAACGCGCGGCACGACGGGCGGAGCGGCCGCCGGAACGGCGGCGGGAATCAAGAGCCATGAGGCATCTCCCGTTGACTGGAACGCCTTCAGCTTAGATCGGTGTTTCGCCGGGTTACTGACCGGAAACCGAACTGGGTTTGCAGGAAACGACGCCGCCGTCAGTGGCGCGTGCGCCGGTCCCAGACGATCCGGGTGCCGAGCTGCGCCATGTGATGCACGCCTTCGCCACGCGTCATCTCAAGGTGGGGCGGGGTCTCGATCACCTCTTCTTCGAAATGCTCGGGCGTCAGCGTCATCGCGCGCAGTTCCATGCCCTGACCATAATATTCCCGGCTCGATTGCACGGGCCTTATCAATTGGCCCTGCCATTCGAACACGGCCCCCGCATTGCGCCCGGTGCCATGGCGCGCCGTGATCTCGCGCCCCTCTGCGTTGACGGGATGCGCCTGCCAATCGCCGTCAATCGGGTCATCCGTGTGGAAAATCGCCAGCGCGCGGTAAGCCCCGCCCGAAAACGGCGATTCCATCGAGGTGATCAACCACCAGCGCCCGTCACGTTCGAAAACCACACTGTCCGCAGCGTTCACCCCGGTCAGGATCGAGCGGTGCAATCGCCATCCGTCCGGGAAGGAGGTGCATTCATAGAGGTCCAACCGCCCGTTCTTGCAAGTCTCGGGCAACATCCACAGCCGCCCGTCATGGCGAAACAGAAAGGGAAACGACGCATGTACGCCGGGATCGAGTATCGGGACGGCCTTGCGATTGCCGTGCAAGGGGATCGCGGCCAGCGTCGCCCGGTCTTTCCAGTAATTCAGGTCCTCGACAAACACCCATGTCTCTCCGTTCTCCTCGATCGGGAACGGATCGGCATAATAATGTCCAAACGGGCAGGGGAGTTCCTCTGGCGCGCCTGCGCCATCGCGGGTCATCACCACGAATTTCTCCCCCCACATGCGCCAGAACGGATCGTGGTCGAGATGGAATGCATCCAGCCGATGCAGGAATTGATCGACCACCTTGGCGATACGGTAACGCGCGCGTATCCATCTGTCCTGCCAAAACGGCGCGTCCGGTTTGACCTTGTTGCGGGTTGACAGGAACCGTGCCGGGCGGCCCGACGAGATATCGACGTCCTTTTCCGGGAGCACGATCTCGCCCTTGCAGACCCGCTCGGCGACCAGCGCGTTCAGCACCGCCTGATCGTGCATGTGCCGCTCAATGGGCTCTTTCGGGCGCATGATCTCGGGCTCTTCGGCCAGCGCGCACCAGCGCTTCATGATTTCGCGCATCTCGGGATTGCCCGCATCGACGCCGACCAGCCCCGAAACGCATTCCCGCATGCCCCATGTCCAGCGCGGTACGTCCAGTGCCTCAAGCACCTTGGGATCGCACCGCTCCTGCAACGGCGCCTGTCCGCGCAAAAGGTAAAGCCCATGCGCGCGGATATGGGCCAGCATCCCGTCAGGCGCCCCATGGGGCAGGTTGGCGCTGTCCATCCAGATCACCGGGCCGTCTGCGGCCTCGACCACATCCCAGAAGATCAGAGGTTTCCATGCATAGCTGCCCTCTGCAGGCACGTAATGGCCGGGCAGGGCGGCAAGATCGAGCGTGCGGAACGTGACCCAGTCAAAATGCGTTTCAAGCCTTTCGCGCTGATCGGCGCGCATGCCAAGATCATAGGCGACCCACGTCATATCCCGGTTCCAGCCCTTGCGCGCCACCGCCCGCAAAAGCTGATGCAGGGTCCGGGCATAGGTTGCGTCCGCGCCTGTCACAAAAATTGCATCATTCGGCCTTTGCATCGCGGCGCACCCGGGGTTATTTGCACTAACAAGCATTTAACCGGGCCGGACCGGGAATGACCAGATTTCATTCCGGGTCAGAGCAAGCCGGGGCGACAAGGGGCAAGGTGTTGATTTTTATCGCGGCAATCGTGGTGGCGCTGGGAATGGCCTATTGGCTGCATCACCTCTTTGAAGGGGAGCGATTGTTGCCCGACCTTCTGCGTGAACGCCGCCTTTCACGCCTGTCCCTGCAGGATCTGGACCAGCGTTGGCAGGCGGGCGAGACGTCGGACCTCATCGTGTCTCTGACCACCATCCCCAGCCGCATCTCGCGGCTTGAGACGGTGCTCAAGGGGCTGATCGACCAGTCGCGCCCGCCGAAGAAGATCGTGCTGAACGTACCGGATGAATCTCTGCGCGAGGACGAGCCTTACGTGATCCCCGAGGCGCTGAGAGGCCTGGCCTTTCTCGAAATCCGCCGGGGCCGTGACTGGGGGCCTGCGACAAAGCTCATCCCGACCCTGCTTGATGCCGCGCCCAACCAGGTGATCGTGGTGGTGGATGATGACCGTATCTATCCGCGCGACTTTCTGGAGACGTTTGAAAAAGGCATGGCGGATCATCCCAACACGGCGCTGACCATGGCCGGATGGGTGGTGCCCGAGGACTATCTGGACCGTCCGACCACCATCCTGAGCAACATCCTGCAGAAGCCTTCCGCCCCGGTGCGCGGCCATCGCCAGCGTCGCTTGTTTCCCGTTGACGTGTTCATGGGCGTTTTCGGCTATGCGGTGCAGCCCCGGTTCTTTGACCTTGAGGAGCTGACCGATTTCTCGGACACGCCGCGCGCCGCGTTTCTGGCGGATGATGTGCGCTCCAGCGCGCTCTGTCACGTGCCGCGCCGGGTGTTGCCCTGCAAGGGGCTGAGCTTTCTGCCCAAGGCCGATGCGGTGCATTACAAGGCCACCGCGCTGGGCAATCTGAACCGGGGCAACGGCGCACTTGAGGACCGCAACAATTCCAAGGCCATCCGCCACTATGCCGACCGTTGGCAGGTGGGCGGCCCGGCCAAAAGGTGACTGGTACATGGCAGGCAAACCCGATAGCGTTCCGGCCATGACGTCCGAGGGTAACGTGTCGATCGAACTCAGGAAAATTCCCGGACCGGAAGAGCGCGGCCTCAAAGCCCTGTTCCGGCGCCGCATGACCGTGATCCGGTTCCTGACAGTTACCAGCGGCGTGGCACGCGATCCGATCGTGCTTCTGACCCTGCTGGCCAGTATCAGCCGCTCGGGCATGATCTTTGCCATCAATGAAACCGCGCAGAATTTCGACGAGGGATTTGGCTGGAGCATCTGGCTTTTGATCGTGTCGGCGCTGACGATGCTTGTCGCTAGCTATTATCAACGCCTGCGCGCCTTTGGCATCATTACCCGGATCATGGCCCGGCTGCGGATGCGCATGGCGCATCAACTGCTGCGGGCCAATGTCGATTTCCTGAGTTCCAGCCCCCGGGGCGAGGTCTATTCCGCAGCCACCCGCGAAGTCGGGGAGCTTTCCGGCGCCGTGATCAACGTGATCGAGGCGATCGAGGCCGTCGTGGTTCTGCTCATTGCCGTGCCTTACCTGTTCTATGTGTCCTGGGCGGCCGGTCTTGCAGCGGTTTTCGCCGTCGTGATCGGCATCGCAGGGTATCTCCTTCTTGACCTGCCGGCGCGGCGCCACAACGCCAGCGCGTCCCAGACCTTTGCCAATTATTGCGACCGCATCGGAGACATGCTTTCGGGCTGGCGCGAATTGCGCCAGCGCCAGACCCGCCGCGAGGCGATTGAAGGCGTCACGATGCAGGCGATTTCGGACAATGTGGACAGCCATCGGAAATCGGAGACGCTTTATTCTGCGAGCACGCTGGTGGGGCAGTCCGCCATCGTGCTGTTGCTGTGTTTCGTGGTGATCGCCATTCCGCTGCTTCAGGGTGGGGACACGACCACGATGTTCCAGGTGCTGACCATCGTGTTCCTGACAAACGGTCCCATCGAACAGATGTTCAACATGATGCCCCGCCTGTCACGCGCCGAGAACGCCTATTACAAGATCCAGAATGTCGAGGAACGGCTGTCCGCAGCCCAGTCCAACGTTCTGTTCGGGGGCGGCGCGGTGCCGGACCGCTTTGAGCGGATCGAACTGCGTGAAGTGCGGGCCACGATCCGTGAACCCGGAAAACCGGATGCCGAACCCTTTCATCTCGGGCCGATCAACCTTGCCTTTGAACCCGGTGAAACCGTTTTCATCTGCGGTGGTAACGGCTCGGGCAAGACCACGCTTCTCTCTCTGATCACTGGGTTGCGGCACCCGGACAAGGGCGAAATCCTGCTCGATGGGCATGTGCTTGATGACGAGACGACGTCGGGTTATCGCGAATTGTTCTGTGGCGTGTTCAGCGGCTTTCACCTGTTTGACCGGGCATATGGCATGGATGACGGTGAGTTGGCGGAACTTGACCGGCGGATCACGCAGTTGGGCCTGTCCGAGCGGGTCAAGCTTCGCGAAGACCGCTTTTCCTCGACCTCGCTGTCGGCCGGACAAAGCCGTCGACTTGCCTTGGCCGTGGCGTTGGCGGAACAGCGCCCGATCATCGTGCTGGATGAATTCGCCGCCGATCAGGACCCCGCCAACCGGGCGTTCTTTTACGATGTGCTGGTGCCGGAACTGGCGGCTACCGGACAGCTTGTTCTGGCCATCACCCATGATGACCACCAGTTCGGCAAATGTGACCGCCTGATCAAGATGGAAGGCGGCCGCGTGGTGTCGGATGAACGTCAGACCAGAAAGGTCGCATCATGACGTCCCTGCCGCTGCCCGCGCGCCGCGACATCCTGCTTCTCTGGGTGGCCATCGCCTGCAATCTGCTGGTCGTGACCATGGTGAACCAACAGATCTATACCTCGCGCTGGGCCTTTGCGGAGCTGCGCCCCGACTATATCGCGCATTCGCCCCCCACGATCAGCCGCGCGCTTGAAGAGCCGTCCGTGGGGGATCCCTTTGCGATCTGGATGCTGATCTGCGCCCCGGCGCTGTTCCTGTCCATCCTTTTGTTCACCAGCTACTTCCGCAATCGGCTTGCACGACAGCCCGGTGTCGATCCGCGCCAGCTAAAATGGATCACGGTTTTTTCCATCGCGACCGTCGGCCTTCAGGCGCTGGCTTCGACGGGCATGATCATGCTCAGCCAGTTCCGCTTTCCCGATCACCACGAAATGCACATGGTGGGCAGCTACCTGTTCTTCTTTTCACAGGCAGGGGTGGTGTTTGTCGGTTCACACCTGTCGAACCTGCATGACGGGGTTGATGGCGCACAGCGGGTTCTGCCGCGATCGAGTTGCCGTTTCCGGCGCTATTACGTTCTGGTGCCTTACGCCCTGTCGGTGGTGTATCTGGGGCTGTTCATCGTCAAGGGGATCGATCTCTCGCCATGGAACGATGCGCTCTACATGGCCTATGTCACGACCGAGCTGATCCTGATCTCGTCGTTTCTGTTCTTTTTGCTGAGCTGGGTGTCGGATTGCCTGGTGACGCTGGGTGTTTACCGCCCGTCCTGATCCACCTGTCGCAACAGCCCGGTCGCGCGCCGCGCCCGTTGCAACGCCGTGACATGGGACAGGATTGCGAACCCGGCAAGGCCGACCCAGATCACCCAAGGGCCAAGAACCCCGGCAAGGATCAGCATCGCGCAGAGGTAAATCACCCGCTCCAGTCGTTCGAAGAAATCGGGCCAGTCCTCGTTGCTGATCTTGATCTCGATGGCGGTGCGCGCCTTGGCATATGAAGTGATCACGCTGCCCGAGAAACAGGCCAGCGCCAGCGGCCATTGGTCATAGACATGTGCAATCGTCGCCAGCACGGCGAGTTCCTGGTAGCGGTCGACCATGGCGTCGAAATAGCCCCCCGCCATCGAGCGCATGTCCCGCCGCCGTGCCACGGCCCCGTCCAGCGCGTCAAAGGCAAAGGCGACGGCAAGGCTCAGCCCGTAGATCAGCGGTGACCCATGCAGCAGGAACGCACCCGACGCGAGCAGGATCAGGACCAGCCCGGCGAATGTGACCTGGTTCGGGGTCATGCCTGCCTTGACCAGCGGTGTCGACATGGATTCCCAGATCGGGTCGATCTTTGCTTTCAACAGCCCGTCAATCATGGCTCAAACGTCCCTTGTTCATCCCCGTGCCCACCGTTTCGCCGATAGCTGCGCACGATGTCCGGGCGTATCCGGTTCAGTCGCTCAGCGCGGAGCGCCATAAGGTCGACCCGGACCGGGTCGGGTGTATAGATCGCGCTGGCGCGCTGGCCAAGGCGGGCGGCGGCCTGCGTGGCGCTGTCGGCCCAGCCCATGACCGGCGCGGCCAGCGTGGCCGCCCCCAGCATCCCGGCATGGCGCGCCTCGCCCACGCGCACCTCGCGGTCAAGCGCATCAGCGAGCATCTGTGCAAAGGCCGGCGTGGCCGCCGCCCCCCCGACAAGCGAAACCGGCCCGTCCTGACGCGCGCCTCGCTGGCGCGACACAAGGCCAAAGGCCCAACGCAGGTTTTGCACGACGCCCTCCACGGCGGCGCGGCGCAGGGCATCCGTATCGTGATGTAGTCCGAGCCCGTGAAACGTGCCGCGCAGGCGGCGATCATCCACCGGGACCCGTTCCCCCGTCATCCAGGGCAGGAACACCGGGTCATCCGCCATGAGCGGGCCCATCGTTTGCAGCGCGTCCTGCATGTCGCCCCCGGTGTTTTCGACCACCCATTGCATGGCCGACCCGGCGTTTTCCTGAGACGCGATCAGCAGTGGGCGATAGTCCAGCCCCGAGGTGATCGTGGCAAAGGAATGTGGCACGCTGAGCCGCCGGCCCGGAAAGAACCCGGCGATCCATGCGCTTGTCGCCACGCTGATATGCAGCGCGCCGTCTTCGACTTCGCCCGCCCCCAGCGCGGCGGCAGTGACGTCAATCGTGCCGCCCAGAACATCCACATCACGGTCCAGCCCAAGTTCGTCCGCTGCCTTTTCGGTCAGGCCACCTACACGCGCATCACCCTGGACGATGGGTGGCATCCGATCTATCGGCACACCCACCATCTTGCACAGGCGTTCGGACCAGCCCTCGCGCCCGCGCCGGGTGTCCATCACCCATGTCAGGTTGGCGGATTCAGCGCAGGAGGTGATTTCCCCGGTCGCCCGCGCCACCAGCCAGTCACGCGCATCCAACAGCCAGCGTGTCCGGGCCCAGATCTCGGGTTCGTTCTCGCGCACCCAGACAAATTTGGCTGTCGGGTCCATGCCATTCTTGGCCGGGGCGCCGTTGGCCAATGCTAGCCAGATCAACCCCTTGTCGGCGCGATACCCATGCACGCTGGGAAATCCGCCAATCAACTTGTTGCCGACCGCCGCGCCGCGTTTGTCCATCCATGTCAGGCAGGGGCGCAGTGGGGTGCCGTTCTCATCGGCGCAGATCACACTGCAGACCTGGCTGCAGAACACGATGGCGCCGACGCGTTTCCTGAGATCAGGCAACTCCGTGTGAAGCGCAGCGACCGCGCGGGCAAACCCGGCCCACCAGTCTTCGGGATTCTGTTCGGCAAACCCGTTGCCACCCAGCGCAAGCGGATAGGTTTCGGTTACGCGCGCGAGAATGTTCAGATCGCTGTCGACCACCCCGACCTTGACGCCCGAAGTGCCGAAATCCGCCGAAATCACCAGATCGCCATTGGCCAAGATGTCGTTCCCAATTGATGCCTGCCTGCCGCCGAAAAGGTCCGTGGCGGTGGTGTCCGGTCTGGCATGGTTCTCCCTGCCATTGCAACGGGACATTGCGGTGTTATTCGCTTGCCCCGGCGGCGGATGGGCGCAAATATGCAGAAATGACTGGTACGACCCCTCAATCTCCCTCAAATCCGGGCGAAAAAACCGACGTGGCGATCATGTGGGTCGATGACCAGTTCGACGGCTACCAGGCGCAACTGGCGCAATATGCGCGCACCACGCATGACACCAACCCCAACCGCACCCGCGACAATCTCGAATTGCTGCGCTATTGCCTGCGGTCGCTGGATGCGCACCTACCCGAGATGCGCCATCTCTACCTTTTCACGCAGCGCCCGCAAGTGCCCCCATGGCTGAACGCCGAGCACCCGGACCTGCGGCTGGTGCACCACGATGCGATCATGGATCCGGCCATTCAGCCGACCTTCAATTCCTTTTCGATCATGTCCCATGTGCATCTTTTGCCCGGGTTGAGTGACCAGTACCTGTTTTTCGAAGATGACATGATGCTGGCGCGTCCCGGCCTGTTGCAGGCCATGCAGCGCGACGGCATGCCGATCTCGTTTTTCAAGCAGAAGACGACAAAAAACGCCGATGCGCTTGATCCGGTCAAGGATGGACCGTGGAACCATGCGCTTGCCAATGCCAACCGGGTGCTCAACGAAACGTGGGGGGACAAGCCGCGCGCCTATGCGATTCATGGTCCGCGCCTGTTCGACAAATCCGCCGTTGCCGGGTTGATCGAGCAGTTTTCCGAAGATTTCGCCAAGACCCGCGTCACCCGCTTTCGCGACGGATCAAACCTGCCGCTCGAGTATTTTTACCCGCACGCCATGGTCGAACAGGGCGCGGCGGTGCCCTGCACCCCCGAGGAATCGGCGGCGATGGAAGGGTATGCCTCGCTGGAAAACGTGCTGCCATGGACATGGTTCCAGCTTTGGAACATGAAGCGCCGCGCGCCGTTCTGCTACACGCTGAACGACAGCTTTGGCCCTCGTCCCAACAAGCGGGTGGAACGATTGGTGCGGCGCTGGCTGGAGCGCGAGTTTCCCACCCCCTCGCGGTTCGAGCGTTAACCGAGCGCCTCTGCCAAGAGTTGCTCATAGGCCGGTCCGACCGTGCGCACGTCGAATCGCTGTGCCTGGCTGAGCGCCCAGCGGCGCATCTGGGCAAGGCGCGCAGGGTTTTCGGCCATGTCCAGTATCTTGCGGGTCAGTGCCCAGGTCTCTCCCGGAGGCACCAGCAACTCTTGTCCGGGGCCGCTTAGCACCGTGGCGTAGCCCGTATTTGCCGCTGCAATCGGCACGGTCCCCGCCGCCATCGCCTCGGCCAGAACTAGGCCGAAACTCTCGCCATGCAGGGCCGGGGCAATGAACAGGTCGGCCCCCGCCACAAGCGCGTGCGCGCCAGCTTGATCGGGAGGGGGGCAAAAAGTGACGCCGCCAATGTTGGAATGCTTGATCTGGTTGCGCAGCAACCCTTCTTCGGGACCGGCACCGGCCACGATCAGCTCTGCGTCGGGGCGTTCTTCATGCACACGCTTCCACGCTTCAAGAAGTACGGCCACGCCCTTGCGCTCTTCAAGCCGCCCCATGTAGACCGCGCGCAGCCCCTGCGCCAGAGGTGCTGCCTCTCCGGCGGCGCGCCATGCCGACAGATCCACCGCAGGTGGCAGGATGCGGGGCAGGGGGGCGACCTTGTTTGCCGCCCACTGGTTCTGCGGCGCTTTTGACGGCACGATCACCGTCTTGAGCCGCTTGTTGAAGTAATGCGCGCTGCGGCGCAGGAACCATGCCAGCGGGTCAAGCCCGGCTTTGGCGGGCAGGGTGGCGTGGAATGTGGCAATCGCCGGGAGCTCCAGTGCCCTCCAGACCTGCCATGGCATCATGGGTGTCCACGGCGTGTGCAGGTGCACCACCTCGGCGCCCCAGTTGCGCAGTTCCTCGACACAGGTCGCCACCTCGTCGCGCCGCGCGCGGCTGATCTCGAAACGGGTGCCGTGCACCGCGATATTGCGGAAATTGCCAAGGGTCTTCAGACCGGGCAGGTCGGCATGACCCGGGGGTGCCACGATTCGGACCTCGTGCCCCTGTTCTCGCAGCCACGCGCTCAGGTCACGAATATGGCTCTGGACCCCGCCAGGCCGGTTCATGGCATAGGGTGTGATCTGGACAATTTTCATTCGATGACCCGCTTCAGCGCAAAAACCACGTCCCCGATGCTGTAAATCATGACCGCGATGATTGCGGCCGGCATCAAGGAACCGGACAGCAGACACAAGGGGATAAGCCCGCTCAACCCGTCAAGAAACCAGGTCGCGCTCCAGATACGCGGCAGCGCGGAGGGCGCATCGGTCTCGGGGGCGCGGTCGTTGCAGACGCGGGCAAACAGGCGCAGCCAGGCCGCGGCGAACCCGATCATGGTCCAGAAGGTGCCACCCTCGGCCATCCGGTCCGCCAGAATCCCCATGGAGGCGTAAAGTACGCCCCAGGTGAACATGTCGAGCAGGAAGTCGTACCGCGCCCCGGCGGCGGAACTCTGGCCACTGGCCCGCGCCATGGCGCCGTCCGCACAGTCCAGTGCAAAGATCAGAAGTGCCAGCGCACAGGCCACGATCCCGGCCCCGGACAACGGCAGGAACAGCGCACTCAGCGGCAACAGCGCCACCGGGATCAACATCAGGCTCGTGACGCGGGTCGGAGTCAGCGGGATCATGAGAAACAGCCACGCCATGATCATGCCGGGCCAGCGGTAAAGCAGGAACACCGACCAGTTGGTCAGCCGCTCTTCGCGCGTTGTTTCACGGTTGCTTTCAAACACATGTCGCAGGGAATAGCGCATAGGACGGGTGCTCTTTTGCCTTCTTGCGGTTGGGGCGGACCTCACTTAGGGTCCGCCCCGTTCTTAGAGGGTTTTGGAAGCGGACAACATGGCTGATTTGAGCGCACTTATCCTTGCCGCCGGACGCGGTGTTCGCATGGGGCCTCGGGGCCGCTTGACTCCCAAGGGGCTGTTGGAAATCAACGGCGTGCCGCTGGTGGCGCGTTCGGTTGCGCTTTTGCAGGCGCGCGGGATCGAGGCCGTACGCATCGTCACCGGCCATCTGGATGACCAGTACCGCGCCGCGTTTGACGACCATGCCGGGGTCGAGCTGATCCACAACCCGCTTTATGATCAGACCGGCAGCCTGCAATCGCTGATGACCGGGCTTGAAGAACTGGACGGGCATGTGGTGCTGCTCGAATCGGACGTGATTTACGAATCGCGCGCCCTGTCACCCGTGGCCGCAGGTGAAACCCGCCTAATTGTGTCAGGCCAGACCAACGCCACGGACGAGGTCTATGTCTGGTCGCGCCCCGGCGTGAACGGAACTCCGGCCTTTGACACAATGTCCAAGAACATCAACGCCCAGCCGCAGCCGCATTTTGGCGAGCTGATGGGCATCACCTGTTTCGCCGCGCCCGAGGTTGCGCGCCTGCGCGACGCAGGGCGCGCGGTGCTGGCGCAGGACCCCAAGGCGGATTACGAGGAAGCGGTGATCGAACTGGCGCGGGACACCGACATCGAGGCGGTTCTGCTCGACGATCTGGCATGGACCGAGATCGACGACGAGACCATGTTCGCCCGCGCGATGAATACCGTTTGGCCCATGATTCTTGAACGGGACGGACTGGTGGGCTGACCCTCTATCGTCGCTGGATCTGCAGATAGCCTGCCTGCCGCAATTGCAGCAGAACGGCCAGAAGCACAGCCACCACCATCGGCCCAAGCGCCGCCGGATAGGGCGGCAGACGTCCGAAACTGCCCAGGGCCCAGAACACCTTGACCGACACCAGCGTGACATAGCCCAGCGTCGCCACCAGCAAGAGCCGGAACGGTGCCAGCCGCCGGACCTGTCGTGCGGCCATCGCAAGCGACATCCCCAGAAGAGCAAACACACCGGGCAGGAAAAACGCCGTATAGCGAATGGCCAGTTCGGTCGCGGCGTCATCCGCCGCACCGGTACCTTTGAGCCGTGCCACCTGGTTCAGCGCGCTGACCGGAACGTAATGCGCGCCGACCCCGTACCACTTGACCCTCTCCTGATTGAGCGGAAAGGCCAGTTCCATCTCGTCCAGCACTGTTGTGGCATTGCCGATCCCCGCCGCCCGGTCCCACAATGTCACCCCCTGCAGGACCCAGATGCCATCCCGCGCCGTTGGCTCTGCGGTCTCGGCAGTCAGCACTCGCGTCAGCGCGGGTTGATCAATGCCTTCAAACAGGTGCAGGTCGCGCAGCCCCGGCTCGGCGCCGCGCGTCACCTCGGCCCGGAGCGCACGCCCGCCGTCCACGAACCAGCGGTGGCTGAGGTGGGTCTCGGCAAAGCGTTCTCCATAGCTGCCCAACTGCAATGCCACCTGTTGCTGCACCGCCCAGGGACGCAGCCATGTCTGAAATGTGCCCTGCACGGCACCGGTCAACAGCCCGGTGATCAGCAGTGCTCCCAATGTCAGCGACGGCCCCGACCCGGCGGCTGAGAGGACAACATCCTCCATGCGCTGATGGCGCAACACCGTCGCCACGCCCGCGCCGATCAGCGCCGCCATGCCCAGAAGCCGGGTGATGATATCGACGGCGCGGTAGCCCGCATAGGGAAACAGCAGACGCCAAAGCGGCGTGTCGGTGTCATCGGCGCGCGTGCGGACCTGTTCCAGCGTGTCGGTCAGGTCGATGGTCAGCGCGATGATCAGCAGCGTGAAGAGGACAAATCCAATCGCCAGAAGATAGGCGCGCACCATCGCCCGCACGGCCAGCCCGGTATGTGCCCGCCAGTTCATGCGCCGCGCCCCTGCGGGATCATCAATGTTTCGCCGCGATAGGCGAGATAGGCCAGCGGCGGTGCGAGATAAACGACAAAGGACAACAGCGCCGTGAGCGCAAGCCCGATATCCGCGCTGATGCCAACCACAACCGCGCGCGCCATGACATCCCCGCTCATCAGCAGGACCGCCGCCAGCGGCAGGGCCACGAATCGTGCCAGACCGCCCCCTCCGGCCACCACCGCCGCAAGCGCCAGCAATGCGGCCGTCGGCACCATCAATGCCCGCGCCATGACCCGCGCAAGGCGCGGCGTTTCCTCGGTCGAGATGTCAAGTATGCGTTCCGCCCGGCTGCGTTCGCGTTTGGGCGGTGAGGTCACATCGGACATGCCAAAGGCAAAATCGGCGGAGCGGACGGCAAAGGTGCTGATCGACCGCATCGGGCGTGCCGGGGCGGGATAGGCGCCTTCATAGGCGGACAGATCCTCGAGCTCGATCTTGCGCTGACCTTTGTCGTCCGGGTCGGTCACGACCCAGTTGCGCGCTTGCATGGCCCGCCACAGTCCGTCCACATCCGGCTGAAAGATGAACAGCTGACCATGCCGGGTCAGGCTGTCGGGCGGCGGGGTGGCGATGAAGGTCACGTCGCGGATTGTTTGCAGGCTTTCCAGAGGGCCGGCGTGTTCAATTCGCGATACGATATGATCACGGCGCAGTTCAGCCATCTTGATCCGGCTGGCATAGCGCGCCATGGGCGACAGAAAGCCGGCGGTGGCAAAGCTGACCGCGCCGCCCAGAAGGCCCAGGATCAGAACCAGTTGCACGATCCGGCTCCAACGCACGCCGGCCGAGGCGAGGATCACCAGCTCACCACGGCTCCGGGCATCCGACACCACGAAATAGACTGCGATCAACACGCCGATCGCCAATGCAAGATCGGCAATCCGGGGCATCCGCAATACCAGCAGCACCCCGACATCCGCCGCCATCGCGTCATTGCGAAGGGCCTCTTCCATCAGGGTCGTGAAACTCTCGGCCAGAAAAATGGCCTCCACCGCCGCAAGGATCAGCAACAGGCGGATCAAGATCGGCAGACCCAGAATGTGAAAGAGCGATGCGAACAGTCTCATGGCGCGAGTGTCCCCGTTGCAGCCATCCCAGACAACCCGTTACAGCAGGGTCAGGACGAAATGCAGCGCCACCAGCCCGCCGCCCGCCGCGATCCAGCTATCCAGCGAATCCAGCACGCCCCCCTGGCGGCGCAGCACCACCGGGTAATCCTTGACCCCGGCCATCCGCTTGAGCCGCGACGCGGCCAAATCCCCCGCGATGGCCAGAACGGCCACCATGGCGGCGGCCCCAACAGACAGGCTCAGCGGCAGCGACAGCATCGGCGCGACCAGCGCGGTGATCAGGCACAGGCTCACTGCCCCGCCGATGAGTCCCTCGATCGTCTTGTTGGGTGAAAGCACCGGAAACGCCTTGCGCCGGCCAAAAAGCTTGCCCGACAAGAGCGCAAAACTGTCGAAAATCTCGACCATGGCATAGGCGGCAAACATCGTCACCCGCAGCTCGGGCTGTACTGTGCCATACGCCAGAAGCGTCATTGGCAGAACCGGGAAGACCATGAGGTCCACGATCCGGCGCGCGGCGCTGTCCGCGCCCTGTGCCATCAGCAGGCGCAGCAGCAGCAGCGGCCACAAACCCGCCATCGCCACGGCGACCCAGGGTTCGACCATGGCTGCAAGGCAAAGCCCGAGCGCCAGAACGGCCATGCCTTTTGCGGCCATCCCCGCGCCAAGCCGTACCGCGCCCGCCTCATACCCGGCCCGCAAAGCAACCAGCACCATCAGTGCGACTACCCCCACCGTGCCAGCAAGGGCGGCCCCGATCAGGATCGACGCGATCAGCGTCGCGCTGGTGAACACCTTGAGAAGCTCGGCCCCCGTGGCGCGGGTTTTCGGAAACACCCAGACAAGGCCCAACAGGACATAGCCCATGACCAAAAGCCCAGCCGCCGCCAGCGCCACCTGTTCAATCGACAAACCGCTCATGGGCCATACTTGCGGATGATGCGGCGCTGATGCCAGCGCAGGACGGGTGCGATCAGGCTTGTAAACCAGTGCAGCCCCGCCATCTGGAAACCGGGCGCAACGACCGGGCGACCGCGCGCCATGCCCTTGAGCATGCGGTCGGCCACGTCTTCAGGGGTCCACAATCCGCCCCCTTCCGAGATTTTCACGGTGGCGGCGGGCTTGGTTTCCATCTCGGCGGCCAGCATTGGCGTGTCCGTGTCCGGCGGATAGCAGATCGTGACGCTGATCTTCTGCGCCTCAAGTTCGAGATGCAGGATTTCCGCCAAAGCGCGCAGGGCGAATTTGGACGGCGCATAGGCGCCATAGCCATAGATGCCAAAAAACGCCGCGCCCGACGAAACCAACCCAATCTGTCCGCCACCAGCCGCGGCCATTGGCTCGGTCAGGGCGCGCACGAAATAGAGCGCACCGAAATAGTTCACGGCCATCTGCCGTTCATGCAGATCTAGGCTCTGGTCGCTGAACAACCCCGGCTGCGCGATCCCGGCGCTGGCAATCGTCACCTCGGGCGCACCAAGCGCGGCCACGGCCTCTTCCACGGCGGCCATGATCGCGGTGCGGTCGCTGACATCGACAGGGAATTCGCGCACATCGCAGGATGGCGCGACGTTCAGAATGGCCAGACGCGCCGCCGAAAGCTTGCTCGGGTCGCGTGCAAAAAGCGCGATGTCGTGGCCTTTTTGCGCCAATCGGATCGCAGCGGCCAAACCGATGCCGCTGGACCCGCCGGTGATAAAGGCCGGACGCATCAGGCGCCCGCCTCGCCCCCTTGGGCGAAATTCAGGATCACGTCATGGGCGTCGGTGTCTTCGATCTGTTCGGGGGGATGCTTGAACAGAAACGCGCTTGCGTCGACAATCGGCCCGGCCATGCCGCGATCACGTGCGATTTTGGCCAGACGGATCGCGACCAGCGCCTCTGCGGCCGCGTTCGGGCTGTCCTCGACATCAAGACGTACTTCGATATTGGTGCGCGCGCCACCGAACAGGCGGCCTTCCATGCGCACATAGGCGACCTTGCGGTCATTCAACCACGGCACGTAGTCGGATGGGCCAATGCGAATGTCGTCGTCCTGCAGACGGGTGTTGAGCACGGCCTGCACCGCTTCGGTCTTGCTTTCGCGCTTGTTGGTCAGGCGCTCCTGTTCGGTCATGTTCAGGAAGTCGGTATTGCCGCCGACGTTGAGCTGATAGGTGCGGTCGATCTCGACGCCGCGCATCTTGGCCAGGTTGGCAAGGGTGCGGTGCACGATGGTCGCGCCGAACTGTGCCTTGAAATCGTCGCCAAGGATCGGCACGCCTGCAGCGCGGAATTTCTCGGCCCAGACCGGGTGCGAGGCGATGAAGACGGGGATACCGTTCACAACGGCCACTCCCGCTTCCAGCGCGCATTCGACATAGAATTCAACGGCCTTTTGCGAGCCGACGGGCAGGAAGATGATCATCACTTCCGCATTCAGGCTGCGGAGTGTGTCGACCACCTCGGCCTTGCTCAGCGCCGGTTCCGGCGACAGGCGGAACGACCGGTCCTCGGGGTTTTGAAGCATATGCCAGGCCACGCCATCAAGATCCGGTCCGCGAAAGATCTGCGCGGTCTGATCGTCCAGCTTGGTATAGAATTTCTCGGTGCAGTTGGGCTGGGCAAAGGCGGCCTCGCCAAGCGGCTTGCCGACCTTGCGCAGGTCAACATCAAAGCCCCCGACCAGTTCGATATCTTGCGGGCGATACCCGCCAAGGTCGGGGAAGCTCACACCAACAGCGTCATCGCCCATGGCCTTGCAATAGGAAACGCCTTGAATCAGCGAGCTGGCACAGTTGCCAACACCCACGATCACGGTGCGGATGGGCGTAGGCGTCGTCTGAGAAGTCATTCGTGGTATTCTCCACCGGAAACGGCAATCAAGTGTGTGACATAACGGCCCGTCGCCGGATCCGTCGTATAAAGGCGCAGGCGCTCGACCCGGGGCAGTACACCGCCTTCATCAAGATCGAGAAACCCATAGACCAGCTCAAAATCACGATTGTTGCGCCGTGTCCATAGCGCGGCCTGAAAAGGTCCGGTCTGGCGCAGTTCGAGCGTCTCGGTGCGCATCGCATTGAAGGAAACGACAAAGTCCCGCCCGTTGGCATGGCGCCGCGTGCGGACGCCGTATCCGAAGACACGTTCATACCAGCGCAGGGCCATGGTTTGCCCCTGCTCCTCGTAGCGGCGCCAATAGCCGACGATCGGTCGGCGCGCGTCGAGCATGCCGTTGGCATCGAACTTCGCGGCATAGACCACGGTATTGGCGTTCATCGTGCGTTGAACAAAAAACAGCTGATGTCGGTCCTTGGGATGCGGAAAACCCTTTTTTGCGACCGGCAGCTGGCTTGTCGTCTTGCTTTCGCCCCAGATCAGGCGAGGCTTGGCCTCGACCTCCTGCGGCACCAGCGCGCTCAACACCCATGTCAGGCCCAGAAACAGGGCCAATGACAATGGGAGGTGACGCAACCGTGGCATGCCGTTACTCCGCGCTTAGACGATTCCGTGCCGCATGGGCGCCGCCCGAGGCCTCGACCACTGCATTGATCACCCGGTCGATATCGGCCTCGGTGTGGCTTGCGGAAATGAAGAACCGGATACGCGGCAGATCCTTGGGAACGCCGATCTGGATGACGGGCGGGGCATAGATCCCCTGATCCATCAGCTTCTTGGCAACCTGCAGGCATTCCATCGGTGTATCGAACATGATCGGCACAACCGCTTCGCCGACGGCAGTGCCGGTGTTCAACCCGGCCTCGCGCGCCTTGTTCAGGAACATGACGGAGTTTTCGCGCAGGCGCGTGACCCGTTCAGGCTCGCGGCGCAGAATGCGCAGCGCCTGGTGCGAGCTGGCCACCGTCGCCGGTTGAAGGCCGACCGAATAGATAAAGCCCTGCACGCCGAAACGCATGACGTCGATTGCCGCCTTGTTGCCCGCGACAAACCCGCCCGCCGAGGCAAAGCTCTTGGAGAGAGTGCCCACGGACAATTCGATCCGCTCGGGGTCAACGCCGTAATGCTCGCACAAACCGCGCCCCGTCGCGCCCAGCACACCATAGGAATGTGCCTCGTCCAGAAGGAGCCAGGCGTCGTGGCGTTCCTTGATCTCCAGAAGCTTCGGCAGGTCGGTGATGTCCCCGTCCATCGAGAACAGCCCCTCGGTACAGATGAGAACCCGCGTATACTTGCCGCGTTTCTCCTGCAAAAGCGCATCAAGCGCATCAAGGTCGTTATGCGGATAGGATACGACATCCGCCCGGACTCCCTGTGCCCCCACCATGATCGAGTTATGCGCCAGCTCGTCCACCACGATCAGGTCTTTATGGTGCATGAAAAGCCCGATGACGCTCACATTGGTCAGATAGCCCGAGATCATCGTCATGACCCCACCCACGCCAAGGAACTCGGCCATTTCCTCTTCAAAGGCGCGGTGCGCCATGCGTTCACCCCCCACCAGACGCGACGCGCCCGCACCGGTGCCGTGCCGGTCGATGGCGGCCTTGGCGGCCTCGGTGGTCTCGGGGTGGTGCATCAGGCCAAGATAGTCGTAATGGGCCATCGACAGATAACCGTCGGGCCACTGGTCGCTCATGTCCTCGAGCATGTCCGTGGCAACGAAATACGGGTTGTCCTCTTCGATCAGGAAGCCACCGCCAAGGCGAAAAAACCGCTCGGTGAATTTCAAGAAGCTTGAGGTCTTGCTTTCCATGTACGTCCCCGTTTCGGAGTATTCAATCAATCTGGTGCGCGTGATCTGGTTCGCGCTCAAACGAACTGCCAAAAAAAACCCGCTAATTGCGGCAATCCCTAATCCGTTGCCGCGCGAATATGAAGTCCCAAGTGGCAGGAGGCCACAAATTTCACCCGCGCCCTGGGCAAAAACACCCGTTTTCCCACAAGGTCACTTATCTTTGCGATAGACGAAACACCGCCCTTCAACCGCGCCGGGCGGGGTTGGCAGCTCGGTCAGGGCATCAAAGTACATCCGGTCCGACGACACCATGAGCCCGCCCACGGCCAGCATCGGTTCGATAAGCGGCGAGATTTCGCGCGCGAAGCGGTCGTTTTTCTCAAGGTTGTGGCCGCCGAGATCGGCGTGGATCAGGCTGGCCGTCGCGCCAAACCGCTCCAGCGCCGCCGGAAGCGTTTCACGCACGTCGCCAAGAATGGTCATCTCTGGTTCTGGTGTCGATGCCGGGTTGGATTCGACCTTGCGCTCGAACACGTAAATCGGTCGCCCCGCCATGATCTCACGCATGTGATCAAAGGTGCGCCCGTTGCCAAGGCCAAGCTCGAAAACAGGACCATCCATGCCCTTCGTCTGGTCGGCGGCGAAATTCAGGCTGGCGCGCTGTGACACCATTCTGTTGATGAAAACGTCCAGACGGCTCATGCGGGTCTCCTGATTTGCGGTCTTCAATCTCCTAGACCAGTTCCCGACCGGATGTCACCCCCACGTGGGTCCGGCAAATCACCTCTGATCAAAAGTCATCAAACTGTCGCGCCCTTGCGTCCATCAAGGCGCTAGAAGCTTGCGACAACGCGGATAATCATGTTCACTCGCAAAAAAAGCGTCCACCTGCTTGTCAGGGCGAATATCCGGGCGCGTCAGGGGAAATTGGTGTGACCGCATTATTGACTGTTGAAAACCTGACCATCGGCTTTGATAACGCCGCACCTGTCGTGGACGATGTCAGTTTTTCGGTGAAACCCGGCGAGACGCTCGCGCTGGTTGGGGAAAGCGGCTCGGGCAAGACGTTGAGTTGCCGCGCAGCGCTGCGCATCTTGCCTGCGGCGGCCCAGGTGCGGTCGGGCAAGGTGTTGTTTGCCGGACCCGAGGGGGCGACCCCCATCGACCTGATGCAGCGTAGCGAACGGCAGATGTGCCGGGTGCGCGGCGAACGCATCTCGATGATCTTTCAAGAGCCGATGCGCTCCCTTTCACCACTGCACAAGATCGGCAATCAGGTGACCGAGGTGCTGCGCCTGCACAAGCACATGGGCAAGGGCGAGCAGCTCAAGCGCGTACTGGCCATGTTCGAACGGGTCGGCTTCAAAGACCCGGAGCGCGTGTACAACAGCTATCCTTTCGAATTGTCTGGCGGGATGCGTCAGCGGGCCATGATCGCAATGGCCATGGTGGGCCGGCCCGAACTGGTGATCGCCGACGAACCGACAACCGCGCTGGATGTGACCACGCAGGCGCAGGTGCTGGGGCTGATCAAGGACCTTCAGCAGGAATATGGCATGGCCGTGATCCTCGTGACTCATGACCTCGGGGTTGTGGCGAACATGGCCGACAGCGTGGTGGTGATGAACCGGGGCCGCGTGATGGAATCCGGCCCCGCGCCGTTGGTGCTGAGTGATCCCAAGCATGGCTATACCCGCGATCTGATGGCCGCCGCGCCCGAAATCCCGGCAACCCCGGTCGACAAGGGCAAGGAGACCGAGCGCGACTACATCCTCGAAATGCGCGATGTTTCCAAGACCTTCACGCTCAAGGGATCCTCGCCGTGGAAACCCAAGACCGTTGTGCACGCGGTGCGTGGTATCGAATTCGGTGTCGAGCGCGGCAAAACCCTCGCAGTCGTCGGTGAATCCGGCTCGGGCAAGACCACATGCGCCCGCATGGCGCTGGGCGCGGAACGTGCTGATCCCGGCGCGTCGATCCTGTTCCGCTCGGAAAAAGGCGCTGAACCGGTGGACCTGCAAAAGCTGGACAATGTCGAACGGCTTGCGTTCCAGCGCAAGGCGCAGATGGTGTTTCAGGATCCCTATTCCACGCTCAATCCCCGGATGCGGGTCAAGGATGCGCTGATGGAGCCGATGGAGATCCACGGCATCGGCAACACGTCCGAACGCATGGATCGCGCAGCCGAAATGCTGCGCTGGGTCGGGCTGTCCCAGAACATGCTGACCCGCTATCCGCACGCCTTTTCCGGTGGCCAGCGGCAACGTCTTTCGATCGCGCGCGCCCTGATGCTGGGGCCGACTTTCCTTGTCTGTGACGAACCCACCTCGGCGCTGGACGTGTCGGTGCAGGAACAGGTGCTGACCCTGCTTGAGGAAATCCGCGACCGGCTCAACCTGAGCTACCTGTTCATTTCCCACGACCTTGCCGTTGTGGCACGGATTGCCGATGAGGTCGCGGTGATGCGCTCTGGTCTTGTCGTGGAACAGGGGCCGCCGGACCAGCTGTTCTACGATCCCAAACACCCCTACACCAAGGCGCTTATCGCGGCGCAGCCGGAACCGGACATCAACCGCCCGATCAACCTCAGGATCGTGGCGCAGGGCGCCGGGGAACCTTCGACATGGCCCGAGGCGTTCCGCTTTGACGGTCTGAATGCGCCGCCGCTCACCGAAACCGGGCCGGGCCACAAGGTACGTCGCCATGTTTAAGAAACATCTCTTTGCCATTGCCATGTCGCTGTCCGCCACGCTGGCCGGGGCGACCGAGGTGCAGGAAAGCGCCTTTTGGAAAGCCGAGGTCGATCTTGGCAATCTGCCACCCGTCGCGGACCGCGTTCCGTCCGAACCGCTCATTGTCGATCTTGAGCGCAAGGGGCGCAGTTTTGGCCAGCAGGGCGGCACCCTGCGCACCATGGTCACGCGGGCCAAGGACGTGCGCCAGATGGTCGTCTACGGCTATGCCCGCCTCGTGGGTTATGATGCCCGCTACGAGATCGTCCCGGATATTCTCCGGGCCATCGACATCGAGGATGACCGTAAGTTCACCATGCACCTGCGCGCGGGTCATCGCTGGTCGGACGGCCACCCGTTCACCTCCGAGGATTTCCGCTACTGGTGGGAGGACGTCGCCAACAACGAACTGCTCTCTCCCTCCGGCCCGGTCGATTTCTTGCGGGTCGAGGGCGAATTGCCCACCGTGACCTTCCCCGACGAAACCACCATCATCTACGAATGGTCCAAGCCAAACCCGCAGTTCCTGCAATCCCTTGCCGAGGCGCGCCCGCCCTTCATCTATCGCCCGGCGCATTTTCTCAAGAAGCTGCACGCCAAATATGCCAACGAGGAAGAGCTTGACGAGTTGCTCTACGAAGCCCGCGTGCGCAGCTGGCCTGCGCTGCACAATCGCAGCGACAACATGTACAAGTTCGACAACCCGGACCTGCCCACGCTGCAACCGTGGATGCTGGCCACCAAGGACGGCAAGAGCCGGTTCCTGTTCGTGCGCAACCCATATTATCATCGGGTCGATACCAACGGCGTGCAACTGCCATATGTCGACGTCGTGGAAATGCAGGTCGTCGCGCCGGGACTGGTTGCCGCCAAGGCCAACGCAGGTGAAGTGGACCTTCAGGCGCGCGGGCTGGATTTCAAGGATACCGCGATCCTCAAGAAGGGCGAGGCCAACGGCAATTACACCACCCATCTCTGGGGCAACGGTACCGCCTCGCAGATCGCGATCTACCTCAACCTGAACTACAACGATGACGGCTGGCGCGAGATGATGCGTGACGTCCGCCTGCGCCGCGCCCTGTCGCTGGCGATCAACCGCAAGATCATCAACAAGGGATTGTATTTCGGCCTCGCCAAGGAAGGCGCCATGACCGTGCTTCCGATCAGCCCCTTCTACAAGGAAGAAAACCGCAAGGCATGGGCCGATTACGACGTCGATCAGGCCAACGCGATCCTCGACGAAATGGGCCTGACTGAACGGGACAAGGACGGCTATCGCAAGCTGCCTGACGGGCGCCCGATGTGGATCGTGGTCGAAACCGCCGGTGAGCGGCAAGAGGTCGAAAACGCGCTCCAGATCATTATCGACAACTGGAAAGACATCGGGATCAAGCTGATCATGCGCCCGCTGGAGCGCGATATCCTGCGCAACCGTGTCTATTCGGGGAACACCATGGCGGCGGTCTGGTTCGGCTGGGACAACGGAATTCCCCAGACCTACACATCGCCCTCCTACGTCGCCCCGCATCACCAGGAGTTCTTTGCCTGGCCGAAATGGGGCCAGTACCACCAGACCAACGGTGATGCGGGCGAACCGCCCGACATGCCCGCCGCGATCCGCCTGAACGAGCTGGCCGAAGAGTGGAACCGCGCCTATACCGCTGTTGAGCGCGGGCAGGCCTGGCAGGAGATGATCGACATCCACGCCGATCAGGTCTTTGCCATTGGCATCCTGAACTCGGCCCCCCAGCCCGTGGTGGTGTCCAACCGCCTGAAAAACGTGCCGGAAAAGGCAATCTGGGCGTGGTCGCCCGGCGCCCATTTCGGCATGCACCGCCCCGACGAATTCTATTTTGAGGACTAGCAACACTTAATGGCCATCCTGCGCTTTGCCATCTTCCGGTTCTTCACGATGCTGGCCACGTTGCTGGTGGTGTCGGTGATGATCTTCATCATCATCAACCTGCCGCCGGGGGATTACCTTTCCAACCAGATCAATGAACTGCGCGCCACCGGGCAATCCAACGGCATCGCCAAGGCGGAATTCCTGCGCACCGAGTATTCCCTCGATCAACCGCTCTGGAAGCAATACATGATCTGGATGGGGTTCATGCCCGGCCCGCACGGGTTTCTGGGCATCATTCAGGGCGAGTTCGGCTGGTCCTTCGAATTTGACAAACCCGTGGCCGATCTGGTCGGCGGGGCGCTCTGGATGACCGTGCTGGTCAACCTTGCCGCCGTGCTGTTCATCTACGCCATCGCGCTGCCACTGGGCGTGATCGCGGCGGCGCGTTCCAAGACATGGATCGACTATACTTCGGCTTTTGTCGGCTATCTTGGCCTTGCCACGCCCAACTTCCTCTTGGCGCTGATCCTGTTCTATTACGGAAACCGCTATCTCAACCTGCCCATCGGCGGGCTGATGGATCCGAAATTTGAAGGCGAACCGATGTCGTTTGAGAAGATGAAATCGGTGCTGATCCACCTGATCATTCCGACCTTCGTGATCGGCACCTCCGGTGCGGCGGCCATGATGCAGCGCCTGCGCGCCAACCTCTTGGACGAGCTGGGTAAACCCTATGTGGAAACCGCCCGTGCCAAGGGGATGCGCGAAAGCGCGATGTTGGTCAAATACCCGCTGCGCGTTGCCTTCAACCCCTTCGTGGCCGACATCGGCACGCTGCTGCCTTCGCTGGTCTCCGGCTCGGTTCTGGTCTCGGTGGTGCTGGGCCTGCAAACCATCGGCCCCGTGCTGCTCACCGCGCTGAAATCACAGGACCTGTTCCTGTCGGCCTTCGTGCTGATGTTCGTGGCGCTTCTGACCCTGATCGGCACGCTGGTGTCTGACATCCTGCTGGCGCTGCTTGATCCCCGTATCCGCTTTGGAGGGCGTGAGAAATGACCATGACCCCCGACGGACGCTATGTTGACGACCAGCCCTATGAGCGCGACATTGGCGCAGAGGCGCGCCATGCCGATCTCGACATGTCCAATACGCGGCTTTTGTGGTTGCGCTTCAAGCAGCACAAGCTGGGGCTTATTTCGGCCCTGTTCCTTCTGCTCAGCTACCTGATGCTGCCTGTGGCGGGCTTCATCTCGCCCTACACGCCCAACGAGCGGCAGGAAGACTACCTCTACCACCCGCCGCAATGGATTCACTTCTTTCATGAAGGCAAGTTCATCGGACCGCATGTCTACGAGACAACAGCCCAGATGAACCTTGAAGAATTCGCGTGGGAATACGTGGCCGATGAAAGCAAACCCGCCAGGCTCGAATTCTTCTGCAAAGGCGGGCAATACCGCCTCGCCGGGCTGATCAAGACCGACACACACCTGTTCTGCGCCCCCGAAGGCGCCACCGTCTTCCTCTGGGGATCCGACCGATTGGGGCGCGACGTGTTCAGCCGCATCATGTACGGCGCGCAACTGTCGCTCACCGTGGGCCTTGTCGGCATTACCGTGTCCTTTGTGATCGGCATCGTGCTGGGGTCGATCGCAGGGTATTTCGGCGGCTTTCTCGACTGGATCATCAACCGGGTGATCGAAATCCTGCGGTCCCTGCCGGAATTGCCGCTCTGGCTTGCGCTTTCTGCGGCGGTGCCCTCGCACTGGGGGCCGGTTGCAGTGTTTTTCATCATCTCGATCATTCTTGGGATACTTGACTGGCCGGGATTGGCGCGTGCGGTGCGAAGCAAATTCCTGTCGCTGCGCGAAGAAGAATTCGTGCGCGCCGCCGAGATGATGGGGGCCAAACCAAGCCGCGTGATCCGCCGCCATTTGCTGCCCAACTTCCTCAGTCACCTGATCGCCTCGGCAACACTCTCGATCCCGGCCATGATCCTTGGCGAAACCGCGCTTTCGTTCCTCGGCCTCGGCCTGCGCGCGCCGGCGGTCAGCTGGGGGGTCATGCTGAATGATGCCCAGAACCTCGCCTCGATCGAGATCTATCCGTGGACCGCGATCCCGATGTTGCCCATCGTGGTTGTGGTGCTGGCCTTCAACTTTTTTGGCGACGGTCTGCGCGACGCGCTTGATCCCAACCGAAGCTAGGCCAAACAGGATGTGATCCGAAAAAGGCTCCCGCTCTTCCTTTTGCCAAAAATATCCCGGGGGGGGGCCGCCAAAGGCGGCGGGGGGCTGGCCCCCCTCCCAAAGCAACGCCCGCCGCGTTAATCCCGGTGTCGACCGATCCGATACCGACGCAATACCGACGCAACGCCGAAGCCGGTTTTGCCAACAAACAAAGGCGTTAACCCCCGAGTCGCCCCCTAGCGGTCGTCACCGCCCCCGGCGTCCGGTCCGTCGTCCTCGTCCATCGCGGCCTCCACCGCTCCGACAACCGCCTCGCGCTGCTTGGGCGTCAGGCCCTGCGCATCCTCATCCGCAATTCTGACCGTCACTTCGCGGTGGGCAAACTTGATGCCTTCGCGCTCGAACAGCTCGCGGATGTCCTGGTAGACTTTCTTGCGCACCAGCCATTGGTCGCCCGGCTTGGTCATGAACTTGACGCGGATGATCATCGCGCTGTCCTGCATCTCGACCACACCCTGAGACTTCAGGGGTTGGATGAAATTATGCCCGATCACCGGGTCATCCAGCAGCTCGATCCCAAGCTTCTTGACCAGCTTGCGCACCTTCTCGACATCGGTGTCATACGTCACGCGCAGCTTGAGTTTCATGATCACCCAATCCCTTGAGAAATTGGTCAGGTGCTGAATTTCGCCGAAGGGAATGGTGTGCAGCGGCCCAAGGTGGTGGCGCAGCTGAAACGAGCGGACCGAGATCTTCTCGACCGTGCCTTTGACGCTGCCGATGTCGATGTACTCGCCCTTGCGGAACGCATCGTCGAACAAGAAGAACGCGCCGGAAAAGATGTCCCGCACTAGCGACTGCGCGCCGAACCCGATGGCCAGGCCAACCACACCGGCACCGGCAAAGAGCGGGCTGACATTCACGCCCAGTTCCATCAACACGATCAGCGCAATCGTTACGATGATCACCAGCAGGATCACGCTTCGGAACAGTGGAAGCAGGGTCGCAAGGCGGCTTGCACTGTTGGCGCCGCCCTCGTCGCCAAGTTCCGCCTCCTCGGATTCATCCCCCTGTTCTTCCTGAATTTTTGTGTCGATCCAGATGCGGAAGACATGGAACACGATATAGCCGATGAACACGATAACCGCGACGTCGAGGAAACGGTCGGAAAGCGAGCTTTGCGACGACATGAGATCCTGTGCGCCAAAGATGCGCAGGGCTGCATAAAGCCCCGCGACCACGGCCAGTATCCCCGATACCCGCCGCGCAAGGTCCTCGAACGTGCTGATCCGGCGGTGATCGAGAAACCGTTGGATTTTCTCGAGTTCGTCTTCCTGCTGCGCATCAAGCGGCGCGCCGTCTTCCGCACTTTCGCGCAGCGCGTCCGCCGCCTCGTTCATTTCCTGCAGGTTTCGGGACCGGGCGAAATAGCGCTCGATGGCAAAGTTGATCGTGGCATAGACCACCATGATCGAAGTGAAGATGAAATACGCCCCGGCGATCAGCGGGATCGAGGTCGGCTGTCCCAGCACGAGGTCGAAGGCCAGCTCGGCCGAGCCGTAGAGAATGTAGAGTATGAAAATCGGGGCCCAGAGAATGCTGGCCCAACGGGTCAGCAGCGTCACGTTTTCCGGCGCACGCCCATTGCGCATCGCGGTCGAAATTGCCCTCTTGTTGACGAGAACCATCGAGATGTTGGCCACTGCGATCACCACAGTCAGTGCAAGCAGCATCACCGCGTAGACGTCGTAGTTCAGGCCCAGTTCCTTGAGCCAGGCGCCGAACACCGTCGCGCAGATGTCCAGAATGGCAAGCGAAAACGCCCAGTGATGCAGGCGTTTGGAATCCTTCGTGGTCAGCGCGGGGATACGGTATTGCGCAAGGTAGGGTGACAGGATCATACGCCAAACCAGCGACACGACCCGGCACAGGGCATAGGCCGCATTGATCGAGACAATGGTGAACCGGATCGCGGTATCATCGGCCGGGCCGTGAATGATCAGCCCCAGCAGGAAAGCGATGAACATCGAAATGGCCACGCCGATCACACCCGCAACAAAACGCACGACGAGGAATGGCAGCTTCTCGGAATAGCCCTGCGGGTTTTCCTTGATCATGGGTATGACAAACCGCGCAGCCAGTTTCGGCCCATAGACAAAGCGTTCAAACAGCATGCCCATGAAGAAAAAGCCCAGCATCCACAATAGCGTGCGAACGAAGGCCATGATCGTTCCATCCGGGCTGGACGCGCGCAGAATGAACAGAACCTCGTTGATAGCGGCCGGGAGCGCATCCAGACGGCTGTTCAGCACAGAGCGGAAATCGTCGACCTCGGATTGCACCTGCATCAGCGCACCCTTGTCCTGATCCTCGGATGCGTCTTCCGCGTCGCCGCTGGACGGGGCAGCATCGGGATCGACGGGCTGCCCGCTGGCGTCGAGGATGATCACGCTCATCCCGTTGCGCGCCGCTTCCTCGACGATGCTTGCAATTGCCGGATTCTGTGGCGCATCCACTGTTTCCTGGGCATCAGCCATGTGCAGCGGGAGCAGCAAAGCCAGGCAAAGAGCCACAATAATCGAGGTGAGTAACTGGCGCATGGTGGTTTCGCGATCCTCTTCTATACGTCCAATCTCTAGCGCGACTTGCAGGTGCGGGCAAATCGCAATGCCGTGCTGTTTGCTGCGCAACACAAACGCACTTTGGCATTGGTGTCCCACCTTTGTTTCCCTTGCGGGAGTTTTTCCCGCTTTGGGCGTGACAACAGGTGCCATTTTCTATAGCGCAGCACTGAACCTGTCAGACAAACGGATACTGTGAGGCAAGGAACCCGTGAGCCAAGCGAAACAGGACGAGATTGCCGTTTTGGGCCAGGGCCATGTGGGCCTGCCTTTGGCGCTGGCCCTTGGACGGTCGGGGTACGAGGTCATCGGCTTTGATACCGACACCCGCAAAACGCGCGCATCCGACATTGTAGACGAGCTGGAAAGCTGCTCGGCCGAGGTTCATGTCCGGGACCTACATGTTCATGCAGATGACATCCGACATGAGTATGGAATATCTCCGGTTTTGGAGCCAGACGCGGGTACATATGATGGGATCGTTATCGCGGTGGCCCATGGCGTGTTCGCCAGCATTTGCGGAGCAGCAATCAGGGCACTCGGAAAGCCGGGCGCTTTGCTTTACGATATCGAGGGTTTTTGGCAAAATCCGAGTCGGATTTGAGGTTGTAACAAGGTGGAGAGCGGGGCGAGGGCGTGTCTGACGCGATTTCCATAAACTGCGAAAACGGGGCAGGAGACTCGCCGCGCGTGCTGTTTTACAGCCATGATACCTATGGCTTGGGGCATCTGCGCCGGTCGCGTGCGCTGGCCAGCGCGATCACTCAGGCGGACGAACGAATTTCTGCGCTGATCCTGACCGGTTCGCCGGTGGCCGGACGGTTTACCTTTCCCGAGCGCGTTGATCATATCCGCTTGCCCGGTGTGACCAAAACGCCGGACGGGGACTACAAGTCGGAACGGCTCGGGTTGCATATCGACGAAACCACGGCGTTGCGGGCCGGGTTGATTAAGTCGACGGTCGAGCATTTCGATCCCGACATCCTGATCGTCGACAAGGAGCCGACCGGGTTCCGGGGCGAGTTGTTGCCCGCGCTGGACTGGCTTAGGGACAAGCGCAAGGCCCAGATCGTTCTTGGTTTGCGGGATGTGCTGGACGACCCTGAGGTGCTGGCCGCCGAATGGGACCGCAAGGAGGCGCTCGCCGCGGCGGAAAAATATTACGACGAGACGTGGGTCTATGGCCTGCGCTCGATTTGCGACCCGACCGAGGGGTTGAGCCTGTCGACCTCGTTCCGGTCGCGCATGAAATTCACCGGCTATCTGCGCCGGGACGAACTGACCGAAGGTGAAATCCCGCTGGAACCCTATGTGCTGATCACGCCCGGCGGCGGTGGTGATGGGGCCAGCATGGTGGACCTTGTCCTGTCGGCCTATGAACGCGCACCGGATCTCGGGCCAAACGCGCTTTTGGTCTATGGGCCCTTCCTGTCGGGTGTTCAGCGGGCCGAGTTCGAAATGCGTGTCGCCGCGCTGAACGGGCGGGTGCGAGCGGTGGGCTTTGAGAGTCGGATGGAGAACCTGTTTTCCGGGGCGCAGGGCATTGTCTGCATGGGCGGATACAACACGTTCTGCGAGGTTCTGTCCTTTGACAAACCCGCCGTGATCGTGCCACGGACGAAGCCGCGTCTCGAACAATATATCCGCGCCAGCCGGGCCGAGGGATTGGGGCTTGTCCGGGTGCTGGATGAATACCGCGACGGGCTGACGGCGGATGCGATGATCGCCGCAATTCGTGCCTTGCCGTCCCAGCCCAAGCCCAGCTCTGCATTTGTCCCCGGGCTTTTGGACGGGCTGGATTTCGTGTCTGGCCGGGTCCTGCAGATGCTCGGCCTGCAGAAGTCCCAAGGGGTCGCATGACGTCTGCAAAACGCAAGCTGGCGGTGGTCGTCAAGGGCTGGCCGCGGCTGTCCGAAACCTTCATCGCGCAGGAACTGGTCGCTCTGGAAGAGGCCGGTTACGCGCTCGATCTGTGGTCCCTGCGCTTTCCCACCGACAAGAAGCGCCACCCCTTGCATGACCGCCTTCAGGCCGAGGTGCGGTATCTACCGGAATACCTGCATCAAGAGCCGTTTCGGGTGCTGCGCGGCGTTGCAAAATGCGTGTTCCGCGACGGTTTTACCAGGGCATTTGGGGCTTGGTGGCGCGACTTGCGGCGGGATCGGACCCGGAACCGCGTGCGCCGTTTTGGACAGGCTTGCGTGATGGCAGCGGAAATGCCGTCAGAGACAGCGGCCATCTATGCCCATTTCATGCATACACCGGCTTCGGTCGCCCGCTATGCGGCGATCCTGCGAGGCGTGCCCTGGGCCGTGTCCGCCCATGCCAAGGATATTTGGACCTCGCCCGAGTGGGAAAAGCGCGAGAAGCTGCAGGACGACACGTTTGGCGCGACCTTCCTGGCCACCTGCACCGGGGTGGGGGCGTCGCATCTGCAAGAGTTGGCCGACCGCCCTGACCGGGTTGAACTGGTGTATCATGGGCTCGACATCGCCCGGTTTCCGCCGCCGCCCGAAAACCGCCCGGATGCCGACGCCACCCGGTTCCTGTCGGTTGGACGTCTGGTTGAGAAGAAGGGGTTTGACCGTCTTCTCGAAGCATTCGCACGCCTGCCGGATGATCTGGAATGGCACTGGGAGCATATAGGTGGCGGTGGGTTGAGCGATGCTCTCAAGACGCAGGCCGACCGGCTGGGGTTGGTGGGGCGGATCACTTGGCGCGGTGCGTGTGATCAGCCCGAGGTGATCGAGGCTATGCGCCGGTCCGACATTTTCGTGCTGCCCAGCCGGATCGCCGACGATGGCGACCGTGATGGTTTGCCCAATGTGCTCATGGAAGCGGCCTCGCAAAAACTGTGCCTTCTGTCCACGCCGGTTTCGGCCATTCCCGAATTCATCACCGACGGCGAACATGGCGTTCTTTCAAGCGATGCACCTTCGGACCTTGCCGCTGCGCTGGAACACCTGGCTCGCGACCCGGCACGCCGCGCGGAACTGGCAGAGGCAGCCTATGGTCGTCTGAACGCCCATTTCCTGATGGCACCGGGGATTGCGCAGTTGGACCGGCGGTTGCAAAGCCTGTTGACGGCGGCCCGCTGATGGCGCGGATCGCCTTTTTCGCCCCTCTGAAATCGCCCGATCATCCGGTGCCCTCGGGCGAGCGTGAAATGGCGCGCAACCTGCTCAAGGCACTTGCCCGCGATGGTCACCAAGTTGAACGGGTCTCCGAGTTTCGCAGTCTGGACAAGCAGGGGGATCCGGTCCGGCAGGCGGTGCTGATCACGCAGGCCGAAGCCGAGGTGCGCCGACTTGTGGCGAAAGCTCCTTGGCAGGCCTGGGTGACATATCACAGCTATTACAAGGCGCCCGACCTGCTTGGCCCGGCTGTCTGTGACGCGCTTGGCATTCCCTACCTCACCATCGAAGCAACCCGCGCTGCCAAGCGATTGTCAGGGCCCTGGGCGGTGTTCGAAGAAAGAGCCGCCGCGGCCTGTGACCGCGCAGACGTGCTGTTTCACTTCACCGCTCGCGACGCCGACGGGTTGCGCCCTTTCCTGCGGCCCGATCAACGCCTTGTGCATTTGGCCCCGTTTCTCGGGCAAGTGGACTTGCCGCACATCGCGGCGCCATGCGATCCCCCTATCATCCTGCTTGCCGGAATGATGCGGCCCGGAGACAAGCTTGCCTCCTATGAGATCGCCGCAAGGACCCTGGCGCAATTGCCTGACGGACCATGGCAGGCAGAGATTGCCGGGGATGGCCCGATGAGGGACGAGGTTGCCGCGTTGTTCGCGCCGTTCGGGCAGAAGGTTGTATTCCTTGGGCAGTTGGACAGCGATGGTATGGCTGCAGCCTATCGCCGGGCGCGGGCCTTTTTCTGGCCGGGGGTGAACGAGGCCTTTGGCATGGTGTATCTCGAAGCCCAGGCTGCCGGGGTGCCGGTGGTTGCCGAAGATCGCGAAGGGGTTCGCGATGTTGTCGCCCCCGGTGGCCTTGTGCCCGCGCAGACGGAAGAAGCCCTTGCCGCCGAGTTGCATCACCTGTTGAATGACACCACCTATCACGCACGCCGTGCACAAGAGGCGCGCACAAGGATCGCGGCGCGCCACCTGATCGGCGCAGCGCGTGACACGCTTTGGGGCACACTTGCCCCGATGATACCGGAGGCCGAATGATCCGCTTTGCCATGATGCGCCACGGACATACCGACTGGAACCGCGCGGGCCGGATTCAGGGCCGCACAGATATACCGCTGGACGACATGGCGCGCGCAGATTTGGCCGGATACGCACTGCCGGATGGCTGGCGCGACGCTGACGTTTATGCCAGCCCCCTGACCCGTGCTTGTGACACGGCCCGGATCGTGGCCGGGCACACACCAACGCTGGTACCTGAACTGATCGAGATGGATTGGGGTAAATGGGAAGGGCTCAGGGGCGTCGATCTCAAGGCGGACCCGACCTCTGGTTTTCGCGATATCGAACATTGGGGCTGGGATTATCGCCCTCCCGAAGGGGAAAGCCCCCGCGATGTCTGGGCGCGGTTGGAACCGTGGTTGATGTCGCTTGAACGCGACAGTATCGCGGTGTGCCATATCGGCACGATGCGTATCGTTCTTGCACGGGCCCATGGGTGGGATTTTGACGGCCCCGCGCCCTATCGCATCAAACGGAATCGCCTGTTCGTGGTCGAGATTTCGGACGCGGGTGTGCGTGTGGCGGACCCGGATATCGTGCGATTGGAGACGCGCCAGCCATGAAAGTTCTGATCGCGGTCACGCACCTGCTTGGGGCAGGCCACCTGTCGCGCGCGGTGACACTGGCGCGGGCATTTTCCGATGCGGGCCATGAGGTGACGGTGCTCTCGGGGGGGCGCGCGGCACCGCATCTTGACATGGATGGCCTGAACCTCGTCCAGTTACCGCCGCTCACCTCGGACGGCACCAATTTCACCCGTCTTCTGGATGAAGATGGGCAGGTGGCGGATGAAACCTATCTTGCGAAGCGGACGGCGGGCAAGGTGGAAACGCTGCGCGCCCTGTCCCCTGATGTGCTCATCATCGAGCTTTTTCCCTTTGGCCGCCGTTCACTGTCGGGCGAGTTTCTCGCGCTGTTGCAGGCGGCGGGCCAAATGCGCCCCGAACCGCTGGTGCTGGCCTCGATCCGGGACATTCTTGCGCCGCCTTCCAAGCCTTCCAAGGCTGACCGCGCACGGGATATCCTTCTGGAACACTATGACGGGGTGCTTGTGCATTCCGACCCGAAAATCACCCGGCTGGAAGACAGTTGGCCGGTGGCCGAAGTGATCCAACCTTTGTTGCATTACACCGGGTATGTCGCGCCGCCGCCCGCCGCGCCGCATCCAACCGGAGTGGGACAGGGTGAGATCATCGTCAGCGCGGGTGGAGGGGCTGTGGGGCAGGCTTTGTTTGAATGTGCAGTCGAGGCGGCGCGGCAATCTCCGTTGTCTTGGCGCCTGCTGGTGGGCGGCGCAGAGCGCAACGACCGGATCGCAGAACTTGCGGCGCGAGCGGGAGATCTTGAGATCACCATCGAACCCGTGCGCCCGGATTTTCGCGAGATGCTGACCGGGGCGGCGGCTTCGGTGAGCATGTGTGGATACAATACGGCGCTGGACCTGTTGCAGACCGGGCTTCCCGCTGTTCTGGTGCCATTTGATGACGGCGGTGAAGTCGAACAGAGCCTGCGCGCCCGCGCGCTCGCCGCGCTTCCGGCGGTGGATGTGATTTCGACCGCCGAGTTGACGCCCGAAGCCATGGCGGCAGCAGTCGACACCGTGATGTCAGAGGGACGGCGCAGCGGCGATGGCCTTGCCATGCGGGGCGCTCAGGACACCGTAGAGATTGTGGAAGACCTTCTCGGGAAGATGCGCAAATGAGGGTCGATTTTGCCAGTTTTCGTGCCGAGTTGACCTTGTGGCGCGCGCAGGGGAAATCCTTTCCGCTCTGGTGGCGGGACGACGACGCGGTGGCGCCGACCGCCGCACTGGACCGTCTTGCCGTGCTTAGCCACGAGACCGGCGTCCCCGTGCATCTGGCGATCATCCCGCGCGAGGCGACACCGGAATTGGCGCCGGCTCTTGACGACAGCTTTGTGCCGGTCGTGCATGGCTGGGCCCATGCCAACAACGCGCCGGAAGGGCAGAAGAAAGCCGAGTTCGGACCGGGCCGTCCACAGGCCGAGGTCGAGTCCGATTTGAAGGCAGGTCTGGCACGGATGGAAGACCTGTTCGGCGCGCGATTGGCGCGGATGTTCGTGCCGCCTTGGAACCGGTTGGACAATGGTGCACTGCCTTTGTTGCAATCGCTGGGATACGAGTCGGTTTCGACCTATTTGCCGCGCAAGTCGGCCGATGCCGCGCCGGGGCTGGAACAGATCAACACCCATATCGACCCGATCTTCTGGCGCGGCACACGTGGGCTTGTACCGCCAGAAGCTATTTTGGAACAGACGGTTGCCCTGTTGCGTGACAGGCGGGAGGGGCGGTCAGACAATGCCGAGCCCTTGGGGTATCTGACACATCACCTTGTACATGACGCGGATATCTGGGAGTTCTCGCGTCAATTCATCTTGGAACTTTGCGAGGGGCCCGTGACGCTCTTTCGGCAAGACGGAAAGGACAGGACATGAGCCGTTTGGATAGCATGATGCGGCGGCTGGCCGCCCAGCGGGACGGGCTGGAATGGGGGCACGCCTGTGTGGCCGGGGTCGAAGGTGACTATGTGGATATGGGGCTTGGCAATGGCCGCACATATGACCACCTGCGCGAGATCGCGCCCGATCGCCGGATCTGGGTCATCGACCGCGTATTGCAATGTCATCCTTCCTGCATTCCACCCGAACAGGATTTCCTGCAAGGCGAAGCCGAGGACATGCTCAGGAAACTGGCCGCGAGCGGCGCCAAGATCGTTTTGGCGCATTATGACTTTGGCTTTGGTGAGAAAGACAAGGACGTGGCCGAAGCCGCGCGTCTTTCGCCCATGATTGCCGACATCATGGCCCCCGGCGGTGTTCTGGTCTCAGGCCAGCCATTGGTCGGTTTTGAGCAGGTGCGTGGCCCGGAAACCGTCGCGCCGGACCGCTACTGTTTCTATAGAACCTGACCCAAAGGCGTTAACAAACGCTTTCCGCGCAGATCATTCCGCCGCTGGCAGCTTGAACGCGGCGGCCTCGGCCTTGGTGAGCATGGCCCCTTGTTTGCGCTCCTTGAGCACTTCGCGGGCATGGGCGTACATGTCGTCCTGCCAGAAAATCAGACAGCCGTTGCACCCCTTGCCACAGCAGCCTTCGGTGCCTTTGCGGTTGGTCTTGAAACGGCGCGTGTTGGTGTCGGCCTCGATCGCCTCGACCAGCGCGTCGCGGCGACGCTTATAGGCGGTTTCATTGGTGGAATCCTTCACCTCCATCGCCAGCGCCGTCTTGTCGAGTTGTAGCCTTTTCCACTGTTCCTCGGTCAGCGCGCGCTCCTTGCGCAGCACGGTCATCGGCGGGAAGTTCTGGCGCAGATCATCCATATCCTCTTGTTCAAAAAGAGAAAATGGCAGGCGGATCACGGTTTTGGTCGAGCCGTGGATGACCTCTTTCTTCTCACCCGTTTCGGCCACTTCATATTCGTAACCGCGCAGAAGGATCGTGTTGCGGGCCACCGGCGAAACGATTTCGATCACGTCGCCCGGCTCGAGCTTGTTCTTGACCTCGACAAGGAACGCGTCGTCCTTCACGTCGGTGACGAACCCGGCATATTCCCACTGGGCAATGGCCTGGGTCTGTTCGTACCCATGCGCGAGGTTGGTCAGGCGGCCTTTGTGGAAGGCGAGCGTGTAACCACGGTTGCCCACGGTTTCCAACTCTTCCATGTAGTCGGCTGCGTTCCAGTTTTCGGGGTCTGCATAATAGTCGTCAATGGCCATGCGGTAGGCGCGGGCGACGATGGCGGCATAGTATTCTGACTTGCCACGGCCCTCGACCTTGAGACTATCGACGCCGATGCGCAGATAGTCGTCGAGCTTGGGCATCAGGCACAAGTCTTTGGAATTAAGGATGTAACTGCCACGCTCGTCCTCCTGGATGGGTAGGAATTCGCCCGGGCGCACCCCTTCTTCCAGCAGGAATTCGAACATGTGCAGGTTGTCTTCGTCGACGATCAGCTCCTGCACGGTGCCATCCTTGAGGCGCATGTGGAACTTGTAGTTCCAGCGGCAGGAATTGGCGCAGTTGCCCTGGTTCGCGCCACGCTCGGCCATGAAGTTGGACAGGAGACAGCGGCCCGAGTAGGTCATGCACATGGCGCCGTGGATGAAGGCTTCGAGCTTGATATCAGGACATTTTCCGCGGATTTCTTCCAGTTCCGGAAACGACACTTCGCGCGCCAGAACCACCAGGTCGGCGCCTTGGGATTGCCAGAACTGCGTGGTCAGCCACGAGGCGATATTGGCCTGTGTCGACACATGCAGCGGGATTTCGGGCGCGCGTTCGCGCACGAACTGGAACACGCCGGGGTCGGAAATGATCAGCCCGTCAGGCTTCACCTTGCGTACCGTGTCGATATATTCGTCGAGCTTGGGTATATCTTTGTTATGACTAAACAAATTGAGCGTGAGATAGGCGCGGCGGCCATGCGCGTGGCAGAACTCGACGCCCTCGATCACCTCTTCCAGAGAGAATTCCGACTTGGTCCTGAGCGACAGGTCAGGCGTGCCAAGATAGACGGCATCGGCACCGTAAAGCACCGCCATCTTGAGTTTTCGCAGGTTGCCCGCAGGCATCAGGAGTTCGGATTTTTTCTGGGTCATGAGTCGCGCATCCATGATAAGAGGGCCGTCTTACACGGGATCTGCCATTGGCGCAAATCGCAGTTTTGGAGGCGTCGGTATTACGTCGGTATCATGTCGGTATTACATCGGTGTTGATATCAAGCCTGTGCAGATGGAATGAGTTTTGCTGTTTCGAGTTGGAAGTAAAGAAATCGGCTTGGCCTACCGGCGAAAGGTCAGGAACCCCGGTGTCATGTTCGGGTGGGATTGTACCGCACGTGCGTTCGGACGTAGACCCGGCGGGCCAGATCCGGCGGGTCGAATCTCAGCCGGGGCACTGGTGATCCGTGGGCGTAGAACGCTGATGCCCATTGCCAAATGTGAAGCAGAGGTGATCCGGACATGAGCATTGCCGACAAACACGCCATCGTCCTTGGCGGTGGCTCGGAAGCAGGGGCTGCAATCGCGGAAGCACTTGCCCACGCCGGGGCGCGGGTGACCGTCTTGGGCCGAAGCGAAGCGCCTTTGCGGGAGGTTGCGAAGCAGCACAAGGCCATTGGCTGGGTGACATGCGACGTGACCGACCGGGACGCCGTCGGGGATGCGTTTCGCCAGGCGCGGGGGCTAAACGGTACCGTTGAGATCGTGGTTGCCGCTACCGGGGTCGGGGAGCGCGTGCCATTTGAGGAGATGACGAACGAGCAACTGGATGCTTCGCTAGCGGTCAATCTCAAGAGCGTGTTTCATTGCTGGCAGGCCGGGTTGGCTGACATGCGCCGGCATGACTGGGGGCGGCTGATCGCGGTGGCCTCGATGGCCGGGTTGAAGGGCTCCCCCTGTGTCAGCGGCGATTGCGCCGCCAGATTTGGGGTGGTGGGGCTGACGCAGGCATTGGCGATTGAGTTGGATACGAGCGGGATCACGGTCAACGCGATTTGTCCCGGCTATTCGGAAACCCGGATCCTGGACCAATCGCCATCTGATATCGTGGAAAAATCCGGGGTGGATTTGGACAAGGCAAGGGCCGCCTTGCTGCAGATCAACCCGCAGCGCCAATTCAATCGGACAGACGAAATTGCCGGTGCGGCGCTCTGGCTGTGTTCAGAAGAAGCGGGCGCGGTCAACGGGCAAGTGCTCAGCCCGTCGGTGGGTGAAAAATGAGGAGCCCCGGCCGGAAGCTAGCGGTAGTGGCAGCCCTGCGGCGCATTGTGCGACACCCGCAATCCTATGGTGTGCCGGGTTCTCAGCCATGGGAAAGGGGGATCACCCGCCATGGCGTAACGCTTGCAAAACCATGTCAAAGCGGTCATCGAATCCCATAGTTATCCCCGGTCCGTAGCCGCCATCGCGGTTCCGACCTTGTCCGAGACCGGGACATTCCAACCTTTTCGATTGCGGGAAGACACATGACCAAGCCCCCCTTTGACCCAAGCCGGGACGGCGCGAAGATGTCCTTTGTGGATGCGATGTCCTATGGCGACTACCTCCATCTGGACGCGTTGCTAGACCAGCAGTTCCCACTTTCCGGTGCCCACGACGAATTGTTGTTCATCATCCAGCACCAGACCAGCGAGTTGTGGATGAAACTGGCCATTCACGAACTGGGTGCGGCGCGGCAAGCGCTGGTCGACGGCGACATGGCGCATATGTTCAAGATGCTGGCCCGAGTGAGCCGGATTTTTGAACAGCTCAACAGCGCGTGGGATGTGCTGCGCACCATGACGCCCGCCGATTATACGCGGTTTCGCGAGGCGCTGGGGCCGTCGAGTGGGTTCCAGTCGTGGCAATACCGGATGATCGAATATGTGCTGGGCAACCGGAACCCGAACCTTCTGAAGCCGCATGAGCATGTGCCGGACGTGCACCGCATTCTGTCCGCAGAGCTGGCGCGTCCGAGTTTCTATGACGAGGTGATTGCCCTCTTGTACCGCGAACTGGACGGACCGGATGCCACCCCGCCCGCGCCCCGGCTCAATGCGCCCCATGAGGCGATCCCCGAAGTGCAGGCGCGGTGGAAGCGGGTTTACGAAGATGTCGACGCCCATTGGACCCTTTACGAACTGGGCGAGAAGCTTGTGGATCTTGAGGATTATTTCCGACGCTGGCGGTTCAACCATGTGACCACGGTGGAACGGGTGATCGGGTTCAAGCGCGGGACAGGGGGAACTTCGGGTGTGCAATATTTGCGTAAGATGTTAAGCGTCGAGCTGTTTCCCGAACTTTGGCATCTGCGAGGAGAATTGTGATCATGGGTGTGACACTGCCAAGAAAAGAGCTGTTCGATATCCCCGAAGGGGTCATCTATCTTGATGGCAACTCGCTGGGTGTTCTGCCCAAAGGGGCGGCCGAGCGTGCCGCGCGCGTGATCCGCGAGGAATGGGGGCAGGAGTTGATCCGGGCGTGGAACACAGCCGGGTGGATGGCCTTGCCGCAGGATGTGGGTGATACGCTGGCGGGGCTTCTGGGCGCGCCTGCCGGATCGGTAGCCACCGGGGATACCCTGTCGATCAAGGTTTATCAGGCTCTTGCCGCCGCGCTGAAGATGCGCCCGGACCGTCGGGTGATCCTGTCGGACAACGGCAATTTCCCGTCCGACCTTTATATGGCCGAGGGGCTGATCGGGACCATCGACAAGGGGTACGAGCTGCGCACACCCGCGCCTGAAGAAGTAATGGAGGCCATCACCGAAGAAGTGGCCGTGGTGATGCTCACGCAGGTCGACTATCGCTCGGGGCGGATGCATGACATGGCGGCGATCACGCAGCGCGCGCATGACATGGGCGCGGTGATGATCTGGGATCTGGCCCATTCGGCGGGCGCGGTGCCGGTGGACCTGACGGCCAGCAACGCGGAATTCGCGGTGGGCTGTACCTATAAATACCTCAACGGCGGGCCCGGCGCCCCGGCCTTTGTCTATGTGCGCCCTGATCTTGCGACCAGGGTACAGCCGGCGTTGTCGGGGTGGCTTGGTCATGATGCGCCCTTTGCCATGGAGCGCAATTACCGCCCGGCCATGTCGACCGAACGCATGCGCGTCGGTACTCCCGCGATCCTGCAATTGTCGGTGCTGCAAGAGGCGCTCAAGGTGTGGGAGGGCGTTGACATGGCCGATTTGCGCGCCGCGTCGATGCGCCTGTGTGATCTGTTCATCACGGAAGTTGAGGCGCGCTGTCCGCAGCTGGAACTGGCCTCGCCGCGCGATGCCGCGCTGCGCGGTTCGCAGGTGTCGTTCGGGTTCGAGCACGGCTATGCAGCGATGCAGGCAATCATTGATCGTGGCGTGATCGGCGATTTTCGCGCGCCCAACATCATGCGGTTTGGCTTCACACCCCTGTACATCGACGAGAGCGACGTGATCGTCGCAGCGAAAATCATTGAAGACGTGATCACGCAGGAGCTTTGGCGGGACCCAAAATACCAGACGGTTTCAAGGGTCACGTAACATCGGGCTGCCCGTTTCGGCGAGTTTGCCGGGTGGTCAAATTCGAGCGTGCGCGCCCGGCTGCTTTGCGCAGGCCGGGCGCTTTCTGTTCAGGGTTGCGTCAGAACTGCCAGCGTGCGCCGAACATCACGGACGATGCATCGCGATAGGTTACGCCGGTTTCGTTCAGGCTGTACTGGCGATAGCCGAGATAGGCCTGCACTCGGGCGCGGTCAAAGTTCTGAACCACGCCGATGCCCACCGAATCCGACTCGGACCCGGCAGAAGTCTTGTCCTGACCTGAATAATAGTCGATCGCGAGCGCGGTCTTGCCCGCCGCCAGCCAGTCCGCCTGATAGCCGATCTTGCCATAGACATAGTGCCCCGTCTCGCGACGGTCGCCAGCGGCGACGGTGACGTTCCAGCCCGAGTCATGCAGGGCGCTGAACGAACCGATCGTGTCGCGGCGTTTGGTGCCGTTGCCAAACTCGTTGTGCGAATACGCCAAGCCACCCGCGAGCTTGTAGGCGCCAATCTGGCGCGCATAGTGAATGCCCACATCCGTCACCTCCTGGTTGACGTTCTTTGCAAGCACTTCTTCGCCATAGCTCACCGACAGCTTGAAGCCCTTGTAGGCCGGGGTGTCATAGCGGATGCGGCCCTTGCGCCCGCCGTCAAAGCTGCCAAACGCCTGCGCGATGGTTTTCAGGGTCAGAGCGCCAGCGGTGGTGCGAAAGCGGAATGCACCGGCGGTGTCGGGGATCGAGTTGTAGAGCACGAGCGTGGTGCCCGACAGATCTTTGTTGGCCGCGCTGTCGCTCGACATGCTGCCCTGACCGAGGAAGAACGTGCCATACCGATCGGATTTCCAGATCGCCTCGACCTTACGGATATTTGTCCGGCGCCAGTTGGCGGCATCCGGCGTGAAGCCCTGGGTCATCGCCGCAGAGGGGCGCAGACCAAACGAGGTTTCAAGGTTGATGGCGAATTCGCCACTGTCCGTAGGCTGGCGGAACCAGATGCCCATGCGGCTGTTCGAGTTGGTGTTGTCGACAATGCCGTCCTTGGTCGAAACGCCGTCGTCAAAGGACAGGTAGGCCGGGTCGAACTGACCGTAGAACTGGAAACTGCCACCGCCCGAGGTCTCCCAGCGGAATTCTGCAAGGGCGGAGGTCGAGGTGGCGGCAAGCAGTGCGGCGGCAATGAACGGGGCTTTGATCGGCGCGGACATGGCGTAAAACTCTTTTGGCTGTGGGGTGGGTCATGGGCGTCTTCCAATCAAGACGCGCGGCCCGTGCGCCTTCTAAACCTCATCGCTGGCCCTAGGACCAGAGATACGAGGGTAATGCGCCAGGGATTGTCGCTTTGAGACAACAAATTCTGCTGCGCGTTGGCGGATTTTTGCGTAGGTCTGACTTACGAACGGCACAAGGAAACGCACATGACCCGGATCACCCCCGATCTTCTGTCCCAGATCCGCGCGCGATTTGCGCAGGTGGAGGCCTGTCCCGAACAGGGAGAGCGCGTCTTCTTCGAAAATGCCGGGGGTGCGCTGACGCTGAAATCGGTTGTGGAAACCTCGACCCGTTATGCCGCCATTCCCGACAACCAGGGGCGGGACAATCCGGGCAGTCATGCGCTGGTGCGCACGATCGCCAAAGCGCGCGAGGATATGGCCGCCTTCATGAATGCGCCGGGCGGACAGTTCTTTGTGGGCGAGAGTGGAACCGAACTTCTGTTCCGCCTGATCATGAATGCCTGTCTGGGCGCCGGGGAAGCGGGCGGCATCGTGCTTGGCACGACGCTGGAACACCCCGCAACCCGAAGTGCTGCGGCGCGCTGGGCGCGGGTGGCGGGGCTGGATCATGTTCTGGTGGCGCATGACGCTGCCACGGGGACCGTGGGGGCCGAGGCCTATGCCGCCGCCGTGACTGCGGACACACGCGTGGCGACCATCGTGCACACTTCGCCGGTGACGGGCATGGGTGTTGATGTGGCAAGTGTTGTGGCCGCGATCCGTGCCGTGGCGCCCGCGTGTTTTATCATCATCGACGGCATCCAGCACGCTGCGCATGGGCGCATCGACCTCACCGCCTATGGCGCGGATGGCTACGTGATCTCGCCCTACAAGGTTTTTTCCCGGCATGGCTATGGCGTGGCATGGATTTCCGACCGCCTGACAGCCTTGCCCCATGACAGCCTCATCGGCGGCCCGGAAGACAATTGGGAAATGGGCACGCGCGACACGGGCGCCTATGCCACCATGTCGGACGTGGTGGCGTATTTCGAATGGCTCGGGGGGCAGGTGAGCGACGCCCCGGACCGGCGCGCGAAATTCGTCGCGGCGGGGGATGCGATCCACGCACAGGAGGCGGCCCTCTGCCACGCGATGATCCATGGCACCGGCAACCTGCCCGGTCTGGCCGAGATGGAGAAGGTCACGATCATCGGTGGAATCGATAACCCGGCGCGCGAGGGGCTGGTGTCGCTCGTGGTCGATGGGGTGCCATCGGTCGAGGTGGTTGCGCGGCTGAACGCCGAAGGCATCCGCACCCATCTGCGCAAGGACGACCATTATTCCGGCAATATCCTGACGCCCCTGGGGTTGAACAGCTGCGTGCGGGTGTCGATGTGCCATTACAATTCAGTGCAGGAAGTGGCCAAGTTCCTTGAGGTGATGAAACGGATCGCGGGCTAGTCGGGCCTGCGCCGGGTTTCATATCCTCGACAAGGCCCTGTCACAGAGCTGTAGTATACTCTGCCTAGGGTTCGCGCCAAACTGGACCGAATTTCAAGGATGCCTATTATGAAGCCGACCCATCTGATTGCTGTTCTGGCAACGTCGACCTGCCTGACCTCTGCAGCTTTGGCGGATACGCTGACCCGTGTCGCCACCGTGCCTGTTGGCGGTGAAATCACCGGCATGTTCCTTCAGGACAAAGACCTCTTTTTCAACGTGCAGCACCCGGCGTCTGACCTGCCCACGGCCTTTGCCAAGGCCACCGTTGGCGTGATCGCCAACGCCGATTTTGCTACCGGTGAACTGGCCGTGCCGACAAGTGATGCCGACAAGGCCGTGGTCAAGAGCACGCTGGGCGATTACCAGATCCTCGTTCAGGAAGGCGATTTTGGCCGTATCGGGCACATTGTCGGCGCGGGGGGCGAGATCAAGATTTCCAACGACCCGGATTTCAACGCGTTTGTTCCGACAGGCGACAATGCCGGGTATCTCTTCACCAACTGGGAAGACCGCCCCGGCGGCATGTCCCGAGTCAAGATGAGCCGGGCCGTGGACGGGATGTGGCGCGTGGACGAAACCGACGCGAAGATGCTGGATTTCTCCGGTGTGCAGGGCACATGGGTGAACTGTTTCGGCACGCTCAGCCCGTGGGGCACGCCGCTCACCTCCGAAGAGCTCTATTTCGATGCAACTTCGGATTGGAACAACCCCGAATACAAGTATATCGACGGCGTCAAGGCGCTGGAGAGCTATGTCGGCGCCTATCCGAACCCCTATCGCTATGGTTATATCGTGGAGATCACCGACCCGGCCGGGGCGGCGACTCCGGTCAAGCTTTTTGCCCAGGGGCGTTTCAGCCATGAGAACGCGGTGGTCATGCCGGATCAGCGAACCGTGTATCTCTCGGACGATGGCACGGATGTGGTGTTCTACAAATTCGTGGCCGACACGGCGGGCGACATGAGCGCTGGCACGCTCTATGCGGCCAAGGCCAAGCAACTGGGTGCACCGGGCGCGGATTCGGCCAGCACGGGTTTCCAGATCAGCTGGATTGAACTGGCGCATGGTTCAAACGCGGAGATCGAAGGCTGGATCGCGCAGTATGACGGGATCACGCAGGACGATTACGTAGCCGGGGAAAACAGCTATATCTCCGATACCGAGGTTGCGGCCTGGGCCATGGGCGAAGCGGAAGACAATCGCGTGGCTTTCCTTGAATCCCGAAAGGCCGCCGTTGCCAAGGGCGCCACGGCCGAGTTCCGCAAGATGGAAGGTGTGAACATCAACCTTGACGCCGTCAAGGACGGCACGGTGCCTTACATGTACATGGCCATGTCCGCCGTGGAAAAAGGTATGTCGGATGATGCGGGCGACATTCAGGTGTCTCAGAACAAATGCGGCGTGGTTTACGAGATGAAGCTCGATCCCAACTATAACGTCGGCATGATGGTGCCCGCCGTCGCCGGTGGCCCCTATGACAAGAACAACGGCGCCAACGCCTGTGCGCTCGACAATATCTCGAACCCCGACAACATTGTGGTTCTGGATAATGGTGACGTGCTGATCGGGGAAGACACCGGCAAGCACGAGAACAACGCCATGTGGCTGTGGCGTCGCGGCTAAGCCGTGGCTCAGGGTAAACGACCTGTCGGGGTGGCTCAGGCGAGCCGCCCCGTCTGCACAATCAAGGACGCGCCGCGATGAAAGCTCTCACAGTCCCTCTTTGCCTTCTGTTGACCGGGCCTGCGTGGGCGGGGTCCGACCTTGACAGCATGGACAGCGCGGCCTTGATGCAGGCCCGGCCCGGCTCCGAGGAGCTGGCCGCTGTCGGGCGGCGCTACAACCCCGAAGCGCCGGTGCCGCCGATGTGCTACACGCGGATCGAGGGCAAGCATAACCCCTGCTATGTTTGTCATCAGAGCTATGACGACGTCACGCGACCCAACTACATGGGCGACGGGTCGCTTCAGCAGGAGTACGCCTTTTCCGACGCGGCGCTGGTCAATCACTGGACCAACCTTTTCGTGGACCGCTCTGAAGCGGTGGCGGCGATCCCGGATGACGAAATTCTCGCCTATATCAATCAGGACAATTACGATGCGCTGCCTGCGCGCCTGCAGGCGCAGGACTGGCAGGGCTGGATGCCGGATCTTGCGGATTATGGCGCGGGCGCGGCGGCTTTTGATGAACAAGGGCTGGCGCGGGACGGATCGTGGTGGGTGGCCTTTGTCTACAAACCTCAGCCATCGACCTTCTGGCCGTCAAACGGGTCGACCGATGACGTGCTGATCCGCCTGCCTGCGCCCTTCTATACCGATGAAAACGGCGCCGAGTCGCGGGCCGTCTACATGGCCAATCTCGCGCTTCTGGAAATGGCGTTTCAGGACTTTGAAGACACCACCCTGCCGATGGTGGACGAGGGGGCGATTGGCGCGGATATCAACGGCGATGGCGTGCTGGGCAAGACCGGCAAAATCCTGCGTCGCGATCACTTCCTCGGCGCGGCGTCGGATCAGCCGGTGCTGCGCATGCTCTATCCCGAAGGCACCGAGTTCCTGCATTCCGTGCGTTATGTCGGTGTGGGCGAGGATGGCGCAATTCATGTGCCACGGCGCATGAAGGAGCTGCGCTATATGGTGAAGTCGCGGCTCTATACCGCCCCGGCGCTGGCCTCGCTTTATGGCAATGAAAACCAGGAGAAGCTGGACGAGAACCTGCCCCGATATATCGACCTTGGGGATCGCGGCATGGATACCGGCTTTGGCTGGACCCTGCTGGGGTTCATCGAGGATGCCAATGGCGAGTTGCGGCCCCAAACCGACGAGGAACAGCTGTTTTGCCGGGGTTGTCATGCCTCGGTTGGGGCGACGCTGGACCAGACATGGGCCTTTCCGCGCAAGCTTCCCGGTGCCGAAGGCTGGGGCTATATCGACCTCAGATTGATGCAGGATGTGCCAAACCGGGGTCAGGCACGCGGCGAGATCGCGACCTATCTGGAACGCGCTGGTGGTGCTGATGAGTTCCGCTCGAACGACGAGATGCGGGCGCGGTGGTTTGATGCGAAAGGACAGGTCAATCACGCGGCCATGCAGGGGCGCAGCGTCTACGACCTGATCACGCCCAGCCCGGAGCGTGCGCTGGCAATGAACAAGGCCTATCGCGTGATTGTCCGGGAACAGAGTTTCCTGTTCGGGCGCGATGCCACGGTCAAGCCGCCGGTCAACGTCCATGCCGAGATCGACAGCGCAACCGCACCGACCCTTCCGCCGGAGTTCCGCTACAAGCATGACATCCGTTTGGATTGGCACCGCCGCGCCGAGTAAAGGAGCCAGTAAAGAAAAAGCCCAACCGGATCGCGCCGGTTGGGCTTTGTTCTTGTTTGTCTTGTGCGGTTCCTAGTCTTCGCCGCGGGCGAGGAAATAGGCGCTGAAATACCCCAGCAGGCACCAACCCACGGCAGCCACACCCAGCGAGATCGTGGCGAACTCTGCCGAAAGCTCGGGCGGGGCGATGCCGAAATAGGTGTCCAGATGCGGCGCGCCGAACAGGTGCGGCATCAGGATCAACAGCAGGGCAACAGCGTGGACAAGAACGCCCCTGCCAAAGGCAATCAGCGCAAGGCCAATCGCCGTGGCAAGGATCGTGCCGATCCACCAGACCTGCCGCGGGGCCACTTCGGCGGCGGGTGTTCCGGGCAGTTCCGGCGGCAGGCCCATTGCCGGGGCAAGTTGCACGGCGATAAAGCCACACAGCCCCCAGATCAGGCCGTTCTGCACGGTGATCTGCAGCCCGGTGCGTTCACGGGCAAAGCCCATCGCCGCCACAAGCAAAAGGCCGTAGCCGGTATAGGTCACGACATTGAACGCCACGGTCATCAAGTGACGTCCCCATTCATTGCCAAGGCCGGGCGCGCCCTTTTCGGACTGGGTCATGCCATCAACAAGAAAATGCACACGCGCACCGGATTCATAAAGTTCGCCCTCCAGCAAAAGCGGGATGACAAAAACGAACTGAAGCAGGGCTGCGATCAGCCCTGCAATCAGGCCAGCGAACACGGCGCTGGATAACAGATTTTTGGTCATTGTCTTACGACAGGCGCCTGCTTAGTGGCAGGGAAAGGCCATCGCGTGACGTTGATCGTGCGCGGCGTCATGCAGCACGGTGGCCTGCGCCATTCCCGAAACGGTCAGCAGGGCAACGCCAACGGTCATCGCGAGAATGAATGCGAGGCCGTGGGTTTTGGCTGCGGCGAAAGATGCAGTTTGGGTCGTCATGGTCCTAGTCTCCTTTCCCGTCACACCCGACGGGCGATTGGGGTTGCATTGCGCACGGCTGGTCTCCTGGCTTGCGGGTCAACGCGGTGCATTCCCTTCCCAGAGCCGGGGCTCCAGTGGTATTGAACGCGCGCTCGCCGCTTACAGTCGCGGGGGCGGCTGCGGCTTTGGGCTAGGCCCGTTTCCGCATTCCCATTTCATCCTTGGACACGCATTTGCGTCCGCAGAAACCGTACTTTTCCTGTTTGGACTGTTCGCCCCCCCTTGGTCAAGGCGGATTCCGACCTCTGAATGCGCTGAAACGGCCTGTGGCGCATTTGCACTTTGGTCGGGTTTGTTCAATATCTTGTGGATAACTGGCGGTCCGTCGCCACATTCAGTGGTTAGGCGTTGACTCAGGGGCGGCGCAGTTTGCAGACTTGCCGAACCCGGAATCAGGAGACGCACGACTTTTGCGCTTTTCGAAACTCAGACTCAACGGCTTCAAGAGCTTTGTCGATCCGACCGACCTGATCATCGCGGATGGTCTGACCGGGGTTGTCGGGCCGAACGGCTGTGGCAAATCCAATCTTCTGGAGGCGCTACGTTGGGTGATGGGCGAGAACCGTCCGACGGCGATGCGGGGCGGTGGCATGGAGGACGTGATCTTTGCCGGGGCCGCGACCCGTCCGGCGCGTAACTTCGCCGAGGTGAACCTGCTTCTGGACAACTCTGAACGGCTCGCGCCCGCCGGGTTCAATGACGAAGACAGCCTTGAAATCGTGCGCCGCATCACGCGGGACGTGGGCAGCGCCTACAAGGTCAACTCCAAGGACGTGCGCGCGCGCGACGTGCAGATGCTGTTCGCCGATGCCTCGACCGGTGCCCATTCCCCGGCGCTTGTCCGGCAGGGCCAGATCGCGGAGCTGATCAACGCCAAGCCCAAGAACCGCCGCCGCATTCTTGAGGAAGCCGCCGGGATTTCGGGCCTGTACCAACGTCGCCACGAGGCGGAACTCAAGCTCAAGGGCGCCGAGACCAATCTGGCACGCGTCGATGATGTGATCGAGCAGCTGGCCAACCAGCTGGCGCAACTTGCGCGGCAGGCCCGGCAGGCCGCTCGCTACCGCGCGATTGGCGAGGAGCTGCGTCAGTCTGAGGGACTGTTGCTCTATCGTCGCTGGAAAGAAGCGGACGAGGCGCGCGCCAAGGCTGATGACGAATTGCGCGAGCGCACCACCGGCGCGGCGCAGGCCGAAGGCGCGGCGCGCGCTGCGGCCAAGGCGCGGGTGGCGCGGGATGAAGCCCTGCCGCCCTTGCGCGAGGAAGAGGCTATCGCCGCCGCCGTTCTGCAGCGCCTGCAGGTACAGCGCGATACGCTCAACGATCAGGAAGCCCACGCGCTGCAGATCATCGAGACGCTGAAGAATCGCATCGTGCAACTGGCCCACGACATGGAACGCGAGGCCGGGTTGAACCGGGATGCCGGGGAAACCATCGAGCGGCTTGAATGGGAACAACGCGAACTGGCCAAGGCCGGGGAAGGCCACGCCGAGCGTCTCGAAGCGGCCGCGGACGAAGCGCGCGAGGCGGCAAGCGTGTTGCAGGAGCGCGAATCGGAACTGGCGCAGCTGACCGAGGACGTGGCGCGGCTTGCTGCCCGGCACCAGTCGGCGCATCGTTTGCTGGAGGACAGCCGCAAGACCCAGGCCAAGAGCGAGACCGAAGCCGAAAAGGCGCGCGCCGCCGTGGCCGAGTCGCGGGAAGCACTGGAGCGGTCTGCCCAGGAGCTTGAGCACGCGCGTGAGGCCGAGGAAGAGGCCATCGAGGTGGCGCAGGCTGCCGAGGAACGGCTGGCCGCGACCGAAGAGGAACGCGCCGAGACGCAGGCGCGCGAGGCAGATGCCCGCGCCGAACGCTCCGAGGCCGAAGGCGAGCTGAACGCGCTTCGGGCCGAGACCACGGCACTGGCCAAGCTGGTGGAGCGGGACACGGCCGAGGGTGGGCAGATCCTTGATCGGCTTCAGGTGCAGCAGGGCTTTGAGAAGGCGCTGGGTGCGGCGATGGCGGATGATCTGCGCGCGCCGGAAGTGGACGAGGATGGCCCCTCTGGCTGGTACGTGCTGCCGCCCTATCCCGAGGATCAACCCTTGCCAGACGGGGTCACATCGCTGGTGCAGCACGTGTCGGTGCCCGAGGTTCTGGAACGGCGGATGAGCCAGATCGGACTGGCGTCGAGCGAAGATGCACCGCGCTTGCAGCCCTTGTTGAAGCCGGGTCAGAGGCTGGTGTCTCTGGAAGGCGATCTGTGGCGCTGGGATGGGTATCGTGCTTGGGCCGAAGACGCGCCAAGCGCGGCGGCGCTGCGCCTGCAACAGCTCAACCGTCTGGAAGAGTTGAAGCAGTCCATGGCACAGGCCACGGCCCGCGCGGATGGTGCCGTTCAGGCGCATGAGACCCTGCAGATGCGCCTGCGTGATCTGGCCGAGGTCGACAAGGCCGCGCGTCTGGCCCGGCGCGAGGCGGACAAGGCGGTGGCCGATGCCAATCGCGCGCTGAGCCGTGCCGAAGCGGATCGCAACCTTGCCGAGGGGCGGCTTGAATCGCTGGGGCTGGCCGTGACCCGCCACGAAGAAGAGTCGATGTCTGCGCGTGCGCAGGTGCTTGAGGCCGAGCGCGGGCTGGACGATCTGGGGGATCTCGACAAGGCACGTCAGGACGTCGAGGACGTGAAGATGACGGTCGAAGCCGCGCGCATCATGATGATGTCGCGCCGCTCTGCCCATGACGAGGTGCGCCGCGAAGGCGAGGCCCGGCTCAAGCGGTCACAGGAAGTGACCAAGGAAATCAGTGGCTGGCGGCATCGTCTGGAAACCGCCGAGAAACGCATGGGTGAGCTGGCCGAGCGCAAGGAAACGTCGGAAGAGGAACTGGCCGAAGCCGGTAGCGCGCCCGAAGAGATTGCCGCCAAGCGCGAGGAGCTGACAGACGCGATCGAAGAGGCCGAAGCGCGCCGGCGCAGGGCGGCCGACACGCTGGCCGAGGCGGAAACCGCGCTACGGGAAGCGGAGCATGCCGAACGTGACGCCGAGCGCGCGGCCAGCGAAGCGCGTGAGGCGCGCGCCCGCTCTGAAGCGCGCGCAGATGCGGCGCGCGAAACCGTGGCTTATGCCGCTGAGCGGATCATGGAAGAGCAGGAAGTCAGCCCCGCCGCCCTTCTGGAGCGATTGGATGTCGATCCGGACCAGATGCCGGATTCGGCCAGCATCGAGGCGGATGTGAACCGCCTCAAGCGCCAACGCGATAGTCTTGGTGCGGTGAACCTGCGCGCCGAGGAAGACGCCAAGGAAGTGCAGGAAGAGCACGATACGCTGGTCAATGAAAAGGCCGATCTGGAAGAGGCAATCCGCACCCTGCGCAACGGCATTGCTAGTCTGAACCGCGAGGGGCGGGAACGGCTTTTGACGGCGTTTGAGCAGGTGAATTCGAATTTTGGCCTGTTGTTTCGTCACCTGTTTGGCGGCGGTGAGGCAAATCTTGTATTGGTGGAAAGCGACGACCCGCTTGAAGCCGGTCTTGAGATCATGTGTCAGCCACCGGGCAAGAAACTGTCGACCCTGTCGCTGTTGTCGGGGGGGGAGCAGACCCTGACGGCGATGGCGCTGATTTTTGCGGTGTTCCTTGCCAACCCGGCGCCGATCTGTGTGCTCGACGAGGTGGACGCGCCACTGGATGATGCGAACGTCACGCGGTTCTGTGATCTCTTGGATGAAATGTGCCGTCGCACCAACACGCGTTTCCTGATCATCACCCACCACGCGGTGACAATGGCGCGCATGGATCGCCTTTTCGGGGTGACCATGGCCGAGCAGGGTGTGTCACAGCTTGTGTCGGTCGATCTCAAGGCGGCGGAGACGCTGGTCGCCTGAGCGGGGTTGGGGGCGCTGCCCCATCGCGGCAGAGCCGCGATTCCCCGGGGTATTTTTGGAAAAAGAAAGTGCGGGGCGGGTCACTCTTTTGTGAGGCTTGCGTGTGCGTCTGTCGGACTAGTCTGTCCGGCAGGAGGACGTGGCATGGTGAGATGGTTGCTTGTGGCGGCGCTGGGGGCAGGCCCGGTCATGGCGCAGGATTGGAAGATGCGCGATGGCGATGTCCTGTTTGATCAGGCTGGTTTGCATGCGCGGCTTTCCGGTCAGACGCTTGTCTTTTTCGACGACGGGAAATCCGTCTACGAGGCGGATGGCAAATACAACTACACCTATGGCGGTGGCGGCATCTGGTACGGCTATTGGAAGGCCGCGGCGGACAGCATGGTTTGCGTGACCTTTGTCACCGGGGTCGAGCGCTGTGACCGGATCGTCGAGAATGGCGGGCGGCTGGTGGTGCTGACCGAGAAGGGCGAACGGTTCCCGGTCAGACCGTGAGACTTAGAGCTTGTTGAGTAGCGCCGAGGTGGGCCAGGCGTCGGCGGGCAAGCCAAGGCGGATCTGTTCCTTCTGCACGGCGGCGCGGGTCAGCTTGCCGAGGATGCCGTCCACCTTGCCGACGTCATGGCCGCGCGCCTTGAGCTTCTTTTGGAGCTGTTTCATCTGGTTGCCCGAGAGTGCGGGGTCGGGATTGCCCCCATCATAGCGCGGCGCGCCTTCGAGCCGGGTCGCAAAATAGGCGGCGGTGGTCACGTAGACAAAGCTTTTGTTCCACTCGAAATAGACGCGGTAGTTGGGGTAGGCGAGGAAGGCAGGCCCCTTGCGACCCTGCGGCAAGAGCAGCGATGCGGGCAGGTTCGCGAGGGTGCCAGAGCGCGGTTTCACGCCCAGTTTGGCCCAGTCACGGGCGTTCATCTGGTGATCGAGACCGGATTTTGCCCAGTCGAGGTTTTGCGGAACGTCGACTTCCTGAAGCCACGGTTCGTTCTTGCGCCATCCGAGGTGGCTGAGCATCTTGGCGCCAGACATCAGCGCGTCCGGAGCGGAGGTCTTGAGATTGACTTCACCGTCGCCATCGCCATCCACACCGTTCTCGATGATGTCGGCGGGCAGCATCTGGACCATGCCAATTTCACCCGCCCATGCGCCTGTGGTCTTGGTGGGGTTGAAATCGCCGCGTTCATAAAGTTCGAGGGCGGCAAAGACCTGTGGGCGGAAAAGGTCCGGGCGGCGGCAGTCATGCGAAAGCGTCACCAGCGAGTTCAGCGTGTTGAAGTTGCCCTGAAACGCGCCATAGTCGGTCTCGAAGGCCCAGAAGGCCAGAAGTACGCCCCGCGAGACGCCGTATTGGCGTTCGATCTGGCGAAAGACCGCGTCATATTGCTTGGATTTGCGACGCCCGTTATCGATCCGGTTCTGGCTGATCAGGCGCTGCGAGAAATCGAGGAATGGCATCTGGAAGACGCCTTGGGCGCGGTCTGCATTGATGGTTTTCTGGTCAAACCGAGCGCTGGCAAAGAACTTGTCCACCGTGGACTTCGAATGCCCCTTTGAGATGGCCTCTTTCTTGAGGCCGTCGACAAAGCTGTTGAATGACCCGCCGCAGGGCGCCTTGGCTGTGGCCGCACCGGCGCTCAGGACAAGCGCGGCGAGAAGGGGGAGAAATCGCATGGGGCAAACCTCTTAATGAATTTTCAAAGAGGTTAACAGGAAGCAGGCGCAGGGCAACACTCAGATCAAGGCGAGGCCGATCACGATTGCGAGGAATGCGCCCCATGAGCGCCAAAGCGCGGTGCAGGCGGCGTCGATGTCATCGGGATCCAGCGCTTTGCGGCCCAGAGGATTGACGAAAGGAAAATCGCGCATCTCGCCGTCATAGGCGCGCGGCCCGGCGATGGCGGTATCGAGCGCGCGCGCCATGGCGGATTCAGGCCAGCCGGCATTGGGAGAGCGATGCAGGCGGGCGTCGGCCCGGATGGAACCCCATGCAGATAGCCCGTAATGGGTGGCGGCGATCAGGGCCGCCGTCAGCCGGGCGGGTATCCAGTTCAGCAGGTCGTCAAGCCGTGCCGCCGCCCAGCCAAAGGCGGCAAAACGGTCGGTGCGATAGCCGATCATACTGTCAGCCGTGTTGATGATCTTGTAGACAAGCAGTCCGGGCAACCCGGCGACAAGATACCAGAAAGCGGGGGCGATCACGCCGTCGCTGAGGTTTTCTGCCGCGCTTTCGATTGCCGAGCGGGTGACGGCGCTCTGATCCATGTTGGCGGTGTCGCGGCTGACGATCCGGGCAACGGCCCGGCGCCCGTCCCCGAGCGAGATCCGAAGCGCGTCCCCGACGGCGCGCACGTGATCGACAAGCGAGCGTTGCGCCATAAGGATAGCGACAAGGACCAGTTCCGGGAGCCAGCCGAGGAAAGACAGTCCCCGGCCCAAAACCCACATGCCACCCACGAGGGCGAGCACGAGCAGGATGCCGTTCACCCGACGAATTGGGCCTCGATTCAGGTGTGTTTCGGCCCAACCGATCAGGCGCCCCATCAGGACGGCAGGATGGGGCAGGCGGCGCCAGACCCAATCCGGTTCGCCGAAGATCGCGTCGATCAGTAGTGCCAGGGCGAGGAGGGCGGCGGTGCTCACAGCGCGTCCTCCAGTTGCGCCCAGCGATCTGGTGCGGGCAGACCAAGGCGCAGAAATGTCCTTGAGTACGGGAAGATACGGCTCCAGACATGGGCGCGGGCCAGCTTGTTTTGCCACGCGACAGCATCATCAACGTCATAAAGCCGGAACAGCGGTGTTCCCCCGGCCAGTTGCGCCCCGGCTTCGGTCAACAACGTGTCGAGCCGGGATGCATCTTCGGAAAGGCGGGTGCGCGTGGCTTCGGCCCAGCCTGTATCCTGCAAGGCGGCGGTGCCTGTGACGAGGGCAGGGCCGGACACGGCCCACGGCCCGGACAGGTCGTTCAGACGCGCGATCAGCGCCGGGTCGCCGATGGCAAACCCGAGCCGCATACCCGCGAGCCCCCAGAACTTTCCAAAGCTCTTGAGCACGATGCGCCCCGGTTTTGCGGCTTCGGCGATCAGGCTGTCGCGGGGGCAGATATCACAGAAGCTTTCGTCGATAATTGTCAGAGGCGCAGTGAGGTCTGCCGTCGACCAGCGCCGCCCGGTGGGGTTGTTCGGGTGCACCAGAACCCGCGCGTCAGGCGCGGTCGTGCCGATCTGCCAGCCTTGCGCGCGGAACGCGGCGGCATGTTCATTATAGGTCGGAGCCGGGATGTCGACCGTTCCCGATGTAGCCAGTGCCGGAATCCGCGCGATCAGCGCCGAGGCGCCCGGAGCGGCGAGCACCGCCGCGGCCTCGGGCACGTTCCAGTATTTGCGCGCCGCCGCGATCAACGCCGCCTGTGCTGCCCTGTCAGGCAGTTCCATCCAGGCGGACATCGGGATGGGGGGCAAGGGATAGGCCACCGGGTTGATTCCCGTGGAGAGGTCCAGCCAGTCGGCGCGGGCGCCTCCCCACTGTGCCATGGCCGCGTCCAATCCGCCCCCGTGATCGCGGGGGGTGTCGAACGAATTTTTTTGCGTCGGGACAGTCATGATGGCGGGGTTCCTCTCGTCCGGCGTTGAAGCGGAAAACCCGCCCTTTGGCAAGAGATCGCCGACGCAAGGGGCGTTAACAGATCGTTAACCAATCGTTAGGAAAATCGTCGCATCAACGTTTAATCGAAAATTCGTGACGAATTGTCAGAAGTGGCAGGGGGTGTACATGCGCACGCTGATCGTAGAGGGCTGCGCCGATTTGGGGTTCGTATGGCAGCGACACTTGCTGCGGTTGGGGGTCGAGGCTGACCTTGCCACGTCACATGCAGATGCGGTTTCGGCGCTGGAAGACGCCACCTGCGCGGATGCCACCTACGAGGTGATGGTGCTCGACCTGATGCTGGAAGGGGGCGCGGCGTTGGCCCTTTCGGATTATGCCAGCTACCGCCATCCGTTGATGCAGGTGATCTTTGTCACCAACTCGGCGTTTTTCTCCGATGGCTCGATCTTCAACCATTGCGCAAACGCGCGCGCATTTTTGCCCACCGGAACCCCGCCTGAAGACCTTGCCGCGATGGTCGAGCACTATGGTACAACCCGTCAGGTGATTTGAGACGTGCCGCGCCCGTGCGGCGCGTCGTAGTCCAAAATCGGGTTGATCGGGACAATCCGGTTCGGATTGATGCTTTCGTGGCTGTAGTGATAGTGGCGCACGATATGATCAAGCTTCACCGTCTCGGCGATCCCCGGCATCTGGTACAGTGCGCGGGTGTAGGCCCACAGGTTGGGATAATCCACGATGCGGCGGCGGTTGCATTTGAAATGCAGGTGATAGACCGGATCGAACCGGATCAGCGTGGTGAACAGGCGCCAGTCCGCTTCGGTCAGCGTGTCGCCGATCAGGAAGCGGTTTCGCGAGAGGCGGTCTTCGAGCCAGTCCAGCGTGTCGAACAAGGGATAGACCGCGTCCTCGTAAGCGTCCTGCGTTGAGGCGAAGCCGGCGCGATAGACCCCATTGTTGAGCGTGTCATAGATGCGGGTGTTCACAGCCTCGATCTCTTCGCGCAGCGCTTCGGGCCAGAAATCAAGGTCATTTCCGGTAATCCGGTCAAAGGCGCTGTTGAACATGCGGATGATCTCGGCGCTTTCATTTGAAACGATGGTGGCTTCTTCCTTGTCCCAGAGGATCGGGACCGTCGCCCGGCCAGAATATGCCGGGTCTGCGCGGGTATAGAGATCGTGGGCGTGCCCGCTGTTGAACAACACATCCCCCGTGGCACCGGCAAAGTCGTCGTCAAAGCTCCAGCCCTGCTCAAGCATGTCAGGGTGCACGGCAGATACTGAGATATGATCTCTCAACCCCTTTAGGGAGCGGAAAATCAGGGTGCGATGGGCCCAGGGGCACGCGTAGGACACGTATAGATGATAACGCCCGCTGGCAGCCTCGAACCCACCGGATCCGCTTGGCCCCGGAGCGCCGTCAGGTGTGATCCAGTTGCGAAACTGGGCCGCTGCGCGTTCGAACTTGCCGCCACTTGCCTTGGTGTCGATCGCTTCCGTCACCCAGCGTCCGTCCAGAAGGTGTCCCATCCCATGCTCCCGTTTTGCTCGTCTCCTACCTAAGTCGCGGTCGGTGCGGAGAAAACGCAACACTGCGCAAAGGAGTTGCGCGTATTTGCACAAGGTGCGTCAAATCGGGAATTCCTGTCTTGACCGAATCCGAATGTGGTTGAACCCTACGGACAGGAATGGAGCGAACAATGTCGACCTATGTACCGCCGGAAGTGCAGAAAGGGCTGGATGCGGCCCGAAAGAAAGATCTCAAGCGCCGCAACAAGCTGCGGGTCGAGGCTGATGGGCGCAGCTTTCGTGTGCTGCGCTTTCAGGAAGACGGGTTCACACTGGACGTCGAGGACGCACCGCACCTGCGCGGCCTCGTGGACCTGTACGACGGCGGGCGGCATTTCCTGCAATGCCTGATCGTTGCCTCCGAAGAAGAGGCTGGCGAAATGCGGTACGAGTTCAAGCGCGCGACCCAGGCAACCGACAAGCCACCGGTCGATTTTGAGCAACCCGAGTTTGTTCCCGCAGGGCTGATCACCAACGGCTAAGACATCCTGGCGCCCCCGGCTCTTCATTTTGCCAGAAATACTCAAACGCGCGCCAAAGGCGCGCTACGCCCAACGCTTTGCGGCGCAGCTTTGCTGCACCGACAAAGGGGCGGGAGGCCTTGTTCTCAGGCGTTTACTGAAGGTCCGAGAAGGCCGCCGTCAGTCGTTCCGCCGCATCGGTAACCCGCGCGCGGGGGGTCGCGATATTGAACCGCAGGAAGCTGTCGCCGCCCTTGCCAAAGGTCGGCCCGTGGTTGACGGCAATGCGCGCGTCCTGCTCGACACGGCGGGTGAACTCTTCGCGCGACATGCCCGTGCCCGAGAAATCCACCCAGCTCAGATAGGTTGCTTCCAGCGGCATAGACTGCAGCCCCGGGATCGCTGCCACCGCGTCGTCAAGCACTTTGCGGTTGCCATCCAGGTACGCCACAAGGTCATCGACCCATGCCGCGCCTTCGGGGGAATAGGCGGCTTCGGCCATGTAGAGACCAAAGGAGTTGGGCGATTTTCCAAGTGCCGCCATGCGCGCTCCAAACCGTTTGCGCAGCGCCGGATCCTGAATGATCACGTTGCCGGAATGCCCGCCCGCAATGTTGAAGGTCTTGGTGGTCGCGGTCATCATCACCAGACGGTCCCGTATGCTTTCATCCACCAGCGCCATCGCGATATGGGTGTTGCCGGGATAGACGAGGTCGTGGTGAATCTCGTCCGACACAAGGATCAGGTCATGGCGTTTGCAAAAATCAGCCAGGCCTTGCAGTTCCTCGCGGGTCCAGACACGCCCGCCCGGATTGTGCGGCGAACACAGGATCAGCATGGTCTCGTCGCCGGTCATCTGCGCGTCCCAGGCGTCGAAATCCATTTCATAGCGACCCGCGTTCAGGGCCAGTTCACATTCCACGACCTTGCGGTCCGCTGCGCGGATCACCCTGTGAAACGCGTGGTAGACCGGTGTCATCAGCACCACGCCATCGCCAGGTTGGGTAAAGGCGTCTATGCACATGGCGGTGCCGTTGACCAGGCCATGGGTGGTGAAAATCTCGTCCTGCTGCACGGTCCAGCCGTGGCGGGTTTCCATCCACCAGCAGATCGCCGCGTGATAGCCGGTATAGTCGCCGTAATAGCCGAAAATCCCGTGGTCGATCATGCCCTGCAATGCATCGCGCACGCATTGCGGCGGGCGGAAATCCATATCCGCGACCCACATGGAAATCCCGTCCTTGGCCGGCACCCCATAAAGCTCTTCCATCATGTCCCATTTTACGGAATGGGTGCCAAAGCGGTCGATGATTTCGTCAAAGCTCATGATGGGTCCTCTGCTCTTCTTGGGTCCGGGTGAAGCTACCGCTTTCCCCCCCGTTGCAAGCCCCGTTGCACAGCGCGCGCGCATGGCCTAGATGAACCCCATGATTAAGCCGATCCTGATCCACCCCGACCCGCGTTTGAAAAAGGTCTGTGCGCCCGTTGACGATCTCTCGGACGAACTGCGCAGCCTTGCCGATGACATGCTGGCCACGATGTACGACGCGCCCGGTATCGGGCTGGCCGCGCCGCAGGTCGGTGTTCTGGAACGGCTGATCGTGATGGATTGCGTGAAAGAGGGCGATCCCGAGCCGACCGTGATGTTCAATCCCGAAATTCTGGCCAAATCGGACGATCTAAACACCTACGAAGAAGGCTGTCTCTCGATCCCCGAACAGTTTGCCGAAGTCACCCGCCCGGCCTCGGTAAGGGTCGGCTGGATCGATCAGAACGGCAATCCGCAGGAAAAGGATTTCGACGGGCTCTGGGCCACCTGTGTCCAGCACGAGATCGACCATCTCAATGGCAAGTTGTTCATTGATTATCTTGGCCCGATGAAACGCCAGATGATGACCCGGAAATCCCAGAAGCTCAAACGCGAGCTGGCGCGCGGATGAGTGTCCTGCCGCTGGTGATCTGGCCTGACGTGCGCCTGTCGCAGGTCTGCGACCCGGTGGGCGAAGACGATCACGAGGCGCTGGTGCAGGACATGTTCGATACGATGTATGCCGCCAAGGGGCGCGGGTTGGCCGCGCCGCAGGTGGGAGTCATGCGGCGGATCTTCGTCATGGATGCAGGTTGGAAAGAGGGTGAACCGACGCCCGAGGCGTTTCTTGATCCCGTCATCATGGTGCGCGAAAAGCGCGTCGAGGTGACGGAGGAAGGGTGCCTTTCCATTCCCGGCCTCATGGTTCCGGTGGAACGCCCGGTCGCTGTGACGCTGGCGTGGCGGGATGCGCGCGGCGATATGCACATGCGTGACTTTGATGGGTTCGAGGCGCGCTGTATCCAGCACGAGATCGACCATCTTGATGGGCGCGTGACGCTGGATCACCTGACCGAAACCGACAAGGCCGATTTCATCGCGACTTACGAGGCCCAGACATGACCGTTCGCTCCTGCCTGCAATGGCCCGACAAACGCCTGCGCACCCCTGCCGCCGAGGTGGAAGAGATCACCGATCACGTGCGGCAGGTCTGGGACGATCTGATCGACACGATGGAGGCCATGCCCGGTGTAGGCATGGGCGCCAACCAGATCGGTGAAATGCTGCGCCTGATCGTGGTCGATGCCAGCGATACGCGCGGACAGGCCGTGCGCATGGCCAACCCGGAAATTCTGCACGCCTCGATCGAGGATCGCGAACACGACGAAGCCAGCCCGAACTTGCCCGGGGTGTCGGCCAGGATCAAACGCCCGCGCGCAGTGACGGTGCGGTTTCTCAACGAGGACGGCATGATCCAGCGGCGCGATTTCGTCGGGCTTTGGGCCACGTCGGTGCAGCACCAGATCGACCATATCAACGGCAAGATGTATTTTGATCGCCTGAGCAAGGTAAAACGCGACATGCTGATCAAGAAGGCGAGGAAGCTGCGATGAGAGTGGTCTTCATGGGCACGCCGGACTTTTCGGTGCCGGTTCTGGATGCGCTGGTGGAGGCGGGCCACGAGATTGCTGCGGTCTATTGCCAGCCGCCCCGCCCTGCGGGACGCGGCAAGAAAGACCGCCCGACACCCGTGCACGCCCGCGCTGAAGCTCTTGGTCTTGAGGTTCGGCATCCGGTCTCGCTCAAGGGGGCAGCAGAGCAAGCTGGCTTTGCCGCGCTGAATGCCGATGTGGCCGTTGTGGTCGCCTATGGGCTGATCCTGCCCCAGGCCATACTTGATGCCCCCGCGCATGGGTGCCTCAATATTCATGCCAGCCTTTTGCCGCGCTGGCGCGGGGCCGCGCCAATCCATCGGGCAATCATGGCCGGGGATGAAGAAACCGGAATTTGTATCATGCAGATGGAAGCCGGGTTGGATACGGGTCCGGTGCTCATGGTTGACGAGACCGAGATCGGGGAAACCGAAACCACAGACCAATTGCATGACCGGCTCTCGAAGATGGGGGCTAGCCTGATTGTCGCGGCATTGAAGGACTTGCCGGATCTGATTCCGGTGCCCCAGCCCGATGAGGGCGTCACCTACGCCCACAAGATCGACAAATCCGAAGCCAAGATTGACTGGACTGCCCCGGCAGAAGAGGTTGATCGCAAGATCCGTGGCCTGTCCCCGTTCCCCGGCGCCTGGACCGAGATCGACGGGCAGCGGGTCAAACTGCTGGCCTCGCGGCTGGGAGAGGGCGCCGGTGCCCCCGGCACGCTGCTGGATGAGGCGCTGACCGTGGCTTGTGGCAGCGGTGCCGTGCAGTTGTTGCGCTTGCAACGGGCGGGCAAAGGGGCGCAGGATGTGGAAACCTTCCTGCGGGGCTTTCCGCTGGAAAAAGGACTCCAGCTCTAGGAGCCGAATATGTTCTTTACCTTTTTCGGTACCGTGATCATTGCCGGTATCATTGGCTATGCGTCTGAGCGCAGCGGTTTCACACGCAACGGCTATGTCCCCTCGATCATTATCTGCATCGGTGGGGCCTTCCTGTTCTACATGATCTCCCGCATGTTCCACATCGGCTTTGGCAGCCCCGGTCTCAACGCGATCATCTCGTCCATCGGTGCGTTGATCATCGTGCCAACCCATTGGCGCAAATAGAGTCGTCCGGGCCACACTCCGAACAAATAACGAAAAATTGTAGACGTTTCCCGTCGGTCCGCGTTATGATTCCCTTCATAAACGCGGCCGCTTGAACGAGCCGCTTACACATGAGGCATAGAGTAGTGGCTTTCTTCGGATTCGGAGGCGATACAGCCGCGCCGAAAGTGACCGTGGTAACGACCATGAAGGACGAGGGTGCCTATATCCTCGACTGGGTGGCGCATTACCGGGCACTGGGAGCGACGGATATCGTCGTGTTTACCAACGACTGCAGCGATCAGACGGATATGATCCTGCGCAATCTCAACCGAATGGGCGAAGTGCATCACCGGTTCAATCGCGTGATGCGCCGTGGGCCGCACAAGAGCGCCCTGATGTGGGGCGAACACGAGGCCGCCGTGCGCGAGGCCGACTGGATTTTCGTGGCGGACGTGGACGAGTACCTGCAGATCAACGTCGGTGACGGCACGTTCAAGGCGCTGATCGACGCCTTTCCGGGGGTCGATGCAATCTCTCTGGTCTGGCGCATCTTCGGCAACAACGGCGTTGAACAGATCGAGGACACACCCGTCCCGCTGCAATTCACCCGCGCCCAGCCCTTCGAGGGCCGTGAGGGCGAACACCGCTTTTTCAAGACCCTGTTCAAGAATGACCGGACCAAGTTCAACCGCATGGGGGTGCACCGCCCCTTCGTGCAGCAGGACGCCGGGCCGATCAACTGGATCACGCCGGACGGCACCCGGTTCGACGACCGTCAGATCAAGGGCGCGCTGCATGTGAACACCGGCTACGGCTATGACGTGGCACAGCTCAACCACTATGCGCTGCGCTCGATGGACGCCTTCCTGAACAAACAGCGGCGCGGTCGTGCGAACCACCAGAACGGCAAGATTGAATTCAGCTATTGGAACAAGTTCGACCGCAACGACGTCGAGGACCTTGGTCTTGTCCATCGCTTTGACAAGGCGCTTGCGATCAAGGAGCTGCTCCTGCGGGATGAGGCCGTGGCGCGTCAGCACGCCAAGGCGATCGACTGGGCACAGCGCATGGCCATCAAGGCCCGCCGTCAGCCCATGGCCAAGAAATTCCTTGCCAGGCTGGCCGAACGTATCGAACTGGATCAGGCCGCCTGACGGCCTGTCCGCTTTCTTCTTCGAGGATACCTCAATGGCTATTTCCGACACGCTCGCCGTCCGCATCATGGATGTCGTGACCGAGCATTCCCTTGACGGCAATATCGTGATGCTGGGCCGCCAGCGCTGGATCGGGCGCCGCCGCAAACGTTCGGCAGCGCTTTTTGACGAGACCCTTGAGAAGTATTTTCCGGGGCTGACCGAAGAGGATCTCAAGAACAGCGACAACCACTTCTGCGAGACCTTTTTCCAGAAGATCGGCTTTGATCAGGTCGACAGTATGGACGTGTCGGATTTCGAGGACGCTTCGATCGTGCAGGACCTTGCCGGGGAGCTTCCCGAAGAGCTGCACGGGCGCTTTGACGTGGTCTATGACGGGGGTACTTGCGAACATGTGTTCGACCTGCCCACCGCCTATCGCAACATCAACAGGATGCTCAAACCCGGTGGGGTTCTGATCGGCCATTCGCCCTGCAACAACTGGATCAACCACGGCTTTTACCAGATCACGCCCGAGATGGTGTACGGGTTTTGGGAGAAAACGCTGGGTTACGACGTGCTGCAATGCGCGCTCCAGCCGATGTTGCCGATGTTCGCGCGTCGTGTTGTGACCACGTCGAACCCGAACCAGACCGGCGTGCGCCCGCGCCTTCAGGGCAAGTTGCCCGAAGGTCCGGTCATCCTCACCTACGCCGTGCGCAAACCGCTCGAAGGGGCCGGGGACGGGAGCGAAAAGGTCTATCAGACCGACTACCAGAAACGCTGGGACGACAGCGCCGGGATCGCGGCGGAGTAATCCCTAGAGCTTGAAAGGCGCCATGCCCGCGCGGGCCAGCTCGTCCGCGCGCTCGTTCTCGGGGTGGCCGGCATGGCCCTTGACCCATTCCCAGGTCACGTTGTGACGCGCCTGTGCCGCATCAAGCCGTTGCCACAGGTCAACGTTCTTCAACCCGCCCTTCTTCTTCCACCCGTTGCGCTTCCAGCCGTGGATCCACTTTGTGATCCCGTCTTTCACATAGGCGCTGTCGGTGACGATGGTGATCGTGCTCGCCCGCTCCAGCGTTTCCAGCGCCGTGATCGCCGCCATCAGCTCCATGCGGTTGTTGGTGGTTTCCGGTTCACCGCCGGACAATTCCCGCTCTTTGAGCACGGTGTCCCCGTCCATGGCGCGCATCAGCACGCCCCAGCCGCCTGGGCCGGGATTTCCGGAACAGGCTCCATCAGTATAGGCAAAAAGATCAGGCACGGGCAGTCATCAGGATATAGGGGTCAACGCTTCCAGACAGTCCCTTGCCCTCTCCTGTCACGGCTTGCAATAGCGAAAACCCGGCCTTTTCCAGATGTTTGCGCAATTCCGCTTCCGAGTAATAGGCATAGAAGCGACCCAGACTGTCGCGTGCTTCGCCTTCACCCAGTTTCAGGCCCAGAAAAAGGCATCCACGGGGGCGCAGCGCGCGCTTGATCGCGCCGAGGTGGCGCGGGAAATGCGCCTTGGGCGCGTGCAACAGAGAAAAGCTGGCAAAGACCCCGTCATAGGCATCGGTTTCGGTCAGGTCGTCAAACGTGCCAAGGCGGGCGTCGATCCCGTTGGCGCGTGCAAGCTCCACGAATTCTGGTGTTGCATCCAGCGCGCTGACGCTCAGGCCGCGCTGCATGAGTTCCCTTGCCTGCAGGCCCGGACCGCAGCCCAGATCCAACACATGCGCTCCGGGGGAGAGCGCGGCACAGAACATGTTCAGCGCATCCTTTTGATCCTTGGACACCGGCAGGGCGGCGTAGTCACCATGTTTGCGGGCATAGACGCCAAGGGTTTCCTGATCGCTCATGCCCGCTCCAGTGCCAACCGCCCGGCCCGCGCGATCAGAAGGAAATGGGCAGAAATCATGAAATGTCCTTTCGGGCGCAGACTTTAGTACACGATGGTAATCGCAAGGCAGGTCACGACAACCGCCGTGAGCAACAGGCGCAGCCGCATCCACCAAGGCGGGGTCAGACCCCATTGATAAAAAGCGTAATCCAGAAGCAGCAATCCGGCAAAGCCGAACATAAGGTTGGTGGCGGCGCCAATCGGCCCGCCGCCAGTCATGAAAAACGCCCAAAGCGCCGGGATCGTCGACAGGACATAGCCGATGGCGGCGCGCGATCCCTCGACCTTGGTGGCAAAGCCCCAGAGCACGCCTGACATGAAGGCAAGGATCACCGAGCCATAAAAAAGCTGCACATACGGGCCGACAAAACGCGGCCCCAATTCCGAAGCGCCCCAGTCACGCCAGTCGGGCATTAGGATGGTCAACGCCCCCCAAACAAAGGGGATCAGCCCGGCAAGACCAAGAACAAGCGGTGCGGTGGGAATGCGGATCATGCGTCCAGATCCCTGAGCACGCGGGGCACCTTGAAATTCACCCGCTCGACCGCCGTTTCCACCTGCTCCACTGACACGTCGAACCGGTCGCGGAAGGCGTCGATCACCTCGTTGACCAGCACTTCCGGCGCGCTCGCCCCGGCGGTGATACCGACAGACCCCACGCCCTCAAGCGCGCGCCAGTCGATCTCGGTGGCGCGCTGCACAAGCTGCGAATAGGCGCAGCCGTTGTTTGCACCAACTTCGACAAGGCGCCGCGAATTCGATGAGTTGGGCGCCCCCACGACAAGGATCGCGTCCACCTTGGGCGCAATCGCCTTGACCGCTTCCTGCCGGTTGGTGGTGGCGTAACAGATGTCTTCTTTGTGCGGGCCGACAATATTGGGAAAGCGGCTTTGAAGCGCGGCGACGATGCCGATCGTGTCATCTACTGACAGCGTGGTCTGGGTGACAAAGGCCAGCTTGTTCGGGTCGCGCACCGAAATCGTGGCGACGTCTTCTTCGGTTTCTACCAGCACAACTTCGCCCTCGGGGAGCTGGCCCATGGTGCCGATGGTTTCCGGGTGGCCCGCATGGCCGATCATCACGATCTGCAAGCCGTTGTCGGAATGGCGCTCGGCCTCGATATGGACTTTGGACACCAGCGGGCAGGTGGCGTCGACATAGATCATCTCGCGCCGCTCGGCTTCGGCCGGGACCGACTTGGCAACGCCATGGGCGGAAAAGATCACCGGGCGGTCGTCGGGGCAATCGCCCAGTTCCTCGACAAACACGGCCCCCTTGGCGCGCAACCCGTCAACGACGAACTTGTTATGCACGATCTCGTGGCGGACATAGACCGGGGCGCCCCATTTCTGAAGCGCCATTTCCACGATCTTGATGGCGCGATCCACACCGGCGCAGAACCCGCGCGGGGCGGCGAGATGGATGGTCAGGGGGGGCTTGCTCATGGGACGTCCTCGCGGCTGTGCGTGCAAGACCTAGTGTCTCAGCGCGCTCACGTCCAGAGGCTTGACCTTCCAGTGCGGGAAGGGCGTAACCGAAGCAGAAATATGCGAGGAGTTTGACGATGAAACAGGCGGGCACGGCAGCGATTCTGGGAGGCGTCGCGTTGATAGCGACTGTCGGGGCAGGGGTAGCCGAGGGGTTTTTGCCCTATGAGAATACGGGCGCGGTGGCACGCGGTCAGGCTATCTATGACGAGAATTGCGCAAGCTGTCATGGCGCAAACCTGGAAGGGGAAGACAATTGGCGCGACCGTGGCGCAGACGGGTTGATGCCGGCCCCGCCCCATGATGAAAGCGGGCATACATGGCATCACCCGGATCAGGTGCTTTTCGTTATCACCAAGTATGGCACGGCCAAGGTGGTCGGGCAGGGCTATGAAAGCAACATGCCGGGATTCGAGGACGTGCTGAGTGATGAACAAATCCTCGAAGTGCTTGCCTATATCAAAAGCACTTGGCCCGCGCGTGTGATCGACATGCACAACGCGCGCAACGGCGGCTAGACCAGCCCGCCACGAAACCACAAAAGAAAACCGGGGCACGAGGCCCCGGTCCGGTCTTACTTGGCGCTGAACTCAACCTCGCGGTCGCGGTCCGGCATCGGATCACGCGGCGGGCGCCCGATCACTTCGCGAAGCCCTTCCAACTCGATGAAGTTGTCGGCCTGACGACGCAGCTCGTCCGAGATCATTGGCGGCTGGCTGCGAATGGTCGAAACCACCGAAACACGCACACCCTGGCGCTGCAGGCTCTCTACGAGCGGCCGGAAATCCCCATCTCCGGAAAACAGCACGATATGATCCACGCGCGGCGCAAGCTCCATGGCATCTACAGCCAGCTCGATATCCATGTTCCCCTTGACCTTTCGACGGCCTTGGGAGTCTGTGTACTCCTTGGCCGGCTTGGTCACCATGGTGAAGCCGTTATAGTGCAACCAGTCCACCAGAGGGCGGATCGGCGAATACTCGTCATTCTCCAGCAAGGCTGTGTAGTAGAATGCCCGAAGCAATTTGCCACGTCGCATGAATTCCTGCCGTAGCAGTTTGTAGTCGATATCAAAGCCCAGCGATTTCGCTGCGGCATACAGATTCGACCCATCTATGAACAGCGCAAGCCGTTCGTCCTTATAAAACATCAATAATGTCCTTTCTGACTCTGCCGTGCCTTGAAAGTCCCGTGAGTAAAATAGTGCAGGCACAGCAGCAGTTATAAGGTAAAGAAATTTGGCTTGCCTTCAAGCCGTGGATCGCCTTTTTACATGCGTACGTTACAAAAGGTTAACAAAAAGTGAATGAATGCGCGCTCTTAGCTCTTGGCGGCAACCTGCCAACTGATCTCGGCACGCCTGCCGAAACCATCGCCGCAGCGCTCAAACGGTTGAATGCGGGCAAGATTCGCCTTTGTGCGGTCAGCCGATTCTTCCAGACACCGTGTTTTCCCGAGGGCGCCGGCCCTGATTACGTGAACGCGGCAGTATCGGTGCGCACATCGCTTTCGCCCAAGGCTCTGTTGCAGGAGCTTCACGCCATCGAGGCTGATTTCGGACGCGCGCGCGAACAGCGCTGGGGCATGCGCACGCTGGATCTCGATCTGGTTGCGTATGGCGAAAAGGTGCTGCCTGACCCGGTGAGCCAAGCGCATTGGCGCGACCTTTCGATCGAAGACCAGAAGAAGAAGGCCCCCGACGACCTGATTCTCCCGCACCCGCGTCTGCAGGACCGCGCATTCGTGCTCGGGCCGCTTTGTGACATCGCTCCGAACTGGATTCACCCCTTGTTGGGCAAGTCCTTGCGCGAAATCTACGCCCAATTGCCGCAATCGGACCGGGAAGCGCTGGAACCCTTGTGAATCAGTGCTTGTCAAGGGGGTGAAAGCCCCTTACATACACGGCTTCCTATCCGATCCAAGAGAGTGGAGTGCCCCATGGCCCGCGTTACCGTAGAAGATTGCGTCGACAAGGTTCAGAACCGCTTTGAGCTGGTGATGCTCGCGGCCCACCGCGCGCGCGAGATTTCGGCCGGCGCCCCGATCACGCTGGATCGTGACAACGACAAGAACCCGGTCGTGGCCCTGCGCGAGATCGCAGAGGAAACCCAGACCGCGGAAGAGCTGCGCGAGCGCCTGATCGAGGAAAACCAGACCCAGATCGAGGTGGACGAGCCGGAAGACGACAAGATGGCTCTGCTGATGGGTGCCGAAAGCGATGCGCCTGCGGATGACGACATGTCCGAAGAAAAGCTGCTGCGCGCGCTGATGGAAGCACAGGGTCAGGGCTGACCCCCAAGAGAACCACAGGTAGGCACGCATGATCCCGGCAGACGACCTTGTCGATCTCATTCGCGCCTACAACCCCCGCACCAATGAAACGCTGATTCGCGCGGCCTATGACTATGGCCGCGACATGCACGAGGGGCAGTTTCGCCGCTCGGGCGAGCCTTATTTCACGCATCCCATCGAAGTCGCGATGATCCTGGCCGAACAGCATCTGGATGACGCGACGATCATCACCGCCCTTTTGCACGATACGATCGAGGACACCCAGGCGTCTTATGACGAGGTCGCGGGCAAGTTCGGTAACGAGGTCGCAGTGCTCGTGGATGGCGTCACCAAGCTGACCAACCTACAGCTCAGCTCGACCGAGACCAAGCAGGCCGAGAATTTCCGCAAGCTGTTCATGGCCATGTCCAAGGACCTGCGGGTTATCCTCGTCAAGCTGGCCGACCGCCTGCACAACATGCGCACGATCAGGGCGATGCGGGCCGAGAAACAGGTCCAGAAAGCGCGTGAAACCATGGACATCTATGCCCCGCTTGCCGGGCGCATGGGGATGCAGTGGATGCGCGATGAGCTGGAAGACCTTGCCTTCAAGGTTCTCAACCCCGAGGGGCGCGCCTCGATCATGCGGCGGTTCATCACGCTGCAAAAGGAAACTGGCGACGTGATCGAACGGATTACCGCCGACATGAAGAAAGAGCTGTATAACAACGACATCAATGCCGTTGTCGTCGGGCGTGCCAAGAAACCGTATTCGATCTGGCGCAAGATGCAGATGAAGGAACAGGGGTTTTCGCGTCTGTCCGACATCTATGGATTCCGTGTTATTACGGACAACGAAAACGATTGTTACCGGGTGCTTGGGGCGATCCATCAACGCTGGCGTGCCGTGCCGGGAAGGTTCAAGGATTACATCAGCCAACCCAAGTCGAACGGCTATCGTTCCATCCACACCACTGTGTCGGGCCGCGACGGGCGCCGGGTCGAAGTGCAGATACGGACGCACCAGATGCATGACGTGGCCGAATCCGGTGTTGCGGCGCACTGGTCCTACAAGGATGGCGTGCGGGGCGAAAACCCCTTTGCGGTCGACCCAGTGAAATGGATCAGCGGCCTGACCGAACAGTTTGACGCCGAGGAAGACCACGAGGATTTCCTCGAGGCGGTCAAGCTCGAGATGTATTCGGACCAGGTGTTCTGCTTCACGCCCAAGGGCGAGGTGGTGAAGCTGCCGCGCGGGGCGACCCCAATCGACTTTGCCTATGCCATTCACACCCGTATCGGTCATGCCTGTGTCGGCGCCAAGATCGACCACCAGCGGGTGCCGCTCTGGACGCGGATCAAGAACGGCCAATCGGTCGAGATCATCACTGCCGAGGGCCAGACGCCCCAGGCGACTTGGCTGGACATCGCAACCACCGGCAAGGCGCGTACCGCCATCCGCCGCGCCCTGCGCGAGATGGACCGCGAAAGGTTTGTCAGGCTGGGTGCGGAACTGGCCCGCGCCGCGTTCGAGCATGTCGGCAAGAAGTCGACCGACAAGGTGCTCGAGATCGCCGCCAAGAACCTGCGTTTCAAGGAAAAGGACGAGGTCCTTGCCCGGCTAGGCTCGGCCGAGCTGACGGCAGCCGAAGTGGTGCAAGCGGTCTATCCCGACCTGGCTCCAGAACAAAGCGACGAAGTGTCGGGTGAGCGCGCCGTCATCGGCCTGTCCCCGGATCAAAGCTTTCATCGGGCCCCCTGTTGCCAGCCCCTTCCGGGCGAGCGGATCGTGGGTATCACTTTCCGTGGCAAGGGGGTGGTGGTGCACGCCATCGATTGTGATTCTCTTGGCGATTACGAGGACCAGCCCCAGCGCTGGCTGGACCTGCATTGGCATGCGGGGCAGCACAAACCGATCTATACGGTTCAGATCTGGGTCACGATCGGCAATGACGCGGGCGTACTGGGACGTATTTGCACATTGATCGGAGAGCACGGGGCCAATATCTCGGATCTGGAGTTCGTGGACCGCAAGCCGGATTTCTATCGTCTTCTCGTCAGTGTCGATCTGAGCGATGCCAAGCATCTGCACAAATTGATGATGGCGCTCGAGGCGGAGTCGGATGTGGCAGAGATCGAACGCTATCGAAACCCCGAGAAGGCCCGCGCATCGTCCGAGGGCTGATCAGCAAAGGAAACGTCACCTGTGGTTTTCAAGCGCCGCGATAGAAGACCCCTCTACCAGGTGGTGGCGGAATTCTTCTATCCGCGTGGTGGCTGGACCCGGGCGTTCCACTATGTACGGCACCGTCTGCATCGTTTGCCGGGCACACCGGAATTCATCGCGCGCGGTATCTGGTGTGGTGTCTTCACCACCTTCACACCGTTTTACGGGCTGCACTTCGTGGTTGCGGCGATCCTCGCACGTGTGCTGTCGGGGAACCTTCTGGCGGCGCTGCTGGCCACGTTCTTTGGCAATCCGCTGACCTACCTGCCGATCGGGGTAATCTCGCTCAAGACCGGGCATTTCCTCTTGGGGACCGAGTTTCACGAGGGCGCGCATCAATCCCTGGCGGCGAAGTTTGCCAATGCCGGCGGGGATCTGTGGCACAATTTCTGGGCTGTGTTCAACGATGACACCCCCGACTGGACCGGGCTCTCCATCTTCTATGACGAAGTGTTCTTTCCCTACATGATCGGCGGCATCCTTCCGGGCATCATCGCGGGTACGATCGCCTATTACCTTTCGGTTCCCGTGATCCGCGCCTATCAGAAACGGCGTGTGACGCGGCTTCGCAAGAAGATGGAAAAGGCACGCGCCAGGGCCGCCGAGCAGGCAGCCCGTGCCGCGGCTTCTGAAAAGGCCAAGCGGTAAAGAAAGCGGTTTTCTTGCGCGCTTTGGCACCTTAGGGTCCGCATCACTGACCAATCAACAACGAGGGCTGTCACCATGCTGCGTCTTGGGGTGAATATCGATCATGTGGCCACCGTGCGGAACGCGCGGGGCGGGGCCTATCCCGATCCTGTCCGCGCTGCGCGTATGGCGGAAGAGGCCGGGGCCGATGGGATCACAGCGCATCTGCGCGAAGATCGCCGCCACATCCTTGATGCCGACATCGACGCGCTGATGGAGCACCTGACCGTGCCGCTCAATTTCGAGATGGCCGCCACCGACGAGATGCAGCAGATCGCCCTGCGCCACAAACCCCACGCGGTCTGCATCGTGCCCGAAAAGCGCGAGGAGAAGACCACCGAAGGCGGTCTGGAAGTGGCGCGCGAAGAAAACAAGCTGGCCCATTTCATCGCGCCCCTGCGCGAGGCGGGCTGCCGGGTGTCGATCTTCATAGCTGCCGACCGGCCCCAGATCGAGGCCGCCAACCGGATCGGCGCCGAAGTGATCGAACTGCACACCGGTGCCTATTGCGACTATCATGCCGAGGGCCGCTTCGAAGAGCGTGACGCCGAACTGGTCCGGCTGACCGAGATGGCTACCTTTGCCCACTCGCTTGGATTGGAGGTGCACGCGGGCCACGGGCTGACCTTCGATACGGTCAAACCCATCGCGGCCCTGCCCGAGGTGATGGAACTCAATATCGGCCACTTCCTGATTTCCGAGGCGATCTTCTCGGGAATTACCCCCGTGATTCACGAAATGCGCCGCCTGATGGACGAGGCCAGAGCAGATAGCGTCAAGGCATGAGGCGCGCATGATCCTCGGTGTGGGCACAGATCTGGCCAATATCGACCGTGTTGCGAACACGCTTGAACGGTTTGGCGACCGGTTCCGCAACCGGGTTTTCACCGAAGTGGAGCAGGCCAAGGCCGAGCGCCGCCGCGATACCGTGGGCACCTATGCCAAGCGTTGGGCCGCCAAAGAGGCGTGTTCCAAGGCGCTGGGCACCGGCCTGCGCATGGGGATCAGCTGGAAGGACATGTATGTCTCGAACCTTCGCACCGGGCAGCCCGTCATGCACGTCACCGGCTGGGCCAAGACACGTCTCGACGACATGACGCCGCCGGGGCACGAGGCCATTATCCACGTCACCCTGACCGACGATCACCCATGGGCACAGGCCTTTGTTGTGATCGAAGCCCGTCCGATCCAATCGACGCCGGGTTGACACCCAGCGCGCCGCCCCTCATGTAACGCGCCAAAGCGCAACCGGAGAGACAGACATGGCAGACAAGGCCAAGAAGAAAGACGGAGGCATCGTCGAGACGATCAAGACGATCGTCTATGCCCTGCTGATCGCGGGCGTCTTCCGCACTCTGTTCTTTCAGCCCTTCTGGATTCCCTCCGGGTCGATGAAGGACACGTTGCTGATCGGGGATTTCCTGTTCGTCAACAAAATGACCTATGGCTATTCCTACGCCTCCTGCCCATCGATCCGCATCCCCGCCGTGGGCATCAATATCGACGCCAAGAACCTCTGCGGCTGGCTGGATGGCGACAACACCCGCATTCTGGGCGGTGAACCCGAGCGCGGCGATGTCGTGGTTTTCCGCCACCCGGTCACCGGGTTTGACTTCATCAAACGCCTGATCGGCCTGCCCGGCGACAAGGTTCAGATCATCGCCGGCGTGGTGCATATCAACGGTGAAGCGGTGAAGCTTGAAGATGGCGGCCTGTTCGAAGAAACCGCAGGCCCGCAGGGCCCGCAACGCCTGCGCCCGCGCTGTGAAAACGGCCCCGTGGGTGATGGCGGTCTCTGCGTGAAGTCGCGCCAGATCGAGACACTGCCGGGCGGGGTCAGCCACGCGATCCTCAACATCACCAATCAGGGCTCGGACAATACCGGTGTCTACACCGTCCCCGAAGGCCATTATTTCTTCATGGGTGACAACCGAGACAACTCGACCGACAGCCGTGTGCCGCAGGCCGCGCGCGGGGTGGGGTTCGTACCGTATGAAAACCTGATCGGCCGCGCGGATCGCATCATGTTCTCTTCTGCGGGCAAGTCGATGTTTGCCTTCTGGACTTGGCGTTCGGACCGTTTCTTCAAGGGCATCTATTGAAGCTTTCCGCCGACCTCCAGGCGCTCGAAGCGCGGCTTGGCCACACGTTCTCCCGGCCAGACCTCCTCGTGCGCGCGGTGACGCATTCCTCGCGCTCCTCTACAACGCGCGAAGACAACCAACGCCTCGAATTTCTGGGCGACCGGGTGCTTGGCCTCGTGATGGCCGAGGCGCTTCTGGCCCATGACCGCGGCGCTTCCGAGGGCCAGCTTGCCCCGCGCTTCAACGCGCTGGTGCGCAAGGAAGCCTGTGCCGAAGTGGCCGCCGAGATCGACCTTGGCGCGGCGTTGAAACTGGGCCGCTCCGAGATGATGTCAGGTGGGCGACGCAAGCAGGCGCTCCTGGGCGATGCGATGGAGGCCGTGATTGCCGCCGTCTACAAGGATGCCGGGTTCGAGGTCGCGCGCGATCTGGTGCTGCGCCTGTGGGGCAAGCGCATTCAGACGGTCGAGGCTGATGCCCGCGACCCCAAGACCTCCCTTCAGGAATGGGCGCAGGGGCGGGGGTTGAACCCGCCAAGCTACATCATGCTGTCCCGCTCCGGCCCCGATCACGCACCCGTTTTCACCATCGCCGTGCGGCTCGATACCGGACAGGAAGCCCAGGCGCGTGACGGCTCCAAGCGCAAGGCCGAACAGGCCGCTGCCAAGGCGCTGCTGGACAAGCTGACGGGCTGATCCCGGCGTTTCCAACCGTGCCCTATGTCGGTCGGGTACCACCCTGCGCGAGGTACTGGCTCTTTTGCGGCAAATGCTCTAAATGCTCTGAGCTGCTAGTACAGGAACACCCCATGACCACACGTGCCGGATTCGTCGCCCTGATCGGAGAGCCCAACGCCGGGAAATCCACGCTCACCAACCAGATGGTGGGTGCCAAGGTGTCGATTGTGACCCACAAGGTTCAAACCACCCGCGCCCGTATTCGCGGCGTGGCGCTTGAAGGTGACAGCCAGATCGTGTTCGTGGACACGCCCGGCCTGTTCCGTCCGCGCCGCCGGCTGGACCGCGCGATGGTGGCCGCGGCATGGGGCGGGGCTGCCGATGCCGACATCATCGTCCTCATGGTCGAGGCACATCGCGGCATCACGCAGGGCGTTGAAACCATTCTTGAACGGCTCGAAGAGATCGGCACCGGGCGCAAGATCGCGCTGGCCATCAACAAGATTGACCGCGTGAAATCCGAAGCGCTTCTGGCGCTGACCAAGGATCTGAACGAACGCTTTCCCTTTGCGGAAACCTTCATGATCTCCGCCGAGAAAGGCCATGGCTGTGACACGTTGCGCAAATGGCTGGCTGAGGAATTGCCCGAGGGGCCATGGCTTTACCCTGAGGATCAGATCGCCGATCTGCCCATGCGCATGATCGCGGCCGAGATGACCCGCGAAAAGCTGACCCTGCGCCTGCATCAGGAACTGCCCTACCAGCTCACCGTCGAGACCGAGAACTGGGAAGAGCGCAAGGACGGCTCGGCGCGCGTGGATCAGATCATCTATGTCATGCGCGACGGGCACAAGGGCATCGTGCTGGGCAACCGGGGCGAAACCATCAAGGCCGTGTCCAAGGCCGCGCGCGAAGAGCTCTCCGAGTTTCTGGGGCGCAAAGTACACCTATTCCTGCAGGTCAAGGTGCGGCCCAACTGGCTTGATGAAAAGGAACGCTATTCGGAAATGGGTCTGGACTTCAGCGACGGAAACGCATGACCGCCAAAAGGAACCATGTGACCGAAGCAATCGCACAGAGCACCATCGTGACACGGACCGGTGTCTTGAATGCCGGGTCTATGGCGCCGCTAAAGTCCATGACCACCAGCGCCAGCATGGTCAGTCCAAGAAACCGGGTTCCCTTGGGGGTTTGAAATTGCTCGTTCATCGGTCCTGTCGATCCTCTTGGCTCTTGCGGCCCCCTCGGTATCGGACAGTCTTGCCCAAGGATGGTTACCATGAAGTTAACGGCTGAGTTCTGGGTGCAGGCCTATCTCGCGCGGCTGCGCCTGAATGACATCCCGGCCTTTGTCGTGGCGCATGGCGATGACACGGCGGGCGCGGTTCTGGTCAAGCTCAACACGCTTGACGGACAGGCCAAGGTTTTCCAGCGCAGTTTTGACCTGATGACAGGGGAACGAAACTGGATGGTGCTGGCCGAAGGCGACGAGGTCGAGGTTGACGCATCATTGGCCCGGCAACGCAGCTTTGACACCGATGTCTGGGTAATCGAGGTTGAGGACCGCCGAGGCCGCCACCTGCTGGACGAGCCGGGGCTGTCGGATTGATTCACGGCCGGGCCCTGTTAGATTAACCTTCCGACATCAGGGATCCGACACATGGACTGGCGCGACCAAGGCATCGTTCTTTCCACCCGCAAGCACGGCGAAACTTCGGTCATTCTCGACATGTTTACCGCAGAACACGGGCGCCATGCGGGCGTCGTGCGCGGAGGGATCAGCCGCAAGATGACCCCGATCTTGCAACCGGGCGGGCAGCTTGACGTGGCTTGGCGCGCCCGCCTCGAGGATCATATCGGCGCTTACACTGTTGAACCCCTGCGCTCGCGCGCCGCCGTGCTCTCGGATCGCATGGCGCTTGCCGGGCTGAATGCGGTCACGGCGTTGCTGACCTTCTGCCTGCCCGAACGCGAACCCCATCCCCGGCTTTACGCGCGCACCGAACCGCTCATGGATCTCTTGGGACAGAACGAGATCTGGCCGCTGGCCTACCTGCGCTGGGAGCTGGCCTTGCTCGAAGAGCTGGGCTTTGGGCTGGACCTCTCCACCTGCGCCGTGACCGGGGCCACCGAAGGGCTGGTCTATGTTTCTCCGAAATCCGGGCGCGCGGTTTCCGCCCAAGGGGCCGGTGAGTGGGCGGATCGCCTTCTGCCTTTGCCAGATTGCCTGCGCGGCGCAGGCGCAGCGCCGGACACGCAAGTCATCCTGGCCCTGAAAACGACTGGTTACTTCCTCAAGGAGAAGCTGGCGCCCGAATTGGGCCACAAACCTCTGCCAGAGGCACGCGACAGGTTTGTCGATCTCTTCAGCCGCCGGTCACAGCCGTGAAAAGCATCTCGCGCTTGGCGTCATTGCTCAGGATCAGCCGCGTTCCCGACACTTCGGACAAGCTCATCTCCTGAAGGGTCGCGAAAAAGCTCTGCTCATCAGTAAGCTTGTCGCAATAGATCTCTGTCGCCACAAACCGTTCCAGTGCGAACCACGGGTAGGGCGCGCTCTGGCGGGCCGCAAATTCGTTGCATGGCCCCGTCCCGGCCACCTGGCCATCCGTCGCAAACGAAAGCGTCGCGACATAGGACACGGGCATGCCGTCAATGCTGCTCAACTGCCAGACATGATCCGCGCCCCCATAGGCGGCAACGGTTTCATTGCGCACACAGGCAACAGCAAGCAAAAGTGCAGAAAACGTCAGAAACAGGCGCATGGCCTATTCGTAAAGCGCGAGGATCAGATCGACCAGAGTTCCAAGCGGAGCGTCATTCACTTCTCCGTCACGACGGCTCAGTTCCGCCATGCCAAGGTTGGCGGCATAGAGAATGCGCGACAGCTCGGGATTTGACAGGCCATTTTCGCTCAGCGCGGCAGTCAGCTGGGTCAGGCGCAGAGCGTCCACCCGCGCCACGGCTTCGGCCACAAAGTCATTGTCATGCGCCCAGGCCCGGATCGCAGGCTCAAGCCGCATGCCATTTGCCGAATCGCCATTGCCGATCGTCGCAATCTGGCTCAGGTGGCGCAGTTTTTGCGCGGCGGTCGAGTCTTCGGCCAAAGCGGCCTCGATATCGAGCAGCGCCTGACGTTCCCACTGTTCCAGCATGGCAGCGTGGAAAGCCGGTACATCCTTGAAATGCCAGTAAAACGACCCCTTGGTCGTCTTCAGTCGACGCGCCAATGACTCTGCCTTGAGCGCGGCCGGACCCTGCTCCAGCAGGGCGTCAAACCCGGCGGCAATCCAAAGGTCGGGAGAAAGGCGCGTTGCAGTCATGCCCCAAGGGTTACGTCGCGCCAAGTTATTTTGCAAGTGCAGCATTGTCGCGCTGCATCGCAGCATTTCATCGGAGCGGCTTTCCTGCATCACCTGCGCGCACCTGCCTGCCGCGCCAATTCCTACAAAGAACTTAAGCGCGTTGCCTTCATCTTGTGATTTACGGCCGAATCCCGGCGGGACACCGACGCAATACCGACGTGATACCGACGTGATACTGCACCGGTAAAACCGCCTACTTTCAGGCATTTACCATATTTCATAACGGGAAAGCGCAATCGCCCCGCGCAACACCAGTCGGCATCGCACGGGGCGGCATCTTCACATCCTGTTAAGCGGGCTTAGCCCAGCAGGCGGCGGGCAATCACCTGTGCCTGTATTTCCGCCGCACCTTCAAAGATATTGAGGATACGCGCGTCACACAGGATCCGGCTGATCTGGTATTCGAGTGCGAATCCGTTGCCGCCATGAATCTGCAGCGCGTTATCCGCACTGGCCCATGCCACGCGGGCACCAAGCAGTTTCGCCATACCCGCTTCAAGGTCACAACGCTGGCCGTGGTCCTTTTCCCAGGCGCTGAAATAGGTCAGCTGACGGGCGACCATGATCTCGACCGCCATCATCGCCAGCTTGCCTGCAACCCGCGGGAAGTGGATCAGCGGCTTGCCGAATTGCTTGCGGTCATTGGCATACTGCATGCCGACCTCAAGCGCGTTCTGTGCCACACCAATGGCGCGGGCGGCGGTCTGGATACGCGCGGCTTCAAAGGTTTTCATCAGTTGCTTAAAGCCCTGACCTTCGACGCCACCCAAAAGGTTTTCACCTTTGACCTTGAACCCGTCAAAGCCCAGCTCGTATTCCTTCATGCCGCGATAGCCCAGAACCTCGATCTCGCCACCGGTCATGCCTTCGGTGGGGAAGGGGGTCTCGTCGGTGCCCGGTGTCTTTTCTGCAAGGAACATTGACAGGCCGCGGTGATCGGTCGTGTTGGGATCGGTGCGCGCCAAAAGGGTCATTACATGGGTCCGTGCCGCGTGGGTGATCCACGTCTTGTTGCCCGTAACCTCCCAGTCACCCTCGGCATTTTTGACCGCGCGGGTGCGCAGACTGCCAAGGTCCGACCCGGTGTTCGGTTCGGTGAACACGGCGGTCGGCAGGATCTCGGCGCTGGCCAGTTTCGGCAGCCACTGCTGTTTCTGTTCCTCGGTGCCGCCCGCTTCGACCAGCTCGGCCGCGATCTCGGAACGGGTGCCCAGCGAGCCCACACCGATATAGCCCCGCGACAGTTCTTCGGAGACCACCACCATCGACGCCTTGGAGAGGCCGAGCCCACCATATTCCTCGGGAATGGTCAGGCCGAACACGCCCATCTCGCCCAGTTCCTCGATGATTTCCATCGGGATCAGTTCGTCGTTCAGGTGCCATTCATGGGCATTGGGAACCACACGTTCGTCCGCGTAGCGGCGGAACTGTTCGCGGATCATTTCCAGCTCTTCGTCCAGACCGGTTGCGCCAAAGGTCGCGTGGCCCGCGTTGTCCTGCATCAGATCGACAAGACGCATACGAGCGGCCTGGCTGTTGCCCTGTTGGCAAAGGGTCATGATTTCGGGCGCCATAAGGCCGCGGGTCTCGTCTTGCGTCAGGCCCAGATCCTGCAGGCGCACGATCTCGTTCTGGCTCATGGGGATGCCGCCACAAATCTGCCAGAGGTATTCGCCAAAGGCGATCTGGTGGATCAGCTGTTCCATTTCCCCGAACTTGCCGTCCGCCTGAAGACGCTCGGCCCAGGCCTGCATCTGTTGCAGCGACTGCACGTAGGTTGCCAGCCATGCAAGACCATGCGCGGCCGACTGATTTTCTTCGATCAGCTTTCCGGAAACTTTACCATTTTCGGATACGGTCTCGCGTACGCGGTCTTTGGCGGTTTCCAGAATCGCTTCCACCGGGGCTACCGCCGCACCGGTCAGGGAAAGCAAATCGGGGAGAATTACGGCATTTGTCATCGTCAGGTCCTGTCCATCATGGGCCATGAATCATGTTCCTCTTTTTCTGCAGTGTGACATATTTCTTTTGCAGGTGCAGCGCAACATAAATACGAATGCTGCGCCGGTTTTGTTCGTTTGTTGCGCGTTAAAGATTTTGCGCCTATGGGGATTACGCCCTATAGCAAACCATGGATGCAATTCTGACCCACCTTGGCCCAATGCTTCTTCTCACGGCCCTGCTGATCGCGGTTTTTGCCGGGATCATCAAGGGGATGGTGGGGTTCGGGATGCCCATGGTTCTGGTGTCTGCCCTGTCAACCTTCCTGACCCCTGACTGGGCCCTTGCCGGGTTGATCCTTCCGACGGTGGTGACAAACGGCATGCAGGCCCTGCGCCAGGGGCCGCGTGCCGCGCTGCACTCGGTCGTGAGGTTCCGCACCTTTCTACTGGTCGGTGCGGTGGCGCTGGTGATCTCGGCCCAGTTCGTGCGGGTGCTGCCGCAAAACGCCTTCCTTCTTCTGATTGGCTTGCCCGTGACTGCGTTTGCCGCGATGCAGTTGTTCGGCGTGACCATCGCGCTGTCCAAACCGTCCCGCCGGGTCGAGGCGGTGATTGCCACGATCGCTGGCGGGATCGGGGGCGTCTCCGGTGTCTGGGGACCACCCACAGTGGCGTATCTGACCGCGCTTGGCACCGAAAAGGCCGAGCAAATCCGCGTGCAGGGCGTGATCTACGGACTGGGGGCGGTACTCTTGTTCTTTGCCCATATTGGTTCCGGCGTGCTGCGCGGTGACACGGCGATGTTCTCGCTGATGCTGGTACCCCCCGCGATCCTCGGAATGTGGCTTGGCGGACGGATCCATGACCGCATCGACCAGGCGACGTTTCGCAAGGCCACGCTTCTGGTGCTCACCATTGCGGGACTGAACCTGATCCGGCGAGCTTTGGTTGGCTAGACCGATCCCCCTTGCCCGCCCTGTGCCACGCGATAGGATGGCGCAACGCCAGAGGAAGGACCGCCTGTGAAACGGATCGATACATCTATGCGTATCTCGGCGGTCAGCCTCGCGGTGATCGCCACGATTGCCATAGGGTGGGTGCTGAAAGAAGCCCAGCCGATCTTGGTGCCCATTGTGCTTGGTGCGCTGGTCGCGTTTCTCATGGATGGCATTTCCAACCTGCTCTCGCGCATCCCGCTCTATTCCCGGGTCATCCCGGCCTGGCTGCGCATGACCATGGCAACGTTCGTGTTGTTTGTCGTGCTGACCGTTGGCGTGGCGTTCTTTGCCCGCAACCTTGAACCGGTCGTGCGCGCCATCCCGCAATACGCAGAGTCCCTTTCCGGCATTCTCTCGGCTTTCGCCGCTCGTTTCGACTATGAGCTTGAGGTGACATGGCAATCGCTTGACCGGTTGGTTTTCGACAATGTCGACCTGCAGGCGCTCATTCGCTACACGGTCAACTCGCTCAGCTATTCCGCCGGCTACTTGGCGCTGGTGTTTCTTTACGCCATCCTGTTCCTGATCGAACGTGAAAGCATTGCCACCAAGCTTCAGGTTGTCGTGCCCGATGCGGAAAGCCGCCAGACGGTCTGGCGCACGATTGACCTGATCACGGATCAGATCGGCACCTATTTCACCACAAAGACGCTGATCAATGCCGTGCTGGGCGTGATCTGCTATGTCATCTTCCTGTTGTTCGGGGTCGAGTTCGCCGCCTTTTTCGCCGTGCTGACAGCGGTGTTCAACTATATTCCCTATGTTGGAAGCTGGATCGCGATGGCCCTGCCCATGCTGTTTGCAATCGGCGATTTCGGATTGGGCCTCAAGGCGGTACTGTTGTTTAGCGCCCTGAGCGTCACGCAATTCGGGGTGGGGTATTTCTGGGAGCCCCGTTTGATGGGGCGTTCCATGAACCTCTCGCCGGTTATCGTGATGGTGTCCCTTGCCGCATGGACGGCGATCTGGGGGCCGATCGGGGCAATCCTTTCGGTGATCCTGACTTCGGGGATCATGACGATCATGTCGTTCTTCCAAACGACGCGGCCATTGGCGGTTTTGTTGACCAATAACGGTCAGGTTCCCAGCGAAGTGGACGATTGAAACGCGCGTCAGGCGGCGTTTACCTTGTCATACCAGGCCAGAAGCGCGTCGATATCCGGGGCGACACAGCTCGCTTCGCCATCCGAAAACTCTTCAAAAACGGGTGCGTTAAGCGGGTTTGTCCCGGCAATGACCGTGGCGCCGCTGGCCGCAGCTTCGGCCAGAAGGTCGCGAAATCCGCGCCCCTCGGCCTCTTGCTTGCCGAATTTATTGAGCAGGAAAACGTCGTAAGACGTTGCCATGGAGCGCTCGACCTCGGCCACCGCTGCGGCCATGGCGTTTGGGTCAAGCCGGCATCCGCGCGCCTCTTTGCCTAGGAACTGCGAAATGCGGATCATCGGTCCGTCCGGCAGGACCTGCACATCCATGTCACATTTCTGATCGGTTTCGCAGCCGCTGTTGATCTGGACAATGCCGCGGGTTCTGAGGCCGCGCGCCTCGAGCCGTTGCGCGAGATCGGCCAGCAACAGATCCAGTTCGCCGCGCCCGTGCGCCATGGTGTAAGCAATTTTTAGCATATGTCGTAGATAACCTTGAGTGCTGCCGTGTTCAATCGCGCTTTAACCCCGTGAGCGAACGCGGCAACAGGCGCCCAAGCAGGGCGACAAGAAAGGCGGTGCTGACACCGAAACACAAAATCCCGGTGACGCCACCAAAGGCTCCGAACACGCGGAAGGCGATAGGCAGGACAATGTCCCCGTATCCCACGGTCGTATATGTCACCAAGGAAAAGTATATGGCGTCAAACCAATAGGTGATCGCCCCCATGCGCATCAGCGTCCCCGCCCAGATCCACACATGGATCGTATGGGACAGCACGATCATGCCGAACGCGAACAGCACGATGATCGACACGCGCAATGAAGGCAGCCGTTCTTCGAGCGCGACGCCCAGACGTTCGAGAAGCCGAATGCTCAGGGACAGCATTCCGACGTGAATGACGGCACAGATCCCCAGCAGGACCGATCCCCAAAACAGTTGGTCGATTTGTCCCACGGCCCGCCCCTCTTGCCTGATCGTTGACACACAGTAGTGGCGCGGGCCGCATGGCTTCAAGCCGTGATTTCAACGTTTCACCGTGCCATCTGCGACCCAGCCATCAAAGATGCGCAGAACCGTCTCACTGAACAGGGCGTCGTTGATGTGCGCGTCGAGCGGTACGTAATCGACCGTTTCGGGCATTGCGGCTTCGATCTCTTCGACAAAGGCGGCAAGGCCTGGCGCGTCATGCAGGTCAGCGCCGGGCCGATCCCATTCGTTGCAGCCGCCCTTGGGCATGATGAAGGTCGTCGGCCCCTTGGCCGTGGCCAGTTTCTCGCAATGCGCCCGCGCCACTGCGCGGCGCTCTTCGTTATCCAGCACCACGGACTTCAAAAGCCGGTTGTGGTCATGCGCAGGCTTTTCGCTCATCTGGTCGGGGAGCGGTTTCCAGCCCACAAGGTCAACCAGATCATAACAGGCAGGGGCCACGATCTGCGGTGTGGCGCTGGCCCCGGCATTTGTCAGCCGGTCGGCCCCGGCAGACAGTCCACCCATCAGGTGGTTGCCCACTTCCTGCGTCGCGAAATCCATGACACAGGCAAAGGCCCCCTCTGCAGCCAGTGACTCAAAGGCCCTCCCGCCCATTCCCGTTGCGTGGAATACGGCGACCTCGAAACCGCGCTCCTCGAGCGCAGGTTTGAGCGTGACCATGTAATGCAAAATGGTTTTCCCGAATGAAGTCATCCCGATCAAGGGTTTGTCCCCTTTGGGTCTTTCCACGGCGCGGGCAGCGCCGAGCACGGCACCCGCCGCCTGCGACAGAGACGATTTGCAAACCGAGTTCAACCCGTAGAGACCTCCGGCCCACAGGATCATCTGTATATCCGCCGCAAGTCGTTCCGGCGGCAGAAGCTGTGAGAAGCTTACCGTCGAGACCACGTATTTCGGGACACCCAGCGGAAGCGCCTGGCACACGTCCAGCGCCAGGTCGGTCCCCATGGTGCCTCCAAGCACGACAACGCCATCCACCTTGCCCTCGCGATAAAGCCGCAGGGCGAGGAGCGACGCGCCTTGTGCCATGATTTGCATGGCGATGTTTTCGTCGCCCGAGTCGATTGCGGCCTGGATCGAGCTTCCGCCCTCTTCGGCGACATCATGTTTCGAATAATCCGTCGGCTGCGAGGGATCGCCCAGCACGCTCACATCCATCGACTGCACGTTGCCGCCCTGACTCCGGATACAGTCGCACATATAGTTCAATTCATCGTCCTTGGTGTCGTAGGTGCCGACAACGAGAATGGTTTTTTCCTGGCTCATGATGGTCTCCCTTCCAGGTAGGTATTGGCCAAGCTTGTGGCCCTAGCGATCATTCGATTCGAGCGGGTCTCGCCGCCGGGTTCATGCAGGCGCGGGATGATCCAGCCCACGTAAGTCAAGGCGCGCAGGAGAAGCATGAGATCAAGCTCCGCCGCCGGGATGGCACGTCGCGCGGCGTATCCGCCACTCAAGGCGGTTCGTATGTCGCAGAAGTCGCTGCGTTCGACGTAACGCAGCAGAAATGTAGCAAGTTCGAAAGAGCGGTATCCGATCGCGCAATCGTCAAAGTCGAGAATGCCAAGACCGTCGTTCCACAGCAGGATGTTCTCGGTCAAAAGGTCCGCATGGATTAGGCCTGCATCGGCTTCCAGCGCATGAAGGTCTAGAGAGGCGCGGGATCGGGTCTTTAGCAGGAGGTTTTTTTGGTCTGGTGAAAGGTGCGGGTGTTCCCAGAAGCGCCCCCAAAGAGGATTTTCCCCTAATAAGGCGTCCGCGGTCCAGTTGGGGCGGACAAAGGCATTGGGACAGTCCCAGTTGTCGGTGAGATCGTGAAGGCGCGCCATTTCTCGCCCCACCATCCGGGCGATTTGTGTGGGGGAACCCTCACTAATCTCCGAGCCCTCTCCGATTGGTGTGCCGTCGAGCCATGTCAACAGGCTGACGTGGATGGTCCCAATTTTCGCCAGGTATGAGCCGTCGTGGGTCGGGATTGGTGCCGGGACATGCAGGCCTTGCTGGGACAGGTACATCATCCAATCGAGTTCCGAGACCAGTTCGGGCGCTGTGCGATAACCCGGGCGGTGCAGGCGTAGTGCGTATTTCGTTGCGCCCTGTCGCACAGCGTAGACATGGTTCTCGCGTTGCGCGAGCAGTGAGACGTCTGCCCCCTGCAACCCCCAGAAAGGCAGGGCCTGTTGCACGACGGGATCGGTCATGGAGCAAGCGGCGTTTCGGTCAGCGCCTCGTCCAGACGCTCCAGCATCAGATCCGCGTTCTCTCGTGAAAACGGAAGCGGCGGGCGGATTTTAAGAGCATTATAGTGGATGCCAAGAAAGTTCAGCAGAACGCCTTTGCGGCGCATCGCGTTAGCAATTTGTTTGGTGAAGGCTGTGGCAGGTACGCGCGACTCTCGGTCGAGGACAAGTTCAGCGCCGAAGAATAATCCCGAACCACGTACATCCCCGATACAGGAGTGGGTTTCCGCCAATTTGCGCAACCCGCCGCGGGCATAGTCGCCGACGGCGCGTGCGTTTTCCATCAGGCCTTCGTCCTGCACGATACGCAAAGTTGCCCGGGCGGCGGCGGCAGAGACGGGGTTGCCGCCAAAGGTGTTGAAATATCGAAAGTTCTTTCGGAATGCCGCCATGATTTCAGGGCTTGTAACGACGCCGCCAACCGGGTGCCCGTTCGCCATGGGTTTGCCCAAGGTGACGACATCAGGCAAGAAGCCTGCCTTCTGGTGCCCCCACAAATCAGTGCCGAGGCGGCCAAACCCGGGTTGGACTTCGTCAGCGATGATGATGCCCCCCGCCTTGCGCACGGCGTCAATCGCAGGCCGTAGAAAGCCCTTTTCCAGCGTTGGGAAACCTTCATTGGCGAAGTAGGGACAAATGATGAGGGCCGACAGTTGATGTCCGCGCTCCTGAAGCTCCGCAATGGCGCGCTCGATTTCTGCTGCAAAAGCTTGCGCATGAGCCTGTCCACCTACGCCGCCCAAGGGGCGATAGCTGTCAGGGGCAGGGACAAAGGCGACATTGTTCCAGCGATCGGGTGGCGGATTGGTGCATGAGAGTTGCGACACCGCCATGGTATTGCCGTGATAGGTATGATCGGTGGCAATCACACCGGTGTTGCCGGTGATGCCCCGCGCCATGCGCAGAGCAATGTCGTTTGCCTCGGATCCTGTGCAGGTCATGATGGCGGTGTTGAGCGGATCGTCGAATGTGTCGGTCAGGTCCTCGACATAGTCCAGAATGCCTTCGTGCAGATAGCGTGTGTGGGTATTGAGGGTGGAGGCCTGTTTGCAGATTGCCTCGACAACTTTCGGATGGCAGTGCCCCACATGGGGGACGTTGTTATAGCAATCGAGGTATTGTCGCCCGTCTGCGTCCCAGACCCAAACGCCTTCGCCGCGCACGATATGAACGGGGTCGTCATAGAATGTACTGACATTGGGGCCGAGCAGTTTCGCGCGGCGGTCAACCAGTGTTTGCGTCGCGGTCATAGCTTGATCCAGGCGGTTTTCAGGTCGAGGTATTTGTCCATCGCATGCAGGGACTTGTCGTGCCCGTTGCCAGATTGCTTCATCCCCCCCAGCGGCACGGTCGCGTCTGTGCCTCCGTAAGTGTTCACGTGCACCACGCCCGACCGGATGCCCGCAACCATGTTGTGCGCGCGGCTGAGATTGCTGGTCCAGACTCCGGCGGCAAGACCATAATCGGTGCCATTGGCAAGAGCGACGGCCTCGGCGTCGGTTTTGAAGGTCTGCACGCTCAGTACCGGGCCAAAGACCTCGTTCTGCGCGATCCGGTCTTGCGGCCCCACATCGGTGACAATGGTGGGTTCCATGTAATAGCCACCGGTTTCCTCAAGGATGCGGTTGCCGCCAAGCGCGATGGTGTTGCCCTCGCTGCGGGCACTGTCGATGAAACCAAGGTTGCCCTCCAACTGTCGCAGGGAATTCACGGCCCCGACATTGGTCGTGAGGTCAAGCGGATCGCCGACCTTGAGTTGACGGGCATGATGCGCGATGCGTTCGACAAAGGTGTCATGAATGCTCTCTTCGACCAGAAGGCGCGACCCGGCGACACAGACCTGCCCCGAGTTTCGGAAAATCCCCCCGGCAGACACCATGGCAGCCTCTTCGAGGTCCGGGGCGTCGGCAAAAACGATATTCGGGGACTTTCCCCCAAGCTCCAGATAGACCCGTTTGAGGTTGGACCGGGCGGAGTATTCCAAAAGGCGGCGCCCAACCGGGCCGGAGCCGGTGAAGACCAGCACATCGACATCCATCGACATGGCGAGGGCTTCACCCGCGACGGCACCAGAGCCGGTCACCACGTTGAGAACGCCGTCAGGCACACCGGCTTCGGCGGCCAGTTCGGCCAGTTTCAGCAGCGAAAGTGAGGCAGTTTCGGCGGGTTTCAGAACCACGGAATTGCCTGCAGCCAAGGCGGGCGCCAGCTTCCACGCGCCGATCATCAGGGGGAAGTTCCAGGGCACGATGGCACCGACCACACCCACGGGTTCCTTGTGGACGAGGCCCAGTGTTCCGGGGGCCGTCGGGGCGATCTCACCGTATATTTTATCAATGGATTCAGCGTAGTAGCGGAATGTGCCCGCGGCCGAGCCGGGTTCTGCCTTGAGCGCCATGTTAAGTTCGGTGCCATTGTCACGCACACCCAGAACCGCCAGTTCCAGCGCATGTTTCTCGATGAGGTCCGCCAATCGGTGCAGAACCTTCTTGCGCGCGGCAGGGGCAATGCGCGACCAGCGACCATCTTCAAAAGCCGTACGGGCGGCGGCAACAGCGCGATCCACGTCGGATGCCGAAGCGCTCGCAAGCGTTGTCAGCGTTTGTCCGTCGATCGGGGATTGTACTTCAAGTGTTTCTCCCGAACCTTCCTGCCACGTTCCCGCAACAAAAAGCTTTTGCGGCGGAAGAGGTGCATGCCGAAGTTCGTCGATGCGTGCTTGGTCGACCATTTGGCCTCCTTGAGGTCTTTGCGGTCCTTCAGGACGCGCATGAAATGCAGAATGAGAACGCCCACGATCATCAGGAACAAAATCATGGCGATGGGGCGATCAATGAAGTCGAACGGAGTTTTGACCCGTGCCATGCCGGCGCGTAGCTTCACCTCCATGATGCCGCCCAGAACCATGCCTAGGATGATCGGGACTGCCGGAAGTGACAGGCGTTTCAGGACAAATCCGAAGATGCCGAATGCCGAGGCAATCAGGCAATCTGTAACCGAGTTGCGCAAGGAATAGACCCCGACAAAGCTGAGCACGAGGATGCAGGCGCCGAGGAAGCGGTTCGGGATTTTTACGACCTTGATCAGGTGGTTGGTGGCAAAGAGCAGGAAGATCAGCACCAGCACGTTGAGCAGCAGAAGTGCAATGTAAAGCGCGACGACAAAGTCCATCTGGTTCTGGAACAGTTGCGGGCCGGGCACCACGTTGTGCACGTAGAATACGCTGAGCATCATTGCCGTGAGCGCTTCGCCCGGAATGCCAAGCGCAAGCAGCGGAACCATGGCGGCGGCCGGTACTGCGTTGTTGGCCGTTTCGGCAGCAATCAGGCCCTCGGAAGAGCCGTGGCCGAAATCCTGCGGGCGTTTTGATGTTTTCTGGGCGTAGGTGTAACTCAGGAACTGTGCCGTGAATTCACCGACGCCGGGGATCATGCCCATGAGGACGCCAAAGGTGCCCGAAACGCCTGCGACACGGGGGTGGCGGGCGAGTTCGCGCAGGCCCTGAAATAGGCCGCCACGCAGTTTTGTGATGCGGGTTTTCTCGTCCTCGCCCTGTAAGAGATAGAAGGCCTGGGACAGGGCGAAAAGGCCGAGCACAACGACGATCAGGTTGACGCCGGATGAAAGGAAGGATTGATCGAAAGTGTAGCGTTTCGAATACTTTACAGCTTCGAGTCCCACAGTATTCAGGAAGATGCCGAAACAGGCCAATGCCGCCGCGATCAGGGATTGGCCGCGATGGGCAATGATCACGAGAATAATGCCGAGAAGGGCCGCAAGGAAGATCTCGCGGCTGCCAAACATGGGGGCGATCTTGGCGAGGATCGGGGCAAACAGGATCAGGCAGACGACAGAAAAAACACCGCCGAAAAAGGATGCGGAATAGGCCAGTGACAGGGCACGGCGGGCTTCGCCGCGCGCTGTCATGGGGTAGCCGTCATAGGTGGTCAGGGCGTTGACGGCCGTGCCGGGGGTGTTGATCAGGATCGCGGGGATCGAGCCGCCATACATCGAGCTGCCATAGATGCCAAGTAGCACGGTCAGACCGACGATCGGGGCCATCGAAAACGTCGCAGGCAGCAGGATCGCAATGGCAACGGCCGGGCCGACACCGGGGATAGCGCCAATCAGAACGCCGCCCACGGATCCCGCAAGCAGGGCAAGCAGAACGTCCCAGCGGGCAAGAATGTCGATGGAGGAAAGAATGAGGTCCATGACGCGCCTTTACAGGTTCAGGATAAAGAAGCTGCGCAGCGCGCTGGGCAGGTATTCATAGATCAGGCCACCGGGGATCTTGACCTGAAGCAAGGATTTGAACAGCACCACGACGAGTGTTCCGAAGATCGCCGCCACCCACAGCATGCGCTTGTCACGATAGCCAAGGCGCCAAGTGATAATGGGCATGAAGATCATCGTTGTTGGCAGGTAGCCGATGATAGGGACCAGCAGAACATAGAGCAGGAACCAGCCAACCCATTCAATCGCAAGGAACCAGATCCGCCATTCGCGGTAGTCCATCCGGTCAAACCGGCGACGCGGCAGCTTCCAGAGATGCAGGCCGCCGAACACCACCATGCCGATCAGACCAACGGCGGGCCAAAAGCGCGGTTGGGCAAAGAACTTGGTGCGTTTGACCCATTTTGTCTGTTCGCCGATCTGGGACAGCAGAAGAAGGGCCACCACAAAGAACACGATGGCAAAGATCAGTTGGCCACGTAGCGGGCCGGGGAAGCGTTTTTCCTCGAGTGAACTCATGTCAGCGGTCCTTTGGATACAAGGAGGGCCGGGGTTTTCTCAAATCCCGGCCCTGAAAAGGTGTTTTATTCCAGAAGTTTGCCGATGTGTGCGACAGTCGCCTTGTCCTTGGCGATGATGTCCGCCGACGCGGCCGCATCGGCCCAGTAAACCAATGCACCGGTTTCCTTCGCTACGGCCTGAGCGCGGTCGCTCATCACGGTTTTCGCCGCGACGGCTGCGATCTTGTCACGGGCGTCCTGGGGGGTGTCCTTGTGCACGAACAGCCCGTTCCAAAGAGCGATGTCGAGCGTACTGTCCAGCTCACCGATGGTCGGGGCATCCGGCACCAGAGAGATACGCTCGCCGGTGATCGAGGTCAGAACCTTGACGCTGTCGAGGCAGGGCAGGATCAGTTGCAGCGTCGTGTTGATCACATCGGCGTCGCCCGAAGCCAGCGTGTTGCAGTCGAGCGCGTCAAAGGCCGCATCCGATCCCCATTCGAAACCGGCATTCACGGCGAATGCCTTGGTTACCTGGGTCGGAGTCAGTACGTCGCCGAAATGGCCAAGCGCCACGTCGTTGGATTTTGCATACTCGGCCAACTCGGCCATGGACGAATAAGGTGCGTCGCCCGCAGTGGCGATCACGAACGGGTAGGTGAGGAAAATACCAATCGGTTCAAAGACTTCGTCGGCGAGTTCGTCAATGCCGATTTCGTGGCCGATCACTGGGACGGCGGGGACGAAGGAACCAATGGTGTAGCCGTCAGCCGGTGCCGTTGCGACGCCAATCGCGCCGGGGAAGGGGCCACCTCCGCCGCCGGGTTTGTTCACCACGGCTGCTGCCACGCCGTATTCGGCCTGGAAGTCTTCGGCAATCATGCGAGTCAGCACGTCTTCGAGATCACCGGGAGGCCACGGCACAACGAAGCTGACGGGTTTTTCGGGGTATTCGGCAAGGGCTGCGCCGCCCATGGCCGTCATGGCGAGTGCAAGGGCGCCGCCAAGTATCTGGGTCGTTTTCATTCTGGTCTCCCTGTTTTCTGATCGCATTTGGGTGCGGTTCATTATTCAAACCAAAGGTTCGAAAATAGATTGACAGGTTAACTATTAATCTGTCAACACTTTTAGAAACCGTGATCACGGGAAAATTTTGAAACCGCCTGACCCAAGGGCAGCTTAAACCGGGGGGACATTATGGGAACAGTATCCAAGGCATTGTCTTTACTCGGATTTTTCTCTCGGGATCGGCAGGAGATCGGGCTTTCCGAGATGTCGAGGCTGACCGGGCTGAACAAGGCGACGGTGTTTCGTCTGCTCACTGAATTGGCAGAAAACGGATTCGTTGAGCAGGTTGGATCGGGGCGTGCCTATCGCTTGGGACCGGTTTTCCTGCGTCTTGCGAGTCTGCGGGAGGCGGCTGTGCCCATGCGCGAGATGGCCCAGCAGGTGCTGGACCGGCTGAGCGCGGCCACCGGTGAAACGACGCATATGTCCATTCTGCAGGGCGACCAGTTGTGCACGCTGGCCTATAGTTACAGCGTTCAGCACGGCACGCGGGTGACGATGGATGACGCGGAGGTCATCACCTTCCATTCGACCAGCTCGGGATTGGCCGTTCTGGCGCATAGCGACACGGCCTTTGTTACACAGGTTCTGGCCCAACCGCTTGAACGACGCACCCCCATGTCCGTGACCGACCCGGAGGTGATTCTCGGGCAGTTGGAAGATGTGCGCCGGTCGGGCATTGCCGAAAACGTCAGCGGTTTTGAAGAGGATGTGCATTCGCATGCCGCCCCCGTGTTTGATGCGCAGCAGCGTTGTTACGGCGCGGTGGCTGTTGCGGCGCCCGTCGCCCGGATGACCGATACGCTTCGTGCCGTGATTCGTGCCGAAGTACCGCGCGCCGCTTTGGAGATGACTCGACTTCTTGGCGGGTTCCCACCGGCCTCCTTCAAAACAAAATTCGAAACGATGCCCGGGCATGCGCCCGCGGCCTGAAACAGAGGTTAAACCATGAAAGACAGCAATTTTCTTAAGGAAAAGAACGCCCGGTCGCTTTGGCATCCGATGGCGCATCCGGCCGACAGTCTGAACAACCCGCCCACCATCGTGACCGGCGCCGAAGGTGTGCGCATCCGGGATGTTGATGGGCATGAGGTGGTCGATGGGGTCGGCGGCCTCTGGAACGTGAACCTCGGGTTTTCGTGCCAGCCGGTGAAGGATGCAATTGCGCGCCAGCTGGACGTGTTGCCCTATTATTCGACCTTCCGGGGTACGACCAATGACGTGATCATTGAGCTGAGCGAGGTCCTGCGCGAGTTCTATGAACCGGACGGCCTGACAAGGGCTTTCTATACTTCGGGCGGGTCGGATTCGGTGGAAACCGCGCTGCGTCTGGCGCGGCAGTATCACAAGGTGCGGGGCGAGGCGGGGCGGACCAAGTTCCTGTCGCTGAAGAAAGGCTATCACGGGACGCATATGGGCGGCGCGAGCGTCAACGGGAACGCGAATTTCCGCACCCAGTACGAGCCGCTTTTGCCCGGGTGTTACCAACTTCCCGCACCCTACACCTATCGCAATCCGTTCAACGAAACCGATCCCGAAAAGCTGTCGGCCCTTTGTTTGCAGGCGCTTGAGGATGAAATCGCATTCCAGGGCGCAGGCACAATCGCCGCAATGATCATGGAGCCGATCCTTGGGGCTGGGGGCGTAATCGTGCCGCATGAAAGCTTTATGCCGGGTGTGCGCGAGATCTGTACCAAGCATGGCATCCTGTTGATTGCGGACGAGGTGATCACGGCGTTTGGGCGCAGTGGCAGCTGGACCGGATCGCGGCATTGGGGGGTGCAGCCCGACCTGATGAGCACAGCCAAGGCTATCACAAACGGGTATTTCCCGTTTGGTGCGGTGATGATTGCCGAGCACGTCGCAGAGGTGTTCGAGAAGGACACCAGCGGTGCGGCGGCGATCGGGCATGGGTATACATACTCGGGTCATCCGGTGGGGGCGGCGGCGGCGTTGGCTTGTGTGGCCGAGACGCTGCGGCTCAACGTCAAGGACAACGCGGCGGCGCGTGGCGCGGAGCTTTATGCGGGGTTGCAGGCCCTTCAGGGCAAGTACGAGACGATTGGCGACGTGCGTGGCGGAGAGGGCCTGATGACGGCGATGGAGCTTGTCAGCGATCGCGAAAGCAAGGCGCCGATCGACAAGCAAACCATTGGTACCGTTCAGGAAGTCGCCTATCAGAACGGTGCCATGGTGCGGGTGTCGGGGCCGAATATCATCCTGTCGCCGCCGCTGGTGCTGACCAGCGAAGATGTGCAGACGATCCTGTCCGCGCTGGATGCAGGGTTTGCGGCCGCCGCGGGGTAAACCTTCGCGAGTCAGGTTCAAGCTATTGGGTTAACGGTGAAAATGGCGATCGGTATCACGTCGGTATAACGTCGGTATTGCGTCGGTACGGCCAGGCAAAACGGCCCGCGTGAAGATATCGCGCGGGCCGTTTACGTATTCTCAGGGGTTTGGAGGTCAGGCTCAGGACGGATCAGGCAAGGGGGGAATCGTGCGCAGATAAAGGATGATGGCGTCGATATCCTCGTCCGATGTGGCGGCGTAGTGGTGATACCCCATCGGGGGTTTCATGCGCGATCCGTCCGGGCGTGTCCCGGTGGTGATCATCGCTTTGAGTTCGGCATCGGAATACCCCGCAAGGCCGTCTTCATGGCTGGTGATGTTGGGTGCAACGGAGACGCCCCAGGGGCCGTGGAATTCGTACCCGCCCGCGCCGAGATGGGTGTCGAACATCGGACCCATCGGACCAAAGGTCGTGTGGCATTCGGTGCAATGCGCCACCGGGCCGGCGAGATAGGCGCCGTATTCCGCGGAAACGCCGCGCGGCGGGGCTGTCACGCTGTCGATGGGCGGGCCATAGGCGGGCGGCAGCGGGATGTTGTAGGTCGAGAACGGCGTCTGGTTATCGCTGGGGGGAACAGTGCGCAGGAAAGCGACGATGGACATCAGGTCGTCATCGCCAAGGCCGCGATAGAGGCCGATCGGCATGGGCGGGCCGATCACGGTGCCGTCCGGGCGAATGCCTTCGCGTATGGCGCGGGCCAGTTCCGCGTCGGACCAGTCGGCAACGCGGCCTCCGGGGGTGATATTGACCGCCCAGGCCTCGAAATGGTCGTTCTTCTCGACCATCATGCCGCCGAATTCGTTGGACATGTCCGGACCGTTGGGCCCTTGCGGCGTGTGGCAGTTGCCGCAGCCCGCGGGGCCACGCACGAGGTATTCCCCGCGTTCGGCGGACACTTCGGCTTGGGCGAGTGTTGCCACGCTCAGAATGAATGCGGCCAGTATCCCGGTTTTCATGGTTAATCGTCCCTCTTCCTGTTCGCTTGCCGGAAGACGGTATCACGAAACCGTGAGTTTCCCTAGCGGCGTGTCAGGGCTGGGGTACGATGAGCACCAGCCCGTCAAGCGCGTCGCTGGCTTCGATCTGGCAGGAGAGGCGCGAGGTGTTGCGCCGTTCGGCCTCGGCCACGTCAAGCATGGCGTCTTCGAAATCATCCGCCGCGCCGGTCCTGGCCACCCATGCGTCATCAACATAAACGTGGCAGGTGGCACAGGACAGGCAGCCGCCGCATTCGCCAATCACGTTGGGGATATTGTTGTCCACGGCGGCCTGCATCATCGAGGTGCCATTGGCGACATCGGCGGATTTCTCGGTGCCGTCGGGGAGTTTCCAGGTGACTTTCATCGGGCATGTCCTTTGGCGTTGCGCCGGAGAATTCATGCCTCCGGCGGGAGTATTTCAGGCAAAATTAAGGAGGGTCAGACGAAGTAGACGTAGAAATCGCGCAGGGCTTCGCCTTCGAGATCCTTGGTCTTTTTGACTTCTTTCTCTTTCATGAAAACATGGTTGTCGACCAGCAGGCGGCCGATAGCGTCGGCCAGAACCGTGTCGGCCTTGAGGTCGGCCACGGCGCCTTTGAGGTCCATGGCGCAACTTTCCTTGGCGTCGTTTTTCTCGAACCCGTCGCCGGTCTCGATGGGCTGCAGCGGGTAATTGTTTTCCACGCCGAGAAGCGACGCCGTCAGAACGGCGGCGACGGCGGTATAAGGGTTGGCGGTGCCATCGGCCATGCGATGCTCAAGCCGGGATTTGGGGCCGCCTTCAGAGCTGATGCGGGTGGTGACGTTGCGGTGGTCACCGCCCCAGTTCTTCCAGAAGCCCGAAAGCGAGCCCGGTTGCAGGCGTTGGTAGCTGTTGGCGGTGGGGGCGATCAGACCGGCGAGCGCCTTGTGATGGTGCAGCAGGCCGGCAAGGCATTGCTTGGAAAGGTCGTTGAGGGTTTCGGGCATGTTGCGTTCGCCCGAAGAGAGCGCGTTGCCGCCCGAGACATCGGAGAAGGAGAAATTGATATGCATGCCCGAGCCGCCCGCTTCGGCAATGGGTTTGGGCATGAAGGTCAGGATGATGCCGTGTTCCAGCGCGATTTCCCTGGCCATCAGGCGGAAGAGCACGATGTCGTCCACCGCCTGTACCGCATTGTCGAAGGTGAGCGTGTATTCGAATTGGGGCGCGTCGAATTCCGCCGTGATCATGTCGAGGCGGAAGCCCAGCTCATCCGCCTTTTCCCAGATCGCATCGTTGAAGCGCATCGGGTCGGTGAGCGGACCGGTGCCATAGACCACCGCGCCCGGCGTATCATAGGGGCGCAGGTTGCCATCCTCATCCGCTTGCATGGCGAAGGCTTCGAGTTCGATGCCAACCTTGGGGGTAAGGCCACGGGCCTCCCATTTGGCAACGGCGCGTTTCAGCGTGCCGCGCGGGCAAAGTTCGAGCGGCGCGCCTTCGTCGTCGTAAAGATCGCCCAGAACGATCTTGGTATGCGGATCCCAGCTGTCGCGGATGTCGTCATGTTTCCAGCGCAGTTCCATGTCGGGCAGGCCCTGCATCATCATCGCGCCGGGGGCATTCAGGAGATCCTTGTCGTAATGCACGCCAAAGGTGGAGCGGCAGAAGCGGGTTTCGCTGTCGGCGAGTTTTGAGGCGGGCAGGTATTTGCCGCGCATGATCGACAGGTGGTCACAGAAAACGGCGCGCAGGCGGTCTCTCATCTTGGATATCCTTATTGCAGCGTGACGCGGACGGGCAGTTCCTTGATGCCGCCGACAAAGTTGGAACGCAGGAATTTGTGTTCGCCATCAGGTTCTATCTTTTTAAGCCGTTTGCATAGCTCCTGGAACAGGACGCGGACTTCGAGGCGCGCGAGCCACATGCCAAGGCAGACATGCGGGCCGGATTGGCCAAAGGACATGTGTTTGTTGGGGGACCGCATGAGGTCAACGCGGAAGGGGTCGTCGAACACGGTGTCGTCGCGGTTGGCCGAGGACCACCAGAAAAGGACCTTGTCGCCCTCTTTCATCTGCTTGCCATGCGCCTCGAAGTCTTGCGTGAGGGTGCGGCGGAAATAGAGGGCGGGGGTGGCCCAGCGGATGATCTCGTCAGGTGCCAGTTCCCAGAGGTCCTCGCCGCCCTGCTGCATTTGTGTGAGCAGCTCGGGCTGGTGGCACATTGCCTGAATACCGGCGGCGATCGAGTAGCGGGTGGTGTCGTTGCCCGCGGCCACGAGCAGGCAGAAGAAGTTGCGGAATTCCTCTTCGGAGATGGTGTTGCCGTCCTTGTCCGGTTGCAGGATCAGGTGCAGCACGCCGTCGGTATCACCGGTGGCGTTCTTGTGGGCCATCAGGTCCTTGGCATAGGCATAAAGTTCGGCGCCCGCCGGAGAGTTGAAGGGCATCATGCGGAATTCATCGGTGGTCATTTGGTCGAGCACGTGATCGGTGAAATCCGGGTCGGTGTTGGCGATCAGGGCGTCACCCTTTTCCACGAGCCAGGGCAGGTCCTTTTCCGGGGTGCCGAGGATGCGGCCCAACATGAGCATCGGAAGCTGGCGGGCGATGTCCTTGGTGGCGTCAAACGAGGTGTTGGAGAGGGCAACGTCGAGGATCTGGTTAGAGAGATCGCGCAGATCCTGTTCGAACCCGGCCACGACGGGTTTGGAAAACGCCTTGGCGACCTTGATCCGGGTTTTCATGTGCTCGGGCGGGTCGGTTTCCTGAAAGGTGCGGCGGGCGAGGTATTCCTCGTAGGTCTGGTCTTCCATACGGATGCCGCGGGCCGAGGAGAACACGGCGAAATTGCGGTTCATCTCGGTAATGTCCTGATGGCGGGTGATCGACCAGAAGCCCTGTCCCTGATCGTAATCGGTCCAGCTGACCGGGTCTTCGCGGCGCAGGCGGGCAAAGGTGTTGTGTGGTGCGCCTTGCGAAAAGGTGTCGTGGCTGGTCAGATCGGCAAAGCCGTCATCCGTTGGGGTCCAGACCGTCATGCAAAGCACCTCCCTTGTTTGCTTGCTTTGTTATGTATATATATGGACTTCATAAATACGCAAAGAAGAATCTTTTGGAGAGGCCAATCATGCATCTCGCGATCCTGATGACCAACACGGATGAGACGGAATTCGCCCAGGCGCGGCCCAAGGATGGTGAAAAATTCACCATTCTGATCAAGGAGCTGCGCCCCGATTGGGACTGTTCCGTGTTCCCGGTGAAGGATGGAGTGTTTCCCGAGGATATCGGGGCGTTTGACGGGGTGATGATCACCGGAAGCCCGGCCTCGGTGCATGACGAGGCGCCGTGGGTGGGGCAATTGTTTGCGTTGATCCGCGAGATTGACCGGCAGGAGATTCCCATGTTTGGCGCCTGTTTCGGGCATCAGGCGATTGCGGTGGCGCTGGGCGGGGCCGTGGATCGGAACTCTGAGGGCTGGGTGCACGGATATGCCGACGTGATGCAAATGCCGCTGCCTTGGGGCGAGGCACCAGCTCGGATCGGGGTTTATGCCAGCCATATCGAGCAGGTCGCGGAATTGCCCGAGGGGATCGAGGCCGTGGCAAGCGGGCCGGGGTGCCCGGTGGGGGGTTACCTCAAGGGGCGGCATATCTATTCGACACAGTATCACCCGGAAATGACGGATGAGTTCATTGCGGATCTGGTGGAATTCACGGCGGATTATGTGGGACCGGAGGTGACGAAAGCGGCACGGGAATCGTTGAAGAACCGCGCGGATCGGGAAGATTGGGCGCGTCAGATCGTCGGGTTTTTCGAGTGGGCTGTTAAGGCATAGGGGGCGCTGCCCCCATCGCCGCAAGCGGCGATTCCCCCGAGATATTTTCGGCAAAAGGAAGAGTTGGCTCAGCTCAGGGCCGCGAGCAGGTCCATGGCCGTGACCTGATCGAATTGCACGTGGCGGGCCATGGCGGTTTCGGCGGCGGCGGCGTCGCGGGCAAAGATGTGGTCCGCGATTTCGCGGTGTTCGCGGGCCGAGGTGGCGATGGCGCCGACGTAAGCATAGCGCGCGCGGTAATAGGCCATGAGCTTGCGCGCGTTGGTCTTGATCATGTCCAGAAGGAACGGGTTGCCCGCGATTTCGGCCACGGTTTTGTGGAAGGCGAGGTTGAGTTGGTAATAGCCGTCCGGGTCGGCATCGCCTTTGGTGGCGGCATGGGTTTCGCAGGCTGTGACGATGCTTTCGAGGTGGGAGTGGCCGTTTTCGGACAGGCGGCGCGCCGCAAGGCCTGCGGCCTGTCCTTCCAGCTTGGCATGCACTTCGAGGATGGCGAGGAATTCTTCGAGCGTGGGTTTGAAGAGCACCGCCCCCTTGCGCGGCAGGCGCAGGATCAGGCCGGAGGTTTCCAGCTGGATCAGCGCTTCACGCACCGGGGTGCGCGAGACGCCGAGACGCTGAGCCAGTGTCTGTTCGTCAAGGCTGTCGCCGGGGTTGAGATCGCCCCGGTCGATATCTTCGAGGATCGCCTGAACGATCATGTTGGTTTGTCCCGCCATGTCGCCTTGATCGGCCATGGGGGCGGGCTTGTCTAGCCCTTGATCATGGCCTTGGTTTGGGCCGAAAGGGCGCGGGCGGCCTTGGCAAGGATCAGCGTGTCGATGCCGACGGCGACAAAGGTCGCACCCTGATCGAGATGTTTTTGCGCGCCTTCGAGTGTCTGGGTCAGGATGCCGGCGGCCTTGCCCGCCGCACGGATGCGGGGGATGGCGTCTGCGATGGCTTCTTGTACTTCCGGTGCGGCGGCGTTGCCGGGATAGCCCATGTCGGCCGAGAGGTCGGCCGGGCCGATGAAAACACCATCGACGCCATCGACGGCGAGAATCCCGTCGAGATTTTCGAGCGCGGCGCGGCTTTCGGCCTGAACCAGCAGGCAGATTTCCTGGTTGGCGTTGGAAACATAATCCGGAATCGCGCCGAATTTAGTGACACGGGCACCTGTGGCTCCCATGCCGCGAATGCCTTCGGGCGGGTAACGGCAGGCCCGAACCATCTCGGCGGCGTGCTCTGCGGTGTCGACCATCGGTACGAGCACGGTCTGGGCACCGGCATCAAGCACCTGTTTGATCATCCATGCTTCGCCAAAGGGCACGCGCACGACGGCGTGGCTGTCGGTGGGGTCGATCACCGCAAGCTGATCGCGGATCGAACGCAGGTCGTTGGGGCTGTGTTCGCCGTCGACCACCAGCCAGTCAAACCCGGTATGGGCCATCAATTCGGCGGCCCCCGCCTCGGCAAAGGTCAGCCAGCAGCCGATCTGGGGGCGGTTCGCGGCGATGGCGGATTTGAATGGGTTTGTTGGGGCGGGCATTGGGAGACCTCTCGCTCAGAAGTGGCAGGACACGGTGCCGAACGCGCCAAAATCGGCGTGGATGGCGGCGCCGGGCGGGCATTCGATGGGGCTGATGAAAGACCCGGACAGGATGACTTGTCCAGCTTCGATCCGTTGTCCATAGGTGTGCATCCGGCGCGCCAGCCAGACGATGCCTTCGACCGGGTCATTGAGGACGCCTGCGCCAAGGCCGGTTTCTTCGACCTCTCCGTTGCGGGTGACAATCGCGCCGACCCAGCGCAGGTCATGCGCGTCGGGGGCGTGGCGTTCGTTGCCCAGAACGATCCCGGCATTGGCGGCATTGTCGGAAACGGTGTCGGTGATGATGCGCGCGCGCCCCGTTGCAGGGTCATTGCGCAGGATGCGGGTGTCGAGGATTTCGAGGCTTGGGGCGACACAATCCGTTGCGCGCAAAACGTCGTCCCGCGTGACATCGGCGCCGCCCAAAGGGGCCTTCATGACAAAGGCGATCTCGGCTTCGACGCGGGGCTGAATAAAGCGCCCCTCGGGGATCGCGGCACCATGTGCGAACATCATATCATCGAACAACACGCCGCTGTCGGGGATGTCGATCCCCAGCGCGCGTTGCATGGTTTTCGACGTCAGGCCAATTTTCCAGCCGATCACCTTTCGCCCGCCGGCGAGCTTCGCCGCCATCAGCGCGGATTGGATCGCATAGGCATCGTCCAGCGTCATGTCCGTATATTGTAGGGACAAAAGGCCGATCTGTTGTCCGGTTTTCTCGGCTTGCAGCAGGTTGGCGGCGGCCTCGGCGTGCTCCTCCGGCGTCATGCCTCGTCCTCCACGCCGTTGCGCAGAGTACCGATGCCATTGACCTCGATCTCAACCACATCCCCGGGTTTCAGATAGCGTGGCGGGTCAAAACGGGCGCCTGCACCGGTGGGCGTGCCGGTGACGATCATGTCGCCGGGCTGCAGGGTCATGAAGGTCGAGATATAGGCGATTTCCTCGCGGATCGGGAACATCATGCGGTTGAGGGTGTCATCCTGGCGGACTTCGCCATTCACGCGGGTGATGATGCGCGCATCGTCCAACTGGGACGCGTCCTTGAACGGCACCAGCCACGGACCAATCGCGCCGGACTTGTCCCAGTTCTTGCCTTGGGTCACGTTGAACTTGGCGTGGCGCACCCAGTCTCGGATCGTGCCTTCGTTGCAAAGCGTCAGCGCGGCGATGTGGTCATAGGCATCTTCTGCCTTGATCCGGCGCCCGGCCTTGCCGATCACCACGACAACTTCGCCCTCGTAATCCAGCGTATGGTTTTCTGGTGGACGCACGAGGTTTTGCTCATGGCCAGTGAAGCCGCTGGAAAAGCGGGGGAAGAGTGACATGTATTTTGGTTGCGCGCTGCCGTCCTTGTACTCGGCGTTGCGGTCCGGGAAGTTGACGCCCACGCAAAGAATGCGCGCTACGTCCGGCATCGGGATGTCGTAGGTGAACTCGGTATGCGTCACCGGGCGCCCCTTTGCGGCGGCTTCCAACTGGTCCAGCGCCCCGGCCTCGATCACGGATTTCAGGGTCGGCCAGCTTGGGAAATCGGGGGATAACGCCGCGAATCCACCTTCGACCACCGCGCCATATAGCTGCTCTCCTCCAGCCGAAACGGTTGCAAATCTCATGTCCAACACCCCTGCTTCATTTTGCCAAAAATACTCAAAATCCGCCGCTCACGGCGCAATGATCGGCTGCGCCGTGAGCGCGGCCTCCTGTGGCTCGGCCCCTTCGAACAGTGATCCTTGTTCGAACCACGAACGCGGCGCGGGGGCGCCCCAGAGTGTCTGGCGCTGGGGGTCCTTGAGGTCCCATTTGATCGGTTCCAGATCGGGATCGACCGTCTGGTAATCCGAACAGTAGATTTCGATCCTGTGCCCGTCGGGGTCGAGCACATAAAGGAAGAAGGCGTTGGAAATCCCGTGCCGACCGGGGCCGCGTTCGATGTTGTCGACCCAGCCGGTGGTGGCCATCAGGTCCAGAAGGTCGATGATCGCCATAGGTGTGGGCACCCAGAAGGCGGTGTGGTGCAGGCGCGGGCCGAAGCCGTTGGTGAAGGCGACATCATGCACGCCGCCTTTGCGGTGCATCCATGCGGCCCAGACCTTGCCGGTTTCGGAATCCTCGGTGTACTCGGTCGTGCGGAATCCCATCTCGTTGTAAAACGCCACCGAGGCGTCGACATCCGCCGAGAACATGTTGAAATGGTCGATGCGCAACGGGCGGACGCCGCGATAGAGCTTGTAATGCTGGTGGATCGGGGCAAGGCGCTCCATTTTCACGTAGAATTCCAAAGGAATGCCCCACGGATCGCGGGTGCGCAGGGTGCGGCCCATATGAGGGCGCTCGACCCATTCGACGGGCAGTCCCTTGTCGGCGAACCATGCGGCGGCTTGGTCGAGGTCGGGCTCGTCGTAGAGTTTGAAGCCCAGAACGCCCACGTCCGAGGCATCCGCCCGAACGAGCACGATGCAATGGTGGCCGCGCTCTTCCAAAGCGCGCAGGTAGATGCGGTCGGCGTCCTCATGCGTGACCTGAAGGCCCAACGTGTCGACATAAAAGGCGCGGGACTTGGCAAGGTCGCGCACGCGGTATTCGACATGGCTCAGGCGGACGATGTTGAAGGGCGGATAGAGGTTCGGGGCAGGAACGGGCATGGGAAACTCCTTTCAGAGAAAGTCGCGGATCGAGCCGGTCTTGGGCGATAGGGCGGGATCAATGTCGCGCATTTCAAGCGACAAGGCGATCGGTTGGCGGGCCATCACCGGCGCGACAAAGGCGCGGGCGGCATCGAAAATGCGGGTCGTTGCATCCCGTTTCACGTCCTCGGGGCGTCCGCCGCGCAAACGGATCGAGATGTCGATATAGCCGTGTGCCGGATTGCCATCGGCAATCGCATAGTGATCCGCACGGAACGCACGCACGCGGATGCCGGGCGTGGGGAATGTGTCGATCTCGGATGCACAGGCGCGGATGGCCTCGCAAAGCCCCGCTATGTCCAGCGCCTCTTCGAGATTGGCCGAGTATTCGATGATGAAATGCGGCATGACCCCCTCCGGTTATAATTCACATGTTAAGTAAATTCCAAGCAGGGAGTCAAGCCGTGATTTTTTGCGCCCTATCCAAGTTTGCGCAACAGGTCGAGCGAAGGTTCTCCGTTTGGAGTGGCGCCGACGCTGGATTGATAGGCGCTGATGGCCTCGCGGGTCTTGGGGCCGATCACCCCGTCCGAGCCGCCCGTGTCAAAGCCGCGTGCGGTCAGCTTTTGCTGCATGGCGATGCGGTCCTTCTTGGTCAGGCCGTACTCATCGGGCGGGAAGCTGCCGCGCAGGGGTCCTGCACCGCCGATCCGATCGGCAAGGTGGCCAACGCCGATCGCATAGGAATCGGAGTTGTTGTAGCGCTTGATCACGTTGAAGTTGCTTGTGACCGAGAATTTGGGGCCGCCATCTTGTGGCTGAATGATGCGGCCAGACGGCGCGCCGGGGCCGGCCTCGCCGCCCCATTTCACGCCGCGGGTCCAGCCGTTCTTTTGCAGATAGGCCGCCGTGGAGGCAAGCGCATCGGTCGGATCTTCGGACCAGATATCGCGCCGCCCGTCGCCAGTGAAATCGACGGCAAACGCCTGATAGGAGGTGGGAATGAACTGTGTATGGCCCATGGCTCCGGCCCAGCTTCCAGTCATGCGGTCGGCGGGGATGTCGCCGGACTGCACGATTTGCAGGGCAGCGATCAGTTGCTTTTCGAAGAATGCCCCGCGCCGCCCGTCATAGGCCAGGGTTGAGGTGGCCGAGATCACAGGCACGTCGCCGCGCCGCTCGCCATAGAAGCTTTCCAGACCCCAGATGGCGCAGATGATTTCCGCATCCACTCCGTAGCTGCTTTCTAGTGTTTTCAGAGTGTTACGGTGGCGTGCGAAGGCCGCGCGTCCCTTGGCGATGCGTTCGTCCGAGGCGGCAATCGAGAGGTAGTCTTCGAGGCTGCGTTTGAACTCGGCCTGGTTCCGGTCGCGCTTGATCACGCCGGGCAGGTAACCCGCGTTGCGAAAGGCCGCGTTCAGGGTGGTTTCGGAGATGCCTTTGGCTGCTGCGCGACCGCGGAACGCTTTGACCCATGCGTCATACCCCGCATTCGGGATGGGCCGCAGATCGGCGGGGAGTCCGCCTATGGAAACGGTGCTGCGTTGCTGGGGTTGGCGCAGGGCCTGATTGGTGCAGGCCGACAACCCGAGGGCGGCCATGCCAATGGTAAAATGACGTCGTGAAATGCTCATGCCTGTTTTCCGCTTTGTTTGGGGGTGCGGTTTTGTGTTTGGGCATGAGAGTGACAGATTTCCGGCGTGCGGCCAAGGTGGCGCGCACGAATTGGGGGAACTTGTCCGGTGACAAATCTGTGCGTCGCCAGAAACGAGAAAGGACGGCCCGAAGGCCGCCCCATCCCATAGCGAAACGTAGTATGTCGGATCAGCCGATCAGCTGGGCCTCGTGACGTTTCAGTGTCAGACGGGCGGCCGGGTAGGCTTCGAGGCCTTCGGGCTGACGCAACTCGGGGAACAGGTCATAAAGTTCCGCGCGTTGATCACTGTCGATGCCGTTGATCGAGTATTCACCGGGCTGGAAGCTTTCGCTCCAAGCGCCATCGGCCAGCACGACCTCGTGATTGTCACACATGAAGTGCACGTAATCCACGCCAACTGTATCGACCTGCTGGACACCGTCCAGATGGGTCAGGTGCTTGGCCGCAATCAGGACCTCGCGCTCGTCAAAGAGCAGCTCGGCCTGCTGGGACACCAGCAGCATGCGGTGGTTGGGCGAGACCATCATGTCACGCTCAGGCTGGTTCGGGCCCAGGGCGCCTTGCTTGATCAGCACCGGGCGCAGTTGCGGGCGCGCCATAAGTTCCTGGCCGGACAGGTGTTTCTTGCCCGCCCAGCGGATTTCCTGAAGGCCATTGTCGCGTGTCACAACCTTGTCGCCCGGCTGAAGCTGTTCGACGGGGATTTCACCCATCGGCGTCAGGATGCGGGTGCCCGGGGTGAAGCAGAGAATAACCGGCGTCTGGAAGATGTTCTCGATTTCAAAGAACTCGGTCACACCCACCACGTTACCCTCATCATCGATGTAGGTGATGGTGCCGGCTTCGCTGTCCAGCGGGTCAAACTCGACCCGGACTTCGCCGCCCGGAACGTAACGGTCTACGAGACCGGCAAGGCTGATCGAGTCGAAGTCGTCGCCGCCTTCGCCACCGTGAATGGTGCTGCCGGGGCCGAACAGGGCAAAGACATCGCGGTCGTCGCCGCCATACATGTCGTCCTGACCCGAGACGCCCGCGATCGTGTCGTTGCCTTCCTGGCCATAGATCACGTCATCGCCCGCACCGCCGATCAGCAGATCGTCGGCATCTTCTGCGACAACATTGGCCGGGTTGGTGAAGTACACGTCCGACATGGTGATTTCAGACGGTTCCGTGCCGAGGTTCAGGTGCACGATTTCGATGCTGTGCACCGGACCGGGAATGTCGACCAGAACGGAGTTGTCAGCATCATCGGATGCACCGTCGCCACCGCCGGATACCGCGGCTTCTTTACCGGGTGCGCCATCAATATCGAGGATATTGAGGTTCGTGGTATCGCTACCGGTCAGGTTGACCTCGATACGGTTGCCCTCGGCGTCGTAGGCGTAGACCTTGACGGCAGAGTCGTTGTCGATGTCGTTGATACGGAACTGAACGTCTTCGACCGGCTCCGAGAAGCTCAGCATGTAGCTGGCGCCCTCGCGCTCTTCGACCTCTGAGGCCAACGCGCTGTTGGGGTTGGTCGGTTCAGTGCCGCTGTCGATGCCCGTCAGGATCTGCGGATCGTCTTCGAAAGTCGTTTCCACGCCATGGTTGGTACCGGTCGTGAACGTGACTTCCACCGAGCCGGTATCTTGCGTGTAAGGCCCGCCAAGCGGGTCTTCGTCGGAAGGCGTGCCAACTTCGTTCCAGTTGAAGCTTTCGCGGGTCGGCCCGGCGGGCGCCGGACGGGTGCCGGGTTCGTAATCGCCATAAATGGTGTCGTCACCGTCACCGCCGAAGATCGTGTCGTTGCCGCCTTCGCCGACGAGCAGGTCGTCGCCGGGCGAGTCGGTGCCGTCGTAAGTGCCAAATTCGTCGCCAAGAATGATGTCGTCATCCGCGCCGCCACGTACCGTGTCGCTGCCCATGCCGCCAAACAGCGTGTCGTCGCCTTCGCCTCCCAATACGGAGTCGTCACCGTCGCCCGCGCTGACAACGTCGCCACCTGCCGTGATGGAATCGCCATCAGAATCGGTCGTGCCAACGTCCAGGATGTCGTCGTTCTCAGTTCCGTCCACGACGCCGGGACCAGTAGGATCAGCCATAATAAACCTCATTTACTATTCCACGCCGCCACACCGGCCGCAGGAAACAGGTGCGTCGGAAAACATCCCGGCGCCGTCCACACGCAGCGGTAAGTAGGCATCGCGAAGATGCTTCAGTTGTCAGTTGGCCGCCCCAAGCCAGAACTCCCGCCCCCCAGTTGGACGTGCACCAAATATGGGCCATCGGGCAGGCGGGGAAAACAAAAACCTGTCAAATTTGGCAAAAAAGCGTCGCACATGCCTCAATTTCAGCGATACGCATACGCCTGTTTTTTAAGGCTTTGTTGAAGCATTGTTTCCTGAATGTGGCGGAAAACTGGCGAAATTAGCAGCGATGGGTGTCTAAAACATGCCACATTTCCGCCTTTTTTCACAGGCTGTGCCGGGAATGGTCTGATCTGCCGGTTGTTTCGTTTCCAGCATGGAACCAATCATCTGGAGGACGGCAACAAAACGGCGTGGTCAGCGGACCAAATCGCGTCTGGCAGGATTGAGCTCAAAGCGGAAACAAAGTCGAATTGGCGCTGGGAATTGGGTCGACTTCGGGAACAAACCTGATTCGAATCAAGTGTTTGGCATCAACTCTGCGCGGTGATTCCCGCGCAAATTGCACTTACGCCGACCTCAATTCGGATTGGGGCGTCGAAAGCTGTCATATTATCGAGGGAGGATGGTGCTGTGAGGGAGGATTGAACTCCCGACCTCACCCTTACCAAGGGTGCGCTCTACCACTGAGCTACCACAGCATCTGTTGTGGCGCGGGATTTAGCGACAAAGTTCCGAGGGCGCAACCCCAATCTGGACCCTTTTTTGCACCTCATGTAAGGAAAGTGCATGGAACGTAAATCACCCACCGCATCCAAGCCGAAAAAGGCACCGAGCCGGGAAGATCGCCTGAAGGCGGCACTCAAGGCAAATATGGGCCGTCGCAAGGCGCAGGCGCGTGCCCGCGCGGAACACAAAGCGGATGGGGACGAGGCAGGCAGCAACGAGGGGCAGAACTGATGGATTCGATTATTGTGCGCGGGAATGGCGAACTGAAGGGCCAGATCCCGATTGCAGGAGCCAAGAACGCCTGTCTGACGTTGATGCCTGCAACCTTGCTGAGCGAGGAACCGCTTACACTTACCAATGCGCCGCGGCTGAGTGACATCAAGACGATGGGGCTTCTGCTTGGGTCGCTGGGCGCCGAGGTGACAAGCCTACAGGACGGCAAGGTGCTCGCCATGTCGAGCCATGACCTCGACAATCATGTCGCGGAATACGACATCGTGCGCAAGATGCGCGCGTCCAACCTCGTGCTTGGGCCGATGCTGGCGCGGCTGGGGCAGGCGGTGGTATCGCTTCCCGGCGGCTGCGCGATTGGTGCGCGCCCGATGGACCTTCATATTCACGGTCTCGAAGCGCTGGGTGCCGAGATTGAACTGAAAGAAGGCTATCTGCATGCCAAGGCACCGCGTGGGTTGAAGGGCGCGGAAATCTCGCTGGCCTTTGCATCGGTCGGGGCAACCGAGAATATCCTGATGGCCGCGACGCTGGCCAAGGGCACGACCGTGATCCGCAACGCGGCACGCGAGCCGGAAATCGTGGACCTTGCCACCTGTCTGCGCGCCATGGGCGCACAGATTGAAGGTGACGGAACGTCCGAGATCGTGGTGCAGGGGGTCGACCGTTTGCACGGGGCGACCCATCCGGTTGTCGCGGACCGGATCGAGCTTGGCACCTATATGTTGGCCCCGGCTTTCTGCGGCGGCGAGGTGGAATGTCTGGGTGGCCGGCTTGACCTGATCGGGGCCTTTGCCGAGAAGCTCGACGCGGCTGGAATTCATGTCGAGGAAACTGAAAAGGGCCTCAAGGTGGCGCGGCGCAATGGCCGGGTCAGCGCGGTGAACGTGACGACCGAGCCATTCCCGGGCTTTCCGACCGACCTGCAGGCCCAGATGATGGCGTTGTTGTGCACGGCGGACGGGACATCGGTTCTGGAAGAGAAGATTTTCGAAAATCGCTTCATGCATGCGCCGGAACTGGTGCGCATGGGCGCGTCGATCGAGGTGCATGGCGGCACGGCGACGGTGCATGGTGTCGAGCGGCTCAAGGGGGCGCCGGTTATGGCGACCGATCTGCGGGCAAGCGTGTCGCTGATCCTTGCCGGGCTGGCAGCAGAAGGCGAAACCATCGTCAGCCGGGTCTACCATCTGGATCGCGGCTATGAGAGGGTCGAGGAAAAGCTCGGCAATGTCGGGGCACATATCGAAAGGGTTCGGGAGACGTAATGCAGGACGCACGGTTTGAAGACGGGCGCGAGGCGCCGCTGAACCTTGGGGCGCTGGACGTCGAGGATCTCAAGGTCCTGTCCACGCTGATGCAGGATGCGGTATTCCCGGCCAGCGAGATGAAGTGGCTGCCAAAGGAACGGCGCTTTGCGCTGTTGGTCAATCGCTTCCGCTGGGAAGACCTTCCGGCGGCCGAGCGGCGCAAGCGCGCCGTCGAGCGCGTGCAATCGCTGTTGGTGGTCGACAACGTGCTTGGTGTGGCGAGCCAGGGCGTCGATCGCAAAGATACGGACATGATCCTTTCGGTGCTGACGGTTTCGTTCGAACCGGGCGAGGACGGGGCCGGGTTTGTTGTCCTGACCCTTGCCGGGGATGGTGGGATCCGCCTGTCTGTCGAGGCATTGGAAGTGACCCTCAAGGATGTGACGCGCCCCTATATGGCGCCGTCGCGCCAAGCCCCGAAACACGAGGTGTAAAACTCGGGCAACTCTTCAAGCCATTTCGCGCTTTCATCGCGGCGACGTGGCGCTTGAGACCCGGGCGTCGGGGCGGTATGAGCGCATCAAAGGAGAGCCCGATGCCCCAGTTCCTGAACGCCAACGCACCTGATTTCGAATCCCGTTTTACGGCCCTTCTGGGGGCCAAGCGCGAAGACAGCCCGGATGTGGATGCTGTTGTGGTCGACATTATCGCCGATGTGCGCGCCCGTGGCGATGCGGCGGTCATCGAGCTGACGGCGAAGTTTGATCGGCTCGAGCTGACGCCGGACACGCTGCGGTTTTCGGATGCGGAGATCGACGCATTTTGCGCCGAAGTGAACGACGAAGATCGCGCAGCGCTGGAGCTGGCGGCAGACCGCATTCGCGCCTATCACGCGCGCCAGATGCCGGAAGATGCGCAGTGGACCGAGGAAACCGGCGCCATGCTGGGATGGCGCTGGACCCCAGTATCCGCCGCAGGGCTGTATGTGCCCGGGGGGCTTGCGTCTTATCCATCTTCGGTGCTGATGAACGCGATTCCAGCCAAGGTCGCCGGGGTCGAACGCCTGGCCATCGTGGTGCCGACGCCGGACGGCGTGGCCAATCCCCTTGTGCTTCTGGCTGCGCGCCTGGCAGGGGTGGACGAGGTATATCGGATCGGTGGCGCGCAGGCGGTTGCCGCCTTGGCTTATGGCACAGACACAATTGCGCCCGTGGACAAGATCACCGGGCCGGGAAATGCCTTCGTGGCGGCAGCCAAACGGCGTGTGTTCGGCAAGGTCGGGATCGACATGATCGCGGGGCCGTCGGAAATCCTCGTGATCGCTGACAAGGATAACAACCCGGACTGGATCGCGCTCGACCTTCTGAGTCAGGCCGAACATGACGAAAGCGCGCAGTCGATCCTGATCACGGATGACGAGCGTTTTGGGCAGGCGGTTGCGGAGGCCGTGGACAAGCGGCTTGAAACGCTGGAGCGGCGGGACATCGCCGGGGTCAGTTGGCGCGACTATGGCGCGGTGATCACCGTACCTGACCTCAAGACTGCCGCCGATTTGTCCAATCGCGTCGCGCCAGAGCACCTCGAACTCTGTGTCGCGGACCCTGATGCGCTGGCTGAGGATATTACCCATGCGGGCGCGATCTTTCTGGGTCAGTACACACCGGAAGCGATCGGGGATTATGTCGGGGGGCCGAACCATGTGCTGCCGACAGCGCGGTCTGCCCGTTTCTCGTCCGGTCTGAGCGTGATGGACTTCATCAAACGCACGACCTTGTCAAAAATGACACCCGAAGCGCTCCGCGCGATTGGGCCGGCCGCTGAGACGCTGGCCATCTCGGAGAGCCTTGAGGCGCATGGGCTGAGCGTGCGCGCGCGTTTGGACGGGCTGAACAAATAAGGGGACGCTGCCCCCCGCCACAGCAAGCTGCGGCGCCCCCCCGGGGTATTTCCGGAAACAGAAAGCGCATTTTCTTTTTCCGAAAATACCCCGGGGGTGAATTGAGCCATGGGCTCAAGAGGGGGCTGACCCCCTCCCACCTTGTCTTCAAACAGCGGCGTTGCGGCTTTCTTCCAGATAGATTTCGCGCAGGCGGCGTGCGATCGGACCGGGCGTTCCGTCGCCAAGCTGAACGCCGTCAATCTCGATGACCGGCATCACGAAAGCGCTGGCCGACGTGGTGAAAGCTTCATCGGCCCCCTGGGCTTCCTCGATGGTAAAGAGGCGCTCTTCGATTTTCATCTGGGCTTCCTGAGCCATTCGCAGCACCGCCTTGCGGGTGATTCCGTGCAGGATGTCATTGGAGAGCGGGCGGGTGACGATGGTGCCGTCCTTGACGAAATAGGCGTTGTTGGATGTCCCTTCGGTGACATAGCCATCCTCAACCAGCCATGCGTCGTCGCACCCGGCCTTCTTGGCCATCATTTTGCCCATGGATGGGTAGAGCAGCTGCACCGTCTTGATGTCGCGGCGGCCCCAGCGGATGTCCTCGATCGAGATAACCTTGGCGCCCTTCTTGGCGGCAGGGCTGTCGGCGAGGCCGGGCTTGTTCTGGGTAAAGAGTACGAGGCTTGGCGGGGTGTCTTCGGAAGGGAAGACAAAATCGCGATCGCCATCCGAGCCGCGCGTGACCTGCAAGTAGATCAGACCTTCGTCGATTCCGTTCAGTTCCACCAGCTTGCGGTGGATTTCGAGCAGATCTTCCTTGGAGCATGGGCTTGCCATTTCGAGCTCGTCCAGCGAACGCTGCAGGCGCACGGCGTGGCCGTCAAAGTCGATCAACTTGCCTTCCAGGACCGATGTCACTTCATAGACCGCGTCTGCAAAGAGAAAGCCGCGATCAAAAATCGAAACCTTGGCTTCGGTTTCGGGCAGGTATTCGCCATTTACGTATACGGTTCTGGTCATGGTGCTTGTCTTCTCTGCTAGGGTTTTGCGCTGCGCCGCCTGTTTTGGCGCAAATGCGGGTTTTGTCAACGCAGGTTGCCCTGGCGCGATGGGTGTGGCCCGGTTCCGATCACCCCCACAAACCGGCCTCGGGTGGATGAACGCCCGCGTCGTCAAACAGCAGCGGTTGGTCGCGGTCCTCGGCCAGCAGAAGCGGCCCGTCCAGATCGGTGATCATCGCGCCTTGGGCCACAAGCGTTGCCGGCGCCATGGCAAGGCTTGAGCCGACCATGCAACCGACCATGACCTTGTAGCCTTCGGCCAGAGCCGCTTCGCGCAGTGCAAGCGCCTCGGTCAGGCCGCCGGTCTTGTCGAGCTTGATATTGACCACATCGTATTTGCCCTTGAGCGCCGGAAGGCTGGCGCGGTCATGACAACTTTCATCGGCGCAGACAGGTACCGGGCGCTCCATGCCGAGAAGCGCGTCATCCTCGCCCGCGGGCAGGGGCTGTTCCACAAGCGCCACGCCCAGACGCACCAGATGCGGCGCGAGATCGGCATAGACCTCGGCGGACCAGCCCTCGTTGGCATCGACGATAATGGTCGATTTCGGGGCGCCCGCGCGGACCGCTTCAAGGCGGGGCATGTCGTCGGGCGTGCCAAGCTTGATCTTCAAAAGCGGACGAAAGGCGTTTTGTGCCGCCTGGTCCCGCATCTTTTCGGGGGTGTCCAGCGACAGGGTGTAAGCGGTGATTTCCGGCCCCGGCTTGGGCAGCCAGGCCAAGTCCCAAACCCGCTTGCCCGCCTTCTTGGCCTCAAGATCCCAAAGCGCGCAGTCCAGCGCGTTGCGGGCGGCCCCGGCTGGTAATGTGTAGAGCCCTTCCCGCGTCACGGGGCCTCTGACGCTTTCGATCTCGGCGGTCACGCTTTCGAGTGTTTCATCGTAACGCGCATAGGGCACGCATTCGCCCCATCCGGTCACGCCATTCTCGGTAATCCGCACAGTCAGCACTTTGGCTTCGGTGCGCGAGCCGCGCGAAATGGTGAAAACTTGCGCCAGTTTGAACACGTCAGCCGTGACTGAAATCTCCACAACCTGCTCCTTCATTTTGCCAAAAATACTTCGGGGGTCCGGGGGCAGCGCCCCCGGCCTTGCCTTCTATCAAACGGCGGCGAGCGCAGCCACCAGCTTGCCTGCGCCAAAGCGGAACGGGTCAGTGGCGGGCAGGTTCATTTCGGCCTCGATTTCGGCGAGATAAGCCTTGGCTTCGTCTTCCCCCATGTGCTGTGTGTTGACCGAAACGCCGATCACCTGGCAGGCAGGGTTGGCCACGCGGGCCAGCGCAAGCGCCATGTCACGCAGCTCGGGCAGCGAGGGCTGCTGGTATTCGGGAAGGCCACGCATGTGCTCGCGGGTGGGTTCGTGGGCAAGCACCAGTGCATCCGGCTGGCCGCCATGGATCAGCGCCATGGTAACGCCGGAATAGGAGACGTGGAACAGGCTGCCCTGACCTTCGATGTGATCCCAGTGGTCGTCGTCATTGTCCGGGGTCAGCCATTCGACGGACCCGGCCATGAAATCGGCGATCACGGCGTCAAGCGGCACACCGTCGCCGGTGATCAGGATGCCTGTCTGGCCCGTCGCGCGGAAGGTCGACTTCATACCGCGCTTGCGCATTTCGTCATCCATGCAAAGTGCGGTGTACATCTTGCCGACCGAGCAGTCGGTACCCACGGCGAGACAGCGCTTGCCGCGGCGCTTCTTGCCATTGGCGATCGGGTAATCGAATTCTGGCACGCGCACGTCGTGCAGCTTGCGGCCCGTGGCTTCGGCCACGGCCACGAGGTCAGGTTCGTCGCGCAGCAGGTTGTGCAGGCCCGAGGCAAGGTCGAAACCCTCTTCAAGCGCCATGACCAGAACTTTTTTCCACTCGGGAGAGATCACGCCGCCGCGGTTGGCCACACCGATCACCAGCGTCTTGGCGCCGGCCTCGCGCGCTTCGACCAGCGTCATGTCGGTGAGGCCGACATCTGCCTTGCAGCCTTCCATGCGGAACTGGCCCACGGCGTTTTCGGGGCGCCAGTCCTTGATACCGATGGCAACTTTTGCGGCGAGTTGGTCCGGGGCGTCGCCCAGGAAAAGCAGGTACGGAGTTTCAATCATCGACATGGCGCAGTTCCCCAATCATGTTTCTTGAATGGCAGTTTTGCCCAGCGGTCGCGAAATTATCTTGTTAAGCTGCGTCGAATGCCTGCGTGACTGGAAGAAAATTCGAAGAATTTCAAATTTTGCGGGAGAATTTCTCTTAACGTGGGGTCATTATCCCGGAATCTGTCAATGGCTCAGCAAGATTGCCCTATTTCTTCTGCGGTGCGGCGTGATCATGCCGCAGGCGCACAGATTCCACTTGCAGCGAGGCGCGCAATTTAATACCGCTACGCCAGACCCTGACGCAATTTCATTACCGAAAGGCCAGACAGACATGAGCTTCCGCATCCAGCCCGCCGCCCCGGCCCGCCCTAACCGCTGCCAGCTGTTTGGCCCGGCTTCCAACACCAAGCTGTTCGCCAAGATGGCCGCTTCTGCGGCGGACGTGATCAACATCGACCTCGAAGACTCGGTTGCGCCGAGCGACAAGGATATCGCCCGCGCCAACGCGATCGAGGCGATCAACACGATTGACTGGGGCAAGAAGACCCTGTCTGTGCGGATCAACGGGCTCGACACGCCCTACTGGTATCGCGACGTTGTCGACCTGCTTGAACAGGCGGGCGACCGTCTGGACCAGATCATGATCCCCAAGGTCGGTTGCGCCGAAGATATCTATGCGGTGGATGCGCTGGTCACGGCGATTGAGCGCGCCAAGGGCCGCGCGAAGCCGATTGCCTTTGAAGTGATCATCGAATCGGCCGCCGGGATTGCCCATGTCGAAGCCATCGCCGCCGCGTCGCCCCGTCTTGAGGCCATGAGCCTTGGCGCGGCAGACTTTGCGGCCTCGATGGGGATGCAGACCACCGGGATCGGCGGCACGCAGGAAAACTATTACATGATCCGCGAAGGCGAGAAACACTGGTCGGACCCGTGGCACTGGGCGCAGGCGGCGATCGTCGCGGCCTGCCGGACCCATGGTGTTCTGCCTGTTGATGGTCCGTTTGGGGATTTCTCGGATGACGAAGGTTTCATCGCGCAGGCCAAACGGTCCGCGACGCTGGGCATGGTCGGCAAATGGGCCATCCACCCCAAGCAGATCGCGCTGGCCAACGAGGTGTTCACCCCCTCCGAGGAAGCCGTGACCGAAGCGCGCGAGATCCTCGCCGCCATGGAACAGGCCAAGGCCAATGGCGAAGGCGCCACCGTTTACAAGGGGCGCCTGGTGGATATCGCCTCGATCAAGCAGGCCGAGGTGATCGTGGCACAGGCCGAGCTGATTGCTGCCGATTGATCAGGACAGACATGCGCAGAGACGGGGCCCTTTCGGCCCCGTTTTTCGTTTGTGCCTCTTCTCAATGGTTCCAAATACCCAATCCCGTCCTTGCAGCACGCGTGACCGGGAATGTGACTCGCAATGAGAACAAAGAGTGAATATTATCTTGAGTCACCATGGTAGCCGAGCTTTGCATCACGTCGAACTTCACCTTCCTGACGGGGGCGTCGCACCCGGAGGAATACATGCGCCGGGCCGCCATGGCGGGGCTGGAGGCGATTGCGATTGCCGATGTGAACAGCGTGGCGGGGATTGTGCGGGCGCATGCGCAGGCGCGCGAGATTTCACGCAAGGTGCGCGAGAGGCTGGCGTTTGACCGGGAGGTGGGGCTGATCGGGCCACCCCGGCCCGACCATGTGCCAAAGCCGGATAGCGCCCCGATCTATGCCACGCCCCGGCTGATTCCGGCCGCACGGCTGGTGTTTGAGGATGCGCCGCCGGTTACAGCGCTTCCTGAAACACGGGTGGGCTGGGCCAGCCTGTGCCGGGTGCTGTCCAAGGGGCGGCTCAGGGCAGAGAAGGGGAGTTGTCGGCTGACCCTTGCCGACCTGCTGGATCACGGTGAGGGGCTGCAGTTGATCCTGCATCCGGGGGCACAGAGCGGTGTCGGGGGGCTGGCGGGGCCGTGCGGCGCGAGCGGGTGGGCGCGGCATCTGCCTCGGTTGACGCGCCGCTTTGCCGGGCGGATGCAGCTTGCGCTGACGCCGGGATATGATGGCGAGGATGCCGCCCGTTTTGCCGTGCGGGCCGAGGAGGCGGCACGGCTCAGCCTGCCGCTGGTCGCGACGGCCGCGCCGATGATGCATCACGGTGGACGGCGGCGGCTGGCGGATGTGCTGAGCGCGGTGCGGCTGGGATGCCGGGTAGCGGAACTGGGGCGCGCCGCGCTGGCCAATGGCGAGCAGCGCCTGCGTCGTGCGGGCGAAATGGCGCAGCTTTTCAAGGGGTATGAAGCGGCCCTGGCGCAGACCGAAACCCTTGCGGCCCGATGCGGTTTTTCGCTTGATGAGTTGCGCTATGAATATCCCAGCGAAGTGGCATCCGGTGAGACCGCGAGCGAGCGTTTGCGGCGGCTGGCCCATGAGGGGCTGCGCTGGCGGTATCCGCACGGGGCGCCCGACAAGGTGCGGGGCATGCTCGAACACGAACTGACCCTGATCGCCAAGCTAAATTACGAGCCCTACTTCCTGACCGTGCGCGACGTCGTGGCCTTTGCCCGGTCGCGCGACATCCTGTGTCAGGGGCGCGGGAGCGCGGCCAATTCGGTGGTGTGTTACTGTCTTGGTGTCACCTCGGTCAGCCCCGAGATCGGCACCATGGTGTTCGAGCGCTTTGTCAGCGAAGCGCGGGATGAGCCGCCCGATATCGACGTGGATTTCGAACATGAGCGGCGCGAAGAGGTGATCCAGTGGATCTATGAGCGCTATGGCCGCCACCGCGCGGGGCTGTGTGCGACGGTGGTGCATTACCGGGGCAAGCGTGCCATTCGCGAGGTGGGCCGTGCCATGGGGCTGAGCGAGGACACGATCACGGCGCTGTCTTCGCAGCTCTGGGGGTTTTTCAGTGCGAGCGGGGTGGAAGATGCACGCATGCGCGAGATCGGCCTTGATCCCAAGGATCCGCAGTTGCAGCGGACCATGGCGCTGGTGCACGAGATCATCGGGTTTCCGCGCCATCTGTCCCAGCATGTCGGGGGATTCATCATCACCGAGGGGCGGTTGGATGAGCTGGTCCCGATTGAAAACGCGACGATGGAAGACCGGACGGTCATCTGCTGGGACAAGGATGATATCGACGCGCTTGGCATCCTGAAGGTTGATGTGCTGAGCCTTGGGATGCTGACCTGTATCCGCAAGGCGTTTGACCTGATGGATCTGCATCTTGGGCAGCGTTTCACGCTTTCGAGCCTGCCGCCCGAGGACCCGGCGGTTTACGACATGCTGTGTGCGGCGGACAGTATCGGCGTGTTTCAGGTGGAAAGCCGGGCACAGATGAATTTCCTGCCCCGGATGCGGCCGCGTAATTTCTATGACCTGGTGATCGAGGTGGCGATCATCCGCCCCGGACCCATTCAGGGCGACATGGTGCACCCCTATATCCGGCGGCGGAATGGCGAGGAGAAGGTGACATTCCCGTCGGATGCGCTGGGCGAGGTGCTGGGCAAGACGCTGGGCGTGCCATTGTTCCAGGAACAGGCGATGCAGATCGCCATTATCGGCGCCGGGTTCACCCCGGAAGAGGCCGACCGCCTGCGCCGCTCGCTGGCGACCTTCAAGAAACACGGATCAGTCAGCGAATTTCACGACCGCTTCATGCGGGGCATGAAAAAGAACGGCTATGACGAAGATTTCGCCGCGCGTTGCTTTTCCCAGATCGAGGGGTTCGGATCCTATGGTTTCCCCGAGAGCCACGCGGCGTCTTTTGCGCTGTTGGTTTATGCCAGCGCGTGGATCAAGTGCCACCATCCGGGGGTGTTTGCCTGTGCCCTGCTGAACTCGCAGCCGATGGGCTTTTATGCCCCGGCCCAGATCGTGCGCGATGCGCGCGAACATGGGGTGGAGGTGCGCCCGGTGGATATCAACGAAAGCTACTGGGACAACGTGATGGAACCGGACGGGCGCGGGGGGCTGGCCTTGCGTCTTGGGTTCCGGCAGGTGCGGCGGCTCAAGGAAGAGGATGCGCGCTGGATCACGGCAGCGCGGGGCAATGGGTACCTGACGGTCGAGGATGTCTGGCGGCGCGCCGGGGTGGCGCCGCATGTGCTGACCCTGCTGGCCGAAGCGGATTGTTTTGCTGGGCTGGGGCTCAAGCGGCGCGAGGCGCTGTGGGAGGCCAAGGCGATCACCGCCGAAAAGCCGCTGCCGCTGTTTGCCGGGGACATGGATGGCGAGGGGATCGTGGAGCCGGCCGCGCTCTTGCCCGAGATGAGCGAGGGCGAACATGTGGTCGAGGATTACGTGGCAATGCGGCTGACCCTGCGCCGCCATCCGGTGGCATTGCTGCGGGATCTGCTGACACCGCCAAGGGGCGTCCCTGTCCCGCAGGATCAGGGCAGCGGATCGGTGCGGTAAAGCTTGACCCGAAGACCCCCATGGGCCACCGGCGGCCCCGGCTCGAGCAGGGGCAATCCGGTCGCCCGCGCCAATCCACCATCGGTGGTCACGATGCCGACGCGCCAGCCGGAAAACCGCTCAAGCAGCGCCCGTCCAAGCCCGGCATAAAGGCCAAACAACTGTTTCTTGTTGCCCACCCGCGCGCCATAGGGCGGATTGACGATCACCAGCCCCGGCGGCCCTTCCGGCGGGGTGATCTCGGAGGCGCTGCCTTGAGTGAACCGGGTCCAGTCGGCGACGCCGGCCCGCTTGGCATTGGCGGTGCTCATCGTCACCGCCCCGGCATCGCGATCCGAGCCATAGAATAGCACCGCGGGGGCGGTTGCGGGGCCTTGCGCGCGCATTGCCTGCCAAGCGGCTGCATCAAACCCGGCGAGGTGCTCGAAGGCGAAGTGGCGTGAGCGGCCCGGCTTCAAACCTGCGGCGATCTCGGCGGCCTCTATCACGAATGTACCCGAGCCGCACATCGGATCCAGCACCGGCTCCTGCCCGTCAAACCCCATCTGGCGCAGGAACAGCGCCGCCATGGTTTCGCGCATCGGCGCCTTTGCGACGGCCTCCTTGTGGCCGCGCTTGTGAAGGCTCTCGCCCGAGGTATCAATGCTGAAGGTGACGTGATTGTCGTCGATCCGGGTCTTGAGCAACACCGGCGCATCCGCCGCGACCGGGATGCCGACCGCCTCGCGCAGAACCTTTTTGATCCGCTCGGCGGCGGCGCCCTGATGATAGATCTTGGACTTCTGCGACGTCACTTCGACCCGCACCGGCACATCGCGGCGCAGCACATCGAGCCATGGAAAATCGGTCGCCCGCTTCTCGAGCGCACCAAGGCTCATGGCAGAAAACCCACCCAATCGGGCGAGCACCCGTACCGCGCCGCGCAACACCAGATTGGCACGCCACACATCCCGCCAGTTGCCGCGAAACCGCACACCACCGGGCATCATCTTGGGCTTGGCAAACCCCGCCGCGCGCACTTCTTCGACAAGGGCTTTTTCAAGCCCGGGAGGTGCTACCAGAAAGATCTCGAACTTCTTCATCGCGCCTCCATAGCCGCAATGGCCACCCATGTCTTTCTTTTTCCAAAAATACCCCGGGGAGTCTCAGCTTGCTGAGACGGGGCAGCGCCCCGAACCCCCATGGACACCACGCGCGCCGCACGCTATCCCATCCCGACCATGGCCAAGAAAAAGAAACAGAGCACGGACCCGAACTACAAGGTGATCGCCGAAAACCGGCGCGCCCGCTACGACTATGCGATCGAGGATGACCTAGAATGCGGGATCATCCTGAGCGGGTCGGAGGTCAAGTCCCTGCGCGAAAAATCTGCCAATATCGCCGAAAGCTATGCCGCGGTGGAAGAGGGCGAGCTGTGGCTGGTCAATTCCTACATCGCGCCCTACGAGCGGGCCATGTTTTCTCATCTTGAACGGCGCAAGCGCAAGCTTCTCGTCAGCCGCAAGGAGCTGACAAACCTGTGGAATGCGACCCAACGCAAGGGCATGACGCTGGTGCCGTTGGTCATGTATTTCAACCATCGGGGGCTGGTGAAGCTGAAGATCGGCATCGCCAAGGGCAAGAAGAACCACGACAAGCGTGCCACCGAGGCCAAGCGCGACTGGGGCCGTCAGAAACAGCGCCTGCTACGCCACGGCGACTGAGGCTACCCCCCACGCGTCGAGCCACAGGGCGTCGATTCGCGCCAGTTCGGTCGCGTCATATTGGTCGCGCTGTTCCCAATACCGTCCGTCAGGAGCTGTATACCCCAGTTTCAATTCGTTCAGAATCGCCGGGGCCGTCACCTTGGGATGTGGCGCTGTGATCGGGGGTAGGCCCGCCAGTTCTGCGGGAGCCGCGCGGGGAAACAGCAGGCGGCTTGGCGCGGTCGAGAGGTTCACGCAAAGGCATCCTTGCTCGGCGGCCATGAACCAGAGGCGCGCGGATTTGGCCTCGAGGCTTTGAAGCGTAAGGTCATCGCGCAGCGGATCGGCGGTGCCAGTTCCATAAAAATGTGTTCTTCCCTTACTTGGATAGACCATGTCACAGCCCATGAACGCGAGGATTCGCGGTTGCAACGCCCCGAGCGCCCAGTACCCGGCCGTGAATGCCATCGTGCCCCCGGCATAGACCATGCCGCCAAAGCGGTTGGTTTGCGGGACATACTCGGTATGGTCAACCATGCGTTGGCCCGGCGCCAGTTCTGAGGGGCGTCGGGCGGGCGGAAAATCTTCAGGGTGAATCAGGTGGGTCCAGTCCGGGCGCACATTCCACGCATTGTTGATAGCGACGATGTCCGAGAACTGGCTCCTGTCCCAGCCGCGGCTATGGGGGGCCTGGGGGCCGCTTCCGAGGATGAGAACGATGTCGTTGTTGCGGGCGGTCATCGGCGCTCCTGTATTGAGTGCGGGGAATGGCGGCAAGGTTTTCCCGCTGCCACAGCTGTGAACGGCCCGTACTGTGTGACCATAACGAGTATACGCGAAAGAACGCGTTACCAGATCACTTGTGGATGACAAAAAGGACATGACATGGAACTCTTGATTTCGCTTCTGGCTGGCGCATTCGGCGGCAATGTGGCTGGCAAGCTGGTTGGCAAGATAGATCAGGGCGTGCTGATCAACTCGATTGCCGGGATCCTCGGAGGCGGGCTTGGCGGCCAGTTGCTGGGCATGATCGGCGCCGGGGGGCTGGCTGGAGGCGGCATGGATATTGCCGGGATCATCGGTCAGATCGCCAGCGGTGGTGTGGGCGGCGGCGTGGTGCTGGCGCTGGTCAGCGTAGTCCGCAACGCGCTGTCCAAATAGGACAATTTGTGCGGCGCTTAACAGGCGTCGCACCCTTGCCTCGCGGCGTCCCCGGTAGTAGGCAGGGGATCGACTCTGACCCGGGGGCAAACATGGCACAGGACGATCCCAAAACGCTTGTTTCCACGCAATGGCTGGCCAAGCACCTCAAGGACCCGGATTTGCGCGTGATCGACGCAAGCTGGCACATGCCAGCCGAGAATCGTGACGCCAAGGCCGAGTATGACGCCGAGCACATTCCCGGCGCCCGTTTCTTTGACATTGACGAGATCAGCGACCTGCGCAGTGACCTGCCGCATATGGTGCCGCCAATCGAGAAGTTCATGAGCCGGATGCGCGCCATGGGGGTCGGGGACGGTCATCAGGTCGTGGTTTATGGCACCAACGGCGCCTTTTCGGCGGCGCGGGTCTGGTGGCTGTTCAAGCTGATGGGGCAGAACGACGTTGCCGTCCTGGACGGCGGGTTCGAAAAGTGGAAGGCCGAGGGGCGCCCGATCGAGGATATGCCGCCGGTGATCCGTGACCGTCACATGACAGTGCGCCGCCAGAATCACCTTGTCAAAGATGTCACGCAGGTTGCCGCCGCCAGCAAGCTTGGCGATTACGAGATCATTGACGCGCGCAGCGGCGAGCGGTTTCGGGGCGAGGCACCCGAGCCGCGCGAAGGTCTGCGCTCGGGCCATATTCCGGGGTCGAAGAACGTCCCCTTTGCCGTGCTTTTGAATGAAGACGGGACGATGAAAGAGCCGGATGCGCTCGAGGCCGCGTTCGAAGCGGCGGGCGTGGACCTGTCAAAGCCAGCAATCACGTCCTGCGGCTCCGGGGTCACTGCCTGTATTCTGGCACTGGCCATGGAGCGGTTCGGCAAGTCCGACTATTCGATTTATGACGGTTCCTGGACCGAGTGGGGGGCGTTCCCCACTTTGCCCATTGCCACGGGAGAAGCATGATGCTCAGCAATCTGAAAGAACAGCCCAAGGACAAGATCCTTGGCCTGATGGCCCTTTACCGCGAAGACCCGCGCCCGACCAAGATCGACCTTGGCGTCGGGGTCTACAAAAACGCCGAGGGCGTGACCCCGGTCATGCGCGCCGTCAAGGCGGCTGAGCGCAAGCTGGTCGAGGAGCAGACCAGCAAATCCTATGTCGGTCTGGCCGGAGACCCGGCCTATTCCGAGGCGATGTGTGATCTTTTGCTGGCGGACAGTGTGGACCGTGCGCGGCTGGCGGCAGTAGCGACCCCGGGTGGCACCGGTGCCGTGCGTCAGGCGTTTGAACTGGTGAAGATGGCCAACCCGGATGCGCGGGTTTTTGTGTCTGACCCGACATGGCCCAACCACGTGAGCATTCTGGGCTATCTGGGTATTCCGGTCGTCAAGTATCGCTATTTCGACACCGAGACCCGGGCGGTGGATTTCGAAGGCATGATGGAAGACCTGGCCGAGGTTACGTCGAATGACGTGGTTCTGCTGCATGGCTGCTGTCACAACCCGACGGGCGCCAACCTGAACCTGACACAGTGGCAATCGGTGATCGACCTGATCAACGACCAGGGTTGTCTGCCGATGATCGACATCGCCTATCAGGGCTTTGGTGACGGTCTCGAAGAAGATGCGGCGGCGACTCGGTTGGTGGCGTCTTCTGTGCCCCAGTTGCTGATCGCGGCGAGCTGCTCGAAGAATTTCGGTATCTATCGCGAACGCACTGGTTTGTTGATTGCGATTGGCGAAAAGGCCGAGAACACGGCGGTAACGCAGGGCAACCTGAACCACCTCAACCGTCAGAACTTTTCCTTCCCGCCCGATCACGGGGCGCGGGTGGTGACGGAAATCCTCACTGATCCGGCGCTCAAGGCTGACTGGATGGCGGAGCTGGAAGAGATGCGTCTTGGCATGCTGGGGCTGCGTCAGCAACTGGCGGATGAATTGCAGAAGCTGTCCGGGTCGGACCGTTTCGGCTTCATCGCGCAGCATCGCGGCATGTTCAGCCAGATCGGCACCACGCCGGACAAGGTGGAAATCCTGCGTGCGGATCACGCGATCTACATGGTAAGTGACAGCCGTCTGAACATCGCCGGTCTGAATGCGCACAGCGTGCCGGTTCTGGCCAAGGCGATCATCGACGCTGGAATCTGATCCGCGCGAACACGCTATACCGATTGGATTGGGCGCCTTGCGAGGCGCCCTTTTTTTATCCGCTGGCGCGCGAGCCGTGTGGCGCACGGGCCTTGTCCGCCTGCTTGCTTTTGCGTGTCCGTCCAGTGGTCTTGCTGCGGGGCACGTATCTGGGGGTCATCGACGAATACCCTAGCAGGGTTCCCTGTCTTTCCCGACTGAGCGGCACATTGAAATAAAGGGCGGCGAAATGGCCATATGTCCCGTCGATCAGCATTGGGAAAGCGTGATCATCGACATAGAGCGTCACGTATCGGGTCTGGGCCATTTGCTCGAGCCGGGCATAGGCGCCATCGTTGACCGGCTGGAAACGGCACCCCTTGCGCCCGAGAATGGTGATGTGTCCGTCGATCACGTCCAGCCCCGATTCGACGACGGCCTGTATCCGGCAGCTGCGACGGTTGTGGGTGATGGCATAGGCCCAGTCAAAGGCCACTCTGATCCCGAAGATCAGGAGGATCATTAGGGCTACGACCCCGAGAAGCACCCCCATTCTCAACATGCCCTCTGAATCAAGGAGTTGGCGGGGCAGGGGCATCAGTGCATTGGACTTGCCGACCTTTTCGGGCTCCGTCCGATCGCCGGACCTGCCATCGGAGGTTTCCAGTTTGCAAACAAGGATGTCCAACTGTTCAACAAGGTCGAGCTGGCGGCGCAGCTGTTTGCGGTCGAACCAGTCCCTGTCGCCCCCGAACCTCTGCGCCTCGCGCAAGAGCACGTCGACCTGCGTGCGGCTGTTTGGCATGCCGACGGAGAAGAGTTTCTTGCTCACGGCGCCCATGTCGACCCGGCCCGATGCGTTCGAGAGCCGGTGAGCCCAGGCCGCCTGATCTGCACCGGAGATGGCGCTGGCGGTCTCCAGTTGCTCCCACAGGTGCATGACCTCATCAGGCAGGCCGCAACGCGCCAGGGCTGATTGCGCGAGGAGGACACTCGCGAGACATGCGCAGATGACAGCCTTGGTATGGCGCAACCAGAACCCCATGAAATTCATTCCCAGCAAAGAATTGCGCTCAGGGTGGCTTCAAATATCTAAGGGAGGGTTAAGTGGCGCGTGTATCCTATGGGGATGGGCGCATGTGTCGCGCCTGCGCTCACTTGGTCAGGATCAGTTTTCCAGCGCGGGTGATGCGCAGCGTATAGAGCTGGTCGCCAAGCTGAATATGGGCGAGGCCATTGTCGCCGGTCAGGCGCGTTGCATCGTGGATCGGGGTCAGGTTGGTGGTCGGGACAAATGGCTGGTGCACCGTCATGCGAGCCTCTTTCGGTGATGGGTCTGGATTGTTGGCTTCCCGGCTGGGTGGCTGTTGCGCTTAAGCTGACAAAAATAGTCGGATATGTCAAGTTGAAGTGTCCGTTTGTCGAAGGGGCTGTTTGACCGGAGGCGTCAATCTTTTGTGAATTCCTGTCACGACTGTGTTTTGGCCCTGAAAAACCAAGGATGTGCTCCCATATGTCGGTCAGCAATATGCGGCTTGATCACAAGGACCCGATCTTCGGGTCGGGAAGGACTCCGGATGCGAAAACAGATGCATCACGTCATTCAAAGAGCTTTGAAGTTGGCTGAGCGCCCAGACGGTGCATTGCGGCTGGCGGCGGTGCCCCGGTCGCGCGAAGATGTCCGTTCGAACGCGCGCGGTGAAAGTTTGATTGGACTTCTCAACTGGCAGATCGTCGCCGCACAAGCGCGGTTGACGCAGTTGACCGACCCGGGCGAGCGCGTGGCGCAGGCCCAGTTGATTGCCGAGTTGCGAAAGCACGTGCACCTGGAAATGCGGCCACAGGGCGCTTGCGCCTGACGGGACGGCCCGTGCGGAAGACGTTTCGCACGAAGAGGCCCGGGCTTTGGGGAGCCCGGGCCTCTTGTTTTTCAGGGGGGGACCGACGGGGTTAGCCGTTGGTGAATTCGGGATAGGCTTCCATCCCGAGCTCGGCCATGTCCAGACCATTGATCTCGGTCTCTTCGTCGACCCGCAGTCCCATGATGGCGTTCAGGATGAACCAGACCACACCCGAGACAACCACGGTGAAGATGCCAACCACGATCACGCCATAGAGCTGGGTGCCGATGGAGGCATCCGAGTTGGTGAAGGCCACGGCAATTGTGCCCCAGATGCCGCAGATCAGGTGAACCGGGATCGCGCCAACCACGTCGTCGATCTTAAGCTTGTCCATCATCGGGATGGCGAAGACCACGATCACACCGCCGATCATGCCGATCAGGGTTGCTGCGCCGAGGGAAGGCGTCAGCGGCTCTGCTGTGATCGACACGAGACCGGCCAGCGCGCCGTTCAAGGTCATGGTAAGGTCAGGCTTTTTAAACATCAGCTGCGAGACGATCATGGCTGCAATGGCGCCACCGGCGGCTGCCGTGTTGGTGTTGGCGAAGATGCGCGACACGTCGGCAACGTCACCCACGGTGCCCATGGCCAGCTGCGAGCCGCCGTTGAAGCCGAACCAGCCGAGCCACAGGATGAACGTGCCCAAAGTGGCGAGGGTCAGGTTCGAACCGGGCATCGGAACGGTCTTGCCATCTTTGTTATACTTGCCGATACGCGGACCCAGGATCAGCGCGCCGGTCAGAGCGGCCCAGCCACCCACCGAGTGCACAACGGTCGAGCCAGCGAAGTCCAGGAAACCAGCCGCATCAAGGAAGCCTCCGCCCCATTTCCACGATGCCTGCAGCGGATAGATGATGCCGGTCAGAATGATCACGAAGATCAGGAAGGGCCAGAGCTTGATACGTTCAGCCAGCGTACCCGAAACGATCGAGGCCGTGGTGGCGCAGAACATCAGCTGGAAGAAGAAATCCGAGCCGGTCGAGGCATAGGAGTAATCGTCGGCATCTGCCGCCGAAACGCCAACCGCTTCGAGTACACCGGGACCCCAGACGCCCGACAGGATGCCGTCAACCGACCAGGTGCCCAGCGGATACATCAGGTTATAGCCGATCAGGTAGTAGAAGATGGCCGCCAGCGAGAACAGGGCAACGTTCTTCATCAGCTGCATGGTCACGTTCTTGGAGCGCACGAGCCCCGCTTCCAGCATGGCAAAGCCTGCTGCCATCCAGAACACGAGGAAGCCGCCCACAAGGAACAGCACCGAATTCAGGATGAAGACCGTGTCGGTCGAGGCGTTCACGCCGGGAACCGGACCTTCTTCGGCCATGCCCATGGCCGGCAGCGCGATTAGCGCGGCGGGCAGGGCGAATTTCGTAAGGGTTTTCATAAGTGTTTTCCTTCCCCTGGGACGCTTAGATTGCGTCTGCGTCGGTTTCGCCGGTGCGCACGCGGATCGCCTGCTGCACGTCGAGCACGAAGATTTTGCCGTCGCCGATCTTGCCGGTCTGGGCGGTTTTGGTGATGGTTTCGATGACCTGGTCGGACATGGATGCCGGAACGACCAGCTCAAGCTTGACCTTGGGCACGAAGTTCACGGCGTATTCTGCGCCGCGATAGATTTCGGTATGGCCGGACTGAGAGCCGAAGCCCTTGATCTCTGTGACCATCATGCCGCGCACGCCGATGTCGGTCAGCGCTTCGCGAACCTCCTCAAGCTTGAACGGTTTGATCGTTGCAATGATGAGTTTCACCTTGTTCCCCTTTTCAGATGGCGAGGCGTCCCCTCGCGAATTTTGCACATGCAGAAAAACCTGTGTGAGGCCGGGAATCGAAGTCTCGGTGCCCGGAAACACCGCATTTTCGGAGCTGATCGCACAAAAAATAGGCCGAAAAGTCCGATTGCCCAAAAATTAGCCGATCAGCGGATGGATTCTGATAACGGGATGGCTCAACAAGTCCGAGGAATGCAGGTATTGTGTGGGCAAAAGAACGTGCCGGGCAGAGCAGCAGTATGAGTGATTCAGGACGTAAGAGACCGCCCCTCGTGGCGGAAAGACGCCATGGGAGCGCGGCCAAAAAGCCGTCCAAGGCGGCGCGCAAGCCGGCCGCCAAGGGCAAGGCTGCGCCGAAAAAAGCCACTGCCAAGCGCAAGCCGACTCGGGCTTCGAAGAAGAAACGCAATCCTGTCGTCGCCTTCTTCCTTGGTATCCTGCGCTGGATCTGGGGGATTGTCTGGGCGTTTACCTGGCGGATCAGCCTGGTCGTGGTGCTGCTTCTGGGGATGGCGGTCGGCTATGTCTACATGACCTTGCCGGATGTTACAGAGCTTTTGGACGGGCGCGCGCGCGGGTCGGTGACGTTGCTGGACCGCGGTGATCAGGTCTTTGCGTGGCGCGGTGACCAGTTTGGCGGCGTGGTGACGGCGGACACGGTGAGCAAACACCTCAAGAACGCCGTGATCGCCACCGAGGATAAGCGGTTCTATCGTCACTTTGGAGTCAGCCCGCGTGGGATCGTCGGTGCGGTGCGGATCAACCTGAGCGAAGGACGTGGGCCTTTGAGCGGGCATGGTGGGTCCACGATCACGCAACAGACCGCCAAGCTGATGTGTCTTGGCGTGGAATACGACGCATCAGAATGGAAGAATGAGGCGGAATATGTCAGCGATTGTCGCCGCGGGTCGCTTTGGCGCAAGGCGAAGGAAGCGATCTACGCGATGGCGATGGAGGCCAAGTACTCCAAGAACGAGATCCTGTCGGTCTATCTGAACCGGGCCTATATGGGGGCGGGTGCCTATGGGGCCGAGGCCGCATCGCAGCGGTATTTTGGTAAACCGTCGGCGAATCTCAACCCGGCAGAAGGTGCAATGATTGCGGGGCTGCTGACCGCGCCGTCATCTTTGGCTCCAACGGCCAATTTGCAGCGGTCGCAGGATCGCGCGGCCACGGTGCTGCGCCTGATGAACGAGCAGGGGTACCTGTCTGACAAGGACACGAAACGCTGGCAGAGCCATCCGGCGGAGCTGTCCGAGGCTGCTGAGGCGCGCGCGGGTGGGTACTTTGCAGACTGGTTGATGAGCGACGGTGTCCCCGAGTTCTTTGGTGCAAATACCACCGAGGACGTGATCCTCAAGACCACGATGGATCCGCGCATCCAGAAGGCTGCGGAAGAAGGTCTGAAATGGGTCTTTGAAAACAAAGTGCGCGAAGGGTCCAAGGCACAGGCGGCGATCGTGGTGATGAGCGCGGATGGCGCGGTGCGGGCCATGGTGGGCGGACGCCGCACCAAGGTGTCGGGCGCGTTCAACCGGGCAACACAGGCCAAGCGTCAGACCGGGTCGGCCTTCAAGCCCTTTGTCTATGCCACGGCGCTGGATCTTGGGCAGCATGCCAATGACATGGTTCTGGATGCGCCCTATTGCATGAATATCCCGGGGTCGGGGCAATGGTGTCCGAAGAACTACACCGGAAAGCACTATGGCGAAGTAACGCTGACCTTTGCATTGAAGAATTCGCTGAATATCCCGGCGGTCAAGGTGTCGGAACAGGCAGGACGCGAGAATGTGCGCACCGTGGCCAGCATGTTCGGTATTGAAAGCGATCTGGCGGCAGGACCGGCGCTTGCGCTGGGAGCATCGGAAAGCAGTCTGCTTGAAATGACGGGGGCCTATGCGGGCATCCTGAATGGGGGGTCGTCCGTGACGCCCTATGGCCTCGTTGAACTGCGCCTTTTGGGCGAGGAGACGCCCCTGATGGGAACCGGTGGCGGGATCGGTGAGCGGGTGATTTCAGACGCGGCAGCGCGGGAGTTGATCTGGATGATGGAAAAGGTTGTCAGCGAAGGCACTGGCGGTCGGGCCCAGATTCCCGGCTGGCAGGTCGCGGGCAAGACCGGCACCACACAGGCGGCGCGCGATGCGTGGTTCATCGGCTTTACCAACGAATACGTGGCAGGTGTCTGGATGGGTTATGATGACAACACGCCTTTGACCGGGGTGACTGGAGGCGGGTTGCCTGCAGAAATCTGGCGGGAAGTCATGGTGCGTGTTCACGAAGGGCTGGAACCGACACCTCTGCCAGCCTTTACCCCTGAACCGCCGAAGCCTCAGCCGAAGAAGAAAAAGAAGAAAAAGGGTCTGGATGACATCCTGAACGGTGTGATCAACGATATTCTTGGCGGCAACTAGGGTCAGCAGCCTTGTTGCGCCCTTGATTGCAACACCTGCAGGGAGGCGAGTGCGCGCTCCAGCAAGGTTTCGGGCACGAAGACATGGTCGTGATTGTAGGCGGCAACCATATTGCAGGGAATACCGACAGCCGCCAGTTCGGTGGCCACGGCAGCGGTGAGGCCGACGCCATCGAGCGCGGAATAGACATTGAGCGTGATGCACCGCATTGGCTGATCGACCGCGAAACCGGCCTCGGCGGCCACTGAGACCGGAATAATCAGGGAGATGCCCTCGGTTTCTCGATAAAGTGCCAATGCGTTTTCGGTGAGGACCGTGGCCAGTTCGGTATCCGTCGTGGTGACAAACACGTATGTCCCGTCCATGGGCTCTGGTGACATGCCGGAGATCATTTCATGGGCGGTATGGGCGCGTTGCGACATGAAACAGCTCCTGTTCGGTCAAACAGGAGCTTTGCAGGCGGTGGGTTCGCAGGCAAGGCGCGATAAGTGCTCAGCCCGCCTTTTGAAGATCCGCGATCAGGGCGTTGATGTCACCGCCACGTTTGTCGAGCATGGCCCCGATTTCCGACTTTTCGGAAAGGCGCAGGCTGATGCCTTCGATGATCATGTCAAAGAACTTGTCCTGGCCGGATTTGTCCGAAACGAGGAAGTTGACCTCGAAGGGCGCCTGGCCGCGCAGCTTGACCGTGGATTTGACCTCGTAGAAGCTCTTGACCTTGCGGCTGCCCTGAACGTCGATCTTACCTCCGACGAACTCGTTGAAGCGCTTCCCGTACTTGCGCGCCATGTAGCCCTGAAACGCCTTGGTATAGGCATTGAGCTGCGCACTGCTCATGCGGCGGGCATCCGCGCCAAGGGCCGAGCGCGCAATGATCGGAACGTCGCCATACTTGACGAAGATACGTTCGAATTCCTTGATCATCGCGTTCAGCGATTTGCCGGAGTTGATCACGCGGTTGATGTCGGCGACGACCTTGTCGATCAGCGCCTTGGCCTGTGCGTCGTTCAGAGCCAGCGCCGCGCCAGGAGCCGCACCGACTAGAGCCGTGGCGGAAAGACAAGTCACAAAAGTGCGGCGGGACAGCTCAGAAATCATCGTATGGATCCTCGTAAGGGTCAAAATCGGGATCTAGATAAGTATCTTCTCCCTCCACTCCAAGCGTATGACGGCGATTCTGCAAATAAAGAATCCGTGCCTGCGCATAGCTGTCGGCGCTTTCATACAGGATCGAATCGATGGTCGTATCGTAGTCATAGCGGTTGCCCATGGCATCCACCACGTAGGCAACGACACCGATATATTGCGTCGGATCCTGGAACAGCACTACGAAGGGGTTCATGATGATATCGGTAACGAGCCCGACCGCGTCGCGTGATGTCGACGGGCCGAAGAAGGGCAATTCGACATATGGCCCCTCGGCGGCGCCCCAGACATGCAGGGTTTCTCCGAAATCCGTATCTTCACGCGCGATGTCGAATTCGGTGGCCGGGTCAAAAAAGCCCGCGATTCCGAAGAACGTGTTGACCACGAACCGCACCGTCGTGAGAGCCGCAGCATCGATATCGCCCTGAAGCGTATGGTTGATCACGTCATTGGGCAGCGAGAGATGGTCCGCGAAATTCGAGAAGCTCTGACGCACAGGTGCGGGAAAGATCGACCCGTAACCATCAGACGCTGGCGAGAACAGGTATTTGTCCACGGCCTTGTTGAACTCGTGCGTCTGCCGGTTGTCTTTTTCGTAGGGATCGTAGATCCCGGAGCGGCTCACCTCGTTATTGGAGGCACAGCCTGAAAGCGCCAATGCGCCGCAGATGAGGATTGGACAGATCAATCGGTTCAGAGCCGGTTTTTGACGAGATGACACGAGGGTATTTCTCTATTACTAACGAATACGTGACACTTAATGCATTCAGAGCAGGACCCCAAACAGGGTCATTGGCTTACCATACTGCTGTGGCAGAATGGAAACAGGTTTTTTACAGGGTGTCGGCCCCTCCCGTGCCAATTTGGAACCGGGGGCTGGACACAGCAACAAGGATTGATTGATGGCAATACCACATTCAGGCAGAGGTTTTGAAGAACTGCGCGCCGCGCGCCGGGAGAGCAGGGGGTTATATTGGGCCGCCGGCATCTTCAGTTTCTTCGTGAATCTCCTGATGCTGACTGGGCCGCTGTTCATGCTGCAAGTCTACGATCGAGTTCTTGGAAGCCGATCGGAGGAAACTCTGTTCGCACTGGCAATTCTGGTTGGTTTTCTGTTTGCAATGATGGGGCTTCTGGATTTCGCCAGGGGCCGGATCATGGCTCGGGTTGGCGCGCGTTTCCAATCCCGACTGGACAAGCGGGTTTTTGATGCGGTCCTGCGCAGATCGGTCTTCGGGCAGTCGGAAAAAGCAGAAACTGGTCTTGCCGATCTCGAATCCGTACAACGACTGATGACCTCTCCTGTCCTGACAACGGTTTTTGACATTCCGTGGACGCCTGTCTTCTTGTTCGGGATTTCTCTGTTCCACCCTTGGCTTGGTATTCTGGCGATCGTAGGGGGCGGCATCTTGATCCTCACCACCGTTGCCAACCAGTTTGCGACACGACGTTCCGTGGCTCGTGCCGGATCGACCTCCCACAGGGCGCAAAAGATGTCCGCGCAGATACAATCGGAAGCCGAGATGGTGCGTGCCATGGGTATGCAGAATGCCACTTTCGAAAGATGGCAAAAAGCGCGCGACGAGTCTCTTAGGGCGACGGTTGCCGCATCCGATGTCGGGGGCGCTTTTCTGGTTTCTACAAAGACATTCCGGCTGTTCCTGCAGTCGGCGATGTTGGGTTTGGGTGCGTATCTGGCACTCAAGGGGGAGGTGACCCCGGGGGCCATGATTGCCGGTTCGATCCTGATGGGGCGGGCGTTGGCTCCGATCGAAATGGCGGTAAACCAATGGACTCTCGTCCAGCGGGCGCGCACCGGTTGGAACAACCTTGGTGTATTGCTGAGCGAAGTTCCACCCGAGGTGCAGCGCACAAAGCTTCCGGTACCAGCTGCAAAACTCGATGTTCACCAGCTCACGGTTCTTCCGCCGGGTGAGCCGCAAGCGTCGCTGCGCATGGTCAGCTTTTCAGTTGCACCCGGACAGGCCGTAGGGGTGATTGGCCCATCCGGAGCCGGGAAGTCGAGCCTTGCACGCGCACTGACCGGCGTTTGGCGCGCCGCTGGCGGCAAGGTGCGCTTGGATGGGGCTGCGTTGGAACATTATGATCCCGCGGACCTGGGGCGTTACATTGGATATTTGCCGCAGCGTGTGGAACTCTTCGACGGGACCGTGGCAGAGAATATTGCGCGATTTGACCCAAATCTGGATCCGAAGAAAGTGGTTGAGGCGGCACAGCGCGCTGATGCCCACGAAATGATCCTGAAACTGCCCAATGGATATGACACGCCAGTTGCAACGCATGGCGGGCGGCTCTCGGGCGGGCAAATGCAGCGGATCGGTTTGGCGCGCGCGATGTATGGAGACCCGATTATCCTCGTTCTGGATGAACCAAACTCAAATCTCGACAACGAAGGATCGTTGGCGCTCAACAGAGCGATCCGCGCCACAAAGGAAGATGGGCGTTCGGTTCTCATCATGGCCCATCGGCCAGCAGCCATAAAAGAATGCGATACATTGTTGGTACTGGAGGGCGGAACGCGGCGTGCATTCGGGCCGCGAGACGAAGTATTGAAGGACGTTTTGCAGAACTATCAACAAATCAAAGATGCTCCAGGAACGGGAGGCGTGCGATGAGTCAGAGGAATTGGAATGCCTGGTCGCCCTTAATTCTCGGCCTTGTCGCACTGGTCATTTTAGTTGGTGGATTTGGCGCGTGGTCCGTTATCGCCGAGATTTCCGGCGCCATTATTGCGAGCGGGCGAGTGGAGGTGGATCGCAACAGGCAGATCGTACAGCACCTTGATGGCGGGATCGTCTCCGAATTGCTGGTGGATGAGGGGGATACTGTAGAGGAGGGCCAGTTGCTTGTACGGCTTGATGACTCTCTGTTGGCTTCGAATCTTTCAGTGACAGAAAGCCAGTTGTTTGAGGTCATGGCGCGGCGCGGTCGTCTGGACGCGGAACGCGACGAAGTCGATGATCTGATTTTTGATCCTGAGCTTTTGGCCCGAGGTGTCGAAGACCCCACAATTCAGGATATGATGGATGGGCAAACCCGGCTTTTTCATGCGCGTCGCACGACCGTCGAACAAGAGCTTGAGCAATTGACCAAACAGGGCGGGCAAATAGAAAACCAAATCGAAGGCATTGACGCGCAAAGGGCAGCTCTTTCCAGGCAGTTGTCATTGATCCAGGACGAATTGGCGGATCAGCAGGTCCTCTTGAACAAGGGACTTGCTCAGGCGGCTCGCGTGCTCGCGCTAAAACGTGAGGAAGCCGGATTGGCTGGCCAAGTTGGTGAACTGGTTGCACGCAGGGCGCAGGCTGAGGGGCGCATCACTGAAATCGAAATCGAGAAGTTGAAACTTGCGTCAGGACGCCGTGAGCAGGCTATTACTCGTCTACGTGATTTGCAGTATCGCGAAGTCGAGTTGTCCGAAAAAAGGCGGTCCTTACAGGAACAACTGGCCCGTTTGGAACTTAGGGCGCCGGTATCCGGTGTGGTTTACGGTCTTCAGGTATTTGCTTTGCGGTCCGTTATCCGGGCTGCCGATCCGATCATGTTCATCGTGCCACAGGACCGCCCATTGGTGGTGGCTGCACGGGTGCCTGCAATTCATGTCGACCAGGTTTTCCCCGGGCAAGAAGTATCTCTGCGGTTTTCCGCTTTTAATCAGCGTACTACGCCCGAGTTGTTCGGAGAAGTTGTGCAGATCTCGGCGGACGCGTTCCAGGATGAACAGACGATGTCGGCATATTACAGGGTCGAGATCATTTTGTCTGAAGGAGAGGTCAGCAAGCTTCCAGCCAATGTCTCCCTGATTCCGGGGATGCCCGTGGATGCGTTCCTGCGCACGCAGGACCGAACACCCCTAGCCTATCTGGTAAAGCCGCTGACAGACTATTTCAGCAGGGCCTTCAGAGAGGGTTGATTCGAAGTATTTTGGGGTTTCCATAATCGTCGTCGCCCTCTAGCGTTCGCGGCGAATTACAGAATTGGGAGAACTGAAATGGGTGCCATCGAAGCGAAACTTGCCGAACTGGGTGTAACATTGCCGGACGCGCCCGCGCCCGCGGCGAACTATGTTCCGTTCGTCCAGGTGGGAGACATCGTTTATGTCTCGGGTCAGATTTCGATGAACGCGGATGGCCTGATCCTGGGCAAGCTGGGTGAGGATATGGATGTCGACGCCGGGGCTGCCGCCGCGCGCACCTGTGCCATTGGCCTGTTGGCCCAGCTCAAGGCCGCCTGCGGCGGGGATATCGAGCGCTTGGTGCGGGTGGTCAAGCTGACCGGGTTCGTCAATTCTACCGCGGATTTCACCGAGCAACCCAAGGTGATCAACGGGGCGTCGGACTTCCTTGTCGAGGCACTGGGTGACAAGGGGCGTCACGCGCGCTCGGCCGTTTCGGCTGCGGCGCTTCCATTGGGCGTTTCGGTCGAGATCGAAGGCATTTTCCAGATCGCATGAGCATGGTGTTGGATCCGGCTTTCCTGCAGGTCCCGCTGGCGCATCGTGCCTTGCATGATGTGTCTGACGGGCGTCCGGAAAACAGCCGCGCGGCGATCCGAGCGGCGATGGCGCATGGCTATGGGATCGAAATCGACCTGCAATTGTCCAAAGACGGGCAGGCCATGGTATTCCATGACTACCAGTTGGAGCGTTTGGCCGAAGCAACGGGTCCGGTGCGGCAACGCACGGCAGCTGAATTGGCCGGGATTGTCCTTCGCGGTGGCGATGAAGGGGTGCCGACATTTGCCGAGGTGTTGGCGCTCGTTGATCGCCGGGTGCCTCTTCTGGTCGAGATCAAGGATCAGGACGGCGCGCTGGGCAGGAATGTCGGTCCGCTAGAGGACGCGGCAGCCAATGCTGCGCGCGGCTACGATGGGCCGCTTGCTTTCATGTCCTTCAACCCCGAAAGCGTGGCGGCGATGGCGCGATTTGCGCCGGAGGTGCCCCGTGGCCTCGTGACCGAAGAATATGATGCCGATGAGTGGCCTTTGGTGCGTGCCGAAGTGCGCGACCGGTTGCGCGACATCCCCGATTACGACCGGGTCGGCGCGTGTTTCATCAGCCACCATGTCAGCGACCTGAAACGCGCGCGGGTGGCCGAGCTCAAGAAGGCAGGCGCGCATGTGCTTTGTTGGACCGTGAAGTCCGCCGAGATCGAGGCCGAGGCCCGCGAGGTCGCGGATAACGTAACCTTCGAAGGTTATCTTGCTGCGAAGTGACCGGGTGCTTTGGCCAATGGGGTGAAAACCGCGTTGGCCTTGATCCTACGCGTATCGGTGCCAGATAGTAATGGCAGGGAGACGTGGGCATGGATGGCGGACAGATCGAGATTGCGTTGCACGGCACATTGTCAGGCGTCGGCACAGAGGAGTGGGATGCCTGCGCCTGCCCCGAGGTTGCAGACGGGGGGCGCCCCCGTGACCCGTTCACGACCTACCGCTTTCTGAATGCGCTGGAGGAGAGCGGTTCGGTCGGGCCGGGGACAGGCTGGCAACCGCAGTACCTGAGCGCCCGCGCGAGTGGACAGGTTATTGCCGTGGCACCGATGTATGCCAAGTCGCACAGCCAGGGCGAATACGTCTTTGATCACAACTGGGCCCATGCCTATGAACGTGCCGGTGGCCGGTATTATCCCAAGTTGCAGATCGCGGTGCCCTTTACCCCTGTCACCGGGCGGCGGCTTCTGGTGCGTCCGGGGCTCGAGGCGATGGGGCAGAGCGCACTTGTGCAGGGGGCGGTGCAGGTGGCAGCGGACAATCAGCTGTCCTCGGTGCACCTGACGTTTTGCGACGAGGCCGAGGCGGAGGCCGGGCAGGCGATGGGGCTGAAGCTGCGGACCGGGCAGCAATACCATTGGGTGAATCGGGCGTATGGGTGCTTTGACGATTTCCTCGGCTCGTTGTCGTCGCGCAAACGGAAGACGCTGCGCAAGGAGCGTGCGCGCGCGCAAGCGTTCGGGGGCGAGATCGTGCATCTCGCGGGAGACGACATCCGCCCTGAGCACTGGGACGCCATGTGGCGTTTCTATCAGGATACCGGGGCGCGCAAGTGGGGGACGCCCTATCTGACGCGGGCCTTTTTCGACTTGGCGCATGCCACCATGCGTGACGATATCCTGTTGATTTTTGCCGTGCGCGAGGGAGTGCCCGTGGCGGGGGCGATGAACCTCATCGGGCGTGATTGCCTGTTCGGGCGCTATTGGGGGTGTATCGAGGATTATCCCTGCCTTCACTTCGAACTATGTTATTATCAGGCGATGGACTGGGCCATTGCGCACGGGCTGGGCCGAGTCGAGGCCGGGGCACAGGGCGAACACAAACTTGCGCGCGGGTATTTGCCGGTCCAGACGCAATCGTTACACTGGATTGGAGATCCAGGCTTTGCGGAGGCGGTGGACCGCTATCTGGTGGCTGAACGGGCGGCGGTCAGTGAAGAGATCGAAGTGATGACGGCGTGGGGACCGTTTCGCAAGGAAACCAGAGAGGACCACGAATGACTGAACGACTGAGCGATGCCGCGCGGGACGCGGTGCTGGGGCCGTTGCTGGCAAGCGGCTGGGAAATGGTGGAGGGGCGCGACGCGATCACGAAGACCTATCGGTTTGACAGTTTCGTCGACGCGTTCGGATGGATGACACGCGCCGCGTTATGGGCCGAGAAATGGAACCACCACCCCGAGTGGCACAATGTTTACAACCGCGTTCAAGTGGTTCTGACCACGCATGACGTGGATGGGGTCTCGTCCCTGGATGCCAAGCTTGCGCGCAAGATGGATACGCTTTGAGCGACTGTTGATCGGTTTTCCAAATTAAAACGGGCTGGAAATCGTCATGATTTCCAGCCCGAATTTTCTGCTGTTTTGATCAGACTGCTTCGAGAAGGGTCTCGCCAGCCGTGCGATCGCAGACACCGCGTTCGGTTTCTTCGTTGAGCGCCTGGATCACGCCGTCATCGACAATGGCGGCAAAGCGGCGGGTGCGGTTCACGAAACCCACCACGGGCGCTGAGAAATCGAGCCCCATGGCCATGGTCAAGTCGCCAGCGGGATCCGCGAGCATGGTGATCCCGGCATCCGAAGCCCCCATGGATTTGTCCCAGGCATCCATGACCCAAGGGTCGTTCACCGACATGCAAATGATCTCGTCCACACCTTTGGCGCGAAATGCTTCGGCGGTGCGCATGAAGCTGGGCAGGTGCGCCGATGTGCAGGTGCCGGTGAACGCACCGGGCAGGCCGAACAGAACCACTTTACGCCCCTTGGTCAGGGTCGCGACATCCACGGGTTCGGGACCGTTTTCGCCAAGTTTCATCAGGTTGCCCGAAGGCAGTTCTGCACCAATTTCAATTGTCATGAAGGATTTCTCTTTCGTTGCGTTTCCCTGTTTCAGCGATATAGGGTCACGCAGAAGTGGCGCAAACGAAAATGGGGGGAAATGACGTGACGCACGTTGTTGTGATCGGAGCAGGGCAGGCAGGTTCTTCATGCGTGGCCAAGCTGCGCAGTCTTGGGTTCGAAGGACAGATCACCCTGATCGGGGAAGAGCATGCGCCGCCCTATCAGCGCCCGCCGCTGAGCAAGAAATACCTTCTGGGAGAGATGGAGGTCGAACGGCTATATCTGCGGCCCGAAAGCTACTACGGCGAAAACGGGATTGACCTGCATCTGGACGAGACCGTGGTGTCGATCGACCGGGCCGACAAGAAGGTGATCACCGCTGGGCGCGCGCTTGACTATGACCACCTTGTTCTGACGACCGGGTCGGTGCCGCGCCGCTTGCCCGCCGCGATTGGTGGTGCTTTGGACGGGGTTTACACCGTGCGGGATCTCAGGGACGTGGACGCCATGGCGCCGGAGTTTGTCGCTGGCAAGCGGGTGCTGATTATCGGTGGCGGTTATATCGGCCTGGAGGCTGCAGCGGTGGCGGCGTCCAAGGGGCTGCAGGTGACGCTGGTCGAGATGGCGGACCGTATTTTGCAACGCGTGGCCGCGCCCCAGACCAGCGATTATTTCCGCACCCTGCACGGCGAACACGGGGTCAATATCCTTGAAGGTGTGGGCCTTGAGCGGTTGACGGGCGAGGGCCGTGTGGATGGTGCGGTGCTGAGCGATGGCACCGAACTGGTGCTGGATTTCGCGATTGTGGGGGTCGGAATCACGCCGGCGACATCGCTGGCCGAGGCAGCGGGGCTTGAGGTCGATAACGGGATCAAGACCGACGCACAAGGGCGCACATCGGACCCTGCGATCTGGGCGGCGGGGGATTGCGCCTCGTTTCCCTATCGCGGCACCCGCATCCGGCTGGAGAGTGTGCCCAACGCGATTGATCAGGCCGAATGCGTGGCCGAGAACATCATGGGGGCGGAAAAAGATTATGTCGCGAAGCCGTGGTTCTGGTCGGATCAGTATGACATCAAGTTGCAGATTGCCGGGCTGAATGCTGGGTATGACAACGTGGTGACGCGCCCCGGTGAGGGGATGTCGGTGTCGTTCTGGTATTACAAGGGGGAGACGCTGCTTGCCGTGGACGCGATGAACGCGCCGCGAGATTACATGGTGGGCAAACGGCTGATCGAAATGGGGAAATCGGCGGACCCGGCAGCGATTGCAGATCCCGAGACCGATATGAAAGCGCTGATGCGCGGTTAGGGAAGCAAGAATGCGCATTATCGCGGGTCAGTTTCGCGGCACGGCGCTTGCCAGTGTCGGCAAGGGAGATGCGGGTGCCCATCTGCGTCCGACAACTGATCGCGTCCGCGAAAGCCTGTTCAACGTGCTGATGGGGGGCAAGTTTGGCGATCCGATCAGCGGTGCGCGGGTGCTGGACCTGTTTGCCGGAACTGGGGCGCTGGGGCTTGAGGCACTGTCGCGCGGCGCGTCCGAGGTCTGTTTCGTCGATGACGGACGCAAGGCGGGATCGTTGATCCGCGAAAATATCCGCCTGACCCGAAGCAAGGCGTCGACAAGGCTCGTGATGCGCGATGCAACGCGGCTTCCGGTGTGGGATGGCGCGGGGTTCGACCTCGTATTTCTGGACCCGCCCTATGGCAAGGGCATGGGCGAACGGGCGTTGGCCACGGCGGTGGCCGGGGGTTGGATCGCCCCGGGGGCGATGATCGTTTGGGAAGAGAATGCGCCGCAACTGGCACCGGAAGGTTTTGCCGTGCTGGATCAGCGCAAATACGGCGACACGCATGTGACCTTCCTTGAGCGTGATGCGAACGAATGCAGATGATCGCACGATTGTGCGCCGGTGAATCAGGGAAATATGCTACACTAGATAGGATGATGCAGGCCGCCTGAGTGTTCGGGCCTGTTGAATTGGGTCTGACCCTCCTGCATTGAGACGCGAGAAATGCGCGGCCTGCCTTGTGTAAACCGGGAGGACGCCATGGTTGAAACTATCGGAAATCCACTGAGTTGGGGCGCGAAGGCCCTGAGTGGTCTCGGTCATGCGGCGCATGACGTGGCCGAAGGCATGTCCAGTGATGCACGGGTCTCACCGCGGGTGCATGCCCTGCATCTGGACGATATCAGGAAGGCGCTGAAACTGGGGCTGGCCGATTTGGGCAGGAGCCGCAGCGACGTGATGATGCTGGTGATGATCTATCCGTTGATCGGGTTGGCGTTGACATTGGTCGCTTTCAATAGCGCCCTGATCCCGCTGGTCTTTCCGATGGCGGCGGGATTTGCCCTCCTGGGGCCTTTGGCGGCCGTTGCTCTTTATGAGATGAGTCGCCAGTACGAGGCGGGCGAAGACGTGACATGGGTTTCGGCGCTGGTATCGCTGCGCAGCCGCGTGTTTGGGCCGATCATGGTGCTCGGCCTATATCTGTTAGGGTTTTACGCGATCTGGATGGTGGTAGCGCTTGAAATTTACGGCGCCATCATGGGGCCGGAGTTGCCCAAGACGCTGACGGGATTGCTGCGTGAGGTTCTGACCACGCCGGCGGGATGGACCTTGATCTGGGTCGGATGTGGTGTCGGGTTCGTGTTTGCCGCGGTTGTCCTGGTCACGACGATTGTCAGTTTCCCGATGCTGGTGGACCATCCTTTCGGATTGCCGGTCGCCGTGGCCACCTCGATCCGGGTGGCGGTCAAGAACCCGCTTGTGACGGCGGCATGGGGCTTTGTCGTCGCTGCCTGCCTCGTGATCGGCTCGGTACCGTTTTTCATCGGCCTTGTGATCGCCTTGCCCGTGCTGGGTCACGCGACATGGCATCTTTACCGAATGGCCGTGAGCTATGACTGAGGCTCAGCCGTAGGTCGGGTGAAACTTTCCGCCCGGCGACAGGGTAAAGATTTCGGCCCCGTCCGCAGTGACGCCGATGGAATGTTCGAACTGCGCCGATAGTGACTTGTCTCGGGTCACGGCCGTCCAGTCATCTGCCAGCACTTTGGTTTCGGGGCGCCCCAGGTTCACCATCGGTTCGATGGTGAAGAACATGCCTTCTTCAAGCACGGCGCCGGTGCCGGGGCGGCCATAATGCAGCACATTGGGCGGGGCGTGAAAGACGCGACCCAGCCCGTGACCGCAGAAGTCACGCACCACGGACATACGGTGGCCCTCGACATAGCTCTGGATGGCATGGCCGATATCGCCGAACGTGTTTCCGGGTTTGACCGCCTCGATCCCTGTCATCAGCGCGTCATGCGTGACCTGGATCAGGCGCTCGGCCTTGCGGTTCAGTTTGCCCGCCACATACATGCGGCTGGTGTCGCCATACCAACCATCGACGATCACGGTGACGTCGATGTTGAGAATATCGCCGTCCTTGAGTTTCTTGTCGCCGGGAATGCCGTGGCAGACGACGTGGTTGACGCTGATGCAGGAGGCGTGTTGATAGCCGCGATAGCCGATCGTTGCCGACTTGGCGCCCGCAGCGTTGACCTTGGATTCGATGACCCGGTCAATCTCGCCCGTGGTCTGACCCGGGACAACAAGCTCGGCCACTTCGTCAAGGATGCGCGCCGCCAGTTCACCGGCAGCATGCATGCCGGCAAAATCAGCCTGTTCATAAATGCGGATCCCGTCGCGGGTTTGGCGGCCTTTGCCGATCATGGGGTCTGCTCCATCAAATGCGCTTTTTTTGTTACTTAAGCGGAAACAAGCGAAAGAACCAGAGGGCGCGCGCATGTCCGTGTGGGGGGCGGGGGCGCTGCCCCCGTCGCAGCGGGCTGCGACTCCCCCGGGGTATTTTTGGAAAAAGAAAGATCAGGGGGTGTCGTGGAATGGCAGGCGCGTGCCGATCTCGATGGCGTCGGGGGTAATCTGACAGCCATAGGCCATGACCTCGACCCCGGCGGCGCGGGCAGCAGCGAAGGCGGCGGCATAGGTTGGGTCGATGTCCCGCGCGAGGGTGACGCTTTGCGCATCCGTGCGCTGAACAAGGTAGAGCATCATGGCGCGGTGGCCTTCGGTGACCATCTGTTGCAGTTCGCCAAGATGTTTCGTACCGCGCGCGGTGACGCTGTCGGGGAATTCGGCGAGGCCCGTCTTGCGCGACAGCGTGACGGATTTTACCTCAACATAAAGATCGGGCAGGTCGTTGCCGGTCAGAAGAAAGTCGATGCGGCTGTTTTCGCCGTATTTCACCTCGCTGCGCACCATCGGGTAGGCGGCGAGTTCCGGGAGTTGATGCCCCATCAGCGCGGTTTTGAGGGCACGATTGGGGACCGAGGTGTCGACACCTGTGAAATGGCCATTCTCATGATCGACCAGCCGCCAGCCGAATTTCAGCTTTTTTTGGGGATCATCATTGGGTTCCAGCCAGATCCGGCTGCCCGGTTCCGCCAGTCCCATCATGGAGCCGGGGTTGGCGCAATGGGCGGTGATCTCGGTGCCGTCCTCGAGCCGGGCATCGGCGAGAAAGCGTTTGTAGCGGCGGATCAGCACGGCGGGCAAAAGAGGGGTTTGAAAGCGCATGGTCTCAGCCCTATACCTGCGGTGACCCTCTGACAAGGAGCGCTGCGCCATGACCAATCCCACCGCTGCCATGCTGGTGATCGGGGACGAAATCCTTTCGGGCCGGACACGGGATGCGAACATGCATTTCCTAGCCGGGGAGCTGACCAAGCACGGGGTTGACCTGCGCGAGGTGCGGATCGTGGCGGATGACCGCGAGATGATCATCGCAGCCGTTCAGGCCCTGGCCGGGGCCTATGACACGGTGTTCACCAGCGGCGGGATCGGGCCGACCCATGACGACATCACCGCTGACTGCATCGCTGCGGCCTTTGGGCGGTCGATTGATGTGCGCAGCGATGCGCGGGCCCTGTTGCAGGCGCATTACGACAACTCGGGGCAGGAACTGAACGAGGCGCGGCTGCGTATGGCCCGTATTCCGGACGGGGCGACCTTGATTGACAACCCGGTGTCGGTGGCGCCGGGGTTCAAGGTAGAAAACGTGCACGTGATGGCCGGGGTCCCGTCGGTGTTCCAGGCAATGGTGGCAAGTGTGCTGCCCACATTGACCGGCGGTGCTCCGCTGTTGTCGCAGTCCTTGCAGATCATGAAGGGCGAGGGCGATATTGCCGGGCCATTGGGCGCGTTGGCGGCGGATTATTCCGATCTGTCCATCGGGTCTTATCCCTTCCAGAAAGACGGGGTGTTCGGGGCGAATATCGTCATTCGGGGCACGGATGGCGCGCGGGTGGACGCGGCGATGACACGACTGGCGGAGATGTTTGGATAATGGCACAACCGGATGCGCAAAAGCTCTACGAGGTGATCGAGGCGACGTGGCCGCCTTTTGCAACCAGCCAATGCGGGCCGTTCACGATCCGCGAAGGGCGTGGTGGCGGCAAGCGGGTGTCGGCGGCGACGGCGGAGGGGCCCGTGACAGCAGCGGACCTGCCAGAGGCGGAGGCCGCGATGCGTGCACTGGGGCAGGTGCCATTGTTCCAGATCCGGGAGGGGGACGCGGCGCTGGACGCGGTGTTGGACGAGGCTGGGTACGAGATCGTCGATCCGGTCACGATGTACGCGGCGCGCTCGGAGGACATCGCCACGGAACGCCCGCCTCGCACGGCAGCGATCCCGGCCTGGGAGCCGCTGAAGATCATGGAGGAGATGTGGGCTTCGGGCGGAATCGGTGAAGGTCGGCTCGCAGTGATGCATCGTGCCAGTGCTCCCAAGACCGGGTTCGTGTCACGCTGGCGGGACCAGCCTGCGGGCGCGTCATTCCTGTCGATGCATGATGGAATTGGAATGGTGCACGCGCTGGAAATCCTGCCGCATCAGCGCCGCGAAGGTGTTGGGCGCTGGTTGATGCGGCGGGCGGCCTATTGGGTGCTCGACAATGGAGGTCACACGCTTGCGGTGATTTGTACGTCGCGTAACAAGGCGGCAAACGGGCTCTATTCTTCCCTCGGAATGAAGGTTGTGGGACACTATCACTATCGTCAGAAAGTCATTGATTGAGGGAGATTATGTTGAGCAAGACTGACCGGCCAACCGCATTGGACATCCAGATGATGGACCCTCTGCCCGAAGAGACGCAGCGCTATTTCGACATCTGCACCGAGAAGCTTGGCATGGTGCCGAACGTGCTCAAGGCCTATGCACTTGATGCCACCAAGCTCAACGCGTTCACGGCGCTTTACAATGACCTGATGCTGGGTGAAAGCGGGTTGAACAAGCTGGAACGCGAGATGATCGCCGTCGTGGTGAGTGCCATCAACAAGTGTTTTTACTGTCTTGTCGCGCATGGTGCGGCGGTGCGGCAGTATTCGGGCGACCCGAAGCTGGGTGAGATGATGGTGATGAACTGGCGGGTGGCTGATCTGGACGCGCGGCAATATGCCATGCTGGCCTTTGCCGAGAAGATGACACTGGCGTCGGCGACCATCGAGGAGGCAGACCGTCAACACCTGCGCGACGTGGGGTTCAACGACCGGGATATCTGGGACATCGCCAATGTGGCCGGGTTCTACAACATGTCCAACCGCGTCGCTTCGGCCACGGGCATGTGGCCCAATGACGAGTATCACGCACAGGCACGATGAAACGGGGACTGGCCATATCGTTGGCGGTGTGGCCAGGGCTGGCGGCGGGGTTCGAGCCCGTGCTGCCAGAAGGGGCGCAGCTATTGGGCGATGTCCGCAGCGCGCAAGGGTTCTATGCGGTGCCGACGGGCCCCTTTGCCAATGACGAGGTGCCCAGCGACCGGTTGCCCGGTGCGGTGATGCGGCGTAGCTGGCGCATTCCGAGCGGGTTTGCCGGAACAGGGGCGATGGCTGCCGACCTTACGGCACAATTGTTAAGCTCGGGTTACGATATCGTGTTTTCCTGCGACGCAGAGCTTTGTGGCGGGTTTGATTTCCGTTTCAACACCGAAGTTCTGCCCCCGCCCGAGATGTTCGTGGACCTGTCGGATTACCAGTTCACCTCGGGGTTTCGCGACGGCGATGCCGGGCCGGAGGGGGTGGGTGTACTCGTCAGTCGCACGGCTCAGGCGGGTATGGTGCAGGTGATCGAGGTCAGCCCTGCACCTTTCGAAACACAGGAAGCGCGCGTCGGGGACGAGCCCTCGACGCCCCGTATCGGCACGACAGGACCGGCGCGTCAGGACACGACGTTACGCCCCGACGTGGTTGACGCGGACAGTATCCCGCTTTGGCTGGAACGGACCGGGCATATCGTTCTATCGGACCTGGAGTTCGAAACCGGGTCCTCCCAGCTTGGGGCGGGGCCGTTCCGGTCGCTGGACTCGCTTGCGGCCTATCTTATTGCGGATACGTCCCGCCGGGTGGCGTTGGTGGGCCATACGGACAGCGAAGGGTCGTTGGCTCAGAATAGCGAGTTGTCGCGCAAGCGTGCCGCGGCAGTTCAGGATCGTCTGATCAAGGCCTACGGCGTGGGTGCCGGGCAATTGGAAGCGCAAGGCGTGGGGTTCTTGTCGCCGATTGCGTCGAACCTGACAGAAGAGGGGCGCAACGCCAATCGTCGGGTGGAAGCGGTTCTTTTGAACACCGAATAAAAAAGACCCGGTCCAAAGCGGTCCGGGTCAGGTTTGCTTTCGCATGAGGGAAAGCTTCGGGGAAGTCATTTACCAGTCGGTCGGGCCTTTCTCGGCAAAGGCATGCACCAGGAAGTCGATGAAGGCGCGGACTTTGGGCTGGGTAAAGCGGCCGGGCGGATAGACCGCGTAGATGCCTTGGGTTTCCAAAGGTAAATCGGGAATCGCGTCCTCGACCAGCCCCTGTTCCATGGCTTCGGCATAGAGGAAGCTCGGCAGGTAGGCGATGCCGAGACCGGCAATGGCCGCGTTCAGAAGCGATTGACCATCATTGACCGAAAGCCAGCCGGCGGTGCGGACCTGACGCTTTTCGCCGGACGGGGCGGTCAGTTTCCAGACCGCGCCGTTGGACTGGCTGGAGTAGTGCAGCAATTTGTGATCGTTCAGGTCGTCGATCTTCTGCGGGCGCCCGTAGCGTTTGAAATAGTCCGGGCTGGCAATCATGCGCTTGGTGGTTTCGGTCAGCTTGCGCGCGCGCAGGGTGCTGTCTTCCAGTTCGCCAATGCGGATGGCCATGTCGAAACCTTCGGAAATCAGTTCCACATAGCGGTTGTTGAGCACCATGTTGACGGTGATGTCCGGGAATTCATTGAGAAATTCGCCCAGGACCGGGGACAGATGATTGACGCCGAAATCGGTGGCCACGGAGATGCGGAGAAGGCCTGAAGGAGCAGATTGCATCGAAGTGACAAGTGCGTCCGCCTCGCCCGCATCGTTCAGAACACGGCGGGCGCGGTCATAATAAGCCAGACCGATTTCGGTCGGGCTGACACGGCGGGTGGTGCGGTTCAATAGGCGCGCGCCAAGGCGCGCCTCGAGGCTTGAGACGTGCTTGGACACGGCTGATTTCGAGATGCCCATTTTCTTGGCGGCATCGGTGAAGCCACCCTGATCCACCACGGTGGCAAAAGCTTCCATTTCGGTCAGGCGATCCATTCGTTCCTACCTCTACATGCATTGTTGAGGATCAGGTATCGCGTCGAAATCGGGCAGGATGAGGGCAGAGGGCAGACAATATCAGGGATTTGTCAGGGATCGTTTGCGGCGTGGAAACAGCGAAACAGTTGTTGAACGAGGCGCTCCCGCCCCTTGAAACGCATCCGGGATACGCCCCAAGGCGTTGGGCAGGGCCGCGCCCCGAGGGGCGCGGCGATTGGGTATTTAGAACCAATGAGAGGGAAGATCAGAGCATTGCGGCGAGCCGGGTGCCCTGGTTGATGGCGCGTTTGGCGTCGAGTTCAGCCGCAACATCGGCCCCGCCGATCACGTGACAGGAAATGCCTTTGGCTTCGAGTGCTTCCGCCAGCGAACGATCAGACAGCTGTCCGGCGCAGATCACCACATTGTCGACCTCGATCACCTTCGGGTTTTCGCGCGCCTCGCCAAAGGAGATGTGCAGGCCTGCATCGTCGATCTTTTCGTAGTTCACACCGCCGAGCATCTCGACATTCTTCATCTTGAGCGCCGCGCGGTGAATCCAGCCGGTGGTCTTTCCCAGCCCTTTGCCAAGAGCCTTGGCCTTGCGCTGCATCAGCGTGACCTGCCGTGCGGGGGCGTGGGGTTGCGGGCCTTGCGGGGCAAGTCCGCCGGGGGTCTGTTCGGGATCCCCGACGCCCCATTCCCTCATCCATTCCGGCAGGTTTTCTGTCAGGCTTTCGCCTTCATGCACGAGGAATTCGGTCACGTCGAACCCGATGCCACCGGCCCCGATCACGGCGACACGCTTGCCCACAGGTTTCTTGTCGCGCAGCACGTCGAGATAGGAGAGCACCTCGGGACGGTCGCTGCCGGGGATGCCGGGATCGCGCGGGATGATGCCCGTGGACACGATCACTTCGTCAAAACCAGCAAGGTCATCGGCTGACACTTCGGTGTTCAGCTTCACGGTAACGCCTTCGGCGGCGACCATGGCTTCGTACCAGTCCACGAGGCCCCAGAACTCTTCCTTGCCGGGGATCTGCTTGGCCACGTTAAGCTGCCCGCCAAGCTTGTCGGCGCGGTCGAACAGGGTCACGTCATGGCCGCGTTGCGAGGCGGTAATGGCCGAGGACAGGCCAGCCGGACCGGCCCCGACGACCGCGATCTTCTTTTTCGTGTCTGCCGGTGCGATGGCCAGTTCGGTCTCATGACAGGCGCGCGGGTTCACGAGGCACGAGGTCAGCTTGCCCGAGAAGGTGTGATCGAGACAGGCCTGGTTACAACCGATACAGGGCGCGATCTGGTCGGCCTTGCCCGTGGCGGCCTTGGCAACAAAATCCGCATCCGCAAGGAAGGGGCGAGCCATCGACACCATGTCGGCGCAGCCCTCGGCCAAGACTTCTTCGGCCACATCGGGCATGTTGATGCGGTTCGAGGTGATGACCGGGATGCGCACCTTGCCCATCAGTTTCTTGGTGACCCAGGCAAAGGCGCGGCGCGGCACCGAGGTGGCGATCGTGGGGATACGGGCCTCGTGCCAGCCGATGCCGGTGTTGATGATCGTGGCGCCTGCTTTTTCAATGGCTTGGGCAAGCTGAACCACCTCTTCATGGGTTGACCCATTGGGGATCAGGTCGATCATCGACAAACGGTAGATGATGATGAAATCGTCGCCCACGGCCTCGCGGCAGCGGCGCACGACCTCGACCGGGAGTCGCATCCGGTTCTCATAAGACCCGCCCCAGCGGTCGGTGCGCTTGTTGGTGTGGGTGACGAGGAACTGGTTCAGAAAATAGCCTTCGGACCCCATGATTTCGACACCATCATAGCCGGCTTCTCGAGCGCGCACGGTTGCGGTGATGAAATCCTGGATCTGTTTCTCGATGCCCTCTTCGTCCAACTCCTTGGGAGGAAAGGGAGAAATCGGCGACTTGATCGGTGAGGCCGAGACACATTCCGGCCCGTAAGCATAGCGCCCCGCGTGCAGGATCTGCATGGCGATCTTGCCCCCGGCCTCGTGTACACGGTCCGTGACCACCTTGTGATTGGCGATGTCCTGATCGTTGAACAGGCCTGCCGCGCCGGGGAAGACGCCGCCTTCTTTCGATGGGGCCATGCCGCCGGTGACGATCAAACCGACGTCGCCACGGGCCCGTTCGGCATAGAATTCGGCGACGCGGTTCCAGTCCTTGGTTTCTTCGAGACCGGTATGCATCGACCCCATCAACACGCGGTTTTTGAGCGTGGTAAAGCCAAGATCGAGCGGTGCAAGCAGGTGCGGATATTGGGTCATGAAAGCCTCCTCAGGGTTTGGGTTACCAAAACGTAAAGCCTTGCGCCTGTCACGCGGGACGCGGCGTCATGGAACAGGGCACCGCACGGTGCCGTTGCGTCCAAAAGCCCGAATCATGGTTAATGGCCTTGTTTTCAAGGTTTGGGGTCATCGGTTTTGCGTCGGTATCACGTCGGTATTGCGTCGGTATCGCTTTGGTTCCCAACCGCCAAGCCCGTTCGTTAAGACTGCGCACGCAGGGATTTGTTAATCCCGACGGGGCTTTCGTGCCTGTTCTTTCTTTTTCCAGAAATACCCCGGGGGAGTCGTCGCTTGCGACGACGGGGGCAGCGCCCCCAAAACAGGCTCAGCTTTGCTGAGCCACCGAACGGCCCTCAGCCGTCCTGTACGACTGCCCCGGCCGCATTGTCCACCACGATCGGCGTTTCAAAATATTCGAACCGGGGACGGCTGCCATAGACCTGTTCGGCCATGTCACACCACGCGGCATCATGGGCGGCAAGCGCGTCGGCCTTGCTTGGCCAGAGATAGATGCCACCCCCAACGCCGCGTTCCCCGTCATAAAGGTATTGCTTGCGGATCAGGCGGTCGTTGGATTGCCAGCGCGCTACGGTGGCCTCGAACAACGCAACCACTTCGGCGCGGTTCTTGTCCTTGGGAAGGTCGAAACGAACAATCTCGGTAATCATGGGCCACTTCCTGAACCGTTACATGGTTTCCACGCAGTGGCGCCGGAAGGCGCGTTTGAGCATGTCCAGCTCGGCGCGCAGAAGGTCGATTTCGGCGCGAATGTCGTCTGCCAGAGCCTCGCCGGCGATGAAGGTGATGGTGTCGAGCCGTGCGCCCGTGGCGCTGTCGCTGATCAGCACGGTCTGCACCCCGTCCTGAAGGCTTTCAGGGGGAAGCGGGATGCGCAGCGCCCAGCCGGTGCTGTCGGTATGGGCGGTGACCGATACGCCCGGCACTGGCTTTTCTTGATAGGTGACGTTGATCATGGGTTCGGGGCCGGTGCCCTCACCATAGCTCAGAACACCTTCCCAGATGCCTTCGAACAGCCGGGTCTTGGTCAGGGTCAGTTGGCTCATGATCGCTGTCCTTTGGTCTTAGAATTCGGCGCGTGGGCGGCGCGAGAAGGTCACGTCCCGCAGAATGACCTGATTCATCTCGGGGCCTTCGAAGATCAGGTCAAGCCACATCTGTTCGACCCGTTTTTCGTTCAGGTTGGAATAGGCCAGATCAAACTCGACGCGAATGTCCTCTTCCCGCAGCGGCAGTTCGCGCACGATCTGTTCCGTATTGGGGCCGTGGCGGATGTTGAGCCGGGCAAAGATTTCCAGCGGTTTTTCCATTTCCACGATCGTATCGACGCGGATCACGTGATTGCGTTTCAGGCCATCCACCGACTCGGGCGGCAGGTCGACGACCAGCGACAGGAACGAGCCGTCAAAGCGGAACACGTCCATGCGCAGGCCGAAGGGTGCAAGATCCTTGTCCCGGTTGTTGCGCAACTGGCGCAGGGTGAGTTCGCTGATCCGGCAATCGTGGAACAACGTCACCTCATCGCCCAGCATTTCCTTGTTTTCCACTGCCGCGCGCCCCTTGACCGCAATCGGTTCGCGCCACAGTTGCGGGCGCCAGGACCAGTCGGTGCCATGTGGTTTGGGAAAGGCGTTCGAGCCGATCATCGGCAGGGCAAGGCGGCTTTCGGCCACCGAAATCAACGCATCAAGATGCTGGCGCAGGCTGCGGGCGCTGCGGCGCTGGGCGCGCAGGGTGGGCAGGTCTGTGCGCTCCGCCTTGCGGGCCATGCGGGCCCATTGGCGTGCGGCGCCCTTCTGGAAGAGCCTCTGGAAGAAACTGCTGCCTTGCACCATGGTGTTCCCGAACCTGCCCTGTTCATGCCGCCCTACGCCCTACTGTTTCGATTGGTGAAACAAAGAGGGGCGGTTGTTTTCATTATTTACCCAAATGGTTGCCATCAAACAAACGCACAAATGCGCGCCGGGCAAGAGCAAGGGGGAAGGCAGCGTGAAAAAAATTGTCGCTGTTTCCTTTGCGCCGGGGCTGGGCTAGGTCAGGGGCATGAGCGCCTATGACCCGCATGAGACCCTGATCGCCCCCGCCCGTCGCAGTGCTGCGCCGGGGTGGCTGGTTCTTGGGATCCTGGTGACCGTGATCGCCTTCATCGCACTGAATGTGGGGTGGTTCGCGGCGATCCGGGCCATGCCGGATGCGGGTACGATCTTTGAGGAAATCGCCAGCGGAACCACCGTGCGGGGCATGGCGCTTTTGCTGGGCAGTTTTTCGTGCCTCGTGGCGGCGCTCTGGGTGGCGCTTCGGCTGGTGCATCGCCGCTCGATGCTGGGTCTTCTGGGGCCGTGGGGGGCGTTCTGGGGGCAGGGGTGGCGGGTCTTCCGGCTTTGCCTCGTTCTTTATGTCGTGGTGTTCCTGCTGCCGATGCCCGAGGAGATCGCACCGACGCGGGCCAAGGATTTCGGCTATTGGCTGACGCTGCTGCCGATCAGTCTCGGGCTGTTGTTGTTGCAATGCGGGGCTGAGGAACTGCTGTTTCGGGGCTATCTGCAGAGCCAGCTGGCGGCGCGGTTCCGTTCCCCCATTGTCTGGATGGGACTGCCGAGTCTCTTGTTCGCGCTGCTGCATTACGAGCCGGGGGTTTATGGCGGGGCGGCCATCTGGATGGTGGTCTGGGCGGGGGTTTTCGGCCTTGCCGCGGCCGATCTGACGGCGCGGTCGGGGACGCTGGGTCCGGCGATTGCCCTGCATATGGTGAACAATTTCACGGCCATGAGCCTCATGTCACTGGAAGGCTACTGGGACGGGCTGGCGCTTTATTCCTTGCCGTTCGGACCGGAAGACACCGAGAAGCTGCTTTGGGCGATGCCGCTGGAGGCTGGTGTGTTGCTGTGCGGGTGGCTGGCGGCGCGGATCGCGGTGCGACGCTGATTGCATTTCCTTCCGTAGCGTCCTATTTCAGGCCTACTGCGAACCCGAGAGGCGAAAAAAGCGCATGAACTGGATCACAAACTACGTCCGTCCCCGGATCAACTCGATCTTTTCCCGCCGCGAAGTCCCGGACAATCTGTGGACCAAGTGCGACGAGTGCGGGACGATGTTGTTTCACCGCGAGCTGAGCGCCAACCTCAATGTCTGTACGCAGTGCGATCATCATATGGGGATCACCCCGCGCGCCCGGTTCGAGGCGTTGTTTGACGGGGGCGTGTTCGTTGAGGTGGACGTGCCCGAGCCGCTGGCCGATCCGCTGCATTTCCGCGATCAGAAGAAATATCCCGACCGGATGAAAGCCGCCCAGAAGAACACCGGCGAAAAGGAAGCGATGCTTGTCGCCGAGGGCGACATCGGGCGCACGCCGATCGTGGCCGCGTGCCAGGATTTCAGCTTCATGGGCGGGTCGATGGGCATGTATGTCGGCAATGCGATCATTGCCGCAGCCGAACGTGCGGTGAAACTCAAGCGCCCGCTGATCCTGTTTTCCGCCGCCGGGGGCGCGCGCATGCAGGAGGGTATCCTGAGCCTGATGCAGATGCCGCGCACGACGGTGGCGGTGCAGATGCTGAAAGAAGCCGGTTTGCCCTATATCGTGGTGCTGACCCATCCGACCACCGGCGGTGTGACCGCGTCTTATGCCATGCTGGGGGATGTTCATATTTCCGAACCCAACGCGCTCATTTGTTTTGCCGGGCCGCGGGTGATCGAACAGACGATCCGTGAAAAGCTGCCCGACGGGTTCCAGCGGGCCGAGTATCTGCTGGACCACGGTATGTTGGACCGGGTGACGAAGCGCACCGAGCTGCGGGACGAGTTGATCACCATCACGCGGATGCTGATGGGGCTGCCGCCTGCCGTGGCCGGGGACTTGCCGGCGCCCGAGGCCGAAGCAGAGGCGGAGACCAAGGACGCGCCCGCGTCCAAGGTAGATGCGGCTTCGGACAAGTCGACCAAGAAATGAGCGCCGTGACATCTGACGTCATCCTTGATCGGATGATGGCGCTGCACCCAAAGATCATTGATCTGACGCTGGACCGGGTCTGGCGTCTTTTGGCGGCGTTGGACAACCCGCAGGACCGTCTGCCGCCGGTGATCCATCTGGCCGGAACCAATGGCAAGGGATCGACGCAAGCCATGATCCGGGCCGGGTTGGAAGGTATGGGCAAATCCGTGCATGCCTATACCAGCCCGCATCTCGCCCGGTTTCACGAGCGTATTCGGCTGGCCGGGGAGCTGATTTCGGAAGAGCACCTGACGGCGGTGCTGGATGAGTGCTACGCGGCCAATGGCGGTGCGGATATCACCTATTTCGAGATCACCACCTGTGCGGCGCTGCTGGCCTTCGCCCGCACGCCTGCGGATTACACGCTTTTGGAAGTCGGGCTTGGCGGGCGACTGGATGCGACCAACGTGATGGACACCCCGGCGCTGACGGTGATCACGCCTGTGTCGATCGATCATGAACAGTTCCTTGGGAACACGCTGGGCAAGATCGCGTTCGAAAAGGCCGGTATTCTCAAGCGGGGCGTGCCCTGTGTGGTCGGCCCGCAAGAGGATGAAGCCCTTGAGGTGATCGAGCGACAGGCGGCAAAGATGGGTGCGCCGTTGATTGCGCATGGGCAGCACTGGCATGTCTATGAAGAGCGCGGGCGGTTGATCTTTCAGGATGAGACCGGGCTTTTGGACCTGCCCATGCCTGCCCTTCCCGGTGCCCACCAGATCCAGAATGCCGGGGCGGCGATTGCCGCCTTGCGTCATCTTGGGGCGGATGAAACAGCCTGTGTGGCGGCGATGGAAAACGTATTCTGGCCCGCGCGCATGCAGCGCCTGAGACAGGGACCGCTGGTCGAAGCTGCGCCGGAGGTCGAATTGTGGCTGGATGGCGGACACAATGCTGCCGCCGGTCAGGCGCTGGGTGCACATCTTGCGAAGCTGCCCAAACGCCCGACCCACCTGATTTGCGGGATGCTGAACACCAAGGACATCTCGGGATACCTGACGCCGCTGGCGGCAGAGGCCGAGAGCCTGACGGCCGTGTCCATTCCGGGCGAGCAGAACACGCTTCCGGCGGAGGCAACCGCGGCGGCCGCGCGCGCTGTCGGGTTGGCGGCACAGGAGGCCGAAACGGTCGAGGCCGCGTTGCGGGAGATCGTGGCGCAGGATGCGCGGGCGCGGGTTTTAATCTGTGGCTCGCTGTACCTTGCCGGGGCGATTTTACGCGAAAACGGCTGAAATACGGTTCGTTCGGCAGGCGGGGTGCGGTTTTCGTGATCGGGGAGCCGATTCGGGGCAATTGATTCGTTTTTCCGAATCACCCCATTGACTGATTCGAATCACCACGCTTATAGTCGAAGCAACCTCGGTTTTCCGCCAATTCAGATCACCAAAATCGGGAAGCCACGGGACCATCGGGACAGGCAGGCAGGTAATCGGGGGGCATCAAGCCCCCCAAATAATTTCACTGACCGCAAAGTGCGGTTGGCAGGCCCCATGACAACCCGGTATTGAACCTGCAGGCGTGCAATTTCACGCGACTCGGGAGATGTTTGATGGACGCGGATTTTGCCATTGTTGGAGGCGGTGTTGTCGGCCTGTCGGTGGCATGGGGCCTTTTGAAACATGGTCAGAGCGTCATTGTCATTGATGGGACCGAGCGCACGCCGCGTGCGAGCCGGGGCAACTTTGGCCTGATCTGGGTGCAGGGCAAGGGAACTCGTCAGCCGCGTTATGCTGCCTGGAGCCAGCAATCCGCCGCCTTGTGGTCCGACTTTGCCGAAGAGTTGGAGGATTCCACGGGCCGGAACGTGGCGCTTGAACAGCGGGGCGGGCTGGATCTGCATTTCAGCGAAGACAGCCTTGCCGAGTGGGCCACAAAATACGAGGCGCTCAAGGCGGCCTTGGGCGGAGATTATCCCTACGAGATACTGGACGCACGAGCGCTCAGGCTTGAGGAGCCGGCGATTGGGCCGCGCGTGGTGGGGGCCTTGTTGCATCATCAGGACGGGCACGCCAACCCGCTGCGACTGTTGCGCGCGCTGGGCGAGGATGTACAGCGCCTTGGCGGGAGGATCGAGGCGGGGCGCGATGTGAGCCAGGTCACGCAGGGGGACGGGTTGTTTCGTATCACCTGCGCCGATGGCCGGGAAATCCGGGCGGAAAAGGTGGTTCTGGCGGCGGGGCTTGGCGCCGCGATGCTGGGGCCGCAGCTGGGGTTCAAGACGCCGGTCAGCCCGGAACGCGGTCAGATCCTGATCACGGAGAAGCTGCCGCCGCTGATCCGGCGCCCGTCGCTGATTGCGCGGCAGGTGAACGAAGGCGGGGTGCAGATCGGTGCCACGAATGAACAGGTTGGTATGGACGACGGGGTCACCGGCAAGGGGCTGGCGCAACTGGCCGCCGAGGCGGTTGCGGCCTACCCGGCGCTGGCGCGCGCGCAGCTGCTGCGCAGTTGGGGGGCCTTGCGTGTGATGACCCCGGACGGGCTGCCGGTTTATCAGGAAAGCGGCGTGATGCCGGGGGCGTTTTTGATAACGTGTCATAGCGGTATCACATTGGCCGCAGCCCATGCGCGGTTGCTTGGTGATTGGTTATTGGGGCGCCCGGACGCGCCCGATCTGGAGGTGTTTGGTGAAGCCAGATTCGCGATTTGAGCTACTGGAGCCGGATGTGCCGCACGCGACGGTGCATTTTGCCGGTCAGAGCTATCGCCTGCCGGAGGGGGCCAATCTTGCCGCGGCGCTGTTGGCAGCGGGGGTGAAGGTGTTCGGACGCACGGCACAGCGCGGCGTGGGGCGCGCGCCCTTTTGCATGATGGGGGCGTGCTTTGACTGTCTGGTCGAGGTGGATGGCGAGTCGCGCCAAGCGTGTCTGATGCAGGTGCGCGAAGGAATGGATATTCGCCGGAGCGGACAGGCACAGGAGGGGCCCTATGAAGCGCGTTGATCTGGCGGTTATCGGGGCCGGACCTGCAGGTATGGCCGCTGCGACCGAAGCAGCGGGCGCCGGGCTTCGGGTTCTTCTTCTCGACGAACAGCGCAGCGCCGGGGGGCAGGTGTTTCGCAATGTCGATGCCGGGTCCGAGGTCCGTGACAAGGTGTTGGGGCAAGACTTCGTCGTGGGGCGCAAGCTGACGACGGGGCTGGCGCATCGCGACATTACGCATGTAACCGGGGCATCGGTGTGGTCCATCGAAGACCGCGTGGTGCGCTTTGTAACCGGTGATGAGGCGCAGGAGGTGCGTGCAGAGCATGTCCTGCTGGCCACGGGGGCGCTTGAAAGGGCGATGCCGGTGCCGGGGTGGACGCTGCCGGGGGTGATGACGGCCGGTGCGGCTCAGATCATGCTCAAGGAGGCCGGGATTGCCACTCGGGACGCGGTATTGGTGGGTTCCGGTCCGCTTTTGTATCTGGTCGCGGTGCAGTTGCTGCGGGCCGGATGCCCACCGCGTGCGCTGGTGGAAACGCAGACGCGGGGGGATATGCGCGGGGCGTTGATCCATTGGCGGGCGGCGCTTCGTGGCTGGCGATATCTGCAGCGCGGCGCGGCGATGCTCAACGAATTGCGAAACGCGGGCATCGCAAGATACGTCGGTGCCCGGGAAGTGACCCTGTTGGGGCGCCGTCGGGTCGAGGCGGTGCATTTCCGCTGTGGCGGGGCGGTGCACGAACTGGCCTCTGACACGGTGCTGCTGCATCACGGGGTTGTTCCCAACGTACAGGCGGCGCGCGCTGTCGGCGTTCCGCACCGCTGGAACAATCGGCAGCACGCCTTTGTGCCGGAGGTGGATCGCTGGGGGCGGACACCGGTCGAAGGTATTTGGATTGCCGGGGATGGCGCGGGAATTGGCGGCGCGCACGTTGCGGAACAGTCGGGCCGGATCGCGGGCTGGGCCATTGCGCAGGCGCTAGGTGGCATAACGCTGGAGGAACGCAACGCGCGGGCACTTCCCATGATATCAAAAAGGGCGATTGAATTGAGTATCCGCTCTTTCCTTGAACGGGCCTATCCACCTTATGAGGCTGCGCTGGTGCCGGAAGACGAGGCGACGGTGTGCCGTTGTGAAGAGGTCAGCGCGCAGGAGATTCGCGCGGCGGTGGCGAGCGGATGTACCGGGCCGGACCAACTCAAAGCCTTCACCCGCGCCGGAATGGGACGGTGTCAGGGGCGTTTCTGCGGATTGACGGTCACGCGGTTGATGGCCGAGGAGCGGGGCGTCGATCCCGATGAGGTGGGGTACTTCAGGATCCGCCCGCCCATAAAACCCGTCTCGCTGGGCGCGCTTGCGGCCTTGCATGACCCGGACGACCCTTTGGAGCAGGTGGGCGGGCATGATTGATCCGCTCGCCCAGGTGGTTTTCCTGCTGACGGTGCTGGCGACCGCGGTCATGGCTGCCTCGGCGGCGATTCAGAGCGTGCGCCATGATCTCGATCTTTTTGGTGCGACGGTGATCGCGGTGGCTGCCGCCGTGGGGGGCGGGACGGTGCGCGACCTTTTGCTGGGGCGGGTGCCGGTGTTCTGGATCACTGACCTGACCTATCTGCTGACGGCCATTCCCGTGGGGATCGTGGCCTTTGCCATCGGGAGCCGGTTGCCGTCGGGCAATGGGCGGCGGTTGCGCCTCTTGATGATGTTCGATGCGGTCGGGTTGGCGCTGTTCACGTTGGTGGGGATCGAGGTGGCGCTTCAGATGGGCACGCATCCTCTGGTCGCGGTGATCATTGGCTGCATCACCGGGACCGTGGGCGGAATGATCCGTGACATCCTGTGCAATGTCACGCCATCGGTTTTGAAGGAAGATCTTTATGCCACGATTTCGCTGCTGGGTGGGGCCGTGTTCGTGATCGCCGCGCCGATGATGGATCAGCGCGTGGCGCTGGTATTGTGTTTTGCGCTGATGCTGGTGGCGCGACTGATCGTGATCGCGCGCAGCCCGAAGGTTTGACGCGCGCGACCCGGGGGATGTGCATGTGCGGGGTACTACCGCGTGACCGGCTGATCCTTGATCCTGTTCCATGCAGCCAACGCCATACCGCTCGGCAGGGTGAGACCGAAACGGTTCGTGAGAAGGGTTTCGAACGCCTCCGGGGTGTTGATCAGCGTTGTTGCGCCCTGTTCGCGAAAGGCGCGGTTGAAAAGGCTGATCCGGCCCGAAGGAAGGTGTCGTGACATCAGGAGATTGTCGCGGAAAGGTGCGCCGTGCCATGTGGCGCAGAGATGGTTGGCGGCCTGAAAATCAATTGGCGCAACCTCGATACGGTCAAAGCTGAACAGGGAAAACCAGCCCTCGGGGCCGTTTTTTTCAAGGACAGTTTCATTGGTCGTGTCGTCGTGGCGCACACGGTAGGTGCCGCTGGGTGTGGGCTGTTCCATGTCGGTGTCGAGCTGGATGGGCGCGATGCTGCCCGCCCCGCCAAAGCCGGTATCGGCAAGGTATTCGCGGCGGTCTATGGCCACGATCCATGCCTGGTGGCTGCGCGCGCCGCCATGCGGGGCGCCGTTGCGGACGCGGGCCAGGAGCGGCTCGGCGGCAAAGCCCCACTCGCGCAGGGCACATCCGAACAACGCGTTCTGTTCAAAGCAATAGCCGCCGCGTCCCTTGTCCAGCAGCTTGGTCTGGATGGCATGCAGGTCAAGGTCGGGAACCTTGCCAAGCAGCGGGTCGAGGTTTTCGAACGGGATGGACCGCAGGTGCGCCGCCTGCAGCGTCGTCAGCCCGTCGAGCGTGTGCGCGACGGGGGCGGAGAGGCCGAGGCGGGCGAGATAGGCGTCGGTGTGCAGCATGGACTCAGAATAGGCTGAAGTATTCGGCCTGCTCCCATTCGGACAAGGCGCCGACGTAGCGGTCCCACTCGGCGCGCTTGATACGGGTGATGTAGTCGACGAAGTCCTGCCCGAGCGTGTCGCGGTAGAGCGTGCCGGTTTCGAAATGAGCGATGGCCTCGGCAAGGCTCTTGGGCAGGGCCGGCGCCGCCGGGTCGTAGGGTTGTTCACACGGCGCGGGGGCGGTGAGGGATCGGGACAGGCCGGAGAGGCCCGCGAGGATCTGGCTGGCCATGACGAAATAGGGGTTGGCCGCGCTTTCGGGAACGCGGTTCTCGATGCGACTGGCCGGGTCGCCCGCCGCCATGAGCGCACGCAGCATGGCGCCGCGATTGTCCTGTCCCCATTGGATGCGGTCGGGGGCAAGCTGGAAGGGTTGGTAGCGTTTGTAGCCGTTCACGGTGGGCGTGGTGAGAAGGCAGCTTTCCTCGGCATGGGCCAGAAGGCCCGCGATCCACGCAGAGGCGTGTGGGGTCAATCTGCCGTCCTCGCCGGGTGTGAAGAGGTTCTTGCCCGTCGTATCGGTAAGGGATTGATGCAGGTGCCAGCCGGACGCGGCGATATTGTCGAGCCGGGGGCGGGTCATGAAGGTAGCGTGCAGGCCGCGTCGCGCGCAGAGCTGTTTCACCATTGTGCGGAACATGACCATCGTGTCGGCATGGGTCATGGGATCTGACGGCTCAAAAGTGACTTCGAACTGCGAGGGGCCCATTTCGACCTCGGTCGAGCGGACGGGCATGTTCATCGCCTGCGCGGTGCGGCGGATGTCATCCATGACCGGTTCCAGCATGTCGTAGAGCGAGTCGGTCAGAAACTGGTAGCCAGGTGCAAGCGGGCGGGTGCGCGGCGGCTGGGCCGGCATGGTGGCGTCGGCATGTTCAGGCGCCGGGTCGAGCCGTTCGAAGACGTGGAATTCGAGTTCGAGCCCGACGGTCAGAGAGAGGTTCTGCGCCCCAAGTTGGTCCAGCGCGCGGCGCAGGACCGTACGGGAGGCAAAGGGGATTTCCGCGCCGGATTTGAAATGCGCGTCACAGAGCAGCCAGGCCGAATGGGGCGCCCATGGCAGGGGGCGGAAGGTAGCCGGAGCGGGAACGAGAAGAATGTCGCCCGCGCCACGCATCGGGTCAACGTCGGTGGCGGCTTCGCCGCTCCAGACCGGGAAGACCGTGCGGCTTGAGGTGTCCTTGAGCAGCAGTGTCGAGGGCGCGGCCATGCCGCTGGCGAGGATTGAAGGAAGGGCGGCGGCGGTGATCGCCTTGCCCCGCAGGATGCCGTGCTGATCCGGGAACAGGACGCGGATGGTTTCGAGATCGGAGGCCGCGACGGTTTCGGCCAGAGCTGTGGCCGTGTCGATCCGCTCGGGCGTCATGAGGCCAAGCCGCGCAAGCGCGCCGTTTGCGATTTTGTCCCTGTGGCTGGTCAAGGGGCGGGTCCTGTTGCGATGAATTTGTTAAGGGATGAAACACCATGGACGCGCGCGCGGCAAGCTTTGCGCGCGCGCCCTTCGCCCTTGCGGGCGGCTTCGTTCAGATCGTGGCGTCCCAGTCGGTACAGGCGGCACGGCGGGCGGCGTCGCCCTGTTCATAGGATTTGCGCCAGTCGCCGTCGCTTGTCAGCGTGTCGTTGGAGATCGGTCCCTTGATCGTGACCGGGTCGACACCGTTGCGCATGGGAAGCGCCTCTTCTTCACCGTCCTGAAGCGCCTTGATCGCGGCGCGCAGTTTTCGCCGATAGGCAATGATGGCGGCGTCGGTCTTGCCGAGATGTTCGCGGGTCCGATCTTGGATCGCGCCCATGCTTTCAACGGCCCATTGGTCATGCACGTTGATATCAAGCCCCATGCCGGTATAGGTCAGAGCCCCCTGTTCCTCGGCATTGTAGCCATAGTTGTTGGTCTTGTTTTTCTTGGGCGCGTAGGAGGGCAGGTCGTGTTCTTCGAGACGCTGGGCGCGCATCAGCTCCTTGTTCACCGGTTTGTCAAAGCTGGTAAACATCGAGTACCAATAGCAGTTCTCGTCATCTACGGGCACGTGCCACTGCGTGATGATCATCTCGCGCGACATCGGGATCGAAATCGCTTCGGGGAAAATCTGGTTGGTGACGCGCACGTGGGTGCGCCCGTCATCGAGGTGGCGCAGGGCAATGATGCGCATGCCGTAATCGGTGTCCTCGACGCTGATCTCGGGGCGGGGGTATTCGCGCAGGAGACGGGTCATGGGGATCTCGGTATCCGCCGCCTTGTCGCGGAATTGCTTGCCATAGCCTTCGTCGGGGTCTTCGTCCTGCAGGAAGCGGTGCAGGAAGGAGGCGTGGGCCGGGTCGATGCCAACCTCAAGCGCCTGAAGCCAATTGCATTCCCAGAGACCCTTGAAGGCAAAGACATGGGTGTCGGGGGCGCGGAAACAGTCGAGATCAGGGAAAGCGGGCGGTTCGCCCGGACCCATATAGGCAAAGATGATGCCGTTCTTTTCAACCACTGGATAGGCGGTCGCCTTGATCTTTTCGTGCATGCGCGAGCCTTCGGGTTCGCCGGGTTGTTCGACGCACTGGCCGGAGCGGTTGAAGTGCCAGCCATGGAAGGGGCAGCGCAGGCCGTTGTCTTCTAGTCGGCCAAAGCACATGTCGGCGCCGCGATGCGGGCAGGCGCGCTGGATCAAGCCCAGTTCGCCGTCGCTGTCACGAAACAGAACGAGGTCTTCGCCCAGAAGCCGAACCGGGACGACGGGCCGATTTCCGGCTAGTTCGTCCGAAAGGGCGGCGGGCTGCCAATAGCGGCGCATGACCTCGCCAGCGGGGGTGCCGGGGGTGATTCGGGTGATGAGGTCGTTCATTTCCTGGCTGATCATGGGAATCTCCTGTCGCGCTTGGGTGCTGGGATGGTTGCCCATGTTTGCGATAATCGCAAGAAATTTCGTATAGGTGATGATTGACCCGAGTTGCGCCATCGGCCTAGAACGGAGGAACGCTTTGACGGGATTGGGAAATTGCCAAAAGAAACGCCGTTGAAATCGACCCAGAACCGGGATATTTCGCTGACCTTTCTCAAGGGTATGTCGGTGCTGAAAGCCTTTGACGAGGACAACAGCCACATGACGTTGAGCGAAATCGGGCGGCGCACGGGGCTTGATCCGGCGGCGACAAGGCGGCTTTTGCTGACGCTGGTGCATCTTGGATATGTGCGGCGCGAGGGGCGGGTGTTTTCGCTGACGCCGCGCATTCTTGTGCTGGCGGGGAGCTTCTTGCGGGGGAACCAGTTTGGACGGGTCATCCAGCCGCTCTTGAACGGGGCGGCGGCGGAACTGGGGCGCGAAGTCATTCTCGCGATGCCGGAGGAGGGCGGCGCCTTGATGGTGGCGCAGTCGACCCTGCGCAATACGGGCGTGACCTTTGGGTTCACGATCGGGAGCCGGCTGCCGTTGTTTCACACGGCCATGGGGCGGATGCTTTTGGCGTGGGGAGACCCGGAGGCGGCAGAGGCCGAGATCGCGACGGCGGAGTTGGAGGCGTATACGGCGGCGAGCGTTACGGAGCGCGATGCGCTCAGAGCGGCGGTCGCCGAGGCGGCGGCGCAGGGGTGCGCGGTGGTCGCCGGGGAGTTCGAAAGCGGCGTAACGGGGGTGGCCGTTCCGGTGGGGGCCAAGGGCGCGGTGCGGGCAGTTCTTGGGGTGTCGGATGCCGGGGACGTCTTTGCGGAAGAGAGCGCCCTCGAGGCGAGCAAGGTGGTCTTGCGGCGCTGTGCGCGTGACCTGATAGATGCGGGTGTTTTCTAGGGGGCAACACATGGTTCAGGATTTCGGTTGGGCGGATTGGGTTGGCATCCTCGGTGCGCTGGTCATCGCGGCCGCCTATTTTGCGGCGACGCGCGGGCGGCTTCCGGCAGATGGCGTCGGGTTCAACCTGTGGAACCTGCTCGGGGCGGGTTTAGTGCTGACGTCGCTTTGGGCGCGTCCGAATTTCGGCGCCATCGTGATTGAGGTTCTGTGGGCGCTGATCGCGCTGTCCGCTTTGCTGCGGCTCTGGCTTGGGCGGCGGCGGTGATGCCGGGGTCCAAGGAAATTCGAAATTCCTTGGACAGGCGAATTCCAAATCGCGTTTAGTGGCACGGCAACGAGGGAGCCAGCCATGCAGATCGTCGAAACTTTTCCATTCGAAATCGAGGAAACGCCCCATGTGGTCATTCCGATGCCGGATGGCGTGCACCTGTCGGCGCGCATCTGGAGACCCGTGGCAAGCGGCCCTATCCCGGCGATCGTAGAATTCCTGCCCTATCGCAAGCGGGACGGTACCGCCGAGCGCGACGCGCTGACCCATCCCTATATGGCGGGTCATGGATACGCCTGCGTACGGGTGGACATGCGCGGATGTGGTGACAGCGAGGGGTTGTTTGACGACGAGTACTCCGAACAGGAACTGTCGGACGGGGTCGCGGTGGTGAATTGGCTGGCCGAGCAAGAATGGTGCAGCGGCAGCGTCGGGATGATGGGGATCAGCTGGGGCGGGTTCAACGGGTTGCAGATCGCCGCGCGCGCGCCGGAGCCGCTCAAGGCGGTGGTCAGCATCTGCTCGACGACGGATCGCTATGCGGACGACATCCACTATAAGGGCGGGCTGATGCTGGGCGAGAACCCCGGCTGGGCGGCGACCGTGCTGGGGTGGTTCGCGCTTCCCCCCGATCCCGAGATCGTGGGCGATAGTTGGCGCGACATGTGGCTGGAGCGGTTGGAGAACACACCGTTTTTGGCGGCAAAATGGATCGAGCACCAATTGAGGGATGATTATTGGAAACACGGCTCGGTGTGCGAGGATTACAGTGCAATCAAGGCGGCGGTGCTGAGCGTGGGGGGGTGGCACGACGGCTATCGCAACACGGTTGCGCATTTGGTTGAGAACCTTGATGCGCCGGTCAAGGGGCTGGTGGGGCCGTGGAACCACAAATACCCGCATATTGCCGTGCCCGGGCCGCAGATCGACTTCCTGGGAGAAATGCTGCGTTGGTGGGACCGCTGGCTGAAGGGCATTGAAAACGGCGCCGAGGACTGGCCCGAGATGCGTGTCTGGGTGATGGACAGCGTTGCGCCCAAGGTGCGTTATGACACGCGGCCGGGGCGCTGGGCCGCGATCCGCGATTGGAAGGCGGAGCGGTCGGTCGAAACCTGGCATCTGAACGGCGAAACGCTGGCAGATGTGCCCGGCGGTGGCGTGCGCAAAGTGTTTCCGGCGCTGGGCTGTGGACAGGCTACGGGCGAGTATTTCCCGTTTGGTTTTGGCCCCGGAGAATTGCCGGATGATCAGCGCACGGACGACGCGCTGAGTTGCTGTTTCGACAGCGCTCCGACGCAGGACGCGCGCGACATCATCGGGGCGCCTGAAGTGGTCTTGCGCGTGGCGTCGCAGACGCCGCGTGCGCAGGTGGCTGTGCGGCTCTGTGATTTGCGCCCTGATGGCACCAGTGCGTTGATTGCACACGGGTTCCTGAACCTGCGCCAGCGCGATGGTCGCGAGGCAATGGTTGACCTGCCGGTGGGCGAGTTCGTGGAGGCGCGCGTGGTGCTGGACCAATGCGCCTATCACCTGCCTGCCGGGCACAGGCTGCGGATCGCGGTGTCGTCGAGCTATTGGCCATTTGTCTGGCCAGAGGCGGAAATGGGTGTTCTGGAAATCGAAGGCGGGCTGGTGCGCTTGCCTTTGCGGGCGCCCGGAACGGGCGACGAATGGGTGTTCGACCCGCCGAAAGGCGCGAAGCCGGTGACACTGGAACAGTTGAGCAGAGGTGAGGAGTCCAAGCGGCTGATTCGGGATTCGGCGGGGCGGTCGCTGGCTCTGGAAATCGTCGGGGACCGTGGTAAGCTTCGGGATATGACGACCGGGCTGGAACTTGGGACACGGGTGGAGGAGCGGTTCTTCATTGTCGAGGATGCGCCCACATCCGCGTCGGCCAGCTTTCGCTGGGACCGGTCGATTGCGCGTAAGAGCTGGCGCGCGCGGGTGGAGTCCGGCGTGTCGTTGCAAGCAGATGCACGCGATTTTCACGTAAAGGCGGACATCTGTGTCAAAGAAGGTGAAGCGGTGGTTTTTGAACGCAAATGGGATGCAAAAATACCGCGGGCCTGAGGCGACTTGCGAAAAAGTTTGAATGACTATTCAAGTTTTTTCTTGATTTGTGGTCCGGGGGGATCGCAGCATGGGGAAAACACGAAAAGACCAACGGGAGAAAAACCATGAATGATGAACTGAAGTATCTCAGCCTGCGGGCTGCGACCGGGCGCCTGTCGCGCCGTAGCTTCCTTGGCCGCGCGGGCGCGCTTGGCCTGTCGGCTGTCGCCGCGAACACGATGCTGGCCGGGGCCGTCAAGGCCGCGGGGCCGCAAAAGGGCGGTACGATCAAGGTCGGGATCAGCGGCGGCGGTTCTTCGGACAGCCTTGATCCGGCGCTTTCGGCCAACCAGACACAGGGGATGGTGTCGCGGATGTGGGGCGAACCGCTGGTTGAGCTGAAAGCCGGGGGCGGGCTGGAGATGCGTCTCGCCGAAGAGTTCAGCTCTTCCCCGGACGCGCGGGTCTGGACGTTCAAGATCCGCTCGGGCGTGTCCTTTTCGAATGGTAAGCCGCTGACTGCGGAAGACGTCATGGCGACCATGGAGCGCCACTCGGGCGAAGATACCAAGTCGGGCGCCCTTGGCATCATGCGTGGCATCAAGGCGATGCGTGCGGAGGGGATGGATTTCGTCATCGAGCTTGAGACCGCCAACGCGGACCTTCCCTACCTGCTCACCGACTATCACCTGCTGATCCAGCCCAACGGCGGCAACGACGATCCGACTGCCGCGATCGGCACCGGCCCCTATGTGTTGAAATCGGTTGAGCCGGGTGTGCGTTTCGTGTTCGAGCACAATGCCAACCATTGGAACGGCGAGGGGCATGCGTCCACGGTCGAGCTGACCGTGATCAACGACGACACGGCGCGGATGGCGGCGTTGCAGTCGGGGCAGGTCCACATGGTCAACCGCGTGCCGCCGCGTACCGCCGGATTGGTGTCGCGCGTTCCGGGCGTAAATGTCCACAGCAAGTCGGGTCCGGGCCATTACGTGTTCATTGCGCATGTCGACACGGATCCCTTCTCGAACCAGGACGTCATGCTGGCGCTGAAATACGGGATGAACCGTCAGGAGATGGTGGACAAGATCCTGTTCGGCTACGGTACGGTCGGCAACGATATTCCGATCAACGCATCCTATCCGCTGTTCACGGACCTGCCGCAGCGTGAATATGATCCCGAGAAGGCCGCGCATCACTGGAAGAAGTCCGGTCATGACCAGCCGGTTCTGCTGCGTACGTCGGACAACTCGTTCCCCGGTGCGCCCGATGCGGCGGCCCTGTTCCAGCAGTCGCTGTCCCAGGCCGGTGTGCCGCTCGAGATCAAGCGCGAGCCCAATGACGGATATTGGTCGGAAGTGTGGAACAAGCAGCCCTTCTGTACCAGCTACTGGAGCGGACGTCCGGTTCAGGACCAGATGTATTCCACCGCCTACCTGTCGTCGGCCGACTGGAATGACACCCGGTTCAAGAACGAACAGTTCGACCAGCTACTCGTTGCCGCGCGGGCCGAGCTTGATGAAGGCAAGCGCAAGCAGATGTATGCCGATATGGGCATGATCCTGCACAATGAGGGCGGCCTGATCTGCCCGATGTTCAACGACTTCGTTGACGCTCATAACGACGGCGTCGCGGGATGGGATGCATCGGCAGGGTTCTCGATGATGAACCTCTATGCTCCGGTCAAGATGTGGGTCACGGGCTGATATGAACCCGGCATTGAAACTTGTTGCCCAGCGCCTTGCGCTGGGCATACTGCTGCTTTTCCTCGTATCGATCCTGATATTTGTCGGTACGATCATTCTTCCCGGTGATGTTGCGCAGTCTATTCTGGGGCAATCCGCGACTCCCGAAGCCCTTGCCAATCTGCGTGAAGAACTGGGCCTGAACGAACCGGCCTTGCAACGATACCTGAACTGGCTGGGCGGTTTGCTACAAGGAGACCTGGGAACGGCCCTTACGAACGGTCAGGATATTGCCGCGAGCCTTGGCGGCCGTCTTAAAAATACGCTTTTCCTTGCCTTCTGGGCGGCCATCGTATCGGTCCCGCTGGCAATCTTCCTTGGCCTTCTCGCGGTGCGCTACCGCGAACGCTGGCCGGACAAGCTTATTTCGGCGGTCACGCTGGCATCGATTTCGATCCCTGAGTTCCTGATCGGCTACGTGCTGATGTATTTCATCGGTGTGAAGCTGGGATGGGCGCCGACCGTGGCGACGATCCACGACGGAATGAGCCTTGGTCAGAAACTCAACACGATTGCCCTTCCGGTCACGGTGCTGACGCTTGTTGTTTTGGCGCACATGATGCGCATGACGCGTGCGGCGATCCTGAACGTGATGCAGTCGGCCTATATCGAAACAGCCGAGCTCAAGGGGTTGTCGATGTTCCTGATCATCTGGAAACACGCCTTCCCGAACTCGATCGCGCCGATCGTGAACGTGGTCATGCTCAACCTCGCCTATCTCGTGGTGGGGGTCGTGGTGATCGAGGTGGTGTTCACCTATCCGGGCATGGGGCAGTATCTTGTCGACCACGTCAGCAAACGCGATATCCCGGTGGTGCAGGCCTGTGGCCTGATCTTTGCTGCCGTCTATATCGGGCTGAACATGGTGGCCGACATCGTGTCGATCCTGGCCAACCCGCGCCTGCGGCATCCGAAATAAGGGAGGGAGAGAGATGAAGACCATACCTCTGGCCGCCCTGATCGGGCTGTTTTTCACCGGGCTTTATTTCCTTGTGGCGATTTTCGCGCCCTGGATCGCCCCCTATGGCATGGCCGAGATCGTCGGCGGTGTCTGGGAACCGTCGAGTGCCGAGCATTGGCTGGGGACCGACAACATTGGCCGAGACCTGCTCAGTCGCATGATCTATGGCGGGCGCACGACGATCTGGATCGCAACCATGGCGACCATCCTAAGCTTTGTCACCGGCTCGATCCTTGGCTTTGCGGCCGCTGTCATCGGTGGCTGGGTCGATCAGGTGATGAGCCGGTTCGTGGACCTGATCATGTCGATCCCGTCGCTGATCTTTGCGCTGGTCGTTTTGTCGGTGATGCCGGTAACGGTGCCGGTGCTGATCATCGTGATGGGGTTCCTAGACAGCACACGCGTCTACCGACTGGCCCGCGCGGTGGCGGTGGACATCAACGTGATGGACTATGTCGAAGCCGCCAAGCTGCGCGGAGAGGGGCGGAGATGGATCATCTTCCGGGAAATCCTGCCCAATGCGTTGTCGCCGCTTGTTGCGGAAATGGGGCTGCGTTTCATCTTCATGGTGCTGTTCGTTTCTACCCTGTCCTTCCTTGGTCTCGGGGTGCAACCGCCCGAGGCAGACTGGGGCGGGATTGTGAAAGAGAACAAGGACGGGATCGTCTATGGCATCGGGGCCGCGCTCTATCCGGCGGTGGCGATTGCCACGCTGGCGATCAGCGTGAATCTTGTTGCTGACTGGGTCCTGAACCGGACCACATCTCTGAAAGGGGGCCGGGGATGAGTGATGCCTTGCTGAAAGTCCGCGACCTGAAAATCGGCGCGACGGTCTATCCGCCCGGCGAAAAGCCGCATGACATCGAGATCGTGCATGGGGTGTCCTTTGACCTTGAGAAGGGCAAGGTGCTTGGCCTGATCGGGGAATCCGGGGCCGGGAAATCGACCATCGGGCTGGCGTCGATGGCCTATGGCCGGGGCGGTGTTAAGATCACCGGCGGTGAGGTCTGGGTCAATGGGCGGGACATCCTGAAGACCGGCCTGTCCGATGTGCGATCGTTGCGCGGTGGGGAAGTGACCTATGTCAGCCAGTCCGCAGCGGCATCGTTCAATCCGGCCAAGAAGATCATGGACCAGGTGACGGAAGCCTCGATCCGGCACGGCAAGTTTTCCAAGAAGGAAGCCGAGGCGCGCGCCGTGGAACTGTTCCGCAAGCTGGGTCTGCCGGATCCGGAAAACATCGGCAACCGCTATCCGCACCAGGTTTCGGGGGGGCAGTTGCAGCGTTGCATGACGGCGCTGGCGCTGTGTCCCGAACCCGACCTTGTTGTGTTCGATGAACCGACCACAGCGCTTGATGTGACGACGCAGATCGACGTGCTGATGGCGATCAAGGAGGCGATCCGGGATACCGGGGTGGCGGCGCTTTACATCACCCATGACCTTGCCGTCGTGGCGCAGGTGAGTGACGATATTCTCGTGCTCAAGATGGGGGACATGGTCGAGTACGGCAATGTCGACCAGATCATCAACGCGCCCAAGGAAGAGTACACGAAGGCGCTGGTTTCGGTGCGGTCGATCGACCACGAAGAGAAGATGCCGACTCCGGAGCCGGTGCTGAAAGTCGAACATATCACGGCGCGTTACAAGGGCACGAATTTTGACGTTCTGCATGACGTGAACGTGGAGCTTCATCCCGGTCAGACTCTGGCCGTGGTGGGGGAAAGCGGATCGGGCAAGTCAACGCTGGCACGGGTCATCACTGGGCTGCTGCCGCCGCGATCGGGCAATATCCATTTTGCCGGGCGCGATCTCTCGACCGCGCTGGACGGGCGGTCCCGGGAAGATTTGCGGGAATTGCAGATGATCTACCAGATGGCGGACGTGGCGATGAACCCGCGCCAGACGGTGGGCACGATCATCGGGCGTCCACTGGAGTTCTATTTCGGTCTCAGGGGTGAAGAGAAGCGCAAGCGGATCAAGGAACTGCTGGAAGAGATCGAGATGGGCGATGGGTTCATTGACCGCTATCCGGCAGAATTGTCGGGGGGGCAGAAGCAACGTGTCTGTATCGCCCGCGCGCTGGCGGCGAAGCCCAAGATGATCATTTGCGACGAGGTGACGAGTGCGCTCGATCCGCTGGTGGCGGATGGTATCCTGAAGCTTCTTCTGGACCTGCAGAAGATCGAGGACGTGGCCTATCTCTTCATCACCCATGACCTTGCCACGGTGAGGGCGATCGCGGATTCGATCGCGGTGATGTACCAGGGCAAGGTTGTGCGCTATGGCGGCAAGACCGATGTGTTGAGCCCGCCATTTGATGATTACACCGACCTTCTGTTGTCCTCGGTCCCAGAAATGAAACTGGGTTGGCTGGAAGAGGTGATCGCGAACCGCAAGATGGAGAGCGCAGGGAACTGATTTTGGTGCCTGCGGCGCGAGTATTTTTCGCAAAATGAAGGGGCGTGGGAGCGCCCTTTCTTTATGCAAGGAGTGTGACACATGAACGGAAAGCTGCTGCTGATCATTCTGGACGGGGTGCCCTGGCGCAATTGGGGGCGGCTTTTTGGAAACCTTGAAGGCTGGGTCGAGACAGGCATGGCGAAGAAATGGCGGATGCAGGCGGTGCTGCCTTCAACATCGGCCAGTTGTTATGCGTCGATCCATACCGGGGTGACACCTCAGGAGCATGGGTGCACCGGCAATGGCAACGTGTTTCGGATCAGCCAGCCGGATGTGTTCAGCGAAGTGCGCAAGGCGGGGGGGATCACCGGTGCGGTGGCGCATAGTTTCTGGTCGGAGTTCTTCAACCGGCATCCCTTCGATTACGTGCGCGACATCGAGTATGACGAGCCGGGCAGCGAGACTATCAACCATGGGCGGTTTCACACGATGACGGGCTATGGGGCGGCCAACCAGATGACGCCTTCGGACGTGGACCTGTTTGCGACGCTGACCAACCTGTGCCTGCGGTTCGGGCTGGATTACGGGATGCTGCACACCTGTACGCTCGACAGCATGGGGCATCGGTTTCAGCATGAAAGCCACGAGATGGACCATGCGTGTTTCGTCATGGACGAGATGTTGGCGCCGTTCATTCCCAAGTGGCGGGCCGCCGGGTACGAGGTGATTGTCACCGCCGATCACGGGCAGGACGACCGGGGCCATCATGGCGGACGCGGGGCGTTGCAGCAGGAGTTCGCGCTTTACTATTTTGGGGACGGGGAGGGCCCGTCCGAGGACACGGTATTGCACCAGCTGCAGCTTGCCCCGACGATCCTTGGCCGTTTGGGGGTGCCTGCGCCCGACACGATGAAAGCGCAGTCGTTCCTGTCCTGAGTTATTCGGCTGCGGCCTGTCCCAGTGTGGCATTGAGGAGTGCAGCGAGTTCGGGGCGGCAGGAGCCACAGTTGGACCCTGCCTGAAGGGCCGCGCCGATGTCCTCGACGCTGAGCAGGTTCTGCTCTGTGATCGCGGTGACAATGGTGTTCACGCCAACGTTGAAACAGGCACAGACTGTGGCGCCTGGGTCGGGCTGGTCCGCGCCGGGGCGTCCGGCAAGGGCGGTGGAACCGGGGTCGCCAAGTAGGGCAGTGACATGGGCACGGGCCACGGCGACGGGCTCGGGTGCGGTGTAGAGCGCACCGATTAAGACCCCCCTGTCGTGCAGGGCGATGCGCGCTGTTGCGCGTGAAGGGTCGATCACGCTGGAGGTTTGTGCGTCGGGTGCGTTGAACAGGGTCCGTGCGAAAGCTTCCCAGTTATCCGGAACGTCCCGCCCCGCCAGTTCGCAACGCCAACCCGTTGCGTGTCGGGCATGGGCCCAATAGCCGGTTTTGGGCGCAAGCTTGTTTGTCGAGACCGCAAAGCCATACCATGCAGGGGAATATGCGGAGATCGTGACCGGAGCGGCCTTGCTGTCTGGCTGACCGGAGACCGGGTCCGTCTCGGGAGGGATGACGGCACAGATGCGGCCCGACGAGGCATATTCCGAAGTCCAGTGGATCGGGGCGAAGACGGTGCCGGGCCGCACGCGGTCGGTGATCAGGACACGTAGCACGGCCTTGCCATGGTCGCTTGCGACCAGCGCGAGTTCTGCGGGCTTCAGGCCAAGGGCCAGCGCGTCCTCGGGATGGATCTCGAGAAAGGGCTCGCCGTAGTGCTGGTTGAGTCGGGGTGACAGCGCGGTGCGGGTCATGCTGTGCCATTGGTCGCGGATGCGGCCTGTATTGAGGCGATATTGCCGTGGCGTGGACGGTTCCATGGTCGCCTGTTCCACTGGCAGCATGTTGGCGCGGCCTGTGGCGGTGAAGAAGCGGCCATCCGAGAACATCCGGTCCGCTGACCTATCGCGGCGCGAGACTGGCCAGCGTGTTGGGCGCAGGGCGTCGTATTCCGAATTCGAAAGATCGGCGAGACCGGAGATGTCGAAGTCTTTTCCTTGCGCGGCGGCAAGGCCGGAGAGGGCGGCGTATTCGCGGAAAATCTCAGCGGGCCGGGAATAGTCGAAGGCATCCTTCCAGCCCATACGGCGCCCCACATCCGCGATGATATCCCAGTCGTGGCGGGCCTGACCGGGCGCAGGCAATACGCTGCGCTGGCGCGAGATCATGCGTTCGGAGTTGGTGACGGTGCCGTCCTTTTCGCCCCAGCCGGTGGCGGGCAAAACCACGTCGGCAAGGCGCGCGGTGTCGGTGGTGGCGGTGAGGTCGGAGACCACGGTGAAGTCGCATGCCGCGATGGCGTCGCGCACGAAATCGGCGTCGGGCAGGGACACGACGGGGTTCGTGCACATGATCCAGAGCGCCTTGATCCGACCGTCCGACACCGCGCGGAACATGTCGACCGCCTTGAGGCCGGGCTTTTCCGGTATGGTGGGCGCGGACCAGAAGCCGCCGACAAGGGCGCGGTGGTCGGGGTTCTCGATGTCGAGGTGACAGGCGAGCATGTTGGCCAGCCCGCCAACCTCGCGCCCACCCATGGCGTTGGGTTGGCCAGTGACGGAAAACGGCCCCATGCCGGGATGGCCGATGCGGCCCGTGGCAAGGTGGCAATTCAGGATGGCGTTGACTTTGTCGGTGCCTTGGGCGGATTGGTTCACGCCCTGCGAAAAGACGGTGACGGTCTTTTCCGTGCGCACCCAGAGGTTCAGGAACTGGGTGAGGTCGGCATGGGAAAGGCCGGTGACGCCGGCATCGGTGGAGCTGGCCGCGTCGAGCGCCTCGCTGAATCCGGTGACGTGTTTGGTGACAAAATCCGCGTCCACCGCGCCTTGTTGATGGATTTCCGACAGGAGTCGGTTGAACAGGGCCACATCCGTGCCCGGCGTGATTTGCAGGTGAAGGTCTGCGATATCGGTTGTGGCGGTGCGGCGCGGGTCGATGACAACGATGCGCATTTTGGGACGCGCTTTTTTGGCGGCGACGATGCGCTGGTAAAGGACGGGGTGGCACCAGGCGAGGTTGGAGCCGACCAGCACGATCAGGTCCGCGAGTTCGAGGTCTTCGTAGGTTCCGGGAACGGTATCAGTGCCAAAGGCGCGCTTGTGGCCCGCGACGGTGGAGGCCATGCAGAGGCGGGAGTTGGTGTCGATATTGGCAGAGCCGATGAAGCCTTTCATCAGCTTGTTGGCGACGTAATAATCCTCGGTCAGAAGCTGGCCTGAGACATAGAAGGCCACCGCATCCGGCCCGTGTTTGGCGATGGTGTCCTTGAACCGGGTGGCGACCAGATCGAGCGCGTCGTCCCAGCTTGCGGAACGGGTGTCGATCTGCGGCGCGAGAAGACGACCGTCGGTATCGACGGTTTCGCCGAGCGCCGACCCTTTGGAGCAGAGCCGCCCCTGGTTGGCCGGGTGGGCCGGGTCGCCCTTGATCCTGAGCCCGCCCGCGCCATCCGGTGATGCCAGAACCCCGCAGCCGACGCCGCAATAGGGACAGGTGGTGCAGGTGGTGTTGGCGGGGTTCAGATCAAGGTCTTTCATCAGGCAGCGGCCTCGGCGGTCAGGAGAGTTCCGTCCAGCAACACGCGCCCATCAAGGATGCGCGTGGGATAGGTGGCAATCTGGCCCTCATCGGCGCCCTGTGCCTGCCCTGTTTCAAGGGAGAACACCCAGTTGTGGAGCGGACAGGTCACCTTGCGCCCGTGCACGATGCCTTCGGAGAGAGGGCCGCCCTTGTGCGGGCAGCGGTCCGAAGTGGCAAAGACCTCGTTGTCGTCGGTGCGAAAAACGGCGACACAACCCAGTTCGGTTTTCACGATGCGCGCGCCGCGCAGGGGGATGTCGTCGATGGAACCTATGTCGATCCAGCTCATTCTGCAGCCTCCAGTGTTAGGTTTGCGATGGGTTGATAGGTGCCCGCCTTTTCGCGAGCGTGTTCGGCCCACGGGTCGGTGCGGTAAACGGACTGGGAAATCTCGAAGCGTTCGGCCAAAGCCTTGCGGTTTTCGAGATCGTCGACGACCTGTTCCTTGACCCAGTCGAGACCGACCTTGGCGACCCATTTGAAGACGCGGTCGAGATACTTGGCGTTTTCGCGGTAGATCTGGGTCATGGCCGAGATCACCTCGATCGCCTCTTCTTCGGTTGCGACCTTGCAGAGCAGCTCGGTTTCCTTGACCTCCATGCCGGCGGCCCCTGCGATGGAAATCTCGTAGCCTGAGTCCACGCAGATGACGCCGATATCCTTGCAGGTGGCCTCGGCGCAGTTGCGCGGGCAGCCGGAGACGCCAAGCTTGAGCTTGTGTGGTGTCCACGAACCCCAAAGGTGTTTTTCCAGCTTGATGCCAAGCCCGGTTGAGTCCTGGGTGCCAAAGCGGCAATGGTCCGAACCGACACAGGTTTTTACCGTGCGCAGCCCCTTGGAATAGGCGTGGCCCGAGACCAGCCCGGCCTGGTTGAGATCGTACCAGATCGCAGGAAGGTCTTCTTTCCTGACGCCCAGAAGGTCGATGCGTTGTCCGCCCGTGACCTTGACCGTGGGCACCAAGTATTTGTCGGCGGCATCGGCAATGGCGCGCAATTCGTCGGGCGTGGTGATCCCGCCCCACATGCGCGGCACGACGGAATAGGTGCCGTCTTTCTGGATGTTGGCGTGGTTGCGTTCGTTGACGAAACGGCTTTGCGGATCGTCTGCATAATCCAGCGGCCAGTCGGCAAGCAGGTAATAGTTGATCGCCGGGCGGCAGACATGACAGCCGTTTGGGGTGGACCAGCCGAGTTCCTGCCAGACGGCGGGTTGGGATTTCAACTCGCGTGCCTTGATCAGGCGGCGCACGTCCTCGTGGCTGAGATCGGTACAGCCACAGACCGAGGCGGCGGCGGGCATGACGAAGTCATCGCCCAGCGTGGTCGCCAGAACCTGTTCCACCAGCCCGGTGCAGGTGCCGCAGGACGCGGACGCCTTAGTGGTGGCGCGGATCGCGCCAAGGTCGGTGGCGCCGCCCGCGATGGCCTCGACGATCTGACCTTTGCAAATGCCGTTGCAGCCGCAGATTTCTGCGTCAGCCGGTAAGGCTGCAACGGCCGCCATAGGGTCCACGGCGGCCCCCCCTTGGTAGGCAGGGCCAAAGATCAGCGTGTCGCGCATTTCGGAAATGTCGGTGCCGTCCTTGATCAGGCCGAAGAACCAGTTTCCGTCCGCAGTGTCGCCGTACATCACGGCGCCGACGATGCGGTTTTCTTCGATCACGAGGCGCTTGTAGACGCTGCGGGCCGGATCGCGGAAGACGATGTCTTCGCGCCCGTCACCTTCTGCGAAGTCGCCGGCGGAGAAGAGATCGCAGCCCGTGACCTTGAGCTTGGTCGAGACTTCCTTGTTCCTGAAGGCCGCGTCTTCGCCCAAGAGGGTCTTGGCGAGCACCTTAGCCTGATCATAAAGGGGCGCGACGAGGCCAAAGATATTGCCGTCATGTTCGACACATTCGCCAAGCGCGAAGATGTCGGCGTCGGAGGTGATCATCTGGTCGTCGACATAGATGCCGCGACCGCAGGCAAGGCCCGCGTCGGCGGCCAGTGCAATCGACGGGCGGATGCCAACGGCCATGACAAGCAGGTCGCAGGGCAGCTCTGTGCCGTCGTCCAGCAGGAGCGCTTTGACGTGGCCGTTCTCGCCAAGGATTTCCTTGGAATTGGCCGAGCATTTCACGGTGATGCCCTTGTCGACCAGCGCCTTGCGCAACAGGTATCCCGCCGCCTCATCAAGCTGGCGCTCCATCAGGTGGCCCATGATGTGCACCACGGTTACGTCCACGCCGCGCGCCTTGAGGCCGGCCGCCGCTTCGAGTCCGAGGAGACCGCCGCCGATGACAACCGCTTTGGCGTCGGGCTTGTCGCCAAGCGCGATCATGGTGTTGGTGTCTTCAAGGTCGCGATAGGCGATCACGCCGTCAAGATCATGGCCGGGAAGCGGAATGATAAACGGGGCAGAGCCGGTGGCAATGACGAGCTTGTCGTAAGGCAGCACATCGCCGTTTTCGGAGATGACGGTCTTGGCCGTTTTGTCGATGGCGATGACCTTTTCGCCAAAGCGGCAGGTGACGCCGTTTTCTTCGTACCACTCGGCAGTGTGGGTGACGATCTCGTCGAAGGTCTTGTCGCCGGAGAGCACGGGTGAGAGCATGATGCGGTTATAGGTGCCGCGCGGCTCGGCGTTGAAGAGGGTGACGTCATAGGCGTCGGGGGCCTGCTCGAACAGATGTTCGAGCGCGCGGCCCGAGGCCATGCCGGCCCCGATGATGATCAGTTTCTCTGTCATGTTTCCCCTGTTTCCGCCGGATATGCGGCGTCTTTCATCACGCCCGCGAGGGTCGTGTAGGCAGTGGTCCAGGCGGCTTCGGTCTCAGCGTCGAAATCGTCGCCCAACCCGGTTTTTAGCGTGTGGAGCAGCGCTGCTCCCACGGGGTCGTAATCCTTGGCCTGAACGCCGTAATCGACGTGCTTGATGGCCAGTTCGCGCGCAACCGGGACGATCTTGTCCAGATCGCGCAGCCCGTTCACGACAACACCCAGCGTGGCCATCAGCTTCATGCCCTGATCGCCCATGTCGCCGGTGAAATAGGGTTTCACCTCGGGGGCGATTTCAAAGAGATGGGCATAGAAGATCTCTGCCGCCTGCGGCGCCATGGGCGCGACCTTGGCAAAGCTCTTCTGGACCAAAGAAATCTGTGTGTCGTTCATGTCGGTTACTCCGCTGCGATGGCTGGTGCCGGTTTGGGTTTCGGCTTGGCACCGTGCTCGTATTCTTCGAGGAAATCGAGCACTTCCTGGCGGAATTTGTAGTAGTCGGGATGTTCCAGCAGCGCCTTGCGGGTGCGTGGGCGCGGCAGGTCGACATCGACGATCTTGCCGATGGTGGCCTGTGGGCCGTTGGTCATCATCACCACGCGGTCGGCAAGAAGAATGGCTTCGTCGACGTCATGGGTGACGCAGATCGCCGTGACCTTGGTGCGGTCCCAAACCTCCATCAGAACCTCTTGCAGTTCCCAGCGGGTCAGGCTGTCGAGCATGCCGAAGGGCTCATCCAGCAGCAGCAGCTTGGGTGAGAGGGCAAAGGCGCGGGCGATCCCGACGCGCTGTTTCATGCCGTTGGACATGGAATGCGCGGGGCGGTCCATCGCGTCGGCAAGGCCGACCCGTTCAAGGTAGTATTCCACCACGTCCTGCCGTTCGGCCTGGGAGGCGCGGGGGTAAACCTTGTCGACACCGATGGCGCAGTTTTCACGCGCGGTCAGCCACGGGAAAAGGTTGGGCGACTGGAACACCACGGCACGTTCGGGATCTGCGCCGACAACACCGCGTCCGTCAAGGTTGATGACGCCCTTGGAGATGTCGTTGAGGCCCGCCGCCATGGTCAAAACGGTGGATTTGCCGCAGCCTGAATGGCCGATCAGAGAAATGAATTCGCCCTTGTTCAGCTTGAGGTCGAAATCCTCGACCACGGTGAGCGGCCCCTTGGGGGTGGGATAGATCTTGTGCAGTTGCGAGAACTCGAGATAGCGGTCGGTGCGCAGGGATTGGGTGGCCTTCACGTCGGCCTGCGCCTTGGGCAGGTTGTGGATGGCCGTGACGTTGGGCAGTTCGCGTGCCATGTCGACCTTGGCCTCGATGCCGACATCCATCAGGTAGTTGGTGATGTCTGCGCGCAGCTTCTTGAACCCGTCGTGGTGGTTCATCTCCATCCGGTCGCGGGGTCGCGGAATGGAAACGGCGAACTCTTCGCCAAGGGTTCCGTCGGGGTTCAGCGCGATGATGCGGTCGGCGAGGATGATGGCCTCGTCCACGTCATTGGTGATCAGCACGCAGGTTTTCTTGTCCGCGTCCCAGATCGCCTCGATCTCGTCGGCGAGATTGGCGCGGGTGAGGGCGTCGAGCGCGGAGAGCGGTTCGTCAAGCAGGAGGACCTCGGGGTTCATGGCCAGCGCGCGGGCGACGTTTACACGCTGGCGCATGCCGCCCGAAAGCTCTGCGGGGCGGCGGGTGGCAGCGTGGGAGAGGCCGACCATGTCGACATATTTGGCCACTGTCGCCGTTTTCTCGGCCTTGGGCATGTTCGGGAAGACCGAGTCGAGCGCGAGGCGGACGTTGCCGTTTACCGTGAGCCAAGGCATCAGCGAGTAGCTTTGAAAGATAAAGCCGCGTTCCGGGCCGGGGCCGGTGATGGGGGCGCCCTTGAAGGTGACCTTGCCCTTGGTGGGCTGTTCAAGGCCCGCCATGAGGTTGATCAGCGTGGTCTTGCCGGTGCCGGAGAAGCCGAGCAGGACGAGGAATTCGCCTTCCTGCACGTCCAGCGTGATGTTTTTCAGTACTCCGGTGCGGGCGGTGCCCTCACCGAAGTCCTTGGAGACGTTATCGAACTTGAGAATGCTCATGTCGGATCACCGGTTCGAAGAGAAGGTAAAGAGCGACTGGATGGCATACATCAGGCGGTCCAGAAGGAAGCCGATGATGCCGATGGTGAAGACAGCCACCATGATTTTCGCCAGCGAGGAGGAGGAGCCGTTCTGGAACTCGTCCCAGACAAATTTGCCGAGACCGGGGTTCTGGGCCAGCATTTCAGCGGCGATCAGCACCATCCAGCCAACACCAAGCGACAGGCGCAGACCGGTGAAGATCAGCGGCAGGGCCGAGGGCAGCACCAGCTTGGTGATCTTGGTGTAGGTGTTCATCTTGAGAACCTTGGAGACGTTCACCAGATCCTTGTCGATCGAGGCCACACCCAACGAAGTGTTGATCAGCGTCGGCCAGAGCGAGCAGAGCGTCACGGTGATGGCCGAGTTCAGGAAGGACTTGGAAAACAGCCCGTCATCGACCGTATATGTGGCCGAAACGATCATGGTCACGATCGGCAGCCACGCGAGCGGCGAGACCGGTTTGAAGATTTGAATCAAGGGGTTGATGGCGGCGTTGGCGTAGGGCGAGAGGCCCGCGAGGATGCCGAGCGGGATCGCCACGAGTGAGCCGATCAGGAAGCCGAAGAACACGGTTTTGATCGAGGTCCAGATCTGGTCGTAATAGCTGGGTGCGCCGGTATAGGCGATTTGCTTGACCTTTTCGGGCTGGCCCTTGTCGATGAATTTCTGGTTGCGGGCCTCGACCCGGTCATAGAATTTCTGTTCCTTGGCGGCCTTGGCCTTGGCGTCTTCGTGCAGGTTCACGGCCTCGGCCCAGACCTGCGACGGGCCGGGGACGGCACCGAGGGAGGTTTGCACCGTGGGGGCCAGCGAGGCCCATGCAAAGAGGAAGCAGCAGATTGCCAGAACCGGGACACCGAGCAGGCGCCAGATTTCCTTGGCTTGTGCCTTGGGGTTGTCGCCGGCGGCGGCCTTGAGGATCGGGGTGATGAAGCTCAGGCCGAGGACCTGGAACCAGGTGTCGGCCTTGTTGATGCGGGTGAAGAGGCGGGCGCGGCGGGCTTCGCGCTCTTCATCGGCTAGGGCTTGGGGGTCTATCGCGGTCATGGGTCAGGTCCTTGGGACAAGCGGCAAAACCGGGGTCGGTTTCACGTCGGTATTGCGTCTGTGTGGGTCGGCGCGGTTCGGGGAGCGGAAGGGTTTGCGGCGCTCGTTGCCCGTGCGGGCAACATCGCCCCGCCCACCCTCCCGTATTCGGGTCAGCCCTGGATCTCGGTGCCGATCACCTTCTGGTCGCCTTTCAGACCGATCGGCAGGCTTTCGAGATAGGCGTTGGGCGCTTTGCCGTCATAGGCGATGCCGTCGATGATATCGCCCGCAGGGGTCGGCGCCTTGTAGCCATCGCTGTCCCAGGGGAAGTCGGCTTCGTTGGCGAGGCCCTCTTCGACCAGCAGCTTGGCGGCCTGAAGATAGATCTCGGGCTTGTAGACCGACTTGGCCACTTCGTCATACCAGTTGTCCGACTTGGCTTCGGCGATCTGGCCCCAGCGGCGCATCTGGGTCAGGTACCAGACCGCGTCGGAGTAGTAGGGATAGGTGGCGTTGTAGCGGAAGAAGACGTTGAAATCCGGGACTTCACGCACGTCGCCTTTTTCGTATTCGAAGGTACCGGTCATGGAGGCGGCGATCACGTCCTTGTCGGCGCCCACATATTCGGGCTGGCTCAGCAGTTCGACCGCTTCCATGCGGTTGGCGTTGTCGTTTTCATCGAGCCACATCGCTGCGCGGATCAGCGCCTTGACCACGGCCAGCGTGGTGTTGGGGTATTCCTCGGCAAACTCGGCGGTAATGCCGAAGACCTTTTCCGGGTTGTTCTTCCAGAGTTCATAATCGGTGATCACCGGCACGCCGATGCCCTTGGCCACGGCCTGCTGGTTCCACGGCTCACCCACGCAGTAGCCATAGATCGTACCGGCCTCCATCGTGGCGGGCATTTGCGGTGGCGGGGTTACGGAGAGGAGTACGTCGGCGCCGATCTGACCGGTGATGTTTTCGGGGCTGTAGTAACCGGGCTCAAGACCACCAGCGGCGAGCCAGTAGCGCAGTTCGTAGTTGTGGGTCGAGACCGGGAAGACCATGCCCATGTTGAAGGGCTTGCCTTCGGATTTGTACTTTTCGACCACCGGTTTGAGCGATGCTGCCGAGATGGGGTGGATCGGCTTGCCCGCGTCGTCATGCGGGATGTGGGGCTTCATTTCCGACCAGATCTGGTTCGAGACGGTGATGCCGTTGCCGTTCAGGTCCATCGAGAAGGGGGTGATGATATGCGCTTCGGTGCCAAAGCCGATGGTGGCTGCCAGGGGCTGACCGGCGAGCATATGGGCACCGTCGAGCTGGCCATCGATCACGCCGTCCAGAAGCACCTTCCAGTTGGCCTGCGCTTCCAATGTGACAAACAGGCCCTCGTCATCAAAGAAGCCCTGTTCATAGGCGACGGCCAGCGGCGCCATGTCGGTGAGCTTGATGAAGCCGAAGGTGAGTTCGTCCTTTTCAAGGTCCAGTTGTGCCATGGCAGGCGACACCAGCATGGTGGTGGCCGCGAGGAGAGAGGCGATGCGTTTCATGGTGCATGTTCCTTTTGGTGTGCCCCGGGTGAGGAGGAGGGGGGCGGGAAAAACAAAAAAGCCGCTGACCAGTCCTGTGGTGTTCACAGGCGGTCGAGCGGCTTTGCTCGGCGTTCCCCGGCAGCGGGGAGGATGGGAGATGCGAGACGCCATTGCCTCGGCTTGGGATCATTAGGGCGCGGGATGGACCGTAGTGCAAGGTGTCGCGAAGGGTTTGATCATGATTTTGCTGCGCCGCCGCATTTTCTTGCTGCGAGTGCACATTTTTTGATCAGCGGGAGGGGGTAGGGTCAAAAACACGGCCATCAAAAAACGCATCCGGCCCCAGAATCAGGGTACCATTGTCCGAGGCGACGGGCGTCGGCAGTGCCAGAGCGCCTTCGACTTTGCCGGAGGCCCCGGGCATGTCGACGCCAAGCGGGGCGAGGTGTTCGCGGTAGAGATCGGTGCGAAAAACTTCGGTGGCCTTCTGGGCGGCGTTTGTGGGATCAAGGCCAAAACGCTGTGCCATGCGGGCGCCGATCCATGCGGCCTGAGACTTCCACGGGAAGGTGGCCGCTGCGTCGTGAAAGACAACCATGCGGTCAACATGGCGCACAGGGGCGTGCCGGGACAGGATCATATGTCCGCTCAAGGAGCGTTCGAGGATTTCGGCAGGCAGGCCGAGATACTCTGGCCACGCAAGGATATCGGCCGCAGTGGAGCGTTTGGATGCTTCGCTCAGCCAACGCGCGGCTTTCCAGACGGCACGCATCAGGCGCCCGGTCAGTTCCGGGTTGGCAGCGGTCCAGTCGGTACGGGCGGCAAGAACCTTTTCCGGTGCAAATTTCCAGATGGCGCTGCTTGGCAGGAGAAGCTCGCCGCCACCGTTTTCGACCGTGATCGACCCCCAGGGCTCGCCGACGCAGAAGGCGTCGATTTCGTTCGCGGCGATGGCCTCGGCCATCAGGGGGGGCGGGATGGTGCGGATATCAAGCGCCTTGGGGTCGGTGTTGCTGCTGCCGGCAAGCCAGTAATGCAGAAGTTCGGCGTGCATGGAGAAGGGGAATGGGACGCCGAGGCGCAGGGCGCTGCTGACGGAAGTCAGGGCCTCGCGCGTGGCGGCTGCGTTTCTGAAGTCCGAGGCGAAACCAGTATCGCGGAGCCGGGCGGCGATCTGGTTGGAGACGCCGATGACATTGCCGTTGACCGAGAGCACTGAGAGCGCGTCGAGCGGTGTAGTGATTCCACCAAGTCCAAGCGCCATGGCAACGGGGACCGGGGCGAGCATGTGGGCAGCTTCGATCTGACCAAGCACCAAGCGATCCCGAAGGGTGGACCAGGAGGGGCCGGATTGCAGGGTCAGGGCAAGCCCCTCTTCCTCGGCGAAGCCCAACTCGCGGGCAATGATCAGAGGGGCGGCGTCGACGAGGGGCATGAAGCCGACGGTCAGCGGTTGAATCCTCATGAGAGAAGCTCCGATGCCGTGACCAGAGCCTGGGCGACCTCGGCGATCTTTTTTCCCTGGCTCATGGCTGTCTTGCGGATCAGGGCGTAGGCCTCGTCTTCGGAAAGGCCGCGGGCGCGCATCAAAATACCCTTGGCGCGATCGATGATCTTGCGCTCTTCCAGTGCGCGCTTGGTCGCTTCGAGTTCCGCGCGCATCCGGCTGAACATGTGGAACCGGGCGATGGCGGCATCCATCACCGGCTGGATGCGATCGGCGCGCAGCCCGTCCACGACATAGGCCGAGACTCCGGCTTCGATTGCGGCCTTGGTGATGCTGTCATCCGAGCGGTCGACGAACATCGCCACCGGGCGCTCCAACGGCGAGGAGGCAAGAGTGAGCTCCTCGATCACGTCGCGCGACGGGTTGGTGACGTCGACCAGTACGATATCGGGGTTCATCTCGGCTACGGATCGGGCCAGTCCGGTATGTCCGGCCAGCACGCGAATCTGGTGATCTCCGGTCGCGGCAAGGCTGTCGATGATGGCCTCGGCGCGGGTCTTGTCGGGTTCGACGACCAGGATGGTGAGTTGGCTGGGCACGGGTGGGACACGGTCCTGACTTGGGGTCTTTGGACCGTGGTAGGCTGCCCGTCGCGCGCGGGCCAGATGGCAGGCCGGATGCGACGGGCGAATGCCTGAATTATTGGCGGTTTTTGCCGACGTGGCGGCTTTTTAGGCGTGGTGTGTTTTGCAGGTGCAGCATTTCAGGCGGGTCAGATGCAGCGCCCGCCATCGACCTCCATCAGCGTGCCGGTGATCATGCTGGCTTCGTCCGAGCAAAGAAAGGCGGCGGCGTTGCCCATGTCTTCGGGCTGGGAAAAGCGCCCGAGCGGGATGGTTGCAAGAAATTTGGCGCGCATCTCGGGCGTATCCTCGCCCATGAAGGACTTCAGGAGCGGGGTTTCCCCGGCGACGGGGTTCAGGGCGTTGACGCGGATGCCGAAGGGGGCGAGCTCGACGGCCATGGTCTTGGTTGCGACATTCACCCAGCCCTTGGACGCGTTGTACCAGTTGAGGTTGGGTCGCGGGGACAGGCCCGCCGTAGACGAGACGTTGAGGATGGCGCCTTGTCCGCGTTGTTTCATGTGCGGGACGAGGGCGCAGGCCAGAAGGTAGATGGACTTGCAGTTCACCGCGAAGACCTTGTCGAAATCCGCCTCGGACACGGTTTCCATGGGCGCGGGGAGGTGGGTCACGCCTGCGTTGTTGACGAGGATGTCGATATGACCCCATTGGCTCAGCGCGCCGTCGATCATCGCCTGAACGCTGTCGCCATCGGCGACGTTCACGGTGCAGGGGCTGGCGTTGTCATGTTCCCCCGCCTTGCGCTGGGCCGCGTCGGTGTTGATGTCGGCGACGATGACGCGGGCACCCTCAGCGAGGAATTTGTCGACGATACCGGCACCGAAGCCCTGGGCGCCTCCGGTGATGATTGCGGTTTTGTTGGCAAGACGCATGGGATTGGTCCTTTTAGAAGCTGTGCCGGGCCGATCTGTCGGAGCCTCCGGCGGGAGTATTTCTGGCAAAATGAAGAGTGGGTGTTGTGTCTATCCGTGCAGGGCGGCGACGGTTTTGAGTTGAGAGAAGTGAAAGAGCGCTTCGAAGCCTTTTTCTCGTCCGTGGCCGGATTTGCCGGTGCCACCAAAGGGCAGTTCGACCCCGCCGCCTGCGCCGTAATTGTTGAGGAAAACCTGTCCGGAGCGGAGTTGCCTGGCGAGGCGCATCTGGCGGGCACCGTTTTGCGACCAGACCGAGGCGACGAGGCCGTACTCGGTGCCGTTGGCGATGGCGAGAGCTTCTTCTTCGGTTTCGAAAGGGATCAGGACCTGTACGGGGCCAAAGATTTCCTGTTGGGCGAGTGCGTGTTCGGGGGCCACGTCCGCAAAGAGGGTTGGGGCGATATAGGCGCCGTTGGCTGGGGCGTTGGAGACGATCTCTCCGGTGGCCGCCGTGTCAAGATCGGCACCCTTGTCGAGGAAGCCTTGCACGATCTGTTGCTGGCGGGTGGAGATCAGCGGGCCAAGCTCGAGATTGTCGGTGGCGGGGGCGGCGCGCAGTTTGCCGTACGCGGTGCTCATGCGGGTGCGGACCTCGTCATAGACGGGGCGCTGGACAAGAATGCGGGAGGAGGCGGAACAGGTTTGTCCGGCGTTCTGGATACCTGCATTCACGAGGAAGGGCAGGGCGGCATCGAGATCGGCGTCTGCAAAAACCAGTTGTGGGGATTTGCCGCCGAGTTCCAGCGTGACGGGGACAACGTTCTTGGCGGCGGCGGCCTGGATCAGGCTGCCGGTGGCGACAGAGCCGGTGAAGGAAATGTGCTGAATCCCGGGATGTTCAGAAAGCGCGGCCCCTGCTTCGGCGCCGAGGCCGGGAACGACGTTGAGTGCGCCAGCGGGCAGGCCGGCTTGCTGAGCCAGATCGGCAAAGGCGAGGGCGGTGAGGCAGGCTTCTTCGGCGGGTTTCAACACGCAGGCGTTGCCCATGGCGAGCGCCGCGCCAACCGAACGACCGATGATCTGCATCGGGTAGTTCCACGGCACGATGTGACCGGTGACGCCATAGGGTTCGCGGATGGTGTAGACGGTGTAGCCGTCGAGATAGGGGATGGTTTCGCCATGTACCTTGTCCGCCGCACCGCCGTAGAATTCGCAGTAGCGGGCGAGTGCGATCACGTCGTTGCGGGCCTGGGTCAGGGGTTTGCCAACGTCGAGCGCTTCGAGCAGGGCAAGCGTGTCTGTGTGGTTGAGAACCAGTTGTCCGAGGCGCGTCAGGACGCGGCCCCGTTCGGCGGCGGTGAAGCGGCCCCAGTCGCCCATGCGTGCAGCCTGTGCGGCGGCGACGGCGGCGTCGATATCGGGCGCGGTGCCACGGGCGATGGCACAGAGGGTGGTTCCGTCTGAGGGGTTGACGAGGTCGAGCGTGTCACCCGAGGCGGGCGGCACCCATGCGCCGTTGATCAGGCAGAGGGACGGGTCGAACCAGAGGTCAGGCAGCATTGCTATCTCCGAGCATTGTGAATGCGAGTTTGTGGGATTGGGTGGGCAGTTCGGGCGCGAGCTCACGTAAACCCGAAGCGCCGGGAAGGGTGTTCAGGGTGGCGCGCCAGAAGGCACCGGCGTGCGGGCTGTTGGCGGCGACGCCGAGGGACCACGCGCCGGGATAGGTCGCAAAAAGGAGGTGCGCGGCGTCTCGGCCAAGGTGTTTGAGGCGATGCGGCGGGAAAATGGTGAACTCGCGCAACTGGCGGGAATTGGTCGCGGTTTGACGCAGGATGGCGAACCCGATCCGGGTGTCGTCTTGCAATATCCAGAGGCTGATATGGTCCGGTTCGCTGAGCGCGCGGGTCGCGATGGGGGTCGCCGACAGATCCGCGTCGGGCGCAACTTCGGCAAGATAGGTGGCGAGCGCATTCTGGAAGATCGAGAGATCGTCTGCCCGGATGTGGGAAAGCTTTGATGTCATGCGGCCCCCTTGCCGACCTGTGGCAGCACGGGTGCGGCGGCAATCAGGGTTTGGGTGTAGGGGTGTTGCGGGTTGGAAAAGACCTCCTTGGTGTCGCCCTGTTCCACGATCTCTCCGGACTTCATCACCAGCACGCGGTCGGTCACGGTGCGTACGACCGAAAGGTCATGCGAGATGAAGAGGTAGGAGAGATTGTGGGAGCGGGAGAGATCAGCGATCAGGTCGAGGATTTGGGCCCGGATCGAGACGTCGAGCGCCGACACGGCTTCGTCAAAGATGATCAGTTCCGGGCGGATGATCAGGGCGCGGGCGATGGCGATGCGCTGGCGCTGTCCGCCGGAAAATTCGTGGATGTATTTCTGCGCGTCTTCGGGTTTGAGGCCGACAGCAGTGAGGGCTTCGGCAATGGCCGTGTCACGCGCGGTTCCGGTGGGCGGATCGGGCAGCAGATGGAAGGGTTCGGTGACGATGCGGGCGACCTTGTGGCGGGGGTTGAAGCTGCCGTATGGGTCCTGAAACACGACTTGCAGACCGGAGCGCAGGGCCGGGTTCATCGACGGCCCAACGTCGTGGCCAAAGGCGGTGATGCTGCCCGATTGCAGCGGTTCGAGGCCAAGGATGGCGCGCGTGAGGGTGGATTTTCCGCACCCGGATTCGCCGACAAGCCCAACGCGTTCGCCGTGGTGGATGGTGAAGCTGATATTGTTGACCGCGCGGTGGTGTTCACGGGCGGCAAACAGGCGGGTGCGCGGCAAGGGGTAGTCGCGCACGGCATTTGTGACCGAGAGGATCGGGTCAGGGCGGCCGGGGGCGTCGGGCAGGTCGACCTGATGGCCCGAGGCTTCGAACAGGGCGCGGGTGTAGGGGTGTTTCATGTCGGCAAACAGCGCGCGGGTTTCGCCCTGTTCCACAATCTCACCATGGCGCATCACGATGATCCGGTCGGCCATGTCAGAGACCACGGCCAGATCGTGGGTGATCATCATCAAGCCCATGCCGAATTCGGCCACCAGTTCCATGAGCAGGTCGAGGATTTGCGCCTGCGTAGTGACGTCAAGCGCGGTGGTGGGCTCGTCCGCGATCAGGAGCTTGGGGCGCAGGGCGATGGCCATGGCGATGACGACGCGCTGGCGCTGGCCGCCGCTGAGTTCGTGGGGATAGCGCGAGAGCGGAAAGCGGTCGGGCGGCAGGCCGACGCGGGTGAGCATGTCGCGCGCTTGTTCCTCGGCCTTGTCGGGCGTCATGTCGGTGTGGATCAGGATGGTTTCCATCACCTGTGAGCCGATGCTCTTGACTGGGTTTAGCGCGGTCATGGGCTCCTGAAACACCATTCCGATGTCGTTGCCGCGGATGGCGCAGAGTTGAGGCTCGGTAAGCGACAGGAGGTCCCTGTTTTCAAACTGGATGCGACCGGAAGCCCGGGCGCGCTCCGGCAGGAGCTGCATGACCGAAAAGGCGGTCATGGACTTGCCCGAGCCACTTTCACCCGTGACGGCGACGATTTCGCCCGGTGTGATCTTGAAGCTGACGTCGCGCAGGATCGGGAAGTTCCCTATGTCGAGGGACAGATTTTCGACGGAGAGCAACGTCATGAGCGCACCACGCGGATTTTCGGATCGAGCAGGTCGCGCAAGCCATCGCCCAGAAGGTTCAGGCCCAACACGGCGGTCACGATGGCAAGGCCGGGGACAAGGGCGAGGTGGGGCGCGAAGCTCACCATGGTTTGGGCATCCGCCAGCATCCGGCCCCACGAGGGCGTTGGGGGCTGTGCGCCGAGGCCCACATAGGAGAGCCCCGCCTCGGCGAGGATGCCGAGGGAGAACTGGATTGTGCCTTGGACAATCAGCAGGTTGGCGACATTGGGCAGAATGTGTTCGACGCTGATGCGGGGTTTGGATTTGCCCGAAACGCGCGCGGCGAGGATGAATTCGCGTTCCCAGAGCGACAGCGCGCCTGAGCGGGTCAGGCGGGCGAAGACGGGAATATTGAAAATGCCGATCGCGATTATGGCGTTGAGCGCGCTGGCGCCCATAACGGCGGTGATCAGGATGGCGATCACGAGGCTGGGGAAGGCAAAGATCAGGTCGTTGCCGCGCATGATGATCTCGTCGATCCAGCCGCCCTTGTTGGCGGCGGCCCAGAGGCCGAGGGGCACGCCGAGCCCCATGCCGATACCTACGGCGACGATGGCCACGGCAAGCGAAGTGCGCGCACCGATCATGATCATCGAGAAGATGTCGCGCCCGAAATGGTCGGTGCCGAACCAATGGACGCCATTTGGTTTCTGCAGCTTGTTGGGGATGTCCATCTGGGTGATGTCGTAAGGCGTCCAGACAAAGCTGAGCACCGCCGCCGCGACGACGATCAAGCAGAGGGTACCGCCAATGAGGAGGTTGCGCGAGCGGATCATGTGCGGGACCTCAGGCGAGGGTCGACGGCTGCATAAGCTAGATCGACGAGGAAGTTGACGAGGATCACCGAGAACACCAGCAGCATGACCACGCTTTCCACCACGATCAGGTCACGGGCGGAAATGGACTGGAAGATGAGGCGTCCAAGGCCGGGAAGGAAAAACACCTGTTCGATGATGATGCCGCCCGCGAGCAGGAATGAGAATTGCAGGCCGATGATGGTCAGAACCGGGATCAGGGCGTTGCGTAGGCCGTGCCGCCAGAGCGCCTGACGGCGGGAAAGGCCCTTGGCGCGGGCGGTGCGCATGAAGTCCTCGGAAAGGATGTCGAGCAGCGACGAGCGCATCACGCGGGCAAGGATCGCCGATTGCGGCAGGGCGAGCGCGATTGCGGGCAGCGTGAGGGATTTCATCGAAATCCAGAAGCCCTTGTCCCAGCCGGGGAAACCGCCTGCGGAAAACCAGCGCAGGTTGATGGCGAAGACCAGCACCAGCATCATGGCAAACCAGAAATTTGGCACCGCGACGCCCAGCTGGGTGGCGCCCATCACAGCCATGTCTCCGGGTTTGCCCCGACGTGCCGCGGCGTAGATACCCGCAGGGAAGGCGATAAGGGTCGAAAGTGTGAGCGCATAAAGCGCCAGCGGAAGTGACACCCACATGCGATCGGCAATCATCTGACCGACGGGCGTGCGATAGGTATAGGAGGTGCCGAAATCGCCCCGCACCATGCCGCCAACCCAGTTCAGGTAGCGTTCGGCCTTGGGCACGTCGAGACCAAGTTCGCTGCGCAGGGCGGCGACGGTTTCAGGTTGGGCGTTGATGCCAAGCATGTAGGAGGCCGGATCGCCGGGTGCGACCTCGATCACGAGGAAGATCACCAGCGAGGCGATGGCAAGGCTGATCACCAGCGATGCGAGGCGTTTGAGGGAATAGCGGAGCATGTCGGGTCAGGTGGGCGGCGTCAGGTAGTCTTCGTCTGTCACATGTTCGAGCCAATTCGCCCCGTTGCCGTTGCGGGTTTCCTGAATGGCCATGTGTTCCATGGCTGTGTTGGGGGCTGCACCGTGCCAATGCTCGACGCCGGGTTCGATCCAGACGCTGTCGCCGGGGCGGATCACACGCGGGGCTTCGCCACGCAGGGCAACGAGACCGGAACCAGACAAAACGTGCAACAGCTGGCCGACAGGATGTGTGTGCCAAGCGGTGCGCGCGCCGGGTTCAAAGGTGACCCGCGCGGCAAACACGCTTGCCGGGGGGCGGCTTTCGGTCACGACATCAAGTCGGACATTGCCGGTGAAATACTCGGCGGAGCCCTGGCGGCTTGGCGTTGTGCCTGCGGGGATGATGTCGATCATGGGGAGCCCTTTCCGAAGGCAGGGGCCCGGTATGGGACCCCTGCCTGTTCTTGTTCCCGGGTCAGTCAGCCCAGCTCATGGCCGGGAGATCGACTGCCGCTGTCGGAGCGTTTTTCCAGAGGCCCTGGACGCCTGCCTTGGCAATAGTCGGGGTGGCCAGCTGGAACAGGTAGCCATTGACGTAATCCTCGGAGATCAGCGTCTGGAGCTTCTGCACCAGCTCGGTGCGCACCGCCGGGTCCGTGGCGCGATTGAGTTCGGCAAAGGTTTCCTGGAACACCGGGTTGTCGTACTGGAAGTAGTAATCGGGCCGCGCGTAGATGCCGATGTCAAAAGGTTCGGTATGGCTAACGATGGTCAGGCCGTAATCCTTGCCCCGGAACACCTGTTCAAGCCACTGCGCCCATTCGAGGTTGGAGATCTCGGTTTCGATCCCGACGGCACGCAGTTGGGCGGCGATGATCTCGCCACCGCGACGCGCGTAAGAGGGAGGCGGCAGCTTCAGGGTGGTTGTGAAACCGTCGGCAAATCCCGCCTCGGCAAGCAGTTTCTTGGCCATTTCGGGGTCGTATTTCGAGTTGCCGGTCAGGTCGACATAGTCGGGATGATGCGGCGCGAAATGGGTGCCGATGGGCGTGCCCATGCCGAACATGGCGCCGTCGATGATCGCCTGCCGGTCGATTGCGTGGGCGATGGCCTTGCGCACCATGACGTTGTCCAAGGGGGGCATCTTGTTGTTGGTCGACAGGATGGTCTCACCTTCGGTGGCCACGTTCAGCACCTGGAAACGCGGGTCCGCTTCGAACTGCGGTACGTTTTCAGGGGCCGGGTAGCCGGTGAAGACATCCACGTCTTCGGCCATGACCGCGCCAAAGGCGGCGGTGGGGTCGGAGATGAACTTGAAGGTGGCCGACTTGATCGCTGGCGCGTCGCCCCAGTAGCCGTCATTGACCATCAGTTCGATGCGGTCGCCCTGCACCCAGTTCGAGAACTTGTAGGGGCCGGTGCCGACCGGATTGGTCTTGATATTTTCGATGCTCTCTGGCGCGACGATCACGGCGTCGCCCCATGCGAGGTTGAAGAGCATGTTGCCGTTGGGTTCGGACAGGGTCAGTTGCACCGTCATCGGGTCGACGACGGTGACTTCCGAGATCGCGGCAAACAGCGCCTTCTGGGCGTTGGTGCTGTCTTCGGCGCGGGCGCGGTCGAGGCTGAACTTCACGTCCTCGGCGTCGAACGTGCTGCCGTCATGGAACGTCACGCCGTCTTTGAGCATGAACGTATAGGTCAAGCCGTCCTCGGAGATGTCCCAGCTTTTGGCCAGTGCGGGCACGATGGAGCCGTCATCCATGAAGCGGGTCAGGCCCTCGAAGATGTTGATGTAAACCACCGAGTCGATGGCCTGCGCGGCTGCGGAGGTCGGGTCGAGATGCGGGGGTTCAAGCTGCATCGCGACGGTGATGTCGTCCTGTGCCTGTGCCGCGCCAATCCCGGCCATGAGGGCGAAAACACTGGCCATGGCCAGCTTTCCGGTTTGAAATCGCATTGGTTTGTCTCCCTGTTATGTCTTTTTCAGTCGTCACCTTGAGGCGGCAAAAGCTGCGCCAGGCTGTGGGCCATGACCTTGGCGCTGTCGATCATGTCGTCAATGCCGATATACTCGTCCGGCTTGTGCGCCAGTTCCAGAATGCCCGGTCCATAGGCAATACAGTTCTTCAGCTTGCCGATGCGATCAATATGTTTCTGGTCGTAAGTGCCCGGAGAGGCGACATATTCCGGCGATTTCCCGAGAATCTCGGTGATCGAGCGATCCACGGTCGAGACCACGGGGGCGTTTCGGTCCGTCATCGAGGGGGAGACGTGGTTGATCTCGCGCATCGCGAAGCGAAAGTTTTCGCGGCTTTTTTCGAGGTCGCGCAGGATGGACTCGACTTCGCCCGAGACCCCGGCATGGGTTTCCTCGGCAAGATAACGGCGGTCGATCACGATGCGGCAACTGTCGGGTACGCAATGCGCCGGGAGGCCGGTGTAGTCCGGGTCTTGCTCGGGCTGACCACCATGGATCGAGTTTATGTTCATGGTCGAGGAGCGCGCGCCCTCGGGGACGACGGGCATGTCGGTGTGGCGCGCGGCCATGGCCGGGAAAAGGTCGCTTTCGAACTTGTCGAGCACGGCGCCCATGTGGCGCACGGCGCAGTCGCCGAGGAAAGGCATGGAACCGTGAGCAATCTCTCCGAAGGTTTCGATTTCCGCCCACCAGCCGCCGCGGTGGCCAAGGCAGATACGGTCCTTGTGCAGCGGTTCGGGGATGATCACGTGCTGGACACGTTCGGGGGCAAAAAACCCCTGTTCCGCGAGATAGGCAACGCCGCCATAGCCCCCGGATTCCTCGTCTGCCGTGCCGGAGATTTCGATCGATCCCGCAAAGTCTGGAAACTCCTGCAGGAAAGCTTCGGCGGCAATGATCGACGCGGCAAGACCGCCCTTCATGTCGCAGGCACCGCGCCCGTAGATCTTGCCGTCCGAGATTTCCCCGCCAAACGGATCGAAGGTCCAGCCGTGGCCGACCTCGACCACGTCGATATGCGAGTTGAAATGCACGCATTCGCCCGCGTGCCGGCCTTCCTTGCGAGCGACAATGTTCCAGCGGGGGTATTTGTCGCTGTCCCCCGGTGCGCCATGGGCGCGTACAAGCTGGGTATCAAAGCCGTGACGCGTCAACCGGGTGTCGAGGTAGTCGCAGATATCGCGGTAGCAGTCTCCGGGTGGGTTGAGCGTGGGGATACGGATCAAATCCTGTGTCAACGCAATCAGGTCATCGCGTAGCGACTCGATCCGGGTCATCAGGGAGTCAAGATTGGGGGGCGTTTTGGTCATCCTGGTCCTTGTCATCCTTGCGCGACGGAGCGTGTTTGTCTGTTGGTTGCCTCCGGCGGGGGTATTTTCGGAAAAAGAAAGTCATGGGCGCCAGCCGGGACATGGTCAGCATGGGGCAGAGCATGCTACGGTATCAATACCGTAGGAGTACGGTATCGGTGCAGGAGGTGGGGATGGATCTGGACAGGTTGGCCTATGACGCGGCCCCGGTGGGGATCGTTTTGAGCGAGGATCGCGTGATCCGGGCCTGCAATGCCGAGTTTGCCGCAATGTTGGGCTATGGGCGGGAGGCGCTTCTGGGGCAGTCGTTCCGGGTGCTTTACGGGTCGCAGGAGGAATTCGAGCGGGTGCGCGATATCGGTCTGGGCCTGTTGCAGGCGGCGCATGTCTATAGTGACGAACGGATGATGCGGCGGCGGGACGGGTCGCAGGTTTGGTGTCGGTTCCGGGCACATGCGCTGGTGCCCGAAGCGCCGCTGGCGCGTCTTGTCATGACATTCGCGGTGATCTCGGACAGCCCACCGGCGGCGCTCACGCCCCGCGAGCGGCAGGTGGTCGGCGGGCTGGGGCGCGGGCTGACCAGCAAGGAGATCGCGCGGGAACTGGGGCTGAGTCCGCGCACCGTGGAAGACGTGCGGGCGCGCCTGTTGAAGCGCTTTGGTGTGAAGAATGCGACCGAGCTTCTGGGGCGGCTGACCTATTTGGCGCCCTGATCTGGATCGGGTGGGCTGAGTTCATTGAACAGGATGGTGCCGCGGCGGATCTGTTCGCGCACGACTTCTAGCTTGGATTGGAGGCGCTCCTGACGTTCTGCCTTTTTCGTCTCGGAGATTTCTTCAAGCAGGTCAGCTTCTTTCTTTTGCAGCTTGGCGAGAATCTTGGCGACGTGGGACGGTTTCACGCGGGGGGCGTCTGGCTGGCCAATGCGGGCGATGTAGTCGTCAAGCTTGCGTGTTGACTTGCGGATGACCATTTCAGGCCTCCTTTTGTGCGATGTGCTGTGACTGGCCGATGTCTTCGGCCTCGTCTTCTTCGATGGTCAGGAGTTGTTCGATCTCGGCAAGGGCCGGATCGGTTTCTCCATAGCAGGTCCGGGCCGCTTCGAGAAGGTTGTCCATGAGATGATGTGCGGTGCGCGCATCATTGAGAAAAGAAGTGGCAGCCGTGGTGGAAATGCGTTCGTCGCGGATCGCCTGTTCGACTTCTTCCGTGAGGGCGGAGCGATGGCGGCGGATCTCGACACGTTCATCATCGAGCCAGAGGCTTGAGCGGGTCTCGGGGTCAGCCTCGGACATCGTGTCAAGCTCGATCAGGATGCGGCTGATCTGGGCGCGCAGGTCATTGTAGAGGCGTGAGGCCTTGCCGCTGGGGTGGGTGGCATAGAATTCGGTGTTGCGGCGCAGGTGTTCGGCGTCCTTGGCAGCACGCGACAGACGCCCGGCGGCTTCGCGCAGGTCAAAAAGGTGGTCGGACATGTGCGGCGGCAGTTCGGAGGCGTTGAGGCGGGCGGCAAATTTGAGGATCGCACCATAAAGCGGTTTGACGCGGGTTTCGTAGGTGATGCCGGGGCTGCGCGCAAAAAGGCTTGTCGAGATGTCGCCGGCGATGTCGGTGCTTTTGCGCAGGTCTTCGACAGTCACGCCAATGTCGCTGGCGACAAGACGTGTGGTGTTGGAGAGCAGATGCAGAGTTTCGTTGCGCAACGCTTCGGCAGCGGTTTCCGGGAAAAGCAGTACATCGTCGTTCAGGAAATGTGGGACCGAGATGTCGACCTTGGGTTCCGGGATTTGACGTTCGAGAAAACGCACCAGCTGGCGGGCGAAAGGCAGCATAAGGCCGACGCCAAGTACGTTGAATAACGTGTGAAACATCGCCAGACGCAATGTGAAATCATCCTCGGCGATGCCCACGCTGTCGCTCAGTTCACGTACTGCGGCGGCGAGCGGGACGATGAAGATCAGGGCGACGGTCGCGGTGATGCCGTTGAAAAGAAGATGGGCCAGGGCAAGGCGTCGCCCTTGGTAATTGGCGGAAATGGCACCGATCAGAGCTGTGACGGTGGTGCCGACATTGGAGCCAATGGCCAGCGCAAGGGCGTTTTCATACGTTACCTGACTGGCGGCCAGAGCGGTGATGACAAGAACCATGGTGGCGTGGCTGGATTGCATGACCACGGTCATGAGCGCACCGACGATGGCATAGACGATAAGGCCCGCGATGCCGGTCATGGCGAGACTGGCAAGGTCCATCTGGCCGCTGATCTCGTCGAAACCTTCCTTCATGAAATAGATGCCAAGGAACAAAAAGCCGATGCCGCCAAGGACGCGCCCCGTGCCTTCGAGATACTTGCCGGGGGCAAAACCAAGCACGCCGGATATCGCAATCATCGGCAGCGCATAGGCGGCAATGTCGATCTTGAGCCCGATCCCGGCAATCAGCCATGCGCCCGTGGTGGTGCCGATATTGGCGCCAAAGATGATGCCTATGCCACCCAACAAGGTGATCATACCCGCGCTGAGGAAGGAAATGGTGATCACCGTGATCAGCGAACTCGACTGCATGAGTGCCGTGGCCACGATGCCAAGGCCCAATGCCTTGGGCGTGGAAGCGGTGGACCGTTCTAATATGCGTTCGAGACCACCGCCGGAGAAATTCTGGAACCCCTGCTCCAGAAGTGACATGCCCAGAAGAAACATGGCGAGACCTGCGGCGATTTCCTGAATGTCGGGATAGACCCAGAAACCGATCAACAGGACGGCCAACGCCAGAAGGACAGGAATGGATCGGTTCAAATCAGCGCCTCGTACATGCCAATAACGGCAAGTGTGCGGGGCAGGAGCGGTTTGCGCAAGCGCGATTTCTGCGTGCGTGACGTCAGACAGACACCGCTTCGAGCAGTTCGTCCCGACTCAGTGTGCCGGCCGCTCCGGACTTGACCACTGCGCCCCGGCGCAGGATCACGAAGCTGTCGGCGTGCTCATAGGCAAAGTCGAAGAACTGTTCGACGAGAATGATCGCCATATCGCCCCGGTCCCGCAGGTAGTCGATGACCTTGCCGATCTGCTTGATGATATTGGGCTGAATGCCCTCGGTCGGTTCATCCAGCAAGAGCAGTTTCGGCTTGGTGATCAAGGCGCGCGCGATGGCAAGCTGTTGCTGCTGGCCACCCGAAAGATCGCCGCCGCGTCGGTGCAGGAAGTCCTTGAGGATCGGGAACAGCTCAAAAATCTCGTCCGGGATGAAATGTTCGGAGCGGGGCAGGCAGGCGTAGCCGGTTTCAAGGTTCTCACGTACGGTGAGCAGCGGAAAGACGTCACGCCCCTGCGGGACATAGCCGACGCCCAGCTGTGCCATGGCGTGGGCGGGCAGCTTTGCGAGGGCTTCTCCGTTCAATGAGATGTCGCCAGAACTGCGCACATGGGTGCCGGAGATCGCCTTGAGCAGGGAGGTCTTGCCGACACCGTTGGTGCCCATGATACAGGTGGTTTTGCCCAGTTCGGCCTGCATCGAGATGTCATGCAGGATTTGCGAGCTGCCATAGTGAAGGTTGAGATTGTCAATTTTCAGCATCTTTTAACGCCCCAGATACACGTCGATCACCTCTTGGTTGCTGGTCACGTGGTCCAGCGAGCCTTCGGCCAGTACCGACCCTTCGTGCAGAACCGTGACCTTGCAGTTGAGGCGGCGGACAAATTCCATGTCATGCTCGACGACGACCACGGCGCGGGTTTTGGCGGCCTCGACAAGGATTGAGGTGGTGTGTTCGCGTTCCTCGGGCGTCATGCCAGCAGCGGGTTCGTCGACCAGAAGAAGCTGAGGTTCCTGTGCCAGCAACATGCCGATCTCGAGCCATTGTTTCTGGCCGTGGGAAAGCTCGCCGGATTTGCGGGGCAGGTGATCTGTCAGGCCGATCTGCTCAGCAAGCGTGTGCACCTTTTCGGTGTCAGAGGGGCCACGTTTGTAGAACAGGACAGAGAATGGGTTTCGGTCTTTCTTTAGGGCGAGAAGCAGGTTGTCAAATACGGATTGGTCCTCGAACACCGTGGGGCGCTGGAACTTGCGTCCCACACCTGCGCGGGCGATCTGGGCCTCTGACATTTTCAGCAGGGACACCGATTTGTCACCCCAGATCACGCGGCCTTCATCCGGGCGGGTCTTGCCGGTGACGATGTCCATAAAGGTGGTCTTGCCTGCGCCGTTGGGGCCGATGATGGCGCGCATCTCCGCCTTGCCGATCTGGAAGGACAGGTTGTTGATGGCGCGGAACCCGTCAAATGTTACGGAGACGCCGGAGACTTCGAGAAGGGTGCTCATGCGTCGGCTTCCTTTTCCTGAAGCGCGCCCGCGCCGGGGCCGAGATCCTGCCCATGGCGGTCGGGTGGGCGACGGTTGGTCCAGTAGTCAAACAAGCCGCCGACCCCGCGCGGGGCAAACAGCGTCACCAGCACGAAGGAAAGACCAAGCAGCACGAGCCACCAGTCAACCCAGTCGATCGTGTAGAAGCCGAGCGGGATCGAGGGCACTTGTCCGCCGGTGAACCACGTCGAGACGAGAGAGACAAAGGCCGCGCCGATGACTGCACCATAAAGCCGCCCGCGCCCGCCGATGGCGACCCAGACGGCGAGGTAGATTGAAGCGATGGGGGCGATTTCGGCGGGGTTGATGATGCCCGCCTGCGGGTAATAGAGCGCCCCCGCGATGCCGGCGATGATGGCGGTGACGGTGAAGATGAAGAGCTTGTAGGTTTCGACCGAGTAGCCGAGGAAGCGCACGCGGGCCTCGTCGTCGCGGATGCCGCGCAGGACCGAGCCGAATTTGCCCGCGACCACCCATGCAGCGAAGAGATACCCAAGGCCGAGAGCGAGGGCAGACGCCCAGAGGAACCAGAGCGAGACTGTCGCCTGGGGCACATCATCGAGCCCGGGCAGGTTTTGGAGGCCCGAGAGGCCGTTGTTGCCGCGCAGGCCGCTGTCGTTCTGGAAGAGGTAGAGCGCGAGGGCGAGCGTCATGGCCTGGGTCAGGATCGAGAGATAAACTCCGGTGACACGGCTGCGGAAGGCGAGCCAGCCGAAAACCAGGGCGAGCAGGCCGGGGACGGCAACCACGAGGACCAGTTGCAGGGTCAGGGAGTGAGAAAAGGCCCAGATCGCGGGGAAGTCGGAACTGCCGACGACCCCGAAAATCTGGTTGCCGATGGCGTCGGTGACTTCCTGCGGCGTGGGCGGGATGTCGTTGTTGGCCATGGAGGTGACGATGATGTCGCGGGTGCGCTCATACATCAGCCACATACCGATCATATAGCCGCCGAGGCCGAAGAAGGCGAAATGGCCCAGTGACAGGATGCCGGTATAGCCCCAGACAAGGTCCATCGCGATGGCGATCAGGCAGAGGCAGAGCGTCTTGCCCAAGGTTTTGATGAAACTGGTGGAAATCAGGCCGGTGCCGACCGCCTCGGAGAGGGCGGTCACGCCGAGGGTGAATAGAGCGAGGCAGGCGAGGAAGATCAGCACCGAAGGGTTGCGGGCAAAGAGGGACTTGCTCATGGGGTTGTACCTTCTGCGCTGGGTGGGGTGGGGGCGCTGCCCCCGTCGCCACAGGCGACTCTCCCGGAGTATTTTCGGCAAAATGAAGATGCGGACATGGGATCAGTCTCCTGCGGCCCGGCCCTTGAGGGCAATGATGCCCCGCGGGCGGAACTGGATGAAGATGATGATGAAGATGATCATGTAGGTCTGGGCGGCGAGGGTGTTGGAGGGGTTCATCCACTCGATGCCTTTTTGCAGGAAGCCGATCATCGCAGCGCCTGCGAGCGTGCCCCAGATATTGCCGACGCCGCCGACAACCACGGTCATGAAACTTTGTACGATGTAGTCGGAGCCGAGTTCGGACGTGACCTTGGCAAAGAGGCCGATGGCGACGCCGGCGATGCCCGCGATGCCTGAGCCGAGGCCGAAGGTCAGCATGTTCACGCGATCCGGGTTGATGCCCATAGAGGCGGCCATGCGGGGGTTTCGCGTCACCGCGCGGGTTTCCAGGCCGAGGCGCGTGCGTCTCATGATGAAGAGAAACACCCCGAGGAAGATCAGGGCCAGAGCAAAGATGGCGATACGGATATAGGAGATCGACACCACGTCGTTCAGAACCCAAGCGCCATCGAGCCACGCGGGTGCGGTGAGGGGGCGGGCCTGTGTGCCGAAGATATTCTTGGCGATCTGTTGCAGGGCGATGGAGATGCCGAAGGTGGCCAGCAGGGTTTCGAGCGGGCGGTTGTATAGGTGGCGGATGACAAGCCGTTCCATCGCGACGCCGGCGGCGAAGGTCACGGCAAAGGCCAGTGGCAGGGCAACGAGGATCGACACGGTGTAGTTCGGGATGAACTGTTGCACCACATAGCCCGTGTAGGCGCCCATCATGATGAACTCGCCATGTGCCATGTTGATGACGCCCATGACGCCAAAGGTGATGGCAAGGCCAATGGCGGCAAGGAAGAAGATCGACGCGAGCGAGATGCCGTCGAGGGCGAGATCGAGCGTTTGGTTAAAGGCGACGCGGGTTTCAACGCTTTTCAGCGCTTTGGCCGCGGCGTCGGTGACGGGTTTGGATGGTTCGAAGTAAGCATCATAGAAGCTGTGAGTGGCCAGCGCGGCAGTGATGTCTTCGGCGGTTGGGCGAGGGACCGCCTTGCCTTCGGCGACCAGCGCGGCATAGGCGCGGTCGCGGGCGGCTTGGGTGTTGAGGCTTGCCACCGGAACTCCGCTGACCTTGCCACCGGAGATGTTGGCCGACAGGATGTTACGCTGCTCGCCATCGGTTATCAGGGCCGGAGCGAGGCCGTTGTCTGCGAGAAGCGTATAAGCGTCTCCGGCCGAGAGCTGTTCGGTGCCGGGTTTCAGAACGGCGGCGATATTCTCGGTTTCGGGCACCGCGCCGGGAGCGGCTTTGCGGGTGGTCGCAAGAAGAGTGTTCAGCGTGGCGCGCGTATCGAGCGAGATGTCCTTGGAAATGGTTTCGATGGCCGCGATGCGGGCGACATTGTCGCTGTCGAAACGGATCGTCAGAAGCGTTTCGAGCTGTTGTTTGCGGATTCTGATAGCGGGGTCGGTTTCGCCATCGACGGAAGCGCGCAGGGGGGCGAGGTGGCTGGGTTCGGGATCGCGCTGGATGGCGGTGAGGGCGTCGAGGCGGCGCGCGGGGTCGGGATCGGAAAGCTGGAACTGAACAAGCGCGACGCCGATCAGGGCGCGAACCCCGCTGTTGGGTTTGAGCTGTTTAAGGTCGGACTTGTCGAACTCGCCGACGGTTTGGCCGGTGTCGAAATCGGTCAGGCGATAGGTTTTCTTTGCCACTTCCTTGGCTGCGAAGAACAACCCGTCGGATTTGCGTTGCCACATGTCCTTGGACTGCCAGGTTTCCAGGACAGTCTGAGCCTGAGGCAGGCCGCTGGTTGCGATGGCGTTGATGGCCGGGCCAATGGATTTGCGCGACCCTTTGGCGATTGCGTCGCCATGGGCCTGCAAGACCTCCTGAACGGTGGTTGGCTGGGCCTGCGATGTGGGGGAAAGGAACAGGATGGCCGCAATGGCGGCGAGGAGTACCCGCATGAGTCCTACCAGATAGTCAGAGGAGAATGGGGCAGGGGAATGGTCCCCTGCGCCCGGAGATCAGGTGATCAATAGTTGGACAGAAGCTGTACGCAGCTCTTGGTGTCGGTGTTGTACATACCGCAGCCCAGCTCTTTCCAATCCGACTTGAGTACCGCCGATTCCGGCAGGAAGTCGGTCCATGCGTCGCCCGGAACTTCTTCGGTCTGGGAGATGATGTCGAACTGGCCGTCTTCCTGGATTTCACCGATCAGAACCGGCTTGGCGAGATGGTGGTTGGGCAGCATGACGGCGGTACCGCCGGTCAGGTTGGGTACTTCGATGCCGTACATGGCTTCGCGCACCGCGTCCACGTCGGTGGTGCCGGCTTTCTCAAGCGCTTTGACATACATTTCAAAGCCGATCACATGCGCCTCCATCGGGTCGTTGGTTACGCTGTCTTCACCGGCAAAGGCCTTCCACTTGGCGATGAATTCATCGTTGAGGTCCGACTCGGCGGACTGGAAGTAGTTCCACGCGGCGAGGTGGCCGACGAGGTTGGTGGTGTCCAGACCGGAGAGTTCTTCTTCACCCACCGAGAAAGCGACGACGGGGATGTCGTCAGCCGACACGCCAGCGGCGGCCAGTTCCTTGTAGAAACCGATGTTTGCGTCGCCGTTGATCGTCGAGATCACGCCCACTTTCTTGCCATCAGCTCCCAAGGCCACAACGTCGGCGACGATTTTCGACCAGTCCGAGTGTCCGAACGGCGTGTAGTTGACGAAAATGTCCTCTTCAGCAATGCCTTTGCCCTTGAGATAGCTTTCCAGGATATTGTTGGTGGTACGCGGGTAGACGTAGTCGGTGCCCAGAAGCGCGAATTTCTCGACGCCCAGTTCTTCAAGGAAGTAATCCGTGGCCGGGATTGCCTGTTGGTTCGGGGCAGCACCGGTGTAGAACACGTTCTTGGAGCTTTCTTCGCCCTCGTATTGCACGGGGTAAAACAGCAGGCCGTTCAGTTCTTCGATCACCGGCAGAACCGATTTGCGCGAGACCGAGGTCCAGCAGCCGAACATCACGTCGACTTCCTCGACAGTCAGAAGCTCACGGGCTTTTTCAGCAAACAGGGGCCAGTCGGAGGCGGGATCGACAACCACGGCCTCGAGCTGCTTGCCCAGAACGCCGCCTTTCTTGTTCTGCTCGTCGATGAGCATCAGCATGGTGTCCTTGAGCGTGGTCTCGGAAATGGCCATCGTGCCCGAGAGCGAGTGCAGAACACCCACTTTGATGGTGTCTTCTGCGGCAAAGGCCGTGCCGGCAAGGCCAGCCAGCATGGTGGCGCCTGCGAGGGTGGATTTCAGGAAGTTCATGTGCGTCCTCCAGCAAGGTTCGGTTCGCAGCCCTTGCGCAATGGCGCATTCGGTCCTACGTCGAACCCTGCAACTTGATGTTGCAAAACGTGTGGTGGCCTGTATCGAGGTCCAAGTCGTTGGGCCGCCACACACCCGAGAAATGTAAACGTGTGTCCGTTCGCGCTCTGGGTGCCTTACCTTTCTGCGATGCAGCACAAAGCTCAAACCATGGCGCCGGGAAAATGGGCAAAGGGTCTTGGGTGCTTGTGTTTTGGGCGGCGAATGGCGACGATGCCCGTTTGTTGGGCGCCGGGTGGGCGGGCATGTTCGGGTTTGTTTTGAAATTTCAGCAGGGGAGGCGCGCGTTTGCGCATCCTAGGGGCAAGCAGTTTCCCGGGCCTGGTCGGGCGATTCTACGTTGTCGGGTAGCGGATGGCGCCTTGTGGAGCAGACTTTGACGCGAGCCTGAGACATATTCGAGAAGAATTTACCGCGCCGACGTTCACAAAATGACGCTATTGCCTTGCAAAACGGCTTGGTGAATGGCACCCGTCTGGGCCAACCCCTTTTGGGGAGAGATCAATTCCGGGAGAGCCTGACATGCCTGATCTTCGTTCCAAGACGTCCACTTTTGGCCGCCGTATGGCCGCAGCCCGCGCGCTTTGGCGTGCGACCGGCATGCAGACTGAGGATTTCGGAAAGCCCATCGTTTGCGTGGTGAACTCGTTCACGCAGTTCGTGCCGGGGCACGTGCACCTCAAGGACATGGGCCAGCTCGTTGCGCGCGAGATTGAAAAGGCCGGGGGCGTTGCCAAGGAAATGAACACCATCGCGGTGGATGATGGCATCGCGATGGGGCATGACGGCATGCTCTATTCGCTGCCCAGCCGCGAAGTGATCGCGGACAGCGTCGAGTACATGGCCAATGCCCACTGTGCCGATGCGCTGGTCTGTATCTCGAACTGTGACAAGATCACGCCGGGTATGCTGATGGCGGCGATGCGGCTCAATATCCCGGCGATTTTCGTGTCGGGCGGCCCGATGGAAGCCGGGAAGGTGATCCTCAAGGACGGCGAGCATAAGGCGGACCTCGTGACCGCGATCGTGGGCGCGACCGATGAAGATCGCAGCGAAGAGGACGTCGAGAAGCTGGAGCGCTCGGCCTGTCCGACCTGTGGGTCGTGCTCGGGTATGTTCACCGCCAACTCGATGAACTGTCTGGCGGAAGCGCTGGGGCTGGCCCTGCCGGGCAACGGGTCGCTTCTGGCGACGCATTCCAAACGCAAGGGGCTGTTCGAGGAAGCTGGCCGCAAGATCGTGGAACTGTGTGACCGTTGGTACAAGGAAGGCGATGAAACCGCCCTGCCGCGTGGGATCGCGACCTTTGAAGCCTTTGAGAACGCCATGGCGCTGGATATCGCCATGGGTGGGTCGACCAACACGGTGCTGCACCTGTTGGCCATCGCGCATGAGGGCGAGGTGGATTTCACCATGGCCGACATGGATCGTATGAGCCGGGACATTCCGCATCTGTGCAAGGTGGCCCCGTCGACGCCGCTTTATCACATGGAAGATGTGCACCGCGCAGGAGGCATTGCCCGGATCATGGGCGAGCTGGACCGCGAGGGCAAAATCCACCGGGATTGTGCGACCGTGCATGAAAAGACCGTGGGCGCGTTCATCGACAAGTGGGACGTGCGCCGCGAAAGCGCCGGCAACGAGGCGCGTGACTTGTTCATCGCCGCGCCGGGCGGTGTGCGCACGACCGAGGCGTTCAGCCAGTCGCGAATGTACACGGAGCTTGACGTCGACATCAAGGATGGCTGCGTGCGCGATTTCGAGAACGCCTATTCGGAAGAGGGTGGGCTGTGCGTTCTCTTTGGCAATATCGCTGAGCAGGGCTGTATCCTGAAGACCGCCGGTGTCATCAAGGAGATGTACGAGTTCGAAGGCACGGCCAAGGTCTTTGAATCCATGGAAGACGCGATGCATGGCATCCTGCAAGGTGAAGTGAAACCCTATTCGGTGGTCGTGATCCGCTATGAGGGACCGAAAGGCGGACCCGGCATGCAGGAGATGCTCTATCCGACAGCCTACCTGAAATCCAAGAAGCTCGACACGACCTGTGCCTTGCTGACGGATGGGCGTTTCTCGGGCGGTACGGCGGGGCTGTCGATTGGTCACGCCTCGCCGGAAGCAGCGGAGAAGGGTGTCATTGGCCTCGTGGAAGATGGCGACAAGATCAAGATCTCGGTGCCAAACCGGTCGATCCATCTGGATGTGAGCGACGAGGAGCTTGCCCGTCGCCGCGCGAACCATCCGCAGGCGGACAAGAAGGTCTGGAAGGCCGAAGGCCGTCCGCGCGCTGTGTCCAAGGCACTCAAGGTCTATGCGGCGCATGTGTCGAACGCGTCGCTCGGAGCGGTGCGGCTGCTCGACGAAGACGAATAATTTTCGCAATATGCGAGATTGGGCGGGGTCGCGTTTGCGGCCCCGTCTTGCGTTTTGGGGCGCTGGTCTTGTGTGATTTCGAGTGTATCGCCGTTCTTGATCGAGGCAGGGGCGCTCAAAGGGTGATTGGGGCGAAGGCGGCGGTCAGGCCCTGTCCGCCGCCGATGCCGATCATGGCCATGGCGAGGGCGGATTCCGGGGCAGGCTGGCGAACAAGCTGAGAAAAGAGGCGTGTGACGAGGATGGCCCCGGATGCTCCGAAAGGATGGCCGAGGGCGATGGCTCCGCCCTGAGGGTTGGGCAGGGTGTCGGGCAGGCTGAGTTGATCGAGGCTGGCGAGTACCTGCGCGGCGAAGGCTTCGTTGAACTCGAGATGGGTCAGTTGGTCGAGAGACAGGTCGGGGCGCCGTGCAAGCAGTTTGCGGGTCGAGGCCACCGGGCCGGTGCCGAGGATATTGGGGTCCACTCCTGCACTCGCGGCGTCGAGAAAGGCGAGGGCGCGCCGGTGGCCTTGGGCGCGCGCCTTTGCCGCCGTGGTGACGAGCAGGATCGCGGCGCCGTCATTCAGGGGGCAGGAATTGCCGACGGTGACGCTGCCTTGCGGGGAGAAGGCCGGACGCAGGCGGGCAAGTCGCTTGGCCGTCATGGTTGTGCGGATGCACTCATCGTCGGATTGGCCTGCGACTGGAGTGATTTCCGCGTCAAAAGCGCCTTGGGCCTGCGCAGTCGTAGCACGCATCTGGGATTGCAGAGCAAAGGCATCCTGTCGCTCGCGGGAAACCCGAAACTGTTGGGCAACCGTGTCAGCGGCGGCGCCCATTTCGGGGTCGCCGATGTTTTCCGGGGCAAATCGTGCGCGGCTGTAGCTGTGTTCCGGCAGGGCTCGGGTGGCGGGGAGTGTGCGCAGGGGCGCGCGGCTCTGGCTTTCCATACCGCCCGCCAGGAAGACGTCGCCGGCACCGGATTGGATCAGGCGGCAGGCAAGGATCACCGCTTCAAGCCCGGAACCGCATTGCCGGTCGACGGTAACGCCGGGAATATCGGTCGGGAATCCGGCTTGCAGAAGTGAAAGCCGGGCAACATTTCCGCCCGGACCGGCCGCGTTGCCAAGGATCACGTCGTCAATCTCGTTGGCGCCGATCCCGGCGTCTTCGATCACGGCGCGCAAGACCGGGGCGGTGATGTCTTCAATCTCCAGGCCGGAAAACATGCCCCCGGCCCGGCCGATGGCGCTGCGCCGGGCGGCGATGATGACGGGTTGGCGATCAGGCGGACAGGCGGACAAGGCGGTCGTCCTTTTTGTCGATCCAATCCAGCAGAGTCTGGCGGGCAATCTTGCCGCTGCTGGTCTGCGGCCAGCTTTCAATCCGGTAGAATTGTCGCGGCAGCTTGTAGCGCGGCAGGCTGAGCGCGAGGCGGGCGCGGATTTCATCGAGCGGTGTTGTTCCGTCGAAAATGGCGATCACCTCCTGTCCGCGCGTGGGATGGGTGTGGCCAAGGACAACCGCGTCCTGGATGCCGGGCACGTCGGCAAGCGCCGTTTCGATTTCCTGAGGATAGACATTGTAGCCCGAGGTGATGACCATGCCGCCTTCGCGCCCGAGAATGGAAAGGCTGCCGTCATAGTTCAGGCGACCAATGTCACCGACAGTGGCCCAGGGACCCTCGCGGCGGAACCCGCTGTTGCGTCCGCCCCAGAGATAACCGTCGATCGCGAGGTCGCCGCGCACGAAGATTGTGCCGGGGGTGCCTTGGGGGACTTCCTCACCGTCTTTGCGCAGGGAAAGGGACACATGCGGAAACGGGTGGCCGACGCTGTCGGGGGGCGCCGAGGAACTGGTGCGGCCATGGGTGTTGAGGCTGACGAAGCCAAGCTCGGATGCGCCGTAATATTCATGCACACGGGCGCGGGGAAAGGTGCTGCGAGCCCTGTCCAGAAGGGCGGGCGGCAACTTGGCACCGGCCGTCGTGATCTCGACGATCTGGTCCTGTGGGGTGCCTCGGGTCAGCGCATCAAGCAGGGTCGGGACAGACACGATGCGGCGCACATTGGTCATGGCGCGATGGGCGCCGCCGAGGTCGAAGCGGGTAATGCCGTGGAATGCCGCGCCAAGGTCGAGCGTTTCGGCCAAAGCATAAAGAGTGATGCCATGGGCCAGCGGACCGGGTGCAAACGTATGGCTTTGATCGGTGAGGGCAAAAGCGACGCGGCTGGCGTCCAGAGAGGCTCGCCATGAGTGGCGCGCGCGAGCAAATGCCTTGGGGCGGGACGTGGTGCCGGATGTGAAACCGACTAGGAAGATGTCGGCGGGATCACCCCAAGGGAGCGGTTCGGGTGCGGCATTGAGAAAGTGGGCGAGGTCCGGCGTATCGACGCGGATGACGGGGATGTTGAGCCGCTCGGCCGCTGTGATCAGGCCGGTTTGTGATGCAAGGCAGAACAGCGCATCGGGCGGGAGCTTGACCAGCATCTGGTGATGCAGGTCTTCGGGCCATTGCGGGTCAAGCAGGGCGACGGCGTGGGGGGTGGACATGGCTGCGGTGAGCAACACTGACGCGCTGGGATGGTTGCCCGCGGCGAAGGCGTAGAGACGTCCCTCTAGGGGCAATGCGGGCGCGGGACGGGTGCGTTTGGGCAAAGCGACAAGCGCGCCATGCAAACAGGCAATGCGGGTGTGCAGGTCGCCGTATGTCAGGCTGCTGCCGGAAATGTCGATCGCCAGCGCATCGGGGCGCTGGCGGGCGTGCATTTCTATCGCGTTGCGAAGCGGCAAGCGGTGTCCCTTGTCACAGGTTCGGATAGGCGCGGCGCAGGCCGCGGGCCACGACCGTGGCCAGAACCACCTTTACCAGATCACCCGGGATATAGGCCACCATGATCGTGAGTGACTTCATCAGGCCGAGTTTGCCGACAAAGGCCATCCACGGGATGCCAACGGCATACATCAGGACAAGCCCGCCAAGCGCAATCGAGACGGCCATGGGCACAAAGCCTGCGTTGGGTGCCTTGGCGACAAGAAGGCCGATGACCGCAGCGCAGATGGGCCAGGACAGAATGAACCCGCCAGAGGTGCCGAGGATCACGCCGATCCCGCCACGCCCGCCTGCCAGAAGGGGCAAGCCGGCTGCAACAAGGGCAACGAACAGGAGCAGCGCCAACCCGCCCCGGCGCGGACCGGCCACGGCCCCGGCCAGCATGACGCCAAGCGATTGCGCGGTGATCGGAGGCAGCGCAAGCCCGGCAAAGCTGATCGGGGGCATGAGGCCGAGCGCTGCGGTCAGCGCCGCAAAAAGGGCGATGTAGACGATGCTTTTGGTGTCCATCGGGGTGTCCTCGTGACTTTGTTCGTTTGCGCGGCTGGTAGAAAGCGGTCCTTGGCCCTGCAAGCGAGGGGGCAGAAATCGCGGCAAACTAGGGACGATATCCTCGGGATTCGATGGCATCCGAAATATCGTCCGCCATCTTGATGGTGCGGATCGCCACGGGCATGGCAACGGCCAGCACCGAACGCTCCAGTCCGCGCGCCTTTTGCGCCTCGCGCACCTCCTGTGCGATCTGGGCCAGAACCGGGATGAACCGCAGGGCCAGAGAGATCGCGAGGCCGACCTTGGCGGGGTTGACGCCCAGCGGGCGGAGAAAGCCCAAGGCCCAGGTCATGGTTTCGATCATATCGCTGGAGCGGGTGGTCAGCGTCACGAGGCTGGCCAGCAGGATCAGGGCGGCGAGCCGCAGCACCACATAAGCCGCAAGTGCGATCCCAGAGAACCACCATTGCAGGGCAAAGAAGAGGGCGAAGATCCACAGGAGCGGGCGGATCTGTTGCCATGCCTGCTTCAGTGTCAACTGGGCCACCGGGTAGAGCAATAGAACGCCGCAGAGTGCGCCGACCGTGATGGGCAGGCTTTCATTCAGGAACAGGGCCGTCGCGCCGATCATCAGGACCAGCATCTTGGGGCCGGGGGAGAGGCGATGCAGGGGCGAGGTGCCGGGCGAATAGAGGTCCAGCATCAGCTCATCCGGTTTACGTAGAAGGGGATTGCCTTGCCGGGTACGTCATCCGCGACAATACTGCCTTCATCGAAGACGATGACGCGGTCGTAGTCCCCGAGCAGGTCAAGATCATGGCTTGCGATGATCACGGTCTGGTCGAGCGCGTCGATTGCACGGGTGATGCGGCGCTTGTTGCGCAGGTCGAGCAAGGTGGTGGGTTCATCAAGCACGACATAGGCGGGGTCCATCACCAGCACGCCGGAGATGGCCAGAAGCTGTTTCTGCCCGCCCGACAGGAGATGCGCCGGGTGTTCGCGCAGGTCGAGCATGTCATAGCGGGTCAGGATTTCCGTGGTCTTCGCGGCAATGGTGTCCTTGGTAAAACCAAGGTTCTTCATGCCGAAGGCGAGGTCTTCTTCAACGACGGGAAACACGATCTGGTTGTCGGGATTCTGAAAGACAAAGCCGACCTTGCGGCGCACGTCCTTGCCGTGGCTTCTGGTGTCCAGACCGTCCACTTTCACAGTGCCTTCGGTGGGCAGGAGCAGGCCGTTCAAAAGACGGGCAAAGCTGGATTTGCCCGAACCATTGGCCCCGACGATGGCGATGCGGCGCTCGGAAAGGGTGAGCGAGATGTCACGCAGCACGGTGCGCTGGCCATATGCAAGGCTGACATTGGAGATCTCGATCATGGGTGGTTCCCGTGGTTGGTCTGGGGCGCTCTTAGCGCAATTTGCCGGGCGGTTGAAGATGTCAGGTCGGCACGCGCCAATGCCCCGAAAAGGAGCGTCGGTATTACGTCGGTATGATGTCGGTATTGCGTCGGTACGGTTTCAAGCGAGGCTGGGCAGCCACAATACGATCGCCGGGAAAGCCACCAGAAGGGCGATGGTGATCGCATCGGCGATGAAAAACGGGGTGACACCCTTGAACACGTCCTGCACCGAGAGGTCATCGCGTACCCCGGCCACGACAAAGCAGTTCAGCCCAATCGGTGGCGTGATCAGACAGAACTCGGCCATTTTCACCACGAGGATACCAAACCAGATCGCGCACATAGGTCCGCTCATGCCAAAGGTGCTGTCCGCCGCCGAAACGAATTCGCCCCCGTTGAGCGCCATGACTGCCGGATAGACCACCGGCAGGGTCAATAACAACATCCCAATCGCGTCCATGAACATGCCCAGCACCGCGTAGGCGAGCAGGATCATGACGAGGGTCAGCATCGGGGACTGGTCGAGCCCGGTGATGAAATCGGAGAACGCGCCGGGAAGATCGGCAAAGCCAAGGAAGCGGACATAGATCAGCACGCCCCAGATGATCGTGAAGATCATCACCGCCAGTTTCGCGGTCTCCAGCAGGGCGTCGCGGAACTGCCTCCAGCGCATGCCCTTCCAGACGGCCATGAGGAAGACCACGAAGGCGCCAAGCGCACCGCCCTCTGTTGGCGTGCCCCAGGCATCGCCGCCAAACGGGTTGTAGATGAAGAAAATGATGATGAAGACGACGAAGAATATCGGCATAGCGGGGGGCAGGGAGCGGAAACGCTCACCCCAGGTGAAACCGCGCACCGGCGGGCCGAATTTCGGCAGTGTCATGGCCAGCGTGACGATCAGCAGGCCGTAGATCAGTGCCGAGAAGGCCCCGGGGATGAATCCGGCAAGCAGGAGCTTGCCCACGTCCTGTTCGACGATAATGGCGTAGATCACGAGGATCGCCGAAGGCGGGATCAGGCTGGCGAGCGTGCCGCCGGCAGCAACGACCCCTGCGGCAAAGCGTTTGTCGTAACCGATCTTGAGCATTTCCGGGATGGCGATGCGCGCGAACACGGCCGAGGTCGCGACCGAGGCGCCGGACACGGCGGCAAAACCTGCGGTGGCAAAGACGGTGGAGACGGCCAACCCGCCGGGCAGCCAGCCGACCCATCTCTTGGAGGCTTCGAACAGGGCCTTGGTGAGGCCCGCGTAATAGGCGAGATAGCCGATCAGGATGAAGGTCGGGATCAGGGACAGCGCCTGTGAGGAGACCTTGGAGTGGGGAACCTGCCCGGCGGTTTTTACCGCGACGGTGAGGGCCCAGCCGAAATCCTCTGGATCATAGCCCTTTTTGGCCCAGAAGATCCAGATGAGCCCCAGCAACCCCGCCATACCTGCGGCAAAGGCGACGCGCATGCCAAGAACGACAAAGAGCACCATGACGCCGGAAACGATCAGGCCGATCTCAATAGGTTCCATGGATCAGCCTCTCTCGCCGTTGGTGTCTTCGAGGACCGCGGCTTCGTCGGCAGCCTGTTGCGCGGCGGATTTGATCAGCGGGATCGCAACGGGTTCGGACAGGCCCAGCACGAAGGCGCGGCCATAGCCCCAGAGCTGAAGCCCAAAGCGCAGGCAGAGGATCGAGAAGGCGACCGGGACAAGCAGCTTTGCCGGCCAGAGTGGCAGGGCGATGTCGATCGAGCTGTCGCGACTCCACCACGGAGCGGCAAAATCGAAGCTGCGCTGGAAATGTGACCAGCTTCCCCAGACAAGCAGGATCATCAGGATCAGCGCGGCGAAGGTGGTGATGAACTCGGCGGCCCAGAGCGTACGGCCCGAAAGCCGCCCGATCAGGATGTCCATGCGGATATGGGTGCCGTCGCGCTGGGTATAGGCGATGCCCATGAAGGCAATAAGGGGCATGAGCTGTTCGATCCAGTCCACATATCCCGGCACGGGCGCGTTGAAGGCGTTGCGGCCCGACACGGATACCACGGCGAAGACCATGATCGCGAAAACCGCGAGGCCGGAGATCAGCGCCAGAAACCGTTCGATCCGGTAGAGGTTTTGGTCGAGCCGGCTGAGCAGGCTGTCATTTTCCAGAACGGATGCCCCAGTGGCCATGTCTGTCTCCGAGATGTGGTCAAGTCGCGCGCCTGCGGCGCTCATGTCTTGCGCCCCGGTGGGGCGCGGTTGGCGAGGCGCTGCCTCGCGCTCCGGGGTATTTTGGGAAAAAGAAAAGACCTTGTTCCGGAAGATACCCGAACCGCGCGGCTGTTGTCGGAAGGGGAGGGCGAGGGATTGGCTTCGCCCTCCTTGCCGCGTGGTTTACATGCGCTGTTTTTTCAGAGTGTCCATGACGAGGTCATAGAGTTCCTGGGCGGGCAGGCCCTGGGCGCTCATGTCTGCGATCCATTGTTCACGGATCGGATCGGCGGCGATTTCGCGGAACTTCGCGAGCTCGGCCTCGTCGATCATGACCTTCTGCACGCCTTTTTCCTCGAGCACGCCATCCCATTTCTTCAACAAGGCGCCGTAGTTTTCGAGATAGTGGGCGATGGCTTCGTCAACCGAGCTGTCCAGGGCGGCGCGGTGATCGTCCGAAAGGGCCTCGTAGGCGTCGATATTCACGACGACAGGGCAGTTTACCGTGCCGGGGTTGAGGTTCGCCGTCCACCATTCGGCCTGGTCGATGGTGCGGAACGACAAGTGGGCGTGCTGGGCGAAGGCCACCGTGTCGACCACGCCGGATTCCATTGCCTGGTAGGCTTCGGTGGCGGTCACCGAGGTGGGAACGGCGCCAACGGCCTTGAACGCGTTGCCGATCCCGCCGGTGGCCCGCACGCGCATACCGTCCATCTTGGCCAGCGTGTCGCGCGGCTCACCCGTGCCGACGATGTTGTACTGCGGCATTGGTGAGGTCATCAGCAGCTTGGCATTCCAGCGGGCCAGATCGGCCTGGGCGGCGGGGTGGGCATAGACCGCGTGGCTGACGGCCACTTCCTCTTCCAGCGTGTTGACGCCGAGGAACGGCAGTTCGAGCACGGTGATGGTGGGGTTTTTGTCGCGGTGATACCCGGCGCAGAACTGGGCCATCTCGAAGGCGCCGATGGAGATGCCGTCGAGGTTCTCGCGGTTTTTCGACAGGCCGCCATAGCTCACGTTCATGGTGAATTCGCCGCCGGTTTTCTCGCTGACCAGTTCGGCGAGCTTTTCAACATGTTCGGTGAAGGCGCGGCGTTTGCCCCAGACCGAGACGTTCCATTCGGTTGCCATGGCTTCTGTTGCAAAACCAAGTGCCAGCGCCGCCACGGCGGCGCGTCCAAAGAGTTTAGTCATCTTTCCTCCCTATGCGCAGCTTTTTTGCCGCGTCCGCAGGAAGCCTAGCCCAGAGTTTGCGGGTCTGGGTATCCGTATTTTTGGGTATGTTGCCAAGTTCAGGAGACTGGGTTCATGAGGGCAGGGATGCCGCCGATCTCTCCGATCAGCGGCAACAGTGTTTCGACGCCCTTGCCATGACGCAGGGCCGTGAAGACAAAGGGGCGCCCGGCGCGCATGCGGGTGGCGTCGCGCTCCATCACGTCGAGCGAGGCGCCCACGTGGGGGGCGAGGTCGGTCTTGTTGATGATGAGCACGTCGGAACGGGTGATCGCGGGGCCACCCTTGCGGGGGATTTCCTCGCCCGCGGCGACGTCGATGACGTAGAGGGTGATGTCGGCGAGTTCCGGGCTGAATGTGGCGGAGAGGTTGTCGCCGCCGCTTTCGATCAGCACCACGTCAAGGTCGGGAAAAGCGTTATTCAGTTCCGCGATGGCGGCGAGGTTGATGCTGGCGTCTTCACGGATGGCGGTGTGCGGGCAGCCGCCGGTTTCCACACCTTTGATCCGCTCAAGCGGTAAAACCTGCTGGCGCATCAGTTCCTCGGCATCTTCGCGGGTGTAGATGTCGTTGGTTACCACGGCGATGGAGAGTTTGTCCCGCAGGGCGCGGCAGAGGTTGGCGGTCAGGGTGGTCTTGCCGGCACCGACGGGGCCGCCGATTCCGATACGCAGAGGGCCGTTCGGGGAAGTCATGAGCGGAAAAGCCTTGAATATTGGGTTTCGTGGTTCATCGACGCGATGTCGGTCGCAAAAGCCGAAGCGGCGATGGCGTCGAGTGGCGCGCAAATTGCCTCGTCGGCGATGGACTGACAGAGCGGGGTGAGGTGGTGCAGGACGGATTGACCCGCCGTTTGGCCAAGGGGCACGAGCCTGATGGCGGCGGATGTCAGGTTGGCGGCGAAGGCGTGCAGGAACAGGCGGGCCGTTTCAGGCAGCGGCAGGTTTTGCAGGCTGGCCGCGCGGCCCACCGCGACCGGGTAGGTCAGGGCCGACAGATTCTGCTCAAACACGGTCGCTGTGGTTTGGGCAAAAGCGGCACCCTGTTGATCGGTTTCCAGAAGGCGTTCGGCGCTGGGTGTGAGGGCGCGGGCGAACTCATCCAGCCCTTGCAGGCTGTCTTCGTCCGTTGCCTCGTAGGCGGCGGCAAGCAGGATCACGTCATTGCGGCCCGCGCCATGTTCGACAACATCCGACAGCCAGTCACGGAAACTGTCGGCATCCTGCACCATGCCGGTCTGCACGGCCCATTCCAGGCCGTGCGAATAGGTGTAGGCCCCAACCGGATAGGTGGGAGACAGCCATTGCGCGAGGATGAGGACCGGATCAATGGTCATGGGAATGCGAGTGATCATGGCCATGCGTGCGCCCATGGCCATAGGCCCCGCCTTCGGGGGTGAAGGGCTCGGTCACGTCCGTGACCGTCGCACCGAGCATTTCCAGCATTTCGCGGATGACGTGATCGGGTTGGATCAGCAGGCGACCTGTCTCGATCTGGCAGGGCGTGTGCCGGTTGCCGACGTGCCATGCTATTCGGGTGAGATCGGGGGCGGTGATCTGCAGGAGCGGTTCCGGTGCGGCCTGCACCTCGATCTCGCGCCCATCCGTGAGGATCAGTACGCCGCCATGATCGAGCGAGGTGGTCTTGGGCAGGTCGACGAGTATCCGTTCCCCGTTAGACAGAACAAGTGTCTTGCGGCGCAGGAAACGGTCTTCATATGTCAGCGCGACGTGCCGGGTGACCGGGCCGTGCGTGTGGCTGTGGTAGCGTTGGGCGGTCGGCAGGGAGATCGTCATGCGACGGTCCCCCTTGCCGGGATCAGAGATACATGTAGTCGCGGAAGACGTGACGTACGATGTCTTCGCGGGCAAGCCCGAGCCGTGCCAGTTCGGCATCGCTCATGTCGTTGAGACGCTGCACCGTTTTTGCGCGGCTGTTGGCCTCGCCCAGCTTTACAAGAAAGTTGCCGATAGCCACGAACGGCTTTGCCAGGATCTTGCCAAGCGAAATGTGGCCGTAGGTGTTGGTTGCGATATGTGCCATTTGGACCCTCGAATTGGTTCAAGTCGTTGGTCCTCCCTTGTTCGTGAATATGGGTCATCATTATTGACGTGTGTAGGTAGTCTTTTCTCATGGCCGGATTGCGTTGCCCGCAAGGCTGTAGCTCAGAACATGAAGTAGCGCTGTGCCATGGGCAGCACCTCGGCGGGTTGGCAGGTAAGTAGCTCGCCATTGGCGCGGACTTCGTAGGTCTCGGGGTTGACCTCGATTTCTGGCGTGGCGTCGTTGAGTTTGAGAGCGGATTTTCCGATTGCCCGAGTGTTGCGCACGGCCACCGTAGTCTTGGCGAGGCCCAGTGTCTTGGCGATACCTGCGCTTTGGGCCGCTTCGGACACGAAGGTCACGGCGGAGTTTTCAACCGACCGGCCATAGGCGCCGAACATGGGGCGGGAATAGACCGGTTGCGGCGTGGGGATTGAGGCGTTGGAATCGCCCATCTGGGCCATGGCGATTGTCCCGCCCAGAAGCACCATGTCCGGTTTCACACCAAAGAAGGCGGGACTCCAGAGAACGAGGTCGGCGCGCTTGCCTTCTTCGACAGAGCCGATCTCATGGCTGATCCCATGTGCTATGGCCGGGTTGATCGTGTATTTCGCGATATAGCGGCGCACGCGAAAATTGTCGTTGTTCCCGGTTTCCTCCGGAAGCGCGCCGCGCTGTTTCTTCATCTTGTCGGCGGTTTGCCATGTACGGATGAGGACTTCACCCACCCGGCCCATGGCCTGGCTGTCGGACGCGATGATCGAAAAGGCACCCATGTCATGCAGGATGTCTTCGGCGGCGATGGTTTCGCGGCGGATGCGGCTTTCGGCAAAGGCGACGTCCTCGGGAATGGACTTGTCGAGATGGTGACAGACCATGAGCATGTCGAGATGTTCGTCGACGGTGTTCACGGTAAAGGGTCGCGTGGGATTGGTGGACGAGGGCAGGACATGCTCTTCGCCACATATCTTGATGATGTCGGGCGCATGGCCGCCGCCCGCGCCTTCGGTGTGAAACGCGTGGATGGTGCGGCCTTTCATGGCGGCAACGGTGTTTTCGACAAATCCGCTTTCGTTGAGCGTGTCGGTGTGGATCATCACCTGCACATCCATGGCATCGGCCACCGAGAGGCAGCAGTCGATCGCGCCGGGTGTCGTGCCCCAGTCCTCGTGTAGTTTCAGGCTGCAGGCCCCTCCCAGCACCTGTTCTTCGAGCGCAGCAGGAAGCGAGGCGTTGCCTTTGCCCGCAAAGGCGAGGTTCATCGGGAACGCGTCCGCCGCCTGCAACATGCGCCCCATGTGCCATGGTCCGGGCGTACAGGTGGTGGCCAGGGTGCCATGCGCCGGACCGGTACCCCCGCCGAGCATGGTGGTAAGGCCGGAATGCAGCGCGTCTTCGATCTGCTGCGGGCAGATGAAGTGGATATGGCTGTCAAATCCCCCGGCGGTGAGGATTTTGCCTTCGCCCGCGATGGCCTCGGTGCCGGGGCCGACGATGATGTCGACGCCCGGTTGGGTGTCGGGATTGCCCGCCTTGCCGATCCGGGCGATGCGCCCGTCCCTGAGGCCCACATCCGCCTTGTAGATGCCGGTGTGATCCACGATCAGCGCATTGGTGATCACCGTGTCGACGGCCCCTTCGGCACGTGTGGTCTGGGCCTGCCCCATGCCGTCGCGGATGACCTTGCCACCGCCGAATTTGACCTCTTCGCCATAGGGGCCGGTCAGGTCGCGTTCGACCTCGATGATCAGGTCGGTATCGGCCAGCCGCAGCCTGTCGCCGGTCGTGGGGCCGAACATGGCGGCATAGTCGGAGCGGGAGATGGTGGCGGGCATGCGTAGGTCTCTTGGAGCAAGGGGAAGCGGGGCGGTCCGTTTCGGAATCAGGAATTATCGGATGATTTGCCCGGCATGGCGGGTGGCTTGGATGGCTGGCGTGGGCGGCGGCGCGGCGCTGGTTGCGCTTCTTGAGATGGTGCGCTCGAGGTTTTTGCGGCGGTGGCCGTCGGTTTCGCTTTTTCTGCAACCTTGGTTTTGGGCGTGCTTTTGGCGGGGGGCGGTGCAATTGGGGTCTTTGCAACAACCTTTGAAGTCACCGCCGGTCTCGCGACCGGCTTGGGCGCAGGTTTTGCCGTCGCGGTTTTTTCGACTTTGGGTGCGACGGGAGCCTTGGCTTTGGGCTTTCTGGCGGTGCTGCGGCGGGGGCCGGTCTTGGCCTTTACGGCCTTCGGTTTGGGGGCTGGCGCCGGCGCGAGCTCGGCGGTGGCGCCAAGGAGCGCGCGACCCATGGCATAGGTAAACCGCATCTGGCGTTCCATCAGCCGGGACGCCAATAGATAACCGGTGAGCGAAACAGTTACGGGAGTGGTCAGAAATTCGGTCATTTCAGTCTCCTGAAGGATTTAGGTCAGGGGAGCGCGCCCATGACCTTTTGGTTGAAGCCAAAGACTTTGCGTGCCCCCGACAAGGGGATGAGCGGGACTTCGCGGCGCTGGCCCGGTTCAAAGCGCACCGCCGTACCCGCGGCAATGTCGAGCCGTTTGCCCATGGCCGCGTCGCGATCAAAATCAAGTGCGGGATTGGTCTCGGCAAAATGGTAGTGGCTGCCAACCTGCACCGGGCGATCGCCGGTGTTGGCGACCATGAGAACTGTCACCTCGGCACCTGCATTCAGTTCAAGGTCCCCCGCTGCGGGCAGGAGTTCGCCCGGGATCATCGCCGAACCCAGATCAGGCGGGCCAGGCAGGCCAGAGCCACGGTGCCGACAACGATCGGGGCCCAGGCCGGATCTGAGGCGTGGGGATGCAGGTGCGCGCCTTCGTGGGCCAGTACGGGGGTGGTCAACAGGGCGGCAGCGGGGGCAATCAGGTATTTCATCTTGGTCTCCTGTGCTTTCATCGGATCGGATCGTGGACGGTCACCAGCTTGGTGCCGTCGGGAAAAGTGGCTTCGACCTGAACCTCGGGGATCATGTCGGCGATACCCTCCATGCATTGTTCGCGGGTGATTACATGCGCGCCGGCCTGCATCAGATCGGCTACCGACCGGCCATCGCGCGCGCCCTCGACCACAGCATCGGTAATCAGGGCAATGGCCTCGGGGTGATTGAGACGCACGCCGCGCGCAAGACGTTTGCGCGCTACTTCTGCAGCCATCGCAATCAGCAGTTTGTCCTTTTCTCGGGGGGTCAGTTGCATGTCAGAGCATCCATGTTCGGGGAAGGTCGGCACCCCGAAGGGCGCGCAGGACAGGTATCAGGATCTGGCGCAGCGCATGGCCGTCCGGCGCCAGGAGGCGGGCAAAGAGCAGACCTTCTCGGATCAGGCTGGCACCACAGTTGTCGGGGAGCATGCCGCGCAGCCGGTCAAGGTAGCTCTCTGCATTCGGTGCCGCCAGGAGGACCGCAGCCGTGGCGCGCGCGCCTCCTGCGATGGCCGGGCGGTCAAGATGGGCCTGTACGTCGCCGCTCAGGCGCACGCGGTCGGCGAAAACCAGCTGGTCGCCCTGAAAAACGGTGATGTGATCCTGCAGGGTCGCATTGCGAAGGGTCTCGCCCATCGCGGTACGCCCGAAAATCATCGGCTCGACCATCAGCAGGCGGGCGTCCCGTGCCATGTGAATATCGAGACTGCGCCTCAAGGCACTCCCGTCAAACAGAATGGTTTCCTGCGGAAGCCAGTCGATCCGGGCGCCTTGGTCGAGCGTCAGGCGGGTTTGAATGCGACCGGGACGGGTATCGATGCTGCGATAGGCGCGCTCTGCTGCCTGGGTCGTGAGGGTCAATGCTGTTCCGGCTCCGGCGGTCGCAATGGTTTCAAAAACGTCGCCGCCCGTGACACCACCCGAAGTATTGAGAAGAACCGCCTCGAGCACCGCATCGCGGCGCCGCGGAAAAAGAACCCGACAGGACCCGGACAGGCGAAAATCGTCCAGCACCGTCTGCGCGCCGCGACGTTTGGCCTTGATCAGGGCGGACCCGATGGCGCGGGGCTGCGGCGGATTGGGCAACTGCGCAGGGGCTATCTGGGCAAGGGCGGGAATGAGCGGACTCCTTCGTGTCTTGTCGCGACCTTGGCAGCGGCCTGTAACAGTTCGAAGATAGGGTGCCGGATTATTGGGCTTTACCGGCCGCCTCGGGTGAAAATTTGGGCTTGCGGTGTGAAAGAGGTGAAAATCTGTGCGGATTTGAAACAGGGTCTCGGGCAAAGGTGTTGGAATTGACGTTGCACTTTTGCCAGACGCTCCCCATTTTCCCGGCAAAGGTCGAATCGTGGTGCATATCCACGGTCCGGCAGAACCCATGACGCCGTTTTCCATTGTGGAGGACGGTCCGGAACTGAAACAGCATTCCGGCGCCAGACCGCAAGGAGACACGCATGTCCTTTGACCGCAAAATCAAGATCGCCCCGTCGATCCTCTCTGCCGATTTCGCCAATTTCGGTCAGGAGATTCGTGCCATCGAAGATCAGGGCGCCGATTGGGTGCATGTTGACGTGATGGACGGGCATTTCGTTCCCAACCTGACTTTTGGGCCGCCCGCCGTGAAAGCGTTCCGTCCGCATGTGAAGACCTTCATGGACGTACATCTGATGATTGCGCCTGTTGATCCTTATATCGAGGCCTATGCCGAGGCGGGCGCCGACATGATAACGGCCCATGTCGAAGCCGGGCCGCATATCCACCGCACCTTGCAGGCGATCAAGGCGCAAGGTGTGAAGGCGGGGGTATCGCTGAACCCCGGCACGCCGCTGGAGAGCATCGAGCATGTGCTGGATCTTGTGGACATGGTTCTGATCATGACCGTGAACCCGGGTTTCGGTGGGCAGAAGTTCATCCATTCCGGTGTCGAAAAGACGCGCCGGTTGCGCCAGATGATCGGGGACCGCGAAATTCACATCCAGATCGACGGTGGCGTGACGACGGAAACAGCGCCGCTCGTGGCGGAAGCGGGGGCGGATGTGCTCGTCGCCGGGTCAGCTGTGTTCAAAGGCGGCAGTGTCGACGCGTCCGAAGTCTACGGTGAAAACATCCGCGCCCTTCGGGCGGCAGCGGAAGCCGCGCAATAGGCGCGGCCCTCTTCATCTCGGGATCAGTCGCGCAGCTCGTCCGGGGTTACACCCCAGAGATGGGCTTTTTGCGCCCAGCCCTTGTATCCGGCGGCATTGAGATAGCACCAGTCGGGACCGCATTCCCCCAGCCGTGCCACCACCCCGAGTTCGAGATGCGCCACTGCGGGCGTGTTGGCTTCGGGGCGCATCGCCAGCGGCAGCATGTCGTGCTCGACGATTACGGTGCGCGCGCCGGACAGGAGCGAGTAATGCACCCAGCCGCCGGCCCCTTCGATGTCGCGCACGCGGCGCCAATGCCCGTATTCGGCGGTAATCTCCAAAGGCATGTTCTTGCGCTTGAACACCCAGTCGATTCGATGGGTAAGCGACGGGCCACGCCTGACGTTGGCCTTGGACGCCTTGAGCGACACGAAGCGCGGCAAAGGCAGGTTCGTCACCGGACCGCGCGCGGTTTCCGCAACCACGGCCCCGGCCACGGCCAGCACCCCGGCCGCCACGATGCAAAAAAGCGTTTTTCTCCCCATGACGAGTATCTTGCCTGATTTTCTGCTCTGATTTCTTCGCGGGTTCTTGTGCCCCGTCGGTGTGTGTTGCACTGTGGCAGCAACGCACCGAATTGCAAAGCACTGGGAGGCCCTGAATGCCAAAGCAACGTCTAAGTGTTGTCGTTACGCGACGCTTGCCCGAAGCCGTGGAGACAAGACTGTCCGAGTTGTTTGACGTCAAGTTACGAGATGACGACACGCCGATGTCGCGCGAGGAGCTTGTCGCGGCGATGAAGGACGCCGACGTGCTGGTGCCGACCCTGTCTGACAAGATCGACAGGTCCCTGATTGCGCAGGCCGGGGACCGTTTGAAGCTGATCGCCAACTATGGCGCCGGTGTTGACCACATTGACGTGGCCACTGCGCGTCAACGTGGCGTGTTGGTGTCAAACACCCCGGGTGTGTCGGCCGATGACACGGCGGATATGGCGCTGGCGCTGATTCTGGGGGTCACGCGGCGTATCCCGGAAGGTTTGCAGCGAATGCATAGCGGAACCTGGGATGGCTGGGCACCGACCGCGCTTTTGGGAGGTCGCATCAGCGGCAAACGGCTTGGCATTCTGGGCATGGGCCGGATCGGCACGGCTGTGGCGCGGCGCGCACAGGCGTTCGGGATGCAGATCCACTATCACAACCGTCGCCGCCTGCGTCCCGAGATCGAGGAAAAGCACGACGCCACCTATTGGGAAAGCCTCGATCAGATGCTGGCCCGGATGGACGTGGTGTCGGTCAACTGCCCGCATACGCCGTCAACCTTTCACCTGTTGAACGCGCGCCGTCTCAAGCTGATGAAACCCGGTGCGGTGATCGTGAACACCTCGCGCGGCGAAGTGATCGACGAGAACGCCATGGTGCGGATGCTCAAGGCCGGAGAACTCGCCGGGGCAGGGTTGGACGTCTACGAACACGGTAACGAGGTCAATCCAGACCTGCGCGAGATGCCCAATGTGGTGATGTTGCCCCATATCAGTTCGGCGACGATCGAAGGCCGGATCGAGATGGGCGAGAAAGTCATCATTAACATCAAGACCTTTGACGACGGCCACCGTCCGCCGGATCTCGTGGTCCCGGCCATGCTCTGACCCCACTGGCTGGGGCGATGCGCGCTTTTGTGGCCATCGATCTGAGCGACCCCACGGGCGCGGAGATCACGGCGCTGCAGGCGCGCGTTCCCGTGGGGCGGGCAACTCCGGTCGACAACCTGCACCTGACGCTCGCGTTTCTCGGGGAGCAGCCGGTCGCGGCGCTTGAAGAACTGCACGAGGCTCTGGCGGACATTTCGCTGCCGGAGTTTTCCCTGAAACTTGCGGGGCTCGAGGTGTTGGGCGGGCGGCGTGCGAAGGTCTTGTGTCTGCGCGCGTTCCCTGATCCGGCGTTAATCGCGTTGCACGATGCCGTGCGCAGTGCCGCCCGTCGCGTCGGCATCATGCCCGAACGGCGCAGGTTTCACCCGCATGTCACGATATCCCGGTTCGGAGGCGGGCTGGGCACACAGGAAATGGCGCGGTTGGGCGCTTTCCTTGAAGGCATGGGGGACTGGGCGCTGCCGGAATGTGCCGTCAGCCATTTCAGCCTGTTCGAATCCATCCTGACCTCCGAGCGGGCCATTCATCAACCGATGGCGACCTATCCCTTGGTAGGTTTGTTCAATCCCGGTCGCTGACCTAAGCTTCTTCCGGAGTGTATTTTCGGAGAGGGGATTCGCATGAAACAGTGGTTGTTGGCCCTGGCGCTGGGCTCTGCGCTGGCGGTGCCGGGCATGGCGCAGGAGACCGCCGATGCGGTCGCGCCCGAAGTGGCGACCGAAGTCGGGGGGATTGTTCCGTCACAATTGCAGGCCTCGCTTGAGGCCAAGACCGCCGGGGGGCCGGTTGTTGCCCCGGGATGGATGGTCGTCGCCGCGCATCCCTTGGCCGTGCAGGCGGGTTCCGACATCCTGCGCGAAGGCGGCACGGCGGCGGACGCGATGGTGGCCGTTCAGGCGGTTCTCGGACTGGTGGAGCCGCAAAGCTCGGGTCTGGGCGGGGGGGCCTTTCTTGTCTGGTACGATGCGCAAACCGGTGAGGTGACAACGCTGGATGGGCGGGAAACGGCGCCGCTCTCTGCCACGCCGCGCCTGTTTCAGGATGAAAATGGGCAGCCGCTGAAATTTTTTGACGCGGTTGTTGGCGGGCGCAGTGTCGGTGTGCCGGGTACGCCGATGCTGTTGGAAGAGGCGCATCGGCGATGGGGGCGCGCACAGTGGCCGGACTTGTTCCGCTCGGCGATCACATTGGCCGAGGATGGCTTCACCGTGTCGCCGCGCATGGCAATGTCCGTTGCACGGGATGCGGCGCTTCTTGCCAGCCACCCGGAGACAGCAGCGTATTTCCTGCCAAATGGCACTCCGATCGAGGCCGGCGACAGGCTGGTGAACAAATCCTATGCCGATACGTTGCGGGCGCTGGCGGGGCAGGGCGCGGCGCCGTTCTATACAGGCGATATCGCGGCGGACATCGTTTCGGCCGTGCGGACCGCTAAGTCTCCGGGGCAGTTGCGCGCCATTGATCTTGCGCTTTACCGGGTCAAGCAACGCCCCGCCGTGTGTGTTGAATATCGCGCGCATGATGTCTGTGGAATGGGACCGCCGTCATCGGGCGGGCTGACCGTTGGGCAGATACTCGGGCTTGTGGCACCGTATGATATTGCTGGCATGGGCCCCGACAACCCACAAACGTGGCGCCTTATCGGGGATGCGTCGCGCTTGGCTTTTGCGGATCGCGGGCGCTACATGGCCGATAGCGACTATGTCCCGGTTCCGATCACGGGGCTGCTGGCCAAAGAGTATCTTGAGGAACGGGCCACGCTTTTGACCGGAGAGACCGCGCTTGCAGAGGTCGCGCCGGGGCAACCCGAATTCGATCATGCGCTGAACTGGGCGGATGACGATGCGATAGAGCTTCCGTCGACGTCGCATATTTCGATCGTTGATCGCTATGGCAATGCGCTGAGCATGACGACCACCATCGAAAACGGTTTCGGCAGCCGGGTGATGGTGCGCGGGTTCCTGTTGAACAACGAACTGACTGATTTCTCATTTCGCTCGCATGTGAATGGGGTTCCGGTTGCCAACCGGGTTGCTCCGGGCAAGCGGCCCCGATCCTCGATGGCGCCGACCATCGTGCTCAAGCAAGGCAAACCGGTTCTGGTCGTCGGCTCGCCCGGGGGCAGCCGGATCATAGGCTACGTGGCCAAGACAATTATCGCGGTTCTTGACTGGGAGCTGGACTCGCAACAGGCGGTGGCATTGCCGCATCTGGTCAACCGGTTCGGCGCCTACGACGTCGAGCAGGCCGATCTTGTCGAACCATTGGAAAAGCTTGGATATTCAGTTTCACAGCGCGACCTCAATTCGGGGCTGCATGTAATTTCCGTGGGCCGCTATTTGCTTGGCGGAGCCGATCCCCGGCGCGAGGGGCTGGCCTATGGTGAATAAGGCTGTTTAAGTGCTGGCGAGTGATATTGGCCCGCGGGGCTGAGGGGGAGGAAGCGTATGGGACAAGTTGTTGACTTGCCGCGCAACGAAGAGGGAATCTCGGCTGCTCTGGGTATTCTCAAGCAGCAGTTTGGCGAGAAGTTCCAATCGGGCCAGTCGGTGCGCGAACAACACGGGCACACGACGACCTGGATCAGGAACCAGGCACCGGACGCGGTGGTTTTCGTGCGCTCGACCGAGGAAGTCTCGGATGTGGTCAAGGTCTGTGCAGCGCACAGGGTTCCGGTGATTGCCTATGGCACGGGGACCTCTCTGGAAGGCCACGTGAATGCCCCGGCGGGTGGTGTGTGCATTGACTTGACCGAAATGAACCAGATCGTTGCCGTTCACGCCGAGGACCTCGATTGCGTGGTGCAGCCCGGTGTGACGCGCGAACAACTCAATACCTATTTGCGCGATCAGGGGCTGTTCTTTCCGATTGATCCGGGTGCCAATGCGTCGCTGGGTGGAATGGCCTCGACACGGGCGAGCGGCACGAATGCGGTGCGCTATGGTACGATGAAGGACAACGTGCTTGCGCTGGAAGTGGTATTGCCATCCGGTGAGATCATCCGCACCGCCAGCCGTGCCAAGAAATCGAGCGCAGGATATGATCTGACGCGATTGATGGTTGGGGCCGAGGGAACGCTTGGCATCATCACCGAGATTACGCTGAAGCTTCAGGGCATTCCCGAGGCGATGTCCTCTGCGCGCTGTTCTTTTGAAACGGTGGATGATGCCTGTCAGGCGGTCATGGCCACGATTCAGTATGGCATTCCGGTGGCCCGGATCGAGTTGCTGGACGCCATGAGCGTGGGCGCGGCCAACGCCTATTCGAAGCTCGACCTACCCGAAACGCCGCTCTTGCTGCTGGAGTTTCACGGATCGGAAAACAGCGTTACCGAACAGGCCGAGATGTTCGGCAGTATTGCCGAAGAGTTCGGCGGTTCCGGGTTCGATTGGACGGCGCGACCCGAAGATCGCACGAAGCTCTGGCAGGCGCGGCATGACATGTACTGGGCGTCCATGGGATTGCGCCCCGGCGCGAAGGGGATTTCGACGGATGTCTGTGTGCCGATTTCACGGCTGGCGGAATGCGTGACGGCGGCGCAGGACAAGGCCAGGGAGCTAAACCTGTTGGCACCGATCGTGGGGCATGTGGGGGATGGGAACTTTCACGCCCTGCCGCTTGTCGACATGGAGGATGCCGACGAGGTTGAGCGGGCTGGCATGTTCGTGTCCTGGCTCAATGATCTGGCGATTTCGATGGATGGCACCTGCACCGGGGAACATGGGATCGGACAGGGAAAGAAGCCCTATCTTCTGCGTGAACTGGGGGGGGCTGTCGATGTGATGGCAGCCGTGAAACAGGCGATTGACCCGGACAATATCATGAACCCCGGCAAGATCATCTGATCAGGAAATGGCGCCTGTCCCGCCCATTGCCGATCCCAAGGTCGCCGCCGCTTTCGAAGCATTTGCGCCTGACGAACGGGAGATGCTCCTGCAACTGCGTCGCCTGATTTTAGAGGTGGCGGCAGAGAACAAGGGGGTCGGGCGGATTGAGGAAATGTTGAAATGGGGGCAGCCAGCCTATCTGACGCCTGAGACGAAATCAGGGTCGACGATCAGGCTCGGGGTGCCCAAAAGCGGCGGCATTGCCATCTTTGCTCACTGCCAGACTAGCATCATCTCGGATTTTGATGCGGTGTTTCCGGGTGATTTCACGCTGGATGGCAATCGAGCCGTGCTGCTTCCAACGGATGCTGATTTGCCGTTGGATGCCTTGCGGATGTTGATCCGAAGCGGTCTGATCTATCACCTGTGACAGATCAGACCGGTTTTTTCAGCGATAGACTGCGTCTTCACCGGGGAAGGTGCGGTCCTTCACCTCTTCGGCATACTGGCTCACGGCACGTTCGATGGCGGGGCCGAGATCGCCGTAGACCTTGACGAATTTCGGGGTCCATTCATTGAGGCCCAGCATGTCTTCGAGGACGAGGATTTGTCCGTCGCATTCGGCGCTGGCGCCGATGCCGATGGTGGGCACCGCGACCTGTTTGGTGATGCGGGCGGCGAGCGGTTCGACCATGCCTTCTAGCACGATGGCAAAGGCGCCGGCCTCGGTCACGGCCTTGGCGTCGGCCTCGTGCACGGGCCAGTCATCTTCGTCGCGCCCTTGGGTCTTGAAACCGCCCATGACGTTGCTCGATTGGGGCGTGAGGCCGATATGGGCCATGACCGGGATGCCGCGTTCGGTAAGGAAGCGGATGGTCTCCGCCATGCGCGCGCCACCCTCGAGCTTGACCGCTCCACAGCCGGTTTCCTTCATGATACGCGCAGCATTGCGGAAGGCGACCGAGGGGCTTTCCTCGTAGGTGCCAAAGGGCATGTCCACCACGATCAGCGCCTTCTGGGTGCCTCGAACAACGGCCTTGCCATGCATGATCATCAGGTCCAGTGACACGCCCAGCGTGCTTTCCATGCCGTGCATCACCATGCCGAGACTGTCCCCGACAAGGATGAAGTCGGCATATTTGTCCACGATCGCGGCGGTGTGCGCGTGGTACGAGGTCAGCGACACGATGGGTTCACCGCCCTTGCGCGCGGCGATCTGGGGCACGGTGGTGCGGCGGATAGGAGTTTGTTTGCTCATGGTGCGACAACCCTTTGATCAAGCAACAGGATCTCTCCGAAAGCGACGGAAAGCATGATGGCGGTCGGCCCGGTCAGAGAGCCGGACACCGGATCGAGTGTTTCGGCGGCGACAATGTCGAGGCCCTTGATTTCTGCGCGCGGCTCGGTGCCGATGGTGTCCCGGATCAAACCGTCGAGCGCGTTAACCGTTGTGCCGTTGCGGGCCGCTTGTTCAGCGGCATCCAGCGAGCGGGACAGGACAAGCGCCGCCTTGCGGTCGGTCGGGGACAGGCGCACATTGCGCGACGACATGGCCAGCCCGTCCGTTTCACGCACGGTTTTGCCGCCGATGATCTCTACCGGCATATGCAAATCGGCCACCATGCGTTTGATCACCTGCAGTTGCTGGTAGTCTTTTTCTCCGAAACAGGCGACGTCCGGTTGAACGATATTGAAGAGGCGGCTGACCACCGTGGTAACGCCCCGGAAATGGCCGGGCCGCACCTTGCCATGCAGCATGTTGGCAAGCCGCGTGGTTTCGACAATGGTTTCGTCACCCGGGGGATACATCGTGTCGACCTTGGGCAGGAAGACCACATCGACGCCAGCCTCTTCCAGCAGCGCGAGGTCGCGTTCTTCGTCGCGCGGATAGGCGTCAAGGTCGGCGGCCTCACCGAACTGAGCAGGGTTGACGAAAATGGATACGGCGACCTTGTCCGCGTTCTCCTGCGCCAGTCTGACCAAGGAAATATGGCCCTCGTGCAGAAATCCCATTGTCGGCACGAGCCCGATACTGTGGCCTGCCCGGCGCAGTTCACCAAGCGCGGCACGGCATTCAGGGATCGTGCGGCAGATTTTCATATCACCCGTCTCCTCCTAGGGTGGGTCAGGGATTTAACGTCTGCGCTGCGTTGCAGCAAGGATTTTGTTGCAACGCGGCGCCTGTCGGAAAAATGCCGCTTTTCCGTCAACACGGCGCCATTGGCTCCGGTTCAATCTGCCAGCGGTTGTGTTGATGGAGTTTTGTTATGAAATTGCAGTATCTTGCCCCTTTTGTACTGGTCGCTGCGAGCGCCACAGTCGGACTGGATTACATGGTCCAGTCGAAGAACCTCTCAGAAGACGGAGATATGCTGTCCGCGCCGGCCTATATCGGAACGGTTTCCGACCGGTTCGGTTCGGCGCGGCAGGAAGTGACGGATGCCCGAGAGACCCGGTCCACCGAGACCGCGCGACTGGAGAAATTGCGTGCGCCGTTGAATACCTATCTGCCTGCGGCGCCCGCGGGCTGGGCACGGTTTTCATGGAGCGACGAGTTGGCCACCCCGCTGGAGCATCTGAAGCAGGAAGACGATATTGCCGGCGCCCTGCTTGAAGAGATGCAGCATACAAATGTGCAGGTGGCCATGTTGGGCCATTCGGGCAAGGATCTGCGCGCCCGCCAGCAACTGGAAGAATACCAGTTTTACAGCAAGGCTGAGGCGCTGATTTCGATTCGGGTACGCTATGCCGAACCCAGGGAAGTGGTCTCGCAGACCGAATTCGAAGCGGCCCTTGAGGATGCGGCAGACCCGGCCAAGGCCCTGTCGAACCCGATTGCGGCGCAGCGCAACATGGCCAAGGTTCAGGAAGGCGCCATGCAGATGGCCATGCGCAACATGGCCGGGGTGTCTATGGTGGAATGGACACCTTTTGCCCGGATTCAGGGCGTGACCTTCGCGCAAGGGGTCAATATTGCAGAAGACCCGAGCCCGGTTGTCCGCCTGAAGGCCAATCTGGGGGCGGGAATCACGCTCAAGGTAAGGGCATTGGCCGACAAGCAAACCATTGTCGAACTGCTGCAGGCGATTGACTATGACACGCTGAATGCGCTGCAACCGGTTCAGATGGCAGGTATCGGCAAGGGGGGTGTGACGCTGATCGCGGCGGATGAGACAGCCGAACAGGCGGTCCAACCTGCCCCCGCTCAGGCCCCCAAGCCGGTTGTAGCGGAAGAGCCCACCGAAGTTGCCGAAAAGCCCAAGGTGCGGCGCGCGGCAGGGTTTGGCGGCAGCAGTTGCACGATGGTCGGTCAGATGAAACGCTGCCGGATCGGCACCGACTGAGATGCACACCTGAAAATCCGTGCGATTCCGGCCTGACAGGTCGGTTTCGCGCGTTTTTGCGTCGGGTGGATCGTGCGGATTGCGTCACGTTTTGCCAGAGTGTGGCAAGTTCACATTTTGGGAGTCGTTGCGACATGAAAACGAATGTCAAAGCGCTGGTTGTCGGCGGTGGTGCCGTCGGAACCTCAATCGCCTATCACCTGGCCAAGGCCGGGTGGGAAGATGTCATGCTCATCGAGCGGGACGAACTGACCTCCGGTTCGACCTGGCACGCAGCGGGTCTGCTGCCGCTTTTCAACATGTCCTACGCGACGACCCACATTCACCAGTACTCGGTGGACTTCTACAAGACGCTGGAAGAGGAAACCGGGCTGAATGCCGGGTTTGCAGTAGTGGGCAACCTGCGCATGGCGCAGACGCAGGAGCGCATGGACGAATACATGCTCTATGCCTCGACCGCCGAAACCTGTGGCGTGAAATATGAATGGCTGACCCCGGCGCAGATCAAGGAACGCTGGCCGCTGATTCACACCGACGATCTGAAGGGTGCGATCTATCACACCGAGGATGGCTATATTAACCCTGCTGATGTGACGCAGGCGATGGCCAAGGGCGCCCGTCAGCGCGGTGTCGAGATCGTGCGCAAGATGCAGGCAGATGCCTTCCACTGGACCGGGACCCACTGGGAAGTTACCTGCACCAAGATGGTCGAAAAGGGCGGCAACCTTGTAGAGAGCGACGAGAAGGTCGTGATCACGGCGGAGCATGTCGTGACCGCATCCGGTAACCATGCACAGCGCACGGCCAAGATGCTGGGCATCAAGATGCCCGCCATCCCGGTTGAGCACACGTTCATCGTCATGGACAAGGACCCCGAGCTGGTCAAATGGCGCGAAGCGGGCAACCCCGAGCACCCGGTCGTGCGCGACGCGGATAACGAATCCTATGCGCGTGAAGAGCGGGGCGGCTGGATTCTTGGCATCTACGAGCACGGTGCGCCTGCACGTTTCGAACACGGTGTGCCCGACAGCTTCCGCGCCGACCTGTTCCCGCTCGATCTGGACCGGATCGCGGAACAGTACATGGCCATGGCCGAGCGCGTGCCTTCCTGTGCCGAAAGTGGCCTGAAGGACGATTTCAACGGCCCGATCTGTTACACGCCCGATGGCAACCCGCTGGTCGGCCCGGCACCGGGCCTGCGCAACATGTGGCTTGCCGAAGGGTTCTCGTTCGGGATTACCGCTGCGGGTGGAACCGGCTATTACCTTGCCCAGATGATGGTGGACGGTGAGGCCGAGATCGACATGGCGTCTCTCGACCCCAAGCGTTATTCGTCGAACTGGATGACCACCGAGTTCGCGGCGCGCAAGAACGAAGAGTGCTATGAGCACGTCTATATCCTCCATCACCCGGACGAAGAGCGTGAAGCCTGCCGTCCGCTGCGCACCGCCCCGGCCTATGACCGGCAAAAAGCACGTGGCGCCCAGTTCGGCTGGGTCAATGGCTGGGAACGTCCCAACTATTACGGGCCGCTGGACGCGCCCTCGACCTTCGACAAGGATGCCCGCAGCTTCCGCCGTGGCGGCTGGTGGCAATATGCCGTCGAAGAAGCGAAGGCGATCCGCGAAGGTGTCGGCCTGATCGACGCCACGGCATTCACCAAGCACGTGGTCAAGGGCCCCGGTGCCACCCAGTTCCTGGACTGGTTCACCTGCAACAAGCTGCCCAAGGTGGGCCGTATCAACCTGACCTATGCGCTGACCAGCGCGGGCACCACGCGTACGGAATACACCATCGTGCGCAATGGCGAGAATAACTACTACCTCGTCTCTGCCGGTGCCTGGACCGAGTATGACGCCGATTACCTGCGCAAGGCGGCCGAGGACAAGATGGAGGAGTTCGGCTATATCGAGATCCAGGACGTGACCACGCAATGGGGCGTCTTTGCCATCGCCGGACCCAAGTCGCGCGACGTGCTGAAAGAAGTGATCAACGACGCCGATCCGGCGACCGCGCTCAGCAACAAGCGTTTCCCGTGGCTGTCGGCGCGCCAGATCGAGCTGGGCATGTGCCCGGTCAACGCGATCCGCGTGGCCTATACCGGTGAACTCGGTTGGGAACTGCATCACCCGATCGAGATGCAGAACTACCTTTGGGACCTGCTGAACAAGGCGGGCGAGAAGCACGGTATGAAGCTGGTTGGGGCGCGGGCGCAGAACTGGCTGCGTCAGGAGAAATCCTACCGTGCCTTCGGCACCGAACTGGGCCGCGATGCGACCCCGGCCGAGGCCGATCTGCCGCGGTTCATCGACCTGTCCAAGGAGTTCCACGGCAAGGCCGAGATGGAAGCCAAGGGCATCCGCGCCAAGTGCTGCACGCTTTTGATCGACGGACCGGACGATGCCGATCCGTGGGGCCGCGAGGCGCTTTACACCCCCGAAGGCACCCGTGTCGGGCGCCTGACCTCGGGCGGTTACTCGGTGGCTTTCGAGAAATCCATCGGTATGGGCTATGTCACCCCAGATCTGGCGGTCGAGGGCATCAAGCTCAAGGTCAAGATGCAGGACAAGCTGTGGGATGCGGTCGTGACCTGCGACAGCCCCTATGACCCCAAGAACGAAACCATCCGCAAGGATGGTTGAGCCAAGGTCAAGAGACACTACGGAAAGGGGCCCATGTGGCCCCTTTTTCAGTTCTTCCTGAAATCCTCGACCGAGACCGCACCGTCGTCGTTGCGGTCAATCTTGGCGAACCACGCTGGCACGGCATCCATGAACTCCTGCCGGGAGACCTGTCCGTCGCCGTCGACATCGGTCACATCCCGCAACATGCCGTTGGCCGGATTATTCTGCCCCTTGCCTTGTCCCATGCCGTTTTCGGCCATGTCAGTGGCGCGGGCTTCGTCAAAAAGATCGTGTTCTTCAGCGTCCAGGACGCCGTTCTCGTCCGCGTCAAAGGTCAGGAAGATATCCGCACGTCGCTCGGTGGCTTCGGCAAGCGTGACATGGCCATCACCATTCAAGTCCCAGTTTTCGACAAAATGAGCACCGGGCCCGCCCTGTTCGGCAGTGGCCAGTGTTGCGGAAATTAAGACCAGGGGTATCGAGAGGGCGTGTAGGCGCATGAGGCGATCCTTTCCTAGAGTTGCATTCCTTTTACGGAATGTAACTCGGGTTCCAGCGCGGTCAGATTGCCGCAGGATTTTCCGGGGCAGGATCCGATCAGAAATCGCCCTTTTCCAGAATGCCGTTCTTGTTGCCATCGTGCTTTTCGAACCATTCCCTGAGAGCGGTTTCGAACTCTTCCCTCGTCACCATCCCGTCAAGGTTCTTGTCGAACCCTTCGCGCGCAAGGCCATGCACGGCGCGTTTGGCAATCGGATGACCGGATGCTTCGGCGGCTGCGGCGCGGGCGTGGTCGAATTCGGTATATTCCGCGCTGTTGAGTGCGCCGTCACCATCCGCGTCGAAGGTGTCAAAAATATTGCGCCGCAGTTGCTCAAGTTCGGCCCAGGTCACACCGCCATCCGCATCAAGATCCCAGTCTTCCAGAAAACTGGTATCGGCCGCCATGGCGAGGCTGGCTGTCATGGCAATGGCCGCAAAGGGCGGAAAAACGTGTTTCATGAGTGCGATATCCTGATCCATTCGTGTTTTCCCGCGACCTTACGGAGGCAATCGCCCGATGTCAGCCCGCAGCAAGCTCGTCAAAGCATTCCAACGCCTTGGCGGCATACATCATTGACGGACCACCGCCCATCTGGATGGTCATGGCCAGAACGTCGCCCACCTCTTCACGGCTGGCGCCGGCCTTGAGCAGCGCGTCGCAATGCAGAACGATGCAGGCTTCGCATCGCATGGCCACGGCGATACCAAGTGCGACGAATTCCTTGGTCTTGAAGTCCAGCGTACCGCCTTCCTTGACGGCCTTGCCCAGAGCGCCGAACGCGCGGGTGGTGTCGGGGATGGTCTTGTTCAGACCGCGCAGTTGGTTGCGCGTGTCGTTCAGCTTGTCATTCCAGCTCATGATCTACTCCGTAACAGGTTGTTTGAGGGTCTCAGATCATGGATTCGGAATGTGAACTTTGATCCTGATCAGATAGGATGAAAGTTCCGTCGCGTCGTTTCGGCGGCGCGTGTTCAGGCGCCCGCCTTGCGCCAGCACAGGGCCAGGTTGTTGGCGGGCATCTCGACAACGTCCGCCACGTCCAGCCATGCGTCGACACCCCAGTCCAGCACGTCGAAGTCGCTCTTGTAGCCAATTTCCGGGTCCTGTGCCTGCAGGCTGGCATGGAAGGCGGCGTCGCCTTCACTGGTCAGTTCATCATCGCGCAGGAATGGGCCATACACGATCAGCATCCCGCCGGGTGCAAGTGCCTTGGCCGCTTCGCGGATCACGGTTTCTGCCTCGGCCGTGCTGATCAGGTGAAGCAAGTTCACGAGAAGGATCAGGTCATATCCAGTGTTGTGCGCGCTCCAACCCGCGTCGGTGGCATCCAGTTCGATCGCCGGGGCCACGTTGGCAAGAGCCGCGTCCCGCACATAGGCGTCGATGCTGGCGCGTCGGGTGCTGTCAATGTCCGTCGGTTGCCAGTGCATGTCCGGCATGGCGCGCGCAAGGGTCACGACATGCTGTCCCGTACCGCTTGCCAGTTCGAGCGCCTTGCCCTGTTTGGGGGCTTTTTCGCGAACAAGCGCCACGATAAACTCGGCGTTCCGGTCGGCGGAAGGGGCGAAGAGTTTGCCGTCACCATCAGGTGTGGCGACGGCGGCGGTGTCGGGCAGGTTGAGGCGGCGCGGCATCAGGCGAACCTTTTCGGGGTGAGCGCGGCGCAGGTGTCGGCGTCAAGCTCGGAGGGGCGCCCGGCGACGAGGTCGGCGACATGCAGAGAGGCCGCGGGCGCAGTCTGGAAGCCATACCCGCCCTGGCCGGCAATCCAGAAGAAGGCCGGGTCATCGATGGCGGGGCCAAGCACGAGGTTGCGGTCGGGCGAGAAGGTGCGCAGCCCGGCCCAGCTGGCTTCGAGGCGCGTGACCTCTTCCGTGACATGTTCCTGATAGCGGGCCAGCCCCTCGGCCAGCACCATGTCGTCGGGCCAGGCGTCAAATGGCTCCATCGGGTCTTCTTCGGCGGGTGAGACCAGAAGGCTTCCGGCATCGGGCTTGGCGTACCAGTTTTCATGGATGTCGAGGATCATCGGCCAGGCGCTTATGTCATGCCCGCCAGGGGCGGGAATGCGCGCCATGGAGCGGCGGAGGGGAGTGAAACCAAGGGGGGCGACGCCGGCAAGTCGTGCGATCTGGTCCACCCAGGCGCCTGATGCGTTGAACAGCATGCGGGCGGAGCGGGTTTCGCCGCCGGAGGTCACGTCCCAGCCGGTTTGGGTGCGGGTGATGGCCGTGACCTCCTGACCAGTGAGGACGGCACCGCCATTCTCGCGCACGGTGCGGGCGAAGGTCTGGATCTGGCGGTCGGTGTCGATGTCATAGGCCGCTTCATGATAGGCGACGTAGCCCACGGTTTCCGGGTTCAGGATCGGCACCATTTGCAGGGCCTGCTCCATGGGAATGGGGTCGGCGTGGAAATGTTTGCAGGCTTGCGCAAAGGCGTCGGCCTCGTCCGGGCGGGCGGTGAACATCAGGCCACGCGGACTTAGGAACCCGCCATGCGCCGTGGCGTGATACTCGGCGCTGGCCTTGCTGAGCGCGATGGTGCTGGGCAGGCCGTAATTGGATTCAAACAGCGCCGCAGACCGCCCCGAGGCGTGGTAGCCAAGCGCAGATTCCCGTTCAAGAACAACGGTTTCGCCCAGTTCCGAGAGGCGCGCGCCTGCGGAGGTTCCGGCGATACCGCCGCCAACAACGAGGAAGTCGATCATGTTTAGTCCCGTATCAGAAATGGGTGGCGCAGGGGCCGTGCTTCCGGGGACGTTGGCATGGATTTGGCCGGGGGGAAAGGGGGCCTTGCCCCCGCCGCAGCAATACGTGGGGCTCCGCCCGTTCGCGCCTGAAACGGTCCGCTGGACCGTTTCCGAGACGACGCTCACCCCCCAAGGGTATTTCTGGAAAAAGAAAGTATGGGGCACGCGCGCAGATAGCGGGGCGTGCTCCCTAACCCCCTGTTCAGTAGGGGTGTTTCGCGCCGCGGTCGTCGCTGAGAGAACCCTGGCGTTCCAGCACCAGTTCTTCGATCGCGTCGGCAAGATGCGGCTCGGCAATGTTGTAGTCCCCGGCGGCGACGCGTTTCTTGTGGGCGCGGATCATCACGTCGGCATGGGTGCAGCCGACGGGAGGTTCGAACTTGTAGCTCGCCAGTTCGATCATGAGCCCCAGCGGGTCCTTGAAATAGACCGAATCCATGAAGCCGCGATCCTTGATCCCGGTGTGTTTGATGCCGCGATCGTCCAGCCTTTTCAAGGACATGAGCAGGCTCGCACGGCTCACGTTGAAAGCGATGTGATGCACGCAGCCCGGTTCGGTTGGAGTGCGGCGCGGGTCGGGCTTGCGGTCTTCATTGGTGAAGATGGTGATCAGCCGCCCGTCGCCGGGATCAAAGTAGAGGTGGCCTTCGCGCGGATTGTCGAGATTGGGTTGGTCGAAGATGAAGGGCATGCCAAGCACGCCCTCCCAGAAATCGATGGAGGTTTGCCGGTCGGCGCCGGTGAGGGTGATGTGGTGGACGCCCTGAGCCTGAATCTTGCGCATGGTTGTGGTCTCCTTTGACCCGAGTATAGGGCGCGCGGCGCGGTGCGGGTACGGGTGTCGGTGCACGAGCGATGTGCAGATATGGAGAACCAGGGTTAACGCTTTGATCTGCCTAAAAAAACCGTTTCGGTATCACGTCGGTATTGCGTCGGTATTACATCGGTATCGGCGGCGGGGAATGCGGCTTTAACGCGGCGCCCGCTGGATTAAGGGCGCATTCGTGCGATTCGAAATGCCGAAACTCTGAAAATGCGCTTGAGTTTTTCACGGCGCCGGGCGCACAGTTATGCACGTTTTCAGGACCGATTGCATTTTTCCAGCGAGGGGAAACCATGAGCGAAACTTCTGTCAGCGGCGCGGGCGCAGCCGCGATCAACCCCGCCGCGCCCGAGCATCTGCCAAGCTATATTGTTGCCGCTGATGGCAGCGATTTCCTGTTTACGGTGATGACGGTTTTCACGGTGTTGCTGATCCTCGGAATCGGGATTCTGTACCTCACCCTGCATGCCATGCCCGAGAAGTTGGCGCACAAGAGCAACCACACGCAGATGCAGGTGGTCGGCATTCTCGCTCTGTTGGCGCTGTTCACGCATAACAACCTTTTCTGGGTCATCGCGCTTTTGGTGGCGGCGTTCCGGCCACCGGATTTCATGACACCTCTCACGTCGATTGCGGACTCGCTTGCGTCCATGGCCGGCAAGAAGGATGCGCCCGACGAGGACGTCGAGGCGCCGTCTGTGCCTGAGGGCGCAGCGTTGAAACCTGCGGACGGGGGGCACTGAACCATGCTGGAAACCCTGATTTGCGCCGTCTTCACCCTTTTGCCCGACTACCTTTATCGCCGCTATGTGCAGGGCAAGAGGATCGGGCACGAGATTACCTTTTTCACCGTGTGGTACGAGCTGCGCTGGGGGTTGGTGACCTGTTTCATGGCGGCGGTGTCGGTGATCACGCTGCTGTTCTATTACCATCCTTCGACAAGCGTCGTGACGTCGTATTTCCGCACCGTGACGATCCTTCCGCAGGTGGGCGGACGCGTCGCAAAGGTCTATGTGGTCAACAACCAGGACGTGGCCGCGGGCGAGGTTCTGTTCAAGCTGGATGACGCCAGCCAGCAGGCCGCCGTCGAGGCGGCAGAGCGCCGGGTCGAAGAGGCCGAAGCGGCCATCGAGGTGTCCAAGGCCGAACTGGTGGCGGCAGAGGCAACGGTGGAACAGGCCCGGGCGGCCTATGAGCTGGTTGAAGATGATTATCTGCGCAACAAGGAGTTGCTGGACCGCAATTCGCCCGCCGCAAACCCGGCCGAAGTACAGCGGCAGGCCAATCGGCTGGCTGAGCGCGAGGGGCAATTACATGTCGCCGAAGCCAATCTGGGTGCCGTGGTCGAGAATATCGACGTTCTATTGCCCGCCCAGAAGGCCAGCGCCTTGGCCGCGCTCGAACAGGCGCAGGCGGAGCTGGACAAGACGGTTGTGACCGCCGGGGTGGCGGGGCAGCTGGAGCAGTTCGCGCTTGAGCCGGGGGATTACGTCAACCCGATCTTGCGCCCGGCGGGTATCCTTGTGCCCTCGGATTTCAAACATGCGCGGTTCGAGGCGGCGTTCAACCAGTTGGCCGCCGGAGTGGTGAAGCCTGGTATGATCGCCGAGATGGGCTGTGCGGCGCGCCCCTTTACCATCGTGCCGATGGTCGTGGTGGGGGTGCAGGACGTGATTCCGTCGGGGCAGTTCCGGCCAACGGACGAATTGCGTGATCCGGCGTTCAGCCTGCGGCAGGGGTCGATCCTTGCCTTCATGGAGCCGCTCTATGAAGGCGGGAGTGACCATCTTTTGCCGGGCAGCAACTGTATCGCCATGGCCTATACGTCGAACCACGATCGGCTGGCCCATGACGACAGCCTTGGCACCGGGCAGCGGGTGTTCCTGCATGTGATCGACACGATCGGGGTGGTGCATGCCGCCGGGCTGCGGCTCAGGATGCTACTCTTGCCGGTGACGTCGCTGGTGTTCTCGGGCGGGCATTGATCCGCGGCTTTCGGGGGCACTGGCCCCCCGACGGGCTATGTTCCGCTTAATCCGCGGCAGATTGCGGCGTTTGGCTTGGCTTCCTGATCAGGGAATGGGATAATTGGACATCCCATTTTCCAGGAGGTTAAGGTGTTTTCCCGACGCGATTTTCTTTGTTCCGTCGCAGCGGTCGGAGTGACCGCAGCGACATCCACGCGGGCCTTTGCGAGCAACGCGGATATCCGGCAGTTGATGATGACGACGGATGGGCTGGGTCTTGCCAAGCTTGTGAAAGCCGGAGAGGTCACGCCGCGCGAGTTGGCGGAGGTTTCGGTTGACGCTGCGCTGGCGCTTGATGCGCGGCTGAACGCGATCACGACCCCGATGTATGGTCAGGCGCTCTCGAAGGCCAAGGACATGCGCCGACAAGGACCGTTTGCAGGTGTGCCGTTTGCGGTGAAGGACAACCTGGATGTCGCGGGGCAGTACACGACCCACGGATCGCGCGTTTACAGTGACAATATGCAGACCCGCTCGGCGCCGCTGGCGCTGGTGCAGGAGGCGGCGGGGTTCAACCTGATCGGCAAGACCAACATGCCGGAGGTGGGCGCGCTTCCGGTGACCGAGGGGCAGTTGCTTGGCCCCTGCCGCAACCCCTGGTCGCTGATGCATTCGTCGGGGGGATCCAGCGGCGGGTCGGCGGCGGCGGTGGCCGCCGGGATCGTGCCGGTGGCGCACGCGAGCGACGGGGGTGGGTCGATCCGCATCCCGGCGGCCTGTTGCGGGGTTTTCGGGCTCAAGCCCAGTCGACGCCGGATGGTCTGGGGGTCGAGCGACCAAACGACCTATGCGGCGGATAACTGCGTGAGCCGGTCCGTGCGAGACAGCGCGATGTTGTTTGCCCTTGGGCAGGACCGATCTCCAACTGCGCCACATGCCCCGATCCCGTTTGTGGCCGGGCCAAACAGCAGGCGGCTGCGGATCGGGTTCGACCTGAAGAACTATTTCGGAGACCTGCCCGACCCCGAGGTGCAGCGGGCCATCGAAGACACGGCGACGCTGTGCGAGAGCCTTGGGCACGAGGTGTTTGAGACGCAAAGCCCGGTGGATGAGGAATTCGCTTTGCGGTTCAACCAGATTTTCGGGTTCCGCATGGTGGGATTGGCCGATGCCGCCACGGCGCGGGCGGGCCGCTCGCCGGAAGAGACGGGGATGCTGGAAGTGTTCGTGCGGCAATGGGCAGACTCGGCGCGTGCCTTCACGTCCGAGGACGTGGAAGCGGCCAACAGCTACATGGAGCGGTTGGGCGCGGATTATGCCGCGTGGATGGCGGAGATGGACGTGTTCCTGTCCCCGGTGATGACTGGGCCTGCGCCGAAGCTGGGAACGCTCTACGATCCCGAGGTGCCGTTCGACGAGATGTTCGATCGCGTCTCCCGGTTCACGTCCTATACGCCAATCCAGAACGCGCTGGGCCTGCCCGGCATGTCCGTGCCTGCCGGGGTGAATGGTGCCGGTTTGCCGATTGGAAGCCATTTCGTGGCCCCGGCCGGACGCGAGGACGTTCTGTTTGAGCTGGCCTACGAGCTTGAGGCGGCACGCCCTTGGTGGGGGCAATGGGCGCCGGTGTCGATCGCCAGTCTGTAAAAAAAGGCCCGCCAATGTGGCGGGCCTTTCGCTTTTGATCCGGAGATCAGATCAGTTCGGGATTTCTGCGTCGATGCCTTCGACGTAGAAGTTCATTCCGGCCAGCGTACCGTCATCGGCGGTTTCGCCGTCTGCCAGCCATGCCGAGCCGTCCTGCTTGTTCAGCGGACCGGTGAAGGCGTGGTAGGAGCCGTCTGCCAGCGCGTCCTTGAGGGCGAGGGCTTCGGCTTTCACGTCGGCAGGCACCGCGTCGGAGATCTCACCGATGCCGACCATGCCAGCGCCGATGCCGTCCCAGGTGTTCACGCTTTCCCAGGTGCCATCCATCACGGCCTTGGTGCGCGCGACGTAATACGGTGCCCAGTTGTCGATGATCGAGGAGACGCGCGGGAAGGGCGCGTATTCACCCATGTCGGAGGCCTGACCGAAGGTGATCACGTTGCCGGCGGCCTGTGCGGCGGCTTGCGGTGCGGTCGAGTCGGTGTGCTGCAGGATCACGTCGGCGCCCTGTTCGATCAGCGCCTTGGCGGCGTCGGCTTCCTTGGCCGGGTCAAACCAGGTGTAGGCCCAGATGATCTTGAACTGGACGTCCGGGTTCACCTTCTTGGCGTGGATATAGGCCGAGTTGATGCCACGAATGACTTCGGGGATCGGGAAGGAGGCGATGTAGCCAACCACGTTGGACTTGGTCATCTTGCCTGCGATGTGGCCCTGAACCGCGCGGCCTTCGTAGAAACGGGCCGAGTAGACCGACACGTTGTCGGCGGTTTTATAGCCGGTGGCGTGCTCGAATTTCACCTTGGGGAATTTCTTGGCCACGTTGATCGTCGGGTCCATGTAACCGAACGAGGTGGTGAAGATCAGGTCGGCGCCCTGAAGCGCCATCTGGGTGATCACGCGCTCGGCGTCGGCACCTTCCGGCACATTCTCGACATAGGTGGTTTCCACCGCGTCGCCGAAGGCCTCGACAACGGCCTTGCGACCCTGATCGTGTTCATAGGTCCAGCCGCCGTCGCCGACGGGGCCAACATAGACAAAGCCGACCTTGGTCTTGTCTGCGGCCATGGCGGTGGTCGCCAGACCCAGCGCGACAGCGGCGCTTGTCAGGAGTTTCGTGAATTTCATAAGGAGATCTCCCCGGTTGTTGTAAGCAGTTTTTGTTTTGGCCTCATTGAGAGGCGTGGAAGGTGCGGCCAAGCGAGGCGGGTGCGCGGCTTTTGTCGGCCGACATGATGACCAGCACCAGGATGGTGATGAGATACGGAGACATTGCCAAGTATTCCACCGGAATCGCAATACCTGCCGCCTGCAAATTGAGTTGTAGCACGTTGATGCCGCCGAAAAGATAGGCGCCAAGCAGAACGCGCCACGGCTTCCAGCTTGCGAACACGACCAGCGCGAGGGCGATCCAGCCGATGCCTGCGGTCATGCCTTCGGTCCACTGGGGCACGCGGATCAGCGAGATATAGGCCCCGCCAAGCCCGGCACAGGCTCCGCCGAACATGATGGCAAGGATGCGCACGCGGATCACGTTGTAACCAAGCGCATGGGCGGCGTCGTGGCTTTCGCCCACGGCGCGCAGCACCAGGCCGCCGCGCGAGAATTTCAGGAAGGCCCAGACGGCGGCGCAGAGCGCGATGCCGATATAGAGCACGGGGTCATGGGAAAAGAGAATCGGGCCGATGACCGGGATGTCGGAAATCACCGGCAGGTCGAGCTTGGCCATGGCCGGGGGTTTGATGCCGACATAGGACTGGCCCATGAGGGCCGAGAGGCCGAGGCCGAAAAGGGTGAGGGCCAAACCGCTTGCGACCTGATTTGCGAGGGCAAACTGGGTCAGGAAGGCAAAGAGCAGCGACAGAAGCGCCCCGCCGATGATCGCCGCGATCAGGCCGAGGAAGGGCGAGCCGGTTTCCACCGAGATCGCAAAGCCCGATATCGCGCCGACGATCATCATGCCCTCGACACCGAGGTTCAGCACACCGGCCTTTTCGACCACGAGTTCGCCGATGGCCGCCAGAAGGAGGGGCGTGGCCGCGACCATGAGGGAGGCAATCAGCAGGACGGGGTTGATGGCGGAAAGGTCCATTATGCGGCTCCCTTTGCAGCGAATTTCACGCGGTAGTTGGTGAGCAGGTCCAGAGCCAGCAGGAAGAACAGGAGCATGCCCTGAAAGACCTGAATGGCGGCAGAGGGCAGGCCGAGATTGCCCTGGGCAATCTCACCGCCAATGTAGGTCAGCGCCATGAGCAGCCCTGCCAGCAGGATGCCCACGGGATGCAGGCGGCCGAGGAAGGCGACGATGATGGCGGTGAAGCCGTAGCCGACGTTGAAGTCGATGCTGATCTGACCGGAGGGGCCGGACACTTCGAAGAGACCCGCCATGCCCGCCAGCGCGCCCGAGGTGCCAAGGCAGAACAGGATCAGCCGTGTGGGATTGACGCCCGAGAAGCGCGCGGCGCGGGGGGCTTCGCCCGTGAGGCGGATGTTGAAGCCGAGGATGTGACGGTTCAGGAGCACATAGGCGAAGATCACCGCGATAAAGGCAAAGGCCATGCCCCAGTGCAGGCCCGCGGCCTCGTTGATCCAGCTGGTTGCCGAAGGATAGTCGTTGAGGTTGCGCGAGCCGGGAAAGCCGTGGCCTTCGGGGTTTTTCAGAAGGCCGAGCGACATCGAGGCGAGGAGTTGTTCGGCCACGTAGACGAGCATCAAGGAGACGAGGATTTCGTTGGTGCCGAATTTGACCTTCAGAAGTGCCGGGATCATGGCCCATGCCCAGCCGCCAAGTGCGCCTGCGAGGATCATCAGGGGGAAGATCAGGATGCTTTCGGTGGGGTAAAAGGCAAGGCCCACCCCGGCGCCGCAGATCGCACCGATGACGTATTGGCCTTCGGCCCCGATATTCCAGATACCGGCCTTGAAGCCCAGCGAAAGGCCAATGGCGATGAGGACCAGCGGCGCGGCTTTGACCAGCAGTTGCGGGCGGTAGTAGAAGGCGTACTCACCCAGCACCGGGTCCCAGAAGATCGTGCGGATCGCCTCGAACGGGTTCTTGCCAAGCGCGGCGAACAGCAAGCCACCGGCGATCATGGTGATCAGCACGGCAATCAGCGGGGTTGCCATCGACAGAGTGCGCGACGGCATGGGGCGTTTTTCGAGCTTGATCATGCGTCTTCTCCCACTTGCGCGACTTCCATGCCGTGGGCGCCGCCCATCATCAGGCCGATTTCATCAATGGTCAGACCCGCCGCCGGGCGGATGTCGGAGAGGCGGCCTTCGTTCAGCGCGCCGAAACGGTCGGAGATTTCCATGAGTTCGTCGAGATCCTGTGAGATGACCACGATGGCCGCGCCATTGGCGGCAAGGTCCAGAAGCGCCTGCCGGATGGCGGCAGCAGCGGCGGCGTCCACGCCCCATGTGGGCTGGTTCACGATGAGGACTTCGGGGCGCTGCAGAACCTCGCGCCCGATCACGAATTTCTGCAGGTTGCCCCCCGAAAGCGCGCGGGCCGCGACATGGGGGCCGGGGGTGCGTACGTCGAAATCCTTGATGATCTTCTCGGCGAAGGCGGTGGTGCCGGACCAGTTGACAAAACCCTTGCCGGTCAGCTTTTCGCGGATGGCCCCGGTGAGGAGCGCATTTTCGGTCAGGCTCATGTCAGGAGCAGCGGCATGGCCGAGCCGTTCTTCGGGGGCCGCGAGAATGCCCATCTTGCGCCGGGCGTTGGGGCCGAGATTGGCGACCTCCTTGCCGTTGACCTTGACCGCGTCTTTCCACGTCAGGGTTTCACCGGAAAGCGCGGCGAGAAGCTCGTCCTGTCCGTTCCCGGCGACCCCGCCGATGCCGAGGATTTCCCCGGCGCGGACGGTGAAATGGATGTTCTTCAATTTGGTGCCAAAGGGTGTGGCCGGTTCGAGCGACAGGCCGGAGACATCGAGCACCACTTCGCCGGTTTTCTCGGTCGTGCGGGTCGGGGTCTGCAGTGTGTCGCCCACCATCATTTCGGCCATGTCGCGGGCCGAGGTTTCCGCAGGCACGCATTCGCCCACGTTCTTGCCCAGCCGCAGGATCGTGGCGTGGTCACAAAGCGCGCGGATTTCCTCGAGCTTGTGGGAGATGTAGAGGATCGAGGTGCCTTCCTCTTTGAGCTTGTTCAGGGTCTTGAACAGGATGTCGACCTCTTGCGGGGTGAGCACGCTGGTCGGCTCGTCCATGATCAGCAGCTTGGGATCCTGCAAAAGGCAGCGAATGATCTCGACCCGCTGGCGTTCGCCTGCCGAGAGATCGCCGACGGTGCGGTTGGGATCGAGCGGCAGGCCGTAGGTTTCCGAGACCTTGCGGATGCGGCGGGCAAGATCGCCCATCGGGGGCGGGTCTTCCATGCCAAGCGCGACGTTTTCGGACACTTTCAGCGCATCGAACAGCGAGAAATGCTGGAACACCATGGCAACGCCTGCGGCGCGGGCGGCCTTGGGTTCGGCGGGGGTGAAGGACTGACCCTTCCATGTCATCGTGCCGCTGTCGGGTTTCACAAGCCCGTAGATCATCTTGACCAGTGTCGACTTGCCGGCGCCGTTTTCGCCGAGCAGCGCGTGCACCTCGCTTTCGCCGATGTCAAAGGACACATTGTCGTTCGCGACGACCCCCGGATAGGCCTTGGTCAGCCCGGAGATGCTCAGCAAAGGTGCAGTCATGGTCACGTCCCTTCTTGGCCGTCTTTTGCGGCCGCTTGTCCCGACGGTTCTGGCGCGTCGTTGTCTGTCATTTGGCGGCCTAACCCTAGGGAGGGGAAGGTCGTTTCTGCAAGAGAAACTTGGACTTAGACGGAGGCGCAAAAAGGGTTGACGGCACCGCCGGATGCGCAGAATAAGGGGAAATCCCTGTGAAATTAATGGGTAAACAATTGCAATTTTCAATGAATTGTTGAAAGTGTTGCACCTCTGGCGTGGTTATTATTTGAGCAGGTTTCGCGGTTTGAGAAGGCTGGGGGCGCTGCCCCCGTCGCGAGCAGCCGTGTGGACCCCGCTCGTTCACGCCTGAAACGGACCACTGACCGTTTCCGAGACAGCGCTCCCCGCCGGGGTACTTCCGGAAAAAGAATGAGCTGGGTGCGCGATTGACGGGATCGGGGATTTCATCGGTCGGGCGGCTGGGATAGCCTGTCGGCATGAGCAGCGAACCCCGATTCATTCACCTGAGAACCCATACCGAATACTCCTTGTTGGAGGGCGCGGTGCGGGTGAAAAAACTGCCCGCGCTTTGCGAGAAGATGGGCATGCCCGCGGTGGCGGTCACCGACACGAACAGCCTTTTTGCGGCGCTGGAGTTTTCGGTCACGGCCAGCGGTGCGGGCATTCAGCCGATCATTGGCTGCCAGGTGGATGTGACCATGCCCAACCCGGACCAGTCCGGGCGGTCGCAGGCGCCCGCGCCGGCGCCGGTTGTTCTGTTGAGCCAGCGCGAAGAGGGCTATGAGAACCTCATGAAACTGTCCTCGTGTCTGTATGTGGACAAGGGCGGGCAGTTGCCGCAGGTCACGATGGAGGAACTTGAGGCGCATTCGGGGGGGCTGATCTGTTTGACCGGCGGGCCGGAGGGGCCGGTGGGGCGGATGCTTCAGCAGGGCCAGCGCGAGGCCGCCGAGGCGTTGATGGCGCGGTTCAAGACGATTTTTGGCGACCGGCTTTATGTCGAGTTGCAGCGCCATCCCGGCGAGACCGGACAGCCCGAGGCGGAGCAGCTGACCGAGCGGGGCTTTGTCGAGATGGCCTATGGGATGGATATTCCGCTTGTCGCGACAAATGACGTCTATTTCCCAGAAACCGGGATGTACGAGGCGCATGATGCGCTGATCTGTATTTCGGAAGGGGCCTATGTCGACCAGCAGGAGGGGCGGCGGCGTCTGACGCCGCAGCACTATTTCAAGAGCCAGCAGGAAATGGTGACGCTGTTTGCCGACCTGCCCGAGGCGATTGAAAACACGGTCGAGATCGCGCGCCGATGTGCGTTCATGGCCTATCGGCGGGATCCGATCCTGCCGAAATTTGCCGATGACGAGGTGGCGGAACTGCGCCGCATGGCCAACGCAGGGCTGCAGGACCGGTTGGCGGTGATCCCGCATGCGGTGAGCGTTGAGGAATATCAGGAACGGCTGGATTTCGAGCTGGGCATCATCGAGGGGATGGGGTTTCCGGGCTACTTCCTGATCGTGGCCGACTTTATCCAGTGGGCCAAGGACAATGACATCCCGGTGGGGCCGGGGCGGGGCTCGGGGGCGGGTTCTCTGGTGGCTTACGCGCTGACCATTACCGACCTTGATCCGCTGCGCTACAGCCTTCTTTTTGAACGGTTCTTGAACCCGGAACGGGTGTCGATGCCCGACTTTGACATCGACTTCTGCATGGATCGCCGGGAAGAAGTGATCCGGTACGTGCAGGAGAAATATGGCCGCGACAAGGTGGGGCAGATCATCACCTTTGGTGCGCTTTTGTCCAAGGCGGCGGTGCGCGATATCGGGCGGGTGTTGCAGATGCCCTATGGGCAGGTGGACCGGTTGTCCAAGCTAATCCCGGTCGAGGGCGTCAAACCGATGTCGATCTCGGACGCCTTGAAGGAAGAGCCGCGATTGCGCGAAGAGGCGCGCAACGAAGAGGTCGTGGACCGCCTGTTGAAATACGGGATGCAGGTCGAGGGACTTTTGCGCAATGCCTCGACCCACGCTGCCGGTGTGGTGATCGGGGATCGGCCTCTGGATGCGCTGGTACCGCTTTACCAGGATCCGCGTTCGGACATGCCCGCCACCCAGTTCAACATGAAGTGGGTCGAACAAGCGGGGCTGGTGAAGTTCGACTTTCTGGGGCTGAAAACGCTGACGGTGATCCAGAACGCGATTGAACAGATTCATGCCAGCGGGCGGCCATTGCATGTCGCCGCGGATGGGACGCAGCTTTATGAACCGGCGGAGGGGGCGGAGAACCAGATCAACGCCATTCCGCTGGATGATGAACCGACTTACAAGCTTTATGCCTCGGCCAAGACGGTGGCGGTGTTCCAGGTGGAATCGACGGGCATGATGGATGCCCTGAAGCGCATGAAGCCGACCTGTATCGAGGATATCGTGGCGCTGGTTGCCTTGTATCGTCCGGGGCCGATGGAAAACATTCCAACCTATTGCGAGGTCAAGAACGGGTTGCGCGAGATCGAATCCGTGCACCCGCTGATCGACCATATTCTTGAGGAAACTCAAGGCATTATCGTTTACCAGGAACAGGTGATGCAGATCGCACAGGTCATGGCAGGGTATAGCCTTGGCGGCGCGGACCTGTTGCGCCGGGCGATGGGTAAGAAGATCAAGGAAGCGATGGACGCCGAGCGGCCCAAGTTCGAGAAGGGCGCGGGCGAAAATGGCGTGGATGCCAAGAAAGCCTCGGAGGTTTTCGACCTTCTTGAGAAGTTCGCCAACTATGGTTTCAACAAGTCGCACGCGGCGGCCTATGCGGTGGTGTCCTACCAGACGGCGTGGCTCAAGGCGAACCATCCGGTCGAGTTCATGGCCGGGGTGATGAACTGCGATATTCACCTGACGGACAAGCTGGCAGTTTACTTCGAAGAGGTAAAGAAACAGTTGAAGCTCCCGTACGTTCCGCCCTGCGTGAACCGCTCGGATGCGACGTTCAAGGTGGTCGATGGGGCGCTGGTCTATGCGCTGGGCGCGCTCAAGAACGTCGGTGTCGAGGCGATGAAGCTCGTGGTCGAGGGGCGCAAGGTGGATGGCGTCGAGAAACCTTTTGCCACGCTTTACGACTTTGCCCGCCGGGTGGACCTGAAGAAGGTGGGCAAGCGCCCGCTGGAGATGCTGGCGCGGTCGGGGGCGTTTGATCAGCTTGATCCGAACCGGCGGCGGGTGTTGGAGAGTCTGGATTCTCTTGTCGGATATTCAGCGGCGATTTTTGAGCAGAAGGCCAGCAATCAGGTGTCCTTGTTCGGCGAGGCGGGGGATGATCTTCCCGAGCCGCGCTTGTCGCCCGTGGGCGATTGGCTGCCTGCCGAGAAGCTGGATGAAGAGGCCAAGGCCATCGGATTTTTCCTTTCAGGTCATCCACTTGAGGATTACATGCCCGCGCTCAAGCGCAAGCAGGTGATGACCTTGGATGACCTCACCGAGAAGGCGCGGGGCGGGGCGATGATTGCCAAGATCGCGGGCCGTGTGTCGGGGCGGCAGGAGCGGAAATCGGCCAAGGGGAACCGCTTTGCTTTTGCCCAGCTGAGCGATCCGACGGGCGCCTATGAGGTCACGATTTTCAGCGATACGCTGGAGAAATGCCGGGATTACCTTGAGACCGGGTCCAAGGTGGTGGTCACGGTCGAAGCGACGATGGAGAGCGATCAGCTCAAGCTTCTGGCGCGGTCCTTTGCGCCGGTGGATACGATCGTGGCGGATGCCGGGGCGGCGGGGTTGCGCATTTTTCTTGAGGATATGCAGGCGGTTACGCCCGTGGCCAACGTGTTGCAGGGGGCGGCGGAGAGCCTTCGGGGGACGCCGCGCGGGCCGGTTGTGCTGTGCCTGATGGACCCGGCGCTTCCGGGTGAGGTGGAGATGGATCTCAATGCCGAGTTCCCGGTCAATCCCCAGATCAAGGGTGCGCTGAAATCGCTCGAAGGGGTGATGACGGTGGAAGAGTATTAACGCGCTCAGGCGAATCGAAGGTTAACGGCCTTGTTTTGCTGGATTTGCGCGTCGGTATCACGTCGGTATTGTGTCGGTAACGCGTCGGTATGGGCTGGCGCGCGGGCAAAAAACGCCGAGTGTTAAGGCGGCGGGCGCAAGGGTTTGTTAGGGATTGGTGGGTTTTGGCGGGTCGCTCCCGGAGTCAAGGCGCGCTTGCGCGCCGCCGGGCGATTGCCAGACCGCCCGCACGGGCTGGCAACTTATGGGCATCATGCGCAATGGATAACTCGGACGTGGGTGGCGAGATAAAGTGCCCGCCGACCGCGTCGGATGCCAACCCGCGGTCTGGCAGTCGCCCTATCTACCGCCGACGCCGCACCGGCTTCTTACGGGTTTCAGGTGGTTTCGCCCCGTCCAGTCCCAACTGATCGCGGACGATGCGACGGCGGACTTCCTCGACCTGACCGGGTTTCAGATCGCCCAGTTGGAACGGGCCATAAGAGACGCGGATCAGGCGGTTCACGGTGAGGCCGATTGCCTCCATCGCACGGCGAATTTCACGGTTCTTGCCTTCGCGCAGGCCAATGGTGGCCCATGCGTTCGCGCCTTGTTGACGGTCGAGCGTGATCTCCATGGGCTGAAAATGCTCGCGGTCCACGACGATGCCTTCGCGCAGAGGCGCGAAAGTGTCTTCGGTGGGGCGACCGTTGATGCGCACACGGTATTTGCGCAGCCAGCCGGTGGAGGGCAGTTCCAGCTTGCGTTTGACGCCGCCGTCGTTGGTCAGCAGCAAAAGCCCTTCGGAATTGAGGTCGAGCCGTCCGATGGTCATGACGCGGGGCAGGGTGTCGGGCAGGTGATCAAAGATCGTTTCGCGGCCCTTTTCGTCCTTGTTCGAGGTCACGAGGCCCGCGGGCTTGTGATAGAGCCAGATGCGTTCGGGATCGGGCTCGCCCACGGGTTTACCGTCAACGGTGATCCGGTCCTTGGCGGTCACGTTGAGGGCGGGGCTGGTGAGTTTCTTGCCATTCACCGAAACCCGGCCCGCTTCGATCATGCGTTCGGCCTCGCGGCGGGAGGCGACTCCGGCGCGGGCGAGGACTTTGGCGATACGGTCCCCGGCGGGGCTGTCGGATTTGGGTGTTTTCTGGGTCATGCTTCTCCCTCTAGCGGGGTTTGGGGGATTGCGAAAGGGGCCAAGGCGGGGCAGTGATGGGGCATGACGTTCAAGAGCCATATGGATCAGGCGCTGGCCGAGGCGCGCGCCGCCGCCGGACGCGGCGAGGTGCCGGTGGGCGCAGTTGTCGTGTCGCCCGACGGCAAGGTTGTTGCGGCGGCGGGCAACCGGACGCGGGAATGGAACGATCCGACGGCCCATGCCGAGATTGTCGTCCTGCGCGAAGCGTGCCGGATGCTTGGCAGTGAGCGTTTGCCCGGTCATGATCTCTACGTGACGCTGGAGCCCTGTCCGATGTGTGCGAGCGCGATCAGCCAGGCACGGATTGCGCGGGTCTATTATGGTGCGTCCGATCCCAAGTCGGGCGGTGTGGCGCAGGGGCCGCGCGTGTTTGCGCATCCCCAGAGCCATCACGTGCCCGAGGTCTATGACGGGATTGGCGCGGTTGAGGCCGAAGAGTTGCTGAAGGCGTTTTTCGCGGCGCGGCGCCCGGACTAGGGCCGCGCCGGAGTTGATCAGGCCGGAACGACAAATATCTCGCGCGGGACATTGGCGAGCGGCTGTCCGCCTTCGGGGGTGATGACAAAGCTTTCGGTGATCGCGACACCCCAATCCGGCGTCCAGAGGCCGGGCATCAGGTGGAAGGTCATGTTTTCTTCGAGTGGCGTCGTGTCGCCGGGGCGCAGGGAGATGGTGCGCTCGCCCCAGTCGGGCGGGTAGCTGAGGCCGATCGGATAGCCGGTGCGGTTGCCTTTGACATAGCCCGCGCGCGCAAAGCTTTCGTAAACACAGGCCGCGACCTCTTCGCTGGTCACGCCGGGTTTGGCCGCGGCGAAGGTGTCGGAGATGGCGGTGAGCACGGCGTCCTCGGCGCGGCGGATGTCGGCGGGAGGTTCGCCAAGATAGAGCGTGCGGCTGATCGGGCAGTGATAGCGGTGATAACAGCCGGAAATCTCGAAATAGGTGGCTTCGCCGGGGGTCAGGGGCCGGTCATTCCACGTGATATGCGAGGCCGAGGCTTCGGTGCCCGACGGGGCAATCGGGGCAATGGCCGCGTAGTCTCCGGCGATGCCGGGCAGGCCCGCGACCCCGGCGGCCTGAACCTCGGCCACAAGTTCATGTTTGGGCCGGCCTGCACGAAAGCCCGCACGCAGGGTGGCGTGCATGTGTTCGCTGAGTTGCCCGGCCTTGCGCATCATGGCCAGCTCGGCGGGGCTTTTGACGGTGCGCTGCCAGTTCACGAGGCCGGTGGCGTCGGTGATCTGGTCCTGTCCGAATGCTTCGAGCAGCACCTGATGCGACTTGGCCGAATAGTAGTAATTGTCCATCTCGACCCCGAGGGCGCGGGTCCAGCCGCGGTCGCGCAGGTGGGCCACCAGCGCCTCGTAGGGGTGGTGGTCGGGGTGCTGGACATGTTCCTCGGGCCAGTCGAGCAGGTGATCGTCTTGCATCCATGTGGTCTGGGCCGCGCCGGGGCGGTCCTGTGTGCGGCCCCACCAGAGCGGATCGCCCGATTTGTGCAGGACGACGGCCTGGGGGACATAGAAGCTCCAGCCGTCATACCCGGTCAGCCACGCCATGTTGGACGGATCGGCCACGATCAGCGTGTCGATGCCTTGGCTCGCCATGGCGGCGCGGGTCTTGGCAAGGCGGTCGGCGTATTCTTCGGGCGTGAAATCGCTGGCGGGCATCAGGTGTCCTTTTCCTTGGGACGCAGTTGATAGGTGAGGTGGTCGCCGTCCAGCCCCTTGAGCGGCTGCGTGGACGGGTCCGCGAAACGGTAATCCGCGCCGGTTCCTGCAATCAAGCGTGTTGCGTCGGACAGGCGAATTTCGCCGGGGCGGGCAAGATTGGCGATGCGCGCGGCCTTGTTGACCACGGTGCCGAAGAAATCGTTCCTCGAGCGGATCACCTCGCCGGTATGGATGCCGATGCGCACGGCGATCTGCGGCTCGGTTTCATTGGCCGCGACACGCGCCTGAAGGGCCAGCGCGGCGTTGAGTGCGCCGCGCGCGGAAGGGAAGGCGGACATGGTGCCATCGCCCAGCGACTTGACCAGTTCGCCGTTCTGTGCGGCGATCACGGCGGTGACGTCCTGCATGTGGCGGGCGAGCACCTGCATCCAGACCCGATCCCCGACAAGCGCCGCAAGAGAGGTCGAGTCGGCAATGTCGGTGAACATGATCGAGGCCAGACCCTCGTCGCCAAAGTCGAACTCTTCGGCCTGTGCGGCGTCGAGCAGGGATTGGATGGCCGAGTGTTCGAGCCCCAGTTTTTCGAGGTTCGAGGTGGCCTCGGAAATGTGGTGCTGGATCATTTTCCAGCCGCCCTGTTCCAGCACGAAGACAAAGGTGGCCCGGTGCGTGCCGGTGGCGCCCGTGGTCGCGAAGTGGAACCGGCTTGTGTAAAAGGCCCAGCCGGTGTCGCCGTTTTCAAAAGCGGTGATCTCGACCTCGGTTTCGGTGAAGTCGGGCACTTCGGCGAGATGGGCGGCGATGCCGTCGCGCACGATGGCCCCGTGCCACGCCTCGCCCTCGGCCGTGCCGACATAGAGCAGCGCGTCATTCTGGCTGAGGTAGTGGGGCAGGTCGGTGACGTCATGGTTGCGGATCGCGCTGGTGAAGCGGCGCACGATCGCCTCGATCTCGGGGGAGGGGCGGATCATGTGGACCACTCCAAGGCATACGTGACATGGTCGCCGTCGAACCCTTTGAGCCTTGCGCTGTGCGGAGCGGAAAAGGCAAAGCCGCTGGCCCCACCCACCATGGCACGGGTAATGTCAGAGACCCGTATTTCGCCCGATCCGGCGGTGGCAGTGATGCGGGCCGCCTTGTTCACGACATTGCCAAAGAAATCGTCGTCCGATTGCACGACGTCACCTGTATGGATGCCGATGCGCAGTTGCAGGTGGGGCTCGCTGGCTTGCTCGGTCATGGCACGTTGAATGTCGACGGCGGCGGCAAGGGCCGCCTTGGCCGACGAAAAGCTCGACAGGGTACCGTCTCCCAGCGATTTGACGAACTGTCCCTCATGTGTCTCGACAATACCACGCAGGTGGTTGAAGTGTTCCGAGACGCGCGCTGACCAGACCCTGTCGCCAAGCGCGTTGGCGAGGGTCGAACTGTCGACGACGTCGGTGAACATGACCGAGGCCAGACCTTCGCGCTGGCCAAGGGCAAAACCCTGTTGGGCCGCCTCGGTCAGGGCCTGTATCGCCTTGTGTTCATTGCCGATAATCAGCGCGTTCGAGACCGGCACCGAGGCGTGGCGCTGAATGATCTTCCAACTGCCATCTTCGAGCGTGAAAACGAGCGTGGTGCGGAAGGTGACAGGTTGATCTGGGCGGTTTTCGAACCAGAAGCGATGGGCAAAGAAGGACCAGCCCGCGCCGTTGCTTTCAAAGGCCTCGGCGGCAAGCTCTTCCTTGCGGATCAGCTCGGGCACCTCGTGAAAATGATCGCCGATGGCCTGTCGCACGGCGGGGCCAAGCCAATGCTCATCCTCGGCAGAGCCGACAAAGCGCAGATGTGCCCCGCTGGACAAGAAGTTCTGCAATTCGCTGGGATGGCGGGTGACAATCGCGTCATACCAGCGCCGTGACACGGCCAGTAGTTCGGGGGAGGGGCGGATCATGTGGACCACTCCAGCCGATGGACAAGGTGCTCGCCCTCAAACCCCTTGAGCGCAACCGAGGCAGGCGCGTCAAAGGTGAACTCGGTCGTATCCCCGACCATGGTGCGGGTCGCGTCCGAGACCCGGATGTCGCGTGCTCCGGCAGAGGCCGCAATGCGGGCGGCCTTGTTGACGACCGACCCGAAGAAATCGGCCTCGGTCTGGACAACGGGGCCCGAATGGATGCCGATCCGAAGCGTGATCGACGGTCCGTCAGACTGTTCCACGGCTGTCTGGATCGCGCGCGCGGCCTGCAGGGCGGCGGCGGGCGCGGCAAAGCTGGACATGGTGCCGTCGCCCAGCGATTTCACGAATTGCCCGCCGCCCTGTTCGATGATCCTGCGCAGCGTGCCGAAGTGTCGGGCAATTTCAGCGGACCAGAGCCTGTCGCCCATCACAGAAGCAATGCGCGCGGAATTCACGATATCGGTGAACATCACCGTGGCAAAGCCTTCGCGTTGATCCAGCGCAAACCCCTCTTGCGCGGCGGCCACGAGATCGGCAATCGCCGATTGGTCAGCGCCGATCATCTCGATATTGGGGATTGGAACCGAACCGTGGCGATGCACGATCTTCCATGCGCCATCTTCCAGCACGAAAACCAGCGTGGTGCGCACGCTGAACTGCCGGTCGGGTTGATTGGCAAAGATTAGCTCGTGATTGAGACAGGCCCAGCCGGTTGCGCCGTTTTCATAGGCTTCGGCAAAGGTTTCCTCGTGGCGGATCAGCGAAGGGATGACGCCAAAGAAATCGCCGACGCCCTCGCGCACCGCGCTTCCGGTCCAGATCTCATCCTCGGCGGTTCCGACAAACTGCATGTATTCCCGCTTCGTGACCATGTTGCGCAGATCGCCGGGTCTCTTGTTCGGAATGGCATCGATCCATCGGCGGGCAACGGCGAGCAATTCCGGTGAAGGGCGAACTTCGCTCATGCCTGCCAGTCCAGTTGATAAAGCGTATGGTCTCCCTCCAACCCCTTGAGCGCCACCGAGGTGGAGGGGCCAAAGGAAAACTCCGACGCGCCGCCCACCATGATGCGGGTGGCATCCGAGAGGAGAATGCTGCCCGGTGCGGCCAGAGCGGCGATGCGGGCGGCCTTGTTCACAACGGTGCCAAACATGTCGCCATCGCGTTCGACAAGGTCCCCGGTGTGCAACCCGATGCGGATTTGCAGCTTGGGTTCGCTGGTGCTGGCCTGCATGGCCTGTTGCAAGCCCGTGGCCGCGAGAAGCCCCGCGCGGGAGGAAGAAAAAGAGGCCATGGTGCCATCGCCCAGCGTCTTGATCAGGGTGCCGCCATGGTCAGAGATGATCCGGCTCACCTGATCCACATGCGCGTTCACGGCGGCTGTCCAGCGCGCGTCGCCGATGGTTTGGGCGATCGCGGTGCTGTCGGCAATATCGGTGAACATGATCGTGGCAATGCCGGTCTGAGCGAGGTCTGCCGGTGCAGAGAGGGCCGCATCGACCAGATCTTCGAACCCTTCGGCCTCGTAGCCAAGCGCCTGCATATTGGCCACCGGGTTCGAGTTCATCACCAGCACGATGCGCCAGACACCTTTTTCCAGTGCGAGCACAAAGACCGAGCGGAACTTGATCGATTTGCCGGTGTCGCGGGCAAAGGTGTCTCCGTGCCATTCGACCCAGCCAATGTCGCCACAGGAAAAGCCGCGAAATTCAGTGCTGGACCAATCAAAGCGCGGGATTTCATCCATGTAATGCGGCAGGGTGCGTTTGAGTGCAGCCCCGCGCCAGATTTCATTATCCGCCGAGCCGACATAAGAGAGCGCCGGATCATCCGACAGGAGGTTGACCACCGTCTCCTTGTCGCCCCGCGCATAGGCGCGCAGCCACCTTTCCACGATGGGCCCAAGCTCGGCCGACTGGGTGATCCCGGCGCACATTGTCCCTCAGACCTCGATGGCCTGCATCACCTCGGGTTCGATCACGTCGACTCCGGGCAGGCCCGCCTTGAGCGCCTCGGCATCCTGTTCGAGGATCGGGAAGGTCTTGTAATGGCAGGGGATCACCGTCTTGAAGTTGAAATAGCGTTTGGCCGCATAGGCGGTGCCCTTCATGTCCATGGTGAAATGCCCGCCCGCCGACAGGATGCCGATCTCGGGTTTGTAATAATCCCCCATCCAGTCCATGTCGGCCATGATGTCGGTATCGCCCGAGACATAAACGGTCTTGCCCTCGGCCCGGATCATGTAACCCACCTCTGTGCCTGACGCCTTGGGGCCTTCGGGGGTGCCGAAACAGGAACTGTGCGAGGCTGGCACCATGGAAAGCTGCACCCCGCCAAGGTCGACAGTACCGCCCTTGTTGAAGCCGATCGTCTCGATATGCTCGTGTTCGGCCCAATAGCCCATGAGATCATATTGCCCGACCACCGGGACCTTGAGCTTGCGCGCCAGCGGCAGCATGTCGGCGACGTGGTCGAAATGCGCGTGGGTCAGGATCAGGTGGGTGGCGCCCGCGACGGCAGCGTCGTGGCTCTCTTCGGGCAGGACCGGGTTGCCGGTGAGCCATGGGTCGATCAGCAGCACCTTGTCGCCGGTTTCGATGCGAAAGGATCCGTGGCCAAGCCAGATGATTTGCATGAAGACTCTCCCTATGTCTGAAATGGATTGAATTCAGACTAACACGGGTTTGCGGCGAGGGAAGAGACCAGATGGACTGGACGCGCGCGGTGGATGGATATTGCGAACGGGGGGACCCGGGCTATTGGGCCGAGCCGGTCAACGCGGTGACCAATGCCGCTTTCCTGATCGCGGCGCTGATCATGTGGCGCCGGGTGCAGGGCGTGGAACGGGGGGCAGACCTGGGCGTGGCGCGGCTGCTTTGCGGCGTGCTGGCGATGATCGGAATCGGCAGTTACCTGTTTCACACCCATGCGCAGGTCTGGGCCGGAGTGGCGGACGTGCTGCCGATCGCGGTCTATGTGCTGATCTACATTGCGCTGGCGAATCGCGCCTATTGGGGCATGCGCTGGCCGCTGGCGCTGGGCGCAACGGCGCTGTTCTTTCCCTACGTGGCGCTCACCGTGCCGCTGTTTCAGCGCCTGCCCTTCCTTGACGTCTCCGCCGGATACTGGCCGATCCCGCTGTTGATCGCCGCCTATGCGCTGCTCCTGCGCCGCCGCCTGCCGGATGTTGCGCGCGGGCTGGCCATCGGGTCCGCGCTCCTCGCGCTGTCACTTACCTTTCGCAGCCTTGATGACACCCTTTGCGGCGCGATCCCCATTGGCACCCACTTCCTGTGGCATATCCTCAATGCCGTGATGCTGGGCTGGATGATCGAGGTCTACCGGCGCCACGTGATCCGGGTTCGCTGATCCCGCCCTTCATTTTGCCAAAAATACTCAGGAACAGGCTCAGCTTGCTGAGCCGGGCCCAACCCCTCAACGGGCATCTTTGATGCACTTTGAGGGGGCGGGAGCATTCCGTCGCTGGAAAGCAGGCCAAGCGCTTGCACCGCGCGGGGCAGGGCGGTAAAGGCTGTGACGCACGTTTCAACCGGAGAGACCTCGCTCATGTCGATTGACAAGGACACCGCCGCGCGCGTTGCCAAGCTGGCGCGCATCAAGGTCGAAGAAGACGCCCTGCCTGCGCTGGCGCAGGAGTTCAACACCATCCTGGGCTTTATCGAACAGCTCAACGAGGTGGATGTCGAGGGCGTCGAGCCGATGACCTCGGTCACGCCGATGCGGTTGAAGCGGCGCGAAGACGTGGTCACGGATGGCAACCAGCAGGACAAGATCCTGTCCAACGCCCCGGACGCACGTGAAGGCTTTTTTGCAGTTCCGAAGGTGGTTGAGTGATGAGCGATCTGAACAAGCTGGGGCTGGCCGAAGCCCGTGACAAACTGCGTGCCAAGGAAGTGACCTCGGTCGAGCTGACGCAAGCCTGTCTGGACGCCATCGAAGGTGCAGGTGCTCTGAACGCCTTTGTGCACAACACGCCTGATCTCGCGCTGGAACAGGCCAAGGCGGCAGATGCGCGCATTGCCCAAGGCGACGCGCCCGACATGTGCGGCCTGCCGCTGGGTATCAAGGACCTGTTCTGCACCAAGGGCGTGCCGTCGCAGGCCGCTTCGGGCATTCTCGAAGGCTTCGTGCCGGAATACGAATCCACCATCACCCAGAACCTGTTTGATGCAGGCGCGGTGATGCTGGGCAAGCTCAACATGGACGAATTCGCCATGGGCTCGTCCAACGAAACCTCTGTCTATGGCAACGCGGTGAGCCCGTGGCGCCGGGGCAATGAAGACACGCCCCTGACGCCGGGCGGCTCGTCGGGCGGTTCGGCCAGCGCGGTGGCTGCAGACCTCTGCCTTGCCGCGACCGGCACCGATACTGGCGGCTCGATCCGTCAGCCGGCTGCCTTTACCGGCATCACCGGCATCAAGCCGACCTACGGGCGCTGCTCGCGCTGGGGTGTCGTGGCCTTTGCCTCTTCGCTCGATCAGGCCGGGCCGATGACCAAGAACGTGCGCGACGCGGCGATCATGCTGGAAACCATGTGCTCGCATGACCCCAAGGATTCGACCAGCGCCGATATTCCGGTGCCGAATTTCGAGGCCATGCTCACCGGCGACATTCGCGGCAAGAAGATCGGTATCCCGAAAGAATACCACATGGACGGGATGCCCGCCGAGATCGACGCACTCTGGGCCGAGGGGCGTGACATGCTCAAGGCGGCCGGGGCCGAGATCGTCGATATCTCGCTGCCGCACACGAAATACGCGCTGCCGGCCTATTACGTGATCGCGCCGGCCGAGGCGTCGTCGAACCTCGCCCGCTATGACGGCGTGCGCTATGGCCACCGCGCAACGCTGGCGGCGGGCGATGGCATCACCGAGATGTACGAGAAAACCCGCGCCGAAGGCTTTGGCCACGAGGTTCAGCGCCGGGTCATGGTGGGCACCTATGTGCTCTCGGCTGGCTTCTATGACGCCTATTACAACCGCGCCCGCAAGGTGCGTGCGCTGATCAAGAAAGACTTTGACGACGTGTTCGCCGCCGGGATCGACGCGATCCTGACTCCGGCGACGCCGTCGGCGGCCTTTGGTCTGGGCGAGATGAACGACGAAGATCCCGTCAAGATGTATCTCAACGACGTCTTCACGGTGACCGTCAACCTTGCCGGGCTGCCGGGGATCGCCGTGCCGACCGGGCTTGATGCACAGGGTCTGCCGCTGGGCCTGCAGCTGATCGGGCGTCCGTGGGAAGAAGGCGATTTGCTGAATACTGCCTACGCGCTGGAGCAGGCGGCCGGATTTGTGGCCAAGCCTGCGAAATGGTGGTAAAACCCCTGCCAAGCAATAAAAAGCAAGGCAGATAGGGCAGAAAATGAAGCGGATCCTCCTCATCGGATGTGCGCTGACGGGATTGGCGGCATGCCAGCCGCAGATTCCCGACAGCGCGGCAGGCGTTGGTTTTGACAACGCGGTGAACTCGCCGCAGGCGCGCGCGCGCCGCGAATCGCAGCTCTCCGGGCCAGCCGTGCCGCCGCCACAGGCCGTGAGCCAGGAAACCATTCCCGAAGCGCCTCGTGTTGCCGCCGTCCCGGTCGCGCCAGCCGCCGCGCCCATGGCCACAACGGCCACGGCCCGCGCGCCTGCACCAACTCCGACCGCGGTGCCGGCGCCGGTGCCGACCGCTACCGCCGTGAGCGCTGCGCCGCTCTCTGCGACACGCACCACCAGCTCGGAAGCCAGCGACATCGCGCGCGAGACCGAGGCCGCGCTTGCGGCCGCCAGTGCCAATTCCGGCGAACGCCCGCTCGAGGCGAGCCCGTCGAACCCGGCCCCGGCGGTGATCTCGAACCCGGGCATCTCCAACGAGAACGATTTTGCCGCCGTGGGACAGCGCCGCTCGATCGAGGCCGATGCTGCCCTGCGCCAGCAGAACAAGGCCAATTACACGGTGATTGCCCCCACCGCCGTGCCGGAACGCACCGGCAATACCGGCCCCAATATCGTGGCCTATGCGCTTTCGACCACCAACCCCAAGGGCACACGCGCCTATCAGCGGATCGGCTTCAGCTCGGCGTCGCGCTATGAAAAGAACTGTGCCAAATACGCCCGCGACGACCTGGCCCAAAGCGCGTTCCTGTCCAAGGGCGGCCCCAAGGTCGACCGGCTGGGACTGGACCCGGACGGGGATGGCTATGCCTGTGACTGGGATCCGGCCCCCTTCCGCAAGGCGGCGCGGAACTGACCCCGTGACGGGGATCATTGCGCATCCTTCCCCCAATTACGGGCCGCGCCGCGACGGGCTGCGGCCCGAATTCGTGGTGCTGCACTACACGGCAATGGAAAGCGCCGAGGCCGCGCTGGACCGGCTTTGTGATCCGGGGCCCGAGGTCTCAGCCCATTACCTGATCTGCGAGAAGGGCCGCGTCTTCCAACTGGTGCCCGAAGACATGCGCGCTTGGCATGCGGGCGCAGGCCGCTGGCAGGGCAAGGACGATATCAACTCCCGCTCGATCGGCATCGAACTGGCCAATCGCGGCACGCATCCGTTTTCCGAGCCACAAATGGCGGCGTTGGAAACCCTGCTCCCCGGCATCATGACACGCTGGGAAATCCCGCTTCTGGGAGTGATCGGCCATTCCGACATGGCGCCGGGGCGCAAGTTCGATCCGGGCGCCCGGTTTGACTGGCAGCGCCTCGCGCGTCAGGGGCTGTCGGTCTGGCCAAAAACGGCACATGGCACCGCGCAGGCGCTGGAATGGGCGGCGCTGGCCACCGCCTTCGGCTATCCGATGGACGACGCCGCTGCCACGCTGGCCGCATTCCGCGCCCGGTTCCGCCCCTGGGGCAGCGGCCCTGTCACCGAGGCGGATGCGCGCATCCTTGAAGGGCTTCTCTCCACGTCCTGATCTTCATTTTGCCCAAAATACTCAATAACCGCCCCCGCCATGCGCGCCGCAATTGACGCAAGGGGCGCAACCGCCTACATGCAACCCCGCGCAGAGGGCCGGATGGCCGCGGGGGCTTCGGTCCGCGAGGAAAGTCCGGACTCCACAAGGCAACGGTGCCGGGTAACGCCCGGCCGGAGCGATCCGAGGGAAAGCGCCACAGAGAACAGACCGCCTTTCATGCCCCTCGCGGACATGATGGGTAAGGGTGAAACGGTGGGGTAAGAGCCCACCGCGCTTCTGGCAACAGCGGCGGCACGGCAAGCCCCACCGGGAGCAATGCCAAATAGGGACCGCGCGTGAGCGATCACAGGGGCGCCTTGCCCCGAGCAGGTCCGGGTTGGCAGCTAGAGGGCATCCGGTAACGGGTGCCCAAGATGAATGGTCATCGGCGGCGGGGCGACCCGCCGTGACAGAATCCGGCTTACAGGCCCTCTGCGCGTATTTTTGGCAAATAACTTCCGGCCGGATCACTCACTGAGATTGGCGTCGAGAAAGTGGACGATCCGCGCGCTGAGCGGCATGCGCGAACCGTCATCGCCCAGCGAAACCGCGTTATGCGGGTAAAAATGCGCAAATCCCGGGATCCAGTTCAGCGAATAGTCGATTCCGGCTGCTTTCATCAGGGAGACGATCCCCGGCAATTGGCCCAGTTGCAGGTGTTCGTCGAACTGGGAATAGGCAAGCAGGGTGGGGGGCAGGTCATCAAACCCGGCAACCGAGTCGTGATCATAAAGGATATCCGGACCCGAAAGCGGAAAGATCGCCGCCAGCGGAGCACGCATCCCCAATGCGACGTTCAGCGTGATCCCGGCCCCAGCGGAATGCCCGCCCATGGCAATTTTCTCCGGGTCGATGTTGAAACGCTCGGCGTTCTCGATCACGAAGGACACGGCCTTGTTCACATCTTCGGCCCCCGCCAACGCCGCGTTCCACAGAAAGAGCCGGTTTTCGGGCGTGTTCTCCAATCCGGGAAGTCCCGACGAGACTCTTGCGCGCACGGTGCCCTCGAATGCCTGATCCGTGATGAAGGCGCTCACATCCTCGACAAGATGATTTTCGCCCGGTTTTTGCGCCACCACCGGGTTTTCCTGAGCGAGACGGTACTCCACGACAAAAACGACATAGCCAAGGGGGGCGAGCAGACGTGCGTAGTCTTCCGGACGAGAATGAACAGCCGCTTCCAGTTGGAATGGCGCAAGGCGACGACCACCCCGATGATATGCACCGCCATGCACATATATGACGGCGGGCCGTCTTGTCCCCGGCGCAAAGGTCCCCCGCGTGTAGTCGCTGTTTTCGGCCACCGGTGTGTAGGCATCCATGAGAAGCGGGCGCTTCTTGATGTCGCCATCCTGAGAGACCAGCCCTGTGCCGAAGGGAATATCAAATTCGACCTTATAGCCAAAAGCGCCATCTGCAGCGGCGCAGCTGGGAAAAAGACCGATCGTGACAAGAGCCAGAAGGGCCGCAATACTTTGTCGGGGCATTGAAGCGGTCTCCGCGCGAACAATGATGCACATGGTGCTCTGGTCAATAGAGTTTTGCAATGTCGTCCACCTTGCCGTTACGGCGGGGGCAGACAGGTACGGCGCGCCCGGCTAGTCTCGGCGCGAACAGGAGAGGGCAGGGCATGACCATCGTTGAAGAAATTGCATTGCGCCAGTCGGTGCGCTTCGGGCTGATCCTGATCGGGCTGCTTGCCACTGTCGTCTATGCGCTGTTCTTCTGCCATCGCGGGCCCAGCCGCGCCAAGACGCTGGTCAAGGCGATCCCCATGCCCGCCTTTGCCGCCGCCGCTGCGGTGAGCTTTGGCAACCCGGTGGTGGTCGGCGCGCTGTTGCTGTCTGCGGTCGGGGACATCGCGCTCAGCCGCGACGGAGAGCGGTCCTTCCTGATTGGTCTGATTGCCTTTGCGCTGGCCCATGTGGCCTATATCCTGCATTTCTGGGGGCTGTCGGCAGGGGTTCCGGATGCATGGCTGCCGATTGCGCTGATCCTGCTGTTTGCCGCCTCGACCGAATTCTGGCTGGCGCCCTATACCGGCGACCTGAAAGTCCCTGTGCGGGTTTACGTGGTGCTGATTTCGCTGATGGGGATCACGGCGCTGGGCCTGCCGGGCCTGCCGTTGGCGGTGATCGGCGCCTTTGCCTTTCTCGCCTCGGACACGATCCTGTCACTCCAGCTTTTCCGCATGTCCGACAGCTCTCCATGGCAGCGCCCGGCCTCGATCGCGCTCTGGCTGCTCTATGCGCTGGGACAATTCGCCATCCTTGCCGGGGCGGGCTGGTCAACGCCGCTCTTCCAAATCCCTTGATTTGGGAATAGGTGAAGGGGACGATTTTCGGAGGCCCCATGGCGTTTTTCAAGAAACTCAAGGACAAGCTGTTCAAATCCTCCTCGCGGCTCGAAGAGGGCCTTGACGCGATTGTCGAGGACGGGGGCGAAGAAGTGGTGGTCGACACCGCGCCCGAACCGGTTGCCGCGCCGACACATTCGCCCACCCCGGACCCTGTACCGGAACCTGCGCCTGTGCCCTCCCCCGAAGCGGAACCCACACCGACACCGGACCCTGCGCCGGCCCCTGTGACCGCGCCGGAACCGACCCCAAGACCGTCCCCCGCCCCTGAACCGTCCCCCGTGCCCGAACCGGTGCCTGCCGCAATACCGGAACCGACCCCGGCGCCCGCCAAACCGGGCTTCCTGCAGCGCCTGACCGGGCGCAGCGCGCCGAGTGAGGTCAAGCGCGTTCTCGACGATGACATGCTGGAAAGCCTCGAAGAGCTGTTGATTACGTCGGACATGGGCGTGGACACGGCGCTGCGCGTGACCGCGAACATCGCCGAGGGGCGCTTTGGCAAGAAACTCTCGTCGCGCGAGATCAAGGAGTTGCTAGCGGGCGAAGTGGCCCGCATCATGGAACCGGTCGCGCGCCCATTGCCGCTTTACCCGTCCAAACCGCAGGTTGTGCTGGTGGTGGGCGTGAACGGGTCGGGCAAGACCACGACCATCGGCAAGCTGGCCAGCCAGTTCCGCAGCGCGGGCAAGAACGTGGTGATCGCCGCCGGGGATACCTTCCGCGCGGCGGCCGTCGAACAGTTGCAGGTCTGGGGTGAGCGCGCCGGTGTGCCGGTGATGACCGCGCCCGAAGGCTCCGACCCGGCGAGCCTTGCCTTTGACGCCATGACGCGGGCCGAAGCCGAGGGCGCGGACCTTCTGATGATCGACACGGCAGGGCGGTTGCAGAACCGTGCCGACCTGATGGAGGAACTCGCCAAGATCGTGCGGGTGATCCGCAAGAAGGACCCGGAGGCGCCGCACAACACGCTGCTGGTGCTGGATGCGACGACGGGTCAGAACGCGATCAGCCAGGTCGAAACCTTCCAGAAACTGGCCGATGTCTCTGGCCTTGTCATGACCAAGCTCGACGGCACCGCCAAGGGGGGCATCCTAGTCTCGCTCGCCGACAAATTTGGCCTCCCGATCCACGCGATTGGTGTTGGCGAACAGATCGACGATCTTGCCCCGTTCGACCCCGAGGAGTTCGCCGCCGCCCTGACCGGGCTGGACAGGTGACGCCCGTCTGCGGGGGATGCCGGGCTTTGGCCCGACGTCCAAGCCATGGCTGACTGGCTGATCTCTCTCGAAGGCACCGAGGCCGGTCATCAGGTCGCGCTTGCATTGGCGCTGCTTGCCGCCTTCCTGCACGCCGTCTTTGGCGCGCTGCAAAAGGGGCGGCACGATCCGTGGCTCAGCCGGGGGGCGATCGACTTTTCCTATGGCGCGATGGCGGCGCCTTTCGCGCTTTTCGTGGTGCCATGGCCCGAACCGCATATGTGGCCGATCCTTGCGGGGGCCTTTTTCATCCATGTCGGCTACAAGCTCATGCAGAGCTGGGCCTATACCAAGGGCGCCTTTACCGTCGTTTACCCGGTGGTGCGCGGCACGGGGCCGTTTTTCACGGTGATCGGCGCCTACCTGATTTTTGGCGAGACCTTTTCCGGCCTGCAATGGCTGGGGGTGCTGGTGCTGATGGGGGGGATTCTCGGGCTGGCGGGCTATAACATGGTGTTCATGACCTCGGGGCGCGAGACGCTGGGCATGGCGATGGTGCTGGCGGTGATCACCGGGTTGTTCGTGGCGCTTTACACGACCTATGACGCCTACGGCATCCGCGCCACGGCCAACCCGTTCACCTTCCTTGCGTGGTTTTTCTTCATCGACGGGCTGTTCTTTCCGGTGCTGGCCTTTCTGCGTTGGCGCTCGATGGTGCACCCACCCGCGCCGGGACCGCTCATGCTGCGCGGGTTCATCGGTGGATTGATCGCCTTTGCCAGCTTCGGCTCGGTCATGCTGGCCACGCGGCTCGACAAGGTGGGCGAGGCGGCGGTGCTGCGCGAAACCTCGACGGTGTTTGCCGCCGTAATCGGGTGGATTTTCCTGAAAGAAACCGTGGGCCCGCGCCGGGTGGCGTTGATGGCATTGATTGCGCTGGGGGCTGTGATAGTGGAGATGGGAGGCTGAGAGGACGCGTACGAATGGACGACACAACCAACGAAAAGAAGATCAACCCGACCCTGAAATTCGCGCTCGAGATGGGGCCGATCATTGTCTTCTTCGCCGCCTATCTCTGGTTGCGTGAGCGGACTTTCACGATCGGCGACACGGATTACGAGGGGTTCATCATTGTCACGGCAGGTTTCGTGCCGCTGATGATTGCCTCCAGTCTCGCCCTGTGGCGGCTGACGGGGAAACTCTCCAAGATGCAGGTGGCCACGCTGGTGCTCGTCGTGATCTTCGGCGGCCTGTCGGTGTGGCTCAATGATGACCGCTTCTTCAAGATGAAGCCGACCATGATCTACCTGCTGTTCGGCGGGTTTCTGGGTGTCGGGCTGCTACGCGGGGAAAGCTACCTCAAATATGTCATGGACGAGATGTTGCCGCTGAAACACGAAGGCTGGATGATCCTGACCCGGCGCCTGACGCTGTTCTTTTTCGTGCTGGCGGTGCTCAACGAGGTGATCTGGCGCACGCAAAGCACCGATACATGGGTCTATTTCAAGACCTTTGGCCTGACGGCGGGAGTGTTCATTTTCTTCCTGACACAAGGCAAGCTGTTTCAGGAATATGCAGTCGAGGAAGATGACTGACGCGGCCTGCCGCGCCTGATCTTTCTTTTTCCAAAAATACCCCGGGGGTGGCGTTTGAAAATGCGGGCATTTTCAAACCAGGGGGCTGGCCCCCTCCCAGGCTCAGCTTTGCTGAGCTACCGAGAGGCTCAAAAGATCTGCCTGAACCCAGGTGTCGGACTTGTCCCCACGCAGATCGGCATAAAGCGCACGTCCGCGCCGAAGGGCGGGGCGCTCCCAGAGGTCGCGAAGCCAGCGCGCCATGTGCGGCTTGTCCTCAAGTGTCTGCTCCTGTCCTTCCCAGAGCGAGGCCCAGCCCCAGATCGCCATGTCGGCGATGGAATAGAAGTCGCCCGCGACATAGCGGTACTCGGCCAGGCGCCGGTCAAGAACCCCGTAGAGACGGGCAACCTCGCCGCGGTAGCGGTCCTTGGCATAGGCAATGTTTTCGGGGGCGTATTTCAGAAAGTGATGCGCCTGCCCGGCCATGGGGCCGACGCCGCCCATCTGCCACATGAGCCATTCGTCGACCGCGATCCTGTCACGTTCGGATGCCCCGTAGAAACGGCCCGTCTTGCGCGCGAGATACATCAGGATGGCGCCGCTTTCGAACACCGAAACCGGCGCGCCGCCGGGGCCGTCAGGGTCGGCGATGGCGGGCATGCGGTTGTTGGGGGCAATGTTCAGGAAATCGGGGGCGAACTGGTCGCCCTGTCCGATATTGATCAGGTGCGTTTCATAGGGCAGGCCCATTTCTTCAAGGGCGATGGAGACTTTCCATCCGTTCGGGGTGGGCCAGTAATAAAGGTCGATCCGGTCTGTCATGGGCGTGCTCCTGTTGCGGCGGCCATGATGCCGGTTTCGGCCAGAGGGGCAAGGAAAAGCCGGGGTGCCGAGGGGAGTATGTCGGGCGGCAAAGGGTTTGCAGCTGTGCCAGCGGCAGGCGCGCGGGGTCGTGGATCAGACTGCGATAGAAGGGGAACACGCCGGGGCGCAGGTAGGTGGACCAGTGACAGACCATGCGGCGGCGCGGGGCGATGGGAAAACCGAGCGTGGCGAGGTGGTCAAGGGTGCGGCGGTCGTCAAGGCGCAGGGTGACAGCGTTGGGCGCGCTCAGCCCGCGCCCCAGAAGCCGGTCCCGCCGTTGCAGGAGCCGCGCGAACAGGTAGTCATAAGGGGCGTTTTCGCGGCTCGAGATATTGAAGAGTTCCGCGCCGCTGCCCGCAGGAGATGCCAGCGCGCGGATGGCATCACGTTCAAAGGCCGCCGCGTTCAGCAGGATCACCCGCCCGACCGCCCCGGCAGGCGCATGCGGCAGGGCGCGCAGCGCGAGGAACCCCCCCATGGAATGGGCGATGAGATGAACCGGGCGGTGCGGTTCGAGGCGCTGCAGGGTGGCGATCAGCCCGGCAAGGGCGCGGCTGGCGCGCATGGCGGCCTTCAGCGCCTGTTTCAGGCTGCCGCGGGCGGTCCAGCCAAAGGCGATACCGACCCCTTGGCTGTCAAAGCCGAGATGGCGGGGCCAGCTCAGCGCCTTTCGGTGGGCCGTGTCCTGAAGTGACAGGATATGAAGGTGCGGGCAATGGGCCGGGTCGGCGGGTTGAAAACGGAAACCGTGGATCATGATGGCGATGGGGCCGGGTGTGGCAAGCACGCGCCGCAGAGTCGGCTCAAGCCCCTGTCCCGCGCCATGCAGCCTGGGCGTGCGGCCATCGGCATTGATCCGTATGAGTGCCATTGGGCGACTCCCCTACATCTTGTGTGCGGTATTCAGAATGTTTGTGTATCTGGCGTGAAAATCGGGTTTCAGGACCGTGACGGTGTTGACGTGCAACACCTTGGCGCGCTAATCGATCGGTGTGGCGATTTGTTACCGGATTGCGGGCCACGTAAAACATGCCGCTAAAGAGGTCAGGAAGAAGGAGCCCCCTTTCGCTTGGCCGAAACGGGGCTTTTTTGTTGGGCGACTGGAGCCGCCCGGGAGATATGGAAATGAGTGACTGGAACACACGCACCAAGCTGGTCCACGGCGGCACGCGCCGCAGCCAGTATAACGAGGTGAGCGAGGCGATCTTCCTGACACAGGGGTTCGTTTACGAGAGTGCCGAACAGGCCGAGGCGCGGTTTATCGAAGCCGGGCCGGACGAGTTCATCTATGCCCGTTATGGCAACCCCACGGTGGCCATGTTCGAAGAGCGGATTGCACTTCTGGAAGGGGCCGAGGATGCCTTTGCCACGGCGAGTGGCATGGCGGCGGTCAACGGCGCGCTGACCTCGATGCTGAAGGCCGGGGATCACGTGGTTTCGGCCAAGGCGCTGTTCGGGTCGTGCCTTTATATCCTTGAAGACATTCTGACCCGTTACGGCGTCGAGGTCACGTTCGTCGACGGCACCGATCTGGACGCGTGGCGTGCGGCGGTGCGCCCCGACACCAGGGCGGTGTTCTTTGAAAGCATGTCCAACCCGACGCTCGAGGTGATCGACGTGGCCGGTGTGGCCGAGATTGCCCATGGCGTAGGCGCCAAGGTGGTGGTGGACAACGTGTTCTCGACCCCTGTTTTCTCGAACGCAATTGCGCAAGGGGCGGATGCGGTGATCTATTCCGCAACCAAGCATATCGACGGGCAGGGGCGCACGCTGGGGGGCGTGATCCTTGGTACGAAGGAGTTCATCCGCAAGACGGTGGAACCCTACATGAAGCATACCGGGGGCAGCATGTCGCCGTTCAACGCGTGGGTGTTGCTCAAGGGGCTCGAGACCATCGACCTGCGGGTGCGCGCGCAGGCGGCCAGCGCACAGGCGATTGCCGAAGCGCTGGAGGGGCACGCGGCGCTGGAACGGGTGCTTTATCCGGGGCTGAAGACCCATGCGCAGAACGCGCTGGTGCAGACGCAGCTCGGGGGCAAGGGCGGTACGGTGCTGTCGCTGGACATCAAGGGCGGGCAGGCGGCGGCGTTTCGTTTCCTGAACGCGCTGAACGTGGCGGTGATTTCCAACAACCTTGGCGACGCGAAGTCGATTGCCACCCACCCCGCGACGACCACGCACCAGCGGCTATCGGACGATCAGAAAGATGAGTTGGGAATCACGCCGGGATTGGTGCGGTTCTCGGTGGGGCTGGAAGACACGGACGATCTGATCGGGGATGTGATGCAGGCTTTGGCGGCGGCGCAGGGATAGGCGCGCCGCCTGAAGAAAAGGGGGAAGGGGGCGCTGCCCCCGCCGCAGCAAGCTGCGGCTCCCCCGGGATATTTTTGGCAAAAGGAAGATCAAGGGGGCGTTCCCTCTCTGTTTCGCCTTGCTATTCCTGGAGAAGGGCAAGAGATCCTGAATGATCCGGGGCGTCGTTTTTGACGTAGGAGTCTTCGAGATTGGTAATCTTGCCGGGCTTTGCTTACATTAGACTGGCGACAGGACGCGAAACGAAAGGCACCCCGCCGATGAACATGCAGACGCCCAAAGGCTCCGACAGCTTGTCCCGTGATGACGCACGCGAGGCGCTTGAGCGCCTGCGCGCTTGGGCGGCACAGGCGACGGTGACGGAAATTGCGGAGCTGGATCCGGCGGTGGCGCGGCTTTTGCCGGACCAGCCGTTGTCGAACTATCCCGACCTGTCGCGGGATTATCCGGAAGATTTCGAGGTGGATGCCGCTTATCGCGCCAGCCTGCCGGATTTGCAGAACGGGCCAAGCAGCCTGATCAAGGGCGAGAAGCAGCAGATCCAGCATGTGGGCATTTCAAACTTTCGCCTGCCGATCCGGTTTCACACGCGTGACAATGGCGATATCACGCTGGAAACCAGCGTCACCGGAACGGTGAGTCTTGAGGCCGACAAGAAGGGCATCAACATGTCCCGGATCATGCGGTCCTTCTACAAACACGCGGAAAAGACGTTCAGTTTCGAGGTGATGGAAGCGGCGCTGGCCGATTACATCACTGACCTGGAAAGCTTTGATGCGCGGCTTCAGATGCGGTTCAGCTATCCGATGAAGATCGACTCGTTGCGGTCCGGGTTGCAGGGGTACCAGTATTACGACATCGCGCTGGAGAAGGTCCAGATGAACGGAGAACTGCATAAAGTGATGCATCTCGACTATGTCTATTCGTCGACCTGCCCCTGTTCGCTTGAGTTGAGCGAACATGCGCGCATGGCGCGCGGCCAGCTTGCGACGCCGCATTCGCAGCGCTCTGTGGCGCGGATTTCGGTTGAGATCGTTGGGGAGGACTGCCTGTGGTTCGAAGACCTGATTGACCTTGCGCGGGCGGCGGTGCCGACGGAAACGCAGGTGATGGTCAAGCGGGAGGACGAGCAGGCCTTTGCGGAACTCAATGCGGCCAACCCGATTTTTGTCGAGGATGCGGCGCGGCTGTTTTGCGAGCAGCTCAAGAACGATCCGCGGATCGGGGATTTCCGGGTGATTGCCAGCCACCAGGAGAGCCTGCACAGTCATGATGCGGTGTCGGTGCTGACCGAGGGGCCGTTTTTTGCGGGTCAGAGCCTTGATCCCAAGCTGTTCACGACGCTGTTCCACGTCGGGTAAGGCTCGCGCGCGTGCGGCAGGGGGGCAACACCGCCGTTGCCGTATGGCTGGGCGCGGCCCGCGCAGGTGCGGTATTGCTGTAAACTGAGCCCGTGGGAGGAAACCGAAGACGTTGCGAACGGAGGTTTCCAATGAACGGCGACGATTTCGAGATCCATGTCTCATCAAGCCGGATGCTCAGGCGGATGGACCTTTTCCTTGCGTCGCAGGGGATGGGGTTCAATGCCGGAACCGAGCGGCGGCGGCGTCTGCATGACGCCTTTGCGCTGGATGCGCTCAGCGATTGCCAGTTGGCCTATCTCGGTCTGACGCGCGACCAGATTCCGGCCTATGTCTTTGCGGATTTGCTGGGGTGAGGGCGCGCGGGGCGGTTGATCCTGCTTGACAGGGGCGGATGGGCAAGCCAACGCTGCGGCCATGTTTGACCTGCGTCCTGTCGGATATGTGATCGGCCTTCTGGTGGCCATGCTGGGTATGACCATGCTGCTGCCGATGGCGGTGGATCTCATGGATGGAACCGAGCATTGGTCGACGTTTTTCATCAGCGCGGTGATCACGCTTCTGTCCGGCGGGCTGGTGTCCCTGTCCTGTCATAACGGGCGGGGAAGCGGGCTGAGCCTGCAGCAGACCTTTCTTCTGACCACCGGCGTCTGGGTGGCGCTGCCGGTCTTCGGGGCGATGCCGTTCATGCTGGGGGCCACCGAGGCGCGGATTGTGGACGCGGTGTTCGAGGCGATGTCGGGGTTGACCACGACCGGGTCCACCGTGTTTTCCGGGCTGGATGATCTGCCGCGCGGCATGTTGTTGTGGCGCGGGTTGCTGCAATGGCTGGGCGGGATCGGGATCATTGTGGTCGCGATGGTGTTCCTGCCCGAGCTGCGGGTTGGCGGGATGCAGATCTTCCGGTCGGAAGCCTTTGACACGATGGGGAAAATTCTGCCCCGCGCGACGGCGATTTCGGCGCAGATATCGGTGATCTATGTCGGGCTGACGCTGGCCTGCCTGACGACCTATGCCTTGATGGGGATGCCCGTTTTCGATGCGGTCGTTCACGCGCTGACAACGGTGTCCACCGGCGGGTTTTCAACGCGGGATGCCTCGTTCGGGGCGTTTTCCGGCCCGATGGAATATGCGGCCTCGGTGTTCATGATCCTCGCGGCGTTGCCCTTTGTGCGCTATGTCCAGATGGTCAACGGGCAGTCGCGGCCCCTGTTGCGGGACAGTCAGGTGCATGTCTTCCTGATCACGATCGGGGTGCTCGTGCTGTTGTTCACGGTGGTTCTGACCCGGATTTTCCCGCATCACTGGGAACAGTCGTTCCGCGAAGCCCTGTTCAATATCACTTCGATCATTTCCGGAACCGGCTATGCCAGCGTCGACTACATGAACTGGGGCGGGTTCATCATCACGATGTTCTTTTTCATTGGGCTGATTGGTGGCTGCGCGGGGTCGACGGCCTGTTCGGTCAAGATTTTCCGCTACCAGCTTCTGTTTTCCGCGATCAAGGTGCAGCTGCGCAAGATCCAGCATCCCAGTGGCGTCTTCACCACGCGTTACCAGGGGCGGCGGGTGGATGAAGACGTGCTGAGCTCGGTGATGACATTTTTCGTGTTCTTCACGGTGAGCCTTGGTGTCCTGGCGGTGGCGTTGAGCATGACGGGGCTTGATTTCGTGACGGCGATTTCGGGGGCGGCGACGGCGATTGCGAATATCGGTCCCGGATTGGGGGATATCATCGGCCCGGCCGGGAATTTCTCGACGCTGAATGATTTGGCCAAGTGGCTGCTGGTGATCGGAATGCTGATCGGGCGGCTGGAGTTGCTGGCGGTCTACGTATTGTTCACGGTTCAGTTCTGGAGGGCGTGATGGTCGAGGAAACGCGGGCGCCGTTGGGGGCGCAGATTTCGCATATGCTCAAGGCGCGCGGCGTGGATGTGATCTTTGGCATTCCCGGCGTGCACAATGTCGAGTTGTATCGAGGCATTGAAGAAGCCGGGATCACGCATGTACTGGCGCGTCATGAGCAGGGCGCGGGGTTCATGGCGGATGGCTATGCGCGGGCCAGCGGCAAGCCGGGGGTGGCCTATGTGATCACTGGGCCGGGCCTGTGCAATATCATGACGCCTATGGGGCAGGCCTTTTCCGACAGCGTGCCGGTGCTGGTGATCTCATCCTGTCTGGATGAGGTGGCGGCGACGCGCGGGCAGCTGCACCAGATGCTGGATCAGCAGGGCGCGGCGGCTTGCGTGTGTGACTGGTCCGAGGAGGCGCGCAGTGCGGAGGCGGCCTATGGGCTGATCGACCGTGCGCTGGTGGAATTCGCGGCGCGCCGCGCGCGGCCCAAGCATATCCAGGTGCCGATTGGGGTGCTCGGAAGCCTGGCCGCGCCTGCGCCGAAAGGGCCGCCGGGCTGGGGCGAGGCGCATGGGGTGCCGGATGCCGGAGACATGCGCGGGATCGTGCAGGATCTGGTTCAGGCGTGCAAACCCTTGTTCATCTTTGGCGGGGGCATGGCGGCGCACGGGATGGGCGGCGCGCGGCTGGTGCGCGATCTTGTGGCGGAAAGCGGCGCGGCGGCGTTCATGACCTATGCCGGGGGTGGTTTGCTGACGCCGGATGATCCGATGAGCTTTGGCTGTTACCTTGGGCGACCGGAAAGTGCGCGGATCATTGGCGAGGCTGATCTGGTGATCGCGATTAGCACGGAACTGTCTGAAAACGATCTGTGGCGGGACGAACTGGGCCATCGCGGGACATTGGTGCGGGTGGATATCGACCCGGAAGTGCTGGCCGACCGGCACCGGGCCGGGATCACGGTGCAGGCGGATGCCTATCTGTTTGTCAAAGCGCTGTTGGATTTGCTGGAGGCGCCGCAGCCCGCCAGGTGGGACGCGGGTGAGATTGCCGCCGCGAAGGCACGGTTCCGGGCCGAGGCGGATGCGGAGCGTCCGGGGATTGTGCCGCTGTGTGCGGCTTTGGCCGAAGTGATGCCGGAAGATGCGATGGTGTTTTCGGACATGACCCAGTTTGCCTACGTCGCCAAGGAGGTCTGGGACATGGCCAGACCGAACATGTGGCACCACCCCACGGGGTTTGGCACGCTGGGCTATGCTTTGCCTGCCGCGATTGGCGGGGCGATGGCGCGGCGCGGGTTTCCGACGGTCTGTATCGCGGGGGATTACGGGTTCCAGTACACGGTGCAGGAGCTTGGTGCGGCGGTGGAGATGAAATTGCCGATCCCGATCCTGCTCTGGGACAATGGCAAGCTCAAGGAGATCGAGGACAGCATGACCGCCAGCCAGATCGCGCCCAATGCGGTTGAAGCGGTGAACCCGGATTTCTGCAAGCTGGCGGAAGCCTATGGGTGTTTGTCCGAAGCGCCGCAGGACGTGGCGGCGTTGCAGGAGGCGGTGCTGGCGGCGTTTGCGGCGGATCGTCCGACGCTCATTCGTATGACGCCGGAGCTGGCGAGGGGGTAGGGGGCGTTGCCCCCATCGCGGCAGAGCCGCGATTCCCCCAGAGTATTTCTGGCAAAATGAAGAAGGGCGCCCGGTGTGAGGGGCGCCCTATTGTTTTTTTTGTTGGAGGCGTCAGTCGGCCCAACAGCTCACGAGGACGGTCATGCCGGAGGCCAGCCGGGTTATGTCCTCGGGGGCCATGGCGCCGGAGACGTCGCTGGTGGTGGCGCGGATGCCTTCCTGTTCCAGCAGGGCGCGGATGGCATCGGCGTTGACCGCGAAGCTCACATTGTCGGGGAGCTGTTGCGCGCTGCCGGATGCGCGCGGCAGGAGCATGCCGAAGACCGCGCCGCCCGCATCGAACACGGGGCCACCGGCATCGCCGGGTTGGGCCGCCAGCGCGAGGCGGGCGAGTTCCTGTTCGCCAGCGAGGCCCTTGATATCGGCCAGTTGGCCGAAGGTCATGGTGGGCGCGCCGAGCATACCTTCGTAGGAATAGCCCGAAACCGCCACGTCCGATTTCAGCAACGGCACGCCGAGGCGCAGGCTGGCCACGCTCATCGGGGCCAGCGCGCTTTGCGGTTCGAGAATCGCGACGCCGAGGGTGGAATCGATCGTCGCCACGGTGGCCTCGTAATCCTCTTCCAGCGTGATCCGGGTACAGTTCTGCACCGCCTCGGCGGTGGTGACGACGCGGCCGGTCGGGTCAATGAAGAACCCCGAGCGCGACAGGCGGGGTTTGCGGATCTGCAGGCCAGCGATCAGGTCGATATCCTGCGTCGGATTGCTGCCCGCCGCGGGATCGAGAATGCCGTCGATGCGCGCGAGGCTGTCCTGCATTTCGGTCAGGATGCGGGTGCGGCGCTCTTCGTCTCCGGCGGGCCAGACCAGGGTGAAGCCCTTGATCTCGCCATCCTTGAGCACGACCTCGGTATGCGAGACGATGTCGGCGCCTTCCCCGATTAGCAGGAAGCCGCGGTCCTTGCGGTCGCGCTTGCCGTTGAGGGGCACGATTTCCAGCGTCTGCATGATGTCATAGAGGCCAAAGAGCGTGGTCTGGTCGCCCGCCTGGCTGATCAACAGGACCTTGGCCGGGATGTCGCTAGTGGCGTCATATTGCACGAACGGGTATTCGGTGGTCGCCTTGGCAACGACACCCAGCGGCAGCATGATTTCGATCCCGGCGTCAAAGTCGCTGACCAGTTGCAGGTTCATGCCCTTGAGCACGGCGTTATACTGATCCAGCAGCATCTGGCGCTGCATCGTGGTGAGAACGCCGGTTTCCTCGAAATTGTTGTCGCGCTGCCAAGCGGCCATGGAGGCACGGGTGCCACGCCCGAAGGCGCCGTCGATGGCGGATGCGTAATAGCCGGCCCATTTCAGCAGTTCCTGCAGTTCCATGCGCTCGTCACGGGTCAGGCGGGCTTCGCTGGCGCGGGCTTCGCGCGGGGTTTCATCGGCGACCTGGGGCGCGGGCGGCTGGGCGGGCGCCACGCTGGGGGCGGTGCCGGTCGGCGTGTTGGGCGCGGCAGCGGCGGTTTGCGCCGCAAGCTGGTTGGCGCCCACCGGCCAGAACTGGCTGCGGTAGCTGCCCGCGGTGGAAATGTAGCTGTCGATCGGGATCAGGCCCTCGGAGCGGTAGACCTGCAGCACGGATTCCGCATCGCGGCGCTGATAGGGGCCAAGCGCGATGGCGTACCAGCCGCCGCCAAGAGAAAATCCGTTCACGTCCTGCATCCGTTCGCCATAGGCGCGGATGCGTTCTTCGGCGACGGTCAGGCTGGGTTGGGCCTCGAGCTGGACCCAGACAAGTTCGTCATCGGCGGATTGGGAGAAAGCGGCGGTGGTGAAGAAGAAAGCGGAGAGAAACAGCGACAGTAGTACGCGCAACATCTTTGGAAAGGCCCCTGAAATGCAAATAGGTGTCTTGGTTGGACCTGTTTAGCAGGTTCACGCCGTCTTGCATCCCCATTTTGAGGCTTCGTGCAATTGACCCCGTCTTTGCATCCGCATAAGCAAGAGCCGCGTTTCCAAGGGGCAGAGCCATGGCATCAAAAGACAGCAAACCGCGCAGTTTCCAGGAGATCATCCTGCGGCTTCAGGCATACTGGGCCGAGAAGGGCTGTGCCGTCATGCAACCTTATGACATGGAAGTCGGCGCCGGGACGTTCCACCCGGCCACGACCCTGCGGTCGCTGGGCAGCAAACCCTGGGCCGCGGCCTATGTGCAGCCGTCGCGCCGTCCGACCGACGGGCGCTATGGCGAGAACCCGAACCGGTTGCAGCATTATTACCAGTACCAGGTTCTGATCAAACCCAGCCCGCCGGATCTTCAGGCGCTGTATCTCGGCTCGCTTGAGGCGATCGGGATCGACATGGAGCTGCATGATATCCGCTTTGTCGAGGATGACTGGGAAAGCCCGACGCTGGGCGCGTGGGGGCTTGGCTGGGAAGTTTGGTGTGACGGTATGGAAGTCAGCCAGTTCACCTATTTCCAACAGGTCGGCGGGCATGACTGTCACCCGGTTTCGGGCGAGCTGACCTATGGGCTTGAACGGCTGGCGATGTATGTTCTGGGTGTGGATCACGTGATGGACATGCCGTTCAACGCACCGGACGCGCCGATTGCGCTGTCTTATGGGGACGTGTTCAAACAGACCGAGCAGGAATACAGCCGCTGGAACTTTGACGTGGCCAATACCGAGGTGCTTTTGAAGCAGTTCGAGGAGGCCGAGGCAGAGTGCGAAAAGATTCTGGCGCAGGAGCATGTCGACCCGAAAACCGGCAAGCGCATCATCATGGCGCATCCGGCATACGATCAGTGCATCAAGGCGTCCCACTTGTTCAACCTTCTGGACGCGCGCGGGGTGATCTCGGTCACCGAGCGGCAAGCCTATATCGGGCGGGTGCGGGCGCTGGCCAAGCAATGCGCCGACGCCTTTGTGCTGACCGAGGCCGGGGGGCACGCGGCGTGAACGGAAAACTGCTGGCGGGGTTTATTGTCGTGGTCGCTTTCATTGCTGGCATCGCCATGTATTACCTGCAGGTTTATGCCTATTACGATGCCGTTCCGGCGTCGGGCACGGATGACGTGCAATTGACCGTGATGGCCAGCGGTCAGCCCGAGCCGATTCTCTATGAAAACTTCGAGGCGATTGACTCGGAGAGTTCCCCGATCCGGTATCGGGCCTGTTTCACCACGTCGATGAGTTCCGGCCTGCTGACCGAAACCTATGAAGCCTATGAACGCCCCGAGCCGCTTGTGGCGCCGGGGTGGTTTGACTGTTTTGATGCCAAGGAAATCGGTTATGCCCTGGAAGAGGGCGAGGCGCTGGCGTTTTTGGGCACTGAGAACGTGGTTTACGGCGTGGATCGCGTGATCGCGATCCTGCCGGATGGGCGCGGTTTCGCGTGGCATCAGATCAACCGCTGTGGCGAGGTCGTGTTTGACGGCAAGCCCGCGCCCGAGGGCTGTCCGCCCGCGCCGGAGAGCTGATGGGTGGCTGAGCCGGTCATCATAAACGACTTTCTGACCGCGACCTTCGGGTTCGCGGTCTTTCTGCTGGGGGCTCGGCTGACCCGCAAGGTAGTGTTCCTGCGCGAGTTCAATATTCCTGAACCGGTGTCGGGCGGGTTGCTCGCCGCAGGTCTGTTTGCGCTTTACATGCAGGTAAGCGGGCAGGATCTTGAGTTCTCGATGCAGGGGCGCGACCTGTTCCTGATCCTGTTTTTCACCTCGATCGGGTTGAATGCACGTCTTGGCGATCTCGTCGCCGGGGGCAAGCCGCTGGCGATCCTGCTGGTGCTGACGGTGCTGATGATCGTGGCACAGAACGGGATTGGCGTCGTCGGGGCGCTTTACTTTGACCTGCCGGTGCCGGCAGGGGTGATGCTGGGATCGGCGGCGCTGATCGGGGGGCATGGCACTGCCATTGCATGGGCGCCCGAGGTGGTGCGCGCGACCGGGTTGACCGATATGCCCGAGATCGGGATCGCGATGGCGACGCTCGGGTTGATCGTGGCGGCGCTGATCGGGGGACCGATTGCCAAGCTGCTGATTGCCCGTTTCGACCTGACCCCGCGCCGTCCCGACGAGGAGACAACCGTGGGCCTGCCTTTTGACAAGGAAGGCCATGTGCGGCCCATCACCCATATCAGCCTGATGCGGGTGATGCTGGCGCTGAACCTTGCGATCATCCTTGGCCATGCGCTGGGCGAGGTGATCGAGGCCGCCGGGCTGATGTTGCCGACCTTTGTGCCCTGTCTGATCATGGGGATTGTTGTGGGCAACGTGTCCCCCGTGCTGTTTCCGAAGATGGCGCCGATTTCGCGGACGCCGTCGCTGGCGGTGATTTCGGATTTTGCGCTGGGGGCGTTTCTTGCCATTTCGCTGATGACGCTGGATTTCGCGACCCTGCGCGGCGTTGGCTGGAGCATTGCGTTGGTATTGGCCTGCCAGACGGTCATGACGTTCCTGTTCGTCCGCTACATCCTGTTTCCGGTTCTGGGGCGCGGGTATCGCGCCGCCGTGCTGGCCGCCGGGTTCGCCGGGTTTTCGCTCGGGGCCACCCCCACCGCCATCGCCAATATGACCGCCGTGACCAAGCGTTATGGGCCGTCGCCCATCGCCTTTGTGGTTTTGCCGCTTGTCTCGGCTTTTTTCGTGGATATCGCCAATGCGATTGTCATACAGACAATCGTGAACTTCTAAGGACCTGTCATGCCTGATCTGCTGATCGAACTGTTTTCCGAGGAAATCCCCGCACGTATGCAGGCGCGGGCTGCTGAAGACCTGAAGAAACGTGTGACGGATGGTCTGGTCGAGGCGGGGCTGACCTATGCCGGGGCGCATGGGTTTTCGACGCCGCGCCGTCTGACGCTGGCGCTTGAGGGGCTGCTGGCCGAAAGCCCGACCGTCAAGGAAGAGCGCAAGGGGCCGAAAGTGGGCGCGCCGGACAAGGCGATCGAAGGCTTCCTGCGCGGCGCTGGCGTAGCGCGCGAGGATCTGGAAGAGCGCGACACCCCCAAGGGGGCGGTTTATTTTGCCACCATCACCAAGCCGGGGCGTCCGGCGGCTGAGATCGTGGCCGAGGTTCTGGAAGACACGATCCGCAATTTCCCCTGGCCCAAGTCGATGCGCTGGGGCGCGGGAAGCCTGCGCTGGGTGCGTCCGCTGCATTCGATCCTGTGCATTCTCAGCGACGAGGCAGGGGCCGAGGTGGTGCCGCTGGAGATCGACGGGATCACCGCGGGTGATACGACCGAAGGGCACCGTTTCATGGGCGCAGGACGGTTTGCCGTCACCGGGTTCGAGGATTACGAGGTCAAGCTCAAGCGCGACAAGGTGATCCTGAGCGCCGAGGAGCGGGGCGAGCATATCTGGCATGACGCGACCAACATGGCCTTTGCCCAAGGGCTTGAGGTGGTCGAGGACAAGGGGCTTCTGGCCGAGGTGGCGGGGCTGGTGGAATGGCCCGTGGTTCTGATGGGCGATATTGCCGAGGATTTCCTTGGGCTGCCGGCCGAAGTGCTGCAGACCTCGATGAAGGAGCACCAGAAGTTCTTTTCGGTGAAGAACCCCAAGACGGGCCGGATCGAGAAGTTCATCACCGTGGCCAACCGCGAGACCGCCGATCATGGCGCGACCATTCTGGCGGGCAACCAGAAGGTGCTGTTTGCACGGCTGTCGGATGCGAAATTCTTCTGGGAGAACGATCTGCGCATTGCCAAGCTGGACATGACGGTCTGGAGCAACGACCTTGAAAACGTGACCTTCCACAACAAGCTGGGCACGCAGGCCGCGCGGATTGACCGGATCGCCGCGCTTGCGGGTGAACTGGCGGGCGTGACCGGTGCCGACGCAGGCCGCGCGAAGGATGCCGCCCATCTGGCCAAGGCCGATCTGAGTTCGCAGATGGTCTATGAGTTCCCCGAGTTGCAGGGCCTGATGGGGCGCTATTACATCGAGGCCGCAGGCATGCCCGCAGAGGTGGCCGCCGTGGCGCAGGAGCATTATTCGCCGCTGGGCCCGTCAGATGATGTGCCCACCGCGCCCTTGTCGGTTACGGTGGCGCTGGCGGACAAGCTGGATACGCTGACCGGGTTCTGGGCGATCGACGAAAAGCCGACCGGCTCGAAAGACCCGTTTGCCTTGCGTCGCGCGGCGCTGGGGGTGATCCGGTTGGTGCTGGAAAACGATCTGCGCCTGTCGCTGGATCGCTACTTTGATGGCCAGTTGCTGCGTCACGAGATTGCACAGAATGGCGATGATGCCGTGTCGCGTGGGTTGATGACGGATATGATGGCGGAAGTGGCAGATCATGGCGTCTTTGGTGCTGCGGTGCGTACCGTGCTGGATGCGTTTGATGGCGACCTGCCTGAGCATATGGAAGAGTTGAAGAGCCGTCTGCCGGACACGTCGCGCGATTTGCTGGGGTTCTTCCATGACCGCCTGAAAGTCTACCTGCGCGATCAGGGCATTCGCCATGACGTGATTGACGCCTGTATCGCGATGCCGGGCAATGATGACCTGACGCTGCTGGTGAAGCGCGCGCGGGCGTTGCAGGACTTCATGAGCACTGAAGATGGCGAGAACCTGTTGCAGGGATTCAAGCGGGCCAACAACATCCTGAGCCAGGCCGAGGAAAAGGACGGGGTGGAATATTCCTTTGGGGCGGATGTGAAATTTGCCGAGGATGAGAGCGAAAAGGCGCTGTTTGCGGCGCTTGACGGGGCGGAGGGCGCGATCTCTTCGGCCATCGAGGCCGAAGATTTCGCATCGGCCATGGGGACCATGGCCTCTCTGCGCGCCCCGATTGATGCGTTCTTTGAAGCGGTGCAGGTGAACAGTGATAACGAAACCGTGCGGCGCAACCGTCTGAACCTGTTGTCGCGTATTCGCACGATTTGCCTTGGGGCCGCCGACCTGACCCGCGTCGAGGGGTGATCACCTGACGCAGTCGGGCGAGGCAAGCTTTCGCTTGCCTCGTTCCAGTTGGCGCGTATGCTGCGGTTTCAAAGAAAGGTGCCGCAGTGCAGCAAAACGACCCCGATATCACCCTGATCACACAGGATGCGCCTGTGAGCGTCGCCAATCATGGCGGGCGGGCAAAATGCCTGCAGCGCCTCGTGCGGCTGGACCTGCCTGTGCCGGTGACGGTGGCGCTGAGTTTTGACGAGGTACATCGGATTGCGACCGGCGAAACGCCGGAGATGGCGCGTATCCTTGCGCCTTTTGCCTCGGAACAATTGTTGTGTGTGCGCCCGTCTTCGGAAGATCCCGACTGGGGTGGGCCGGGGGCGGTGTTGAACATCGGCATGAACGACGCCCGCCTTGAGGCGCTGGGCAAGCGGATTGGCGAAAAGGCGGCGGCGCGGCTGTATGTGAAGTTCATCCAGTCCTATTCGACGCATGTCGCGCGGCTTGACCCGGATATTTTTGACGATCTGGATATGAACGCCCCCGACGTGGTGGCACAGTTCCTGGAAGCCTATGAGGACGAGGCAGAGGAGCCGTTTCCGCAGGAACGTGGGCAGCAGCTTGTGGGCGTGTTGCGGTCAATGGCGCGGGCCTGGGAGGGCACAACCGCACGCCTGTTGCGCATGGCCAAGGGCGCGCCGGCGGATGCGGGGCTTGGGCTGGTGGTGCAGTCGATGGTTCTGGGTGTCGGGCAGGGCGAATGCGGTTCGGGCGTGTTGCAGCTGGTCAATGGCGACACGGGCCTGCCGCAGATCACGGGACGATACCTGAGCCAGAGTCAGGGGCGGGATGCGTTGCAGACCGGGGCAGAGGCGCTGTACCTCGAAAGGGATGCGCGTGGCGCGTCGCTGGAGGAAGAGGCTCCCGAGGCGTTTGAACAGCTCAAGGCCCATGCGGCAGTGATGCGCATAAAGCTGCGCGAAGAGATGCAGTGCGAATTCGCGATCGACAGCGGCGAGGTGCATATTCTTGACGGTGTGCGTGTGCAGCGCACGGCGCGGGCGGCGGTGCGGATCGCGGTGTCGCTGGCCAATGACGGGATCATCCCGCGCGAGGAAGCGGTGATGCGCATCGAGCCACGCGCCCTTAATGAGCTTTTGCACCGCCAGATCGACCCCAACGCCAAGCGCGACGTGATCGGCGCGGGCGTGGCGGCCAGCCCCGGCGCGGCCACGGGCAAGATCGTCTTTACCGCCGCCGAAGCGCAGGCCAGCGCGGCGCGCGGCGAAGCCTGTGTGTTGGTGCGCCGGGAAACCAACCCGGAAGACATTCGCGGCATGCACGCGGCGAGTGCGGCGCTGACGGAACGGGGCGGGATCACCAGCCACGCCGCCGTGATCGGGCGCGGGCTTGGCCTGCCTTGCGTGGTGGGCGCGTCACAGATGCGGTTCCATACCCGCAAGCGGCGGCTGGTGGCGCCGGATGGACGGGTGTTCCGCGAGGGCGACGTGATCACGGTGGACGGCACCAACGGCCAGATCCTTGCCGGAGAGGCGCCGATGGTCGAGGCGGCACTGGATGATGCGTTCCAGGCGCTGATGAACTGGGCCGATGATGTGCGCGACATCGACGTGCGCGCCAATGCCGATACGCCCGACGATGCGCGCACGGCGCTGAATTTCAAGGCGCAGGGGATCGGGCTGTGCCGGACCGAGCACATGTTCTTTGAGGCGGACCGGCTAACTGCCATCCGCGAGATGATCTTTGCCGACGGTTCGGAGGATCGCCGCGCCGCGTTGCAGCAGATTTTGCCGTTGCAGCGTAACTCGATTGCTGAACTGTTCCGCATCATGGAGGGGCGTCCGGTCTGTGTGCGCCTGTTCGATCCGCCCTTGCACGAGTTCCTGCCGACCGACCGCGCCGGGCTGCGGGACCTGGCCGAGGCACTGAACCTGCCGTTGTCGGACGTGACGCGCCGGGTGGAGGCGCTGGGCGAGTACAACCCGATGCTGGGGATGCGGGGCGTGCGGCTTGGGATCACGGTGCCGGAAATCTACGACATGCAGGCGCGCGCCATTTTCGAGGCGATGCTGATGGTGACGGAAGACGGCGCGCCGATCGTGCCCGAGATCATGATCCCGCTGGTGTCGGCCAAGCGTGAAGTGGAACTGGTCAAGACCCGCATCGACGCGGTGGCCGCTGCCGTGCGTACCGAGAAGGGGCGTGACTTCGACTATCGGCTGGGCGTGATGGTGGAAACACCGCGCGCCGCGCTCCGGGCAGAGGATATTGCGCCGCACTGTGACTTTTTCAGCTTCGGCACCAACGACCTCACGCAGATGACTTATGGCCTGTCGCGCGATGATGCGGGGCGCTTCATGTCGCCCTATGTGCAGCAGGGCGTTTTCCCGGAAGATCCGTTCCATACGCTGGATCGCGAGGGGGTGGGTGAGCTGCTTCGGCTGGGGGCAGAACGGGGGCGCAAGGCGCGGCCCGAGTTGACGCTGTCGGTGTGCGGCGAACACGGGGGCAGCCCCGAATCAATCGCCTTCTGTCGCGAGATCGGAATGAACTATGTGTCCTGTTCGCCGTTCCGCGTACCGGTTGCGCGTTTGGCCGCAGCACAGTTCGCGATTCAGGACAAAATCTCATAAAATAAGACTTTTTTGAGGCTTTTGCTTGACATCGGCGTGTCTTGTCGGAAGCGCCGAAAGGCGACCGACTGGACGATTTTGGACAATTCGGCTAAGAGGGCGCCAGTTTCGGACGGGGAGGGTCCGGTCTGGAAACGATTTTGAGGTCGCTATGCGTAAGTTTTTTGCTGCCGTTCTTGTTTTTTCTCTGACGTCCGGAGTGGCGATGGCCGAGGCGCCTGCCGACAACCGGGACGACGCGACGCTGCCCAAGCGCGTGGCGTTGTTTGATGGAAAGAAGCTTCGTGATTTCTTTGCGCCGAAGTCTGAAAAGCTGACCGAGCAGGTGAGCTATTCGCGTGCTTGGATCGACACGCTGCCGCCGGTGGCCAAGAAGGAACGCGACACGGAATGGCAGTGCCTTTCGGAGGCGCTTTATTTCGAGGCGCGCGGCGAGAGCATCAAGGGACAGTTCGCGGTGGCCGAGGTCATCATGAACCGCGCCGAGCATGGCGCGTTTCCTGACAGCATCTGTGGCGTGATCAACCAGGGTACGGCGAGCGGGCGCAAATACCAGTGCCAGTTCACCTACAACTGTGACGGGGTGAAGAACCGCATCCACGAAAAGGCCGCTTATGAGCGCGTGGGCAAGGTGGCCCGGCTGTTGATCGACGGCGCGCCCAAGGTGTTGACGGAAGGGGCAACCCACTATCACACCAAGGCCGTGAGCCCGTCCTGGTCGCGCAAGTTCAAGCGGACCGCGACCATCGGCGTGCACCATTTCTACCGGATGCCGACCCGCATTTCCCAGAATTAGGCCGATCTCAGGCTGCGCAGTCACCCGCCAGTGACGCGTTTCGCCGCTGGTTTGCCGTCTTGGGCTTTGTTAAAGGCCAAGCAAGCGCCTAGTCTGGGCGTTGCCCGATACCAACAGGAGCGGCGCCATGACCAATGAAATCCGCCTCGCATTTGCGCACCCGTCCGAACGGTCCGAAGCCACTTCTGGCCCCGATCCGCTGGACCGGATTTCCCTGCGCGACCATATCGTCGAGGTAGACATCGGAGCGTTCCAGCAGGAGCGCGGCCAGATGCAGCGTGTCTGTTTCAACGTCGTGGTCGAGGTGCGTCCGTTGTCCGGGGCGGTCGAGGACGATGTGGACCGCATCCTGTCTTATGACCGTGTGACCGAGGCGATCGCCCATGAACTGGCCGCCGAGCGGCTCAATCTTCTGGAAACGCTGGCCGAGCGCGTTGCCGAACGCATCCTTCATGAGCCACAGGCGATGCGGGTGTTCGTGCGGATCGAAAAGCTGGACCGGGGGCCGGGGGCGCTTGGGGTGGAGATCGTGCGCAGCCGCAAGACATCATTGGCCCCCGTCGAGGAGGCCGCCGAGGATGAGGCCCCCCATCCGCGGGTTGTGTTCCTGTCCAACGAGGCAATCACGTCGCCGTACCTTACGGGTTGGATTGACCAGCTGGAACGGGACGGCGTGCCGGTGATCTTTTGCGTCGGGGCCGGCGATTCGCCCGCGCCGCGTACCGGCCATGCCATGACCCAGCGGCGGATCGACCTGCTGACGATCGAGCAGAACGCCTGGGTGCTGGCCTCGAAAGACCCGCGCTGTGTGGTGGTGAACACCCGGACCGAGCTGGACTGGGCGATGAAGAATGGGCAGTTCTGTGTCTGGGCGCCGTCCAAGATCGTGCTGGATGCGGTGGATGGCCCGTCGGCACAGCCGCACGACGCGGTGGCGCTGGGCATCTGGTTTGCCGAGCTGGTGCAGGCGCGGCGGTTCTGGACCGTCGGCGCGAACCCGCCGGAGCACGCGAATATCCCCGTGCGGGCCGTGGCTGTGGACGCCGAGCAGTTCTGAGCGCTTGCCTTTCGGCTGGCAATTGCGCATTCAGCAATCATGACGGATTATTTTCGTGCGATCCCCCAGACCGATGCCGCGCGTCCGGAAGGCGCTTTGGTGCTTGCAGGGGGCTGGTGTTGGTTTACTCATGTTGAACATTTGCGGCGCGGCGCGCCGCCCGAGGTGATTTCTGCGCGCGACGTGCCCGAGGACGTGCTGGCGGCGATGACCGCCCCGCGATCCAAGCTGGGGCGGGTGCGTATGGACCGCCCCCAGATCATGGGCATCCTGAACGTGACCCCGGACAGTTTCTCGGATGGTGGCGCACATGTCGGACCGGCCCGAGGGCTGGCCCATGCGCGGGTCATGGTCGATGCCGGGGCAAGCCTTATTGACGTCGGAGGCGAATCCACGCGCCCCGGCGCGATGGAAGTGCCTCCCGAGGCCGAGATTGCCCGCACCGCGCCGGTAATCGCCGCGATTTCCAACGTGTTGCAGGTGCCGATCAGCATCGACACGCGCAAGGCCGTGGTGGCGCGGGCCGCGCTGGACGAAGGGGCATTTCTTGTCAATGACGTGTCCGGCTTCACATTCGACCCGGCGCTGAAAACGCTGTGCGTGGAGCGTGCGGTGCCGATCTGCGTCATGCATGCGCAGGGCGATCCGGAGACCATGCAGGCCGACCCGCGCTATGACGACGTGCTTCTGGATGTGTACGATTTTCTGGCTGCCCAGGTTAGCATGCTGACCGGGCTGGGCATACCGCGTGACCAGATCCTTGTTGATCCCGGCATCGGCTTTGGCAAGCGGATCGAGCACAACCTTGCCCTGCTTGCGCGCCTGAGCCTGTTTCACAGCCTTGGCTGCCCGATACTGCTCGGGGCATCGCGCAAGGGGTTCATCGGCAAGATCGGGAATGCGCCGGAGGCCGATCAGAGGGCGCCGGGATCTGTGGCCGTCGCGCTGGAAGGGTTCGCGCAGGGAGCGCAGGTTGTGCGGGTGCATGATGTGGCCGAAACACGGCAGGCCCTGCAGTTGTGGCAGGCAGTGACGACAGGAGAGTATCATGGTGCGTAAGTTTTTTGGTACGGACGGGGTGCGCGGCACAGCGAACCAGCATCCGATGACTGCGGAGATGGCATTGCGCATCGGCGCTGCCGTGGGGCGGTATTTCCGCAATGACGGGACCAACCAGCATCGCGTGGTGATTGGCAAGGATACGCGCCTTTCCGGATATATGTTTGAGAACGCGCTGACGGCGGGTCTCACGAGCACGGGGATGAACGTGCTGTTGCTGGGGCCGGTCCCGACACCCGCGGTGGGTCTGTTGACCAATTCCATGCGTGCGGATCTGGGGGTCATGATCTCGGCCAGCCATAACCCGGCGGAAGACAATGGCATCAAGTTTTTCGGACCGGATGGTTTCAAGCTTTCGGACGAGGCCGAGCTGGAAATCGAACGGCTGATCGAAGAAGGGGTCGAACCGGTGCATGCCCAGAATATCGGGCGTGCAAAACGGATCGACGACGGGCGGTTCCGGTATATCGAGCGGGTCAAAAGCTCATTGCCGCGCGCGCTGCCGCTTACGGGGATCAAGGTGGTGATCGACTGCGCCAACGGGGCGGCCTATCGCGCGGCTCCCGAAGCGCTCTGGGAGCTTGGCGCGGACGTCATTCCGGTTGGCACGTCGCCGAATGGTCTGAACATCAACAAGAATTGCGGCTCGACCAAGCCGCAAACCGCCAGCGAAGCCGTTGTGGCGCATGGCGCGGATGTGGGGATCTGCCTGGATGGTGATGCGGACCGCGTCATGATCATCGACGAAACCGGCAAGGTGGCCGATGGCGATCAGATCATGGCAGTGCTGGCATCACGTTGGGCCGCCGAAGGGCGGCTCAAGGGGGAAGCATTGGTTGCGACCGTGATGTCGAACCTCGGGCTTGAGCGGTATCTCGAAGGGCGTGGATTGCGGCTTGAGCGGACGGCGGTCGGAGACCGTTACGTGGTCGAAGCGATGCGCAAGGGGGGCTACAACCTTGGTGGGGAGCAGTCGGGCCATATCGTGATGACCGACTATGCCACGACCGGGGATGGCCTGATGGCGGGCTTGCAGTTCCTCGCGGCCATGGTGGGGACCGGGCAGAAGGCGTCCGAGCTTGCCCATGTTTTCGAAGCTGTGCCGCAAATGCTCAAGAACGTGCGGTATCAAGTCGGGCAGGCGCCGCTGGAGATGGATGCGGTCAAGTCGGCGATCGCCGATGCCGAGGCTGCGTTGACCGGGAAGGGGCGGCTGTTGATCCGCAAGTCCGGCACGGAGCCGTTGATCCGGGTTATGGCGGAATGCGAGGATTCCGTGTTGCTGGAGCAGGCCGTCGATGGTGTGGTGGATGCGGTGAGCGCGGCGGTTGCGGGCTGATCAGCCTGCGCCGAACAGGCGTTTCAGCGCGCCGTACTGGCTCAGCCCGACGCCAGCAAGGATCAGCAAGGTGGCCCAGAGCAGCGAGGGCTGCACGGGTTCGGCAAGGAAGACCGCCCCGAGCAGGACCGACCAGAGCGGCACCATGTAGTTGGTCAGGCTCATGAAGACCGGCCCGGCGCTGCGGATCACGACATTGCGCAAAAGGTTCGCGCCCGCGGTGGGGACAAGCCCCAGCAACACGACGTAGAACAGCCCCTGGGCCGCCGGGATTTCCGGCAGGCCATGGTTGATGAGCGCCATGGGCACAACGAGGCCCATGCCGAAGACCAGCGTGATCGCCGAAAGGCCCACGGCGTCGATCGGGGGCAGGCGGCGCATGACGATTGACGACACAGAATAGCAGCAGGCCGCCCCGAGACAGGCGAAACGGCCCACGGTTTCCAGAGCGTTACCCGAGCTTTGAAAGGCACCGGGGCCGATCAGGACCAGAACACCAATGAAACCGATGACAAAGCCGATGGTGCGGCGCAGGGTCATGCGCTCGCCGGGGATGAAGACATGCGCCAGCGGCAGGGTGATCAGTGCGACCGCCGCCATGGAGACCCCGGCAAATCCCGAGGTCACGAATTGCTGGGCAAAGGACAGGAGCATGAAGGGAATGGCAACACTCAGCAGAGAGACCAGCCCGAGGGCGCGCCAATCGGTTTCCTCTGACGTAAACAGGCGCCCGCCGAGTGCCTGCCAGAGGGCCACGGTCAGGACGGCGGCAAAGCTGATGCGTCCAGCGGCCACCCAGAGCGGGGGCAGGTAGCCCAGCGCCAGTTTCTGCACCATGAAGGTGCCGCCCCAGATCACGCCAAGCGCAGCGACCATGAGCCAGCTTTGGGGGGTGATGTCAGGGGATTGCGTCATGGAATGTCCTTAAGGCAATTGACCCCGGCGCGGGGGCCGGGGTCAATCGTTTTCGTCAGATGAAACTCTTGCTGCGGGAAGGCCCCGCGCGCAATCAGTTCTTTTCTTTGTCGACCATTTTGCCAGCCGAGATCCACGGCATCATGCCGCGCAGTTTCTCGCCGGTGGCTTCGATCTGGTGCTCGTCATTGTGACGGCGGGCCGCCTTGATGGTGGGCTGACCCACGGCATTTTCAAGCATGAAGTCGCGCACGAATTTGCCCTGCTGAATGTCGGTGAGGACGTCCTTCATGGCTTTCTTGGTCTGCTCGTAGGGCAGGATGCGCGGGCCGGTGACGTACTGGCCATACTCGGCAGTGTTCGAGATCGAGTAGTCCATGTTGGCGATGCCGCCTTCGTAGATCAGGTCCACGATCAGTTTCACTTCGTGCAGGCACTCAAAATAGGCCATTTCCGGTGCGTAGCCGGCTTCGACCAGGGTTTCGAAACCGCAGCGGATCAGTTCCACGAGGCCACCGCAGAGAACGGCCTGCTCACCGAACAGGTCGGTTTCACACTCTTCGCGGAAATTGGTTTCGATGATGCCCGAGCGCCCGCCGCCGATGGCAGAGCAATAGGACAGGCCGATTTCCAGCGCCTTGCCGGTTGCGTCGCGGTCAACAGCCACGAGGCAGGGCACGCCGCCACCTTTGGTGTATTCGCCGCGCACGGTGTGGCCGGGGCCTTTGGGCGCCATCATGATAACGTCGACGCCGTCTTTGGGCTCGATCAGTCCGAAATGCACGTTCAGGCCGTGGGCAAAGGCAATCGCCGCGCCTTCGCGGATGTTGTCGTGCACGTATTTCTTGTAGGTCTCTGCCTGAAGTTCATCGGGCATGGTGAACATGATCAGGTCGCACCATGCGGCGGCTTCCGCGATGCCCATGACCTGCAGGCCTTCGCCTTCGGCTTTCTTGGCCGAGGGGCTGCCTTCGCGCAGGGCGACAACAACGTTCTTGGCACCCGAGTCGCGCAGGTTCAGCGCGTGGGCGTGGCCCTGCGAACCATAGCCGAGGATGGCCACTTTCATGTCCTTGATCAGGTTAATGTCGCAATCGCGATCGTAGTAAACGCGCATGTCGGCGCTCCCTCTTGTTTGATATCTCTGGGGGCGATCATAGGGCGCTGGCGGGGGAAGACGAGCGGTGTTCGGTGCGGTATTTGGGGAAATATTGCTCTGGCTATTCGTCAAAATTTAGTTTACCGCATGATTCATGCTTGATGACCTCGACAGGCGCATACTTCGCCACATGCAGGCCGACCCGCAGCAATCGATTCCCGATCTCGCGGACCGGCTCACGCTGACCACGTCGCGCCTGACCCGACGGATCGAGAAGCTGCGTGAAGCGGGCGTGTTGCGGGGGCAGCGGGCGGTGATCGACTGGCAGGCGTTGGGCTATGCTGTCGAAGTGAGTTTGCGGGTGACGCTGGACAAAACACAGGCACGTGCCTTTGACGATTTCATTGCCGCGGCACGGGACATTCCTGAGGTGCTCGAAATCCAGACCTTTCTCGGGCAGGTGGATGTGCGGCTTTCGGTGATTGCGCGGGACATGCCGCATTATCAGGAGATCTACCGCGCGCGTATCCTGACCCTGCCGCATATCGCAGATATTGAAGCGTTGATGCATGTGGCGCGGATCAAGTCGGACGAAAGCCTGCCGGTATGATCGAGCTGGACGAGATAGATCGCGGGCTTTTGCGCGCCCTGAGCGAAGATGCGACGCGCAACGCGGGCGCGCTGGGGCGGGCCTTTGGGCTAAGCCAGCCCGCGACGTGGCGGCGGATCAAGCGGTTGCAGGACAGCGGCGTCATTGCCGGGCGGCGGCTTGATCTGGACGCGGAGAAGCTGGGCTTTGGGGTGACGGTGTTTCTGGGCGTGAAGCTGGCCACCAAGGGGCGGATTTCGCTTGAAGACTTTGAGCGGGCAGTGACGGCGATTCCAGAGGTGCAGACGGTGGAGCATGTGCTGGGCATGTATGATTACCGGCTGCGGGTCACGGCGCGCGACATCCCGGATTTTGAACGGGTGCTCAGGCGGCGGATCATGACCCTGCCGGGCGTGGGTAATGTGGATGCAAATGTGCTGTTGAGCGAAGAACGCCGACCCGGGCCGCTTTGAGTCTTTGCAATGGCGCGCATTCGCGCTAGCCCTTGGGACAACAGACAAAGGAGTGTCCCATGGCGAGCGAGATTGATCCCGGCGGTTTGGACGAGTTCTCGGTGGTGTTCACCGACCGGTCCCTGAACCACATGTCAGCGGCGTTTCAGCAGGTGATGCTGGATATCAACGCGATGTTGAAAGAGGTCTACAACGCCGAGGCGGTGGCGCTGGTGCCCGGTGGCGGGACCTATGGCATGGAGGCAGTCGCGCGCCAGTTTGCGCGCGGGGCAAAAACGCTGGTGGTGCGCAATGGCTGGTTCTCCTATCGCTGGAGCCAGATTTTCGAGGCCGGGGGATTTGCCGCCGAAAGCACGGTGATGAAGGCGCGCCAGACCGGCAACGGAGCCACAGCGCCGTTTGCGCCGGCGCCGATTGACGAGGTTGTCGCCAAGATTCAAGAGGTTAAGCCGGATGTGGTCTTTGCCCCGCATGTCGAGACCAGCGCCGGGGTGATCCTGCCGGATGATTATATTGCAGCGATGGCGGCCGCGGCGCATGAGGTTGGCGCGCTGATGGTGCTCGACTGTATCGCGTCCGGCTGTGTCTGGGTGGATATGCAGGCGCTGGGGGTGGACGTATTGTGTTCCGCGCCGCAAAAGGGCTGGTCCGCCTCGCCGTCCGCCGGGTTGGTGATGATGTCGGCGCGGGCGCTGGAGCGCCTGGAGACGACGGAAAGCGACAGCTTTGCCATTGATCTCAAGAAATGGAGGTCGATCATGGCGGCCTATGAAGGGGGTAGCCACGCTTATCACGCGACCATGCCGACGGACGCGCTGCGCGCCTTCCGCGATACCATGCTGGAAACCCGCGACTATGGCTTTGACCGGCTGTGCGAAGCGCAGTGGGCCCTTGGCAATGGCGTGCGGCAGATGCTGAAGGAAAAAGGCATTCAATCAGTTGCCGCCGAAGGTTTCGGTGCGCCGGGGGTTGTGGTGAGCTATACCTCGGACCCGGGCGTTCAGAACGGTAGCAAATTCGCCGCCGAGGGCATGCAGATCGCCGCCGGGGTGCCGCTGGCCTGTGATGAACCTGAAGGATTCATGACCTTCCGTCTGGGCCTGTTCGGACTGGACAAGCTTTATGATGTGGACGGGACGATGGCGCGGCTGAAAACGGTGCTCGATAAGGTGCTGTAAGATCGCTCCCCAAACGCCCTTATCTTCCTTTTGCCAAAAATATCCCGGGGGTCCGGGGGCTGGCCCCCGGCCTCGCGAAATGCACGATACTACCGTGCCCCAAGCCCCATCTGCATCAGCGTTTTGCGTACGGGGGCCATGGAATAGAGCGCGTTCAGTCCCATGGCGCGGGCATCGCGCAGTGGGCGGGCCTCCATCATCGACGCACGGTTGAGAAGGTCGATGCCCTTTACGCGCAGCTTGACCTCGGTAAAGCGCTTGCGGTGGTAGGTTTCGAGCATCTTTTCGCTGCCCAGTTCCGCCGGGTTGGCCTTGGCCAAATCCAGCAGGATGCGCATGTCCCCGAGCGACATGTTCAGGCCCTGCGCCCCGATCGGGGGCACCACGTGGGCCGCTTCGGCCACCAGCGCGAGGCGCTCTCCATAAAGGCATTCGGCAGATTGCGAGATGATCGGCCAGATCGTGCGGCGCGAGGCCAGCGTCAGCGGGCCGAACAGCGAACAGGAGCGTTCCGTCATGGCGGCCTCGAAGTTCGGCACGTCCATTTCGAACAATTCCTTGGCGCGCGGGCCACGCTCCATCCAGACCAGTGCCGACGAAGGCTTGCCCTGGTAATCGGGCAGGGGCACCAGCGTGAAGGGACCGCCCGAGCGGTGGATTTCGGTCGAGACATTGCAATGCGGGATTGGGTGGGTCACGGCAAAGGCGAGCGCCTTTTGACCATAGCGGGTGGTGTGCACCTTGATCCCGGCGGCCTCGCGCATGGGCGAATTGCGGCCATCGGCGGCGATGACAAGGCGGCAACGGGTCTGGGTGCCGTCCGAAAGGCCCGCGCGGGCCTCGTTCGTGCGGGTAAACAGCGACGTCGTCGCCGTTCCAAGGCGCAGGTCGACATTGTCCATTTCCGAGAGCCGCGCCAGCATCTCGCGGCGCAGCAGCCAGTTGGGCAGGTTCCAGCCGAAGGGCAGATCGGAAATGTCCGTGGCGTTGAAATCCTTGATGATGCGCGGCTCGGGCGTTTCACCGCCCGCGTCGACGATGCGCATAATCTGCAGGGGTGCCGCGTGTTCATCAAGGCGCTGCCACAACCCGGCCTCGTCAAGCAGGCCGCGTGCGGGTTGCAGGAAAGCGGTGGTGCGCAGGTCCGATCCGGCGGCGTCGCGTTCCGTGACGGGCGGGGCCGGATCGACGCATTGCACCGAGAACCCCGCGCTTGCAAACGCGGCGGCCGCGGTCAGCCCGGCGATGCCACCGCCGGAAACCAGGATGTCGACTTGTGTGAGGGTGGTCATGGGAAAGCCTCCTGAACCCGGAACTTAGTCCTGTGCGGGCCGGGTTCCAAGAGGCGTATTTGTCATCCCCGCGAGATGACCAGCAGAATGATCCAGATCACGGGAACTGCAGCGACGGCAGGCATGTAGAGACCGGGGATACCATAGGCATAGATCGCCGAACCCCATGCCGCGACCACGGCCAGCAGCACGGCATAGATCGCCTTGAGGCCCGCTGCCGAGATGACTTCGTCATGGGCGGCTTCGTGGGTTTCGGCAAGGGCGGTGGTGTTTGCGGTTTCGGTCAGGCTCATCAGAGGCTCCTGTGGTCTGTGGTTTCAAGTCGAATCACATATACAATCGCGAATATGTGAATAACAAGGTGAATTGCTGCGCTGCAGCATGATTGCCAGTCCCTTTACGATGCCTTTCCCTCAGGCGCAATCCGAACCGGCGGGATCACGCCCAGTTGAAATCGTTCCAAACGTTTCGCTGGCCGCGATCTGTCCGCTCCTCCAATCGCAAACCAGGGTCAAAAGGGCGGGAAGATGGACTCGCCAACATGCCGGAACGGGCGGGCATCATTGGGAAAACGAGGTTTCAGTGCGTTTCCGTCAAGGGCATTCAAGGTCTCCTGCTGCGTGCAGGAAATAAATGTGAATTGAGAAGGCGTCTTTTGATCGGGCGAACTGTCGCAGTCACCGCCTGCGCTCAGCTCAGTTTTCGAAGAAACGCGGCCAGGTCGTCGGTATGATGATGGATGTGCTCCGCATCATGCGGATCAGGGGCGACGTGCACGGTGCGCATCCCCATGTCGTGTGGTGCCTCGAGGTTGCGCGGATCGTCTTCGAACATCGCTGCGGTTTCGGTATCCACACCATCCATTTTGAACACGGTTTCAAAGGCTTCGCGTTCCGGTTTGGGGCGGAACCCGGCATGTTCCACGCCATAGACCGCATCAAACAACCCATCCAGCCCACGCGCCGCCAGCACCCGTTCGGCATAGGGGGCGGTGCCGTTCGTATAGACGATGGCCCGCCCCGGCAGGGCACGGATATAGGCCGCCAACTGCGCGTCCGGTTCAAGGTGGTCCAGCGAAATGTCATGCACTTCGGTCAGGTAGGGACCGGGGTCGACATCATGTTCGCGCATCAGGCCCGCGAGGGTCGTGCCATAGGTGGCCCAGTAATGGCGGCGCAAGTGGTCGGCCTTGGGCTGATCGACGCCAAGCGCCTGCATCACGAAGCGCGTCATGCGCACTTCGATCTGATCGAACAGCCGCGCCTGCGGCGGATAGAGGGTGTTGTCGAGGTCGAACACCCAGGTCGAGACATGTGCGAAGGATTCCTTTGGCATGGACGGAAGGTAGGTGTTTGACCGCAACGGCGCAATGGCGGGAAAGACGCTGCGGTGCCGTATGGGGTTGCATGATTGCCCCGAGCGCTTAGTCTGGCGCGCAATAAGACGGGGAGACGCGCCGATGGCTCAGGTGAAATCAACCAACAAGGATGCTTATACGCTGATCCTTGAAGCGATTGACGTGGGCGTGTTCAAACCCGGCGACAGGTTGGTGGAAAGTGATCTGGCCGAACGCTTTGGCGTGTCGCGCACACCGATCCGCGAGGCGTTGCAGCGGCTCGAGACGCAATCCCTGCTGGCGCGGGACGGGCGCAGCCTGATCGTGTCGTCGCTGGATCACAATCAGATGGCTGAGCTTTACGTGGTGCGTACCGAGCTGGAAGGGCTGGCCGCGCGGCTGGCGGCGCGCCATGCCACAAACGAAGAGGTGCGCGTGCTGCAGGACATGGTGGATGCGGATCACAAGCTGGTCGACGACCCGTCCGCGCTTGCCCGGTCGAACCGGCGGTTCCACAAGCAGATCCATCTTGCCTCGCATAACCGCTATCTCGTGCAGCAGCTTGACCTTGTGCACCGGTCGATGGCGTTGATGGCGACCACGTCGATTGCTGCCGAGGGGCGCGGGACCGACACGTTGATCGAGCACCAGAAGATCGTGGATGCGATTGCGGCGCGAGACGAGGAAGGTGCCTATAACGCGCTGCGCGATCATATCTCGCAGGCCTTCGTGACGCGGCTGAAGCAGGAAAGCGACGGCTGATCTATTCAGACGAAAAGCTTGTATGGGCCTGTGTGCCTTCGGCGGTTTTGCCGTGGGCGGTCTTGTCCCAGTAATAAGGGATGATCAGCAGTTCGATCAGAGCCTTGTAAGCCGCGAGCGTCGCCAGCGGGAAATAGAAAGCCATGGTCAGCACGAAAGGGTAGAGCCGTTCCCGGCCCTGACCAAGGATCGAGGTGAGCGCGATGAGCGCGCTCATGATCCCGGCGCTGATCATCAGCGCGGCGATGGCGCCGATCACCGCAGGAGGCAAGGTTCCGGCAAGCGGATGGCCGAATCCCAGAGCTGCCGCCCAGAAGCTCCAGATCAGCGGCGCCAGCACGAACTGGGTAAGGGTGGTCATGAAGACCATATGAAAGCCGAAGAACTTGCGCGGGCCAAGGTCCCGCCACAACCGGCGGGGCGCGCGCATGTGCACGAGGTAGGTGATCATGAAGCCCTTGAGCCAGCGCGAGCGTTGCCGGATCCAGGCGATGGGGCGGCAATTGGCTTCTTCCTGCGTGACCGTGTGCATGAGTTCGGTGCGGTAGCCGAAGCGGGCCAGCCGATAGCCGAGGTCTGCGTCCTCGGTGACGTTATGCGCGTCCCAACCGCCGACCTGCTCAATGGCCTCGCGGCGCAGGAACAAGGTGGTCCCACCAAGCGGCACGGCCAGCCCCATGCGCGCAAGCCCGGGCAGGACGATGCGGAACCACGTGGCATATTCGATGGTGAAACAGCGCGACAGCCAGTTGGTATAGGGGTTGTAATAGTCCAGCACCCCCTGGAGGCAGGCCACATCGGGCGCGGCATGGGCAAAGTGTTGGGCGACCTGTTCGAGCTGGTCTTTGGCCGGGGCATCCTCGGCATCCCAGATGCCGATGATGTCGCCCTTGCAGAAGTCCAGCGCGTAATTCAGAGCGCGCGGCTTGGTGGTGAGTCCGGACCCGGCCGGGACTTGAACCACGCGCATCCATCTTGGCAGGCGGGTCTGGGCGATGGTCTGGCGGGTCAAGGTATCTTTTTCCTCAAGCACCAGCACCACGTCGAGCAAGGCGCGCGGATAGGTGAGCCGGGTCAGGCGGCGGATCAGGGCGTGGGCGATTTCCTTTTCGCGGAACAGGGGCACCATGACGGAAATGCGGGGCAGCGGTGGCGGAGAAGAAGGTGGGGGGAGAGGCGGGTTCTTGCGGGGGATCATGTGCAGGATCAGGGCTGCGTTTTTCATCACCGCAGCGATCAACAGCGACAGCAGCGCCCAAGCCATGACCCCTGCAAAAAGCAGCGCGGGCTGGAACAGGATCATCAGGGCTGCACAGGCGAGCAGCCCGAGAAAGAGTGCGGATCGGGGCGGGGTGCGAATGTCCCATCCCCGGCAGCTGAATTGAGGAGCTACCCGCGTTTCGGCCAGTGTTGTCAGTGCTTCGCGATGCGTGACGGAGAGGTATTGCATGACCTGATCCTCGGGAGCGACAACGAGATTGGCGCTGCGCAGGTCAGGCGGGAGCTGTGGGCGGATTTCCTCGAACCGATCGGCGCGCCCGATGGCGAGAGTCAGCACGCCGTCCTCGATCGCCCATGGGACAAGGCAATATTTCAGGCAGAGATGCGGCGGCAGATGCGACGCCAGCCTTGGGTCGGGCGGTTCGCGTGTCAGGTCGATCTGGTGCGTCGAAAACCGCGCCGCCTGCCGGTTTCGCAGGTCGTGATCGGAAATCCAGCCGCGGGAGCGCAGAATATCCGAGAGCGTGGCCTGCCAGCGCCGCTGGGCGCGAAGCGCGTAGAAGAGTTGCCACGGGGTAATAAGGTCGTGTTCGATCAGATCCCGCCCAAGCGGCATGTGATCTTCTTGGCGGGGCGGCGAGGCGTCCCGGAAAACACGCATGACCGGGTCGTTCATCCACTTTACCCACGACATTCTGACGGTATCGCCAGAATGCGCGGGGAAAGGTTAATGCGCCGTTAAGAAAGGTTTACACGCCCGGCGTTTCAGGCGCGCTCTGCCATGTACGCGGCAAATTTCTCGAACAGGTAGAAGCTGTCCTGCGGGCCAGGGCTGGCTTCGGGGTGGTGCTGGACCGAGAAGACCGGCTTGTCGGCGATGCGGATACCGCAGTTGGAGCCGTCAAACAGGGATACATGGGTTTCGAGCACGCCCTCGGGCAGGGTCTGGCTATCCACGGCAAAGCCATGGTTCATCGAGGTGATTTCAACCTTGCCGGTGTCGTTGTCCTTGACCGGGTGGTTGGCCCCGTGGTGGCCGTGGTTCATCTTGATGGTCTTGGCGCCCAGCGCCAGCGCCAGCATCTGGTGGCCCAGGCAGATGCCAAAGACCGGCAAGTCGGCCTTGAGCACGTCCTTGATCATCGGCACGGCATATTCACCGGTTGCGGCCGGGTCTCCGGGGCCGTTGGAGAGGAACACGCCGTCCGGATTGTGGGCCAGCACCTCTTCGGCGGTCGCCGTGGCGGGCAGAACGGTGACGTCACAGCCTGCCGAAGCGAGACAGCGCAGAATGTTGCGCTTGGCACCGAAATCGACCGCGACGACCTTGTGCTTGGGGGCTTTCTGGCGGGTATAGCCTTCGGGCCAAGCCCAGCGCATTTCATCCCAGTGGTAGGATTGCGCGCAGGTCACGTCCTTGGCGAGATCCAGCCCTTCGAGGCCGGAGAACGCGCGTGCCTTGGCGATCAGCGCCTCGGTATCGAATTTGCCCTCGGGGTCATGGGCCAACGCCACGTGCGGGGCGCCCTGCTGGCGGATGGCGCGGGTCAGGCGGCGCGTGTCGACGCCACCAATCGCAATGCGTCCGCGCGTGGCGAGCCAGTTGGAGAGGGTATCGGCAGACCGCCAGTTCGAGGGTTCGGTGGGGTCCCATTTCACGACCATACCTTCGGCCACGGGATCGGCGGTTTCGTCATCCTCGGGGGTGACGCCGGTATTGCCGATATGGGGGAAGGTGAAGGTCACGACCTGCCCGGCATAGGAGGGGTCGGTCATGATTTCCTGATAGCCGGTCATGGCGGTGTTGAAGCACAGTTCGGCCACTGTCTCGCCGGTGGCGCCGAAACCGCGTCCGTAAAACAGCGTCCCATCGGCAAGAGCAAGGCAAGCGGTCGGGTGGGAAGGGGGCTGTTGGGCCATGGTGCGACTCTCCGGCTGACAAATTGGCCGATACCTATGTCGGGGTGGGGACAGCGTCAAGCGCCGAACGCAGCAAAACAAGGCCGAAGTTGACCTCGGGGCGCGTGGGGTGCAGGCGGTTGCGAGTCGGGTTGGGGTTTTGTATGGTCCCGGCCTTATGTTTGACATGAAATGGCAGGGCCCAATGACACTGCGGGACGAAATTAACACGGCGATGAAACAGGCGATGCGCGACCGCGCCGCCGAGCGTCTGTCGACTTTGCGGCTGATCACGGCGGCTATCAAGGACCGCGACATTGCCGCGCGCGCAGAAGGCGAAGATCGTAGCGGGGTGGATGACGGTGAAATCCTCAGCATTCTGGCCAAGATGGTAAAGCAGCGCCAGGAAAGCGCCCGCACCTATGAAGAGGGCGGGCGGCTGGATCTGGCGGAACGCGAGATCTCGGAAATCGGTGTGATCGAAGAGTTCCTGCCCAAGCAGCTTTCCGAGGGAGAGGTCAACGCGGCGATCAAGGCAGCCGTGGCGGACGTTGGCGCCAACTCGATTCGCGACATGGGCAAGGTGATGGGCGCGCTCAAGGCGCAGTACACCGGGCAGATGGATTTCGGCAAGGTCGGCCCGATGGTCAAGGATGCCCTCAACCAGGGCTGAAATTTCAGGAAATCAACAAAGAAAAGGCCCGGATGTCCGATCCGGGCCTTTTTCATGGCGCGTGTATCGGTCTAGACGAATACGAAGTCGTCGTCGGTGATCAACGCCGCATTTACGCCGGTCAGTACAAAATCGATACCGTTGTCCATCTCAACGAGTGCGCCATCGGCTGTGCCGGTGACGGTGTAGCCATGGTTGGCCGAGGCGATGCGGATCAGGTCAATGCCGTCTTCAAAGTCGAGGATCACATCCAGACCGTTGTTGACCGTATCGCGGAACACGAACTGATCCGCGTCTGCGCCACCGCGTAGAATGTCATTGCCGACACCCCCGCGAAGATAGTCATTGCCGTCTCCGCCAAACAGGACATCGTTGCCGCTGCTTCCGGTAAGCGTGTCATTGCCCTGGCGGCCAAACATCAAGTCATTGCCGTCGCCGCCATGCATGGCATCATTGCCGCGTTCCCCCCGCAGGGTGTCATCTCCGATATTGCCGAAAATCGTATCGTCGCCATCGCCGCCCGAGACAAAGTCCGAACCGCTGCCGGCTTCGATCAAGTCCTCTCCATCGCCGCCCAGCAAGGTATCGTCGTCGTTGCCTCCGCGCATGTAATCGTTGCCGGAGCCGCCCATCAGGGAATCGTCCCCGTCTCCGCCGCGCAGGAAGTCGCGTGCCGCTCCGCCCCAAAGCACGTCGTTGCCATCTTCACCGGTCAAGGTGTCGGTTCCGGCGTCGCCGTAAAGGGTGTCGTCATGTGCGCCGCCATTGAGGCTGTCGTCGTTGTTGCCGCCATAGAGAACGTCTGCGCCACCCTCGCCAATCAGGGTATCGGCGCCGTTGCCACCGTCCAAGTGATCGGCGCCCCACCCCCCTTTGAGAACATCCGAGCCAGTACCGCCCATCAGACTGTCGTGGCCGGCGCTTCCCATCAGCAGATCATTGCCCTCGCCACCATCGAGTATGTCGTTGCCATTTCCGCCACGCATCACGTCGTGGCCGCTGCCGCCACCCATGGTGTCGTTGTGATCCCCGCCAAACATGCGATCATTTCCGCCGCCGCCGGACATCAGGTCGTTGCCGAGGTCGCCATACATCCAGTCAGACCCCGCCCCACCGAACATGGTGTCATGCCCGAATTGGCCGTACAGGGTGTCATTCCCCAACTCACCGTGCAGGATGTCGTGATCGATCCCCCCATACAGGACATCGTTGCCGGTACCGCCCAGGACGGTGTCATTGCCTTCGCCGCCGACCACGCTGTCCGAGCCGGCGCCGGCATCGATGTAGTCCGCGCTGCCCTCGTCAAGGATCGTGTCGGCGCCCATGCCGCCATAGAGGATATCGCTTCCCCCACCGCCTTCGATGAGATCGTTCCCCTCTTCGCCGAAGAGCAGGTCGTTTCCTTCGCCACCATAGAGCGTGTCGTTGCCATCTCCGCCAAAGGCGATGTCATTCTGGGCGCCGCCGAACAACAGGTCGTTGCCGCCGCGCGCAACGAAAACCCCGCGTCCGTCATTCAGGGTGAACACGTTGTCGTTTTCTGTTCCATAAAACAGCACTGCGACGTCTGCGAATACGATAACGGACTCGGTGTCGTCGATCGTGAAATCGTAAGGCCCGGCAGCCGCGATGATCTCGGCGTCGCTGAGGGTCGGCAAACGGAATATCACGTCTTCGGGATTCGGAATCACCGGCGGAAGAATGGGCGTGGCAGTGCCTCGCTTTCATGAATTGAACGCAAATATGGCGCAATAATGTCGAGAATGAGGCGAATTGTACGCGTCGGTCAATGGAAACGCTGAATCATAAATTAACTGTTTCCCGATTGGCAGCAACGCTCAAGGGGTCGGCCAAAGCACCGGGAACCAGTCTTCGCGCAGTTTCTGGCCGGGTGTCATGTCATGACCGGGGAAGGGCGGCGAGGTACGACCGGGGCGTTCGACATAACGCGCGTCATCGCCGAGAAGGCGGAGCGAAAAGGCGCGGCGGCGGGTGGTCGAGGTATTCCCGCGTGCACCGTGCAGTACATCATAGTTGAAGGCCACGGCGTCGCCGGGCTGCATGGGCCATTCCAGCACCTTCATGCCCTCGTCATCCGGATCGGGGATGGGCATGTAGTCATCTTCGTTCGGAAAGAAGCTTTCTTCGCTGACCCAGCGGGTCGGCAGCACGGGTTTTTCCCAGCGGTGGGATCCGGCGACCATGCGCAGGGTGGCGTCTTCGACCGGGTCGAGGGGGGACCAGAAGCTGATCGTCTGTTTGCCTTCGACAAAGTAATAGGGGCCGTCGGTATGCCAGGGGGTCGCCATCGAGGTGCCAGGTTCCTTGACCAGGACGTGATCGTGGAACATCTGGACGCTTTCGGACTGCATCAGCTTCGCGGCGACTTCGGCGGCGGGGGAGGTTTCGATCACCTCGCGGAACTCCGGGATGCGCTGCCAGTTGCAGTAATCATCGAAGAATCGCCCCGACTCGCCTGCTTTCTCGTTTTCCGAGGCATAGGGGCCGGGCTCGGCCATGTTGCGGGCCACACCGGCGCGCAGGGTCTCGACATGATCGGCAAAAAGCCCCCGGATCAGGACGACGCCGTCTTTCTGAAAGGCGTCGATATCGGATTGTGTGACCGTGACCATGGCGGTGTCTCCTGTTGCCGGACCGGGCGGCACAGTGGGCGCGCCGCGCGGGGAGGTCAAGGGCGGATCATCCGTGCGCGAGGTGGTGGCGCAGGCTGTGGGTCATCTCGACAAGCCGGGGGCCCAGTTCGGTCTCAACCCGCTCGCGGGGCAGAAACGAGGAGGGGCCGCCAAAGGCAAAAGCCATGTTGGGCGTGCCTTCGGAGCGGGAGGGGAAAGGCACAGCGGCGGTATGCACCCCGGTGTGCCAGTCGCCGTAATCCGCGATGAAACCGCGGGCGGCCAACTCGTCTTTTGCCGCATGCAGGCTGTGTTGGCGCGCGGGCCAGGCATCGGGTCCGTAGTGGTCTTCGAGTTCGGCTTCGATCTCGGCCTGTTCGGCGGGGCTGCTGCCGGCGAAATAGGCCAGCCCCGAGGCGGTGCGCGCAAGGGACACGCGCGAGCCGACGCCGAGCTGGATGGACACAACGCTGTTGGGGGCGCGGGCCACGGCGAGGTAGGCCATGGTCGGCCCGTCGCGCGCGGCCATGACAACCTGCACGCCTTCACCTGCCTCGTTGGCAAGGCGTTGCATGTGTTTCTTGGCCTCGTCGCGCATCGGGATCGAGCCGAGGCAGGCAAATCCGAGCGACAGGACTGGAATGCCGATCCGGTAGCGCCCGGTCTGCTCATCATAAAGAAGGTAGCCACCCTGCATCAGCGTGTAGGTCAGGCGCGAAACGGTGGAGTTGGGCAGGTCGGTGCGCTGGGCGAGGTCACGATTGGACAGCCCGGCGCGGTCGTCGGGGCGAAAGGCGCGCAGCACATCAAGGCCACGCGACAGGGCGGTGACGAACTGGCGGTCCGTTTCCGTGGATTTCGCGGCGGGGCCGTCCGAGGTGGGGAGGCGTTTTCTCATATCGAAGCCTTGGGCATTTGGTGGCGCAGTCTATCGGTCATGTGAGGTCTTTCCACAAGACCTTGCCCGCGCCGGATTTGGGCAGGGCATCGACGAATTGCACGATGGAGGGGCATTTGTAGGCGGCCATCTGGGTCCGGCACCACGCGATGATCTCGTCTTGAGTTGGGGTCACCCCGACGCGCGCGACCACCACGGCCTTGACGCATTCGCCCCGACGCGGGTCGGTGGCGCCGATGACGCAGGCTTCGGCGATGTCCGGGTGATGCAGCATGAGCATTTCGATCTCGGCAGGCCAGACCTTGAACCCGGCGGCGTTGATCATGCGTTTCACGCGATCGACCATGAAGAAATACCCGTCGGCGTCGCGATAGCCGATATCGCCGGATCGAAAGAAGGGCAGGCCGTCGATCTGGATAAAGGCTTCGGCAGTTTCCTCGGGGCGCTGCCAGTAGCCGGTGAAGTTCTGGGGCGAAAACATGATGATCTCGCCCACCTCGCCATGGGCCAGTTCGGCGCCGGTGTCAGGGTCGATCACGCGGGAATCGACCTGGTAGAGCGGTTGGCCAAGGCATTGCGGTTTTGGTGCATCAATGGGGTTCACATGGGTTGCGGCCATGGTTTCAGAGAGGCCGTAGCCTTCGACATAATCGAGTCCCAGCATGTCCTTGAGCTTGCCTGCGATGGCGGCGGGCATGGCTGCGCCGCCGCCACCGATCATTTCGAGGCTGGAGAGGTCGTAGCTGTCAAAGTCCGGATCGTTCACGAGGTCGATGGCCATGGTCGCGATCGAGCGCCAGCGGGCAATGCGGTAGCGCGCGATCAGTGCGGCGGCCAGTTTCGACGACCAACGCGGCAGGATCACCAGTGTTCCGCCGGTCATCAGGGGGCCGTGCATGCCGTTCTGCATGCCGGTGACGTGAAAGAAGGGCAGCGCGCCGAGGTGAACGGTGGTCTCGTCGACCGGGTTCCACAGGATACCGGCCACGAGGGAACACATGACAGAGCGGTGGGTGTGTACACAGCCTTTGGGCTGGCCGGTGGTGCCGGAACTGTAGGGGATCACGCAGAGATCGTCCGGTGTTGTGATCCGGGGCGCGGGGGCGTGGTTTTCAGCCAACGCCGCTGCAAATCCGGTGATACCGAGGGCTTTGGCTTCGGCTTCGGACGTGGTTTCCGCCGCGCCGGGGATGGGCAGGTCAAAGCCGGGATCGGCCATGTCCGCATAGCGCGCGCCGATGATATGGGTGAGATCGCCGCGTTTCAGGGCAGGCAAGATGTTGTCGAGCAGTTCCAGCCCGCAGATCGCGATTTTGGCGCCGGTATCCGCAACGAGATAGTCAAGCTCGGCGCTTCGGTTCATCGGGTTGACCGGGATCACCGCGCCGCCTGCGCGCAGGACGCCGAAACAGGCGATGATATGTTGCGGGCAGTTCTGGGTATAGATCAGCACCCGGTCGCCGCGCTCGAGACCGATCTGTTGCAGGTAGCCCGCCATGGCCTCGGCCTTGTGCCAGAGATCCGCATAGCTGATCTCGTTGCCCTGATAGATCACCGCCGTCTTGTCGCCCAGCCGTGCGGCAGATCGTTCGAGGTTGGCATCCATGGTGGTGTCGGGAATCTCGTAATCCCACGGTTTTCCGGTGGGCCAGAAGTCCGGTTGGCGCGCCTCGGGCGACGAGATGTGACGCCGTGGTATGGTATCATCCAGAAACAAGCGCATGTCCCCCCTCATATGCGTGACCGACAATGTGCCGTTACGTTATTTATTCCGCATCGTGAAATTGATTTCCGCACGATTGACGGGTGAAATCAAGGGTGCAACAAATCAAAAAGACTTGGCAGGGGGCCATGTCAGAAGGAATTTGACCGCGCTGGCGCGTGTGGCTGGCGTGTGGGCGCAGGAGGAGACGCAGATGGACGAGAGTCAAAAGGTTTCGACGGAAATGGTGGGCGACGTTGCCCTGATCTGTATCGACAACCCCCCGGTGAACGCGGGCGGCGTGGCGGTGCGCCGGGGCATTCAGCACGCGGTGGAGGAGATCAACGCGGGTGGCACCGCCAAGGCCATCGGGCTTTACTGTGCCGGGCGGACCTTTGTCGCCGGGGCAGATATCACCGAATTCGGCAAGCCGCCGCAGGCGCCGATGATGCCGGAGCTTTATGACATCGTCGAAGCCTCGGGCGTCCCTCTGGTCTGTGCCATTCACGGCACGGCTTTGGGCGGTGGGCTGGAACTCGCCATGGCGTGCCATGCGCGTGTTTCTTTGCCGGGCGCGCGGGTTGGTCTGCCCGAAATCCATCTGGGTCTGTTGCCCGGGGCCGGGGGCACACAGCGGGCGCCGCGTCTGGCCGGAATTGCGGCCGCGCTGGACATGAGCCTTACGGGGCGGCAGGTGTCGGTGGCCGAGGCTCTCAAGATGGGGCTGGTCGACCGGATCGACGAGGGCGAGCCGCGAGACGTGGCGCTCAAGGCCGCACAGGATGTGGTGGCGGGTACACTGGAGACACGCCGCACGCGCGACATTGAAACGGTGGCGGACGCAGAGGCAATTGCCGCCGCACGGGCGATGGTGAAAAAGAAATCGCCGCTGTTGTTGTCGCCGGTGCGCTGCATCGACGCGATTGAAGCTTCGATGGGGGATTTCGACGCGGGCATGAAGATCGAGCGCGCCGCCTTCATGGAGTGCCTTGCGCATGACCAGAGCCGGGGCATGATCCATGCCTTTTTTGGCGAGCGGGCCGTGGCGAATATCCCCGAGAAAAAGGCCGCGCCGCGCGACATTGGCAGCATCGGCGTGATTGGGGGCGGCACTATGGGATCGGGGATTTCGACCTCGGCGTTGATGGCGGGCCTGCCGGTGACGCTGGTGGAAGTCACCGAAGAGGCGCTTGAGCGCGGGGTGAAGACGATTACCGGCAATCTGGATGGCGCGGTAAAACGCGGCAAGATGAGCGCCGAGAAACGCGACGCCGCGCTGGCAAACCTGACACCGGCGGTCGGGCTGGAAGCGCTGGCGGACGTGGATCTGGTGATCGAGGCCGTCTTTGAGAAGATGGAGATCAAGAAAGAGATCTTTGGCAAGCTCGACACGATCTGTAAACCGGGGGCGGTTCTGGCTTCGAACACGTCTTATCTCGACATCAACGAGATCGCCGCCGAAACCAGCCGCCCTGCCGATGTGCTGGGCCTGCATTTCTTCTCGCCTGCGCATATCATGCGCCTGCTGGAGGTTGTGGTCGGGGCCAAGACCGCACCCGAGGTCGTGGCGACGGGCTTTGCGCTGGCCAAGCGGATGAAGAAGGTCGCCGTGCGTGCGGGAGTGTGCGACGGGTTTATCGGCAACCGTATCCTTGGACATTACCTTAAGACTGCGAGCTATCTCGTGCAGGACGGGGCGCACCCGGATCAGGTGGACAAGGCGCTGGAAGGGTTTGGCTTTGCCATGGGGCCGCATCGCGTGGGCGACCTTGCGGGGCTGGACATCGGTTATATGACACGCAAGCGTCTTGAAGCGACGCGGCCCGCCGAAGAACGCTATGGCGGGGCGATTGCCGACCGGTTGAGCGAGAACGGCTGGAACGGGCGCAAGACTGGAAAAGGGTATTTCGTCTACGAGGATGGCAAGACGCTTGAGAACCCGGACCTGAACGCCATTATCGACGAAGAACGCGCCAAGGCGGGCATTACGCCGCGCGATTTCAGCGATGAAGAGATCGTGGACCGTTACATGACGGCGATGATTTCCGAGGCCGCGCGTGTGGTGGAAGACGGGATCGCGCTGCGCCCCGTCGACGTCGATGTGGTGTTCCTGATGGGCTATGGCTTCCCGCGTTTCCGCGGCGGGCCGCTGCATTATGCAGACACGATTGGCGCTGCGGAACTTGTGCGCCGGATTGAAACCTATGCGCAGGAAGACGCGTATTACTGGCAGGTGCCTGAAATTCTGCGCCGCATGGCCGAGGATGGCAGCACATTCGCCGACATGAACAGGGGGAAATGAGATGGACCTGAGTTATTCCGCCGAGGAAATCGCGTTTCGCGACGAGGTGCGGGCCTTTCTGGCCGAGAACCTGCCCGCGCATATCTCGGATGCGGTGCGCGCGGGAGGGGAGCTGGACAAGGCGACCATGGAAGAATGGCACGCCATCCTGAACAGCAAGGGCTGGCTCGCGACGATCTGGCCCAAGGAGTTTGGCGGCCCCGGCTGGAGCCCGGTGCAGAAGCATATCTTTGACGAGGAGTGCAACCGCGCCTATGCGCCGAGGATCGTGCCCTTTGGTCTGGGCATGCTGGGGCCGGTCCTGCAGAAATTTGGAACCAAGGAACAGCAGGACCATTACCTTCCACGCATTTTGGATGGCACGGATTGGTGGTGTCAGGGCTATTCGGAACCGGGCGCCGGATCGGACCTTGCCTCGCTCAAGACCCGCGCGGTGCGCGAGGGCGACGAATGGGTGATCAACGGTCAGAAGACATGGACGACGCTTGGCCAGCATGCGGACTGGATCTTCTGCCTGTGCCGGACCGACCCGGAGGCCAAGCAGCAGGAAGGCATCAGCTTCATCCTTGTTGATCTCAAGACACCGGGTATCGAGATGCGCCCGATCAAGCTGATCGAAGGGGGGCACGAGGTCAACGAAGTGTTCTTTACGGATGTGCGGGTGCCGTATGGCAACCTCGTTGGTCAGGAGAACAAGGGCTGGACGATTGCCAAGTACCTCTTGACCCATGAACGCACCGGCATTGCCGGAGTGGGCGCGTCGATGCAGGCGCTGGAAGAGGTCAAGGCGCTGGCGCGCAAGGTGCGTCGGGGTGGGCGGCCGCTGATCGAGGACCCGCTTTTTGCGGCGCGGATCGCGCGGGCCGAGATTGACCTTGAGGCGATGAAGATCACCAACCTGCGGATGCTGTTCCAGGCGCAGCAACAGGGCGCGCCGGGGCCGGAAACCTCGATCCTCAAGATCAAGGGGACGGTGATCAACCAGGAACTGAACGATCTGGCGCGTCGGGCGTTGGGTCCGGCGGCGGCGCCCTTCCCGGGCTTTGTGAATGACGGCAACCTCATGTTCGGACCGCCCGATACGGCCCACAGCGCGGCGACCTATTTCAACAACCGCAAAACCTCGATTTTCGGTGGATCAAATGAGATCCAGCGCAACATCCTTACCAAAACCATGCTGGAGCTCTGAGAGATGGATTTCAACCTGACCGAAGACCGGCAGATGCTGTCGGACACGCTGAACCGTTTTCTCGGGGATCAATACCCGGTGGAGCGCCGTAACAAGGTGGCCTATGAGGCGCCGTTTCATGACCCCGCGCTGTGGGATCAGCTGGTGGAACTGGGCGCGTTGTTCGCGTTGGCCGATGAGGACGCGGGCGGCTTTGGCGGCACCGGGTTTGATATCTCGGTGGTGTTCGAGGCGCTGGGGCGCGCATTGTGCCCCGAGCCCGTGCTTGGCGCGGCGATGGCAGCGCGGCTGTTGAGCGCTGCCGGGGAAGACAGTGAGGCATTGCTCTCGGGCGCGTCGAAATACGCGGTCGCGATCACCGAGTTGGACGCGCCCTATGACCTGAACGACATCGCGGCCACGGCCAGCGCGCGGGGCGATGGCCATGTCCTGAGCGGGCGCAAGAGCACCGTTTATGGCGGGCAGGTCGCGGATGTGTTCCTTGTTGCGGCCAAGCTGGACGGCGTTGTGGCTCTTTTCGAGGTGCAGGCCGGGGATGCCAGCGTGACGGGCTATGCCATGATGGATGGCGGCGGCGCGGCAGAGGTGTTGCTGGACGACACGCCGGGGCGTCTGTTGCTGGCGGATGCGTCGGCGGCACTGGAAGACGCGGTAAATGCCGGGATCGTGGCGCTCTGTGCGGAAGCGGTGGGGGCGATGGATGTGACCCATGCCATGACCGTGGATTATCTCAAGCAGCGCAAGCAGTTCGGCGTGCCGATCGGCAAGTTCCAGGTGTTGCAGCATCGCGCTGTCGACATGCTGACCGAGATCGAGCAGGCGCGCTCGATCACGATCAAGGCGGCGGCCGACCTGGGCAGTGACGATGCTGCGCTGTCGGCGTCGATGGCCAAGAACATGGTGGGCCGCGCGGCGCGACTGGTGGCGGAAGAGGCAATCCAGATGCATGGCGGGATCGCCATGACATGGGAATATGCCGTCAGCCACTATGCCAAACGTCTGGTGATGCTGGACGCGCAGCTTGGCGACACCGATTATCATCTGAGCCGGGTGATGGCGGGCTACGCGGCCTGATCCGTCGCTTTTCGGACAACACTGGCGCGGCCCCTTTGGGCCGCGCCTTTTTGTTCACCCAAGGATTCCGGGCCAGTTTGCCAGCCCCTTGGCGATATTGCCGGGGATGTCCTGCCGCCAAAGCTCCTGTGCGCGCAGGTTGTAGTTGAGGTAGAGTGTGTTCTCGTGGATCGTCCATGCCTCTGGAATGGTGGGGGCGAGATAGCCCTTGGACGCCGCGTAGGCGCAATAGCCCCCAAAGACAGGGGCATAGGCGCGCGGATTGGCTTCAAATGTTGCGGCGTTTTCGGCGCTGGCAAACAGCCATTTCGCGCCGTTCCACATCAGCTTGTGGGCATCGCTCCCGGCAACGGGTTTCTGCATGGTGAAATAGGCCACGGGGTCATAGCCGTTGATGGCCAGCGGATTCTGAAACACTTCGGGCTCGCGCGCAAGCGCGGCGCGGGGCGCGAGGGCAAGGCCCAGTGGGGCGGTGGCCAAAAGGCCAAGGGTGGTACGGCGTGTCAGCATGTCGGTCCTCCTGATCTGCAATGGAGATTAGGCAGATATTTCGTCAAGAGGACCCCACCTGACCGAGGTGTGATCGCTTCGTGAACATGGCGGCTTCGGCTGTGAGGCGCTTTTGCGCTATGGTGAGGCCAGGAGTTCACGTTTCGGAGGATGCCCGATGGCGAGACATTTGTTTTCACGGCGGAGCGCGTTGGTCACCGGGGGGGCTGCGCTGATGACGGGCGGGTCGGGGCTATTGGCGCCGGCGCGGGCCAAGTCGCTTGCGCCAACGCGCTCGATGCGGGGCGGGGCGAACAATTACCGCCCCGGAGCGCCGATCGTCGAACGGATCGGGGGCGGCGGGTTCTGGATGTATGGGACGGTCCGACGCGCGGGCGACGGGGCGCCTCTGGCGGGGCAGCGCATCCAGATCTGGGCGCATACCACCGAAGGGCACGAGCGCGACTGGCACAGCCATGGCGCGACGCTGACCAATGATAAGGGCGAATTCCGGCTGGAGATGCCCCAGATCGTCCCCGCGTTCGGCCAGCCTCACGGGCATCTGGCTTATGACAGCGGCGAATTTGAAACGGTGTTCCTGCGCCCTGTCATGAAGAGTTCGAAGGACACAAAACTTCGGGCGGATTTTGTGCTTAACCCGGTCTGAGCAGGTGCGCAGTCTGGCGATCTGGGGGACGGGCGCCTGTGTTCTGATGGTGCCGTTTGCGCTGGCCACGCAGAGCCCGCTGTTACAGTGGCGGGACGCGCCCTATGTCGTGGCGGGTTTTGCAGGGATACTGGCGATGACGGTCATGGTTTTTCAGCCGCTGCTGGCGGCGGCGGAGCTGCCGGGGCTATTGCGCCAGAGGGCGCGGCGTGTGCACAGGTGGGTCGGCCTGTTGGTTCTGACGCTGGTGGGGGTGCATGTGGCGGGGCTGTGGCTGACCAGCCCGCCGGACGTGATCGACGCATTGTTGTTCCGCTCGCCCACGCCGTTTTCCGTCTGGGGTGTATTGGCGATGTGGGCGTTGGTCCTGTCGGCGGGCTTGGCGGCGATGGGGCCACCCATGCGCCCGCGCTTGTGGCGCATCCTGCACACCGCACTGTTCCTCGTAATCATGGTTGGGAGCGTGGTGCATGCCCTGTTGATCGAGGGCACCATGGAGACCGTTTCCAAGTCTGTGCTGTGTACTGTTCTGATCTGGGTGACAGTTGGGGCGGTTCTGCGACGGCGCGTCTGGGTTGTACTGCTGCGCCGTCAACGCTGATCGGCGCAAGAAAAGGCGGCACCGGGGCGCCGCCTGAAGAGTTCACCGTTGAAACGGTGTTCAGAGAACTTCGAAAAGACCCGCCGCGCCCATGCCGCCGCCGACACACATGGTACAGACCACGTATTTCGTGCCCCGGCGTTTGCCTTCGATGAGCGCATGGCCGACCATGCGCGCGCCGGACATGCCATAGGGGTGGCCGATGGAAATCGCGCCGCCGTTCACGTTGAGCAATTCGTTCGGGATGCCCAACACGCGCGCGGAATGCAGCACCTGGCAGGCGAACGCCTCGTTGAGCTCCCAGAGGCCGATATCGTCCATGGTCAGCCCATGCGCCTTGAGCAGCTTAGGGACTGCGTGGATCGGGCCTATACCCATCTCGTCGGGTTCCAGCCCGGCGGCCATGACACCGACATAGCGCCCCAGCGGGGTCAGGCCGCGCTGTTCGGCCAGCTTGGCCTCCATTACAACCGAGGCCGAGGCACCATCAGACAGTTGCGAGGCGTTGCCTGCGGTGATGTGCTGGCCTTGTTTCACGACCTGCCCATCCTTGAACACGGGCTGCAGGCCCTGAAGATTTTCAAGCGTTGTGCCGGGGCGGTTGCCTTCGTCTTTTTCTAGCGTCACCTCGTGGAACGAGATTTCCTTGGTCTCCTTGTCCATCACGCCCATCGACGAGGTCAGGGGCACGATCTCGTCATCAAATTTGCCTGCCGTCTGTGCCGCGGCGGTGCGCTGTTGGCTTTGCAGGGCATAGGCGTCCTGATCCTCGCGGGTGACGCCATAGCGGTCAGCGACAATCTCGGCGGTTTCCAGCATGGTCATGTAGAGTGCGGGCTTGTGTTCCTTGATCCACGGATCTCCCGCGCGGTCGGTGCGCATGTTCTGGTTTTGAACCAGTGAAACGGATTCGACGCCGCCGCCGATGACGACATCCATACCGTCATGCACAACCTGCTTGGCCGCCGTGGCAATTGCCATCATGCCGCTGGCGCATTGGCGGTCGAGCGACATGCCCGCCACAGATACCGGAAGTCCTGCGCGGATCACGGCCTGACGCGCGATATTGCCCCCGGTGCTGCCCTGCTGGATCGCGGCACCAACGATGCAATCGTCAACTTCGTGTCCTTCGAGACCGGCGCGTGACACAGCGTGGCTAACGGCGTGGCCGATCAACTCCTGGGCCTGCGTGTTGTTGAAGGCACCGCGATAGGCCTTGCCGATCGGGGTGCGGGCGGTGGAGACAATAAGGGCGTCGCGCATGGGTCTTGTCCTGTTGCTGGTGATTAGGCTTTTTTCTCGAAGAAGAGGTTTTTCCACTGCGCCACGAGGGCGGGCTTGTCCTCTCCACGGATTTCGACTGTGACGTTCCACATCATTTCCTGAACGCCGGGCTGGGGTTCACTGTAGCGCGCCAGCGTAAAGCGGCCGCGAATCTCGGACCCCGAGCGCACCGGGGCGACAAAGCGGACGCGGTCAAAACCGTAATTGACCCCGGTTTCGGCATTGGCGGTCTTGGGGACGGCCTCGGCCACCATCTGCGGCAAGAGGGCAAGGGTCAGGAACCCGTGCGCGATGGTGCCGCCAAAGGGCGACTCCTTGGCCGCTTCCGGGTCGGTGTGAATGTACTGGTGATCCCCTGTGGTGTCGGCAAAGGCATCAATCATGGCCTGATCGATGCGAATCCACTTGGACAGGCCGTATTCAAGGCCGACGCCCTCTTTGGGCTCAAGCAGGCTGGCAATCATGGGTCCGGCTCCCTGAAAATTTGGTCATTTCGTTGCTATGGGCGGATGAGAGCGAATTTTTTGGCTTGTGTCAATCTGCGGAATGCAATTCCGCACAGCGGAAATAAGCTAATTGCCACGATTTTTCAGGGGGAAAGCACGGGATTGGTGGGTGGGTGAAAAAAAAGAGACGCCACGTCAGGTTGGGCAAAACGGGGTTCAGAGCGGCAAAGTTGCGGGGTGAAAGTCGATCAGGGAGGGCTTGCAATGACTTTGGCTGAAGAGGTGCACGTGCGCTATGAAAAGGACGGGCGGATTGGGCGGATCACGTTGAACCGCCCTGCCGTGCGCAATGCGATTTCAATGGCAATGCCCGGCCAGATCGCGGCGGCGGTGGCGGAGGCCGAGGCTGACCCCGAGGTACATGTCATGGTGCTTTCCGGGGCAGGCGAGGCGTTTTGCGCGGGCTATGACCTGACCGAGTTTGCCCAGGCGGAGGGGTCAAATCCGGGGGTGCAGGAGATGCCGTGGGACCCGATGCAGGACTACCAGTTCATGTGGAAGAATACACAGGACTTCATGAGTCTGTTCCTTGCGATGAAGCCGGTGGTCTGCAAGGTGCATGGGTTTGCGGTGGCGGGCGGTTCGGACATCGCGCTTTGTGCCGACCTGACGATCATGGCCGAGGATGCGCAAATCGGGTACATGCCGGCGCGGGTCTGGGGCTGTCCGACGACGGCGATGTGGGTCTATCGGCTGGGGCCGGAAAAGGCCAAGCGCATGCTGTTGACCGGGGACAAGATCACCGGGCGCGAGGCGGCGGATATGGGTCTTGTGCTCAAGGCGGTGCCTGAGGACGCGTTGGATGATGAGGTCGAGGCATTGGCGGCGCGGATGGCGAGCGTGCCCATCAACCAGTTGGCGATGCAGAAGATGGTGATCAATCAAGCCGTGGAGATGGCCGGGATCAACCAGACGCAGCGACTTGCCACGGTGTTCGATGGGATCACGCGGCATTCACCCGAGGGTATGAATTTCAAGGCACGCTCCGAGCAGATGGGCTGGAAACAGGCGGTGCGTGAACGCGATGAGGGCACGTTTGACTGGACCACTAACGAGGAAATGCCCCGGCGCAATCGTTAGACCTTGGTCTGGTTGCGCGGGGTGTCTGCCGGGCCTAGTTTGGCGACGCGTTGAGATGAGGAGGACCACCCCATGCATATGAGCGATGAGCGCGAAATCGCGGCCCCCGTTGCCGAGGTCTGGGCGGCGCTTTTGAGTGCGGATGTGCTGCAGGCCTGTGTGCCCGGTGCCAAGGAAGTGACCGGGACGCCCGAGGACGGGTTCGAGGCCGTGGTGGTGCAGAAGGTTGGCCCCGTGAAAGCGACATTCAAGGGGCAGGTCGTGCTCTCGAACATGATCGAAGGGGAAAGCCTGACACTGACCGGTGAAGGCAAGGGCGGTGCAGCAGGTTTTGCCAAGGGGGGGGCGGACGTGACCCTGGCGGCAAGCGAAACCGGGACTTTGCTGAGCTATGAGGTGGATGCGAAAGTCGGGGGCAAGCTGGCCCAGCTGGGCTCGCGGCTGATCGACGGGTTTGCCAAGAAAATGGCAGATCAGTTCTTTACCAACCTTCAGGAGCATCTGGAGGGGCCTGCGGACGATGAGCCTGAGGGCGCGCCGGAGAACGCCGCAGAAGAGCAGGGCGAAAAGAAAGGCCTGTTCAAGCGGCTTAGGGGCGGCTGAGCGCCGTCGACCCTGCGCGAACGCACAGGTTGGTCTCTTGGTTTGCGACTTGGCCTTTGGCGCGAGGGTGATACCTTGCGCGGGCGAAGGCGTGAGGGGACTGATGGAAACGATTGTCGACATAAGTGATGTGCGAAAGACCTATGCGGGCGGGTTCGAGGCGCTGAAAGGCGTGACCCTGTCGATCCGCAAGGGCGAGATACTGGCATTGCTCGGGCCAAATGGTGCTGGAAAGACCACTTTGATTTCAACAATTTGCGGTATCACCAACCCGGGGTCGGGCACGATCACCGTTGGTGGGCATGACGTGGTGCGCGACTATCGCGCGGCGCGACGGCTGATTGGGCTGGTGCCGCAGGAGATCAATCTGGAACCCTTTTCCAAGGTCAGAGATACGGTCGCGTTTTCGCGCGGGCTGTTTGGCAAGCCCAAGGATGACGCGCTGATCGAACGTATCCTGCGACAACTGTCGCTTTGGGATAAACGCGACGCGCGGGTTCTGGAACTGTCGGGGGGCATGAAGCGCCGGGTCCTTATTGCCAAGGCGCTGGCCCATGAGCCCGAGGTGCTGTTCCTTGATGAGCCCACCGCGGGCGTGGACGTGGAGCTGCGCAAGGAGATGTGGGAGATCGTGGCCGAGATGAAGGCACAGGGTACGACGATCATCCTGACAACGCATTATATCGAAGAGGCCGAGGCGATTGCCGACCGGGTTGGCGTAATCAATGGCGGGCAGCTCTTGCTGGTCGAGGAAAAGACGGCGTTGATGCAGCGGCTGGGGCAGAAGTGCCTGCAGATTGACCTGCAGGAGCCGGTTGAGGCCGTGCCTGAGGCGCTGGCCGCCTATGGGCTGGAGCTTGCCGATGACGGGCAGGCGCTGCGCTATACCTATGACACACGGGGTGAAAGCACCGGGATCACGCGGCTCTTGGGCGATTTGTCGGCCGCCGGGTTGTCCTTGCGCGACATCCACACGGAACAATCGAGCCTTGAAGACATCTTTGTCGGGCTGGTCAAGGAGGGCGCGGCATGAACTGGGCAGCGATCCGCGCGATGTATGTTTCTGAAATGACCCGGTTCTTTCGAACGATTGCGCAGAGTTTCATTTCTCCGGTGATTTCGACATCACTGTATTTCGTCGTATTTGGTGCCGCCATCGGCAGCCGCATCGACCAGGTCGAAGGCGTGAGCTATGGCGCCTTCATCGTGCCGGGGCTGATCATGCTGTCGGTGATGACACAGGCCTTGTCGAACGCGTCCTTTGGTATCTATTTCCCGAAATTCATCGGCACGATCTATGAATTGCTGTCCGCGCCGGTGAATTTCCTTGAGATCGTTTTGGGGTTCGTTGGGGCGGCGGCGACCAAGGCGTTGTTTATCGGGCTGGTTATTCTGGGCACGGCGGCCTTGTTCGTGGACGTGCAGATCCAGCACCCGCTGGCGATGCTTACCTTTCTTGTTCTAACGTGTCTGAGTTTCGCGCTTTTTGGGTTCATCATCGGCATCTGGGCCGGGAATTTCGAACAACTGCAACTCGTACCGCTTTTGGTGGTGACGCCGCTGGTGTTCCTCGGCGGGTCCTTCTATTCGATCTCGATGCTGCCGCCGATCTGGCAGAAGATCACGCTGTTCAATCCGGTGGTCTACCTCATTTCCGGGTTTCGCTGGTCGTTCTTCGGGGTCGCGGACGTGCCGATCGGGATGAGCCTTTTGGCGATTGCCGGGTTCACGGCGTTGTGCCTTGGAGTGATCTGGTGGATCTTCAAGACCGGGTGGCGCATTCGCAGTTAGGGCACTCCTCAAGGCCGGGCGGGCTTTCGTCGCGTCAATATTTCCTCAACACGGCAGGTTTCGTTGAACCCTTGCCTTGTGAAAGGGGGCGGGGCGTTCTACATCCGAAGACATGAAACGCTGGATCCCTTTCGTCAAATCGCCACCGACCGTGGCTGTTGTGCGCCTGAGTGGCATGATTGCAAGCGGTCCGCGTGGCCCGTTGAACGACGCGGCATTGGGTCCGGTGCTGGAAAAAGCGTTCCGCCGGGGCAAACCTGCGGCTGTCGCTCTGGAGATCAATTCGCCCGGCGGCAGCCCGGTGCAAAGCTCGATGATCGGCAACCGCATCCGGCGGCTGGCCGAGGAGAAGGACATTCCCGTCTTTGCCTTTGTCGAAGACGTGGCGGCGTCGGGGGGCTATTGGCTCGCGGCGGCGGCGGACGAGATTTACGCGGATGACAATTCGATTGTCGGTTCGATCGGGGTGATCTCGGCTGGATTCGGGGCGCATGTGTTCCTGTCCCGGCAAGGGCTTGAGCGGCGGGTGCACACGGCTGGGAAATCCAAGTCGATGCTGGACCCGTTCAAGCCCGAGAAACCGGAAGACGTGCAGCGGTTGACGGCATTGCTCGAACAGATCCATGCGAGCTTTATCCGGCATGTGAAGACACGCCGGGGGGCAAAACTCGAAAATGTGCCGGAGCTGTTCACCGGCGAGGTGTGGATCGGTCGTGAGGCAGAAAAATTGGGCCTGATCGACGGGTTGGGGCACATGGTGCCCGTGCTCAAGGAAAAGTTCGGCAAGGACGTCAAGCTGCGCCGTTATGGCGTGCGCCGCTCGGTCTGGCAGCGCTTTGGCGCCAACGTGGCGCAGGATGCACTGGCCGGGATAGAGGAGCGGGCGGAATACGCGCGTTTTGGCCTCTGACGTGATCATCAAGATTGTCTCTCTGTTCCTGGTGGGCATGGCAGTGCTGGCCATGTTCGGAAAGCTGCGCTTTCCGGGGCAGAAACGGTTACAATCGGCAAAATGCCCGAGCTGCGGGCGCTACAGGATCGGCAAGGGGCCCTGTCCCTGCCAGAAGGGCAAGGGGTAAGCATGGAGTGGGTTCTCGTCTCATTGGGGCTGGTAATCCTGCTTTTGGCCGGGGACGCGCTGGTGCGCGGCGCGGTCAACCTGTCGCTCAGGATCGGAATTCCGGCGCTGATCGTGTCCTTGACCATAGTGGCCTTTGGCACCTCGGCGCCCGAGTTGCTGATTTCACTGCAAGCGGCACTGAAGGGCGCGCCCGGTATTGCCATGGGCAATGTGGTCGGATCGAACACGGCCAATATCCTTTTGGTGCTGGGGGTTCCGGCAATTCTGGCGACGCTGCACACCAGCCATTGCAACACGCGGCGCACCTATCTGTTCATGATCGCGGCGTCGATCCTGTTCATTTGCCTGTCCTATCGCGGCATTTTCACCTTCTGGTCGGGGATCGTGCTGCTGAGCGCGCTAGCTTTTGTGCTTGGGGACGCGTTCATGGCCGCGCGCAAGCACCGCAAGGAGGCCAAAGGGCTTGTCGTCGAGGACGAGGAAGAGCTTGAAGGCGCGGACCCGGACATGCCGTGGTGGCGGATTATCGTCTTCCTGGTGCTGGGGCTGGTCGGGTTGCCGCTGGGGGCGGACCTGATGGTGGACAATGCCGAGGTGATTGCCCGCCGCTATGGGGTTTCGGAAGTGGTGATCGGATTGACGCTGGTGGCGTTAGGTACATCGCTGCCGGAACTGGCAACGACGGTCATGGCGGCTCTGCGCCGACAGGCGGACGTGGCGCTGGGCAACGTGATCGGGTCGAACATGTTCAACCTGCTGGCCATTATCGGCATCACGTCGATCGTGGCTCCGATCCCGGTGGATATCGAGGAGCTGGAATTCGACCTGTTCGTCATGCTGGGTGCGTCGATCCTGATCGTGCCGTTCGTATTCTTCCGGCAGGATATAAATCGGGTCTGGGGCATCGCCCTGACCCTGATGTATCTTACCTATGTGATGATCGTCCTTTCGTGACGATCTGAAGGAGGGCAGTCGTGAAAAGAGCCTTGGTTACGGGAGCGGGCAAGCGGCTTGGCCGCGCCATGGCGCTTTATCTTGCCGAGCGCGGCTTTGATGTGGCGGTACACTACGCCAGCGCCGCAGAGGAGGCGGAGGCGGTCGTTGACGAAATCCGGGCGATGGGCCGTCACGCGGTTGCGTTGCAGGCCGACCTGTTGCAGGAAGCCGAAACCGTGGCGCTTTTCGAGGCGGCGGTAGCAGGGCTGAACGGGCCGGTGACATGCCTCGTGAACAATGCGTCCATCTTTGAATATGACCGGATCGAAACCGCAACCCGGCAAGGCTGGGACCGGCATATCGAAAGCAATCTGCGCGCGCCCTACGTGCTGATTCAGGCGATGGCCCGACAGGGGCTTGAGGCGCAGGAGGATGCCGGGGCAGAGCCGGTGGCGGCGGGGCTGGTGGTCAATATGGTTGATCAGCGGGTGCGCAAGCTGACGCCCGAGTTTTCGACCTATACCATTGCCAAGATGGGGCTTTGGGCGCTGACGCAGACCGCGGCGCAGGGGCTTGCGCCGCATATCCGGGTCAATGCGATCGGGCCGGGGCCGACCCTGCAGGGCGCGCGTCAGAGCGACCGACACTTTGCGAACCAGCGGGCCAACACGGTTTTGCAGCGTGGGGCGGATGCGGGGGATATCACCGCAGCTTTGGGGTATCTGCTCGATGCGAAGGCCGTGACCGGGCAGTTGATCTGTGTCGACGGCGGTCAGCACCTTGGCTGGCAAACCCCCGACATTCAGGGCGTGGAATAGGCTCGGGCGCGCCCGGTTTCAGGGTGACGTTAGGGCAGGCATTTCGGGTGCAGGAAGAAGCTGGGCGAGGTCTAAACCTGTCTCTCCCCTGCAAGTTTTGCACCGGGGCGCAAATCGTCACAAACGTGTTACATTTTTTGTAATGTTTTCAGGTGTTTGCCACGCATGTTAAAAAATATTATTTAATTTCAAGCCCTTAAAATAGTGCCTAAAAAATAGGCAAATCAACGAAGCGGGCCGAAAACAAGGAAAATTCCCGGTTCACGGAAAGATATCATCAGACTTATCCACAGGTTTGGTGGATTTGTTTTGGGTTGCGAAAAAACGCGGGAGATTGCAGGGCGCCCAAAAGAATCATATTTCGGTGGACTATGACATCCCAGGATCAAAAAACCCCTAACGCACCCACCGGTTACGCCTGTGTCCACGGTTACCTGAAGACACTGGACGGGTCGCCCGGTGTTTACCGGATGCTGGATGCGCAGGCGCGGGTGCTTTACGTGGGCAAGGCGCGGAACCTGCGGGCGCGGGTGTCGAACTATGCGCGACCGGGGGGGCATTCGGGGCGGATTGCGCGGATGATTTCGGAAACCGCGTCGATGATGTTCCTCACGACCAAGACGGAAACCGAGGCGCTGCTTCTGGAGCAGAACCTGATCAAGCAGCTCAAACCGAAATACAACGTGCTGCTGCGCGACGACAAAAGCTTTCCCAATATCCTCGTGAGCAAGGCGCACGATTTTCCCCAGATCAAGAAACATCGCGGGGCAAAGAAGGAAAAGGGCAGCTACTACGGGCCCTTTGCCAGCGCGGGGGCGGTGAACCGGACGCTGAACCAATTGCAGAAAGTGTTCCTGTTGCGCAATTGCTCGGACGCGATGTTCGAGAGCCGGATGCGGCCTTGCCTGCTCTATCAGATCAAGCGGTGTTCGGGGCCTTGTGTCGACAAGATTTCCAAGGCGGATTATGCCGAAAGCGTACGCGATGCGGAGCGGTTCCTTGCGGGGCGGTCGACGCAGATACAAGAGACCCTGGCCAAGCAGATGCAGGCGGCCTCGGACGCGATGGAGTTTGAGCAGGCGGCTGCGCTGCGCGACCGGATCAAGGCGCTGACCAACGTTCAGAGCACGCAGGGTATCAACCCGCGCGGGGTGGCCGAAGCCGACGTGATCGCGTTGCATCTGGAAAACGGGCAGGCCTGTGTGCAAGTGTTCTTTATCCGAGGGCATCAGAACTGGGGAAACCGGGATTTCTATCCGCGCGTGGGGGCCGAGATCGAGGCGGCAGAGGTGCTGGAGGCCTTTATCGGGCAGTTCTATGACACCAAGGACCCGGCGCGGCAGCTGATCCTGAGCCACGGGATCGAAAACGCCGACCTGATGGCGGATGCGCTGACACAGAAGCTGGGACGCAAGGTGGAGATTTTGGTGCCGCAGCGGGGCGAAAAGGCCGAGCTGGTGGCCGGGGCGGCGCGCAACGCCCGAGAGAGCCTTGCGCGCAAGATGAGCGAGACCGCGACGCAGGCCAAGCTGTTGAAAGGCTTGGCGGACGCCTTTGATCTGGATGGGCCGCCGCAGCGGATCGAGGTCTATGACAACAGCCATATTCAGGGCACCAACGCGGTTGGGGCGATGATTGTTGCCGGGCCCGAGGGGTTCATGAAGAACAGCTATCGCAAGTTCAACATCAAGGGCGATGCACTCACGCCGGGGGATGATTTCGGCATGATGAAAGAGGTGCTGACCCGGCGGTTCAAGCGGCTGCTCAAGGAAGATCCGGATCGGGAAAACGGTATGTGGCCAGACCTGTTGCTGATCGACGGGGGCGCGGGGCAGGTGTCGGTGGTGGCCGAGATCATGCGCGAGATGGGGGTTGAGGATATTCCCATGGTGGGCGTGGCCAAGGGGGTGGATCGCGACGCGGGCAAGGAAGAGTTTCATCGGGTCGGACAGCGGGTGATGGCGCTGCGTCACAATGATCCGGTTTTGTATTTCGTGCAGCGGTTGCGTGACGAGGCGCATCGGTTTGCGATCGGCACGCACCGAGCCAAGCGGGCCAAGGCGATCGGCGCAACGCCGCTGGATGATGTGCCGGGTGTGGGCGCGACGCGCAAGCGCGCCCTGCTTGCGCATTTCGGGTCAGCCAAGGCCGTGTCACGCGCCAACCTGGCGGATCTCAAGGCGGTGGATGGTATCTCGGGCGCCCTGGCCGAAACCATCTATGATTATTTCCACGAACGCGGTTAGGCCGAGGCACGGTCCCGCACGAATTGCATGCGCACGACGCGGTCCACAAAACCCGCCATGGCGTCGGGGCCGGAGGCGCGGTCCTTGACGTGAATGCAGATGTCCGGACGCCGGGTGGCGATCATTGCCACGAGGTCGCCGCGCACGTCATCGGGTAGCGAACCGCCAATGATGGCGCAGGCAATATTGGGTTCGTTTTCAAGCTGATGCATGACCTCGGCGTGGTCATGCGCGCCCAGCCAGTTGACCGGCAGGTGATCAAGCTGGCGGGGCACCTCGCTGATGACCTGACGCAGCTTGCCGATCAGGAGTACAACTGGTTTCATACTCTTCTCCTTTGCTTTGGCATATCGCGCGTGAGCCCATCATAGCACATTCGGTTCAAAGTCGGGCTAGCTGTTGTATTCAAAAGCCTTTAGGAAGGCAGACATGAACTGGACGATCCCAAATATCCTGTCGGTCCTGCGCCTTTTGGCGGCGCCGATGGTCGCTGTTATGTTCCTTTATTTCACGCGGCCTTATGCCGACTGGTTTGCGCTGTGCCTGTTCCTTGTTGCGGCGGTGACGGACTGGTTTGACGGCTATCTGGCGCGGGCCCTTGGGCAGGAGACCAAGCTGGGCGCAATGATCGACCCGATCGCCGACAAGGCCATGGTGGTGATCGCGTTGATGGTCATTGTGGGCTATTCGTCGATGTCGCCGTGGCTGGTGCTGCCCGCCACCGTGATCCTGTTCCGGGAAGTGTTCGTGTCGGGCCTGCGGGAGTTCCTTGGCGACGTGGCAGGGACGCTCAAGGTGACAAAGCTTGCCAAATGGAAAACGGCCACGCAAATGATTGCAATCGCGACACTTTTTGCCCAAGGCGTGTTCGAACATTACCTTGGCATGAGCGCCTGGGGCATGGATCAGGCGCTGGTGGATCAGGTCATGGCCGGGGAAGTCGAGGACCTTCAGGGGCTGCGTTGGAAATATGACGGCATGATCTGGTCGGGCTGGATCGGCATGGCGCTCTTGTGGATTGCGGCGGTGCTGACGGCGGTGACGGGGATCGACTATTTCAACAAGGCCAAGCCGCATTTGAAGGATTGACGCAGATGGATGTGCTTTACTTTGCATGGGTGCGCGAGCGGATCGGGGTGCCCAAGGAGACGGTCGACACAGGGGCCGCGACGGTGGCCGAGCTGGTCGAGGAACTGAAGGCGCGCGAAGAGCGTTACACGGCAGCGTTTGCCGATCTGAGCGCGCTGCGGGTAGCGGTGGATCAGGAGCTGACCGACTTTGACGCATCGCTGGATGGCGTGCGCGAGGTGGCGTTTTTCCCGCCGATGACCGGAGGGTGACATGCGGATTTCGGTGCAGGAAGCGGCGTTCGATCTTGGGGCGGAGGCAAGCGAATTTGCCAGTGGCCACAAGGACATGGGCGCGATCGTGACCTTTACCGGCGTGGTGCGGGACCTGGCGCGCGGAGATCTCGACCGGATGGTGATCGAGCATTATCCGGGCATGACCGAAAAGGCGCTGGAAAAGATTGCGCGCGAGGCGCAGGCGCGCTGGAACCTGGGTGACGTGCTGGTCATTCACCGCCACGGGGCGCTGGAGCCGGGGGACATGATCATGATGGTCGCCACGGCTGCGCCGCATCGTAAGGACGCATTCGAAGCGGCGGAATACCTGATGGATTACCTCAAATCGCGGGCGCCGTTCTGGAAGAAAGAGATCACCCGTGACGGCGCCGATTGGGTGGCCGCGAAGGACGAGGATGAGGACGCGCTCAGCCGTTGGTAAACGGAGGCTGAACGGAGCGTTTCAGTGCTGATCGGACGGGCGGCGCGAATCGCGCAGAATGCCCTTGGTTAACAGGGAAAATCGGGTTCGGTATCACGTCGGTATTGCGTCGGTATGGACGGGTAAAATCGCGTGGTTAAGCGCGCGGACGGCGGGTTTGCGTTTTTTTGAGGAAATTGAGCTGGGCGATGAGTCGATTTCTACGCCGGGCAAAGTCGTCGTGCGCGGTGGCGAAGCGACAGATCCGGTGCGCAGTTTATCGTGCCAAACTCTGCACTTCTGAAGCCTGTGACTGACCTCACCAAATCGCCGCCGCGTAGGGGCGCGACGACGATGCCCGGCGGCGCGCTTGCGCACCTTGATTCCGGGCCGACTTAACCGTTCTGGTTTACCCGTTCGACATAGGCGCGCAGCTCTTCGGCCTCGTGGCGGGCGTCGCGCAGGCCGTCCATGGCAGCCGAAAGCTCGGCCTCGGTCTGGGTGAGCTGGTTGGTCAGCTCGGCCTCGCGCTGTTGCAGATAGGTGATCGCCTGATCGCGGGTTTCCTCGGCCTCGTGCAACTCCTGGCTCATGCGTTCGAGTTGATCCACGTCGGATTGCGCGACGCGGGTAAAGCGGTGCACCAACCAGTTGGCGAACCAGCCCATGCAGAAGGCCACGAAGAGGATGACGGCGGTCATCAGGATAAACTCAGTTCGTGTCATCGGTCGTGTTCTCCGTGCCGGTGGTGTCTGTTTCGGCGTTCGTTTCCGGGGCGTCTGGAGCGGCGTCGCCGCTGGTGTCGGGTTCGGCGTCGCCGGAGCCTTCGGTGTCTTCTGCGTCTTCGGACGTCGCGTCGGGCTGGGCCTCTTCGACCGCGGGCTGGGCCTCTTCCGCCGCGGGTGCGGCCTCCTCGGCCCCGTCTTCGGGCGCGGTCTCGGCCGTCTCGCCACCTGTTCCGTCGCCTTCCTCGGCCTCGGGCTGAATCAGGACAAATTCGATGCGTCGGTTGGCTTCGCGCCCCTCTTCGGTGTCATTGTCGGCGATCGGCTGGCTTTCCCCATAGCCGGTCGCCACGATGCCCGCCGTCAGGATGCGACGATCCTGAAGTGCGGTCAGGACCGACTGGGCGCGGGTCTGGCTCAGGGCCTGGTTCATCGACTCGCGGCCCTGGCTGTCGGTATGACCCTGGATTTCGACCTTCAGGTCAGGGCATTCGGTAAGCTGTTGGGCAATCGCGTCGATGATCGGTTCGGCGCTGGCATCCAGCGTGCCCGATCCGGGTTCGAACAGGATTTTCTGGTCTTTCTGGATTGCCTGCAGCCCGGCGATGCATTCCTCGGCCGTTGGCAGGGCCGCGATCGGGTCGAGTTCCTCGACATAACGCACGTCGATCGAGAAGCTGTCGGTCTGCGAGAGCTTGTCTGCGAGGTGTCGGGCGATCTCGGCGTTGGCCTCGGTGTTGCCGGTGCGTCCGGCGACGCGCAGGCCGTCAGGGGTGATGTTGAGCACGCCGTTATGCAGTAGCGACAGCGCATCCAGCCCGGCCATGACACGTACCGGCCAGCTTGCCGGGAGCGTGTCGTCAAGCCGCGCGGCCATGTGGACCGAGCCGCCACCGAAGCGGGCCTTGGCATAGCTTTCGGTGGTCTGGCGTGACAATTCGTCGGGCAGGCGGCCGCGCAGTTGCAGAAGCCCTTCGGGGCTGAGTGTGGCGGTGAACTCGGGGATGGCCGGAGCGCCCTCGTCCGCTTCGGGCGGCGGGGGCAGGGTGGAATGCAGGGCGAAGACGTCGGGCAGGCCGCTTTCCAGTTCGCCGACGACGGTGTCGAACAGGGCCTGTTCGGTGCCCTGGCGGGCGACAAGCGTGATGTCGGCGTCGGTAAAGGTGACAGAGCCGCCGCCCAGAACGGCCAGCCCGGCAATGGCCTTTTCGGCGGCGGTGGCCCAGCTCGGGGTGGGCACGCCAAGGCCGATCGTGCAATCGGCGCTTCCGTCGAGCCCGGCAAGGCGGGCGGCGGTCAGGATGCGGACGCGCGCCTTTTCGGTGTCGGCCGAGCAGGCATCGAAACGCGCGCCTTCTTCGTCGATCAGGAAGCGCAGGGTGAAGGGCGTGATCACCGGGCGCGGCGCGGAGATGTCGAGATCAAGGCGCAGGTCCTTGGGGGCGCGGCGCAAGAGATCGGCTTCGAGTTCGCGCCGGGCCTCGGGGCTGTCGGACATGGCGGTGATCGAGACCGCGTTGGCCGCAACCGAAATCTTGGCGCGCGGCAGGATGTCGAGCGCCGAGAGCGCGAATTTCAGGGCCCGGTTCCAGCCGCGCGGGGCGGTGTATTCGGCGGTTTCCAGAAGGTCGGTCACGTTCGGGCGTCCGGCGATGTCGATCATCTGGTCGACGATGTCGGAGCGGTCCGAGGTTTCCGGAATCAGGCCGATGAGCGAGATACCCGCGTCGTTACGCAGGATCTCGATGGAAAAGCGCGGCGGGGCGATGTCGGCCGTGGCCTCGACCTGCATGTTGTCGATCACGCGGGCCGCGTCGACGATGCTGCCAGCCGCGGAGATCGCCTTGAAGCGGGCGGCCTCGGAAGGGGCAACCCCGGCGAGAAAGACTTGCAGCCCCTCTGCATGGACCTCGGCCCAGGTCATGCCCTGCACGTCGAGCTCGTGTTTGACGCTGCTGCGCGAGCTGTCCTCGATCAGGTCGGCGGAAAAGCTCGCGGCGATCAAGCTGAGAAGGGCGGCTGTTGCGAAGGTCGCAAAGACGATGAGCAGGGAAGATAGACGCATTCAGTGAGCCGTTTCAGCGAAGTGGTCCGCAGGTGATACGACGCGGGGGACGGGCTTGCAATCACAGGAACCACGCAACGGCGAAAAACAGCAAGGGGATCAGGCCGGTGTCGCGATTGGCGCGGAAGAGGATCATGCAGATATGCGGATCGGCGATGTCGAGGCGGCGCATCTGCCATTGCATGTGCCAGCCCATTGCCAGCGGCCCCAGGAGCGCCACGGCCAGCGATGCCGGGGACCGGTCGATGGCGGCGAGGATCACCGCGAGGCCCATGAGGGCAACGGTGGCGATCAGGAACCCTTGCAGCCATTGCGGGGAGTTGTCGCCAAAGAGGCGGGCGGTGGATTTGACCCCGATCAGGGCGTCGTCCTCGGTGTCCTGATGGGCGTAGATCGTGTCGTAATAGAGTGTCCAGGCGATACCGGCGACGTAGAGCACGATGGCGGGCGCGTTGAGCGTGCTGGTATGGGCGGTCCAGGCCAGCAGCGCGCCCCAGTTGAAGGCGAGGCCAAGGAAGACCTGTGGCCACCACGTGAAGCGCTTGGCAAAGGGATAGACGACCACGGGCAGCAGCGACAGGATGCCCAGCAGGATGGCGTTGAGATTGAAGGTGAGCAGGATCGCAAAGGCGATCAGCGCCTGCAGGACCATCCAGACAGCGGCCTGTTTGGCGCTGACCTGTCCCGAGGGGATCGGGCGTGAGCGGGTGCGTTCGACCTGGGCGTCGAATTCGCGGTCGGTGATATCATTCCACGTACAGCCCGCCCCGCGCATCAGGAACGCCCCGGCTGCGCAGGCGATGAAGATCCAGAGGTCAAAGAGCGAAGCACGCCCGTCAAAGAGCATGGCCAGCCCCAGCCCCAGCCAGCAGGGCAGCAACAGCAGCCATGTGCCGATCGGGCGGTCTGCGCGGGAAAGGCGCAGGTAGGGGCGCGACCATGCCGGGGCGAGGTGATCGACCCAGTTGCCCTTGACGGCATCGGAAACCTGCCCCTGCGGTGCGGGGTTTGGCTCTGGCGTTGTCGGCGTGGCGGCCATATGTATTGCTCCATGAAAGATGCAAAAGTCAGGCTGTATGTAGAGCACCCGCTGGGGGAAGGGCAAACCATTCCTCTGGAGCGGGATCAGGCGCATTATCTTTTCGGGGTGATGCGCCTTGGTGTGGGCGATGCCGTGGCGTTGTTCAACGGGCGCGATGGCGAGTGGCGTTGTGGCGTGGTCGAGGCCGGGAAGCGGCGCGGCGTGCTGGTCTGCGAGGCGCAGACCAAGCCGTTGCAGATGCCGCCCGACCTGTGGCTGATCTTTGCCCCGATCAAGAAGGCGCGCACGGATTTCATCGTGGAAAAGGCCGCCGAGATGGGCGCGGCGCGGATCATGCCGGTGCAGACCGATTTCACCAATTCCGAGCGGATCCGGCAGGACCGGTTGCAGGCGCATGCGGTGGAAGCCGCCGAGCAATGCGGCGGGACATTTGTGCCGGAAGTTGCCGATCTGCAAAAGCTCGACCGGGTGTTGGCGGACTGGCCCGAGGGGCGGCAGTTGATGTTTTGTGACGAGGCCGAGGTGGGAAGTGCCGCGCGGTTGGGTGCGGCTTCTGGCGATCAGTGGGCAATCCTGATCGGGCCGGAGGGCGGATTTTCACCCGACGAGCGGGCGCGTCTCAAAGCCTTGCCGTTTGCCCATGTGGTCAGCCTTGGGCCGCGCATTCTGCGGGCCGACACGGCGGCGGTTGCGGCGATGACCCTTTGGCAGCAGGCGCTGGGGGATTGGGGATGAGTTTCATCCGTCCCGAAGCACGTGCGGCGCTCTTGCGCTGGCGCGAGGCATTGGTCGGACTGGCGGTACTGATGCTTGGCCTGTGGTGGGCCAGCGGGTTCGGGCTTTTGCAGTGGCTGGGCTATGGCGTGACCGTTTTGGGCGTCATCTTCATCATTGCGGGCATTCAGCGTGCCCGGTTTCGCAGCGGGCATGGTGGCCCTGGCGTGGTGCAGGTGGATGAAGGGGCGGTGATCTATTTCGGTCCGCTTGACGGGGGCAGCGTGGCGATGCGCGACCTCACGAGGCTGGCGCTTGATGGGCGATCGCATCCGGCGGTCTGGGTGCTGTCGCAGGCCGGACAGGCGCCGTTGATGATCCCCGTCAATGCCGAGGGCAGTGATGCCCTGTTTGACGCCTTTGCCACCTTGCCGGGTTTGAAGACCGAAGCAATGCTGGCCCGGTTGCAGGAAAAACCGGATCACCCCGTCGTGATCTGGCAGAAATCCGGCGTGCTGTTGCATTGACACTCGGGGAAATTCCCCCCACGACTGCCTGAAGCGAGCGAAAAGGATCGGAGAAAAGCGCATGTCCATCCCTCAGTCCGGCGGCGGGCCGATCGAGCATCACGACCAGTTGGCCGAGTATCTTGAGAGCGGCTGCAAGCCTAAAGACACATGGCGCATTGGCACCGAGCACGAGAAGTTCGGCTATTGCAAGGACACGCATAAACCGCTGCCCTATGAGGGGGAACGGTCGATTCTGGCCGTGTTGCAGGGGCTACGCGATGGCCATGGCTGGGCCCCGGTGGAAGAGGGTGGCAAGCTGATCGGGCTGGAAAAAGACGGCGCCAACGTGTCTCTGGAACCGGGCGGGCAGCTGGAGCTTTCGGGCGCGCCGCTGGAGAACATTCACCAGACCTGTGACGAGGTGAACCAGCACCTTGTCGACGTGAAGGACATTGCCGACAAGATCGGCGTGGGGTTCATCGGGCTGGGCGCGGCGCCGATCTGGAAACATGAAGACATGCCGTTGATGCCCAAGGGGCGTTACAAGCTGATGGATGGCTACATGCAGGAAGTTGGCACCATGGGCACGACCATGATGCGCCGGACCTGCACGGTTCAGGTGAATCTCGATTTCGCGTCCGAAGCCGACATGGTGCAGAAGTTGCGCGTGGCGCTGGCGCTGCAGTCGGTGGCGACCGCGCTGTTTGCCAATTCGCCTTTCCTGGATGGCAAGCCCAACGGGCACAAGAGCTGGCGGTCGCGTGTGTGGCGCGATCTGGACGCGGCCCGCACCGGGACGTTGCCCTTCGTGTTCGAGGACGGGTTCGGCTTTGAATCCTATGTGCAATACGCGCTCGATGTACCGATGTATTTTGTCTATCGCGATGGGAAATACATCAACGCGCTGGGGCAGTCGTTCCGGGATTTCATCAAGGGGGAGCTTCCGGCGCTGCCCGGTGAGACGCCGACGCTGAGCGACTGGGCGGATCACCTGACGACGATTTTCCCCGAGGCGCGGATCAAGAAATACATGGAGATGCGCGGGGCTGATGGTGGCCCGTGGCGGCGGCTGTGTGCGTTGCCCGCGTTCTGGGTGGGCCTGATGTATGATCAGTCCTCGTTGGATGCGGCGTGGGATCTGGTCAAGGGCTGGAACACCGAGATGCGCGAGGGGCTGCGCGTGGCGGCGTCGCGTGACGGGTTGCAGGCGAAGTTCGGCGACGTGAACATGCATGATCTCGCGCGCGAGGTGCTGGCGATTTCGGAAGCGGGCCTGAAGGCGCGGGCGCGGGCCGGGGCGGGTGGTTTGGTCCCGGACGAGACCCATTTCCTCAATGCTTTGAAAGAGAGCGTCGAGAGCGGCAAGGTGCCGGCGGACGAGCTTTTGGAGCATTATGAGGGCGATTGGGGCGGCGATCTGAGCAGGATCTACGACGCCTATAGTTATTGAGCGGGTCGGGGGGCGCTGCCCCCCCGTCGCCCAACGGCGACTCCCCCCGGAGTATTTTTGGCAAAATGAAGGGGGAGGGCCGCGCAGGGCCTATTTCTTGCCGATCTTCGGTTCGGTTCCGGCACGCAGGCGGCGGATGTTTTCGCGGTGGCGCCAGAACACGATCAGGGTGAGCAGGACGCCAAGGAAGAAGGTCTGTGAATGGCCGAGAAAGACCATCCAGATCGTGCTGGTCGCGGCGGCGACGAGGGCAGAGAGCGACGAGATGCGCGTGAGCGCGGCGGTGGCGAGCCATGTCAGGCAGCAGGCGATGCCGACCGGCCAGGCCAGTGCCAGCATGAGGCCAAGGAAGGTGGCGACCCCTTTGCCGCCCTTGAAGGCGAGCCAGACCGGGTAGCAATGGCCGAGAAAGGCCGTCAGGCCAGCCAGTTGGGCGGCATCTTCGCCTGCGACGGCGCGGGCGAGCAGGACGGCGACAGCGCCCTTGCCACCATCCAGAACCAAGGTCAGGGCGGCGGCTTTCTTGGAGCCGGTGCGCAGGACGTTGGTGGCGCCGATATTGCCCGAGCCGATTTCGCGCAGGTTGCCAAGGCCCATGGCGCGGCTGAGGACCATGCCGAAGGGGATCGACCCCAGGAGGTAGCCGAGGGCGGCCCATAGGAGCAGGACAAGGGGGGCGCTTTCGAGGATGGGCATCAGGTTCTCCGGTAGACGGCGTGGCCGCCGACATAGGTTGCCAGCACCTTACCCTGCATGCGCTGGCCGTCAAACGGAGTGTTCTTGGATTTCGACTTGAGCTTGGTGCGGTCGAGGATGAATGGGGCGTCCGGGTCGAAAAGCACGAGATCGGCGGGGGCGCCGGGGGTGAGGCGGCCGGAAGCCAGGCCCAGCCGCTTGGCCGGGTTGAGCGACATGGCGCGCCAGAGTTCCGGCAGGGTGAGGTGTTCCGCGTGATAGAGGCGCATGGCCGCCGGGAGCAGAGTTTCCAGCGCGACGGCCCCGGAGGCGGCTTCCTCGAAAGGCAGGCGTTTGCTCTCTTCGTCCTGGGGTGTGTGCATCGAGGAAATGATGTCGATCAGGCCGGATTTTACCGCCGCGACGACGGCGAGTCGGTCATCTTCAGAGCGGAGCGGCGGCTTGATCTTGAAAAAGGTGCGGTAGTCGGCGACGTCGAGTTCGTTCAGAGTCAGGTGATGAATCGACGTCCCGGCGGTGATGTCGAAGCCGTTTTTCTTGGCGCGTTCCAGCGCGGGCAGCGCGCGGGCGGTGGTGATCTGGTCGGCGTGGTAGCGCACGCCGGTCATTTCCACGAGGGCGATGTCGCGATCCAGCCCCATGCGCTCGGCCATGGGCGACACGGTGGGCAGGCCGCGCAGGGCGGCAAATTTGCCCGACGTGGCGGCGGCCCCCGACGACAGGCCGGGTTCCTGAGGATGCGAGATGATCAGCGCGCCAAGGGCGCGGGCATAGGTCATGGCGCGGGTCAGGACCTTGGTGTTGGTGACGACATGGTCGCAATCGGTAAAGGCCACGGCCCCGGCATCGAGAAGGAAGCCGAACTCGGTCATTTCGCGGCCCTCGCGGCCCTTGGTGAGGGCGGCCATGGGCAATACGTTCACCGGCGCGGCCTCGTTGGCGCGGCGCTCGACGAATTCCAGTGCCTCGGGGGTGTCGGTGGCGGGCAGGGTGTCGGGGCGGGTGATGATGGTGGTCACACCGCCCGCGGCGGCGGCAAGACCGGCGGTCTTGTAGCTTTCCTTGTGGCGCTCGCCCGGTTCACAGACCTTTACGCCGATATCGACGATGCCCGGCGCGAGGCATTTGCCGTTGCAGTCGATGGCTTCGTCTGCTTGGGGCGCATCGCCTGTCCCGCTGGCTGCGATCGTTCCGTTTTCGACCAGCAGCCAGCCGGAGGCGTCGGTGTTGGCTTCGGGGTCGATCAGGCGGGCGTTGGTGAAGAGCGTGCTCATGTCTTGTCTCTTTCCGGGTCTGCGGATTTCTGGCGGTCGATGTCCTGCACCTCGCGCATCAGACGCAAGACGTTGCGTCCGTCGGGGATGCGTTCGAAGCCGATCTTGGTGCGGCTGACACCGTGTTTTTTCGTTTGGGTGATCTTTTCGGCGTAATGGATGGTCGCGAGGTCTTCGTCGTAGAAGGAAAACACCGTGCCCGCGTCGATCGGGTAGAAGTCGAGCTTTTTGCCCTTGAAGGGGATGTCGGTGGCAATGAAGGCGCGTTTGTCGGTGAGCGTGTACCATGTGTGCCGACGTCGCCATGTGGGCCAGAAGACCGGGCCGAGAGCGATGGCGATGCCGACGCCGAAATGCAAAAGGCCGAACATCCAGAAGAAACCGCCTGCCAGCGATGCCATGACCATCCAGAACAGCGCGAACCCGGCAAAGAACAGGCCGAAGATCAGCGGGAAAACAGCCCCCCAGTCAAAGGCGAACGCGCCGTCGGGGCGTCCCTGCCAGAGGATTTTCTCGCCCGGATCGAGGATACCGTCCCAGCCGTCGCTCATGGGTGCCCCCCGACGCTAGCGCGCTGGATCGCGGCGATGGTGGCCTTGGGGGCAGCCTGATACTTGATCAGGTATTTGTCGCCGGAATGGGTGACGATCTGGACCACGGAGCCCAGCGTGTTGAGTTGCTTGATACTGCCCAGTGGGATGGCGCGGGTCATCGGGCCAAGGATGCGCTGGTTGGTAAGGTCCCAGCGTTCGGAGAGGGCCTCGGACATGAGGTAGAAGGCGCGCACGGCAACCGCCGCGAGGCCGCCCACGGCGCCGGTCCAGACGTAAGGGTTGCCCAGAAGCCAGAGGATGACCATGCCCGCGCCCATGGCGACGGCGGCCATCCACGTATTGGTGCGCACATAGGTGGCGCGGTCGGCGCGGAAGCTTTGCAGCACTTCTTCTCCGTCAGCGAGCGGGGTGGTTGGGGTCATGGAGGGGCTCATTTGAGAACTCCGTAGAAGATCAGACCGATGATGATCGCGGCAAGCGGCAGGGCAAGAATGGCCAGAAGCACGTTGAGATGCGGATTGGGCTTGGCCGGTTCGGGGGCTGCGCCGGAGACCGGGGCGCCGGAGGCTGCTGCGCTGGGCAGTTTTTCGTAGATCACGGGCGGGCTGTCTTCGGCGAAGCTCCCCAGATGGGTGACGCCGGGGCCGGGGGTGAGCGTGGCCGCCTTGCCGCCAAAGGCGCGCGAATAGAGGATCAGGACCGGGCCGTCAAAAGCGTTGAGGCGCATTTTGGCGGCTGCGAGGGTTTCTTCGGCCACGCCGCCGCCGTCGCGCAGGTAGCCTGCGAGTCCCAGTTCCCCGAGCACGTCGGTTTCGAAGATTTCAAACCCGCCCTCTTCGAGCCAGTCGAGGCCGACCAGCATGGCGACGGTGGCCTGCGGGCTGGGGTCGGTCTTGCCGGGATTGGTGAGGCGGGCAAGGTCGCGCTCGGGCATGTCGAGCGCAAAGACGCGGACCATGCCGCGTTCCTGCTCTGCGACAGAGAGCGCGCTCATCCGGCCACCCAGATCATCACACCCACCAGCGCGAACATCACGATCAGCGCCACCATGGCGACCATGCCGGAGGCGCGGGGGTCTTTGGGGTCTTCGCCGCTCATACCATCACCCGAGGTTTGGCGCGGGCCTCGTGCAGGTTGCGGGCGAGGAGGTCCATCGCGGCCATGCGGACGGCGACGCCCATTTCGACCTGTTCCTGAATGACAGAGCGGTTGATGTCGTCGGCGATCTCGCCGTCGATCTCGACACCGCGGTTCATGGGGCCGGGATGCATGACGATGGCATCCGGCTTGGCATAGGAGAGTTTCTCGGCATCCAGCCCATAGCGGTGGTAATATTCGCGTTCGGAGGGGATGAAGCCGCCATCCATGCGTTCTTTCTGAAGGCGCAGCATCATCACCACGTCGACGTCGCGCAGGCCCTCGCGCATGTCTTCGTAGACCTCGGCGCCGAACTCGGCGAATTGCGCCGGGACAAGCGTGGGTGGGCCGACAAGGCGGATGCGGTTTTCCATTTTGCCCAATAGGATCAGGTTGGAGCGGGCGACGCGGGAATGGGCGATGTCACCGCAGATGGCGATATTCAGGCGGTGCAGGCGGCCTTTGGAGCGGCGGATGGTCAGCGCATCGAGCAGCGCCTGCGTGGGGTGTTCGTGGCGTCCGTCACCGGCGTTGAGTACCGCGCAGTTCACCTTTTGCGCCAAGAGGTCGACCGCGCCGGAATGCGGATGGCGCACGACCAGCAGGTCGGGATGCATGGCGTTCAGTGTCATCGCCGTGTCGATCAGGGTTTCGCCCTTTTTGATCGAGCTGGCCTGCATCGCCATGTTCATCACGTCCGCGCCAAGGCGTTTGCCGGCGAGTTCGAAGCTGGCCTGGGTGCGTGTGGAGTTTTCAAAGAACATGTTGACCTGTGTCAGGCCGGAAAGCGCGTCGGAGTGTTTCTGTTCGCGCCGGTTCAGATCGGCATATTGATCTGCGAGGTCCAGAAGCGTGGTAATCTCGGTCGGGTGCAGCGGTTCGATTCCGAGAAGGTGCTTTTGGCGGAAGGTCATGGGCCGTCACTCCGTGGCTGAACTCAATCGCTTATAAGAAGGGCGCGCGCGGGGAGCAAGGTGGGGAGAGGGGGCCAGCCTCCTCGTTTGAAAATGCAGGCATTTTCAAACCCACCCCCGGGATACTTTGGGCAAAAGGAAATAGAGGCCGGGGCGGGGTCAGCCGCGCCAGGTGACCAGATCGTCCAGCGGCGCACGTTCGGTGCGGAACTTGTTGGCGGGGTGATCGGTGTCGGAATAGCCGAAAGAGATCGCCGCGAGCACTTTGAAGTCTTCTGGAATGTCGAAAAAGGCACGTACCTCGTTGGCGTAGAAGGCAAGGGCCGCTTGCGGGATGGTGGCGATGCCCTGTGATTGCGCGCTGAGGCAAAAGGCGGTGATGAAGCCGCCGCAATCAAGCGCGCCATAGGTGCCAAGCTCGCCCGCCGAGGCGATGAGGGCCACGTGGGGGGCGCCGAAGAAGCGGTAGTTTTCGCGCATCTGGGCGCTGCGGGCTGCGCGGTCGCCGCGTCCGATGCCGACAGCTTCGTAAAGTTGCAAGCCGCAGGTGCGGCGGCGTTCGAGATGGGCGCCGGTATAGCCTGTGGGCGGGTCGAAATCGCAGGACGAGGACTTGGTGTCGAAAGCGTCGAGCATGATTGTGCGGAAGGCTTCGGTCTGGTCGCCGCTGGTCAGGTAGATTTTCCACGGTTGCGCGTTGCACCAAGAGGCGGCGCGACCCGCATCGGTGAGAATGGTTTCGATCACGTTGCGCGGCACCGGATCAGGGCGGAAGGCGCGGCAGGAGTGGCGGGCGTGCAGGAGGTCTTGCAGGACGTCATGGGCGGTCATTTTGGGGTTCGGGGCCTGTTACTGGTTCTGGGCGATGATATAGCCAATTCCAGCGGCTGCAATGGCCCCGAGCAGGACGGCGAAGGCGATTTTCCACGCCGACCATGGGCGTTCGCCCTGAACGCGGCCGGTCTGGCCATTGACGACGAAACGGTAGGATTTGCCGCGGTACTTGTAGGCGGCCATCCAGACCGGAAGCAGGATGTGCTTGAAGGTCACGTCGCTGACCTTGGTGGAAATCTGGTGGATGCGCTGGCGGTCGCCGCCGATGTCAAAGGCCACGTCGCGACGGATCACGGCGTCCATATGAGCGCGGGCGTGATCATAGCCGTCTTCAAGGGCGATCGTGTAGCCTTCGGCCTGGAACCCGGCGAGGTATTCAGGGCTGTAGGGTTCGAGCGCGGAGAGATCCCAGGGCTGGAGCGCGTCGGTATAGGATTTGGGCAGGGCGCGGGAGGCCAGCACCAGCACGTCGTCAAACCAGCGTTTGACCCGGCCAGAGGCCGGGGTCCAGCGGATTTTCTGGACCTGTTTCTGCACGCGCTTGCCGTCCTGCATGACGGTTTGGGTGACGTAGTAGATGGTGCCGCGTTCGCCGGAATAGCTCGATTTCGTATCGGCGTCATAGGTCCAGTAGGGGACGTAGATGCCATCCATCTTGCGCCCTTTGCGGGCATATTCCTTGAGCCCGCTTGGTGCGAACCAGAGCCTGCCCAGCCAGTCATTCATGGCCTTGTGGGCCGTGCGTTCGTCAAGCTGGAAGGGCAGCACGGCGCGCGGCTTGATCAGGCGGTGGGTGCCGGTGTCGACCACGACGGGCGTCGCGCAGAAGGGGCATTCCGTGGCGTGGGTGTCGCCGTCAAAGGTGACATGCGCGGCGCAGTTGGGGCAGGTCGAGATGCGGGTTTCGACGATCTCGGCCTGTGGCAGTTGATCGGCCAACGCCTGTCTGAAATCGAGTTCCGTGATCGCGGCGGCGCGGTCGCCCTGTTCCATGGGTTCCTCGTGGCCGCAATGATCGCAGACCAGCTTGGCCTCGCGCGGGGCAAAGCGGTAGTCGGCGCCGCATTGGGGACAGGGAAAACGGTGGGTTTCCTGTGGGGCGGGCGGCGGTGTGGCGGACATGAGGCGGGTTTCCGGGGGAAAGTTCCATGGGGGTAATGAAAGCAGGATCAGAGGTATTTGTGCAAGGCCCTGGGAACCATGATGCGCAGGGCGTTGTCCTTGAGGACAAAATGCCGCCAGAGGTGGAACGCGATATGGGCGATGATCAGGACAAGCAGGGTGTTGAAGGCAATCTCGTGCACTTCCTCGGCCAGCTTGTGCAGGCCCTTGGGCGCGGTTCCGGGGGTGATCGGCAGCACGCCGAAGGCGCGGATCATGAAGGGCGCGGCCAGCCCCGTGAGGGCGCCAGTGGCGACCATGATCGGCAAGCCGTATTGCAGGGCCTTGTGCGAGAGGCTGTGAAAGCGTTTGCCCCAGCCGGGCAGCTTGGGACCGGGGCGACCGGCAAGGCCCTTGGACCAGAACATGCCCATCCAAAGCGCGGTGACAAGGCCAAGCAGCATCCCCATGCCCGCATGGGTGGAGAGGGCGGCGCCCTTCTGGGCCGCGCCGCGCACCTCTTCGGGTTCCACGAGAAAGAAATAGAGGATCAGACCGGCGGCGAGCCAATGCAGCCATTTCAGGAGTGTGCGACGGGTCACGGGGCGGTCTCCGATGGTTGGGGCAGGTGGGCGACGATTCGGAATTCGACGCGTGCGCCGGGGCGGCGCAGCTTGGCCACCTCGACGGCGGTCCATGCGGGCAGGGGCTCGTGCAAAATGGCACGCAGGCGGGTGTCGACCGCGGAAAAATCCGCGTCGATATCGGTGTGATAGCTGGTCAATTCGACCACCGAGCCAGCCGTACCGCCCGCCGTTCTCAGGATTTCGAGCACCTTGGCGAGGGCGATGTCAGTCTGTTCAGCGGCGGTGTCAGGCATCGTCCCATCCGCCCGGCCGCCCGTGGCGCCAGTCAGGAACAGGAAATCACCCGCCCGCACAGCCGGAGAGAAGCCCGAGGCGGCGACGGCGTCGCGCAGCGCCTCGGGCACGATTACATCACGCAAGGCTCAGGCTCCGGGGGGCGGGGGCGGCAGGATGGTGAAGAGCTGCGCCAGTTCGGCCACGTCCTCGGCATATTTCCAGCCGTCCTGACCCGCGGTCCAGACATGGGTTTCGCGGGTGAGTTCCCCGGCGGCGGCCATGCGCCCCAGGGCGGCCTTGGAGAAAGGACCGCGGGTCTGGCCGTTTTCGGCGATGTGCCAGACATGTTCGACCGGAGGTGGCGGGGGCGGGGCCGCATGGGTGGCTTGCGGCGCGGGTGCCGCGCTGGGGCGGGCGCCCCACGGACCGGTATTGGCCATCTGTTGCGCCATGGCCATGCCCATCCCGGCGCCCAGCCCGGCAGCCATGCCGGAATTGGGTGTCTGGGCGGCGGCGGTCATGGCTTCGGCGGCAGAGAATTGCGTGTATTTGCCAAGATCGCCCACGATGCCCATCGAGGTGCGCTTGTCCATCGCCTCTTCGACGGCGGGGGGCAGGGAGATATTCTCGATGTAAAGTTCAGGCATGGAGAGGCCGTATTCCGCCAGTGTGGGCGAGATTTCCGCCGCGACCAGCTTGCCCAGATCGGCGGTGTTGGCGGCCATGTCCAGAACCGGGATGCCGGAACCGGCGATCACGCGGGAAAATTCCTGCACGATGATATTGCGGATCTGGAACGAGATTTCGTCCATGGTGAATTCGCCGTCGGTGCCGACGATCTCGGTCAGGAAGCGGGCCGGGTCGATCACGCGGATCGCATAGGTGCCATAGGCGCGCAGGCGGACCGGGCCGAACTCGGGGTCGCGCGCCATGATCGGGTTCTTGGTGCCCCATTTCAGATCGGCAAAGCGCGTGGTGTTGACGAAGTAGATTTCCGATTTGAACGGGCTTTTGAAGCCGTGATCCCAGTGTTGCAGGGTGGTCATGATCGGCATGTTGTTGGTCTCGAGCATGTAGAGACCGGGGGTGAAGACATCCGCAAGCTGGCCTTCGTGCACGAACACGGCGGCCTGTCCTTCGCGCACGGTCAGCTTGGCGCCGTACTTGATCTCGTGGCCTTCACGTTCGAACCGCCACACAAGCGTGTCGCGGGTGTCGTCGACCCAGTGAATGACGTCGATGAATTCGCCGGTGAGAAAATCGAAAATGCCCATGGGAGAGAGTCCTTTCGGGTGGTCCTGAATTCAGTATATGCGACCCGTCTGTTCGCGGGCCAGTATGTGAATGACGGGGCGGGCCTGTTCCAGTGGCATGCCGATGGCGAGCCGGTCGTCGTAAAGCATGGACAACAGCATCTCGTCATGGGTAGTCAGGAAGGCGAACTCGTCATCATCGTTGAAGATCGAGGGGCGGGCCTCGGGGCTGTCATTGGCGAGGCCCAGACCCTGCGCGATTTCCTCGTGGATGCAGGATTTGCGCATGAGGTCGGGATGCTCGGCACGGATCAGGGCGATAGCGGTGGTATAGTTGCCCGCGTTGTTGTCCGAGGAGAAGGCGGCCACGAGGCAATGGATATTGCGCGGCACATCCTGGAACAGGGCGCGGGTCGAGGCATTGGCGCCGGGCACGATCTGGCGCAGGCGGGCGTCGATCGTTGGGTTGTCGTCGGCGCTCATCACGAGGACATGGAAGTTGGGGCGACGCGCGGACATGGTGATCGGATGGCCGGTGATGTTGGCAAGGCGGGGGACATAGGCGTTCACCGTGGCCTTGTCGGTGGCGCGGATGGATTCGGGCACCGAGGGGCCGAATTCGACATTGACGCGCACCGGACCGGACCAGCGGCGCAGGGTTCCCGCGCGCCCGTTCGACGCACGCAGACCCCGGTTCAGGGCGTATTCATCATAAAATGCGATGCGTTCGAAATTGCGGGCCAACATGTCCGGGGTAAAGGGCGTGTCCGGTCCGCCGCCATCGGTGCGTAACAAGCCCCGCGCCAGCAGGTCGGATTGCACATGCGCATAGTAGTTGCGCAAGGATTCGCTCGCCTGCGAGGGCTTGGCCGGCGCCGGGGCCACCGGTTTGGGCGTGGTTGTTGGCACGCTGTCGCAAGCGACCAGCGCGCCAAGGGCCATTGTTGCCAATATGGTCGCGAGGGGCCTCACGCCTTGGGCACAGCCCCGGCCGTGGTGTCCCCCAGCCCGGTCTGACGTGCCTTGGCGGCGGCCAGCGTGTCGCGCAATTCGGCCTCCATCTTCTTCATCTCCTCTTCGGCGGCGGCGCGGCGCGCCTTGCCTTCGTCGGCAATCTGGAGGCTTTCGTTGATGGTGGCAATCAGGTCGGCATTGGCCTGTTTCACGGCCTCGATGTCGAATACGCCGCGCTCCATCTCTTCGCGCACCATCTTGTTGGTGTCGCGCAGGTTCTTGGCGTTCGAGGTTAGAAGTTCGTTGGTCAGGTCATTGGCGTCGCGCACGGCCGCCGCCGCCTCGGCGCTGCGCTGGATGGTGACGGCCTGTGCCAGCTGGGTTTCCCAGAGCGGTACGGTATTGACCAGCGTCGAATTGATCTTGGTCACGAGCGACTTGTCGTTTTCCTGCACAAGGCGGATCGAGGGCAGGGATTGCATGGTCACCTGACGGGTCAGCTTGAGGTCATGCACCCGGCGTTCGAGATCGTCGCGAGCGGCGCGCAGATCACGCAGTTCCTGTGCCTTCATGACCTGCGCGTTTTCATCCGCTTCCTGCACGGCGGCTTCGGCGGCGGGGATGTCAGTGGCGTCGAGATCGGCGATCTTGGCTTCGCCCGCGGCGATATAGAGCGCCAGTTCGTCGTAGAAATTCAGTGTCTTGTCATAGAGCAGGTCAAGCGACTTGATGTCTTTCAGCAGCTTGTGCTCGTGGTTCAGCAGGTTGTCGGTGATCTTGTCGATCTGGCCCTGAACTTCTTCGTAGCGGGCGGTGAACTTGGCAAAGGGCGCGGCGCGGCCCAGCAGCTTTTCCCAGAAGGAGCGTTCACGGCGCACGTCGAGTTCGGAGACGGAAAAACCGCGAATTGTGGTGACGATGTTGCGCAGGCTGTCCCCGGCGGGGCCGACATCCTTGTTGCGCACATCCTGCAGCATGGCCTGACTGATCTCCTGAAGCTCGGCCTGTGCGCCGGAGCCGAAGGACACGATCGAGTTGGTGTCGTTCATGTCGAGTTCCGCAATGCGCCTGGTGATTTCGGCGCTGAGCGGCGCGTCGGCCTGTTCGAGCGGCACGATGGCGTCGGCGTCAACCGGTTCCGCGAGTTCCACGGCGGTCACGGTTTCCAGCTCGGCAAGGGCAGCTTCGGCCTTCTGGCGGGTGGTGTCGGACATGGGGTTCCCCTTTCTGAAAGGATTAGCGCACGCCTTCGCGTTGCAGGCGTTCGCGCAGAACGTCGATTTCAACGGTCAGGTCGCTGCGGTCATCAAGCAGCAGTTTCTGGTTGCGGGAGGCGAAATTCTCTTCGAGGTCATCGAGCAGCTCCTCGTAGTCGGCGCGGGCTTCGGCGTTGCGGGTGCGGGCATAGATGTCGGCGAATTTGACCGTCGCGTCACGCGCACCAAGCAGGTAGACGCCAAGATAGCGGCGGGCCGCCGTGAGGTCGCGCGGATCGTTCTCGACGGTGCGAAAAAGCGCGCGGGCGGCTTGTTGGAAGCGCTCGACGCGCCCCTCCAGCGTGCGGTCGCCGGCGCGTTTGATGGCATCGGACATGGCGCGCAGGTGATCTTCGGCCTCATCCACGGCACGGGCAACGCGGTCGGTCTGAAACAGGTCGACACCTTCGAGCCCCTTGTTGCGCATCGGGTCGGGGCCGAAGGCAAGGAAATGCAGGACCGTGCCGACGATGCCATAGGCCAGAGGCGCAAGGAGATCACCGCTGGAGGCAAATCCCGCCACGGCAAGACCGGCCCCGGTAAGCAGGGAACCGAGGATCTTGCGCGGCAGGGCGGGGCGGCGGGCCACCTTGCGCGCCTCGTATGCCTCTTGCGCGAGGAGCCCCTCGCGGGTCAGCCACGCAGCCAGAAGCAGGGTGCCAAGGGCGGCGAGGTTGAGCACCAGCGCGGAAGGGCCATTGCCAAAAGCCTGCCAGATCAGCGGAAGCGGGGCGAGGAACAACAGGTTGACGCGCCCCCCGGCACGGCTGCGCCGCGCGCCCTGAAAGGCTTCGGGCTGGGGCGTGCTGTCGGGGCTGTATTTCCCGCCGAATTTTTGCGCCATCACACGCCTCCTGCGATCGACACATAGAGGATGAGGATGACAAGAAGAACAAACGAAAGCTTTTGTAATCCGGTTCCGGACATGCGTTTGCCCCTTTGTTGAATCCGTTAGAAATCTAGGAACTATGGGGCGGAATGGCTAGGGGGAAGTTTGCGGCGTCCGCGTCAGCAGCGGGAATCCCCGGCCCGCGCCGCGCCCGCTTTTTGCGCAAGATGCCTTTTCCTTCTCAATGCTCGAAAATACCCCGGGGGTGAATTGAGCCGCAGGCTCAAGCGGGGGCTGGCCCCCGCATCCCGATTGTCCCGGTCGCGCGCCTAGTAATGCGGCGGGCGTTCATCCCCCAAAACCACCCCACCGGTGCCTTCGGCTTCGCGGCTGGCTTCGCGTTCGAGAAGCAGGGCGACGCGGCGGGTCAGGAGGGCGATTTCCTGATCCTGACGGGCGACCACGTCGCTGAGGTCTTCGACGACGCGGATCAGGTGGGCGATCTGTTCTTCAAGCTTTTCCATGAGGTGTGGCTAGCCCCGGCGCGCGGGCGCGTCAAGCGACGCGGCGTTTTGTTTGCGTGGGGGCCACGCGGCGTGCTGGGGTTGGTGGGGGAGGACAGGACATGACGATCAGCTTGGAAACGGTGGGCCGGGTGCGGGTGGTGACGATCCATCGCGCCGAGGCGCGCAATGCGGTGAACCCGGAGACGGCGCGGGCGCTGTTCGAGGCGTTCTGCGCCTTTGAGCGGGACGATGCGGTCGATGTCGCTGTGTTTACAGGTGCCGGGGGGCATTTCTGCGCGGGCTATGACCTCAAGGCCGCCGCCGGGGGCGATAGCGCGGATTGGCTGTCGCAGGTGCAGATGCCGGACGATTGGGTGGACGCGGCGGCGCAGCCCTTGCCGGGGCCGATGGGTCCGTCGCGGCTTTTGTTGACGAAGCCGGTGATCGCCGCCGTGGAGGGCTATGCCGTGGCCGGGGGGATCGAGCTGGCGGCGTGGTGTGACATGCGGGTGGCGTCCGAGAGCGCGGTGTTCGGAGTGTTATGTCGTCGCTGGGGCGTGCCATTGATTGATGGCGGGACCGTGCGCCTGCCGCGTCTCGTTGGGCAGGGGCGGGCCAGTGACCTGATCCTGACCGGGCGCCCCGTGGGGGCTGTCGAAGCGCAGGCGATGGGGTTGGCGGATCGGGTGGTGCCGGAGGGGCAGGCCCTAGCGGCGGCGCTGGACCTGGCCGAGGGGCTGGCGCGGTTTCCGCAGGCCTGTATGCGGGCGGATCATGTGTCGGCGCGTCTTTCCGGTGTTGAGCTGGCGTCGGCGCTGCGCCGGGAATGGGCGTCTTTCGCGGCGTTTGCCGCCGAGGGGGCGGCCGGGGCGGCGCGATTTGCGTCCGGAAAAGGCCGCGGCGGCAGTTTTGGTGACATCTGAAGCAGGGGGCTGTCTGCCCCCCCCCGGTTTCCAAACGGGGTTTGGAAACGCTCCCCCCGAGGGTATTTGTGGAAAAGAAAGTGGCGGGTCGGCGTATGTCTCGGGGTGGTGTGAAAGGCCGTAATGAACCAGATGCCGTGCGCCAGTGATGGTGACGCCATCGAGGTGCGACGCGGGCTGGAGCGGCTTTTTGGAGCAGGATTCCCCGTGTGACGTATTTCGTCATGCTTGCGCGTCTCGATCCCGGAGCGCCTTCGGGTCAGTGATTTTTCGGGCTGGAACGCGGGGCGAAAGCGGGTCTGCGACAGAGGGTTTGCTTGCCCCTGTGCGGGGCTTTGGGTAAAGGCGTGGGCGACCGCATTCCGAAGGGACCTGTGCCATGGCCAAAGTGAAGAAAGCCCCCCGCCCCAAGGCGATCACGCCCAAGGGGTTCCGCGACTATTTCGGCGCCGAAGTGAGCGAGCGTGCCGAGATGCTGCATCAGATTGCCGGGGTGTATCATCGCTATGGGTTCGAGGCGTTGGAATCGAGCGCGGTGGAGACCGTCGAGGCGCTGGGCAAGTTTCTTCCCGACGTGGACCGCCCCAACGAAGGTGTCTTCGCGTGGCAGGAATCGGATGAAGACGGAAACGGCGACTGGATGGCGCTGCGCTATGACCTGACGGCACCTTTGGCGCGGGTTTATGCGCAGCACCGCAATGATTTGCCGACCCCCTATCGTCGTTATGCGATGGGTCCGGTGTGGCGCAATGAAAAGCCCGGACCCGGTCGATATCGCCAGTTTTATCAATGTGATGCGGACACCGTGGGTACGGCGAGCATGGCCGCCGACGCCGAGATTTGCGCAATGCTGTCCGATACGCTGGAGACCGTCGGCATTCCGCGCGGGGATTACCTTGTGCGGGTGAACAACCGGAAGGTCCTGAATGGTGTTCTGGAAGCGATGGGCTTGCCCGAGGGGGAAGGCGCGCGCGATAACGTACTGCGCACCATCGACAAGTTCGACAAGGTGGGTGAGCAGGGCGTGCGCGAGTTGCTGACCAAGGGGCGGTTGGATGCGTCGGGCGCGTTTATCGACGGTGTCGGGCTGAGCGAGGATCAGGCGGAGCCGGTGATCGCCTTCCTGACCTCGAAAGCCGACGACGTTGCCAAGACCTTTGCCAACCTGCGCGGTGCTGTCGGTGAGTCCAAAATTGGCGCCGAGGGGATTGCCGAGTTGGAACAGATTGGCGAGTTGCTGGCTGCGGGTGGCTATGGGGCGGACCGGATCGAGATTGACCCCAGCGTCGTGCGGGGTTTGGGCTATTACACTGGGCCGGTTTACGAGGCCGAGCTGACGTTCGAGATTTTCGACGAGAAAGGGCGCAAGCGTCAGTTCGGGTCGGTCTCGGGCGGTGGGCGTTACGATGACCTCGTGAAACGATTTACCGGGCAGGCGGTGCCTGCGACGGGGGTGTCGATCGGCGTGGATCGCCTGTTGGCGGCGTTGCGTGAGAAGGGCCGGATCGGTGGCGCGGTCAAGGGGCCGGTGGTTGTGACCGTGATGGATCGCGACCGGATGGCGGATTATCAGGCGATGGTGGCGGAGCTGCGCAATGCGGGCATTCGCGCCGAGGTGTATCTTGGCAACCCGAAGAACTTTGGCAACCAGCTCAAATACGCCGACAAGCGCAACTCGCCGGTTGCCGTGATCGAAGGCGGGGATGAGAAGGACCGGGGCGTGGTGCAGATCAAGGACCTTATCCTTGGGGCCAAGATTGCCGAGAGCGCCACGTTGGAAGAATGGAAAGAGCGCCCGAGCCAGTTCGAAGTGGCGCGTGGTGATCTTGTGGCCAAGGTGCGCGAAATCTTGGAAGGGCAGGACGACTGATGCCTCAGAAAGCGGAAATCCGGGCCCGCGCAGCCGCGCTGCGCGATGGGTTCGAGGCGGCCGGGGCGAAACCGGTGGAAACGGCGATCCTGCAACCGGCCGAAGTGCTTCTCGATCTTTATGGCGAGGACATCCGGGCGCGGGCCTATGTGACGAGCGACGCATTGCGCGGCGAACAGATGCTGCGCCCCGACTTTACGGTGCCGGTGGTGCAGATGCACATGGCGCACGGGGCGGAGCCGGCGCGTTATACCTATGCGGGCGAGGTATTTCGTCGTCAGGAAGACGACCCGGACCGGGCCAACGAATACATGCAGGTCGGATACGAGGTGTTTGACCGGGAGAACCCGGCGGCAGCGGATGCCGAGGCCTTTGCCGTCATTCAGGACGCGCTGAAGGGCGTGAACCTGCGTGCGGCGACGGGGGATATCGGTATCCTGACGGCGGCTGTGCGCGGGCTGAACACGACCGAGCGGCGCAAGCAGGCGCTGTTGCGCCATGTGTGGCGGCCGCGGCGGTTCCGGGCTTTGCTGGACCGGTTTTCCGGGCGCAGTGCCGTGCCCGCCAGTCGCGCGGCGTTGCTGGCACATCCGGACCCGATGGCGCATGACTTTCCTGATATCGGGATGCGCTCTCAGGATGAAGTGGCTGCACGGATCGCGGCGTTGCGCGAGGATGCCGAAGCCGCGCCGATCAGCGCGCGGGAGGTCGGGTTGATCGACACGCTGCTGAACGTGCGCGAAACCCTGCCCTATGCGCTTGAGCACATTCGCGATCTGGCGGTGGATATGCCTGCGATCACCGAGGCGATGTTTCGTCTGCAGGAACGGATCGAGGCGCTGGCGGCGCGGGGCGTCGATGTGGCGAACCTTGAGTTCGAAGCCAGCTATGGGCGCACGTCGATGGAATATTACGATGGGTTTGTCTTTGGTTTTTACGTGCCGGGACGTCCCGACCTGCCGCCGCTGGCATCGGGGGGGCGGTATGACGCGCTGACCCGCGTGCTGGGGCAGGGCAGCGAGATTCCGGCGGTGGGCGGGGTGATCCGTCCGGGCCTGTTGGTCGAACTGGAGGCCGGGGCATGAGTATCAAGCTGGGTGTGCCGTCCAAGGGGCGGTTGATGGAAAAGACCTTTGACTGGTTCAAGGCGCGCGGTGTGGAGTTGTCGCGGACCGGTTCGGACCGGGAATATGCCGGGGCTGTCGAGGGCATCGACGGGGTGGACCTCGTGCTGTTGTCGGCGGGGGAAATTCCGCGCGAACTGGCGGCGGGGCGCATTCATCTGGGCGTGACGGGGACGGACCTTGTCCGCGAAAAGCTGGGCCGCTGGGAACAGCAGGTGGAAGAGATCGAGCCATTGGGCTTTGGTCAGGCCGACCTGATCATCGCGGTGCCGGGGTGCTGGGTTGATGTGGACACGCTGGACGATCTGGATGCGGCGGCGGCGGCGTTCCGGGCGCGGCACGGGTTTCGGCTCAGGATCGCGACCAAGTATCACCGGCTGGTGCGGGAATACCTGCGCGACAACGGCGTGGCCGATTACCAGCTTGTCGACAGTCAGGGCGCGACCGAAGGCACGATCAAGAACCTGACCGCAGAGGGCGTTGCGGATATCACCTCGACCGGGGAAACATTGCGGGCCAATCACCTCAAGATCCTGTCGGACGGTCCGATCCTGCGGTCGCAGGCGACGCTGTGGCGGAGCCGGGTGGCCGACGTATCGGACATGGAAAAGGCAACGTTGCGCGCGTTGTTGGACCGGTTGGGATAGGGTTGCCTGCGCGGCTTAGAGTACCCCGATTTCGGCGAGGGCCCTGTTCAGGTCATCGGGCAGGGCGTCGTCGCTTTCGCGGGACTTGGGGAGGTCCGGGGGGCTGTCTTCGGGTTTGAGATAGCGCCAGCCCTGGAAGGGGCGTTTGAGGGCGGAGACGGTGCGGTGGAGCTCGGGGTCGAGCACGATGGCGCAGCGGCGGATGCCGTCCGCGCCGATCACCTCGTCCAGGCGCAGGATGCGCTGGCGGCACTGGATCGCGCCCTTGATGACCCAATAGATCGACCCACCGCGCAGGATTTCGGCCTCGCGTTTGGGCCACATGCGGGTGACGTGGCGGGGCAGGCCATCTTCGCTTTGGGCGGCGCGAGTCGCTTGCCAGTCGGCAAGGGTCTCGACGCTTTCCGAGCCGACCGACAATTTCACCAGATTCACGATGTTATCCACAGAGTCCCCCACAGATTAGGGCGCATATGGTAGTGGATTTGGGTCGGCATTCAAGGTATTGTGTATCTCCGCGCCCATGGGTGCGTATCCCGCTTGCCACCAAAACTGCCAGACTACCGACCGAGGATCCCCGCATGAGCCGATTTGCTGCCCCAATCGCCGAACAAATTTGGGACATGAAATACCGTTTCAAGAAGGCCGATGGCGCGCCGATTGATCTCAGCGTCGAGGACAGCTGGCGCCGGATCGCGCGGGATCTGGCGAAGGTGGAGAAAGAGCCCGAGGTCTGGGAAGAGCGATTCTATTCCGCGCTTGAAGATTTTAAATACCTTCCCGCAGGCCGGATCACCGCCGGAGCGGGTACGGCGCGCAACGTGACTCTGTTCAACTGTTTCGTGATGGGCACGATTCCCGACAGCATGGCGGGCATCTTCGACATGCTGAAGGAGGCCGCGCTGACCATGCAGCAGGGCGGCGGCATCGGCTATGATTTTTCGACCATCCGCCCGCGTGGCGCGGATGTGATGGGTGTGGCGGCGGATGCCTCGGGGCCGCTGTCGTTCATGGATGTGTGGGACGCGATGTGCCGCACCATCATGAGTGCCGGGAGCCGTCGCGGTGCGATGATGGCCACCATGCGCTGTGACCACCCGGATATCGAGCAGTTCATCACTGCGAAGTCCGACCCGGCGCGCCTGCGCATGTTCAACATGTCGGTGCTGGTCACGGACGCCTTCATGGAGGCGGTCAAGGCGGATGGACCGTGGGAGCTGAAGTTCGGCAACAAGGTCTATCACACGGTTCAGGCGCGGAATCTTTGGAACAAGATCATGCAGTCGACCTATGATTATGCCGAGCCGGGAGTGATTTTCATCGACCGGATCAACGCGATGAACAACCTCAACTATGTCGAGACCATCGCCGCGACGAACCCCTGTGGCGAACAGCCGCTGCCGCCCTACGGCGCCTGCCTTCTGGGGTCGATCAACCTTGCGCGGCTGGTGAAGAACCCGTTTGAGGGGGACGCGGCGCTGGATGAGGTGGAGTTGAGCGAGCTGGTCGCGACCGCCGTGCGGATGATGGATAACGTGGTCGACGCGTCGAAATTCCCGCTGCCCGAACAGGCTGCGGAGGCGCAGGCCAAGCGGCGGATCGGACTGGGGGTGACCGGGCTGGCGGATGCGCTGCTGATGCTGGGCCTGCGCTATGGCAGCGAAGACGCGGCGGCGCAGACCGAAGCGTGGATGAAGGCGATTGCGCGGGCGTCTTATCTGGCGTCGGTGGAGCTGGCCCGCGAAAAGGGCGCTTTCCCGCTGTTTGACAAGGAGAAATACCTGTCGGGCGGGTTGGTTGCGCAAATGGATGAGGACGTAAAGGCGGCGATTGCCGAGCATGGCATCCGCAACGCCCTGCTGACCTCGATTGCGCCGACCGGGACGATCTCGCTTTATGCCGGGAACGTGTCATCAGGGATCGAGCCGGTCTTTGCCTATGCCTATACGCGCAAGGTGCTGCAAAAGGATGGATCGCGCACCGAGGAAGAGGTGGTCGATTACGCGGTGCAGATGTGGCGTGACAAGTTTGGCGACCGCGAGTTGCCCGAGTATTTCGTGAATGCCCAGACGCTGGAACCGTCGGCCCATGTGCGGATGCAGGCGGCGGCGCAGAAATGGATCGATTCCTCAATCTCCAAGACGATCAACTGCCCCGAGGACATCAGCTTTGACGCGTTCAAGGATGTCTACATGCAGGCATGGGACACGGGCTGCAAAGGCTGTACGACCTATCGCCCCAACGATGTGACCGGATCGGTTTTGGCCGTGAGCGAGAAAGAGGATCAAGCGCCGGGCGAGAACCCCGCCGATCACGTCGCGGATTCAGGCGAAGTGATCTACATGTCCGAGCCGCTGGAGCGGCCGCAGTCGCTGGAGGGCGCGACCTACAAGCTTAAATGGCCCGATAGCGAGCACGCGATTTACCTTACGGTGAATGATGTGATCATCAACGGCCATCGCCGCCCGTTCGAAGTGTTCATCAACTCCAAGAACATGGAGCATTACGCGTGGACGTTGGCGCTCACCCGGATGATTTCGGCGGTGTTCCGGCGCGGGGGCGATGTGTCTTTCGTGGTCGAGGAGCTGAAGGCGGTGTTTGACCCGCGCGGCGGGGCGTGGATGGAGGGGAAATACATCCCGTCGATCCTCGCCGCGATTGGCGGCGTGATTGAGCGCCACATGATTGCCATCGGGTTCATCGAGGGTGAGGGCATGGGGCTCAAATCCGACCCGCAGGCGCAGGTGATGGCCGTAGGCGAAGCGCCACGCGGCAAGGCCTGCCCGAGCTGTGGTCAGTTTGATCTGCAAATGGTCGAAGGCTGCATGACCTGCATGAGCTGCGGCCATTCGAAATGCGGGTGAGCGGCTAAATATGTCTTTGTGTGTGGCATTGCGCGCTGTGTAATCGACGCGTGATGCCATGTGCGGTCCGTTTCAACCCGAATAGGTGATCGCCAGCACTTGGCGTGGGCTGCGGCGCTCCATCAGGCGACGGCGGGCGAGGTCGAGCTTCAGACGGGCGACCTCCATGCGCTCCATCGCGCGGTGGCGTTCGTCGTACAGGCGGCGGATGCGCGAGCCGGGATGGCCGATGCGCCAGACATTGTGGTCAATCACGTCAGGGACAAGGACGCGCGCGTCTTCGAGTGCGCGGCGCAGGGACAGGTCAGCCACCATGTAGGCGCGGGACGCATGGATCACCATGCGACGGCGGGCTTTCAGATCGGGATGCATTGCGGACCTCCTTTTCTGTCAGGCGCGTTCGGCGCGCGCCATATCTCGAGTGTAGAAAGCGAGTCCGAATTGCGTCAAGAAACGCTTGTGTGACGGGGCAGGATGCGCTGTTTCCCGCTTCTCAGCCGGAGCGTTTGCGACGATACCGTTTTTGCAGGAGTTGCCCGCGCATCGTTGCAGTGCCCACGAGGTCAAGCATCAGAGGGTGATCGAGCGGGCCAAAAAGGCGGGTGCCACCGCCAAGCAGCAATGGGAACTCGGTGATGATCACTTCGTCAATAAGATCATCGCGCAGGAAGTTCTAAATCGTGGCGCCGCCGTCGATATAGAGTGTTTCGTGGCCGAGCTGGCGCGCGATCCGGGTGATTTCAGCGGGTGTGCCGCTGGCAAAGCGGACATGGTCCTCAAAGCCATCGGGGGCGATGGTCTGGGAGTTGGAGAGGATCAGACCGGGTTTGGGATAGGGCCAGCCTATGCCGAACCCAACCACGGATTCAAACGTGACCCGCCCCATGACCACGGCATCGACGCGCTCCATGAAGGCGGCAAAGCCGCCGTCGTCGCCATCCGGGTTGGGAACGCTTTCCAGCCAGTCCAAGCCGCCGTTCTTGTCAGCGATGAAACCATCAAGGCTGGTTGCGATGAAAACGATATTGGGCATGGCGGAAACCTTCGGCATCTGTCGCTGATACTGGTCAGGCTAGGGCGATAGCGCGGTGGCCACAAGAAAAGAGGCCGCCCAGGGGCGACCTCTGTTTTACTGCGGAATGAGGCGGAATCACGCGAAGCTTCGTTCGATCCGGTCCAGCGTGCGCATGGCGTCGAGCACGTCATGCACCGTGCCGTTGGGTTCGCGCCCTTCCTTGATCGCGGCGATGAACTCGCGGTCGATCAGTTCGATGCCGTTGTTGGACACAGCCACGTCCGACAGGTCAATCGGGTTCTCGTTGCCGTCATAAAGGTCGTCATAGCGCGCGATATAGGTGCCGTTGTCACAGATATAGCGGAAGAACGTGCCGAGCGGCCCGTCATTGTTGAACGACAGCGACAGGGTGCAGATCGCGCCTGATGGGGTCTTCATGCCTATCGCCATGTCCATCGCGATGCCAAGCTCGGGGTGGTGTGGGCCTTCGAGGCCGAACGCCTGCGACGCGGTTTCGCCGGTCTGGTACTGGAACAGGTCGACGGTATGGCAGGCATGGTGCCACAGCAGGTGATCGGTCCAGCTGCGCGGTTCGCCCTTGGCGTTCATGTTGGAGCGGCGGAAGAAATAGGTCTGCACGTCCATCTGCTGAATCTTAAGCTCACCCGCCGCGACCTTGTTGTGAATCCACTGATGCGAGGGATTGAAACGACGCACCTGCCCGGCCATGGCCAGAACGCCGGTTTCCTTTTGCACGCGGCAAATCTCTTCGCTGTCTTCCAGCGAGTCGGCCATGGGAATCTCGATCAGTACCGGCTTGCCCGCCGTCATGCAGGCGATGGCCTGTTCGGCGTGCACTTGCGTGGGCGTGGCGAGGATCACCGCGTCGACGTCGTCGCGGGCGAGGCATTCGTCGAGCGTGGTGGCGGCGTGGGGAATGCCGCGTTCGGCGGCGAGGGCCTCGATCTTGGCCTTGGTCGGACCCATGACCGAGGTCACGGTGACCTCGTCAATCGCGGCTAGCGCGTCAAGATGTTTGATTCCAAAGGCGCCGTATGCGCCAGCTACGCAGAGTCTCATGCTTTGGTCCTCAGCTTTCTTTGTTTTCGAGAATGATATGGCCCACGGCGGTGTTGGAGGCCGGGACATGGTAATGGCGGTGCACTTCGGTCACGTCGTCATCAAGCGCGCCGCGCATGACGTGCCACATGACCATTTCGACCCCTTCCGAACCCGCTTCGCGCAGGTACTCGACATGCGGCATCTGCGACAGGCCGACAGGGTCGGAGGTGAGCCGATCGAGGAAGGCGGTATCCCATTCCTGGTTGATCAGCCCGGCACGTTTGTATTGCAACTGGTGGCTCATGCCGCCGGTGCCGAAGATCACGACATTCAGGTCTTCGTCATAGCTCTCGACCGCGCGGCGGATGGCTTTGCCAAGGTTGTAGCAGCGGTTGCCGGTGGGCGCCGGGTATTGCACGACGTTGACGCAGAGCGGAATGACCAGCGCGGGCCATTCGTCCTCGGGGGTCTTGTCGCCATACATCACCGAGAGCGGCACGGTCAGGCCGTGATCGACCTCCATCTCGTTCATGATGGTGATGTCAAACTCATCCAAGATCAGCGACTGGGCGATGTGGCTGGCCATCTTCTGATGGTTCTTGACCACGGGCACCGGGCGCGGCCCCCAGCCTTCGTCCGCCGGCGCGAACTCGGCAGCACATCCCAGAGCGAAAGTCGGGATACAGGACGCATCAAAGACGGTGCAATGGTCGTTGTAGACAAGAAAAATGACGTCCGGGTTCTTTTCCTTGATCCATTCGCGGGATTTCTCGAAACCCTTGAAAACGGGCTGCCAATAGGGTTGTTCGGTGATCCCGGTGTCCATCGCGACACCGATGGCGGGCACGTGGGAACACCCCACGCCGGCTGTAATACGGGCCATCAGTCGGTTTCCTTTTCGTCCCATTCGGATTGGTAGCGGTTGCCCTTGGGAGAGCGGCCGCCGTTGAGCATCATGTCGCGATAGGCCTCGCGGCCCATGCCGGTCATGATGCCCGCCAGATCCTGAAAATTGATGCCGTCATTGGCGGCAAGTTTGCTGGTGTAGTAGATATTGCCGCCCAGTTCCAAAAGACGGTTCCATTCGCGTTTGAGCACGGCCTCGCGCTGTTCGGGCGTCATGGGATAGGCGTCGAGATAGCCTTCTTCGTCGGCGTTGAATGCATCGCGATTCTTTTGCAGGCGGAGGGAAATGCAGAACTGGTTGAGGTGGTAGCCCTCGCGCCCGCGGTCCGCATCGAAGACAAACGTGCCGGGGATGTCCTCGTAGTCTTTCTTGATGGCCATGGCGGGCCTCCTGTTCGCTTAAGGTTGCTCGGCCGCAAGCGCGGTGAGAATGGCGTCGGTGAGCGCGGCGAGATTGTCCGTGCCGATGGTGGTGGCATGGAGGTTGAGATCGCCCATCTGTTGCTGGCGGGCGGCAGTGGCGGTGGCCATGAGCGGGTCAAGGCCGAGATCTGTCACGGTCTGGGCCACCTCGCGCATTTCGGCGGCGCGGCGGATGCCGTGGGTCAGGCTGCGTTCGATCATGTAGGGCGCGCGGGTTGCCCAGTCGAAACCGGGAAAGCTGGTTTCAAGCGAGGCGAGGATGTGGTCCTCGACACCGGCCTTGCGTGCGGCGAGGAAGCATTCCAGCGTCAACGCCTCAAGCCCCTTGATCATGATGGAGCGCACCATCTTGCGGGTAGAAGCTGCGCCGATGTCCTGCCCGGCGAGCTTGGTTTCCATGCCGAGCGCGCGGGTGATGTCTTGCGCGATTTGGGCGTCTGGGCCAGCCAGAAGACAGGGGGATTTGTGCAGGTGCGGTTGCACCGGAGTCATGATCGCCAAGTCGACATAACGCCCGCCCGCCTCCGTGATGATTTGTGCCGCGCGGCGCTTGGCGTCGGGGGCGCAGCTGTTGCCGTCAAGATAGAGCGCGCCGTCGAGATCGCTGCGGGCCGCAGCCTTGGCGGCTGCCTCGGCCTGATCGGCAGTGACGAGCGAGAAGATAAGTTCCGCGCCGACGGTTGCGGTGGCGCTGCTTTCGGCGCCCTGTACGTTGGCGGCGGTGTAATCGGCCCTTTTGGCTGCTGCCTCTGACCCTTCTGTCTTGATGTCGAAGGCAGAGATGGCCAGCGTCGCCGTTTCCTGCCGCAATCCGCGCGTGAAAGCCTGCGCCGCTTCGCCAAATCCGATGAACGCGAGTTTCGGGGGATTGGGGGGCACGGGCGACAGTCTCCTTGGGTTTCGCACCTTGCTAGCATTTCCGCGCCCCGTACGGCCAATTCAATTGACTGGGGGAATATTGAAAAAAGCTATGTTGGTGTCAGGTCGCGGGGACGATTTCATCGGAAAACCGGCTGAATTCGTGCAGGTTTTCAATGAACTGAGCCTGGGTTTCGGTGGGTCGCCAGTCCCTTCGGATGGTGAGGCCGATGTCGCGGCAATGACCTTCGAGAGGAATATCGAGCGCGGTGATCATGCCGAGGGATTCATCGACGCTGATCTGGTGGCGGGACACGATGGAAATGTAATCGCCTTGCGAGAGGATGCCGCGTAGCGTGACCATCGAAGACGAGACCACGCGCACCGGGGTTTGGTCGCGTTCATGAATGCGCAGCGTGTCAAACAGGTATTGCCCGGCAGGTGTTTCGCGGGGTGGGGCAATCCACGGGTAGGCAAGCGTATCCTCCAGCCTCAGGTTGGAGCGCCCTGCCAGCGGGTGGTTGGGGTGCGCAACGATGGCCAGCGCGTCGCGAAACAGAAGGGTTTGGGTGATGTCATCCGCCGGGGGCGGATATCGCAATGCGCCGATCAGGCAATCGAGATCGCCTTCGCGCAGGGAGCGCAGGAGTTCCGGGTAGCGCCCGTCAACGACGCGGATCTGAACACCGGCGGTCGCCGAGATCATGGCGTGGATCGCCTTTGGGACGATGGATGTGCGCGCCAAGGGCAGGCTGCCAAGGACAAATGTCCCCTGATCCTCACCCAGTTCGCGGCTGATCTCTTCGACGCCCTGCCGGATTTCTGCTTGAGCCAGCTTGGCCCCAAGCACAAAAGCCTCGGCGGCGGGGGTAAGCGCGACACCCGACGGGCGGGCGGTGAAGAGGGGTACGCCCGCAAGGGCTTCGAGGCTGCGTGCGGCGCGGTGCACGGTCGGTTGAGACAAGTCAAGATGGCGCGCGGCGACGGTAAAGCTGCCGGTGTTTGCAATGGCAATGAGAGTGCGCAACTGGGCCGCTGTGACGGCGCGGTCGAAGGTGGGACGGCGTCCGGTTTTGCCTTGACTGCGCAGCGCGGCGCGCGCGCCATCAGACAGGTGCTTGAGCGCTGCTGTGGCGCGTTTTTCGAAGGCTTCACCACATGGGGTCAACGCAAACTGCTGACGGCGGCGGATCAGGAGCGGCGTGCCGAGATCGGTTTCGAGCCGGGTGATGGCCTGTGTCGCGGCGGGCTGGGAGAGGTGGCAGCGTTCGGCCGCGGCGGATACCGAGCCGGTATGGGCCGCTTCGAGGAAGACGCGCATGTGGCGGATGTTTGGAAAGCCAGTCTGCATTTGGGCCCCTATAGCATAACCTTATATTGGGAACCGATTTCGAAATAGGCAATAGCGCGGGTGAGGATGTAGGGTGGAGGAAATCACGAAAACGCTTGGAGCATCAGGACATGTCCGACAAGAAAACCGCGCTTGTGATCAGTGCGCATTCCGCCGATTTCGTCTGGCGCGCCGGGGGCGCGATCGCGCTGCATCAGGAAAAGGGATACGAGGTTACGGTTGTGTGCCTGTCCTATGGAGAGCGCGGGGAGAGCGCGAAACTGTGGAAGCAAGAGGGCATGACGCTTGAGCGGGTCAAGGCCGCGCGCCGGGAAGAAGCGGAAAACGCGGCTGCGGCGCTGGGTGTGAACGATATCCGATTCTTTGACGTCGGCGATTACCCGCTCGATCTGGGCCGCGAGACGCAGGACCGCATGGTGGACGTGATCCGCGAGGTGCAGCCGAAATTCATGATGAGCCATTCCAAGTGGGACCCTTACAACACGGACCACATGAACACGACGCAATTTGCGCTGGAATGCCGGATGATCGCGCAAGCCTGGGGGCATAACCCGGGACAGAAGGTTCTGGGCGCGCCACAGCTTTACCTGTTCGAGCCGCACCAGACCGAACAGATGGAATGGAAGCCGAGCGTGTTTCTCGACATCACGGACGTCTGGGACAAGAAATGGGCCGCGATCCAGTGCATGCAGGGGCAGGAGCACCTGTGGAACTTCTACAAGAACGTGGCTGAAAACCGGGCCAACCATTTCCGTCGCAATTCGGGCGGGATGGCCGGGGGGCGCGCGGCGAAATACGCCGAAGGGTTCCAGACGATCTTTCCGCGCACGGTGGATGAGCTGGAATGACCTATCAGGCGGGAACCACGGGCGTTGTCGTCCAAAAGATCGAACGCGCCGATCAGGCGATCATTGATGGTCTGGCGGAGTGTGGCGTGGCCACGGTGCACGAGGCGCAGGGCCGCAAGGGGCTTTTGGCCGATTACATGCGCCCGATCTATGCCGGGGCGCGGATTGCCGGCTCTGCGGTGACGATCCTTGCCCCGCCTTGTGACAACTGGATGATCCATGTGGCGATCGAACAATTGCAGGCAGGCGACGTGATGGTGCTGGGCACGATCACGCCGTCGAATGCGGGGTATTTCGGGGACCTGCTGGCGACCTCGGCCAAGGCGCGGGGCTGTCGCGGGTTGATCATTGATGCCGGGGTGCGGGATGTGCGTGACCTGAGCGAGATGGATTTCCCGGTCTGGTCCAGGGCGGTATTTGCGCAGGGCACGATCAAGGAAACGCTGGGATCGGTTAACGTGCCGGTGGTCTGCGCTGATGCCTTGGTGAACCCCGGCGATATCATCGTCGCTGACGATGACGGGGTCTGTGTGGTGCGCCGCGAAGAGGCGGCGGAGGTGCTTGAAAAGGCCCGCGCGCGGGAAGCGAACGAAGCCGCCAAGCGGGCGCGGTTCGAAGCCGGGGAGCTGGGTCTCGACATCTATGGGATGCGGGAACGGCTGGCCGAGAAGGGTTTGAAATACGTCTGAGGGGCGTGCCGGCGCGCAGGCTGGGGGCCAGCCCCCAGACCCCCGGAGTATTTTTGGCAAAATGAAGAAAAGGGTGTCGGAATGAGCGATGGCGTGCGCTGCATGTGGATGCGCGGGGGGACGTCCAAGGGCGGGTATTTCCTTGCGGATGATCTGCCCGAAGACCGCGATGCCTTCCTGCTGCGTGTCATGGGCTCGCCGGACCCACGCCAGATCGACGGCATGGGCGGAGCCGATCCGTTGACCTCGAAAGTGGCGGTGGTGAAGCGGTCGGCGCGCGCCGGGGTGGATGTGGATTACCTGTTTTTGCAGGTCTTCGTGGATCAGCCGATTGTGACGGATGCGCAGAATTGCGGGAATATCCTGGCCGGGGTTGGCCCCTTTGCCATTGAGCGTGGGCTGGTTGCGGCGCAGGATGGTGAGACGCCGGTGGTGATTTTCATGGAGAACACCGGGCAGGTTGCGGTGGCGCGGGTGGCGACACCAGAGGGTGTGGTGTCCTATGCCGGGGCGGCGCGGATTGACGGGGCGCCGGGGACGGCGGCGGCGGTGCCACTTGCCTTCAAGGATACGGCTGGGTCGTCCTGTGGCGCACTGCTGCCGACCGGGAATGCGCTGGACGTGGTCGAGGGCGTCGAAGTCACCATGATCGACAACGGCATGCCCTGTGTGGTGATGCGGGCCTCGGACATGGGGGTTTCCGGCGAGGAGACGCCGGAAGAGCTGGAAGGCAACGCAGCTTTGCGCGCCCGGCTGGAGGCGGTCCGGCTGGCCTGTGGGCCGCTGATGAATCTGGGCGATGTGACCGAGAAGTCGGTGCCGAAGATGACCATGGTGAGCGCGCCGCGCGACGGTGGGGCGATTGGCACGCGGACGTTTATTCCGCATCGGTGCCACAAGACAATTGGCGTCTTGGGCGCGGTGAGCGTGGCGACGGCTTGTCTGATCGACGGGTCGGTGGCCTGTGACCTTGCGGCACGCGGCGCAGGGAAAGAGCGGACATTGTCGGTTGAGCACCCGACGGGGGAAATGACGGTGGTGGCGACGCTGGATGATGTTGGTGCGGTGCGCGAGGCGGCGATCCTGCGCACGGCGCGGAAATTGATGGATGGAGAGGTGTTCGCATGAGTGAACAGGTGATGGACGCGGATTGGCTGGTGTTTCACCCCAACCCGAAAAAGCCGGATTTCGTACTGCCCGAGGGTGCCGTGGACGCGCATTGCCACGTCTTCGGGCCGAGCCCGGAATTTCCCTTTGCGCCTGAGCGCAAGTACACACCCTGCAATGCGGGCAAGGACAAGCTGTTCGAGCTACGCGATCACCTGGGATTTTCGCGCAACGTGATCGTGCAGGCCACCTGCCACGGCAAGGACAACCGCGCCATGGTTGATGCCTGTCGCGCCGCGGGGGAGCTTGCGCGCGGGGTGGCGAGCGTGGGGGCGGATGTCACCCGCGAGGAACTTGCCGAGATGCACGAGGCCGGGGTGCGCGGGGTGCGCTTCAACTTTGTCAAACGGCTTGTGGATGCCACGCCCAAAGAGGTGTTCATCGGCATTGCCGAGAAGATTCAGGAATTTGGCTGGTCCATCGTGGTCTATTTCGAGGCCGCCGATCTTGAGGAGCTGGAACCCTTCCTGAAACAGCTGCCAGGCATTATCGTGGTCGATCACATGGGCCGCCCGGACGTGGAAAAGGGCGTGGAACACCCTGATTTTGAACGTTTTATCAACCTGATGGCCGAAAACGAGAACATCTGGACCAAGGTGACCTGCCCGGAACGCCTGACCAAGGCGGGTCCGCCCTATGACGATGTCATTCCGTTTTACCAAGCCATTGTCGACCGGTTCGAGGACCGGGTCCTGTGGGGCACAGACTGGCCGCATCCGAACATGAAATCACACATGCCCGATGACGGGGCATTGGTCAATTACATCCCGAAAATCACGCGAACACCTGAGCAGCAGAGAAAACTGCTCGTGGATAACCCCATGCGGCTCTATTGGGGCCGCTGAACAAGGAGGACGATGATGGCGCACGATACGCATGACTATCATATCGACATTCCAGGTACGACGGTCTTTGACGGCAAGATGGCGATGAAAGGCTATGCGCTCAACAAGATGTGCTATGGCTTCAACAAGGCCGAGAACCGCGAGGCCTTCAAGGCCAATCCGGAAGGCTGGATGGAGAAATACGGTCTGAACGACGCGCAGAAACAGGCCATTCGCAACAGCGATATCCTGGGCATGATCGCAGCGGGGGGGAACATCTATTACCTCGCCAAGCTGGCCGGCATCTTCAAGCTGAGCGTGCAGGACGTGGGCGGGTTGCAGACCGGCCGCACCACCGAGGAATTCCAGGAATTCCTGAAAAGCCAGGCCTGAGGAGGAAAGATCATGGCAAGAGTACTTGGCGGGATCACCACCTCGCATATTCCGGCGGTGGGCAACGCGATCCAGAAGGAGCTTTATGACGATCCCTATTGGAAACCGTTCTTTGACGGCTATCCGAAGGTGCATGCCTGGATCAAGGAGCATAAGCCGGACTATGTGGTGAATATCTACAACGACCACGGGCTTGGGTTCTTTCTCGACCAGATGCCGACCTTTGCCATTGGCGCGGCCGAGGAATATCGCAACGAGGACGAGGGCTGGGGGCTGCCGAGCCTTGATCCGTTCCCCGGCGCGCCGGAGCTGAGCTGGCATATCATCGAGAGCATGGTGGCGGACGAGTTCGACATTACTTCGTGTCAGGAACTGGCGGTGGACCATGGGTTCGTGGTGCCGATGCAGCTGTTCTGGCCGGGGGCACCGAACAACCCGGACATGCCAAAGGCCGTTCCGATCAGCGCCAATACGGTTCAGCACCCGATCCCGACGTTGAAACGGGCGCTGGATTTCGGCAAGGCGCTGGGCAAGGCGCTGCGGTCTTTCCCAGAGGATGCGAAGATCGTGATCCTGGGCACGGGGGGGCTGAGCCACCAGTTGGACGGTGAGCGGGCCGGGTTCATCAACAAGGAATTCGACCAGTATTGCCTTGAGAACATCGTGTCGAACCCGGAAGAGCTGACCAAGATTTCCCGTATGGAGCTGGTTGAAAAGGCCGGGGCGCAGGGCACCGAGTTCCTGATGTGGATGATGATGCGCGGGGCGCTTGGGGATGACGTGACCGAGATCACGCGGAATTATCACATTCCGATCTCGAACACGGCGGCGGGTACATTGTTGCTGGAATGTGCGGCTTAAATCAGTCTTGCGGGCCGGAGGCGGCCCGCGACCGAAAGGCGCGCGGGGACAGGCCCGTTGCGCGTGAAAAGACACGGCTGAAATAGGCCGGGTCCTCGAAACCAAGCGTGTAGGCGATGGTTGAGACAGGCAGGTTTGTATAGACGAGGTTGCGCCGGGCTTCGCGGATGATGCGTTCTTCGATGAGGCGTGAAGCGGGCCGCCCGGTGGCGGTGCGGGTGATGCGGCTGAGATGCGTGGGGCTGACCGCCAGCGCATCGGCATAATCGGCCACTGTCCAGTGGTCCTGGAAATGGGTTTCGAGCAAGGCTTCGAACCGGGAGAGCAGACCCGGTCGATCACTGGTTTCCGGCGTTGTTTCGTTCTGGGCAAGGGTCTGTGCGATCTGTCCAAGCAAAAGCGCACAGTGGGCGCGTAGGATATGGGCGCGGGCAAAGTCGCGCCCGCCAAAGGCCCGCGCGATATCAAGAAGCGTGGCCATAACGGGTTTGGGCGCGGCGCGCACGAACGGGCGCGCCAAAATGCGGTTCAGACCCTCGGATGGGCGCAGGCTCTCATCAAGCATTTCGACCGCCATGGTAATGACCTGTCCCCGTGCGCCCGGTTCGAAGCTGAACCCATGCACAATTCCCATTGGAATATTGACAAAAGAGGGCGGAATGATCCGGTGTGTCCGACCCTCTAGCGTCACCGTTCCGGCCCCCTCTTGCAGCAGCAGGACCTGATGTAGGCGCGCATGGCGGTGGGGAGCGAATTCCCAATCGTGCAGTCGTGAGCGCGCTTCGATGGTTTCGCAATGCACCACGTCGGGAAGATCGCCGGATTCACCAAACAGGTTGTAGTTGAGGATCGTGGCGGCGGTGGGTTGATTCATGTTCGAAATGTACAAGTTCTTGGCCGTCTGGTCCATTCAATTCATCCCAGGCCGCCGTATTGTGTCACCATACCCCAAGAGGAGGACAGGATATGAAAACCCAAGTCTGCATTATCGGTGGCGGTCCGTCGGGGCTGATGCTGTCGCAGCTTCTGCACCTGAAGGGCATTGATACGATCGTGCTTGAACGCCAGAGCCGGGAATACGTTCTGGGGCGCATTCGGGCCGGAGTGCTGGAGCACGGATTCGCCGAACTGATGCGCGAGGCCCAGTGCGGCGAACGCATGGACAAGGAGGGCGAGATTCACGAAGGGTTCTATATCGCCAACGAAGGCGCGCTGAACCGGGTGGACCTGCACAAGTATTCGGGCGGAAATTCCGTGGTTGTCTATGGTCAGACCGAGCTGACCCGCGATCTCTATGAGGCGCGCGACAAGATGAACGGCAAGGTCATCCACAATGTCGAAGACGTGAAGTTGCATGATCTGAAGGCGGAGAAACCGCATGTGACCTATCGTGACGGGGACAATATCGTGCGCATTGATTGCGATTTTGTAATCGGCGCGGACGGGTTCCACGGGGTCAGCCGCAAGTCGATCCCGTCAGATGTGCTGAAGGAGTACGAAAAGGTCTATCCCTTTGGCTGGTTGGGCGTTTTGAGCCGCACCAAGCCGGTGTCGCCGGAGCTGATCTATGCCAAGAATGACCGCGGCTTTGCGCTATGTTCGCTGCGCAGCCAGGTTCTTAGTCGCTATTACATTCAGGTGCCGCTGACCGACACGGTTGAGGACTGGTCGGATGACGCCTTCTGGGCGGAGTTGAAACGGCGGTTGCCGGACGAGGTTTCCGACAAACTGGAAACCGGCGAGTCGATCGAGAAATCCATCGCGCCTCTGCGCAGCTTCGTGGCCGAACCGATGCGGTACGGCAACCTGTTTCTTGCCGGGGATGCGGCGCATATCGTGCCGCCGACCGGAGCGCGGGGGCTCAACTCGGCGGCGTCGGATATCTATTACCTCTACCATGCCATGCTGGGGCATTACCTTGAGGGGGATGATACCGGGCTGGAGGAATATTCGCAGAAGGCGCTGGCACGGGTTTGGAAGGCGCAGCGGTTCAGCTGGTGGATGACATCCATGCTGCACACGTTCCCGGACAATATCGACTACGATCAGCGCCTGCAGCAGATCGAGATGGAATACCTGTTCTCGTCTGAAGCGGCCATGAGTTCCTTGGCGGAAAACTACGTCGGGCTGCCGTTCTGATCGTTTGGTGTGGGGTCAGTCCGACTGACCCCATTCCGCATCCTGCATCTCGCGCAGGCGGCTGGCAGTGCGTTCGAATTCGAACGTACCTTCGCCCTCGACATAGAGCATTTCGGGTTCCGCTGCGGCGGAGCAAATCAGGCGCACCTTGGCCTCGTAGAGCGCGTCAATCAGGGTGACAAAGCGTTTGGCTTCGTTGAAATTGTGGCGCGAAAGACGCGGAATATCCTCCAGGATCAAAACCTTGACGGCATCGGCAATGGCGAGGTAATCGCCCGGTCCGAGCATCTTGGAGCAGAGGTCGAAGAAGGTCGCCCGCGCCACCCCGTTGCGGAACGCAGGCAGTTCGACCTTCCGTCCCTTGATCGTAAGTACAAGCGGGTCTGCCGTGCCCCCGGAAAGGTCCTGCCAGATGGCGCGGATCTGGGCGCGGGCCTCGGTGCCGGCCTGCACGAAATAGACCTGATTGCCGGATAGGCGGTTCTGGCGGTAGTCGACTGGACTGACGAGCTCCCACACACGCAGGCGCTCCTTGATCAGGTTGATAAAGGGCAGGAAAAGCTGACGGTTGAGGCCGTCCTTGTAGAGATCGTCCGGTACGCGGTTCGAGGTGGTCACGACGACGGTTCCGGCCTCAAAAAGCTGTTCGAACAGGCGTCCGACGATCATCGCGTCGGTGATGTCGGTGATCTGCATTTCGTCAAAGGCGAGGACGCGGACGCTTTCGGCGACCGCCTTGGCGACAGGTTGGATGGCGTCCTCGACACCGGACTGTCGGGCCTTGTGCATGGCCTCGTGGATTTCCTGCATGAAGGCGTGGAAATGCACGCGACGCACCGGGACATCCAGAGAGTCGACAAAAAGATCCATCAGCATGGACTTGCCGCGTCCGACGCCACCCCAGAGGTACAGGCCCTCGACAGGATCGGGGGTGGCCTTGCGGAACCATCCCTTTTTCACCGGTTTGGCAAGTTCGGCGCGGATGCGTTCGAACTGGGGCAAGACGGCCTCTTGCGCGTCGTCGGCGTGAAGCTCTCCGGCCGCGATCTTGGCGGCGTATATCTCGGGCAGCGTGGTCATGATCTTCCCTTAGCCAATGCGCGCGTCAGAGGGAAGGTGCACCAAGCGCGCAGGCGGGCATGACGGATCGTGATAAGGGGGGGAACAAATGCTGAATTGACCATGGCGGGCCTGCGCGCGAAGGTGTGCGGCGCGCAGGCCCGCCATGGAGCAACGGCATTCGATTTTTACACCGGTGTTGATCGTCGGCTGCATCATTATCCTTGTGTCCTTTGCCGTGCGGGCGAGTTTCGGGGTGTTCCAGATCCCGATCGCCGAAGAATTCGGGTGGCTGCGCAGCGAGTTTTCATTGGCGATTGCCATTCAGAACCTCGCCTGGGGGATCGGGCAGCCGATCTTTGGCGCCATTGCCGAGAAGATCGGGGATCGCAAGGCCATCATTCTGGGTGCCGTGACCTATGCGGCAGGGCTGGTTCTGTCGAGTTTCGCAGTCAGCCCTGAGGCGCACCAACTCTATGAAATCCTTGTAGGATTCGGCATTGCTGGCACCGGGTTCGGGGTCATTCTGGCAGTGGTTGGCCGGGCCAGCAGCGATGAGAACCGTTCCATGTCGCTGGCCATCGTGACGGCGGCGGGGTCGGGGGGGCAGGTGTTTGGCGCGCCCTTGGCGGAGTGGATGCTGGGGTTCCTGACGTGGCAGAGCACGTTCCTTGTCTTCGCGGCGGCGATCCTTGCGATGCTGTTGCTTCTGCCGATGATGCGCGCCCCGGCGGTGAGCAAGGTCGAGCTGGAAGAAAGCATGGGCGCGATCCTGCGTCGAGCCTTTCGCGACCCGTCTTACACGTTGATTTTTCTTGGGTTCTTCAGCTGCGGCTATCAGCTGGGCTTCATCACCGCGCATTTTCCCGCGATGATCACCGAGATGTGCGGGGCAATTGATCCCTCAGGGACGCTGGCCAGTATCGGGGTGAGTACCACCTCGGCGCTCGGGGCGGTGGCGATTTCACTGATTGGTCTGGCCAATATCGTCGGCACGCTGACGGCCGGGTGGCTGGGCAAGCGGTTCCAGAAAAAGTATTTGCTGGCATGGATTTACACTGGGCGTACCGTGGCAGCGGCGGTATTCATCCTGTTGCCGATCACCCCGACCAGCGTCGTGATCTTCTCGATCGCCATGGGGTCGCTGTGGCTGGCGACGGTGCCGCTTACCTCGGGTCTGGTCGCGCATCTTTATGGGCTGCGTTACATGGGAACGCTTTACGGGATCGTGTTCTTCAGCCACCAGCTGGGGAGCTTCATGGGCGTCTGGCTGGGCGGACGGATGTACGACGCTTATGGCGATTACACGCTGGTCTGGTGGATCGGGGTGGGTGTCGGCGCGTTCAGCGCGATCGTGCATCTGCCGATCCGGGAAAAGCGCGCGTTGGCCGTTGCGGCATGATCCGACGGCGAATCGGAGCTAAGCGGCTGGGTTAAAGGGAAAAACCCGCTTCGGTATCACGTCGGTATAACGTCGGTATTGCGTCGGTATGAATGCCCCCAAACCCTCTGGTTAAGGGTGCGTGCGGGGCATTCAGGGGATCGTCATTTCAGGCTGTCTTGAACCGGTCGAGAATGTAGCGGGAAGTCATCAGGTCAAGATGCGCGCCGCCGCCATTCTTGAACACGGTGATTTCGTCCTCGGACCGACGCTTGAAAGCAGCAAGGTCATAGTAGTCCGCCAACACCTGTTCGCGGGTGATCGCACCGGAGGCGAGCGGGATTTTCAGCTCTCCGATATGGTCGAGCGTGGTGTCGAAACTGTCGACAAAGATGCGGGCGCGTTGCAGGGCGGTGTCGTCGGCTTCGCGCATGTCGGGGCGGTAGGCGCCGATCAGGTCGACATGCTGTCCCGGTTGCAGCCAGTCGCCGCGCAGGGTTGGTTCGGTGGACATGGTGGCGCTGGTGATGATGTCGGCTTCGCCCACGGCGGTTTCAAGATCGGTTGCCACCGCGAGACCGTCGATTTCATCGGCCATTTTCGCGGCGTTTTCCGGCGTGCGGTTCCAGACGGTGAAGCGCGCTTCGGGGAAGGCGGCGGAATAGGCGGCGTGCAGGTTGCGCCCGACGGTGCCCGCGCCGACGATGAGGATCTTGCGGCTGTCCGGGCGGGCGAGGAGACGGGCGGCCAGTAGGCTGTCGCCAGCGGTTTTCCACTTGGTGACGAGGTGGAAATCCAGCAAGGCTTCGAGCCGCCCATGGGCGTCGTCAAACAGGGTCACGGCGCCGTGGATCATCGGCACGTCCTGCGCAGGATTACCGGGAAAGACAGTGGCGGATTTCACGCCGATGCCCAGCCCGTCGATCCATGCCTGTCGCTGCAAAAGCGTGTCCTTGCCGCGATAGAGGAAGCTGTCGGAAATCTCGGCCTTGGGCAGGTGATGCCCGGCGGCGAGCGCGTCAATCAGTCCGATCCAGTCGAGGTTTTTCTCGCCTTCGGAAAATTCGATGATCGTGGTCATTTGGCGTCCTCCTCGCTCAGCAGGCCCTCGGCGACCAGCCGGTCGGCCCAGCCCTGCGGCCCGGTGAAATGGTGTACCTGCCAGCCACGCGCGGCGGCAGAGGTGATATTGTCGTCGCGGTCGTCGGTAAAGAGAAGCCGATCCGGTGCGATCCCGCAATCCTGTTCGACATGTTCATAGATTTCCGGGTCCGGCTTGATCATCCTGAGGCGGCCCGAGACATATTCGCGATCAAACAGGGTAAGAAAGGGAAAGGCCTGTTGCGAGATCGGAAAGTTGTCATGCCCGAAATTGGTCAGGGTGAAAACGGTCACGCCGTTGCGCTTGAGTGCCTCGAGCAGGCGGACGGAATGGGGAATGGCCGGTTGGGCAAGGTCGTTCCAGTTGTCGTTCCACATGCGCAATTCGCGTTCCCATTCGGGATAGCGCGGGATCAGGTCGGAAATCAGTCCGGGGAGCGAGGCGCCCCTGTCAATTTCAAGGTGATGGGTGTGCATGTCGGTGGCATCAAAAAAGGCGCGGCGGCGCTCGGGGCCGATCACGCGGTCATAGAAGTTTTCGGGCTGCCATTCGATCAGGACATTGCCGATATCAAAGATCACGGCGTCGATGCGGGACATGCGGAATACCTTTCGGGAGATATGCTTTTGCTGCGGACCCTAGTGGGGATCGCGCGCGGAGAAAACCCGTGAAGCCGGATCAGCGGCGGGTGCGGGGGCTTTCGATCTCGACGGTCTGTCCGGCGCGGCTTTCGCGCCAGAAGACAAACAGCCCCGCGCCGATGATGAGCACCATGCCCGCCCATGTGCTGGGTTGTGGCCATTCGCCGAACACCACCACACCGAAAGCCACGGCCATGGGCATGGCGGCGTATTCGAGGGGGGCGATCAGGCTGGCTTCGGAGATGCGGTAGGCCTGGGAGATGAAATAGCCGCCACAGGCGCTGGCAAGGCCAAGCAGGGCCAGCAAGGGAAGGTCGGCGGCATCGGGCCAGAACCAGCCGCGCAGGAGGAAATCGAACATGCCACCGGAGCCGCTATCGAACTGGCCATGGCCGACGGTCAGTCCCACCGTGCCGCTGACAATGATGAAGACAAGCTGGATATAGACCGACATGGTGGCCGCGCTTTCGGTGACGCCGATCTTGCGTGTCATGACGTGCAGCGCGGCATAGGCAAAGGCGGCCACGACCGGGAGCAGCATGGCGAGGTTGAAGCTGTCTCCGCCAGGACGGATCATGATCAACACGCCGATCATGCCCGCAGCCACGGCGGCGATCCGACGGGGGCCGATTTTTTCCTTGAGGAAGATGGCCGAGAACAGGGTGATGATCAGCGGCGAGACAAAGAACACCGCGACGGCATCGGCAAGCGGCAATACGGCAAGGCCGAGGAAAAAGGTGGTGTTGGCAAAGACCACGCAGACCCCACGCAGCAAGTGCATGCCGATGCGCTGTGTCCGCAGGACATGGAAGCCACCATCCAGCGGCACGATGATCAGCAGGAGCAGCGTCAGCCCAATGGTGGAGCGGAACAGGACGATCTCGTGCAGGGCGTAGTCACCGGAGAGAAACTTGATGGTGACGTCGTTGATCGAGAAAAAGAACGTGGCAATCAGGGCCGAGAGCGGCCCCAAGGGAATACGGTTGGTCATGATGGGAGTTGGCCTGTCGCTTTCGGGATGGTCTAGCGGAAAAGCGACAGGTCACACAGATTTCGCAAACCGCATTTCGCGTTCGAGTGCATCGAGAAAGCGCGAGCGGTCGGCCTTGGAAAAGGGCTTTCCGCCCCCTTGCCGGAAAGGATCGGCAGAGCGCAGGTCGCTCATCAGGTCGCGCATGGCCAGCGCGTTGCCGACATTGGCTGCGGTCAGCGTCTCGCCATTGGGTTTGAGCACCCGCGCGCCGTTTTCGACACAGCGCGCGGCCAGAGGGATATCGGCGGTAATCACGATGTCGCCGGGACCGGCGCGGTCCGCAATCCACATGTCGGCCACGTCCGGCCCGTCGGGCACGACCACGGTCTCGACCAGCGGGTTCTGCGAGGGACGCAAGCCGCCATTGGAGACCACGTGCATCGTGACCTTGTGGCGGGTGGCCACGCGTTCGGCTTCGGCCCGGACCGGGCAGGCGTCGGCATCAACGTAAAGGGCTGTCATCGCGATGGGGTCCTGAAGGATGCGGGTGCGGCAGCCCTTGCGGGCATTTGCTCAGACTTCGCAGGTCATGTCCTGTCCGCAGCACATGGGCGATTTGATCTTGCCCTCGCATTTCGGGCATTGGGAGATCTGAACCGTCGTGCCGTCATCCTTGGTAAGTGTGGCGTTGACCAGCGGTTCATTGCAGTCCGCGCATGTGGCGTTTACGCCCATTCCGCAGGCGCTACAGCGATATGTTGCCATGGTAAGTCCTCCTGTTCGTTCGTTTATCTTGCGCCCGAACCTGTCGGCGATCAAGGGCGCGACGCGTTCGTCCGGATCGGGTGTCAGTCGGCGTAGAGCGCCTCGGCATGGAAGGCGACATGGTCTTCCATGAAAGTCGAGACAAAGAAGTAGCTGTGGTCATAACCCTTTTGCAGACGGAAGGTTGCCGGTTGGCGGCGCTCGGTGATGGCGCCGGCAAGGGCTTCGGGACGCAACAGGTCGATGAACTGGTCGTCAGAGCCGACGTCGATCAGCAGGGGGCCGTCAAAGCCCTTGTCCCGCATCAGCACCGAACTGTCATGGGCGGCCCAGGCCGCTTCGTCGTCACCAAGATAGGCGCGCAGTTGTTTCCGACCCCATTCCGCGGCGGTGGGGTTGGCGATCGGGGCAAAGGCCGAGACAGAGCGAAACCGACCGGGAAGCGCCATGGCCAGCGTCAGCGCGCCGTGCCCGCCCATGGAATGCCCGCAGATGGATTGGCGGCTCATGTCGATCGGGAACTCTTCCTGCAGGAACGAAGGCAGGTCTTCGGCAATGTAGTCCCACATGTTGAAATGCGGTGCCCAGGGTTTCTGGGTGGCGTTGACATAGAAACCGGCACCCTGTCCCAGGTCATAGGCCTCGTCGTCAGCGACCCCTTCGCCGCGCGGCGAGGTGTCGGGAAAGACAATCGCGATACCCTGTTCGGCGGCCCATTGCTGGGCCCCGGCTTTGACCATGGCGTTCTCGTGGGTGCAGGTCAGACCCGAGAGGTACCAGAGCAGGGGCACCGGACCATCACGCGCCTCTTCGGGCAGGAACAGGCCAAAGGTCATGTCGCAATGGCAGCTGTGGGAGTGATGTTTGTAGACGCCCTGAACGCCGCCGAATGCACGGTTCTCGGATACGGTTTCCATCAATTTCTCCCTGTCGTTTCGCGATGTTGTGGTCACGATGTCAGAGTTGGGAGACCCATGCAATGACAACCGAAACCGTACCGATGCTGAGCAGGGTGGAGAACAGGATGGCGGCGGATGCGCGGTGTGGTGCGACGCCGTAATGCTGGGCAAGAATATAGACATTGCCCGCCACGGGGAGGGCTGCGGCGGAGATCACCACACCGGCGGAATAGCTGTCGATCGGGAACAGGACAAGCGCGCCGATGGCGACGAAAAGCGGGTGCAGGAGCAGCTTGCAGGCGCTGAGCCAGAGCGCGACCTGAACACGTTCCGCCGACTTGGTGGCAAGTGAGGCGCCAATGGCAAAAAGCGCACCGGGGGTGGCGGCCCCTCCGAGGATCGCAAGGAATTCATTGAGCGGCGCTGGGATCGGAATTTCCAGCGCCGACCAGAGCAGCCCGGCGGAGATCGCGACGATCATCGGGTTCCGGAGCAGGCCAAGGCCAACCGTGCGCAGGATACCAAGGCTCATCCGGCCATCCCGCGCGCCGGTGATCAGGATGACGATCAGGCTGGAAAACACGATCAGGTCGACCGCGAGCACCAGCATGACGGGGCCGATGGCCTCTTGTCCGAGCAGCAGAACCAGCATCGGCACCCCGAGAAAGCCGACATTGCCGATGACAGCACATTGTGCCTCGATTGCGGCAGTGGGGACATCAAGGCGTCGCACAAAGGCGACAGCCGTGGCAATGCCATAGACCACGGCCGTGCCCCAGAGATAGGCGCCGACAAGGGTCCAGTTCAGCACCTCGGCAAGGCTCAGGTTGGCGGCAAAGCGGAAGAGCATGGCCGAGAGCGCGAAGTAAAAGACGAACTTGGTGAGATAGGCCGTGGCCTCGGCGCTGAAAAACCGCGTGCGACCAGCCCAGTAGCCAAGGCCGATGATCGCAAAGAAGGGTAGGGTTTTCAGGAAGATCGCGAGCATGTTGACGTGTTAACAGCTTTGCGGATTTGGTCAATAGATTTGACCGGTTTGGGGCGGGGCTGAGGGGGCCAGCCCCCTCAGCCCCGGGGTATTTCCGGAAAAAGAATGCAGAAGGGCGCTAGCCGCTGCCGATCAGCGCGCCTGCGGCAAAGACGAGCGCGCCGCCGAGCACCACCTGGAACGTGGCGCGCAGGAACGGGGTTTCCATGAACTTGTTCTGAATCCACGCGATGGCCCACAATTCGATGAAAACCACGATCAGGGCAATCACGGTCGCGGTCCAGAAGTCCGGGATCAGATAGGGCAATGCGTGGCCCAGCCCGCCGACAGTGGTCATGATGCCCGAGGCAAAGCCGCGTTTGACCGGCGAGCCGCGTCCGGAAAGCTCTCCATCATCCGAGGCGGCCTCGGTGAAGCCCATGGAGATCCCAGCGCCGACCGAGGCGGCGAGGCCGACGAGGAAGGTGGTCCAGGTGTCCTGCGTGGCAAAAGCGGTGGCGAAGATCGGGGCGAGGGTGGAGACCGACCCATCCATGAGGCCCGCAAGGCCGGGTTGCACCCATGTCAGGATGAACTGGCGGCGGGCGGTGGCGTTTTCGTCGGACAGGGTTTCCGCATCGAGGTTTTCCTGTTCCAGACGTTGCGCGGTTTCCTGGTGGCCCGCCTCGGCGGCGGCGAGATCGCCCAGCAGTTTGCGGGTATCGGCGTCGGTCGTGCGTTTTGCGGCGGCGAGATAGAAGCGTTCGGCATCGCGCTCCATGGCTTCGGCCTCGGTGCGGATGCGGTCGATGCCGAGGTTGGAGACCAGCCAGACCGGGCGGCGGGCATAGTAGCCCGCGACATGTTCGCGGCGGATCAGGGGGATGGTGTCGCCGAAGCGGCGGACGTGCAGGTCGATCAGGCGTTTGCGGTGCTGGTCTTCCTCGGCGGCCATGCCTTCGAATTTGGCGGCGGTGCCGGGGAATTCGGCGCGCAGCATCTCGGCATAGCTGCGGTAGATGCGGGCGTCATCCTCTTCGGAGGAAATCGCCAGCGCGATGATTTCCTGTTCGTTGAGGTCTTTGAAGTGTTTTCGTTGGGTCAGGAAACGCATGCGATTCACCATATGTATCCCGGGCAGGCTAGGACGGGCGCAGGGGAATGACAACCGGGGTCGGAGCTTGCCGAAACTGAACTGATCAGTTTATATTCGGGGTCTCGCAGGAAAGGACGTCGATGAACGAGGCCGTACAAGTCATTCGCAAGGGGCGCAAGTTCGACCAGGTTGTCGAAAGCGCGCGGACGTTGTTCATGCAGCATGGGTTCGAAGGTATCGGCGTGGACGAGATCGCGCGCAAGGCGGGTGTGTCCAAGGCGACGCTTTATGCCTATTTCCCTGACAAGAGGCATCTTTTCATGGAGGTGGCGCGCCTGGAATGCGAGCGACAGGCGGAGCGGATGGAGGCGGAGATCGACATCGAGCGCCCCGTGCCAGAGGTGCTGGGTGCGGTCGGGAGAGCGTTCATCGGCATCATCCTGTCCGATTTCGGGCGCAACATGTTCCGGGTTTGCATCGGTGAAGGGGAGCGGTTTCCCGAGCTGGCGCGTCAGTTTTATGAAAGCGGGCCGATGGTGATGCGGGCCGGGATGATCGAGTTTCTCGAACTTGGGATCGCGCGGGGTGAGCTGGAGATTGCGGATGTGGAGCTTGCCGCGGACCAGTTCCCGGAACTGTGCAAGGCCGGGGTGTTCCTGCGGCTGGTGACGGGGGTGCAGACCGCGTTCAGCGCCGATGAGATTGACCGGGTGGTCGATGGCGCGGTCGAGACCTTCATGGCGCGTTTCGGGGCGAATCGGGGTTAATACGCTGAAATCGCAGGAAGACCCGTTTCGGTAATACGTAGGTATCACGTCGGTATTGCGTCGGTATGAGACACCGCCATGGTGCGGGTTAATGCGGCGCACGCCCTGTTGCCGGGCTGGATACCTCAGGCGCGGTTCTGGGGCCGGGTTCTCAGGAAATCGTCAAGTTCGGTGTAGAGCGCCTTGCGTTCGTCCTCGGACAGGAAGCTGCCGATTTCGACGGTGCGGCCATTGCCTGTCAGGGTCACGTAATGGGGCACCGGGCCGCTGTGGACATGCATTTCGGCGCGCGCCCAGTAGACGTTGCACGCCCATGTCTTTGAGGGGCCGCGCGCAGGGCGGTGCAGCAGGGTGAGCGTGTGGCCGTCAAGGGAGAGTTCCTCGAGGATGTCGCCATCCCGATAGGACCGCTCCAGCCCCCACCAAAGCCCGCCAACCATGATGAGGATAAAGGGCAGGATTCCCCAGAGGAACACGGTGCCCAGAAGCCCGTAGAGCGGGATGGTGCCCAGCGTGAAGGCCATCAGGATCATCGCCGCAAAGCCGCGGCGCGGCAGCGAGCGGTGCGGCCAGAGAGAGAGCACGGTCTTGGTACTGGGATCGTTGTCTGTCCAGCGGTGGGGCATGTGGTTTCCTGTCGCGTGACCGACAGTAGAGCGACCGGGGCGCGCGGGATCAAGAGCCAAGGATGTCGCGGGCGATGACTTCGCGCTGAACCTCGCTGGTGCCTTCGAAGATGCGCATGACGCGGGCATCGCGATAAAGGCGCTCGATCTCGTAGTCGCGGGAATAGCCGTTCCCGCCGTGAAGTTGGAGCATCTGGTCGACAACCCGGCCACAGGTTTCGGAGGCGGCGAGCTTGGCCATGGAGGCCTCGGCGCGGATGGGGATGCCCCGGTCGAGCAAGCGGGCCGCGCGCAGCATCAGAAGCCAGCATTGGTCGAGCGCGGTGCGGGCGTCGGCAATGGCGAAGCGGCTGTTCTGGAACCCGGCCACGGGGCGCCCGAAGGCTTGCCGCTGGGTGGCGTAGTCGAGGCCAAGCGCATAGGCGCGTTCGGCGATGCCGATGGATTGCGAGGCGATGGCCACGCGGCTGGCGGAGATGCCCGAAAGAGCAAGGCGGAACCCGTCCCCCGGCGTACCGATCAGCGCATCGGCGGGCAGGCGGCAGTCTTCGAAGAAGAGTTGCGCGGTGCCCGAAGAGCGCAGGCCCATCTTGTCTTCGATCCGGCCAAGGCGGAAGCCCGGGGTGTCGGCCTCGACCACGAAACAGGAGGCCGCGTTGGGGTTGGTTTCTGTAGGTGTCTTGGCGAAGACGGTGAAAAGCTGTGCCCCCGCCGCGCCGGTGATCCATTGCTTTTCGCCATTGAGCACCCATCCGTCTCCGTCGCGCGTGGCGTGGGTGCGGATGGCCGCCGTGTCGGACCCGGCGCCGGGTTCGGTCAGGGCAAAGGAAAGCGCGCCACGTTCGCCGCGTGCCACGGGGGCGAGGTAGCGGGCGCGCTGCTCGGCGGTGGCACCTTTCGACAGGATCGCGGCGGCAAGGTTGGAGGCGACGGCGACGACAGCGATGGAGGCATCAAAGCGCGACAGGGCCTCGATGGCGAGCGCATAGCCGGTATTGTCGAGCCCCGGCCCGTCATCCCCGGGCGCGGTCTTCATGGCCATGGTGCCCATGGCGGCCAGTTCGTTGATCAATGCATGGGGAAAGGCTTCGGTCCGGTCGCGGTCGGCGGCGCCGGGGGCGAGGCGCTCGGTGGCAAAGCGCAGCATCATGTCCCGGATTTCGAGCTGGGTATCGGTCAGGTCGAACCCGAAACGGGTCATGTCATTGGCATCCATGTGTCGCTTTCCTCCTTGATCGGGAAAAGCTTGCCCCGGACACAGGCATAAAAAAAGGGCCCCGTGCGGGGCCCTTTGGGTATCTTGTCGGTGACGCTGCGTCAGTGCGCGTGGCCTTTGTCCCAGTCTTCCTGCTTGGGCAGGATTTCAAAGGTGTGCTCCGGCGGCGGGCACGGCAGGGTCCATTCCAGCGTATCGGCATATTCGTTCCAGTAGTTGTTCTCGGTGACGCGGGCGCCACGGAACAGGGTGTAGAACACGATGCCGAAGAACAGGATGAACGACGCGAACGAGATCAGGGCACCGTAGGTCGAGATCTTGTTCCAGTAGGCAAATGCCTCGGGATAGTCGATGTAGCGGCGAGGCATGCCCTGACGGCCCAGGAAGTGCTGCGGGAAGAAGGTCAGGTTCACACCGATGAAGAACATCCAGAAGTGAATCTTGCCCGCCAGTTCCGGGTACTGACGCCCGGTCATCTTGCCCATGTAGAAGTAGACACCGGCAAAGATGGTGAAGGCTGCGCCCATCGACATGGTGTAGTGGAAGTGCGCCACGACATAGTAGGTATCGTGATAGGCGCGGTCCACACCGGCCTGCGACAGAACGATGCCGGTCACACCACCGATGGTGAACAGGATCAGGAAGCCGAAGGCAAAGAGCATCGGCGTCTTGAACTCGATCGAGCCGCCCCAGAGGGTTGCGATCCAGCTGAAGATTTTCACGCCTGTCGGAACCGCGATGACCATGGTGGCCAGCATGAAGTAGGATTGCTGGGTCAGGGACATGCCGACGGTGTACATGTGGTGCGCCCACACGACGAAGCCGAGAGCACCGATCGCGATGATCGCCCAGACCATCGGCAGGTAACCGAAGACCGGCTTGCGCGCGAAGGTGGCGAACACGTGGCTGACGAGGCCGAAGCCGGGCAGGATCACGATGTACACTTCGGGGTGACCGAAGAACCACAGGATGTGCTGGTAGAGGATCGGGTCACCGCCACCGGCCGGGTCGAAGAAGGTCGTGCCGAAGTTACGGTCGGTCAGCAGCATGGTGATGGCGCCAGCCAGAACCGGCAGGGCCAGCAGGATGAGCCATGCGGTGACAAAGATCGACCACGAGAAAAGCGGCACCTTGAAGAGCGTCATGCCCGGCGCGCGCATGTTCAGGAAGGTGGTGATCATGTTGATCGCACCGAGGATCGACGAGGCACCCGAGACGTGTACCGCGAAGATGGCGAGGTCCATGGACATGCCGCCTTCGAGCGTCGAGAGCGGCGGGTAGAGCACCCAGCCCACGCCCGAACCGAGCTGGTCGTTGCCACCCGGGCTGAACAGCGACGCAACACCCAGCGAGGTCCCGGCGACATAAAGCCAGAAGCTGAGGTTGTTCATGCGCGGGAAGGCCATGTCCGGTGCACCGATCTGCAGCGGCATGAAATAGTTGCCGAAACCGCCGAACAGGGCCGGAATCACCACGAAGAACATCATCAGGACGCCGTGATAGGTGATCAGCACGTTCCAGAGGTGGCCGTTCGGGGTACAGGGGCCGTCACCGCCGCCCAGGAAACGGGCGCCTTCGAGGCACATGTACTGAACACCGGGTTCCATCAGCTCGAGGCGCATCAGAACGGTGAAGAAAACTGCGATCAGGCCGACGATGGCCGAAACGATCAGATAGAGAAGACCAATGTCTTTGTGGTTGGTCGACATGAACCAGCGGGTGAAGAAACCGCGCTCGTCATGATGGTCGTGGCCGTGAATGGCTGCGTCTGCCATGCCTTGCCTCCTGTTGGTGCATTAAAAGGCGCTGCGGGGGTTCCCCGGCGCCTGGTTCATCGTCGTTTTTAGATGTGTCGGGCCAAGGTCGCAATCTCCGTATTTGACCCAGATCAAAAAAAAGTGTCGCACCCGAAACGCGCGGCGCGGCGGGAAATGCAGGGGTTTCGGGGGGATTTGGCGTCGGAATTTGACGTGTTTTGGATAATGTTCGCCTTATGTTCGTGAATGTGCGAAGGTGATCGGGCGCAAATTGCAGGAGGGTGGCGGATGGACCGGGCGGAAAAGCATGAACGTTTCAAGGCATTGCACGCGGGCGCGGGTGCGTTCGTGATGCCCAATCCGTGGGATGCGGGCACGGCGCGGTTGCTGTCGTCGATGGGATTCGCGGCGCTGGCGACCACCAGCGCGGGGCTGGCCTTTGGCTTGGGGCGATGCGACGGGCAGGGGGCGCTGAGCCGGGACGAGGTGCTGGAGAACGCGCGCCGAATCGCCGGGGCGGTCGAGGTGCCGGTGTCGGCTGACCTTGAAAACGGCTATGGTGCCACGCCCGAGGCGGTGGAAGAGACCATGCGGCTGGCGGCGGAGGCCGGGCTGGTCGGGGCATCGGTGGAAGATGCCAGCGGAGATGCGGCGCGCCCGATCTATGACTTCGAGGAAGCAGTCGCGCGGGTACGTGCGGCGGTGGACGGCGCGAAGGGCCGACACCTGATGATCACGGCAAGGGCCGAGAATTACCTGTGGGGGCGTCCCGATCTGGATGACACGATTCGACGGCTGCAGGCGTTTGGCGAGGCCGGGGCGGATGTGCTCTATGCGCCGGGGTTGCCGGATTTGCAGGCGATTGCCACGGTGGTGCGCGCGGTCGACAAGCCGGTGAACGTGGTGATGGGGCTGCGGCCGCCGTTCTATAGCGTTGCCGAGTTGGCGGCGGTGGGGGTGCGGCGGATCAGCGTCGGCGGCAGTTTTGCCCGCGCCGCGTTCGGCGCTGTGCGGGATGCGGCGGAGGAAGTGCTGGGTGCGGGGACGTTCGGCTATTCCGAGCGCGCAATGCCGGGCGCGGAGATTGCAGCGGTGATGAAGGGCGACGGGTAACACGCCGTTTCGCGACGCCAAGCACAGAAAAAAACCCCCGCGCCACGCGGGCACGGGGGCGGTTTTCGCAGGGATGCGAAAGATTTATTCTGCAGCCGGTGCGACCGATGCCAGATAGGCAGCAACGTCTTCGCCGCCCTTCTTCAGCTTGAAGGACATCTTCGACTTGGCGTCAAAGCCGTTGTCGGCCAGCCACGCCTTGGGATCGGCGGCATAGGCGGCAACGGATTCCTCGGTCCAGACAAAGCCCGCTTCTGCGGCCTCGGCGAGGCCCGAGCCGTATTTGAAGTCTGCCGAACCGGCAACGCGGCCGATCACGCCATAGAGGTTGGGGCCGGTCTTGCCACCCTTGACGATGGTTTCACCTTCCGGCGATTCGATCATGTGGCAGGATTTGCATTTCTTGAAGCCATTCTCGCCTTTCGCGGCGTCACCCTCGGCGAATGCGGGGGCGGCGAGGGCCAGAGCTGCGGCGGCTGATGCAATGATGAGTTTCATGTTTTGCCTCTTCAATTGGGTTACTTCGCGTCCGGGGCGCACCTTTGTGCAATCCGCGCCGAAGTGCAACGTGCAAAAGCGCGCGGGGGCCTTGTCGGCGGAAACATGAGTATTGTTTGTGTTTTGTGAGGAAAAACAACGAAAAAAGGGCGTCGGAAGCCCGGCGCCCATAATCAGCGATTCGCTATCGATCAGAAACGATAGTTGAACTTCAGCGCCGCGCTGGTGTCTTCGAGCCGGCGACCTGTGGTGCCAAAGCTGTTGTATTCTGCCTTGAGCACTTCGAGGCCGACGCTCCAGTCGTTTGACAGCATGCGTTCGACGCCGAACCCGTACACGAACCCGTCATCTGTCATCGACCCGGCCCCGGTGCTTACCGATCCGCGGGTCACGCCAGCGGTTCCGTAAAACAGCGTGCCGTCGAAATCGTAGCCAAAGCGGCCCTTGAGGGCGACGGATTCATCGAACGTGCCAAAACCAAGCCGGTTGTCAGGGCGCCGGTATTCGATTTCACCCCCTGCAACCCAGTCGCCAAAGTCGTAGTTGTACCCGGCCTGAAGGCCGCCGAAGGCGTTATCGTCGCGGACGCCAGCGGATTGGCTTTCGCCAAAGCCCAGCTGGGCGCCGCCGTAAAAGCCGGTCCAGTCGGTTGCAAGGGCCGGGGTGGCCATGGCGCCGACGAGGGCGACAGCGGTGAGTAAGGATGCGGTTTTCATTGTCTTGACCTTTCCCATTCAAGGGGCCCATTCACGGGTCTTTCGAGCCTTTGCTCGGGACCGACATATGGCGGCAAGGAGCGGGTTCAATCGGGTAGGCGGGCAAACCAAAGAAACAGGTCCCAAAGCGCAAGAATCAGGCTGCACCATGCCGATGCAGGCGGAAGAACCGGCGAATTTCAGCCGCTTGCGCGCGATCGCGAAAATGTGGGCGCGCGCCCTCTTGAATGCGGTCGCTTGCAGGCTGGTGTTCGGGGGGGCACCTTTGGGGGCGTCAGGACGCGGGGGACACAGCCGCGTCGCCGAAGATGTCTTCGAAACAGCGGCGCAGGGCGACATCGAGGTCATCCATCGTGACCGGCAGGCCGAGATCGACCAGCGAGGTGACGCCATGTTCGGTGATGCCGCAGGGCACGATGCCGGTGAAGTGATCGAGATCGGGTTCAACGTTGATCGAGATGCCGTGGAAGCTCACCCATTTGCGCAGGCGGATGCCGATGGCGGCAATCTTGTCCTCGGGTTTCTGGCCGGTCACGGTGAGGGGTTTGTCATCGCGGGTGATCCAGACACCAACGCGCCCGTCGCGGATTTCGCCGCGCAGGTTGAACTCTGCCAGGGTGGCAATCACCCACTCCTCGAGCTGCTGGACGAAGGCGCGGATATCGCGCCCGCGCTTGTTGAGATCGAGCATCACGTAGGCGACGCGCTGTCCGGGGCCGTGATAGGTGTATTGGCCGCCGCGCTTGGAGGTGTAGACCGGAAACCGGTCCGGATCGGTCAGGTCGGCGGGTTTGGCCGATGTTCCGGCGGTATAGAGCGGAGGGTGCTCGACCAGCCAGATACATTCGTCGGCCTCGCCTGCCGCGATGGCGGCGGCGCGGGTCTCCATGAAGGTGACGGCCTCGTCGTAATCGGTCAGGCCGTCCGTGATGATCCATTCAACCATGCTGTGCCCCAGATGATATGCGGTTGGTATCGAGTAAAAGGTCTGCGGGGCGAATGTCCAGAGCGCGCAGCCCCGCAGGTTTTTCTTCGCGGAGGGCGGGGATTGGGGTAGGCTCAAGGCATTCTTAACCCTTTTGGGGGGCAATTTCACAAAGTGATAGGGAGACAGGGGATGTTCAACAAGTCGATCAAGGCAACGATTGCGGCGGTGTTTCTTGCCACGTCCGGGGCGGCCCCCGCGCTGGCCAGCGACGTCGGTGCCGCGATCGTCGGCGGGATTATCGGCGGCGTCATCGTGAACGAGGCGCACAAGGACAAGCGGCGCAAACACGCGGCGGCGCGCTATTCCGCCACCCGCGCCTATAACCGCGAAACCCAGACCGCGCTGAACTATTTCGGGTTCAATGCCGGGTCTCCTGATGGGGTGATGGGGCGCCGCAGCAAGGCCGCGATCACTCAGTACCAGGTCTATGTCGGGTTTCCCGCGACCGGCAACCTGACATAGTATGAACGCGATTTCCTCGTCACGTCCTATAACCGCGCGCAGGTTGGGGGGGCACAGGTTGTCAAGGCGATGCAGTCGCACCAACACGGAGTTCGCAGCCTGTTGGCGGTCTGGCATGAAGAGGCGACGGGCGTGCGCACGCCCAACGCGTCGGGCTATGCCGGGATGCCGGTCGAGGTCAGCCAGGCGATCGACGAGGTGGCCCTAAGTTCGGAACCGAGCGCGGAACAGCTGATGCAGCGCTCTGGGTTCATCCAACTGGTCGACCTGAACGGGGATGGCAAGACGGACTATATTCTCGACACATCGGTCACGGGCAGCTCGTTCTGGTGTGGCGATCAGAGCTGTACGGTCATGGTGTTCGCGTCGTCCTCCCAGGGCTACAAGCGCAATGATTTCCTGACCAATGACGCCACGCCGGCGATGTTCTCGTGCCACCAGAGCGTCTGTCGCGTGAGCCAGTCGAGCACGACGCAGGTTGTGGTGGCGCCACAGCCGACCCCGGTCATCAACACGCCGCCGCCATCGACCAAGGTGTCAAATCAGAATGCGGGCAATGGGCTGAACGGAATCACGCTTTTCAACACCGGCCCGAAAGAGGCGGCGGCGCGGTCTTTGGCCAGCCATTGTTCCAAGGTGTCGCTGCTCACCAGTTCGAATGGCGGTTTCATGACCGTGTCGAACATGAACGATCCCGAACTGGCCATGAGCGAACAATTCTGTCTGGCCCGGACTTACGCGATCGGAACCGGAGAAAACATGACCAGCGCGCTTCAGGGCGTGACCGCGGCACAGGTCGATCAGCAATGTGATGCGTTTGGCCCGGCGCTGGCCCCCTATGTGGGCAAGCTTGGCACCACGGATGCGGCGGCGCTGACCGGTGAAGTGCAGAAATTTGTCCTGACCTCGAACATGTCGATTGATCAGCTGGCAAACACCGCCAAGATCTGCCTGTTCTCGGGCTATCGCCGCGACCAGATGGATGTGGCGCTTGGGTCGGCGCTGCTGATGGTTGGTCTGGGGCAGAAGCCCTATGGCGAACTGGTCGGGCATCACGTGGCGCAGGGATATGGCGCCGCCGCCGACCCGGAGCGGGCGCAGGGGTGGTACATGATGGCGATCGAGGCGCTTGAGGGCGGGGCCGAGGCGGCCTTTGCCCCCGGACAGCCCGAGCGCGTCGCCCTGCTGCGTGCCGCGGTGAACCGCGCGCCCGGAGGGTTGGCCCAACCGCAACCCGCCGCCGCGCTGCCGACATTCAAGCTTGGTGAATGAACTGGAATTCGGGGCGGCCTGTGCCGCTCCGAAACCGGGCCGGACGGGCTTTCATCAAAAGTTTCGATTAGGGCGCATTTGCCTCTTCACATCCCAATCCGGCTCGTCTATACGCCCCTCACCCACCAGGGCATGTGCGGTCGTGGCGGAATTGGTAGACGCGCAGCGTTGAGGTCGCTGTTCCTTAACCGGAGTGGAAGTTCGAGTCTTCTCGACCGCACCATTGGGTCCTTGCCCATAGCAACGCCCGGGCAATGCCGGGTTCCTGCCTTGGCACAGACGCCGAAAATCTTCTGACAACCCAATCCAGCGGGCCGATGCAACAGGCGTTTGGCGTGTGCGGTGCGTGTGTTCTGTTCAGGGCTGTTCCGGTTTTGCAGTTCGGGTCGGTTGTCGGCAAAAATGTGTCGCTGTTGCCCGAACCCGAGAGCGCAAACATGTAAGAGTATCAGCCAACAACGCGCGTTTCGCCGTGCATGCCGTGCGTGTGGTTATGTGCCCCCCTGATAAGGGAGTCGGAGCGGCAGGGCGCGTGGCGCCGCAGGCGGAGGCCTGTGTGTAGTGTCGCGATCAGGGGCGTTGGCGGGGCCGGTATCCCCGGCCATCTTGTTGACCCGAGGTCAGGAACATGGGGCAGGCTGTGCCGGCTCCATGAATGAAAACAGCGCTTGATCCGCACGGGCTGCAGGCGCAAGACTAGGACAAAGGCGCGCGGAATTGCGCGCCCTATGCTTTTTCGCGGGGGCGCGGGCCCCTGACGGAACGCCAGGAAGGAAGGTCATATGCATTATCATTCGCCGTCGACATTCGAAGACGCCGCGCGGCTTGCGGCGTCGACCACCGGAGTCACCCGGTTTCTCGCTGGTGGCACCGATGTGCTGGTGCAGATGCGCGCCGGTATGGTGCTCCCGGACGATCTGATCGACCTCAAGGGGATACCCGGGGTGGCCGACATCCAACAGACCGAGGATGGCGGTTGGCGGATCGGCGTCGCTGTGCCGGGCATTCAACTGGGCGCGCATGCCGCGCTGGTGGCGGATTGGCCCGGTGTGGTCGAGGGGATGGAGCTTGTCGGTTCGACCCAGGTGCAGGGGCGCGCGACGCTGACCGGGAACCTGTGCAACGGCTCGCCGGCAGCGGATTCGGTGCCGGGGCTGGTGGCGGCCGGGGCGACGGTGGAGATCACCGGACCGGACGGCACGCGTACTGCATCGGTTGAGGACATCCCGGCGGGACCGGGCAAAACGACGCTGGGGCAGGGGGAGCTGATTTCGGCGATCCTGTTGCCGCCGCGCGGGCAGAATGGCGGCGATGCCTACCTGCGCTTCATTCCGCGCACCGAGATGGATATTGCGGTGGTGGGCTGTGCCGTCAGCCTGACGCTTGAGGGCGATACCGTGACGGCGGCGCGTGTGGCGCTGGGCGCGGTGGCGCCGACCGTGGTTCTGGTGCCTGAGGCGGCCGAGGCCATCATTGGCACGACGCTGGACGACGCGGCGCTGGAGGCGCTGGCCAAGGCGGCAAGCGCCGCCTGCAACCCGATTGACGACAAACGCGGGACGGTGGCGTTCCGCACGGATGTGGCGGGCGTGCTGGCACAGCGCGCCGCGAAGATCGCGTATACGCGCGCGAAAGGAGCCTGAGACATGAGCAAGACCCACGTGACGACGAAGGTAAACGGGGACACGGTTGAGTTTCTGGCCGACCCGCGCGCCAGCCTGCTGGATTGCCTGCGCGACAATCTTGGCCTGACCGGAACCAAGGAAGGCTGTGGCACCGGCGATTGCGGTGCCTGTTCGGTGACGCTTGACGGAACGCTTGTGTGTTCCTGTCTCGTGCTGGGGGTCGAGGCCGAGGGCCGCGAGATCGGCACGATCGAGGGCATGGCCGACGAAAAGGAACTGCATCCGTTGCAGCGCAAGTTCATTGAACATGCGGCGCTGCAATGCGGGTTCTGCACGCCGGGCTTCCTTGTGGCGGCCAAGGCGCTTCTGGATCAGAACCAGAACCCGACCGAGGAAGAGGTCCGCTATTGGCTGGCGGGCAACCTGTGCCGGTGCACCGGCTATGACAAGATCATCCGCGCCGTGATGGATGCGGCGGCGGAACTGCGTGGGGAGGCTGCGTGATGGCGAAGGACGGACTCACAGAATTCAGACTGGTTGGCACACGGCCGGACCGCCCGGACGGGCTCGACAAGGTGACGGGGCGTGCGCGCTATGGTGCGGATATCTCGGCGCCGGGGATGCTTTGGGCGGCGGTGGTGCGCAGCCCGCATGCGCATGCGCGGATCGTCAGGATCGACACCTCGAAAGCAGAGGCGCTGGACGGGGTGAAGGCGGTGATCACGCGCGCCGATTTCCCAGAGGGGCTGACCGGCGAGGCGTGGAACCTGCAGGAAAACACCATGGCAGGGGAGCGCGCGCTTTATGATGGGCATGCGGTGGCCGCCGTGGCGGCGACGTCGGCTTTCGTGGCGCAGGATGCGGTGCGGCTGATCGAGGTCGAGTACGAGGTGCTGCCGCATGTGATTGACGTGGATGACGCGATCAAGCCGGACGCGCCGGTGATCCGCGAAGGCGCGGCGGATGCGAGCGTGCCCGAAGGCATGCCGCCCAACGTGGTGCGGTACATGGAATTTGGTCACGGGGACGTCGAGGCCGGGTTTGGCGAGGCCGATCTGGTCATGGAAAAGACCTATAAGACCGAAGCCACGCACCAGGGCTATATCGAGCCGCATGCCTGCATGGGGCAGATGGGCGAAGACGGCCGGGGCGAGATGTGGGTCTGTACGCAGGGCCACTGGTTCATTCGCAAGATGTGTTGCGATGTGCTGGGACTTGATCCGGCGCAGCTTCGCGTGACCCCGTCCGAAATCGGTGGCGGTTTTGGCGGCAAGACGACGATCTTCATGGAGCCGCTTTCGCTGGCGCTGAGCAAGAAGGCAGGCGGGCGTCCGGTGAAGGTTGTGATGACCCGTTCCGAAGTGCTGCGCGCGACGGGGCCGACGGCGTCGGCGTCGATGGACGTGAAGATCGGCATGACCAAGGATGGACAGATCACCGCCGGGCGGGCCGAGTTCCGCATGCAGGGCGGGGCTTTTCCGGGCGCGCCGGTGGATTTCGCGCTGATGTGTGGCTTTGCCGCCTACAAGATGCCGGCGGTGGAACATATCGGCTATGACGTTCTGGCCAACCGCCCGCGCGCGGCGGCCTATCGCGCGCCGGGGTCCCCGATGGGGGCCTTTGCGGTGGAGAGCCTTGTTGACGAGATGTGCCGTGAGCTGGGGCTTGATCCGCTGGAAGTGCGTCTGAAAAACGCGGTGCACGAAGGGGACAAGGCCAGCTATGGGCCGAAATTCGGTTCGATCGGGCTGGAAGAAGTGTTGCAGGCCACGAAGGCGCACCCGAACCTGTTGGCCGAACTGGGGCCGAACCAGGGGCGCGGCATGGCCAGTGGCTATTGGTTCAACCATAGCGGCGACACGTCGGTTTCGCTGGCGATTTCCGAGGATGGCACGGCGCAGGTTTCCGTGGGCACGCCGGATATCGGCGGGAGCCGGGCGTCGATTGCGCTGATGACGGCGGAAACGCTGGGCATCGACTATGAAGACGTGCGGGTAAACGTGGTCGAGACCGGTGCGCTGGGCGTGAACGAGCCCACCCACGGAAGCCGTGCGACCTTTGCCAGCGGCAAGGCGGCGGTGATGGCCGCAGAGCAGGCGATTGGCGAGATGTGTCGCCGGGCCGCGGCCAAGTGGGGCATTGAACCCGAGGCCGTGGAATGGGTCGATGGCGCGGCGCAACCCGCCGGGCCGAATGCCGGGAAATTCCCGCCGATGACCATTGCCGAGATCGCCGCCAAGATGAGTTCGACCGGCGGGCCGATCGCCGGGCATCATGAATCGGTGCCCGAAGGTGTGGGCGCGAGCTTTGGCACCCATGTGGTGGATGTCGAAGTGGACCCGGAGACCGGGCGCACGACCATTCTGCGCTATCTCGTGGTGCAGGATGCCGGGCGGGCGATTCACCCGGCCTATGTGGAAGGCCAGTATCAGGGCGGCGCGGTGCAGGGCATCGGCTGGGCGCTCAATGAGGCCTATATCTATGGCGAAGACGGGCGGTTGCAGAACACGGTGTTCCTGGATTACCGGATCCCGGTGGCGTCGGACCTGCCGATGATCGACACGGTGATCGTTGAGGTGCCCAATCCGGGCCACCCATACGGGGTGCGCGGGGTCGGGGAGACCGGGATCACGCCGCCGCTGCCTGCGATTGCCAACGCGATCCATGACGCGGTGGGCGTGCGCCTGCGCAGCCTGCCGATGTCGCCCCCTGCGGTTCTGGCGGCACTCAAGGCCAAGGAATGAGCGGGGCGGTTTCCGTTCATCTGTGGTCCAGCCTGACCCGGTTCACGGACGGGGCGCGGGTGGTCTCGGTCGAGGCCGCAACGGTGGGCGGGCTTCTGGAGGCGCTTGCAGGCGCCTATCCGGGGCTTGAGCCGATCCTTGAGGCGGGCGTTTCAGTGGTGATTGATGACGAACTGGTCACGGATCACCACAGCGCCGTGCCCGAGGGGGCCGAAGTCTACCTGATGCAACGGATCAAGGGCGGCTGAGGCCGCCCTTTGGTGTTTTGGCCGAAGTTTATTGGCTGACCTGCCGCGGTTGCGCGGCCATCTGGGTCAGCACCTGCGTGAAAGTATCGACGCCCTGCGCGCCCGAAGTGGCCTGTCGCGCATCAAAGATCATCGTCGGGACGCCGCTCACTCCGCGCGAAGTCCAGAAAGCTTCCTTGTCGCGCACGGTGTGGGCAAAGCGCTGATCGTTCAGAACCGCGCGGGCTTCGTCGCCGTCAAGGCCGACGGCTTCGGCTACGGCAATCAGGATTTCGGGATCGGACACGTCTTTGCCGTCGGTGAAATAGGCGTCAAATAGCGCGAGCTTGAGGTCCTGAGTTTTTCCCATGTCCGAGGCCCAGTGCAGCAGTTGATGGGCGTTGAACGTGTTGTAGATGCGGCTCTCGGGGGTGAAGGCAAAGGTGAAACCAAGGTCGGCGCCCAGTTGCGTGAGATGCGCACGGGCGCTTGCGGATTGTTCGGGGGTGCTGCCGTATTTGCGGGCGATGTGTTCGCCGGTGTTTTCGCCTTCGGGGACCATGTCCGGGTTGAGTTCGAACGGGTGCCAGTAGGTTTCAACCGGCACGCCGGCTTTCTCGCTGGCGGCGATCAGTTGGCGATAGCCGACGATGCACCACGGGCAGACAACGTCAGAGATAATGTCGACACGGATGGGGGCGATGGTCATGGCGTTGGCTCCTTTGCGCGAGGCAAGGAATATGGACCTCGGGTGCAGGGGGTTCAAGTCACGGTGTTGTGTGTCGGGCGTCTGCCTTAGGGGATCACGAAAAGCCAGAGCCAGATGGTGAAGACCGAGGCGCCGGTGGCAATCAGCACGCTTGAAGCGGCGACACGCTGGGCGCGGCCATACATGTTGGCAAAGAGATAGGCGTTGACGCCGGGGGCCATGGTGGCGGTGAGCACGGCGGAGCGAAAGCTGTCGCGGTCAAGGCCGGAGAGTGTACCCAGTGTCCATGTGATCAGCGGGTGCAGGCCAAGCGCGATGGCGCAGGCAAATAGGATCACGCGCATGTCGCCTTCGGGGCGGTAACGGAACAGGACGCCGCCCATGCCAAAGAGCGCGGCGGGCAGGGCCGAGGCGGCGATGAGGTTGACCGCCGAAGTGATGGCGTCGGGCACAGGGATATGGCCAAGGTTGACGATGAAGCCCAGACCGATCCCGAGGATCAGCGCGTTGGAAAACATCGCCTTGAGCACCTTGGGCACGATGGCGCGGCGACTGCCGCCACGGGCGCGCAGGATTTCCATGACGGTGATGCCCAGCCCATAGCAGAAGGGTGCGTGGATCGAGACGATGGCATAGTTGCCGGTGAGTGCGTCGGGGCCATACGCCTGTTCGGTGATGGCTAGGCCGAGGAGCAGGGAGTTGGAGAAGAGGCAGATGAAGCCGATGGCGGTGGCGTCTTCCCAGTCGCGGCCAAAGAAATAACGTGCCCCCAGCATCCCGGCGAGAAAGCACAGGAAAGCCCCGGCATAGAAGCTGCCCATCATGGGCAGGTTGTATTCGGCGGCCAGATCCAGCGAAGAGATCGCGCGGAACAGCAGGACGGGTACGGCAATGCCGGTGGCATAGCGCATCAGCCCGTCGACGTGATTATGCGTGAAGTAGCCGCGCCAAGTGGCGACATAGCCCGCGCCGATCACCACAAAGACCGGCAGGATGACCGAGATCAGCGTCTGCATATGCGCAGCCGTTCAGACATCGTAGGTGATTTGCATGCCGTCATAAGCCGGTGTGATGTGGGCGGGGGTTTCGGCGTCGACCGTGGCATAGTCGAGGTCGATATGCATGTTGGTCAGCACGGCGCGCCGGGGAGCGGTGCGGTCGATCCATTGCAGCGACTTTTCGAAATGCGCGTGTGTCGGGTGGGGCGTGCGGCGCAGGGTGTCGAGGATGAAGCAATCCATGTTCTGCAGGGCGTCCCAGGCATCGTCGGGGATGTCGGCCACGTCGGGCATGTAGACCAGCCCGCCGACACGGAAGGCGAGCGCGTCGATGCTGCCGTGATTGACTTCGATCGGAGTGAAGGTGATGTCGCCTCCGGCGCCCGAGACGGTCACGTCGCCCTTGATCGTGTGCATGTCGAGGATCGGCGGATAGGGCGAATCCTCGGGCTGCACGAAAGCATAGCCGAAGCGGGAATAAAGCGCGTCCTGTGTCGGGCCGTCGGCCCAGACCGGGATGCGTTTGCGCATGTTGAAGACGATCATGCGCAGATCGTCGATGCCGTGCACGTGGTCGGCATGGGAATGGGTGTAGAGCACGGCGTCAAGCGCGCCGACCTCTTCGCGCAGAAGCTGGTGGCGCATGTCGGGCGAGGTGTCGATCAGGACGGTCGTCTTGCCGTCATTGTTTTCACGCTCGACCAGCAGGGAGCAGCGGGTGCGGCGGTTGCGTGGGTTCTCGGGGTCGCAATCGCCCCAGTGCCCGCCAAGACGGGGGACGCCGCCCGAGCTGCCGCAGCCCAAGATGGTGAAGGTCAGACGGGCGCTCATGCGGCTTTGGCCTTGAGCTGGGCCTTGGAGAACAGGCGGTCGAAATTGGCCTGTGTCTGGGCCGCGAACTCGGCGTAGTCCATGCCGAACACCTCGGCGCCGACGCGGGCGGTTTTCTCGACATAGGCGGGTTCGTTGCGCTTGCCGCGGAACGGGGGCGGCGCGAGGTAGGGCGCGTCGGTTTCGACAAGGATGCGCTCGACCGGCGCGGCGGCAAAGATATCGCGCACCTCTTGGGAGCGGGGAAAGGCGGCGATGCCGGACATGGAGAGGTAAAAGCCTAGGTCGAGCATCTGGCGCGCCAGCTCTGCGCCGGAGCTGTAGCAATGCATGACGCATGAATAGGCGCCGTTGTGGAATTCTTCGGTCAGGATGCGGGCCATGTCTTCGTCTGCGTCGCGGCTGTGAATGATCAGCGGCAGGCCGGTTTCACGCGCCGCTTCGACGTGTACGCGCAGAGAGGTCTGTTGGATGTCCTTGCTTTCGGCAGTGTAGTGGTAATCAAGCCCGGTTTCGCCGATGCCGACGAATTTCGGATGCTTGGCAAGTGCAACCAGTTCGTCGAGCGTGGCCAGCGGTTCGTCGGCGGCGCTCATCGGGTGGGTGCCTGCGGCGTAGAAGACGGGCGCATGCGCTTCGGCAATGGCGCGCACCTGCGGTTCGAGGCGCAAGCGGGTGCATATCGTGACCATGCGGGTGACGCCGGCCCGGCCCGCGCGGGCGACGATCTCGTCCAGTTGCCCCTCGAAGTCGGGGAAGTCGAGATGGCAATGGCTGTCGGTGATTTCGGGCAGGTCGGTCATATCGCTCATGCGCTGGCAGTTTTCTGAATCCTGAAAACCGTATCAAGCACCAGCGCGGCAGGGTCAAGGTTCACCGCCTGACCGTGGCGGCTGCGATCGGTGATTTCCTGTGCCGCGACGGCCCATTCGCGCGCTTTGTGGGCGTTGGGGGCCAGACGGGAGAGCAGGGCGGCCTCGCCCGGGGCAGCCTCGACCAGAGGCGGCTGTCCGGTGGCGCCGGTGCGCGCGAGGCGGGTCACGAAGATGTCGATCAGGGTCAGGAGCAGTTCGAACTTGTCGGCGGCACCGCGCTGGGCGGCGGCTTCGGCGAGTTTGAGCGCCTGTTGGCGGTCAAAGCCGGGCATGGTGGAGAAGAGGGCGACGAGATGCTGGTACATTTCCAGCCCGCCAAGGCGGACAAGGCGCAAGGCTTCGCCCACGGACCCGGCGGAAAGCTCGGCCAGGGCCGGGGTTTCCTCGACTTCGAGCCCGGCCTGTTGCAGCGCGGCATGCATGTCCTCGGGCAAAAGCGGGTGCAGGCGCAGTTCGCGGCAGCGCGAGCGGATCGTGGGCAAGAGGCGCGAGGGCTGGTGCGAGATCAGGAGAAGCGTGGTGCGCGCGGGGGGCTCTTCGAGCATTTTCAGAAGGCCGTTGGCGGCGTTCATGTTCATGTCGTCAGCGGCATCCACGATCACGACGCGGCGCCCGCCCTCGGCAGAGGACATGTGCAGGAAATGCGTCAGGCCGCGAATGTCGTCGATCACGATCTGATCCCGCAGGCGTCCGGTTTTTTCGTTCACGGTGCGGGTGATCGAGAACAGCCCCGGTTCGGAGCGCGCGGCGATGCGGCGGGCGACGGGGTGGTCGGGATCGACCTGCAGGCTGTCATATTGGGGCGGGCCGCCGAACAGGCCGCCATCGGCCTCGCCCGCCGTGGCCAGCAGAAAGCGGGCGATCTGCCAAGCCAGCGTCGCCTTGCCCACGCCAAGCGGGCCGGTGATCAGCCAGCCGTGGTGCAGACGGTCTGCGTTCAGAGCCTGCAGGAAATCGCGCTGGGCGGCGTCCTGTCCGAAAAGGCGCAAGGTCTCGCGAGGATGCGGCGCGCCGGGGACGCGATCGGCTTCTGGGAGGGCCTCTTCGCTCACGCCAGATGCTCCAGCGCGATGCGGGTGACGTCTAGGGCAACCTCTTCGGGGCTGCGCCCGCCATCGATGACGCGGAAACGGTCGGAAAATTCATTGGCGAGGTTGAGAAAACCGCGGCGCATCTGTTCTTGAAGCGCCTGCCCGAAATCCTCGAACCGCTCCTCGGAAGTCTGGCGGGCCTTGGCGCGGGTGAGGCCAAGGGCCGGGTCCATGTCGATCAGCAATGTCAGGTCGGGTTCGCGCCCGATCATGAGGGCGTGCAGCTGGTCGACAATGCCGCGCAGATCGCCGCGCGACAGGCCCTGATACATGCGGGTTGAATCGGCAAAGCGGTCGCAGATCACCACCTTGCCCTGCGCCAGCGCGGGCAGGATCGTGCGTTCGAGATGATCGCGGCGGGCCGCCGTGAAAAGCAGGATCTCGGTTTCAGCGGACCAGCGGTCTGGGTCGCCTTCGAGCACGAGGGAGCGGATTTCCTCGGCCCCCGGAGAGCCGCCGGGTTCGCGGGTCAGGACAACGTCATAGCCTTCGGCGCGCAGGGCATCGGCCAGACGGCGGGCCTGTGTCGACTTGCCGGACCCGTCGATGCCCTCGAAAGTGATAAAGCAGGCGGCGTGTTTCAAAGCGCCCCCGCCGGGGTCAGCCCGAGCTGGCCCATCAAGACGTTGGTCGCGGTGCGCAGGCGCACGGCAAAGCCCCCTTCGGAAATATCGCTTTCGGCCACGAGAGGCACACGGATCTCGGGCAGTTCTTCTGGTTTGAGCACCAGTTGGGCCAGTTCCTGCCCCTTGGTGATCGGCGCGTTGACCGGCCCCTGATAGACCACTTCGGCCTGTACCTTGTTTTGGGCGAGGACCGGCAGCAGCACGGTGATGTCCTCGGTCGGGACGAGACCGACGCGGGGCAGGCTGCCCATCCAGACATCCGCCTCGGCCACGCGCTCACCGGCCTTGACGATGGTGGATTGCGAGAACTGGCGGAAAGCCCAGTTGACGATCTGTTCGGACACTTCGGCACGGGCGGCGGTACTCTCGAGGCCGGAAATGGCAAAGATCACGCGGCGTCCGCCCTGCACGGCGGACCCGACAAGACCATACCCTGCTTCGGATGTGTGACCGGTCTTGAGACCGTCGGCGCCGATGTTGAGCTTCAGAAGCGGGTTGCGGTTGCGGGTGTTCTGGGGCGCGCGGCCGTCAAACTTGAACTCGGTTTCCGCGAACATCGGGTAGAAGTCGGGGAAGTCGCTGATCAGGCGGTTGGCCAGCAGCACCAGATCGCGCATCGACATGCGATGTCCGGGCGCGGGCCATCCATTGGAGTTGGCAAAGGTCGAGTTTGTCATGCCCATCTGGCGCGCCTTGCGGGTCATCAGGCGGGCGAACCCGGCTTCGGTCCCGTCCGGGCTCAGTGTTTCGGCGATCACGGCACAGGCGTCATTGCCAGAAAGCACGATGATCCCACGCAGAAGGTCGATCACCTTGACCCGGTCGGTCGTGTCCAAAAACATGGTCGAGCCGCCATAGCTCATCGCGTGATTGGACACGGGCAGGCGTTCTTCGGTCGACAGGCGCCCGTCGCGGATCGCCTCGAACGCCATGTAGAGTGTCATCAGCTTGGACATCGAAGCCGGCGGCAGCGCGGTGTCGGCATTCTTGGCCATGAGCACGGTCCCGGTGGACTGGTCCATGACAAAGGCCGCCGTCGCGCGGGTTTCAAAGGCGCGGGCCGCCGACAGCGGCAGCATCAGCACAAGCACGAGGGCCAGTAGGGTGGCAAAAAGCCGGGGCATTCAGCGTCTCCGTCAGTTGGTCACGGCATAGGCGTCGGTAAAGCCGGTGCCGTGCACTTTCTTGATCATCGCGTTCAGGCCGGATTTGGATGTTGCCGGTCCGACCAGCACGCGCCAGAAGGTCTTGCTTCCGGACGTGGTTTTCTTGATCTGCGGCTCAAGCCCGGCGGTGCGCATCTGGTCGGCGGCGGTCTTGGCGTTGGCCTCGACCGAGAAGATGCCGATCTGCACATAGGGTTTCTTGAGCGACGAGGATTGCGGTTTGGGGGCAACCTCGGACTGGGCCGCGGGCGGTGTCGGCTTGGTTTCTTCGGCCTCGGCGGCGGCAATGGCCGCCGTCGCCGCTGCAATCGGTTCGAGCGGGGCCTCTTCGACCTGAGCAGGTTCGGTGACTTCGGATGTCGCCTCGGCGGTGGCTGGGGGATCCTCGGGCACTTCCTCGCGCCGCAGCGCAGTGACATTCAGTTCGACGGGCTGACCGGCGAGCATGCCAAGCGCCTCGGCGGCGTCAGATGAGACCTGGATGCGCGGTCCGGGGATTTCCCGTTCGCGGCGGAACAGTGCGCCGATCACGAACTTGCCGTTGGCCTGGTTGCGGATGATGACCCGTTCCGGGTCGGCCACGTCCGGGTGCGCCGCCCAGACCCCGCCCAGCGACGGGCGCCCGTCCCAGAGGCCGGCCTCGGTCTTGGAAAAGACCTCGGGGGCTTCGACATCGCGTTCCACCAGCTTGGTTGTTTGTCCGGCAGTGGTGGGCGCGGTGGGTTCCTTGTTCCCGAACAGCGCAAAATCCTCGCCGTCGGTGCAGGCACCGAGCGACATCACGAGAAGCAATGCGGCGACGGATGCGCCGCGCCGTCCCGGTCCGATTGGAGTGCGGATGAGTGCCATGTCTTGTCCCTTGCCTGTCAGCGGTCGTTGCCGCAGATGATCCCGACACCGCGATGCGCGCGGGCCGGACCGTGTTTGTTTGCGCAGAGTTTAGCCCCATGTGCAAAGCAATAAAAGTCCGGCGGGTGCAATCGGCAAAAAATCACCCCGTCACGTCTTGCACATGGGCATTCGCGCGATTAGTCATGTCGCGTCGGAGGAGTGGCAGAGTGGTCGAATGCACCGGTCTTGAAAACCGACGAGGGTTAACGCCCTCCGTGGGTTCGAATCCCACCTCCTCCGCCACCGACCCCTGTCTCAGTAATCCCTGCAGAATTGGTTTCGAATAGTGCCGTGATTCCCGTCGGTTGCGGGAGTGGGTTTCGAACAGAGACGCACTGTGGCGTGGTATTTCCCTGAACATTCTCGAAAGTCTCAAAGGGTCAATTTGGCCGGTGGGGTTTGGTAAGTGGATTCCCTGATAAGGGTTGATTTACAGGGAATTCTGCTGAAACTGACGTTTTTCGCCCGAATCTCAGGGCGTTTGCACAAGCGAAAACAGTGGGTTAGCCTGTCATTTCCCTAGCTGTTGATTTCCGCTGAGAAGTGACCCGGTATTTTCACCGAGAACTGACCCACCTTCGTTTATGTCTCAGCGGTCATGTTGTGGTCAATGCGGGTGTCTCCTTTCTCTTTTTTTTTGCGGCTTCTGAGCTGGCTTTGTAGCGGTAGCTGTCGTTGCCGGTTTCCAGGATGTGGCAGCGGTGTGTGAGCCTGTCGAGAAGCGCTGTGGTCATTTTTGCGTCGCCGAAGACCTGGGCCCACTCTGAGAAGCTGAGGTTGGTGGTGATGACCACACTGGTGCGTTCGTAGAGTTTGCTGAGGAGGTGGAACAACAGCGCGCCGCCGGATGAACTGAACGGCAGATAGCCGAGTTCGTCGAGGATGACCAAGTCGATCTTGGTCAGCATCTCGGCCAGTTTGCCGGCCTTTCCGAGCGCCTTTTCCTGCTCCAGGGAGTTGACGAGTTCCACCGTCGAGTAGAAGCGCACCTTGCATCTGTGATGCTCGATGGCCTGGACGCCGAGAGCTGTGGCGATGTGGCTTTTGCCCGTGCCGGGGCCACCGATCAGGACGACGTTTTCCGCGTTCTCCATGAACTCGCCACGGTGCAACTGCCGAACGCTGGCCTCGTTGATCTCGCTGGACTTGAAGTCAAAGCCTGCGAGGTCCTTGTAGGACGGGAAGCGCGCCACCTTAGTTTGGTAGGCAATGGACCGGACTTCCCGTTCGGCCATTTCCGCCTTGAGAAGTTGGGACAACATTGGCGTTGCCGCTTCGAACGCCGGTGCGCCCTGGGCAACGAGATCGTCAACGGCTTGCGCCATGTCATGCAACTTCAGGCTGCGGAGCATGATCACGACCGAAGCGCCTGCAGGATCATGACGCATGGCGCTTCTCCCCGGCCTGTCTCAGATCATCATAGCGATCGACATTGGCCTTTGGCGCTGTGTCCAGGGCCAGAGCCTCTGGCGGATCGACCTCTGGCAAGTCTGTCTGCTTCTTATCGATTGGCCTGTGAAGCAGGTTCAGGACATGCGTCTTGGTGGGCACGCCTGCTTCCAGCGCGAGTTCTACAGCACACAGAACGGCGTCTTCGTCATGGTGCAGAACCAGGGATAAGATATCGACCATCTCGCGGTCACCGCCCTCCTTGCGCAACATATGATCCTGCAGACGGCGGAAGGCGTCCGGCATCTCGACGAACGGCGCACCATTGCGCAGGGCGCCGGGTTTGCGTTGGATAACAGCAAGATAATGACGCCAATCATAGATCACCCTGCCTGGTTTGTGGTGAGATCGCTCGATGATGCGGTCATGGGCGCAAACGGTATGGCCTTCGGCCACCACAACCAGCCGATCCGGATAGACATGCAGGCTGACGCGGCGGTTCGCAAAGCTGGCCGGGACGCTGTAGCGATTGCGTTCGAAGGTGATCAGGCAGGTGGGCGACACCCGCTTGCTGTGCTCCACAAACCCATCGAAGGCCGGGGGCAGTACCATGAGCGTGGGCTTCTCGGCTTCCCAGACATCGGCGATAGAACCAGGCAAAGCCTTGTGTGGTGTCTCTGCCCATAAGGCGATGCAACGATCCTCAAGCCATTGGTTCAGCTCATTCAGATCGCCGAAGACAGGCATGACCTGCCATAGGCGATTCCGAGCGTCCTGAACGTTCTTCTCCACCTGTCCCTTCTCCCAACCGGCTGCCGGGTTGCAGAACTCAGGCTCAAACACATAGTGGCTGGCCATGGCCTTGAAACGTGCGTTGATATCGCGCTGCTTGCCTTTGCCAACACGATCTACGGCCGTCTTCATGTTGTCGTAGATCCCGCGACCGGGCACGCCGCCGAAGACGCGGAACGCGTGCCAGTGGGCGTCGAATAGCATCTCATGTGTTTGCAGCGGGTAGGCCCGCACCAGGAACGCCCGGCTGTGTGACAACTTGATATGGGCGACCTGCAGCTTGACCCGCTCGCCACCGATATTGGCCCAGTCTTCGCTCCAGTCGAACTGGAATGCCTCGCCGGGTTGAAACACCAAGGGCACAAAGGTTCCGCGCCCGGTCGTTTGTTCCGCTCGATGCCGATCGGCACGCCAAGCTCGGGCAAAGGCCGCCACGCGACCGTACGACCCATCATAGCCAAGCTTGACCAAGTCAGCATGCATTTGCTTCACGGTTCGACGTTCCTTGCGTGGCTTCCGCGTCTGCGCCAGCAACCAGGCCGACAACCGATCCGCATACGGATCCAACTTGCTTGGACGAGATGGCGTCTTGAACTTCGGCTCAACCGCGCCCTCGCGTAGGTACTTTCTGATGGTGTTGCGAGACAGGCCGGTGCGCCTTGAAATCTCGCGGATTGGCATTTTGTCACGCAATGCCCAGCGTCGGATAACACTCAAAAATCCCATGTCGATCACTCCAAATCTCCCCGACCGAATCCGTCAGGGCAACGTGTTCACATGGGTCAATTCTCAGTGGAAACTTAGGGGGCTACCGGGTCACTTCTCAGCGGAAATCAACAAACCACCGCTATCACGAGAGCCTGAACAACGTCACTCCGGCAGACGTCTACTTCGGACGGGACAAAGACATTCTCAGAGAAAGGGAAAAGATCAAGAAACAGACAATCCAGTATCGCCGCTTGCAACATCAAAGGCAGGCTGCATAATCAACCCTACAGATGAGCCAGAGCCTCCTAAGCTCAGACCAGTCTGATGTCCCATTTTATATGACGACGGACACCAGAGTTCATTGCTCAGAAGGCGCGGGACTGGATCACCGCGGTCGGCGCTCAAACAACCGATGCCGAACCAGGTTCACCTTGTAAAAACGGATACTGCGAAAGCTTCAATGCTGGGTTCTGAGACGAGTTTCTGAACGCTGAAATCTGCTATAGCTTGCGAGAGACCCAGATCCTGATCGTGCAATGTCGCATTCACTACAACACCGTCAGGCCGCACAGTTCATTTGGCTATCGCCCGCCTGCACCAGAAAGCATCGTTCCAATGGACCAGAGGCCCACGACGCACTAACAATTAGACCGGACCACCCGATGGGGGCACGCCGTTCGAGCGGAGAATTCACACCTGCCATTTCGGCGTTGGGAGGAGCCAATGCAGCGCTTCCGGCGATTGCGACGTTTACAGGAATTCGCACCCGTCCACGCCTATGTGTTTGAACTCTTCAACTCGGAGCGCGGCCTCTACTCTAGAACCAATGTCAAGCTTAACCGCGCCGCTGCTCTCGCCGGGTGGCGCCAGCTTTGTGGTGAATAAAGGGCAGAAAGCCCGTCCAAGCTGAGATGAATTGGAATCCGTCTGGCAGCACCCTCCAGACCGCGTTAACACTTTGAATTATAACACGCGTCCGGGCGCTAGGATGCGAAAATCGGTACGTTGCTAGGGGATGGTCAGTTGAATTTTTCGTCTTGTTGTTCTAGTCTGGTCGCATTGTGTTTTGAAGATATGCCAATGGCTGCTGTTGGTTTTTTGTCCCATGACGAAGATTAGGGTGGGATAAACATTTTGGCGCAAAGTACGCGCGAATAGTCTGCCGTTGTCATTGTGATCGCAGGGAGATCAACGATGGCCCTTCCATTTGGCCCCGGCGCAGAGCGCCGGGAGAAGCATTATAAATCCGTCTGGGAAAACGCTTTTTCCTGGTTCTCGGCTGACCGAAAAACGTCCTTCCGAAACTCGAGGCGAAGAAAGACAGGCGGTGTTTCAACCGGCTTGAAGATGGAAGCTTTTGAGCCGCGACTGTTGCTTTCTGCTGATCCGGCGCCGTTTCTCGTCGACATGGGCGGGCCTGATGGTAGCGATTTTTCCCTGCGCTACGATTCGTTAACTCAGTCGATTAATTTGTATGACCAGAAGGCGAATTCCCTGCTCGCCCAGCGTCTGGTCAACGAAATCAGCCTCATTCGTGTTGTCGGTACGGCGTTTGACGACAACCTTGAACTTGATTTCAGTGACGGCTTTGTATTCCCCGTGAATGTCGAGTTTGAAGGCGGCGACGGGGCGGACACGGTGACGATTTCCGGGGCGACGCTCAGCACGGTATCCCTGACCGTGACGGGCGAAGGCGAGGGCACCGTCTCGATGAGTGATAGTGAGCGGGTTCTGGACCTGTCTCTGACCGGGACTGAAGCAGTGAACGATCAGAACTCGGCCACGGACAGGCTGTATTCCGATGCCACGAACCTGGGTCAGAATCTTCGAATCCAGGACAATGGCGACAGCAGCGACGGAATTGGCAGTATTACCGGAGCCGGACTGATCGCTTACAACTACGTTGCGCCTGACGGCGTCATTACTGTCGATGCCGGTGAGGGAGATGACCTTATCTCGATTGACGTTATTGACGATCAGCTGATCGGCAAGGTTCTGGTGTCTGGTGGCGCGGGGTCGGATGCCGTGACCGGACCACCTGTGAACTCGACCTGGAACATAACCGGTGCGGATTCCGGTGAAGTTGCGGGCGTGTCTTTCGTTTCGGCCGAAAACCTGATTGGGCAGGCCGACAACGAGGACACGTTTGTTGTGTCCGAAGGGGGGAGTCTGTCCGGCATCATGGACGGCGGCGACGGCGGCTTTGATAGTCTGGTGCTGGATGGCGGTACTTTTGGCTCGGTTGTCTACACCGCCTTTGATGCCCATTCCGGTACCGTCGCGCGGGATGGTGATATTCTGGAATATGCCGGGCTGGAACCGATCACCGATAACCTGTCGGTAACCGACCGGGTAATTGATCTCAGCGGCTCTTCCGATACTGCGACCGTCACACAGTCTGGCAGCACTGTTACGGTGGCCGATACGGCGCCGGCCGAAGCTCCAAATACATTTGAAACAATTAACTTCAATTCCGCAGGACTGAATTCGCTGACGATCCGGTTGGGGCACAGCGAAGATTTTGGCCAGGAAGTTCCCTTCGTCTCTCGTGATGACATTACAATTTCGGGTTCGGTGGACCTGACAGGTGTGGATGTAACGATTGAAGGCCAGGATGGCAAAGACGTCGTAAATATCGATGGGACGCTGACGGTCAACAACTTGACCGTCAATGCCGAGATCATCAATGTTTCCGGCATCATCACCGCCGGTGGAAACGTTGTTCTGAATGCCGATGACGAAGACGATGGTGAAATCATTAACGACGATTCACCGCAATTCCTTAAGGATCTCGGGCTTGGGCTGTTCGTAAGCGTGCCCGAAGCCAAGATTGACATCACCGGGGCGATCAGCGCTGTTGGGGATCTGACAATGACCGCCGATGCGGTGGCCAATGTCAGCGCGACACCGGGCGACCTGTTCGCGGCCGGTGTGGTCGATCTGAGCAATATCTGGATCATTCCCGACGCCGCAATCTCGCTGAGCGGTGCGACCATATCTGCCGTCAATATCACCGGTATTGCCACGGCCAATGTGACCGCTGGCTTCACTGACAATGCCGACGCCAATGATGCGTCCAGCACCACTGACACCGATGCTGCGGTGACCGTGATTGTTGTGCTGGGCGACAGCGCGATGACCGTTGATGGCAGCACCGCCATCACGGCAACCGGGAACGTCGCCCTGGGGGCCGCGTCCACGCTGGATATTGACAGCAAGGCTGATGGTTCGACCGAGGCAGGCGCCAAGGGCGCCACTCTGGCCGTTACCGAGATCAGCATCAGCACGGCGACTTCGGTGGCCGACACGGCAGCGATTTCCGCGACCGGCGGCAATATCAGCTTGACCGCAACAACGACCGCGGATGTTGCCACCGAAGCGATTTCGACCGCGGAAGGGGCGGATCAGGCCGGCAACGGCGCCGCAAGCACCAATGAATCCGAGCGCCGCCTTGCCGACCCCAACCAAGACGGCAGCAACGTCGACCAAGCTGCCAGCGAAGGCGGCAGCGTCAATTTCGCCGGTGCGGTGGTGGTCTCGGACTATCGCCCGACCACGTCCGTCGCAATCACAACATCCGGCAATATTCACGCGGATCAAAGCCTGACGGTCAGTGCTTCAAGCACGGATACGGTCCTTGCCAAGGCTGATGGGTCCACCACGGGCGGATCGGGGACCGGCGTCGGTGTGGCCGTTGCGATCGGGGTCGTCGACCCAACGGTCAGCGTCAGCGTAACCGGCGGTAACCTGGATGCCGATAGCGGCATCACCCTGTCGGCCATAATGGACGCTGACAACACCTTTGCGGTTGAGACAATTTCGGGCGTCGGTGACGGCGGAAAGACGGGTGCAGCAGGCTCGCTGGCGATCCATGTTGCGCTGAGCAACGTAACAGCGACATTGGGCGGCACTGTGGTTCTGAACGGATCCGACCTCTCGATCACGGCGAGTTCCGAGACAAAAACCACGACCTCGGCAACCCCGCATGAAAACGGCGCGACCGGTTCCAGCCTTGGGATAGGTGCGTCTGTAGCCTTGGCAATCGTCGACCACAGTACAGTTGCGAGCATTGCAGATAGCGCCATGATCAGCGGCGGTGATGCGCTGACAATGTCGGCCACCGGCACCCACGCCGTGGAAACGACCGCCAAGGGCGGCGCGTCCGGCGCAGGCACGGTCGCCGTTCCCGTGGCCGCGATTTCGCTGTTGTTCAGCGATACCTCGACCGAAATCGGTACCGGCGCGGGAGCGCTGAGTTTTGCCGGAGATATCGGGCTGAGCGCCACGCATAACAGCGCCGCTACGACGAGCGGTGAAGGTGATGCCGAAGGTGGCAGCACCGCGGTGGGGATTTCCTTTGGCCTTACAGTCGATGAACAGACCTCGACGGTAAAACTGATGCGCGACCTGACTTCGGTCGGGGGGGCCATTGCTTTGACGTCCACTGGCGTCATGCGGTCGAAAACCGACACCAAGGCAGCAGCGTCCGGGTCGCAACAAGACGGAGACCAGACCGGAACGGCTGATAGCCAGGGTCAATCCCAGTCCAACTTTGCCCAATCTCAATCGCAGTCGCGGACCGGCCAGCAGTCGGCCCCGGCCAACCAGACCAACCCAAGCACGTCGAACGGTAGCGGGTCGCTGACCGTTGCCGCGGCCTTTGCGATCAATATTCAGGACGTCGATGTCGAGACGTCGCTGGGGGATGGTATCACGGTGACGGCCGACAAGGCTGTCGAGCTTAAGGCACTGTCGAATGTCGACAGCTGGGCCGATGCGGATGGCAGCGCCTCCAAGGGCACCGGCACGACAATCGGTGCCGCCGCCTCGCTGAACTATGCAAATGTCTCGACGACGTCGACCAGCGGCACCGCAACTCTGGTGGGCGATGGAATTACCCTGGAAGCGGGTAAGACTGATCGCGAGATGGGGCTGTCCGTTCAAAGCGGTCCGACCGTTGATATCAGTGAAGATACGATTTTTGTTGGTGAAGGCCATGAATTGTCGACCGGCGACGCGGTCGTCTATGACAAAGGCACAGGTGGCACGGATATCGGTGGCTTGACCAGCGGTCAGACCTACTACGTGGTTAAAGGCGAAGACGGCCGTATCAAGCTGGCCACAAGCGACGCGAATGCAACCGCAGAGACGCCGACGACGATCGACCTTACTTCCCAGGGGGCAGGGGACGAGCACACCCTGACCAAGGCGGGTGAAGATGCGATCAAATTCGATCCTGATAAGGATATTTTTGCGCTCGACAGCGATGAGAAGGGGAGCCTGCGCACGGGTGATGAGGTTGTCTACTCCAACGGTGGCGGCACAGATTTCGGCGGCTTGACCGATGGGACGACCTACTATGCCATCATTGACGACGACGGAGATCTCAAGCTTGCCGAGAGCCGTGACAAGGCCGCCAAGGGCGAAGCCATCGAAATCACCAGCGCGGGCACCGGTACAGACCACAAGCTGACCGAAACGACCAGCCGCGCCGCAGCGGATTCCACGTCGGGCGCTTCTGCCGGGAGCCTCAGCTTTGCAGGCTCGCTGGCGATCAACGTGGCCGAGATGAACACCCGCGCTGCGCATACCTCGGGTGCCACGGCGACGCTTGTCGACGGGGGCGATGGCGATTTAGATGTCGGCGCGCTGACAATCAAGGCCAGCGCCGACACTTTTGCTGGCGTGAATGCAGGAGCCAAGCAGGAAGCCACCGAAAACACCGGTGTGGGTTTTTCCTTTGGCTTGAACATTGCCGATCACAACACCAATGCAACTTATGAGACTGGTGCGATCCTGAGCGCGGGCGCCGATGACATCAACCTCGTCGCTGACGGCGAATACGGTATGCGCACGGATGTGACCGGTGGCGCAGAGTCGACAGGTGGGACAGGTGTCACGCCGGTGCTTGGCATTTCGGTTGCCCTGAATGATACCGCTGCGACGATGCAGGCCGGCGATGCGCTGAGCATCACGGGCGATCTGTCGCTGAGCGCAACTCACGTTGCAGAGACTGTCACCGCCGTCAAAGGCGATACCAAAGGGTCGAGCGCGGCTGTAGGGATTTCCTTTGGGCTGACCGTAGCCGAGGATGATGTCAGTGCGCAATTGCTGCGTGATATGACAACCGGCGGAGGCGTTACCCTGGTCGCCCAAGGCGCGGCAGCAAGCCGGACCGAGGTCGAGGCTTCGGCAACCGGTGCATCGTCGAACGGCGCCGACAACGAAGGCAGCGACGTCAACAGTAACACGCAAGCACAGGCCAACCGTGCCGACTCTCAGACCACGTCGCGTACACGCAGTAATGCGACACCCGGTTCTTCGCAAAACGGGCAGGGTCAATCGGATGCTTCGAACAATGGACAAAATCTGACTGTCGCCGCTGCGATCAGCTTGAATATCGCCGATCTGGACGTGGTATCGACGATCGACAATGGTGCGACGGTCAATGCGACCGGTGCGGTTGAAGTGACGGCGCGTGGCAATCTGGATGCCACAGCCAAAGCGGACGGCTCTGCCAACAAGGGTAACACGACCATCGGGGCCGCTGTTGCGCTGAACTGGGGAGCGGGCGACATAGATGCCAGCATCGGCGACGCGACCATTACGGCCGGAGGCCTGACTGTTCAGGCGCTGATGTTCGAACGCGGTGACGACAAAACCCACAGTTTCCTTGCGGAATCGACCTCGGGCTCCAGCGGTGGATCGACTGGTGTCGCTGGGTCCTTTGCCCTGAATCTGCCCAGCGTTTCGACCTCGGCCACCTTGTCCGAGAGTGCCTCTGTGACGATCACCGGTGGCAACGATATCGCGGTGAAATCCGCCTCTGATACAGATGTGACGACAAAGGCCGGTGCCACGACCGAGGCGAAGAAAGCGGCCAGTAGCGGTTCTTCCAGCTCATCCGGCAGCACCAGTGGAACGGGCAGCAGTTCGACCAGCTCGGGCAAAACAATCGGTGTCGGTGTTTCGATCGGCATTGCGGTCAGCAACATGGTCACCGAAGCCTCTATCGCGGGCGGTGCGGCGCTTTCGGGGGCCAACAATCTGACGGTTGAAGCCGTTGGCAAACACGCCATGGCCACCGAAGTCGAGGGCGGCGCAGCGTCGCCTGGTGGAACAGCGGTTACTCCGGTGATCGGTATCACCGTGGCACAAAACGATGTTGACGCATCCATGTTGTCGGGCGATGCGCTGACCATTAGCGGCGACCTGACCCTCAAGGCGTCGCTTGACGCCGATACTTCCACGGCTGCCAAAGGCAGCGCGGACGCCACCAACGCGGCGATCGGCGCTTCGCTGGCGCTGACCGTAACCTTTGACAGTGCGACTGCCACACTCGCCCGCTCCATCACGGCTGGCGGCGCAATTCTGGTTTCGGCCAAGTCCATGGCGGCGAGCCGCACAGACGCGCGTGCCTCGGCCAAGGGAGCGCAGCAGGCCAACAATGACGGCACTGCGCAAAACGGAAATAGTGTTCAAAGTCAAACGACTAATCAACATACAGAGGCTAGCAACAGAACTGCCACAACGGGCACCGGAAATAGCTCAACGAACCCCAGTAGCCGCCAGAGTACGAATTCGGGAACGCTGACGGTTGCGGCGGCCATTGGCATCAATATTGCTGATACGGATTCCCGCGCACAAATCACCGGCGAAGATGGCGCGCCGATCTCGGTTGTTGCCCAGGGTGGTGTCGTCACGGTCAAGTCCGAAACCAATGCTGATGCCAATGCGCGTGCAGACGGTCAGGCAACATTCAAAAAGACCAACGGAAGCAACAGCAGCAGTAGCACAACGATTGGCGCGGCTCTTGCTCTGAATATTTCCGATGTCGACAATACGGCTTTGGCAGACGATGTGAGCCTGACCGGTCAGGGTATCAATGTTCAGGCGCTCATGGCCGCGCGCGACAACAAGATCGAAGCTTCTGAACTGGACACCGTCGATGCAGATGCCGACACGATCTTTGTTGGCGAGCCCGAAGTGGCCTTCACCACGGGTGAAGAAATCACCTATAACCACGGCGGAGGAACCGCGATTGACGGGCTGAGCGACGGTGGCACCTACTATGTCATCCTTGCGGACAATGGCAACATCAAGCTGGCGGCATCGGCAGACGACGCCAATGAAGGCAAGGCCATCGACCTCAAAGACCAGGGGGCGGGCAACGCCCATGAACTGGTGCGCACGGCGGCCAGCGCCGATACCGTTACCTTTGATCCGGACGAAAACCGCTACGAGATTTCCTTTGACAATCCTGGTGGTCTGCAAACCGGTGAGGCGGTCGTGTATGACACCGATGGCACCGCGATTACCGGCCTTACCGATGGCACGACCTATTACGCCATTGTCGAGGCCGATGGGCGGCTCAAACTGGCCGAGGATCGGGAAAAAGCCCTTAAGGGCGAAGCGATTAACCTGACCGGTACCGGTTCAGGCGAACACAAACTGACGGAAGCGGCGCACAGCACCGGTGCGACCGCCATTTCTGGCGCATCCGGCGGAAAGACCAGCGTTGCCGGGTCGGTCGGGTTGAATTTTGCCTTTGGCGATACCAGCGCCAGCTATGGCGAAACCGCAGCTCTGACCGTGACTGGAAACGGCGCCAGCAGCGTCACCGCAGAGAACAGTTCCCACAGCCTCGTGCGCGCATTGCCCGCAACCCTGACCTCAGGAACGTCGACGGGCGTTGGCTTGTCCTTTGCCTTCGGGCTTTCGGACTATAACACTGCGGCGACGGTCGCCAGCGGCGCGACGCTGGCCGATTTCGGCGATTTGATCGTTACTGCGACCGGAACTCATGTGGAATTGGCCAAGGTCCAATCGGGTGCCAAGACCACGGCTCAGGATGGCACTTCGGTGGGTGGCTCCCTGGCTCTAATGGTGTCGTTGAACAATACCGATGCAGCGATTCCGGGTGGCGGTTCCGCGATGTCGGTCGATGGTGATCTGACCGTCAAGGCGACTAGTTCGCTTGTGCTTAATACCGAATCCGATGCCGACACCAAAGGTGGCGAAACCGGTGTCGGGATCGCTCTTGCCATGGTTTGGGCTGAAGACGACACCTCCGCTCTTCTGGCGCGGGATGTGTCGACATCGGGCAATACTGCTGACAACGTCACTGTTGAAGCAGGCGGCACGATTTCCTCCAAAGTTGTTGCAACGGGCAGCTCTGAAGGGGCCAAGAAACAGTCCAATGGCGGCCAGACGGCGAACCAGCAAGGGACGAGCGGAACGTCATATGCCAGCGGTCAATCCCAATCGACGCTGCAAAACCCGCAGGCTGGAACCCAGGTCGCGGGGGGCAACAACCAAGCGGCGGGTCAAACTGCCAATCCGGGCGGTCAAGGCGGTACAGGACAGCAGTCCTCGACCCAAACCAGCGGGGGGTCGGTCCGCGTGGCCGGTGCGCTTGGTATTGCAGTTGTGCGCCCATCCGTCAGCGCAGAGATCGCGGATGGCGTGACGATCCGGTCGACCGGCGACATAGTGGTCAAGGCCGAGTCGCAGGCCGATAGCGAGATCGAGGCTATCGGCATTGCGATGAATCTGACCGATGGCAAGACAGGCGTTGCGGCGGCGGTTGCCTTTAACTGGGCCGATTTGGATACCACCGCGCGCGTTGGCAACAATGCCGATATTACGACCGGTTCGCTCAGCGTCTCGGCTGGCACGCCCTCTGGTGAGCAAAGCGACTTCAAGACGCTGGCGCTTTCGGGTGCGGGCGTCAATCAGAAGTCGTCCAGTAACCAGGGTAATTCAAGCCAGGATACGACGGGTGGCCTGGCGATTGCCGGTGCGGCCGGCGTCAATGTGGTTACGGCCAACTCCAGCGCGACGATCGGTGACGATGCCTCGGTGAATGCCGGGGCAGGCTCGGTCAGCGTGGATGCAAACGATGTGTTCGGCCTTCAGAACATTGCGGGTGGCGGGTCGATCCTTGCAGGAAGCAGCGGTACCAGTGTGGGCGCTGCAATCGCGGTCAATGTACTGACCAGCGACACGCTGGCGACTATCGGTACGGACAGCACGGTCATCGCAACTGGTGATATCGGCGTTTCGGCCAATTTCGAAGTCAAGCCGCTGGAAATCGTGGCACCGCTGCTGAATGAAACGGGCGTGGAAGTGACGGCGCTGGCTGCAGGCGCGGCCATCGGTTCGGGTGGCGGCCAGAACGGTTCCGGAGGGGCGGGATCCGGCCCGAACAGCGGGTCGGGCAGCTCCGGAGCCGATGCGGGTGCCGGCTCTGCCATCGTCAACGTCTTCACCAACACGACCAAGGCCGAGATCGGCGGTGCAAGCACCATAGATGCCAGTGGCGACGTGAATGTTCTGGCGACGTCGAAACTGACCATCTTGGACTTTGCCGGCACGCTGGCGGTTTCCACTGATGCTGCAGGTGTCGGGGTTGGTCTGGATGTCACCGTTCACACCGGCACGACAGAAGCGATCATCGCAGGATCCGATGATGACACCGATCCGACGGTGGTAACCGCTGGTGGCAACATTACGGTCGATGCGGATGCAGAAGAGCGTATTTTCCAGCTGACTGCGAATATCGGTGCGGGTGACAGTACCTCGGGCGCTGGCGCGTTGAATGTTCTTGTCAATATCACCTCGGCCAAGGCGCTTGTGAACGGCGGTCTGCATGACCCCGAGTCTGCAGAGCCTGCCCCGGCGGCGACTCATGCGACTCTTAGCGCAACCGGGTCGATTGAAGTTGCTGCGGATTCCAAGACCGACCTGGAAACCTATGCAGGGACGCTGGGCGTGTCGCTCAGCGGGTCTTCGGTTGGTATTTCGGTTGGCGTCATAGTTGATCTGGATGACACACATGCCGTGATCGGCGAGGGCACCGATGTCACCGCGCTTGGCAATGGTGACGCGATTGAAGTGCGTGATGGCATTTTTGACGCAGACGGCAATCAAGGCTCGGAATCCGTCCGCGGTTTGGCGGTCACAGCCACCAGCTTTGACGATATTTACCAGCTTGCAATCGCAGCATCCGCTTCGCTGGGACAGGATTCAAGCGGCAATTCCGGTTCAGGTTCTGGCGGTAGCCAGGGCAGCACCGGCGGCGGCAATTCGGTCGGCATCGCGGGTGCCGTGACGGTCGCGGTCGTCAACGGCGAGACCAAGGCGGTTCTCGCCAATGACGTGGATGTAAATGCCGACAACTCCGGTGCGCATGCCAATCAGGAAATCCTGGTGCGCGCCTCGGATGAAACCAATATGGATCAAGACTTAGGCGGTCTTTCGTTTACCTTGGGAAGTGGCACCGGCATCACCGGTTCGGTGGCCGTAACCGTGGTGGAAAGCGAAACCTGGGCGCGGGCCCTTGGCGCCAACACCCTGGTGGCCGGTTCCGGCGGCGTGGTGTTCAGCGCCAAGGGTAAGACGGATATTTCGACACTCGTGATTGCTGTCGCGGGTGTGGTGGATTCCGGCAGCTCCAGCAACAACAACAATTCCTCGTCGCTCAGCTTTGCGTTTGCCGGGGCCGTGAACGTCAACGTCGTGACATCCGAGGTGCGCGCCGAAATCGACGCGGGCGGCAATATCTCGACGACCGGCGATCTTAATGTGTCTGCAGAAGACAATTCTCTGATTGACGCGGACGCGGGTGGTGCTTCGGTTGCAATTACCGCCGCAGACGGTTCGAGCGCAGGCAGCGTGGGTGCGTCGGTTGTGGTCAACGATGTGACCCAGACGATCAAGGCAACCGTGACTGACACCCCGATCAACGCGGCTAACGTGTCGGTTACGGCGCTGAACAATTCCACTGTGAAAGCCTTTGGGATCGCCGGGTCTGTTGCCGCTGCGTCCGATGGCAGTGCATTTGCCTTGGTTGGGGCTGTGGTGGGCAACTACATGCTGGTCACCACCGAAGCCAGCATCCGAAATCCAGGCAGTCAGAAAAACCTGACCGCGGCGGGGAATGTAACTGTCTCCGCAACCGATCAAAGCACCATCGTTGCTGATGCCGGCGCCGGTGCGCTTGCGGTCTCCGATGGTAACGGCGCGCTGGCGTCGATCGCAGCAGGTGCGGCCGCCGCTGAAAACCGGCTGACGCGCAGCACGACTGCCGAACTGGAAAATGTGCGCATATCCAGTGATGGGGCTGTGGCCCCGATCGCAGGGGATGTAAGCGTTTCGGCGACGGCAACGGGTTCGATTGATACCTTTACACTTGCGATTTCGGGGTCCTATTCGTCAGGTGCGACGGTCAACATCGGCGCAGCCGGGTCGGGGTCGGGCAACTACATCACCTCGCATACACTTGCCAGTATCGATCCAAGCCTTGTTTACGCGGCGGGCAATCTGTCCCTCAGTGCCACCGACAGCGCCAATATCAAGGCCGAAGCCGGCGCGGGTGGTATCACGATTACGACCGGCAGCGGGTCAACGGGCGTTGGCGTTGGGCTCGGAATTGCCGCGGCGGTCAACGAAATCACCAGCTCCGCCCAGGCCATTCTGGATGACACGACCGTTGCCGTCGGCGGAACTGTAGATATCACTGCCAACAGCACCGGCCATATCGATGCGCTGGCCTTTGGTATTGCGGCCTCGGTCTCGACGTCCAGCAGTACGACCGAGGTGACACTTGACGGTGGCGTCGCTGTGACCGTCAACGACGTCAACATGACAACCCGCGCAGCGATCCAGGACAGCATTACCGCCACCGAGAATACCGTCACGGCCGGTGGCGAGATCACGCTGTCGGCAACGGAAAGCGGCCGGATCAACGCCGATGGCGTCTCGGTTGCCGCCACCGTAGATGTGGGAAGTTCCAGCGGTACCGATATTGGCGGCACCATTGCCGTTGCCTATGCCGACAACGACATCACGAGCACCACGGAAGCGGTGATTGCAAATGTCGACACAACGAGCACCAGTGCTGGCGTCACCCTGACGGCCTCATCGACCAAGGATATTGACGCCACCATCGTTGCGGCCTCGGCCAGTTTCTCGGGAGGCTCCAACGGCGGCACGAGCGTTTCACTGACAGGTGCCGGCGCATTTGCCACCAACGATACGACAAATTCGGTCCTCGCGCGGATTGATGCTGCGGATGTGGTTGCGGATGGCGCGGTCAGCCTGACCGCGACGGACGGGACACAAATTGATGCCGACGTTGTCGCTGCGACGGTTTCCACCGAGATCGGCAGCAGCTCCAGCGGTGGCTCGTTGGCTGTTTCAATTACTTACGCCACCAACACGATCAACAACACCACCCGCGCGGTTGTGGAGAATGGCGGCACCGTCGACACGAATGGCGATTTCAGCACGTCGGCCAGTTCGACGGGCAATATTTCTGCCGTTGGTGTGGCGGCGTCCCTGTCTGTTTCGGTCGGCGGGACCGGCAGCATCGGTCTGTCAGGTACAGGTGCCGGGGCACGTGTTTCGAACGCTATTACCAACACCATAGAAGCCGGTGTGATTGGCGGTTCAGACGCAGATGCGGAAGGCTCGGCCACCGTCATGGCAACGGATTCCGCGACCGTTCTCGCAGATGTCGCGACGGCCGCCGTAACGGTCGATGTCGGTGGCGGCGGGACAGTGGATGTCACATTGACGGCGGCACTGTCTTTCGGTGCGAACACCATCAACAATGTGGTTCAGGCCCATGTGGTCAACTCCGGTCTCAAGTCCGGTGCCGGCGGCATCATGATTTCCGCGGCTTCGACCAAGACTATCGAAGCGCTAGGGCTTGCCATCGCGGCGTCTGTCGTCGCGGGTAACGGGACATTCACGATTACCGGTTCCTTTGGATATGCGGAACTGACGAATACCATCGGTGGGTCGGTCGAGGCTAAGATCACCGGGGCGAATGACGATGCAATTGATCCGCAGAGGATCGTGCAATCGGATGGCGCAGTTACGATTTCCGCCAACAATTCCAGCACGATCAACGCGACGCTCTTGGCGTTTGCGGCGTCGATCTCGGCCGGGTCGGGGACGGTCAACCTGTCCTTCTCGGGGGCAGTCGCGCGTGCTGCAAACACGGTCACCAGCGACGTCGATGCCGAGATCAACAACTCGATCGTGAGCGCAGGCGGGCGCATCGACATTGATGCCACGGCGGGCAACGATATCGATGCCGTGACCGTGGCTGTGTCGGTCAGTATCACCGCCGGTGGGCAGGCCGCAATTGCGGCTTCGGCTGCAGTAGCAACCGCCGAAAACGATATTGGCGGTACGGTAGACGCGATCATTTCCGGCGGCAGTACGGTTACTGCATCCGGTGATGTCGAGATGACCCTGACTGACAGCAACCAGATTTACTCTGACGTTGCCGCAGGGGCCGTGTCGGTTGCCGTATCGAATGGTATCGCAGCGGCGAGCCTGGCGGTTTCGGTCACCATCGCGCACAACACCATCTCGAGCGTCAGCCGGACCGGAGTTTATGATTCAAAAGTAACGGCGAACGGTGCGCTCAGCGATGTCATCGCCATGGCTACTGCCACTAATACGATCGAGTCGCTGTCGCTTGCCGCTGCAATCTCGGTTTCGGCCTCAAGCGGCGCTCTGGCACTGGGCGGAGCGGGGGCGGGAGCAGAGTCGCGCAACACCGCAACCAACGAGATGCTGGCCGAGATTTCCAATGGCGAGGTGACCGCTGGAAATGGTGTTTCGGTCACTCTGACAGATACGTCGACGATTACGTCGACCAACGTTGCCGCGGCGATTTCGGTTGCCGCTTCAAGCGGTGCAGGTATTTCGGCCGCCATCGGTGTAAGCATTGCCGAAAACACGCTTGGCGGCACGTATCGTGCGACGATTTCCAACAGTTCCGACATTGACGCTCATACGGCAGGCGTGACCGTTTCGGCAATCTCGGACAACACGATCAGCGCCACCGGTGTGGCCGTCGGATTCTCGGTTGGTGCCGGATCCACAGCTTCGGTTGCCGCCTCGGGCACTGGTGTCGAGGGTCGCAACAGTTTGACCAACGTCTTGGAAGCGTCGATCCGCGACAGCGAAGTTGACGCGGATGGTGCTATTGATGTCATCGCAACAGACACCTCTTCGGTTACGGCGACACTGGTGTCTGCATCTGCCGCGATCTCGATCGGTGGCGGTGCGTCAGTTGGCATTTCAATCAGCGTCACGGTTGCAGAGAATATTATCGGCTCGAGCACGATTGCAACGGTGAGCAACTCAACCTTGGGTACGACCGATCCAGACACGCTTGTCACCGACTATGTCGATGGCGCAGTGACGGTGTCGGCTCTTACCGACACGACGATTGATGCGGTTGGCGTTGCAATTGGCATTACAGTGTCGGGTGGCGGCAGCGTCGGGATTTCGGTTGGCGGGGCAGGTGTCTTCGCCAGCAACACGATCACGTCGATCGGAGAAGCGTCGATTGTGAATTCGACCGTCCACGCGACCGGTGATGTCGATATCGACGCCCAGAATCTGTCCAACATCAAGGCAGACCTTGTTTCTGCGGCCCTGGGTGTCACGATCTCCGGCGGCGCCAGCGTGGGCGTCAATATTTCCGGTATTAGTGCGACGAACACGGTTGGGGGTTCGACTACGGCCAAGGTCAGCGGGTCGACGATCCGAGCCGATGCGTTGACGGTAGATGCCATGTCCGGGATCGATCCGTCGGAACTGACGCCTGTTCCGACAATCGAGGCCCTGGGTCTTGCTTTCGCGGTCACGGTAACAGGCGGCACCGGTGTTGCGATAGGCGGTGCCGCGACGGTCACAGTTGCCGAAAATACAGTGACCAGCGCGACGAAGGCGGCTGTCGAAACCTCGGATGTCTTGGTAACAAACGAGACCACGGTCTATGCCGAAGACACGTCGGCGATTATTTCTGACCTCGTCTCTGTAGCCGCTGCGGTGGCGATTTCCGGTGGCGCCGGTGTTGCGTTCAACCTGATCTATAGCGAGGCGACAAACACCGTTAACAGCACGACCACGGCAACCATTGATGCCTCGACCGTCGATGCGTCCTATGTCACGCTTGATGCGCACAGCAATGCCGATATTGACTCCCTGGCCGTCGCGGTTGGTGTTTCGGTCTCCGGCGCGACTGGTGTGGCCATCAGCGCTGGTGGCAGCGGCGTTATTGCCGAGAACGTCATCGGCGGCGGCACTGAAGCCTCGATCAAAAATGGCTCGACCATCACAACCGCGGGGTTGGTGGAAGTCGATGCCGACGATTCGTCGAAAATCACCTCCGACATTGCCAATGCGCAATTTGGTGTCAGCATCAGCGCGGGCGTCTCCGGTTCCTTCAACATCGCCTATACGGTTGCAGAAAACACCATCACCAGCACAACGTCGGCTTTGATCGACGGCTCGACCATTCAGCCGAATGCAAGCATGGTCACTGTTGACGCCTTCAACGACACGACAATTGACGCGCTGGCCGCCACGGTGGCGATCTCGATTGCCGGTTCGGGCGGTGTTGCTGCGGGGATCTCGGTTGCCGCCATTGAGGCGAGAAACGTGCTTCAGGGCACCACCGAGGCCCTGATCCAGAACGGATCGACCGTGAACGCCAGTGGTCAGGTGAAAATCCAGGCCGAAGACGACTCGCAGGTTGATGCTGAGCTGATCACGGTCAGTTCGTCGATCGGGATTTCTGGTGGGGCATCGATCAACATTGCGATTTCTGCAGTGATTGCTGAAAACCTGGTTAGCTCGAATACTTACGCAGGCATCGGTAACGGTATTACCGAGCTCACCGATGGAAGCGTGGTAAATGCCGGAAGCCTTGACATCGACGCCATCGGCGACGCGACGATCAATGCGCTTGGTGCCGCGGTCGCGCTCACGGCAAGTGGGTCGGGCGGCTTTGCCCTGTCCGGCGCCGGCGCAGGTGTTGAACTCAAGAACCGCATTGATGGCCTAACCGAAGCACGAGTGCGCAATTCGACGGCGGATATCGCCGGAGCGGCCACGATCGACGCCAAGGACATGTCCAATATCGACGCAACACTGACGTCGACGGCGGTCAGCTTTGCGGGCAGCGGTCTTGCATCGGTCTCGATCTCGATCGCGGTGACGCTTGCTGAGAACACCATTATCGGCACCACGCGGGCGACGATTGACAACGCGATCGTCGACACCGGCGAAGTTGCTGACCTTGGTGCCGGAACCTTGACGGTCAAGGCATTGGCCACGAACACGATCAATGCCGATGCAGTGGCCGTCTCTGCCACGATCACCGCAGCAGGGGCTGTCTCATTTGGCGGAGCAGGGACCGGTGCGGTTGCCCGCAACACCATGGGCAATACGCTGGATGCGGAAATCATCGATGGGTCGACGGTCACGACCACGGGCGCAATCACCATTGAAGCCAAGGATAGCGCGAACATAGATGCGGACGTCACCGCAGTTTCGGTTAGCCTGTCTGGTGCTGGCGGTGTTGCCGGTGCGATCTCGATTGCGGTCTCAGAGGCCGAAGTCAACTACGAGACGATCACACGGGCGCGGATCGGCAGTTCCGATGTCGAGGCCAAGTCGGGCAAGGTCGACCTTTCGGCCGAGTCTGCGGCCGATATCGATCTGACCGTCACTGCGGCATCGATCGCCTTTGCCGGAAGCGGTTTGTTCTCGTTGAGTGCCGCTGGCACAGGGTCGATCGCCACGGTGACTTCGAACAGCCAGACCATCGCATCAATCTTCGGCGGCTCCGATGTTGATGCGCTTGGTGGCGCAATCGAAGTGGATGCCGACGACAAGACCACGATCAATGCCGACGCCTATGCCGTGTCGGTTAGCTTCTCGGCCAGCGTGGGCATGTCCGGTTCGCTGAGTGCGTCGGTGACCGAAGTGAATGTGGACTTTGATGGCCTCGTGCGAGCTGAGATTGCGGGCAGTTCCGCCTCGGCTTCGGGCGATGTGATTGTCACAGCGGACTCGAGCGCAGATTCGACTGCAAACACGATTGCCGGCGCTGCCTCCATCAGTGGTTCGCTTGCCGGTTCTCTGGCGCTTTCTGTCTCCGCAGGGATCGTTAGCAACGAAGTATCGCAAACGGTCGAGGCCCGGATCATCGACACCAATGGTGTGCTGGATGCCGATGACGACCCATTGGCCTTGGTGGATGCGGACGATGGTGTCAGTGCCGGTGGCAAAGTCGATGTCAAAGCCAAGGACGACACCGACCTCAAAGGCACATCAAGTGCGGTATCCGTTTCCGTGGCTGCTGCTGGCGGATTTGCCGGTTCAGGCGCCGCCTCGGCTGCCCTCGTGACCCTGACGCTTGGTGGAGCTACGCGCGCTTCCATTTCCAACAGCCGCGTGGAATCCAAAGGCGGCGATGTCACGGTCGATGCGCATTCGACCAGCGATCTCGAAAACACCGCATTGGCTGTCTCGGTCGCAGTTTCGGCCTCGGCGATTGGTCTTTCAGTATCCGGAGCCGGCGCCGGTGCGATCAACAGTGTGACCCAGACTGTCGCTGCCACAATTTCCGGCGGTTCAAATGTGATTTCGTCCAACGCGGCCTTGGTTCACGCATCGGACAACGGATCGACCTCTACGATTGACCTCGATGCGGCGGCGGCGTCCTTCGGCTCATTGACGGCGAGTGCAGTCGGTGCGGGATATGCCTCGAATACGATCGACAGCACGATTACCGCCTCTGTCGAAGACAGCACGGTCGATGCGAACGGCACCAACGACCCGTTGCCCAATGTCGGTGGGGAAATCTACATCCACGCCGAGTCGATTCATACGGCGGATGACTATGAAACCGTTATGGATCTGACCGCCATTTCGGCGGCGCTGGCGGGTATTTCCGTCACCGTGGGTAGCGGCAGCGTGAATATCACCAACACGGTCGAAGCCTTTGGCGACAACGCCAACCTCTATGCCAATGACGAGTTGAACATTGACGCCGACAGCCAGCACTATGCGAACCCGCAAGTGGCGGCCTATTCGATTTCCAGCGGCGCAGCGATTGCGGCGATTCAAGGCATCGGCACAGTGTCTGGCGCAACCCGTGCCTATTTGAGTGGCGATAGTACGGTTCAGTCGCTTGGGGCGGTGGACATTACTGCCGACAGCGATGCTTTCGCGGCACCGTCCGCAGTGGCGCTTGGTGCTGGCGTCTTTGCCGTCGGTGCAGGTTTGTCCGACCTGATCGGCACCGTGACGCGCGAGACCTCAGCCTATGTCGGGAGCCGTGTGAACACAACACCCGAGGCGGCGACGATCTCTTTGGGCAACCAACAGCTCAATATTCTGGCAGATGCCAACCTGTCAGCAACAACGAACAGCCAGGCATTCGGGTTCTCTCTCTTGGCGGGTGCTGCCTCGGCCACCGCCGTCGCCACGGTCAACGGCTCGACCTATGCATATGTGGGCGAAGGGGCGGATGTCACAGCTGGTGGGGCGCTGATACAGGCCACGTCTTCGGATACTGCCGTTTCCAACAACCTTACGGCCACGTTGGGTACGGTAACGATCAACAATTCAGAGGCCACGGCCATTGTCCAAAGCCGGACTGAGGCGTTTGTCGGCGCGTTGAGCGGAGTGCAGGCTGCAACACCGGTCGAAGGTATCAATGAGTTCGTGACCAATGTTAATGTTGGCACAACGGGTGATATCGACATCTTTGCAGATGCAAATATGACCGCGACGGCGATTGCCGACGGATTAAGCCTGGGTGGCGTCGAGATTTCACGCTTCATGCCGACCGCGACGGTTGACGGCAGCACGCGCGCCTATGTCCGCGATGGTGTTTCTATCAATACCGGAACGCTGGATGTCCGCGCTGGAATTGATCAGGACGGCGGCGGTCTCGCTGATGTCGAGCGCGTGCGTTATACGGCCAATGCAACGTCGACGAACCTGGGCTTTACCTTCTTGGGTGGCGGCGCCGATATCGGTGCCATCTCGACGGTAACGGGTACTGTCGAAGCCTTCCTTGGGGCATCGTTGAATACGGATGGCGGTGGCGATCCTGATGCAACGATCAATATCCATAACACCGGCAGCCCACTGACGGTTCAGGCGTTGTCGGAAATCCGCGCAAACGCGGACCTCAACAGCGCCGGGGGCTCGCTTGGTGTCGATGTGACCAGCATGAACCCAGTCGCGACTGCCGGTGGCGCAACCCGTGCCTTTGTCAACGATGGCATCACACTCACCGGTCCCGATCTGTCGCTTCTTGCTGACGGTGATGCCGAGTCCTTTGCCTTCCTCGACAATTTCAGTATGGCGGGCCTGTTCACGCTGAACCTTTTGTCTCCGATCGCGATCACAAATAACACGGTTGAGGCCTATGTTGGCCGCAACGACGAAACCACAAGCCTTGACACCGCAAACATCTTCATCGGCGATCCCGATGATGCCGGGGAACGTCTGAATATCAGTGCAACCGCTTTGGGAACAAGCAACGCCAAAGCCATCGCAGAGAGCGCTTCCGGGGCGCTTCTTGTGGGGGTCGGCAGCACAACTACCAATGCCCAACTGCTGGGTGCCACCCGCGCCTATGTCGGTGACCTGACCGTGCTGCGTGCTGGGAACGTCACACTGTTCGCCGACGAAGTCGAGGCGCAGGCACTGGCCAATTCCGGGAATGGCAGCGGATCCGGAATCGCGGATGTCAGCCTGTTGGAGGCCAACGCCAGCGCGGCACGCAAAACCGAAGCCTTCGTTGGTGATGGTTCGACGCTTAACATTCAAGGACATATTCTGTCCGCAACCGCAGATACGACGCTGGCCGGAACTCCCATGGCGCTGGCCAAAATTCAGACCGGTTCGGGCGCTGGCATTGCCAATGTTAGCACGCTTGAGACTACGTCGACGGTGGGAACTGGAACCGGTCAGGAATCGGCCACACGCGCCTATGTCGGCTCGGGCAGCACCATCAATGCCGCCTCGATGCTTCTTGATGCTGATTCCGACACCACGGCGGATTCCGAGATTGTTCGCGGTGCAGGCGCAGGTATCGCCGATATCTCGATCACCAATATTACCGTGAACTCGGATCACGATACCGAGGCCTATATCGGTGCTTCCACTGTGAACCTCACGGGCGCCCTGCAGATATTGGCGAACGGAACGTCCGCTGCGGTGCCGACCGCCAGCAATGGCGCAGGTGCCGGTGTATTCACGCTGGGATCGGCAGATGTTTATGCCAACACTGCCGGGATCACGGGTGCTGGTATCGGCGCCGGTGCAACGGTGACGGCGAACTTCCTTGAAATTAAGGCGATCGGGACGACCACCGCGGATGCCTCGACGCTCAATGGTGGCGGTTCTCTTGTGGCGTCGATTTCCTTGCTCGAGGCATATGCCAACGACACCGGGCAGGCCAATATCTGGATCGGTGAAGATGGTGGCGCCGCGACGAGCGTCACAATCCTTGATACCGGCACCGCCCCCAATGTCGGCATCGATGCCAAGGCCGAACTGACGTCGAAGGCGCTTTCGCTTTCCGAAGGATATACTTTCGCCATCGGCGGGTCCGGCGGGGATCTTTTCAGCTTTGCGGATAACCAGAGCCAGGCCAGCGGCGTCGTCGGTGACGGCGTCACCATTGATGTCCAGAAGGGCAGCTTCGACTTTATCGTCGATCTCGACGGCGAGGCGCGCGGCACCGCGATCAGCACGTCCGGGGCGATTGGTGACGTCAGCGTCAGTAGCGCGACGGTGAACTTTGCCAGCGGCACGACACTGACGGTTGGCACCGGCGGTTCGATCAGCGCGAAGGACAATATCAACCTCAAGGCCTACTTGAACGCAACGGATGCAGGCTTTGTGGATCAGGATGGTGGCAGTTCCGCAGGCCGCGGTGCAATCGGCACGGCAGGCAGCTCTGGCGGCGGCGTTCTGACGGTTTCGACCGGAACTGTGGATGTCACGGCCAATTCGACCATGAACGTCACCGTCGAGGGAGGCTCCTTGCTGACCACTGACGGCGGCGACGTGACGGTGGTTGGTCTGCATTCGAATACGGCTTATGCCACCATGTCGCGTGCCGGCGGCGGCGCCATTGCGGTGTCCACCGCAACGGCCAAGGCCAAGGCAACGGGGTCGAGCACAGTCAGCTTCTATGGCGATGTGGACGACGGGCAGGGCACGCAGACCAACAACCTGACGGTCAAGGCGGAAACGCTGTCCGTTTCAGAAGGGACCTTTGAGGTCTTTGGTGGCGGTGGCGTGAATGTCAGCGTCGGCAACGTCACGGCGCATACCGACACGGACCTGCTGCTCAACTTTGCGAATTCCCTGACGAATGTGGATGTTGATGGAGATGTCTTCGTCTTTGCCAATCTTGTCACCGATGCGGACAGCAAGTCGCAAAGTGGCACTGGCGGGGGCGTTGACGTTGCCGTGCTCAACCCGTCTTCAATTGCGTTGGGCAAAGTAGACCTTGTCGTGGGCAATGCGCCGGAAGTAACGGCTGGTGGAACCATGACCTTGCGTGTGGCGCATGGAGCCGAGGCGGAACAGGTTTCAGATGGAACGATCTTTGCGGTGGATTCTACCAATCCGTCCGTTGGCAACCAGACACCCGGCGCAAACAACTACATCGATTTCGACCTGACCACGAAACTTGGCACAGGGGCCAAGATCACGTATTCCGCCTCGACCGAAGGGGCGACAGAAGGTGGTCTCAAAGATGGTCGCCAGTATCAGGTGATCGTCAAGGATGGGGACGACTCGCAGCTTTACCTGGGCGATGTCTTCGGACAGGGCGACGTCAATACGTCGACCGATACGATTACGGTTGTCGGACACAACTTTGAAACAGGGGACCGGGTCTTCTATCACTCCAACAACGGCTCGACCGTCGGTGGGCTGGTGAATGGCCAGAAATACGTGGTCACCGTTGTCGATGCCAACACCATCCGGTTGGTCCGAGAGAGCGACTTCGGGGACAGTGCAACCTTTGGTCTGAACAACGTGTCGGGCAATGCCATACAAGTGTCGAACCCGTTCACGGATCCCGCACAGCCCGTGGTTTATCATGTCGTCGCACCCAAAACATTCAGCGATAACGGCGTGGATTCCAAGATTGTCGAAAATGCCAACTCGGCACCGACAATTTCCCAGGAAACAAACGTAAACCTGCGTGACCGCATCTATATCGAAAACCATGGTTTCAGCATTGGCGACGCAGTGGTTTATCGGACGGATGGTCTTGGAATCGACTATGCCGGCCCGGGCCGTCTGCAAGATGGTGTGGTCTATTGGGTGGCTGGCGGTGGCGCCAAACAGCTCGACGGCACCTATGCGACTGACAGCAATTACATTCGCCTGGCAACGAGTGAAGATGGGGCAACCGGGTATTTGGATACCGGGCCTAACCCGCCGGTCTTTGTTCCGCCGGATGTCTTGGATCTCGTGTTTAACAGCACATCGGATTCGACCGTGCACTCTCTGCGTCTGCTTGCAGATGAGCCGATTGCAGATCTGACTGTCGGGGGCGTCTACTACGTGGTCGAGCGCACGAGCACCAGTTTCAAACTAGCGCTGAGTCAAGGCGGACCCGCGATTACGATCAGTACCAGCGGAACCGGTGGCACGCACATGTTCGTTGCCGAAGGAGAGAACCTGACCAGTCAAGGTGGTGGCGCGACGCAATACCTGATCCACGACATTACCGGCAATCTGCCGGGCGCGTTCAATGGCATTGGCGGCGCACGTGGAGCCGTCGGTGCGGCGTCGGGCGACGCGACAGTGACGTCAAGCGCGACCGGTGTCGGCGGCGGCGGTATCCAGATTGGTGTTTCAGGTACCGAGGCCGACGGAACGGTGGAATCCGGCCTCTCGATCCTGGGCGGTGCCAACCTGTCTGCGAATCTGGTCGAGATCATGATCGACTCGACGCTGAATGTCAGCGCTGTTGCAGATGGCGGCGGCGGCGGCGGGATTGCTGTCAATAGCGCCACGGCGGATGCCCGCGGCACGCATTACTCCAAGCTGGAAATTGGTGCCAATGCCGTCATCGACAGCTTCACTGCAATTAACGTGAACCTAAATAACTACTCCAAGGTCGATGCCTTCTCGGAATCTACCAGCGGCGGGTTTATCTCGGGCGGCGGTGCCGATTCCGAAGCCGACCTGAACTTTGGCGCGGTTGTGACCGTGAATGGCGATTTGACCGCCGAAGGGGATATCAACATCAAGACCGATGTAACGGCGATCGGCGTGGCTGAAGCCGAGGCCGATGGTGGCGGGGCAGGCGTTGGCACGGTCGTGAATGCCTATGCACGTGTTGGTACGGGCACCAAAAACGCCCGCACATTGGGCGGCAGTCAAGTGCCGGCACTCTCCGATACACCGCCGTCTCTGAACCGCATCACGCTGGGCGGAGACGCGATGCTGAATGGTGAAAACGTCACGATCCAGGCGCTGGACACCAAACTGCGGGCACGTGGATATGCAGAAACCGATGCCGGTGGTCTGGGTGGTTTCGCAAATGCCGAGGCCGATACCAACATCAAGAACCTCACTGAGGTGGTGTTGGATGATGGCGCAGACATCACGGCCAACGAAAACATCGTGATCGAAGCGAAAATCGCCGAAATCGATAACTATGCCCGCTCCGATGCCGAGTTCTGGGCCTTTGCTGGCGACCTTTATAGCGATGCCCATGTCCGTCTGGATACGATGACCAAGATCGCCGGCGAATGGGAAGCAATCCTGCGCGCCGCTGCAGTGACGGTTAACTCCAAGACCGAAAACATTCGCCACGATGCATCGCGCCGCGCGGCTGGTGCCTTTATCGGGCCAAAGCGGGGAGGCGCCACCGATAACGCCGGAACACGTGACACCGACCGTCATATCTTCTGGGAATCCCACATTATCCTTCTGGGCGAACCCAATCCGGAACTGACGATCGATGAAAACGGCGTTATCACCCGCCTCAATAACATCAACTTCCTTGGCGTGAATTCTACCAAGAAGCTGGGCGATGCGTTGATCGCGGCGGATGCATCCAATCCCCAGGTTGTTCTGGACGACATCATCTTTGACAAGGCCGGGCTCGTGACCTTCTATGCCAATGCGATCAGCGGCCACGAAGACGGCGTGATCTGGGGCAATGAAGGTCTTATCGAAAGCCAGCGCAGCTGGGATTCGGTATCGATCATCAATTACTCGAAGTTTGATATTGTTATCAATCACATAGATACGATTGATGGTTCTGCCGTGGTCAATGTCATTGTTGACGATATCCGCTATGACGGTGGTGGCCAGACGGGCAATACATCAAATACTGCCGCTGCACCTGGCGACACTTTCGAGTTCGCGCTCAATCTCTTCTATCCACGCACGGGTGTCGAAATTCGCAACCGTACGGCGGTTGACGATGACGGCCTGCCGATTGCCAATAGCGATATCATTCTGATGGGCGGTATCGAGAACACCCTTGGCGACACCTACATCGAAAACCAGCGCGGCAATATTCGTGTCGATGAAGCCAACCTGGTCGTTGAGAATGTTCTGCCGACGCAGATATTCGACGAAGCTTTGATCCGCACCAATACCCTGGATGTGGACGCGACAGGCGATATTGGGAACCAAACTTCGGCCAGCGGTCTGGCGCGCAAGGCGCTCGCGGTTGAACTGATGCGCATCGAGCACGCCGAACGCCGTGGCGAGACAGTTGAGCTCTACGAGATCAGCCTCACCGCAGATGCAGGCGCGGATGCGGTTCTGGATATCACCGTGTTTGATCGCACGATTGATACTCTGCCTGGCGGCACGGAATTCCTTGCGGTCGAAATCGAGCGCATCACTGCAGGCGACGATGTGGACGTAGTCGTCAATGACAGCAAAATCGGCAACACGCCTTCGGACTTGAACGGTGTGAGCGTCCGCACCTTTGATCCGCCGGACACCGATTACCCGGCGGACACCGTTGCGCGAACCGGTAGTTACTTTGTCTACTGGAGCCCTGATCCGGGCGGATCTGACGCGGCCAAGGCCCAGTATGACTTTATCGCCCGCAGCTTTGGCACCGATGCGACCGAGGTGGATTCGACCTATATCTTCGTCGAAGCCCGCAGCGGCGACGACATCGACATCGGCCACGAGGACACGACCGGACTCGACACCTATGAGGGCGCCGAGAACCGTGCCTATCGTATGACCGAGTACAGCTATGGTGCGATGGCCTCGAATGGCACGACTCCGATTACGGCAAGTGTGGATGATCCGGTTGATACGACCATCAACTTTGTCGTCTTCACAGACGTGAACTGGCAGTCTGGGGTCGGGAATAGCCAGTGGCCGTTGGAACAGGACGAAGAGAGCGGTGGCGCACAAATTTTCCTGACCACCAACGGTGACATCATTGCCCAGGAACTGGCCTTCTCGATGCTGGTGGGCCATATACATTCGACCCAAGGCGATGTGACGCTGTATTCCGGCGCCAGTATTCGCGACGCAAACGGTTTGGACACGGTTGACGTTTCGGGCATCAACATCACGATGTATACCGGTGTGGCGACAGGTGCTTACAACGATCTTCTGGGCGCCAATGATGGCTATACCGAGGGTGGTCTGGCGATCCCGAACGGCGTGAACAATCCTAACTTTGGCGGGATCGGGACGACGAGCGACTTCCTCGAGATCAACGTAAACGCACGTGACGCGGTGGCCGACAATGTATTGTACGGTGCGAACCTCGATGCCTTTGACGTCGGAACGGGGAATACTCACGATGGTATCTTCATCGACGAATTGACCGGCGACCTGCGTGTTGGCCAGGTCGAGACGCTGCAGAACGTATCGCTACGCACTGTGGACGGTTCGATTGTGGATCGCACTGAAGATGCCGGAGAAGATGTGACTGCGGCGGACATTCTGGCCCAGGCGGTTGATTTGGATGCCAATGGTATCGGATCCAGCATAGGTGAAACGGGCAATGATCTGGACATCGACTCGCGCCGCGGGTCGAGCGGTTCGGATGATTTCGAAACCGTGAACCTGAATGCAAACTTGCGCGATGTTGCGTTGGAAGCCTACGAGAGCATTTTCCTGAGCGAGTCGGACGGTGCGCTGCGTCTCGTGCTGGCGCATGCGCTCTACGGTTCCATCCGCCTGACGGTACGTGAGAGTGGCGATAAAGACGAACATCTCTTTGTTGCTGATAGCGGAACGGCCCGGTTCGCGGAGTCCGGGAACCGTCTGCCTGGCCTGCAAACCGATGATCCACGCGACATCGCGAATGGCACCATCTTTGCCGAGCGCGGTTCAGTTACGCTCTATGTCGGTGACAACATTGCCTTTGATGCCAATGCGGACATTCTCGCAGAGCAAGGCATTGATATCTATGGCGACGCCAACTTTATCGACGGAGCCAATCAAAACACCGATCCCGACAGCGTGGGCGTGAATGATTATGGCACGACCATGATCCTGCGCGGCCGCATTATTGCAGGCGCTGATGTGACCCATGGTCAGGACGGTGTTGGTATTGGCCATATTGGCGACGACGCTATGGGAACGGCCGATCCGACTTATTCCGCGCCAGTTCATCTGACCCGGATTTTCGGCAACACCGGAAACGATCAGATCAACTTTGGCGACGAAAGCGGTATCACCGGCCTGACAACCCAGAACTCGGATGGCTACATCTTCCTTGGCTCGAAAACCCGAGTCTACGGTTCGCAGAACGCGCCGGCAGACGGCACAGGCACAAAAGGCAGGGACCTGAGCCCGGCAGGCGATGGCGAGGACTTTATCAGCGTCTTCTATCTGCAGGATACCGCGACGGTGACCTCGCCTTCGATGCTGAGCAATCCCGAGGACATCACTTACGGCCCCGATCTGACAGACCTTGGTCGCCAGAATGCCGAGCATACGCTTACGCTTGATGGCCAGGGCGGATATGACACCTACGAAATCTATGTGCTGGGATCCAACGGCACCGACAACCGGAACTTCATCATCAATGTTCTGGATACCGGCGGTGACAATGATGGGGCGGATGAGCTACATATCATTGCCCCTGCGGGAACCCTGACTGGCGTGGGGAACGAAACCTATGCCACGGACGACATCTTCCTTTTGCGGGCGATGCAGAACATCGATGGCGAAGATGTGCACCGTCCCGGCTTTGTCGCTCTGCTGCACGGGTCGCTTGATCCGAACCAGGACATCGTCCAATTCAACGAAGACAGCCCGGAAGTTGCGCGAATTCAATATGATAGCGGTCTGAACGGGCGGTTGGTTGTTGAAGGCCGCGAGGGGAATGACAGTTTCTATTCGGATGACGTGACCGTTATCACGACGCTGGACGGCGGCGCTGGCGACGATACGTTCCAGATTGGCCAGATCTTTGGTCAGAACCGGACCGCCGAAGCCAATATGCTTCCCAATGACGTGTTCCCGGAATTGGTTGCGACGACACGCGGCTGGTTGAGCCCGGGTTCATCTGCTCCGCTGGTTGCCCAGGGCGGCACCGGTAACGATACGTTCCGTGTCTATTCCAACCAGTCTGAGCTGCGTCTGGAAGGTGACGATCACAACGATCTGTTCATCATCCGGGCCTTTGCTCTGGCGGCAACAGTCGACTTTGACTGGAACTTCGATGGCGTCAAGGACAAGGCCGATCTGGATGCGGGCGTGGCCTTGCTGAACGCGATGCGCGATCTGCTGGCGGGTGCGGATCTGTTGGTTGGCACCTCTGACGACCTGGTGGGCGGTGCAGAAGATGCAATTGACGCACTGGTTGCCGATCCGGCTGACCGTGCCGAACTGAAACTGAAGCTCGGCACAACGACCACCTTTGACTGGAACAATGGCGGGGCCGTTGCCGGCGATGATGCGACCGCTCGGACGACCATTCTGGCCGCATTGGAAGATCTGCAGGATGGCGCCGACAACATCTTTGGCACATCCGATGATCTGAGCATCCTTAGTGCGATTGAAGCTTTGACCGTTACCGGGGTCAATGACGCCTACAGAGATGCGCTCGAGGCATGGCTTGTCTATCCGTTTGATGCCAATGACGATGGCGGGATCAACTTCCTCGACCTGACCCTGACCGAAACGACCCAGGACGACACCATCGTCCTTGACGAGAAAGGCGTCGCAACGCCGCAGATCGGTCTCGGGTTCTCGGTTGCGCAGGCGCCGGACATTCGCGCTGGCGGCGGCCAGGACGAAGTGCGCTATAACGTCAACGCGCCGGTTTCGGTGGACGGTGGCACAGGGTTTGACAAGATGGTCATCCTTGGCACGGAATTTGCCGATGACATCGTTATCCGCAAAGATGGCATCTTTGGCGCAGGTCTGAACGTGCGTTACTCGACGATCGAAGTGGTTGAGGTCGATGGTCTCGAAGGGGACGACGAATTTTTCGTTCTCTCCACGGCCTTTGGCGTCAGCTATCGCGTGATCGGCGGGCTTGGCTCCGACACGATCAATGTCGGCGGTGATGTGACCGAAGACATCGTGACCCGCGAGCTTGAAGGTGCGACCGGCACGGTCAACCACCTCGTGAAGTCGAATGATGCACTTTATGATGGATTGCTGGTCGACGGGTTTGACTACAATGTCGCCAAGGACGGCGAAGGGCTCGTCGTGATCAACGAAGAGGCCGACACGGAATTGCCTGGCCGCACGGTTGTGGGCGAAGAAACCAATATTCTTGACCAGTATTCAGACTACTACACGGTTCGTCTGGCTCAGATGCCGACGGATGTGGTCTACGTCACGATCTCTGCGGCCCGCAGCTTCCAGGAAGAGCGTGATCTCGATCCGCTGACTGGTCAGCCCTATGATCTGAACCCCGATTTCCTGAACGATGATCTCGGCGAATCGATCTGGCTCTCGGCCTCTGATCCGGGGGGTGTTGTCACCAACAGCGACTTCCAGCGCTTTATCCGCATCGACGGCGAACTGGTGCCGATCGGTAGTCAGGCGATTACGCTGGCCTTCAGCGCAGACGGTTCGATACCCGGGACGTTCAAATGGGACCAAGAGGTTTCGGTCTTTGTTTTTGCACCGGACGATCTGCGTTCGGAAGGTGACCGCGTCACGGTTATTCAGCATAGCGTGATCTCCGAGGATGACGCCTATGACGGTATCGATGTGCGCAACGTCGAGGTCGAAGTGATCGACAATGACACGCCTGGCATCAAGGTGCGCGAAGTTGACGCCGCCGGGAATGACGATGGCCAGACCATCGTTGTCGAAGGCGACGATGTAACCAAGCTGACAGACGAAGTGCGTCTGAAACTGGCGAAGGATCCGAATTTCGGCGAAACCATTGTCGTCAATCTGGTTGTCGATGTTCAAAGCGACAATGCCTTGCAGTTCTTCAATATTGCCAGCGATGACCGGCTTGAGATCTTCACCGAAACCGAGGTTCGCAGCGACGGCACGATCGTCATTGGTACGATGACATTCACCAATGACGGCTCGTCGAACTGGGACGATGAAATCCATCTGGGTATTGAGGCACGTGACGATTTTGTGCGCGAAGATCTGGAAATTGCGGTTCTCGAGTTCGAGCGCAATGATGACACGACGCAGGACGACTATATCTTCCCGAACCTCCGGGCGAGCTTCCAGATGCTGGATATCGAGGTTTATGACAATGAAACCTCTGGTGCGGTGGTGCTGGAATCCGGCGGTGACACGCAGCTCATCCCGGATATTCCGGCTGGTTCCGGCAAGGACGACACTTATGAAATCCGTCTGACCCGTCAGCCGGATGACACAGTGACCATTGCGGTGCTGACCGACGGTCTGGCCGATGTGACTGAAATCGACGGTGTTACAATCACACCCGAGGAATACGTCAATATCGGTGGCCTGCTGGCAACGCAGATGTTCAACGGCAATCTCATCTTTGGCGATGATGGCACCAACCTGACTATCACCCGTGGTACGGGCTCGGACTTTGGCAGCTTCCAGGAAGAAGGGTTCTTTGGCAAAACCGCAGTCGCAGAAACAGTCTTCAAGGGCACAGTCGATTTTACTACGGTCGGTGGCCATCTTGCGCTGAATGTGACCGGTATGAATGCGCACTTCTCGGTCGGCGACACCATGCAGATCCGCGCACCATCCGCTGGCGGATTTGACGGCAACAATGATGACTATGTCATCATGGCGGTGACTCCGACGCAGGTGATCTTTGAAAACATCGGCGCCTGGTCGGCGGGCAATGGCAGCACGACCGACGTCACGCTGAACGCATTCTCGTGGGTCGAAGGACAGCGCGTCCGCCTAGGTAACGTCATGCTATTTGACGAACTGGTCGAACGTAATGTGACCTTTGGCAATGACGGCACCAACTTGACGATCGCGCTGAACGAAGCGGGTGATTTCAACGCGGATGGCTTCGTTGCGGATCAAGAACTTCGTTTGGGCGGCGCCAATGCCGGCACCTATGTCATCAAGGCGGTTTCGGGGGATGGGCAGACCATGACCCTGACAGCGCTGGTGGCAGATGGCGACTGGTCCACCAACGGTGACATCAACAATGTCTCACTTGAGGTTCCGAAACTCTTCAACAACGGTGACTATCAGATCTTGTCTGTTTCAGCTGATGGTATGACCATCACCCTGGTTCAGACCGTAGGCGATGTACCCACTTGGATGGACGGCGAGACGTCTGAACCCGCAGTTCTGTCTGATCTGGCTGAGAACACCATCTTTACCGGCTCAGTGTCCTTCGGTGAGGAAACCGATCCGAACTCGTTCCCGGGTGAGTATCTCGACCTTGGCCTGACTGGCGCACAAGAGGGTTGGCTGGCTGACGGCTTCCTCGAAGGCATGTGGGTGCGGATTGTGAATACCGACAACCCGGATGGCGTGGGCACCAGGGATATTGAAGCCAAGATTCAGCTGATCCGTGGCGACAACGACAGCAAGGATGCCAAGCTGCAGCTGATCAACGTGACTATCGACGGTGTCGAACAGGCCTTGTCCGCGACCTGGCTCAACGGCTCTGACCTTAACGTCGAAGTGGTGCGGATCGCCGCCGAAGTGACCTTCTCCACAAGCGACTGGTACCAGATGCAAGAGGTGGTTCTGACGGCGGATACTGATTATGTCGTGCCGCCGACGCGTGACGGTGTGAAAATCTTCCCGGTCTCGACGCATCTGCTGTCGAAATTGCGCGGCCCACTTGCGGTTGAGGGTGGTCCGGCCGGTGCCGACCGCTCGCTGACAGCCGGGGTCAAACTGCCAGGCGAAAAGGATGACTTCCTGATTGCGATCGGCGCACAGCCCCCGGAAAGCCAGCAGATCGATGTTCTGAACATCTTTAACGACTCGAGCCAGGCTGACACTTCTGGCGTGCTGGATCAGACCACGCTGCGCGGCTTTGGCATGGCAAAAGATTTGGAGTTCACAGGTCTGTCTGGACCTCTCTTCGGCGAAGCGCCTGAAGGATCGACCACGATTGTCGTTCCGGGTGGCATAAGCTTTGGCAAGGTGAACTTTGGTTCGGCCAGTGTCGGCACCGATGGGGCTCAGTCTACAATCGAGGTGATGAACCTTATGCTGGGCCAGGGCAACGACTATCTCGATATCAACGGGACGCTCGATCCGGCGCCATTCGTCTCGGCTCAGAACGCGTTCAGCTATCATGTGCCGGGTGCCGACCCGGATGCCAAGAACTTGTTCGCCGCCTATTACACCGTGCGGTCCGATACGATCGACTGGAAAGCCGAAGGCTTCCTGCCTGGGCAACTTGTGGTGGTCGACGGCATCACGGATGTGACATTTACAGTCATTGAAGTTGCTGATGCTACCTATGTCGATGGCAACGGGCTGCCCGTCATCGTCGGCGGTCAGTATTTGCGCGACCCGAACGACAACTCGATCCTTGTTCTGCAAGTCAACGGCCCGGCACCGACCGCGGCTCAGGCTCAGGCGCTTGAAAATGCCTTCGCAAGCGAAGTGCGTTTGGTCGCCATCGATAATCTGGTGCTTGATAACTACACCTACGATGTCGAGGAAACCCTGACGGGCGCGGTTCTGATCGGTGTCGATTGGGAAGACGAAGGCTTTATCGAAGGGCATCTGATCCACATCGGTGGGCAAAACGGCAGCTTTGATCAGGCGGTCGCGTATCGTGTGCTGTCGATTGAGGGTGACCGGATGGAAATCCTGGGCGATCAGATCGCCGATGCGGTTGACGTTGCCTCGAACATCTGGGTCCAGGGCCCGCATGGTGCGCTGACCGTGGTCCACGGTGGCGGCAACCTGCCGGTTCAAACATTCGGGGCCTATACCACTGAAACCATTGATGATGCGCATTACCTGCTGCGTGATGATGGGCGTGACTGGTCCGGCGACGGGTATCAAGTCGGTCAGCTGATCTATATCGAAGGCGAAGGGGTAACCCGCGAAATCCTTGAGATCATCGATGCCGAGAGCGTGCCGACAGCGACGTCCGATTTTGATAAGCCGGACGGAGCAGCCGCGACCTGGGGTGTGGGCTCGGTCCTTGTTCTCGGGGGCGAGACACCCATCGTGCCGGTCGACACAAACCTTGATGGTGAAATCGATATTCACAAATCGGTTCCCGAGCGCGTGGAAATCTCGGTCACAGTGAAGCTTTTGGCGGACAAGCTGACACGCACTGATGGCGGTGACTGGAGGGATGATTTCTCGGAAGGTCAGGTGATCTTCATCGAGGGCATTCCGGGCGGCTTTACCATTGAAACGGTCACCGCGGAGACGATTACGCTGGCTGGAGCTGCGATTCATAAATGCGTGATCGAACCGGGTAGCGAAATCACGGTCTACCGGATTGACCTGACGCAGGATGCTGGCGCCCAGATTGGTGGCGACCACTTTGTTATCGGCTTGGCCGAAGGAGCTGATCCGACCACCAGCGTTCTGGCAGGCGCGCGCAGCCCGCTGGTTGTCTACGGCGACACCAGCCAGGACGGTGTCTGGTATTCGGGTCATGCCTATGACCGTCTGGGCCTCGAGTTCGGAGAAAAACCGTTTAACCCGTTCCCGGATCTTGCGGATGAAGAAAACGAGGATGACGAGTGGGTCTTCCCACTGGCCAACCCCTTCAACCATGCGGGTCATGACATCATTGATGCCTCGGCCCTGTTTACGCTGCGTGAGCCAGAATCCGTGGGCCTCACGGCCTATGGGGGTGCTGGCAATGACCTGATCATCGGTAGCCAGGCAGGCGACCATCTGGCCGGCGGCTCGGGTGACGACACGATCATTGGTCATGACGGAACCGACCACATCTATGGTGACAGCGGCTTTAACGTCAACATCCTGACCCGTGCGCTGCACGTGGCCACGGTTGACAACAGCCCGAACCCAACCGTTGATCCGACACTTGGGGCCAGCGACCAGACCTTCAAACCGGTCAAGGTGGCCAACCCGATGCGCGACGATATGGTCGCGGGTCAGGATGTCATTTATGGTGACGACATTGATGGACCGGCGGATGAGTTGACGCCCAACATCATCTTTGGCGATCACGGTGAAGTGGTGATGTGGGTCGACGATCCGAACCTGCCACCGGTCTTGTTGCAGCGGATTCAGACAACAGATCTGGCGCTTGTGGTCGAGATCAACTCGAAAGAGTTCCAGAACGGTGCGGATGACGTCATCTTTGGCGGCGCCATTCAGGATCTCTTGATCGGTGGTGCGGGCAACGACATGATCGATGGTCGCGAAAATGACGACCTGATCTTTGGCGACAACGTGTTCCTGACACGGCGCGCCGATCCGGGGGCGGCCCTATTCGAAGGCGACTTTACCAGCCTGCGCTTCCAAGCGCTGGCGGGTATTCTGATGTACTCGCGTACCGACCGGAATTCGGCAGAGTATCTCGGCGATGGTCTGACTGCGGCAACAACAGCCGAGTTCGCCTATCCCACGACCGGAACCGGCCAATTGGGCGAATCCACTTCGGGCCGTCTCATGACCAACGGCATTGCTTATAACTACCGTGATCCGAACGGTGCAGATTGGTGGGCCGAATATGAGATCGACTATGCGCTGTTCCACAACTTTGCGGTGGAATACGGCATGGTCGGTGTCGGCAGCTTCGGCAACGACTACATCGCTGGCGGTGCGGGCAATGACCAGATCTTTGGCCAGATGGGCCACGACTGGATCCAGGGTGATGGCTCCATCGACCTGGCGGTTGCGCATGTCGAACATGTCGGCGCGGCGCGGGTTCCGAACTTTGACGGGCTGATCCACGATCCGCTTGGTCCTCTCACTGTGGTTGCAGCGGAAGAGGCCATAACGGATGGACAGGACTATATCGAAGGTGGCGGCGGCAGAGACGTGATCTTTGGCGGCCTTGGCCAAGACGATATCGTCGGCGGGTCTTCAGATTTCTTCGGCCTCACCGAGCGTGATGATCTTGCGGATATTCTGACCGAACTGGGTCTGGATCAAAGCGAACGTGCGATGGTCCTGAACAACGGGTCGTTCTTCCGCCCGGATACCGACGACTGGCTGTTCGGTGGCGCAGGGACGCAGATCGGATTGAACAACGGGTTCGATCCAAGTGCGAACCCGATCTATGACACCGACAACAACCTGATCAGCATCGGTGGTGATGTCCCCAAGGCGATTGGTGTCGAATATGCCGACAAACACGGACGTGACAGCGATGCCATTGTGGGCGACAACGGCGACATCATTCGCATCGTGGGTGTGAAGGGTGTGGATGTGAACCCGAACGGTGATCTGAGCCAACCCCAATATGTCGAGTTCGTCTATGACAACTATGGCGGCGAAAAGATCGTCGTGCGCGGCATTCGCCTGATCGACTACACGGCGGGCGGCCCTGACTGGGATGCAGCCTATAACAACAGCACGCGCTTCCCGGGTGCCGCCGTTCCGGGTGCCTATCAGATGTGGTCCGAGACCTGTGATCCGACGGATGGCTTCTGGTCGATGGACATCGGCGGTCATGACGAGGTGCATGGCGAAACCGGCGATGACTTTATCTATCTGGGTGGTGGTTTTGATATTGCCTTCGGCGATGCGGACGATGACGACATCATTGGCGGCTGGGGTCATGACTGGATCTCGGGCGGAACCGGCAATGACGGTGTTCTGGGGGATGATGGTCGTATCTTTACCAGCCGCAATTCCGCCGATCACAATCTGTCACTGTTGAATGGCGACGACCTGAATGAATCCCTCTTTGGTGTACTTTCGCTGCTGAACCGTGATCCCGACACGCGGACAAGTCAGGGCAATGTCCTGAACGAGTTGATCCGCACGCCGGGCAATGTCCAGGTGGAGTTGATCAACGTCGCGGGCGAGTTGAAGAAATCGGTTGACCTCACGCCATTCAACCTGTTGCCGACATGGCAGATTGACGATCCTCTGGGTCAGGATCCTGTTCTGGCCGATGATGTGATCTTCGGTGGTCTGGGCGTTGACTGGCTGCATGGTGGAGATGGCGATGATGCCATCTCGGGTGCCGAGGCATTGCTGGACAGTTATGCGCCGCGCTTTGATGAAAACGGTGTATTGGTTGGCCTTTACAAGTCTGACTTCAACAGCCCGTACAACCCGTCGGATATCCTGAAGTTTGGGGATGATACCGATCCGTGGAACGATCCGAAGCCGATCAAGCAACGTCTGGGCGAATTCTTCCTCTATGACGAATATGATCCGCGTCGGGTCATCATGTTCGATCCGTCCGTTGTGAATCCAGCGGAAGAACTGGTGTGGAAAGGCGATGTCTATGACCAAAACGATCCCTACAACACGGGGGCGCTGCTTCAGTACTTCCTGAATAATGATGCCTCTCAGGGTGTCAGTCTCCTCGGATATGTCGCGTTCAAACCCGATGGCAGAACCCCGGACCCGGAGGTGGCGCCAGAGTTCCGCAATTCGGATGGCGATGACATGATCTTTGGCGATCTGGGCAATGATTGGCTCGTCGGGGGAACTGGTCGCGACCGGATGTATGGTGGCTTTGGCAACGACTTGATGCAGGCCGATGACTCACTCGGAACGATCGACCCGAACCCGCCGGCCAATAACCCGGGCCAGCTGCCGCTGCACACAACGGATCAGACGCCGGATACCCATTGGGCGTACGAGGACCGTGCTTTCGGTGGTGCGGGGCTCGATATCCTGATCGGCAACACCAAGGGCGACCGGTTGATCGACTGGGTTGGTGAATTCAACAGCTTCATCGTGCCTTTTGCGCCGTTCGGTATTGCAACCGTCAGCCGTCAGGTTCCGCCGCATCTGTTCGATTTCCTCTATGCACAGGCATTCGGGGATGGTGCGGATATCACCCGTACGTCGGACGGTAACCAGCCGAACCACAATGACCGCTATTCGAATGTGGCCCTGTTGCAAGGCGGTATTCGCGGCGAAATCGGCCTGGTGACGCAAAAAGATCATGGCTACTGGCAGGATCAGACTGGCGGACCGTCGGATGTTCAGGCTGGCAATGTGCCGGGTGGCCGTCGCGACGTACTGCGGACTTCTGACTTCAACAACAACTCGGGCGACATCTTTATCCGAGATACCGGCAAAATGACCGTGACGGGTGGTGCGCTGACGCTGACTGCGGACAACAAGGATACGCAAGCATCAGCGGTCTACAATCTGGATGAATACCTGCCGATCTACTATGAGATTACCGCGCAGATATCGACCGAGAAGCCAACGGGCGGTAACAAGGCCAATGCCTTTGTCATCTTTGACTATAAGTCGGATATCGACTTCAAATATGCTGGCATCAACATCTCGAACAACAAGATCGAGATGGGCTACCGCGATGCCACCGGCTATCATGAGCTTATCCAGTCGAACAAGCCGGTGCGGATCAAGCCAAACACGTTCTACAGCGTGCTTGTGGCAGTGAACGGCAACAATGTAACCTTGCAGATCGATGGTGTGAACTGGTTCACCTATGATTACGCGCCCGAGCTGGACGAAGAAGGCCTGCCAATCCCGCTGAACAAGGGCTTCGTCGGGTTCGCGACGGATGGCGGTGCGGCCACGGTCGACAATTTCACCGTCCAGGTTCTGCCGCCGGATTGGACCATTGAAGTCCCCGAAGAGTTCAGCGGCCAGGATGCCGGGGTCTTCTCGGGAAGGCATGGCAGTTGGACCCTTGGTGGTGGCAACTACAGTGCCGCGCTGAACGGTGCAGAGGCGGCCATCAGCATAGTGGATCTTGGTGCCGGTATCGCCGCCAGCTCGATCATCGAGATTGAGACCACGATTGCCAAAGGCGACGTCGGTGGTGTTGTCTTCGATTACTACGATCAATCTCGCTACAAATTCGTGCTTCTGGATGCGTCGGCAGATCTGGTGATCGTTGGGCATGTCGATGGCGCGGGCGTTGTAATCGACGAGTCCTTCGCAGCCTCGTTGAGCACGAACAAGGCGCAGGATCTCAAGGTTCAGACCTCGGGAGCGTCCATCCAGATTTCCGCCAACGGCAGTGCCATCGGCAGCTATGGCTTCAATTCGGTTCTGGTGGATGGCGAGTTTGGCCTGATCACCTTTGACGGTGCCGACTTTGAAGAGGCCTCGGTGCGGACCAACGATGCCGCATTCGAAATTCCTGAAGCGCTGCGTGCAGCGACGATTGGGGATGGCAATGTCGCTCTACTGACCGAGACGGATGTAGCTTCGCTGAAGGACGTAGCAATTGACATCATGGTTGCAGAACTGGGTCTGAACCCGGAAGAGGAGGCCCTGCTGCGTGCAGTTGAGGTCACGATCCAAGACCTGGGCGGCTCAATTCTGGGTCTCGCGGGAGAAGATGTGATCGAGCTGGATGCTGATGCCGCCGGACATGGTTGGTTTGTCGATCTGACACCGCTGTCGAACGAAGAATATCTTGCGGATGTCAATGGCGTACTTCGGGCCTTGCCGGGTGCAGCATCGGCTGGGCGTATCGATTTGCTGAGTGTGCTGACCCATGAGTTGGATCACATGCTGGGCTCGACCCATTTGCCGCATGCCGAGGATGGTGAGCTGATGTCCGACACATTGTCGGTCGGCACTCGCCTGTCGCTGTTCGGCGATGAACACGAAGAAGATCACCACGAGCCAGAGGTGGCGGCAGCACCCGCCGGGGTTCTGATCTATGATGATACGCTTGGCAGGTTTGTCTCGGATGAGGGCTTGCGCCACATGGCGTCTGCGCGCAATCTTGGACTTGATCTTGTTGATACCGAAACAGCCGTGATTGTCGAGGTTGCCCATTCGGAAGAGGGGGAGCCGGACTCGGTGGCTGAAATGGCAAAAGGAGTTGTCTCGGTTGGGAAAGAACCAGGAGGCTCGTCAGCCGAGTCCGATAGACCTGGCGACGACCTGATGGCGTGGAAAGAAAACGGTGGGCTATTGAACCGTCTGGCGTCGCTATTCCGCAGGTAAGTTTGGTTGGGATCGGAGGAACCCGCAAGTAAATGACTACGGACAATCCTGCCGATCCGGCTAATCATCGTACTGGCGACACGGGACAGGTCAGCTACGCGATTTTTGACCAGGCGCTTTGGAACCAGTTCTCTGGCGCCCGGTCCATTACCGAATATCTTGGCGCTTGGCTGGCGCTGATGTGCCGCAGTATTTCCGGCGCGAAAGCGGCTGTCGTGGTTTTGGGTGATCCCGACACCGGGCCATTTTCGTCGGCTGCGCATTGGCCTGAAGAGAAAGATGTCGGGCAGGCGCTGATGGCGGCGACCGAACAGGCGCTTGGAAAACGCCAGCCAGTGATGGCCAAGACGGACACTACGAACGAAATTTCTTTACCAATCCTTGTCGATGACCAGCTTTATGGTGCGGCATCCGTTACGCTTGAAAACTCTGGATTGGCACCGGTCGAGGCGCTCCGCCATCTTCGGTGGGCCTCCGGCTGGATCGAAGTCGTGCTGCGGCGTGATCAAGGACAAACCTTTGAAAAATTGCAATCCCGCACGGCCTCGGCGCTCGCGATGCTGGCGACGGTTCTTGAGCAGAAACGCTTCTCCGGCGCGGCCAATGCTCTTGTGACAGAGCTCGCCCAGTCTCTGGATTGCGATCCAGTCAGTCTGGGCTTCGTGCGGCGCAAGAACGTCAAGATGTCGGCCATCAGCCATGCTGCCGGATTTGGCAAACGGATGAGTCTGATCCGTGATATCCGCGCAGCGATGAACGAGGCCATAGATCAGGAAGCGGTGGTTCTTTTCCCGGTTCCAGAAGGGTGGGATTTTCGCGTCACTTTGGCACACGAAGAGCTTTCGCGAGCGCACAAGGCGGATTCCGTCCTCACCGTGCCAATCCAGTATGACGGCGAAATCATCGGCGCGCTGACTCTGGAGCGTACGAGTGACCGCGCGTTTGATGAAGATACCGTTGCCTTGGTGGATGCTATCGCCACGGTTGTTGGTCCGGTGCTGGAGGAAAAACGCCGCAACGACCGCTTTGTCATCACCAAGATTTTCGAGTCGCTGGGCAATCAGCTTGTGGCGCTGCTGGGGCCGCGGAATTTTGGCCGCAAATTCGCGACCATCCTTTTCATTGCTGTGGTTTGGTTCTTCGCCAACAAAACAACCACGTTCAAGGTCACGGCGCCAGCCGAATTGCAGGGGGCTATCCAGCGGACAGTCGTGGCCCCGTTCAATGGCTATCTGGCTGATGAAACTGTGCAGGCGGGTTCCTTGGTGGAAGAAGGGCAGGTTCTGGCGCGGTTGGATGATCGGGATCTTGTGCTGGAACGATTGCGCATGACGACAACGCGCGCGCAAAGGCAGGCGGAATATGACCTGGCCCTGGCCAACCGCGAGCGCGCCGAGGCCAACATTATCGAAAGTCAGATACGTCAGGTTGAAAGCCAGATTTCACTCGTTGACGAACAAATTGCCCGAACCGAAATTCGGGCGCCATTTTCCGGGGTCGTCGTCACGGGCGATCTCAGCCAATCAATCGGTGCGACGGTCGAGCGTGGCGAAGAGCTATTCAAAATCGCACCGTTGGATGGCTGGCGCGTGGTGCTTGAGGTGGATGAGGCGGATCTAGCCGAAGTCCAGACCGGTCAGATCGGACAGTTGCGGGTTGCCTCTCTGCCCGACTTGCCTTTGAACTATACTATCGATCGGATCACGCCTGTGTCGGACCAGCGCGAGGGGCGGAACTTCTTTCGTGTCTATGCGGACCTGGACACGTCAGATGTCCGCCTGCGCCCTGGTATGGAGGGCATCGCCCGCACCGATATCGACGAACGACTGCTGATTTCGGTCTGGGTGCGTCCGCTCGTCAATTGGGCGAAGCTTACCTTGTGGCGTTGGCGGCCCTAAGCCATGGAAAAGTCGTTCCTATCATCAAACTGGTACCGCGCTGCCAATCTCAAACCCAGGCTAAGGCGCCATGCGCAGTTGTTTCGTTCGCGGTATCGGGGACAACTATGGTATGTGTTGCAGGACAGGACTTCCGGTCGGTTCCACCGTTTTTCCCCGTCCAGCTACCGCATCATCTCCATGCTCGATGGCAAGCGGACGGTGCAGGAGATTTGGGATATCGCCTGTGACCAGTTGGACGACGAGACACTGACCCAAGATGAAGTTCTCCGGCTGCTCGGGCAGTTGCATACGGCGGACGTGTTGCTTGGCGATCTTCCTCCCGATATCGCGGAAATGTCAGAACGTGGGGAACGTCAGCGCAACCGCAAGTTCCTTATGAGCTTCATGAACCCGCTGGCGGTCAGGTTGCCATTGATTGACCCTGATGATTTTGTCTCGGCGACGATGCCGTTGGTGCGTCCGATTATTTCCTGGTTTGGGGCTCTGATTTGGGTGGCCGTTGTCGGATACGGCGCCTTCCTGGCATTGTCCCACTGGGACGAGTTGACCGAAAATGTGGTCGACCGGGTGCTAACTGCGGAAAACCTGGCATTGCTTGGGCTCTGTTACGTGTTCGTCAAAGCAGTTCATGAATTGGGCCACGCCTATGTTGTGAAACGATGGGGGGGAGAGGTTCATGAAATCGGCGTGATGTTTCTGGTCTTCATGCCTGTTCCCTACGTGGACGCTTCAGATTCAATGCGTTTCTCGTCGAAATGGCAACGCGCGCTTGTCGGTGGGGCAGGCATTCTGGTCGAAGCTTTTTTGGCCGGAGTGGCCATGATTGTCTGGCTGAATGCCGAAGATGGCTTTGTGCGGGCCTTTGCCTTTAACACGATGTTGATTGGTGGCGTTTCCACGTTACTGTTCAATGGCAATCCGCTGCTAAAATTTGATGGCTATTATGTGCTGTCAGATATCATCGAGATCCCGAACCTTGCACAACGTTCCAAAGATCATCTCGCTTATCTAGTAAAGCGGTATCTGTTCGGCCTGAAGCATCTACAGGGGCCGGCAACAGCACGGGGCGAACCTTTTTGGTTCACATTCTACGGCGTCGCGTCATTTGTTTATCGCCTGTTCATCACATTTTCGATTGTGCTGTTTGTCAGCACAAAGTTCTTTTTTCTCGGAATCATCATGGCGATCTGGGCAGTGGTGCTCATGTTCATCTGGCCGCTGCTGAAACAGATCTGGTTCTTGTTCACCAGTCCGGTTTTGCGCCGTCACCGAAGTCGCGCATTTGTCGTGACCGGCGTTTTTGTCGGTATTCTGGCTGTGGTTCTTTTCGGCACGCCGGTGCCGCATGCCACAGTTGCCGAAGGTGTCGTCTGGGTGCCTGGAAATCGCATCGTGCACAGCGAGGCAGACGGCATCATTACCAAGCTTGATGTGCAGCCGGGAGAGTTCGTTTCCGAAGGAAAGCCGCTGTTACTGCTGGAGGACCCGTTTGTTGCCGCAAGGGTGCGGATGTTGGATGAGTATATCGTCGAACTGCGCCGGCGGCTGACGGCACAGGATTTCACGGACAGGTCTGCGGCCCGGGTGCTGCAGGAAGAATTGCGTGCAGCGCGTGCGGACCGCGAACTGACGCTGGCGCGCATGGAGCAACTGACGATCAAGGCCACGGCTCCGGGTGCTGTACTGTTGCCGCGCGGCGAAGATCAGGTAGGCCGATTTGTGCGCAAGGGGGAGGTCGTGGCTTACATCACCGACTTCAAAGACCCGCTTATTCGCGTGATCGTACCGGAAGAACGCAGCGATCTGGTGCGCAGCGAAACCAAAAGCCTAGCGCTGCGATTCGCCTCGGAACCGGATCGAATCGTGCCTGCACACGTCAGGCGGGAGGTCCCGGCATTGTCTGCAACCCTTCCCTCTATGGCGCTTTCAACCGAAGGCGGCGGGCAAATTCCGCTCGACCCAAGCCAAGGTGCTGGCGTCGGACAAAGGCTTGCCCTGTCCAAGTTACTGCATCTGGATGTTGCTCTGCCCGAAGGTAGCACATTTCGTGGTCTGGGGGAGAGGGTCTATGTCCGGTTTGACCACGGCAGCGAACCGATGGCGAAACAGATGTACCGTGTTGCCAGGCAAATATTCTTACGTCAGTTCAGTCTCTAGAGACATTTGCAAACAAACTGTTTCCCAGAAACGGTAAATTTTTCTTGTTCTGATAGGGGGAACCGCCGACAATTCGTTTGTTTCCGTAAGACAATCGTCGAGAATTTTTGCAGATAAGGAACAAACATGACCCAGTTGCTTTTTTACGAGAATGCCGTTCCGGTTTCGTCAGAGCGCCACAAATCGATCTCTGTCAAAACCGGTGCGAATTACAAATTCGCTGAAAAAGTGAACTCTGTTCCGCTGACGGCGATCGAATTTGGCCAGGCTTCGGTAGAGTACCCCATTGTGTTTTCCGGCAATGACGAAGCGGTAATGCCTTGCGCCATTCTTGGTGCAACAGCAACAAAGAACCTATTCGTTCAGGATGACGGAACCTGGGGCGGTAAATATGTCCCGGCGTTTGTGCGCCGCTACCCTTTTGTTTTCGCCCAGGATAAATCGGCCAATAACCTGATCCTGCATATCGACGAAAGCTATGATGGCTGCAACAAGGAAGGGCGTGGAGAACGCCTGTTCGATTCAGACGGATCGCAAACCCAGTACCTGAAAAATGTGCTGGCATTTCTTCAGGATTACCAGCAGCGTTTTAATCGCACGCAGATTTTCTGCAAACGTCTTGTTGATCTGGGGCTACTTCGGCCGATGGAGGCTCAATTCAACCTACCAACGGGGCAACGTCAGTCGCTTTCTGGCTTCCAGACAGTGGATCGCGAAAAGCTCAAGGCGCTTTCCGACGAGGATCTGGGCAACATGATGCGCACGGACGAGTTGGAATGCATCTATCTGCATTTGTCATCGCTGCGTCATTTCGGCTCGATTGCGGAACGGTTCTCGATGGACGGTGATGACGGGTCGGAAACCCAGGTGGGATCCGAGACCGATACCGTCGTGGAAGATGCCGAAGTGGTTTCGGAAGAAGCCGGCGGCGTAGAGGACAAGAAAGCCTCGGCAAAATCAAACGGATCAGAGAAGAAATCTGCCAAGTCGGATGCTTAACGACGGGGTGGCAGCTGTTCATTCTATCAATGCCGCGCAATCGCGCGGCACATTCGCTTCTCCTGTTCTGCAGCTTTACCCTGAAAAGGAAGAGCCCCGGCATCATTGGCTTGATCCTGCGGAGTCGGCTGTGCGGTTTGTTGGAGAACGGCTTTCGGCGCCGGTTTTTCGCTATCGGCTGCGGGTCTTGATGTGGCGCGTTGGTCGAAGGGCATCCAGATACGAGAAACTTGATGAACGTGCGCTGGATGCCGAGATTGCCAAAACTCGCATAAAGGTGCGCCGCAGTGGCTTGACCGATGCCAATCTCGTCGAGTGTTTTGCTGTTATTCGCGAAGCTTCTCGTCGGACGCTTGGCCTTTTCCATCACAATGTTCAGGTCCTTGGTGCCCTTGCAATTGCGCGAGGCGCCGTGGCGGAAATGGAAACCGGAGAAGGCAAGTCTCTGACGGCCACGCTTGCGGTCGGCGCGGCTGGCATGGCGGGAATGCCTGCCCATGTCGTGACGGTGAATGACTATCTTGCCAAACGCGATGCAGAAGTCATGGAGCCGCTTTATTCACGGCTTGGCCTGACGGTTGGGGCTCTGGAACATGGCATACGTCCGGACGAGCGTCGGGCCATCTATTTGAGAGATGTGGTTTACGCGTCCAACAAGGAGATCGTGTTTGATTATCTGCGCGACAGGGTGAAATTCGGGGGGGCGCCGCGAAATACGCACGTGAAGTTGCAGCAATTCTTTGGTTCAACCGACCTGGACGATCCGCCTGTCATGAGAGGTTTGCATTTTGCCGTGGTCGACGAAGCCGATAGTGTTCTGGTGGACGAGGCCCGAACGCCGCTGATCCTATCAAGCGAAACGGATGCCGAGGCGGAACGGCTTTGGGCCGAAACGGCGCACCGCCTGGCGAAGTCCCTTTTTGAAGGCCGCGACTACAAGATCCATCGCCGCGAAAGGCGTATCGAACTAACCAAACGCGGAAAAAAAACCCTCGAACGGACGGGGGCTTATGTGGGCGGCATCTGGGAAAACCGTATTCGGAGGGAACAGGCGGTGCGCCAAGCGCTCGCCGTCACGTTTCTGTATCACGAAGGCGATCATTATATCATTTCGGACGGCAAGGTGGTGATCGTCGACGAATACACCGGGCGCGCGATGGAAGAGCGTTCCTGGAGCGATGGTATGCATCAGCTTGTCGAGTTCAAAGAGGGTGTCGAGGTGACGGCTCGCAAGGATGTTCTGGCCCGGATGACCTATCAGCGTTTTTTTCGCAGATATCGCCATTTGGCGGGCATGACCGGCACTGCGCGTGAAGTTATCGCCGAACTCAGTTCAGTGTATCATTTGAATGTGGTTTCAATCCCGACCAATGTTCCGTCCCAGCGCAGGCGGCTCGGGGTGCGCGTGTTCTCGACATCAGAAAAACGCTGGAAAGCGGTTGCGGAACGCGTGTTGCAATTGCGACGTGAGGGGCGCCCTGTCTTGGTCGGTACGCGCTCGGTTGGCGCATCTGAGGTCGCATCCGAAGCGCTGAGCAAGCTCAACGTACCGCACGAGTTGCTGAACGCGAAGAACGATGCCCGCGAGGCCGAGGTCATCGCAAGAGCAGGAGAGCGCGGCATGGTCTTGGTTGCCACCAATATGGCCGGACGTGGCGTTGACATTTCGTTGGGCGACGGGGTCGCGGGTTTAGGGGGGCTGCATGTCATCCTGACAGAGCGCCACGATTCCAAGCGCATAGACCGCCAACTGGAAGGGCGTGCTGCCCGGCGAGGAGAGCCGGGATCAAGTGAAGCGATGTTGTCTTACCAGGACACCATACTGGAAATGACCGCCGCTGGGAGAAGCTTCGCGGCCAAGCTGGCGCGTATGCCGGGCGCACCGGGGAGGTGGGTCGCGTTGCATGTGTTCCGCAAGGCGCAGCGGAAGGCCGAAAATGCCCATGCAAAAGCCCGACGGATCCTGTTGGATCAAGATCGGAGACTCGGCATTATGCTGGCTTTCACCAGTAAATCAGAATGAATAAGGTATTTGAGATGCGCGTCCCTCTTTTTCTGTCGGCTGCATTGTTCTTTGTGGGTGCGGCGCCCGTTGTGGCAGAACGGTTTGATTGTGTGATTTCACCTGCGGTAACTGTCAGGGTGGGGACTCCGGTACCGGGATTGCTGGAGGAAGTTTTAGTAGACCAAGGTGACCGGCTGGTGCGCGGGCAAAAAATTGCCGCGCTGCATTCCGAAGTCGAAAGCAAGACACTGGAATTACTGGCAGTTCAGGCGCGCAGCACGGCCGAAATCGAAGCGCAGGAAAGCAGACTGTCATTGAGTAAGAAACGTCTCGAAAGGGTCCGGGATCTGGTTGAGCGGGAAGTCGCGACACAAGAGCAACTTGAAGCCGTCGAAGCGGAAACCGAAGTGATTATCCGAGAGCGTGCGATTGCCGAAATGCGCCGTCAGGTAATGTTACTGGAGCTTGAACGCGCCGAAGCGCAAATTGAGCGCAGGACCATTCGCAGCCCATTGGACGGGGTGGTTGTGGCGCGCCATCTGTTTGGCGGCGAGTTTTTTGCGACCGAGGACAGCGTCGTGACGATCGCCAAAGTAGACCCGCTTCATGTCGTCGCGTTTTTGCCCGTTTCGCTCTATCGATCAATCAAGGTCAATGGGACCTACTCCATTTTTCCCGAACCGCCCGTGGAAGGGGAGTATCCCGCGAAAATAAGCGTAATCGATAGCGTTTTTGACGCGGCTTCCGGAACTTTTGGTATTCGCCTGGAGCTGGCTAATCCTGACGGACACATTCCAGCTGGTCACAGATGCCAAGTGGAAATCAATTTTGATTGATTGGTGTATTGGCAGGCCATGTCGGAGCGATGGCCCTTGAGGCTGGAAGAGGTGGTATCTGATGGACCATGCCTGCGGCAGGGCAGGGTACCGATTGGCGCTGTCAAAGGAACTTAAGTTGAAGCGGGCAGGGCGCTGGCATAGCGTCCTGCCATGACAATACGTTCCCTGTTTCGTTACTCCAAAACGTGCCCGGAAATCATCCGCTCGGCGGAGATGCGCTATGTTAGGCTTCCATTGTCGCTTCGCAATGTGGAGGATCTTCTCCACGCGCGCGGCGTTGATGTAATCCATGAAGCCGCACGATATTGGTGACATCACTTTGGTTCGATGTTCTCCTTTGAGATCAGGAAACGTCTTATTGCCGGTATGAAATACAGCAACTGGCCTTGGCATCCGGCCGAGATGTTCGTGAAGATCAACTGTGAGACGCACTATCTCTGCCGGGCCGTCGACCACGAGGTCGAGGATCTGGAAAGCCAATTGGAAAAGACACGGGACAAGAAAGCGGTTTCGAAATTCCCTGGAAAATCGATGAAACGCCATGGTCGCCCTCACGACCTGGTGACCGACATGCTCCGCTCCTATGGCGCGGCGATGAATAACATCGGCAATGCCGAGCAGCAGGCGACGGGCCGTTGGCTGAACAATCGCGCAGAGTATTCACATCTGCCATTTCGGCGTCGCGAGCGGGCGAAGCTGCGCTTTCGGTGGGTGCGAAGTCTACAGATGTTTGCATCTGTCCACGTCTCATTTTTCAACCATTTCAATTCGGAGCGCAGCCTTTCCTCACGAACCAAATTCAAGAAGAACCGCACCGCTGCTCTCTCGGAGTGGCGCAATCTCTGCGCAACATAAAGGACAGCAATGCTGCCCTTAGGGAGACTGGTTCGAATTGGTCTGACACCTCCGCCACCGACCCCGGTCTCATTTTTCCCTGCAGAATTGGTTGCGATTAGTGCCGCGATTTCCGTCGGTTGCGGGCGGGGCTTTGGAACTGAGACGCACCGTGGCGCGGCATTTCCCTGAGCATTCTCAGAAGTCTCAGAGAGCCATTTTGGTCGGTGAGGTTTGGGGTGGGATTTCCCTGATAGGGGGCGATTAACAGGGAATTTTGTCGAAAACGGCGTGTTTTGCCCATTTTCGGCGCCGTTAACCCGAGCAATTGCAAAGGGTTAGTTCGTAAATTCCCTAGGGTCAGGACTCATAGCCAGAAAATGACGAGTGCCGCCAGCGCGATGGCTGACAGGAATACCTTTGGGGATCTGTCGTAACGGGTCGCGACCCGCCGCCAATCCTTGAGCCTGCCGAACATGATTTCTATGCGGTTGCGCCGTTTGTAGCGGCGCTTGTCGTACTTCACCGTTTTCTTCCGCTGTTTTCGACCGGGGATGCAGGCGCGTATCCCTTTGTCTTTCAAAGCTTCTCTGAACCAATCGGCGTCGTAACCACGATCTCCGAGCAGCCAATCTACTTTTGGCAGGCTGCCAACGAGAACCCGTGCGCCGGTGTAATCACTGACCTGACCGGCTGTCACAAAGAGGTTCAGAGGACGTCCTTGGCTGTCGCAAATGGCGTGCAGCTTTGTGTTCATGCCGCCCTTGGTGCGCCCAATCAGACGCCCACGCCCCCCTTTTTCACACCCAGACTGGACGCCGTGCGATGAGCCTTCAGATAGGTGGCGTCGATCATGACCGTTTTCTCTTCACCATGATCAGCAGCCAAACCAATCAGCATCTCGGCGAAGATGCCCTTGTCGCTCCAACGCTTCCAGCGATTGTAGAGTGTCTTGTGCGGGCCGTATTCCTTGGGAGCATCACGCCATCGTAACCCGTTGCGATTGATGAAGATAATGCCGCTCAGCACCCGGCGATCATCCACACGAGGTTTGCCATGGGACTTGGGGAAGAAGGGCTCAAGGCGCGCCATCTGCGCGTCGCTCAACCAGAAAAGATCAGACATGTTTACCGCTCGTTTTTCGAGTCGTGAATCATGCCGCTAACCGGAAATCAATGGGTCCTGACCCTAATCCCGACCCTGACTGTGGCGCAAAACATCTTCCTGGGCTGGGAGCCCATGAAGGGTCCTTTCATCGACCATCGCACAATGCGCAAACGTGCGCATGACATGTTGTTGGAGCTCGGATTTGACATCGATCCGAATGAGACCACTTCGCACCTGTCGCGGGCGCAGCAACAGATGGTCGAGATTACCAAGGCTTTCCATGGCGATCTCAAGGTGCTCATTCTGGATGAGCCGACAGCATCACTCACCGACAAAGAAGTCGACCACCTCTTTGAGTTCGTAAACGAGCTCAAGGCCAAGGGGGTGGGCATCATATACATTTCCCACCGTATCCAGGAATTCTCGCGGATCGCGGACCGAGTTACCGTTTTGCGCGACGGAGGCAAGATTGGCACCGTCCAGATGGAAGAAACCAATGAGGATGCTCTGGTCGAAATGATGACCGGGCGCGCCATCGACGAGATTTATCCCAAGATCGAAAAGGGGACCGGGGAAGTCCTGCTGACTGTTGAGGGCCTTGGAACGGCAGGCATTCATGATGCTTCCTTCGAGGTGCGGGCGGGCGAAGTCCTGGGTGTTGCGGGGCTTGTCGGCTCTGGCAAATCGCGCCTCTTCCGCACTGTCATGGGCCTGACCACCCGCGTGCAAGGCACGGTGAAAATGCGCGGCAAGGACATCAGTCATGCGCCGACGCGCAACATCATCAAGGAAGGCATCTATTACCTCTCGCCGGACCGGAAGGGGGAAGGGCTCGACCTTGCCAAGCCGTCCAAGGACAATCTCGCGATCAATCTTGTCATGGGGGACAAGGTTGGGGGCGACGGTCAGCTGGTCAAATGGTCCGAAGTCAACTCCGAAGCCGCAACGATCTCGGACCATGTGGAGTTGCACGAGGGTTATCGCAACAAGCCGGTGTCCCAGCTTTCGGGCGGCAATCAGCAGAAGGTCCTGTTTGGCAAGTGCTTTGGCCAGAATGCCGACATCATCATCTTTGACGAGCCCACGGTCGGTGTCGATATGGGGACCCGTGCGGCGCTTTACCTCCTAATCAAGGAATTGGCGGAGTCGGGCAAGGCCGTGGTCGTGATCTCCTCCGATCTTCCCGAGGTGATGAACCTCTCTCACCGAATGATTGTTCTGGCGCATGGCCACATCTCAGCCGAGCTGAGCGGTGACGACATGACCGAAGAACAAGTTCTCAAATACTTCGTCGATGAAACCGGAGCGAAACTATGACGACAGAAGCAAAACAGACCGGGGCCTTCGATCCCATCCGAAAAACATTCATCAAGGTTGGCGTTCTGCCGTTCTTTCTTGTTGGGGCGCTAATCATTTTCACCGCATTGTCCGACAAGTTTCTCAGCCTGCAGAACCTCGTCAACGTCGCCCGGCAGTCGGTTTATCTTGTGCTCGTGTCTATGGGACAGATGCTGGTTCTGATTTCGGGCGGTTTCGACCTGTCGGTTGGTACGTCGATTGCCTTGACGTCAGTGGTCTCCGCGCTCGGTATGGTCTGGCTCGCCGGTATTTTCCCTGACGCGATTTGGCTCGCGATCGCCCTTGGTGCTTTCATGGGCTTTGCGGCTGCAATCTCCGTCGGTTTGATCAACGGTGTCGGCGTCGCCTATTTCGATGTCTCGCCGTTCATCATGACACTGGGTGTTTCCTCTGTCGGCGCAGGCCTCGCGCTCTTCCTGACGGGTGGGGTTCCGGTTTCGGGACTACCCTTTGCCTTTGGCGACACTTTCGGGTTCGGCAGGCTCTTTGGGGTTCCCATTCCGGTGATCATCGCGGCCATCTGTATCATCGTCATGTGGCTCTTCATGTCCCGCACACGCCTCGGCACACAGGTTTATGCCGTTGGTGGAAACATCAAGGCGGCGCATCTTTCGGCGATCAACACCAAGCGCACATTGATGATGGCTTATGTGATTTGTGCCCTGATCGCGTCGTTGACCGGTTTGCTGCTCACTGCGCGCGTCGAGTCGGGCGAAGCCAACCTCGGCAGCACGATTGCACTGGAATCGATCGCAGCCTGCGTGATCGCGGGCGTGTCTTTGAGAGGCGGCATCGGTCGGGTGGAAAACGTTGTCCTCGGGGCCTTCTTCATCGTGCTTGTGCAGAACGGCATGAACCTCGCGCAGGTCAGCTCCTATATGCAGATGGTGCTCCTTGGAGCGCTACTGATCCTCGCCGTGATCTTCGATCAGATGCGTTACCGCATGATCCTCAGCGGCAACTGACGAACAAGCAAAAGACTGGGGCCGGCAACAACCGGCCCCTTTTGGTCTCAGTCATGACAGGAGAACAATCTCGAACACATGGGGCTCAGGTGCGCACAGATTGAGTGTCAGAACGTTGGGGGCGTGCACGCACTCACCAGAACGCAAGGTTCGGGTCCGACCTGGCGAAAACGATGGGGCCTTTTGCTATCGAAATAGTAGGCATCTCCGGGACCGAGTATCTTGCGTTGATCATCGACCGTTATTTCGATGCGACCTGAAATAACGACCCCGCCTTCTTCGCCTTCGTGGACGTACATGACCCGTCCGGTGTCAGCTCCGATCTCATAGGTCTCGTAGAGTATCATCATGGCACGGCCCAGCAGATCGGTTCCGACCTGTTTGAGAGACAGCCGCCCCTTCCCGATCTCCGGCAGATCTTCAGCAGCATAAAAGGTCGTCTTCTCGATCTCCGGTTCGAATTCGAAGAACTCGGAGAGGCTGACCGGGATACCGTCGAGGACTCGCCGTAACGCTCCGACAGATGGATTTGTCTTACCGGATTCCATGAGCGAGATCGTCGAGTTGGGCACGCCGGTCTTCTTGGCAAGCGCCCTTTGGGACAATCCGGCTCGCTCTCTGAGAGCCCGCAATCGGGCACCAAGAATGAGGTCTTCCTGCGTTGTGTTCATCATGTTCAGAATACCCAAAATATTGAATTTGAGTCTTTATAAATCAACTATTTAACAAGCACAAGAAATAGGCTTTTACAGCATCGTGAACGCCTACAGGATACGGAAAGCAGGCGTCGTCGCCATGATTCGAAAAGGAAGAAAACCATGTTGAACGCAGAAATCAGCACTCGCAAAGACAAAGCCATATCTCGCGGCGTCGGGATGCAGACCCAGATCTACGCCGACCGGGCAAAGAACTCGGAAGTTTGGGATGTGGAGGGAAACCGCTACATCGATTTCGCCGCGGGTATTGCCGTCGTGAACACCGGCCACTGCCATCCGAAAGTCATGGCAGCAGTGGAGCGGCAGATGGGATCCTTCACCCATACCTGTCACCAGGTGTTGCCTTACGAGAACTACGTCCGGCTTGCTGAGCGTCTGAACGCGAGCGTTTCCGGCGATTTCGATAAGAAGACAGTCTTCGTGACGACCGGAGCGGAAGCGGTCGAGAATGCGATCAAAGTGGCGCGCGCCTACACTGGCCGTCCGGCGGTCATCGCCTTCGGGGGCGGCTTTCATGGCCGCACGTTCATGGGCATGAGCCTCACGGGCAAAGTCGCACCTTACAAACAGGGCTTCGGGGCGATGATGCCCGACGTCTATCACGTGCCGTTCCCGATCGACATCCATGGGGTTTCCACGGAAGATTCGATGAATGCCTTGAACAAGCTCTTCAAGGCGGACCTTGATCCCGGGCGCGTCGCGGCGATCATTTTTGAGCCGGTGCAGGGCGAGGGCGGTTTCTATCCTGCACCTGCCGAGCTTGTGCGCGAGATCCGCGCGCTTTGTGACGAGCATGGGATTGTGATGGTCGCGGATGAGATCCAGACCGGCTTTGCGCGCACGGGCAATCTCTTTGCCATGGATGGCTATGGCGTCGCACCCGATCTGACCACGATGGCCAAGGGGCTCGCTGGTGGCTTGCCACTCGCGGCCGTTACCGGCAAGGCCGAGATCTTGGATGCCGCAGGTCCTGGCGGTCTTGGCGGAACCTACGGCGGCAACCCGCTCGGGATCGCAGCAGCCCATGCCGTTCTTGATGTCATCGAGGAAGAAGACCTCTGCGCACGCGCAAATGAGCTGGGGTCACGTCTGCGCCAGCGGCTTGAATCGATCCGCGCCACAACTCCGGAAATCGTCGACATCCGCGGCCCCGGTTTCATGGTGGCTGCAGAATTCAATACGAGCGATGGCGCGGCCCCCAGCCCTGAATTCACGCAGAAGGTTCGCGCCGAGGCTCTCAAGCGCAACCTGATCCTTCTGACCTGTGGCGTCTATGGCAACGTCATTCGCTTCCTCGCCCCGATCACCATCGAGGATGAGGTTTTTGCCGAAGCGCTCGACATTCTTGAAGCGTCGATCGCCGCCGCGCGGGAGAACTGATCATGCTAAAACTGAACGATTCCGCACTTCTTGAGACCCGCGCCTATGTGAATGGGCACTGGATCGAGAACGGCAACAGCTTTCCGGTCTTCAACCCTGCGACCGGGGAGAAGATTGCGGATGTGACCGACCTTGGCGTCGAAGACGTCTCGCTCGCCATCGACGGTGCTTATGATGCCAAGGCAGCCTGGGCGGCCAAGACAGGCAAGGAGCGCGGTGCGATCCTGCGCAAGTGGCATGATCTGATGGTCGAGAACATCGACGATCTGGCCACGATCCTGACCGCTGAAATGGGCAAGCCTCTGACCGAGGCCAAGGGGGAGATCATGTATGGTGCGTCCTATGTCGAGTGGTTTGCCGAAGAGGCAAAACGCATCTACGGGGATGTTATCCCAGGCCATCAGCCCGACAAGCGCATTGTGGTCCTGAAGCAGCCGGTCGGTGTTGTCGGCTCGATCACGCCGTGGAACTTCCCCAATGCGATGATTGCTCGCAAGGTGGCGCCTGCGCTCGCCGTAGGCTGCACCTTTGTTGCGCGTCCTGCTGAACTGACCCCGCTGTCGGCATTGGCCATGGCGGTGCTAGGCGAACGCGCCGGTATTCCCAAGGGCGTGTTCAGCGTGATCCCGAGCAGCGACGCATCCGCCATCGGCAAGGAATTATGTGCCAACTCCAAGGTGGCCAAGATCACCTTTACCGGCTCCACCCGTGTCGGGAAGATTCTGATGGAGCAGGGGGCTGCTACGGTCAAGAAAGTCTCGATGGAGCTTGGTGGCAACGCGCCGTTCATCGTGTTCGACGACGCCGATGTCGATGCGGCTGTTGAGGGCGCACTGATTGCCAAATACCGGAACGCCGGCCAGACATGCGTCTGCGCCAACCGGATTTACGTTCAATCGGGAGTCTACAAGGAGTTCTCCGAGAAACTTGCAAAACGCGTGTCGGCGCTGTCCGTCGGGGATGGCTTCGAGGAGGGGGTGGCGATCGGTCCATTGATCAATGAGGCCGCCCTGTCGAAGGTCGAGGCGCATCTGTCGGATGCGATTGCCAAAGGCGCCAGAATTGCGACAGGCGGCAACCGGCATGCACGTGGTGGGACATTCTTTGAGCCGACCGTCGTTACCGGTGTGACCCGCAGTATGCAGGTGCAGCACGAAGAGACCTTTGGGCCAATTGCGCCACTCTTTGAATTTGAAACGGAAGACGAGGCCGTCGAACTGGCGAATGATACGGAGTTCGGCCTTGCCGGATACTTTTATGCCAAGGACATCTCCCGCGTCTGGCGCGTCGCCGAACGCCTTGAGACGGGCATGGTCGGTATCAACACCGGTTTGATTTCGACGGAAGTCGCGCCCTTCGGCGGCGTCAAGCAATCGGGGCAGGGCCGCGAAGGCTCCAAATACGGAGCCGATGATTACCTCGAACTCAAATACATGTGCTTCGGCGAGATCCACTGAGATCGCTAAACCAATCCAAGGACAAGACCATGTCGGGCAGCAAGACCTTTCTCCAGGACGTCAATGCGATGTTCCAGGAAGCCGCAGACCTCATTTCGATGGAAGAGGGGCTGGCCACGAAAATATCCGTGGCAAACTCAACATATATCACGCGGTTTGGTGTCAGACTGCGTGGGAAAATGCATACATTCGAAGGCTGGAGATCGGTTCATTCCAATCATCCCAGCCCTGCAAAAGGCGGGATCAGATACGCCTCCTACGCCAACCTTGACGAGGTTGAAGCCCTGGCGGCTTTGATGACCTACAAATGCGCCTTGATGGACATTCCGTTTGGTGGATCAAAAGGCGCGCTGAAGATTGATCCCAAGGAATGGACCCAGGATGAGCTGGAACGCATCACGCGTCGTTTCACGCAAGAGCTGGTGCGTCACGAATTCCTGACGCCGAGCCTCAATGTGCCGGCGCCTGATGTCGGGACAAATGAAACCACCATGATGTGGATGGCCGACGAATATCGACGCCTGCGGCCCACGGATATCAACGGATCCGCCTGTGTCACGGGCAAACCTCTTGCCGCTGGTGGAATCGAAGGCAGGATCGAGGCGACGGGCAGGGGGGGGCAATACTCCATACAAGCGTTCTTCGAGTCAGAAATTGATCGCGCAAAAGCCAAGCTGCCCAGCACGCTTGAGGGAGCCACGGTTATTGTTCAGGGCCTTGGGAACGTTGGCTATCATGCGGCCAAGTTTCTCTCTGAGGAAGACGGATGCCGGATTGTATCGGTTATCGAGCGCGACGGCGTGGTCCGGAACCCCGACGGTCTCAACATTGAAGAACTCAAGAAGCACATCAATGAGACCGGCGGCGTCCGGGGTTTCAAAGGCGGCGTGCATTCGCTCGATTCAACGGACGCGTTGGCGGATGAATGCGATATCCTGATCCCGGCGGCCCTGGAAGGCGTCATTACCGAGGACAATGCGCCCTACCTTCGCACGAAACTCATCGTGGAGGCGGCAAACGGACCTATGACTTTCAAGGCGAACGAAATTCTCCGAAAACTGGGCGTCATCATCATTCCCGATCTCTTTGCCAACGCAGGTGGTGTGACCGTCAGCTATTTCGAGTGGGTCAAGAACCTTACGCATATTCCTTTCGGGCTCATGGAACGGCGGCGCGATGAAATGGGCCACAGGGTTCTCGCACAATCGCTTGAGCGTATGACGGGCAGTCAGTTCCCGGAAGACGGCGCCAACGCTTTTTTGCAAGGCGCACGAGAGATCGACCTTGTCCGCTCGGGGCTGGATGACAAGATGCGCTCGGCCTATGCGGAGATGTCCAACCTCTGGAATACCGATGACCAGATCCCGGACCTTCGGACAGCAGCTTACATTATCGCCGTGCGCCGGATTGCGGGTATTTACAAAGCACTGGGCATCTGAGCCATGGATGCGCAGGTACCACGCATTGTTGTTGTCGGAGGCGGGGCAGGTGGTCTGAACCTCATCACCCGGCCAAGTAGGTCTTTGGGGCGAAAGGGACGGGCCGACGTCATACTCGTCGATGAAAACCTGTCCCATATCTGGAAACCCTCGCTGCATGAATTTGCAGCGGGAACGAAGGGATCCTAAGAAGAGATCAGCTTTCTCGAGCATTTCAACCGAAACGGATTACCGCCCTTTCCTGAGGACGGTAACCGCGTCGCTGCTCCGCTGAGTAGCGCGGTCTAAGCGCGGAACAATGGGCAACATCACTGCCCAAGCTGAGACAAGTTCGAATCCGTTTGACAGCACCTGCCTGGCGGCACCGCAGGATGGTTTGTCGCTGGAAGAGGATGAGCGCCAAAGGCGCGTTTGAATCTCGTCTACGTTTTCACGGGTTCAAACGCGTTCCCTATTTGCCGCCCGACTGATCGTCGCAATGGGGTACTGGATTACTCGGTGTGTTCGTTCTCTGGAGTATGGGCAATCAGCGGGCCGGCGATCCAACCGACGATGAATCCTCCCAGGTGAGCTTGCCAAGCAAGTTGTCCTTCCAATGCCCACCAAAGCAAAAGGTTGAAACCAGCGAGGGCCAGAACCGTCAAAGAAATGTGGCGCCGGTCCACATTGTCTGCGTCTGGGTGCACAAATGCACAGGCCATCAAAGCGCCCAACAAACCAAACAGTGCGCCCGATGCCCCTACCATTGGTTGCAAGCCGGGGGCGAAGAGTGCAAACCCGGCGCCCCCTCCAAGAGTGGTTGCGACATACAGAAGCAAGAAATTTCCTTGGCCCATACGGACCAGGACCGGTCGCCCCAGCGACCAGAGCGTGATCATATTAACAGTCAAATGTATCGGGCCGCTGTGCAGGAAGCTGTGCGTTATGAACATCGTATATGGCTGGGCTGCATAATTTGGCTGCCAATTCCCTAGAAGGCCGGGCCAAAACGCTCCGTACTCGAGCACAAGTCGCCTCAGGTGCGTAGACCAAACTAATCCGAGGTCTGCAGCGCTCAAAGCGATCTCGATCACGCAGCATGCAGTGATAAGCAGATAGAGGAAAAAACGATTCGGTTTCAGCTTTGCCTCCAGTGCAAAAGCTCGCCATTCCATGCTCAAAAGCGCATTCTGCCCGGCGCGTCAAACACGTTTTTTGGGGTTAATCCATCTTGTGGACAACCTTGTGAGTGCCGGGAAGTTGATAAGAAGGTTTCTGATTTGGCAACAGTGGACCCCAAATGCGCGGCATTTCCGTCCAATTGTTTCACTTTTGCCAACGAGTCGTGGCGAGATTGTGGCCCTACGCCCCTCGGCTGCCTCCTTTTCGCCGCATTTCGTTGACATCGAGGGCGATAAAGCGCTATAAATACCGGTAGTTTCAACCTTTGGTCGCTTGTCACGAAGTGTCATTATTGCGAGCGAACGTTTAGTGTGAGGGCAAAGCAATATGAAAAAGTTTAGTACGGCACTTTCGGTAATTGCGCTGGCGACGCTGGCTGCGCCGGTTGCACAGGCTACGACGATCATCGATCATTTTACGAAGGCGCAGTGGGTGACCGATGACCCATTTGATTCGCTTCCGAATTATTCGGAAGTGGCAGATGGCGGGATCATTGGTGGTGCCCGCGACATGCTCGTTACGACAAATCCCTCCGTGGAGTTAGGGACACAACTTCGCTCGGCTACAGGAGCGTCGGGCAGCGAACTGACCTTCTCAAATGCCACTAAGCAATTTGGAACGGCACTTATTGTCTATGACGGTGTTGGTGGTTTTGATGGCGTCAACCTTGGTTCGATCAATAAAAATGGCCTTGGAGGCATTGATCTGACGAATGGTGGGGGGCATAACAAGTTCTTTTTCGGTGTCACATATTTTGACCTCGACGGCGCGTTGGACTTTGAGATGCAGGTTTGGGACACAGACAACAAGTCTTCAACTTACACTGAAACCGTAACACTTGGCCTCAATCCCTTTCTGAAATTCAATGAGTTCACCGGCAACGCGGACTTCACGAAAGTTGGCGCGATCGCTTTCCGGCTGACGTCGACGAGTGTATCTTTCGACGGCGCCATTGACCTGATCTCGGTTGTGCCGGTTCCTGCATCTGCTCTCTTGCTTCTGGGCGCGTTGGGCGGTCTCGGCGGGATCTCAGCATCCAAGCGTCGTCGTCGCAAGGCGGCTTGAAAAACAGTTCTGCCTAAATCCGAACTATGTGGACGAGGCGGTAGCACAATGAAAAGGGCCATGGTGGTTTAAGTCGCCGTGGCCTTTTGCATTTGGGGCGTTGAAATTGCTGGCCGGCTCAATATGGCCAGCACTGCCAGTATTCGTTGGGTGCGAACTTGGCGAGAAAATGCGAAGCGGCGTTGGCCCGAGTGCTGCTTGGTTCGTGTGTAGACAAAGCGTGCAATCCCGTTGGGCTGTGACGGCCCTGGAAGTAGGCTCGACAGTTACAATGAGGCTCTAAGAACGAAGGCCGGCGGCTCAATCAACTTGACCGGAATGGCTTGAGCGTTCACTTCCATGGTTGGAACCAGACGGGGTGACGCGAGTGCGCACGCATAAACGAATCATGATGTGACGGGCAATCCAGATAAGCGCAATTGTTTCCAAATTCGCCTTGATATGCCCCAACACACTTGACTGTTCGCGAGCTGCACATGGAAACCTCACCGCTGGCGCGCGGATCCCGCAATCACAGGTTGAATTTATGGCTTTTCGCCTCAAAAATGCCAAAAAGTCTCCAATTTTGGGTCTAAATGTGCGAAAGTTAAGATAACGTTTCCGCTGACTTGCCTATTTCCTGAGTCATATGTTCGCCGCTGAAGAAAGTTACTACGGTATGAGCAATTTGAAGGCAGGAGAAAACAGAAGGCGGGGCAGGGACGTTCAGCGGGTTAGTGTATGCCCGCATCAATATTTATGTGTTTGTTAGGATCAAGCCTATGAGAATGTCGAAAACTTTGATAGCAATTCTCGCTTTTGGCGCTTTGAGTGTAAGCTCCACACTTGCCAGCGCGGCGACTGTGTTCAGTTGGTCTGAAGCGACGCACGGTTCATCTGTCACTTCGGGGACGCTTTCGATCGACCGTATTATCCCGGACCCCGGTGTCAAAAAATACGCGTACTCAATGAGGTTGTCGAATACATCGAACGACTCCAGCGTCTTGACAGGGTTCCTGCTGCAGGTTGATCCAGAACTTGCAACTATTTTGTCTATTACCACGACCAGCTCGTTCATAGAGGAAAAGGTTGGGAGTGATCCCTATACTAGCTCATTTGATTTTTGCTTGGGTAACATTTTGACAGGCTCTTGTCTGGGCAATGATCCGAATGGCCCTGTTCAGCCGGGTCAGTTTGTGGACATAGACATCGTGTTTGAGGCTGATGCACCGTTGACGTTTACAGCTGCTGGTGCACGCTTTCAGCGGACCACATACCCGGGTAGCGGCCTCATTGGCGATAGTTTGAAGTTGACCGACACATGCTCGGTAAACTGCAATGGCAGCCCTGGAGGCGGTGTGACACCTCCTGTGGTTCCGCTGCCTGCCGGACTTCCCCTTCTTCTCTCGGCCTTTGGACTTGGGGGGCTTCTGAAGCTTCGCCGCCGAAAATCGGCATAGCAGTAAACCTGAAAACCTACAGAAAATGGGGCGCCCTTTCGGGCGCCTTACTTTTGCCATGGACCTCACATAGAAGCTACTCCGGCGCGGGGGCGTAAACGAGTGAGTTGGACATGCAAAAGCGAGACTTTGCGGGGCCAGGTGCCCCTTTGGCGGATTTGCTTCCGCCTGAATTCGATGCAGAATTGGTGGCTTCCTTTTTTGATAGCAGTGCAACGGATCGCAAGGCGGAGCTGCTCCCTGACAGCGACGGCCCAGTCTTAGAGCAAGTGCAGGCTTCAGAGGAGCCGCAGCTTGAGGAAACGGACAACACCAACCACCTGAGTAGCGACCGCACCATTTTTGACAGCGACACACCTGCATCATCCGAGGCGGACAAGCGCGAGTTTGCCAAATTTGAAGCGGCTGATCCTCTTGTCCTGGTCGATTCATATCAATCCTCGAATGCGTTTTCCGGCCTGGAAATCGCCGGTAACAATGCGCCGATTGACCTTTGGAAATACGCTCGTCCTCTGGGTGAACACGACGATGCCACTGACAGCCCTCTAACGGGCGCGGGGGCAAAACCAACCTGGTCTGGCGGCGGCAAAGGCAGCACCGACGATGGGAGCGATTCCGGAACAGGTGGCAAGGGAAAGGGTAAGACCAAGAGCGGCGATGGAACAACCGGCGACGACGGCGTAGTCACGCCCCCGCCTGATGACGGTGTGACGCCGGTCGAGCCCGACTTCGTCAGCGGCATGGACAACCCCACAGGGTACAATATCGCGATCGTGTATGTTGGTACTTGGAGCGAAACTCTCCGCCAGGGAATTGAAAACGCCGCCGAGATGATCAGTACTTTGATCACCGATGATCTTCCCGATCACAACGGCATCGACGATATTTCTATTACGGCAACATTGGAAAACATCGATGGAACAGATGGTTACTGGGGTTGGGGAGGGTATGACACCCTGCGCAGCGACAGCCTTCTCCCAAGTTCAGGCTACATAAAGTTTGATACCTCGGATACGGACAGGATTGAGTCCCTTGGCCTTTGGGAGGATCTGATGCTGCACGAAATGTTGCACGCGTTGGGTTTTGGAACGACATGGTCCGACATGGGATTGGTCGAGGACTTTGGGGGTGACTTGAGGTTTACTGGCGCAAACGCAACCGCAGCCTACAACCGGGATTTTGCCGACATCGCGAAGCACGATGCTTTGGCCGACTTTGGCGTCGCCGTGGAAACTGAGGGCGGACCCGGGACGGCTGGCGTTCACTGGGACGACGCAACATTCAAAAATGAGTTGATGACCGGACAACTAAATTACGACAACTATCTGTCGGACATGAGCATCGCAGCATTGGAAGACATGGGGTATGGTACCGTCCTTGCAGACAGTTTCATCTTTACTTAGAGTAATTTAGGCGATTGAAGGCGCCCGGCTCAGTGCTGTGGGACGGGCGCATCTTTCGTAGCAAATTTTCGCCGGGTGTGTTTCGCGCTTTCGACATCTATTCTATAGACATTAGGATGGCATGAAGAATTTCTAGCCATCTTGGTTTGAGTGAGTTGAGTGAAGCATGGGTGCTGCCCTGTACAACGACTATTTCGGATTTCGCGAGAGACCATTTTCTCTATCGCCTGATCCGGACTTTCTGTTCTGGTCCAAGGCACACGCCAGGGCTATTTCAGTGCTTGAATACGGTATCGTAACAAGGGCGCCTCTTACTCTTGTCTCCGGCGAGGTCGGGACGGGCAAGACCACGTTGATTCAGCAACTTCTGCGCAATCTCGAGAATGATGTGACCGTTGGGCTGATTTCGAACGCCCGCGGCGATCGTGGCGACTTGCTCCGTTGGGTTCTAGGCGCGTTTGATTTGGATGTACCAAGCGATGGCGATTACGTGGACCTCTTTCAGCGGTTCCAAGATTTCGTGTTGGCGGAGTACGCGGCCGGTCGACATGTGGCTCTGATTGTTGACGAGGCGCAGAACTTGGGCATCGAAACCTTGGAAGAATTGCGAATGCTCACAAATATCAACTCCGGCAAGGACGAGCTGCTGCAAATCATCCTTGTCGGTCAACCTGAATTACGCGTTATGGTCCGCAAGCCAGAGCTGCGCCAATTTGCACAACGCGTAACGGCGACCTACCATTTGGAGCCAATGGACTTAGACACCACTGTGAATTATGTCATTCATCGGTTGAAGCACGCGGGCGGGACCGGCAAGGAATTCACCCTTGAGACCATACGCCATATCTACAACGAATCTGAAGGAATCCCGAGAGTAGTCAACAAGTTGTGTGATCTCGCTCTTGTTTATGCTTCCACTGCAGGAGAAAAAGAGGTCGGCGTGGGCACGATCAAGGAGTTGATCCAAGACGGACTGATCCTGAAGTCGTCTAAAGAGCCTTTGGTTTTGACTGAGCGAATTGATAATGTGGGAAAGGCCGCTGAATGAACTTTGACCTAAGTTTTTACTGGGCCATATTCCTGAGGCGCCTCCCGGTGATGGCATTATTCGTACTGCTGTTTTCGTCGCTGGGTATCGTCGCAGCTCTGAAGTTACCTGAAACCTACATGACGTCCGCACGGCTATTGCTGGAGGCGTCGCATATCCCCGACAGCATGGTTTCCTCTGTCGTGCAGTCCAGCGCTGCTCAACAGCTCGAAGTCATTGAGCAGCGTTTGATGACCCGTGCGAATTTGATCGACATCGCTAACCGTTTTGACGTGTTCGAAGATATGGACGCGATGGAACCTGACACCGTCAACACGAAGATGAAGGAGGCTACAAAAATTCGTCGGCGCGGCGGTCGAGAAGGTGGTCGGGGTGATAGCTCAATAATGATGACGATAAGTTTCGAGGCGCGTACCGGACAGATTGCCGCGAGCGTCGTGAATGAATACGTCACCTTGGTATTGGAGGAAAACTCCAAATTTAGGGCTTCTCGCGCTGAGAGCACGTTGGAGTTTTTTGAACATGAGGTCGAGCGGCTAAATGACGAGCTCAGCCGAAAGAGTGTGGAAATTGCCAACTTCAAGAGTGAGAATGCCAAAGCTCTGCCCCAAGACCAAGCTTTCCGACTTGGGCGCGAGAACAGTCTCCAAGAACGTCTTGATCAGCTGGCGAAAGAGCTTGCAGTAGCGGAGCAGCGACGAGAACAAATCAAGCTCAACTTTGAAAATCCAAGAAAACCCGCTGAAAACGCCCGTAGCGCTTATGAAGAAGAGCTGGTCATTGGTAAGGCGGAGCTTGAGCGCCTGAGGGAATCTTATGGCGAAAGCAATCCCAGGATTATTAGACTGAAGGATCGGATCAAGAGGTTGGAAGCGATTGTTGCCGCGCGGAATTCGGTTGATGGGACAGCCGGAGAAAGTGAAGACATCAAAACGCTTTATGATGCCGCGTTGAAAGACGCCGACGGCAAAATCAAGGTGATTCGAGACCAGATTGAAGCAACGGAGGACGAGCTCGAAGAGCTCAGGAAAAACATCTCTAGAAGCGCAGTCAATGCGATCCGGCTTGCGGAGCTGGAGCGTGATTATCAAATTCTCCAAACACGATATGGTTCGGCGGTATCCAATCTGAATTTGGCGCGCATGAGTGAACGTATTGAGTCCACCGCACAAGGTCAGCGGATCAACGTGATCGAGAACGCCAGTGTGCCACAGGTACCCAGTGGGCCCAATCGCCCCTTGATTGCGGCCATTGGTATCTTTTTCGGCTTCGGCTTGGCCGTGGGGTACTTTGTCGTGTTGGAGCTTTTGAATTGGGTAATTCGGAGACCTTCGGAACTTTCGGAGCGTTTCAACATATCGCCGCTTGTGACGATTCCATATATCGAAAGCCGGATGGAGAAAGCTGTGCGTCGCGGTGCGCTTGTGGTGACATTGGTCGCCGTGCTGATCGGGGTGCCGGCGGTACTCTGGTATATCGATACACATTATCTTCCTTTAGAGTTGATTGTACAAAAGAGCCTGTCCAAGCTCGGGCTTGGGTAGACGAATCGGGAGACAAAGCCCTGTGGAAAAACTGCAAGCAGCCCTTGACAAGGCCCGTAACTCCCGACGCGAGCGCACTGACCCAGGAGTGGAGGTCAAGCCGGCTGCTAAGGAAACACAACCGTCCAGTGTCGATGCGCGCTGGCAGGCGCTAACCTCCTTCGACGCGAAAGATGCGGATCTAATACGGCATCGAGTTGTGACCCGGCATGCGCGCAAAGAAGCGACTCCGTTTGACATTCTGCGCACCAAGGCACTTTTGCAGATGCGTCAAAACGGCTGGAAGCGACTGGCAATTACATCGCCAATGCCCCAGTCCGGTAAGACCACCACGGCATGCAACCTTGCGCTTGGGCTTGGACGTCAGAGAGACCTGCGTGCTATGCTCTTTGACTTGGATCTTCGCGACCCTTCTGTGCATGCCTTTTTCGAAACTCAGCCGCCTTATTTGATCGGCGAGATGTTGACAGGGGCTGTTTCCTTCGAAGAGCAAGCCTTGCGCTATGGTGACAACGTCGCTGTTTCCATGTCCTTGCATCCTGAAACTGACCCGACACGAATACTGTTGGCCGAAGATACCGCGGAGAAGTTGACTTCGATCCAAGAGGCGTATGAGCCAGATGTCATGATCTATGATCTTCCTTCGGTACTTGTGAACGATGACACGCGGGCATTTCTTAAGAACGCAGATTGCGCATTGATTGTGGTCCGCTCTGATTCAACGACTTACAGTCAATTCGAGCATTGCCAGCGCGAGGTCGCCGAGCAAACTAATGTTCTTGGTGTGGTTTTGAATGCCTATCGCCACGACAAGCGAACCACATAACCCGCAAATTTCAGGCCAATGTGAGACACAATGTTCCTGGAGTTAGTGGTGTTTTCCCGGGTGGTTAATGATTGATTTTTGCTCGGCGAGAAACCTGAACACAATCGAGAAACTCGGCTACATAATTCAAACCTGGTCGTCAGCCCACGAGTTCGATGAACCAATGAGACGGGAAAGCCCAAGACTGTGATATGCCGATTCGCACGAGCGGGTCCGACACGTGCCGCACAAACACATCTCCAATTGACGTGATGCGGGTCCAATTGTTTTCGTGTCAGGGTCAATGCCGGCACTTGGGTGCACTTTGTTGCTGGTTTACAAATTGTTACTTCAAATCACTTGATTACATCTGCTAATAACAAGAGGATTAACAAAAGAATAATATCTGAGTCTTTGAGACATGCCTCGAAGTTGAGGTTCGGTTGGCAGTGAATTTTTTTGCTTCCTTTGGAGGGGGTCAGTTTTGAAAATAGAAGCCGCTGCATTGTACGGCCAAGCCGTTCCTACCGAAGCATCTATTTCCGCGGTTCGGAAAGCTTCCGTCGAACGTGACAACTTGCTCCACGACTACAATGGATTTTTTGTTGCTAAACGTGCGTTGGACTGGATATTCGCTATCCTGGTTTTTCCTACCTTTTTGGTAATCACCGCCATACTTTTTTTGGTGAACCCTCTGTGGAACCGCGGCCCGGTTTTCTTTCGCCAAGTAAGGATGGGGCGGGGTGGAAAACCATTCACCATGTGGAAGTTCCGGACAATGACGGAAAACGGCGCGTCCGTACGCGCTGCCGATGCGCCGCTTGACACGCACCGTATCACACCGCTGGGTCGCATGTTGCGCCGGACCAAGCTCGACGAGTTGCCGAACATCCTAAATATTTTTTCGGGTGATATGAGCCTTGTGGGGCCGCGACCTGACGCTTTCGATCATGCCTGCGAGTACATTGCGGGCGTGCCACATTATTGCAAACGTTTTACCGTGCGTCCCGGCATCACGGGGTTAGCACAAGTGCGCGGAGGCTATGCCGACAACAGGCGTGCAGTGGCGCGCAAGGCGCGTTATGACACTTTTTACATCAAGAACTCCAGTCTGCGTATGGAACTGTATGTGATCTCTTTGACTTTTGTGGTTGTCTTCTCGGGCTTCGGACAACGGTAAGCTATGGCTGGTGGAGCAGTTTCTGAAAACCACAATGATCCTTGGTTTCTTGCTCAGCTTAAGCCAGGTGGATTAGAGCGCGCAGTGACAAACCTTGCTCGGCAAGGTTATGAGAGCTTCATGCCGATGCGTGAGGAGACGCGCCGTCGCGCAGGGCGATGGGACAGGGTGCGAAAGCCGCTTTTCCCGGGGTACCTATTCGTCAAGGTGCCGCATACTCAGATGCATTGGCGGTCTATCAATTCCACTTATGGTGTCGCAAGAATAGTTGCACTTGAAGCAGGGCGCCCAACAAGAGTTGATCCCGACCTTGTTGCGGCTTTAAAGGTTCGTTTCCGCTTCAATGGAGAGCTGAAACAACCAGCCGAACTTGAGGTTGGCAACAGGGTAAGAGTAATCACCGGGCCTTTGGCGGACAATCTTGCGGATATTGAAGCTGTCCCGGAACGTGGGCGCATCCACGTTCTTCTGCAGTTCATGGGGCGCTATACTAGGGCTGTTCTGGCTACTGACGACGTGGAGAGTGTCTAACTAACATTTGTGTCGTGCGTCGTATGCAGATTCAAGCGAATCGCAGAGTTGGCTTGCCAATCTCATTTCATATTACGCACTATGAAGCGGCTGGAAGGGGTGTCGTTTGACAAAGGGCAACGTAGCGCCAGCTTCGGCACCGGATTGGCCTTCTTCCCTGAAAAGCCCCCGATTTGAAGTTAGCCTGTTCTCCAACTGAGGAGACGGGCGATGAAGTGACCTGCCTGACCTGCCCCCCGATGGTCCCTCATTCAAAACGAGAGTCTGCGGGTCTGGTTTTCATATTCTTCGGTTTCGGTTTGGGCAAGCGCGCCGGGCGCGGAGCCCTCATTTGGCTCAAGCGCCCGGCGCGCTTCCGCGGGTGTTTGATTGCCGAGCGATGAGTGCGGCCTGACGTTGTTGTAGTCGTAGCGCCAGAGGGCCAGAATTCGCCGTGCATCTTCCAAGCTGTCGAACATCTCCTCGTTCAGCAACTCGTCCCGGAGGCTGCCGTTGAAGGACTCGATGAAGGCGTTCTGCTGGGGCTTGCCCGGATCGATGTAATGCCAATCGACGCCGTTGTTGTTCGCCCATTTCAGGATCGCCCGACTGGTGAACTCGGTGCCGTTGTCACTGACTATGCTGGCGGGCCTACCATAGACCCGGACAAGCGCATCCAGTTCCCGCGCCACACGGGCACCCGAGATGCTGGTATCGGCCATCAGACACAGGTTCTCGCGGCAGCAATCATCGTTCACCGCCAGAATGCGGAACCGTCGCGATGCCCCGAACGTGTCGGACAGGAAGTCCAGAGACCAGCGTTCGCCGGGCCTCAGAGCCTCGGGCATTGGCGTCCGCGATCCCCGCGCCCGTTTGCGACCCCTTCGTCGCCTGACGCCCAGCTTCTCCTCCGTGTAGAGGCGGTACAGCTTCTTGTGGTTCATGATCATCCCCTTGCGCTCCAGCATAACGCCGATCCGCCGATAGCCGAACCGGCGCCGCTGGACTGCGACGGCTTTCATCTCCTCCCTGATCTCAGGATTGTCGGGCGGGCGTTCACGCCTGACAGTTTTGGGATCGACACCAACGAGCCTGCACGCTCGGCGCTGCGAGATGTCATGATCCCGCATCGCCTTGAGCGCTGCATCCCGCCGTTCGGTTGGCGTCGTCAGTTCTTTCCCAGCAAGTCTTTCAGAACGGCATTGTCCAGCATCGTATCTGCCAGAAGGCGCTTGAGCCTGGCGTTCTCGTCTTCCATCGCCCTCAGCTTAGCGACATCCGACACCTCCATGCCGCCATACTTCGATTTGTACTTGTAGAACGTGCCCTGGCTGAGACCGTGCTTGCGGCACACCTCCGCTGTCGGCATGCCTGCTTCCTGCTCTTTGATCATCCCAATGATTTGCGCTTCCGTGAAACGGCTCTTTCGCATCTGTTTGCTCCTTCGAAAGGTTGAGCAAACTCTACATCAGAACGAGGGAGAATTTGGGGGGCAGGTCATATGGAAGACAAGGCCGGGCTGCTTGATGCCCAGTTTTGGTAAGAAACTTTCGTTACACCAGCGCCCAAGGTTACGGCCATAGCCGCCGTTTGCACTGTAGCTGTAGTCTGGAAACAAGCGCGTACCCCGTCGGCGGCTTTCTACGAAGTCGAGAAAGCCCAATTGGATCAACTCAGGGTGCAGTGGCACCTTGCGCCTACCTGCTGTGGACTTCACGCTCTTGTTGTCGTCACCTTCGTCGGTGATATTCAGAAACCAAGTGTCACCGTCTTGCTGTATGTCAGCGATGTCGAGTTGGCATACTTCGTTCAAGCGCGCTCCGGTGAACATGCCCAACAGCATCCCCCACTTGTGGCTGTCGCTGCGCACCAACCCTGCGGGGTTTAGTGTCAACTCAGTATAAAGCCGTTGGGTTTGGTCTGGGGTAAATGGCTTGCGCTCAGTCTTGCTTTTCTTGGCCTTGGCTACTTTCATGCCGTCAAAGAGGCTGTGTGGCGTATGACCGTGCCGTTCTGCCCAATCGAAGAACATCTTGAACATTTGAATGTGACTGTTGATCGTCTTGGGTGCGATCTTGTTGTGTCCGGGTTCTTTGATGACTTGCGCAAGTGGCATTGCTTTCAACTTCGGTTTAGTGTTCCTGCTTGCCGGTAACTCCTGCAAAACCTTCTTAACCTCGCTGGCATCCTGCTTGGTGATCGTGCCAAGGAGGCGGCTAGGCCCAAAGTACTCAACGAGAATGTTCAAGTAAGCACGGTTCTGCCCGATGGTCTTTGCAGCCCATTGTCGAGAGTGTTCCGCGATGAAGTCGTCCACTGCCGTCCCCAAGGGCGAAGACACGGGCAGCGTCGGCGCAGGACGCACGGGAGGGTTGGCTGGGCTTGTGTCAAAGGAATAGTGCTCAAGGCGCTCTACGGCCTCTAGAACGCGTGCCAGCATGTCTCTGCGGCCCTTGCGCAGTTCGCGGCGCAGCGACGGCAGGTTGTCGCGCCATTGAATGGGACTGAGACCCACAGCTTCGCAAATTGCTTCGCTGTCGAGGTACAAATCGGAAAGCAGGTCTTCACCTTCCGCCGCGTTCTCGTGCACAGAAATCTCATCTTGCATCAGTTCGATGGAACGCTGGGCAAAACCAGTGTCATTCATCTTCTCTAGGTATCGGTCCAGCATCGTCTGGAAGTAGTCGCGCACCAGCGATCTAATCTCATCCTGCCTTAAGTGTGCCAAGTCGTGTCTATCCCGCATCAGTTGGCCGCAACATGCTAAATACCGGGACAAAGTTCCAGCTTGCGTTGCACATCGGGTCCGCAAGGAAATCCGGACAGTTGTCCTCTTTCTGTCTAGTGAAGAAGGGATAGGCCAGCGAAAGTAAAAAATTCCATGTCTGGAACAGGTTAGATAAGTTGACAGCTTCATGGTTGGTGTGTCCCACTTTGTGTCACACTCGACCACTCAGTCGCTAACCCTGTGATTTAGAAAGAAATGGAGGCGAGTACCGGAATCGAACCGGTGTACACGGATTTGCAATCCGCTGCGTCACCACTCCGCCAACTCGCCATCCGTGGTGTTTCGGGCAGGCCCGAAAGTGGTGGCATACATGGTCTGAAATCCGGGGCGGTGCAAGTCCTTTTTTGGGCCCCAATACTCCGAAAACACCGTTTTGAAGCGGGACAGGTGGGCGGGTCAGGCCATGTGTCGCGGGGGTTGGGGCGGAAAAGCGGGGGCGGGACGTTGCCGAGCGGGGGGAGTTGTGGCAAGAGAGGGCATCCCGAGTCTGAGCACATGAGTTTGGAATGACCGACTATACCGCCCTGCGCACCACCATGGTTGATACACAGGTACGTCCTTCGGACGTTACCAAATACACCGTCATCGAGGCGATGTTGAGCGTTCCGCGGGAAGCCTTCGTGCCGCGCGACTGCCGGGATGCGGCTTATGTCGGGGAACATATTGCCCTGGGGGGCAAACGGGTGATCCTAGATCCGCGCACGCTGGCCAAGATGCTGGACGGCCTGGATATCCAGAAAGACGAGTTGGTGCTGGATATTGGCGTGGGGCTTGGTTACTCCACGGCGGTCATCGCGCGTATGGCCGAAGCCGTGATTGCGATCGAGGATGATGAGGATCGCGCGGCGGAAGCGCAGAACCTTTTGGCCGAGCAGGGTGTCGACAATGCGGTGATCCACACGGGCGCCCTGACCGACGGTGCGGCGGAACATGGCCCCTATGATGTGATCGTTGTGCAAGGGGGTGTGGAATTTTTGCCGGATTCCCTCACGTCGCAGTTGAAAGAGGGTGGCCGTATGGTCACTCTGTTCGTAGAGGGCGCCTTGGGCGTGGTCCGGATCGGATACAAGATCGACGGCGAGATCAATTGGCGGTTTGCATTCAATGCGGGCGCGCCGGTTTTGCCGGGGTTCGAAAAACACCACGCCTTCGAACTTTGAGCACGACCGGAAGGGTCGGGCCGCAACAGGTGAGGGAATAATGTTCCAACAGGTACGCAAGGCGGTTCGCACGGGGGCCTTGGCCTTCTCGGTTTCGGTTCTCGCGGTGGCATCTGCCTCGGCAGAGACATTGTCCGATGCGATGGTGTCGGCTTATCGGCACAGTGGTCTGCTGGAACAAAATCGCGCTCTTTTGCGGGCTGCGGACGAAGACGTGGCCGCCACTCTCGCTTTGTTGCGACCCGTGTTGAACTGGTTCGGTGAGATTAGGCACACCAGCAGCAACGCACGCAACGCTGGATCTGTTGGCCGGGTCGTCAGCAACGACCGGCAATATGCGTCCATTGGGCTCGAATTCCAGTTGCTGCTTTTTGACAATGGGGCCACCCGTCTCGCGGTTGATGCGGCCAAGGAAACCGTTTTGGCGACCCGTCAGGCGTTGGTATCAGTCGAGCAGGCCGTTTTGTTTGACGCGGTGCAGGCATTCATGTCGGTCGTGCGCGATACGGAAATCGTGTTGCTGCGTCAGAACAACCTGCGTGTGCTGGAACGCGAGTTGCAGGCCGCGCGGGACCGTTTCGAAGTTGGCGAAGTGACGCGTACTGATGTCGCGTTGGCCGAAGCCCGGCTGGAAGGCGCGCGGGCGCAATTGGCGGCGGCACAGGGGGATCTGCTGCAGAGCCAGGAATTCTATGCCTCTGCGATCGGGCATCGCCCGGGCAAACTGACGGCTCCGACGCGCCTGCCATACACGGCGAAATCCGTTGATGACGCCAAGGCGGTTGCCATTCGATCCCACCCGGAGATGATCCGGGCCCAGCATGAGATTTCGGCTGCGGAGCTGAACGTGCTGAGAACCAAGGCGCAGATGGGACCGACCGTGTCGCTTGGTGCGCGCTATGGGACAGAGCAGGAATTCGGCAACAACTTTTTCTCGGACGGGGCCTCGGTTGGCGTGACTCTGGGTGGGCCGATCTATCAGGGCGGGCGCCTGTCTGCGCTGTCCCGCCAGGCCATGGCGCGGCGCGATGCGGTGCGCGCTGGGCTGCACGTCACGCGGCACGGAATTCGCGAAGCTGCGGGTAGTTCCTGGGCACGCCTGATTGCATCTGGTGCGGCGATCACCTCGAGCGAACGCCAGGTGGACGCGGCGCGGATCGCATTTGAAGGGGTGCGTGAAGAAGCCAAGCTTGGTGCGCGTACAACGCTGGACGTGCTTACGGCGGAGCAGGATCTTCTGGATGCCGAAGCCAACCTGATCACGGCAATGGCAACACAGCATATCGCGGCCTACGCGGTGCTTTCGTCGATGGGGTTGCTGACCATTGATCACCTCAACTTGCGGGTCGAACAATATGACCCCGAGGCCTATTACAACCTCGTCAAGGACGCCCCCGCAGTGCACTCCAAGCGAGGCAAACAGCTCGACAAGGTCTTGAAGTCCTTGGGCAAGGCTGCCGACCATAACTAGGGTTCGAGGGGCGTGTTGGCGCTGGGGCGCGGGATTCGGCGCCACGTTATTGCGAACAGCGTCCTGTGTGCGTTTACAATTCTTCCTATAGGTTGTGCGAAAAGCACGCAGTCGCTACACTTGCGACGAGGAAAGAGTGGTACTGCACAATGTCTGATCCCGTCACCAATTCTGAGATCGAAGATGTCCTGACGTCTATTCGTCGGCTGGTTTCGGAGAATCGCAAACCGGCGCAGGCGGCTGCACCCGTGGCGGTTTCGCATGGCGAAAACGAAGCAAAACAACTTGAATCAGAGCATCCACCCGCGCCGCCGGCGTTGGTCCTGACGCCGTCATTGCGGGTGGCGGAAGTGCCGCAGGAAGCGGAAGCCGATGGCGGCGACGACTTAGCCCCCGAGGACGAATCGTTTGCCGCGTGGGACGACGTGGACGATGGCGAAGAAGCCGCGGCCGAAGCCGCCGCGAAAGAAGACATCGCGGCGGATATCGACGAAGATGCCGAAGATGCGGTGGCCGCGTGGGAAGAAGATGCTTCGGAGCTGTCTGATGGGGATGGTGACGACTGGCACGACGACGAGCTTGATGCGGGGTCGGATGTCATCGAAGCCGAGGCCATGGCGAACACGGACGCTTGGGACGCGCCGGAAGCGGCGCCCGATGCCCCGGAAACGGGAGACGCCGACGCGTGGCACGACACCTTCGAGGACGCGGGCGAGGATCGTGACGCGGATGTCGCGGAGGATCACGTCGAAGCCGGGCAGGACTCCGAAATGGCGGGGGAAGAGGAAACGCCGTTCGATTTCCAGCAGGTTCTGGATGCGCGCATTGTACAGTGGCGCGAAGGTGAGCCCGCGTTCGGCCCGGAAGAGCCGGATGCCCCGGGGGACAGTGACTATGCCGGGACGGAAACGGTCGCGACGGGATGGAGTGCCGCGCCCCGCGAAGAGGATTTGGAAGCAACGACTTTCGAGCAGGCGCTTCAGGATGAGTTCATCGAAGAGGTCGAGTCCGCAGTAATGCCGGACCTGGCCGATGGCGTGGACGAGGCTGCGGAGATCGATGAAGAAATGCTGCGCGAGATGGTGGCCGATATCGTGCGCCAGGAACTGCAAGGTGCCTTGGGAGAGCGGATTACCCGCAATGTGCGCAAGCTGGTCCGGCGCGAGATACATCGGGCGCTGGCGGCGCATGATCTGGACTGACGAAGCCACCAGTTGAGAAAGGAAAAGCGGCGCGCCCAATAGGCGCGCCGCTTTTTCATGGGACGAGCGAGGAAATCAGGCGGCTTCGGCCTGTGCAGCGGCGTTGCGCCGTTCGCTTTCTTCGCGCGACAGGGCCACCGATGTGCGGACCCCTTTGGCGACGAATTCCATAAGACCCGAAACAACGCGTTCGTTGGGGTCAATTCCGGCGCAGGACAACACCTCGCGCCCGTCTCGCGACCGGGCCCAGCGGGCAATCTGTTCCGGACCATTGCCGTACTTCTTGTCGTCGGCGATGGCATCATCGAGTGCGGCCAGCACAACAGCCGCGAAAAGTTTGCGAGCGCGGTTGCCTTGCTCGTTGTTAAAGGCCGCTCCATCAACGAAATCGGTCATCTCGTCGTCCTTGTATTATTGCTCTTGTGTTTTCGGCGTGACGCCCCTTATGGCGCAATTCATTTGATTCGGATAGGGCAGTGTTGCATATCTTCTATGCACAATTTGCATAGCATTCTGCGTTTGCAGCACGAGATACGCCACCTTGCCACCTGTCAGCCTGCCAGATATAGGAGCGGGTGAACTCGGATCAACCTTTCTGACATGGTTTTGTAACATGCCCAAGATCAACGGTAATGAAATTCGCCCCGGCAACGTGCTGGAGCATAATGGCGGTCTTTGGGCCGCTGTCAAAGTAGACCACGTGAAGCCCGGTAAGGGCGGTGCCTTTGCCCAGGTCGAGCTGCGTAACCTGCGCAACGGCTCGAAGCTGAACGAACGCTTCCGCAGCGCCGACAAGGTGGAGCGGGTGCGTCTGGAACAAAAAGATCAACAATTTCTGTATGAAGACGACGGAATGCTGATCTTCATGGACACCGAAACCTATGAGCAGATCCAGCTTCCGGCGGATCTGTTGGGGGACCGGCGTCCGTTCCTGCAAGACGGAATGACGATTGTTGTGGAGTTCTACGAGAACGAAGCGCTGAACGCGACACTGCCGCAGAAAGTGATCTGCAAGATCGTGGAAACCGAGCCGGTGGTCAAAGGTCAGACGGCGGCGAACTCGTTCAAACCGGCGGTTCTGGACAACGGCGTGCGGGTCATGGTGCCGCCTTTCGTGGGACAGGACGAGGACATCGTGGTCAACACCGAGACCATGGAATACTCCGAACGCGCCTGATGTGACGTTGCGTTTCTTTTGGAAAGGGCCCGCCAAGCGCGGCCCTTTTTTGTTTTGGGTATTTGGAACCAATGAGAAATGGGAGTCGCGTTAGACCTTGAGCGTGTCGAGCAGACGCGTGACGAGAGCCTGATAGGTGGTCCCAAAGAGCTTCAGGTGCACAAGTGCGGGCCAGAGCTGGTAGATCGGGAGGCGTGTGCGCCAGCCCGGATCGGGGGCGCCGTAGCCTTGCCAGAATATGTCCGGAGGGGCGGCGAAAAGGTGCAGCATGGCGAGGTCGACTTCGCTGTGGCCAAAATAGCAAGCGGGGTCGACCAGCCATGCCTTTCCGTTTCGGTCGAAAAGCACGTTGCCGGACCAGAGGTCGCCATGCACGAACGCGGGCGGCGGTGTTGCCGGGAGCAGATCGGGCAGGCGGGTGGCCAGGTGTTCAAGACGCAGGGCGATATCCGGCGGGAGGGTTTGGAGATCTGCCAACAAGCGGTGATCGGCCCAGAAACCGAGCCAGTTCGAAGTCCTTCGGTTGCAGATGGCGACGGCGCCGAAGGCATAGTCTTCGTGCCAGCCGTAACGTTCACCGGTCCGGGCGTGTAGTTGGCTTAGGGTTGCTCCAAGATTACGCCAACCCGCCGGAGAGGCGCTGGCTTCTTCGACATGGGCCAACAGGAGCAAGGTGCTTTCGGCCGCGAGGACTTCGGGAACCGGCGCGCCGCCCCGTGCCATGGCATGCAACATGCGGGCTTCGGTGGCGACGAGCGGGCCGGTCTTGGCCACCACGTTGCGCCCGTCGGCCAGGGTAAGCTGCGCGACCTGCGAGAGGTCGCCGCCGTGTAGCGGGCGCGCGTTGAGGACGGCGGAGCCAAGCAGCCTTTCGACCGCATCGCTCAGCCTTTCCGGGGTCATGTTGTCCAGCGGATGCGGGCGCCGCCGGCCTGCATGTCGCCGCCCGCGCGATCAAAGCGCAGATAGGCCAGCGCGCGGGTGCCGGATTGGGTAAAGAGTGTACCGATGGCGCGGCCATCACGGATGATTTCTGTTCCCACCGGGGCGGTGCCGTCAATCTCGACCACTGTCAGCCCCTTGCGTAGTTCGGTCTTGTGTTTCATGCGCGCGGTGACTTCCTGTCCGACATAACAGCCTTTGCGGAAATCGACGCCGTTCAGTCGCTCGAACCCGTTTTCGAGGATATAGCTGTCTTCGGTCAGCTCCACGCCGGAAGCAGGGATCGCAAGCGCAACGCGCAGGGCGTCCCAGTCGGTTGTGTCGCCGGCCTGGGGCGTATCCCGATAGGCACGCCAGCCCAAGTCGGGGTGGCGGGGGTCCGGGTGGCCGTCTTCGGGGACCGGTCCGGTGCCCCGATGCAAGTGCAAGTTGGTGGTGGCGATTTCGATCGCAGCGCGCAGTTTGTACATGGCGAGGCGCGTCTGAAGGGCGGGCGCCTGTGCGCTGTCTGCGTCCAGGAGAACAGTGTCCCCATCACGGAGCAGGAAGAAATCGGCCAGATACTTGCCCTGTGGGGTCAGGATGGCGGTGTAGAGCAGGCCACCCGTGAGCTGGGTCATGTCATTGGTGATCAGCCCCTGCAGGAAGTGATCGGTATCGGGGCCGGTGATGCGGAGAATGGTTCTTGGGCGGTCCATGGCGTGTCCTGTTCTTGCGCTTCTTGTTCATATAGAAGCAACAGGGCCGTGCAACAGGGCAGGAGAGAGAAATGCGCGCACCGGTTTCGGTGATTATCCCGACCTTGAACGCCGAAGGGGCGTTGGCGGCGTGTCTGGCTGCGCTGTTCGAGGGGCTGCAAAGCGGGGTGATCCGCGAGTTGATCGTGGTAGATGGCGGTTCGGATGACGGCACTGCGGCCATGGCCGAGGAGGCCGGCGCTGTTGTGCTGCGCACTGCGCCTTCCAGGGGGGGGCAGTTGCGTGCGGGCGGCGCAGCGGCCGAGGGCGAGTGGCTTTTGTTCCTGCATGCGGATACGTGCCTTGAACCGGGGTGGAGTGAAGCCGTGATGGCGCACATGGCGGCCTCTGGCGAGGCGGGGTATTTCCGCCTGCGTTTTGATGCCGGCGGCGTGGCGGCGCGGGTCGTGGCAGGCTGGGCAAACCTTCGGTCGCGCCTTTTTGGACTGCCTTACGGGGATCAGGGGTTGCTGGTCTCGCGCGCTCGTTATGAGCAGTCAGGTGGTTTCGCCGATATGCCGCTGATGGAAGACGTGGCCATGGCGCGGGCGCTGCGGGGGCAAATGCGGGGGCTGGATGCCATGGCCGTCACCAGCGCGGAGAAATACCGCCGCGCGGGTTGGATGCGGCAGGGGGCACGCAATCTCTGGACGTTGGCCCGGTATTTTGCGGGGGTATCGCCGGAAACCTTGGCTGAAAACTATCGGCGTTAGGGGCCGCTAACCCAAGGCAGCCGAGACAGGAGGCGGCCGAACATGGTTCTGGGGGACTCGTCGCCCTGCGGCGCGTCATCCGCGACCGGTTTGAGCGCCTTTTTTTCGGCGCTTTCACCTGTCGTGTTGAATTGCAGGTTGTAAAGCTCGGCATAGAGCCCGCCGCGTTTCAGAAGCTCGTCATGGGTGCCCTGATCGACAACCTGCCCCCGGTCCATCACCACGATCTTGTCGGCTTCCCGCACGGTGGACAGACGGTGTGCAATGACAAGGGTCGTGCGGCCTTGGGACAGTTCGTCCAGCGCCTGTTGCACGAGGGTTTCAGACTGGGCGTCCAGGGCGGAGGTGGCTTCGTCCAACAAGAGGATCGGGGTGTTGCGCAGCAGGGCGCGGGCGATCACCACGCGCTGGCGCTGACCACCCGACAGGTTGGAACCGCGCGGGCCGACCTCGGTATCCAGACCATCCGCGAGCTTGGGCAAGAACTCGGCAACATGGGCGGCCTTAAGTACGGCCTGAAGCCGGTCGTCGTCGATATTATCCTGACCCAGAAGGATGTTTTCGCGCAGGGTTTCGTCAAACAGCATGGCGTCCTGCGAGACGACGGAAAACATGTTGCGCAAATCGGTCAGGGTCAACTGGCGGTTGGCGACGCCGCCCACGAGCGCCTCGCCGGACTGCGGGTCAACGAGCCGGGTCAACACGTTGAACACGGTGGATTTACCGGCCCCCGAGGCGCCGACGATGGCGGTTGTCTTGCCGGGTTCGGCGGTGAAGCTGGCCCCCTGCAGCACGGTCGTATCCCCATAGGCAAGCGTAACATTGCGCAGTTCGATGCCGGGTACGTCCTTGGGCGGGGCAAGAGGGTTGCTTGGATCGGTCAGCGTGGGCTGGGTGTCGACCAGTTCCTTGACGCGTTCAATCGAGGAGGCAATGACCTGCCAGCGACCGGCAATGCCACCAAGGCGGCGCAGGGGTTCGAACATCATGCCCATGGCCGTGAAAAAACTCATGAACTGCCCCACGGTCTTTTCCCCGGCGACGATCTCGCTGCCGCCGTAGAGCAGGACGAGGAAAAAGCCGAGACCGGCGGTGAAATCGACCATGCCGGCAATCGAGGCCGTCCCGACCGAGGCGCGGATTTCAGCGCGCACCAACCGTTTGGTGGACTGGCGGAACTTGTTGGATTGGTAGTCTTCAAGCCGGTTGAGCTTGGTCGGGATGATGCCGTGGAAAATCTCGTCCAGAAGGGTGGCGATGCGCGCCCCGAGATCGCGGGCTTCGCGTGACCGGCGGCGGACGAATTTCTGCGCGGCCAGCGTAGGAAGGATCAGAAGCGGGGTGCCGACGCAGGCAATCAGGGTCCAGATCGGATCGACGCTCACAGCCACCACGAGCAGCGCAATAAGTGACACGAGATCCCGACCCGCACGGGTGATGAAGGTGGACCAGATATTGTTGATCGCCTGAACGTCTGACTGCACACGCTGGATCAGGAAGCCCGGGGGGTGCGTCTGATGATAGGCGTTGTCCTGAAGCATCAGATGTCCGAGCAGGTCGGTGCGCAGATCGGCCGCGGCCTTTTGCGACACGGATGTCATCATGACCTTGTGCAGGATGCTGGTGACGCCACGGGTAAAGAAAATGCCCGCGAAAACAAGGGCAACGAACCAGAGTGCCCCTGAATTGCCCGGCGCAAAGGCCGTATCGAACATGGGTTTCACCATGTAGCTGATCGCGCCCAGCGTCGATCCTTCGATGGCCATCAGAACTCCGGCAAGAGCCAGAATCCATTTGTATTTTCTGAGGTATCCACGCCAGATCCAGAGTATCAGCGCACGGCTGTCCTGGCCATAATCTGCTTCTTTGTCTGCCACGTGGTCCGGCCCTGTTACCCATTCTTAGGCATTTGGTTTACAGCCCGGGCACGGGCAAAACCAGAGGCAAAGGGGCGGGTGCCGGTTTTTAGGGCGGTTTCCGCGGAAAACCTCTTGCGCCCGCGTGGCGGGTTATTGACGTCGGTTCATGGGGGGATAGTGTCTGTCCGATCACTCTTAACAGCGCAAGGAGTCGGGTTCATGGATCTGACGCAGGGACGTTCCTATCTCGCCATTCCCGGCCCCTCCGTGATGCCCGAGGCGGTGTTGCGCGCAATGCACCGTGCTGCACCCAACATCTATGAAGGGGAACTGATCGACCTGACCTACGGTCTGATTCCGGATCTGAAGATGGTGGCAGGGACCAGGCATCACGTGGCGATCTATATCGGCAACGGGCATGCGGCATGGGAGGCGGCGCTGGCCAACGTGATCTCTCCCGGAGAGAAGGTGCTGGTGCCGGCCTCGGGGCGGTTCGGGTACGGCTGGAGCGAGATCGCAGAGGGGCTAGGTGCCCAAACGCAGATCATTGATTTCGGGCGTCAAAGCCCGATTGATTCCGAACGGGTGGCAGATGCGTTGGCCGCCGACACTGGCCACGAGATCAAGGCCGTGCTGGCGGTGCATGTGGACACGTCGACCTCGGCACGCTCTGACATTGCCGCGTTGCGCAAAGCCATGGACGCCGTGGGGCATCCGGCACTGTTGATGGTGGATTGCATCGCGTCGCTGGGCTGTGACCGGTTCGAGATGGATGCCTGGGGCGTGGATGTGATGGTTGCGGCCAGCCAGAAGGGACTGATGGTGCCGCCGGGGCTGGGTTTCGTGTTCTTCAACGGCAAGGCGGCGGTGGTGCGCGAGTCAATGCCGCGCGTAAGCCGGTATTGGGATTGGACACCGCGTGCGAATCCCGAGTTCTATTACCAACTTTTCTGTGGCACGGCGCCGACGCATCACCTTTATGGGCTGCGCGCCGCTTTGGATATGATCAAGGCGGAGGGGCTGGATCATATCTGGGCGCGTCATGAGATCCTGGCGCGGGCGATCTGGGCGGCTGTGGGGGCGTGGGGACAGGATGGTCCGATGCGGCTAAACATGGCGGACCCGGCGCATCGCAGCCATGGAGTGACGTCTCTGCATCTGGGGGCGCCGCATGGCACGGTGCTACGGCGCTGGACACAGGATCAGGCGGGGCTGACGCTTGGCATCGGGCTGGGTATGTCGACCGACGCGGATCCCGCAGGTGACGGGTATTTCCGGTTCGGTCACATGGGGCATGTGAATGCGCAGATGATCCTTGGGCTTCTGGCGACGGTTCAGAGCGGGCTTTTGGCGTTGAGTATTCCCCACGGGCCGGGTGGGATCGAGGCGGCCTCGGAGGTGATTGCGGGCGCCTAGGGGCGCCCGGAAATACGGTTGATGCCGGCGTTCAGGATCACGGCGAACACCATCACGGCGGGTAGGCCCCAGAGCACCCAGAACACGCCGAATATCCAGAGCAGGTTGACGAAACCCATCACCAGGCAGGTGGTGGTGTAATCCTCGACACGCTGGATCGGGCGGGACATGGGCTTTCCTCCTTGGGCAGAAGGATAGCGCCGTTTCGTGTGCGGGGCGGCAAATTTTTCGTGAGCAGGCGTGAAATCAGCCGAGTTCCGCCAGTACCTCTTCGAGCGCGGCGTCGAACAGGGCGAGTTCGTGTTCCGGCCCGCAACTGATGCGGATGCAGCGGTTCTGGGGGGCGACGAAAGGCATCCGCACGAATACGCCACGCGCCACGAGACCGTCGAGAATGGCCTTGGCATAAGCGCCGTCACGGCCGCAGTCGATTGCAACGAAATTGGTGGCCGAATGCAGAGCGGTGAGCCCGTATTTGGCGGCGATATCGGTGATCGTGTCGCGCGCGGCCGCGACCTTCGCGCGGGTTTCTTGGAGCCAGTTGGCATCTTGCAAGGCGGCCAGCGCCCCGGCCTGTGCGGCGCGGTTCATACCGAAATGGTTGCGGATCTTTTCGAAGGCGCGGATGAAATCGGCCTGCCCAAGTGCATAGCCCACACGGGCGCCCGCCATGCCGTAGCCCTTGGAGAAGGTGCGCATGCGGATCACGCGGGGATCGTCGATCGACACCGGCGCGGCGGTGCCCTCGGGGGCCAGTTCGACATAGGCCTCGTCGAGCACCAGAACGCAGCCTTCGGGGATAGCGTCGAGCTGGGCCACGATGTCGACGCCCTTGCACCAACTGCCCATCGGGTTATCGGGATTGGCGAAGTAGACCAGCTTGGCGTCGACCTCGGCAGCCTTGGACAGCAGCGCGGGCAGGTCTTCAGAATCGCCGTGATAAGGGACCGTGTGCAGCGCGCCGCCGAAACCTGCGACGTGGTAGTTGAAGGTAGGGTATGCGCCGAGCGAGGTGACCACCGAGTCGCCGGTTTCGATCAGCAGGCGCACGAGATAGCCGAGGAGGCCGTCGATGCCTTCGCCTACGACGATGTTCTCGGGGGCAACCGCATGAAAATCGGCAAGCGCATGGCGCAGATCATGGCTTTCGGGGTCGCCATACATCCAGATATCAGAGGCCGCGCTCTGCATGGCGGCGATGGCCTTGGGCGAGGGGCCGAAGATGTTTTCGTTGGCGCCCAGACGAGCGTCGAAGGCACGGCCCATGTTTCGTTCCTGGGCTTCGGGTCCGACAAAGGGGACGGTGGCGGGCAGGCTCTGAGCGAGCTTGGTAAAACGGGGTCCGGTCATGCGCGTGAATTTGGCGCAATGGCCGTCAGGCGGCAAGCGAGAAATGCCCCGACGTTAGAGTGGATTTTGGCGGCAGTCCTTGTGAGATTGGGGCAACGACGCTTTGAGAGGGAGGCATTCATGGCCCGCGTATCGGTTGAGATTGAAAACCACATTGCCCGCGTGACGCTGACGCGGGGGGACAAGATGAATGCGCTGGACCCGGAGATGATGCAGGCCATCGTCGATGCCGGGGAAAGCCTGATGGACAACGAGGACGTGCGGGTTGTCGTGCTGTCGGGAGAGGGCAAGGCGTTTTGCGCGGGGCTGGACGTGATGTCGTTTGGCATCCACGCCGGAAGCGACCCTGTCGAATTGTTGATGCCGCGCAGCCATGGAAACGCCAACCTGTTCCAGCAGGTGGTTATGGTGTGGCGCAAGTTGCCAGTGCCGGTGCTCTGTGCGCTTCAGGGTGTGGCCTATGGTGGAGGATGCCAGATCGCGCTGGGCGCGGATGTGCGCTTTGCGGCGCCCGATACCAAGATGGCGGTGATGGAGATGAAATGGGGAATCGTGCCGGATATGGGCGGGATGGCGCTGTTGCCGCATCTCACCCGGTCGGACGTGATCCGGCGGCTGACCTATACGGCGGCACCGTTTGATGCCGCGCAGGCGCTGGACTGGGGGTTGGTCAGCGAGATTGCCGAAGATCCGGTGGCAGCCGCGATGGCGCTGGCCGAGGAGATTGCAGGCAAGAGCCCGTCGGCCATTCGCGCGGCCAAGGCTCTGATCGGGTTTGCCGAAGAAAACAAGGGCGATCCGGATGCCGTGCTGCTTGAGGAGAGCCGGGTGCAGTCCACCCTAATGGGCAAACCGCACCAGATGGTGGTGATTGCCGCGAACCTGCAAAAGCGCAAGCCGAATTTCGGGTGAAGCAAGGGGGCCAGCCCCCTGGTTTGAAAATGTAGGCATTTTCAAACTTACCCCCGGAGTATCTGCGGAAATATGAAGAGGCGGAGCTATTTCAGGAACTTGCGGTAGGCTTCGCGTTCGACGTTATAGGCGAGTTCCAGTTCAGCGATGCGGGCCATGAGGCGCTTCCTGTCCGCCGGATCGGTGGCGCTCCGCCAATCCTTGCGGGCCTGCTCTAACTGTTCCTTGAGCTCAAACTCTCGCGGGACCACACCTGCCTGGGCCATGATGCGATGACCGGCGGCGATGGCGGGGTCTTCGAGCGCGTGGCGCTGGGGCAGGGGTTTGCCGGAGCCTTCGAGGTTGGTGAGTTGCCCCTCGGCTTCGGCCTTCTTGATCTGCCGTTCTATCAGGTTTCGAAAAGAGCGCATCATGCCGTCATTATAGGCATAATGCGCGGCTTTTCACAGGCTCAGTCGATTTCGGCCAGCTTGTCCAGCGCGGCCTTGAGCTTGGCTTCTTCCTCTTCGCGGGCGGCGAGGTTTTCGCGGGCTTCTTCCACCACCTCTTCCGGGGCGGAGGCCACGAATTTGGGGTTGTTCAGGCGGCCGCGCAGACCGCCCAGTTCCTTGGCGAGTTTGCCTAAGGTCTTTTCAAGGCGCGCTTTTTCGGCGTCGATGTCGATGATGTCGGCCAGCGGAAGGCCAAAGCTGCCGCCCTCGACCGCAACGGTGATCGAGCCTTTGGGGAACTCGGCCGCTTCGGTCAGGCTGTCGATGCGCGCGAGCTTCATGATCAGCGCCTCGTTGCGGGCCCATGCCTCTTTGCCGGCGGCATCAAGTTCGCTTACCAGCATCGGGATCTTGAGGCCTGCGGGCACGTGCATCTGGGCACGTGCCGAGCGGACGTTATCGATCACCGAGATCACCCAGTTCATTTCGCGGTCGGCGGCTTCGTCAACGAAATCAGCAGCTTGGTAGGTCGGCCAATCGGCGTGCACCAGCATCGTGTCGCGTGTCCCAAGGTTGTCCCAGAGCTCTTCGGTGATGAAGGGCATGATCGGGTGCAACAGGATCAGGCACTGGTCGATGACCCAGCGCATGGTCGACTTGGTTTCGGCCACAACAGCGGGGTCTTCGGAGGCGAAGAGCGGCTTGGAGAATTCCAGATACCAGTCGCAGACCTTGCCCCAGACAAAGGCGTAAAGCGCGTTTGCGGCGTCGTTGAAGCGGTAGTTTTCGAGCGCGTCATCGACGGTTTCGCGAACCTTGGCGGTTTCACCGATGATCCATTTATTCGCGGTTTGGGCCACGTCGGTATCACGTCGGTATTGTGTCGGTATCACGTCGGTATCGAACACGCCGTTCATCTCGGCAAAGCGCGCGGCGTTCCAGAGCTTGGTGCCGAAATTGCGGTAGCCCGCGATCCTTGCCATGTCGAGTTTGAGCACGCCCCCAAGCGCGGCCATGGCCGCCGAGGAGAAGCGCAGCGCGTCGGCACCGTATTCGTCGATGATTTCCAGCGGGTCCATGACGTTGCCAGTGGACTTGGACATCTTCTTGCCCTTGGCGTCGCGGACAAGGCCGTGCAGGTAGACCGTGTCGAACGGGATGTCGTCGACCACGGCCAATTGCATCATCATCATGCGGGCGACCCAGAAGAACAAGATGTCCTGCCCGGTGACGAGGGTCGAGGTCGGGAAGTATTTCTCCAGCTCCGGCGTCTTGTCGGGCCAGCCCAGCGTGCCGATGGGCCAGAGGCCGGAGGAGAACCAGGTGTCGAGCACGTCGGGGTCGCGCCAGACCGGGTAGACCAGCTTGGTCGGGTCCTGCGTGACTTCGTATTCGGCCAGACCGGCGGCAAAGGCATGCACAGCGGCGGCGCGGTCTTCGACCTCGATCACGTTGGCATGGTTGAGCGGCGTCGGCAGGGCGGCTTCGACATCTGCGAACTGGGCCTTCACCGCCTCGAAGTCATGGGCGCAATGGTGGCGCTCATCCCCGAGCAGAAGCTTCTGCTCGGAAAGCAGGCGGCCCATTTCCACTAGATCGAGCGTGCCGTCGCCTTCGTCATCGACAAAGCCGTTGGCCGAGAGGTCAAAACCATACCAGACCGGGATCTGGTGGCCCCACCACAGCTGGCGCGAGATGCACCAGGGTTCGATGTTCTCAAGCCAGTGGTAATAGGTTTTCTCGCCCGACTCGGGGAGAATCCTGACCTTGCCCGAACGCACCGCATCGAGCGCGGGGCCGACAACCTTTTCAGCGTCCACGAACCATTGGTCGGTGAGCATCGGTTCGATCACCACCTTGGAGCGGTCGCCAAAGGGCTGCATGATCGGCTTGTTCTCGACCAGCGGGATCTCTTCCGGCTCACCCTCGGCCCCGGCGGCGGGGTTGGGGATCATCACGGCAAGACCTTCTTCGGTGATCTGGTTGATCACGGCGGTGCGCGCTTCGAACCGGTCCAGCCCGCGCAGGTCATCGGGCACGAGGTTGATGGCGTCGGCCTCGTTCTCGGTCAGGGTCATTTCGCCCTTGGCGACGGCCATGGCGGTGGCGGCGTCTTCGGCATAGGGTTTGCCGTCGGCGCGCATGTGGCCCTTGGTGTCCATCAGGCGGTACATCGGGATGCCGTCGCGCTTGGCGACCTGGTAGTCGTTGAAGTCATGTGCGCCGGTGATCTTCACCGCGCCCGAGCCGAAATCGGGATCGGGGTATTCGTCGGTGATGATCGGGATCAGGCGGCGATGTTCCTTGGGGCCGACCGGGATTTCGCAGAGCTTTCCGACGATGGGCGCATAGCGTTCGTCCGACGGGTGCACCGCGACGGCGCCATCGCCCAGCATCGTCTCGGGGCGTGTCGTGGCGATGGAGATATAATCGCGCTCCTCGGTCAGGATCACGTTCCCATCTTCGTCTTTCTCGACATAGGTATAGGTCGCGCCACCCGCGAGCGGATATTTGAAGTGCCACATATGGCCGTGCACTTCGATATTCTCGACTTCAAGATCGGAGATCGCGGTTTCGAAATGCGGATCCCAGTTCACGAGGCGTTTGCCGCGATAGATCAGGCCCTTTTCGTACATGTCGACAAAGACCTTGAGCACGGCATCGTGGAAATTGCCGCCCGCCACGTCTTCGGGCGCGCCGGGGGCGCCTGACATGGTGAAGGCTTCGCGCGACCAATCGCAGGACGCTCCGAGGCGCTTGAGCTGGTTGACGATGGTGCCGCCGGATTGCGCCTTCCATTCCCAGACCTTTTCGAGGAATTTCTCGCGGCCCAGTTCGTTGCGCGAGGGCTGCTGCTCTTCGGCAAGTTTGCGTTCCACCACCATCTGGGTGGCGATGCCAGCGTGGTCGGTGCCGGGCTGCCAGAGCGTGTCAAAGCCCTGCATCCGTTTCCAGCGCATCAGGATATCCTGAAGCGTGTTGTTGAAGGCATGGCCCATGTGCAGAACGCCGGTCACGTTCGGGGGTGGGATCATGATGCAATAGGTCGAGGCGCCGGGCTTGGCGTTGGCACCGGCTGTGAAGCAGCCCGCCTTTTCCCAGGCTTCGTAGAGACGGCCTTCGGCTTCGGCCGCGTTGAAGGTCTTTTCCATTGCCATTTTTCTTGATCCAGCTTGGTGTTCAGGTTGGATGATCCATTATCGAATGGTGCGCCCAAGGGAAAGGTCGCATGCCAATTTTCTTGACCTTGGCGGGGGGGCTGGCGAGTCTGGGGGTGGAAATTCAGGGGAACCCACTAAATGACCGCGATGAAGGAAATCAGTCTTGATCAGGCAGGGCGCATCGTGCCGGAAGCCGTGGAGGGTGGGTTTGTCTGGCGGCATGCGGATATGGCGCTGCCGGGTGCGGGTGAGGAACTGGAAGCGCTGGGGCTGGATCCGCTGGTGATGCAGGCCCTGCTGGCGGCCGAGACGCGGCCGCGCTGTACGGTGCATGGCGACGGGGTGTTGATGAACCTGCGCGGAGTGAACCTGAATCCCGGCGCGGAACCCGAGGACATGGTGTCGCTGAGGTTGTGGTTGACGGCGGATTTGGTGGTGAGCGTGCAGCGGCGCCAGTTGCGCGCCCTGGACGATGTGATCGGGGCGGTGGAGCGCAACCAGGGGCCGGAAGGGCCGGCAGATCTGGTGGCGCGGTTGGCGCTGCGGCTGGCGGACCGAGCAGAACCGGTGGTCGCCGGGCTGAACGAAAACATCGACGCGCTCGAGGATGCCGCGCTTGACGGGGACGTGCCGCCATCGCGGGCCAAGCTGGCAGATATCCGGCGCATTGCCATCGTGTTGCGCCGCTACATGTTTCCGCAGCGTGACGCGCTGAGCACGCTTGAGATCGAAACCCTTCCATGGGTGCGCCCGGAGGATCGCTCGCGGTTGCGGGAAGCAACCGAAAGGGTGACGCGTTTGGCCGAGGAACTGGACGCGATCCGCGACCGGGCGCAGCTGGTGCAGGACCAGATCCTTGATCTCAGGGCCGAGGCAATGAACCGGCAGATGCTGATCCTGTCGGTGGTGGCGGCGCTGTTTCTGCCGTTGGGGTTGATCACCGGGCTGTTGGGGATCAACGTCGCGGGCATCCCCGGCGCCCAGACACCATGGGCGTTCTGGGCGGTTTGCGGGCTGTTGGTGGGGACGGCAGCGATCCAGATGTGGGTGTTTTGGCGGATCGGCCTGATCGGGCGACGGCGCGATTAGTCTGGCTGGCTCCGCCGCGCGGCTTTTGTTGCATCGGTCAGTGGTTCACGCGCGCCGGGGCGGATCACCTCTGGGTCATAGGGTTTGCGGTCAAACACTTCGCGCACCATCGGGGCGAAGAATTCGAGCGGCAGGTCTTCATAGTCGGGATCAAAGGACGCCTGGTCCCAGCGTTCGCAGAATTCGGCGTTGTCGTCGAAATAAGGGTGCCCTTTGTGCCGGTCGCGTTTGTGTTGGTCGAACCCGTCAAGGTGGTGACCGTAATAGAGCATCTGGAAGTCGCCATGAGTCTGCACCACCCAGGCGCATTGCTCGCGCACGAAAGGTTTGAGGATCGTGGCGGCGTATTCGTCGTGATTGTAAGGCGCGTAGATGTCGCCGATGTCATGCAGCAGAGCCGACACCACCCAGTCGATATCGGCCCCGTCGCGCCAGGCGCGGGTGGCGGATTGCACGGAATGGCCAAGGCGGGTGATCTGGTAGCCCGACAGGCTTTCGTCGAGCTCGACAAGGGCCTTGAGGAGCCGGTCGGCGGTGTGGCGCGTGTGGTCGATCTCATGGGCCGTCAGGAATTCGTACTCTTCCTTGGTGCCGTCCTTCATCTGGGTAAAGCTAACCTTGTCCATTACGCATATAGTCCCTTCGTATTGTCTGCGCCCTTCATCGTCGCCTGTGCCTGAGCGGAGCGGATTTCCTCGTAAAGGGCAAGGCTTTCCGGCGAAAAGGGCGCGCGGGGTGGGGCATAGTTGATGAAATTTCCGGTACGGTCGGCGCCGCGGGCGAGCATGGCGTAATCCTTGTCGGCGACCTGTTGAGCGACCTCAGGGCTGACGTATCGGATCACGGCGGCGATGCGACGGTCATCGCTCGTGTTGGGGCCGGAGCCGTGGATTGTCAGCCCGTGATGCAGCGACATTTGGCCGGGGTGAATCTCGATGGGCACCTTGTCGGTCTCGGCGACGTCGACGCGCACTTCCTGTCCACGCGACAGCAGATTCTCTTCGGAAAACGTGTCTTCATGGGGCAGGATGGCGTTATTGTGGCTGGCACGCACGAAATCCATGCAGCCCGATTGCGGAGTCGCCGGGGAGAGCGCCAGCCATGCTGTCACCAGCCCGTCGATCGCGCCCAGCCCCCAATAGGTGAGGTCCTGGTGCATGCCCACCATGTGGCGGGTGCGTGGTTCCTTGATGAAGAATTCGACGCCATAGATCAGGATGTCCGGGCCGATCAGACCTTCGACGATGTCGAGAATGCGTGGGTCGGAGCCTATGCGATGGGCCAGCGGCATGACGCATTGGGCGTTGACCCGTTTGTAGGTGTTGAGCGGTTGGGGCAGCCCGGCATCGAGCCAGTCGCGTTCCAGCGCCTCGAGTTCGGTGCGCAGGGTTTGGGCCTCGTCCGGGGTCAAGACGGGAAGCGGGAACAGGAATCCATCCTCCCAATATTGGGCGGTTTGGGCGGTGGAGAGGCGACCATTGGTCAAGGGCAGGGAAGGAATCATGAGGACCTCCGGCTGGGTGATGATCCGAGGCTAGTGCGGGAAGCGGGATTTGCAGCACGGCGGCTCTTGCCTCAGAGGCTAAGCTGAGCTTAGCCTATTGACATGGAGAGCCGGATTCCTTCGCTGAACTGGCTGCGTGTGTTCGAGGCCGCCGCGCGGACGGAAAGTTTTGCGCGTGCGGCGCAGCAGTTGAACATGTCCGCCGCCGCCGTGAGCCAGCAGGTGCGCGCGCTGGAAGACCGGCTTGGCGCCCCCCTGTTCACGCGTCGCGCGCAGGCTGTGCGACTGACCGAGGCCGGGCGGGCCTATTTACCCCCCGTCCAACAGGCGTTGATGACACTGGAAGAGGCCACCGAAGGGCTTTTTGGGGCGGTCGGCGGGCAGGGGCTTTACCTGCAATCGGTGCTAATCTTTGCGCATGGGATCCTGTCGAAGGGGTTGGCCGAATTCGAGGCGCAGCATCCGGGCATTTCGGTGATGCTCAGCACAGGTAATTCGGCAAGCGATTTTCAGCAGGGGTTCAGTGATCTCAAGATCATCTTTGGCAATCCGCATGAATATGGGCGGGAAAGTGACCGGATCATGGGGGAGCGGTTGATCCCCGTGGCGCCGCCGGATGTGGCGCGCCAGATTGCCCATGCGGGCGACCTGTTGGACTGGCCCCTGATCGAAGTGGGCACGCATCGGTCCGGATGGCGGCAGGTTTTGGAAACGGCGCGGGCGCGGCCCGGAGCAGGGCGGATGGTGCATGCGGATAACACGCTGATGGCAATGGCGATGTCCCGCGCGGGACGCGGGATTGCCCTCGCGCGGGCACCTGCGAGCGACCTTGAAATGCAGGGGGCCGGGTTGGTGCCATGCCTGCCCGGGTTCGAGGTGCAGGGCAGCCAAGCTTATCACCTGGTTTACGACAGCCTGAGCGGTCTGCGCCCGCCTGCGCGGCGGTTTCGCGACTGGCTTTTGGACTGGGTGCGCGCGCAGGGGTGGGATTAGGCCCGGTTGCGAGAGAGCTTGGTGCTTAGGTGGATCAGGCTTTCGGAACTGCGCACGCCCTTGGTTTCGCCGATACGGTCGAGGGTTTCGTCCAGTTCGGATGTCGATTCCGCGGCGATACGGACGATCAGGTCGACCCGGCCCGAACAGGTGTGTACCGATTCGACGGCAGGCAGGGTCTTGAGCCTTTGAAGCACCGACGGACCGGCGCGCAGTTCGATCGACACCAGCGCCGTGGCCCGGATGCGCGGGCGCGCCATTTCCCCAAGTTTCAGGGTGTATCCGGTAATGGCGCCGCCTTGTTCAAGTCGGTCGATCCGAGCCTGAACCGTGGTGCGCGCGAGGCCAAGCTGGCGGGCCAGCGTGGCCACGGGAGCACGCGCGTTTTCCGAGAGAAGCGAGAGCAGTTTGCGGTCGGTTTCGTCAAGTTGCATGTCTGGACTGTCAGTTTGCCGATATTTTCCTGCATATCTACCACATTGATACATGAAATCGACCGAAAACCGGGGGAATCTAAAAAGAAACAGGACGTGAGGCAGATATGCGCAATCAACCGGCCCTTTGGCCTTCTCCCACTTGGCATCTCAAGAAGTTTCAGCCGGATGACCCGGTTTTGTATTTTGCGCCGGACGTGTTGCAGGCGACGGCACGGCGGTTTGAAGCCGGGTTTGACGGGCTGGTCACCTATGCGGTCAAGGCCAATGACCAGGCGGCAGTGCTCGATAACCTCGTAGGGGCCGGGCTGGCGGCGTTTGATGTCGCCTCGCTGAACGAGATGGCAAAGGTGCGGCAGGCCAAGGCGGATGCGGTGCTGCACTATCACAACCCGGTGCGGTCGGTGGCCGAGATCGCCGGGGCGGTGGGGCATGGCATTGCGAGCTGGTCGGTGGATTGCCCGCGCGAGTTGGACAAGCTGGCCGATGTTCCACGGCATGGTACCGAGATCGCGGTGCGGCTGCGGATGCCGGTGCCGGGGGCGGCCTATGATTTTGGTGAGAAATTCGGGGCCGACCCGGACCAGGCGGTTGCGCTGATGAAAAAGGCGCGCGCGATGGGATTTGATGTTTCCCTGACCTTCCATCCGGGCACGCAATGCGCCGATCCGCAGGCATGGGCGGTGTATATTGTGGAAGCGGCGGATGTGGCGCGCCGCGCGGGGGTGACCTTGAAGCGGTTGAATGTGGGGGGCGGTTTTGCCGCCCATCGCCGGGGAGCGGCCCCTGATCTTGAGGCGATTTTTGACCGGATTGCGTCCGAGACCAACCGCGCCTTTGGTACCGCGCGTCCCGCGCTGGTGTGTGAGCCGGGCCGGGCGATGGTGGCCGAGAGCTTTACATTGGCGCTTCGGGTCAAGGCGGTGCGCGGGGACGCGGTGTTTCTGAACGATGGTGTTTATGGGTCGCTGACGGAACTGCGTGACATCGGAGCGCCCGACCGGGTGTCGGTGATGCGCCCGGACGGCGCGGAGCTTGGTGGGGTCAAGGCGCAGAAGGTAGTATTCGGGCCGACCTGCGACAGTATCGACCGTTTGCCGGACCGCATGGCGCTTTCCCAGGAGATTGCCGAAGGGGATTACGTGATGATCCGGGCGATGGGGGCCTATTCCGCGTCGATTTCGACCGGGTTCAACGGCTATGGCCGACAGGAGGTCGTCACCGTCGCGGCATTGTGAGCCGCCCCGCCTCTGGACAAGCTGCCCGCGCCGTTTACATTCCATGTTAACAATCTGACGCGCGGGGAGCAGGTGCATGGAAAAGTTCGGTAAAAGCCAGCCGGTGCGGCGGGTCGAGGATTCGCGGTTTCTGACCGGGCAGGGGCGGTATGTGGATGACATCGCGCCCAAGGACGGGCTTCATGCGTTTTTCCTGCGCTCGCCGGTGGCACATGCCGAAATCACGGAACTGGATGTCAGCGATGCGGTTGAGGCCGAGGGTGTGCATTGCGTCCTGACGCAGGCCGACCTTGAGGCGGCGGGGCTGGATGCGCAGCTTTTGGGCGCGCGGGTCAAGAACCGGGATGGTTCGCAAGGCGCCGGTCCCAAACGGCCTTTGTTGGCCGAGGGCCGTGTGCGCTATGTCGGGGAGCCGATTGCGGTGGTGGTGGCAGAAACACTGGCGCATGCACGTGATGCGGCGGAAATGATCCTGTTCGATTTTGACGATCTGCCCGCACATGTGGATTTGGCCGTGGGCGGCGAGACGCTGCACGCAGAAGCGCCGGAAAACCGGGCGTTTGACTGGGGATTGGGGGATGAGGCGGCGACCGAGGCCGCCTTTGCCAAGGCGGCGCATGTGGTGCGGCTTGAGGTTGGCGACAACCGGGTGATCGTCAATTCGCTGGAGCCGCGCGGCAGCTATGCCGAATGGGAAGACGGACGGGTGCATGTCGCGGTAAACGCACAGGGCGTTTGGGTGCCCAAGGCGCAGGTGGCCCGTATTTTCGGGATGGAACCTGAGCAGGTGCGCGTGACCAACCCCGATACGGGTGGTGGGTTCGGCATGAAGGCCATGGTCTATAACGAGCCTTTCGTGATCGCGCAGGCCGCGCGCATCGTTGGGCGGCCGGTGCGCTGGATGGCGGAGCGAACCGAGGCGATGTTGTCGGACAACGCGGGGCGTGACCTCGTGTCGATGGCGGAAATGGCGTTTGACGAGAACCTTAAGGCGATTGCCTATCGCGTGCACACGACCTGCAATCTCGGGGCCTATAATTCACAGTTTGCCCAGGCCATTCAGACCAACCTGTTCAGCAGGGTTTTGATGGGGGTCTATGACGTTCAGGATACGTGGCTGCGGGTCGAGGGGGTCTATACCAACACGACGCCCGTGGATGCCTACCGCGGGGCCGGGCGGCCTGAGGCGATTTACGTGCTGGAACGGCTGATGGACCGCGCTGCACGCGAATTGGGGGTGGATCCGCTGGAGCTGCGGCGACGCAGTTTCATTCCGAAAGAGGCGTTCCCGTACAAGACGGCGACGGGGGAAACCTATGATGTGGGCGATTTCGATCGGGTGCTGACACGGGCGGCTGCGTTCTCTGACTGGGACGGGTTTGAGGCGCGTAAATCGGCCAGCTCGGCCAAGGGAAAACTGCGTGGGCGGGGTTTGTGTTACTATATCGAAAGCATTCTGGGCGATCCTTCGGAAGGGGCGAAGGTCGAGTTCAACGAGGATGGCACCGTGTCGATCTATGTCGGGACACAAAGCAATGGACAGGGGCATGAAACGGTCTATGCCCAGTTCCTGTCGGACCAGACGGGGATTCCCGCGCATCTGATCGAGGTGGTGCAGGGCGACAGCGACCGGATTGCGCAGGGCGGCGGCACCGGCGGGTCACGATCGGTCACGGTGCAGAATTCGGCCACGCTGGTAACGGTCGAGAAGATGATCGCGGCCTTCACGCCATTTCTGGCTGAAAAGATGGGGGTTGATCCCGAAGCGGTGCGCTTTGACGATGAGCAGTTCCGCGCCGACGGGTCAAACCTGCATCCGACGATGCTTGAGGCTGCAGAGATGGCGCGAGCCGATGGGCGCGAAGACCTGCTCCGCCACGAGGCGCGCATGACACTTGAGGCGCGCTCTTTCCCCAACGGGGCGCATGTTGCCGAGGTCGAGATTGACCCCGAGACAGGGCAGGTCACGGTCGACCGCTATGACGTGGTCGACGATTTTGGCAACCTGATCAACCCGATGCTGGCCGAGGGGCAGGTGCATGGCGGGGTGGCGCAAGGCGTCGGACAGGCGTTGATGGAACATGTCGTCTTTGACGAGGATGGGCAGTTGCTGACTGCGACTTTCATGGATTACGCCATGCCGCGCGCCGGGGATCTGCCGATGATCCGGTTCACCACCGAGGCGGTCCCGTCGACGGCAAATGCGATGGGGATGAAAGGCTGTGGCGAGGCCGGGACCGTGGGCGCTATGGCGGCGGCGGCGAATGCGGTGCAGGATGCCTTGTGGGAACACGGTGTGCGTCAGGCGGATATGCCCTTCACACCGCTGCGTGTATGGGAAATGCTAAGGGATGCCTCTCAGACGGCTGCATGAACGACTTCTCGGATGGCTTGGTCGGCGCGCGAGCGAAGACCATTCCGCAGCCGTTGCGCGTCGCGGACCGCAGACCCATGTGATCATTCTTGATGGCACGATGTCGACTCTGGAGCCCGGGCAGGAGACCAATGCCGGCCTCACCTATCGCCTTTTGCAGGAGATGGGCGCGGAGGTGTCTCTTTATTACGAGGCGGGGGTGCAGTGGCCCGGCTGGCGCCATACGCTTGACGTGATGATGGGGCGGGGGATCAATCGACAGATCAGACGCGCCTACGGATATTTGGCGTCACGCTACCGCCCCGGAGACCGGATCGTGCTCATGGGATATTCGCGCGGGGCGTTTGCTGTGCGCTCGCTGGCCGGGGTCATTGACCGGGTGGGGCTGTTACGGACGGCCTGCGCCACCGAGCGCAATATTCGCACCGCCTATCGCCACTATGAGTGGGCTCCGGAAAGCGATGCCGCCCGTGTTTTCGCCAAGGCTTATTGCCATGAAGATATCATGGTCGAGATGGTCGGGGTCTGGGACACGGTCAAGGCGTTGGGGCTGCGGTTGCCTGTCTTGTGGCGCCTGACCGAGGATCGTCATCAGCATCACAACCACCACCTGAGCCCGTCAGTGAAACACGGGTTCCACGCGCTGGCGCTTGATGAAACCCGCGAAGTGTTCGAGCCGGTGCTTTGGGAATGCCCCGAAAGCTGGGACGGGCGGGCCGAACAGGTCTGGTTTCGGGGGGCACATGGCGATGTGGGCGGCATGCTTGGCGGCTATGACGCGGCGCGGCCCCTGTCGAATATCCCGCTGGTGTGGATGCTGGAAAAGCTGGAAAGCTGCGACGTGCGCCTGCCGGACGGATGGCGCGCGCGTTTCGCGACGGATGCGGACGCGCCCATGGTCGGGACGTGGCGCGGCTGGGGCAAGATGTTCCTGCTACGCAAGCGTCGGGTCGTTGGGCGGGATCGCTCGGAACGCATTCACGAAAGCGCGCGGTCGTATGTTGAAACAGGGCGCCTCAAGGCCACCGGGCCGGATGGGTCCCCGGTTGAGTTCCCGCCGTCGGTTGACGCCTGAGAGCTTTTTTCAGGCAACGGTGTCGGTCGGCAGATCACCCATCGCTTCGCGCCAGTGGCGACGACACAGCGAGACATAGGTTTCATTGCCGCCGATCTGAACCTGCGCGCCCTCGCGCAGCACGGCCCCGGTTTCGTCCTGACGCACGACCATGGTGGCTTTCTTGCCGCAATGGCAGATCGTGCGCACCTCGCGCATTTCGTCCGACAGGGCGAGCAGCGCGGCAGAACCAGGGAACAGCTTGCCTTGGAAATCGACGCGCAACCCGTAGCACATGACCGGAACGCGCAGATCGTCCACGGCGCGCGCCAGCTGCCAGACCTGATCTTCGGTCAGGAACTGGGCTTCATCGATGAAGACGCAGGTGACTGGACCTTCGACGAGGCGGGTTTGAAGCTGCGCGAACAGGTCTGTGTCCGGGCCGAATGTGTCCGCGTCCTCAGAAATACCAATCCGCGAGGCGATCTTGCCCTTGCCAGCACGATCATCAAACCGCGCGGTCAGAAGGTACGTCTGCATGCCTCGTTCGCGGTAGTTGTGGGATGCCTGCAAAAGCACGGTCGATTTGCCGGCATTCATGGTCGAGTAGTGAAAGTAGAGCTTGGCCATGCGCGCGGTGATAGGACGGTGTAGCGGGCGTGCGCAAGAGGGTTGCTGCGGAAAGTCCCACCGGGATGGGAGGCGGGCTTTCCTGCAGACGGGGAATACGCCTCCCCTGGCGGGATGCAAAGGGAGGCGTACCCGTAGTATCCGACGTAACAGTGCCGGAAACTCACACATGCCCGCGACGTCACAAGCAATTATTGAATGACAAATCGGGCTTAAGTTATTAATGGGAAAAGACTTGTAACATTCCCCGGTTTTGGGAATGGGTGGTAGACTCGGAGCATGGGTATGGGCGTCGTCGGAAGCTATTTGAAGAAACATTCGGAGGCCCTCGTCAAGGATGTGGGGATCGAGGCGGCGTGCAAGCTGACCGGCAAGTCAAAGGCGACACTGGGGCGCTATTATTCGGCCCATGACGAACACGAAGACCGGTTCATGCCGATCGACGCCGTGGTTGCGCTTGAAGAGGCGGCCTCTTACCCGCATGTCACCGCAGCGCTTGCCGAATTGCAGGGCATCACGCTGTCCCATGACGAACGTCGCCGCAATACCGACGAAAAGGGCGGTGTGAACTCCGATGTGATCGCCCTGAGCCAGCGTTTTGCCGTGCTGATGGCGGAATACAGCCAGTCGATCGAGGACGGGATCATCACCGTGACCGAGGCCAAACGGCTTTTGCGCGAGACGGTGGCGCTGCAGCAGGTCCTTGTGGACATGAAGCTGCATCTCGAAGAGGAAACGGTCTAGGGCGATGGAGGATGGCCAGAACCGCCGCCCCCTGACAGCAGCCGAACAGTATGTGCCGGAGCTGTTGCAGGAGTTTCTGGTGGGCCTTGAGGCCACGTCGCACTCGGCGGATGTCTGGCGGCTGATTGTCCGTCTGGGGCGGACATTGAACCTGCCTTATATCGACTTCATTTCGGCCAATAACTACGCCGACTGGAAAAAAACACTCTTTATCCGCACCTCTTACGATTCGACCTGGCTCAATGCGGTCAACAAAGACCCGGACCTGGCCAAGTGGTCCTATTTCCGTACGCACGCGATGCACCACCTGACACCGATTGCGGTCGGGCTGGAGTTTGTCGACGAGTACCACCATATCCCCGAGGCGCGCTACAAGGTGCTGCGCGAAGCCGCTTCACGTGGCATCCGTGCCGGCTTCTCGATTCCACTGCGGGTGCATGCGCCCGCGCAGGCCGCGTTGATCACGTTTTCTGGCAATCACAGCAAGCGGGACATGAAACGGATCATCCAGACGCATGGATGGGTTCTGAATGCCGCTGCGCTGATGGGACATCAGCGCTACATGATGCATTTCGCGGCCGAGTTCGTCGAGCGGAACGCGATTTCCGACAAACAGCGCGAGTTGCTGGAAATGATCGGTGCCGGCTTGCAGGACAAGGTGATCGCGGAACAGTTGGGGATCTCGGTGTCCGCGGTGCGCCAGCGCATGAACAACCTTCTGAACAAGACCGGCTTGAGCAACCGCGCCGAGCTGGCCGCACTCGCCATGAGCTCCGGTTTGCTGCCCGACCCGCTGAGCCACCGGGGGGATGGGCGGGATTCGGTTCTGGTGGAAATGGGTGTCTCCGAAAACGGTCCGGGCAAGTTTCGCAGCCGCTAGGGAAAGCCCCGGTTTTTCGGAGGACAAAAAATTGGGTGTCCCGGATAACCGGAACACCCAGACGTCATGAAATGACCTACAGGAAAACCGATGTGCACGGGTGTGCATCTCGATTGATCCTCTGCACGGGACAGCACAGAGCAGAAGGTGATTGGAGAATTCTCCGCCCGAACGCCCGATCCGCGACCGCCTGGGGATGCAGCCATGTGCGGCTCAAGCTCCTTCCAAAGACGAGATTACCTTAGGGAAGAGTGCGTGTCTGGTAAGGAATCCCAAACTATTGGGTAATACGTGACTGTTAATTTTGACAGTATTAGCCGAATCCACTGGTGAATTAGACAGGGTCTTGATGCTGGTTGGCATCGCGATTTCGAATCGCCAGCCGCAAATGATCCAAATCAATGTCGGCGCAAAAGTACCGAACCGACCGAGTAACCGGCCCCGAAGGAACAGATCATGCCGTGTTCGCCCGGAGCGATGTCATCGGAGTATTTCGAGAAGGCAATGATCGACCCGGCGGACGAGGTGTTCGCGTAGTCCTGGAGAATATTGGGTTGCTCGCCAGGCTCGGGGCTGCGACCAAGGACTTTCTTGCCAATGAAGTCGTTCATGGTCTTGTTGGCCTGGTGCAGCCAGATGCGACGCAAGTCATCCTGTCCGACACCTTCGTCGGCAAGGTGATCGAGCATGTGCTGGGACACAAGGGGCAGCACCTCTTTGAACACCTTGCGGCCATTCTGCATGAACTGCATGTCGCGGCGATCCTTGAGACCGTCCGGGCGCGAACGGCGCAGGAAGCCGTTATTGTTGCGGATGTTGTTGGAGAACAGTGTCGCGCAGCGGGTCGAGATCACGTCGAAATAATCACCCTTGGCGTCCTCGCTGCGTTCCAGAACGGTCGCTGTGGCCACGTCGCCGAAGATGAAGTGGCAGTCGCGGTCGCGCCATTCCAGGTGCGCCGAACAGATTTCGGGGTTCACGACGATGGCCTTGCGCACCGATCCCGAGCGGATCATGTCGGCGGCGGCCTGAATACCAAACGTGGCCGAGGAACAGGCGACATTCATGTCGAAGGCAAAGCCGTTGGCTCCCAGCGCGCTCTGTATTTCGACAGCGACCGCAGGATAGGCGCGTTCCATGTTGGAGGCGGCACAGATCACGAGGTCGATGTCACCTGCGTCGACGCCGGCCTGACCAAGTGCCTTCTGGCAGGCGTCCAGCGCCATTTCACACATCAGCGAGGGTTCGTCATCACTGCGCTGGCGCAGGAGCGGGTGCATGACATTCGGGTCCAGCACGCCCGTCTTGTCGATCACGTAGCGCTGGTTGATGCCGGATGCCTTCATGATGAACTCGGTCGAGGAATGTTCTATCGGCTCCATCGTACCCGCGGCGATGGCGTCGGCGTTTTGAGCGTTTACCAGATCGGCATAAGCGTTGAAGCTTTGGACCAACTCGTCATTGGTGATCACGTTTTCAGGGGTGAAGACACCGGTACCGGTGATGGCGGGCTGGTACATTTAAGGCCTCATGCGGTTCTGATGGAGGTCAGATAGCACCAGATTGACGGGCCGGGTCAAGGGTTTCCGCAAGGTAAGCTGGTGGCGTTTGGCCTTGGTTCGTTGGGGTTGGAGGGGGTGAGTCCTCATTTGGGCCGAGGGCCAATTCACCCTTGGGGTATTTTTGGCAAATGGAAGAGATTGTCAGGTGAACGGGTCGTCGGGGTAGCCGACACCGGCAAGGTAAAGTCCTTGGGGCGGGCAGACAGGGCCACATGCGGCGCGGTCGCGAGCGGCGAGTGCGACGGCCACGTCTTCGGGCGTCCAGGCGCCCGCGCCGACCCTTTCGAGCGTGCCGACAAAGCTGCGGACCTGATTGTGCAGAAAGGAGCGAGCGCGCACATGAAAGTGGATTTCCGGCCCCCAGAGCGTATCGACCTGTTCGACGCGCAGTTCATCAAGGGTTTTGACCGGGCTGGCGGCCTGACAGATGGAGCTGCGGAAGGTGGTGAAATCGTGATGACCGATGAGGTGGTCGGCGCCGCGCTGCATGGCGTCTGCGTCCAACCTGTGGTTCACGCGCCAGACGAGGCCGGATTGATGCGTCGCAGGGGCGCGGCGCATGAGGATGCGAAAGAGGTAGCGCCGCTCGATCGCGGAAAAGCGGGCGTGCCAGTCATCCGCGACACGCGCGACGTTGCGAATGGCGACGGGGGCGGGCTTGAGATGATGGTTGAGGGCTTCGGACAGGCGAAAGGGATCCCAGTCCTTGGTCATGTCGCAATGGGCGACCTGAGCCAGCCCGTGCACTCCGGCATCTGTGCGCCCGGCAGCGGCGATTGTGTGCGGTCCCGGCTCAAGACGCGCAAGCGCGGCCTCGATTGCGCCTTGCACCGAAGGCTGATCGGCCTGGCGCTGCCAGCCGGCAAAGGGGTGTCCGTGGTATTCGACCTGAAGGGCATATCTTGGCATGGCCGCGCTTTAGACCATTCCAAGGGGGAAATGAAGCGGTCTTGGCCCACTGGAAAAGGGCGGGGGCAGGGCTTAGGTTCCAAGCGAAGCAGTCAAAGGGGCCGTGGGTTTGGTCATTTCCACAATTGCGGACAGCGTGACACGCGGGGTCGAATCCATCGGCGACGCGGTATCGGAGGCGTTGTTCGAGCCGGTGATCCGTTTGGGAGTGACCGGGTTGGCGCGGTCGGGCAAGACCGTTTTCATCACCTCTTTGGTGGCCAACCTGATGGATCGGGGGCGTATGGGGCAGCTGGTGGCCGCCTCGGAAGGCCGCATTGACGCAGCATTTTTGCAGCCGCAGCCGGATGTCACGGTGCCGCGTTTTGATTATGAGAAACATCTTGCGGCCCTGACCGGGCCGGAGCCGCATTGGCCCGACAGCACGCGGGCGATCAGCGAATTGCGCCTGTCGCTCAGGGTGCGCCCCTCGGGATTGCTCTCGGGGTTGCAGGGGCCGCGCACGATCCACCTTGATATCGTGGATTATCCGGGGGAGTGGTTGCTGGACCTCGCGCTGCTCGACAAAAGCTATGAGCAGTGGAGTGGTGAGGTTCTGGAGCGCATTGCCGGGCGTGCCGAGGCCGAAGCCTATTGCGCGCTGATGCAGGCGGCAGATGGAGGCGCGGAGCTTGATGAGCCGCGCGCCAAGGCGCTTGCCGCGGCCTTTACCGAGTACCTCAACGCCGCGCGCAACGCGGGGTATTCCGATTGCACGCCGGGGCGGTTTTTGCTGCCGGGCGACCTTGAGGGATCGCCCGTTTTGACCTTTGCGCCTTTGACGGAGGTGGCGCCGGCCGGAAAGCGCTCTTTGTGGCGGGCGTTCGAACGGCGGTTCGAGGCCTATAAGGCGCAGGTGGTGAAGCCGTTTTTTCGGGACCATTTCGCGCGGATTGACCGGCAGGTGGTGCTGGTCGATGTGCTTGGCGCGATTCATAACGGGCCGCGCGCGGTGGAAGACATGCGGGGCGGGCTGGCGGATATCCTGTCGGCGTTTCGCCCCGGTAGGAACGCGTTCCTGTCCCGGCTCCTTCTGGGCAAACGGGTGGAGAGGATTCTGTTTGCGGCGACCAAGGCCGATCATCTGCACCATTCCCAGCACCCGCAACTGACCGCGATCATGCAGGCGCTGACCCGAGATGCGGCGGACAGGGCGCAGTTTGCCGGGGCGGAAACCAGCGCGCTGTCGCTGGCGGCGCTCAGGGCAACGGTGGAAGAAACGATTTCTCATGAGGGCAAGGCGCTGGACTGTGTGCGGGGGCGGTTGCTCGACACCGGGCGGCAGGCGGCATTTTACCCCGGGGCCTTGCCCGATGATCCGTCGCAATTGCTGGTTCCGGCGCGGGACGGGGCCGAAACCTGGCTTGGGCAGGACTATGAAGTGATGAGATTCGCGCCCGCGCCCCTCAGTCTGCGCCCCGGCGAGGGGCCACCGCATATCCGGCTGGACCGGGCCGCGCAATTCCTGATTGGAGATCGGTTGTGACCAACGGGCCTGTGTTGATTGATTTGGACGGCAAGCCGTCCGTGAACGTGGCCGAAGCCGCCCCGGTGCCGGATGTGACACCGCCTTTGCCGGAGGGGCAGGCGATGCAGGTCGCGGCGCGGCTGGGGGCGCGGCGGTCGTCGCGGCTTGCGCGGTGGTTCTGGGCGTTGCTGGCGGCGTTTCTCGGGGCGGTTGTTTCAGTGGCGGCTTGGGATTTCGTGACCGGGATGGTCGCGCGGTCACCAGTTCTGGGTTGGACCGTGACGGGGATCGGCGCGGCGTTGCTACTGGTGGCAGTGGCCATGATGTTCAAGGAGCTGGCCGGATTCGCGCGGTTGCGCCGGGTCGACCAGCTGCGCCAGCGGGCGGATGCGGCACAAGCGGGCGGGACGCTGGCCGAGGCGCGCGTGGTCGTAGACGATCTGACCCGGTTCTATCGCGGACGCGAGGATACGCGTTGGGGCCGGGAACGGCTGGCAGAGCGGCGCGGTGACGTGATGGATGGCGATGCCCTGTTGCAGCTGGCCGAAGCCGAGGTGATGACCCCCTTGGATGAAGCGGCACGACGGGAAGTGGAGGCGGCTGCACGACAGGTGGCCACAGTCACTGCGCTGGTGCCGTTGGCGCTGGCGGATGTGGTGGCGGCGTTGACGGCGAATATGCGGATGATCCGGCGTGTGGCCGAGATTTACGGCGGGCGCGCAGGGACGTTGGGCAGTTGGCGCCTGTTCCGGGCGGTGATGACGCATCTCGTGGCCACCGGGGCCGTCGCCGTGGGCGATGACCTGATCGGAACGCTGGCGGGGGGCGGTGCGCTGGCCAAGTTGAGCCGCCGGTTTGGCGAGGGGCTTGTGAATGGCGCCCTTACGGCTCGTGTCGGGGTGGCGGCGATGGAAGTCTGTCGCCCGTTGCCCTTCGGCGCGGGGCGCCGCCCGTCGGTTTCGGGGCTGGTCAAGCGGGCGTTGACGGGGTTGTTCGAGCGCTCGGGATAACGCGGTGCATCATGCGATGCCCGGCGGTCTTCGTGGTTTGATCTGCCGCATGGAGGCAGTGGGAAAGGTCTGGCATCTTGGGGTCATGAAGGATCACGGCCATTCCCAGAGCGAAGTTGAACAGCGCATCGGTGCACCGCCAGGGCGGGGGTATCTGCGGGATCTTGTGTATGGCGGGATCGACGGGTCGGTCACGACCTTTGCCATTGTCGCGGGCGTGGCCGGCGCGGGGCTGTCGCCTCTGATCATCGTGGCGCTGGGGCTGGCGAACGTGCTGGCGGACGGGTTTTCGATGGCGGCGGGAAATTACTCGGGAACCAAGGCGGAGCTGGATCATGCGCGCCGGTTGCGGAGGGTTGAGAAGCGGCATCTTCGTGAGCACCCAGAGGGCGAGCGTCGGGAGATCAAGGAAATCCTGCGCCTTAAGGGACTGGAAGGGGAGGTTCTGGAGGCGGCGGCGGATGCGATTACGGCCAATGAAGAGGCCGCCATTCAGTTGATGCTGGAAGGCGAATACGGATTGGCCGGTGTGGATCCGCACCCGATGCGGGCCGCTGTGGCGACGTTCCTGGCGTTTCTCGTGGCCGGGCTGATCCCGCTTTTGCCTTTTGTTTTTGGGGTATTGGATGCGTTTGCATGGTCTGCGGCGATGACGGGGGTGGTCTTTTTTGTCATCGGCGCCAGCAAATCATTTTGGTCGCCGGAACCGTGGTTGCGGTCGGGGTTCGAGACGCTGGCGATCGGTGGTGCGGCAGCCGCGATTGCCTTTGGAGTGGGGTCACTGTTCCACCCGTGAGCGAGGTGCAAGAGGCGCCGTTGGGACGCCTCCGGCGGGAGTATTTTTGGCAAAATGAAGCAGATGCCCAGTGCAGAAACCCTTGCGGTTTTGCGTCGGTATCACGTCGGTATTGTGTCGGTTTGAACCGTCACTCTTGCAGATGGGGTGGGACTTTGCCCTGCATACCCATGCTCAGCCGTTTGCCGAGGCGATGGGCGACCATGGACCAGGCGCGCGCCTGATCGGGCGAGAGTTCTTCGGACAGGACCGTGTCGAGCAGGGCCAGCCAGGGATCGAAATGGGCCAGTTGCATCGTGCTGGCCTGATTATGGGCCTTGAGCGGATTGCCCTGATAACTGTTCTCGCCCAGCAGAGTGCTGCGCCAGAAGCTTGCCACGCGGGCCACATGCGCGGGCCAGGCATCGTCTGTCACGGTCGCGGCGAATACGGGGCCAAGCGTGTCATCCTCCCGGATAAGGTCATAAAACCGCGCGGTCACGCGGTCGATCTGCTCGGCGCTCAGGGTGGCTTCGGCGGTGGGCGTAGAGGTCATGGCAAAGGTCCGTCAATCGTTACCGGGTCAGGAAACCGGAGCGTTGACGCAAGGGCAATGATACGCATTGCCGCGCCCGGGCCCGTCAGCGCAGGATCGGGACGCCGCCGGGACCTTTCTGGCGTTCGACGACGCTGGCGCGCAGGCTGCGCCCGATTGTGTGTGCCAGAGCCGACCAAGAGGCGGCCTGTTCGGGGGCGAGTTCGCGCTTCAATGTCATGTCAAAGAGCGCCAGCCAGGGTTCGAACATGCCGGGGCGGACATTGCGGGCGTCCTTGTGGATTTGTGCCGGATTGCCGTCATAGCTGCGCTCGTAAAGGATCGCGTTGGCCCAGAAGCGGGTGATCTTTTCCTCATGCGCGGGCCAGTCGTTCACGTGGACGGCAAAGACCGGACCCAGACCGGGGTGCTGGCGGATTTGCGCATAGAACGCGGCAACAACGCGGGCGATGTCTTCGCGGGAGATGTCAAAGCGTGGTGGGATGGGGGGCATGTTCAGGTCTCGCTCTCTGTGTGGGCACACTAGTGTTGCAGGCAAGAAGGGAAAAGGGCCAAAGCGCCGCGTTTCAACCCTCTGGACGCTGGTTTCACGCGGGCCTATAAGACCGGCATGATGATGCCCCGCCACGCGATCATTATTCGAATTATATGCCCGGCGCTCTGAAGCACGAGCCGCCGGGACAAGGCGTTTGAGATGTCGCGCCGCCCCAACCATTCCGATACGACCGATAGATGAAGGACGCCAAAGATGTGCGCCGATACACCTGAGTACAAAGACACCCTGAACTTGCCCAAGACCGATTTTCCGATGCGAGCGGGCCTGCCCAAGCGCGAGCCGGCTTGGTTGGAGCGCTGGGAAAAGATCGGGGTTTATGACAAGCTGCGTGAGAAAGAAGGGCGCGACCCCTTCACGCTGCATGACGGGCCTCCCTATGCCAACGGGCATCTGCACATCGGCCACGCGCTCAACAAGACGATCAAGGACATGATCGTGCGCAGCCATCAGATGATGGGGTATGACAGCCGCTATGTGCCGGGCTGGGATTGTCACGGCCTGCCGATCGAGTGGAAGATCGAAGAGCAATACCGTGCCAAGGGCAAGGACAAGGACGCGGTGGACGTGGTCGAGTTCCGTCAGGAATGCCGCGCCTTTGCCGACAAGTGGGTCGACATCCAGCGCGAGGAATTCAAGCGGCTGGGGATCACCGGCAACTGGGAAAAGCCCTACCTGACGATGGATTACCATGCCGAGGCGGTGATTGCCGGGGAATTCATGAAGTTTCTGATGAATGGCACGCTGTATCAGGGGTCCAAGCCCGTGATGTGGTCGCCGGTGGAAAAGACCGCGCTGGCCGAGGCCGAGATCGAATACCACGACCACAAGAGCCACACGATCTGGGTCAAGTTCCCCATCGTGCGGGCGGTGGAGAGAACCGGCGCGCGTTCGCAGCTTCTTGGCGTGAACGTGGTGATCTGGACCACGACCCCGTGGACGATCCCGTCGAACCGCGCCGTGGCGTTCAACCCGGACCTCTCCTATGGCCTTTACAAGGTCACGGCAGCGCCGGAGGGCAACTGGGCCCAGAAGGGCGAGCATTATCTTCTGGCCGACAACCTTGCCGAGGACGTGATGAAGGCGGCCAAGGTCGAGGAATTCGTCCGTAAGCGCGATGTGAGCGCCGAGCAGCTTGACCTTTTGATCTGTGCGCACCCGCTGCGCGGGGTCGCGGGCGGCGAAGGCGAATGGGACTATGATGTGCCGATGCTGCCCGGCGACCACGTGACCGACGAGGCTGGGACCGGGTTCGTGCACACCGCGCCGAGCCATGGTGCGGACGACTTTATCCTTGGGGTGAAGCACGGGCTTCAGATGACCCATAACGTGATCGAAGACGGATCGTTCCGCGCGTCGCTGCCGTTGTTCGGCGGTGAAGTGATCATCACGCCAAAGGGCAAAGAGGGCGGCGCCAATACAGCGGTGATCAACAAGCTGGCCGAGGTTGGTGCGCTGATCGCGCGGGGCCGGGTGACGCATAGCTATCCGCATTCTTGGCGCTCGAAGGCGCCGGTGATCTTCCGCAACACGCCGCAATGGTTTGCCGCCGTCGATCGGGACATCGAGGACGGGCAGGGCGAGATGGGCGATACCATCCGCGAGCGGGCGCTGAATTCGATCGACAAGCTGGTGAAATGGACCCCGCAGGCGGGCCGCAACCGGCTATATTCGATGATCGAGAGTCGCCCGGACTGGGTGCTGAGCCGCCAGCGGGCCTGGGGTGTGCCGCTGACCTGTTTTGTGAAGAAGGATGCGTTGCCAAGTGACGAAGGGTTCCTGTTGCAGGACCCGGCGGTGAATGCGCGGATCGTCGAGGCTTTTGAGCAAGAGGGCGCGGATTGCTGGTATGCCGAAGGCGCGAAGGCGCGGTTCCTTGGCAATGAGTATGACCCGGAAGAATGGGTGCAGGTCTATGACGTGCTGGACGTTTGGTTCGACAGTGGATCGACCCATGCGTTTGTGCTGCGCGACCGCGAAGACGGGACCAAGGACGGGATTGCCGACGTCTATATGGAAGGTACCGACCAGCATCGCGGCTGGTTCCATTCCTCGCTGTTGCAGGCCTGTGGCACCAAGGGGCGCGCGCCTTATCGCAACGTGGTGACCCACGGGTTCACGCTGGACGAGAAGGGCAACAAGATGTCCAAGTCGCTTGGCAATACCATCGTGCCCGAGAAGGTCGTGCAGCAATACGGCGCGGATATCCTGCGTCTGTGGGTTGCACAGACCGATTACACCGCCGATCAGAGGATCGGGCCGGAAATCCTCAAGGGGGTGGCGGACAGCTATCGCCGCCTTCGCAACACGATGCGCTTCATGCTGGGGTCGTTGTCGGAATTCAGTGAGGCCGACCGGGTGGAACTGGCGGATATGCCGGAGCTGGAGCGCTGGGTGTTGCATCGCCTTGCCGAGTTGGATCACAAGGTACGCACCGGATACGCGGCGTTTGATTTCCAGGGTGTGTTCTCGGCCGTGTTCAACTTTGCCACCGTGGACCTGTCGTCCTTCTATTTCGATATCCGCAAGGACGCGCTTTATTGCGACGGTGACACGGCACGGCGTCGGGCAGCGCGCACGGTGCTTGATATCCTTTATCATCGCCTGACCACGTGGTTGGCGCCGATCCTTGTTTTCACCATGGAAGAGGTCTGGCTCGAGCGGTTCCCGGGGGAGGCGTCCTCGGTGCATCTCGTGGACTTCCCGGACACGCCTGCGGATTGGCTGGACGAGCCCCTGGCCGCGAAATGGGCGCAGGTGCGCGAAGTGCGCCGTGTCGTGACCGCGGCTCTGGAAATCCAGCGGACCGACAAGGTGATCGGGGCGTCGCTTGAAGCGGCACCGACCGTGCATGTACGCAATGAAGAGGTGCTGATCGCGCTGAAGGGCGTGAACTTTGCCGATGTCTGCATCACATCGAGCGTATCCCTGACCGGTGATCCGCTGCCTGCCGAAGCTTTCCGCATGCCGGAGGTTGAAGGCGTGGGCGTGGTCTTTGAAAAGGCGGACGGTGCGAAATGTCAGCGGTGCTGGAAAATCCTGCCGGATGTGGGCAGCCACGCGCATGCTGCGGTCTGCGGCCGTTGTGACGAGGCACTGAGCTGATTAGGATCCAGCCTCCAACCGCATGATGAATTGGGGGCCGGCCCCCAAACCCCCGGAGTATTTCGGGCAAAATGAAGAGAAGGGCGCCCTGCTTGCCGGGCGCCTTTTTCATTGGCAGGATGGGGTATGGAAGAGCGCTGGATGGAGAGCCCCTTGGGGGCAATGCGGATTGCCGCACAGGACGGGGCGATTGTTGCATTGGATTGGGGCGGCGTGCCGGCGCGCTCGTCAGATTGTGCCGTTTTGCAGGACGCGGAGGCGCAGTTGGCTGACTATTTTGCCGGGACGCGGGAGGTGTTCGACCTGCCTTTGCGCGTGCGTGGCTCGGCGTTTCAGCGCGCGGTTTGTGACGCGATGCGGGCGATCCCTTTCGGATACACGCGGACTTATGGCGAGATTGCCAATGATCTCGGAGTCCCGGCGCAGGCGGTCGGGCAAGCCTGTGGCGGCAATCCGATCCCGATCCTCATTCCCTGCCACAGGGTTATGGGGGCCAAGGGGCTGACAGGCTTCTCCGGCGCGGGTGGGGTTGAAAGCAAGGTCTGGCTTCTGCGCCACGAGGGGGCGGGCGGGTTCCTGATCTGAGGTTTTGGGCGAAACCGTCCTGCGTGCTAAACTGTGTCCTGCGCCAGCAGGAGATTTTTATGGAACGCAGACTTGCCGCGATCCTCGCCGCCGACATGGTCGGGTTTTCGCGAATGATGGAACAGGATGAAGAGGGGGTGCTGTCCCGCCAGAAGCGGCATCGCCGCGAGCTGATCGACCCCGAGATAGCCCGCAACCGGGGACGAATCGTCAAGACGACAGGCGACGGCATGCTGGCCGAGTTCGCCTCGGCACAGGATGCAGTGCGATGCGCGATCGACATTCAATCGGACATGGCCCGGCGGGAAGCGAGTTTGGAAGACGACCGGCGCATCGTCTATCGCGTCGGGATCAATATCGGCGATGTGATCGTGGATGCGGAGGACGTGTTCGGTGACGGAGTGAATGTTGCGGCGCGGCTCGAGGCATTGGCGGAACCGGGTGGGGTGGCGATTTCGGACATCGTGCACCAGACGGTGCTTGACCGGCTGGGTGAACATTTCCGCGATCTGGGCAGCCAGCGCGTCAAGAACCTCACCCGGCCGATCCGGGTTTGGCAATGGAGCCTCGAGCGGCCCGAACCGCCCCCCGAGTTCCGGGAAGCGCGTGCGCAGCATGTGCGCTATGCCCGGTCGGCGGACGGAACGCAGATCGCCTGGGCGGAGACCGGACAAGGAAAGCCGGTTTTTAAGGCGCCGAACTGGATGACGCACCTGGAATATGAATGGGGGAACCCTCTTTGGTCAGGGTTCCTGCGGCGGTTTTCGGAGAATACGCGGCTGATCCGGTTCGATCAGCGGGGCAATGGCCTTTCGGATTGGGATGTGCCCGAGATTTCCAGCGATGCCATGATCGCGGATATGGAAGCGGTCGTGGCGGCGTCGGGATTGGACCGTTTCGCGATCTTCGCGGCCAGCCAGGGAGCGGGGTTTTCGATCCGCTACGCTCTGCGCCACCCCGAGAAGGTAAGTTGCCTCGTGATCTGGGGCGGCTATCTTCAGGGGCGGTTGATGCGGGAGAGCCAGGAGGAGACCTTGCTTTACGAGGCGGCCTGCAGGATGATCAAAGATGGCTGGGGCCTGCCCAACCCGATCTTTCGCCAGTTCTTCACCTCGAGCTTTGCGCCCGGATTGGCGCCGGAGCAGCAGAAGGCCTTTGATGAAATGCAGCGGCTGACCGTATCTTCCGAAAATGCGCTGGAACTGTTCAGGATGAACGCGCGGCTTGATTGTGTCGAAGAGGCGCGGCGGCTTGGTGTGCCGGTGCTGGTGTTGCATGCCTCGGGCGACCGCATTGCGCCGGTATCGCAAGGCAGGTTGATGGCGCGGTTGATCGAAGGGGCCGAATATGCGGAATTCGCTGGCGACGATCATTTCATGTTCGAAGGCTCAGCCACCTTCGATGACATGTGCGCCGAGGCGCTTGCCTTTATCGACCGGCACGATTGACCCGGATCAGAGCGTTTCGCGGAAGATCAGCTGTTGCGCGGCCCCGGCGACCAGAAGGTAGGCGGAGGTGGCGACTAGGCCCCAGTGGGCCCAGCTTTCGGGATGGAAATCGACCCAGGCCGCCCAGCCGGCAAAGAAGGTCCAGGCGACGGCCATGGGCAGGGAAACAAGGCGCCAGCGTTCGGTGCGGACCGGGTGGATGAACTTGATCGGCAGGAACATGGCGATGGCCAAAACCGTGACGAGGGCGAGGCTCACCCAGAAGTTTGGCTCAACCGCGAAGATCACGATCACCAGCATGTTCCAGCATCCGGGGAAGCCGGAAAAGGAGTTGTCCTTTGTTTTCATGCGGGTGTCGGCAAAATAGAGAGCCGAGGTAAAGGTGATCACGATGATCGCGAACCAACCGGTCCAGCCGTCCATGAGCCCGGATTTGAAGAGGGCGAAGGCCGGGATGAAGACATAGGTCAGGTAGTCGATGATCAGGTCAAGCAATACACCGTCGAACTCTGGCGCATATTTCTTGACATGATAGCGGCGCGCCATTGGGCCATCGAACCCGTCGACCACGAAGGCCACAACCAGCCAGAGGAACATGAGGCTCCATTTGCCGTCGACGGCGGCCAGCATGGCCAGCATGGCGAAAACCGCGCCGGTGGCGGTGAAGAGATGAACGGCGAGGGCGCGGGCGTGTTTGGTCATGGGGCACTCATGCCGCAAAAGGCGGAGGGGCGCAACTTTTTGGGTGGATGGAAATGGCTGCGACGCGGGTATTCACCGCGGGCGGAGAGCGCGAATGGCGGCTTGCACGGTTTCGGGAAGGGTTGTGTCGGCGTCCGGCGGGGCGGCATCCAGGGCGGAGGCGACGTCTTTGACGAGGATGCCAATGGTGTTTTCCGGGTCGAGACCATCGCGCGCGAACTCGATGTCGTTGAAGCCGGAGGCGAACCAGTTTTGCCCGGAAGAGGTGTGGATCAAATTCAGCAGAGCGGTTTCGTCGATCCCGGCGGCGTCGGCCCAATCGAGCACAAGCCGGGTCATGGCTGTGTTGGAGGCGGCGAGCAGGTTGTTGAGCACCTTGGCCTGCATGCCGGTTCCAAATCCGCCCATGCGGTGAAAATGCGCACCCATGGCATCAAACAGGGGCTGGTGGCGATCGAGCGCGTCGGTGTCTCCGCCCAGCATGAAGGACAGGCGCGCCTCTTCTGCGGCGATGGCGGCGCCGGACATGGGGGCATCCATCAGGGTGACATGCGCGGGAATGCGGTTGCGCAGATCAGTGACATAGCGCGGGCTGAGCGTGGAGGAGATGATCACCGATTGCAGATTGGGGGCTGTGGCGAGGTTCTGGGCGCCGAACAGAACGTCGTCGGTCTGGGTGATGTCGCGCACAACCGTGATGAGGGTGCGGATATGGGCGCCGAACTCGTGCAGGGGGCGCATGTGAGGGGCGAGGGGGCCGAATTCTTTTGCGGGGCGGATGTCGAAACCTTGCGCGTCGAAACCGGCGGCACGCAGCGTGGCGAGCATGGGAGCCCCCATGCGGCCACAGCCGGCCACACCGATGCCGGTGAGCGACACGGCTCTAGTCCAGCCCGGCGATGATGGCGCGCAGTTCGGCGAGCCCGTCGCCCTTTTCGGAAGAGGTCAGCACGATCTCGGGGAAGGCGGCGGGGTGTTTGGAGAGCTTTTCCCGGACCTGTTTCAGCACCTTCTCTCGGTCCTTTTCCTTGACCTTGTCGGCCTTGGTCAACACTGCCTGAAAGGTCACGGCAGAGCTGTCGAGAAGGGACATGATTTCCTCGTCCACGGCCTTGATCCCGTGGCGGGTGTCGATCAGGACGAAGGCGCGGCGCAAGTTGGCGCGGCCCGAGAGGTATTGTTTTAGTAGCTTTTGCCATTTCTCGACCACAGCGAGCGGCGCGTTGGCATAGCCATAGCCGGGCAGGTCGACGAGGTAATGGCTGTCGGACAGGGTGAAAAAGTTGATTTCCTGTGTGCGGCCCGGTGTGTTGGAGGCGCGGGCAAGGCGGGTACGGTTGGTCAGCGCATTGATCAGGCTGGATTTGCCCACGTTGGAGCGGCCCGCGAAGCAGACTTCGACCCGGTCGGACGGGGGCAGGCCGGACATGGCCACGACGCCCTTGAGAAAGTCGCTGTTGGCGCCGTCAAAAAGCTTGCGCCCTTTTTCGACGGCAAAGGGGTCAAGATCTTCGACAAGCGGGAAAGGCAGTTGCATCAGAGCACCTCTGCGGGGGAGTCTATGGCGATGTCGCCGGATTTTGTGACCACACCGTAGACGCCAAATTCCTGATGGCCAAACACCTCATTCAAAACGCCCAGCGTGTCTGCATCGCGGTGGCCGGTATCGGGGTTGGCAGTGGTGGCAAGGCAGCGGGTGATCGGTTCGCGGATTTCGATCTCGGCGGAGCCGATACGGAGCGTCTTGCCGATCCAGTCGAATTCTTCCCACGGCGCAAAACCGTCGAGCCAGATATTGCCGCGCCAGCGTTCGGTCGAGAGTTTGCGACCCATACGGCCTTCGACGGCGCGGTGTGACGCGGTGGTGTGGATCGAGATCGAAGGGAACATGGTATCGGTCATGCCGTGGTCCCCCGCCGGGACAACGCGGGCCGAAGCGGCGCGGTCGGCGGGCATGATCGGGCGCGCCCACTGGATCAGTTTTTCGCCCTGTGTGTCGGGGTCAAAGGTGAGGTCCCAGAGGTCGGGGTGGCTGAGGGTGATCCGGCCCGTCGTTTCGTCAGTTTGCGCGGTGATTGCCATCAGCGAGGGCGCCTTGGCGGCGCGGGAAAAATTGGCACAGGGGGCCCATTCGCCCCCCGTTGTCTTTGCAGCTTGGTGTGCCACGGCCCAGCGGCGATCCCAGGGAAAGGTCTGCCCCTCGGTCAGGGACACCCGGCCCAGGGCTTCGCGCCCATGAGCCTTGATCGGGTGCCGCCAGAGAGCCGCGACGCGGCCCATCACTTGGCGTCCGGTTTGGGCTTGCGCTTGAAGCTCGACCGGATGTTGCCAAAGACGTCAGGCTTGTAGCCGTGGCTGCGCATGATCAGGTACTGCTGCGTGAAGGTGATCACGTTGTTGGTGATCCAGTAGACCACGAGGCCGCTGGCAAAGCTGCCCAGCATGAACATGAAGACCCACGGCATCCAGGCAAAGATCATCTGCTGCGTCGGGTCGGTGGGGGCCGGGTTCAGTTTCTGCTGAAGCCACATCGAGATACCCAGCAGGATCGGTAGAATGCCAAGGCTGAGGATTTCGAGGAAGCCGAGTTCCGGCACGGCAAAGGGCAGAATCCCGAAGAGGTTGAAGATCGAGGACGGATCCGGTGCCGAAAGGTCGGTGATCCAGCCGATCCACGGGGCATGGCGCAATTCGAGGGTGACGAAGATCACCTTGTAGAGCGAGAAGAAGATCGGGATCTGGATCAGGATCGGCAGACAACCCGAGGCGGGGTTCACCTTTTCCTTCTTGTAAAGCTCCATCATGCCCTGCTGCATCTTCTGACGGTCGTCGCCGGCGGCCTCCTTGAGGGCTTCCATCTGCGGCTGGAGTTCCTTCATCTTGGCCATGGAGGCGTAGGATTTGTAGGCCAGCGGGAAGACGATGATCTTGATCGCGATGGTCAGGCCGATAATGGCCCAGCCCATGTTGCCAATGAAACTGTTGAGCCAGTGCAGAAGGGCGAACATCGGTTTGGTCAGGAAGAAGAACCAGCCCCAGTCGATGGAATCGAGGAAGCCCTGAACGCCACCCGATTTCTGATAATCGCGGATGGTGGCCCATTCCTTGGCCCCGGCAAACAGTTGCGAGGTGGTGGCGACGGTGCTGCCCTGGGCCACGGTCAGGGTCGGCATGACGGCTTCGGTCTGGTAGATGTCGCGGCGCTCGTCATATTTGGCGACGGATTTGAAGGCGGTGCCGGGCTGGGGGATGAGGGTGGCCATCCAGTAGTGATCGGTAAAGCCGATCCAGCCATTCTCGGTCACTTGCGTGACCTCGGCGCGCGCGCCTTCGCGCTGTTCGAACGGGTAGTCCGTCATGCCGTCATAATCGGTTTCGGTCAGCTCGCCATCGGCCATGGCGATCAGACCTTCGTGCAGGATGAAGAAGTTCTTGAGATCCCCGGGCTCCCCATGGCGGGCAAGAATGCCGTAGGGCGCCAGCGAAACAGTGCCTGCACCGGTGTTCTCAACCGATTGTTCGACCGAGAACATGTAGTTTTCGTCCAGCGAAATGGTGCGGCGGAAGGTCAGCCCTGCGCCGTTGTCCCATTTCAGGGTAATCGGGGCGGTTTCGGTCAGTTTGTCGCCATTTTCCACGGTCCATTCGGTGTTGGAGCCGGGAACCTGATCGTAGCTCAGGCCGGCACCGGGCGCCCAGCCATAGAGCGCATAATAGGCGTGCGGCTGGCCGGACGGGGAAAGGAAAGAGACGATCGGTGCGCCTTCATCCAGTGTTTCGCGGTAGTCGTTCAGTTTCAGGTCGTCGATGCGACCGCCGACCAGCGAAATCGAGCCGCTCAGGCGGGCGGTGTCGATGTCAACGCGCGGGGCGTCCGGGACGGCTTCGGTTGTGGTTGTCCCGGTTTCGGCCGCGGGGGCCGCCGAAGGCGCGGTGGCGGTCGGCGCCACGGGTACGGAACCATCCGCCGCAATCACGGCGTTGGGGTCTTCCACCGGTTGTTCCGGGGGAGGGAACATGACAAACCAAACCAGGATCACGACGAAGCTGAGCGCTGTCGCGAGGATGAGGTTCTTGTTCTGATCGTCCATTGCCGAAGGCCACCTGTCTTTGAAACGTTGGGGTGGTTCAACAGAGGTGCGCCCCAAAGGTCAAGGGGGTTGTGCCCGATTCTGAGCCCCGAGCGACCCGGATCGGCAGGTTCACCCCGACTTTCTCCCAATTTCGGGGGGAAGACAGAGTTTGGCCTTGTGTTTCTCCATCCATCCGAGCGTATCGGCAAAGGGCATGGGACGGGCGATGCCAAAGCCCTGGACGTGGCGGCAGCCCAATTGAGCGAGCATGGCGTGTTCGGCGGCGTTTTCGACGCCCTCGGACAGGGTTTCAAGGCCCAGCCGCTCGGCCATGGTGACAATGGCGGCGATCATGCGCTGCTGTTCCGGGTCGCTGTCGACATGCGTGACGAAAGAGCGGTCGATCTTGAGCCGGGATATCGGCATCCGGCGAATCGACGATATCGAGGCATGTCCCGTGCCGAAATCATCAAGGTCGATGGCGCATCCAAGTTTGGCGAGAGCCTCGACATTGCGCACCACCATGTCGTCGGGTGCCCCGGCGATCACGCTTTCGAGGATTTCGACCGCCAGCCGTGACGGGGCGAGGCCGGTGCGGTCCAGTTCCCAGCGAATCCGGTCGAGCAATGACGGGCTGCGCAGTTCGTCACCGGAAAAGTTCACGCCGACCATGGGGACATTCAAGCCGGCCTCATCCCACGCACGCACGGCGTTCAACGCCTGCGCCAGCATGTAGTCGGCCAGGCGCGACATCTGGCCCGTCTGGGTGAGGACATCGAGGAATTCATAAGGGGCAAGGATGCCGCGCGAGGGGTGCTCCCAGCGGGCCAGTACTTCGAACCCCGTGACCCGTCCTGTGTCGGTTGAAATCTGGGGCTGATACCAAGCGCGGATCTGATCGCGCTCCAGGGTGCGGGCGGCTTCGCTTTCTGTTCGACGGCGGGTCACGACCTTGCGACGCATGTCGGCCGAAAAGGCGCGGATACTCGAATGGCCGGCGCGACGGGCTTCTGTCATCGCCATTTCCGCCGATTGGATCAGGGCGCGCGCGGTTGCGTCGCGTATGCGGGCAGCCAAACAAAATCCGATCGAACAGGAGGCATAGATTGATGCCATGCGCAGGGGAACGGGTTCCTCGATCGCGGTTTGCAGCCGCACGGCAAGTTGCAACCCGGTTTCAAGGTCGAGCAGGCGCACAGGATCAAGCGCGATCAGAAATGTCGCGTCCCCCGAGCGGGCGACGAGATCATCGCTGCGCAGGGCGCGGACAATACGCTCTGCCGTGAATTTCAGCACCTGATCCGCCTCGGCATCTCCATAGGTTTCGCGCAGCCGCGCAAAATCGTCGATCTTGATCGAGAAACACGCGGTTGTGCGTCCGTTGTTGGGCAGGGAGCGCATGAGTGCCTGAAAACGCCTTTCGAACGGGGAGGACAAGAGCGCGCCTGTCAACGCATCGGTTTGCGACGCGCGCCGCCGACTTGGCGCGGCGGCGGTACCACGCAGAAGCAGCAGCGGCAGAGGCAGCAACAAGGCGGCAATCAACAGGCCGGATTCGCCCGCGAGCATCCAGGCCGCAAGTGATACGACCGGAATCAGGATAGGCAGACGGCGCCACAATGACGTCTCCGCAGGAGGGGCGGTCCGAAGCAGGTTGAGTAACGGTCCCAGGCGCAGCGGCATGTATCATGTCCCTGATGGCAGCGATTCCCATCAAGGTTAGAGGCACATGTTGACCTGACCGTTAACGCAGCCTGGGGACTTCCGTGTCAATTTGTTCAAATTTTACAGACCCGCGCATCAGCCCCGCAAAATCAAAAAGCTTGGGATCGAGCATGTGGCTTGGTCTGATGTTCATCAGGGAACGGAACATGACCTGCCGCCGACCGGGGCTGTTTTTTTCCCATTGATCAAGGATTTGCTTGACCTGCTGGCGCTGCAGCCCGTCCTGAGATCCGCAGAGATCACAAGGGATGATCGGGTACTGCATGTCACGCGCAAACTTCTCGCAATCGGCCTCGGCGACATGGGCCAGCGGGCGGTATACAAAGAGATCGCCCTCTTCATTGACCAGCTTGGGCGGCATGGTTGCAAGACGCCCGCCATGGAAGAGGTTCATGAAGAAGGTTTCGAGAATGTCGTCACGATGATGCCCGAGAACGACCGCGGAACACCCTTCTTCGCGGGCAATGCGATAAAGGTTGCCGCGGCGCAGACGAGAACAGAGCGCGCAATAGGTTCGCCCCTCGGGGACCTTGTCCTTCACAACGGAATAGGTGTCCTGATACTCGACCCGATGTTCGACCCCCATCTTTTCAAGGAATTCCGGTAATACGGTCGAGGGAAAGCCCGGCTGCCCCTGATCGAGGTTGCAGGCCAGTAATTCGACCGGCAGAAGGCCGCGCCATTTCAATTCGTGCAAAACGGCGAGCAGGGTATAGCTGTCCTTGCCGCCGGACAGGCAGACAAGCCAGCGGCTGTCGCGTTCGATCATGCCGTATTGTTCAATCGCCTCGCGCGTCTGTCGCACGATGCGTTTGCGCAGTTTCTTGAAACTGGCGGAGGACGGCGCGCCGTGGAACAGCGGGTGGATATCATCGAGATCGTCAAGCATGGGGCGGCTTTATGGGAAATCGGCCCACCGGGCAAGCGTTTGAGTGGGGGGCGTGCCCCCCGGCCTGTGTTTACTGCACTTGCTCGGCGTTGCACTTCTTGGCCAGCTCAAGCGCCTTGGCCGTGCCCTTGAGATCGACGAAGAAGCTGTAGCTCTTTTCGGGAAACACCGTCATGGTGTAGGCCTTGGCGATGTCATCGAACACCTGCGGATCGTCGGTCAGCACGTAACCGCCGGAATAGCCCTTGGTGATGTTCCCACGCATCCCTGTCGCTTCGCCTACATAGAGATTGTCCCCGATCAGCACGGCCACAGCAGACTTTGCCCCTTTGCGGATGTCGGTTTCCGCCTTGGTAAATACGCCGATATAGGCCACGCCCCGATCCCGGGTCAGGCCCATCTGCACGACATTTTCGAAATCGTCCTTGGTTTCGATCATGCAGGATTTTTTCTCGGTATCGACATAGACGTTCCAGCCTTCGATGGCTCCGTAGCCGAGGAATTTTTCGGCCATGGCCGGAGCGGCGCAGAGGGCGGCGGTGGTGAAAATGGCAATTTTGGTAACAAGGCGCATGCTCAACTCCTGAAGCAATAAAGTTATGGTCGCACCGTAGGAACCGCCAGATCAGCTGTCCAGCGTGTTAGCCCGGTGGGCGCAAAGATCGGCGGCCGATTGCGTGTTTGCGACGGTCGGGATTCAGGGATTGATTGAGCGGGGCAGCTTTTTTGGCGGTCGCCTGAATCCTATTCCTTGCCCGGAGGGACGGGATCATAGCCGCTGCTGCCCAAGGGGTGACAGCGCCCGATCCGGCGCAGGGTCAGCCAGCTTCCCTTGACCGCCCCGTGCTTTTCCAGCGCTTCAAGCGCATAGGCGGAACAGGTCGGCTGATAGCGGCAGTTGAAGCCGACCCACGGGGAGAAGATCAGGCGATAGGCGCGCACCGGGAGCGCGGCGATATGGGCCAAGGGTGTCATGACCTTTATTTAGGGGATGCGGGGCGTCGGGAAAAGGGGGCGCGCTGCCCCCTGTCGCAGCGGGCTGCGCCTCCCCCCGGGATACTTGTAGAAATAGAAAGTGCGGGCGTGCCCCTATTTGACGATGTGCTCGTCCTTGACGAACATGTTGGCCCAGGCGCGGTCGATCAGCGCGGGGGACATCTGGTAGGGGATGCCTTCGAACTCGCAGATCGAGATCATCTGGTCGATCAGGAAGACCGGCTGGTAGTTGGCATAGACATTGTCGATCGTCGGGTACTTGTGCTTGAGAAGGTGCACGAGGGCCTCTTCGTCGAGCGGCATCTTCTTTTTCTTGGCGACCAGTGCGAAGATCTTGAGGAAGTTGGCCTGGTTGGGGCCGTCGATCTTGATCTTGAAGAAGATCCGGCGCAGCGCGGCCTGGTCGAAGATCTCGTTGGGGTGAAAGTTGGTCGAGAAGATCACCAGCGTGTCGAAGGGCACTTCGAACTTCTCGCCCGATTGCAGGGCGAGGATGTCCTTGCTTTCTTCCAGCGGTACGATCCAGCGGTTGACGAGCGCTTGAGGCGGTTCTTCCTGGCGGCCAAGGTCGTCGACGATGAAGATGCCACCGGTCGATTTGAGCTGCAGCGGGGCCTGATAGGTGCGGGCGGTGGGGTTGTAGACAAGGTCGAGCATGTTGAGCGACAGTTCGCCCCCGGTGATCACGGTGGGGCGGTCGCATCTGACATAGCGGCTGTCAAAACGGGCGACGCGGCGCAGGGAGTTTTCATCCTGTTCATCGCCTTCGGCAGCAGAATGCACGATCGGGTCATAGACGGTGATCACCTGGCCTGCATATTCGATGGCGCGGGGCACATAGATCTTGTCGCCCATGGCGTCGCGGATGCCGTTGGAGATAGAGGATTTACCGTTGCCGGGCGGGCCGTACATCAGGATAGAGCGTCCCGAGCTCACGGCCGGTCCAAGGTGATCGAGCAGCGAGTCCGGCAGGATCAGGTGGCCCATGGCATCGGTCAGCTGCTGGCGGGTAATCTGGATGTTGCGGATGGATTGGCGTTTGACCTGTTCGCGGTAGACATCGAGCGGCACCGGCATCGCGCCGAAATACTCGGATTGGGCCAGCGCGTCCTGCGCCCGGGATTTGCCGAGATCCGTCAGCTGATAGCCCATTTCATTGCCGTTATTGGCGTTGAGCGTACCTGTCGCCTCGAGCAGGCGCTGTTCGCGGGCCATGTCGACCAATTCCTGGGTGACGGCGCGCGGCAGGCAGATTGCCCCGGCGAGGTCGGACACCAAGTCGATATTCTTGCGGAACATGGTCTTGAGAAGGATGTCGCGCATCATGACGACGGGCAGTTTCATCTCTTCGAGCCGCTTGGGCGGGGGCGGGGCCATCACATGGGATGTCTGCATGTTCATTGGCAAATCTCCAACAGGGCGCAATGCGGGCGCCAGATTCCTTGCCTTGGTTACACACCAGAAAAATGGCGATATTCAGGCTGGTTCAGGCCCCGTAGATGGCTCCGAGCACAAGGTAGGTCGCCAGAGCGCCACCAAGGGCGAGGCCCATCGGGAAATCCCAGCCCTGATCCCAGCTATCCCAGTCGGGCACAGCGCGGCGGATCGGGGAATGCTTGGCAATGCGGTGTGTCACCCAGGCGGCAAGGAGCGTGGCGGCAAAGATCGCAAGCAACAGGCGCAGATCGCCAAAGGCGATGAAGGGCGCGGCGGCGGCGGAGAACTTGGCGTCGCCCGCGCCGATGAGTCCCCCGGCGTTGAGCACCATGCCAATCAGCAGGATCACGACGACATGCAGAAGACGATAGGCGTATTCCGTGAAGGGTAGCGCGAGCAGGCCAATCACCAGGAACACACCGAGCAGAACCAGTACCGACTGGTTGGGAATGCGCATGGCGCGCATGTCCGACCAGGCGACATAGAAGCAGATCGGCAGGACGAAGGGCAGGAACCACATCGCGGAATATGCAGTGATTTGCATCGCGGGTGCCCCTGACTAGGTGTTTTCGAGTGCCCGCAAGGCCCGCACGGCGGCCTCGAAATGCTGCGGGTGCGTGTCGATCGCCTCGCGCAGGAGCGCCTTGCCTGTGGCAGTGTCACCCTGCTTGATCGCGGAGAGCGCCAGCGTGTGCAGCAACTGGGCGCGCTCGGTCTGGACCATGGGGATCACGGGAAGCGTGTATTTGCGCTGGGCACCGCGGGCGAGAACCATGTTGTTCTTGGCGGTGAACAGCGTGTTGTCCTGACGGATGGCTTCGCCGAACAGGCGCTCGGCCTCGGCGTAGTCGCCTCGGGTGAGCTTGGAATAGCCCCAGTTGTTCATGACCCCGGCGGGGCGGGTGGTGAGGCCCACGGCGGTTTCATAGAAGCTGTCGGCGCGCGACCATTCCTTGTTGCTGTCGGCGATCATCGCCTCGAGCCGATAGCGTTTGAAGGTTTCATGCGTGGGCGGAATATCATCAAGCGTCTTTTCCGCATCTTCCCATTTGCCGGCCCTGATCTGGGCGTCGGCAAGATCGACGCGGTCGTTGGCCGTGCTGTCTTCGTGCTTGGTCACTTTCGTCCAGGCCGGCACGGCCTCGGTATAGCGTTTGGCGCGCACGAAAGAGATCGCCAGACCGCGTTGAAGGTCGATCCGGTCGGGATGATCCTTCAGGGTTCGCTGGAAATAGGAGACCCCCTCGTTCGGGTCTGCCACCGTCAACATGATGTCTGACAGGTTGCTGTCATCCACCGCGTTCACATTCTGGATTGCGCGTTCGACGCTTTCGTCAGTCGTGTCAGCGCATGCCGAAAGCATGGCGATTGCTGCCACGCAGACTGTCCCAAGGAAAGGATGGCGCATTTTTTGCGTCCTTATACTGCTCGTGCCCTTTATGGTGTTTGCCGGATGAGGTAGTCGCTGCTGCCCCGCCGCACCAATTTGTAGTCTTGTGTTTTCCCGTCATCATAGCCGGGGTTTTCAGATTTTGCGAGCGCTAAGCGCAAATTGTCGCGGATCGAGTCACTTTCGCCATTGTCGAGCGCATAAGCCTTGCGAAAAACCAGCTCTGCCTCGGGTAATTCGCCCTTTTCCATGAGCACCACGCCGAGATTGTTCCATGTTTCCGGGTGGTCAGGGCCTTCTTTGAGGCTTTCGCGCAACAGTGTCTCGGCCTGACCAAGGCGCCCCAGCCCGATATAGGCGGTGCCGACAGCGGCCTTGAGCTCTGGCGTGGTGCCGTGATCGACCGCGTGGCGGGCAAAGGCGTCGAGCGCCAGTTCGTATTCTCCAGCTTCCATCAAACGCCAGCCGACCACAAGACCGTCCACGGCATCCTTGGACGTGTCGACAGGTGGGGCAAAGGGGCTGTCGTCGGACGTGCCAAGGCCGCCCGAAGAACAGGCGGCCAAAGACAGTAGCAGGATGACAAGGGCAGAGGCCCGTAAGGTGGTCATGCTCGGTTCGTATTATTGGCCCATGTTGCCGATGCCGACGATCGACGGCGAGACCAGGATGATCAGCAGCGGCGGGACTGTGAGCATCATAGTGGCGAGTGTCATCTTGGTTGGCAACTTGTTTGCGGCCTCTTCGGCGCGCATCACGCGTTTGTCCCGCATCTCGCTGGCATAGACCCGCAGCGCTTCGGCAATCGACGTACCGAAGGTGGCCGACTGGATCAGCACCGTCACGAAAGACGAGACATCCTGAACGCCGCAGCGCTCGCCCATGTCCGAAAGCACCTGCGCCTTGTCCTTACCGGCTTTCATCTCGTAGGCGACGATCTGGAATTCGTCGGCCAATGAAGGATAGGAGGCGCGCAGTTCCCCGGCGACGCGGACGATGGACTGGTCGAGCGACTGGCCTGCCTCAACACAAACGAGCATCATATCGAGCGAGTCCGGGAAGCCGGAGGTGATCTCTTCCTTGCGGGCGGCGACGCGGCGCGTGACCCAATATTTGGGCAGCATGTATCCAATAACGCCGGGGCCAAGCGTGTACATCAGCGTGTCCTTGGTGGTGGCCCCGTCGGTACCTTTGACATAGACGAAATAGAGAACACCGAGGATCAATCCACCGATGCCAAGCAGCATCTGCGACAGGTGATAGGCACGCACGGCATCGCGCGACGGATAGCCCGCCTGCATCAGCGTGAGGCGCACCGAGCTCAGTTCCTCTTCGTTCTTAGGTTCAAGGAACTGCTTGTATTTGTCCAGCTTGGCATTGGCGCCCTTGCGGCGCAGTGCTTCCTTGCGCTGGTCTTTCTTGCCGCCTTCTGTCTGGCTGCGCTTGAGTTTGTCGATCGGGTCTTCCTTGCGGCTCATCAGAAGTGGGATGATGAGGAGGATCAGGAAAACGACCACGACCGAGAGGCCGATCATCGGACCACGGGGACCGAGAATGTCGGTCAGCATCATGTTGAGCGCTTCAAAGGTGTTCATATCGGCGTCTCCTCAGACCTTGATGTTCGTCAGCACGCGCATCACGAACAGGTTGGCGGCCAGGAACATACCCACGGCGATACAGCCGGGAATGAACCAAGGATGGGGTTTCACTTCGTCGTAGTAGTTCGGATCCAAGAGGTTGATCACGATCAGCGCGACGACCGGGAAGGCGGACAGGAACTTGCCCGACCATTTTGCCTCGGCGGTGATGGCTTTCACGCGGCGGAACAGGCGGAAGCGGGCGCGGATCACCTTGGAGAGACCGGCGAGGATCTCGGCCAGGTTACCACCCGATTGCTGCTGGATGGTCACGGCCACGGCGAGGAAGCGCAAATCCTGCATATCCAGGCGTTCGGCCATGTCTTTCAGCGCTTCGCCAAGGTCGCGACCGTAGGCACTTTCGTCGGCGATGACACCGAATTCGGTGGCCAGCGGGTCGTCGATTTCTTTCGAAACAATCTGGATCGCCGAGGAGAACGGATGGCCGACGCGCAAGCTGCGCACCATCAGTTCGATGGCGTCCGGCAGTTGCTCTTCGATCATTGCAACGCGCTTGCCCGCCTTCATGCTGACCCAGAAATAGACGCCGCCCACGCCCATCATCACCGAGATGAGTGCTGTTGTGACGGGGCCGGTCTGGGTGCCGACACTCAGGCCAACAAAGGCAAAGGCGGTTACGGCGGCCATCATCATCATGAGTTGCTTGGGCGTGAAGGCAATCGCGGCCTTCTGGGCCTTGTCCGCCAGAAGCGAATAAAGAGGAATGGTGCGGGTTTCGCCGTGCTGCTTCATCTCCTTGCGGAGCTGTTCGAGCACTTCTTCACGCCGCGCGCCCTTGTCGAGCATTTCGAGGCGGCGATTGACGCGGCTGTTGAGCGAGATCGATTTGCCGAAGACGGTCAGGTAGACGCCTTCGACAAGGACAAAAACGCCGATGAAGATCATGCCATAGACGATGAGTTCAGGAGAAAACGGCATATCAGTTACCCCGCGGTCGGTTCATAGATTTCGGCAGGCAGGTCGTAGCCCCACATGCGGAAACGTTCGGAATAATGGCTACGCACACCGGTTGCGGTGAAGTGGCCGATGATCTTGTTGTCGGGTGTCAGGCCGGTGCGCTGGTAGCGGAACACCTCCTGCATCGAGATGACGTCGCCTTCCATGCCGGTGATCTCGGTGATCGATGTCATGCGGCGCGAACCGTCCTGCAGGCGGCTGGCCTGCACGATGAGGTTTACAGCCGAGGAAATCTGGGAGCGCACGGCCTTGATCGGCATCTCGATCCCAGCCATGGCGATCATGTTTTCCAGACGGGACACGCCATCGCGGGCCGAGTTGGCGTGGATCGTGGTCATGGACCCGTCGTGGCCGGTGTTCATGGCCTGCAGCATGTCGATCACTTCTTCGCCGCGCGTCTCGCCCACGATGATGCGGTCAGGGCGCATCCGCAGGGCGTTCTTGAGACAGTCGCGCGGGGACACCTCGCCCTTGCCTTCGACGTTGGGCGGGCGGCTTTCCATCCGGCCAACATGGGTTTGTTGCAGCTGAAGTTCGGCGGTGTCCTCGATGGTGAGAATACGTTCGGCATTGTCGATGAAGGACGACAGCGCGTTGAGCGTCGTCGTTTTACCGGAACCGGTACCGCCGGAGACGATCACGTTGAGGCGAGTGGCCACGGCGGCCTGAAGATAGGCGGCCATCTGTTCGGAAAACGCGCCAAAGCCGACGAGGTCGTCAATGCCCAGCTTGTCTTTCTTGAACTTACGAATGGAGACCAGCGAGCCGTCCACGGCAATCGGGGGCACCATGGCGTTGAAACGCGAGCCGTCCTGAAGACGGGCGTCGACATAGGGGTTGGATTCATCGACGCGGCGGCCCACGGCGGATACGATCTTGTCGATGATGCGAAGTAGGTGCTTTTCATCTTTGAACACGATGTCGGTCAATTGCAGCTTGCCGGCACGTTCGACAAAGATCTGCTTGGGCCCGTTCACCAGAATATCGTTGACGCTTTCGTCCTGAAGCAGGGTTTCGAGCGGGCCGAGGCCGGTCACTTCATCGTAGAGTTCCTGAAACAGCGTGGAGCGCTCTTCGCGGTTCAGAACGATGGCCTTTTCCTGCAGAACTTCAGTCGCGATCGAGCCGATCTCTGCGCGCAGCTCCTTTTCCGATGCCTTGTCGAGGGCGGCAAGGTTCAGGTTGTCGAGCAGTTCGCGGTGAAGTTCGAGCTTGATTTCGCCAAGTCGCTCCTTGCGCCGCCGCTCCTTGTCGCCGGCCACAGGCTGTGCAGCGGTCTTGACCATCGGTTTGCGCATGATCGGTTTCTTGGCTGTCGCGTCCGGCGTGGCAGCCGCAGCCGGGGCTGCGGGTTTTTCTGCGAGTTTGCCCTTGAGCGTCTTCGCGGCCTTTTCGGCAACCGCCGGATTTGGCTTCTTGGGTTCGGTTGTCTTCTTGTAGCGAGAGAACATGGTTTATTCCTCCCTCAGGCTGCTTTGTCGTCGGACTGGTCAAGCTCGTGCAAGCTGACCGCGAGTTTCGAGATTTCCTTGCGGAGCGGATTCTTGGGCACGTTCAGCGCCAGCGGTTCGCCATGGTCGCTTGCCGCCGCGATCGGCTTGCCGCCGTCCGGGAGGTGCACGTCGATCGAGATGCCGAGGCTTTCGGCTAGGCGCTTGACGCGGCTCTTGCCGCTCAGGTCGGTGAATTTCGGCGCGCGGTTCATGACGTAGCGCAGTTTTTCGAAGGGCAGGTCCTCGGCCTGAAGCGCACGCTTGAGGCGCATGGCGTTCTGGGCGGAACGCATGTCGATTTCCATCGTCGCAAAGTAGACATGGGCCGCGTTCAGGACGACTTCGGACCACTGGACCAATGTCGAGGGCATGTCCACGATCACATAATCGTAGTGGCGCCGCGCCATACCAACCACACGTTCGACATCTTCGGGGGATACGAGATCCATCGGGATGATGTCGGGGGGCGAGGTCAGGACGTGCAGTTTTTCCTGGTAGGTCTGCAGAGCCTGTCCGAAACTTTCGCTGTCCAGCGCCTCTGTGTCGGTGATCACCTCGAAGGCCGCATCCTGGCGCGGCAGGTCAAGGAAGGTCGAAACCGAACCGAATTGCAGGTCGAAATCCAGCAGGCACACGGTTGGCGAATTCTTCTTGTCGATCGTGGCCAGTTCCCAGGCGAGGTTGACGGCCAGCGTGGTGGCGCCGGTGCCTCCGGCAAGCCCCTGAACCGCGATCAGCACACCTTCGCGGGACTCTGCGGCGGAACTCAGCGAAACGGTTGCCTGTTGCGGAACGGGTTCCGGCTCGGGTTCGACGGCGTGCATCTTGTCGATGACGTTTTGCAGTTCGCCCGGCGGCAGAGGGTAGGGGATGAATTCGTTGGCACCTTGGCGCAACAGGTGGTGCAGCGATGCCGGCGTGACGTCCTCGGCGATCAGAAGTGTGCGGATATTGCGTTCGCGCGCTGCGGAGATGATATTGGTCAGCTCGGCGAGGTTGTCCTCGTCCATGTCGTCGATGGCAAGAGCGATGAATTCCAGATGCGCAGCCTCTGGCTGCTCCATGAACGGGATCGCGTCCTCGAAACCAAGGTCGCCCCATTGTTCGCCAAGCGCCTCCTCCATATCCACGATAAGGAGTTCGAAGTTCTGCACGTCCCGGCAAATGGTACACGCCAGGATCGGGCTCTGCTCGGTCTGGATCGGCTCGCTACTCGTCATAAGCCTCAAGTTCCTCGCTCGCGGTCAGGCCGCAATTCGTTCCTAGGGGGTGCTGGCTTCTTGTCGCTGTCGCCATGCCCCCTGATTGTTGGAAACCGAGGGAACCGACTCGTGTCGGCACACTGGTCCCATGCAAGTGAAATTCGCTGGCAAGTTGGGCAACATTGGGGCCAAAAAACCGAAATTGTGCGGAATTATGCGACGATAGCGGAAAAGTTGCCCGATCGTTTCCGCAACAAAAAAGGACCGGCCACGGGGGCCGGTCCTTTGTATTTGTTGTTGGTTTGAACGCTTAGTCGCTGGTTTCACCCGTTGCAGACAGACCGGACAATTGTGTGCGGTAGGTCGCGCTTGCGGTATACTCGCGCGCGATGATCTGGGCGTATTTCCCATCCAGCACGGTCGGGTGCCGTTCGACAAAGCCGGTCACTTCGGTGACGGTGCGGCGATTGCGACGTTCACGGCCCTGGGAGACGATCAGCGGCTGGGTCTTGCCAAGCGATACGACGGCCTCGAGACGATCACGACCGATGCCCTGTGATGCCAAGTAGCTGACCACGGCGCGGGCGCGACGCATGCCGAGCGACTTGTTGTAGCCATGGCTGCCGACGGCATCGGTGTGCCCGTAGACCTTGAAGCGCACTTCGGGGAATTGAAGGATCCACGATGCCTGCTGGCGCAGCGTCGTGCGGGCGGCCTCGTCAAGTTGGGCGCTGTCGAAGTCGAAATTGATCGTTGTGTCCACTTCTTCCGCGAAACGGTTGGCGAGGCTCAGAACATATTGCTTGTCGCCGTTCTGAATGCCGACGTTGTTCATGGTGGCATAGCCGAAATTGCCTGAGTCCACGACTGAGCCGGCTTCGCGGAACCACGAAGGTACGTAGTCACCGTCGCCATCCGAACAGGCTGCCAGGGCAAACAGAGCGAGGGTAGCGAGTTTCTTCCACATCTTCCTGCTCCTCAATCCATCACATAGCCGTAAGAGCCAGAGAAGTCCTGTTTGGCCACTTCGCTCGCCGGGCCCTTCTTGGGCTTGCGCCGCTTGGCGTCATCGGCGACATGGCCAAACAGGAACAGGTCCTGCTCTGTCGGGGGTTTCACACGATCCGTCGGCAGGGCCAGCGCCTCGCCACGGGTGGGGGTTACGAGATGGGCGGTGACGATGATGACCAGTTCGGACTGGTTGCGCTGGTAATCTGCGCTGCGGAACAGGGCGCCCAGTACGGGGATGTCCCCAAGCCAGGGCACCTGCGCATTGTTGTCCAGAAAGTCGTCCATCAGCAACCCGGCAATGGCAAAGCTCTCGCCGTCGCGCAGTTCAACCGTGGTCGAGGTTTCGCGCCGTTTGAAAGCGTTGATCGTCAGGGTTCCGTCCGAATAGCTGTTGGTGCTGTCCACCGAGGAGACGGCAGCGGCCATCTCGAGATTGATCAGGTCGCTGTCGACGACGCGTGGCACGAAATTCAGCTCGACACCGAAGGGTTTGAATTCCACGGTGATCGCTCCGTTTTCCTGGGCCACCGGGACGGGGTATTCGCCACCGGCAAGGAACTTGGCCTCTTGCCCGGACAAGGCCGTCAGGTTGGGTTCTGCGAGGGTGCGGACAACGCCTTTGTTTTCAAGGGCTTCCAGGAGGATGCCCACTTCGAACGCACCGACGCCGAACTGAAACGCCATGGCGCCGACGGTGCCTTCCTGCGTTGCAATGGGGTTGCCAAGCCCATTGTCACCGGACAGCCATGTGCCGGTCTCAACGCCGACGCCTTCGCCACCGAGGGCGAAGGAGGAACTGAGCGACTTGGACACGGAGCGCTGCATTTCCGCGAAACGGACCTTGAGCATGACTTGTTGCACGCCGCCGACCACCATCAGGTTAGAGACGCGTTCCGGTGAGTAGCGCTGTGCCAGTTCCATGGCGCGATCGAGCTTCTGGATCGAGGACACGGTCCCCGAAAGCACGATGCCGTCATTGGCGGTACGGACTTCGATTTTCTCGCCGGGCAGGATCTGCCGCAGGCGTTCCTTGAACTCGGTAATGTCCGGCGCGACGCTGACTTCGACATTGGTGATCAGCTTGCCCGCCGCATCCAGCAGCGTGAGCGTTGTCATGCCCGGCGATTTGCCCAGAACATAGATCGTGCGATCCGACAGCGACGAGATATCGGCGATGGCCGGGTTGGCGATCGACAATTCCGCAAAGGGAACATCGCTTTCGACGACCACGGCGCGGTTCATCGGAACCCCGAGTGTCGAAGAGGTGCCACTGCGGACCACCCGCAGAGTTTCGGCCAACGACGGCCCCACAAAAACAGGTAAGATACCAAGTGCCGCACCCAAAAGGGCCGCACCCAAGATTTTTCGATATGTCATGTGACCTGCCTCTCGATCACGCCTCAGTTCGTGGATCTTTTGTCCACATTTCCTTGCACTGTGCGCCAGTTTGCGAATTTTTGCAAGAATCAATGGTTTCGTGGCCATTTTGCATGTGGACGCCGTGCCACAGCTGGATATGGCGAAAGGGCGCCCGGAATGCGGGCGCCCTTGTTTGGAAAGGAATTTGATCAGTTCGTGCACGGGATCGGGATCTGGATGATCTCGGAGCCTTTGCGGGTCTTGATGGTGCAGACCTGCTTGCTTTCGACATGCTGCACCACTTCTTCCTGTTCGGCCTCGATCCCGAGAAGGGCGCGCTGGTCCACCTCGATGGCAGAGGCAACCGTGTCATCCTCGGCGCCGACCAGCGACAGGGACAGGCGGCCCGTGGATTGAGCCTGGGCCAGAGCGGCGACCTGCTGGGGAGATGCGGCCACGGTGACGGTGCGTGCAATGGTGCCGGTGTCGACCTCTTCGTTGGTTGTCTGGTCAATCGCGATCAGCGAGACATTCGCTTCGATCAGTTTGGTGAAGTCACCGCGAGAGTCGTTCATGTCACCGGCTCGGCCTGTCCAGTAGACATCGACGCGGTCGCCGGGACGCAGGAAGCCGGAGACACCGCTGGATACGTCAACCTTGATGGCAAAGGCTCGTTGGCCGCGCTGAAGACGCGAAACGATGCCAGCTTCTTCACCGGGCTTGGTCAGCTTGGCCGCAATCAGGACTTCGCCTTTTTCCATGGCACGCAGGACAACCCGCTTGCTGTTGTCGCCTTTGGGGAAAAGTTCGTCCACAGTCACGAACATGCCCTCGGGCATGGCGGCCTTGGGCCATTTGACCCGGCGCACGTCATCCTTGACGAGGGTTTCTCCGTATTTCAGCGATCGGGCGACGATGAACCCGTCGACCAGTTCGATGGTCTGGCGTTCCGCGCGTTCCTTGGCCAGGGCGGCCTGGTAACCTTCGATATAGTTCTGGGCCATGTAGACCGCGACTCCTGCAAGTCCCAGGCCGACAAGGAGAACGACTGCAAAAATAGCACGCATGTCTCTTACCTCGTTTTCCGTCTTGTACAGCGGCGGATCAGACCGCAGCTGGGATTTCTATCGCCTCACATTGACGGGTGAATGTGGCGATTTGAGGGTTGCTTGGAGCATCTTTCATGGCCTTGGCCATGTTTTTGGCGTACCGGATCAATAGCTGGCCCGGTCATTGATGAAGGCACCGGTATCGCGCGCCGATTGCTTGGCGCTTTCCCCAAGCGTGCTCATGATGGCCAGCAGGAAGCCGACCATGGCGGCGGTCAGCACGACCCACTCTACCGAGATCGCCCCGTTTTCATTCGCGCGAAAGCGCAACAGAAACCGTTTCATACAGGAACCCTCACGTTTATCGGATGTCGGGAAAGCCTCATGCGGCGTGCATGAATGAACAAGGACCTGGGCAGCATCCGGTGTCGCAGGCGCGTGCAGATGGTGCGCCTTGCAAAAAAAAGGGGCCGACACGCAAGGTGTACCGGCCCCTTTTCGTTGATCTGGCGGGCTGAGGATTAGTCAGCGGCCAGGGTGTTCTCAACGGCGATGCGGTCAGCAGCTGCACCGGCCAGCGTCTTGGTGTTGCTTTCGATGGTGGTGTAGGCAGCAACGGCCAGGCCAACAACGGCTGCGGTCAGCACAACCCAGTCAACAGTCACGGCACCGTTTTCGTCTTTGCGGAAGTTCTTGATGAACTTGATCATGGTATGTCCCTCCAAAGGATCAGATTTGGTTTCAGTCGACCTTGCCGGGATGATCAGACGTCTCTCTCAATGGCCTGTCCGACTTGGTATGAGAGATTTATCGCGGGGGAATGCGGCGGGATTTGGGCCGCAATAGAACCTTTCTGGTTCTTTTCAGCGGTTGTTGCGTGTCCGAAGACCCGAAGGTGGAGCATGTGTGCAGTTGTCCCAACCGCAAAGAAAAGGGCCGCGCCCGAAGCGCGGCCCTTCTTAAAACTCGACTGGGCTGAGGATTAGTCAGCGGCCAGGGTGTTCTCGACGGCGATCCGGTCAGCAGCCGCACCGGCCAGCGTCTTGGTGTTGCTTTCGATGGTGGTGTAAGCAGCAACGGCCAGGCCAACAACGGCTGCGGTCAGCACAACCCAGTCAACAGTCACGGCACCGTTTTCGTCTTTGCGGAAGTTCTTGATGAACTTGATCATGGTATGTCCCTCCAAAGGATCAGATTTGGTTTACAGTCGACCTTGCCGGGGTGATCAGACGTCTCTCTCAGTGATCTGTCCGACTTGGTATGAAAGACTTATCGCGGCGGAATGCGGCGGGATTTGGGCTGTAATCGTGCGAATCTGGTGCAATTCAAAGGAAGTTGCATGGCTTTTGATGAAAACCCCTCATGCGCGAGTAGCCCATTTTTGTCGTTGCGATATGCACATCACATGAAAAAGGGCCGCGCCCGAAGCGCGGCCCTTCTGAAAACTCGACTGGGCTGAGGATTAGTCAGCGGCCAGGGTGTTCTCAACGGCGATGCGGTCAGCAGCTGCACCGGCCAGCGTCTTGGTGTTGCTTTCGATGGTGGTGTAGGCAGCAACGGCCAGGCCAACAACGGCTGCGGTCAGCACAACCCAGTCAACAGTCACGGCACCGTTTTCGTCTTTGCGGAAGTTCTTGATGAACTTGATCATGGTATGTCCCTCCAAAGGATCAGATTTGGTTTCAGTCGACCTTGCCGGGATGATCAGACGTCTCTCTCAATGGCCTGTCCGACTTGGTATGAGAGATTTATTGCGGGGGAATGGGGCGGGATTTGGGCGCAAGTGGCACCATTTTCGCGCCCCGTCATTTTGTTAGGGAAATCTTAGCAACTATATGAATTGGCTGGATAAATGGTTAATGGAAAGTGCGCAGATCGTTTGTTTTGCATTATTCTCAGGGTGGTCTGTGGGGCACAATCGGCCAAAAACGCTGCTGGAATCGACCTGCAGGCTGGTTTTGACGCGCGCCATTTGCAAGACTTGAGACGGAGCAGAAAAACATACAGGCGCATATTCAATGAAATGGCGCAGATATTTCGCGATGGCCCTTGTCGTGGCAGGGCTGGCTTGGCCGGTTGCGGCCGAGTCGCCGCCGCCTTTTCCGGATTTCAAGGCAAAGCGGGTCAAACCGCCCAAACCGGGGCAGACAAAAAGGATCACGGTTCAGATCGAACCGCAGGTGGCGGCTGTTGCTGTGCCGGGTACACAGAACGTGGCCGCGGCGACCCCGGCCGTGGCCGGGCAACGTTATGGTTGGTTCTGGGATGGGGTTTCTCCTCAGATTGATGCCTCCGGGCCGGGACGGCTGGAACCGGCTTTGGTGAAACTGTCCAATCCCCCGATGGGGGCGGGTGTTGCGGCGCCACGCTTGTCGGATTTAAGCAGCATCGTAGAGGCGCATGGTATCGAGATATTGAAGGCAACGGTCGGTACCAAGGTTTCGCCCGCCTTGGTACTTGCCGTGATCGCGGTGGAATCCAGCGGGCGCGGGGACGCCGTGAGCGGCGCGGGGGCGCAGGGGCTGATGCAGCTGATGCCGGCGACGGCGGAGCGATTTGGCGTGACGGACGCAATGGACACCCCCCAGAACATTCAGGGGGGCGTGCGGTTTCTCGACTACCTGATGGAGCATTTCGAACGCGATCCGATCCTCGTGCTGGCCGGGTATAATGCCGGGGAGAATGCGGTGCGCAGCCATGGCGGCGTGCCGCCCTATGCCGAGACCCGTGATTACGTGCCCAAGGTGCTGGCCGCGTTCAACGTGGCCCGGGCCATGTGCCTTACGCCACCGCAACTGGTGACGGATGGCTGTGTTTTCGCAATGCGATAGGGTTTGGGGGGCGCTGCCCCCTCTTGCGCCAAGGGCGCAATTCACCCCCGGGGTATTTCTGGAAAAAGAAAGAGCGGGGCGTCAGCAGTTGGGAACGTTGACGGCGAGTCCACCCAGCGAGGTTTCCTTGTATTTCTCGTGCATGTCCGCCCCGGTCTGACGCATGGTTTCGATGACCGCATCCAGTGGTACGAAATGGGTTCCGTCGCCCCGCAAGGCAAGGCTGGCGGCGGAGACGGCCTTGATCGCGCCCAGCCCGTTGCGTTCGATACAAGGCACCTGCACCAACCCCTTGACCGGGTCGCAAGTCATGCCGAGATGGTGTTCCAGGGCGATTTCAGCGGCATTTTCGACCTGTTCGGGCGTGCCGCCCATGACGGCGCAGAGACCGGCGGCGGCCATGGCCGAAGCGGAACCGACCTCGGCCTGGCAGCCGGCTTCTGCGCCCGAGATCGACGCGTTGAATTTGACGAGGCCGCCAATCGCGGCGGCGGTGAGCAGGAATTCATCGATGCGCGAGGCCGTGGCACCGGGCACGTGGTCGAGCCAGTAACGGATCACGGCCGGCAATACCCCGGCGGCACCGTTGGTGGGGGCGGTGACGACCTGTCCACCGGCGGCGTTCTCCTCGTTTACCGCCATGGCATAGGCGCTCATCCAGTCGTTGATCGTGTGGGGCGCATTGAGGTTCATGCCGCGTTCGGCCTGAAGCGCGTCATGGATGGATTTGGCGCGGCGTTTGACGCCCAGCCCACCGGGCAGGGTTCCGTCGGTGGTCAGGCCGCGTTCGATACAGTCATTCATGACTTGCCATAGGCGGGCGCACCCTTTGGCGAGGCTCTCGGTGCAGCCGCGCGAAATCTCGTTGGCCTTTTTCATCTCGGCAATGGATTTGCCCGAGATCTGGGCCATCTCCAGCATTTCTGCAGCCGATTTGAAGGGGTAGGGAACCGGGGCGCCTTCGTCGGTGTCCTTACCGGCGGCGAGTTCGGCTTCGGTCATCACGAAGCCGCCGCCGATGGAATAGTAGGTTTCCTGCAGGATCACGTCGCCCTGGGCATCGGTGGCCATGAGGATCATGCCATTGGCGTGGCCGGGCAGGTTGGGGCCGAAATCGAACCTCAGATCGTCCTGCGGGTTGAAATGCAGGGCGGGCAGGCTCTCGGGGTGGACTGTGTGGGTTGCCTTGATCTGCGCCAGAGTGATTTCGGCCTTGTCGTGATCGTAGCTGTCAGGCTGGAACCCGGCGAGGCCAAGAATGGTGGCCCGGTCGGTGGCGTGGCCGACGCCGGTAAAGGCCAGCGAGCCATGCAGAGAAGCGCGAAGACCGTGGAAATCAAAGGGGGACGCGCGCATGGTGTCAAGAAAACGGGCGGCGGCGACCATGGGGCCCATGGTGTGCGAGGAGGAGGGGCCAACGCCCACTTTGAACATGTCGAAGACAGAGAGGAACATGCGCGCGTCCGATTCTGAGATGTTTTCAGAAGGGATAACGCAGGCAATGACAGGCTGGCAGCCTCAAAGCGACGCTTGCCGCCGAAAACGCGCAAAACGCGGCTGTTCAATGAGATTAACGAGAGGCTGCGGCGGCGGCGCGGGTGCGGGGCGAATCGGTGGCGGAGATCAGGTAAACCAGGCGACAGAGGCGAAAATCGCGATCGGTATCACGTCGGTATTGCGTCGGTATTACGTCGGTACGGTGTGCCATGACAGCCATGGTAAACACCGCGCGCGATGATCCTGTTAACCAAGGCGCAGCCCTTTGCGGGCTGCGCGCATTCGAGCAAGGCGGTTCAGGCGGCGGTCCGTTTCAGGCGACGTGCGCGCAGCGCGAGCCCGTCCTTCATGTTGCGGATCAGAAGGGTGATGTTGGTTGCCCCGGCAACGAGTTCCACGCCTTGCACGAGGTAGAAAGCCGTATCGAACTGGTGGGACTGGGCCCGCAAAGCGAGAAAGACCGCGCTGGGCAGGAGGATCAGAAGGCCATTCGCGGCGATGATCTTCATGCGGCGTTGCTTGGCCGCAACCTGGGGCAGACGCCAGCCCTTGCCGAGCATCGCGCCGGTGGCGCCTGCGGTCGCCATGGCCGGAATCAGCACGATCATGCCGTAGAGAACCGCAGTCTTTACCCAGATGATCATGTCTTTGTTGCCAGAGACTTCGGAGATCACCGTGCCGGTCCAGAATGTCGAAATCGTGAGCAGGGCAAGCGCGCCCGAGATGGCGTGGAGTCTGAGTTTCATGGTAACCCCTCTAAAACATAGCATGCTATGCGAAATAGGGTTGAATAGCGTGCTATGCAAGTGTTTTTTGGGGCAATGACCTTCGAAACGGGAAACTCGGCCGGATTTCTGGCCAATCACATGGCGCGATTGTTTGCCGCCGGGCTGGCCCGGCGCATCCAGCCGCTTGGGCTGGCGCCGGCGCAGTTCATGGTGCTGCTCGTGCTATGGGATGGTGACGGGTTGACCCAGCGGGACCTGGTGGAGCGGCTGGATGTCGAACAGGCGACAATGGCAAACACGCTTGCGCGGATGGAGCGGGACGGGCTGATTACACGTCAGCCCAGTCCCACGGACAAGCGCGCGCGGATCGTGCGCCTGACGGACAAGGCGCGCGCTCTGGAGGGGGACGCGAAGGCGGCGGCACAGGCGCAGAACAACGCGGCCTTGTCAGGTTTGAGTGCGGCCGAGGCTGATCAGCTGGTCGACCTGATGCGCCGGGTTGTGGGCACAATGCAGAGGCGGGCATGAGAGCGCATGGAAAGGCCGGTGTGCGGCAGGCTGAATTGGCGCTCGCACCTGCGGCGCTTCTTTTCTATAACCTTTACAAAACAAATCAGGGAGTCGCGCCATGACCGGAGAATTGTCGCCCATCGACAAGGCCAAATTCGTCGCCGCAAAGCGGGCCACGGATTATGTCGAGGATGGTATGCGCGTCGGGCTGGGCACGGGATCGACCGCCGCGTGGATGGTGCGATGCCTGGGTGAGATGGTCCGGGAACAGGGGTTGCGTATCAAGGGCGTGCCGACATCGACCCGCACTGCGCAGCTGGCGCAGGATGTGGGGATCGAGGTGGTGAGCCTTGATGCGGCCAAGTGGCTTGACGTGACGATCGACGGTGCGGACGAGTTCGACGGCAATCTGAACCTGATCAAGGGTGGTGGCGGCGCGCTGTTGCAGGAAAAGATCGTGGCCACGGCAAGCGACCAGATGATCGTGATTGCTGATGTCGGCAAGGAAGTGGAAACGCTGGGCGCGTTCCCCTTGCCGGTCGAGGTGGTGCCGTTTGGATGGCAGACCACACAGGCGCTGATCGAGGAAACGCTGGTAAGCATGGACGTGCTGGGGCGCAATTCGACATTGCGGATGAACGGCGCGGCGCCGTTCATGACCGATGAAGGCAATCACATCCTTGATTTGCACCTGAAGCGGATCGGGGATGCGCGTCAGCTGGCAATGGTGCTCAACCAGATGCCGGGTGTGGTTGAAAACGGGCTGTTCATAGATATCTGTGACGCGGTTGTAGTCGGTTTTGGGGATGGGCGCGTCGAGGTGCGCGACATCAACGCCGGGACGATCGAAGAGGCGATGCTGGACTTCGCCGAAACCGATAATCTTTTCACGGATCTCGTGGACTAGGGAAAACGACGATACATGTCTTTTGATTATGATCTGTTTGTCATCGGCGGTGGTTCCGGTGGTGTAAGGGCTGCGCGCGTTGCGGCAGCCGAAGGTGTCAAGGTCGCGTTGGCCGAGGAAGACCGATATGGCGGCACTTGCGTGATCCGGGGCTGTGTGCCGAAGAAACTGATGGTATTTGCCAGTGAATACTCAGGTATGGTCGAAGATGCCGCGGCCTATGGCTGGGATATCAAGCCGGGGCCGTTCAGCTGGGACCACTTCAAGGGCAAGCTGCATGCCGAGTTGGATCGGCTGGAGGGGGTTTATCGCAAGCTGTTGGCAAACAGCGGGGTCGAGACCTTTGATCAGCGCGCCAAGCTGGTGGATGCGCATACGGTGGAGCTGTCCGATGGGACGCAGAAAAGCGCCAAGCATATCCTGTTGGCGATGGGCGGGCGGCCTGTGTTGCCCGAGATGCCGGGGATCGAGCTGGCGATCACGTCGAACGACATTTTCCACCTCGAAAAGCTGCCCGAGGACATGTTGATCATTGGCGGGGGCTATATCGCCTGCGAATTTGCCGGGATCATGCATGGTCTGGGCGTGAAAACGACACAGTATTATCGCGGCGCGCAGATCCTGCGGGGCTTTGACGATGAGGCGCGGGGACTGATCTGTGAAGAGATGTGCCAGCGCGGGATCGACGTGCATCTTGGCACCAATATCCTGTCGATGGAGAAAGACGGCGACAAGATCCGGGTGAAGGCGACGAACGGCACCGAGCGTCTGTTTGATCAGGTGATGTTTGCCACGGGGCGCGCGCCCAATACCGAAGGCATGGGGCTTGCGGAGATCGGCGTTCAGATCGGGCGCAAGGGCGAAGTGGTTGTCGACGAATACAGCCAGACGGCGGTGCCGTCGGTCTTTGCCGTGGGCGATGTCACCGACCGGGTGAACCTGACGCCGGTGGCGATCCGCGAGGGCATGGCCTTTGTGGAGACCGTGTTCAAGGGCAACCCGACGCCGGTGGATCACGAACTGATCCCGACCGCGATCTTCACCCAGCCTGAAATGGGCACGGTCGGGCTTTCGGAAGAAGAAGCTGCGGAGCAGGAGCCGATCGAGGTGTATGCCACTAGTTTCAAACCGATGCAGCAGAGCTTTGCGGGGCGCGCCGAAAGGGTGCTGATGAAGCTGATCGTGAGCAAGGCAACGCGCAAGGTTCTGGGCTGTCATATCGTGGCGCCGGGGGCGGGCGAGATGATCCAGCTTGCCGGGATCGCCGTAAAAATGGGTGCGACCAAGGAAGATTTTGACCGGACGGTTGCGGTGCACCCGACCATGTCGGAAGAGATCGTGACGATGAAAACGCCGGTGCGCAGCGCGTAAATCGGCTTGAAATTTGCGGCACAGCCCTCAGGTTAAGGGCAGCGCCGAAGACGGATGTAGGAAAGGGATGAACCTTTATGGCAGGTAATAGCGGCGGCCCCTGGGGAGGGGGCGGCAATCAGGGCGGCGGAAATCGCGGCAATAACGGCGACGGGCGACGCCCGCCCGAGGGTGGCGGCGACGGGCCGCAGATCCCGGATATTGATGACCTGATGAAAAAGGGTCAGGACCAGCTGCGCGTGCTCATGGGCGGGCGTGGCGGCGGCGGTGGTCGCTCGGGGGGCAATGGCCCGGCGGGCGGTGGCGGCCCCAAGCTGACCAAAGGCACGATCGGGATCGGGATTGCCGTGGCGGGTGTTTTCTGGGCGCTGGCGAGTTTCTATTCCGTGAAGCCCGAAGAACAGTCGGTCGAGCTGTTCCTTGGTGAATATTACGCGACGGGCAATCCGGGCCTGAACTTTGCGCCCTGGCCGCTTGTCACGGCCGAGGTTGTCCCGGTTACGAACGAACAGACCGAAGATATTCCGGCAAGTTCGCGCTCGACTGACGGTCTGATGCTGACCGGTGACGAAAACATCGTGGATATTGATTTCCAGGTGGTTTGGAACATCTCGGACCCGGCGCAGTACCTGTTCAACCTGCGCGACCCGCGAGACACGATCCGCGCCGTGTCGGAATCGGCGATGCGTGAGATTATCGCGCAGTCGGAACTGGCGCCGATCCTCAACCGGGACCGGGGTATCATCGCGGACCGTCTGCAAGAGCTGATCCAGCAGACGCTCGACACTTATAACTCGGGGGTGAACGTCGTTCGGATCAACTTTGACGGTGCCGATCCGCCCGAGCCTGTAAAAGACGCCTTCCGCGAAGTGCAGTCGGCGTCTCAGGAGCGTGACCGCTTGCAGAAACAGGCCGATGCCTATGCCAACCGGGTGCTTGCCGGGGCGCGGGGTGAAGCCGCTCAGGTTCTGGAAGAAGCCGAAGGGTATCGTGCACGGGTCGTGAACGAAGCCGAAGGTGAAGCGAGCCGGTTCTCGGCCGTGCTTCAGGAATACCGTAAGGCGCCGGACGTGACGCGCAAGCGTCTTTATCTGGAGACCATGGAAGAAGTGTTGGGTGGTATCGACAAGGTGATCATTGATCAGGATTCGTCGGAACAGGGTGTGGTGCCTTACCTGCCGCTGAATGAACTCAAGAAGGGGAGCAACTGATATGCGTAAGACGACTTATCTGCTGCCCGTGCTGGTGATCATCGTCGCTGCGGCGCTGTCATCAGTGTTCATCGTGGACGAACGTGAAAAGGCGCTGGTTCTGCAGTTCGGCCGGGTTGTGACCGTCAAGGAAGATCCCGGTATCGCGTTCAAGGTGCCGCTCATTCAGGACGTGGTCAAATATGACGACCGTATCCTGAGCCGTGAAGTTGGCCCGCTGGAAGTCACGCCGCTGGACGATCGTCGTCTGGTCGTGGACGCCTTTGCCCGCTATCGGATCGCGGATGTGAAACAGTTCCGACAGGCGGTTGGTACCGGTGGTATCGAGCTGGCGGAACGGCGTCTGGACAACATCCTGCGGTCGCAGACCCGTGAGGTTCTTGGTTCCGTTCGCTCGGATTCGGTGCTGTCTTCGGATCGTGTGTCGTTGATGAACCGCATCCGGGATGCGGCCATCACCGAGGCGCGGGGCCTTGGCCTTGAGGTGATCGACGTGCGTCTGAAACGCACCGACCTGCCGCAGGCCAACCTTGAGGCGACCTTTGCACGGATGCGTGCAGAGCGGGAACGGGAAGCCGCCGACGAGATCGCGCGTGGTGAAGAAGCCGCGCAGCGGGTGCGTGCGCAGGCCGACCGGACCGTGGTCGAGCTTGTGTCGGATGCAAACCGTCAGAGCGAGATCATCCGAGGTGAAGCCGATGCCCGGCGCAACGCCATTTTCGCCGATGCCTTTGGCGCGGACCCGGAATTCTTTGAATTCTACCGTTCGCTGAATGCCTATCGCGCGGCTTTGGGCGGGGACAACTCGTCGATGGTGATGTCGCCCGACAGCGAGTTCTTCAACTACCTGAAGAGCGACAAGGGCCGCGAATGATCGGCACCGCGCTTTTGGCCATTGGCCTTGTGTTGATTGTGGAGGGGCTGGTCTATGTACTGGCCCCTTCGCTTGTTGAAGACCTGCTTGCCGCGCTGCGCAGCCTGCCCGAAGGCCAGCGGCGCACACTGGGGCTGATGGCGCTTGTGCTGGGGCTGGTCTTTGTCTGGGTGGCCAAGACGCTGGGCGCGTGAGCGATCCGGCGCGCATTTCTTTGCAGGAATCTGCATTATGGGCGTAATCTTACCGAAAAATTCACGAGTCACTCACGCGGATTTGTGACAAAGCGATAGGTGTGCTGTTGTACTTGCAACGGTAAGAACACATTTTTCAGCCTGACGAACCGGCGGGGCCGGTTCCTAGGACCAAAACAGAATAGGGGGAACCTGACGTGAAATCTCAGGCGATTGCAGTGGACCGCCACCCTTGGGCCCAGATGCGGCTTTTGTGGCTGGCGTTTCTGACCGGCATGCTGGTGCTGGCACAGGCACTCACGGCACAGGCGCGGCCCGAGAGCTTTGCCGATCTGGCGGAGAAGTTCAGCCCGGCCGTGGTCAATATCACCACATCGACCGTGGTGGCCGGGCGGACCGGGCCGCAGGGTATCGTTCCCGAAGGCTCGCCCTTCGAGGACTTTTTCCGCGAATTCCAGGACCGCCAGGGTAATGGTGATCGTCCGCGCCGCACTTCGGCGCTTGGGTCCGGCTTCGTGATTTCGGAAGACGGATACGTGGTGACGAACAACCACGTGATCGAGGGCGCGGATGAGATCCTGATCGAGTTCTACTCGGGCGAGGAACTGCCTGCGAAGGTGATCGGCACCGACAAGAACACGGATATTGCTCTGCTCAAGGTCGAATCCGACAAGCCTTTGCCGTTTGTTTCCTTTGGCGACAGCGACACAGCCCGCGTAGGGGATTGGGTGATTGCCATGGGCAACCCGCTGGGGCAGGGATTTTCGGTTTCGGCCGGAATCGTGTCGGCCCGCAACCGGGCGCTGTCGGGCAGCTATGACGACTACATCCAGACCGACGCCGCGATCAACCGGGGCAACTCGGGTGGGCCATTGTTCAACATGGACGGCGAGGTTGTCGGTGTGAACACCGCGATCCTGTCGCCCAACGGCGGGTCGATCGGGATCGGTTTCTCGATGGCGTCGAACGTTGTCAAGAAAGTGGTCGCCCAACTCCAGGAGTTTGGGGAGACCCGTCGCGGCTGGCTGGGTGTGCGCATCCAGAACGTGAGCGAAGACATGGTCGAAGCGATCGAAGGTCTGGAAACCGCATCGGGCGCGATGGTCACGGATGTGCCAGAAGGGCCAGCGAAAGAAGCGGGCATGGAAGCGGGTGACGTGATCCTGAGTTTTGATGGCGCGGACGTGGAAGACGTGCGTGGGCTGGTCAAGCAGGTGGGCAACACCGATGTGGGCACGACCGTGCGCGTGGTTGTCCTGCGGGACGGCAAGACCCAGACGCTCAAGGTGACTTTGGGCCGTCGTGAAGAGGCTGAAGCTGTGCCGGCGAGCCAGCCCGTGCCGCAGGGCGAGCCGCAGGAGAAAGAAATCCTCGGCCTGACCGTAGCACCGCTGACCGATGCGCTGCGCGGTGAACTGGGCATTGATGACGGGACGACCGGGCTTGTTGTCGGGGCGGTGGACGAGGCGTCGAAAGCCTATGAAAAGGGCCTGCGCGCCGGGGATGTCCTGACCGAGGCGAGCCAGCAGAAGTTGCTGACCATCTCGGATCTGGAAGACCGGATTGCCGAGGCCAAGGAAGCGGGGCGCAAGTCTCTGTTGCTTCTGGTGCGTCGTGGGGGAGAGCCGCGTTTCGTGGCACTGAGCCTGGAAGAGTAACGTCGCACGCATGACGCGAGATCAAAAAAGCCCCGGCCTCTGGTCGGGGCTTTGTTCTATGTCGGGGCTTATTCCTCGCGCGGAACCGCCACCAAGCCCAGCCGCCGGGCGCTTTCCTGCGAGAGGGCCGCGCTGTCGAGCCCACCCGCTTTCTGATAGCGGCGGATGGCGGCACGGGTACGGGCGTCGGGCTGACCGGTGATGGGGCCATAGAACAGGCCACGCGCCTGCAGGGCGCGTTGCAAGGAGGCGGTGAATTCCTCGGTCCAGACCTCGGGGCAGGGGGTTTCGAACCAGGTTTCGCGGCGCTCCTTGACGATACGTTGCTGGGTTTCCGTGCGGAAAATGGCCGGGCTGAGCACAGTGCCGTCGTCCAGCACTTCGGCGGGTTGCACGATGATCTGTTCGGTGACGGTTTCGACCACGGCCGGGGTCACGTCGCGGCCCCAGCAGCTTCCGGGGCGCGCATTGGGCGGCGCGCCTGCGTCTTCGGCGCGGACAATCTCGGGTTCGGCCAGCGCAGCGATATAGGGCACGTCCGCAATCTGCTCCTGGCAGGCGGCGAGAACCGCCAGCGCGATGGCCGGGAGAAGGGCGGATCGGGGGGGCATGCTCGGGCCTCTTGATTTGCTGTGCCCTTTCTAGCCGGTTTTTGTGCATCTCAAAAGGGTCAGGGTGTGTTCCCGCTCAGAAGTCTGTCGAGCATGGGCGAGATATCCTCGATCCGTTCGGCAATCACATGGGTGACGTTGTTTTCACGCTGAAGCTGCCCGGTGACGCGCAGCATCCGCCCGGCGATCACCGCGCGGCGGAATTGTTCATAGCGCTTGCGCCAGACAATGATGTTCACCACGCCGGTTTCGTCTTCGAGCGTGAGGAAGATCACGCCCTTGGCGGTGCCCGGACGCTGGCGCAGAATCACCAGTCCGGCCACGGTGATGCGGGCACCGTTGGGCGGCTCGACAAGGCGGTCGGCGGTCAGCGCCGAAGGGGGGCGGGGCCAGTTGTCATAAGGGGCGCGGGAGGGGGAAATGGTCAACATGAGAACAAATATAGAACATTTGGATTTTGTCGCAAGGTTGTTCCCGCGATGTCGCAAAAGGGACTGGCAGCGCGGGGCGTGCATGACTAGGTACAGGCGGACGTCAAATGAGAAGGGGAGCCCGAGGGCATGGCAAAGATCACCTATGTCGAGCATAACGGAACCGAGCACACGGTCGAAGTGGCCAACGGTCTGACCGTGATGGAAGGCGCGCGCGACAACAATATTCCGGGCATTGAGGCCGATTGTGGCGGCGCCTGTGCCTGTTCGACCTGCCATGTTTACGTGCATCCTGATTGGGCGGATAAACTGCCTGCCAAGGATGACATGGAAGAGGACATGCTGGACTTTGCCTATGAACCCGATCCGGCCCGCTCGCGCCTGACCTGTCAGATCAAGGTGACGGACGCGCTGGACGGGCTGGTCGTGCAGATGCCTGAAAAGCAGATCTGATGCGGCGCGCGCTCGCCGTTCTGATACTGGCGCTGGCAGTTCCTGCCGTTGCGCTGGCGGGAAGCGATCGCGAAATTCTGTCGGCGCGCTATGACGCGCCGACCACCCGCTATGCCCATGGCGTGCTTGGGGATGCCGTGGAGTGGGGTGCACTGGTCCTTAAGGTGGATACCTGTCCGGCCTGTGCACTGTTGAAGGCCAAGACCATCAGAATTACCCTGCCGGACACGCGGGTGTTCGAGGACCTGGAGCCGCGCCTTGTGGATGTGGACAATGATGGGCGCCCGGAAGTGATCGTGGTCGAAAGCGATGTTCGCCTGGGCGCGGCATTGGCTGTTTATGATGAATCCGGAAAAATCGCCCAGACCCCGCATATCGGGCGCACCAACCGCTGGCTTGCGCCTTTGGGGGCGGCGGACCTGGACGGGGACGGCAAGATCGAGCTGGCCTATATCGACCGCCCGCATCTGGCCAAGACACTGCGCATCTGGCGGTTTGACGGCGGCAAGCTGGTGCACTTGGCCGACAAGCCGGGGCTGACCAATCACAAGATCGGTGAAGATTTTATCTCGGGCGGTATCCGCGACTGCGGCACGGGACCCGAGATCGTGACGGCCAGCGGCGACTGGGCGCGGGTGATGGTGACGACGTATCGCGGCAGCAAGGTCGCCAGCCGCGATGCAGGCCCGTTCAAAGGGTCAAAGAGCCTGTCCGACGCGGTGGCCTGCAAATAAGCCTTTAGTGATCGTAAGCCGGATCGCAGAAGCGGAACCGGGCCTGTGCCTCTGACGGGATGCCCATGGCCTGCAGCAGGGCCGGTGTTACGCGCCCCTGTGCCGTGGTGTCGCCGGTCAGCCGGTTTTGTGCGGTTTGAATACCTTCGCGGGTGTTGGGGCCGGGGGCGCCGTCGGGGCGGCCCACATTGATGCCGAGATCGTTGAGCTTGCCCTGAACCATGCGCACCAGTTCGGGATTGGCATCATCCAGAGCGCCGCAATAGGCCAGAGGCATGCCAATCTGGTCCGGGGTCAGCGGCACATCGCGGAACAGGTAGCTTTCATCCTTGTAGAACTCGCGGACATAGGCGAGCAGCGCGCCGCGATGGGCATAGTCGCGGATGGCGATGCCGAGCTCTGCGTTGTCGATGCCAACGGCGATGTCCAGCATCTGGTTGTAATATTTGAGCGCGGGGTCCTTGGGCATCATCTCGACCTGGCCATAGGTCTCGAATACGCAGCGATTGCTGTCGCAAATCTCGACCTGCCATGTCCCGGCGTTGCTCTTGTGACCCATGCAGGCAAAGTTGCGCCCGGTTTCGAAGGTAATGAAGGACAGCGCGTCGACCTGAAGATTATGCACGAGGTCCATGCTGTCGACCTTGTAGGTCGAGCGGAAGCTTTGCCCGCAATAAGCCAAAGCGGCGGCGCGGGTGGCGGTGAGCCGGCCCGGCAGGGGCTGGTTCGGGGCGGCGGCCCAGTCAAAAAGGAAAACATGTTCCCCGGCGAGATCGAGCGGGGTGAGCGTGTACATGTCCTCGGGGGCGGTGGCGAACATGCGGTCCATCAGGCCGATGGACACGCCGGACCCGAGGAAGAAGCTGGTCACGGCATTGGTCGAGCGAGACAGGATGGCAAGAATCTGGTCGACCTCGCCCGCCGAATAGTCGCGGCGGGGCAGGCTGATCGCGGGTTGGTGCACGCCAATGCGCGCGCTCACATGGGCAAAGCGGCGGGGAAAGAAGCGGCCCTCGTAGCTGGTGTAGCCGCCAAGAAACATCAGCGTGCAGGCGCTTTCACAGGTGGCGTTGGGGCCGACGACGGTGACGAAGTTTTCCGACCGTATGATTTCGGCCAGCCGCAGCGCCTCGGCAAAACTGCCGCCCGGCGAGTCGAGGGAAATCACGTTGGCAAAGGGGCAATAGCCGGGTGCGCGGCAGTTGCTGAACCCGCCTGCCTTGATCAGCCTTTGCAAAACCTCGGCGTCGCCTTTTTCGATCTGTCCTGAGAGGTGGATCACGCGCCCGGCCTGCAGACTTCCGACGGCGGCAGGAATGAGCAGGGTTTCATAGCTGTGCGCACCGTCCGAGCGGATTGCGTTACCCCGAAACACCCAGTCCCAATCCTCTTGTACCCCTTCCAGCGTGGGTTTGGAGGGGCCAAGGCCCTGAATGAAGCCAATCGCCTCGGAATAGGTCTGGTTCAGGTCGAGAAGCTGAAACCGGGGATCGCCATATGGGTTGGTGGCGCGGATTTCGAAAGTTGCGGCCTGTGCCGAAAGTGCGGTCAGGAAACCGATCAGAGTCAGAACCGCCCCGAATAGTCTTGTCATGGTGGGGTCTCCCTGGCTTGGGGGATCAGCGGGCCGAGAACTGGTGCCCGGCGTTGATCACGTGATCGCCGCTGATCGCGCCGAGCGACTGGAACAGTGCGGCAGTGTTGGTGGCCCCGAATTTCTTCAGGAGCTTGGCGCGGTGCACCTCGACGGTGCGGTTGGACATTTCCAGCACCTTGGCGATTTCCTTGGAGGTCATGCCTTCGCTCATCAGCGAGAACACCTCGCGCTCGCGGCGGGTGAGTTGCTGATAGGGGCGGGTGTCGGAGAGGTCGGCAAAGCTCCAGACCGCGCGCATCAGCGGGTCTTCGGGGGTAAACGTATGGCCGCGCACCCGGCACCAGAACATCTCGCCGCCATTACGCATCATCACGCGCTCGTCCCAATAGATGCCGCCTTCGCGCAGGCAGTCGACGCCCCGGTTGCGGATATTGGCGAATTCTTCCTGGCTGGGATAGAGGATGGCGAAGGTCTGGTCGCGCAGGGCCGCGCGCTCATAGCCGAACATGGAGGCAAAGGTCTGGTTGCAGTCTCGGATCACGCGGTTTTCGGTCACGACGATGCCGACCGGCACGAAATGAAAGGCCAGATCGGTGAACTCGCCGCTTTGATAGGCATCCGCAACGGATGGCATGTCGGACATGGGTCCGGCTCCCATATTTTCTCCCCTGAAGGGCAGGTTACTGTGCGTATGGTGGACTGGCAAACGCTTTGCTCAGGGTGTTTCTTCGACCTTGCCCCCGGCCATGTAGATCAGGATTGACGGGAGCAGCGTAACTGCGATGCGCGGCGGGCGTTTCCACGGGTTATAGGCCCGGATCAGAAGGCCGCCAAATAGGGTCAGACCCAGAAGCGGAACCGCGGCCTCGGTCAGGCGGCTGGAGGAAATGCCGCTGAGAAGTGCGGCGGTGAAAAGCCCGGCCCCGGCGAGGGCTGACAGAAGGCCGACGGCAAAAATCGCCTTGCGCGCGCGGCCATGTTCGCCGAACAGGATTTGTTGGTCAGGGAGGGTTTCTCCCAGTGCGTTGACCAGCCCGTGAAAGGCGGTGAAGTCCTCCGTAAGATAGGCGTCTCGGCTTGGCAGGTTGGCGTTGATGGGGTGCGTTTGGTCACCGCTCATCAGGTCAAGCCGCCAGATCATTCGGCCATGAGATTTGTAGCTGACAAAAGCCGCGTCGGTGACACTGGCCAGCGGCAGAGACCATTCCGCGCGGCTGTCCTTGAGACAGGTGAGGGTTTCCGCCTCCAGCCGGAACACCCGTTCGGAGCGAACGGGCGCCGGACGGAAGCGGAACTCGGCCATGTCAGAGCGCCCGCCAGCCGATATCGCGGCGGAAGAAGCCGCCGGGCCAGTCGATCGCGTCGACCATGGCATAAGCGCGGTCGCGGGCCTCCTGCAGGCTGTCACCCCGCGCCGTCACGTTGAGCACACGGCCCCCAGAGGCGGTGATGGCGCCGTCCCTGGCGGTGGTGCCGGCGTGGAAGACCATGTTCATGCTGTCCTCGGGCAGGGCATCCAGCCCCTTGATTACCGAACCCTTTTCGTAAGAACCGGGATAGCCGTTGGCGGCCATGACGACAGTGATGGCATGATCATCGGCCCAGTTTACCTCTACCCCGGCAAGCCGTTCTTCGGCGGCGGCATGCATGAGGTCCATGGCCTGTGCCCCAAGGCGCATCATCAGAACCTGGCATTCCGGGTCGCCGAACCGGACGTTGTATTCCACAAGGCGTGGCTGGCCGTCCTTGATCATGAAGCCGGCATAGAGCACGCCCTGATAAGGCGTGCCGCGCCGTGCCATTTCGTCGATCGTGGGCTGAATGATCTGATCAAGCGCCTTTTGTGCCACCTCGTCGGTCAGAACGGGGGCCGGGGAATAGGCGCCCATGCCGCCGGTGTTGAGACCGGTGTCGCCTTCGCCGACGCGCTTGTGATCCTGTGCCGTGCCGATGGGCAGCGCGGTCTTGCCGTCGCAGAGGATGAAAAAGGAGGCTTCTTCGCCCTCCATGAACTCTTCGATCACCACCTCGGCGCCCGCGCCGCCAAAGGCGCCGCCGAACATGTCGTCGATGGCGTCCAGAGCGGTTTGTTCGTCCATGGCCACGATCACGCCCTTGCCCGCGGCCAGCCCGTCGGCCTTGACCACGATGGGCGCGCCCTGTTCGCGGATATAGGCGCGGGCAGCGTCTGCGTCGGTGAAATGGCCATAGGCGGCGGTCGGGGCGTTGGCCGCGTCGCAGATTTCCTTGGTAAAGCTTTTGGAGGCTTCGAGTTTCGCGGCGGCCGCAGAAGGGCCAAAGACGAGGATGCCCGCCTCGCGCAGGCGATCGGCCACCCCGGCAGCAAGCGGTGCCTCGGGGCCGACGATGACAAAGTCGATGGCGTTTTCTTCGGCGAAATTCACCACCGCGCCGCCATCCATGATGTCGATCCCGGCGCAATCGGCGATCTGGGCGATCCCGGCATTGCCCGGCGCAACGATCAGCTTGTCGCATTTGGGGTTTTGCAGGACGGCCCATGCCAGCGCATGTTCCCGTCCGCCGCTGCCGAGAATGAGAATGTTCATGGGGGGTGCCCTTCTGCTTGGCCTTCGGTTGTGCGCGTTCTAAGCTGTGGGACGCAGAGTGACAAGCGAGGCCAAATGTCCGACCTCATCGATTCCCCCATCGAAGGCGAAAACGCCCCGGAATTCTCGGTTTCCGAGATTTCCGGCGCCTTGAAACGCACGATCGAGGGCGCCTTTGGGCGCGTGCGGGTGCGGGGCGAAGTGGGGCGGGTGATGCTGGCGCGCTCGGGGCATCTCTACTTTGACGTCAAGGATGACCGGTCTGTGATCGCCGCGGTGAGTTGGAAAGGGCAGGTGAGCCGCCTGTCGATGATGCCCGAAGAGGGTATGGAGGTGGTGGTCACGGGCAAGCTGACCACCTTTGGCAGCCAGTCCAAGTACCAGATCAATGTCGATGACGTGACCGTCGCGGGCGAAGGCGCGCTGATGGCGATGCTGGAAAAGCGCAAAAAGGCTCTGGCGGCCGAGGGGCTGTTTGCCGAGGAGCGCAAGCGGCCCTTGCCCTATCTTCCCGAGATCATTGGCGTGGTCACGTCGCCGAGCGGTGCGGTGATCCGCGACATCCTGCATCGGCTGCGCGACCGGTTTCCGCGCAAGGTTCTGATCTGGCCGGTCGCTGTCCAAGGCGAGCAATGCGCGCCTCAGGTGGCGCGCGCGATCGAGGGTTTCAACCGTTTGACGCCGGGTGGGGCGATGCCGCGCCCGGACCTCCTGATCGTGGCCCGGGGCGGTGGCTCGATCGAGGATCTTTGGGGGTTCAACGAGGAAATCGTGGCCCGTGCGGCGGCGGCTTCCGAGATTCCGCTGATTTCGGCGGTGGGGCACGAGACAGATACCACGCTGATAGATTTCGTGTCGGATCGGAGGGCGCCCACCCCGACGGCGGCGGCGGAGCTTGCGGTGCCTGTGCGGCTGGACCTGCTGGCGTGGGTGGATGAACAGGGCGCGCGGCTGACGCGTGCCATGGGCAATGCTGTCGGGCAGCGCGGGCAGCGGCTGCGCGACGTGGCGCGCGCCTTGCCGCGGGTGGACGCGCTGTTGCAGACGCCGCGCCAGCGGCTGGATGAGGCGTCAGATCGTCTCCCCCGCGCGCTGGTTGCCGGGGTTCAGCGGCGCAAGGTCACGCTTTCCGAGGCGACGGGTTCCCTGCGGGCCAGCACGCTGCGGCGCATGATCGAGGGCAAACGCGAGGCGCTCTATCGCCGTTCCGACCGGTTGCGCACAGATGCGTTGGTGCGTGAAATAGATCGCCGCAAGGACAGGATCGACGACCTGCACAGGCGGCTGGAGGACGCCTATTTGCGCCGGATCAGACTGCAGCAGGACAAGCTGGCAGGACTTGAGCGCATGCGCCAGACACTGGGCTATCACGCGACGCTGGAGCGTGGTTACGCCGTGGTGCGCGGGGACGGCGCGCTGGTCAAGACCGCGAAAGCAGCAAAAAAGGCGCAGGTACTGGAAATCGAATTCGCGGATGGCAAGCTGACGCCGGGCGGCGCGGCCACCGCTGCGCCAAGAAAGCCGGCCAAACCCAAGGATACGCCGGAACAGGGCAGCCTGTTCTGACCCGCCTCTTCATTTTGCCGAAAATACTCCGGGGAATCGCGGCCCCGCCGCGATGGGGCAGCGCCCCTCTTGCCTGTCAGACCCCCACTTCCGGGCCAAGACAAAGCATCTCTTCCCCGGTGGATTCGATCTCGTAAAGCGTGCGCCCGCCGGGACGGTTTTCGAACGTCGCCGTCAGGCCGCGACTGCCCAGGAAGAAACTCCAGCATTGCGGGCTATCGCTGTCTTCGTAGACAAAGCAGATCTGCTGATTGTCCTCGTACCAATACCCTTCTTTGCACTGACCATCGAGAAAAGACCATCTGACACGTCGGTCAGGCAGGTATTCTTCAACACCATAGCGCTGACCATCGGCCGCAAAGAAGAGGGTCTTTCCCTCGGCATAGGCTTCGAATTCGGTGGCCGTCATGGGCGATTGCGCCCAGAGCGGCGCGGCGAGGAGGCTGAAAAAGAGGAACGCGCATTTCATGGCTCCATGCTGCCAAAACCCGTCCGTGCGATCCAGTCTCAATCCCGGGGCGCGCGCAAAGCCGCCACTCGCGGATCCATCACGCGCCGCCAGAGGGGCGGCCAGAGCGCCAACGCGCCCATGGCCGGAAGAGAGCGGGGCAGGGTGGGCATGGTGTCGGCGTCAAGGCGCAGCGAGGGATAGCTGCGCAGCGGGTGCATGTGGTGATCTGAATGGCGTGGCGCATTCAGCATTAAGGCCGAAGAAAAGAAATGCGGTGCGTTCCAGCTATGGGCAGAAGAGACCGGTTCCGGCTTGCCCATGTCACTGACGGCGCGGGTCAGGCCGTAATGTTGCACGTAGTCCGACACCAGAAGCTGCATCTGGGCATATCCTGTCACAGTGATCAGCGCGACGAGACCCGCGGGGCCGAAGAGCACCCCGGCAATGCCGCAGGCCGCGAGAGCGCCGCCGATATAGACGATATAGGGGTGGGTCCACAGCTGCGCGCGGCGGGTGGCGCGGGCGCGCAGGGCGTTTTCTGCCCTGAGACCTTCGATAAAAGAGCCTATCCATGCGCGGGGCCAGAATCGGTAAAAGCTCTCGCCGTGCCGTGGGCTGTTGGGGTCGCGTGGGGTGGCGACCCAGACATGGTGCACGCGGGTATGGGCTGACGTGTGATGGCCAAAGAGCAGGCTGGTATAGATCAGCATGCCCAGCCGCCGCGGCCAGCGGGCCTGTTTGTGGATCAGCTCATGCGCGTTGGGGTTGCTGACCTGCCCGAAGAAGATGCCAAAGCCGAGGAAACAGGCAAGCCGCTCGGCCCATCCGAACCCGCCTGCGCCCGAGATGGCGTAGACGGCAATCAGGAGAAGCGGGAAGTGCGCGAGGCCCAGAAACACGGCCAGCCCCTCGCCCACCGGGAATTCACCATTGCTTTTACGCCGCGCCGCAGCCCCCTGGACCAGGAGATCGACGGCGAATGCAAAGGCGGTCAGGTAAACAAGCGCCAGCACCGACCAGAAGCCGCCCAACATCCCGGCGGCCAGCAAAAGGGCGACGGGCGTGGTGGTGGCAAGCGTGAACCAGAGCATGACGATTCCCGGACAACGGCGAAAATTGCAGTATTTGCCCACAAGGGTGCCGGGCAGGCAAGTCGGCCGCAGCGGCAAGGTATGCCTCCAATGCGCCGGACATGGCTTGTTTTCGTGGGGATCGTGTCGAATTTGCGTAAATACGCAGGGTCGCGAAAAATCTTTGGCCGGGGCCATTGACTCGGGGGCGGGCATCAGTAAAAGGCAGGCTTCATGAGAATTTCACGGGGCGGTCTGTCTGCCTCGGCGCAGGAGAAGACAAATGGCGAAGCCGACGACCATCAAGATCCGTCTGAACTCGACCGCGGGCACGGGCCATTTCTACGTGACCAAGAAAAATGCGCGCACCATGACCGAAAAGATGGTCGTACGTAAGTACGACCCGGTGGTGCGCAAGCATGTCGAGTACAAAGAAGGCAAGATCAAGTAAGATCCCCCCTTTCGACACATGCAAAAGCCGCGCCATCCAAGGCGCGGCTTTTTGCATTTGAAGACCCCGGTCGCGCCCTGAACCCCAAGAAAAATTTTCAGGATGCCACCATGTCCCAATATTTTAGTATTCGCCCCGCCTCGATTTCCGACAGGTCCGATGTGACGGCGTTGCTGCGCCGGTCCTACCCGCAGCTGTTGCCCGATGACTATGACGCCCGTCTCTTGCGCGACGCGCTGCCTCTGATCACCACGGCGCAGCCTGCCCTTCTGGCCTGTGGTACCTATTTCGTGGCGCGTTGTCCCGAAAGTGGGGGGATCGTGGGGGCGGGCGGCTGGACCGATCTCAGCCCGGCGCGCGGCATTTACGGTCCGGGACAGGGTCATGTGCGGCACGTGGCAACCGACCCGGATTGGTTGCGTCGCGGTGTGGCTGCGGCGTTGATCGCGCATACGCTGGCTTCGGCGCGGGAGATGGGCATGACGCGGATGCATTGCATGAGCACGCTGACCGCGCGGTCGTTCTATACGGCCATGGGCTTTCGCCCCGTCGGCGAAATCGAGCTTACCCTGGCACCGGGGGTGTATTTTCCTGCCGTCCAGATGGTGCGAGACCTGGAAGACCTGCAAGATGTTGACGGGTGTCATGGCGCCGTTACACCGGATGCGGTTGGATAGGCGTGGTATTTGCAGAAAGGAGCGCATTGGCATGTCAGACGAAAAGAAACCCGATTGGATCGAAGAGATCGAAGTGGCTGGGGAAAAGCTGGTCGAAGAGGTCAAACGGATTGCGGCAGAGGGCAAGGCGAGCCGGATTCGCATTTACGAGCCGGATGGCGATATCGCGGTCGATATTCCGCTGACCGTGGGGGCCATTGCCGGGGGCGCGGTTGTGCTGGCCGCGCCGGTGCTGGCGATCGTGGGCGCGCTGGCCGCGTTTGTCGGCAAGGTCAGGATCGAGATCGTCCGCGAGGACCCGCCTGAAGAAGACGGGGCGGTTTGAAATGCGTCTTTGCAAAAAGAAAAGGCCGGTCCCGAAGGACCGGCCTTTGTCTTGGTTGATATGTCTGCGCGTTACTCGCGATTGCCAAGCAGCTGCAGCAGGAACATGAACATGTTGATGAAGTCGAGATAGAGGTTCAGGGCCCCCATGATCGCGGCTTTGCCCAACCATTCGCTGTCGCCGTGATGGGCGTGCTGCAGGTAGGTGTTCTTGATGTTCTGCGTGTCATAGGCGGTGAGGCCGGCAAAGATCAGCACGCCGAGGATCGTGATCGCGAAGTGAATCGCGGGCGAACCGAGGAAGATGTTGATGATCGAGGCCACGAGGATACCGATCACACCCATGATCAGGAAGCTGCCCCAGCCGGAGATGTCTTTCTTGGTGGTGTAGCCCCAGAGCGACAGACCCGCGAAAGCGATCGAGGTTACAAGGAAGACCTGCGCGATCGAGAAGCCGGTAAAGGCCACGAAGATCCACGACAGGGACAGGCCCATGACAGCGGCAAAGGCGTAGAAGAACAATTGCGCGCCAGCCGCCGACAGGCGGTTGATGGCGGCGCCAAATGCAAACACCATGATCAGCGGTGCGAACATGACGATCCAGCCCAGAATGTTGGGGCTGAGCGTCACCGGATCGCGGAACATGCCCAGCAGCGCGGGCGACGTGCCCACGGCCCAAGCCACCGCAAAGGTGATCAGCATGCCCACGGACATCGTGCCGTAGACCTTGTTCATGTGGGCGCGCAGCCCTTCATCAATCTGGGCCGCGCGCGCGCCTACGCCGCTCCGGATTGTGTCAAATTCAGCCATTCAAGCCTCCGATATTGAACTTTTGGGCCGCCCGATCGCTCGGGCAGCCGTCACAGATGAATATCGGTGAGATGATGGGGCTTTTCAAGGATTACACGTGCGAGAAACGCGAAATAGATTGTTGAAAAGCCGCGGGGCTGGTTTAGCCGCGCCAGTTGGTCGGGACATCCCAGACCGGGCGCTTGAGTTCTGCTTCCACATCCGCACGGGTCAGGCCCAGATCCTTCAGCGCAGCAGCATCAAGCCGGTTCAGCGCACGACGCTGGCGCATAACGGCGGCAGCTTTGGTGATGGCGCTGGTGTCAAACGAAATGCCGAACGAACGGCCGATTGTGCTGAGAAGGGTCATGGCGTGTTCCTTTCCTGATCTGCGATGAGTCTTCCATGTTTCATCAAATTGCTTGATGTATATGGAGGAGTGTGGTCTATTTTAAAAACGAATAGTTGTGACGTGATGCATCAAGGATGTTGATGAAATGCGAAATCTCGACGTAACGACCCTGCGCAGCTTCGTGGCGGTCGCCGATCTTGGCGGTGTGACGCGGGCCGCGGGGTTCCTGCACCTGACCCAATCGGCGGTGTCGATGCAGTTGAAGCGGCTGGAGGAACTGATCGGTGTGGCGTTGCTTGACCGTTCCGGACGGGGAATTGCCCTGACTCCGGCGGGTGAGCAGATGCTGGGCTATGCGCGGCGCATGGTGACGCTCAATGACGAGATCATGCGGCGATTGACCGACGATACCTTCGAGGGGGAAATTTCGCTCGGAGTTCCCCATGACATCGTCTACCCGGTTATTCCCCGTGTATTGCAGCAGTTCAATGCGGCCTTTCCACGTGTGAAGGTGCATCTGGTGTCGTCCTTCACACGTGCGCTCAAGCAGCAGTACGAAAAGGGCGAGATGGACCTGATCCTGACCACCGAAGCGGAAAAGCCGGAAAGCGCAGAAGGGCTGTGCCAACTGCCGCTGGTTTGGATCGGGGCGCCGGGGGGGGCGAGCTGGCGGCGGCGGCCGATCCAGTATGCTTCGGGGCGGCAATGCGTTTTCCGCGCACGGGCAATAGGATCGTTGGACAAGGCCGGGATCGAATGGGAATCCGCGCTGGAAACCGAGTCCGACCGGACGGTGGAGGCCACGATTGCGGCCGACCTGGGGATTGGGGCCATGATCGAGGGGACCGAGCCGCAGCAACTCGAGGTGATCGACCACGGCGGCGCTCTGCCCGACCTGGGTGAGCAGTATATCAACATGTATGGGGGCGACGCGGCGAAGGGCGACGCGATCGCCCATCTCGCCGGTTTGGTCCGTAAGGGGTTCCGTCCGATCTCGACCCGACAGGAGCATCCGGTACGCCTCGGGGTGGTGCGCTGAGCCCCCCCGAGGCGCAGAGGTCAGTCTATTGTCACAACCACTTTGCCGGTCGATTTGCGGCTGCGCAAAAGCTCATAGGCTTCTGCGGCCTGTTCGAGCGGCAGGACATGGCTGACATGCGGGCTGATCTTGCCTTCGGCATACCAGCGGAACAGCGTGGTCATGCTTTCTGTGATGACCGAGGGTTTAAAGGCCATGTAGCCGCCCCAGTAGAGGCCCATCACGGTGAGGTTCTTGACCAGCAGGTGGTTGGCCGGGATTTGCGGCACGTCCCCCGAGGCGAAGCCGATGGGCAGCAGGCGTGCTTCGGGGCGGCAGGCGCGGAAAGCGGCCTTGAACTGTTCGCCGCCCACGGGGTCGTAAACGACGTCGGCCCCGCCGAGCGCCTTGACCGCGGCGCGGATATCGTCGGTTTCGGCGTCGATCAGGTGATCGGCCCCCATTTTGCGCGCCACTTCCAGCTTGTCGGCCCCGCGGGCGCAGGCGATCACGTTTGCGCCCATCAGCTTGCCGATCTCGACAGCGGTCAGGCCCACACCCCCTGCGGCACCCAGTACCAGCAGGTTTTCCCCGGGTTGCAGGCGAGCACGGTAATCCAGTGCCACGTGGCTGGTGCCGTAGGCAACCGGGAAGGCGGCAGCGTGCTCAAAGCTCATGCTGTCAGGCAGCGGGACGGCCTGGTTGGCATTGTAGCAGCCGTATTCGGCCAGTCCGCCTCCACCTCCGAACACCACAACGCGGGTACCGATGGCCGGGCCTTCGGTATCCGGACCCAGGGCGTCTACCTCGCCCGAAACTTCCATGCCAAGCACGAAGGGCAGCTGAGGTGTGTCCTGATAGGTGCCCTTGATCATGAGAAGATCGCCAAAATTCAACGCGCAGGCGCGGATCCGGATGCGGATCTGACCCTTGGCAGGCTCGGGGCGGGGAATGTCTGCGATGCTTGGGGGCGATTCGTGGGACGTGACCTGATATGCGCGCATTGTGATATGTTCCTCTGTCTGATGCTGTTTGATTACACAGCCTTGTGAACCCGTGTCAAAATGCCAAACCGATTTGCGCCAAATCGCGACACCGCGTCACGAGCCTGAAACAAGCATTGATTGAATGTGGTGCCTTTTCGTTAACCGCTTGCTTGTATCAATATTCTTGATTGCGTGGTCAAAGATGTTAAAGTGACGCATCGCTGTAGGGATGCGCGGCGACGTCAAGATGGTCTCACGTGAAGGGAGATGGGAACCGACGCGTGATGCGGTGAAAGCCGTATGAAAGTTATAAAGGAGTCGTGTGTGATGACGCACCCAGTAGATGTGCATGTTGGGAAACGCATTCGTCAGCGCCGGTGGTTGACCGGGATGACGCAGCAGCAGCTGGCCGAGCAGGTCGGCATCAAGTTCCAACAGATTCAAAAATACGAGACCGGCGCAAATCGCGTCAGCGCGTCACGGCTTTGGGACATCGCGGATGCTCTCGACGTTCCAGTAAGCTTCTTCTTCGAAGGGCTGGATGCGGAAGAGGGTGAACTGGCCAAGAAGGTGCCTGCGGACCTGATGGGGGACAAGGAAGCGCTTGACCTGATCCGCTCCTACTATGCGATCCCTGAGAACCAGCGCCGCCGCCTGTTTGAGCTTGCGCGGGTTTTAAGCGACGTAGCTTGAGTTTTCTTCCGCCCTGGGCTAGCGCAGAGAGTGTTGGCAAGGGCGAAGGAAAATCAAGTGAACCGGTCAGACACTAATGAAATTATTCGGGTGGCGCATGCGATGGCAGACGCCGCCCGAATTGCAATTCTGCCTCATTTTCGGGCCGCGGGCCTGACGGCGGAGAACAAGCTGGATGCCGGGTTCGACCCCGTGACGGTTGCAGACCGGGCCGCTGAGCAGGCCATGCGCGACATCCTTGCCGAAGTGCGGCCGCAGGATGCGATCCTTGGGGAAGAATTTGGCAACAAGGCGGGGACCAGTGGCCTGACATGGGTTCTGGATCCGATCGACGGCACGCGCGGCTTCATCAGCGGCACGCCGACTTGGGGCGTGTTGATTGCGTTGTCCGATGAAACCGGGCCGATCTTTGGCATCGTCGACCAGCCGTATGTGCAGGAGCGGTTTGTGGGTGGCTTCGGGTTGGCGCAGGTCAACGGGCCGACTGGCGAACACGCGCTCAGGACCCGGGAGACGCAGAATTTGGAAGATGCCATTCTGTTCACCACCTTCCCGGAGATCGGTACGGAGGCCGAGCGGCGCGGGTTCGAGGCGGTGGAGCGGCAGGTGCGGCTGACCCGGTACGGCATGGATTGCTATGCTTATGCCCTGATCGCGGCGGGGCAGGTCGACCTGGTGATCGAAGCCGGGCTTAATGCCTATGATATCCAGGCGCCGATTGCCGTGATCGAAGCTGCGGGCGGTGTCGTCACTGATTGGCAGGGCGGTCCGGTTCATGAGGGTGGACAGGTTCTTGCCGCCGCCAACCCAGAGTTGCACGCCAAGGCGCTGGAAAAACTTCAGAAGGGTTGATCTGCGCAAGTTGCAGCCGCTAAACTGGGGCTGCACCGAGTCCTTTGCCCGTCTTCTGTCGGTGCCCATTCACACTTCGTAACCGAAGCGGGCCATATGAAGTGTGAAGGGACCGTTATGGCTGAAACTCTCATCAAATCTTGTGAAACCGTTCTGACCATGGACGATGCGCGCCGAGAATTGTCGGCGTGCGATATCCGCGTTCGTGACGGGGTAATCGTGGAAATCGGAACAGGGCTGGAAAGCGACGGTGAAACCGTTCTGGCCGAAGGGTGCGTGGCCACGCCCGGATTGGTGAACACCCACCATCACCTTTATCAGACGCTGACGCGTGCGGTGCCGGGGGGCCAAGATGCGCTGCTGTTCGGGTGGTTGCAGACGCTGTACCCCATCTGGTCCAGATTCGGGCCGGAAGAAATGTTTGTCTCGGCGCAGATCGGATTGGCCGAGCTTACTTTGTCGGGCTGCACGCTGACGTCGGATCACCTGTATCTTTACCCCAACGGCGCGCGGTTGGATGACACGATTGCCGCCGCACAGGAAATCGGGATGCGGTTTCACCCGACACGCGGCGCGATGAGTATTGGCGAAAGCGATGGCGGCTTGCCGCCGGATGCGCTGGTCGAGCGTGAGGCGGACATTCTTAATGATGCGATCCGGGTGATCGACGCTCATCACGATGCGCGCGAAGGGGCCATGGTGCGGGTTGGCGTGGCGCCCTGTTCGCCGTTCTCTGTGAGCCGCGAGTTGATGCGGGATTCGGCCATTCTGGCGCGCGATAAAGGGGTCATGTTGCACACCCATCTGGCTGAGAATGATGAGGATATTGCTTACTCTCTTGAAAAATTCGGGTGTCGGCCCGGTCAGTATGCCGAGGAACTGGGGTGGACCGGAGCGGACGTCTGGCATGCGCATTGCGTCAAGCTGGACGGGCAGGAGATCGATTTGTTTGCGCGTTCCAAGACCGGGGTGGCGCATTGCCCCTGTTCGAATTGCCGCCTTGGCAGCGGTATCGCGCCGGTGCGCGCGATGCGGGATGCAGGTGTTCCCGTCGGGCTTGGCGTAGATGGATCAGCTAGCAATGATACGGGCAACCTCGTCGTCGAGGCGCGGCAGGCGATGCTTTTGCAGCGCGTGGCGCGCGGCGCGGACGCGATGAGCGCGCGCGAGGCGCTGGAGATTGCGACGCGGGGTGGGGCCGAGGTTCTGGGTCGCCATGATTGCGGGCAGATTGCCGTGGGCAAACGCGCCGATATCGCGCTTTGGGATGTGTCGGGCGTGGAGAGCGCGGGCAGCTGGGACAAGGCGGCGCTTTTGCTGGCCGGACCGACCCGCGTGCGGGATCTGTTTGTCGAAGGGCGTCAGGTGGTGCGGGATGGGACGGTGACAACCATCGACCTGCCGCGTGTGATCGAGTGGCAGAATGCGATGGCGCAGAAACTGGCTTCCTGAAACGCGAAAGGCGCAGAGCCAAGCTCTGCGCCTTTTCGAAGACCTATTGGAGCGGGCGAGGCGATTCGAACGCCCGACCCTAACCTTGGCAAGGTTATGCTCTACCCCTGAGCTACGCCCGCATCCTTAGGTGAGGCGTGAGATAGCCCCAGCGGCGGGCGACTTCAAGGGCAAAAATGAGGATTTTTTCGAGTGCGGTTGCAGGGTTCGGAAAAAGCGAAAAGGCGCAAGGTTGCCCTTGCGCCTTTTTCACTGTCCCTCGCGACTGGAGGTTTGTTGGAGCGGGCGAGGCGATTCGAACGCCCGACCCTAACCTTGGCAAGGTTATGCTCTACCCCTGAGCTACGCCCGCTTCCTTGGGTGAGGCGTGGAATATAAAGAGTCGGGTTAGGCCGCAAGGGGTAAAATGGTCTGGCGTCAAAAAAAATAGCGAGAACAGACGACGGAAAGGGGCGCGCTGCGCGTATGAGGTCATATGACAAATGAGGTTTCCAAATTCAGCCGCCGAGGAATTGTTCTGGGTGCACTGGCATGGCCCTTCGCTGGGTTGGCGCATTCCGGCCATGGAGTGGGATTCGTCGTGGCGGACGTCACCCTTCGGCGGGTGCGCGGCCAGACAGCGAGCCTGGTTGTCACCCTGTTCAACAGGGGAGAATCGGTCGTGAAGCTTGTTGGCGCGCAGGTGGATGGTGCCGCGGGAGCCATGCAGGCGGTCGAGCTCAGGTCCGGCGCGCTTGTGGAGGTTGATCTGGCAATGACCTTTGATGGGGCGGTGCCGGCGGTTTTTACGGTGGTTCTGGATTTTGCGGATCACGGAGAGATTCCGGTGGCGGTCTTTCGCTGAACGGGGAAGAAATTGAAGAGGACAAGAGGGATGTTCAAGGCAGAGAATGTACGGGTGGTCCTGCTGGCGTTTGCAATCATGCTGGGTTTCGCGGCAAGTAGCGATTTGCGGGCCGACCCCAGCCACCTGTGTCCGGGAGAGGGCATAGCCGTGCAGCTTGGAAGCGGTTGACGCGATTGCGAAAATACCGCCCGTGCGTGACTTGACCGTTCGGCGCGGCGTGGTAGGGACATGGGCAAGGAAAATTGCAAAGCCCCGAGCGCGTGTCCCAGAGATATATCATCACCCTGTCTTCCATTCCGCCGCGGTTTGGCCAGTTACGGCCAACGCTGGAAAGCCTGCTGAACCAGACGGTCCCTGCCGAACGGGTGATCCTGTATCTGAATCGCCGGTATCGTCGCTTCCCCGACTGGGACGGCGCGCCGCCCGAGGTTCCCGAGGGGGTCGAGATTCGCTGGGTGGACGAGGATTGGGGCCCGGCGACCAAGATTCTGCCCGCCTTGCGGGACTTTGCCGGTCAGGATGTGGACCTGTTTTTCTGTGACGACGACCAGGAGTATCGCCCCTATCTGCTGGAACGGATGCTGAAGGCACGGGCAACACGCCCCGAAGACTGCATCGCGATCAGCCCTATGGATGACTATCCCGCCCCTGTGGGGAAAGCCCGCCGAAGTGACAAGCGCCACCCGCATGTTCTGCGGCTTTGGAAGGCGACCAATGTCGGGTTTCATCTGCGTGACAAGTTGTGCCGGATCGGGGCATGGCTGAAAAAGCGCCCCCATGTGCAGCCGGCACGACGCAACATCCTGCGCCCCGGTTATGCAGACGGGTTCGAAGGCTGGATGGGGGTTTTGGTGCGTCCGGACTTCTTTGCCGAGGACGTGTTCGATATTCCGGAATTCGCATGGCCGGTGGATGATGTCTGGCTGTCCGGTCATGCGCGCCGCATGGGACATTGGCCGTGGATCATTGGCGGGTTCGGCGAGCCTATTCTCGAACCTTGGAGCGCAGAGGAACACAATGGAGAAACCGCATTGCACCGGGCGGTGTTCGGCGGATCGGATCGTGACGATTCCAACCTGGAAGTTGTACGTTATTTCCAGGAAACCTATGGCCTCTGGACGTGATCGCTCCCTGATGCGGTGAAAGGACCAAGCCCGTGCGCCCTTATGTGATCAGCCTGACCTCGATTCCATCGCGGTTTGCACATTTGAACCAAACCCTGAAGGGGCTGGTGAACCAATCGGTGCCGCCGCTGGCGATCCATGTCTATATCCCTGAGGCCTATCGCCGGTTTCCCGACTGGGATGGGTGGTTGCCCGAGGTTGTGGAGGGTGTAACGATCCGGCGTTGTACCCATGATTATGGGCCAGCCACCAAGGTTCTGCCCGCGCTCAGGGACTATGCCGGTCAGGATGTGGATATCCTGTTTTGCGACGACGAGATGCGCTATCCGCGGCGCTGGGCATCGTGGTTCCTGCGGCAAAGGCAGCGCCAGCCCGAGGCCTGTATCGCGCTGGTGGGTGAAGATATTGCCGATATTCCACGCGCAGAGCGGACCGACGCCGTCGCGCCAAGGCCGCTGGACCTGTGGAAGGTCACGAACCCTGAACAGTGGGTCAAGCGTGGAATCGAAGCCTTTGGGCAGCGCTGGCTGGGCTGGCCGATGCGCCATTTGGGGCGGCGGCTTTACCTGACCGGGGGGTTCCTCGACACGTTTCAGGGGTTTGGCGGGGTCATGGTGCGCCCGCATTTCTTTCCTGAGCAAGTGTTTGATATCCCGTCAGTCCTTTGGGCTGTGGACGACCTTTGGTTGTCGGGCATGGCCAAGGTTGAGGGACATCCGGTGTGGGTTATTCCAATGCGCCCATCTCCGAATTCCCACCCGCATTACAAAGCGGATGCGCTGCATGAAGCGGTGATCGACGGGCATGACCGTGATGAGGCAAACCTGTTTGCCGAACGCTATATGCGCGAACATTTCGGTATCTGGAAATGACAACGCCCCGCCGGGTCGGGCGGGGCGTGCGAGGTTGGCTTTCTACCGGGATCAGTCAAGTTCGACAAGGAGGTCCTTGGCGTCGATTTGGCCGCCTGCCTGAACGTGCAGGGCCTTGACTGTGGCGTCGCGTTCGGCGTGGATGCCGGTTTCCATCTTCATGGCTTCGATGGTCAGAAGAAGGTCGCCTTCCTTGACCTGTTGGCCGGCGCTGACCGCAACCGAGGCCACGACCCCCGGCATTGGCGCGCCGACATGGTTGGCATTGCCTTCTTCGGCCTTGGGGCGCTGGATAGTCGAGGACTTTACCAGACGGTTGGGCACGCGGATGGTGCGGGGCTGGCCGTTGAGTTCGAAGAAGACCTTCACTTCGCCGTTCTCGTCGGTTTCCCCCAGCGCCTGCAGGCGGATTTCCAGCGTCTTGCCGGGGTCGATTTCGGCGGTGATTTCTTCGCCGGGCTCCATGCCATAGAAGAAGGTTCGTGTCGGCAATGTGCGGACCGGACCGTAGGTGCGGTGGCGCCCCATGTAGTCGAGGAAGACCTTGGGATACATCAGGTAACCATTGAGATCTTCGCTATCGACCTTGAAGCCCTCGAGTTCCTCGACCAGCGCGGCGCGAGTGGCTTCGAGATCGACTGGCTCTAGATGTTTGCCGGGGCGCTCGGTGTTGGGTTTCTCTGACTTGAGCACTTTCTTGACGATGGTGTCAGGGAAACCGCCCGGGGGCTGGCCCAGGTTGCCGCGCATCATGTCGATGACCGAATCCGGGAAAGCGACGTCCGTCTTGGGGTCTTCGACGTTGGCGCGGGTGAGGCCCTGAGAGACCATCATCAGCGCCATGTCACCCACGACCTTGGAAGATGGTGTCACCTTGACAATATCGCCGAACATCATGTTCACATCCGCATAGGACTGAGCGACCTCGTGCCAGCGTTCTTCGAGGCCAAGGCTGCGGGCCTGGGCCTTGAGATTGGTGAACTGGCCACCAGGCATCTCGTGCAGGTAGACTTCGGAGGCCGGGGCCTGCAGCCCGCTTTCAAAGGCCGCATACTGACCACGCACCGCTTCCCAGTAGTTCGAGATTTCGCGCACGGCACCAATGTCGAGATCACTTTCGCGATCGGTGAAGCGCAGCGCTTCGAGGATGGAGCCAAGCGTGGGCTGCGAGGTGTTGCCCGAGAAGGCGTCCATGGCGGCGTCGACACAATCGACCCCTGCGCGCGCGGCGGCGAGAACGGTGGCAATGGCGGCGCCGGACGTGTCGTGGGTGTGGAAGTGGATCGGGATATCGACCGCATCTTTCAGGGCAGGGAACAGGACTTCGGCGGTGGGCACTTTCATCAGCCCAGCCATGTCCTTGATGCCCAGCACATGCGCGCCCGCGGCTTCCATTTGCTTTGCCATATCAACGTAATAGGCGATGTCATACTTGGAGCGCGACGGGTCGAGCGCGTCGCCGGTATAGCAGACGGTGCCTTCACAGATCTTGCCGTTTTCCTGCACCGCATCCATGGCAACGCGCATGTTCTCGACCCAGTTGAGCGAGTCGAAGACGCGGAAAACGTCGACACCAGTTTCGGCGGACTGACGGACAAATTCCTGCACCACGTTGTCGGGGTAGTTGGTGTAGCCCACGCCGTTGGATGCGCGCAGCAGCATTTGCGTCAGGATGTTGGGCATGGCCGCGCGGATATCGCGCAGGCGCTGCCATGGGCATTCCTGAAGAAAGCGATAGGCCACGTCGAAGGTCGCCCCGCCCCAGCACTCGACAGAGAACAACGGCGAGAGGTTGGCGGCATAGGCCGGGGCCACCTTGATCATGTCGATTGAGCGCATCCGGGTAGCCAGAAGCGACTGGTGCCCGTCGCGCATGGTTGTGTCGGTAAACAGAAGCTGTTTCTGCGCCTTCATCCAGTCGGCAACAGCCTTGGGACCCTTCTCGTCAAGAAGGGTACGAGTGCCTGCCGGGGGCGTGTCCACGCGGCGTTCCGGGCAGCGGGCCGGTTTGAGGTCTTCGGCGGGCATCGGGCGGCCCTGCACCTCGGGGTGACCGTTCACCGTGATGTCGGCGATATAGGTCAGAACCTTGGTTCCGCGGTCGCGCCGTTTCTTGAACTGGAAAAGCTCCGGGGTCTCGTCGATGAACTTGGTGGTGTACTGGTTCGTCAGGAAGGTCGGGTGCTTCAAGAGGTTCTCGACAAAGGCGATGTTCGTCGAGACACCGCGAATGCGGAACTCGCGCAGGGCGCGGTCCATGCGGGCGATGGCCTTTTCCGGTGTCGGGGCCCAGGCGGTGACCTTGGTCAGTAGCGAGTCATAGTAGCGCGTGATGACGCCGCCCGCGTAAGCCGTGCCGCCATCCAGACGGATGCCCATACCGGTGGCCGAGCGATAGGCGGTGATACGGCCATAATCTGGAATGAAGTTGTTCTGCGGGTCTTCGGTGGTGATCCGGGTCTGAAGGGCGTGGCCGTTGAGGCGGATGTCATACTGCGAGGCTTTGCCGGTGGCTTCGGCGATGGATTTGCCTTCGGCGATCAGGATCTGGGCCTGAACGATGTCGATGCCGGTCACTTCTTCGGTGACAGTGTGTTCCACCTGCACGCGCGGGTTGACCTCGATGAAGTAGAACTTGCCGGTCTCCATATCCATCAGGAATTCGACGGTGCCCGCGCATTCATAGTTCACATGGGCGCAGATTTTGCGCCCCAGCTCACAGAGTTCTTCGCGCTGCGCTTCGGAAAGATAGGGGGCCGGAGCGCGCTCCACGACCTTCTGGTTGCGGCGCTGGACCGAGCAGTCGCGTTCGTAGAGGTGATAGATATTGCCCATCTTGTCGCCGAGGATCTGAACCTCGACGTGACGGGCGCGGGTGATCATCTTTTCAAGATAGCCTTCGCCGTTGCCAAAGGCAGCTTCCGCTTCGCGGCGGCCTTCGAGCACCTTTTCCTCGACCTCGTCGGGCCCGTGGATCGGGCGCATGCCGCGCCCGCCGCCACCCCAGGAGGCCTTGAGCATCAGCGGATAGCCAATCTCTGCGGCTTCCTTGCGGATGGCCTCCATGTCGTCGCCAAGCACCTCGGTCGCGGGGATGACGGGCACGCCAGCCTGGATCGCGACCTTGCGGGCGGATGCCTTGTCACCAAGCGCGCGCATGGTCGCCGCCTTGGGGCCAATAAAGGTGATCCCGTTGGCGTCGCAGGCGTCTACAAAATCGGGGTTTTCCGACAGTAGGCCATAACCCGGATGGATCGCGTCGGCACCGCTTTCCTTGGCGACGCGGATGATCTCGTCAATCGAGAGATAGGCCGCGACCGGTCCCATGCCTTCGCCAATGCGATAGGCTTCGTCCGCCTTGAAGCGATGAAGGCCAAGCTTGTCTTCCTCGGCAAAGACCGCGACGGTCTTTTTACCCATTTCGTTGGCGGCACGCATCACGCGGATGGCAATCTCACCACGGTTGGCAATCAGGATCTTGTTGAAGTCGGTCATGGGCAGGCTCCCCCCTCTTCGGTGTCTGTCCGGTTGTTCGCTGCGCGCACCCTAAGGGGGTGCTGCAGCGCAGCGCAATACCAAGTCCTACGGATTTTGTTACATTTCTGTAGGGTTTCGTTCCGCGTTCAGTCTTATGACACACGAATAAGTGACGTCACGCTCTTTGCGACCTGTTGATTACGATTTACGCCTGTGGCAGTTGTTACATGCCTTGTTTGGAATGTGAGTTGCCATGAATCGTAGAACGATGATCCTTGGGCTGGCCGTGCTGCCGTTGATCCCACATGTTGCATCGGCGAACCCTTTGAAGATTTCCGCCGGTGAAGCATTGTCGGAGGTTCAGGATGACAAGCTGATCCTGATTGATGTGCGCCGTCCGGAAGAGTGGCAATCAACCGGTGTTGCAGAGGGGGCTTGGCTGCTGGATATGACGCACAAGCAGTTTGGGCCGCGGTTCCTGGCCGTGCTGGAACGCAACCCGAACCACAAGATTGCCATCATCTGCCGAACCGGGAACCGTACCGGGTATCTGATGAAGGTCTTGGCCGAAAACGGCATCTCCGGGGTGCTGGATGTCTCAGAAGGCATGGCGGGCGGGCCAAATGGCAAAGGATGGATTCCGTCCGGGCTACCGCTGCAATCTGCAGAGGAGGCGCTTGGCGCGATGCCCAAGGATCTGACCAAGGGTTAACGTATCAGGCAATCGGACACGGTATCGAGGGTTTCCAGACCCATCTGCCCCATGTTTGCGATCAAGTCTTTTTGCAGAATGTCGACAAGGTGATCTGGCCCCTTGGCGCCAAGCGCGGCGAGGGCATAGTGAAAGCCGCGCCCCATCATCACGAAATCTGCGCCCAAAGCTCGGGCGCGCAGGATATCGAGGCCGGTTTCAAAGCCGCTGTCGACGATCAGGGGCAGATCAGTGGCCGCACGAAACGTCGGAAGTACATCAATCGTGGCAGGGGCGGCGTCGAACTGGCGTCCGGCGTGGTTGGAAATCCAGAGCGCATCGACACCGGCATCTTGCAACTTTGGTGCGTCTTCGGGGCGCATCACGCCCTTGACCAAAAACGGTCCGTTCCAGTGATCGCGCAGCCAGTGCAGATAATCCCAGTCGGGCGAGGTGCGCAGCAGGTATCCGGCGTGGGCGGTGGAATCCATGCCGGTAAGGTTCCCGGCATATTCGTCGATCAACCGCATGCGCGGCATGCCCTGTTGCAGGATGCCAAGCGCCCAGGCCGGGCGCATGGCGACCTGTGCCAGAAGACGTGGGGTCAGGCGTGGCGGGGTGGTCAGGCCCGAGCGCACCTGACGTTCTCGGCGGCTGGCAACGGGGACATCCACGGTCAGGATCAGGGTGCTGAACCCGGCGCGTTTGGCGCGGGCCAGCATGTCCTTGCGAATCCCGGTGTCTCGCGGCGGGTACATCTGGAACCAGCCATGCGGGCCAAGATCCGGGGCGACGGCCTCGGGTGTCTGGCTGGCGACGGTGGAGAGACAATAAGGGATGTTCAAGCGTTTGGCAGCAGCGGCCAGAAGGCGTTCGGCGTTGGGCCAGATCAGGCCGGACATGCCGATCGGGGCGATGCCAATGGGCAGCGGGAACTCCTGACCCTGGAAAAATGTGGTGGTGTCGGGCGTGATCTCTCCATGCAGGATCGACGGCTGAAACAGGATTTGATCCAACGCAGCGCGGTTGCGCGCCTTGGTGCGCTCGTCGCCGGTGGCGCTGTCGAGGAATTCCCAGACAAATTTGGGTATTCGGGTGCATGCGCGTGTGCGCAGGTCGTTGAGCGCGGGATATTTGCTGTGCAGGTCCATGTGTCTTTGTTGGCTGCGGGTGGGCGGCTTGTCCAGAGGGGGCAAGGCGTTTGTGCTGAATCGCAAAATGTGAGCGGAACATAGAGAGAACGAAGCTTTAACGTGGGTTCGCTTTGCGCTATTCTGGCGCGCATGAGCAGTTTTGACGAATTCGACGCCTTCGAAGGCGCTTCTCTTTCGGCCCGGGCCATGGCGGCACGGCCGATGCCCTATCTTGACGAGTTGAACCCGGCCCAGCTTGAGGCGGTGGAGCAGCTGGACGGGCCGGTGTTGATGTTGGCCGGGGCAGGCACGGGCAAGACCAAGGCGTTGACCGCGCGGATAGTGCATTTGCTGAACACCGGGAAGGCGCGGCCGAACGAGATTCTGGCGGTGACCTTTACCAACAAGGCCGCGCGGGAAATGAAGAACCGCGTCGGCAACATGCTTGGCCACCAGATCGAGGGCATGCCGTGGCTGGGCACGTTCCACGCGATTTGTGTGAAGTTGCTGCGGCGACATGCGGAACTGGTGGGGCTCAAGTCGAACTTCACGATTCTGGATACGGATGATCAGCTGCGCCTGCTCAAGCAGTTGGTGCAGGCGGCGGGTATTGACGACAAACGTTGGCCCGCGCGGCAATTGGCGCATCTGATCGACGGTTGGAAGAACCGGGCGCTGACACCCGAGACTCTGCCAGCAGCGGATCATGGCGCCTATAACAATCGTGGCGGAGAGCTGTATGCGCAGTATCAGCGCCGCCTTCTGGAACTGAACGCGGTCGATTTCGGCGATCTGCTGCTGCATGTGGTGACGATTTTCCAGAAGCACCCGGACGTATTGGCGCAATATCAGCGTTGGTTCAAATACGTGTTGGTGGATGAGTATCAGGATACCAACGTGGCGCAGTACCTGTGGCTGCGGCTCTTGGCCGGGGGGCACAAGAACATCTGTTGCGTCGGTGATGACGACCAGTCGATCTATGGCTGGCGGGGCGCCGAGGTGGGCAATATCCTGCGCTTTGAGAAGGATTTTCCCGGCGCGCATGTGGTGCGGCTGGAGCAGAATTACCGCTCGACGCCGCATATTTTGGCCGCGGCGTCCAATGTCATTCGCGGCAATGAAGGGCGGCTGGGCAAGGAACTTTGGACGCTGAAAGAATCTGGCCACAAAGTTGAATTGATAGGCCATTGGGATGGTGAGGAAGAGGCGCGTTGGGTTTCTGAAGAAATAGAGAGCCATGCGAGCGGAAAGTCATATAAGTCGAAGAACAGAGACAACCCCCGGTCTGAGAGTCTTTCACAAGAAATTGAGAGGCGTGCAAAGCATGGTTTGGGCCGATATACGAGGCATGAGTTTGTTCGTTGGGCTTTTGAAACGGGAGAAGCATACACCGATTTCAAGGTCCAAAAGCTGTTGAAAAGGCTCCTGAAAGATGATTCCGGAGCTGAGAACATGTACAAAGCGCTGCTTGCCAGCCCCGTAAAGAGCTACGCCCTTAATGAAATCGCCATCCTCGTGCGGGCGTCGCACCAGATGCGAGCCTTTGAGGACCGTTTCCTTACCATTGGTCTGCCCTATCGGGTGATTGGCGGGCCGCGATTCTATGAGCGCATGGAGATACGCGATGCCATGGCCTATTTCCGGCTGGTGGTCAGCCCGGATGATGACCTTGCCTTTGAGCGGGTGGTGAACACGCCCAAGCGCGGGCTTGGAAACGTGGCACAGCAGAAGATCCAGACCTGTGCCCGTGCCAATGGGGTGAGTCTTGTGGAAGGCGCGCGCATCCTGCTTGAGGAAAAGGGCATCGGCGGCAAGGGTGCCAAGGAGCTGGCTCTGTTTCTGGACGGGTTGGAGCGCTGGCGGCGGCAGGGCATGGCGCCTGTGGTCGAGGTGCCTCTGGATGATGACGCGGTTGTGGATGATGAAGTCACGGTGACGGCGACGCAGTTGCAGGAGGGCAAGGCCGAGCTGTCACATGTGGAGCTGGCGCAGGTCATTCTGGACGAATCCGGCTACACGGCGATGTGGCAGAACGACAAGACACCCGAGGCTCCGGGGCGGCTGGAGAACCTCAAGGAATTGGTCAAAGCTTTGGAATCCTTTGAGAACTTGCAAGGGTTTCTTGAGCATGTCAGCCTGATCATGGACAATGAAAGCGATGATGCGGAGCAGAAGGTGAGCATCATGACGCTGCACGCGGCCAAGGGCCTGGAATTTCCGGTGGTGTTCCTGCCCGGTTGGGAAGATGGGCTGTTCCCGTCGCAGCGCAGCATGGATGAGACCGGGCTCAAGGGGCTCGAGGAAGAGCGGCGGCTGGCCTATGTCGGGATCACGCGCGCCGAGGAGTTGTGCACGATTTCCTTTGCCGGCAACCGGATGGTGTTCGGGCAATGGCAATCGCAGATGCCATCACGGTTCATTGATGAACTGCCCGAAGATCATGTCGAGGTGCTCACCCCGCCGGGGCTTTATGGCGGGGGATATGGTGCGGCGTCGGCGCGGCCGGTGGCCTCGTCGCTTGAGGAACGGGCCACGCGGGCGGACGGGTACAACTCGCCGGGTTGGAAACGGATGCAGGCGCGCGCCGGGCAGTATGGCACCAGCCAGCCGCGCGAGAGCAAGCAGTCGGCGATCGACCTTCAGGCAGTATCGAGCTTTACCGTGGGCGACCGGGTGTTTCACCAGAAATTCGGCTATGGCACGATCACGGATATCGAGGGCGACAAGCTGAACGTGGCCTTTGAAAAGGCCGGAGAAAAGAAAGTGGTGGCGCGATTCGTGACCGCACCAGATGACATCCCGTTTTGAGGCGCGCAGCTTTGACCCCGCGTCCGGATTGACAAGTGGGGGCGGTCCGCGCCCTGTTGAGAGCAGGAGGAGGACCACATGATTTTCTATGATTGCAGCACGGCGCCCAGCCCGCGGCGGGCGCGGATGTTCATCGCCGAAAAGGGGATCGAGATCGAGACCCGCAATATCGACATGAGCAAGGCGGAGCAGTTGTCGCCTGAATTCCTTGCCGTGAACCCGCGCGCAACGGTTCCGACCTTTGTAACAAAGGACGGACAGGTGCTCGGTGAAAACATCGCGATTGCCACCTATCTCGAAGATGTGTTTCCCGACCCCCCCTTGATGGGCGCTGGGGCCGAGGAAAAAGCTTCGGTCATGATGTGGAACGCGATGAGCGAATTTCACGGCGGCATGGCAATTGCCGAAGCCTTGCGCAATGCACACCCGGCGATGAAGGGGCGCGCGCTGCCGGGGCCAGAAAATTACGAGCAAATACCAGAACTTGCCGAGCGCGGTCATGCGCGGGTCGGGGTGTTTTTCGACATGCTGGAGCGGCGCTTGCAGGAAAGCCCGTACCTTGCCTCGGGACGGTTTACCTTTGCGGATATCACGGCGTTCGTGTTCTGCGACTTTGCGCGGGTGATCAAACGCAAGCTTCCCGAAGAACACACGGCCGCGCGGGACTGGTTCGCGCGCATCCAGGAGCGGCCAAGCGCCAGACTTTGAGCAGGCCCTTCAGAAAAGAAAAACGGCGACGCAAAGGGAGGAGCGCGTCGCCGTTTCTTTTTTCAAGACACTCAGGGAGGAGGAAGGGTGCCTTGATTCCGGTGGGCCGTTTCACCCGATGTTCTGGCGCGGCGACACCAGGGAGGAGGAGAGGTGCCGCCGCTCTAGTCTCAAGGCGCCCCAGGGAGGAGGAGAGGGTCACCTTGATTCCGTTTGGGCCACTTGGCCCGATATTCTGGCGCGGCGACACCAGGGAGGAGGAGAGGTGCCGCCGCTCTAGTCTCAAGGCACCCCAGGGAGGAGGAGAGGGTTGCCTTGATCCCGGTGGACCGTTGGGTCCGTGTTTTGCTGCGGCAATGTCAGGGAGGAGGAGACATCGCCGCAGATGTGGAAAGCCCGAGGGAGGAGAGGGCTCTCCGAAACCTTAATGTTCTGCCGCGGCCTCCATCGCGACCCGACGCAGCATCGACCGGCTCATGCCGAGGTCAGCCAGTTCGCGATCAGACAGAGCGTTCAGCTCGGCAAAGGTCTGACGGAACTTGCGGTGACGCTCAAAGCGTGCGACCAGATCGGCGAAGAGGGTCGAAAGGCCGCGCCCGGATGCCGAAGCAACTGCGGTTTGGTTTGCAGCGTATGCCATTTCAAAAACCCTTTCGGATGTGTCACTGTTCGTCGTTGATGATGAGCATATAGGGGCATGCTGCAGGTGCACAATGGACGGCTTCGCAAAGCTGCTATGCACTGAGGGAATGGGGACGTAGGGTCAATTCACGTTATGCTGCAAATATACGCAACTAGAGGTAATAGTTGGTAAAATAGTTGTGAATTGTCCGAGCGGTCAAAAAAGTGATGCACTGTGCATGTGCAGAAAAAGGAGAGAAAAATGGGTGTCGAAAAGGCGGTGATTCTTGAAGGTCTGAGCCGTCTGGCGTTGCCGGACGGAGGCGATCTGGTCTCTCGTGATATGATAAGGGCGTTGACGATTGATGAAGGCGCGGTGCGTTTCGTGATCGAGGCAGCCTCTCCGGCGATTGCACGCCAGATGGAACCACTGCGCCGGGCGGCGGAAGATTTGGTGCGAACGATAGATGGGGTGACGTCGGTTCAGGTTGCCTTGACGGCCCATGAAACGGCGCCTGCGGCGAAGCCTGCACCCAATCTCAAGATCGGTGGTCATCCCAAGCCGCAAGCCGGCCCGATGCAGGTTCCGGGCGTCAAGCGCATTCTGGCTGTCGGGTCGGGCAAGGGCGGTGTTGGTAAATCCACCGTGTCCTCGAACCTGGCCGTCGCGCTGGCCAAGCAGGGGCGCAAGGTCGGTCTGCTGGACGCGGATATCTATGGCCCGAGCCAGCCACGCATGATGGGTGTGAACAAACGCCCCGCGTCACCGGATGGCAAGACGATCCTGCCGTTGCACAGCCACGGTGTGACGATCATGTCGTTGGGCTTCATGCTGGATGAGGACAAACCGGTGGTCTGGCGTGGTCCAATGCTTATGGGCGCATTGCAGCAGATGCTCACACAGGTGCAATGGGGCGAGTTGGACGTGTTGATCGTGGACCTGCCGCCGGGCACTGGGGATGTGCAATTGACCCTGTGCCAGAAGACGGAACTGACCGGGGCGATCGTTGTGTCGACCCCGCAGGACGTAGCGCTTCTGGATGCGCGCAAGGCGCTGGGCATGTTCGATCAGCTGAAGACGCCCGTGCTGGGCCTCATTGAAAACATGAGTGTTTTCCATTGTCCGAACTGCGGCCACGAGGCGCATATCTTTGGACATGGGGGCGTTGCCGCCGAAGCAGAGAAGCTTGGCGTACCGCTTTTGGGCGCTTTGCCGATTGACCTTGATACAAGGTTGGCCGGGGACGGTGGCACGCCGATCGCCGCCGGCGACAGCGACATGGCCAAGGCCTATGCGCGGATCGCCGAAGGGCTGGTCAAGGGGGGGATGGCCTGATCAGGCCACCACTTCTCCGATCAATACGTCGGGCTTCACATTGGTGAAGTTCGGCACATCGGCCATCACCGGACCAGAGGCGGCCATGGCCGCCTTGAACGCGTTCTGATCCGCGAAGGTGATGGTGGCGATGGCGTGATAGCCAGCGGGCGTGTCCGGGCCACCGGCCACGCCTTTGGTGACGACGGTGCTGGCGATGTGCGGGCCCATATGTTCGCCCACGAGGTCGAAATGGGTCGACAGGTAATAGTCGAAGTCGAAGGTCGATCCGTCCGCGACGGGGTAGATGACTTGCAGTGAAACGGCCATGTCGCGAGTCTCCTTGTTTGAAAACAGCTTGGGGGAGTGTACGCGAAGGCGGGCGCTTCGGGGATTCTTTTTCTGCAGGGTTAACAGAGGGTCACAGCTGCGAACGCGACGTCGGTATCACGTCGGTATTGTGTCGGTATCGCGTCGGTCGGGTTTTGAGTCGCTGGCTCGGTCGGCTTTGTGACCGTGGCGCGCTTAATCATTCATAGAGAAAGCAACGCGCCACACGTCCCGGTCCCGTCATCTCAGTCTATGCGGCGCACCTGAAGCTGGTTGCCGGTCTTGCGGGTTTCGAACCGCTTCAGCACCTTGACCAGATCGCTGAGTTTCTTGTGGCCATAGGTGCGGGTGTCGAAATCGGGATTGGCTGCGGTGATGTATTGGCCGAGCGGACCCAGCGGGTACCAGTCGTCATCCTGTTCGATCTGCTCCATGGCCGCGAGGATCAATGGAATCGTATCTGTGGCGGGGCGTTTGCTGCTCTTGGCAAGGGTGCCTTTCCCGGTAGGTTCCGGTTCGTCGATCAAGTTTTCAGCTATGATGAAGCGGTTACAGACGCTGCGTAGTGCGGGGTTGGTTTTGGCCTCGCCGATTCCGATCACTTCCAGCCCCTGTTCACGGATGCGATTGGCAAGCGCAGTGAAGTCACTGTCGGAACTGATCAGGACAAACCCGTCAAAGCGCCCGGTATGTAGGATATCCATTGCGTCGATCACCATGCCGATGTCGGTGGCGTTCTTACGTTTGGTGTTGGCGGTTTCCTGATGCGCCACCAGCCCGTGTTCACGTGCGGCATCGGCCCATCCCTTGAGCTGTCCGGAGGACCAGTCGCCATAGACCCGGCGCAGGGCGGGTTCGCCGAAAGAGGTGATCTCCTTGAGGATGGTGCCTGCGTATTTGGCGGGAATGTTGTCGGCGTCGATCAGGACGGCATAGAGCGGGCGGTCGCGGTTGGGCATGGGAGGTGTCCTGTTGTTTTGGTCAACATGACGGCGGGAGAAGCGGAATGCAAACGGTCGGTGTTTTTGCGCCGCCCGGAGTCAAGGTGTGCTCACACGCCGCCGGGCAGAGTCCGACCGCCCTATGGGCGGGCGCTTCCCGGCGGCAAATCAACGAAAACGGGCCGCAAATTGCGGCCCGTTTCAAAAGGGATTTCCCGTGGGATCAGAACTCCACCACGGCCCGGATCGACTTGCCTTCATGCATGAGGTCGAAGCCTTCGTTGATCTGGTCCAGTGTGAGCTTGTGCGTGACCATGTCGTCGATTTCGATCTTGCCGTCCATGTACCAGTCGACGAACTTGGGCACATCGGTGCGGCCCTTGGCGCCGCCGAATGCAGTGCCTTTCCAGACGCGTCCCGTGACAAGCTGGAACGGGCGGGTGGAGATCTCTGCCCCGGCAGGCGCCACGCCGATGATGACCGACACCCCCCACCCACGATGCGAGCATTCCAGCGCGTCGCGCATCACCTGCACGTTTCCGGTGGCGTCAAAGGAATAATCTACGCCGCCGAAAGCGTCTTTCTCGGTCTTGGTGAGCTCGACGATCGCTTCGGTCACGGATTGGCCCTCGGGCAGTTTAGACGGGTTCACGAAATGGGTCATCCCGAACTTCTTGGCCATCTCGGCCTTGTCGTCATTGAGGTCGACACCAATGATCATGTCGGCCCCGGCCATGCGCAGGCCCTGGATCACGTTGAGACCGATGCCACCCAGGCCGAACACGGCCGCCGTCGAGCCAATCTCGACCCCGGCGGTGTTGATCACCGCGCCGATGCCGGTGGTCACGCCGCAGCCGATATAGCAGATCTTGTCGAAAGGCGCGTCGTCGCGCACCTTGGCCAGCGCGATTTCGGGCAGGACGGTGTGGTTGGCGAAGGTCGAGCAGCCCATATAGTGATAGATCGGTGTCCCATCGAGCATCGAGAAGCGCGTGGTGCCATCGGGCATCAGGCCCTGACCTTGGGTGCCGCGAATGGCGGTGCAGAGGTTGGTTTTGCCCGACAGGCAGGAATGGCATTCGCGGCATTCCGGCGTGTAGAGCGGGATCACGTGATCGCCGGGTTTCAGCGTGGTGACACCTTCGCCCACTTCCAACACAACGCCTGCGCCCTCGTGGCCGAGGATGGACGGGAACAGCCCCTCGGGATCGGCACCGGAGCGGGTGAATTCGTCGGTGTGGCAGATTCCGGTGGCCTTGACCTCGATCAGCACTTCGCCTGCCTTGGGGCCTTCGAGGTTCACTTCCATGATTTCAAGTGGTTTTCCGGCTTCCAAAGCCACGGCGGCACGTGTGCGCATCATTTTTCAAAGTCCTCCATCTGTTGGCGGCAGGGTGCTGCAAACGGGGGCGATTTTCAATAGGGGGGTGCGACATGCGGTTGCGCAGATACGACAGGGCAGGCATTGTTGCCGAAGTTCCTGTTACTGTCCTGAGGAGGCGATATGCGCCCTGTGATCCCCGCTATTCTGTGTCTTGGTGCTCTGGTGGCTTGTGCCGCACCTGATCCCGTGCCGGAGCCGGAAATCAATGCGTCCGCTCAGATGTCACAGCTTCCGCTGGTAGGATCGTCGAGCTGTTCGGAAGAGGCGTTCGGGCCAATGCTGGGGCGTCCCGTATCGGTGCTGGAAACGATCGAGACGCCTGAAAAGGTGCGCGTGATAGCGCCGGGGCAGATCATTACGATGGAATACCTGCCGCAGCGGTTGAACGTCGAACATGACGACCGCAAGATCGTCACCAAGGTCTGGTGCGGCTGAGTTACTTGTCGATCCGATAGCGTTTGTGGCATCCGCCGCAGGTGGCGCCAAGATCGCGCATCGTGGTGCTGAGTGTGCCGCGATCCGTGAAATCGAGCGCCAGCGCGGCCTGCTCCATCGTTTCGGCGCGACCGGCGAAATCGGACCAGTCCTCCCAGATCGCGGGGAGCGCTTCGGATTTCGGATCGGTGGCGGGGTTTTCGAACAGGTCGGGGATCTTGGCGGCGTTGAGGCTGAGCGTGTCGCGCGCCATGCGGGCCTTGGCCTGATGTAGGGGAATCTTGCCACGGGCCATGTCGCCGAGGGTCTGTGTCGCCTTGCCGATTGCGCTCATAGCGTCCATGCGGGCCATCACATCCGGGTCTTTGACCCCACCATGTGCCAAGACCGCCGTGGCGGCGCAGATGGTCAGTATGGTCAGCGCGTGTTTGGTCCTGTTCATGACTGTCTCCTTTTGGGGAGAGGGTAATGGCAGGAAGGCGCGGGGGCCAAGGCACAATTTTGTGCATTGCGAATGGGGGCACAGGCCGCAGCGCCCGCGCCCCCGATTCGGCAGATCAGCTCTGTGGGATCAGAACCGTGTCGATCACGTGGATTACGCCGTTGCTGGTGGCGATGTCGGCGGTAACGACAGTGGCGGCGTCGACTTTAACACCGTTCATTGCGTCCACACTCAACTTGGAGCCTTGGACGGTGGCGACATCAGCCTTCTTGCCGGCGATGTCACCCGACATCACCTTCGAAGGGATCACGTGATAGGTCAGGATGGCAATCAGCTGGTCCTTGTTTTCCGGCTTGAGTAGGGTTTCAACGGTGCCTTCGGGCAGGGCGGCAAATGCTGCGTCCGTGGGGGCGAAGACGGTAAAGGGACCGTCGCTCTTGAGGGTGTCGACCAGCCCGGCGGCCTGAACGGCAGCAACGAGGGTATTGAACGATCCTGCGGCAACGGCGGTGTCCACGATGTCCATCTTGGCGGCACTGCTGCCGGCCAGAGTGGCGTTCACGGCGGTGATCGACAGGGCGATGCCGCCAATGGCAGCGATGAAAGAACGTCTGAGCATGGTGTTTCCTCTTGTTGGTTGTATCTGGGCTACGGCGACGTTCTGAGGTTGGATGAATGCCCATGGCGGATTTCTGGCAAAAATCATTTAAGTAATTGAAAGTAAATGAATTACGTTTTCGTGAGATGCGCGTGAGGCGTTGCTTCGGTGGCGGGCGGGCCGTGCTGAAGTCTCGACAGGAGGAGAGAATCGCGGTAATCATCATCGGGACATAAGGGGAACATTTGTGCCTGATGTTCTGTTTGTTCTGCCTGATAGATTGACATGCCAACCCGCCGTATCCTGTCCCTGTGGTTCCCGCGCCTGGGAGCTGAACGCCTGATCCGCATGGAGCGGGGCCTTTTGGAGGCGCCGTTGGTGGTGTTGCAGGAAACCGGGCAGATGCAGGTGATTTCGTCGCTTTCCCCCGAGGCTGAAGCGGCGGGGCTGACGTTGGGCCAACCCATGCGCGATGCGCAGGCCATGTGTCCCGAGGTGATCATGCGGCTGCAGAACAAGCCGGCCGAGGCCGCTTTCCTTGGCGTGATCCGGCGCTGGGCGGGCAAGTTCTCGCCCTGGGTTGCAGAACAGCCGCCGGATTCTCTGGTGATGGATATCACGGGCTGCGCCCATCTTTTTGGCGGGGAAGAAGGGCTGGTGTCAGAGGTGACCGAGGAATGCGCGCGTTTGGGGATGACGGCGCATGTCGGGCTGGCCGATACGCTGGGCGCGGCCTGGGCGCTGGCCCGGTTTGCCGCGCAGGCCGGTGAGAGTCACCGCAGCGGGGATGACATCCGTCAGGAAGCGCGGGCGACGCGTAGCAGGGCGGTCAGGCGGCGGCATTGGACCCGGGGTGGGACGCCGCCGCCGGCACTGGCCACGGCTGTGCAGGGCGCGCGGATCGCCCCGCCGGGCCAGACCCATGGCGCGCTGGCCGGTTTGCCGGTGGCGGGTCTGCGGCTGGAGGCCGAGACCCAGGCGGAACTGGCCCGGTTGGGATTGCGCCGGATCGGGGATCTGAGCGGGCAACCCCGCGCGGCCCTGGCGCGCCGTTTTGGCAAGGGGCTGGTGCTGCGGCTGGACCAGGCGCTTGGCAGCGTGCCCGAACCGGTGAGCCCGGCGGCCCCCGCACCGGTCTTTGCGGTGCGCATGACTTTGCCTGATCCGATCGGGCTGGAAGACGACCTGATGGCGGGGATCCAGCGGTTGCTGGTGCCGCTTTGCGACAAGCTGCGCGATCAGGGCAAGGGCGCGCGGGTGGTGCGGCTGCAGGTGTTTCGCACCGATCAAAGCATGCAATGGGTGGATGTGGGGCTTGCGCGGGCCAGCGACGAGCCGGAGCGCATCCGCCCCTTGTTGCGGATGAAGCTTGACGAGATCGACGCCGGGTTCGGCATCGACATGCTGCGCATCGAAGCGGTCCGGGTCGAAGCGCTGCATCAGCGCCGGGCGGTGGGGCACCTGGAGGCCGGGCGGGCAGTGGCCGAGCGCCTGTCGGCGGGCCATGCGCTTGATGACCTTGTGGGGCGGATCGGGGCGCGGATCGGGCTGGAACAGATCACCCGGCGCCACCCGGCTTCAAGCCATATTCCGGAAAAAGGCGCACAAGTGCTGCACGCGGCATGGTCCGAGCCGTTTCGCGAAGACTGGCCCACCCTGCCGGTGCCGCGCCCCTTGCTGCTCTGGCACCCGGAGCCAGTTATGGCACCGGATACCCCGCGCCTGACCGGGCCATTCCGCTGGCGCGGGCGCGACATGGCCTGGGTGGCGGCGCAAGGCCCCGAACGGATCGCACCGGAATGGTGGCTGGATGATCCGGACTGGCGGACGGGGGTACGCGATTACTGGCGTGTGACCTGTGAAAGCGGCGATCGGCTCTGGCTCTACTACGCGCATGGCGGGGCCATGTCCTCGGGCTGGTTCTGCCACGGGGCCTTTGCCTGATTGTCCGGAAAAAAGTGCCCCCGGCGGCGCGCACTGGGTGGGGGCAATAACGTCGCGCCGCCGGGGGTAGCGTTCAAGTTTCGCTATGAGAGTAAGATGCTGCATGGCTTGGGCAGAAAAAGGATCGCTCAAGGGCCATTTGCAGATGAATCTGAGGCAAAACCGAGGCAGGCTTGATTTCTCTAAAAAACACGGCAAATCTGGGAGCATGAATGCCCAACCGCCCATTCCTCTGCACACCGGCCCGCAGGCGCCGCCGCAGGTGGCGTTTCACCGCACCGAACTGAACCTGATCCTGTCGCTTTATGGGCGCATGGTGGCTGCGGGCGAATGGCGCGACTACGGCATCTCGCTGCTCAAGGAAGTGGCCGTGTTCTCGGTCTTTCGGCGCACGGCGGAAAACCCGCTCTACCGGATCGAAAAACGCCCCAAGCTGCGCAACAAACAGGGCATGTACGCGGTGATCGGCATGGATGGGCAGGTTCTGAAACGCGGTCATGACCTCAAGACCGTGCTGCGCGTGCTTGAGCGCAAGCTGATTCGCAGCGTCGACTAAAGCGCCCCTTCACTTTCTTTTTCCTCAAATACCCCGGGGAGTCGCGGGCGTGCCCGCGACGGGGCAGCGCCCCAAATCCCCTCAGGTCTTGGCCGAGATCTCATTGGCCATGATGCAGAGCATTTCGAACATGATCGACACGCCAAGGAAAGCGGTGCCGCCCGAGCTGTCGAAAGGGGGGGAGACCTCGACGAGATCGGCGCCGACGATATTCATCCCGTCCAGTGCGCGCACGACCTGAAGCGCCTCGAACGAATTCGGGCCGCCCACTTCGGGCGTGCCGGTGCCCGGTGCAAAGGTCGGGTCAACGAAGTCGATATCATAGGAGAGATAGGTGGGCGCGGTGCCGACAATCTCGCGGGCTTCGGCCATCACATCGGAAAGGCCGCGGGCAAAACACTCCTCGATCTTGATCACGCGGATGCCGACCGACTTGGCGAAATCCTGGTCTTCGCTGTCATATTGTGTGCCGCGAATGCCGATCTGGACCACGCGTTTGGGATCGAGAAGCCCTTCCTCGACCGCGCGGCGGAACGGGGTGCCGTGGGTGTACATCGTGCCGCCGAAATAGCTGTGAAACAGGTCGGTGTGGCTGTCGAAATGCACCATGCCCAAGGGCGCGTCCGCCGCCAGCGCCCGCAACACTGGCAGGGAGGTCAGGTGGTCTCCGCCTGCAGTAAGAGGAGTAATCCCCTGCGCACGTACATCGGAATAGAAGGCGGTGATGCGGGCCATACTGTCCTGGATATCGGCCGGGTTGGGACCGACATCGCCGAGATCGGCGCAGTTGACCAGCTCGAACGGCCGTACGCCCGTAGCGCCGTTTTCTGCACGGATCATGGTCGAGGCATCGCGCAGCTGGCGCGGTCCGTGGCGCGGGCCGGGGCGGTTTGTGGTGCCCGAATCCCATGGCACGCCGATCAGGCCGATATCGACATCCTTGCGCCGCGCATCATCAAGCCCCAGAACGGGCAGTCGCATGAAGCTGGGAATACCGGCGAAACGGGGCAGGTCCATGCCCGAGACGGGGTGAAAAAAGGGATCGGTCATGGTGCCTCCTGCGATGGGCGCTTGTGGGATGTGACCGGACCGCCGCCCTGGGCTGCGATCCGGGAAATGGTGTCGGCAATGGGTTCATAGGCCACGGCCATGTGATGGGCATTGGCGTGGATCAGCCTGTCTGGGTCTGCCACGAACGCGACATGGCCCTTCCAGAACAGAAGATCGCCGCGCTTGTATCCGCCGGAAGCAACGGCAAAGGCGGCTTCCTGGAGATCGCTGTCGCCGGGGCAGGGGATGTCGCAGGCCAGCAGGGCGGCCTGCACCAGACCGGAACAGTCGATGCCGAACCCGGAATTTCCCGCCCAGAGATAGGGGATGCCAAGATAGCGTTCAGCCTCGGCCACAGGGTCGGTGGCGATCTGATCCAGCGGCAACAGCTGTGGCATCGGGACGTAGACCGCGCTGCCCGGGCTGTCAGGGGATGTCGCGGGCCAGTCGATTTCGGCCCAGTCGCAGTGGTCGTGATGGGAGGTGCACACGGACACCTTGGCGCCAATGGGCAGGGGCATCGGCTCGTAGGCCGATTTCAGGCGCGGTTCAGAGCGCCAGTAGGTCGGAGCGATGACGCGATGGGTGGGGGGCAGGAAATCCGTTGTCAGCACGTCCTCGGGGACATAGCCGACATAACCGTCGCGGGTAGCCTGCCCAAAGGCCCAACCGTCGCGTTTTTCCAGAACGTCGAAGCCTTCGCCAAAGGCCAGTTCGCGGTCGCGCGGGGCCGAGGTGGCGGGTTGGCTGAGTAACGGGGCCACGGGGACGGCGATCATGTGGCGGGTCGGCGCAACGAAGGCCGCAGCCTCGACCTTGCCCTTGAGGGCGACATGGGCGACGGAGCCGTTGGCCGGGGTCAGGCGGCGGTCCATCAGAGCGGCAGCAGCTTGGGCAGGGCCGCAAGGATCGCGCGTGCGCCCATGCCGACTCCGCCCTTGGGACGGGCGGGGGCGGCGGTGGGATTCCAACCGTAGATGTCGAAATGGGCATAGCGCTGATCCGAAGCGAAGCGGCGCAGGAACAGGGCGGCGGTGATAGACCCGGCCATGCCACCGGATGGGGCGTTGTCGAGATCGGCGATGTCCGGCTCGATCATCCTTTCGTAGGGCTCCCAGAAGGGCAGGCGCCAGACCGGATCGGCCACATGCGCCGCGGCCTGTTCCAAAACGGACGAAAAGACGGGATCGTCGGTGAAATAAGGGGCGAGATCTGGGCCGACGGCGACCCGGGCAGCGCCAGTAAGGGTGGCCATCGAGATCAGGAGATCGGGGTTTTCCTCGGAGGCCAGCGCCAACGCATCGGCCAGCACGAGGCGGCCTTCGGCATCTGTGTTGTTGATTTCAACGGTCAGGCCCTTGCGCGACGTGAGTACGTCGCCGGGGCGGAAAGCATCGCCCGAAACCGCATTTTCCACCGCCGGGATCAGGACGCGCAGACGCAGGCCCAGGTTCAGGGACATGATCATCTTCGCCAGTCCCAGCACCGTCGCAGCCCCGCCCATGTCCTTTTTCATCAGCGCCATGGAGTTGCCGGGCTTGAGGTTGAGGCCGCCGGTGTCAAAGCAGACACCCTTGCCGACGAGGGTCAGGGATGGGCCCGTGTTGCCCCATGTCAGGTCGATCAGGCGCGGGGCGCGGTTGGGCGCGGCGGCGCGCCCAACGGCATGGATCATCGGAAAGTTCTGGTGCAGCAGATCATCGCCGCGGGTCACGTTGACTTGGGCGCCATGGGTTTCTGTGAGGTCTCGCGCGGCGGTTTCGAGCGCAGCGGGACCCATGTCGGCGGCGGGGGTGTTGATCAGGTCCCGGGTCAGCGCCTCGGCGGCGGCGATAGCCTCGACACGCGACGCATCAATGCCGGGGGGGCAGACGAGGCGCGCCGCGCTTCCGGATTTTTTCTTATATTTGTCAAAAGCATAGGAGGACAGTAGCCAGCCAAGCGTTTCGGTTTCAATGTCGCCAGCGGGCAGGGGCAGAGCGAGTTGATAGGTGCCTGAAGGGAGCGCGGCGGCGGCGGCAGCGAGCGGAAAGCGGACTCGGCCGCGCGACGTGGCATCGCCAAAGCCCGCAACCGCCAGCAAAGGCGTGCCGGATGTGCCAGGGACCAACAGCGTTTTTCCGGTGACGGGCTTGAAGTCGCTGGCCGCGACCCAGCGCTGGATCGCGGGGGATTGGGATGAGAGCCAGCCGTCAAATCCGTCCTTGTCGACGATGTGGAGTGGCAGGGCGTCGGCGGTCGCCGGGGCGAAAGTCAGGGACATGGGGGCCTCTTGCGGTCGGTCGGATTGACAGACCACAGGTTATCCCAAGCGCGCGCGCCTGCAAGCCCGGATCAGATCGGCAGGTCCTGAAGGTCCCAGATTTCGCGCAAGCTGCCTTCGCCCAGACGTATCATACGCGAAAGCGTGGCGGCCAGAGCCGCCGGGTCGCCCGAAGCGCAGCAAGTCGACACATCCCCGGCAACGCGTGCCAGCGTGGTCATGCCAAGACGAGCCGCAATCGTGGAGATCGAGGCAGCGCAGGCTGCGAGATCTCCCGGCAAGCTTTGTTGATAGAGGGTTTCGGCATGCGGCATGCGCAGCGCCAGTTCCTCGATCGCTTGGGCCACCATGTCGTCGGCGGCGCTGTCCATCTGAATGTAAATGCGTGCAAGCTCGTCCTGATCGACCGAAACATCTTCGCACGGTCGCAGGATTGGTACCTGTGTCACTGTCTCACCCCAATATTTCCCATTTCGTCCACACCCGAGACAGAAAATGCGCCGAACTCCTTCTCAAAAAGTTGATGCGCGGCAAGATTACCTGTCGAAATTTGTGCAAATTGGGGATATCTCCACGAGAATTTTGGAAAAGGGACATGACATGGAACACGCCAAACCTTTGCCCTCCTACCTTGTGCAGCGGTATCACGGGTGGAAAGCGACCTCTTATGCGCAGAATGAAAGCTGGTATCGGCATCTTGGCGCCGAAGGGCAGCATCCGCGCGCCATGATCATTTCCTGTTGTGACAGCCGCGTGCATGTCACGTCGATCTTTGGGGCGGATCAGGGCGAGTTCTTTATTCACCGCAATATCGCGAATCTCGTGCCGCCCTACAAACCGGACGGGAATCAGCACGGCACCTCGGCGGCGGTGGAATATGCCGTGACCGCGCTCAAGGTCGCGCATCTGGTGGTTCTGGGACATTCGCAATGTGGCGGTGTGCAGGGCTGTATCGACATGTGCAAGGGCGACGCGCCGCAACTGGAGAGCAAGGAAAGCTTTGTTGGACGCTGGATGGACGTGTTGCGCCCCGGTTATGAAGCGGTTGCCGATGTTGCCGAAGGGCCTGAACAGGCGCGGGCGCTGGAAAAACAGTCGATTCTGGTATCGCTTGGCAACCTGATGACTTTCCCGTTCGTCAAGGACCGCGTTGCAAGCGGCGATCTGAGCCTGCATGGGCTGTGGCACAATATCGGGGAAGGTGGTCTGGAAGCCTATGACCCCAAGACCGGAGAGTTTGCACAGGTCTGAGGCCGAAGCGCTCCCTGAAAATGAGGCAGCCCGCCGATGGCGGGCTGTATCCTGATGCGTTTGCCCCCGTAAGTCGGGTCAGATGAAGATGTTCGACTGGTTGCGGTTCGAAGCCATCAGAGCGCGCAGGCGACGTTCACGGGCCTTTTCTGCAAGCGACTGATATTCGATGTTTGCATTTTCCATGGTGTTGTCCTTGTAGATCCGCTTTGGCATGTGAGCCTCCAGTGTTACGTTATTGCCCTTGTCTTATCGACATCTTCAATCTGCTCCCGGAATGCGGCGGAAGTGGCGCGAAATGTGTCGAAAAGGCGGAAATCAGGGTCAATTTTAGAAACACAGCGTTTCGGGCCCAGCAACGCCATGCTGAGGGCCTGAAAAGGCGCATATCATTTGTCGCAGGACCACCCATTCGCCGCCCGGCACGTGGCCGGCGGACCCTGGACAGTAACTGCCCCACTGCCCGGAACCTGAGGCCCGGGACCCGTTAACCAGAGGAAACCCGAAAAGGGATAACTGTGGATAACTGTCGATGGTGATAAATCCGCTTCTTGTTCCGAATGTGGCAGCGGGCTGACATTTCGGGGGAGTGATTCGGCGCGACTGTGGCGCCGGCCAGGGGGAGCGGAATCAGTGAAGCTCCATGTCTCCGGGCCATTTCAGGTGAGTCGACAGGGTGATATCGAGGCTGTCCCCGGCGGGCACCACCCGTTCCCAGGCCAGGATGCCGCGGTCGTCGTCGTGGTTGACCTGATCGGGTTGGGGCTTGGCCTGCCACGTGATTTGCAGGTCTTCCTGTTCCGAATACGGTACGCGCCCAAGGATGCGCATATCCCAGCTCCTGTTGCCCAGGTTCTCGATGGTGAAGCGGCGGGTTTCCTTGAGTTCGTTGCGCGACGTGAGCACGCCGCTGTCTCCAGCTTCGCGGTCGATCACGCTTTGCGACAGCCGCAGGCCGTTGATCGGGCCAAAGGAGAGGTCGAGCGTGTCCCCCTCGGCCACGAGCGGCATCTCGCCCCGGCTGATGAACTGGCCGTTGAGGTAATAGCTGGTTTCATAGCTCGGCAGGATGGTTTCGCCGGTGTCGTTGGTCAGTGTGGCCATCAGGAAGGCCGTTTCATCGCGCATCGGGTTGGCCAGCGCAAAGACGCCGGGGGTGGTGTCGAGCGTATCGAGCGACAGGCGAAGGTTATCGTCACCCGATCCCAGCGAAACCGGTGTGGGATAGACATAGGTGGCGTTGATACCGTCGCTGAAATCGGGCGCAGCGACGGCCTCGGCCATGACCGGGGATTCCGGGGCCGGGGCGGCCTTGCTGTCATAGGTGGCCCCGGCGCGGCGTTCCTGTTTTTCGTATATGGCGCGTCGTTCCGGGTAGAGCGGGCTGGGCACGGTCTGGTCGTTGGGGCGGCTGGTGGAGAGGGTGACGGCGACGTCGCGCCAGTCTTCGCCGGTATTCTGCCCGACAAAGGCGCCGCGTTGCAGGGAAAGCTGAGTGGTGTCGGTATGGGTCAGGTGCACGTCATAGACCGGCATCCAGCCGGCCTGATGCACGAGATGGGTGAGGGTGAGCGTGCCGGTGGTGGCTTCGGGCGCCGTGATGGCCACGGCCAGCATGGCGGAGTTGTTCTGCGGCGGGGTCAGGGCGTCGACGGTCTGCTGGGCCTTGGCGAGGGTTTCCGTCAGTTCCTTGAGGGTGTCGGCAAAGCCGCGCGCCTCGCGTTGGGCGGCGGCGGCGTCCTGATGGGCAGCCAGCGTCTGGGCCGCGATCAGCTCGAGCGTGGCCTGCAGGGTTTCCGGAGAAGGGGCGGTCTCTGTCGGGCCGGTCAGGGTGGCGAGATAGGTGATGCGGGCCTGGGCAGCTTTTTCGCGCATCAACACGTCTTCTCGCGCATCCCGCGTTGTTTCGATTTCACCTTCGAGGCGTTTGACCTCGGCCTTGGCGTCGGCGAGTTCCGGACTGTCGATGGTGTCGACAGGCAGGACGCGGCCCTGTCGCACGGTGACGGCGCCAAGGGTCACGCCGTCGATGGCAACACGCACCGAATGGGGATCAAGCGACGGTGGCAGGCCGGTGATGAGCAGCTCGTGGTCACCCTGTGGTGCCGGGAAGACCGCCGTGCGGGTCACGGTGGCACCCTGGCTGTATATCACGGCTTCGGTTACTGGCGCGGAAAGGGGAATGGTTTCGGCATAGAGCGCGGTGGGCAGGAAAAGGAGCGCGGCAAAGGCTTTGGTCATAAGGCACCTGTCTGACTGTCTTTGGCACAAGATGGGGATGCCGGGGATGGGATGGCAAGGCCACGGTTCCCGAACGGCGGGAAATGGCCGGTGAAGACGCGGCGCCATGGGGGTAGCCAATATGAAAAAGGGCGCCCCTTGGGACGCCCTTTCAGTCATTCAGATGTCGCGCGGCTCAGCCCTTTTTGAGGACTTCGCGACCCAGCGTTTCGGCAATCTGCACCGCGTTCAGCGCGGCACCCTTGCGCAAGTTGTCGCTGACGCACCACAAGTTCAGGCCGTTATCAACGGTGCTGTCCTGACGGATGCGCGAAATGAAGGTGGCGAAATCGCCGACGCATTCTTTCGGGGTCACGTAGCCGCCGTCTTCGCGTTTGTCGATCACCATGATGCCCGGTGCCTCGCGCAGGATGTCACGGGCTTCGTCTTCATCGAGAAAGTCCTCGAACTCGATGTTGATCGATTCCGAGTGGCCCACGAAAACCGGCACGCGCACGCAGGTCGCGGTGACCTTGATCGCCGGATCGACGATCTTCTTGGTCTCGGCCACCATCTTCCATTCTTCCTTGGTCGAGCCGTCTTCCATGAAGACGTCGATATGGGGGATGACGTTGAAGGCGATGTCCTTGGTATAGACCTTGCGCTGGTAATCGTCGGTCGGGTTGTAGACGGCCTTGGTCTGGTCCCAGAGCTCGTCAATCGCGGCTTTACCCGAGCCCGACACCGACTGGTAGGTCGAGACGACAACGCGCTTGATGGTGGCGCGGTCATGCAGCGGTTTCAGGGCGACAACCATCTGCGCGGTCGAGCAGTTGGGGTTGGCGATGATGTTCTTCTTGGAATAGCCATGGATCGCGTCGGCGTTGCATTCCGGCACGATCAGCGGCACGTCGGGGTCGTAGCGGTAGAGCGACGAGTTGTCGATCACCACACAGCCCGCCTTGGCTGCGATGGGGGCGTATTTCTTGGTGGCGTCCGAGCCGATGGCAAACAGCGCCATGTCCCAGCCCGAGAAATCGAACTGTTCGATGTCCTGGGTCTTGATGGTCTTGTCGCCGAAAGTGACCTCGGTGCCCAGCGAACGGCGGCTTGCCAGCGCTGCGATTTCATCAACCGGGAACTGGCGCTCGGCCAGGATATTCAGCATTTCGCGGCCCACATTGCCCGTGGCGCCTGCGACGACGACGCGATAACCCATTTCAGGTCTCCTCAAGATTAGGACGCGCCCTATTAGCGTCGTTTGCCCACAGAAAAAAGGGGGTTCGTGACGGTTTCTCGTGAAGTGGCGCATTTCGGGATGCGATGGATGCGCGCAGGGCAGTGTCAGTCGGTGCGGTCCTCGGAGAACAGGTAGATCACGAGACCGATTGTGACGAGGACACCGAACCCGGCGAACAGGATCTGGTAGGCCAGCAGCGGGTCGGATGCCGAGACCGCGCCGTGCAGGCGGCCCGATCCGAATTGGGTGACGCCGACCCCGCCAATGCCGAAGAGGTTCAGCAAGGTCACACCGCGTCCGGTGAGATGGGCGGGAAAGAAGCTGCGGGCATGGGCGATGATGACCGGGAAAGCCGCGCCGAAAAAGCCGATAGCCGCCATGAGCGCGATTGCGCCCCATGCGTTCGAGTCGATCCAGAAGGCAAGGGCAAAGAGAGCCAGCGCGCCAAACCCCGAGCCGACAAACACCACCCATTTGCGGGTCCCGAGGATGCGGTCGATCGGCCCATAGACCAGCGTACCGAGGATCATGGCGATGCCCATCACCAGCGTTGCCTGACCGATACCTCCGGTATCAAGGGCGAATACATCCGAGAGGTAGGGGCCGATCCAGAGGCCACGGATACCTGCGGCGGGCATGTAGTTGACGAACATCAGCGGGATGATCAGCCAAAGGGCGGGGATCTTGAGCAGGTCCAGCACCGAGCCTTTTTCGTCATGTTCGACATGGGGCGGGTCCTGAACCATGACCCAGAGGCCAAGCGCGGTAACGCCGCTGATCCCGGCCAGAGCCCAGAGCGACGCGCGCCAGCCGATGGTTTCGGCGGCCCAAGCCATTGGGTAGGCGGCGACAAGGTTGCCCACCGATCCGACGCCCAGCATGAGCGCGGCAAGGGTTGCAAAGCGCGCCGGGGGGTAGGAGCGGGCAAAGATATAGTAGCTGGCCATCAGCACGGGCGAACAACCGACCCCGATCAGACCCATTGCCAGCGAAATGTGCAGAGGTGTGGTTGCCAGCGCAAAAAGCGCGGCGCCCCCGCCCCCACCGATCAGCAGCAGCAGGCCGGAGGTGCGCCGTGGCCCAAACCGGTCCAGAGCGGCGCCCACGGGGATTTGCATGGCGGCAAAGACGAGGAACCACAGGCCCGAGGCATTGGCGAGGTCCGCCGGGGTCGCTCCGATATCGGTGTTCAGCACCTGTGTCAGCACTGCGAGGAAGGCGCGGAAGAACTGGCTCAGCACGTAGGCCAGGCACAACAGGATCAGATCTGCGCGCATTTTGTGGTTTCCTCCCCTTAGCGCGTGGACTTCATCCGACCGGGATGAAAAAGGCAAGGGGGCGGTTCACATGGATGTGTGCGGTTGTGCGTTGCGGTGATCCTGATGGCCCCCATCTTCGTATCAAATAAGGAACCGGCGAGGGGTCGTGGGTCGTGTATTTGAAACAGTCTGATCAGAATTATTATGAGAACCTGCCGCGTGTCGCCGATTTCAATCGGCTGGCCGATCCGGCGGGCTATGTGCCGTTGCCCGATGACTGGGTGGTCGGGGTGGCCGATATTGTCGGCTCGACGCGCGAGATCGAGCGTGGGCGTTACAAGACCGTCAACATGGTCGGCGCGGCGGTGATCTCGGCGCAGCTTAACGCCGCCGGACTGGCGCGTTTGCCTTATGTGTTTGGCGGGGATGGAGCGGGTTTTGCGGTCTGGCCGGAACAGAGGGGCGCGGCGGAAAAGGCGCTGGATGCGGTGCGGCGTTGGGCCAAGCGCGAATTTGGTATCTCGTTGCGCGCAGCGACGGTGACGGTGGGCGAGATACGTGCGGCCGGGTATGACGTGCGCGTGGCGCGGTATGCCCCGTCCGAAGGTGTGGATTACGCGATGTTTTCCGGCGGTGGTGTGGCCTGGGCCGAGGCGCAGATGAAAGCGGGCGCAATCGGGGTGACAGACGGCGCCGGGCAGGGCGCGGATCCGGACCTGACGGGGTTGTCGTGTCGCTGGTCAAATCTTGCTGCGGAGAACGGCGCGATTCTGTCGCTGGTAATGGAACCGCAGGACGGAGTGTCCGAGCGGGCCTTTGCCAAGGTCGCTCGCGGCGTGATCAAGGCTGCTGAGGGCGCAGGGCGGGGTGGTCATCCGGTGCCTGCCAACGGACCGGATTTCCGGTTTCCCCCGGTCGGGTTGACGCTTGAGGCGCATGTGAGCCATGGCAAGCGCCCACTCTGGATGCAGAAGCTACTGCTGTTGGGGGGCAACTTCATGATCTGGGCGCTGTTTCGCAGCAACATGCGACTGGGGAATTTCAGCCCGGAACGCTATCGCGCGGAGGTTGGTCCGAACGCCGATTTCCGCAAGTTTGATGACGGTTTGAAGATGACGCTGGATTGTGACGGGGAAACGCAGGCCCGGATCGAGCGTGTCTTGCGGCGGGCGGCAGAGCGGGGCGTGATCCGCTATGGTCTGCATGCGCAGGATGAGGCGCTGATGACCTGTCTCGTGCCCTCGGCGAGCGAAAACACCCATATGCATTTTGTGGATGGCGCGGCGGGGGGCTATGCCCGCGCCGCGGCCCAGTTGCATGGCTGACGCCTATTTTCCCTGTCGCAGGCGTCCGACGATGCCGGTGGGGAAGAAATAGACCGACAGGATAAAGAGCACGCCCAGCCACAACAGCCAGCGGTCGGCATTCAGCAGGTCCGGCAGGATCGGAATGCCGCTCACCGCGTGCGAGGCGACGTCCATCAGGTTTTGCAGGTAGTTCTGCGCGAGCACGAAGAGGGTCGCACCAATCACCGCGCCATACATTGTGCCCATGCCGCCGATCACCACCATCAGAAGAATGTCGATCATGATTTCCATCGAAAGCGACGTGTCCGGCCCGACATAGCGCAGCCAGATCGCATAGAGCGAGCCTGCCAGCGCGGCGATGGCCGCCGAGATGCAGGTTGCCACAACACGGTAATGCACCACGCGATAGCCGATCGCCTCGGCGCGGAAATCGTTCTCGCGGATCGCCAGCAGCACGCGGCCAAAGGGCGAATGCACAATGCGCAGCATCAGCAGGAACAGGATCAGGCAGGAGAAGAAGACAAGGTAATACTTTAGAAGCTTGCCGTTCATCTTGACGCCGAACAGCTCTCCGTCGGCGAATTTGAAGGCCGGGCCCAGTTCGCGCGGGATCTTGTAGGAGAGGCCGTCTTCGCCCCCGGTGAGCCCGGAAAGCTGCGAGACCAGTACTGCGACGGCCGAGGCCACTGCCAGCGTGATCATGGCGAAGAAGATCGCGCGCACCCGCAGGGAAAACAGACCAATCAAGAGTGCCAGAAGAGCCGCGATCAGCGCGCCCGAGAGCGAGCCGACAAGGAGCGCATCAAAGCCGCGTCCCATATGGGTGCTGGCCAGCGCAACCCCATAGGCGCCCAGTCCGAAGAACATGGTGTGGGCAAAGCTGACGATGCCGCCATAGCCCAGCATCAGGTCATAAGACGCCACCAGAACGATGAAGATGCAAATGCGTGCCGCCGTATCGACCGAGCGCACACCCGGGAAGATAAAGGGTGCAAGCGCGAGACAGATCAGGATGACGGCCAGAAGAATGGCCAGCACGGTAGAGCGGGGCATGTCGCCCGAAAGCAGTTTGTTCAGCATGTCATTTCGCCTTCACAACCGGGATCATGCCCATCGGGCGCCACATCAGGATCGCCACCATCAGGCCAATGTTGGAAATCAGCGCCAGTTTGGGTTCAAGGAAGGCGACATAGTTCTGCATCAGCCCCACCATCAGGGCGCCGATGAAACAGCCCTCGACCGAGCCCAGCCCGCCGATGATCACCACGATGAAGATCAGGATCATGGTCTGGTTGCCCATATGGGCGGTGATGACTTCCTGGTAGAGTCCCCAGAGCACGCCGCCCAGACCGGCCAGCGCAGAGCCTGCGATGAAGACACCGACAAAGACCAGTCGCAAACGATATCCCAGCGCTTCGACCATTTCGCCGTTTTCAACGCCAGCGCGGACGATCAGGCCGATCTTGGTCCGTCGCAGCACCCAGCGCATCGCGAGGAACACGACAAGGCCGATCCCCACGGCGACAAGCCGGTATTTCTCAAGCGCGGCCCCGGCAAAGGTGATCGCGCCCTTGAGCGCCTCGGGACGGTTGATAAAGATCTCTTCCGGTCCCCAGAGCACGATAATCAGCTGTTCGACAACGATCAGACCGCCCATGGTGACAAGGATCTGCTTGAGGTGATGGCCATAGACGGGCTTGACGATGACCTTTTCAAAAGCCCAGCCCATCAGCCCCGTCGCGGCCATGGCCCCGACAATGGCGACCATCATTGCGGTCAGGTTGAGCCAGAGCGACGGCGCGCCGGTCATGTGTTCCAGCACGAGAAGGAAGGAGATGCCAACAAAGGCGCCCACAGAGACAAAGGCGCCATGACCAAAGTTGATCACGTCCATCAGGCCAAAAACCAGCGTCAGGCCGGAGGCCATGATGAAGATCATCATGCCCATGGCCAGCCCTGACACTGTGAGCGTCAGCCAACTTGAGGTCGAGGGAATGGCGATCAGGCCAAGGATCATCAATGCGATGATCAACAACACGGGCGCATGTGGCTCCAGCCGTTCGGCCAGCGACATGCGCGCCATGGTGGGATTATGTTCCGGTGCGGCACTCATTTCATAGCCTCCAAGCATTCTTTTTTGATGTTTTTTCTATTGGGTGCGGAAACCCAAGAGGACCATGCTATATGGGCTAGACCACTTTTCTGACGTCTCTCCAGAAACATTGGTCGTACGTCTTTTTTGGGAAGCATCATGGCTTCAGCCAGATTGAAGTTTTCATCCCACCTAAACGTCGCGAACCAATCGCATTTTTCTAGATGATGGTCGCGAAGACTCACGCGAGGGTTATCACCATCGGTTCCCAGCTTACGTGACTTTACTTCTATTCGTCCAAATTCCTCGGACTGAACGTCTTTGCCTCGGGAGTTGCCTCCAATGACTTCTCCTTTGGTAACAATCGCTGTAAGTACTTCGCTAAGTGTGCCATGGCTAATATTTGAGTACCTTTTTGCACAGGGGTAGGTTCGAAGAATTTCGGCCATGTCTTGAGCGTCTCTAATCAAGTCGCGCATCAGTGGTTCTCCATGCTCAGGCCCATCAGCCGTTCCTGCAACTCGGCGTCGGTGGCGAGCTGTTTCATCTCGCCGGACCAAACCATGCGCCCGTCATCCATCACGTTGGCGCTGTCTCCCAAGGCGCGGGCGACCGAGAAATTCTGTTCCACAAGAAGGATCGACGCGCCCTGTTCCTTCAACTCGCGCAGGGCGCGCGCCATGGTCGAAATGATGGCCGGGGCAAGGCCCTTGGTCGGTTCGTCTATCAGATAGAGGCGACGCTCTTCGATCATGGCGCGGGCAATCGAAAGCATCTGTTTCTGCCCGCCCGAGAGCGTGCCTGCGTCTTTCTTCCAGAAGGTTTCCAGCGCAGGGAAGACCGTGAACAGCCATTCCAGCCGGGTGGAATCGATCGGGCCGGACACGGCGGCAAGGGTCATGTTTTCCTCGACCGAAAGGTCCGAGAAGATGCCCATGTCCTCGGGGACGAACCCGATACCCAAACGTGCAATCGCCGGGGTGGGGAGCTTGGTGATGTCCTGTCCGTCGAACAGCACCTGGCCTTGATGGGCGCGCCAGTGGCCGATGATCGTGCGCAGCGTGGTGGTCTTGCCCACGCCATTGCGCCCCAGAAGCATGGTCACCGCGCCGCGCGGCACATCAAGGTCCACCCCTTGCAGGATGTGATACTGCGCGATGTTGGTGCGCACGCCCTTGAGGGAAAGAATGGGATCAGACATCTTCCAGCTCCTTGCCCATATAGGCTTCCTGAACTACGTCCGAGGCGATCACCTCGTTCGGCTCGCCATCTGCGGCGAGAGCGCCGTTGTGCAGCACGATGATGCGGTCTGCGAGCTTGGCAATCACGTCCATCTTGTGTTCCACGAGCAGGATCGAGCGATCCTTGCGATGTTTCAGCTCTGCAATGAGATCAAGCACCACGGGCGCTTCGTCGACCGACATACCTGCGGTGGGTTCGTCGAACATGTAGACCAGCGGATCGAGTGCAATCAGCAGGGCGACTTCAAGCTTGCGCTGGTCGCCGTGGGAGAGTTCGGTGACGGGCTGCAAAGCCTGATCAGCAAGCCGCACACGTTCGACGATTTCCATCGCCGGGGTGGTCAGGTCGTCATGGCTCGAGGCCATGGAGAACATGTTGAAGCCGCGCCCCGATTTGGACTGGATCACGAGGCGGACGTTTTCCAGCACGTTGAGGTTTGGAAACAGGTTGGTGAGCTGAAACGCGCGTCCTATGCCGAGATGGGTGCGCTGGGCCACGGACATGCGGGTGATGTCACGGTCATTGAGCACCACCTTACCCTCGCTCGACGGGATCTGCCCGGAGATGAGGTTGAAATAGGTGGTCTTGCCCGCGCCGTTGGGGCCCACGATGGCCGTGAGTTCGCCCGTGTTGAAGGTGCAGGTGATATGGTCGACCGCCACATGGCCGCCGAAACGGACCGTCAGGTCTGTGGTCTGAAGAATGGGATGAGACATTTGGGGAAGTTCCCTTGGGTGGGAAAGCATGAGGCCCGGCAGGGGAACCGCCGGGCCTCGGATCTGCGGTTCGGTTTACTGGTTGCGGATCGGGATCGGCAGATCCTCGATGGTCAGTTCCTTGACCAGATCGGGGATCGCCCATTCCACGTTGTCATCGACGCGGATCTTGAAGTGATACATGGACTGCATCGCCTGATGGTCTTCGGCGCGGAATTTCATCATGCCCTTGGGCGTCATCCATTCCATGCCCTCCATGGCCGTGATGAGAGTTTCCGTATCGGTGTCGCCGCCGGTTTTCTTGAGCGCTTCGACCACGGCCATGCCGGTGGCCATGCCGCCTGCGGTGAAGAAGTCGGGCGGGCTGTTGTAGCGTTCCTGATGGGTCGTGACGAGCCAGTCGTTCACTTCGTTATCAGGCAGCTCGTAGTAGTAGTAGATCGCGCCTTCCATGCCGGGGAAGTCCTTGTAGCCCTTCAGAGCCGCGAGGATGTTGCCGCCGGTGGCCAGTTCAATGCCGAAGCGCGAGGGGTCCATGGCCTGGATCTTGCCCAGCGGGTTGCCGCCGCCGGCCCAGAGGATGAAGACCTTCTTGTCGCCGTCAAGGTCTTTCATGGCGTTGAAGATACGTTCCGCAGCCGCCGTGAAATCGGTGGTGTCGGTGGGGGCGTATTCCTCGTGCACGACCTCGGTACCGGTGCCTTCGAGCGCTTCCTTGAAAGCCGAAACGCCGTCACGGCCAAAGGCGTAATCCTGTGCCAGTGTCGCGATTTTCACGTCCGGGCCTGCCATGGCGATGGCCTGTGCCACGGCGTCCTGAGAGGAGTTGCGGCCGGTGCGGAAGATGTAGCGGTTCCAGTTGGCGCCGGTGATGGAGTCGGCAACGGCGGGGTGCACGATCAGCAGTTTCTCGAATTCCTCGGCGACCGGCAGCATGGCCAGCGCAACGCCCGAGGAGACCGGACCAATGGCGAGGTCGACTTCATCGTCGCCATAGGCTTCTTCCAGAAGCGCCTTGCCATTGTCGGGCTTCAGCTGGGTGTCTTTCTCGATGATGACGATCTTTTCGCCATTCACTTCCATGGTGCCGCCGGTGGCATATTCGATGCCCAGCATCAGGCCGTCATGGGATTGTTTGGCATAGGCCTCGAACGGGCCGGTTTTGCCGTAGACATGGGCGATCTTGATGTCGGCAGCGGCGGCACTTGCCAGCGCCAAGGCCGAGACCATGCCCGAAAGCAGTAGTTTCTTCATGAGTTTCCTCCCTGAGATCACGTCCGGATTTGGCCCGGAAGCATTGATCTCATGGTAGGGGGAGGGAGTGAATTGGGTCAATTCGGGGAAAATACGTAGTCGTAAAACTACGTAAGTTCGGTCGAAATTTCCTGAATGACTTCAAGGGCAAAGAGGACGTCTTCGCGTGTGGCGTTGACCTGTCCGGCCTGAAAACGGATTACGAGATCGCCGTTCACGCGGGTCTGGGTGAGGTAGATGCGCCCGTCATCGTTGATCCGGTCCACAAGGGTTTGGTTGAGCCTGTCAAGATCGGTGGCCCCGTCCGGCGCATAGCGGAAGGTAAAGAGCGAGAGCACGGGATCGGTGATGATCTCGAAGTCGGGCAGGGCGCGAATGGCGGTGCAAAGCTCTTCGGCCCACGTCACGTGGTTGCGGATCATCTCTTGCAGACCGCTCAGCCCGTAGCTGCGCAGGACGAACCAGATTTTCAGGGCACGGAAGCGGCGGCCAAGGGGAACGGACCATTCGGAATAGTTGATGATCCCGTCTTTTCCATGGGTCTTGAGGTATTCCGGCTGGATCGCCAGCGTGCGCACGAGATCGTCGGGATTGCGCAGGAAATGCGCAGAGCAGTCGAACTGCACACCGAGCCATTTATGCGGGTTGAACACAACGCTGTCGGCGCGCTCGACGCCTGTCCAGAGGGTGCGGTATTCGGGGCAGATCATTGCCGCACCGGCCCATGCCGCGTCGACATGCAGGTAGAGCCCATGTGCCTCGGCCACGTCGCAGGTGGCGGTGATGTCGTCACAGGCGCCCGTGCCTGTGCCCCCGGTGCAGGCGATGATGCCCGCCGGGGTGAGACCGGCCGCGATGTCGGCCTTGATCGCAGCATCAAGCGCGGCGGGGTCCATGGCGCGGGTGGGGCCTTGGGTCGGAATGCGCACAAGGTTGTCCTGACCGATGCCGGACACCCAGATGGCGCGGTCAACCGAGGTGTGGACCTCGGCAGAACAGTAGATGCGCAAGGTCGACAATCCGGCGAGGCCCTTTTGATTGCCCTGCCAGTTCAGCGCCCGTTCGCGCATGGTCAGCACGGCGGCGAGGGTGGCGGACGAGGCGCTGTCCTGAATGACGCCGGAAAACCCGTCGGGCAGGCCGATGGACTGGCGCAGCCAGTCGATCATGCGGGTTTCCATTTCCGTAGCGGCGGGGGAGGTCTGCCACAACATGCATTGCGGGGCGATCACGGATGTCAGGTAATCGGCCAGCATCGAGGGCGGGGTGGCGTTGGCCGGGAAATAGGCAAAGAAGCGCGGGTGTTGCCAATGCGTGATGCCGGGCATCACGGTTTTCTCGAAATCGGCAAAGATTGCGTCCATGTCCTCACCCACGGTCGGGGGGGTGGTCGGCAGGGCATTCAGCACCTCACCGGGCGCGACCTGTGCGCGCACCGGACGCTCGCGCAGGGTTTCGTGATACCCGCGCGCCCAGTCGGAAATCTTTGCGCCCCAACGAGAAAACTCTGACCATTGCATGATTTGCCCCTTCAATAATGTTAACAGGTTAATCAAATGCCATCCGCTTAGCAAGATAATGAATTTGCCTTTTTTCGCCCTTGGGTGCATGTAGTTTTCATGACTGTCGAGACAAATATTCCGGCCACTTCTCAATCTCTGCCCATTGCCTTGCTTCGGGCGCGGGAAAAGGTGATGGGGCCGATCCGCAATATGCTGGCCGATGCCGGTGTGACCGAACAACAATGGCGCGTTTTGCGTGTCTTGATGGAAGAAGGGCCGCTGGACCCGACCTCAATTGCCGAGCGTGCGGTTCTGTTGCTGCCAAGCCTGACCCGGATCCTGCAGAAGCTGGAAGAGAAGGGCCTTGTCACGCGCACGCGCGATGACAATGACCGTCGCCGTCAGGTGATCACGGTGACCGAGGCAGGCCATGCGCTGATTGCGCAGAACATGCCCGCGAGTCAGCGCCAGATGGCGCGGTTGCGCGAAGAACTGGGTGACGAGAAGTACCAGGGCCTGTTGGCCCTGTTGGATGATCTGAACCAGCTCGATCTCTGAGATCAGCCGGGGTTCACTTCGTCAGGATGCGCCGCTGCAAAGGCGGGATGCGCAGCACAGGCCGCTTCAACGGATTTGATCCGCTCACACCCTGAGAAATCAGCGTTCCAGCGGCGGGCATTGTAGAGCTGCGGCATCAGGCAGATGTCGGCCAGCGACGGCGTGTCGCCAGTGCAGTAAGGGGCCTGCTCAAAGCCTTCGAGCAGCGCTTCGAAGGCGGCGAGACCGGGTGGGATAAAGCGCTGCATCCACGTGGTCATGCCGGTCATCTTGTCATCTGAAATGTACCCGGCCGCAAACCCGGCAACGGATACGTTGCAGACTGGATGCACGTCCACGGCGACCGAATGGGCGAGGGCGCGGACCTGCGCGGCCTCGGCTGGTTCCTTGGGTAGAAGGCCCAGATTGCGGGTTTCGTTAAGGTAATCGAGGATGGCCAGCGACTGGGTAAAGCGATGACCGTCGATGTCCAGCACCGGAACCAGGCCCTGCGGATTACGGGCGACATGGTCGGGCGTCTTGTGTTCGCCTTTGACTAGGTCGACTGGAATGGCCGTATAGTCGATGCCCGCAAGGTTGAGCGCGATGCGCAGGCGGTAGCTGGCAGAGGAGCGCCAGTAGTCAAAGAGAATGGTGTCGGTCATGAAGGCTGTCCCCTGAGTATGCAACAACCGGCCCGATTGGGGCCGGTTGTCTCTTGTTTACGCGATTTTGATTGCGTTGTTAAATGTCTTTGTTCAGTTCCTTGGCGTGCAGCCAATCAGCGTGTTTGGGCGCCTTCTTGGTCACGGACCATTCGTTGAGCATGTCCCACTTCACTTCGTCCATACGCTTGAGCATGGCTTCTTCTTCGGGATCGGGGCAGGCCAGTTCGACGCGGTGGCCGTTGGGATCGAAGAAATAGATCGAGTGGAAGATCGAGTGGTCGGTCACACCCAGAACCTCGACACCGTTGGCTTCGAGATGCTCCTTGAACTCGATCAGGGTATCGCGGTCTTTCACCTTGAAGGCGATGTGCTGCACCCAGATCGGGGTGTTGGGATCGCGGCCCATTTCCGGCTTGGTCGGCAGTTCGAAGAAGGCCAGAACGTTGCCATTCCCGGCATCAAGGAACAGGTGCATGTAGGGATCGGGTTCGTGGGTCGACGGGACGTGATCCTCGGCAATGGCGAGGATGAAGTCCATGTTGAGCATCTTGCCATACCACTCGACGGTTTCCTTGGCGTCTTTGCAGCGATAGGCGACGTGGTGGATTTGTTCGATTTTCATGGGGGTTACTCCTTCAGTGCGGCGGCTTCGAGCGCCTGCGAGAGAACGGCGCGGTTGCCGATGTGGTTGGCGAGCACGAGAACAAGGCGTGCGTTGAGCGCATCGCTCTGGTCTTTCGCAAGGCCCTCGTGGGCGGCCAGCAGTTCGGCGTAGAAATCATCCGCGCCATCGATGTTGGGGGTCAGTGTCAGTTGATCGGACATGTCTGTTACTCCTTGCCGGTTGCGCGGCGCAGCGCGGTGCGGAACTGGGCTTCGTCAAAGCTGGCGCGACGGGCGGCGACGTGCTGATCCGGGCGTATCAGGTAGACGGCGCTGTCATTTTCGCCAAGGTAGCGGCGCTTGAGTTCGAGCGAGGCGTCATCCTTGACCGAGAGGGCCAGCCGGGTGACTTCGACCCCGTCTTCCTCGAAGCTGTCGGGGGCATCGGCATCAATGGTGAGCAGGATGAACTTGTCGCCCAGCTTGGGAAGCAGGAAATCATCCCCCAGCGGCGCATCCGGGCAGGGCGAGCCGGGCCGGGTCCGGGCCGGGCCGTCAAGCAGTGCGTCAGCCGAATTGAGCGGTGAGCCGTCATAGGTGCAGGGCACCGAAAGTCGACCCGAGTTCACCAGCGGACGGGCAAAGGAATAATGCTCGGAGAGGTCCAGAACGGCATCTCTCAGCGTCCGGCTCATGTCGGACTTGGGCGTGATGAAATCGGTCGAGCGCGAGGAATTGAGAATGTTCTCATCCGCGCCGTGGATGCGCTCCATGTCGTAGCTGTCGAGGAGCGACTCGGGCGCCTTGCCGTCCATGACCAGCTTGAGCTTCCAGCACAGGTTGTCGGTGTCCTGAAGGCCCGAGTTTGCGCCACGGGCGCCGAAGGGCGAGACCTGGTGCGCGGCATCCCCGGCAAAGAGCACACGGCCATGGCGGAACTGTTCCATGCGGCGGCACTGGAAGGTGTAGATCGACACCCATTCGAGTTCGAATTCGACGTCATCGCCCAGCATCTGCTTGAGACGCGGGATCACGTTCTCGGGGCGCTTTTCGCGTTCCTTGTCGATGTCCCAGCCCAGTTGCAGGTCGATGCGCCAGACATTGTCGGGCTGTTTGTGCAGCAGAGCCGACTGGCCCTTGTTGAAGGGCGGATCGAACCAGAACCAGCGTTCGGTCGGGAATTCGGCCTCCATGATCACGTCGGCAATCAGGAAGTTGTCCTCGAACACTCGGCCGACGAAGTCGAGCCCCAGCATGCGGCGGGCCGGTGAATTGGCGCCGTCGCAAGCGATCAGCCATTCGGCTTCGAGCGTGTAGGCGCCTTCGGGCGTGTCCACTTCGAGGGTGACGTGATCGTCATGGGTGCCGATCGCCTCGACCTTGTTGCGGCCGCGGATTTCGATCGGTGCGCCAGCGGCCTGCAATTCGCGGACGCGGTTCACGAGGTATTCTTCAAAGTAGTATTGCTGAAGGTTGATGAAGGCGGGGCGCTGGTGGCCGTCTTCGGGCAGCAGGTTGAAGTCATAGACCTGGCGGTCGTCGAAGAAGACTTTGCCGATGTTCCATTCTACACCCTTGTCGACCATCGGCTGACCACAGCCCAGACGATCAAGTATTTCCAGCGGACGCTTGGCGTAACACACCGCGCGGCTGCCGAAGCTGACCTTGTCGTTGTCGTCAAGGATGACAACTTCGACGCCCTGCTGGGCGAGGTCGATGGCCGCGCCAAGACCGATGGGGCCGGCGCCGATGATGACGACCTTGCGCCGAACCGGCGTCTGGGCGTCCTGATCCGGGCTGCGCTCGTAAGCGTAGAGCGGAATTTCGAAGATTTTGTTCATGGTCTCCTCCCGATGATGGGCAAATCTCTCCCGAGCTCCGGCGCGGGGCTGCGCCGGGGCGATTGCATTTAGTGTCTCATGTTCCCCAAAATCGTCACACGATCTGGATCAAATCGTGTTTTGCGGGGTGGGCTCCTCCGCCCGAAGAGGGGGAGGAACGGTCGGTTTAGCCCTGAAGGGCCTCCCACATTTCCAGATCGCGCTGGGCGGTCCAGATGCGGGGATGCGCGATGCCGCGGGCTTCGTCATAGGCGCGGGCCACGTTGAAGGGCAGGCAGTGCTCGTAGATCGCGTAGTCGGCGAATTTCGGATCGCATTCTGCGCGCACGGCGTCCCAGGCTTCTTTCAGCGAGCCACCGCGCGCCGCCACACGGGCTGCGGGCAGATAGGTGCTCTGAACGAAGTCGCGGGTGCTTTCGATGGCGCGGTTCACGGCTTCCTTGCCGACCAGTGCGCCGCCACGACCCGGCGCGATGGCGTCGACGTCATAGGCTTTGATGTTATCGAGCGTGTTGCCCCAATCGGCAAAGTGACCGTCGCCGCAATAGCAGGCCGAGTGGTCTTCGACGATGTCACCGGTGAACATGACGTTCTGGTCGGGCACATGGATCACGGCGTCACCGGCGGTGTGGGCGCGACCGATCTGCTTGATGTTCACGCGACGTTTGCCGAGGAACACGGTCATTTCGTCCGTAAAGGTGGTGGTCGGGAAGGTCAGACCGGGGATCGACTCGTGGCCTTCGAACAGACGCGGGAAGCGTTGGAATTCGCTGTCCCAGTCTTCCTGACCGCGTTCCAGAACCATGTTGTAGGCGGTGTTGGACATGATCACTTGCTGGGCGTTAAAGGCCGAGGCCCCCAGAACGCGCACGGCGTGATAGTGGGTCAGAACCACATGCGTGATCGGCTTGTCGGTGACGGTGCGCACACAGTCGATCACCTTGTTGGCCAGACGCGGGGTGGCCTGTGCCTCGACGATCATCACGCTGTCATCGCCGATGATGACGCCCGAGTTGGGATCGCCTTCGGCGGTGAAGGCGTAGAGGCCTTCGCCGATCTCATCAAAGGTGATTTTCTTTTCGGTCATGTCCCCTTGGGACGCGAATGCTTTTGCCATTGGGATCTTCCTTATTTTGCGGGCCATGCCACGGCGGGCAGGATTTTTCCGGTGCAGTCGCCAAAACCGATGGTGTAGCCCTCGCCGCGCGCATTGCCGCGCAGGGTCAGGGTGTCACCGTCTTCGATGAAGCTGCGGGTTTCGCCGGTGTCGAGGGTGAAGGGTTCGCGACCTGCCCAGCTGACCTCCATCAGAGAGCCGTATTCGCCCTTGTTGGGGCCAGAGATCGTGCCCGACCCAAGGAGGTCGCCGACATTCATGCCACAACCGCCAATGGCGTGATGGCAAAGTTGCTCGGCAGCCGAATAATACATGCGGTTGTAGTTGGTCTTGGCCACGACCGAAGCTGTCTCTGCCCCTTCGGGCTGCATCAGCACTTCGAGGTCGATGTCAAAGAGACCATCCCTGGTGCTGTCGAGATAGGGCAACAGCGCTTTTTCGCGTTCCGGCGTCGGTGCGCGGAAGTCTTCCAGCGCGGCGGCCGTCACGATCCAAGGCGAGATCGAGGTGCCGAAGGCCTTGCCCTGGAACGGGCCAAGCGGCTGGTATTCCCAGCCCTGGATGTCGCGCGCGGACCAGTCGTTCAGCAGCACATAGCCAAAGATCATGTCGTCGGCCTGATCCACGGTGATTGGCTGGCCGAATTCGGACGCGGTGCCGACGATGGCGCCCATTTCGAGTTCGATATCGAGACGCATCGAGGGGCCAAAGCTGGGCATCTCGGCGTCGGGGGCCTTGCGCTGACCATTGGGGCGGTGGATCGGGGTGCCGGAGATCACCACCGACGAGGCGCGACCGTTATAGCCGATCGGGATGTGCAGCCAATTGGCGGGCAGGTCGGGCGAACCGCGCAGGATGGCGCCCATGTTGGCGGCGTGCTGACGACCGGCGTAGAAATCGGTGTATTCGCTGACCGCAAAGGGCATGTGCAGGGTCGCGTCCGCCATCGGCACGAGCAGCGGCTCAACTGCGGACTGCTCGGCGCTGCCTTCGGCCAGAAGCTCGGTCAGGCGGGCGCGCAGGGCGGCCCATGCTTCGGAGCCCATGTCCATCAGGTCGTTCCAGTACGGCACGTCAAAGACCGGGATCTCGGACATCGTGACCAGCCCGGCCTCTTCTGCGGCGGCCATGTCGAGGATCATGTCCCCAATGGCGACGCCGCAGCGTTCTTCGGTCCCGGCGGTCGAAAAGACACCGTAGGGCAGGTTGTTGAGCGGGAAGGGGTGGTAGGCGTCATTGGCCGAAGCCACCCAGCTTTTCATCAATGGCATCGTGTCGTGTTCCTTATTTCTTGCCCGAGGTGCCATCGAATTTCTTTTCGATGTCGGACCAGCAATCAATGTAATCGTCCTGAAGCGGGGCTTCATCTGCGGCAAATGTGGTCAGATGCTGCGGGAAGCGGGTTTCGAACATGAAGGACATGGTGTTGTCCAGCTTTTCGGCAGTGAGGTCGGCATTCGAGGCGCCCTCAAAGGCGTTCTTGTCCGGTCCGTGGGGGAGCATCATGTTGTGCAGGCTCATGCCGCCGGGAACGAAGCCCTGCGGTTTGGCGTCGTACTGGCCATAGATGTTGCCCATCAGCTCGGACATGATGTTCTTGTGATACCATGGCGGGCGGAAGGTGTCTTCGGCGACCATCCAGCGTTCGCGGAATAGGACGAAGTCGATATTGGCGGTGCCGGGCTGGCCTGAGGGGGCGGTGAGCACGGTAAAGATCGACGGGTCGGGATGGTCGAACAGGATCGCGCCGACCGGGCAATAGGTGCGAAGGTCGTATTTCATCGGCGCGTAGTTGCCGTGCCATGCGACCACGTCGAGCGGCGACTGGCCGATTTCGGTCTTGTGGAACTGGCCGCACCATTTGACGGTGACGGTCGAGGCAACCTCGCGGTCTTCATAGGCCGCCACGGGCGCCTTGAAGTCGCGCGGGTTGGCCATGCAGTTGGCGCCGATCGGGCCGCGGCCCGGCAGTTCGAACTTCTGACCATAGTTTTCGCAGACAAAGCCGCGGGCCGGGCCTTCCAGCACTTCGACGCGATACAACAGCCCGCGCGGTATGATGGCGATTTCCTTAGGCTCAAGGTCGATGATGCCCAGTTCGGTCGAGAAGCGCAGCACGCCCTCTTGCGGAACGACCAGCAGTTCGGAATCGGCGGAGAAGAAATAGTCGTCCACCATGGATTCGGTCACGAGGTAGATATGGGAGGCCATGCCGACCTGCGTGTTGACGTCACCGGCTGTCGTCATGGTGCGCATGCCCGTGACCCATGTCAGATTCTCGCCTGAGTGCGGCACCGGATCCCAGCGATACTGGCCGAGGCTGGTGACATCGGGATCAACATTGGGGGCCGACTTCCAGAACGGCACGTCGATCTTTTCATAGCGGTGCGAATGCTTGACGGACGGACGGATGCGATAGCACCACGTGCGTTCGTTCTGGTGGCTGGGGGCGGTGAAGGCGGTGCCCGAAAGCTGTTCGCCGTAAAGCCCGTAGTTGCATTTCTGCGGAGAGTTCATGCCCTGCGGCAGGGCACCGGGCAGGGCCTCGGTTTCATAGTCATTGCCAAAACCCGGCATGTAGCCTTCGTGCGGGCCGGGCAGGGACGGGGCCATCTGCATGCGGGTCGGAACAGTATGTTTAGTCATTTCGCGCGCTCCTGTTTCGAATTTGGTTGCTTTGGTAATAGTTGTTTTTGTAACTAACAAGCAGGAGGATGGACCTCATGCCACAAAAAGATGATTTTTCGCTGCAGGACTTTACGCCCTATCTGCTCAACCAGGCGGCGGAGGAAAGCAGCCTTGCGTTTCAGCGAGTATACAAGAACCGCTATGGAATGTTGCGCACGGAATGGCGGGTGCTGTTCCACTTGGGCACCTATGGTGAGATGACCGCCACCGACATTTGCACCAAGGCACGGATTCACAAGACAAAAATCAGTCGCGCAGTGCAAAAACTGGTTGAGCGGCGCTTTGTCGTGCGGGCGCGCAGCGACGAGGATCGGCGGGTGGAAAAGCTCAAACTCACGCCCGCCGGGGACACCGCTTATCGCGATCTGAGGGCGGTGGCAGAGGAGTATGATGCCAAGCTGCGCGCGCAGTTCACCAGTGGCGAGGTGGCCCTTTTGCGGATGATGCTCAAGCGGCTGGCGGGGCTGGAATCATCGGAGTGATTCGCCCGATCAGAAGTCGACCGACACACCCGGAAGGTTCAGTGCCTTGATCAGGTCGCGCAATTCCTGACGGGCGGCAACGTTCGAGATGTTGAGTTGCTTGACCCCGATATCGCGCAGATCTAGCAGGGTCAGACCGCGCGGGAACAGCTCGCGAAAGATGACGCGTTCGTTGAAACCGGGGGCAACGCGGAAGCCGATGCGCTTGGCCAAACGATCCAGCGCACGGCCCATCTTTTCCTTGTTGACCATCTGTTGTGCGCCCATGCGGTTGCGCATCACGATCCAGTCGATCGGCTTCAGGCCTGCCTGGGCACGCAGCTGGCGGGCGTTCCAGACCATTTCGGAATAGACCGAGGGGCCAAGGATTTTTTCGCCGTCGCCGTCGATATGGGCCAGAAGGTCGAAATCGACAAAGCTGTCATTCAAGGGCGTGACCAGCGTGTCGGCGAGAGAATGCGCGACCTGTGACAGACGGGTGTGAGATCCGGGACAGTCGATCAGGATGAAGTCATTGCCCGGCTCAAGCGCGGCTACGGCAGCCGACAGGCGGTGATCATAGATATTTTCGCCGGGTTTGAGCGTCGCCGGGTCGATCTCGGGCAATTCCTGATATGAAGGGCCGGGCAGATCGAGGCCGGATTGCTCCATGAACTTGCGACGGTTGTCGACGTAGCGTCCAAAGCTTTTCTGGCGCAGGTCAAGGTCGAGCCCGCCGACCTTGTGGCCCATGCGGGTCAAAGCAGTGGCGATGTGCATAGACAGCGTGGATTTGCCCGCGCCGCCCTTTTCGTTACCGACCACGATAATATGTGCCATGTGCCTGTCCCTGCCGGTTCGTGTTTCGCGCCGGAATACGGCGCGGCCCCGTTCCTGTCCACTATATGTTGTGTTTATCCACAGGAAAAGTGGCCAGTCTGCCGTTTAGGCGTCCCGCCATTTGCCCGGCTGCAGCCCATCCAGTGTCCAGTGACCGATCCGCGCGCGGATCAGGCGCAAGGTGGGATGGCCGACGGCGGCGGTCATGCGGCGGACCTGCCGGTTGCGCCCTTCGCGGATGGTGAGCTCGATCCAGCAATCCGGTACGGATTTGCGAAAGCGCACCGGGGGCGTGCGGGGCCAGAGCCCCTCCGGTTCGTCGATGCGGCGGGCTTCGGCGGGTTTGGTGCGGCCATCCTTGAGGTCGACGCCCCGGCGCAGCGCTTCCAGTGCGGCGGCGTCGGGCAGGCCCTCGACCTGTACCCAGTAGGTCTTGGACATCTTGTGGCGCGGGTTCGAGATGCGCGCTTGCAACTGGCCGTCATCGGTCAGAACCATCAACCCTTCGCTGTCCCGGTCCAGCCGCCCGGCGGGATAGACGCCGGGTACGTCGATGAAGGTCGACAGGGTCGGGCGCGGGCTGCCTTCGGTGCCCTTGTCGGTGAATTGCGAAAGGACATCATAGGGTTTGTTAAAGAGGATCGTACGGGCCATGGCGTTTCCCTAGCATCTGAAAGAGCGCGGCGCGAGGGGGCTTGCATGTTCGCCGCATGTGGCTGCAGATGGGGCGATAATGGAAGGAGCGCGTGATGGACCCCAAAGAGATGCACCCCGACACGTTGCTGGCTCAGGCGGGCGGCGCGATTGATCTGGCCAGTGGCGGGGTGGTGCCGCCGATCCAGCCCTCAACGACATTTGTGCGCGATGCGGATTATGCGCCGCTCAACCCGGCCAACACCTATGCGCGCGACCATAATGACGCGGTGCGGCAGGCCGAAGCGGTTTTGACCCAGTTGGAGGGGGGCGATGCCGCGCTGCTGTTTCCTTCGGGCATGGCGGCAATCGCGGCGCTGTTTCGCACCGTGCCAACCGGGGGACGGGTGATTGTGCAGTCGGGGATCTACTGGGGTACGACCAAATGGATCCGCGAATTCTGTGAGCGCCGTCAGGTGGTTATGGATGAGGTGGACGCCAGTGATGCGGTCGCTTTGACGGCGGCTTGTGCCGAGGGGCCGGCGCATCTGGTGTGGATCGAAACGCCGTCGAACCCGTGGCTGAAGATCGTGGACATTGCCGCTGCCAAGGATGCGGCGCGGAGCTGTGGCGCGCTTCTGGCGGTGGACAGCACGGCAGGGTCGCCGATCCTGACCAACCCCTTGAAATTGGGCGCGGATGTGGTGATGCATTCGACAACTAAGGTGATCAACGGGCATTCGGATGTGCTGGGTGGTGTGCTGGTGGCGCGCGAGCCGGGCGCGGTTTGGGATGAGATAGCCAATGACCGGGCCAGTGCGGGGGCGGTGATGGGGCCGTTTGAGGCGTGGCTGTTGCTGCGGGGCATGCGGACGCTGCCTTTGCGGGTTGAGCGGATGTGCGAAAACGCGATGAAAGTGGCGCGGTTCCTGGAGGATCATCCGGGCGTCGAGGCGGTCTGGTATCCGGGGCTGGAGAGCCATCCGGGGCATGATCTTGCCAAGCGACAGATGCCGCAAGGTTTTGGATTCCTTATGTCATTTCTCGTGAAAGGCGATCGGGAAACGGCGTTGAAAGTGGCGGGGCGCCTGGGGCTGTTTCACCGGGCCACATCGCTTGGCGGGGTCGAGAGCCTTGTGGAACACCGCCATACGATAGAACCGCATACCGGCATTCCCGAAACCCTTTTGCGGATTTCGGTGGGGACGGAAAAGTCCGACGATCTAATCGCGGATCTGGGGCAGGCGCTGGGGCAATAGGTGCCAAAACGGGCAGCGGTATCACGTCGGTATTGTGTCGGTATCGCGTCGGTAATGGCGGCGCGGCCCACGCCTATGCCGGGATAATGGGCCTATTGCAGCGAAACCTTTGGCGACCTAGCGTGATTTGATGACTGACACCGATATCCTTGACAGCCGCTATAGCTGGACCCGCCTTCTGGTGACGCTGGCCATTGCCTTGGTGGGCAACGTCGGGATGTGGGCGGTGATCGTGGTGATGCCGGCGGTGCAGGCCGAATTCGGGATTGACCGGGCCGATGCCTCCTTGCCGTACACGCTCACGATGATCGGTTTTGCGTTGGGCAATTTCGGGATTGGTCGGGCTGTGGACCGCTGGGGGATCACGCTTGCGCTGTCGGGTGCGGCGGGTCTTATTGCGGTGAGCTTTGCTGCAGCCGCGCTCAGTCCGACCGTGCTTTTGCTGTCGCTGGCGCATTTCTTTCTGGGGTTTGGCACGGCGGCGAGTTTCGGTCCGTTGATTGCCGACATTTCGCTTTGGTTCCAGAAGCGGCGTGGCATCGCGGTGGCGATTGCGGCGAGCGGCAATTACCTGTCGGGGGCGCTTTGGCCGATGGTCCTGAGCGGGGTGCTCAGCGGCTATGGCTGGCGCGTGGTGTTCGCGGTGCTGGCCGTGCTGACGCTGGCGGTGGTGGTGCCGCTGTCGATGTTGCTCAGGCGTCGGGTGCCAATGGAGGCGATGACGGCGCAGGCCATGGCGGCGACCGCAAGGCAGGGGCGGGTGCCGTTCCGTCCGGTGGTGCTGCAATGGATGCTCGGGATTGCCGGGATCGGGTGTTGCGTGGCGATGTCGATGCCACAGGTCCATATCGTGTCCTTCTGTGTCGACCTTGGCTATGGGCCTGCAGTGGGTGCGGAAATGCTGTCGCTGATGCTGTTGGGCGGTGTGGTATCGCGGCTGGTGTCGGGGGCGCTCGCGGATCGGTTGGGCGGGGTGCTGACCCTGTTGATCGGGTCCGCCTTGCAATGCGCGGCGCTGTTCCTGTTCCTGCCGTTTGACGGGTTGGTGCCGCTTTATCTCGTCAGCCTTGTCTTTGGCCTGTCGCAGGGCGGCATCGTGCCTGCCTATGCCATTGTCGTGCGGGAATACATGCCCGCCAAGGAGGCTGGTGCCCGGGTTGGGTTCGTGATGATGGCGACGATCATGGGCATGGCGCTGGGCGGGTGGATGTCGGGCTGGATCTACGACATGAGCGGCAATTACGAATGGGCGTTCCTCAACGGGATCGCGTGGAACTTCCTCAATATCGCGATCATGATCGTGATCCTGATGCGGGGGCGTCCTCCGAAATTGCGCGCAGTAGCCACTTGATGAATGTCTGAACGTTCCTGCGCGGTGGCCACGGTGGCGTCACGATGAAGTATGACGAGACGTGCTGGATTTGTATCGGCGCGACTTTTAGCGATCCCTGATCCAGCTGACGCGCCACGTCGACCTGAGATTCAAGCAACAGGCCCATGCCCTGTTCCGCCGCGCGGATTTCGAGGGCCGGGTTGCCGACGTCGATGGTGCGTATTTGCGCCGGGTCGATGCCCGATTGCCGGAGCACGTCGCGCTCCCAGGTGTCTTCATGCGGGATGAGCCACGGTATGTCTTGCCAGTTGATTGCCGGGTCATCCACGAGCCTTGGCGACGCCAAGGCAAGGGTTGGACTTTGCAGGAGGCGACGTGCGTCAAGATCCGGCCAGCCGCCTTCGCCCGCCCGCACGGCGAGATCAAAGCCCTCTGCGACGAGATCGACCGCCCGGTCCGTGGGGGTGAATGCGATCTCTGTATCAGGGTGTTCCAGCCAGAAATCGGCGATGCGCGGGAAAATGACGGATTCGGCGAAATAGGCCGTCGTGGTGACACGGACGGGTTGCTGTCCGCCCTGTTCCATCGCGGACAGGACGCCGTCGTTTATCGCGGTGAAGCCCGACTGAAGGCTTTGGGCCAGACGCTGGCCTTCCGGGGTTGGCGTGATGCCGCGTGGGGAGCGAAGGAGCAAGGGCAGGCCCAGATGCGTCTCCAACGCTTTGACCTGCTGGGCGACGGCGGCGTGGGTGACATTGAGCGACCTTGCCGCAGCGCTGAAGCTGCCGGACTGAACGGTGGCATCAAAAGCACGCAAGGCCGTAAGCGATGGGAGTTTGGTCCAGTCAATGGCCATGGATGAAAGTTCAGCTTACAGGGTTTCAGAAATGCTGGTTCGGAATCTACCGCATTTTCATTCAATATACACTTGAAAGTTGTGATTGTGGGAGAAATACCATGCTCATTCAGGACGAAAAGATGTTGTTTCATGTTTCAGCATTCGATTCAGCCGGTCGGCTTCGGTTCAGCCATGATCGGCGGGCCGATGAGGCCGCGCGAGAATTGGCTTTGGTGCGAAGGGTGGCGCGTCGCAGTGCAGTGCGCACTGTCCTGAGAAGGGTGATCGCGCTGATGCGCAACGACTCGGCGCAGGAGAGCGCGCAGCCCAAGCCCATTGTTTGAAAGGTGCCTACTCGGGCATCCCGGCACGGCGCAGCCCTTCGAGCCAGCGTTCGTGATCGTCCGGGTAGCGGATCGGAACGATGTCGCGCACCATGGAGACGGTCAGGCCGGGCATGAGCGCCAGCAGGCGTTGCATGGTGGCTTGCGCGGCTTCGCTCTGACCGTTCATGGCCTGTGCTGCGGCCAGTTGGCGCAGGGCAGAGGCATAGTTGGGAAATTCGGCCAGTACCTCGGTGCAGACCTCGATACAGCGTTCGTAATTCTCGTCGAGATAGGCGGCGATGCCGTGGCCACCATACCAGAAGGCGCGATAGGGATCGCGCGGGCTGAGGGTTGTGGCGCGTTCAGCGCTTGCGCGGGCCGCACCATAATCGCGGCTGACGCCGTGATAGGCGGCCAGAACACCGTGGGCGTTGGAGAGGTTCGGATTAAGCCGCAGCGCCCGGTTGAGGTGTAGAGGCGCCTTGTCGTAGTCGCGCCCGAACATATAGGCCATGCCCAGAATGCTGTGGGCGGTGGCGTCGGATTCATCGGCCTTTACGGCGTCTTGTCCGTGGCGGATCGCTTCGGCAATCGCCGCCTTGGTGTCGCGCCGCCAGAGGTGCAACATGGCGTGCAGCTTGGCCAGCGCAAGGATGGCATGGGCATCCGAAAGGCGCGGATCAAGCGCGATTGCATCTTTGGCAAAGGTCTGAGCCTTGGCGATGCTGTCCTCGCTCAGATGCCCGATATGCCAGCGGCCCAGCAGGATTTTCTCCCACGCGTTGGTTTCGGTTTCTGCCTTGTTGCGGGAGCGGTGGGTTTCGGCGTTGAGTGCCTCTGGGGCGACGGCGGCGACGATGGCTTGGGTGATTTCGTCTTGAACGGTGAAGATGTCGTCAAGGTCGCGGTCAAACCGCCCGGCCCAGAGATGGGCACCTGTGGCGCCTTCGATGAGCTGCGCGGTGACACGTATCCGGTTGCCGGCCTTGCGCACCGATCCTTCGAGCAGATAGCGCACGCCAAGCTCGGCGCAGACGTCCTCGGCCCGGACAGGTGTGCCCTTGTAGGTAAAGCTTGTGTTGCGGGCGATGACGAAGAATTCGCGAAAATGCGACAGCTCGGTGATGATGTCCTCGGAGATGCCGTCGGAAAAGAACTCCTGATCCGGGTCGCCGGACATGTTGTCAAAGGCAAGCACCACAATGGAGGCTTTCTTGAATTTCTCGGCGTCTTGCGAGGGGCGCGGGGTGGGATGATCGGGGGTCCATGTCAAAACGGTGACGGGGGCAGGGATGTTCTTGAGGGGTTGCGGGCCGGTATCGGCAAAGCGCTCGGCCAGATGGGGGGCGAGGTGGGCATGGGCGCTGGCGGATAATGCGATGCCGCCTTCGGGGGCCAGTGCTTCGAGACGTGCAGCGATGTTGACGCCGTCCCCGAAGATGTCTTCGCCTTGTTGGATGATATCCCCGATATTGAGGCCGATGCGGAAGGTCAGGGGGGCATCGAGGCCGGGGACGGTTTCTGGTGGGGTGCTCTGAAGTGCGAGGGCGCATTCGGTGGCGTTGGTAATACTGGGAAACTCAACCAGTGCGCCGTCGCCGAGGAGTTTGACGATCCGCCCGCCATTGGCCTTCACTGCCGGTTTGAACACGCTGCGCAGGTTCCGGCCAAGAGCGGCGACGGTGGCGTCTTCGTCGCGCGCCATCAGCCGGGAAAACCCGACGACGTCGATGGCGAGAATGGCGGCGAGTTTGCGCTGCATTTTGCAGTTCCCAAAATTGTGTCCGGCCAGAGTGGCACGGGTTGGTGGAATCGCAAAGGAGAATGCAGGGACAACGTGCGGGGCTTTGGGGGAAAGAAAAACGCCGCCCCCGGGGGAGCGGCGTTTTCGAAATCGAAATGGACAGGTGCTTTAGAAGCCCAGACCTTCGTATTTCTTTTTGAACTTCGAAACGCGGCCGCCGGCGTCCATCAGACGGGTGGAACCGCCGTTCCATGCGGGGTGCACGGAGGGGTCAACGTCCAGAGCCAGCGTGTCGCCTTCGTTGCCGTAGGTCGAGCGCATCTTGATGATGGTGCCGTCGGTCATTTTGACGTCGATGAAGTGGTAGTCGGGATGGGTGTCTTTTTTCATGAGACCACTCCTTACGCTTGCTTGGGCTTGTAGTTGGTATCTTCCGCGATACGGGCCGATTTACCACGACGCGCGCGCAGGTAGTACAGCTTGGCGCGACGGACACGGCCACGACGCACGACGGTGATGCTGTCGATGTTGGTCGAGTGCAGCGGGAACACACGCTCCACGCCTTCGCCAAAGGAAATCTTGCGAACGGTGAACGAGCCGGCAATGCCCGAACCGTTTTTACGGCTGATGCAGACGCCTTCGTAGTTCTGCACACGGGTGCGCGTACCTTCGGTCACCTTGAAGCCGACGCGAATGGTGTCGCCAGCTTTGAAATCGGGGATGTCTTTCCCCAGGGCGGCAATCTGTTCCGCCTCGATTTGTGCGATCAGATCCATCTGACCTTCTCCTAACTTGCTCGTGGTTTGGTCCACGAAGATGTATGCGCCTGAGGAGCTCTTGGTCTTCTTCCGGGTCCGCGTGGATGCGCCCGCCAGAGATCAGGTCGTCTTTTCTTGTTCGCTTGGCATCCTGCACGCCAAGATCGGACGAAGAAGCCCGAAAGGCGATGCCTGCAATAGCCAACACGCCCGGAGCCGCGAAAGCGATTCCGAACAGGGGGTCGTTTACGCAGTTTGCGCCCTGCGATCAAGGGCGGAGTCGATTTGGGCGGCGAAATTCATGCCGCACGCCGGATTCCGCGCAATTTTCCGGGACGGGGACATCCGGTTGTTGCAAAATGGGCGGCTGACGGAGTCTATGGGGGGCAGGGTTTGGAATTGTTTGGGCCTGTTTTGGGTGTTTTGGACAAGAGAGTTTTCATGCGTATTGGTTTGTTTCTGTGTTTTCTGGCCGTATCCCTGACCGCTTGTGGACGCCGGGCACCGGAACCTCCGCCGCACAAGGCGGCGCCCGTGGTGGCCTCGTATCCGGTGGAACAGTTCCGTACCTATCCCCGGTTCGGGGACGGCGATCCGCATGAATGGGACGGGCGCGCGCCGACCAGCTATCCGATCCACGGCATCGACATTTCGCGCTGGCAGGGGGCGATCGACTGGAAGAAGGCCAAGCGATCAGGGGTGAGTTTCGCCTTTATCAAAGCTACCGAAGGCGGCGACGTCGCCGACCCGAAATTCCGTGAACACATGCGCGGGGCCAAGGCCGCCGGGGTGCCCTGGGGCGCGTATCACTACTACTATTTCTGCCGAAAACCCGAGGAGCAGGCGCGCTGGTTCATCAAGCACGTCCCCAAGGGCGCCGACCTGCCGCATGTGCTCGACATGGAATGGAACCCGCGGTCGCGCACCTGCAAACGGCGCCCCTCGGAGCGCGAGGTCTGGTCGGAGGCGCGGGTGTTTCTCAATATGCTGGAGGCGCATTACGGACGGCGTCCGGTACTCTACACGACGGTGGATTTCTGGCGCGACACGAATATCGGCAAATTGAGTCGGACCGAGTTTTGGCTGCGTTCGGTGGCAGGGCACCCGCAAAAGGTCTATCCCGGCGCCTATTGGACGTTCTGGCAATATACCGGCACCGGCCTCATTCCCGGGATCGAGGGCGAGGTGGACATCAACGTGTTCCGTGGCTCGCCGGAAGGCTTCGGACAGTGGATCGCAGGCGCCTCCTGATCGGCGGTTTTTCTGGACCGCGCAGAGCAGACGTGCATCCTGTTTCTCAATGGTTTCAGATACCCATTGTGAAACGGGGTGAACAGGAGGGAGCTGCATGTCTGAACGCGCGTGGACAGCGGATGTGCTGGTCGTGGGGGGTGGCACTGCCGGGTTTGGTGCGGCGGTGGCGGCCGCGCGGCAGGGGCTGGATGTTCGGCTGATCGAAGCGACGGGCAAGGTGGGCGGGGTCATGGCCTTTTGTCCGGGGATGCCATGGGGTGCGGCCTATCCCAACGACAGGATCATTGGCGGCATCATGGAAGAGCTGGCGGGGCGGCTGTTTGCGATGACGCCTGTCGCGGCGGAGAAGCGGCCCTGCACTCTGGCGAATTTTGGTCCGGAGATTCTCTATGATCACGATCTTGCCACCTTGACCATGTTCGAGATGCTCGAAGAGGCAGGGGTGCAGGTGCATCTCAACACCACCGCGTTGGCTCCGCACATGGCGGGCAATCGGGTGGCGGCGGTCGAGGTGTTTGACCGGCATGGCGCGCATCTTATCGAGGCGGGCATGGTGATTGATTGCTCTGGGGATGGGGACATTTCGGCGCGAGCCGGGGTGCCCTATACGCTGGGAGATGACAGCGGCAACCTGATGGGGGTGACGCTGAGTTTTCATATGGTGGGGGCCGACTGGGACCGGGTATTTTCCGAGGACGATCCCTATTTCACGCGTTACGCGGCCATGGGCATTGCGCAAGGGCGCCTGCACCCGGACTTGGCACAGCTCTACATGATGAAGGGCTTCCATCGTGACACGGTGTTCTGCAATTCGGTGGTGATCCGGGGCGTGGACGGGACCGATGCGCGCGCCGTGGCGGCGGCGACTCAGGAAGGGCGGCGGCGCTGCAGGCAACTGGCGGAATTCCTACGCGCGGATGTGCCGGGGTTCGAGGCTGCGCGGATGATGTATCTTGGTCCCACTGTCGGTGTGCGCGAGACGCACCGGTTGGAGGGGATGTACCGCGTCACCGGGGCAGACCTTGCGGCGGCTACACAGTTCGAGGACGGGATTGTCTGCTGCGATAACCCGGTGGACGATGTCATGCGGGGGGCGCGGATGACCCATGACGCGATTGTCGGGCAGGGGGCCTATTACACCATCCCGTTCCGGTCGCTGGTGCCGCGCGACATCGGGAACCTGATGTTTGCGGGGCGGATCATCTGCGCGGACCCGGTCGCCTTTGCCTCGGTGCGGGGGATGCCGCAATGCATGGCCATGGGGCAGGCCACGGGCACGGCGGCGGCGCTGGCTTTGCGGGACCGGGCGCCGATACAGGAGGTGGATCATTTGGAACTGGTCGCAAACCTGCAAGCGCAGGGCGTGCGCGGGATCGGCGGGGCCGCCCTGTAGGTCATTTGCGAAAGGGGGAGGATGCCGGACCGCTTTCTTGCGGACCGGCATGATGTCATCTGATCAGGTCAGGTCTTCGACGCGCGCATCGGGCGCGTTTTTCTTGACGGACTCGATGCCATTGTCTCGGCCCGAAGTGCTTTCGTAGCTTTCCGAGGTGCCGATCACCTGGCCGTTGGTGGCCTTGAGGTTGAACATATGCTTGCCCGACTTGGTTTCCTTGCGCTCATAGCGCGCGTCCTCGGGGGCGTTCTTCTGCACCGACGCGATGCCGTTCTCGGCGCTGGCTTTCTGTTTGTAGCCTTCGCTGGCAAGGATGATTTCGCCGTTGCCTGCCTTGAGGCGGAAGCGGAATTCACCCGCCTTGTCGGTGTAGAGTTCAAATTTTCCAGCCACTGCCCAAATCTCCCTAGTTACGTGTGCTTGGGGGGAGTTAACCACCAAAGCAAGGGTGACTGCAAAAGGAAATTGGCAGCGCCTATTGCTTGATCACGAGACCCTGGCCCGTCGGGATTTCGAGAATGCTGTGTTGGCGCGCTTCCATGAATGCGTTTTCGGCATGGCGCTGAGCCGCATATCCGGTCCATCCGTAGTCGTCGAATATGATCAGCCCCCCGGAAACCACCTTGTCAAAAAGCGCATCAAGCGCCGCGATTTCCGAGGCGGCGGAGTTCATGTCGATCAGCAGCAGGGAAATCTGATCCGGGCAATCGGTCTTGAAGGTGTCGGGGACGATGCCCCGTACGACGCGGACGTTCGGATATCTGGAAAACCGACGGATGACGTGGTTGTAAAGGGCATCGGGGTCGTTCCCGGTTTCCTTTTCATAGATTTCGTTCGAACGGTTTTCGGAGTTCAGTTCCGAAGGGATCCCCGAGAACGTGTCATAGAGGTACAGTTGTTTGTCGACCGTTTCGAACGCCAGGTAGTCGGCAATCACCGAAGAGCTGAACCCCTTCCAGACGCCACATTCGACAAAATCGCCGGGCAGGTGCAGCGCGCGGCGCGCGGCCCAGACCAGGGTGTGAATACGCCACGCAATCGAGAGGTCCTGGTTCGATTCCGCGTTGCGCCGGAGAGCGTCGATGAACCGTTTGTCCTCGCGAAATCCGGCGGCGCGTTGCAGGCCGATCAGGTTGTCGCCGGCAAACATCGGCCCGCAGAGTTCGCCGAGGGTTTTCAAAGCCTCCTGAAAACGGGCTTTGTTCTCGCCTTCGAAGTTGCCATAGAACATGGGATGCTTCCTTTCGAGGCGCGGCAACGCACAGGATGCGCGCAGCGAGCCCCGCAATTCTGCAACTCATGCTTGGCGTGTCAATCTTTGCCGTCTTTGCGATAGGCCCGCCACATGTCGGGGCGGCGATGGCGGGTCAGGGCTTCGGCCATCTCGCGGCGCCATTTTTCGATGTTGCCGTGATGCCCGGACATAAGCACATCGGGTATGGCGCAGCCCTTCCATTCGGCGGGGCGGGTGTATTGCGGGTGTTCCAGAAGGCCGTTGGAGTGGCTTTCGTCTTCAATGCTTTCGGCATTGCCAAGCACCGAAGGTAAAAGCCGCACGGTGGCGTCGATCATGGCCTGCGCGGCGATTTCGCCACCCGTCAGCACGAAGTCTCCGAGCGACACTTCCATGATGCCATAGTGATCCAGCACCCGCTGATCGACCCCTTCGAACCGTCCGCAAAGCATTGTCACTCCGTCCGCTTCGCTCCAGGCGCGGGCCATTTTCTGATCGAAGCGGCGACCGCGGGGCGAGAGATACACAAGCGGCCAAACACCGCGCGCGCCCTGCATGGTGTGTTCAATGGCGTTGCCCAGCACGTCCGGGCGCAGCACCATGCCCGCGCCGCCGCCTGCGGGCGTGTCGTCGACATTGCGGTGCTTGCCAACGCCAAAGTGGCGCAGGTCGGTCGTTTCAAGCTGCCACTTGCCGTCCTTGAGCGCCTTGCCGGTCAGGCTTTCGCCCAGTACGCCGGGAAATGCATCGGGAAAGAGGGTGATGATCCGCGCGGTCCAGATTCCGGCAAGGCGGGGATTGTGGGTCATCAATTCGCGCGGTTTCAGCGAAACGGAAATGGCCTTGCGGCCATGTGACTTGGGAGTTTTGGGCGTATCGCTCACGGGTTCTGTCCGGTTTGCTGTTCGTATTCTGCGATCAGGCGTTGCTTGGCCGTCTTGCGGGTCTCCCTGTCGCTGATATTGCGGTTGAGGTCCAGCAATTCCTGCAAAAGCGCGTCCGGCAGGCGGGTGTTGACCGGGGGGATCGGGGTGAGTGTGGATTGGGCTTCGGCGTCCATGCCGACAAGGGACAAAAGCGGCGCGGCGAGGCCGAGCGGATGATCGCGCCAGTCCTCAAGCGCGATGCGGTGCAGGGGGACGGGGGCGATTTTTTCCGCCAGCTGATCAAGTAGGGGGGCGAAATCGGCGGCCTTGGCATAACGGGTCTGGAAGTCCGAAAGGTCCATCGTCATGGACGAGGATTTCACGTGTTCCCAATAGGCACTGGTGAGCCAGCTTTCGGCGCTGCGGGTGCTGAAGACGAGGTGCAAGTCCGGCGCGCGATGGCGGCGATGGAAGGCGGCGACCAGTTCCGGGAGGAGGTCAAGTGCAGCGCTGTAATCGTCGATACCTTCGCGCCCGGGCATGTGGCCTGCGAATTCTTCGGCCGAGGCGATGAGGCCGCGATGCATGTAGTCGGGCTGATCCGCCAGCCATGTGTCGGCGCGGTGGGCAAGCTTGGCCAGCGACAGGGGATCGCGCCAAGTCGAATAGCCCCGGGTGGCGTGCAGCAACTCCTTGAGGCGGAATTTCAGGACGAGGTTGCAATGGGTCTTGATCGCGCGGCGATTGGCCTTGAGCGTCTGTTGCAGGCTGGATGTGCCGGTCTTGTGGAACCCGGCGTGCAGGATGAGGGGGCGGGTCATGGGGTTTTGTCCGCGTTGAGCCATGCGCGCCGGGCGGCGATCTTGGTTTGCGCGACGGTGGCATCGTCAAGGTCGGAGCGGTTGGTGGCGAGATAGTCGGCCAAGAGCGCATCGGGGGGCGAGAGGTTGGCCGAGGGCAGGATGTCGAGCTGTTGGCGCAGGCGCGGGGGGATGTCGAGCGTATCAAACAGGATACCCAGCGGCCCGAGCGGATCATCGGTGAGGTCTTCGAGGGGGGCGCTGTGGACCCGGTGCGGCGCGACGGCGGTGCGGACCGCGCTCACGATGGCGTCGAGATCGGCAGAGGCCGCGTATTGCGTGGCGTAGCTGTCGAGATCATCCGTCATGCGGATCGCGCGCAGGTGTTGGGCGTGACAGGAGCGCAGCCATGCCTCGGGTGCGCGGGTGGAGAAGAAGAAGCTGAGGGATACAGGAGCATCAAACGCCTGTTGCGCCGTGTCGCAGAGCGCGCGCATCAGCGCGGGGGCGGCGTCATAGCGGGCCAGACCAAAGCGGCCGGGCATGTGACCCGAGAGGTCTTCGGAGCTGATCAGGACGGCGCGGGGATCGGTCGGGTCGATCTTGGCAAAACTGGCAGCGAGTTCGGAGCAGAAAGCCATAAGATCGGCCTCGGTGCGGCGGATCGAATAGGCGCGGGCGGCCTCGCAGGGGCCAACCATGTTGCGGCGGGTGAAAATCTGGAGCTTGCGGCGCAGGGTCTTGCGGTTGTGCACCAGCATTTTCTGCACGCTCGTCGTGCCGGTCTTGTGAAATCCTGCATGGACGAGGATTTGCTTCATTCCGCCACCTTGGCCAGTTCGGCACGGGTTTCCTCGCTGAAATAGCCCGGAAAGCGGGTTTCAAGTTCAAGCGCGGCGCGGGCGATATGGGGCGTGGCGACGTCGGCGGCCTCGTCCAGCAGATCGCCGAGATCGGCGGTTGACAGGATGTCTGTCGCCATCTCGGTCCGGGCGTAGAGGCGCAAGGCCAGAAGCAGGTAGGCGTCGCTGTGATCGGCGCGTTGCAGGAGGGCGTCGGCAAGGTCGATCGGGGCAGGATGGGCGGCGCAGGTTTCTTCGATGTCGCGAAGGGCGTCGGGCGTTGCGGGCAGGGCTTCGACCTGGTCGAGAAGGGCGGCGATCTCGTTGGTGAGGGCGTCGTCCGAGGCGTTCAGAAAGGTGCCGGGCGACTCGATGGCATTCAGGGCCTGATCGAGCGTGGCGTCTATTTCGGAGGCGTTGCAATAGCGCCATGCGCCCCAGAGGCTGGCGCCAACGGTGAGGAGAACCGGCACGGGCAGGGGAATGGCAAGCGGTCCGGTGAGGCGCGAGAGCGCAAGACCGAGGCCCATGCAGGCCGCGACCAGCACGCACTGCACCAGCGCCATGAAAAACAGGGCGAGACCGTCCTGTGGTGACTTGAGGGGCGGTTTGCGCGTCGCGACGATGTAGAAAAGGAAGGCGGCCACAAAGGCCGGGAAGGTTGCGGGCGAGCCATGGCTCAGACCGGCGAGGACCGGGCCGCCATAAAGCGGGAGCGCGAAAAGCGCGATGCCAAGGGGCGTGAAACGGCCCGGCCCCATGTTCAGAACAGGCCCTCGGGCGGGTCTGCGATGATACGGCCCGAGGCGATGTCTACGGTTGGTACGGCGGCATGGGTGAAGGGCAGGAGCACGGTGGAATTCAATCCGGGGCCGTGGATTTCCAGAAGGTCGGTCGAGCCGTGGTTCTGCACCGACTTCACGCGGCCCAGCACGGTGCCGCCGGTGTCGCGCACTTCGAGCCCTATGAGATCGGCGTAGTAATACTCGTCATCCGGCAGGCTCGGCAGACGATCGCGCGGCACGAAAAGGCGCACGCCCTTGAGCGCGTCGGCCTGTTCCTTGGTGGCGATGCCCGAGAGTCGTACGGCCAGCCCGTTCTTGATCGGGCGGGTCAGGGTGACATCAAAGGCAAAAGCGCCGTCTTCGGTTTGCAGGGGCGCATAATCGACGATTGCCTCGGCCTCGGCGGTGAAGCTCTTGAGGCGGACTTCGCCGCGCACGCCATAGGCGCCCGAGATGGCGCCGACACAGACCAGTTCCGTCATCTCATGTCTCCCGGAATTCGTGGGGTCATTTGTCCTTGATCCGCTGGTCGTGTGCAAGGGGCGGGCGGGGCAAATGAGTATTTATGGAACAATGAAAGGGCTTAGCGGGTGGTCACGGGAAGGGCGGCGCGGCGCGCTTCCCAGCCGACTTGCACCAGTTCCGGCGTGTCGGAATGCACCTCGGGCCAGCCGACGCAGAGATAGGCGACCAGCGACCAGTCGGTTGGTGCGTCCAGATCCCGGCTGAGGCGGTCGGGATCAAGGATCGAGACCCAGCCGACACCCAGACCGTTTGCGCGGGCGAGAAGCCAGAATTGGGTGATGGCCCCCACCACCGAGTAGCGGCGGGTTTCGGGCATGGTGGCAGCGCCGAGGCCAGCGCCCTTGGGGGTGGTTTCATCGCAAAAGATGGCAAGCTGCACCGGAGCGTTTTCCATGCCGGTGAGCTTCAGTCCGGCATAGAGCGCGGCCTTTTCACCGGAATAGCCCTTGAGGGCGGTGGCATTGGCGGTGCGAAAATTGTCGAGCGCGGCGGTGCGTGCCGCGTCGCTTTCGACGCGGATCACACGCCAGGGTTCGCTCAGCCCCACCGAGGGGGCCATCAGAAACGCGTCGAGGCACTCCGTCAGGAGTGCCTCGTCCACCGGATCGGTGCGGAAGTGGCGCACGTCGCGGCGCCACGTCATCAACCGGGAAAGATCGTCCCGGAAATGCTGCGAGAAGTCGGTCATTTCCGGGAATGTCCTTCTTATTCCTCGGCGGCGGCTTCTTCGGTCGCTGCTGCTGCCTTGGCGGCTTTCTCTTCAGCGCGGTCCTTGGCTTTCTGGCCGGGCTCACCCTTCTTGGGGTTGTTGCGCTCGGTCTTGGTCAGGGTGCCAGAGGCTTCAAGGAAGCGGGCCACACGGTCGGTCGGCTGGGCGCCCTGGTCGAGCCAGTACTGAACGCGTTCCATGTCCAGTTTCACGCGCTCTTCGCTGTCTTTGGGCAGGAGCGGGTTGTAGGTGCCCAGTTTCTCGATGAAACGGCCATCGCGCGGCATGCGGCTGTCGGCCGCGACAACGCGGTAGAAGGGACGTTTTTTCGAGCCGCCGCGGGCGAGACGAATTTTCATAGCCATGGGGTTTCTCCTTTGAATGGCAGTGCACCGATGGTGCGATTTGGTGTGCGGTGCGTGCAGTGCACGCACCCTACGTTTGGTGTTGTTTGTGGTGCTGAATGACTTCAGCGATGATGAAGTTCAGAAATTTCTTGGCGAATTCGGGGTCGAGATCGGCCTCTTGCGCCAATGCTTCGAGCCGCGCGATCTGGGCCGCTTCGCGGTTGGGATCGGACGGGGGAAGGTCGTGTTCGGCTTTCAGTTTCCCGACAGCCTGCGTGTGCTTGAAACGCTCGCCCAGCGTGTAGACGAGGATCGCGTCCAGACGGTCGATGCTTTCACGATGTTCCTTGAGCACCTCGGCGGCGCGGGTCACGGCGTCAGTCAAGGGCGTATCCTTTCGGTTTGAACATCGGGTCGGCATAGTGGCTGATTTCCATTTCGATGCCGTGGTTGATCTGGCTGTCCGCCAACTTGGCGGCAGAGGGGTGGCGATAGACCACGTCGTTGCCATCGACCGAGGGGGCTTCCTTGTCCTTGACCGCGCCAAGCCGTTCGGCGAGGCGGATCGAGTCGAGGTTCTTGGGGTCGAGATAGGACACCGCGCCCTCCCAGCCGAGCTGGTTATAGAAGTACTTGCGCGCCGCATGGGTGGCTTCGAGCGCATAACCCTGACCGGCCTTGTCGGGCCAGATGATCCAGGCCAGTTCGGCCTCGGGCCATGCGGCGGGTTTCCAGCCACCGGCCATGCCATAGGTTTCATCCGTCACCTTGTCGTGGATCATCCACATGCCATAGCCGCGAATGTTCCAGTGGCCGATTTCGGCCGCATAAAGCATCCATGTTTCATAAGGGTTCAGAGGGCCGCCCATGAAGCGGGAGCGGTAGGAGGCGAAGGTGGCCTTAAAGGCGGCGTAGTCCTCGGCCTCGGGGCCGCGCAAGACCAGACGCTTTGTTTCAAGGACGGGGATGTTCTTGGTTGCCATTATGCATACGCCTCCATGCCGCCATTGATCAGGGCGTCCGGGCCAAGGTGGCGCCAGATCTCGATCGTGCCGTATTCCGGGTCTTCGTGGTGTTTTTCGAAAGACGCGCCAACCCGTCGCGCCACGGCCTTGGAGCCTTCGTTTTCGGGGGCGATCTGCGAAATTGCCGTGTCCCAGCCAAGCACGTCATAGGCAAAAGCGCGCGATGCAATCGCGGCTTCGGTGGCAAAGCCCTTTCCCCATGCGTGCGGCATCAGCGTCCAGCCGATTTCACGCTCGAGCCAGCCGTCGGGATACCAGAGGCCGACACGCCCCATGTACTGGCCGGTTTTCTTTTCCTCGAGCGCCCAGAAGCCAAAGCCGCGCAAGGCCCAGTGGCCGATCACCATCGCAATCGAGCGCCACGCGCGGTGCGGCGGCATCGGGCCGCCGACAAAGCGGGCGTCATCGCTGGCGAGGAACGCTTTCTCGAAGGCGATATCGTCTTCGCAGAGTGCGCGCAGGATCAGCCGTTCGGTTTCCAGCGTGGGAATCGAGAATGAAGTGACGGTCATTGCATCGGCTCCGCAGTCAGGAGGAACGTTAGGCAACCGGGATACCAGTCGGGTGCATCCTGATCGGTCAGCACGGCGCCAAGCTTGCGGGCCACGGCGAGCGATGCGGCATTGTCGGGCTGCACAAGGATTTCCAGCAGGGACCAACCCGCTTCGCCAAGGAGGTGGTCGCGCACGGCGGCGGCGGCTTCGGTTGCGTAACCGTTGCCTTCATGCGTGCCGTCCCAGAGGGTCCATGTGAGTTCGGGCGCCTTGTCGCCCTCAATCATCAAGGGGCCGACATGGCCGATCGGGCGATCCTCAAGCGTGATGGTATAACGACCAAAGCCGCGGATCTGCCAATGACCGAGAACGGTGGCGAATTTTTCGAAACACTGCGCCTTGGTATAAGGACCACGTACAAAATGGCTGCGCGGCCCCATGTAATAGGCCGTGTATGCCGGTAGGTCCGAAGGCTCGGGCCGGCGCAGCCGCAGACGCGGCGTGGTTATGACCGAGGCGACGGTCATTTACTTTTTCTTCCCAAAGCCGGAGAGACCGGGGGGCAGGCCGCCCATGCCGCCCAACCCGGGTAGGCCGCCGGGCAAGCCGCCCTTGCCGCCAAGGGCCTTGGCCGCGGCCTCCATCTGTTTCGGGTCCATGCCAGCGGCCATTTCCTCGGGGGAGGGGCCGCCTTTGCCGAACATCTCGCCAAGCGCGGACTTGAGCATCTTGCCCTTACCCATCTTGCCCATCTTTTTCATCATGTCCGACATCTGACGCTGCATCTTCAAGAGCTTGTTGAGGTCGGACACCTCCATGCCGGAGCCCTTGGCGATGCGCTTCTTGCGGGAGGCCTGAAGGATCTGGGGGTTGGCGCGTTCCATCTTGGTCATCGACTGGATCATGGCGATCTGGCGCACGATCATCTTGTCGTCAAAACCCGCGTCCTGCACGTTCTTGGCCATCTTCGCCATGCCGGGCATCATGCCCATCAGGCCTTCCATGCCGCCCATCTTCTGCATCTGTTCGAGCTGCATTTTCATGTCGTTCATGTTGAAGCGGCCCTTCTGGAACCGTTTCATCATGCGTTCGGCCTGTTCGGCCTCGATGGTTTCCTGTGCCTTTTCGACAAGGGCTACGATGTCGCCCATGCCAAGGATACGGCCCGCGATCCGGTCCGGCTCGAAGGTTTCGAGCGCGTCCATCTTTTCGCCCAGACCGACGAATTTGATCGGCTTGCCGGTGACAGCGCGCATCGAGAGCGCGGCACCGCCGCGTCCGTCACCATCCATCCGGGTCAGGACGACACCGGAGATGCCGATCTTGCCGTCGAATTCCTCGGCCACCTCGACGGCGACCTGACCGGTCAAGCCATCGACGACGAGCAGCGTTTCGCGCGGGTTCACCGCGTCGCGCACGTCTTCGACCTCTTTCATGAGGACTTCGTCGATCTGCAGACGACCGGCGGTGTCGAGCATGTAGACGTCATAGCCGCCGAGTGTCGCCTGTTGTTTGGCGCGCTTGGCAATCTGAACGGCGGTTTCGCCGGGTACGATGGGCAGGGTGTCGACGCCGATCTGCTGGCCCAGCACGGCAAGCTGCTGCATGGCAGCGGGGCGGTAGATGTCGAGGCTGGCCATCAGCACGCGCTTGCCGTTCTTGTCGGTCAGGCGCTTGGCGAGTTTACCGGTGGTGGTGGTTTTACCCGAGCCCTGCAGACCGACCATCAGGATCGGGGCGGGCGGGTTGTCGATCTTGAGTTCGCCGGGCTCCTCGTTGTCGCCCTGAAGAACATGCTTGAGTTCGTCATGCACGATCTTGACGACCTGCTGACCGGGGGTGACCGATTTGGTGACGGCCTGGCCAGTGGCTTTTTCCTGAACCGCTTTGACGAAGTCGCGCGCAACCGGGAGCGAGACGTCGGCCTCCAAGAGGGCAACGCGCACTTCGCGCAGGGCGGTTTTCACGTCGTCTTCGGAGAGCGCGCCTTGTTTGGTCAGGCGGTCAAAGACACCGGACAGGCGTTCGCTTAGATTTTCAAACATCGCTCACCGGCTCCTTCTCACCGTTTCCAACTTGGCCCGAACTTAAGCACGAACCGCTCAAACGCCAATGTCCCCCGTGGGCGCGACGCGCTGACGGGGGGCGATCCCGGCCAAAGGCCATGGGACCGGAAGCTTGACAGACTCCCGGAGTTGCTGCGCCGTTTAGGACGGGAGGGGGGCAGAGTCAAGCGCTGTTGGGGTTTGATGCCCGTGCATAGGGTTTGCGGCGCAGGGCACGCAGCGTGCTTTTGCCGAGATAGCCCAGCATCAGCATGAGCGCGCTTTTGCTGGTGCGGGGCGAAGGCTCTTTCCCGGCGGCCATGCGGTCCATCTGCCAGACATAATACTCCACGCGCGCCACAGTGTTCACGAGGTTGATCAGCCAGTTCTTTGCGTTGATCCCCCACGCGCCGCGTCCAAGGGTCAGGTCATCTTCGTTGATGCCAATCTGTGCGGTCTTGCCTGAGATCAGATTCGTCGCGCCGTCGGGATGAACACAGAGCGGGCGGGCCAGTCCGATCATGTCGATGCCGTCTTCGGTCAGGGCCTGTTCCATCGCGGCGCGGCTGCGAAAACCGCCGGTGACCATGAGGGGCAGCGTGACTTCGGCGCGGATCTCGCGGGCATAGTCGAGAAAGAACGCCTCGCGCGCCCTGGTGCTGTCGCGTTGCGTGGCCTCGGGGGTGGCGGTGGCAAAGCTCATTTCCTCATAGGTACCGCCGGAGATTTCCAAGAGGTCGATGCCGTCCTCCTGTAACCAGCGGGCCACCTGTTTGCATTCTTCAAGGGTGAAGCCGCCTTTCTGGAAATCCGCCGAGTTGAGCTTGACCCCGATCGGGAAGGTGGGGCCGACCGCGGTGCGAACCGCGGCAATGATGCTGCGCAGGAAGCGGGCGCGGTTTTCAAGACTGCCGCCCCAATCGTCGCTGCGCCTGTTGGTGATGGGCGAGAGAAACTGGCTCACGAGATAGCCATGCGCGCCATGCACCTGCACACCGTCGAACCCAGCCTTTTGCAGGATGCGTGCGGTTTCGGCGTAGCGGCGGATTGCGTCGGCGATGTCGTCAGCACTCATGGCGCGTGGCTTGGCAAACAGGCCAAGCATTTTCAGTTTCTCATCCGAAGGAGAAAGCGGGCGGGCGTTGACTACCATGGGACATTGCCGACCCGGATGGCTAATCTGCACCCAGACCTGTGTATCATCGGATTTTGCGGCGGTGGCCCATTTGTTCAGGGCCGCCAGATCGCGTTCATCCTCGACCACGATATTGCCGGGGCGTTCAAGGTAGCGGCGGTCGATCATCACGTTGCCGGTGATCTGCAGCCCCATCGCGCCGCGCGCCCAGCGCCGGTAAAGCGTGGTGTGCTTTTGCGTCGGGGCGTCGCGCTTGTCAGCCATGGCTTCGGTCATGGCGCTTTTGCCAAAACGGTTGGAGAGGGTCGCGCCACAGGGCAGGGTGAGGGGTTGGGACAGAGGGGTGTCAGACATTACGCCAGTCTAGCAGCGGGTCTTGGGCGCGCACAGGGTTTTGTCGTGGGACGGCTTGTGTCGCCATGGGGGAGCGGGCAGAAAGGCGCAAAAGCTAGGCCATGGAGTTGGAAGATGGAGGCACCATTGAAGGCTGAGGACGCGTTGCCCATCAGCTCGGATGCTCTTTTGGAGCGGCTGACGGCGTGGGGATTGCCATATGATTTGCACGAACACCCGCCGCTGCGCACGGTGGAAGAGGCCAAGTCGGTCGAGGCGGCAATGACGGTGCCCGGCGAGGCGGCGCTCCGGATCAAGAACCTCTATCTGCGGGACAAGAAGAAGAGAAATTACCTTGTCACGCTGGAGCAGGATCGCGAGATTGATCTCAAGGCGCTGGGGGCGGCGTTGGGGGTGGGCAACCTGTCTTTCGGGTCGGCAGACCGGCTGTTTGAATTTTTGGGCGTGCGGCCCGGCGCGGTCACGCCGCTGGCGATGATCAACGGGGCGAAAAAAGGCGTGCGTTTCTTCATGGACAGCGCGTTTCACGAGGCGGATCGGGTCTATATGCATCCGCTGGTCAATGATCGTACAATCGCGTTGTCCCGGGGCGACGTGATGCGGTTCTTCGAACAGATCGGCGTAGAACCGGAATGGGTGGAGTGATTTCGATTGGTGGCGTTCTTTTGATGTGAGTGACACAGGGGGGAGCAATGGCGGAACGGTATAGGCTGAGCGAGGCACAGGTGCGGGCGTTCCGGGCGCAGGGATACCTTTATGTGCCGGGGCTGTTTTCCGGTGACGAGGTTGCTCGGATCACCGACTGGGTTGCGGAGCTCGAAGCGCGGCCTGACCGGGTGGGGGATGTCTGGAAGTATTTCGAGACCACGGCCGAGGGCGACCGGTTGCTGAACCGGGTCGAGAATTTTGCGCCCCATCACGCGGGGCTTGCGGGGTTGGTGGCAGATGCGCGCCTGCTGGGTGCCTGTGGGCAGTTGTTCGGCGAAGAGGCGGTTCTGTTCAAGGACAAGATCAACTTCAAGAAACCGGGCGCAGGTGGGTTCGAGCCGCATCAGGACATGCAGGCGGGGTGGGATACGTACGGGAATCTGCACATCTCGGTACTGGTTGCGATTGATGCGCAGACGGCGGAAAACGGGGCGCTTGAGATTGTGCCCGGGTATCATGACAGGGGGCTGCTCGGGGACATGTGGGCGCCGCTGAACGAAGCGCATGTGGCGGGCGCAACATGGGAGCCGTGCTATGCGCAGCCGGGAGACGCGCTTTTCTTTGACAGTTTTGCGCCGCACCGGTCCGGGCCGAACCACACGAACGCGGCGCGACGGGCGATGTACCTGACCTATGGCAGGATGTCAGACGGGGATCAGAGGGCGCGTTACTATGCAGACAAGCACGCGAACTTCCCTCCAGATATCGAACGCGATCCGGACGGGGACTACGCATACAGGGTGTAATACGAAAAGGGCGCCCGGCCGGGGCGCCCTTGGTCGCTTGGATGCGCGCGGGGATCAGGCGGCGATCTGGTCGAGAGTCCGACCTTCCTTGTCGAGGATGGTCACGTCGGTAATGCCGACAAATCCGAGGATGAATCGCAGGTAGTTCGAAGCATGGTCGAAGTCGGAGCCCAGTGGCGTGCCGCCGGTCGCGATGGTCACAATGGCCCTTTTGCCCGTCAAAAGACCCTTGGGGCCGGTCTCGGTATAGGCAAAAGTCACGCCAGCGCGGGCGATCTGGTCGACCCATGCCTTGAGCACCGCCGGGAGCGAGAAATTGTACATGGCGGTGCCGATGACGATCGTGTCGGCGGCCTGAAGCTCGGCCACCAGTTCGTCGGACAAGGCCAGCGCCGCGGCCTGTTCCGGGGTGCGGTTTTCCGCCGGGGTGAAGGTTGCGACGGTGAAGGTTTCGTCCAGAAACGGGACCCCCTCGGCAAGATCGCGGCGGATAACGGTGTCGGCGTTCTGTTCGGCCACGATACGGGCCGATGCCTGGCGCGAAGCAGAATCTGCGAAGCGTGCAGAGGCGTCGATATGGAGAAGAGTGGTCATGGATCAGGCTCCTTGGAGTGGTGTTTGCTCTTGTCCTCATTTGGGGAGTTGCAAATTCACACACAATTGGAATAATTGCGCATGTCTTGTTGGAAAATGCACAATTCATCGAGAGGGACGTGCGAATGGACAATTGGGACGAGGTGCGGACAGCATTTCAGGTAGCACGGCAAGGTACGGTAAGCGGGGCGGCTGAGGTGCTGGGCGTGCACCACGCGACGGTTATTCGCCACATCGATGCCTTGGAAACCCGGTTGGGGGTCAAGCTGTTCCAGCGTCATGCGCGCGGATACACTGCGACCGAGGCCGGAGAGGACCTGATGCGGGTGGCGCAGGCCACGGACGATCAGTTCAATCACCTGGAAGGGCGGATCAAGGGGCGCGGCGCGGATGTTTCGGGCGAACTTGTCATCACGTCGCTGGGCGGGCTTGCCGCGTTGGTCACGCCGGTGGTGGCCGCTTTCCAGGTGGCGCACCCGGACCTGATGGTGCGGTTCCTGACGGATGAGCGGGTGTTCCGGCTTGAGTATGGTGAGGCGCATGTGGCGATCCGTGCGGGGTCACAGCCCGAGCAACCCGACAACGTGGAACAGGCGCTGACCGGTATGAAAGTCGGCCTGTTTGCCAGCGACAGTTACATCGAGCGACACGGGCTGCCGGAAACCGAGGCCGACTTGGCCGCGCACAGGTTCATCGGGCATGACAATATCGACAACCGGGCCCCGTTCAATCAGTGGATGAAGGAGCATATCCCGCGCAACAACGTCGTATTCCGCACCAATTCGGACCGTGCGATTGCAGCCGCAATCCGGGGCGGCGTCGGGTTGGGGTTCATGGGGCTTTGGGCGGCGGAACAACTGCCCGAGCTGAAATTGGTGCACCCGGCGCGGGATGACTGGGCCATTCGCATACGGCTTGTCACTCATGTTGATCTGCATCGCACGGCCAAGGTCCAGGCATTCCTGAAATTCCTGAAGGCCGCCGCGAAGGAATGGCCCGGTACCGTATGAGCCTGATTGCCCGCGGCCATCTGGCCATGTTGTGTTTCTCGGCGCTTGTGGCCGGGTCGTTTTCTCTTGGATCGCTGGCGGCGAATGAGATCGCGCCTGCCGCGCTCAACGCGGTGCGGTTCCTGATCGCGGCCTTGGTGATCGGGGTGCTGGCCTGGGCGACCAGGGGCATCCCGCGGAGCGCCTTTCGGGCACCGTGGCGCTATCTGGTGCTGGGCGGGTTGTTTGCCACCTATTTCGTATTGATGTTCGAAGGCCTGAAGACGGCCGCCCCGGTAAGCACGGCGGCCGTCTTCACGTTAACCCCGCTGATGTCGGCGGGGTTCGGTTGGGTTTTGCTGCGCCAGATCACCACGAAACGCATGGCGATTGCACTGGCAATCGGAGCGGTCGGGGCGGTCTGGGTGATCTTTCGCGCCGACCTGAACGCGCTGTTGCAGTTTCGCGTGGGGCAGGGGGAAATCTACTATTTCTGGGGCTGCGTGGCGCATGCGGCCTATACGCCGATGGTGCGCAAGCTGAACCGGGGCGAGGCACCGGTGGTATTCACCTTTGGCATGTTGCTGGCCGGGCTATTCGTCTTGACGGTTTATGGCTGGGGCGACATTCGGGCGACCGACTGGGCAAGATTGCCGGGAATCGTTTGGATCACGGTGGTGTATTTGGCGCTGTTTGCCAGCGCGGCGACATTTGTGTTGTTGCAGTTCGCGACACTGCAACTTCCGAGCGCCAAGGTGATGGCCTATACCTATCTCGTGCCAAGCTGGGTTGCGGTGTGGGAGATCGCGCTGGGACATGGGGCGCCGAACATGCTTGTGCTGGTCGGGGTGGCGATGACCATTGTGGCCTTGGTGATGCTGCTCAGGAATGAACATGGGTGACGGGGCCCGTGCGCGAGGTTATCCCTCGGGCGGGTCGCGCAATTCCTGTTCGAGGAATTTTTCGAAGGCGTCGAGATTAACCGGCTCGAACTGGCCAAAACCCTGCATCCAGACGCTGGCCGCGCGCAGGGCGTCCGGTTCCAGCTTGCACCATTTCACCCGGCCACGCTTTTCCTGAGAGATCAGACCGGCACGGGTCAGGATCATCAGGTGCTTGGAAATTGCCGCGAGCGAAATGTCGAAAGGCTCGGCCACGTCCGTCACGGCCATGTCATCTTCGAGCAACATTGACAGGATCGCGCGCCGGGTCGGATCGGCCAGCGCGGCAAAGACGGTATCAAGAGCGGTTGTATTGGTCACAGTTTCGCGTAACCGGATGGGGCGGGGCGGTCAAGCGTGGTGTCCCGGTCGCGCGTGAACCGTCTGACAAGCTGATCGGCCAAGAGAGAGATGCCGCGATGACGGGTGGGGAAGAAAGCGGGATCCATCTGTTCCAGAATACGCCCCTGCCAAATTCAACCAGATCGTTGAATAAGGAATGTGAGCGCAAACCCCGGTCAAACCGCCTGCGACGGAATCGCCCGTTCTGCTGGGCTTAAAATAAAACGCAATAAAAACAACAGGTAAGGAGCGTGTCCGGTGGGTTTTGTTGCGCATTGACTCAGAGCGTGCTGCGCCGTAGCAATGCGCCAACGTCAGCAAGGGGTAATTTGCGCGTGACCGACCCGGATCAGAAAGACAGCATGAAGCGTCTGGAAGAGCGGATCGAGGCGGCTCGGCGAGCCCAGGACCCAAAGCCCCGCGTTGATGAGCACTATTCGGCGGCCAACCTGGCATGGCGCATGGTGATTGAGCTTGTGGCCGGTCTCGGGATCGGCTTCGGCATCGGATACGGGCTGGATATCCTTCTGGGAACCCTGCCCATCTTCATGGTGCTGTTTACATTTATGGGTCTCGCGGCAGGCATCAAGACGATGCTGCGCAGCGCCAAAGAGATCCAAGAGGAACAAGAGGCCGAAGCGGCCTCGAAAGACGAGAGGGACTAAGACGTGGCAAGCGAAGCACACGGCGCCGAAGAGGGCGGTCTGGTTTTCCACCCGATGGATCAGTTCATTGTGAAGCCGCTTTTTGGTGGCGATCACATCGGCCTGTTCACCATCACCAACGTGACCCTCTGGATGGCAATCGCCGTTCTGGGCATCATCGCGATGATGATCATGGGCACGCGCAGCCGCGCCATTGTCCCGAGCCGCTCTCAGTCGATCGCCGAGCTGGCCTATGGCTTCATCTACAAGATGGTCGAGGACGTTGCCGGCAAGGACGCCATCAAGTTCTTCCCCTACATCATGACCCTGTTCATGTTCATCGTGTTCGCCAACTTCCTTGGCCTGATCCCGATGTCCTTTACCACCACCTCGCACTTCGCCGTGACCGTTGTTCTGGCGCTGCTGGTTTTCCTGACCGTGACCATCGTGGGTTTCGTCAAGAATGGTGTTGGTTTCCTTGGCCTGTTCTGGGTTTCGTCGGCACCGCTGGCGCTGCGCCCGATCCTCGCCATCATCGAGCTGATTTCCTACTTCGTGCGCCCCGTGAGCCACAGCATTCGTCTTGCTGGCAACGTCATGGCGGGCCACGCGGTGATCAAGGTGTTCGCGGGTTTTGCCGCCATCGCCGTGGTCAGCCCGGTTTCGGTCATCGCGATCACCGCGATGTACGGTCTCGAGGTCCTGGTGGCCTTCATTCAGGCCTACGTCTTTACCATTCTGACCTGTGTGTACCTGAAGGACGCACTGCATCCGTCGCACTAAGAGCGGTGCGTGGCATCATGCACCCTACACAGGTTCGAAACTCTCAACTCTGAATACCAACTTCCAATCGTAAGGAGATACACCAATGGAAGGTCAACTCGCACACATCGGCGCAGGTCTCGCAGCTATCGGTTCCGGCGCAGCCGCTATCGGTGTTGGTAACGTTGCAGGCAACTACCTGGCCGGTGCACTGCGCAACCCCTCGGCAGCTGCTTCGCAGACCGCCACCCTGTTCATCGGTATCGCATTCGCAGAAGCACTGGGCATCTTCTCGTTCCTGGTTGCTCTGCTGCTGATGTTCGCCGTCTAAGCCGACTGGACTTATCCTTACGTGCGGGCGCGGGCGCGTCTGACAGCGCCCCGCCCGTAATTTAACGGAAGTTCCCAGGAGGACGACATGGCATCTTCAACAACAGAAGCCACTAGCCACGCCGCAGACGCCGCCGCGTCGGCGCCCGGCATGCCGCAGCTCGACTTCTCGAACTGGGGCAACCAGATTGTCTGGCTCTTGATCACGCTGATCGTGATCTATTTCGTCCTGTCGCGCATTGCGCTGCCGCGCATCGCCGCGGTTCTGGCCGAGCGCCAGGGGACAATTACGAATGACATCGCCGCAGCTGAAGAGCTGAAGGCGAAGGCCATCGAAGCGGAAGAGGCTTACAACAAGGCTCTGGCCGATGCCCGTGCAGAAGCACAGCGCATCGTGGCAGAAGCCAAAGCCGAGATCCAGGCCGACCTGGACGCCGCGACTGCGAAGGCCGATGCGGAAATTTCTGCCAAGGCGGCTGAATCGGAGAAGGCAATTGCCGAGATCCGTGCCGGTGCGTTGGAAAGCGTCAAGGAAGTGGCCAACGCCACCGCCGTCGAAGTGGTCGCCGCCCTGGGTGGTGCCGCAGACGAGGCGGACGTAACCGCAGCCGTTGACGCCCGGATGAAAGGGTAAAGAGATGCGCAAACTTTTGACACTCGCCGCCCTGACCGCCGCTGGCGTGACAGCAACGGGCCCGGCATTTGCCGCAAGCGGGCCGTTCTTTTCGCTGCACAACACGAACTTTATCGTAACGCTCGCGTTCATTCTCTTCATCGTGGTCCTGTTCTACTTCAAGGTCCCCTCGATGCTGGGTGGTATGCTGGACAAGCGCGCCGAAGGCATCCAGTCGGAACTCGACGAGGCCCGCTCGCTGCGCGAAGAGGCCCAGACTGTTCTGGCCAGCTATGAGCGCAAGCAGAAAGAAGTTCAGGAACAGGCGAACCGGATCGTCGAGCACGCCAAGGCTGAAGCCGCCACGGCAGCCGAGCTTGCCAAGGAAGAGCTGAAAGCCTCGATCGCGCGCCGTCTGGCCGCTGCCGAAGATCAGATCGCCTCGGCCCAGGCCAGCGCCGTCAAGGAAGTGCGTGATCAGGCCATCGTGGTTGCCATCGGCGCCGCACGCGACGTGATCGCCAAGAAGATGTCCGCAGCCGACGGCAACAAGCTCATCGACGCAGGCATCGCGGAAGTCGGAGCCAAGCTGCACTAAGCGCGCTTCACCTTGCTGAAAACTCCTGAAAACCCGGCCTTTGCGCCGGGTTTTTGGGTTTTGGCGTTATGCGTGGTATCATGTCTCCGCAATTCAGGGGAAATATCAGATGGCTTTCTGGAAGAGACAAACCATTGCGCCGCGCGACCCCGAGATCGTCCTGTCAGACATCCGGCAAAAGATTCTTTCGGGTCGAAAGCTGCATGTTGACCAGTTGACTGCAGAAGAGCTGGCCGCAGTTGGCAAGTTGATCGCCCAAGGGACCGCGCGATTTGGCAGCGCCGCCTGCCATCCTGTTGTCGAGGCGCGCCTGCGCTAAGAAAGGGAATGCTGGTTTTGGGCGGTGCCGAATTTCCGCCAATATTCTGTGATGTAAGTCGGCGACGAACATCACGGAGACCAAACCATGCGCGGATTATTGATTCTTGCAGCGATCGTGCTGTCAGGTTGCATGAGCACAACTTCGGTGAGCACCAAGCAAGCCACCGTCGAACCCAGAGAGATATTCTGGGCCAAGAACACGTTGGCTGAACAAACCGTTGATCCGGGAGCAGCCCAGTTTCGCAACATCTTTGTCGCCGACCTGAGCAACGGGGATCGCGTCTATTGTGGCGAGATGAATGCCGCCAATGGTGTGGGCGGTTACCTGGGCTTTACGCCATTTTACATGCGCCGCAGCGGTGAGGCGGTCAAGGCGTTGAACTGGGAGGCGCGCAGCGCCGATTTCTCTGCGGAGAAATGCGCGGATGCGCGCGCCGGGGCCCTTCGGATCAACAAGGTCTAGCGGATCGGATTGAACACCGCGTCCTTGAGCGTGCAATCGCGGATCACGTCCCGGCCGCAGGGGACGGGATCAAGTGACTTGGACAAGCAGACCCGTGCCTCCTGGATATAGCCGTCCCGACAGGTGATGGTCAGCATGTCCTTGTCGAGCTGCGGATTGGCCTTGAGAAAGGCATCCTCGACGACCGAAGCCGGCAAGCGGATGGTTTTGTCGAGCTTTCGAAACACGGCGGGCCGCGTGATTGCGTCATAGGCGCGTCGTGAGAGGGCGTAGTAATCCTCTCCCGAAAGGCCCGAGCAGCGGCCGTGTTTCTTCCACTGGTACCAGGCCAGGCCGGATGTGCCCATGATATCGGCCATCTCGTTGGTCAGGCTGCGGGGGGGATTGCGATGTGGGGTGCGGCAGTGGGACGGCCATCCCCGGTGGTATTGCGGCCAGAGCCCGTGCAAGACCCAACCATGGTCTTCGGAGGCATCGCACTGCGGCGAGTTGCGGGTATCGCCCTCGATCGCGCACCAGTTGGGCGACCAGCTCAGCGCCAGTACATAATAGTCGAAGTCACCGGCCTGTTCACCCTCGGCAAGACTTTGCGAAGTGATCAGGAAGGCAAAAAACAGGACTAACAGGGCGCGCATTCACTCTTTCCTTATTCTCGTCGTGCCACTATATAGGCCACAAGTTCCCCGACAACGGAAACCCGCATCTGGTTCCAGATGCCGCCTGCAAGGTCAGGCATCGGGGAAGATTTGTGTGAAGGAGAAGTGCATATGACCAAACTGCTGCACCCCAAGGCCACCGCCGTCTGGCTGGTGGACAACACCACGATCAGCTTCAAGCAGATCGCTGATTTCGTGGGCATGCACGAGCTTGAGATCCAGGGCATCGCCGATGGTGACGTGGCCGCTGGCGTGAAAGGGTTCGACCCGGTCGCCAACAACCAGCTGACACAGGATGACATCGACGCCGCGGAAGCCAACCCGCTTCACAAGCTCAAGGTCAAGTTTAACGCCGCCGCTCAGGGCGAAGAGAAACGCCGCGGCCCACGATATACGCCGCTCTCCAAGCGTCAGGACCGCCCCGCGTCGATTCTGTGGCTGGTCAAGTTCCACCCGGAACTGAGCGAGGGTCAGATCGGGAAGCTGGTCGGCACGACCAAACCGACCATTCAGGCAATCCGCGAACGCACGCATTGGAATATTGCCAACATCCAGCCGATCGACCCGGTGGCGCTTGGCCTGTGCAAACAGTCCGAACTCGATGCCGCAGTTCAGAAAGCGGCCGCCAAGAAAGCGGCAGAGGGCGAAGTCATGAGTGATGACGAACGCCGTAAGCTGGTCTCGACTGAACAGTCGTTGGGTATGGACGCCGAGCCCAAGATTCCGACCGCGATCGAAGGGTTGGAAACATTCAGCCTGAGCGGCGACGATGACGATGAGGACACGCGCACCGATGGTGATTACTCGGATGCGGACAGCTTCTTCAACCTGCCGGGTGGTGACGACGAAGACGAGGAAGACAAGCAGCCCTGATGCGGGTGAGCAATGTCAGAAGACCCTAATTGGGCCGTTCCGGGTGGAGCGGCCCTTTCTTCTTTCTTTTTCCAAAAATACCCAAAACCGCGCCTCTGGCGCGGCCACGCCCAACGTTTTGATGCGCATCTTTGATGCGCGGACAAAAGGGCGGGAGCGCCTCCGGTTCAGAGTTGTTTGCGTGCGTTCAGCGCGGCAGTGATCGTGCCTTCGTCGAGATAATCGAGTTCGCCTCCCACTGGCACACCCTGCGCCAGCGAGGTTAGGCGTACACGTCCCTCGAGTTGATCCGCGATGTAGTGGGCGGTGGTCTGGCCATCCACCGTGGCGTTCAGGGCGAGGATGACTTCGGAGATGGACTCGCTGGTCACGCGGTCGATCAGTCGCGGGATCGACAGGTCATCGGGGCCAACGCCCTCAAGCGCCGACAAGGTGCCGCCCAGCACGTGATAGCGCCCCTTGAATACCCCCGCCCGCTCCATTGCCCAGAGGTCGGACACGTCTTCGACCACGCAGATTTCACCCGTGGCGCGTTTGTCCGAAGCGCAGATATCACAGATTTCCGAGGTGCCGACATTGCCGCAGTTGAGGCATTCGCGGGCGGTCACGGCGACCTGTTGCATGGCATCGGCAAGCGGTGTGAGCAACAGGGCGCGCTTGCGGATCAGGTGCAGCACCGCACGACGCGCCGAGCGTGGGCCAAGCCCGGGCAACTTGGCCATCATCTCGATCAGCGTGTCTATTTCAGAACGGCTCATGTGGCTGGCCCTTGTTTTGCACACCGCCGACCCAGGCATTGGAATGCGAGGTCGGCGTTTTGAGTATTTATGGCAAAATGAAGAGCCACAAGCCTTAGAACGGCAGCTTGATGTCCTTGGGCAGGCCAAGGCTCTCGGCGATGTTGTTCAGTTCCTGCTGCGAGCGCTCTGCCGCCTTGGTCTGGGCGTCCTTGATGGCGGCAAGGATCAGGTCTTCGACCACTTCCTTGTCGTCGCCGTTGAAGATCGACGGGTCAATGTCGAGCGCCTTGAGCTCACCCTTGGCCGAGGCGGTGGCCTTGACCAGCCCGGCGCCGCTTTCGCCGACGACCATGATGCTGTGCAGTTCTTCCTGCATCTCGGTCATCTTCGATTGCATTTCCTGGGCCTGTTTCATCATCTTGGCCATGTCGCCCAGATTGCCTAAACCTTTGAGCATGTGTGTCTCCAGAGTGGGATGTTTGCGTTTGCGTCTAGATACGGGCCACGGGGTCGCGACACAAGGGGCGGGGCAGGGTCAGGGCGCGCGAAAGACCAGCGTGTAACTCATCGGCAGTCCGATATTCGCGGTTTCAAGATTATACCACGTGTTCGAGATATGGGTCGGGTATTCGGTGAAGTCCTCGACCCGGAGCCCGGATTTCACGCCGGACATGATGATCTCGGCCATGGTGTGCGAAAAGGATGTGGCGGGCTTTGCATCGTAGCTTTCGCCGCCATAGTAATCGAGGCCGTCCTTTTCCAGGTAGGGGGATTTGTCGAAATAGGAGAGTTCCCAGACGATTGGCCCTTTGGGTGGTCCGGGTTCGAACATGAAGAGGATGGGGTGATGTTCGTAGATGAAGAGCGCCCCACCGGGTCGCAACAGCCGGGCCACGCTGGCCATGAAGCGGTCGATGTCGGGCATCCACGACAGAACGCCGATGGTGATCAGCACGATGTCAAAGGTGCCGTGGTACTCGGGCGGAAAATCATGTGCTTCGCAACAGACGAACCGCGCCTGTGATCCGGCAGCTTGCGCCAGCTCGCGCCCCTGTTCGATGAAGCCCTCAGCGCCGTCAAACCCGACGCATTCCGCCGCCCCGAGCCGCTCGACACAGATCAGCTCGCGTCCGTTGTTGCAACAGACCTGAGCGACTGCCTTGCCTGCCACCTGAAGCGTTTCGAGTATGTCAATTGCCACGTCATCCAGAAGCGAGAAGCCGAAATCTGAAAAGGCTTTTAGCAGGTTATCCTGATTGTGCCGCGCATGGATCGGCGCCACCTGTTCCCAGGCCTCGAGATTTTGCGCCATAACCGATTTGGCGTCCTTGTCACTCATTACCACATCTTTCCGGGACAAAGGGGGATCAGTCCTCTTCGAAGGGGTCCCATTCGTCTTCGACCTCGGGCAGAGCCTCGGCCATGGCCTCGGCGGCCAGATCGTGTTGGGTTTTGATTTCGGTGATCCTTGCCTTTGGAAAAGCTGAGATCACGGCCTGAACCATCGGATGCTCCAGCGCTTCGGCGCGCAGGGCGTTTTCGGCGGCGTCGCGTTTTTCGGCAATCGTTTCCGCGCCGCCCTCGTTGACGATGGTCACGGCCCAGCGATTGCCGGTCCAGCCCTGAAGGCGCTGACCCAGTCGCGCGGCCAGATCGCGGGGGGCGGCCTCGGTGGGAACAAACTCAATCCGTCCCGGTTGGTAAGACACCAGCCGGACACAGGTTTCTACCTCGACCAGAAGTTTCACATCGCGATTGTGACGGATCAGTTCGACAACGTGGTCAAAGGTGGCAAAGCGGGCCAGCGCCTGTTCGGCGTCCAATGCAAGCGCGGTGACGTTGCCGCCGGGGCCGCCGGACACCTGCGTGTTGGCGCGTGCCATGGTGCCGCCGCCTGCGCCGCCGGGGGCCATACCACCGCCCGGTGGGGGCGGGGGCGGAGTTGTGTTCTGCAGTTTGCGCACCAGTTCCTCGGGTGAGGGCAGGTCGGCCACATGGGTCAGGCGGATGATGGCCATTTCCGCGGCCATCATCGCATTGGGGGCGGAGGCCACTTCGTCCAATGCTTTCAACAACATCTGCCACATGCGGGTGAGAACGCGCATGGGCAACTGGTCGGCCATGGCCTGGCCGCGTGTGCGTTCGTCGGGCGAAACGGTGGGGTCTTCGGCGGCCTCGGGTGTGATCTTGACCACGCTGACCCAATGGGTGATTTCGGCCAGATCGCGCAGCACGGCAAGCGGATCGGCGCCGTCGGCATATTGCGCGGACAGCTCGGTCAGGGCACCGCCCGCGTCGCCCTTGAGGATCATGTCAAACAGGTCGAGCACGCGGCCCCGGTCGGCAAGGCCCAGCATGGCGCGAACCTGGTCGGCGGTGGTTTCACCGGCGCCATGGCTGATGGCCTGATCGAGCAGGGATTGCGCATCGCGGGCCGAGCCCTCGGCAGCACGGGTGATCAGGGCAAGCGCGTCGTCGCTGATCTCGGCGCCTTCGGCGGTCGAGATGCGGCGCAGCATGGCGATCATGTCTTCGGGTTCGATGCGGCGCAGGTCAAAGCGCTGACAGCGCGACAGGACCGTCACCGGAACCTTGCGGATTTCCGTGGTGGCAAAGATGAATTTCACATGTGCGGGGGGTTCTTCCAGCGTTTTGAGCAGCGCGTTGAAGGCGCTGTTCGACAGCATGTGCACCTCGTCGATGATGTAGATCTTGTAGCGCGCGGAGGCGGCGCGGTAGTGCACGGAATCGATGATTTCGCGGATGTCGCCAACCCCGGTGCGCGAGGCGGCGTCCATCTCCATCACGTCGACATGGCGCCCTTCCATGATGGCGACGCAGTGTTCGCATTGCCCACATGGATCGGTCGTGGGGCCAGAGCCGCCATCCGGGCCGATACAGTTCATGCCTTTGGCGATAATACGCGCCGTGGTGGTTTTTCCGGTGCCACGAATCCCTGTCATAATAAAGGCTTGCGCGATCCGGTCGGCAGCAAAGGCGTTCTTCAGGGTACGCACCATGGCGTCCTGACCAACCAGATCGGCAAAGGTCTCGGGGCGGTATTTGCGCGCGAGAACCTGATAGGCTTTGGGGTCGGTGTCGCTCATTTGTGGCCTTTGTCGGGATTCGTCGGATCAGCCAGAGCCTACGGCGGGGCGGGGGCGAGGTCTACCGTTGATACCGGTCACAGCGCCCACAATATGCCGCCCACTCCGAGGGTGGCGATGGTCATCATTGTGGCGAGGCGGGTGAAGGCCTTGGTGGGCATGGTTTCGGCGTCGTTGTCGGAGAGTTTCTCCAAGGTCTTGCAGGCCTGATGGCGGGCGGCCCAATAAAGCGCGATGGCGGTGATCAGGAACAGGGTGGCCACGAGTTTGGCCGCCCATGTGGGTTCGAAATCGCCAAAAACCGCCTTGAGGCCGATGGCAACGCCGACGGAACCCAGCCCGGTGCCCATCCACGAGGAAAACGTGCGCTCATTGGCCATGATCGTGCGGTCTTCGGCCCAGCGGGTGCGGGTTTCGCTATTGTCTTCGGAAGGGTGTGAGGCATTGTGGGACATGGCACCAGACTAGCCCGAGACGCGGGGTGTTGCGAGGAGGATTTGCCGAGAGCATGGCATTCACGATTGCAGAAGTGACAGCCGCAAATGGCGTGTTGGGGATTTGCCCTCTGCCGGGGGTGGATGGGGATTATGAACGTGATTTCAAAATGATAGAGGGCTGGGCACCCGATCTTGTGATCAGCATGACGGAGCCGGACGAGATGCGCGCGGTCGGGGCAGAGGCGGTTGGCGGCGATCTTGCCGAGCTGGGAATCACATTTCACAGCCTGCCGGTCCGCGACTTTGGCGCACCGGCACCGGGCGTGCAGGCCGCCTGGCCGGGCGTGTCGAAAAAGGCGCACGCGATCCTGTCAGGGGGCGGGCGGGTGCTTGTGCATTGCCGGGGCGGGTGCGGGCGGTCCGGGATGGTGCTGTTGCGGCTGATGGTGGAAATGGGCGAGGCGCCGGAGGCGGCGCTGGCGCGGTTGCGCGCACAAAGGCCCTGCGCGGTGGAGACCGCAGCGCAGATGACGTGGGCGTTTGCCGGGAAAGGTTAACCGAACTGGCGACTCAAAGGTTAACGGCCTTGTTTTGCAGGGTTTCGGCAATCGGTATCCCGTCAGTAATACGTCGGTATTGCGTCGGTATGGCGCCCGCAAAGGCCCGAAATGGGCATGTGTTAAGGCAGCGTTCTTAACGAATTGATGAGAATTTGCGCGAAAATGCCCCCTCATCCAAGGTTCAGGGTCGGACCCTCGGGAGGTTGACCATCATCAGGCACGGTGTTGGGGGGATAAGGTGAGAGGCTGGACAACGACCCAAGCGGGGCTCGTTACGGCTGCTTCCTTCCGGATCTGACCGGGTTGGCGAGGCGCCTGCCCGCGCCAACCTCTCAAGCGGGGATATAAACCCGGCGATGCCCCATTGCAACCCGGATACGTCACCCGGATTGCGCGCCAAGATCCAGCCGGAAAGACAGGAACCCGTCTCCGCATTCCCCCAGAAGCTCCAGCGCGAGATCGCCGGGCAGGGGGTGGTTGGCCGCACCTGCGCCGGTGTCGAAGCGGGCGGATGTACGGGGCAGGCGGCGAAACCGCCAAGCGGGGATGTCGGGCGAAACCCGGCCACGCGTGTGCCGAACATGCTGACTCAGGATGTCGCGCAGCGCGACGGGCGCGATGGGCACGGTCCGGTCGAGACCGCCGCCGGGATAATGCCCGCCACCGCCCGCGCGATATTCGCTTGTAGCAAGCAGGAACCGCTGCGAGGGATCGAGCGGCGCTCCGCCAAAGTGGACATCATGAACCCGCTGCGCGGTCGGGGACACGATCCGGCCTTCGGTGTTGTAGCGCGGGGGGTGTGACAGGTCGATTTCGTAGGAGAGACCATAGATCGCTTCGCGGTTATAGGCGGGCGTGTCGCGGTCAAACAGCAGCTGGTCCGGTGTGTTCGGCACAAGCTGATTGTAGAGGCTGGCCGACATTTCGAGCCACTCGACCAGCTCTGCGCCGGTCATTTCGAGCAGGCTCAGGTGGTTGTCGAACGCCTGCAGGTCGGCGATTGCACGCATGGCCATGGGGCCAGCGGCCACGTCAGAGTAATTGCCGCTGCCGGCACGTCCCCCGCATTTGAGCGGTGAGGCCGCGGAGAGAACCGGAAGATGGGCCAGCGGCCCTCTCGCCAGTTCGCGGGTGACATGGGCCAGCATGGCCTCGGCCATGATCCGCACGGAACGGTCGTCCTGTGCCATGGCGAAATAGCTGTGGGCCGGGGCGTCGAGGGTGGCGACGATTTTGCGCGTGGCAGCAAGGGTTCGGGCATGGGCCGGGGCGAGCAGGTCGACGAGTTTCGGGTCTTCGGGGGTATTGGCTGTGGGCAGGGCGTGGCTGGCTTGGGTGCACACCCGCCAGCGCCCCGCGCGGCGTTCAAGAACGAGGTCGATCAGACCCAGATGCGACGCCGCTGCGCCGGGCATGACGGCCGGGATGCCGTTGACCGTGCCGGCATTGGTATCGACCCCGGCCTGTCCGGCCAGTTGCGGCCCCGGGAAGACCCGGTGCACATGCCCTGCGACCAGCGCGTCCACGTCCGGCAGCGCAGCGATATGGCTGGCCGCGTTTTCCATGTTGTCCACGCGCGGGGCGTCGGAGATCCCCGAATGGGCAAGCGCGACGACGATGTCGGCCCCCTCGGCCACGAGCAGTGCCGCCGTTTCGCGCGCCGCGTCAACCATGTCGCGCGCCACAAGGCGCCCGGCAAGGCGCATCCCGTCCCATTGCATCACCTGCGGAGGTGCGACGCCGAACAGGCCAAGTTTGACATGGGCCGGGCGCCCCGCACCGTCGGTCGTGGCAAGCTCAAGCATCACGCGGTCCTGCCAGAGACCGCCAAAGGGTTGATCCGGCCCCGTCTCCGCCTCGAGATTGGCGCAGAGCAACGGGAACTGCGCCTGTTTCAGCACCGTGCGCACGTCGTCGGGAGCCGGGTTGAATTCGTGGTTTCCCAGCGCGACAGCGTCATAGCCAAGGTGGGTCATGGCCGTGATCGCCGGGTGGGCGGCGCCTGCGTTCTTGCCGATATGGGCATCCGCCAAGGGCGTGCCTTGCAGGAAGTCGCCGTTGTCCAGCAGGATCGCCCCCGGCCTGGAGTGACGCAGGCGGGTGATCAGGGTCGCCGCGCGGGCCAGCGACGGGGTCGCAACCGGACGGTCGGAAAAATAGTCATAGGCCAGCAGCGCCGCGTGCACGTCGCTGGTTGCGAGGATCGACAGGGACACCTGGTCCGATCCTGTGGCGAGGCGTTCGGGTAAGTCACTTTCGGGCAAGCGTGGTCCGCCGTATGTTGATTTCTATCAATGGGATACCTGTCCTTGCTAAAGGGTTTGCCATAATGCGGCATGGATGCAATCCCCGATTTCCGGAAAATCCTCACAACCCTGAAGAGAGGATTTACGGCAACATTCCCCAGAAACAGAGAGGCAGTTTCGATTGCCCCGGCATCGGCAAAGTGGCAAGCCTGCGCCGAGGGAGAATGATATGAGACATGCGGAAACAGTCACCTTTGGCGGCTCGGAGCTGGACCGGGCCGGAGAAATCCGCGGCGATGCGGCTGAGATCGAGGCGCTGCTGGCCGATCCATCGAGCCGGGCGATTGCCCTTTGGCGGGGCAAACCGCTTTGCGCGGGCGCGGCGCTGGACAATCTGGTGCGCCTGCCCGTGGATCATGCGCTGTTCGGGGAAACCAAGGTGCCGCCGATCCTGCTCGGACGGGAAGAGGGGGGCGCCTGTTTTGCGCGTGATGTGTCGGCATGGACGCCCGAGGATCTTGATCAGGAGAGCCTTGGGCAGTTCTTCGATGCCAGCCTGCAGCACCACCCGCTTTTGCCCGACGATCATCAGTTCTGCGAATTGCGCGGGGTGATGTCGCGGTTGTCGGCGCGGGATGCGGAGCTTGCCGCCACAGCGCGCGCGATTTTCGGCTGGCACAGGTCGCATCGGTATTGCGCGGCCTGCGGGTCGGAAAGCCGGATGGCGATGTCCGGGTGGCAACGGAACTGCCCGGCCTGTGGCACGCCGCATTTCCCGCGCACCGATCCGGTGGTGATCATGCTGATCACCCATGGCAACAAGGTGCTGATGGGGCGCAGCCCCGGCTGGCCCGAGGGGATGTATTCCTTGCTGGCCGGGTTTGTCGAGCCGGGCGAACCGCTGGAGGCGGCGGTGCGGCGCGAGGTGCTCGAGGAGGCCGGTATTCGGGTCGGCGCGGTGGATTATCTTGCCAGCCAGCCTTGGCCCTATCCGTCATCGCTGATGTTCGGGTGCCGGGGCGCGGCGCTGAATGACGATATCACGCTGGATGAAAACGAGCTGGAAGACGCGATCTGGGTGTCGCGCGAGGAGATCATGGAGTCCTTTGCGGGGCTGCACCCGGTTCTCAAACCCGCACGCAAGGGCGCGATTGCCCATTTCATCCTGCGCAACTGGCTTGCGGACCGGTTGGATTGAGGCGACAATGGCGCCATCCATGTAAACACCAAAAAAGGGCAGAGCAGCCATGGAATTCACCGCCAGGGAAGACATCGACGTCCCGATCGAACAAGCCTTTGAAATGGTGACGGATTTCGAACAGTTCGAGCGGGCCGCGCTGCGGCGCGGAGCCGAGGTGAGGCGGCTGGATGATCTCAACCGCCCCGGTGTCGGCGCAAAGTGGCAGGTCGAATTCAAGTTTCGTGGCAAGCCGCGCGAGATGGATCTGGAAGTCACAGATTTCGACCGCCCCAACGAAATCAAGCTGCACGCCAAGATCCAGGGAATCGAATCGGACATGAAGATCGAGCTTGTCGCCCTGTCGCGTACCCGGACCCGGATCAATATCTGGACCGGGCTTTCGGCCAAGACGCTGTCGGCGCGGCTGCTGCTGCAATCGCTGAAACTGGCGCGCGGCACGCTGACGGAACGGCTTGAAAAACGCGTCACCGCCATGGGACGCGACATGGAAGACCGGTTCAGCCGGATTGCCTGATCCTAGCCGACGTCGCGCCCGCGCGCAGCGGGGTAGACGCCCAGAATGGTTACGTCATTGGTGAAATAGCGCAGCTCTTCCATCGCGAGGCGCACGTTGCGGTCCTCGGGGTGGCCCTCGATATCGGCGTAGAACTGGGTTGCGGTAAAGCTGCCGCCCACCATGTAGCTTTCCAGCTTGGTCATGTTGACGCCATTGGTGGCAAAGCCGCCCATCGCCTTGTAGAGCGCCGCCGGGATGTTGCGCACCTCGAAGACGAAGGTGGTCATCATGTTGGCCCCGGCGCGGCGCGAATAATCCGGTTCCCGCGACATGATCAGGAAGCGCGTGGTGTTGTTGCTCTGATCCTCGATATGGCGCGCCAGAACGTCCAGCCCGTAGATTTCACCGGCAAGTTCCGAGGCCAGCGCTGCAAGGCTGGGGTCACCCTTTTCGGCCACGTGTTTGGCCGATCCGGCGGTGTCGGCGCCGGTGATGCGGTGAATGCCGTATTCGCGCAGGAAGTCCTGACACTGGCCCAGAAGCACGGTGTGCGAGATTGCGTTCTTCACCTCGGCCAGAGGAGTGCCGGGCAGGGCCAGAAGGTTGATATGCACCCGCACGAAGGCTTCGTCGATGATGTGCAGCCCCGAGTCGGGCAACAGCGAGTGAATGTCCGCCACGCGCCCGTAGGTGGAGTTTTCTACCGGCAGCATGCCCAGTTCAGCACGGCCCGATTTGACGGCGTCGATCACGTCTTCAAAGGTCCGGCAGGGCATCGCCTCCATGTCGGGGCGTGCGTCGCGGCACGCCTGATGCGAATAGGCACCGGGTTCCCCCTGGAATGCGATACGATGGGTCATTTCTGTCATTTCCGTGTGTTTGGCGCCCCTTGGGCGTTTGGTCGCGGTAACTATACCTTGCGTTCGCTTAGGGGAAGCGGATAGATACCCCGCAAACGCCACGAGATGGAAACGTAGCATGTTCGACACGATGACAATGACGAAAGTCCTGGGTGCCTTCTGTGGCGCTCTGCTGATTTACCTTTTGGGCGCCTGGGCCGCCGAAACGATCTATCACACCGGCCCGTCCGGCCATGGCGACGGCCATGCCCAGCAGGCTTACGTGATCGAGGTCGAGGGCGAAGAAGGTCACGGTGCCGCCGAAGAAGAAGCCGGCCCGACGCTGGAAGAGCTTCTGGCCTCGGCCGATGTTGCCAAGGGCGCCAAGGTTTTCAGCAAATGTAAAGCCTGCCACAAGCTGGAAGACGGCGCCAATGCGACCGGCCCGCACCTCTACGGTGTTGTTGGCCGCACGGTAGATGGCGTCGAAGGATTTGGCTATTCCGGCGCCCTTGTGGCAGTGGCCGACGTCTGGAGCCCGGAGAACCTCGATGGTTTCCTTGCCAACCCCAAGGGTTTTGCACCGGGTACCAAGATGTCGTTCTCGGGCCTGAAAAAGGCCACCGACCGCGCCGACCTGATCGCCTACCTGGACAGCCTCGACGACTGATCCAGACCGGGTTACCAATTTAAAAGGCCGCTGCTTGATTGCAGCGGCCTTTTTCGTTTGCGCAGAGTTGTGCGTTCTTCAGGCCCTTTCGGACATTCCATTCGGGGAAGGGGCGCTTTCACGCCTTGTTGACGCATTCGGAACTTGAATGTCGGGGGCAAGCACCCTTAGCTAGGGGTCAACAAAAAGACGACCAACCGTCAGGGGAAACGCCATGATCCGAGCCCGTGTTGCGTGCAGCAGACTTCATTCGCTTGAAACCCTGAGTCGATGGCTTGTGGCCGGGGCGGCCGCGCTGGGGGTGATGGTGGCGGCGCAATCCGTGCGCGCCGAAGGTGACGGGGTCATTCGCAGCCATGGTTATTCCTATTTCGGGGACCTGACATATCCGGCGGATTATCCGCATTTCGACTATGTCAACCCGGAGGCCCCCAAGGGGGGCGAGATCGCGCTCTGGGCGCCGGGGACGTTTGATTCCCTGAACCCCTATAGCCGCAAGGGCCGGGCCGGGCGCTATAGCTGGATGATGTATGAGAGCCTGCTTGGCGATGCGCCCACGGGTGGCGGGATGCCGGCGGATGTTTATGGCGAATCCTATGGGCTTCTGGCCGAGCGACTGGAATATGACGCGGGCAAGACCTGGGTGATTTTCTACATGCGGCCCGAGGCCAAGTTCTCGGACGGCACGCCGGTGACGGCGCATGACGTGGTGTTTTCGCATAACCTGCTGTTGGAGCAGGGCTTGCCGTCTTATGCGCAGGCGGTGAAGAAACGGGTGCTGAGTTCGGAGGCGCTGGACGATCACACGGTCAAGTTCACCTTTGCCGAGGGGATTTCGCGCCGCAGCCTGATTGATCAGGTGGGCGGGGTGCCGGTGTGGTCGCAGAAATGGTTTGAAGAGACCGGCGCGCGGCTGGATGAGCCGCGTCTGGATGCCTCGCCCGGATCGGGGCCCTATATCGTGGACAGCTACGAGGTGAACCGGCGGATCGTTTACAAGCGCAACCCGGACTACTGGGGCTGGCATTTGCCGATCAACAAGGGGCGGCACAATTTCGACCGCATCCGCATCGAGTATTTCGCCGATGACTCGGCCGCGTTCGAGGCGTTCAAGGCCGGGGAGTACACATTCCGTGCGGAAGGGAACTCGAAGCAATGGGCGACGGGGTACAATTTCCCGGGCATCGACAAAGGCTGGGTAAAGAAGGAAGAGCTGCCGGATGGCACGCCGCCGACGCCGTCGGGGATCGTGTTCAACCTTGGCAAGGAGGTCTTGCAGGACCGGCGGGTGCGTGAGGCGATCACGCTGGCCTATAATTTCGAATGGACCAATGAATCGCTGCAATACGGGTTATTCAAGCAGCGCAATTCCTTTGTCGAGGGCGCGCCGCACGAGGCCAAGGGGGTGCCTGAGGGTAAGGAGCTTGCCCTGTTTCAGAGCCTTGGCGACCTTGTGCCGGAAGAGATCCTGACCGAACCGGCGGTGGTTGCGCATGAATCGAGCCCCAAGCGGGAAGTGGACCGGCGCAACCTGCGCGCGGCGTCGAAGCTTCTGGACGAAGCGGGCTGGGAAGTGGGCGATGACGGAATGCGCCGCAATGCCAAGGGTGAGAAGCTCACGCTGGTCTTCCCGTACCCGTCGTCGGCCTCGGCCACATTGGGCGCGTTCATCGAGGTGTTCGTGCAGAACCTTCAGCGCATGGGCGTGGACGCCAAACAGGACAAGGTGGACCCGGCACAGTACACACTGCGCGAACGCGAGCGGGATTATGACTTGATCTTTGACAGCTATGTGGCGTTCCTCGACACGGGTACCGGACTGCATCAGCGCTATGGCTCGGCCGAGGCGGCGTTTTCGCTCTTTAACCCGGCGGGGCTGGCCAGCCCGCTGGTGGACAAGATCATCGACATCTCGCTTGAGACAGAGACCCGCGAGGACCGCGACGTGGCGCTGATGGCGCTGGACCGGGTGCTGCGCTGGGAGCGGTTCATGATCCCGGTCTGGTACAATGACAGCGTGTGGGTCGCTTATTACGACCAGTATGAATATCCCGACCCACTGCCGACCTATGCGCTGGGCGAGCTGGATTTCTGGTGGTTCAACGCGGAAAAAGCGGCCCGGCTTCGCTCCGAAGGCGCGTTGAGGTAATCCCGCCATGGGCGCCTATATTCTTCGCAGGCTTCTGCTGATCATTCCGACGCTTTTGGGCATCATGATCATCAACTTCACGCTGGTACAGTTCGTGCCCGGTGGTCCGGTCGAGCAGGTTATTGCCCAGATGCAGGGGCAGGGGGACGTGTTTGAAGGCTTTGCCGGGGGCGGGCAGGACGCCGGGAACCTTCAGAACGAAGACTTTGCCGGGAGCGCCGGGGGCAACAGCAAATATGCCGGGGCGCAGGGGCTGCCGCCCGAGTTCATCGCGCAGCTGGAAAAGGAATTCGGCTTTGACAAGCCGCCGCTGGAGCGGTTCGTCGGCATGATGGGCAACTATCTGAGGCTGGATTTCGGCGAGAGCTATTTCCGCAAGATCAATGTGACCGACCTTGTGCTGGAAAAGATGCCGGTGTCGATCACGCTGGGGCTTTGGTCGACGTTGATTGCGTACCTCGTGTCGATCCCGCTGGGCATCCGCAAGGCGGTCAAGGATGGGTCGCCCTTTGATACGTGGACGAGCGGCGCGATTATCGTGGCCTATGCCATTCCGGGGTTCCTGTTCGCGATCATGCTGCTCGTGCTGTTCGCAGGTGGGTCATATTGGAAGCTGTTCCCTTTGAGGGGGCTGACTTCGGACAATTTCGAAGAGCTGACGATGATCGGTAAGGTGCTGGATTATTTCTGGCATATTACGCTGCCGGTGATCGCCTCGACGATTGCGGCCTTTGCGACGCTGACGCTTTTGACCAAGAACTCGTTTCTGGACGAGATCAAGAAGCACTACGTGATGACAGCGCGGGCCAAGGGGCTGAGCGAAAACCGGGTGCTTTATGGGCATGTGTTCCGCAATGCGATGCTGATCGTGATTGCGGGCTTTCCGGCGGTGTTTATCGGGGTGTTCTTTGGCGGGTCTGTGCTCATCGAGACGATTTTTTCGCTCGACGGGCTGGGGCGGCTGGGGTTCGAGGCGGCGGTGGCGCGCGATTACCCGGTGATCTTTGGCACGCTGTTCATATTCGGCCTGATCGGCCTTGTCGTCGGGATTCTCAGCGACCTGATGTATGTGCTGGTCGATCCGCGGATCGATTTCGAGCGGAGGGAAGGCTGATGGCGTTGTCCCCTCTCAATCAACGCCGCTGGCGCAATTTCAAACGCAACCGGCGGGCGTTCTGGTCGCTGATCATCTTTTCGGTGGTGTTTTTCGTGTCGCTCTTTGCCGAGGTGTTGGCCAATGACAAGCCGATCCTCGTCAACTATCGCGGCGAGTATTTCACGCCGGTGTTCAAGTTTTATCCCGAGACCACCTTTGGCGGCGATTTCAAGACCGAGGCCGATTACAAGGACCCGGTGGTGCAATGCCTGATCGCGACCGGGGGCGTCGAGTTCTGTTTCGATGAGCCGGAAGATATCATCGAAGAGGTCAAGGCAGGCAGCTACGCGGAGGACGGGTTCGAAAAGGGCTGGGCGCTCTGGCCGCTCATTCCCTACAGCTATGACACGCCGGTGGATCGCCCCGGCGCGGCCCCTTTGCCGCCGAACGCGCAGAACTGGCTGGGCACTGACGATCGCAAGCGCGATGTGGTGGCCCGTGTACTTTATGGCTTCCGCTTGTCGATCCTGTTCACGCTGATGGTGACGACGCTGGCCAGCGTCGTCGGCATCATCGCGGGCGCGGTGCAGGGGTATTTCGGTGGCTGGGTCGACCTGATCTTTCAGCGGGTGATCGAAATCTGGGGCGCGACGCCGAGCCTTTACATCATCATCATCCTGTTCGCGGTGCTGGGGCGCAGTTTCTGGCTGCTTGTGTTCCTGACCGTGTTGTTTGGCTGGACCGCCTTGGTGGGCGTGGTGCGGGCCGAGTTCCTGCGGGCGCGCAACCTTGAATATGTGCGCGCGGCCAAGGCGCTGGGCGTGAGCAACCGGGTGATCATGTTCCGGCATATGCTGCCCAATGCGATGGTGGCGACAGTGACGATGCTGCCCTTTATCGTGACGGGCACGATCTCGACCCTTGCGGGGCTGGATTTCCTTGGCTTTGGGCTGCCCTCGACGGCGCCGTCGCTGGGCGAGCTGACGCTTCAGGCCAAGCAGAACCTGCAGGCGCCGTGGCTGGGCTTCACCGCGTTCTTCACCTTTGCCATCATGCTGTCGCTGCTGGTCTTCATCTTTGAAGGCGTGCGCGATGCGTTTGATCCCAGAAAGACCTTTTCATGAGTGCGCCTGTCTGTAACAGCAAGCTGCAATGTCAGCGCAATGGGCTGGCGGGGACGGCGGCGTTTCTGTCGGCGGTGATCCTTGGCTGGGCCGGGTATGATGTCTATGGCGCGGGGCTGTCGCTGTCTGCGGCGGCGATGTTTGTCACGCTTTTGGCGCCGGTCTGGTTGTCGGTTGGCTATGTCGCGGTGATGCGCTGGCAGTCGCGGGCGGTCGGCTGGGCTGGGCTTGCCATTGCTACAGGCGGGACCGCGTGGGGTGTCTTTGTCCTCAACGGAGTGGCGCGTCTATGAGCATTCTCGAAGTCAAAGACCTGCGTGTCGGGTTCCGGCAGGACGGGCGCGTGGTGCCGGCGGTCAGGGGCGTGTCGTTCACGGTGGATCGCGGCGAGACGGTGGCCTTGGTGGGCGAGTCCGGGTCGGGCAAGTCGGTGACGGCGCTTTCGACCGTGTCGCTGTTGCCCGCAAGTGCCGAGATCGCCGGGTCGGTGACCTATGACGGGCAGGAGATGATCGGTGCGGACGAGGCAAGGCTGCGCGAGGTGCGGGGCAATGACATCTCGTTCATTTTTCAGGAGCCGATGACCTCGTTGAACCCGCTGCATACGCTGGAAAAGCAGCTGGCCGAGAGCCTTGCCCTGCATCAGGGGATCGTGGGCGACGCGGCGCGGGTGCGGATCATCGAGTTGATGGAAAAAGTCGGCATTCGCGATGCGGAAAACCGGCTGGGGGCCTATCCGCACCAGTTGAGCGGTGGGCAGCGGCAGCGGGTGATGATCGCCATGGCGCTGGCCAACAAGCCCGACATCCTGATCGCTGACGAGCCGACGACGGCGCTGGACGTGACCATCCAGGCGCAGATCCTTCAGCTTCTGGCAGATTTGAAGGCCGAAGAAGGGATGGGGCTTTTGTTCATCACCCATGACCTTGGGATCGTGAAACGGATCGCGGACAAGGTCTGCGTGATGAAGGATGGCGAGATTGTCGAGGCCGGGCCGGTGGCCGAGATTTTCGCCAATCCCAAGCATCCCTATACGAAGAAGCTTTTGAGCGCGCGGGCCGTGGGTGCGCCCGATCCGGTCGAGGAAGGCGCGCCGGTGGTGGCCAAGACGGATCACCTCAAGGTCTGGTTCCCGATCCAGCGCGGTTTTTTCAAGAAGACCGTGGGCCATGTGAAGGCCGTCAATGACGCGACGATTTCGGTCCGGGCCGGGGAGACGCTGGGCATCGTGGGCGAAAGCGGGTCGGGCAAGACCACGCTGGCGCTGGCGATCATGCGGCTGATTGCGTCCGAGGGAGGGATCACCTTTGACGATCGCGATGTGCGCAAGTGGTCGACGCGCGAGCTGCGGTCGTTACGCAAGGACATGCAGATCGTGTTTCAGGACCCGTTCGGGAGCCTGTCGCCGCGCATGACCTGTGAACAGATCATTGCCGAGGGGCTGGGCGTGCATGGCAATCCGGATGGGCGCCCGACGCAGGAGCTGGTTGCGGAGGTGATGGTCGAAGTCGGGCTCGACCCGGCGACGATGCACCGCTATCCGCACGAGTTTTCCGGCGGGCAGCGGCAGCGGATCGCGATTGCGCGGGCGATGATCCTGCGGCCCAAGCTGGTGGTGCTGGATGAGCCGACAAGTGCGCTTGATATGACGGTGCAGGTGCAGATCGTGGACCTGTTGCGCAATCTGCAGCGCAAGTACGGGCTGGCCTATCTGTTCATCAGCCATGATCTGCATGTGGTGCGCGCCATGTCTCACAAGATCATGGTGATGAAGGCGGGCGACGTGGTGGAGCAGGGCGAGGCGCAGTCGCTGTTCAATGCACCTCAGACCGAGTACACGCGCAACCTTTTGGCGGCGGCGCCGGATTTGTTCAGCTGAGTCGCGGGCGGCGCATGCGGGACGCCTCCGGCGGGAGTATTTTTGGCAAAATGAAGAGGGGGCGGGTCAGAGCCCCTTGAGGTCGATCATGATCAGCCCGTGGTCCGAAGCGTGGGGGCGGTGGGTGCCGACCGTGTCGAGGCGGGCGCCCGTGTGGCGGCGAGCTTCGAAGCCCAGCCCCTCGCGCAGGATGGTTGGGGTTGCGCTCGGAAAGCGTTGGGCCAGCGCGGGAGAGGCCAGCATCACGTCAGACGCGGTGTAGAAATCGCCGATGGGGCCGGGATAGCTCCAGCGATCCTTTTCCGGCAGACGGTCAGAGAGGTCGACGGAAAAGCTGCCGCGCAGGGGTTTGGAAGCCCCGTGCCCGGCGCGGGCTTCGTTGAGATCGCCAAGGATCAGCCAGAGCGCGTTTTGTGGGTCGGGAAAACGGGTTTCGATGATGTGGCGGATCGCCAGCGCTTCGAGGTGGCGGGTCTGGAAGGTGGCGGTGGTGTCCGGGTAGGGCGCCTTGAGGTGACACAGGAACAGCGACAGGCCGGGCAGGGCGACTTCAAGGCAATCGCGGCGCAGGATCGGCGCGTCGGGGTTGACGTTTTCGGGTGTTGGGAGGCCCGCGCGGCGCGGCGTGAGGTTGGCGTGGCTGATCACGGCAAGCGGGTTGACGCGGGACATCAGAGCAACGTCAAAGCCGCGCCCGTCATTGCCGGGCAGGCAGTGGCGGTGGGGATAGGGGGCGCAGCCTGTGTCGCGCAGGTATGTGTCGTGGAAATGGTCGAGCGTGTCCTGATCGAACACTTCCTGAAGTGCCACCACGTCGGCGTTGGCCTTGGCCAGAAGTGCGGCGGTCAGAGCGCGGTCATAGCTGTCGAGTTGATCGGCGGCGGGTCCGGTGTCTTCGGGCAGATCACGATCACGTGCCCCATCAAGGCGCGGACCCGAAGGTCCGCGCCTGAGGCGCATGTTCTGCACGTTGAAACTGGCAAGCCGCATCGCATTCCCCGGGTTCGGGGCGGATCAGATGGCCGAGCTGTGACCCGCCTTGTCGAGATCATAGGCATCGAGCGCGCGGGCGACCATACGTGTCAGCGGGCGCGCGTCTGGCGGGATGAAAAGCCCGTCCGGTCCAAGGGTCAGCATGCCGGGGAACTGGGCCATCACATCGTCATACATGGCGTTGAGACGGTCCGGCGTGATCCCGAACGTGTCGATGATCTCGGCCGAGTTGATGCGGAAATCGCACATCAGGGCTTCGATCATGCGGCCGCGCAGCTTGTCCTCTGCGGTGAACACATGCCCGCGCGAGGTGGTGAAGGCGCCGTCGCGGATACGGCCCGTATAGGCCGAGGTGGCCGGGGCGTTCTGGGCGTACCCTTGAGGGAAGCGGGCAATCGAGGAGGCCCCGACACCGATAAGCACATCGGCGGTGTCGTCGGTATAGCCCTGGAAATTGCGGCGCAGGGTGCCGTTTTCCAGTGCCACGGAAAGACCGTCTTCCTTGGTCGCGAAATGGTCGATGCCGATCTCGACGTAATTGTCCCACATGAACAGCTTGCGCGCGGTTTCAAACAGGGCAAGACGTTCCTGCGGTGTGGGCAGGGCGTCCGACGGAATCATCTGCTGGCGCTTGGCCATCCACGGCACATGGGCATAGCCGTAAAGCGCAACGCGATCCGGTGAGAGCGACAGGAGTTTCTGCACGCTTTCGGTGATCCGGGCCTGTGACTGGTGCGGCAGGCCAAAGAGGATGTCGGCATTGAGGCTTTTGACCCCGTGGGCGCGAATCGCTTCGACCGCGTCGCGGGTGATGTCGTATCCTTGGATGCGGCCAATCGTCTTTTGAATCTCGTCGTCGAAATCCTGCACCCCGATCGAAGCACGGTTCATGCCTGCCTTGGACAGTACCGCGAGGCGGGCATCGTCGATCTCGTTGGGGTCGATCTCGACCGAGAATTCGCCATTCTCCGCCATGGGGGCGACATCGAAGATGGCCCCCGCGAGGTCTTCCATCATGCCCGGTTCCAGCAGGGTTGGCGTGCCGCCACCCCAATGCAGGCGCGAGAGCGTAACACCTTCGGGTAACGTGTCTTTGAGCAGTTTCAGCTCGGCTTTCAGCGTTTCCACATAGGCGGCCACGGGCGAGGCGCTGGCGGTGCCTTGGGTCCGGCAGGCGCAGAACCAGCAGAGGCGCCGGCAGAACGGCACGTGCACATAAAGCGAGACCTGGCTTGCGACCGGAATGGCGCGTATCCAGGAAGCATAGGTTTCGGGCGTCACGTCATTGTTGAAATGAGGTGCCGTCGGGTAGCTGGTGTAGCGCGGCACTTTTGCGTCGAACAGTCCCAGCTTTGCCAATTGAGTTTTCGTTTCCATAAGATTACGCTTAGCCGCAGACAGTCAGGGCTATCCTTGACCCAGATCAAGCGCGAACATGAACAAACTGAACGACGATGTACTCCATATCTCGCAGGATTGCGGGAACTGTCCGATACGGCATCGGGCGGTTTGTGCCCGCTGTGAGAGCGACGAGTTGGAGCAGCTTGAGGAAATCAAGTATTACCGGAGCTTCGAAGCCGGCCAAACCGTGATCTGGTCCGGGGACCGGATGGATTTTGTCGGCTCGGTGGTGTCGGGAATCGCGTCGCTGACGCAGACGATGGAAGACGGGCGCACGCAGATGGTCGGCCTGCTGCTGCCGAGCGACTTTGTCGGGCGGCCCGGACGGATGGCGGCGGCTTATGACGTGGTGGCCACCACGGACATGGTGATGTGCTGTTTCCGCAAGAAGCCGTTTGAGCAGATGATGGAGCAGACGCCGCATATCGCGCAACGATTGCTTGAAATGACTCTCGACGAGCTGGACGCGGCGCGCGAATGGATGCTGGTGCTGGGTCGCAAGACCGCGCGCGAGAAGATCGCGAGCCTGTTGTCGATCATTGCCCGCCGCGATGCGACGCTGAAGCTTGACGGGATGCAGGGGCCGCTGGTGTTTGATTTGCCGCTGACCCGCGAGGCGATGGCGGATTACCTTGGCCTGACGCTGGAGACGGTAAGCCGGCAGATGTCGGCGCTCAAGCGGGACGGGGTGATTGAACTGCAAGGCAAGCGGCATGTGACCATCCCCGATTTCTCGCGCCTGTTGAACGAGGCCGGGGACGATGCCGATGGCGGGATCATGGCCTAGGCTTCTTGCCGGATGCGTTACACCCTGAAAAGCCGCCCGGTTGGGCGGCTTTTGTCGTTCAGGGGCAAAGCGCTGCGGGGCGTTGGCTTAATGTGCGAGGAAGACCGGGATGTCGGCCTGTTCCAGCATGTTGCGCGTGGCGCCGCCGAGAATGGCTTCGCGGAAGCGCGAGTGGCCATAAGCGCCCATGACCATCATCTCGGTCTCGGTATCGCGCGCGTGGCGCAGAAGGATGTCCGAAATGCGGGGCAGGGTCTTGGACAGCACGTCGACCTCGACGCGCACGCCATGGCGCGACAGGAATTGCGACAGGAGACCGCCGGGATCTGAGCGGTTGGGGCCGTGGGTGGGCGGATCGACCACGACCACGCGCACGAGATCGGCAGCCTGCAGGAAGGGCAGGGCGGCCCGCACCGCGACCAGCGCCTCGGAGCTTTCGTTCCAGCCGATGGAGATGGTCCGGGGCTGGGTGATCGCAGGTTTGTCGTCAGGGACCATCAGCACTGGGGCCTGACCTTCGAACAGCGCCGCCTCAAGCGTCGGTTCAAGCTCGGCGCCGCGGTCGTCGCCATAGGGTTTGGGCAGGATCACCAGATCGGCGAACCGGGCATGGGCCGCGACATGGCGCCCGAGATCGGCAATCTGGGCGACGCCGGAATCGGTGGCCCAGCGAATGCCGGAGCCCTTGAGCAGGGCCTTGGCGCCGTCCTCGATCTTCTGGGATTCCGTCTGAGCCTGATTCAGAGTTTCCTGCAGAATCATGGCGTTGGCGCCAGCGTAATAGTAGCCTGCCTGACTGCGATCTACGCCAAGGCACAGCACGTCGTAATGGGCATCCTGCGTTCCGGCCAGCGCGATGCCCTGCGCAATCGGACCTTCGGCCAGATCGGAGTTGGTCAGCACGGACAGCAACGATTTGTAGGCCATATTGGCACTCCCGTGATATTGATAAGCTATATGCGATATGCAAGTTTTCATGTGGGGCGTCGAGCTACCCCGAGTGGACATCCCTGATAGGGACGCATTTCAGAAAACCGTGCTTTGATGCAGATCAAGGCAAAGTTTACGCTGCAGCCGCAAAAAGCGGTCAGTCTGAAACAGCCGAGGTGCGTGCGAGTCGTGCCTTGGAAAAGACGTAAAAGACGTAAGGGACGCAAAATGGTTAATTATATCAAGCTGATCGCGCTTGGTCTCATCACGCTTCTGGCGATGATGGCGGCCAACTACGCGCGCGATGTGGCTTACCTGGTACATGCCCTCATTGTGACGGCAGTGTCTGGTGGCCTGTTTATCTGGACCCTGCGGAGAGTTGGCACCACCGTGTCGCACCCGCAGGACGAATATTTCGACTCCGTGGTGCGCGCCGGCGTGATCGCGACCGCCTTCTGGGGCGTTGTCGGCTTTCTGGCAGGCGTTTTCATCGCTTTCCAGCTGGCATTTCCGGTACTGAACTTTGAATGGGCACAGGGCTATGCCAACTTTGGCCGCCTGCGTCCGCTGCACACTTCGGCGGTGATCTTCGCCTTTGGTGGTAACGCCCTGATCGCGACCTCGTTCTACGTGGTTCAGCGCACCAGCGCGGCGCGCCTCTGGGGCGGCAACCTTGGTTGGTTCGTGTTCTGGGGCTACCAGCTCTTCATCGTTCTTGCCGCCACCGGCTATCTGCTGGGCGGTACGCAGTCGAAGGAATACGCGGAACCCGAATGGTATGTTGACCTGTGGCTGACCGTCGTCTGGGTGGCCTATCTCGCCGTTTTCCTCGGCACGATCATCAAGCGGAAAGAACCCCACATCTACGTGGCGAACTGGTTCTACCTGTCGTTCATCGTGACCGTGGCCATGCTGCACCTCGTGAACAACGCCACCATCCCGGTGTCGATCTTCGGTTCGAAATCGGTGATCGTCTGGGCCGGTGTCCAGGACGCAATGACCCAGTGGTGGTACGGCCACAATGCTGTGGGCTTCTTCCTGACGGCAGGCTTCCTGGGCATGATGTACTACTTCATCCCGAAACAGGCCGAACGCCCCGTGTTCTCGTACAAGCTGTCGATCATCCACTTCTGGGCGCTGATCTTCATCTACATCTGGGCTGGTCCGCACCACCTGCACTATACCGCGCTGCCTGACTGGGCGTCGACGCTGGGCATGGTGTTCTCGGTCGTGCTGTGGATGCCGTCCTGGGGTGGCATGATCAACGGTCTGATGACGCTTTCGGGCGCATGGGACAAGCTGCGCACCGATCCGGTGATCCGTATGATGGTGATCTCGGTAGGCTTCTACGGCATGTCGACCTTCGAAGGTCCGATGATGTCGATCCGCGCCGTGAACTCGCTGTCGCACTACACTGACTGGACCATTGGTCACGTGCACTCGGGTGCTCTTGGCTGGAACGGCATGATCACCTTTGGTGCCCTGTACTTCCTGGTTCCGGTTCTGTGGAAACGTGAGCGCCTCTACTCGCTGACCCTCGTCAGCTGGCACTTCTGGCTCGCCACCATCGGCATCGTGCTTTACGCCGCGTCGATGTGGGTCACGGGCATCATGGAAGGCCTGATGTGGCGTGAAGTGGACGCAAACGGCTTCCTCGTGAACTCGTTCGCCGACACCGTTGCCGCGAAGTTCCCGATGTACGTTGTTCGTGGTCTGGGTGGACTTATGTTCCTCGCTGGTGCCGTGATCATGTGCTACAACCTGTGGATGACTGTACGGAAGTCGCCGGCCAAAGAGTCGAGCCTTTCCGTTGCGGTCCCGGCTGAATAAGGAGGGCCGGAGCAATGGCAATTCTCGATAAACATAAAATCCTCGAGACCAACGCGACCCTCCTGCTGATCTTCAGCTTCCTGGTCGTAACCATCGGCGGCATCGTGCAGATCGCACCGCTGTTCTGGCTGGAAAACACCATCGAAGAGGTGGAGGGCATGCGTCCCTACACCCCGCTCGAGATGGCCGGTCGCGAGATCTATATCCGTGAAGGGTGCTATGTCTGTCACAGCCAGATGATCCGCCCGATGCGCGACGAGGTCGAGCGTTATGGTCACTACTCGCTGGCAGCGGAGTCGATGTACGACCACCCGTTCCAGTGGGGGTCCAAGCGGACCGGGCCTGACCTGGCGCGCGTGGGTGGCCGTTACTCGGACGACTGGCACGTTGACCACATGCGCGATCCGCAGTCGGTGGTGCCCGAGTCGGTGATGCCGAAATATGGCTTCCTCGAGAAGAAGAAGATCGACGGGAAGTATATCGGTGATCTCATGGCAACCAATGCCATCGTGGGTGTGCCCTATACTGAAGACATGATCGCCAACGCTCAGGCCGACTTTATGGCCCAGGCAGATCCCGACAGCGATTATGACGGGCTGCTGGAGCGCTATGGTGAGAACGTGAACGTGCGCAACTTTGACGGCCAGCCTGGTGTGTCCGAGTTGGATGCGATGATCGCCTATCTTCAGATGCTGGGCACGCTGGTCGACTTCTCGACCTTCACCCCTGATGCGTCGCGGTAAGGAACGGGAAAATGGAAACATATTCCCTTCTGCGTGAGTTTGCCGACAGCTGGATGTTGTTGTTCCTGTTTGCCTTCTTCATCGGAATCATCCTCTGGGTGTTCCGTCCGGGGGCAAGCAAGGAATACCGCGAAACCGCGGACATCCCGTTCCGGCACCAAGACAAACCCGCCACGGACGAGGAGGCGAGGACATGAGTAAGAAACCTGTTCAAAAAGGTAACCAGGTCGAAACGACCGGCCACAGCTGGGACGGGATCGAAGAGTACAACAACCCGCTTCCCAAGTGGTGGGTCTGGATCTTCTACGCCTGTATTGTTTGGGGGATCGGCTATTCCATTGCCTATCCCGCATGGCCCGGCATCAAGAGTGCAACCGCTGGCGTTCTGGGCTTTTCGACCCGCGCCAACGTGCAGGCCGACATTGATGCGGCAGCTGCCAAGCTGGCGCCGATCAATGCCAAGCTGGAAGCGGCAGAGCTGACCGAAATCGCGAATGACGCGGAGCTGAGCGCCTATGCGGTTTCCGCAGGTGCAGCTGTGTTCAAGACCTGGTGTGCCCAGTGTCACGGCTCGGGTGCTGCCGGTGCGGTGGGATATCCCAACCTGCTGGACAACGACTGGCTGTGGGGTGGCGACATCGAGTCGATCCACACCACGATCACCGTTGGTATCCGCCAGCAGGCGGACGCGGATAACGACTATCTGCGCCAGTCCGAGATGACCGCCTTTGGCGATCTTCTGGAAGCCGAGCAGATCGACGCTGTGGTGAACTATGTGATGTCGCTTTCGGGTGACGCACAGGATGCCTCCAAGGTGGCCGAGGGTGCCGTTGTCTTTGAAGAGAACTGTGCCTCGTGTCACATGGAAGACGGGACGGGCGACCGTGCCCAGGGTGCGCCGAACCTGACGGATGCGATCTGGCTCTATGGCGGCGACTATGCCACCATCAGCGAGACCGTTGTCGGGGGCCGCAAGGGCGCAATGCCCGCGTGGAACGAGCGTCTGAGCGAAGCGCAGATCCGCGCCGTTGCGACCTATGTTCATGGACTGGGTGGCGGCGAATAAGCCAGCTGTCGAAGACAAGGGAAAAGGGGCCGCTGTCGCGGCCCCTTTTTCATTTTCGGCCCTGTCCTTTAGGGTCAGGACCCATTGATTTCCGGTTGGCGGCATGATTCACGACTCGAAAAACGAGCGGTAAACATGTCTGATCTTTTCTGGTTGAGCGACGCGCAGATGGCGCGCCTTGAGCCCTTCTTCCCCAAGTCCCATGGCAAACCTCGTGTGGATGATCGCCGGGTGCTGAGCGGCATTATCTTCATCAATCGCAACGGGTTACGATGGCGTGATGCTCCCAAGGAATACGGCCCGCACAAGACACTCTACAATCGCTGGAAGCGTTGGAGCGACAAGGGCATCTTCGCCGAGATGCTGATTGGTTTGGCTGCTGATCATGGTGAAGAGAAAACGGTCATGATCGACGCCACCTATCTGAAGGCTCATCGCACGGCGTCCAGTCTGGGTGTGAAAAAGGGGGGCGTGGGCGTCTGATTGGGCGCACCAAGGGCGGCATGAACACAAAGCTGCACGCCATTTGCGACAGCCAAGGACGTCCTCTGAACCTCTTTGTGACAGCCGGTCAGGTCAGTGATTACACCGGCGCACGGGTTCTCGTTGGCAGCCTGCCAAAAGTAGATTGGCTGCTCGGAGATCGTGGTTACGACGCCGATTGGTTCAGAGAAGCTTTGAAAGACAAAGGGATACGCGCCTGCATCCCCGGTCGAAAACAGCGGAAGAAAACGGTGAAGTACGACAAGCGCCGCTAAAAACGGCGCAACCGCATAGAAATCATGTTCGGCAGGCTCAAGGATTGGCGGCGGGTCGCGACCCGTTACGACAGATCCCCAAAGGTATTCCTGTCAGCCATCGCGCTGGCGGCACTCGTCATTTTCTGGCTATGAGTCCTGACCCTAGATACTACGAAGTACATGAATACGACGTAGGCGCTGTCAAAGCCTTCCTTGCTGTAGCCGACGGCATTGCCTTTTTGGGTGAGTGCCGTTGACCCTCAGGAAAGCCTCTGTCTGAACAGGCAAGGACAGGGGGGGATTCCTTTAATAGGGCAGAACGAAAGGGACTGCATGACCAAACCGATTATTGCTCTGACGGCTTTTCTGATGGTGATCTGTCTTCCGCAGTTAGCAGCTGCAGATCCTGATAAAAATCTTGAAACCATGATCAAGGCGGCGCGGGAGTTGGAATGGGCGCTTCCTGAAAACCGCGCGTATTTGCTGATCAAGAACGAAACGATTGAATCCCCGGTGGGGGTGATATTTGGATACGTAGACAACAGAGTGGCTTGCCAGGAAATCGCTGAAGCCCTTAGTAATCCTGCTGCTCGGGTAGGCACATTTCAGTGTCACGCGGTCTACTGAAGTAGGGCAGGAGCGAGGGGTTCTGCTTCGCCAAGCCGTTCCCCAGTAACGGTTTTCCGATTTTAACTCCCCTTCTCGTAATCTGCCCCCAGGTTAGCGGCCAGACCGAACCCCAGCCCCTACAGTATGTCGAAACCGGCGCGACCCTTTGCTCACCTCAACCTTAGCAAACGTTAACATTAGCTCCACTTTGATTTTCGCTCTCCCTACCTGGGGTCGATTCCGGCTGAGTGCAGAATGACACCCTGAGGCTCCCGCCCCCGTCTTTTGCCCTCGGTTTTGAGCCCTCTGCAGGAGCTGACCGATCGTGAGATCGGCCTGCGCGTCCTCACGGGCCAAGGCGCACAGATCGACACGACCACAGCTGCAGGACGGCTGGTTTTTGGCATCTTCGCTGCACTGGCTGAATTTGAACGGGAATTGATCCGCGAACGCACAGTCGCGGGTCTCAGAGCGGCACGGGCGCGAGGGCGCAAAGGCGGGCGTAAATTCGCGTTGACCAAAGCCCAGGTGCGCCTCGCGCAGGCAGCCATGTCCAGTCGCGATACCTCTGTCTCGCAACTCGCCGCAGAACTCGGGGTCAAACCCGTCACAATTTACAGATATGTCGGACCCAACGGTGAACTCAGAGAGAACGGAAGACGCGTACTGGCTGCCTAACGTACGATCCTGCACTCAGCCGGAAAGGACCCCCATAAGCTGGCGGACGCGTTGCCGGGAATTTCCGAGATTGACTTCGCCCGAATCCACGAAAAAGCTGCAAATAACAGCGCAGATCGTGTTATGATTGCGGAAGCCAGTTAACCAAAGAACCGCGACAGAAAGTATTGCGGCACGCCTGTTGAGGCAAGAACAGTGACACAAAAGGTGCGAACATGAACAGAGTTGCAGAAGACGGATGTTTCTTGGCAGAAGGGATGCACTATCTGTCGTTTTTCAAGTCATTGCACAACAGCCTGAAACCTGAATGGTATCTGGAGATTGGAACGCAAACTGGCGTAAGCCTCGAACTCAGTTCAGCCAAATCCATCTCGGTCGATCCGGTCTTTCGCCTTCGCACCGAAGTGATGGGCAACAAACCTGCTCTCTACGCGTTTCAAGAGACCAGCGACGACTTTTTTGCCAATGGTCACATTGAGAAACTCGGCGCAAAAATCGACCTTGCGTTTCTGGACGGTATGCACTTGTTCGAATACCTGCTGCGCGATTTTATCGGCACCGAACGCCATTGCACATCCAAAGGCGTCGTCGTGCTGCATGATTGCCTTCCCTGGACAGCCGGCATGGCCTCGCGAAGCCGCAGTGATGCCGCCACCTCAAGCTGGACCGGCGACGTCTGGAAAATGGTGCCGGTGCTCCGGAAATATCGACCCGACCTGACACTTGAGATCGTTGATGCGGAGCCTACAGGTTTGGTGATCATTGCCAATCTCGACCCGAAAAACCGCATTCTTGAAAAAAACTATGACAAGATCATGGAAGAGTTCCTTGACGTGTCGCTTGCCGAGTACGGTGTCGAGAAATACTTTTCTTCATTCTCGGTTGTCCCTGCTCTAAGCAGTCGATTTATGTCCGAGTATCCGTTCGATCTGGTGGAAGAATGGGAGAACAATCCTGATGTCTGCATAAAGATACCCGCTCCTAACAAGAGCCGCATGACCTTTTGGGGCGACTATGCCTTTGCACGTGGTATCGCGCGCACGTTTAGCCGCAAGGGTCACCGAACCTATATCGCTTCTCAGGAAGACTGGGATTTGCATGCGGAACCGGGCGGAATTGACATTGTACTCCGGGGAAGGGCGCAAGTGCCTGCGATCCCCGGCCGCACTACGCTGTTCTGGTGCATTTCGAAAGGGATGCGCGACATCAACTACAACGAAGCGGACCACGTGTTCTGGGCGTCCCAGACACTGATGGAAGAAGGTGAAAGCGGACGTGGCAAAGGAATTTCGACACTGCTTCCGCAGGCCTTCGATGCCGAACTTATGACACCTCCAAAATCTCGAAAATCGCGAGAGGGAATTGTCTTTGTGGGTCGTTCGCGCGCAAAATACGTGAGAAAATCGGTTTTGTTTGCCGATCAAGCCGGGTTGGATTTCAAAATCTGGGGACCGGGCTGGCGAAAGAGCGAATACAAAGACTATGTTCAGGACGACTTCATCGACAACAGCGAATTGCCGGCGATCTACCAATCGGCCTCGATCGTTCTGAATGACCATACACCCGTGATGCAGGTTCGCGGCCTTTTGTCCAATCGCGTTTTTGACACGCTCGCGTGCGGCGCTATCCCGGTCTCCGAAGACGTCGGCTGGCTACCCGAAGACTTGTCGGACTACATCTACACCTACACCGATTTTGACAGCTTCAAAGCGGCCATCGAGAGCGCGCAGAACGAACCCGCAAGCAAACTGAAAAAGCGCGAAGCGCTTGCCAGGAAGCTCAGCGAAATGCACTCGTTTGATGCGCGTGTGGAAACAATTCTTTCAGTTGTGGAAAGTCTTGGAAGCAAACAAGAAATAGCGGCAGAGTAAATCTGCCGCCTAGATTGCCCGCTTGAGAGCAGAGACCAGCTCATCCATCTCGGGGTCCATTTTCAGAGCCGCCACTTTGCGCGTGTGCCACTCCACTGCCTGTGCGTGCAACTCAGGTGATCCACGATCCCGACCAAAGCGCGATCTGACAGGGCGTCGTGTTCGCGGCAAAGACGCTCATAAGTGCGCCAGTGCACTCCCTTGGGCTTGCCCCAGTCGCCGCCTTCCAGGATGCCACCAGGCCAGCCCATTTTGTCCCTGATGCGATCTGCCCGCCGTGCCGCTCGATCCCCCGGCTTTTCCCGCTGAGAGGGATAAGCCAACTGGTAGCAATGACGGCAGGCGAAGATTGCCCCGCCGTAGAGGATGGCGACCCGGCGACCGCAGCCCCGAGCTGGGCAAAGAAACCAATGCCGCTCGCCGCCCATGTGGCAGGGCGTGGTGTCGAGATAGACGGGATAGCGTTCAGGTTGCCATTCCCCGCCTCGATCCCGGTGGCGATAGTCCAGGATCACGCGCCCCGGCTCTGACTGGACATTGATCGAGCCTGTCACCTCGCCACCACGCGACCAGGTAATGCGCCGACTGCCCACGAAATCCAGAAGCCCTTCACGTTTCAGCCACCGAATATCAATCGAGCGGTAATCGTCCGTTGTGTCTGCCCCGAACTGCCAGTGTCGCCCACTACCGATCCCTCCCATGCCTCACCTCAGATTTAGCCGAAATCATTTGGAAACTTGCCCGGTATCGGTTCCCGGCTGCTTTTGCTGTGAAGGGGTGATTTTCGCAAATGCCCCTGAGAGGCGCAGAGAGCGCCGCTGAGCGCGCTTCTCGCTTTTGGCACCCCCCTCTCCCATACCTCACCCCCCCCCATGCCGCTTAAATCGCCGCTCTGGCGGGCTTTCATGGCCTGTTTGAGCGGACGGGCAATGTCGAACCGTTTCTTGAGTGCTGTCGTGCCCCTGATCTGACCTTGCGGCGCGTCGTATCTGCCAGACCTTTCACGGCCACCGAATGCCTGGCCCCTGACCAGCTTGCGGGTGTTCGGGACCAGTTTGCCGCGAAACATGCGTTCAGATGGTTCGCCCTTCCCAAGATAAGCGGCGAGGTAGAAACCGGATCGTTCCGGGTATGTGTCTTTTGCCAGGTGCCACGACCGCCAGACGCTACATGCGAACTCGCCTTCTGTTCGCCCTTGAGCCTTGGTGCGGGCGTGTGGTCTACAGGTTCGCCAAGAAGATCGGAGAGATAGGACGCGACGGCCTTTCGCTTTCCGTGTGGCAGATGAAAGGCGAGGTGCCAGTGTTCGCCCAGCTCCGATGTTGTTTCGCGGACCCAAAGATACAGGAAGCCGCCGCGACACCGCGTGCCAACCCATTTTCTCAGCAATTCGACCAGGTAGGCAATTCGCTCGACGGGTGATTGCGCAAAGAGCGGATTGGCGTTGTCGTGATGGTAGAGCGATACCCAGCGAACCGTGAGAAGCGTGTTGATTGGAAAACCGCAAACAGCAGCACATTTTGCCGCCTCGATGAATTTTGCTTGAGAACCGACCGGCAAGTCATCCGTGCGTTTTTCTGGCGGCTGGATTGTCTTGGCGATCTCGTTGATTACCGTGCCCAGCGGGCGGGCTGCGGCTGCGGGGCTGGGGACCGCCCCTTGCCTGCCCTTGTTCGCTAAGGTGTCTCTGTGTGGGTCTTGGTGGGAACCGTATGGTATAGGTAACGCGCGAGCTATATATATATAGGCCGCTTCCGTAACTCGGGCGTTTCAGCCGTTCCGTTAGGGCCTGATGCCGTGAATTGCGTGTCCAGTTTCTTAGCCTCGTTGCGCCCGCCGTTCCTCCCATTTCGACCGGGCTAGGTTGTGTCAGTGGATGGTGCTGCCTCTTGTTTCGTTCTCAGCAAGCCATGCCTCAGCTGCTTCCTTTCGGATGCGTTGAATGCCGCCGATGGTGACGACGGCAGGTGTTGCGCCCTGGCGCTTGAGCTTGTGCCAGGTGGATCGGCTAATACCTATAGCCCGGCAGAAGTCAGCCACGGTGAGCAGGGGTGAAATGTCCATATCTTGCGGTCCATGTGTGAGCAGATACGAGCCATTGTAGTGTTTTGGCAGCTACAGCTCAAGGAACAAAGGTCGAACATGACGAAAATTATGCAATTACGTAAATCCGTATTTGTGCTTTGATTGTTCTTCTTCTTTTTCTTCTAGAATCTTCTTACTTCGGGGATCGTAATGCTCTGATCTGAAAAGAGAAATCCGCCAAGCTCTTAGGGTCAGGACCCATTGATTTCCGGTTAGCGGCATGATTCACGACTCGAAAAACGAGCGGTAAACATGTCTGATCTTTTCTGGTTGAGCGACGCGCAGATGGCGCGCCTTGAGCCCTTCTTCCCCAAGTCCCATGGCAAACCTCGTGTGGATGATCGCCGGGTGCTGAGCGGCATTATCTTCATCAATCGCAACGGGTTACGATGGCGTGATGCTCCCAAGGAATACGGCCCGCACAAGACACTCTACAATCGCTGGAAGCGTTGGAGCGACAAGGGCATCTTCGCCGAGATGCTGATTGGTTTGGCTGCTGATCATGGTGAAGAGAAAACGGTCATGATCGACGCCACCTATCTGAAGGCTCATCGCACGGCGTCCAGTCTGGGTGTGAAAAAGGGGGGCGTGGGCGTCTGATTGGGCGCACCAAGGGCGGCATGAACACAAAGCTGCACGCCATTTGCGACAGCCAAGGACGTTCTCTGAACCTCTTTGTGACAGCCGGTCAGGTCAGTGATTACACCGGCGCACGGGTTCTCGTTGGCAGCCTGCCAAAAGTAGATTGGCTGCTCGGAGATCGTGGTTACGACGCCGATTGGTTCAGAGAAGCTTTGAAAGACAAAGGGATACGCGCCTGCATCCCCGGTCGAAAACAGCGGAAGAAAACGGTGAAGTACGACAAGCGCCGCTACAAACGGCGCAACCGCATAGAAATCATGTTCGGCAGGCTCAAGGATTGGCGGCGGGTCGCGACCCGTTACGACAGATCCCCAAAGGTATTCCTGTCAGCCATCGCGCTGGCGGCACTCGTCATTTTCTGGCTATGAGTCCTGACCCTAGGGTCCCCCGGCTTTTTCAGCGGGAAAGGTTGGGCAAGGTGGGGGTGGTATACGATCGGGTCGATCATGCAACTGGCCGGATGTCAGCGGTTGTCGCGCGCATGGCGATTGCCCCTGAAACGGCGATGGGGAGCGTCCCAGCGCCGGGCGCGGGGATCGCGAAAGGTCGCCGCGTGAATGAAATCTGAAAGAATGAACAACATGAAAGCCTCCTGGGGTTTGGGGTTGGTGCCTTGAAATGTGAATGTTTCAGGGTAACACTGCGAGTCAGAAAGCCTGACAATATGTAAGCTGAAATTAAGTATGAACTGGACTGATCTGCCACCGTTGAACGCCGCCCGCGCCTTTGCTGCTTATGCTGACAAGGGCTCGCTTCAGGCGGCGGGCGCGGCGCTTAATGTCACCCATGCGGCGATCAGCCAGCAAATCCGGCAGTTGGAGGCGCATCTGGACCTGCGGTTGCTCGATCGGACCGGACGGGCGGCGGTACTGACCCCGGATGGGCAACTATTGGCGGATGCGTTGCTGGGAGGCTTTGGCGCGATGGCGCAGCGGGCCCGCGAGCTGCGCGAACTGGATCGGGCGCGGCCCCTGCATGTCACCACGACGCCGACCTTTGCCGCGAACTGGCTGATGCCGCGCCTGCCGGATTTCAGGCAGAAACACCCCGAGATCGACATCATGATCGACCCGAACCCGAACCTGTCCGATCCCACACCCGGCGGGATTGATATCGGGGTCCGCTATGGCAATGGGGACTGGCCGGGGCTGGAAAGCGAGATGCTGTTGCAGACGTCGATTGCTGTCGTGGCGGCACCGTCGTTGATCGGGACGCGGGACGCGGCCACGCCTCAGGACCTGGTGCAGTTTCCCTGGCTGCAGGAACTCGGCACCTCGGAGAGCTCGATGTGGCTTGAAGATAACGGGGTGCCCGAGACGGCGACGGCGGGCATGGTGCATCTTCCCGGCAACCTCTTGCTGGATGCGGCGCGCAGTGCCCAGGGGGTTGCGGTCACGGCGCGGGCCTGGGTGGAGGAGGATTTGCGCAGCGGGCGGCTTCGGTTGTTGTTCGAGGATGCGCGGCGCAAGGGCTATCATATCGTGGTCGGACCGACATCGCTGCGCCCGGTGGCCCGAACGTTCCGGATGTGGCTGCGCGGACAGGGACGCAAAGCGCACCCTACCGGCTCTCCGGCGCAAGGCTGACCGCGTTGGGCTAGCCCATCGAGGTTTGGGTGCCACGCGCGCGGGCTTTTTGCGCATCAGCACGGCTGCTCCAGACCGCCAACCCGGCCCATGCCAAGATGTAGAGCACGGTGAACGCAACGATGGTTTCGCCCGGTATCGGGCCGATATCGGCGCGACGCAGGGCTTCTTCGAAGCTCGACACAGGGGTGGGGTGCACAGCGATCTTTCCGGCAAAGGCAAGGGACTGGATCAGAAGAATCCACAGGTAGTTGCGCCGGATTCGTCGTCCGATCGCGGTCAGGAAGCTGACATGGTAGGCTGGGCGCATGTAGTCGCTGGCTAGGGTCTTCTGCCAGTTTTCTTCCATGTGCAGGTCACCGTCATGCAGGAGCGGGGCGTAGAAATGCGTCTCCATCCAGCGTGCCCGAGCCCGCCAGACGTTAAAATAGCGATAGCGCCGGGCCTCGAGGATCAGGAAGAACACGATCAGCACCCCGACCAGCACCAGCGGCAAAGGAGAGGCGTCGGGTTCGGCAAAAGAGATCGACAGGGCCACCCCAAGCGTCACGACGGACCAATTGGTGGTCGTATCGAGGCGGGTGCGCCAGATTGTACTTCGATAGACCTCGCCCCGGTAAAGATGGGCCACTGCGCCAATCTCGGCTGCGGTGAGGGTTTTGCGTTCGTCTTGCGGGGCAACGGGGCGATCGGGGTCTTGCATAGTCAATTCTTTGCACGGTGCGCAGGAGCGGTCAAAGCTTTGAAACGCGCGGGGCGCGGTTTTAAAAGATGCACGCGAAATGCCTTTATTTTTAAGGGAAAAATGCGGGGATTTCTGTGGCCGACTTGACAGAGATCAAGTCACGGCAGGTTGAATCGGCGCAGTATGGCGTCAACGGAGCCAAAAAGGGACATCCCGCAAGGTTCTGAGAGAAACCCCTGTTGCTGGTGCAGATGGGGTCATAGGTATCGGTCTTCCCGTCCTGTTCGCGCGTTTCCTGGGAAGGCCGGTACCTTTTTCTTTTCCCGACATGGATGATTGCTCGCACAAGTGTGACTTGCATTTTGCGCCAAACTGCTTGCGGATTGTGCCGGAGCCGCGCGTGACACTGGGTTTGCGGCGCCGGATGCCGATATCATCGGGGCACAAGGCCTCGCGGAGGGAACCATGCAAAAACAGACGCGCTATGCGATTTCGAATTCGACGGTCCAGGCCTGTCGCATTCTGGGCGTGGATCCGGGGCGGGTGCTGCGCCGGGCCGGGGTGCCCCAGGCAGTTTTGCAGGACACGGGGCTGGGTGTGACCGCGGCGCAGTTCTTTGCGATCTGGGGCGCGCTCATGGAAGAAAGTGACCGACCGGGTTTGCCGATGGAATTGGCTCGGATGCTGGCGCGCGGACCGTTCGAACCGGCGCTGTTCGCGTTCTCCTGCAGCCCGGATGTTTTGACGGGACTGGAACGGCTGGCGATCTTCAAGCCATTGGTGGCGCCGGTGCGGTTGTTGGTGAAACCAAGCCCGGAAACGGTGACTCTTGAAGTCTCGACGGGAGAGGCCGCGATTGGCAAGCCGATGGCGATGGCTGCGTTCGAGCTGGTTTATTTCATCGAGATCTGTCGCAATTTCACCGGGGCGGACATTGTGCCGCTCAAGCTGGAGATGCCGAAACTGATGCCGAACCAGGCCGAGTATGACCGTTATTTCGGCCGCCGCGTGGTATTGGGGAGCGAGGTGCGGTTGACGCTGTCGCGCGCGGATGCGCAGCGCCCGCTGATTTCGGAAAACCCGGAACTGTGGGCCGGGTTCGAGCGTGACCTGACCCGGCAACTGGCACAACGCCAGCGCAACATGGCAATGTCAGAGCGGGTTCGCGATGCCCTGCTGGAATTGCTTCCGGCGGGGCAGGCGACGGTGGATGCCGTCTGTGCCCGCCTGTTGACCAGCCGCAGAAGCCTGCAACGGCATCTCAAGGAAGAAGGCAAGACATTTCAAAGGGTTCTGGACGCAACGCGCGAAGATCTTTCGATGCACTATCTCAAGAGTGGCGATCTGAGCGTCGAGGAAATCTCGTTCCTTCTGGCCTATCGCGATCCCAACTCGTTTTACCGCGCTTTCCAGAGCTGGACCGGTCTCACCCCCAAACAGGTGCGCGACGCGGGGCAAAAAGTGGATCAAAACCTACATTAAAGATGTGGCATTTGATACAGGTCAAAGTGTGAACGTGTTAAGATTGGGAAAAGGGCCACACCCAATTTCCAATGCGTGAGTGATTCCGTGAGCAGTAATCCCGAGCCATCCCTTTACGCGGCCCGCGAGCCGATTTTTCCCAAACGAGTGAAAGGCAAATTCCGGAACCTTAAGTGGTACATCATGGCAATCACGCTGGGGATTTATTACCTCACGCCGTGGATTCGCTGGGACCGGGGGCCAAACCTACCGGATCAGGCGGTTCTGCTTGATCTTGCCAACCGCCGTTTCTTTTTCTTCATGATCGAGATCTGGCCGCACGAGTTCTATTTCGTGGCCGGGTTGCTGATCATGGCCGGGCTTGGATTGTTCCTGTTTACCTCGGCTTTGGGGCGTGTGTGGTGCGGCTATGCCTGTCCACAGACCGTGTGGACGGACCTTTTTATCCTCGTGGAACGCTGGATCGAGGGCGACCGCAACGCGCGTCTGCGCCTGTATCGCCAGAAAAAATGGGACTTTCGCAAGTTCCGTCTGCGGCTTACGAAGCTGATCGTGTGGATTTTTATCGGTCTCGCAACGGGTGGGGCTTGGGTGTTCTATTTCACTGATGCACCGACGCTGATGGTGGATCTGGTGAACGGCACGGCCCATTCGATTGCCTATACCACCATTGCGGTAATGACCTTTACCACCGTGTTCTTTGGTGCCTTTGCGCGGGAACAGATCTGTATCTATGCCTGCCCGTGGCCGCGGATTCAGGCGGCGATGATGGACGAAGACACGCTGACCGTGGGCTATCGCAGCTGGCGCGGCGAGCCGCGCGGCAAGGGCAAGCGGACCAAGGACACGGAACTGGGCGATTGTATCGACTGTATGGCCTGTGTGAACGTCTGCCCGGTGGGGATCGACATCCGTGACGGGCAGCAGCTTGAGTGCATCACCTGCGCGCTGTGTATCGACGCCTGTGACGAGATGATGGAAAAGGTCGGTAAGCCGCGCGGTCTGATCGACTATCTCGCGGTTGGGGATGAAGAGTGGGAAACCGCGGGCAACGCGCCGCGCAGCATCTGGAAGCACCACTTCCTGCGTCCACGGACCGTGCTTTATACTGCGCTCTGGTCCTTGGTGGGAGTGCTTCTGGTCGTGGCGCTGTTCGTGCGCAAGGACATCGAGATCACGGTGGCCCCGGTGCGCAACCCGACCTATGTGACCCTGTCGGACGGCTCGATCCGCAACACCTACGAAGTGCGGCTGCGCAACAAGCATGGGGATGACCGTCCGTTCCGAGTAACGGTCAAGGGCGATCTGACGTTGCGCGTGGAGCTGGAAGGCACACCTTACGAAGTTGTGACCGTACCAGCGGACTCGATGAAATTGCAGCGTGTCTATGTGGTTGCGCCCAAAGGTTCGGTGCCGGCCGAAAACGACCGCACGGAATTCCGCTTCTGGGTGGAAGACACGAGCAATGGAGATCGTGTACATAGCGACACGGTGTTCAACGGAAGGAAGAACTGATGTCAAAACGCGAATTCACCGGACGGCATGCGCTGATGGTGTTTGTCGGGGCGTTCGGGGTGATCATCGCGGTCAACCTGGCCCTGGCATGGAACGCGGTGGCGACGTTTCCGGGGTTGGAAGTGAAGAACTCGTATGTCGCCAGCCAGCAATTTGACGAAAAGCGCGATGCGCAGGAGTCTTTGGGCTGGCAGGTGGCAGCGCGGGCCACGGGCGGGTTGCTGATCCTGTCGATCACGGATGCCTATGGCAAGCCGGTCGAGGTGGCCGAGCTGGACGCGGTTCTGGGGCGGGCGACCCATGTGAAGGATGACGTGAAGCCCAGTTTCGAGTTTGACGGGCAGTTCTATGTGGCCCCGACAGAGCTTGCGCCGGGCAACTGGAACATCCGCATGACCGCCAAAGCCAAGGACGGTACGCTGTTCCAGCAACGGGTCGTCCTGAACGTGATCAAGGGGTAAGACATGACCGCTGCGATGCGTCCCAACATGTCGGCCTGCCCGGCCTGTGATGCCGCCCCGGCCGCCGAAGCGCTGGCCGAACAGGAGGCGCAAAAGGACGCGCATCTGGCGCTGTCGGTGCCCGGAGTGCATTGCGCCCTGTGCATCAGCACGATCGAAGGGACGCTGACACGGGTGCCGGGGGTCAAGTCGGCGCGGGTGAACCTGACGCTGAAGCGGGCCACGATCGAAGCCGAGCCGGATGTGAGCGCGGATGACATGGTGCGGGTGCTGGATGGCATCGGCTATGAGGCGCATGAGTTGGATGCCGGGACGCTGAGCGCGACCAAGACCGACAAGGCGGGGCGTGATTTGTTGATGCGTCTGGCGGTAGCCGGGTTCGCGTCGATGAACGTGATGCTCTTGTCGATCTCGGTCTGGTCCGGGGCCGAGGCGGCGACGCGTGACATGTTCCATTGGATTTCGGCGGCGATTGCCCTGCCGACCATCGTGTTTTCGGGGCGGCCTTTTTACGTGAGTGCCTGGGGCGCGCTGAAACATCGCCGTCTCAACATGGATGTGCCGATTGTGCTGGCAATTGTGCTGGCAGTGGTGACGTCGCTTTGGGAAACCGCGCTGAGCGGGGAACATGCCTATTTCGACGCGGCGCTGGCGCTGGTGTTTTTCCTGCTGGCGGGCCGGTATCTGGATTATCGCACGCGGGCCGTGGCGCGCTCGGCGGCCGAGGAATTGGCAGCGCTGGAAGTGCCGCGGGCGGTGCGGGTGCGCGAAGGTGTCGAGGAAACCGTGCAGGTCAGCGAATTGGTCGTAGGTGACCTCGTGCTGGTGCGCCCCGGTGGGCGGATGCCGGTGGATGGCGAGATCGTCGAGGGGCAGTCGGAGCTGGATCGCTCGCTTCTGACCGGGGAAACGCTGCCTGTGTTTGCCGAACCGGGATTGGGCGTGAGTGCGGGGGAAGTGAACCTGACCGGGCCGCTGGTTGTGTGCGCGACGGCGGTGGGGCAGGAAACCAGCCTGCACCGGATGGCGGATCTTGTGGCGATCGCGGAATCGGGGCGGTCGAATTACACATCGTTGGCGGACAAGGCGGCCAAGCTTTATGCGCCGGGGGTGCATATCCTGTCCGCGCTGAGCTTTGTGGGCTGGTATCTTTACACCTTTGATATGCGCACCGCGCTCAATATCGCGGCAGCGGTTCTGATCATCACCTGTCCCTGTGCGCTGGGGCTGGCGGTGCCAGCCGTGACCACCGCAGCGTCGGGGCGGCTTTTCCGCAAGGGGATGCTGATCAAGGACGCGACTGCGCTCGAGCGGTTGGCGCAAGTCGATACGGTGGTGTTTGACAAGACCGGCACGCTGACGGCGGGGACGCCGCAACTGACCAACCTTGAGGATTTCTCGCAAGAGGAACTGGGCGTCGCAATGGCGCTGGCCATGGGGTCGTCGCACCCGCTCAGCCGGGCCTTGGCGGATGCGGCACAGGCGGCGGGCGTGCGTCCGGCGCGGGTGAGCGAAATCGAGGAAGTGCCGGGATATGGCGCACAGGGCAAGCTTGATGGCAGGCTGGTTCGGCTGGGCCGGGCGAGCTGGGTCGGGGCGGAGCCGCCGGCGCAGACCGCGGCATTTCTGTCGCTGGGCGCAGGGCAGGCCAAGGGGTTCCTGTTTGCAGACAGCCTGCGCGAGGGCGCGGAAGCGGCGGTCGAGGCGCTCAAGGCCGATGGCAAGGAGGTGATCCTGTTGTCGGGCGATACGGCGGGCGCGGTGGAAGACCTTGCCAAGCGGCTGGGGATCGCACGCTGGGTGGCGGAAGCCTTGCCCGAGGACAAGGCGCGCCGGGTGCAGGCGCTGGCCGAAGACGGCAAGCATGTGTTGATGGTGGGCGATGGGCTGAACGACACGGCTGCGCTGGCAGCCGCGCATGTGTCAATCTCACCGGCTTCGGCGCTGGATGCGGCGCGGGTGGCATCGGATATCGTTCTTCTGGGCGGCGATCTGAGCCCGATTGGCGATGCGCTGACCACCGCGCGGTCGGCCACGAAACGCATTCGCGAGAATTTCCAGATTGCGACGGTCTACAACGTGATCGCCGTGCCGCTGGCGGTTGCCGGATTGGCAACGCCGCTGATCGCGGCCTTGGCCATGTCCCTGTCTTCGATTACTGTGTCGCTGAACGCGTTGCGCCTGAGGTAAAGACGACACCATGCAGATTCTGGCCTATCTGATCCCGATTTCCCTCGTTCTGGGCGGCGTGGGCCTTTTGGCCTTTGTCTATACGGTCAGGACCGACCAGTATGACGATCCCGAGGGCGATGCGCAGCGCATCCTGTCGGGGCAGTATGACGACAAACCCAAAAGCTGACTGAAGCGTGTGTCCTGGGGGTGCGAAGCCCCGTATCAGTTCCGGGGTGCGGTGCTGTGGGGCGGCGCTGTGCACGCTGTCAGCTTGGGCCGATCGTGTAGCAGGTGATCTGGCGGGCCTGAAGGCGGCGGCAGGCGAGGTCGGCGGTGTCCTGGGTCATGCCCATGAAGTTCGCCTCGTACCCGCGTGAATTCTTGACCACCTTGCGCAGGGTGCCATCGAGCGTGGCCATTTCGGCCAGCGCGGTTTTCAGCAGCACCTTTTCAGCGGCATAGCGGCTTGCGTAGCGGCCTACATTGATGCCCCAGTGACGCCCGCCGGACGTCGACAGGCGCGTGACGACCTTGGGTTGCGGCGGCGGTGTCGGCGCAGTCGCGACCAGCGTCGCGCCGGTTTCTTCTTGCGCCTGCAACAGCGCCGACTGGATGTCATGTTCGATGACCTTGGCCGATGCGACCACGACGGGTTGGTTTTCGGGTTCGTTGACCACGGGGCGCAGCTTGGGGCGCAGAGATTTGGTCACGGCGGTGGCCACACGCACGGTCTTGCCTGCGGGCGGCGTGCCACCCTGGTAGGCGGGCGGGGCCGGTTTGCGCAGGGCGACCTGGCTGGGCGCGCGTTTGAACCCAAGGTCCAGAAGCTCGGCCACCTTGGCGTTGCGGGACGCGGTGGAGCGCCCGCCAAAGACGGTGGCGATGACGCGTTCATTGCCGCGCTCGGCAGAGGCGACAAGGTTGAAACCGGCAGCGCGGGTATAGCCCGTCTTGATCCCGTCGGCGCCCTTGTAGGCGTCGAGCAGGCGACGGTTGGTATTGTTCACGGTCTTGATCCCGGCGCTGGTCGACCGGCGCGAGAACAGGTTGTAATATTGCGGGTAGTCATAGAGCAGATGACGGCCCAGCGTCGTCATGTCCCGTGCGGTGGACAAATGGCCGCTCTCGGTGAGACCATGCGCGTTCTTGAACGTGGTGTTGGACATGCCAAGCGCCTTGGCGGTGCGGTTCATGCGGCGGGCAAAGGCCGCTTCTGAGCCTTCGATGGCCTCGCCGATGGCGGTGGCCGCGTCATTGGCCGATTTCACCGCAGCGGCACGGATCAGGTAACGCAGGGCGATACGCTGACCGGATTTCAACCCCAGCTTGGAAGGCGGTTCGGCGGCGGCATTGCGCGAGATGCGGACCTTTGTGTCGAGAGAAATTTCGCCGTTCTTGACCGCTTCGAAGGCGATGTAGAGGGTCATCATCTTGGTCAGCGAGGCCGGGTGCAGGCGGGTATCGGCATTGCGCGCATGCAGCACTTCGCCCGAGCGTGCATCCACCACCATCGCGGCATAAGGCGCCGCGAATGCCACGACAGGCACGCCGAGCGCGAGCCAAACCAGTGTCAGAATCAATAGCCCGTATCGGGCCGGCCATATGCGCCGCGCCTTCACTTGAACTGCCCTTTTACTGCCTCTGGTCGCCGTTTTTCCGGTCTGACCTTTTGTTTGAAAGAACGCTAGCACAGGTAACGAAACGAATAAAGCCTTTGTTTTAGGCAATTTGCGGGGCGTTATTCAGACAAAGGCACATCTTGGGGGTAGCTTAGGCGCAAACGCAAATGCTGCCATTTTCGGACCGCCCATTGACAAGGCGTCACCCCAGTTGGTGCACAAGGTCGGGAAGGCCGGCCAGCGACGGCATCTCGACAAAGCGTTCGGGCTGATCGGGTGTGGCAGCCTTTTCCAACTCCCAGGCCGGGCCGTTGGGAATGTGCACACCCCACCCCCCGGCGGCAATCGCGGGCACAACGTCCGAGCGCATGGAATCGCCGACCATCATGGCGCGCGCCGCGCCGTCGCCGTGGCGTTCAAACACGCGGGTGTAAACGGCGGGGGTCTTGTGCGAGACGATCTCGACCCAGTCGAAGAGGTCGCCAAGGCCGGACTGGGCCAGCTTGCGTTCCTGATCGAGCAGGTCGCCCTTGGTGATCAGCAGGATGTGGTGACTTGGTGCCAGCGCCTCGACCGTTTCGCGCGCATGAGGCAGAAGTTCGATCGGGTGGCGCAGCATCTCGCGACCGGCGGCCATGAGTTCCGCGATCACGGCTGCGGGCACGCGTTCCTCGGTCACTTCGATGGCGGTTTCGATCATCGACAGGACAAACCCTTTGATGCCAAAACCATAATGCCCGATGTTGCGTGTCTCGGCGGCGAGGAGCCGTTCCTCGAGATGGTCCGCAGACGCGAAATCGGCGAGCAATTCCGCGAATCGCTCTTGGGTGATGCGAAAGAAACGCTCGTTGTGCCAAAGCGTATCGTCCGCATCAAAGGCGATTGTGGTGAGATTTTGGGGCTTCCGTCGCTTCGTCACGTGCGCAACCTCTTTTCTCGGGGTGGTGTCAGGCTATATAAACAGCAGACGCGAAACATCCCGATAGCGAAAAAGCGAGAATGAGTTTGCAGCCAGTGCTGATGACAAACGGACCAGAAGGTGACGATGGCGATTCCGGAGTCGCGGTACAGACTCGTACCCGCACCAAGCGCCCGCCGCTGTACAAGGTGCTGTTGCTGAATGACGACTACACGCCGATGGAATTCGTCGTGCACATCCTCGAGCGGTTCTTTGGCATGACCCACGCCGAGGCGTTCGAAATCATGCTGACCGTGCACAAGAAAGGTCTTGCGGTGGTCGGGGTGTTCAGCCACGAGATCGCGGAAACCAAGGTGACGCAGGTGATGGATTTTGCCCGCCGCCACCAGCACCCGCTGCAATGCACCATGGAGAAAGAGTGAGCCGGGCGCGCGCCCGCCACCTGATGATATGTCCCAGTCTCGATTGACCCTGGCCGTGCAGGAGCACGGTCTTCCCGTGCCGCCCGAGGGGCGGATTGTCGTTTTTGCGCCGCGCACGGGCTATGACCTGAGCGCGCTGCAGCGTGAACGTGTCGATGTGATCCAGCCACTCAAGCCGGATCACGATGCCTTTGAGCGCGCGGGCTATGCCTGTCCGATGGCACCCGAAGGCCCCTATGCGATGGCGGTGGTGGCGCTGCCCCGCGCCAAAGCGCAGGCGCGTGATCTGGTGGCTCAGGCGGCAGAGCTGGCCGACGTGGTGGTAATTGATGGTCAGAAAACCGACGGGATCGACAGTATTTACAAGGAGTGCCGCAATCGCACCGATGTCGCGGGCGTGATTTCCAAGGCGCATGGCAAGCTGTTCTGGTTTGCCGGGGGCACGTTTGCCGATTGGCGGGCCGCAGAGGAAACCGTACTGGGCGGTGGTTTTGTCACGGTGCCGGGCGTTTTCTCGGCGGACGGGATCGATCCGGCGTCCTCCGTGCTGGCGCGCGCGTTGCCTGAGAAGATGGGCCGCGTGGTGGCCGATCTTGGGGCGGGCTGGGGGTATCTCAGTGCGGAAGTTCTGCGCCGGGAGAGCATTCGCGAGGTTCATCTCGTCGAGGCCGATCACAGCGCGCTGGATTGTGCGCGGCGCAACGTGACGGACACACGGGCCGTGTTCCACTGGGCGGATGCCACCGCTTGGAAAGCCCCAGGAACCGTGGATACGGTGGTGATGAACCCTCCGTTCCACACCGGGCGCAAGGCCGAACCGGGGCTGGGCGTGCAGTTCATCCAGTCGGCGGCGCGCAACCTGTCCCCGGCGGGGCATTTGTGGATGGTGGCGAACCGGCACCTGCCTTATGAGGCGGCCTTGCAGGAGAGTTTCCTCAAGGTCGAGGAGGTCGCCGGCGACAATCGGTTCAAAGTACTGCATGCCCAACGTCCGGCTCGCAAGCGACGGTGAAACCGCGTAACGTGAACAGAATCGGGGCAGCGTGATGGGGATCGCTCATGTCTTTTTCAATTGCGGGTAAGACCGCGATCATTACCGGGTCGGCCAACGGCATCGGGCTTGCCGTGGGGCGACATTTCGCGGACCACGGGGCGAATGTCATGTTTGCGGACATGGATGAAAAGCGGCTTGTCGAGGAACTGGGTGAACGCAGCGAAACCGGCAACATCCGTTACTTTGCTGGAGACCTGCGTGAGAAGCTGACGATCAAGAACCTGATTTCGGCGACGATAGACGCGTTTGACCAGGTGGATATTCTGGTCAATGGCTGTCGTCAGGTGATGCCGACCGATGCGCTTGATCCCGACGATACGTCGGTTGATCAGATGTTGCAGCAGAACCTGATGACCTCGCTGCGCCTGTCGCAGATCGTGGCCAACCGCATGATCAAGCAGAGCGAAGGGCAGGAAGAAGGGCAGGCCGGTGCCATCGTGAACCTGTCATCCATCGCGGCGCGGCGGACGCATCCCGACCTGTTGGCCTATTCCGTGTCGACGGCGGCACTTGATCAGATGACGCGGTCCATGGCGGTGGCGCTGGCACCGCACCGTATTCGGGTGAACGCGGTCTCGTTCGGGTCGGTCATGTCGGCGAGCCTCAAGGATACGCTCAAGGAAAATCGCGAGTATCGCAACGAAATTGAACACCATACGCCGCTGGGCCGGATCGCGGCGCCGACAGAGCTTGCCGATGCGGTGCAATACCTCGCGTCCGAAGGTTCGGGGTTCATGACGGGGCAGATCCTGACGCTGGATGGCGGGCGCACGCTGGTGGACCCGGTGACGGCACCGGCCCACTGAACAGGCGCATCAAACCGGCCTCTGGTCTCTGTTCCCTGCGCCTGCTAGCTAGGGGCAAAGGACGAGGAGGAGCCCCGTGATGAGCGACCAGATGGACAGCCAGAAATCCCGCGCGAGCGCGTGGTTCCGTGAATTGCGGGACCAGATTGTTGCCGCGTTCGAAGGGCTGGAGGATAGCCATTCGCAAGGACCGTTCAGTGATATGGCGCCGGGACGGTTCGAGGTGAGCGAGACCAAGCGCGCCAGCGCGGATGGATCAGATGCCGGGGGCGGTCTTATGTCGGTCATGCGCGGTGGGCGCGTGTTCGAAAAGGTCGGGGTGAATATCTCGACAGTCTATGGCGAACTGGGCGAGCGGGCGCAGGCGGCCATGGCGGCGCGCAAGGGCATTCCCGGCATGAAGGACGATCCGCGGTTCTGGGCCAGCGGGATTTCACTGGTGGCACATATGCAGAACCCGCATTGTCCGGCGGTGCATATGAACACGCGCATGTTCTGGACCCCGCATGCGTGGTGGTTCGGCGGGGGATCGGACCTTAACCCCTGTCTGGAGTATGACGAGGACACGGTGCATTTCCACGGCGTTCAGAAGGCGCATTGTGACCGGCACGACCCGGAGCACTATCCGCGGTTCAAGGCCTGGGCGGATGAGTATTTCTATGTCCCGCATCGCAAGCGGGCGCGGGGTGTGGGCGGAATTTTCCTTGATGACTACAATTCCGGCGACTGGGAGGCGGATTTTGCGTTCATTCAGGACGTGGGAAAGGCGTTCCTGCCGGCCTTTGTGCCCTTGATCGAAAAACGCCGGGTGGATGCGTTTGGCGAGGCCGAGAAGGACGCGCAGCTTGTGCATCGCGGGCTCTATGCGGAATACAACCTTGTTTATGATCGGGGCACCAAGTTCGGGCTGGAAACCGGGCATGATGCGAACGCGGTGCTGATGAGCCTGCCGCCCTTGGCCAAGTGGGTCTGACGATAGTCTTTGTGTGCGAGGCCTTGCGTGAGATGCTGCAAAAACGCAGCTACACCTGGGTTCTATAAAGGTTGTGTAAAGCAAAAATGCCGGGGGGAAACCCCGGCATTTTGCGTTTTTGTCGATGTATCAGCCCAGTTTGCGGGCCATGCGGATGTCTCTGCACAAAAGGCTGTGCAGCATCTCGATCTCCGTATCGGTGCCGCGAATGGCGGTGATCTCGTTGGGGCTGTTGTTGAAGCGGATGCGCAGGGCGGCCATACCCGGAGGCATGTCGGAGCGGCGCACATAAATGCTTTTGACGTTGCGCAGGGGCACGCGCTTGACCGCCTTGTGGCGGTCCTGGCGGTTCAGGGCCGAGACAACGAGTTCGTTTTTCCGGGGATCAAAGCGGATTTCGCTGCGGTGGCCGCGGGTGGCAAAGCTGTAGACCGCAAGCCCGACCAGCGCGAAAGCGATGGAGAGCAGGGCTTTGCTGGTCACCGGGTCTCCGGCAAAGTTGGCGTCCGGGAAGGTCCACTGGACCAGCGCGCCCAGCACGATGAGAATCCCGAAAAAGCGCAGGATGGCCTCGTTGCGCGAGGTGTGGCGGAATTTCCCGTCGGATTCGCTTACGGCATAGCCACCGTCGGCGGCTTCTGCCCGTAGCGAATGCCAATTTTCCGCCCCCACGGCTCCAAATCGGACCAATGCGTTCATGAGTTCTGTCCTTTGTTCACTCAGTCAGGCACAGAATCTCTTTCAATCGTGGCCAAATCGTGGAGCGATTGGTCCGTATTGGTGAAATTAACCTTGTCCTCTAGCCGCGCCAGGAAAAGAAGTCGGGTCCAGCCTGGGACAACAGGTGTTCGGCCATTTCGCGCCCCAGTTCGGCGCCGTCCTCGATCGGGGCGGTGCGATCATCCGAAATGCTCTCGGACCCGTCGGGGCGCAGCACTTCGCCGCGCAGGCGCAGGGTGCCCCCGTCAAGCTCGCAGAGGCCGGCAATTGGCGTTTCGCAAGAGCCGTCCAGCGCGGCGAGGAAAGACCGTTCGGCGGCAAGACGCTGGCCCGTGGGCGTGTCATGGATCGCGGCCAGCATGTCGGCCGTGTTGCTGTCATCGGCGCGGCGTTCGATGCCGATGGCGCCTTGTGCAACGGCGGGCAGCATGTATTCCGGTTCGATGGCCGACGAGGCCACGTGGGACATGTCCATACGGTTGAGGCCCGCCATGGCAAGGAAGGTGCAATCCGCGACCTTGTCTTCGAGTTTCTTAAGGCGGGTCTGCACATTGCCGCGGAATTCCACGACCTTGAGGTCGGGGCGGTAGTTCAGCAATTGCGCGCGGCGGCGCAACGAGGACGTCCCCACAACGGCGCCTTGGGGCAGGTCAGCCAGCGTCTTGACGTTGGGCGAGACAAAGGCATCGCGGGTGTCTTCGCGTGGCAGGTAGGTGTCCAGCAGAAGCCCGGCAGGCTGATCGACGGGCATGTCCTTCATCGAATGCACCGCGATGTCGATGGCGCCCGAGAGCAGGTCTTCTTCGATTTCCTTGGTAAACAGGCCCTTTCCGCCCAGTTCCTTCAAGGGGCGGTCCTTGGCAATCAACCCGGCATCGTCCCCGGTGGTCTTGATCACGACAATCGCGAACGCTTCTTCGGGAAGATCGAAGGCGGCCATCAGGCGGCGGCGGGTTTCATATGCCTGCGCCAGAGCCAGCGGCGAACCGCGTGTACCGATCTTGAGGGGCGAAGCGGGGGAGGGAAGGGTCAGTGTCATGGTCTCGGTCTAATCCTGACGGCGCGGCCTGACAAGCGCAGAAGGGTTGACATCCCCGCCTTGTCGCGTGACCTAGCAGTTCTAGTTTGCCCGCCAGAGGGGGCGCGTTTCATCGACGCCAAAAGGCACGAATTCGGAACGTGATTCCTTGATACATGTCAACGCTAGCGCATGTGGCCGACACTAAGAGGGAACGCATGACTGAGACAAAGAAAATTCTGCGGGCTTTGGCCGGCGAGACGCTCGACACCCCCCCGATCTGGATGATGCGCCAGGCAGGTCGTTACCTGCCCGAATATCGCGCCACGCGCGCGCAGGCGGGGGATTTCCTCTCACTTTGCTATAACAGCGAGCTGGCTGCCGAGGTGACGCTTCAGCCGATCCGGCGCTACGGGTTCGATGCGGCGATCCTGTTTGCCGATATCCTGTTGTTGCCACAGGCGCTGGGGGCCGATCTCTGGTTCGTGACCGGCGAAGGCCCGCGCCTGTCGACGATTGAGACACAAGCGGATTTTGACAAGCTGAAACCGGCGAGCGAAATCGACGCGGTTCTGAACCCGGTTTACGAGACCGTGCGTATCCTGAGCCGGGAATTGCCCGAGGAAACCACTTTGATCGGGTTTGCCGGGATGCCGTGGACCGTGGCGACCTATATGGTGGCAGGCCGGGGCACGCCCGACCAGGGGCCGGCGCACAAGCTCAAGGATGAAAACCCAGAACTGTTCGGGCAGATCATCGACCTGCTCATCGAGGGCACGGTTGAGTATCTCAGCAAGCAGATCGAAGCGGGTGCCGAAGTTGTGAAGCTGTTTGACAGTTGGGCCGGGTCGCTCAAGGGTGACGATTTCGACCGCTATGCGTTGGAACCGGCCAAGAAGATCATTGCCGCACTGAAAGCGCGTCATCCGAACGTGCCGATCATCGCCTTCCCGCGTGGGGCAGGAGAGCGTTACGAGGGGTTTGCCGAAGCGACGGGCGCGGATTGCGTGGCGCTTGATGATGGCGTGACGCCGGAATGGGCCGCGGCACATGTGCAGAAGGACGGCTGTGTGCAGGGCAACCTGAAGTCGTCGCATATGGTGGCGGGCGGTCAGGAATTGGTTGATGAGACCCGCAAGATTGTCGAGGCCTTCGGCAAGGGGCCGCATATCTTCAACCTTGGGCACGGGATCACGCCGGATGCGGACCCGGAGAATGTCCAGCTGATGATCGACACGGTGCGCGGAAAGTAACGCCGAATGTTTCCGTAAGATGATTGCAATAGCGCGCTGCGGTTAGTGGCGCGTTTTGAAGTGCAATATTTTCGTGATACCCTTCGATGGTTTTTGGAGGTGTTTGATATGATTATTGCATGCAGGTTTTTTCTACTGTTTTGCGCGCTTTTTGTATTCACGGGACAGGTCACTGCTCAGCAGCTTTGGACAGGCTCTTATGTCAGCCGGGGCAAGTGCAGCAGTTTTTCGGGTACGGTTGGTCCGGAGCAGCTTAGCACGGTCATTCAAGGCCATAAATATCCCCATCCCAAAGGCAGTGGGATCGAGTTTATTGACCGCAATGCCAGAGGGATCAATGCCATGGCGGTGGGCGGTGGCAGCCCGGCCCAAATGAAAGCTAGGTTGCTGAACGCTGCCCGCAGCAATGCGTTTACCAGGCTGGACTTTGAAGGGCCGGGTGGATCAAGCCCGGCGTTTGTTTCGGCGATCGTTGTGGAATCGACGGCCTATGCAATGTCGCAGCTGAGAGCCAGGGGCGCGATTTCGGCCGCTGAGATCAAGGAAGTCGACGCCTGGGTTCAAAAGCTTCTCAAGAACAGCACTCAGAGGGCCAATAGCCCCGACCACAAGGCAGCTATCGGGACAGCGCGCCTTCTTTGGGGGGCGGCGATTGGCGACAAGAAGCAATTCTCCAAAGGCAAGAGCCAGTTGAATTCCACCTTTGGAACCTTGCGGCGCAAACCGGTTTTCTCAGAGAAAATCAGGGTCAATAACGAGGTCATGCATCAGGCAGTTCACGCCGGGATCGTCCTTTATCGGAACGGTGTCGACGTGTTCTCTAAAAAGCAGGGCAAGAACAGTTTCCATGACGCGATTGCGTTTCATGCATCACAGGTCGCGGCGAACGGCTCGAAAAAACTTAAGACCCTGGCAGACTCGGAAAGCCAGGCGCGCAGCATCATGAGGGCCTCTGGCTGGGGCACACATCTCGCTTGGATTCCACTCTATCTCAGCCATTTCCCGAATTCGGGGGCGGCCAAGGAGGTGCGTGCCCTCGACCGCGAACTGCGCAAGGTGGATCGCAAGCCTTACTACGGCCAGCAAATCGGAATCCACTCGTCCTGTGTCTATGGGCAATACTGAGCGGGGGCAGAGTTTTCTGCTAGGGTTTGACTTTGGCCTGCGCCAGCTCAGCCAATATCTCCGCGCTGTGCTCTCCGCGTTTGGGCGCGGGGCGCGGGCTGTGGACCTCTCCGTCAAAGCGGGGGGCAGGGGCGGCCTGCAGCACTCCGTCAGGGCTTTGCCACGTGTGGCGTTCGATCATGTGCGGGCTGTGGGCGGCCTCTTCGGGGGAAAGCACCACGGCGACGCAGGCATCGGACCCCGCAAAGAGCGTGTCCCAGTGGATCCGCGGTTCGGACAGGAAGCGTTCGGAAAGACGGGCCGTGAGCTTGGGCCAGAGCCCCTTGTCCATCTGGCGTTGGAATTCCGGGTCGCCGGAAAGATCCATGAGGCGCAGAAACTCGGCATAGAATTGCGGTTCGAGGCATTGCACCGAGACATGTCCCCCGTCGGCGCAGACATAGCTGCGCGACCAGTGCGGGCCGTCGAGCAGGCTTTGGCCGCGCTTTGGGGAGAGGCCGCCGGATTGGCGGATGGCCATCAAAAGGTTCATCATGTGGGCCGAGCCGTCCACGATGGCCGCATCCACAACCGTGCCGCGCCCGGTGGCGCGGGCGTTGATGATACCCGAGAGGATGCCCACCACGAGATAGAGCGCGCCACCGCCGATATCCCCCACCAGAGTAGCCGGGGTGATCGGAGGCTGGCCAGGTTCCGAGGCATAATAGAGCGCGCCGGATTGGGAAATGTAGTTGAGATCGTGCCCGGCGGTTTCGGCACGTGGCCCGGTCTGGCCCCAGCCAGTCATGCGGCCATAGACCAGCGCGGGATTGTCGGCATGGCAGGCTTCGGGGCCAAGGCCGAGCCGTTCCATCACGCCGGGCCGGAAGCCCTCGATCAGGGCATCGGCGCCGGCGATGAGTTGCCGCGCCGTGGCCATGTCGGCGGGGTCCTTGAGGTCAAGCGCGATCGAGCGTTTGCCCCGGTCGAGCACGCTGGCCTCGGTTGTGACCGGGCCGGATTTGCCCTTGCGGTGGATGGTGATCACGTCGGCGCCCAGATCGGCGAGCGTCATGGCGGCAAAGGGGCCGGGACCCAGCCCCTCGATTTCGATGATGCGGATGCCGTCGAGCATGTCAGGGTTCCTTAGCCGAGTGTGAAGCCGCCGCCCACGGTCAGGACCTGACCGGAGACATAGTTCGATTCCGGGATGCAGAACAGATATACACCGCCCGCCGCCTCTTCGGCTGTGCCGCCACGTCCCATCGGGACCATCGAGGCAAAGCCGCCCGCAACCTTGGTGGGAATGCCGATGCCGACCTCGTTGCCGTCCACGGTGATGGTTTTCTTTTCGTCGGTCGCTTCGGTCAGGCGGGTTTCGATATAGCCGAACGCCACGCAGTTCACGCAGACCTTGGAGCGGCCCCATTCCTTTGCCAAAGTCTTGGTCAGGCCGACGATGGCAGCCTTGGCCGAGGAATAGTTGGCCTGTCCGACATTGCCGCCGAGGCCCGCGACCGAAGAGATGTTGACCACCTTGCGGAACACTTCGCGCCCCTCTTCGGCTTCCTGCTTGGCCGCGCCCTTGATGAAGCCAGATGCGGCGCGCAGGATGCGGAACGGGGCCTTGACGTGCACGTCCAGCATGGCGTCGAACTGATCGTCGGTCATGTGGCCGATCAGGCTGTCCCACGTATAGCCCGCGTTGTTGACGATGATGTCGATGGCGTTCCATTTCTCGACACCTGCGCCGATGAAACGCTCGGCAAAGCCGTTTTCGGTGACTGAGCCGGGAACGGAAATCGCGTGGCCGCCGGCGGCGGTGATTTCCTCGACCACGGCCATGGCGGGCGCGGCTTCGAGGTCATTGACCACGACATTGGCGCCTTCGGAGGCAAGTTTCAGGGCAACGGCGCGGCCGATGCCGTTGCCTGCGCCGGTGATGTAGGCGGTTTTTCCTGCGAGTTTCATATCGGGCTCCCTTCAGAGGCGCTGTCCGGCAGTGCCGGGCGGCAAGTCAGTCCACGTCCATTGAGCGGGCGATGACTTCTTTCATGATTTCATTGGTCCCGCCGTAGATCTTTTGCACGCGGGCATCGGTATATAGTTCCGAGATCGGGTATTCGGACATGTAGCCGTAGCCACCAAAGAGCTGCAGGCATTCGTCGATGACCTCGCACTGGGTCTGGGTGCCCCACCATTTGACCATGGCGGCCTTTTCGGCGGTCAGCTTGCCCTCTTCCAGCTCGGCAAGGCACTGGTCGCAGAAGGCGGCGAGAAGCTCGATCTTGGTCTTGGCTTCGGCCAGCTTGAAGCGGGTGTTCTGGAAATCCATGATGCGCTGGCCGAAGGCCTTGCGTTCCTTTACGTAGTCCAGCGTCAGGTCCAGCGCACATTGCGATGCACCAAGCGCCATGAAGCCGAGGATCAGGCGCTCCCATGGGAGTTGCTTCATCAACTGGTAAAAACCCTGCCCTTCTTCGGTGCCCAGAAGGTTGGTGAGTGGCACGCGCACGTCTTCGAAGCTCAGCTCTGCGGTGTCGTTGCGCTTCATGCCCATTTTCTTGAGGCGGCGACCAACCGAAAAGCCTTCGAGCCCCTCGGTTTCGACGATGATCAGAGACACGCCGCGGCCCTTGGCCTTGGGGTCGGTCTTGGCGACAAGCACGATCAGGTCGGCGCTGCCGCCGTTGGTGATGAAGGTCTTGGAGCCGTTGATCAGGTATTCGTTGCCATCCTTGATGGCGGTGGTTTTCACGGCCTGGAGGTCCGAGCCGGTGCCCGGTTCGGTCATGGCAATGGCGGCGACCTTGTCGCCAGAGGCGAGGTCCGGCAGCCAGCGGGCCTTTTGCTCCTCGGTGCCGAAGGCGGTGATATAATGGGCGGCGATATTGTGGACCGAGACGCCCCAGCCGCTGTCGCCTGCCTTGGTTTGCTCAAGGAAGGTCACGGCGTCGAAATGGCGCGACAGGCCCAGACCGCCATGTTCCTCGGGGAAGGTCGCGCCGAGAATGCCCATGTCACCGGCTTTTTTCCAAAGCGATTTCGGGATCGTTCCGGCTTGGGTCCAGGCATCCTTGTTGGGGGTGATTTCCTCGGCAAAGAAACGCGCGACCGTGTCGGCAAAGGCGGTGTGGTCTTCGTTCATCCAGAGATGGTTGGGCATTGGGTGTCTCCTTACGCGGCGCGGATCAGCGCTTCGCCTTTGAGGGTTTGAGTGCCATCGGCGAGTGTGGCGGATAGGCGCACGCGTAGGTGCGGGGCACCTTCGTGGATCAGCTGTTCCGTGACCTCGCCGGTGCAGGTGATGACGGCGCCAACGGGGGTCAGCGCGGAGAAACGGGTCGACAGGCTGGTGACGTTGTCTTGCCCGGCCCAATTGGTGACGAGGCGGCCAAGCTGCGCCATGGACAGCATGCCATGGGCAAAGACGTCGTCCATCCCGGCCTTTCTGGCAAAGTCGATGTCGATGTGAATCGGGTTATGGTCGCCCGAGGCCCCGGCATAAAGCGCCAGCGTTGTGCGGGTGATGGGGCCGAAAGTCAGCGGGGGGAGCGTATCGCCGACGATGGCGGTTTGCGGTGTGATGGTCATGATCGCCTTCCTCAGCCCAATCGGTGAATCAGATCCCGCCGCGCCTCGACCAGAAGGCCGCGCGTGGGGTGGGTGATACGCTGGGTCAGGGTGGCGATTTCCAGCTTCCCACCCTTGGCGTCGGCAAAGCCCGTGACCTCGGTTTCCACGTCAACTGTGTCTCCGGCAAACATGGGGCCGTGATAGCTGTATTGCTCGGTCCCGTGCAGCAGGTAGCGCATGTCGGCCCCGATCAGGGCCAGCATGTCCGGTTCGCCGCGCCGGGTCAGGTCCTTGCCGGCCATGGTGCCGACAACAACCGCGTAGGTCGCCGTGGCCATGATGTCGGGATGCCCGGCCGCGCGCGCGGATTCCAAGTTGAAATGGATCGGGTTGGTTTCCCCGATGGTCTCGGCAAAGAAGGTCATCGCGCCGCGTTCGAGCGTGACGGAGGCCGACGGGGTGGTTTGCCCCGCCGTGTCGCGATTGAACAGGCCCATGGGATCAGGCCGCCTGATAGAGCGTGACCACGCAGGCGCCGCCCAGACCAAGGTTGTGTTGCAGGGCGGTGCGGGCGCCTTCGACCTGTCGCCGTTCGGCGGTGCCGCGCAGCTGGTGGGTCAGCTCGTAGCATTGCGCCAGCCCGGTCGCGCCAAGGGGATGGCCCTTGGACAGCAGTCCGCCGGACGGGTTGGTCACGAACTGGCCGCCATAGGTGTTGTCTCCATCGGCAATGAATTTCTGAGCTTCGCCTTCGGGACACAGGCCAAGGGCCTCGTAGGTGATCAGTTCGTTATGGGTGAAACAGTCGTGCATTTCGACCACGTCCACATCCTTGATATCGACGCCGGACTGTTCGCAGACCTGTTCGCGCGCGGCTTTGGACATATCATAGCCGACAAGCTGCATCATGTCGTGGGCTTCGAAGGTTGAGGGGTAGTCGGTGGTCATGGCCTGTGCCGTGATCTTCACCTTGGTGTCGATGCCATGTTTCCGGGCAAAGCTTTCCGAGCAGAGGATCGCCGCCGCGCCGCCGCAGGTCGGGGGGCAGGCCATCAGGCGGGTCATCACGCCGTCCCACATCATCGGGGCGGCCATGACTTCATCCTCGGTGACTTCCTTGTTGAAGAGCGCCAGCGGGTTGTTGGCGGCATGGCGGCTGGCCTTGGCGCGGATCTTGGCAAAATCGTTGAGCGTGGTGCCGTATTTCTCCATGTGGGATTTGCCCGCGCCACCGAAATAGCGCAGCGCCAGCGGCACCTGACCATTGCCGACAAGCGCGTCGGTTTCGGCGTCGAAATCGTCAAACGGGGTGGGGCGGTCGAGCCAATGGCTCCCGAGCGCGCCGGGCTGCATCTGTTCGAAACCAACGGCAAGCACACAATCGGCAATGCCGTGTTCAATGGCCTGACGGGCGAGAAACAGCGCGGTTGAGCCGGTGGAACAGTTGTTGTTCACGTTGACGATCGGGATGCCCGACATGCCGACGTGATAGAGCGCTTTTTGGCCACAGGTGCTGTCGCCGTAGACGTAACCGGCATAGGCCTGCTGGACGTCATCATAGCTGAGGCCCGCGTCGGCCAGCGCATCGCGCACGGCGGCGGCGCCCATCTGGTCATAGCTGTCAGACGCGCCGGGTTTGGCGAACTTGATCATGCCGACACCGGCAACAATGGCTTGATTGGTCATGGTTTCCTCCTCGAATCCACGTGTTGGACAAGAGTATCCGGCTTGGTGCTTCCCTGATCAATCCGTAGGACCACTGGTGACGCTGTGTCCCAATCCCGTTTGACGTAGGGTCACATGTCAGGCAGGTGCGAATGCAGCACGTCCCTGGTGGCGGTCCATAAACCGGGCAGAGCGCGCAGTTCCTGCGTGATGGTCTCGGATTGCCCCGCCTTGGCGGCCGTTTCGATCCGGGCGAGCGCGCCGTGCAGCCTGGTCGCCCCGAAGAAAACGGCGCTGCCGGCGGCTTTGTGGCTGGAGGCGGCAATTTCAGGAAGCGGTGGATGATCGGGCGCCCCCGAGGTGAGCGCGTCAACCGTCTCCTTCAGCTCGGCCACGAAGCGGGTCAACAGGGAGGCGAACATCTCGTCACCCAACTCTTCGCGGGTTGCCGTGAGGTGGGGCAGGTCGATCAACGCGCCGGTCACGTCCGACGGAGCGGTGGCCATGGCGCTGTCAAAAACACCCGCGATGGCCGATTTCAGGTGGTCGAGTATGAGGGGCTTGCTGAGAAGTCCGTTCATGCCTGCCTGCGCAATCTTTTCCCGGTCGGAAGGCAGGACATTGGCGGAAAAGGCGATGATCGGCGTGTCGCGAGAGGCGCCGGGGGTGTTGCGGATCTGCTCGGTCGCCTGAAAGCCGTCCATCACGGGCATCGAAATGTCCATGAGGATCAAATCAAAGCGTTTTACGCGGGCGTTCTCGACCCCGGACGCACCGTCGGGGCTGCACATGACATTGTGTCCCGCGCGTCGCAGCATTTCGCAAGTGACGTCGCGATTGATTTGATTGTCTTCGACGAGCAGAACGTCGAGCGCGCGCATCGCTCGGTGTTTTCCGGTGCTTTGTTCGTTGGCGTCCGGTGGTGCGCTTGCAGTGACGGGCAGGCGAAACCAGAATACGCTGCCGACATCTTCGGTGCTCTCGACGCCAATTTCACCCCCCATGGATTCAACGATGCGGAGCGCGATGCCAAGTCCCAGCCCTGTCCCACCCGCCAACCGCCCGAACGACGTGTCGCGGGTGACGAAGTCCTGAAACACGAGTTCCAGATCGCTTTCGGGAATGCCGATCCCGGTGTCGATCACGCGAACTTCCAGCAGGTGTTGCGGGGAGGCAACCGGTTTGGTGGCCTCGAGCTCAATGATGATCCGGCCCTTTGGGGTGAACTTGATGGCATTGCCCACGAGGTTGAGCAGCACCTGTTCAAGCGCGGCTGGTGCAACTTCGGCCCATTGCAGGGCGTTGCCCTCCCAATGCCAGTCGAGGGTCGCCCCTTGTCTTTCCGCCAGCCCTAACTGGCTGTCGACAACATTCTGCACCAGTTCCGTGAGGTTCGTCGGCACCGTCTTGGGGTCGGATCTGTCCGCTTCGAAGCGGGCAATGTCGAGCACGCTGTCAACGTGACGCAGCAGGATCTTGCCCGATATCTCCATGTTCCGCGCGAACTGCGCCTGATCGGGCGTGAGCGGCGTGTCCTCGAGCAGCGACAGGTTGCCCAGAAGACCGTTCAGGGGCGTACGGATTTCGTGGCTCATAACGGCGAGGAAGTCGGCCTTGGCCTGTTCCCCCGCAAGCGCGCGGTCGCGCGCGCCGACCAGTTCCTGTTCGTCGGCCACCCGCTTGGAGATGTCATGCAGGAAGGCGATATAGAGATCGTGGCGACCATCAAAGGCCGACTGTACCGAGATTTCCGCCGGGAAGACCTCGCCATTGGCGCGCACGGCGTCAAGTTGGACGCGCCCTTGTCCGATGATGGGGTTCTTGGTGGCCTCGGATGCCTTGTCCTGGCGGATGAGGCGGGATGGTAGGAGCGCATCGGTCAGGAACAGGTCGGATATCCGGTGACGGCGCGCCTGCTCCTGGGTCATTCCGAAAATGTCCTGCGCCGCAGGATTGAATTCAATCACCCAGCCCGAGGGGTCGGCCACGATGACACCGTCCAGCGAGGTCGTGAGAATGGTATTGGTGCGCTTGTTGGCCTGCGACAAGGCCGCGCCGCGCGCGCGGGCCTTCCGCAGGATCGAAAGCATGTAGAAAATCAACGCGACGAGGGCGCCAAGCAGCATGACCGCAAGGGCCGCCAACCGGATGAGCGTATTGGCGACGTCGGCGCGGCGTTCGTCCGACTTCTGGGCAAACCCTCCAATCCCGACGACCGCGAGCTTGCGCACGTCGTCGCGCAGGTTCTTGGCGGTTGTGAGCAGCGCCGGCAGCGCGGACTGCAACGCGGCGTCTGGTCCGTCCATCAGGGGCACAGTTTCATCCAGAAAACTTTGCGTGGCATCGAGCGAGGCCCTAAACGGCGGGTATTCTGTGATCTGCCCATAGACCGGCGAGCCGTGGAGAGATTGAACCCGGCTGTAAAGGATGTCGAACTCCAACCTGATCCGCTCGAGGTCGGGCGCGCCCTGATACCGGGCTTCGATCAGGGCGCCTGTCAGTTCGAGCATTTCCACTTCGATCTGGCTGAGCGTCCATTGGATGTTGTCGGAACTGGCCGAGTTCAGGCGGTTGAGGTTGGTGCGGACCTCGATGGATACAAACACCGCGAGTACGAGCAGAATCCCGGCGAGAAGTGCGAGGAAAGCGCCAAGGCGCCAGCCGCGCCGGAATATGGTGATACCGCGCCGCGCCATCACCGCCTGCCCCTGTGTGATCCCGCCGGTTCCCGCGCGGAAACGATTCGGGGGGCGGTAGAGCAAGAGGGCAAAAATCTGCTGGAAGCTGACCGAAGTGTCATGCCGTGAGGTTATTCGAGGACTTCGAGCCTGTCGAGTTGCCAGATGCTCCGGGCATACACGAGCTCCGTTCGATAGCGCGATGCGGAGTCATACGGGTACACAACCCAGAGCGGTCCCTTGTCCCGGCGGGACATCGGAGCTCCGTCCATTTCATAGGCAATGATCGGGGCATCCGGTTCGAGTTCGGAGATGTCGAATTCTGCGAGGTAGTCGTTGATGGCCCAAGCATCAACAGTGCTGCCTGAAGTCCCCAGACTTTCAAGCAGCACTGCCAATGGTACACCCGTGAACTTACGGACTCCCTCGGTCCATAAGGTGGTTGTCGAGAAGCTGCGTGCGGGAAGCGCCCGCAACATCTCCAGATCGAACTGAGCCGTGTCACCCGAATTCGTCGCGCTTATTTTGCCCGACACGGTCAGAACTACGCTTCCGGTGGGCTTCACCATGGCGTCCTCCGCCATTGCGGCGGTCGTGAGTGGTAGCATGAGGCAGACGGTCAGGGCGAAAAATACCCATCTCAAAAGGCGCATCTGCTCGGGTTCCTCAATCTTTGTCTCCATAATATGACACAATGGCACAGGTCTTCGGTATTGGGCATAGGGATAATTACCTATCCGAAAGGATAGGTCTGGTATGGTATGCTATACTGGAGCGTATGTTCGCGCGGGGGCAGAGGTGACTCGTGGTGTCGCGGGCATACATGGGCCCGGAAACTGGCAGTTACCGGACAATCCGAATGAAATCAGGCCTTTTCCATCTTGATCAGGATGGGGAGACATGCGCTAAAGTGGCGCCATTGTTGAGGGCATCATTTTGAAAATTCTGATTGCAGACGACCATGATTTGTTGCGCGATACGCTGGTCGCTTTTGTCGAAGGGGCGGGCGATATCGAAACCCGGACTGCGCCGGATCTTGGGCAGGCATTGGCATCGATCACCGCCGAGGGGCCTTTTGACCTCGTGCTTTTGGATTACAACATGCCGGGCATGGACGGGCTGAAGGGCGTTAAGCGCGCGCTGGCGCAGGCCGGAGCGCCGCATGTGGCGCTGATTTCGGGCGAGGCGAGCCGTTCGGTTGTGGAGGCGGCGCTGGAGGCCGGGGCCATCGGCTTTGTCCCCAAGACCCTGCCTGCGAAATCATTGGTCAACGCCATACGGTTCATGGCCATGGGCGAGCAATACGTACCGGTGGAGTTCATGACCGGCGAGTCGGATGCTTCGTCGCATCCGCTGGCCGAGAAACTGACCACACGGGAATTGCAGGTGTTGCGAGGTCTGTCCGAAGGCAAAGCCAACAAGGAAATCGCGCGGGATCTGGAGCTTTCGGAACCGACGATCAAGCTGCACGTGAAAACGCTCTACCGCAAGATCGGCGCGTCCAACCGGACGCAGGCGGCGTTGATTGCGCGCGAAGAGGGGCTTTTCTGAGGCGGCAGATTACAGGAGAGACAAGTCGTCATCGCCTCTGGCACTCAATTCCTTCGCGTTTTGCCTGTTCGGGGCTAAGCTGTTCCCGGACTGCGCGTATTTGACAGAGTCGGGGAGAGGTGATGATGCGAATTTCAGGACTGGGCCGGGCCGTGGCGCTGATTGGCTTGTTATGCGGTCCGCTTCAAGCTCAGGAGGCGTCCGAGGCTCAGGAAACGCCAGCGATCGACCCGGAAGCCGTTCAGTGGGTGCGGGCGGCAGCGCAGACCGTCGCAGAGCAGCCCAATCTTGCGGTCAACTGGTTCGTCTCGTTCGACGAGGTGGCGGATGGGCGCGAAATCGTGACACATGTGCGCAGCGGAACGGTGCTTTTGGCGCGGGGGCAGGGGTATTACGCCTATGCCGAACAGGAGCAGGGTACCCGCGAGTTCTTTTTCGACCAGTCTGTATTGACCGTCTACCTGGCAGAGCAGAACGCTTATGTTGATGTGCCATTCCTGGGCTCGTTCGACGATCTGGCAGACCGGATCGCTGCCGAATACGACTCGGCCTTGCCCATCTGGCAGATGCTCGTGACGGATAATGGAGACCGCCTGCTGGAGGGCGTGACGGCGGCGGCGTATCTGGGGATCAAGCGGTTTGCGGGTCAGACGAGCCACCATATCGCCTTGTCGACCTATGATTTTGACCTTCAGCTATGGGTTTCGGATGAGGAGCAGCCTGTCCCCCTGATGATGGTGGGTACCGAACCCTACAAACAGGGCTGGCCGCAGTTCCGCGCCTATTTCTCGGACTGGGATTTCGATCCGGAACTGAGTGACAGTGCGTTCAGCTTTGTTGCGGATGACGATGCCACGCGCCTTGTCTGGCCCAAGCAGGACGGATTTGACGGAAGCTTCGGGGGAGAGGAATGACATGAAACGCCTGTTTGTCTGGATATTGTCCTTCAGCATCGCCCTGACCCAGGGGCCGGTGGTTTTTGTTGGTGGCTTTGGCGGTCCGGACCTTGCTTTTGCGCAAGGGCGTGTGGCGCCGGGTGCACGGGGGGGATATTCGCACCGCCCCGCGAGCCGACCCAGCGGGGCGCGCACACGGCCCGCCGCGCGACCTGCGCCCAGGCCCAGTACCCGACCGGCGACGCGGCCGGCGCCCAAACCGGCGACGCGACCGTCGACGAAACCCGTAAACAGGCCGTCGACGAAACCGGTCACACGGCCGTCGACACAGCCTGTGACCCGCCCTTCGACACAGCCGGTGAACCGGCCCAGTACGAGACCGGTCGATCGGCCGGGCACACGCCCGCCAGGAAGCCGCCCGCCGGGGAGCCGTCCGCCCGGGGCCCGGCCACCGGGAAGCCGTCCGCCGGGCACACGCCCGCCCGGATACCGTCCGCCGGGGCACCGTCCGCCGGGGTATCGCCCGCCGGGAGGGCGCCCGCCCGGATGGCGTCCGCCGGGACATCGCCCGCCTTACTGGCGCCCACCGGCGTACCGCCCGCCCTATTATCGCCCGCCGCATCCGCATTGGGGGCGCTATTACTGGTACCCGGATTGGGGATGGTACTTTACCGCGCTGGTCGCCGGCGCGACGCTGGTTTATGTGACGTCGCTGCCCTCGGACAAGTCGTGCCAGAAGGTGACGGAGAACGGGGAGACGCTGTACCTGTGCGACGGGGTGCTTTACCGCGCGACGTACAAGGACGACCAGCAAGTCTATGAAATCGTGTCAGACCCCGAGGAAGAGGCCAATGCCGAACCGCAAACGGTGATCGGACTGGCACTGACGTCACCGATGACACGGGGCCAGGTCGTGCGGGATCTGCAGAACCAGCTTGTTGCGGCCGGGTATGACGTTGGGGCCGTCGATGGCGTGTTCGGGTCCGACACGGAAACCGCGATCCTGTGGTTCCAGTATGACAACGGACTGGAGCAGACGGGTTACGTGGACCGGGATACGGCCGAGCTGCTAGGGTTCGACGTGCCGCCTGCGGCGCCTTCTGCGGAAGGTGATGCGGCGACGGAACCATCGTCGGCCGAAGAGGGCAGTGAGGCTGCGCCGAGCGAGGCCACAAGCGACTGACCAGAGGCCCGGCACCCGTAGAGGCGGATGCCGGGCCTGTTGACCTTGGGCCTCTGGAGGACCCTGAGTCCGAAATGCGCCTGCGTTAACTTTTCACAATTTGCCCTCTTTGCAGTCTGATTCGGGCCTGCTATCCTGCCGATAATAAAAAAAGAAATGGCAGGTTATCAGGCAATGGAAACGGGCTTTCGTGGCACGTTTGTCATCTCCTGGTCGCAAACAGAAGTGGACGGTCTTGTGGCCGCACCGGAGCAAACGCTGGAAACAGGCGTGGTGTGGTCGTGGCATGGGGACGCGGTACGCGTGGACGGTCCCAATGGGCTTCTGCGACTCGACCAGGGGGAAGAAGGGGCAAACATCCGCAAGCGGGCGGCACGCATGGTGCGCCGGCTGGTTGGGGCAGCGGTGAACAATACCACCACGGTGGATGACGTGGACGTGGAGGAACCGTTGCTGGAAGGCGGGTTCGTGATCACGGACGGGACAGGCAGCTACACGGCGACGGTGATCGAGGTGCAGGGCAGTGCGCCCCTATTGATGTTCCTTGATGAACTTCCCCCGAAAAACAAAGACTTGTGGGTCGTCCACCATTCAATGGAAGCCCTGGAAAGCCATCGTGGGGCCACGCCGGAGGGCGGCGTGATCTGTTTCACGCCCGGTACCAGGATCGCAACGCCGAATGGTCCGCGCCGGATTGAAGACCTGCGCGAAGGCGACCGGGTGCTGACCAAGGATAACGGGGCTCAGGAGGTCTGCTGGATCGGCAGCCGACGCATGACCGGCGCGCGGTTGTTCGCAATGCCGAAGCTGCGACCGATCCGGATGCGGCCCGGCGCGCTGGGCATTGAACGCCCCGACGAGGAGCTGATCGTTTCGCCCGAGCACCGGATGCTGGTGAAGGGGGCCGTGGCACGGGCCCTGTTCAACACGTCCGAAGTGCTGGTGCAGGCCAAGGATCTTGTGAACGGGTCGACCATCGCGGTGGATCATGCCTTGCGGGAAGTGACTTATGTGCACCTGTTGCTGCCGGGACACGAGGTGATCTGGGCCAACGGGGTCGAGACCGAGAGCTTCCACCCGGCCAGCGCGTCGTTGCAGACGCTTGAGGCCAGGGACCGCGGTCGCCTGCTGCAGATGCTGCCGGGTCTGGCGCATAACCCGCATGAGTACGGGCCATATGCGCGGCGCAACCTGAGCCGGTCAGAGGCGGCAATCCTGATGCATGATGTAGCGTGAGGCGCGCAAAGGTTAACGAACCGGGCGCCCATGACGCGGCGCGCGGGCCGAATCGCGGGTTCTGGCCTTGGTTAACAGGCAAAACCGCGTTCGGTATTGCGTCGGTATCACGTCGGTATTGCGTCGGTATGGAACGCCGTCGAGGCCGTGCTTAAGCTGCCGAACGGTGTTTTGAAGTCGATTTAAGGTGTAGCCCGTCCACGCTTTGCCGTGGTTGAAGCAGGTCCTTTCGAATCGTGCGAGAGGCTGGAAAGCTGCGACTTGCGTCTATAGCCTGTTGATACTGTCTCTCGGGGCGCAACACAGGTCAGGCCGGGCATGGAGAAAGAGTCGACACTGGAAAGCTTGGTTGAGGAACTGCGTCGCGGGCTTCAGCGTGAACTGGCGACGCGGCGTATTCTCGAGATCATTCAATCGTCGCGCGACGACGAAGGCCCCGTGTTCGAAGCCATCCTCAGTCAGGCTGTGGACCTGTGTTCCGCCAGCCAGGCGTCGCTGCAACTTGCGAATGCAGCGCGCACGCATTTCGAAATTGCCTCTTACTGGGGATTTGACGAAACGGCCTTTCGCGTGGGCGGCTCTGCGCCCCTGAACAGCGGCCGACCGATCCCTGAGGTCATACGCACCGGCATCACGATCAACATCGCTGATCTGGGCAGCACGGATTTCTACCGGCAGGAAGACCCGGTCATCAAACACGTGGTTGACGTGGAGGGGGTGCGCTCATGGCTGATCGTTCCCCTGATGCACGGGCCGCGGGCCATCGGCGCCATCGCCCTGAGCCGCAAGGAGGTCAGACCGTTTTCAGACGATGAAATTGCGCTCGTTGAAACCTTTGCGGCGCAGGCGGTCATCGCTATCGAAAACGTCCGCCAATTTCGAGAGGTGCAGACCCGGCTTGAACGCGAGCGTGCGACCGGCGAGGTGCTGCGGGTGATCAGTCGCAGTCGGAGCGATGACCTGCCCGTCTTTGATGTCATCCTGCGCAGTGCTGCGCGGCTTTGTGATGCGCAACTCGCGGATCTGGATCTTGTCGACGAAGACAGTCAGACCCTGCGCGAAGTGGCGACCTGGGGACCGAGCGCGCGGATGACACCGTCGAGCCACTGGGTCTGGCCGCTCGACAGTGACTTACTGCATGTTGGCGCTGTGCGCGACGGCAAGGTCGCGCAGGTGGCTGACCTGCGCGAGACAGATCGCTACCGCGCGGGTGATCCCATGACACGGGCAGTGGTTGACGACGAAGGCATCCGCGCCTTTCTTGCCGTCCCGCTGATATCCAGCCAGAAGAGTCTGGGGTGCCTGGTGCTGTTCCGCAAAGAGCCGATCCCTTTTGCCGAGGATCAGATTGCGTTGGTTGAAACCTTTGCCGCACAGGCCGTGATCGCCATCGAGAACGTGCGGCAGTTTCGGGCGCTTGAGACGTTGAACGCCGAATTGGCGGACCGGGTCGAGACACAGGTTGCCGAGATCGAGCGGATGGGGCGGCTCAAGCGCTTTCTGCCTGCCGCCGTGGCCGATACGGTCGTGTCCTCGGGATCGGAGAAGATGCTGAAGAGCCATCGGGCGCTTCTGGGGGTGCTGTTTTGTGACATTCGCGGTTTTACGGCGTTTTGCGAGACCGCCGAGCCGGAAGAAACCATCGAAGTTCTGCAAACCTATCATCAGGAGATGGGCAAGCTGATCAATGCGCACGGGGCCGGGGTGGATCATCGTATGGGGGATGGGATCATGGTTCTGTTCAATGATCCGCTGCCCTGTGAAGACCCCGCGGGGGATGCCGTGCGGCTGGCTGTGGCGATGCGTGGCCGCATGGTCGAGCTGTGCCGGACATGGAAGCGCATGGGCTACCGGCTGGGGTTTGGGGTTGGTGTGTCACTTGGATATGCAACCGTGGGCATGGTCGGTTTCGAGGGGCGGTCGGATTACACGGCCTCGGGCACAGCGATCAATATCGGCTCGCGGCTGTGCGAAATGGCAAAGGACGGGGAGATCCTGTTGAGCACGCGCGCGGCCATCGCCGTGGAGGATGATTTTCCGTCTGTTTCGGTTGGAAAGGTCACGCTCAAGGGCATCCGGGAACCGCTCGAAGTTTTCAGGTTGTCCGACGGCGTAACGGTTTGAGACATCGCCCCCGCATGATGTCAGTTTTCGGGAATGCCTGCCTGAACCAACGCATTGGCGTATTGATCGACAAAATCCTGGTTCTTGTATTGCCAGCGCAGTTTCCTCGCGTAGGCGGCGCTGGCGTGTGGAACGCGTTCCAAGAAATCTTTCGCCCGGCTTTTGGCCTCTTCGAGGTCGCCCTGAAAAACGGCAACGGCCACGAGCATGCTGGCGGCATAGGGCTTGGCGCGGACATCCTGCGTGTCGGAGGCCAGTACCTCGCGTGCCAGACGTGCGGCGTCTTTGTAAAGACCCAGTTCGAGGCGCGCGAAATTGACCGCTGCGGGCAGCCATTCGGGGTAGTCCGGTTCGAGCCGCATGCCCAGTTCCATGTGGTGCAACCCTTCGCGGGGTTGATCACTTGCCGCCTTGACCCAGCCGCCAATGGCGTTTGCTTCGGCGCTGCCCGGTGAAAGGGCCAGCGCCTTGTCGGCAAAAACAATGGCCTTGGCGTGCAGCTTGTTTTCAAGGGCCAGAACAGCGGCAAGCGTGTAGGCCTCGGAGAATTCTTGTGTCGCCAGTGCCTTGTCCACAAAACGTTGTGCGGTGGCCAGGTCCGCGGAACGATCCTGGCTGAGGCCGATGATGACCTTTTGCCAGTACAGCCAGCCCATCAGGTAGTTGGCAATCGGCTGATCGGGATTGTTGCGCAGCAGGTTGGCATAGATGCGCCCGGCATTGGCGTGGCCTTCGGGGCTGAATTTCTGGAATTCGGCGCGCCCGTTGATGACCTGAACATAGTTTTCAAACCCACCGGCCAGCTCAAGCCAGGTCCGGGTGTCCTCACCGAGCGTGAGAGAAACGGACATTTCTTCGAATATCTGGCGTGAGATGGTGTCTTGCAGGTCAAAAAGGTCGTCAAGCGTGCTGACGCGTTGCAGCGACCAGATCTGTTCACCCTTGATCGCGTCCGCGAGTTCTGCGGTGACGCGCAGTTTTTCCCCGAGGCTGACCACCGATCCGCTGAGGATATAGCGCACACCAAGGTCGCTGGCGATTTGGGCGGGGTCGGGCTTTTGGCCCTTGTAGGCAAAGGTTGTCGAGCGTGATAGGACGACCATGTCCGGGGACAGAGACAGCGTGGAAATGATGCTTTCGGAAATGGCGTCAGCGATCCAGTCCCGACCATTGGCATCACCCGTCATTGTGAAGGGCAGTACCGCGATCGACGGGTTGCTGGGCAGTTCCAGCGCCATGTTCGCCGGGTCAACCGGTTTAAAGTCGGACGGGTCACGCGACCACCAGTAGCCTCCCAACAGCAGACCGATCGAAATGACAAGTACGAGGGCGGCCAGACTCCATTTACGTTGGCGCGTCATCGGGGTTTTGGCTTTGATCCCGTCCTGAGCCGGATCGAGCAAGATACGCCATGCGCGGATGGGGCGCGCGATGTTTTTGACCTGCACTTCGTTCAGGTCTTCAAACCCGACATCCGTCACGCCGCGCAATTGATTATAGGCGTCGCCGGAGAGGCAAATGCCGCCGGGGTGCGCCAGTGCTTCGAGGCGCGCGGCGATGTTGACGCCGTCACCATGGATGTCACCGTCTTCGTGGAACACATCGCCGAGATGGATGCCGATGCGGTACTCAATACGCGTCTCCGGAGCGTGATCGACCTCTCGCAGGGCCATTTCACGTTGAATTTCCACGGCACAGGAGACGGCCTCGACCACGCTGGGAAACTCCGCGAGTAACCCGTCCCCGGTTGTCTTGACCACGCGACCCTTATGGGCGGTCAGGGAAGGATCAATGAGCGCGGACCTGTGGGCCTTCTGTCGCAAAATCGTACCCGACTCGTCCTGCTCCATCAGGCGCGAGTAGCCGACCATGTCGGCAACAAGGATCGCGGTCAATCGTCGTTCCAAGTGTACCCTCTCTGCGCGCAGTGTATATTGCTTCGGCCCAAAAGCCCAATGATAAGGGGGCAGCGCAGATGGAATTGCAGGCGACGCGGCAAAACCGCATAGGACGCTTGACTCCCCCGCAGGCTGCTGTATACGCGCGGCTTCATTGGTGTTGGTGGCCCTCGCAAGAGGATGCCTGTCATGTCGGCCAAATCCGGCAAGAGGACAACGCCCTTCGAAACCTGAACGAAGGAGATCAGCCGTGACCAAACGCACGTCTGCCAAGTACAAAATCGATCGCCGCATGGGCGAAAACATCTGGGGTCGCCCCAAATCCCCCGTCAACCGTCGTGATTATGGCCCCGGCCAGCACGGTCAGCGCCGCAAGGGCAAACTGTCGGACTTCGGCACCCAGCTGCGCGCCAAGCAGAAGCTCAAGGGCTACTATGGCGACATGACCGAGAAAATGTTCCGCCGCATCTATGCCGAAGCCGAGCGTGTCAAAGGCGACACCGGTGAAAACCTGATCGGTCTGCTGGAACGCCGCCTGGATGCAGTTGTTTACCGCGCCAAGTTCGTGCCGACCGTTTTCGCTGCACGTCAGTTCGTGAACCACGGCCATGTTCTGGTCAACGGCAAGCGCGTCAACATCCCCTCCTACCGTGTGAAAGAGGGTGACGTGGTTGAAGTGCGTGACAAGTCCAAGCAACTCGCCGTTGTTCTGGAAGCTGTTCAGCTGGCCGAGCGTGATGTTCCGGATTACATCGACGCCGACCACAGCAAAATGACCGCCACTTTCGTACGCACCCCCGGCCTGTCGGACGTGCCGTACCCGGTGATGATGGAACCGAACCTCGTGGTCGAATTCTACGCGAAGAACTAATCTTCGCCTGCACCAGCAAACAAAAAGAAACCCGCTGCGATGTCGCAGCGGGTTTTTTCGTGGTTGTGATGACGGGTATCAGCCGTCCTCTTCGGCTTTCTCTTCTTCTTCCAGCTTGCGCTGGGTTTCGCGCATCACGCGCAGGCGTTCCTGATCGGCGACGGCGGCATAGACGATGTCGGGGTTGACGATCTTGGGCGGCAATTCCTGACCGCGGTTGGCCATCTCAACGCCTTCGATCTCGACCGATTCCTCGTATGAGCGCACCTTGACCTGTGTGCCGAGGTCGACGCGGTCGGCGAGGTGAATGACATCCTGATTGAACATGCGGATACAGCCAGCGGAATTGGCGTTGCCGATGGATTCCATGTCATTGGTGCCGTGGATGCGATAGCGCGTGTCCTTGCCGCCACGATAGAGGTACAGGGCACGGGCGCCAAGCGGGCTGGCCACGCCGCCGGGAATGCCGCGGGCAAAGGGGCCATAAACCTCGGGTTCGGTCTTGAGCATGTTGGCGGTCGGGGTCCAGCCGGGCCATTCTTCCTTGCGCTTGATCACGCCTTCGCCCTTGAAGCCGCGCCCCTCGCGGCCCACGGCGACCGGGTAACGCGTCGCGGTGCCGTCGTCTTCGACGTAGTAGAGGAACTTGGCATAGGGGTCGACGACGATGGTGCCGGGCTCTTCCTCGCCCTCGTAAGGAAGGATGACGCGGCGGTTGGGGGCTTCGAGATATTCGGGCGGCACTTCGGGCAGGGTAATGTCGCCGTCGATGAAGCTGGCATAGGCGTCCGGGGTCTTGGCCTGGGGATCGGCGCAGGCCGCGATCAGGGTGAGGCAGAAACAGGCGAAAAGGGCGCGGAGTGTCGGGAAGGTCATAAATGTCTTTCTGAAGATGTATTCCGTGGCGGCAGGTGTGAGCAGGTTAGGGGGATCACGGCATTCATCGCAAGAGCGGAGTGCGTCCCGACCAGTGGCAAAGTGGCGAGGTGTGTCCGGCGGGCGCGACAGGATGTCCCGCGCAGGCGGCGGAAGCACCAACGGAAATAGGATCAGGGCAGGGCGGCGTTGCCAACAAGGCGCATTTGCACCTCAATGCGGCGTTCCCTGCTTTCCAATACGATGGCGCAGGGCTAAATAGCGTGGCGTAGCAGGAGAGTTTATTGATGCCCCGTATTAAGCCGCAGCCCGGTATTCTGGATATCGAATTGTATGTTGGCGGATCGTCCAGTGTTGAGGGCGTGTCCGACGTGGTCAAGTTGTCGTCGAACGAGAACCCGTTCGGGAGCTCGGACGTGGTGAAACAGACCCACGCCAAGACCGGCCACGCGCTGCATCGTTACCCGAATACGGACCATGCCAGCCTGCGTGCAGCGATTGCCGAGGTGCACAAGCTCGATGCCGAACGCATCATTTGCGGGGTCGGGTCGGACGAGGTGTTGCAATTCGTGACGCAAGCCTATGCGGGCGTGGGTGACGAGGTGGTTTACACCGAGCACGGGTTTTCCATGTATCCCATTCTGGCGCGCATGGTTGGGGCGACCCCGGTCAAAGTGGCCGAACGCGAGCGGATCGTGGATGTGGATGCGATCCTCGCGGCCTGCACCAAGAAGACCAAGATCGTGTTCATCGCCAACCCGGCCAACCCGACGGGGACAATGATCGGCACAGCCGAGGTGGCGCGTCTGGCGGACGGTCTGCCCGAGGGGGCGATCCTTGTGCATGACGGGGCCTATACCGAGTATGTCGAGGGGCATGACGGCGGCGCGGCCTTGGTGGAATCGCGTGACAACGTGGTGATGACACGGACCTTTTCCAAGATCTACGGGCTGGGTGGGTTGCGCGTCGGCTGGGGGTATGCGCCGAAAGAGATCATCGACGTGCTGAACCGGCTGCGCCAGCCGTTCAACCTCTCGACCGTGCAGCTGACGGTGGCAGAGGCGGCGGTGCGGGATCAGGCATGGGTCGAGAAATGCCGCAGCGAGAACACCCGCCTGCGCGCGTGGCTGGCCGAGGCGCTGGCCGAGCTGGGGGTGCCGTCGGACACCTCGACCGCCAACTTCATCCTGGCGCGTTTCGCGGATCAGGATGAGGCCGAAGCCTGTGACGAGTATCTGAAATCGCAGGGCATCATCGTGCGCCGTGTGGCGGGGTACGGCCTGCCCAATTGTTTGCGGATCACCGTTGGCGACGAGGCCGGGTGCCGCCGCGTTGCGCATGCGATCGGCCAATTCAAGGACGGTGCGCGATGAGCCAGATTTATGACCGCGTTGCGCTGATCGGTTTGGGGCTGATTGCCTCGTCGATGTATTGGGCCATCAAGCGCGGTGGTCTCGTGGGGGAGGTGACGGGCTATGCCCGCACCGAGGCGACCCGCGAGAAGGCGCGCGAGATCGGTTTGTGTGACCGGGTGTGCGACAGCGCCGCCGAAGCGGCCCAAGGCGCGGACCTCGTGGTTCTGTGCGTGCCGGTGGGTGCGATGGGGGCCGTGGCCGAAGAGATTGCGCCCGTGCTCAAACCCGGTGCGACCGTGTCGGATGTGGGGTCGGTCAAGCGGTCGGTGATCGAGGCGGTGGCGCCGCATCTTCCCGAAGGCGTGCATTTCGTGCCCGCGCACCCCTTGGCCGGGACCGAACATTCCGGGCCGGAATCGGGGTTTGCCGAGCTGTTTGACAACCGCTGGTGCATCATCGTGCCGTCGGATGAGGACACCGATGCCGAAGCAGTCGCGACCTTGCGCGCGCTTTGGGAGGGGATGGGCGCCAATGTCGACGAGATGGACGCGGATCATCATGACCTAGTGCTTGCCGTGACCAGCCACACGCCGCACCTGATCGCCTATACGATGGTGGGTGTCGCGGATGACCTGCGCCGGGTGACGGATAGCGAAGTCATCAAGTATTCCGCCGCCGGTTTCCGGGATTTCACCCGGATCGCAGCAAGTGATCCGACCATGTGGCGGGACGTGTTCCTGACCAACAAGGACGCAACGCTGGAGATTCTCGGGCGGTTCACCGAGGAACTTTTCGCGTTGCAGCGGGCCATTCGCACGGGTGACGGCGATCACCTGTTTGAGTATTTCACCCATACCCGCGCCATTCGCCGGGGCATCATCGAAGCCGGGCAGGATACCGACGCGCCCGATTTCGGACGGGGAGCGCCCCGGAAATGAAAGGGCGGGCCGCGATAACGGCCTGTGTCATAGCCGGACTCTGCCTGATGGATGCGGCATTTGCCGGGGCGCCGACGCGGTCGTTGCGCCCCGTGACGCGGGAGCACGTGTTCCCGGTGGCCTTGCCCAGTTTCGCGCCGGATCGTTCGGTGCGGCCCGTGGTGCGCCCGGATCGCCAAACACGCAAGGTGGCTGCGGCGGCGGCAGTGGCCCCGGCGGCCCTGGTGCCTCCGGTGGCGAAGAAAAAACCGGACATCAAGCCCGCGCCGACGCAACCGTTCGACCCGCTGGAGGCGGCCATGCCGCAGCGTGATGGGCTTGATGCGAAGCCCTCCAAAGAGGGCAAGAATGTCGGCAATGGCATGGTGCGCCTGTGCCGGGACCGCAAGCTGATCGGCAAGGAAATCGCACCTGTGCCCGCGCGTGTTGCGGGCTGTGGCATCTCGAAGGGGGCGATCCAGCTTTACGAGGTGAATGGCGTCAAGCTCAGCACCCCCGCGGTGATGCGCTGTGAGACGGCGCAGTCGCTCAGCAAATGGATCGAGAATGGTGTGGAGCCAGCGGTCAAGCGCTATGGTGGCGGGGTGGTCGAGTTGAAAGTCGCCGCCGGCTATGCCTGCCGGACGCGCAACAACCGCAAGGGCGCGAAGATTTCGGAACATGGCAAGGGCAACGCGATCGACATCGCGGCGTTCCGGTTGAAGAACGGGGACGAGATTTCCGTGCTGAAGGACTGGGGCGGCGGCAAGAAGGGGCGCATTCTCAAGAAGATGCACAAGAACGCCTGTGGCCCGTTTGGCACGGTTCTGGGGCCGCGCGCGGATCGGTATCACAAGGACCATTTCCATCTGGACGTCGCGCGCCACCGGGGCGGGCCGTATTGCCGATAGGTTGACGGCCCCCGCCGTTAAGTGAAGGCGTTCAGTGCAGGCGGATGATCGGGGCCGGAGCGATGGGCACCGGGCCGAGGCGGGTGGCGCCATTCTTAAAGGTCAGCGGGATATCGAGTTGATTGCTGTTCCCGGCCAGTTGAGACGCAAGGTCGAGCGCGCCTTCGACCGTGTCGAGGATGGCCGGAGAAACCTGCCCGGACGCGCGCGCCACGGCGATGATCTCGCGCCAGTTGACCGCGCGTATGGTGATCGTGCCTGTGGGATAACCGAGGCTGTCGACGCTCACCTTGCCTGCCGCATTGAGTTCGAGATCGCCCCATTTGGCCTCGGCCAGGGCGAGGTCGATTTCGACAGGCTGGGGGCGGCTGTCTTCGATGGCGGTGCGGTCCCATGCGCGATCAAAGGTGACGGTCACGTCCGCCCGGAGCGCCGAAAAGTTGCGGGGCAGGTTGGTGCCGGAGGGCAGGGCATAGGCAACGGGGGGCGCGAAATCCTGTGTTTGCAGGGCGAGGCGATAGGTCGCGTCACCGTCAGGCTGGGCGTGCATGGCGAGGTTCAGGGCGGTGGCCGACATCTGCCAGTCGCGCGAAGAGGATAGGGTCAGCCCCTCGATCACGACGTTCGTGCGTTCGAGTGTCAGCGCTGTGTCCGGGCGCAGCACGAGGGAGGCGCGCATGTCCGTGCTGTTCAGGGTCAGTTTCTCGGACGGGGTGGACAGGGTTTGCGCGTGCGGCCAGACGGCGATGACATGGGTCGGACGATAACTCAGCGCAAAAAGCTGAAAGAAAGGCGCATCCCACGCAACCGAGGTGCCGGGATCGGCTAGGGTCAGGTTGGTGAAGGTGGTGTCAAAGCGATTGGGAAAGCCGCGCGTGGCGCGATCGTCGTATTCGGCCACCCAGCCTTCGGCGCGGCGGTCTTCGAACCAGATGTCGAACCCCTTGGTCAGGCCCCAATGCCCGGCCAGCCAATAGCCCGACCAGGCCGCCGCCAGCACGGCGATCAACACGACAAGACGATTCATCATGGCAAGGCCCCTTTTCCCAGCGCTGTGATTGGTGTTTAACGGCGCGCAACGTCAAGGACCAGAGGCAGAACATGTGGGTTTTTGGATACGGTTCGCTCTTGTGGAACCCCGGTTTCGAGTATCAGGAAAAGGCGATTGCCAGCCTGCCGGGATGGCATCGCAGCTTTTGCATGCGCTCGATCCATCATCGCGGCACGGTGGACAAGCCGGGGCTGGTGCTGGCGCTGGATGCGATGGCGGGCGCGCATTGTCAGGGGCTGGCGCTTTCGGTGGCGCCCGAGCACCGGGACACGACGCTGGATTACCTGCGTGAGCGCGAACTGGTCAGCTCGGCCTATCTGGAAAAGATGCTGCACATTGATCTGGCGGACGGGCGCAAGGTTGAAGCCGTGACCTATGTGATCGACCCGGATCATGTCCAGTATTGCCATCTGGAGCTGGAAGAACAGGCGCAGATCATTGCCACGGCGGTGGGTGGGCGAGGGCCGAACACCGATTACCTGCACAACACCGCCAGCCACCTTTGGGAGCTGGGGATCGAGGATGCGGAGCTTGACTGGCTTTCGGCGCGGGTGCGCGAATTGACAGCGGTTTGAGTGCTTCGCGGCGGCGCGGCGCAATAAAACTTGGCAGGGCAAGCCGTTGCCAGTAGGGTGACGGCAGAAAAAACAAGTGTCAGGATCCGTCCACATGGACCAGCCAGACCGAAAAATCGAGCCGCGTTTCTCTCAACCGTTCCGACAGATCATCCTGATGTTGGTCGTGCTTGGGCTGACCGGGCTGTTGGTCTATGTCGCGATGCCACGGGTCATGCCCGTGTTCATCGCCAACCCCTATCTCAACGGGTTCATTGCCTTTGTCTTCCTGATCGGGGTGCTGGCCTGTTTCTGGCAGGTGTTTTCGCTGATCAACTCGGTGCGCTGGATTGAAAGCTTTGCCGGGCTGCGGGAGGGGTATGAAGAGTACCAAGCGCCGCAACTTCTGGCACCTTTGGCGGCGCTGTTGCGCACGCGCGGTGCACACAGCCAGATCAGCGCAACGAGCACGCGGTCGATACTCGACTCGGTTGCGACACGTATCGACGAGGGGCGTGAAATCACGCGTTACCTCGTCAACATGTTGATTTTCCTTGGCCTTCTTGGAACTTTCTATGGGCTTGCCACCACGGTGCCGGCGGTGGTCGACACGATCCGCAGTCTCGCGCCGCAGGAAGGCGAGGGCGGTGTCGAGGTGTTTTCGCGCCTGATGACCGGGCTTGAGGCGCAGTTGGGGGGCATGGGCATCGCCTTTGCATCGTCGCTGTTGGGGCTTGCCGGATCGCTGATCGTGGGGCTCTTGGAGCTGTTTGCGGGACACGGGCAGAACCGGTTTTACCGCGAACTGGAAGAATGGCTGAGTTCAATCACGCGGGTCGGGTTCTCCTCGGGCGACGGGGAAGGTGGCGAGCAGCAGGCCGTGGGCCTGGCCTTTGACCACATGGCGCAGCAGATGGAAGCGATGCAGCTGAGCTTTGCCGCTGCCATGGGAAGCCGCGAAGACGCGGATGCGCGGCTGTCGCAACTGGCCGAAGCGATCCACCGGATGACGGATCGGATGGAGACACAGGCGCCCACAACGCAGGCGCTTTTGCGGGTGGCCGAGGGGCAGGAGCGGCTATTGCATGTGCTCGAAGAGCGCGATGACACAGACGGCGGGATTGATGCCGAAAGCCGCATGCGGCTGCGGTCGATCGACGTGCAGATGCTGCGGATTCTTGAAGAGATATCCGCCGGGCGGCAGGAGACCATGGCCGAGCTGCGCAGCGATCTGGCCGGATTGCAGCGTCAGTTGCGGGCCATGTCCCGCGCGCAGGTCAGCGATCCGGCAAAGCCCGCGGGCAAGCCGCGCCCCAAGCCGGGGACCGACGCGCAGGACGGCGGCGGGCAGGAGGGCTGATCCATGGCCCTTTCCCGGCGCACCGGACAGCGTTTTCAGGCGTCGATCTGGCCCGGTTTCGTGGATGCGATGACCGGGCTTTTGCTAGTGCTGATGTTCGTGCTGACGATCTTCATGATCGTGCAATTCGTGCTCAGGGAAACGATCACCGGACAGGAAGACGAGCTGAACGCGCTGGAAGCCGAGGTGATGGCGTTGGCCGATGCGCTGGGATTGGAGCGGTCCCGTGCGGAGGCTTTGGAAAGCGAGGTCGGCGGGTTGAAGGCGACGCTCGACAGCAGTGAAACGCAGGTGCGAGAGCAGGAGGCGTTGATCGCCGCGTTGTCGGCTGAGCGTGAAGCGCAGGATGCAGCACTGTCAGCGGCTCAGGCGCGGATCACGAGTTTTGAAACCCAGGTGGCGGCCTTGCTGGTGCAGCGCGACGAGGCGCTGGGCACGATTTCCGATCTCGAAGCGCGGCGCGATGCGTTGTCCGCAGAACGCGACGCGCTGATCGACGAACGCGAGGCGCTCAACCTTGCCTTGGCGCAGGCGCGTGATGAGATCGACGTGCAGACCGAGACCGCGCGGCTTTTGGCAGCGCGGCGCGAGGCCTTACAGGCGCTGGTGGAAGAATTGAACGGCAAGCTGGCCGAGAGCGCCGCGCGGGAAGCGGAGCTGACGGCGCGGGTGGGCAATCTTGAGGATCAGCTGACCGAGGAAGAGGCGGCGCGGCTGGTTGAGGCCGCGGCGGCCGAGGCGCTGCGCGAGCGTTTGAAGAATGCGGACGCGGAGCTGACGGCGATGACGCTGGCGCTGGAGGAACAGCGCCGCAATGCCGAAGAAACGCTGACCATGCTGGCTGCGGCGCGGGCGGCGCAGGAGGATCTGGATCTGAAACTGGCGGCGGCGCTGGTCGAGGGGCAGGATGTGTCCGAAGATCTGGCCGACGCCATGGTGCGGCTGGCGGCGGTTGAGGCGGCTTTGGCCGAACGGGAACAGGAACTGTCGGCGGCGCGGGGCGAGCTGGAAGGCGCGCTTGCGGCCCGAGAGGACCTGGCGGCGCAGCTTGCGCGGGCGGTGCTGGCGCTGGAAACGGCGCAGAGTTCGGCCACGGCACAGTCCGAGGAATTGGCTTCGGTGCGGGCCGAGTTGACGGCGGCCTTGCTCGACCTCGAAAAGGGCAATGAGACGCTGGCGGATTTGCAGGCGCGGCTGGCGACGGAAGAGGCGGCGCGGGCCACGGCGGAGGCCGCAGCAGGACAGACCGAGACACAGTTGCGCAGCGATCTTGAGGCGCTGGAGGCGCGTTTGTCCGAAGCCCTTGCGGCGAAGCTGGCGGCAGAGAACCGGGCGGAGCAGGCGGAAAACACGGGCGCGGGGCTGGAAGAGGCGTTGAAAACGCTGGAAGAACGGCTGGCGGCGGCGGTGGCGGCGCAGCAGGTTCTCGAAGCGGATCTGGCGGCGACGCAGGAGAACGCGACATCCCTGCGCGAACGGTTGGCGGCAGCCTTGGCGGCCAAGCTGGCGGCAGAGGCCAAGCTGCGCGATGCCGAGGATGTGGAACGCCAGTTGGCGGCGGCGCTCGCAGCCAAGAAGGCTGCCGAGGGCAACTCGGAAGATGCCTTGAGCGCGGCGCAGGAGCGTGAGGCGCTGTTGCGGGCGGCGAACGAGGCGCTGGCACAGGAAGAGGCGCGATCAGCCGAAGGTCTGCGTAAGATCGAGGCTTTGAACCAGCAGATTGGCGCGCTCAGGTCGCAATTGTCGAGCCTGCAGGCGTTGTTGGATGACTACAAAGAACGTGATGCGGCGGCGCGGGTGCAGCTGGAAACGCTGGGCAGCGACCTCAACGCGGCATTGGCGCGGGCGGCGGCGGAAGAACGCAAGCGGCGCAAGCTGGAAGAGGACGAGCGCAAGCGGCTTCAGGCAGAGAAAGAGGCGCTTGAAGCCGAGACCAAGGATCTGGCGCAGTATCGGTCAGAGTTCTTCGGGCGGTTGCGGCAGGTTCTGGGCGATCAGGAAGGCGTGCGCATCGTCGGGGACCGGTTTGTCTTTGCCTCTGAGGTGTTGTTCCCGCCGGGTGGGGCGGATCTGTCGGTGGAAGGTGAGGCCGAGATTGCCAAGGTGGCGGCGATTCTAAAGGCGGTCGCGGATGAGATCCCCGAGGGGATCGACTGGATTATCCGCGTGGACGGACACACGGACAACGTGCCGATCCTTGGCGGGCGGTTTGCGGATAACTGGGAACTGAGCCAGGCGCGGGCCCTGTCGGTTGTGCGGTACATGATCGAGGCGCTCGGGATCGCGCCTTACAGGTTGTCGGCCAACGGGTTCGGGGAATACCAGCCGGTCGACTTTGACGACACGCCCGAGGCGCGGGCCAAGAACCGGCGAATCGAGTTGAAATTCACCGAGCGGTGATCCGGGTCATTCAACGGTGAGGGTCAGGCTCTGGCTGTCGAGCGGCTGTTGATCGCGGTAGAGGGTCGCGGTGCCGATATAGGTCCCCGGTTGCCAGCCGCCAGCGGGTGTGCGTTTGCCGATGGCGCGAAAATACTGGGCCTGTGTTTTGTCGATATCGACGGATTGTGCAACAACCCGATTGGCAGGGCCGTTGATTATGATGTCGAGGCGATCGCCTTCGCGGCTCCCGAACCCATAGGCGTAAAGCACCAATGCCGGCGCGTTGGGCGGCAGGGTGGTCTGCGCAATCTGTCCGGATTTGACCTGATCAAAGCTGGGAATGGCGGTGGTGAAGCCGAGGGCGATCAGACCGCCGGGCGAATAGGCGAGGGGATCGGCCCAGAGGGTTTTGTCGCTGGTGCCACAGGTGTCGTTGGCGCCGGGCTGGAACGGGTCGATGACCGTGCCGTTGTGGCGCACGGAAATATGAACATGGGGAAACTGGGTGCGGCCCGAGAGGCCGACCTGTCCGAGAACAGCGCCGGTTTCGACGGTCTGACCCTTGGTGACGGAAACGCTGCCCTGTTTCATGTGACAATATTGCGTGACCCAACCGTCGCCGTGATCAATGACGACACCGTTGCCGCATTCGCGGCCCTCGACAGAGGCGGCGGTGTCTTTGGTGAGGGCGCGGTCAATCATGCCGTCGCGCGTGCCGACAACCACGCCCCCGGCTGAGGCCAGCACGTTTACCCCGGCCTGCATGGTGGCAATGGAAGGCAGCGCAAAATCGGTGCCCTTGTGCCCATCATAGCTGAGCGGGCCACAGGTGAAGTCGCGATAGCCGGGGCCGGGGTCGGTATCGACGTAGTTCTGCAGGAAACAGGTTTCGCCCAGTTCGCAGTCGATGGGCAGAGACAAGGACGGCGCCCCGATGGCTGATGAGGCCAGGAGGGCGCCGCAAAGAGCTGTGGTCAGCGTGCGCATCAATCCGCGGTAAGGAGCGGCGGCTTCTTTCCGGTGATCCGGGGGCTATCGGGGCCGGAAATCTCCAGTTCGAGGTTGCCATCCTTGACCTTGACCTTGACGACACCACCCTTGGCCAGCTTGCCAAAGAGCAGTTCTTCGGCCAGCGGTTTCTTGATGTGCTCCTGAATGGTGCGGCCCAGGGGACGTGCGCCCATCTTCTCGTCATAGCCCCGGTCGGCCAGCCATTCGGCGGCCTTGCGGGTGAGTTCGATGGTAACGTTGCGATCCAGAAGCTGCGCTTCGAGCTGGAGGACGAATTTCTCGACCACCTGCAGGATGACTTCCTTGGGCAGGGGCGCGAAGGAGATCACCGCGTCGAGGCGGTTGCGGAATTCGGGCGTGAAGGTGCGCTCGATGGCGGCTGTATCCTCGCCCTCGCGCCGATCACGGCCAAAGCCGATGGCCGCCTTGGCCTGTTCCGCAGCACCCGCGTTCGAGGTCATGATCAGGACCACGTTGCGGAAGGAAACGGTGCGGCCGTTGTGGTCGGTCAGCTCGCCGTGGTCCATCACCTGCAACAGGATGTTGTAGACATCGGGATGCGCCTTTTCGATTTCGTCCAGAAGCAGCACGCAATGCGGATGCTGGTCGACGCCGTCGGTCAGAAGGCCGCCCTGATCGAAACCGACATAGCCCGGAGGTGCGCCAATCAGGCGGGAAACCGCGTGTTTCTCCATGTATTCGGACATGTCGAAACGCAGCAGTTCCACGCCCAGCGTGTCGGCGAGTTGCTTGGCGACCTCAGTCTTGCCGACGCCAGTGGGGCCGGCAAAAAGATAGTTGCCGATGGGTTTTTCCGGCTCGCGCAGACCCGCGCGGGCGAGTTTGATGGCCGAAGACAGAGCCTCGATGGCGTCGTCCTGACCAAAGACCACGCGCTTGAGGGATTTTTCGAGATCCTTGAGCACCTCGGCATCGTCCTTGGACACGTTCTTGGGCGGGATGCGGGCAATCTTGGCGATCACGCCTTCGATTTCCTTCACGCCGATGGTCTTGCGCCGTTTCGAGGCCGCCACGAGATGCTGTGCCGCGCCCGCTTCGTCGATCACGTCAATCGCCTTGTCCGGCAACTTGCGGTCATTGATGTAGCGCGCCGACAGTTCGACGGCGGTCTTGATCGCGTCTGCGGTGTATTTCACGGAGTGGTGTTCCTCGAAATACTCCTTGAGACCCCGGAGGATCTTGATCGTGTCTTCGACCGTGGGTTCGTTCACGTCGATCTTCTGGAACCGGCGCGACAGGGCGCGGTCCTTTTCGAAGTGCTGGCGGAACTCCTTGTAGGTGGTGGAGCCCATGGTGCGCAGTTTGCCGCCCTGCAGGGCGGGTTTCAGGAGGTTGGAGGCGTCCATGGCACCGCCCGAGGTCGCGCCAGCACCGATCACGGTATGAATCTCGTCAATGAAGAGAACCGCGTCGGGGTGTTCCTCAAGCTCGGTCACGACCGCCTTCAGACGTTCTTCGAAGTCACCGCGATAGCGGGTGCCGGCCAGAAGCGCCCCCATGTCGAGCGAATAGATTGTGGTGTTGGAGAGCACTTCGGGCGTTTCGCCCGAGACCACCTTGCGCGCGAGACCTTCGGCAATGGCGGTTTTACCAACGCCGGGGTCGCCCACCAGGAGCGGGTTGTTCTTGCGACGGCGGCAGAGCACCTGAATGCAACGCTCGACCTCGTGGTCGCGCCCGATCAGCGGGTCGACATCGCCCTTCATCGCCTTGGCATTGAGGTCGACGCAATATTTGGCCAGTGCGCTTTCCTTCTTGTCGCCCTCCACATGATGGGTCGCCTGTTCTTCGGCCTCGTCCTGCGCGCCGGTGATGGGGCGGGATTCGCCAAAAGCGGGATCCTTGGCAACGCCATGGGCGATGTAGTTCACCGCGTCATAGCGGGTCATGTCCTGTTCCTGCAGGAAATAGGCCGCGTTGGATTCGCGTTCGGCAAAGATCGCCACGAGGACGTTTGCACCGGTCACTTCAGTCCGGCCAGAAGACTGAACGTGAATGGCGGCGCGCTGGATCACGCGCTGGAACGCGGCGGTGGGAACGGCTTCGGACCCCTCGATATCGGTGACGAGGTTGGATAGATCCTCATCAATGAACTCCAGCAGCGTCTGGCGCAGCTCGTCCACATTGACCGAGCAGGCCTGCATGACGCGCAGGGCATCGGGTTCGTCCAGCAACGACAGAAGGAGGTGTTCCAGCGTGGCAAATTCATGGCGCCGCTGGTTGGCCTGTGCCAGCGCGGCGTGGATGGCTTGTTCAAGCGTATTCGAGAATGAAGGCACTGCTCTCGTGCTCCTTCCGTTTCTGGGGCGCGGGGGGACGAGGCCCCACCAACACCATTGGCCTCATAAGTTAAAGTTTGGTCGATCTGGCCCGGTCTTCAAGGACTTTCTGCATTTTTAATGTCACATTTATCGTGAACGGCCACCGGATCGCCCATTCCGCGAGCCCTAGAAGCTGTCTTTGCGCCTGCGGATTTCAGCGAAAACGGCAGCCGGGTCGGCGCCTTCCATGCCCACGGTGCGTTGGACAACCGGGTCATGGCCGCGCAGGAACGGGTTGGTGGCCAGCTCTTCTGCCAGCGTGGAGGGGACGGTGGGGATGCCCTTGGCGCGGGCGTCGGCGACGGCCTTGATCCGGGCGGCAAGCGCGGGGTTTTCCGGGTCGACGGTGATCGCGAACTTGCCATTGGCGGTGGTATATTCGTGACCAGAGCAGACGATCGTGTCGGCGGGCAGAGCGGCGAGTTTGGACAGGCTGTCCCACATCATTTCGGGCGAGCCTTCGAACAGACGGCCACATCCCAGCGCCATCAGGCTGTCGGCGGTGAAGACGGCGCCGGTGTCAGGAAAGTAGAAGGCGATATGGCCAATGGTGTGGCCGGAAACGTCGATCACCTGTGCCGCTTCGCCACCAATGGTGACGGTATCGCCCTCGGACAGGGCAAGGTCGAGCGGGGGCAGGCGTTCGGCATCTGCGGCTGCGCCAACCACCTTGGCGGGGTGTCGGGCGAGGATGTCCGGCAGGCCGTCGACATGGTCCCAGTGATGATGGGTGAGCAGAACGTGGCTGAGCGTCCAGCCGCGCGCCGCCAGTTCATCAAGGATCGGGCCGGGCTCGGGCGCGTCGACAAGGGCGGTTTCGCCGCTGGCCGGGTCGTGGATCAGGAAGGCGTAATTGTCGGCAAGGCAAGGAATGGTCACGATCTGATGGGGCATGGATTTTCGCCTGTTCGTTGTTATGTTGACATCAGCTTTGCCGATCATGGGGCCGGGTGCAATGCATCTTGATGTACAGGATCTTCGCAACTTCTATTACCGCAGCGCGCTTGGGCGCGCGGCGCAGAAGGCCGTGCGGGACGAGATGCTGGAGCTGTGGCCCGACGCCACCGGGCAGACGGTTGCCGGGTTCGGCTTTGCGGTACCGTTGCTGCGCCCGTATCTCGGGGATGCGCGGCGGGTGATCGGGCTGATGCCTGCGCCACAGGGGGTGATGCCCTGGCCTGCGGGGATGAAGAATGTCTCGGTCCTGTGCGAGGAAACGTTGTGGCCTTTGGAAACCGGGCATGTGGACAGGCTGGTCCTGATGCACGGTCTGGAAACCAGCGAACGGCCGTCGGATGTGCTCGGCGAGGCGTATCGGGTGCTGGGGCCGGGGGGAAAGGCGCTTTTTGTGGTGCCGCACCGTTCAGGGATGTGGTCGCGCAGCGACTCAACGCCCTTTGGATATGGCCGGCCCTATTCGGGCGGGCAGTTGGAAGCGCAGCTGCGCCGCCATGGGTTCATGCCCGAGCGCCATCGCGCAACCCTGTATCAACCTCCATCGCATCGCCGGTTCTGGCGGAAAACCGGGCCGGTTTGGGAAAGCATTGGCAAGACGCTGTCGCCGGTGATGGCCGGGGGCGTCCTGATCGTTGAGGCGACCAAGCGGGTGCATGCGCCGACCGGGCCGGGGCTTCGCGAGGCGGTGAGGAAGCCGCTCAAGGCGCTGGCGCCCAAGCCCGAGGCAGCGCCGGTCTAGGGCTTAACGCGCGCCGGTGGCCATGCGGAACACGGAGACGACATCCCAGTCGAACGCGGACAGGGGGGGTGTTGGCCGGATCAGGGCGATGATCTGTGCGGGGGGCAGCACACCGAGATCGACGAGCACCTGTGTCAGCTGTGTCAGGCGCTGGGCGGCGAGATCCTGCTGCGCCTCGGCTGTGCCGGTTTGGCCGCCGTAGCCAAGCAGGAGATAACGCTGGCCCGAGCGCACCTGCGCGCGCAAGGTCTCGATCGCATCGAAATGGCGCAGCAGTCCGCGCGCCGGGTCGCTGGAGCCGGGGGCAAAGCTGAAAGACAGGTCCGGTCCGCCGGAGCGCACCGCGCCGCTCAGCGGGGCCGCCATCAGGTCGCCACAGGCGGGGTTGGAGGCATTGCTCTTGGGTTCGATGTTGCCGAGATTCTGCACGTCATCCATGTCAAAGATCGTCTCGGAGTCGAAGGTGCCACCGGGGGTTGGCTGGCGCATGGTCACCGGTCGGCCGCATCGGTCAAAGGAGGGTGCCGCGTCTTCGGAAGATGGGGCGAAGTCGAAATCGTCCAGCGACAGGCTGCTTTGGGCCGCGACCGGCGTGACGGGCCCGAAGAGGGTGATCACTATGGCAAGCACTGGCAAAACTGCAGATCGCACGCGGGTGTCCGTTTTCGAATTGTCCTTTGCCCAAGGCTAGCGCCGTGATCCGGGCCTGTCACGGGGTCAGCATCGCTTTTGTGGTCTCTCTGCAGAAAGCGATTTTCCATGTTTTCGCTAACAATTTGGCTTTGGCGATGCCGGGAATCGCCCAAAATCGGGGTTTGGGCTGCATTTTTTTGACGCCCCGTCACAGGCAAAGGGTCGCACCTGCCTCAAAGCCTTAAAAAACAGGGGGTTGCGCAAAGTCGGGAATATTCCGAACAATGTTGCCCGCCGCGCAAGCCTCTGCTACACCCGCCACGGATTTGACTGCCCTGTTTCATGACAGGGCCACGTAACGCTCCAAAGCACTGCATACAATTGTATGCCGCGACTGGGGCCAAAAAGCGGAAGGGTGGACGTGTCCGAACCAGCTTCGATCTCCTCCGGCATCGCTGAACGCTATGCCACCGCGGTCTTCGAGATCGCGCAAGAGAACAAGTCGCTTGCCAAACTGGAAAGCGGTCTTGATGACCTGAGCGCCGCACTGGCCGATAGCGCAGACCTGCGCAACCTGATCAACTCGCCGCTGGTGAGCCGTGACGATCAGGGCAAAGCCATTGCTTCGATTGCAGACAAGATGGGCCTTCAGCCGGTGCTGAAGAACGTGCTCAGCCTGATGGCCGAGAAACGTCGCCTGTTCGTGCTGCCCCAGCTGATTGTTCAGCTGCGTGCCAAGATTGCGGAAGACAAGGGCGAAGTGACCGCCGATGTCGTGACCGCGAAGGCGCTGACCAAGACCCAGAGCGAGAAGCTTGCCAAGACGCTGGCCGACCGTGTGGGCAAAACCGTTAAGATCAATGCGACCGTTGATGATGCGCTCATCGGCGGTCTTGTCGTTAAAGTGGGCTCGAAGATGATCGACACGTCGATCCGCTCCAAGCTCGCCTCCCTCCAGAATGCAATGAAAGAGGTCGGATAATGGGTATCCAAGCAGCCGAAATCTCTGCGATCCTTAAGGACCAGATCAAAAACTTTGGCCAAGAGGCCGAAGTGGCCGAAGTCGGCCGTGTGCTTTCCGTCGGTGACGGTATCGCGCGCGTCTACGGCCTGGACAATGTTCAAGCCGGTGAGATGGTTGAATTCCCCGGTGGCATCCAGGGCATGGCCCTGAACCTTGAGAACGACAACGTTGGTGTCGTTATCTTCGGTTCGGACCGTGACATCAAAGAAGGCGACACCGTCAAGCGCACCAACTCGATCGTGGACGTTCCGATCGGTGAAGGCCTGCTGGGTCGTGTTGTTGACGGCCTGGGCAACCCGCTGGACGGCAAGGGCCCGATCGAAGCCAAAGAACGCGGCGTTGCCGACGTTAAGGCGCCGGGCATCATCCCGCGTAAATCGGTTCACGAACCGATGGCAACCGGCCTGAAATCGGTTGACGCGATGATCCCGATTGGCCGTGGCCAGCGTGAACTTATCATTGGCGACCGTCAGACCGGTAAAACCGCTGTGGCTCTGGACGCTATCCTGAACCAGAAATCCTACAACGACGCCGCCGGCGACGACGAGAGCAAGAAACTGTACTGTGTGTACGTTGCGATCGGTCAGAAGCGGTCTACCGTTGCTCAGCTGGTGAAAAAGCTGGAAGAAACCGGCGCCATCGATTACTCGATCGTTGTTGCCGCAACCGCTTCGGACCCCGCGCCGATGCAGTTCCTGGCACCTTACGCCGCAACCGCGATGGCCGAGTACTTCCGTGACAATGGCCGTCACGCGCTGATCATCTATGATGACCTTTCCAAGCAGGCTGTTGCCTATCGTCAGATGTCGCTGCTTCTGCGTCGCCCGCCGGGCCGTGAAGCGTATCCGGGTGACGTTTTCTACCTGCACTCGCGTCTGCTGGAGCGTTCGGCAAAGCTGAACGAAGATTTCGGCGCAGGCTCGCTGACAGCGCTGCCCGTCATCGAAACCCAGGGCGGCGACGTGTCGGCCTTTATTCCGACCAACGTGATCTCGATCACCGACGGCCAGATCTTCCTGGAAACCGAACTGTTCTACCAGGGTATCCGTCCTGCTGTGAACACCGGTCTGTCGGTGTCGCGGGTTGGTTCGTCGGCACAGACTTCGGCCATGTCGTCGGTTGCCGGTCCGGTGAAGCTGTCGCTCGCTCAGTACCGCGAGATGGCCGCGTTTGCTCAGTTTGGTTCCGACCTTGACGCCGCAACCCAGCAGCTGCTGAACCGTGGTGCACGTCTGACCGAGCTGATGAAACAGCCGCAGTACTCGCCGCTGACCAACGCGGAAATCGTCTGCGTCATCTTCGCCGGTGTGAACGGCTATCTCGACAAGGTCGACGTCAAGGACGTTGGTCGCTTCGAGACCGGCCTTCTGCAGCACCTGCGCGGCAAGCACGCCGACCTTCTCAAGTGGATCACCGACGAAGATCCCAAGATCAAGGGCGACGCCGCAGACAAAGTCAAAGCCGCGCTGGACGAATACGCAGCTGACTTCGCATAAGGGGTTCGGACAATGCCTAGTCTGAAGGACCTAAAAAACCGGATCGAGAGTGTGAAAAACACTCGGAAGATCACCAAAGCCATGCAGATGGTTGCCGCGGCGAAACTTCGCCGCGCGCAGGAAGCTGCTGAGCAGTCGCGTCCCTACACAGAACGGTTCAACGCCGTTCTGGGTGGGCTGGCGGCCTCGGTTGGCGGCTCGGATTCTGCACCGAAGCTCTTGTCGGGCACCGGCAGCGATCAGACTCACCTTCTGGTGGTGATGACCGCGGAACGGGGTCTGTGCGGCGGCTTCAACTCGAACATCGCCAAGCTGGCGCGCTCGAAAGCCGAAGAGCTTCTTGCCAAAGGTAAGACCGTCAAGGTCATCACCGTGGGCAAGAAAGGTCGTGACGCGATCAAGCGTGACCTGGGGGATCACTTCATTGCGCATGTCGACCTCACCGAGGTGAAACGTGTGGGATATGACAACGCGCAGGATATCGCGCGGGACATCCTGGCCCGTTTCGACGCGGAAGAGTTCGATGTCGCCACGATCTTCTATTCGAAGTTCGTGAACGTCGTGAGCCAGATCCCGACCGCACAGCAGATCATCCCAGCCGCGTTTGACGCGGACGAAGATGGGGCAAGCACGCTGTATGACTACGAACCGAGCGAAGAGGAGATCCTTGCGGACCTTCTGCCGCGCGGTGTGGCCACGCAGATCTTTGCCGCCCTGCTGGAAAACGGGGCCTCGGAGCAAGGCGCGCGGATGTCCGCAATGGACAACGCAACCCGCAACGCTGGCGAAATGATCGACAAGCTGACCATCGAGTTCAACCGCTCGCGTCAGGCTGTGATCACCAACGAGCTTATTGAAATTATCTCGGGCGCTGAGGCGCTCTAAGAACCGGAGACGAAACATGGCAAACGCAAAAGGTAAGGTGACCCAGGTCATCGGCGCCGTTGTAGACGTTCAGTTCGACGATCACCTGCCGGAGATCCTGAACGCGCTGAACACCGAAAACAACGGCAAGAAACTGGTTCTGGAAGTATCCCAGCACCTTGGTGAAAACACCGTTCGCTGCATCGCGATGGACGCGACCGAAGGTCTGGTCCGTGGCGCAGCCGTGGAAGACACCGGCGCACCGATCTCGGTGCCGGTCGGCAACGCCACCCTGGGCCGCATCCTGAACGTTGTGGGCGAGCCCGTGGACGAAAAAGGCCCGGTCAACGCAGACGAGTTCCGCGCCATCCACCAGCCAGCACCGGAATTCGACGAACAGTCGACCGAGTCGGAAATCCTCGTCACCGGCATCAAGGTGATCGACCTTCTCGCCCCCTACGCCAAGGGTGGTAAGATTGGTCTGTTCGGCGGCGCCGGCGTGGGTAAAACCGTTCTCATCATGGAACTGATCAACAACATCGCAAAAGTGCACTCGGGTTTCTCGGTGTTCGCAGGTGTTGGTGAACGGACCCGTGAAGGTAACGACCTTTACTGGGAGATGATCGAATCCAACGTGATCAAACCGGACAACCTCGAGGAATCGCAGGTGGCCCTGGTTTACGGTCAGATGAACGAACCTCCGGGAGCACGTGCACGTGTGGCCCTGACCGGTCTGACGCTCGCCGAGCAGTTCCGCGACCAGTCGGGTACCGACGTTCTGTTCTTCGTGGACAACATCTTCCGCTTCACGCAGGCAGGTTCGGAGGTGTCCGCACTTCTGGGTCGTATTCCTTCGGCCGTGGGTTACCAGCCGACGCTGGCCACCGACATGGGTGCCATGCAGGAACGCATCACCTCGACAAAGTCGGGCTCGATTACGTCGATCCAGGCCGTCTACGTTCCCGCGGATGACCTTACTGACCCGGCACCGGCAACGACCTTTGCCCACCTCGACGCAACCACCGTTCTGTCGCGTGCGATTTCGGAACTGGGTATCTACCCGGCCGTTGACCCGCTCGACTCGACCTCGCGTCTGATGGATCCGGGTGTTGTGGGTGAAGAGCACTACAACGTGGCTTTCGAAGTTCAGGGTATTCTCCAGCGCTACAAGTCGCTGCAGGACATCATCGCCATCCTCGGGATGGACGAACTGTCGGAAGAGGACAAGCTGACCGTGGCCCGCGCCCGGAAAATCCAGCGTTTCCTCAGCCAGCCGTTTGACGTTGCGAAGGTCTTTACCGGTTCGGACGGTGTTCAGGTTCCGCTGGAAGACACCATCTCGTCGTTCAAAGCAGTTGTGGCCGGCGAATACGACCACCTTCCCGAAGCAGCCTTCTACATGGTTGGCGGCATCGAAGAAGTGATCGCAAAAGCCGAAAAGATGGCTGCTGAAGCGGCCTAAGGAGGCCCCTGATGGCAAACACGATGCAATTTGACCTGGTCAGCCCTGAGCGGAGCCTTGCTTCGCTTGAGGCGACTTCCGTGCAGATCCCCGGCGCAGACGGTGACATGACCGCCATGCCGGGCCATGCGCCCACGCTGACCTCGCTGCGCCCCGGTGTAGTGAAGGTGCAGTCGGCGGATGGCGAGAAAGCCTTTGTCGTGACCCGCGGTTTCGCGGAAATCTCGGCGGAGTCGATCTCGGTGATCGCTGAGCACGCACATGTCGGGTCGGAAGTGACCAAGGCGGACCTTGAGGATGTTCTGGCGAGCGCCCGCAAGTCGGTTGAGGACGCGGCTTCCGAGGATAAGGACGCAGCGGAGAAATTCGTGGCGGACCTTGTGCACCTCATGGACGACATGGACTGATCCTTCGGGAACAGAAAGCATTCAGGGCCTCGCCGAATGGCGGGGCCCTTTCTTTTTGCGGCGTCGATGCCTTCGGGAAGCACATTGGCGGCGATCCGTCCAAGCCAGTTCCCCGGCTTTTGCAATTGCCTTTCGGATGGGTTCGCGCGAATGTCGTTTCCACAGGGAAGACGTGATGAAGAAATTAAGAAATCACTTTATTGGTGTGGACAGTGGCGATGTCGCGCTGTTTTCGGATTTTGACACGGATGGCGAAATGTGGACGGGCGATGGCCCGCGCGAGCGCCGCAAGCTGATCCGCTTCAGTGAAAAGTTCCGCGTGCCGCCGACAGTGCATGTCGGGTTGTCCCTTTGGGACATGGATTGTGGTGCGAATATCCGTTCGGAAGTGGTGGCCGAAGAGGTGACGAACCTCGGTTTCCACCTAGTCTTTCGCACATGGGGCGACAGCCGCGTTGCGCGGGTGCGCATGAACTGGATGGCGATTGGTGAGCTGGCCTTTGCCGACGATTGGGTCGTGGACGCCGACTGATCGTTGTGTGCAACGAAAAAGGCCGCGCCCCCAAGGAGTGCGGCCTTTGTGTCTAAGCAGGCTGGATCAGCTTTTGAACAAGCCTTCGTAGGATTGTTCCAGCGTCTCGGTTTCGAACAACGAAGACACGCTGGTGCCGGCGCCGATGTTCATGATGGCCTGGGCGAACATGGGCGCGGTGGGTACGATGCGGATATTCTCGGCGTCGAGCACGGCTTGGGTCGGTTCGATCGAGTCGGTGATCACCAGAGATTTCATCACGGATTTGGTGATGCGGCCAACGGCGGGGCCGGAGAGAACGCCGTGCGAGATGTATGCGTGCACCTCGGTGGCGCCATGCTCCATGATTACCTCGGCGGCCTTGCAGAGCGTGCCGGCCGTATCGCAGATGTCATCGACGATGATGCATTTCTTGCCTTTGACATCACCGATCACGGTCATTTCCGCCACTTCACCGGGTTTCTCGCGACGCTTGTCGACGATGGCGAGAGGGGCGTTGATGCGCTTGGCCAGCTCGCGGGCGCGGGCCACGCCGCCGACATCGGGCGAGATGATCAGGACATCGTCGAGTTCGTTCTTGAACTGGTGTTTGATGTCGAGCGCAAAGATCGGCGAGGCGTAGAGGTTGTCGACGGGGATGTCGAAGAAGCCCTGGATCTGGGCGGCGTGCAGGTCCATGGTCAGAACCCGCTCGATCCCGGCTTCGACCATCATGTTGGCGACAAGCTTGGCAGTGATCGGGGTGCGGGCCTTGGTGCGGCGGTCCTGCCGGGCATAGCCGAAATAGGGAATGACCGCGGTGATGCGGCTGGCCGAAGAGCGGCGCAGCGCGTCCGACATGATCAACAGTTCCATCAGGTTGTCATTGGCCGGGCGCGAGGTCGACTGCATGATGAACATGTCTTCGCCGCGCACGTTCTCGTAGACCTCGACAAAGATTTCTGCGTCGTTGAAGCGTTCGACGCGGGCGTCGACGAGATCGACCGTCTGGCCGCGGTGCATGGACATGCGACGGGCAATTGCCTTGGCCAGAGGCTTGTTGGAATTGCCGGTGATCAGTTTCGGTTCATGGATGTTTGGCATGTGAGTGGTCCCCAGGGTGACGCCGATGACAGATTCGTGACGTTGCCAACCGATTAACATGTGCCTAGGGTCTCGCAAAGGTAAGCGAGGCGACTGGAGGGCTAAATGGCGCATATCGACTACTATTTTTCGACGATTTCCCCTTATGCCTATCTTGCTGGCAACCGGTTTGAGGAAATTGCAACGAAACATGGGGCGCAGATTTCCTACAAGCCGCTGGACATCATGGCGCTGTTTGCCCGCACGGGCGGCACGCCGCCCAAGGACCGGCATCCGTCGCGGCAGGAATATCGCGCGCAGGACCTGTTGCGACAGGCCAAGGCGCTTGGAATGGATTTCAACCTGAGCCCGGCGCATTGGCCGACCAATCAGGCCCCTTCAGCCTATGCGGTGATCGCCGCACAGAATGCGGGTGGCGGCGATGTGGGGGCCTTTGTGCGGGCGCTGATGCGGGCCTGCTGGGCCGAGGAAAAGGACATCGCACAGGACGACGTGATCAAGGGGTGTCTTGAAGCAACCGGGTTCGATCCGTCGCTGGCAGACAGCGGGCTGTTGACCGGGGCCGAGACCTATGCGCGCAACCTTGAGGAAGCGGTGGGTGCAGGAGCGTTCGGATCGCCCTTTTATGTCACGCAGGACGATGCGCGGTTCTGGGGGCAGGACCGGCTGGAGTATCTCGACCGGCATCTCGCGGGCACGCTCTGACGTTTCCCGACATGCAGGAAAAGACCTATTGGAGAGAGATGGGGCAGGGGCCGCGCAACGTGCTGGCCCTGCATTGCACAATGGCGCACTCCGGCGCGTGGCGTGGGCTGGCCGCGAATCTGGGGGATCAGTTCACGGTGCTAGCGCCGGATATGATCGGGCACGGACGTAGCAGCGACTACGATGGCGAAAGCTGTACCGGATCGCTGGTTTATGACGCAGTTCTTGACCGGATCGACGCGCCGGTTGACGTGGTCGCCCACAGTTTCGGCGCGGTGGTTGCGTTGCGTTTTGCGGTGGCACATCCGGAGTTGGTGCGTAGTCTGGTGTTGTATGAGCCGGTGTTCTTTGCGCTGGCGATGGAGCTGGATGTGGGCGGGTTTGCCGGGCATGACGCGCAGATCGAGACGATCCGGGCGCGGATTGCTGCCGGGGACAATGACGCTGCGGCGCAGGTTTTCATGGAGGAATGGGGCGACGGAACGCCTTGGGCTGCCTTGCCACCGCAGGTGCGGGCAGGGTTTGCCAAGCGCATTCCTTTCGTGATCGGCTCGCAGAACTATGTGGCGTTCGACACGCCGGGCACGATGGCGCGGCTGTGCGAGATCACCGCGCCGACGGTGATCATGGATGGGGCCAAATCGCCGGAGGTGATTGGCACGGTCTGCGATGCGCTTGGGCGCCGCATTCCCGGCGCATGGCGCGTGACAGTCGACGGGGCTGGGCATATGGGTGCGATCAGCCGTCCCGACGCCTTGGCCGCGGAGCTGCTGCGCCTGAGCGGAGCGGACGAAGCCGCTTGAGAACGGCTTGCCAAGGCGTTTTCAAACGCCTTGGCCCGTTCAGACGGCGCTGGCGGCGATTTCCAGAAAACGGTCGATCTCTTCGCGTGGGATAGACCAGTCACAAACGAAACGCGCCGTCACCGGGGCGGCGGGATCGTCACCTTCGAGGCTTCCCGCCCAGATGTGATAGACCGCCCCGGCGGCAAACAGGGCCTTGTGCATCGCGCGCGGCATGGTGGCAAACACCATGTTGGCTTGGGGCTCATGCGCGAAGCTGACACCGGGGATGCCATTGAGACCAGCCACCAGATGGGCCGCGTTGGCGTTGGCCTTGCGCGCGCTTTCGCGCCAGAGGTCGCCATGCAGATAGGCCCGCATCTGGGCCGACAGGTAGCGGTGCTTGGAAAACAGATGCGCCCCGCGTTTGCGGCGCAGCTCGAATTCCCAGGCATGTTTCGGATCGAAGAAGATCACGGCCTCGACGCCGAGACAACCGTTCTTGGTGCCCCCGAAACTGACCGCGTCGACTCCCACTTTCCACGTCATCTCAGCCGGGGAGCAGGCAAGCGCCTCCATCGCATTGGCAAAGCGCGCGCCATCAAGGTGCACCGGCAGGCCATGGGTTTCTGCCACGGCGGAAAGCGCGTTCAATTCGTCGAGCGAATAGATCGTGCCGCGTTCCGTGACCTGAGTGATCGACACCGGGCCGCGCTGGGGGCCGTGCACGCCCCGGGTTTCCTCGGCCTCGATAGCGGCGCGCAGGGCATCGGGCGTCATTTTATCGGCATTGCCCACGAGGGTCAGTTTCGCGCCGCCGGAGTAGAACTCGGGCGCGTTGCATTCGTCTTCGTGGATATGGGAGACGGGCGAGCAGAACACGGTTTGCCACGGCTGGCACAGCGTCGCCAGGGCGAGCGAGTTGGCCGCGGTGCCGGTCGCAACGAGGTAGACTGCAGCCTCGGGGGCTTCAAATGTTTCGCGGATCTGTTGGCGGACCTCTGTCATGATCGGGTCGGCGCCATAGCCCATGGCATAGCCTGTGTTGGCGTCTGCAACCGCCGCCATCACCTGTGGCAGGGCGGGCCCGGAATTGTCGGAGGCAAAATACATCAGACGGGCTCCTCGATAATGTGGTCTTCCCATTCGTCTTCTGGGGTTTCGAATTCGGATACTGTCATCTGATAAACCGAGACACCAGCCCGGTGCACCGAGTCCGGGTCGCCCGAGATCAGCGGGTGCCAGTCAAACAGCGGCTTGCCCTCCCAGAGCAGACGATAGGCACAGGTCTGCGGCATCCAGTAGGCGTGGCTGTCAAGGTTGCCGGGGGTCAGCACGATGCATTCCGGCACGAATTGATGGCGAATGTCATACTGGGTGCAGCGGCAGGTTTCGTCATCAAGCAGACGACAGGCGACGCGGGTCAGGGCAACATAGCCGGTGTCGGCGTCTTCCAGCTTGTTCAGGCAGCATTTCCCGCAGCCATCACACAGCGCTTCCCATTCCTTTTGAGACAGATTTTTCAACGGCTTGCGTTCCCAGAAGCGGGGCATGAGACCGTCGCGGTCGATGGGGTCGCGTTTGCTCATAGCGCGCTCAGGATGGCACGGCATTGGGTGCAATCCTTGTCGATCTGGGTGACGAGGGCTTCGATACTGTCGTAGTTTTCCTCGGGGCGGAGAAAATCGATCAGCGCCACGGAAAGCTCGGTGCCGTAAAGGTCGCCGGAGAAATCGAACAGGAAGGTTTCGATATTGGCTTTGTTGATGCCGAACATCGGGCGTACGCCGACCGAGGCCGCGCCGTGATAGCTGCCCTTGTGGGGGCCTTCGAGCACGTCGACCAACACGGCATAGACGCCGAACTTGGGCGGGTGCAGGCCGTCAAGGGACATGTTGGCCGTGGGAAAACCAAGGTCACGGCCACGCTGGTCACCGCCGATCACGGGGCCGTCGATGCGGTGCCAATGGCCCAGCATGGCGGCGGCGTCGCGGGGACGACCTTCGGAAAGTGCGTTGCGGATCGAGGTTGATGACACCTGCGCGTCGCCGTTCTGGATCAGGGGCGCGATGGTGACCCCGAAACCCATTTCAGCCCCAAAGGCCTTGAGGTCTTGGGCTGTGCCGGTGCGCCCCTTGCCAAAGCAGAAATCGGCCCCGATGACCACATGGCTCAGGCCCAGCCCATCGGCAATTACGTCCTGTGCGAAGGCGCGCGGCGTGAGGCTGGAGAGGGTGGCGTTGAAAGGCAGTTCATAGAGCCGTTCGACGCCAAGCTTTTCAAGCCGATGCGCGCGGGTGTCCGAGCTTGTCAGGCGAAAGGGCGGGGCCTCGGGGGCGAAGAACTCGCGGGGGTGGGGTTCGAAGGTGACAATGCCGAGCGGCGCGTCGGGCGCGGCGCTGCGGGCGATGTCGATCACCGACTGGTGCCCGAGGTGGACCCCGTCGAAATTGCCGATCGCGGCGCTGGCGCCCCGGTCTGCTTCGTTCACGTATTTGTAGTCTCGAATGATCCGCATGGGATCGGGGTAGCGGTTTGCCAGGGGTGTTGCAAGTGCGTCAGGTGTCGTCGCAGGCCTGACGCGAGGCCGCGATGGCCGGGAAGTTCTCTGCCGCCCAGCGCACCAGCGGCCTAAGGGTGTCGACAAGCGCATGCCCCTGATCGGTCAGGGCATAGGTCACGGCGACCGGCGGGCCCGGATCGACGGTGCGAGTCAGGTGGCCATCGCGTTCCAGCGACCGCAAGTTCTCGGTGAGAACGCGCTGCGTGACATCGCCGATGGTGCGCTTGAGCGCGCCAAAGCGCAGCGGGCCCTCGGCCAGGGCAAAGAAGATTAGGATCTGCCATTTGCCGGTGACCCGGGTCAGGACGGATCGGATCGGGCAGTTTTCGGCCTGTTCCTTGGTGTGGGCGGTTACCTGGAGCATACCTGGTTCCTTTAAGGTGCGTAATTGATACTTGGTATCAAAATGATACCTGTATGCCACGAAGTTTTCAACGCGATTCGAAAGGACCAATCATGACCGTGAAGGAAATCGTTCTCAGCGCCGTGACGGCGCTCTTTACCGACTTTGACCCCGATGCCGCGCGTCAGCTGCTGGCACCGGACTACATCCAGCACAACCCGGCGGTGCCGACCGGAGCCGAACCGATCCTAGGGTTCCTGCCGGCGCTGAAGGAGAGCGGGCTGAGCGCCACCGTACACCGGGTGATCGCCGAGGGCGACCTGGTGGTGCTGCATGTGACCTATGAGAATGCCCAGGCCTTTGGCGCGCCCACGCAGGTGGCGTTCGACGTGTTCCGGGTGGAGGACGGCAAGGTAGCCGAGCACTGGGACAACCTGCAGCCCGAGGCCGGGCCAAACCCGTCAGGGCGCAGCATGGTGGATGGCGTCACCGAGATCGCGGACCTGGACAGGACCGCCGAGAACAAGGCGCTGGTGCAGGCCTTCGTGACCGACGTGCTGCACGGCCAGGCGCCGCAGAACATCACCAACTACATCTCGATGGAGTCCTATGTCCAGCACAACCCGCAGATCGCCGACGGGCTAAATGGGCTGGGCGCGGCGCTGAAGGGGCTGCAGGCCATGGGGATGACCCTGCGCTATGACGCCACCCATATGGTGGTGGCCGAGGGCAATTTCGTCTTTGCCGCCTCGGAAGGGGTGCTGGGGGAGGCGCCCACGGCGTTCTTTGACCTGTTCCGGGTCGAGGATGGCAAGATCGTCGAGCACTGGGACACGGTCTCGGAAATCCCGGCCCAGATGGCGCATGACAACGGCAAGTTCTGAACGCCGAAAGGCCGCCCGTCGGGGCGGCCTTTTCCGATCCGGTTGGGTACGGATCAGTCGAACTTGCGGGAAGGCGCCAGCACGGTGGCCTCGCCGACGAGCACTTTCTTGCCGTCCACGGCGCAATGGCAATCAAGCTTGACCCGGCGCTTGGCGAAGTCGATGTCGATCACCTTGACCTCGGCATAGACCATGTCGCCGGGGCGGACGGGGGCGAGGAACTTGAGGCTCTGGCCCATGTAGACGGTGCCGTGGCCTGGAAGTTGTTCGCCGATCACGGCGGAGATCAGCCCGGCGGTCAGCATGCCGTGGGCAATGCGACCCTGAAAGATCGTGTCATTGGCATAGTCGTCATCCAGATGCACCGGGTTCCGGTCGGTCGAGATCTGGGCAAACATCTCGATATCCTCGTCGGTCACGACTTTGCGCAGGTAGCGCGACATGCCCATCTCTATATCTTCGATACAGATGGTTCCGCGCGGCAGGTTGTCCAACATTCGACCCTCCGGATAGGATTGGCTTGGTAATTTTGAGACGACTTGCCGCCCCGTTCCGCAACTTTATTACTTTGCAGCTGCAGAAAATCAACCCCTAATCGCGTCAGCGTAGTTGACCTATTGAATACTGCGGAGCCACTTTTTCCTTTTCAAGGTAAGCTTTTAGGGCATTTGCGTCGGGGTGCTGCGTCGTTTTGGTTTCCGAGGCGGCGAGACCGCCGGTGATGAAGAGAGAATCAATGTCTTCCCCCATGGCGCCGGAGATGTCTGTCTGGGCGCCGTCTCCGATCGCCAGAATGGCCGCATCCGGTATAGATTTCTCCAACGCAGCGAGGCGGCGGCGGGCGAGGTCGTAGATTGGCGGATGGGGTTTGCCGAAATAAAGGCTTTCACCACCCATCTCGGTATAGAGCCGGGCCAGCGCGCCGGCACACCATTCGCGGGTTTCACCGCGGTCGACGACGATGTCCGGATTGGCGCAGAGCAGCTTCATGCCCTTGGTCTTGGCATAGAGAAAATCGGCGCGATTGACGGAGGGATCGGCCATCGGATCAAAAGGGCCGCAACAGACGATACCCTCGGCCTCGGTCAGGGGGACGCGTGTTATTGGGGCGGGATTATCAAGGATTTCAAGAGGTTCGAAGAAGCCCGCGTCGCGGTCCCACTCGCCCATGAAATAGACCTTTTCGCCCACCGCGCCCTGGAACATGGCGGAACGGGCGCTGTCGCCGGAGGTGGCGATCGTGTCGTAGGCATCGCGCGGCACACCGAAGGTTTCAAGCTGTTTGGCAACACCTGCGCGGGGTTTGGGGGAATTGGTGACCAGCACGACGATCCCGCCCCTGGCGCGGTAGGCTTTGAGGGCGGCGACCGCGTCGGGGTAGGCGGTGATGCCGTTGTGCACACAGCCCCAGAGGTCGACGAACAGGGCGTCGTAGCGGTCGGAAATCTCGGAGAGAGAAGAGATGATCTGGGTCATGGTATGTCCTGTGCGCGGGGTTTCGGCTTGTCTTCTCTATGGCAAAGCAAACCATTGAACGCCAGTGGAGAGCGCCGGAAACCGGGATCGGTTTCGCGTCGGTATCGTGTCGGTATTACGTCGGTATGACATTCCGGGCTGCGGGAAAGGGCGATTTTAGCCGCGTCGCTTGCGGTTCATCCATTTTCGCAAGGCCCCGGCGATGGTGCGGAACGGTTCGACCCGGTCAAAAAAGCGCAGATCATGGATGTCGGTGCGCGAGGCGCGTTGCCCGGCAAGGCAGGGTGTGGCGATGCGGAAGGTGATGCCGGGGACCTGCGTGCGGACCATGTTGAAGGCGCCGTCAAAGAACATCGAGCCACCCTTGGGGTGGCCGGGCGGGCGCTGGCGGACAAGTTCGAGGTAGTCGTGAAAGCCCTTGATGGCGTCCTTGCCCTGGATGGCCCAGAACTGGGTGCCGCGGGTGCCGGTGGTCCAGTCGGAGAGGCCGGTGTGATCCGTCGGCGGCTCGTAAGGTTCGAGATAGCCCAGGGCCGCGATGGACCAGTCCGTAGTCTTGAGATCGCTCAGCACGGCGGCGACCGTTGCGGGGGAGAGGTCGTTGAGGTGCAGGTCGTCTTCGCAGATCAGCACGCGGGTCAGGCCGCGTTCCATCGCGTCCCTCAGAACGCGGGTCTGGGACATGAAGTTGCCCAGCGAACCGATGGAGGGGAAGTCGCCCTTGGCGTCTGGGCGGGAGGCTTCGAAAAACTGGATGCGGGGGGCGGGCAGTTGGATGTCGACGCGGGCGAACTCGGCCGTGGTTTCCGCGCGCCGATCGGCGCGGTGGGGCAGGTTCACGATATAGACTTGGTCAAACCAGTCGAAGAGGTCGGCAAAGCTCATGACGCGGGTCCGGTTGGTGGCGGGGTATGCTCCGTCTAGGGGAGGTTGGCGGCAAGAACATGTCAAGCGTGGGGAATGATCGCGGTGACCGGAAGGGGCGTAACGTCAGAGTGGACAGCCGCAGGGAGTGTGAGGCAGCGTTTTGGGTGAGGGAGGATTACTCATGGATCAGCATCTTTTTTTGAGCCCGGAACATACCTTGTTGCGCGATCAGCTGCGCAGGTTTGTCGAGGAACGCGTCAAACCCAACGGCGATGATTGGGAAGAGGCGGGCATGGTGCCGCGCGAGGTTCTGCGCGAAATGGGGGCGCTCGGGTTCCTCGGGGTCCGGTACCCGGAGGAATATGGCGGCAGCAATATGGACACGCGGGCGACGGCGGTGTTGGCCGAGGAGTTGGGCAAGTCGAGCTATTCCGGGTTCGCGATTACGGCGCTGGTGCATACGGACATGGCGTCGGTTCATATTTTCAATGCGGGCACGGAAGCGCAGAAGGCGCGCTACATGCCTGATATCGTGGCCGGAGAGAAGATCTGTGCGGTCTGCGTGACAGAACCCGGGGCCGGGTCGGATGTGAAGGGCATTCGCTCTTTTGCGCGGCGCGAGGGGGATCATTTTGTGCTCAACGGGTCCAAGATGTTCATCACCAACGGGGTGCATGCGGATCTTTATTGCGTGGCGGCCAAGACGGATCGCGAGGGGCCGGCAAGCCAGTCGGTGACGATGTTCCTTTTGGAAAAGGGCATGCCGGGGTTCGAGGTGGTGCGCCAGCTCGACAAGCACGGGTGGCGCTCATCCGATACGGCGGAGCTGTCTTTCGTGGATGTGCGCGTGCCGGTCGAAAACATGCTGGGCGAAGAGGGGCGCGGATTCTACGCGATCATGCAGAACTTCCAGAATGAGCGGCTGGTTGCGGCTGCGGCGGCGGTGGGCGAAAGCCAGGCGGCGATTGACATGACGGTCGATTATGTGCGCGAACGGCAGGCCTTTGGGGCGCCGCTTTGGGCACAGCAGACGATACGCCAGCGCCTATCCATGCTGGCCGCGCGGGTTACGGCGGCGCGGGCGCTTGTTTACCAGACGGCGGCGCGGGATGCGGCCGGGGAGGACGTGGTGCGTGAGGTGTCGATGCTGAAGGCGCTGTGCGGGGAGCTGGTCAACGAGGTCATGTATGATTGTCTGCAGTTCCACGGCGGCTCGGGATACATGCGCGGCATGGCGATTGAGCGCATGGCGCGGGATGCGCGGGTACAGGCCATTGGCGGTGGGGCCACGGAAGTGATGCTTGAGGAAGTGGCCAAACGGTTGTGAAGATGGGCGCGCCTGACGGCGCGCGCCGGGTTTGCCCGCTGACGCGGGCGGTGCGAGGGGCCAGCCCCTCGCGCTCCCCGGAGTATTTTTGGCAAAATGAAGGGGTGGGCAGCGTCTAGGGTTTGAAGATGTTGGGCAGGAGGTCTGGGTAGGTTTCCCAGCGGGCGACGCTTTTGGTGTTGATGCTTTCGCGGGCCTGAAGGCTGCTGACGGTGCGGATAGAGTCGCGGTTGTCCTCGGGGCGCAGCATGGCCGGATCGTACGGCAGGCCGGTGTCGGCGCAAAGGGTTTTTAGGGTGGCTTCCGGCGCGCTCACGAGGTCTTCGTAGTGCACCGTGTGGAAGGGGACGCCGAGGGATTGCCAGTCGGCGATGGTGTCTTCGAAGAGGGTAAGCCGGTGCTGGATGGCTTTTTCCTGAAAGGTGAAGGCCTGTCCGGGATCGTCGAAGAAGTTTTCGAACATGGAAAGCGCGACGGCGCGGGGATCGCGGCGCAGCTGGATGATCTGTGCTTCGGGGAAGGCGCGGGTGAGCCAGCCGATATGCATGTAATTGACCGGCATCTTGTCGATGGTCCAGTCGGCGGGGCCTGCAAGGGCGGCGAGGTCGGCGTAGCGTTGGCGCAGGCCGGGCAGGCCGTCGGAGATCGGTTCCCCTGCCATGAAGCGGGCCGAGAAATAGCGGTGCGGGGCGGCGACTTCGCCAAGGCCGGCGATGCCTTGGCCAGCGGAGAGCATGCGTTCCAGAAGGGTTGTGCCAGAGCGGGGCAGGCCGAGGATGAAAAGCGGGCGCGCGGGCAAGGGCGGCGTGTCGAGCGCGACGGCTGGTTCTTCGGCGAAACGGGCGCGTAGATATTGGTGGAATTCGGTGTCGGCCTTTTCGTCGTAGCGGCGCAGGCGGGACATCTTGCGGTTGGCGTCCTTGAGGGCGCTGACGAAGGCGGGGGCATTGCCGGTGCGTTTGGCGATCGTGGCCTGTGCAAAGCCGAGAAGCGCGCCTGCCTCGGGGTTGGGGGCCTTCCTCGCGGCGCGCGCCACCTCTTTGTTGAGCGTTTCCAGCGCGGTTTCCGGCGCAAGCTCGGCCAGTTGGCGCAGCGCTTCGGGAACGAAGTCGGGGGCGGTGTCGGCCAGTTGGCGGAACAGGGACGCGGCGGTTTCGAAATCGCCGTTTTCGCGTTTGCGGTTGGCGAGATTGTCGATCACGGCAGGCAGGTTGGGCGCCAGGGAATAGGCGCGTTCGGTCACTTCGAGACTTTTGGCCGCCTGATTGGTGAAGGCGTAGAAACGGCCTAGGTTGATCAGGGCGATGGGGCGGTTGGGATTTGCTTCGAGCAGGCTTTCAAGCGCGTGGATGGCATCGAGAAGCCGCCCGCAATCGGCCAGCAGCACGCCGCGCAATTCCTGAAGGTCGGCATTGCCCGGCAGGTCTTCCAGCGCGTCTTCGACGGCCTTCAGGGCAAGATCGCTGTCCCCGGCCATGCGGTGCACGTTGACACGGGCGCGCCACAGCGACAGGTCGCCGGAAAATCTGGCCTGTGCCTTGTCGAGCGCGGTGAGGGCAGAGTCGGTCAGGCCCTCTTCGGCGGAGATCTGGGCGAAGTTGACATAGGCGTCGGGGGTGGGGGTGCCGAGGTTGATTGCCTTGGCAAAATACTTGCGCGCGTCGCGTTTCTGACCTCGTGTCAGGCATACCAATCCAGCCACGAAAGCCACCCGTTCGCTCTGTGGAAAGGTCTTGAGGGCGCGGCGGGCGTCGGACCAGGCCTTGGCCGGGTTCTGCGCGATCTGGTGATAGACGGCCGTGGCGGCGCGTTCGCCGGGATCGTGTCTGGGGGGCTGCATGTCGGTCTCTTCCTGAAAGCGCGTGTCGTCGCGGCGTCTTGGCGTTGTCGGGAGTATTTCATGAAACTTCGGGCGGCTGAAAGGGGGCGCGGGTCCTTGCGGGCACAAAAAAGGGCGCCGCGGGGGCGCCCTTGTTCATGTCATGTCCGAACGGGAGGTCTCAGACCTTGAGGTTCGGGATGATCTGTTTCTTGCGCGACACGACGCCGGGCAGAACCACCGCATCACCCGATGCATCGGCATCGAAGGATTTCTTGGCAACGGTTTTAACGAGATCGTTCGGGACCAACAGGGTCGATTCTTCGTTCAGGATGTCCACGACGAAGAGCAGCACCTGATCGACGCCGTCTTCGCTGGCAACCGAGGTCATGGTGTCCATCAGCGACGCCTTGCGGTCGAGCACGGTCGCGGGCGAGGTGGTTTCCAGAACCGAGACGCGGAACTTGGTGCCCTCGACTTCGTATTCTTTCGAGTCCATGCGCAGAAGCTCGGCATCCGAGAAGGACGAAACGTCCGATTTCGCGGCGAACATTTCGGCGGCGTATTCGGAAACGTTGATCCCGAGATCGGCGGCCAGTTTCTCGGCCACGGCCTTGTCGTGGGTCGTGGTGGTAGGCGAACGGTATTCCAGCGTGTCCGACAGGATGCAGGCCAGCATGGTGCCCTTGATCCAGTCGGGCATGTCCACGTCACCCATCAGGTCGTGCATGATGGTGGCGGTGCAGGCCACGGGGCGGATGGTGATGTCGATCGGACCCTTGGTTTCGAGGCCGCCCACCAGCTTGTGGTGGTCGATGATCGCCTGAACGTCGGCGCCATTGATGTTGGCGGGCAGTTCGGCGGGGTTGTTGGTGTCGACGATCACCACGGCGGCGTCATCTTCGACGTCCGAGATGATGGCGGGCTTGGGCAGGTCCCAGCGGTTCAGGAGCCATGCGGCCTCGGTGTTGGGTTCGCCAAGCAGCTTGGCTTCGGCGGGGGTGCCTTTGACTTCGTTGAGGTACCAGGCCCAGATGATGGGCGAGCCGGTGGAGTCGGTGTCGGGGGATTTGTGGCCGAAAACCTGGATGGTCATGTCAGTTAATCCTTCGATTGAATGTCAGGAATGGAGGGAATTTGCGCGCCTTATAGAAGGCGCGTGCGGGATTGTCACGGGGGGTGCGCGGCCTGCGACGACGCGGCGCGTTCGGGCGTTATTTTTCGCGAAGTGGCAGACGCGATACTGAATAACCCTGATCCTGAAGCAGCGCCAGAAGGCCTTTTTCTCCGGGAAGGTGCATCGCGCCAACTGCGACCAGCGTCGGAGTTTGAACCAATTCGGAGGCCAAGGTTTCGAGCCAGAATGCGTTGCGCTCTTCAATCAGGCCGGCTTGAACATCGAGGAACAACTCCTTTACCCGCTGGACATCCTCGGGGGTATCCACCTGTGCCATCGCTTTGTCCGAGGCGCGCTCCCAGATGAGCTGGATTTTCTCCCGGAAATACAAAGAGAGCATTTCCGCCGTGTCGTCGGCCCCTTGCTGGTCGAGGTCCAGCGACAGGGACCACTTCATGATGTCAATCTGCTCGTCCAGAGGGTCAGATGCGAGAAGGGACAGAACGTGGTGAAAATTGTCCAGGGACCGAACTTGAAGCGCGTTTTCTCCTGCCCAGTTTTCGATCTGTCGGTCCAGTCCGTGCTTTCCCGCCCGCAAGTCGGCGGACGCACAGGGCGGCACCGACAGGGCGAGCCCGAGAAACCAGGGTTGGTATCTTGCCGCCATGAAGGCGGGCAGCCCTTTCACGGCCAGTTTGGGTTTGAGTTTGGTCCAAAGATCATCCCCCAGCCGGTCAATCAGCGAAGGCCCCTCGTTGATCAGGTATAGGTCGGGGTTCGCCGTGATGTGGCGCAACATCGCGACTTCATCGCTTTTTGTCAGTTCGATCAGGACTTGTTGGGGGGTGATCGGCAATGTGTCGATCCGGGTCATCAATTGTGCGTGGCCCTTCGCGGGAAAGTGCAGCGTGCCGACAATCACGGAGGAAACGCCGTCGCGTTCGACCTGCCACATCAGCCCTTCCGAAAAAGGCACCTCGCTGGCGCGCTGTTCATATGCGGCACGCTCTGCTTCGGAGAGGGCGTCGAATGCAGCCGGGCCTTCGCAGGATGCGGAAAGTGGTCCTGCAAGGCAGGAAATGAGGATTGCGGCGATGAGGCGAAGCATGGGAACTCCCTGATGCGAATAGGCGTGAGGCTAGCATCCGCCGTGGCAGGCGCAAGCGGCAACGCAGTTGGCAGACCCGGCCAGAGAGGCTAGGTCTGGGGACATGACGAAACCCCGCGAATCCGAACTTTATACGCCGGTCAAACGCTGGCTCGAAGCGCGTGGTTTCGAGGTTAAGGCCGAGGTGGGCGCGGCGGATGTCGTGGCTTGCCGCGAGGGGGATGATCCTGTGATTATCGAGCTGAAGACCGGGTTTTCCCTGACACTTTTGCAGCAGGCGGTGGCGCGGCAGGCGGTTACAGATTCGGTTTATGTCGCGGTGCCGCGCTGGAAGGGGAAGGCGGGCTGGAAGGCGTTCAAGGGCAATGTGGGGCTGTGCCGTCGCCTTGGCGTCGGGGTCCTGTCGGTGCGGCTCAAGGATGGGGCGGTTGAAGTACATGCCGATCCGGCGCCTTTTCAGCCGCGGAAGTCCAAGCAGCGCAAGGGGCGGCTGCTGCAGGCCTTTGCGCGGCTGGAGGGGGATCCGAATACCGGCGGGATGCAGGGGCAGCGGGTGACGGTTTATCGGCAGGAAGCGATGAAATGCGCGGCCTTCTTGTCAGAGAATGGCGCCAGCAAGGGCGCGGTGGTGGCGCGGGAAACCGGGGTTGAGAAGGCGACTCAGATGATGCGGATCAACCATTACGGCTGGTTCGAGAAGGTCGAGACCGGGGTTTACATGCTGAGCGAGGACGGGGTGGCGGCGTTGTCGCAATCGTGACGCAACGTTCCCAAAGTTGGGCTGACCTTAGGGAATGTTTGCCGATGCGGGTCCTGTTCGCTTCTATCGGTGGAATTCAAACCCTCTGATCCAAGGAAATCGCGATGCGCCATGCCGAAACCCTGTTCCGCCCGTTTGTGTCGGAAAAACTGCAGTTGAAAAACCGGGTGGTGATGGCGCCGATGACGCGGACCTATTCGCCGGGGAATGTGCCCAATGACCTTGTAGTGGACTATTATCGCCGCCGCGCCGAGGGTGGGGTGGGGTTGATCATCACCGAAGGCACCATCGTGGATCACCCGGCGGCCAGCGGCTATCCGAATGTGCCTGCGTTTTTTGGTGAGGATGCGTTGGCCGGGTGGAAGCGGGTTGTGGACGCGGTGCATGCGGCGGGCGGCAAGATCGCGCCGCAGATCTGGCATGTGGGGGCGATCCGACGCCCCGGTGTTGATCCCGGGGGCGATACGCCGGGTTACAGCCCCAGCGGCATGGCGGTGCCGGGCAAGGTTGTCGGGCACGCGATGACGCAAGAGGATATTGACGACGTGGTGGCGGCGTTTGCCAAGGCGGCGAAGGATGCCAAGGAGATCGGGTTTGATGCGGTCGAGATTCACGGCGCACATGGCTATCTGATCGACCAGTTTTTCTGGGACGGGACCAACCAGCGGGACGATGGCTATGGCGGTGATCTGGCGGCGCGGTCGCGCTTTGCACTTGAGATCGTGCGGGCGGTGCGGGCTGCGGTGGGGGATGACTTTCCGGTGATCTTCCGCTTTTCGCAGTGGAAGCAGCAGGATTACTCGGCGCGCTTGTGTGAGACGCCCGAGGCGCTGGGCGCGTTTTTGACGCCGTTGGCAGAGGCCGGGGTCGATATCTTCCATTGTTCCACGCGCCGCTTCTGGGAGCCGGAATTCGAGGGCAGTGACCTGAATCTTGCCGGGTGGGCGCGCAAGCTGACCGGCAAGCCTGCGATCACGGTGGGCAGTGTAGGGCTCAACGCGGATTTCCTGCCCGAGGATGGAACCGCGAATTTCAACGCGGGCGAACCGGCGAGCATCGACAACCTGATCGAGCGGCTGGAGCGGGACGAGTTCGATCTTGTTGCCGTGGGGCGGGCGCTGATTGCCAACCCGGATTGGGCGAACAAGGTGGCGGACGGGGCATTCGACGGCCTTGCCGCCTATGAGCGGGACATGCTCAGGGAACTGCGCTAGCGCGTTGGGCGGCGCAGGCGGGGGTCATCCTCCGCGCCGCCGGATGAAATCATCCACCATCTCGACGATCATCGGTGCCAATGCGGGCGTGATGATGTGCCCCATGCCGTCAATGGCGTGGTAGTCGCATTCCGGGATCAGCGACGCGATCTCGGCGCCGAGTTCCACCGGGATCAGGGCGTCGTCAACGCCGTGGATGACCTGACATGGCAGCGCAACGCGGGTCAGGTCCGAGCGGCGGTCCGGACTGGCCATGACCGCGAGGGCCTGGCGGTTGATGCCGTCCGCATCGACGCCGCGCGACCAGGCCAGTTCGGCTTCGGCACGGATGCCCTCGTCGGGCATCGGGTAGCCGGGGCTGCCGTGATTGGCATGTTCCTGCACCCAGCTTTCGATATAGGCCTCCTTGTCCATCGGGCGGGACAGGATAGCGGGAAGTAGGGCGCGCCCCTCTTCGCCGCTGGCCAGTGGGCGGGCGGCGGTCATGACGATGGTGGCTGAGCGCAGCCGATCGGGGTGGTCGATGCAGAGGGTCTGGGCAATGCCGCCGCCCATGGAGATGCCGAAGATATGCGCGGTGTCGATGTCGAGCGCATCCATCAGGCCAACCACGTCATTGGCCATGTCGGTCAGCTTGTAGGCATGGGGCACCGGCGCGCCGGAAGCGGCGATTTCCAGAATCGCGTCGGCATCGCCGGGGGCATCGGGTGCCGGACACCGTTGGGAGAGGCCAACATCGCGGTTGTCGAAAATGATCGTGCGGTATCCGCGCGCGGCGAGACCCTCGTAGAGTTCGGCGGGCCAGTGGATCAGTTGTGACCCGAGGCCGCGTATCAGGATCAGCGGCACGCCGTCGCTGGGGCCAAATTCCTGAACTTCGAGGGTAATCCCGTTGGCGGTGATTTGCATAAGTCGTGTCTCCGGCTGTTACCCGTCACCCTAGCGCGCCGGTCGGGCTTGTAAATCCGGTTTGATCAAAGGCGATTTTGGCGCGATCTGCAATTGTTTGCGCCACCGCCCATGCGCATCTGTCAAAGACACACGATGGAACACTCAGGGAGAACAGAATGGCAAATGCGGATCAGGTGCCGGTCAACAGCGGCTTTCATGCAAAGAGCAGTGGGGCGGAGGTGCTGGCGGATATCGACCTTGCGGGCAAAACGGCGGTTGTGACGGGGGGCTATTCCGGGCTGGGCCTGGAAACGGTGCGGGCCTTGGCCAACAAGGGGGCGACGGTGATCGTGCCGGTGCGCTCGCCCGAGAAAGCCGCCGAGACGCTTGCCACGATCTCGGGGGATGTCACGGCCTTGCCGATGGATTTGTCCGACATCCGGTCGATTGCGCGGTTTGCGGGGCAAGCCGCTGAGGCCCTTTCGGGTCTGGACCTGTTGATCAACAATGCCGGGATCATGGCCTGCCCGTTGGAACGCGTCGGGCCGGGCTGGGAAAGCCAGTTCGGGGTAAACCACATGGGGCATTTTGCGTTGACCAAGGCGCTGATGGGGCTTTTGGCGGCTGCAGAGGCGCCGCGCGTTGTTTCCTTGTCGTCCTCGGGGCACAAGATTTTCCCGATCCGGTGGGACGATATCCAGTACGAGACGTCCGAATATGACAAGTGGCAGGCCTATGGGCAGGCCAAGACCGCCAATGCGCTTTTTGCCAATGCGCTGTCGCGGCGGTTGCAGGTGACAAACGGGCTGGCGTTCTCGGTGCATCCGGGCGGCATTTTCACGCCCCTGCAGCGGCACCTGCCCAAGGAAGAGATGATTGCGCTGGGCTGGCTGGGCGAGGACGGGGAGCCTTCGGAACTGGCCAAGCAGGGGTTCAAGACGCCCGAACAGGGCTGTTCGACAACGCTCTGGGCGGCGACGTCGCCCTTGTTGGAAGGCAAGGCCGGGGTGTATTGCGAGGATTGCGATATCGCGGCACCGACGGACATGGACAGCCCGACGGCGCGTTTCTTTGGTGTGAATGCCCACGCGACGGATGACGAAGCCGCCGAACGGCTCTGGTCGGTGAGCGAGGCCTTGCTGGAGGCGGCCTAGGTTGCGTATTGCTGCGGCGCGGCGAAGAAAGTGCCGAAAATTTCGATCTGCTCCTGTTGACACCCGGTATCGACCTGCCTAGCTATGCGCCGTTAGCACTCGCTTCCGAGGAGTGCTAACGACTCCGCTGAGGAGTCAGGGAGACAACTAGTTAGGGAAACCTAGACAATGGCATTTACACCTCTGCATGACCGTGTGTTGGTTCGTCGCGTTGAAGGCGATGAGAAAACCGCAGGCGGCCTGATCATCCCCGACAGCGCGAAAGAAAAGCCCGCCGAGGGCGAAGTCGTTTCCGTTGGCGCAGGTCTGCGCGACGATGACGGCGACCGTATCGCACTGGACGTCAAAGCAGGCGACAAGGTCCTGTTTGGCAAATGGTCGGGCACCGAAATCACCATCGACGGTGAAGAGCTGCTGATCATGAAAGAATCCGACATCATGGGCATCATTGCCTGATCGTCGCTGACACGTAATTCAAAAATTCAGGAGCAAGCACATGTCTGCAAAAGACGTCAAGTTTGACACCGATGCCCGTAACAAGATGCTCAAGGGCGTCAACATCCTCGCCGACGCGGTGAAAGTGACCCTCGGCCCCAAAGGCCGCAACGTGGTTCTGGACAAGTCGTTCGGCGCACCGCGCATCACCAAGGACGGTGTTTCGGTCGCGAAGGAAATCGAGCTGGAAGACAAGTTCGAGAACATGGGCGCGCAGATGGTGAAAGAAGTCGCCAGCCGCACCAATGACGAAGCCGGCGACGGCACCACCACCGCGACCGTACTGGCACAAGCCATCGTTAAAGAAGGCCTCAAGCAGGTTGCTGCTGGTCTGAACCCGATGGACCTGAAGCGCGGCATCGACCTGGCAACCGCCAAAGTCGTACAGGGCATCAAGGATATGGCCCGCGAAGTGAAAGACTCCGCAGAAGTCGCACAGGTTGGCACCATCTCGGCCAACGGCGAAGCCGAAATCGGCCAGCAGATCGCAGACGCGATGCAGAAGGTTGGCAACGAAGGCGTCATCACGGTTGAAGAGAACAAGGGTCTGGAAACCGAGACCGTTGTTGTCGAAGGCATGCAGTTCGACCGCGGCTACCTGTCGCCCTACTTCGTGACCAACGCCGACAAGATGATTGCAGAGCTGGAAGACTGCATGATCCTGCTGCACGAGAAGAAACTCTCGTCGCTGCAGCCGATGGTTCCGCTGCTCGAGCAGGTGATCCAGTCGCAGAAGCCGCTGCTGATCATTGCCGAAGACGTGGAAGGCGAAGCGCTGGCCACCCTCGTGGTCAACAAGCTGCGCGGCGGTCTGAAAATCGCAGCCGTCAAGGCACCGGGCTTCGGCGATCGCCGCAAGGCCATGCTGCAGGATATCGCGATCCTGACCGGCGGCCAGGTGATCTCGGAAGACCTGGGCATGAAGCTCGAGTCGGTGACCATGGACATGCTTGGCACCGCCAAGAAAATCCAGATCACCAAGGACGAAACCACCATCGTTGACGGTGCTGGCGAGAAAGCCGAGATCGAAGCACGCGTGGCCCAGATCCGCACCCAGATCGAAGAGACCTCGTCGGATTATGACCGTGAGAAGCTGCAGGAACGTGTTGCCAAGCTGGCAGGCGGCGTTGCCGTGATCAAGGTAGGCGGCATGACCGAAGTCGAAGTGAAAGAGCGCAAAGACCGTGTGGACGATGCTCTGAACGCGACCCGCGCTGCTGTTCAGGAAGGCGTGATCGTCGGTGGCGGTGTTGCACTGGTTCAGGCCGGTAAAGCGCTGGAAGGTCTGGAAGGTGCAAACGCCGACCAGAACGCCGGTATCACCATCGTGCGTAAAGCCATCGAAGCGCCGCTGCGCCAGATCGCTGAGAACGCCGGTGTGGACGGTGCTGTTGTGGCTGGCAAGGTGCGTGAATCGACCGACAGCAACTTCGGCTTCAACGCTCAGACCGAAGAATATGGCGACATGTTCGCGTTTGGTGTGATCGACCCGGCCAAAGTGGCCCGGACCGCTCTGGAAGATGCGGCCTCGGTTGCTGGTCTGCTGATCACCACCGAAGCCATGGTTGCCGACAAGCCCGCCAAAGAAGGCGCAGGCGCACCGGCAATGCCCGACATGGGCGGCATGGGCGGCATGATGTAAGACGAATTTCCGTAAGGAAGTTCTGTCAAAATGCGATAACGCAAAGGCGCCTTCGGGCGCCTTTGTCATGAGAGCAAGACAATTTCGCGTAAGCGAAATCTGTCGCAGGCGACAGGCGATTTGCCGCAAGGCCAATCTGCCGAGCGCCACCGTCGCAAAGACAATTGGAGGCCGCCTTTTGGGCGGCCTCTTTTTTTGATGATTAGGTTGGGAATGCTATGCGATGATACGCAGGTTCTTTAGGCGGTACTCCATCGCCTGAGAAGACACCTCGAATTTTTGCGCCAACTCATCAATGAAACGCTGGCGCGACATGCCGATCTTACCATCGGGCTTTCGATATGCATCCTTAAGTTTGGTGGATTCTTCTTTAACCATTGGAGCGGGCATCAGCAGTTTTGCAGCGAACTGATTAGCTTCACGTTCCTCCTTGCCCACGCTTCCGTCTCGACGAAACTCACGAGGGCCGTCCTTAAACTCCTCCGCGCGTTGTACGTCTTGATAATTGGGCAGCATGTGTTGAAATAAATGCCCCAACTCGTGTGCTAAAGTGAAACGACGACGGTTCTCCGGCTCAAGTGGGTTCACCCAGATATTCGCCGTCTTTCGGTCTTCGGACCAGCGCGCGAACCCAGAAAGGCTTAGCTTGTCGAAGTCTAGCGAGTCATCTTGGGATATCCCAAAGGCTGACATCACTCGGTCAAGGTCGACCGGCGGTTCTCCAACTCCAGCGATTTTTAGAACGTCCGAAGCATTGTAGCGCTTTGGAGTCTCCAAATACTCTTGCTTCATTTGTGCTCTCCCGACGCCAATATAATACTACTCGTCGTCAAAGTCATCCCTGCCCAGAGGGTCTTTGTTTTCGCCATCGCTCGCGGTCGGGAGCTTGGCTTCAACAGCGGCATACACCAGCTTTTCGAGGTTTTTCTTAAACGTTTCGCTTTGCATCAGCATGGTCGGAGTTTCTTCAAGATCGTTTTTTACGGCATCGCGCACGTGCCTAGGGTCAGGACCCATTGATTTCCGGTTGGCGGCATGATTCACGACTCGAAAAACGAGCGGTAAACATGTCTGATCTTTTCTGGTTGAGCGACGCGCAGATGGCGCGCCTTGAGCCCTTCTTCCCCAAGTCCCATGGCAAACCTCGTGTGGATGATCGCCGGGTGCTGAGCGGCATTATCTTCATCAATCGCAACGGGTTACGATGGCGTGATGCTCCCAAGGAATACGGCCCGCACAAGACACTCTACAATCGCTGGAAGCGTTGGAGCGACAAGGGCATCTTCGCCGAGATGCTGATTGGTTTGGCTGCTGATCATGGTGAAGAGAAAACGGTCATGATCGACGCCACCTATCTGAAGGCTCATCGCACGGCGTCCAGTCTGGGCGTGAAAAAGGGGGGCGTGGGCGTCTGATTGGGCGCACCAAGGGCGGCATGAACACAAAGCTGCACGCCATTTGCGACAGCCAAGGACGTCCTCTGAACCTCTTTGTGACAGCCGGTCAGGTCAGTGATTACACCGGCGCACGGGTTCTCGTTGGCAGCCTGCCAAAAGTAGATTGGCTGCTCGGAGATCGTGGTTACGACGCCGATTGGTTCAGAGAAGCTTTGAAAGACAAAGGGATACGCGCCTGCATCCCCGGTCGAAAACAGCGGAAGAAAACGGTGAAGTACGACAAGCGCCGCTACAAACGGCGCAACCGCATAGAAATCATGTTCGGCAGGCTCAAGGATTGGCGGCGGGTCGCGACCCGTTACGACAGATCCCCAAAGGTATTCCTGTCAGCCATCGCGCTGGCGGCACTCGTCATTTTCTGGCTATGAGTCCTGACCCTAGTGTTGATAGTGACATCAATTCCGGACCTTGGCAGCTAATATTTAGGATCCTTCTACTGACTATTTGATTTGATATGCAACTAATACGTGCAAGCGTCGGTTCGGGTATCCTGTTTGACCTGCTTGCAATAATCGAGCCACTACTGGATATTTGGCATCAGAAACGATGGAGATTTTATGGCCCGTTGAGGTGGGAAGGCACGGCGTCCTTCCAAGGCAAAAACGACCTGAGACGCAGTCCGCAGAGTTGCGGGCGGCTGGGCTGTTTTTGCGCCTGATCCAATGATAGATTGATGCCGGGATGATCCCGGCAGGGCCATGAAGGTAACAAGATATGACACGGGACTATTCCCAGTTCTTTTCAACATCCACGTCGTCGCAACCCGGCACAGAAAATCCGTCCAAGCTGGCGCGGTTGGGCTGGCAGACGTTTTTTGCAAGACAGGTTGATCCGCAAACCCTGAACCAGACACCGCCCGTGCGGGTGAGTGAAGTGCACCGCAACGGGCTGCGCGTTGTGGGAGCGGACATCGAGGGCCTGATCCCGGGGAGACCCGACGCGACGGTGGGCGATTGGTTTCTCTATGACGCGGACCTTCCGGCGCATAGCGTGCTTTTGGAGCGCAAGAGCCTGTTCAAGCGGCGCGCGCCGGGGCATGACCGCCGGTTTCAGCTGATCGCGGCCAATGTGGACACGGCGTTTATCGTGACGTCCTGTAACGCCGATTTCAACATCGCGCGGCTGGAGCGTTACGTGGCGCTGGCGTTTGATGCGGACGTGACGCCGGTGATCGTTTTGACCAAGACCGACCTGTGCGACGATCCTGATACATACGTTCAGCAGGCGATGTCGGTATCGGACAGGGTTGTGGTCGTGGCGCTCAATGCGCTGAGCCGGGAACCGCTGGAGAAACTCGCGGACTGGTGTCGTCCGGGGCAGACCGTGGCCTTCATGGGCAGTTCCGGCGTGGGCAAATCGACGCTGGTCAATGCACTGTTTGAAGAGGGGCGCGTGGCGACGGCCGGTATTCGCGAGGACGATGCAAAGGGGCGGCATACCACCACTGCGCGCCAGTTGCATTTCACCCCGGACGGGGTGGCTGTTCTGGATACACCGGGGATGCGCGAGTTACAGATGGCGGATGCCGAGGACGGGATTGCGGATTTGTTTGCGGATGTCACCGATCTGGCGATGCAGTGCAAGTTTCGAGATTGCGCCCATGACAGTGAGCCGGGTTGTGCGGTAACGGCGGCGATTGCGGCTGGTGATCTTGACCCTTCACGGCTGGAGCGCTGGCGCAAGTTGATGGCGGAAGACCGGTTCAACTCGGCGTCACTGGCTGAAAGGCGGTCCAAGGACAAGAACTTTGGCAAGATGGTGCGTTCGGTGATGAAGGACAAGAAGAACCGGCGTTAGGGTATTGGGGCGGTGTCGGGGGCGTTGCCCCCCGCCGAACCCCCAAGGGGCTTCGGCGTCCCCCAGGATATTTCTGGCAAAAGGAAGATGTGGGCCGCACGCATGCGTGCGCGCGTTGCGGATTGGTCGGCTTGGGAAAATGATCCGCTTTTGGAAATGAGGCGTACCCTTTGAAAATCGCCAATGGTTGCCAAGGGGGGATGCCATGCAGACGAGAGTGCCGATCAGGGGACGCATGTTGATCATGGCGTTGAGCCTGTTGTTACCGGTCGCCTTTGCCGCCAAGGCCAAGGCGGACGTGGCGCCGGAAGTTCGCACGGTTGTAAGCCAGCCTGCGGAACTGGGTAAGGGTGCGTTTAGATGGCTTGGCTTCAAGGTTTATGACGCTCAGTTGTTCACGCCCGGTGGGCGGGGGTTTGACTGGGAACGACCCTTTGCGCTGCAATTGGACTATGCTCGAAAGGTGAGATCGGAAATCCTGTTGCAGGCCAGCATGGACGAGTTGATGCGCATGGAAGGCCCGCGCGCGGATCATGACGGAATCCGTGCCAAGCTGACCCAATGCTTGCGCGATCTGCGCCCCGGGGATCGGGTTGTGTCGGCCCCGCGCGGTGCAAATACACTTGAATTCTGGGTGAACGGTGCCAAGACCTGTCGCCTCCAACATGTGAACATCCGGGACAGGTACATGGCGATCTGGTTGTCCGAAGACGCGCGCGACAAGGCGTTGGCGCGTCAGTTGCGCGGGGCTGCAGGGTAAGTGCTTTCACGGGTCGGGGTGTATGCGGCCATGCTGGCCGCCGCTGGAGTGCCGCTGTACATCCATCTGCCGCGGTACGTGACGGTCGAGATGGGGATCAGCCTGAGCACGCTGGGGGCGGTTTTGCTTGGCATACGCATCATGGATTTTGCACAGGACCCTGCGTTGGGATGGCTCACGGATCGACCGGGAGTGCCGGTGGGCGTGTGGGCTGCGATGGGCAGCGTTGGTTTGGCGGCAGGCTTTTGGGGGCTGTTCGGTATGGCGCCCGTCGGTGCGCCCGTTTTTTGGCTGGTGGCGGTGCTGGTGGTGATCTTCACGAGCTACAGCCTTTTGACCATCCTGTTTTATGCGCAAGGTGTACGGCTGGTACAGGCTGGCGAGGCGGGAGCGCATTACCGTCTGGCAGGTGCGCGTGAGGCCGGCACCGTGGTGGGCATTTTGCTAGCTGCGATTTTGCCTCAGGTGATGGGATACCGGGGATTTGCGGGGGTCTACGTCGCCGTGGTTCTGATTGCGGCACTTGCCATGGCACGGCTGTGGAGCCGTGAGGGTACACCTGAAGGGCCGTCGCTCGGGCTCAAGGCGGTTCTTGCAAGCGGGCGGATGCGGCTGTTGCTGGCTCTGGGTTTGGTCAATGCGCTTCCCGTGGCAGCGACCTCGACCCTGTTTTTGTTTTTTGTAGAAGACCGGTTGCAATTGACGGGGCTGGCAGGCGTTTTCCTTCTGACCTTTTTTGCCTCGGCCGGGATAAGCGCGCCGCTCTGGGCGCGGATGGCGCGTGGGTGGGGGGCGAAACCGGTGCTGCTCGGCGGGATGAGTCTTGCCATCGTCAGCTTTGCGGGGGTTGCGGGGTTGGGTGAAGGGGCGGTGATGGGATTTGCCGCCGTCTGTGTCGGCTCTGGGCTGGCGCTTGGGGCGGACATGGTGTTGTTGCCAGCGCTGTTTGCCGTGGGGCTGGACGAAGAGCGGCTGGGAGGGGGTGCTGGATTTGGCCTGTGGTCGCTGGTGACAAAACTGTCGCTGGCCTTGGTGGCGGCGGTGTTGCTGCCGTTCCTTGAGATGTCGGGGTTCAAGCCCGGCGAAGAGAATTCAACGGAGGCTTTGCGCGCACTGACGCTGGGATACGCGGTGCTGCCCTGCCTTCTGAAGATCGCGGCTATGGCGTTGGTCCTTGCCTTGCCGCGTAAGGCACGCGGGGTGTGACCGGTCTTGCCCTCGGGCATCCCGCGTGCCACCAAGCGTAATGCGCTTGTTCCTGCTCACACTGTTGACGATGATCGCCTTTGCCGCGAACTCGGTGTTGAACCGGGCGGGCGTGGCCGGGGCGGGCATGGACCCGATTGCCTTTGGCGCGGTGCGGCTGGCGGCGGGGGCGGTCATGCTGACGCTGTTGGTTTTATGGCAGCGGCGGGGCTTTGAACTTGGCGGGGCCGGGCGCGGTATCGGGGTGCTTGGGCTGTTGCTCTATATTTTTGGATTTTCCCTCGCTTACCGGGCGCTGGATGCCGGGCTTGGAGCGTTGATCCTGTTTGGGGTCGTGCAGGCGACCATGTTTGCCGGGGCGCTGCTCGGGCGGGAAGACATGCCTGCGACGCGATGGTTTGGGGCGTTGTCGGGATTGGTCGGTTTGGTCTGGTTGCTCTGGCCCGGTGGGGCGGTTGCCGTTTCTGCGATGCATGCGGCCATGATGGTGGCCGCGGGTGTAGGCTGGGGCCTCTATTCGCTGCAGGGGCGGAAAGAGCGGGATGCGACGCAGGCCACGGCGATGAATTTTCTGTTGGCTGCGCCTGTGGCGGTGCTGGGGGCTGTGGTTCAGGGCGCGACCGGGTGGAGCGCAGAGGGCGTGGTGTTGGCGGTGATTTCAGGCGCGTTGACCTCGGGTTTGGGCTATGCGCTGTGGTATCAGCTTTTGCCAGCGCTGGGCGCAAGCCGGGCGGCGGTGGCGCAGTTGAGCGTGCCGGTGATCGCGGTGGCAGGCGGCATGGTGTTTCTGGGCGAGCCGGTGACATGGCGCTTTGTGGGGGCGGCGGTGCTGGTGATCGGGGGCGTGCTGGTATCTATGCGCCGGTAAGGTTATCGCGTCGGTTTCACGATGGGTTCGAGCGGGTCATAAAAGAGCCTGTCGGACCATGCCACGTCAGGCAGGCTGTCGGGTTTGAACGCCATGCGGGAGAGTTCGTCACGGGTGACGAAGCGGCGTTCGCTGACGATGCCTTCGGGATCGCGCCAATCGTCGGAGAGCGTGCCGGACAGGATCGTGCAGCGGAAATAGACGTCGACCTGGTGGAATGTGCCATCGGGATCATGGAATTCGTTGATGAGACAAGGCGCGCCGACGGCGATGGTTAGGCCGGTTTCCTCGTGCACTTCGCGGGCGAGATTGTTGGGCAGGGAGCTGCCCCGTTCGACCCCGCCGCCGGGTGCGCACCAGAGGTCGCTTTTCCCCGCCGGGTAGGCGTTGACCACGAGCAGGCGGTCATCTTGAAGGATCAGGGCGCGCGCGGCGAGGCGAGGGGAGGGCATATTGTGACATCCGGTCTGTTTGGCCTTTTGTAAGGCGGCGGGAGGGCTTATCTCAAGGGCATGGTTCGGATCGTTGCTTTCATGGCCCTTTTGGCCGGTGTCGCGCCGGGGATGGCGCGGGCGGATTGTGTCGTGCTGCTGCATGGGCTGGCGCGGACGGAAAACTCGTTCGTGCTGATGCAGGCGGCGCTGGAGCGCTATGGCTACAAGGTGGAACGGCCCGGATACCCGTCGACCCGCAAGGAGATTGAAACGCTTGCGCAGGAAACCCTTCCAAATGCGGTGGCCGCGTGCAGCGGAGAGTCGGTGCATTTCGTCACGCATTCGATGGGCGGTATTTTGCTGCGGTTGTGGCTTTTGGATCATCGCCCGGAGAACCTTGGGCGTGTGGTAATGTTGGGGCCGCCCAACCAGGGGTCGGAACTCGTGGATGTTTTGGGCCAGCTGGAACCATTTGACTGGATCAATGGGCCGGCGGGATCGCAGTTGGGCACCGATGGGTTGCCCACTGAATTGCCGCCGGTGGATTTCGAACTGGGAGTCATAGCCGGAGATCGGTCGCTGAACCCGTTCTACTCGGCGCTCATCGAGGGGCCGGATGACGGTAAGGTGTCGGTCGAGAGCACCAAGGTGGCCGGAATGGCGGATCACCTTGTTTTGCCGGTGACGCACACGTTCATGATGAACAACCCGATGCTGATTGCGCAGGTGCGGTTGTTCCTGCGGGACGGGGCCTTTGATCACGACATGAAGTGGGGCGACACAGACGCCACGCTGGAAGAGATCGACCTGTGGCGGAAAGGCAGTTGCGAAGGCGGGCATTGCGAGGAGTCTCCGCGTGATTGATCTGGACCTTGTCGGTGCGGAAGTGCTCTGGCCGGATGGGCTGCGGCCCGGCGAAATCGCGTTGCGTGGCGGTGTGATCGGGGCGCCGGGCGGTGGCGTGCGAGAGGTGGATTTGCGTGGTTTCTGGGTGTTGCCCGGGATCGTCGACATGCATGGCGACGGGTTCGAGCGGCATCTCGCGCCGCGCCGGGGGGCGATGAAAGACCTCGGGCAGGGGTTGGTTTCCGTGGACGCGGAGCTTGCCGCGAACGGGGTCACCACGGCGATGCTGGCGCAGTTCTGGAGTTGGGAAGGCGGGATGCGGGGGCCGGACTTTGCGCGCCGGTTTCTTGGAGCGCTGCACGACGGGCCAGACATGTTGACCGATTGTCGGGTGCAGCTGCGGTTTGAGACGCATAAGCTGGACGATTATTCCGCGTTCGAGGAAACGGTGGCGGCGCATGATGTGCGCTATGTGGTTTTCAATGATCACCTGCCCCATGCCGCGTTGGACAAGGGCAGGCGCCCGCCGCGATTGACGGGGCAGGCGCTCAAGGGCGGGCGCAGTCCCGAGGCGCATTTGGCGCTGATGCAGGGCTTGCATGAGCGAGGCGCCGAGGTTGGGCCGGCTGTTGAGGCTCTGGCAAAGCGGCTGGCGGCGCGGGGGGTGCTGCTGGGCAGTCATGATGACGACACCGCGGAACTGCGCCAGATATGGCAGGAGCGCGGCGTTGGCGTTTCAGAGTTTCCCGAGACCGAGATCGCCGCGCGGGCGGCGCGGGATGGAGGCGGGGCGATTGTGCTTGGGGCGCCGAACGTGGTGCGGGGTGGATCGCATTCGGGCAATGTTTCGGCGGCTGCGCTGGTGCAGGCTGGGCTGTGTGATGCGCTGGCCTCGGATTATCACTATCCGGCGCTGCGGCAGGCGGTTCTGCGGCTGGTAGCAGAGGGCTGCGTGACGCTGGAAGAAGGCTGGACGCTGATCTCGGCGCGTCCGGCGGCGCTCTTGGGGCTGCGGGATCGCGGGCAGCTGGAAGAGGGCAGGCGCGCGGATCTGGTGGTGATGGAGCCCGGAACCGGGCGGATCTGTGCGACGCTGACCGGTGGGAAGGTGAGCTTTATGGCCGGTGAGGCCGCGGCACGGTTCATGGCATGAAAAAGGGGGCTGCGGCGCCCCCTTTGGAATTCAAGTCAGATCAGGTCGACTTGGGGCGGATGTGGTTGGCATGTCCCATCTTGCGGCCCGGCTTCGTTTCGGCCTTGCCATAGAGGTGCAGGGCGGTATCGGCGCTGCGCAGCAGGGTCGGCAGCTTATCCATATCGTCGCCGATCAGGTTTTCCATGACCACGTCGGCGTGACGTTGGCCATCGCCCAAGGGCAGGCCGGTTATGGCGCGGATATGCTGTTCGAACTGGTCCACGGCACAGCCATTCTGGGTCCAGTGGCCGGAATTATGCACGCGCGGGGCGATCTCGTTCACGATCAAGCCGCCGTCGGTCACAAAGAGTTCAACCCCCATAACACCGACATATTCCAGCGCATTGAGGATTTGCGCGGCGAGCAGCACGGCCCCCATGCGCTGCGAGGCGGTCAGGTGGGCGGGCACTGTGGTGGTGCGCAGGATGCCTTCGTGATGCACGTTTTCGCCGGGGTCGAAACAGGCGACATCGCCATGCAACCCGCGCGCGGCGATCACCGAAACTTCGCGGGAAAATTCGACGAAGCCTTCGAGAATGGCAGGCGCGCCGGCCATGTCTGCAAGGGCGGGTTCGGCCTTGTTCGCAGATTTGATCCGGGCCTGTCCCTTGCCGTCATAGCCAAAGCGGCGGGTTTTGAGGATCGCCGGTGTGCCGGTGGAGGCGATGGCGTCTTCAAGGTCGGATAGGGTGTCGACAGCGGCGAAGGGGGCCGTGGCAAGGCCGAGGTCCTGCAGGAAGCGTTTCTCGACAAGGCGGTCTTGCGAGACGCGCAGGGCCTCGCGGTTCGGATGGATCGGGCGATGCGCTTCGAGAATGTCGAGCGCCTGCGTGGGTATGTTCTCGAACTCGTAGGTGATGATATCGACCGACGCGGCGAAGGCTTCGAGCGCCGCCTTGTCTTCGTAAGCGGCGGTCGTGACCTGATCGGCCACGTGACCGGCGGGCGGGTTGGCGCCGGGTTCGAAGATGTGGGTGCGATAGCCAAGGCGGGAGGCGGCGACCGACAACATGCGGCCCAACTGACCGCCGCCCAGAATGCCGATGGTGCTGCCGAAGGGGAGGGGATCAGTCATCTTGGGGCTCGTCGGGAATAGAAGCGGAAAGGGCATCGCGCCAGGCATCGAGGCGTGCGGCCAGCGCGGGGTCTTGCAGGGCGAGGATGCCTGCGGCCATCAGTCCGGCGTTGGAGGCACCGGCTGCGCCGATGGCCATGGTGGCCACGGGGAAACCCTTGGGCATCTGCACGATCGAATAAAGGCTGTCGACGCCCGAGAGGGCGCGGGTCTGGACCGGAACACCAATCACGGGCACGCGGGTTTTGGAGGCCATCATGCCGGGCAGGTGCGCCGCGCCGCCAGCCCCCGCGATGATCACCTGAAGACCACGCCCGGCGGCCTCTTTGCCGTAGCTCCACAGCCGATCCGGGGTGCGATGGGCAGAGACGATCTTTTTCTCGTAAGTGATGCCCAGTTCGTCGAGAATCTCGGCTGCGAGTTTCATTGTGGGCCAGTCAGACTGGCTTCCCATGATGATGCCGACCTGTGGTGTGTCCGTCATTTTTGCCTCTGCCAGAACGTGAAGCCCGGTTTATAGAGCATTGCGGGATTTGCGCAATGCGGCGGAACGTGAGGCAGCCGGGCTGTTGTGTCCTGATGCGCAGGGTGGTTCAGGCGATGATATCGGGGGTCAGGCGGTCTTCGATCAGGGCGATCATGTCCTTGAGGCGCAGTTTCTGCTTTTTCAGCCGTTGGATGGTAAGCTGATCACCGGTGCCCCGTTCGACAAGGGCGTGAATGGCGTCATCGAGATCGCGGTGTTTCTGGCGGAAAACTTCCAATTCGACCCTGAGTACATCGTCGGTCTTCATCGACAGGTCATTGGGTGCGTTCATGGGAGATTTCCTTAGGTATTGCAGGGTCGTAGCATAACGATTCGAAGCCGTCCTGCAAAGGGTTTCGCCCCTTTGATACGAGGTGTTTCAATCGGACTTGCCTCTTGCCAAGCGGCTTTTCGCCTCCCATATTTGAGGCACCGGGTTGCCAGAACGGGGCCCGGAAATGGACTGTCGCTTGAAGTTGAGGACGTGTCGATGACAAAACTGACCTTGGGGTCGCATCCCCACATGCTGGGGTTCGAGCAGCTGGAACGCCTTCTGGAGCGTACCGCGAAGACGGGCAACGAAGGCTATCCCCCTTTCAATATCGAACAGACATCGGATTACTCTTATCGGATCACGCTTGCCGTGGCCGGGTTCAGCGAGTCGGATCTGAGCATTACGGTCGAAGATCGCCAGTTGGTGATCCGGGGCCGTCAGCGCGACGATTCGGAGGATCGCGTGTTCCTGCACCGGGGCATTGCGGCGCGCCAGTTCCAACGCTCGTTCGTGCTGGCAGATGGCGTGGATGTGGGCGAGGCGCATATGGAGAACGGCCTTCTTCATGTCGACCTGACCCGGACCAAGCCGGAAAGCGTGGTGCAGACGATCCAGATCAGGAAAGGGTAAGCGATGTACAGCAAGTTTGATTTCGGACAGGAAGAAGAACGTCGGATCGTCTATGTGCGCGAGGTCGCGCTGGACGAGTTGCCGGATGAAGTACGTGCACAGGTTTCGGAGGCCGAAACCCTCTATGCCGTGCACAATGCGGATGGCGAGCGGTTGGCACTGGTTAAGGACCGAAACCTTGCCTTCATCCTCGCACGGCAGAACGACTTTGACCCTGTAACCGTGCATTAACCACGATTCCACGGGCGGGGCGGTCAGTCCAGTTTGAGCAGATAGGTTTCGTCCGCCCATCCATCCTTGTTGCAGCGGGCGCGGATTGCGACTGTGCCCGTGCCCGAGGGGAGGCTGACCCGTGACAGCGAGCGGGTGAAGGGCTGTTCGCTGACATGGGGGTGGTAGAGTTCGCGGTAGCCAAGCACGACGCCGTCCATGGATTCCACACGCCAACCGTCTGCATAATGATCCCAGCCGGTATCCGGGTGGGAAAGGGTCACATTGAAGGTCCAGCCTGTATCGGTTTGCAGGGCGATGGCATTTTCGACAACAGGCGGATCGGCGCGCAGGGCGCTTGCGGCGAAAACCAGGGGAAGGATGAAGTATTTCATGGCCTCAGCCTAACACCGTCATGGCCATGGCGGCATTGAAATTTTGGTGAGGCAGGCCAAGAAAAAAACGCGGGGCATTGTGCCCCGCGTTTTCGTTTGTCAGTCGCTCAGAGCGGATCAGGCTTTGATCAGGCCCATGCTTTCCAGCTTCAGGATGACCTGATGCGCGCAGTTGTCCACGTCTGTGCCTTCGGTTTCAACGCGCAGTTCCGGGTTGGCGGGTACGTCGTAGGGGTCGGAAATCCCGGTGAACTCCTTGATCTTGCCTTCACGGGCCAGCTTGTAGAGACCCTTGCGGTCACGACGCTCGCATTCCTCGATCGAGGTCGCCACGTGGACTTCGACAAAGGCACCGAACTGTTCGATGTCCTCGCGCACGGCGCGGCGGGTGGTGGCGTAAGGTGCGATCGGAGCACAGATGGCGATGCCACCATTCTTGGTGATCTCCGAAGCAACATAGCCGATGCGGCGAATGTTCAGGTCGCGGTGCTCTTTCGAGAACCCGAGTTCCGAGCTGAGGTTTTTCCGCACGAGGTCCCCATCCAGAAGCGTGACCGGACGGCCACCCATTTCCATGAGCTTGACCATGAGCGCGTTGGCGATGGTCGATTTGCCCGACCCGGAGAAGCCGGTGAAGAACACGGTGAAGCCTTGCTGGGCGCGCGGCGGACGGGTCTTGCGAAGCTCGCTGACAACCTCGGGGAAGGAGAACCACTCGGGGATTTCCAGACCCTCGGCCAGACGGCGACGCAGCTCGGTGCCCGAGATGTTCAGAATGGTAACGTCGTCCTTGTCCTCGATCTCGTCCATGGGTTCGTATTGTGCGCGCTCGGCGACCCAGACCATATGCTTGAAGTCGACCATTTCGATGCCGATTTCTTCCTGATGCTCGCGGAACAGGTCCTGAGCGTCATAGGGGCCGTAGAAGTCTTCGCCCTGGCTGTTCTTGCCGGGGCCGGCGTGGTCGCGGCCAACGATGAAATGGGTGCAGCCGTGGTTGGCGCGGATCAGGCCGTGCCAGACGGCTTCGCGTGGGCCGGCCATGCGCATCGCCAGGTTCAGCAGCGACATGGTGGTGGTCGCCGCTGGGTACTTGTCCAGAACGGCCTCGTAGCAACGCACGCGGGTGAAGTGATCGACGTCACCGGGTTTGGTCATGCCGACAACCGGATGGATCAGCAGGTTGGCCTGTGCCTCTTTCGCGGCGCGGAAGGTCAGTTCCTGGTGCGCGCGGTGCAGCGGGTTGCGGGTCTGGAACGCAACAACTTTGCGCCAGCCCAGCTTGCGGAAATAGGCGCGCAGTTCGTTCGGGGTGTCGCGACGGGCGCGGAAGTCATAATGCACAGGCTGCTGGATGCCGGTGACAGGACCGCCGAGATAGATCTTGCCAGCGGTGTTGTGCAGGTAGTTGACGGCCGGGTGCGCATCGTCGTCGGCGCCGAACACTTTCTCGGCTTCGCGGGCCTTGTTGGGTTCCCAGCGATCGGTGACGGTCATGGTGGCGAGGATCACGCCTTCCTGGTCCCGCAGGGCAATGTCCTGACCGATTTCGATCGACTGGGCAAACTCCTCGCTTACATCAAGGGTGATGGGCATCGGCCACAGCGTGCCGTCGGCCAGGCGCATGTTTTCGACGACGCCGTTGTAATCCTCTTCCGTCAGGAAGCCCTTGAGCGGGTTGAAGCCGCCATTCATCAGCAATTCGAGGTCGCAGATCTGGCGCGGGGTCAGGTCGTGGCTGGTCAGGTCGGCTGCTTCGACTTTGAGCTTCTGTGCACTCTCGTAGGAGACATAAAGCTCGGGAATGGGAGCCAGGTTGTTCTGCATGGGATGTGTCCTGTGTTTTATGGGAGGCATACCGCTGGCGGTGCCAGTGAGTTCCGCGTGCAACGCGTTGTATTCCGCAAGTTTGCGGGCGAGAAATTTGTCCGTGAGACGCACCTTTTCCGCTGCGCCTCGGGATGTGAGCGTGTAGGCAAAGCGCTGTCGCTTGTCGGGGCCCTGACGCGCGCTGATCGTGATCAGCCCGGCGTCGGCGGCCGAGCGCAACTGCGCATTGAGACGTCCGAGGGAAATGCCCAGAGCCGTTGCCGTCGCCCGCTGCGATGCTTGGGGCGCCAGATCCAGCTGGCGCAGGAGGCAAAACAATTGGTCCTCCTCATCTGAAATGGGTTTTGTCAAAGGCAGTGACATCAAAAAGCGACTCAAAGTGTGTTCACGCGTGAACAGTTCTCATGTTTTGACTCGCGGCGAAAGGGAAAACTGACCAAATGCGCTGATTTCCGCTGGCGTGACATTGCTGCAACGCAGCATGATCACGCGGATGTCCTGTTCTGCGCCTCTTCCGTCAGGGTTTTCAGAACCGTGCTGGCGTCTTTGAGAGCAAGGGCTTCAATCGGGTGCGACACGCCTCTGAGGGAGAGGGAGACAAGTTCGAACTGCTCGGTGGTGTGGCCTGCGGCCTCGAGAAGCTGGGCAGAGACAAGCAATTGTACGCCCAGCGTCTTGGTTTCAGCCTCAAGGCGGCTGGCGGTGTTCACGGTGTCCCCGATGATGGTGCGGGGGGCATGGTCGGCGGCGCCGATCTCGCCCAGTACAAGTTCGCCCAGATGGAGCCCCATGCCGATGGCCACGGGAGTGTCTTTCTCGGCGGCCAGCGCCTTGTTGAAGACTTTCAGCGCCGAACTGATGCCGGCGGCGGCATTGAGCGCGGCCATTGCCGAACTGCGTTCATCGGAAAGTTCGAAGACCGCCAGCAATCCGTCGCCAAGGTATTTGTCCACCGTCCCCCCTGCACCGGTGATCGAGGGCACGATCGCGTCAAAGAAACGGTTGAGCAGGAACACGACATCATAGGGCAATTGCCCGGTGGTGCGGGCAGTAAACCCGCGCATGTCGAGAAAGAGGATTGCCAGCCGGCGTTCCCGACCAAGGCTTTGATGGCTGCGGGCGCGCCGCCCGTCCGCGCGAAACACGCGCAGCACGGTTGCCGGTTCCGTCGGGCGGATCTGGCAGGCCAGCCGGGCATTGGGTGGTGCGTTCACGGCGGCAAGGCTGGCCGCTTCTTCGGGGGAAGGGGGGTGCAACAGGTCGGCCCCATCCTCGATCACCACGCGGCAGGTTGTGCAGCGCCCGCGCCCGCCACAGAGCGCCATGTGGGGCACGCCCGCCGCACGTGACATTTCAAGCAGGGTCATGCCGCGCTGTCCGCTGATCTCGGGGCCGTCGATGTATCGCACCTTCAGGGCGCGGCGCGAGACCAGCAATCGACGGACCAGAAAGGCGGCTGCGGTCAGGACAAGCAGCCCCCAGAACACCCAAAGCCCCTCGCGGGTCATGCGTTCCAGCTGTGCAAGGGTATCCCGGCTTGGAAAATTGTAGAGCGCGGCCAGGTCTGGCCCCTCGACAGGGTCAAAAAGACGGGCCCGTTGCGCGCGGCCCTGCACCATGAACCCGGCCAGCGCAAAGGCGGGGATCAGGGTGGCGAGTGAAATCATCACCGGAAGGGAGCGTCGCCACCATTCCGTTATCCTCAGCCAGAAATGCATCCCCATGCAGCCATGGGTCCAGACGATCAGAAGCAGGAGCGCCTGCTGCCAGCCGCTGGATGTGTCCCAGATCAGCCCGGTGATATAGCCCATCCGGTCATTGACTGCGAAATTGCTCGAGGCCGCGCGGGTATGCACGACATGGACCGTCAACAAGAGCGGAATGGTCAGGCCGAGAAGGATCTGAACCGCCTCCCATGGCGGCATGCGGAGCGTGTTTCGGCGGGCCAGCCGCCAGAGGGCAAGCCCGGCATGGGTGAACAGGGCCGCATAAAGCAGAAGCCCCCCGAGCGCGCTGCGTGTTATGGCGCGGCGCCAGTCCTGGAATTGCTCCATCGCGTCGAGCGAGAAGAGACCCAGCCCGACATTGATGTAGTGAAAGAGCACATAGGTGAAGAGGACAAGACCCGAGGCAATGCGAAGCCGGGTGCGGATATTGCCTTTCCAGAGTGCGCTCATGCCGTGGCCTGTTTCCTTGGCTGTGTCCGGCAAGAGTGGCGACGCGCGGGGCGTGGGTCAAGGCACAGGGCCTGTGCGGCCCTGCGCCCGGAGTTTCGTATCAGTCGTTCTGCTCGGCGAGGAAGCGCTCGGCATCCAGCGCCGCCATGCACCCCATGCCTGCCGAGGTTACGGCCTGGCGATATTTGTGGTCGGTCAGGTCGCCCGCGGCAAAGACACCGGGCACCGAGGTCTCGGTGCTGCCGGGTTTGACTTGCACGTAGCCACCGTTGTGCATTTCGAGCGTGTCCTTCACCAGTTCGTTGGCGGGGGCGTGGCCGATGGCCACGAAGACGCCTGCACAGGGGATCTCGGAGATTTCGTCGGTTTTCACGTTGCGCACCCGAACGCCGGTTACGCCCTTGGGATTGTCGTCGCCCAGAACCTCCTCAAGCGTGTGGAACCAGAGCGTTTCGATCTTGGGGTTTTTCGTCAGGCGGTCCTGAAGGATCTTTTCGGCACGCAATTCGTCGCGGCGGTGGATCAGCGTCACCTTGGAGGCGAAATTGGTCAGGAACAGCGCCTCTTCCACGGCAGTGTTGCCGCCGCCGATCACCACGATTTCCTGACCGCGATAGAAAAACCCGTCGCAGGTGGCGCAGGCGGAAACGCCAAAGCCCTTGAAGGCCTCTTCCGACGGCAGGCCCAGCCATTTCGCACGGGCGCCGGTGGCAAGGATCACGGCATCGGCGGTGTAGATGGCGCCACTGTCGCCCTTGGCGGAGAAGGGGCGCTTGGACAGATCGAGGTCGTTGATGATGTCACCGATAATCTCGCAGCCCATCGCCTTGGCATGGGCTTCCATGCGCACCATCAGGTCCGGGCCCTGCACCTCGGTATCGCCGGGCCAGTTCTCGACCTCGGTGGTGGTGGTCAGCTGGCCGCCCGGTTCGATCCCCTGCACCAGAATCGGTTCGAGCATGGCGCGGCTGGCATAGACCCCGGCCGTATAGCCTGCCGGGCCCGAGCCAATGATCAGAACCTTGGTGTGTTTGGTGTCGGCCATGGGGGCCCCTTTCGTGTCTGCAACAGGTATGTCGCAAGGGGATATAGTCTGCGCGGCGCCGTAGGAAAACCCCATTGCAGATTTGTCCGCAGCCGTCCGCATCAGGGGCGTGGGCGATGTCTCGCAAAAGGATATTGCTCCACGGTGAAATAATATTGCGCGCGGCTTGGGTGGTGCTATAAGAACCGCAAATCTGACGGAGCGCTAGATCACATGCCCGGAACCCGGCTCGACCCAATTGATCGCAAGATTCTTGCTGAACTGCAGGCAGATGGCCGCATGACCAATGTCGAACTCGCCAAGCGCGTGGGCATTTCCGCGCCGCCCTGTTTGCGTCGCGTGCGCACGCTGGAAGAGGCAGGCTTCATCCGTGGCTATCACGCCGACGTGGATGCCCGCGAACTGGGTTTTGAAGTGCAGGTTTTTGCCATGGTGGGCCTGCAAAGCCAGGCCGAGGCCGACCTGAGCGTGTTCGAGGAGCGTTGCCGCAACTGGCCCCTTGTACGGGAATGTCACATGCTCAACGGCGAGGTGGATTTTATCCTGAAATGCGTGGCCCCCGATCTGAGCACTTTCCAGAGCTTCCTGACCGAAGGCCTGCTTCGGGCCGATAACGTGGCCAGCGTGAAGACCTCGCTTGTCATCCGTGGCGCCAAGGACGAGCCGGGCGTGCCATTTGACGTGCTTGAGGATCGGTTGAACCGCGACGCCTGACGCCCCTTTACTTTCTTTTTCCAGAAATACCCCGGGGGAGACGCAGCTTGCTGCGGCGGGGGCAGCGCCCCCCCTCCTGCGTCATCGGCAAAACGCAAACGGGCCGCATCCCAAGACGAGATGCGGCCCGTTTGCATTTGGTCTGTTTCCGGCTCAGGCGGCTTTCTTGAGCGGGGCGCCGTTGCGCTTGGCGATGAAAGCGGCGCGGCGGCGGCCACGGGCCCAGGGCATCTCGGGCAGATCACTCTTGGAGGCTGCAACAACGGATTTGATAAAGCGGGTCTGGCTGCTCATATTGTTTCTCCTTGAACCGGCTCCGGCTTGGGCGGCGCCAACTGTTTCTGACTTGAGATCAGTGTGTTCCCACAATGGGGCGGAGATGGGGCAGGAATGGTCAGATTTGAGGAAAATACCGCAGAGATTCTGAGGCAGGCCGTCTAGAGACGGATCACCGAAATCAGCCGACCATAGTCGGCTTCACGGGCGTGAGTGCTGCGGCGATAAGAGAAAAAGCGCTGCGGATCGGAATAGGTGCAATGACGAATCCACTCCGCGCGGCCGATCCCTGCCTGGCGCAGGCGATGCAGCCCGTAGGCGGGCAGGTCGAACAGCATCCGATCGCCCGCACCATTTGTGAAGAATCGGCTGTTGTCCGAATGGGCGGCTAGGAAAATGTCGAGAAACTCCGGCCCAACCTCGTAGGCCTTCTGGGAAATGGAGGGTCCGATGGCGGCCTTTATACTGTCGCGACGTGCACCACGGTCGATCATGGCCTCGACCGTGGCTTCCAGAACACCGTCAAGCGCCCCGCGCCACCCGGCATGGGCTGCGCCGACCACACCGGCCTCGTCATCGGAAAACAGAACCGGCTGGCAATCGGCGGTGAGAATTGCGAGGGCAAGGCCCGGCACGTTCGTGACCATGGCATCCGCGACGGGTTTGTCACCGGCGATGGGGGCGGTCACGACGGCGACATCGGGCGTGTGAGCCTGATGCACGGTCACGAGTTTTTCCACCGGAACATCCATGGCCGAAGCGACGCGCGCCCGGTTGATACTGACGATCTCTGTCTGATCCGAGCTTCCGGGGCCGCAGTTCAGCCCTTCGAACACACCTGAGGAGGCGCCGCCCCTGCGCGTGAAGAAACCGTGGTGTACGGGTCCAAGTATGTCTGCAGTGAGTATCTCGAGTGTCATGGATCACATCCGGGCGGTGGCGTGGCGCCCTCTGGAAAGAGGGCAAGAACCTTGAACAGGTTTCCCATTTCCTCGGGATGCGTCAAGCGTCGATGCGCGGCGACATGGGCCGTAAGTGCGTCCCCCTCAAGCCGGGTTGCGAGCGCCTGAGCCCGTGCGGTGATGCCGAGCCGTTCGAGAAAGACACCCTGCGGGGTAAGCTGGGCATGTGCACAGCCGGCTTCCTTGGCGAGAACTTCGAAGTCGACATGGGCGGTCAGGTCAGATGTGCCGGGGGCGATCAGCGGGTCGATCGGTTGGTGATCCTGCACAGCCTGCAATGTGTCCCCGCGCGCTCGCCAGTCGCCATAGTCGATGATCAGCGCTGCGCCGCCAAATTCCGCGATCCGGCCGCCGATCGACTGGGCCAGCGCCGGGGCGGGGGGGCAGATCTCGACGATCTGGCCTTCGATCGTATCCGCAAGCCGGTGCTCAAGATCGGCGCGCGGCTGTTCCGGGCCAAGGCCGATGGTCAGCGCCTCGTCCCGCAGGCCGATCAGACGTTCCTGCCAGCCCTCGGCACCACGTTGGAACTGGCGGATGGGCAGGGCGTCGAAAAACTCGTTGGCGACAAGGAACAGCGGTTGGTCGGGAAGCTGATCCAGCGTGTCGAGCCATGTCGCCCCGTCACCCAGCAGGGCGCGTTGTTTCTCGCGCAAGGCCGGCGAGGCCTCGATCAGGCAGAGTTGCATGGCGGCGTGAAAACCGGGTACTGCGCGGGTGGCGCGCAGGATATCGGCCATGAGCGTGCCGCGTCCGGGGCCGGGTTCGGCCAGTGTGAATGGGTTGGGGGCGCCCTGATCCATCCACGCCTGCGCCAGCGCGAGGCCGATCATCTCGCCAAACATCTGGCTGATTTCCGGCGCGGTGGTGAAATCGCCTTTTGCGCCAAGTGGATCGCGGGTGGTGTAGTAACCGAGTGTCGGATGCAGCAGGGCTTCGGTCATGAACTCGGCCACGGTCATCGGGCCGGAGCTGCGGATGCGGCGGATCAGGTGATCTTTCATGTCGCTCATGCCCGCGCCTGCCGGATCAGCCATAGCCCAAGCAGGATCATGGGCAGGGACAGGAGTTGGCCCATGGTGAGACCATAGCCGCCGATATGCCATACCAGCCCCAGCGGGTTGCCCTCGGAGATGAATTGCGCGTCCGGCTGGCGGACGAATTCGACAATGAACCGGGCCAGACCATAGCCGGCAAAGAACACGCCCGCGATACGGCCCGGGAATTTCAGAGCGCTGCGACGCCACGCCAACCAGAGAAGGACCGCGCCAAGGATCAGGCCTTCGAGCAGCGCTTCGTAGAGCTGCGAAGGGTGGCGTGCGCAAATGTCGCCAAGCGCCTGTCCGCAATCCTGCGCTGCGTATCCGGGAAAGGTCACGCCCCAGGGCAGGTCGGTCGGACGGCCCCAAAGCTCGGCATTGATGAAATTGGCGATGCGCCCCAAGAGCAGGCCCGGCGCGACGCCAAGCGCGATGGCGTCTGACATTGATAGCTTGGGGATGGCGTATTTGCGGCTGTATAGCCACGCCGCAACGATCACGCCCAGGAACCCGCCGTGAAAGGACATGCCGCCCGCCCAGATCTGCAGGATTTCCGCAGGGTTCTGAGCGTAATACCCGGCCTTGTAAAACAGGACATAGCCCAGCCGACCGCCAAGGATCACGCCGAGGATCACCCATGTCAGCAGGTCTTCGACCTGTCTGGCCGTCATCGGTGGCATATTGGCAGGCCAGAGGCGTTCTGCCCGGAGGGCGGCGACCACAAGGCGCCAGCCGATCAGGATGCCAACGATATAGGCTAGCGCATACCAGCGCAGGGCCAGCTCGAATCCGAAGATCGTGATCGAGAACAGCTCGGGTGAGACGTCGGGAAAGGGAATTTGTGCTCGCATTTGGGGTCTGTTTGGCCATGGGCTGCGGCAAGTGTCAACCTTGTGTCTCAGCCGCGCGCGTCCCATATAGAGGCCAAAGGTAACGTCGGAGAGACAGATGCAGACCCGCAATAAATTCATGGACGACATGTCGCAACTGATGACCAACGCCATGGGCGTGGCCCAGGGCGCCAAGGACGAGGCGGAAAACGCCATGAAATCAATGATGGATCGTTGGTTGGCGGACCGGGATTTCGTGACGCGTGAAGAATTCGACGCGGTCCGCGCCATGGCGCAGAAGGCGCGCGAGGAAAACGAAGCGCTGAAGGCCCGCATCGAGGCGCTGGAAAACAAGTGAGACAATTAGGACCCGGGCAATTGATCGCTCCGGGTCTTCCTTTTGCCAGAAATATCCCGGGGAATCGCGGCAAGGCCGCGATGGGGCAGCGCCCCTTGGGCCGCAGCGGATGTGACGCAGCGGGAGGCATGGACCGGGGCGCCCCGGTCACCTAGGCTGCCCCACGGAAAAAGGGGGGCTTGCATGGCCAAGGACTCTGAACCCGCCGGACAAACCACGTTTGTCACTCGCGGCTTGACCAAGGTTTACGGAGAAGGCCCTGCCGCCGTGCATGCGCTGCGCGGTGTCGATCTCGAGATTCCCAAGGGCGAGATCGTGGTGCTGCTTGGCCCCAGCGGATCGGGCAAGTCGACCCTGCTCAACATCATTGGCGGACTTGACCGGGCGACGGAGGGCGACGCCTTTTTCGAGGATCAGAACCTGTCGCAGATGAGCGACCGGGAGCTGACACTCTATCGGCGCGATCATGTCGGCTTTGTCTTTCAGTTCTACAACCTGATGCCATCGCTGACCGCGCGCGAGAATGTGGAGCTCGTCACCGAAATTGCCGAAGATCCCATGGACGTGGAAAAGGCGTTGCATCTTGTTGGCCTGGGCAAGCGCATGGATCATTTTCCGGCGCAGATGTCGGGCGGTGAGCAGCAGCGCGTGGCGATTGCGCGGGCGATTGCAAAGAACCCGACGGTCTTGTTCTGCGATGAACCGACCGGCGCGCTGGACAGCACCACGGGGCGTGCGGTGCTGCATGTGATCAACGATGTGAATCGCGAGCTGGGCGCGACGGTGATGATTGTCACCCACGCCGCCGCAACGGCACAGATGGCGCATCGGGTGATCAACTTCGCGGACGGGGCGATTCGCTCGGTCGAGGTTAACGACCACAGAGTCAGCCCTGACGAGATCGAGTGGTAGGATCATGGGTGCGCTGAACCACAAGCTGCTGCGCGACCTCTGGCGGATCAAAGGCCAGGCGGGCGCGATTGCGCTAGTGGTCGCGGTGGGGGTTCTGTTGCTTGTCATGATGTCGGGGATGATCTCGTCGCTCGATGAAACCCGGCGCACTTATTATGAACGCTACCGTCTGGCGGATGTGTTTGCCCCCGTGGTGCGCGCGCCGGAAAAGATGCTGGAACGGCTTGCGGCGATTCCGGGGGTGGATGCGGTTGAGGGGCGCATTCAGGGCGGTGCCCTTGTCGAGATCGCGGGGCAGGACATGCCCGTGCGGGCGCAGGTTGTTTCCTTGCCGCCATGGCGAGAACCGCGGCTCAATGGCGTGTATCTCGCAGATGGGCGGATGCCGCAGGCGGGACGCACCGAAGAGGTGCTTTTGCTCAGAAGCTTCGCAAGGGCGCATGGCCTGACTCTGGGCGATCACCTGTCGGCAACGATGCATGGCAGCCGACGTGATTTCCGCATTGTCGGCATCGCGCAGGCGCCCGAGTTCCTGTTCACCATCGCGCCGGGGGAGTTCGTGCCGGATGATGCGCGCTTTGCCGTGATCTGGATGAACCAGGACGCGCTGGAGGCTGCCTATGATCTCAAGGGGGCCTTCAACGAAGCGCTTTTGAAGCTGGAGCGGGGGGCGCAGGTCGAACCCGTGCTGGCGGCGGCGGATGCTCTGCTCGACCGCTATGGCGGGTTGGGGTCATATGCCCTGGAAGACCAGCTTTCCAACCGGTTCCTGAGTGAAGAAATCAAGGGCTTGCGCACAACGTCGTCAGTTGTGCCGCCGATCTTCATGGCGGTGGCGGCCTTTCTGCTCTACATCGTGGTGAGCCGCATGGTGCAGTCCGAACGCGAGCAGATCGGATTGATCAAGGCGTTTGGCTACACCGATTGGGAAGTGTCGCTGCACTACGTCAAGCTGGTGGTGGCGATCGCTGTGTTTGGCGCGGCGCTGGGCTGTGCCGGGGGCGTGTGGAGCGGGCGGTTGCTGGCCGGGGTCTACCAGGCGGTCTATCACTTTCCGTTCCTTGTATTTCGGGTCGAACCGTCGTCGTTTGTGTCGGGCGTCGCGGTGAGCGTGCTGGCGGCGATGGCCGGGGGGCTTTTGGTGTTGCGCCAGGTCTTTGCCCTGACCCCCGCAGTGGCGATGCGGCCGCCTGCACCGGCAGATTATTCGCGTTCGGGCGCGCTCAATGCGCGGCTCAAGAGGTGGCTGGACCAACCCAGTCGCATGGTGCTGCGCCGGGTGGTGCGCAATCCGGGGCGCGTGTTTGGCGCGGTGCTGGGCATCGCGGCGGGGATGGGGCTGAGTTCGGCGCAATTGACCGTGATGAGCGGGTTCGACGATACGCTGGACCAGACGTTCGATGTTATCGACCGGTCGGACGTCGCCGTGACCTTTTTTGAACAGATGCCGGACAAGACAGCCTTTGCCCTGCAGCACCTTCCGGGGGTGATCGAGGTAGAACCGACACGCTCGGTCAGCGCCGTGCTGCGCCATGGCACGGAAAGCTACCGGGGCGGGATCACCGGGCTTGTGCCCGGCGCGCGGCTGAGCCGGGCGGTGGATGCGGACCACGCGGACATACCGATGCCGGATGCGGGGATCGTGCTGGCCAAGGCGCTGGCCGATATCCTCAAGGTTGGTCCGGGGGATCGGATTATGGTTGAGGTGCTGGAAGGGCGACGCCCGGTGCTGGAGGTGCCCGTCGCGCGGATTGCGGACACGTTGCTGGGGGCGCCTGCCTTCATGAAGCTGGATGTTCTGAACCGGGAGCTGAATGAACCGGGGCGGATTACCGGGGCTTATTTGCGGGTGGACGCGCAGGCCTACCCGGCGCTTTTTGCAGCGCTCAAGGATGTGCCCAGTGTTGCCGGGGTCTCTCGCAAGAGCGACTCCCGCGCGGCCATGAAAAAGCTGATGGACAGCGGGGCAGGGACCATGCGGTTCATCATGGCCGCGATTGCCGGGATCATCACCTTTGGAATTGTTTACAACACGGCGCGGATCAGCTTTGGTGAGCAATCCCGCGATCTCGCCAGTTTGCGGGTGATGGGGTTCACGCAGGGCGAGGCGGCGTTCATCCTCTTGGGGGAGCTGGCGATCGTGGTGTTCCTCGCGATCCCGTTGGGCGTGGCCATAGGGTATGGATTGTCCTTCCTTGTGGCCGCCGGGTTCAGCACCGATCTTTACCAGATATCCACCGATTTCAAACCTGACGCCTATGGGCTGGCCGGGGGGGCAGTGGTGGTGGCGGCGATCCTGTCGGGGTGGTTGGTGAAACGTGATATTGAGAAGGTCGACCTCGTGGCGACCCTGAAGACGAGAGAGTAGGCGAGATGGCAAAGCGGCAGTCACGGCGGATTTTGACACTTGGGGCGGCGGTTCTGGTGGCGGCGGGGTTGACGGCGGCGTTCTGGCCGCAGCCGATGCTCGTCGATCTCGGCGAAGTCCGGCGTGGCGCGATGATGCAGACCGTGGACGAGGAGGCGCGCACCGAGGTGCGTGACCCGTATGTCGTGTCCACGCCGATCGCTGGGCGGTTGATGCGCGTTGAACTGGAGCCGGGGGATTACGTTGAGGCGGGCAAGACGGTCGTAGCGCGCATGTTGCCGACCAACCCGTCGGCGCTCGACATCCGTACCCGCGAACAGGCGCGCGCCGCGATTGCGGCGGCAGAAGCCGCGTTGCGGGTGGCGCAGGCCGATCTGAACAAGGCGCTGGCGGATCGGGACCTCGCCTCTGAAGACGTGAAACGCGCCCGCAAGCTGCATGAACAGGATACGATCTCGCAAGCGGCGCTGGACCGGGCCGAGGGGACGTGGCGGTCGGTTCAGGCCACGGTCGACACGGCGCGGGCCGCGATCTCAATGCGGATTGCCGATCTCAACAACGCCCACGCGCGACTGATCAGCTTTGATGACCAGGGGCTCTATGATGCGGCAACGGGTGCGAATGCGACGCCAATTGATGTGCCGTCCCCGATCACCGGGCGGGTGCTGCGCGTGATCCAGAAAAGCGAAACCACGCTGGGCGCGGGCGCGCCGATCCTTGAAGTGGGTGATACGGCCAGCGATCTGGAAGTGGTGGTCGAGTTGTTGTCGACGGATGCGGTTCAGGTCAGCGTTGGCGATCCGGTCTTGATCACCAACTGGGGTGGAGAGGGCGACTTGCACGGGAAGGTCGAGCGGATCGATCCGTGGGGATTTACCAAGTATTCGGCGCTGGGCGTGGAGGAGCAGCGGGTGAAGTCCGTGATCCAGTTCACCGAGCCACCCGAAACCCGCGCTTCGCTGGGCCATGGGTTCCGGGTCGAAACCCGGATTGTCGTTTGGCAGGAGGAAGACACGCTGATCGTGCCGTCCAGTGCCCTGTTCCGGCAGAATGGCGGCTGGGCAGTGTTCGTTTTGAGTGACGCGGGACAGGCCGTGTTGCGGATGGTTGAACCCGGTCGCAACAACGGGATAGATGCACAGGTTCTGGATGGGCTTGAGGTTGGCGAACGCGTCGTGCTGTATCCGTCGGCGGGGCTTGTGGATGGCGGCAAGGTTGCGAAGCGCGGTGCGGAATAGACCATCCTGACACGTGCGGACAGGCTGTTGGCGGGGGCGAAACAATCAGCGCTTACCTTGTGCTTTGATGCGTTTCATCCACAACTTATTGCGTTATCCACAGATATTTTGCTTTACAGCAGCGCTCTGGCACAGCACCATATCTGGTAAGAGGGGCGGAATACTCCGCATCTTATAGAGCAGGCACCAAGCGCTAGGGGCGCTGCCATTCCCCGGGCGCAACAGCAAAAAGAGGTGGCGCCATGGCATTGTCAGAGCAGTTTCTCGAAGAAGACCTTCACCCAATCGACATCGTCGAACATATCGCCGAGCACCACGACTGGAGCTTTGATCGCATCGCTGATGACCAGATCGCTATGGCCGTCGAGGGGCAGTGGCGCACCTATTCGATCACGTTGGCCTGGTCCGCTTATGACGAGACCCTGCGTCTGGTCTGTTCCTTCGAAATGGAGCCGCCCGCCGACAAGTTGCCCCAACTTCACGAGGCGCTGAATGCCGTGAATGATCAGTGCTGGGCCGGGGCGTTTACGTACTGGGAGCAGCAGAAGCTGATGATCTACCGCTACGGCCTTGTGCTGAGTGGCGGGCAGGTCGCCAGCCCGGATCAGATTGACATGATGATCAGTGCGGCGATTGTCAGCGCGGAACGGTTCTACCCGGCGTTCCAGCTTGTGGTCTGGGGAGATCGTAAGGTGGAAGATGCCATGCAGGTTGCCATTGCAGAGGCTTACGGGCGGGCGTAACACTTGCCCCCAAAAGCGATGAAGGGGGGCGTTATGGATATGAGTTCGGTGGCCGAAAAGGGCCTTGTGCTGCTGGGATGCGGCAAGATGGGGTCGGCCATGCTGCAGGGGTGGCTTGCGGACGGATTGCCTGCGAAATCGGTCTGGGTTCAGGATCCTTATCCGAGTGAATGGGTGCAAAACAGTGGCGTGCATGTGAATTCCGATTTGCCCGCAGCGCCCGCAATTGTCCTGATTGCTGTGAAACCCCAGATGATGGCCGAGGCGCTGCCTGTGCTCAAGGCGATGGGCAATGGTGAGACGCTGTTCGTGTCGGTGGCCGCCGGGATTTCCATTGAAAGCTATGAAGGCATGTTGGGCGACCGCACACCCATCGTCCGCGCCATGCCAAATACACCAGCGGCCGTGGGCAAGGGGATCACCGCGATCATTGGCAACGACCATGCGGGAGCGGATGGTCTGGCGATGGCCGAAGGGTTGTTGAACGCCATCGGGCAGGTGGTGCGGCTGGAGCGCGAATCCCAGATCGACGCGGTTACAGGGGTCAGTGGCTCGGGGCCGGCTTATGTCTTTCATCTGATCGAAACGCTGGCGGCGGCGGGCGAAGCACAGGGGCTGCCGCCGGAAATGTCGATGGCTTTGGCCAAGGCGACGGTGGCCGGGGCGGGGGCGCTGGCCGAGCAGTCCGAGGAAAGCCCGACAACGCTGCGTGAAAACGTGACCAGCCCGAACGGCACAACACAGGCCGGGCTTGAGGTGTTGATGGACCCGGCCAAAGGATTGCCGCCTCTGATCATTCGCACAGTGGGCGCAGCGGCGGATCGGTCGCGGGAGCTGGCCAATGGGTGATCTGAGTTTTGACGAGTTTCTTAAGGTGGATATCAGGGTGGGCACCGTTGTGCGGGCTGAACCCTATCCAGAAGCGCGCAGACCCGCGATCAAACTGTGGGTCGATTTCGGGGACGAGATCGGTACGCGGAAAAGCTCGGCCCAGATCACGCAGCACTATGATCCCGATGGCCTGGTGGGCAAACAGGTGATGGCGGTGGTGAACTTCCCCCCCCGCCAGATCGGAAAGTTCATGTCGGAAATCCTTGTTCTTGGATTGCCCGATGCGGACGGTGAAATCGTATTGATCGGGCCGGATGGCGCCGTTCCCAACGGAGGGCGGATGCATTGAAGACACTGCTGATCACAAGGCCGATGCCCGAGCCCGTTTTGGCGCGGGCCCGCGAGAGTTTTGACGTGACCGTGCGGCAGAGCAACCTGCCGCTGCGCGACAATGATCTGCGCCACGCGTTGCGTGAATATGACATGGTCATGCCGACGCTTGGGGACGCGTTCGATAAGCATGTTTTTGCGGACGTCGCCGCGCCGCGCTGCAAGCTGCTCGCCAATTTCGGGGTCGGGTACAATCATATCGACGTAGACGCCGCCAAGGCTGCCGGTGTGGGCGTGACCAACACGCCGGGTGCAGTTACGGACGCGACGGCGGACATCGCTATGACCCTGATGCTGATGAGCGCGCGGCGCGCTGGTGAAGGCGAGCGGCTGGTCCGTTCGGGGCAATGGCAGGGATGGCATCCGACGCAGATGCTGGGCCTGCACATGTCGGGCAAACATGTTGGAATCGTTGGCATGGGGCGCATCGGACAGGCCATCGCGCAGCGCTGTTTCTTTGGGTTCGGCATGAAGGTGTCCTATTTCAACCGGTCGCCCCGGCCAATGGAATTCGAGGCGCAACGGTTCGAGAGCCTGACCGGGTTGGCCGCAGAGGTGGATTTCCTTGTTGCGGCGGTTCCGGGTGGGGCGGGAACGCACCACCTGATCGGGGCCGAGGTTTTTGCGGCGATGCCACCGCACGCGCGGTTCATCAACATTTCGCGTGGCGACGTTGTCGACGAATCTGCGCTGATTGCGGCGCTGCAGGACCAGTTGATTGGCGGTGCGGGGCTTGATGTGTATGAATTCGAGCCCAAGGTGCCCGAGGCGCTTTTGGCGTTGGAGAACGTGACGCTGTTGCCCCATCTGGGCACGGCGGCGCTTGAGGTGCGCACGTCGATGGGAATGATGGCGGTGGCCAATCTTGAGGCGTTCGACCAGGGACGGCCGTTACCCAACGTGGTCTGATCGTCACGCGTTGTTCCGGCGGACAATGAGCAGTTTCAACCCCCTGCCGGGCACACTAGAGTAGCTGTCATGGAATCGGCTTTGGACTATCACACGGCGCGTGCCCTGCTGGAATGGCAGGTGGAGCTTGGCGTGACCGAGGCCATTCTGGACGCCCCTCTCAATCGTTACGAGGTGCCCGAGGCACCAAAGAAACCGACCGCGCCTGTGGCCCCGGCGGCTCCGATGCAAGCCCCGGTGGCGCCCAAGGTGGACCCTGTGCGCGAGGCGGTCGCGGCGCTGCAAGGGGTGAAGGATCTCGATGAGTTGCGGGCGGCGATGGCGGCGTTCGAACACTGCGAGTTGAAGCGCGGTGCGCGTAACCTCGTGTTTTCCGATGGCAATCCGGCCGCACGGGTCATGATCATCGGTGAAGCACCAGGGCGGGACGAGGACCGCGAAGGCAAGCCCTTTGTCGGGCGGGCCGGGCAGCTGCTCGATAGGATGCTGGCTGCAATCGACATGGGGCGTGATGCGCCAATGTCGAAGGATGCTGTCTATATCACCAACGTGCTCCCGTGGCGCCCGCCGCAAAATCGCGATCCGAAACCGGAAGAGATCGCCATGCTGAAGCCGTTCCTGGAACGGCATGTCGAAATCGTGGCGCCGGACGTGATTGTTCTGATGGGGAATATCAGCTGTCAGGCGGTGCTGAATCGACGTGGGATCACGCGATTGCGGGGCAATTGGCAGGAAGCTTTTGGAAAGCCGGTGATGCCAATGTTCCACCCCGCCTACCTGCTGCGCCAGCCGGGGGCGAAGCGTGAAGCCTGGGCCGATTTGCTAAGCCTGAAGGCGCGGTTGGAGACGAGTACATGAAGGTTCTGGCGTTTTCGGATATGCATCATTCGGCCCGTGCGGCCCGCGTCCTCGTGGAAGCCAGCCGGGACGCGGACCTTGTGATTGGAGCGGGGGATTTCTGCAACCGGCGGCGCGATCTGGCGGATGCGCTCGAGTTGTTGAGCGGCATTTCGGCGCCGATGGTGCTTGTGCCGGGGAACAACGAAAGCGAAGCAGAATTGCGGGCGGCGGCGCCCGAGGCGGCAATTGTGCTGCATGGGCAGGCGTGTGAAATCGGCGGGTTGCGGATTTTCGGGCTGGGTTATGCGGTGCCGGTGACGCCGTTCACCGACTGGTCCTGTGACCTTCCTGAAGAGCGCGCGAGAGAGATGTTGGCCGGCTGCGGGGAGGTGGATATATTGATCAGCCATTCCCCGCCCAAGGGCGTGGTGGACCGGACCTCCAACGGGCTTTCGCTTGGCTCGGTGGCGGTGCTGGAGACAATTGAGCGGGCGCAGCCGGGGCTGGTCATGTGCGGGCATATTCACGATTGCTGGGGCCAGAGCGCCATGGTGGGCGCATCGCGCGTGGTCAACCTGGGGCCGGCGGCGAACTGGTTCGAATTCGACTGAGACAGGAGTATGGCCATGGGCCGGATCGACGAGAGCAAAGATTTTATCCCGGTGCGGATCGCCGTTCTGACGGTGAGCGATACGCGGTCTTTGGAAGAGGACCGGTCGGGGGACGTGCTGGTGTCGCGGTTGGAAGACGCAGGGCATGTGTTGGCCGATCGCAAGATCATTCAGGACGAGCGCGCCGAGATCGCGGCGCAATTGCGCACATGGTGCAGCAGTGACGCGATCGACGTGATCATTTCGACGGGGGGAACTGGGCTGACCGGGCGGGATGTTACGGTCGAGGCGCATCGTGACGTCTATGAAAAGGAAATCGAGGCGTTTGGGACGGTCTTTACCATGGTTTCGATGGAAAAGATCGGTACCAGCGCGGTGCAGAGCCGTGCAACGGGGGGCGTGGCGCAGGGCACCTATCTGTTTGCTTTGCCGGGCAGTCCGGGGGCGTGCAAGGATGCCTGGGACGAGATCCTGAAATGGCAGCTGGATTATCGCCACAGGCCCTGCAATTTTGTGGAAATCATGCCCCGTCTTGACGAGCATATGCGCCGCAAATAGGCGCTTTGCGGTACCTGTCTCGCAAAAATATGAGGTGACGCGTCACAATTTGTGACGGAAAATCCCGTCGGGCGCGTATAAACCCCGAGTTGGATTGGCAATTTTTCGTCCGAGTTCTTAGAATTGTGGACGGTTCGCGCGAGTGAGAGGCCGGCAGATGCGGTTTTTGCGACAGAGTTTGACAGGTTTGTTCCTGCTGGCCGTGACGGTGGGGGTTCTGTTGTTTGCCGGGCAGTTGGTGCGCGACGCGATCGAGGAACGGTTGGCGCGGGACAGCAAGGCCCCTCCTGCGCGTGAGCGAGTGTTTACCGTCAATGTAGTCACCGCTGCGCCCGAGGATATCGCGCCGGAGCTGGTGGCCTTTGGCGAAGTCCGCAGCCGTCGCAGCCTTGAAATCCGCGCGGCGGCCGCGGGCACGATCGTCCAGCTTTCGGAGAAATTCGAGGAAGGGGCCGAGGTGAGCGCGGGCGAGGTGCTGGTGCAGGTCGATCCGACCAAGGCGCGCTATGCCGTGGAACGGATCACAAGCGATCTACTGGATGCCGCGGCTGAGGAGCGGGATGCAAAACGCACCTTGAAACTGGCCCAGGACGAGTTGGCAGCGGCCGAGGCTCAGTTTGACCTGCGCAACCGTGCATACGAACGGCAAGTCGATTTGCGCGAACGGGGTGTGGGCACGGCAGCGTCGGTGGAAACCGCGGAACTGGCGGTGGCCGGCGCGCGGCAGGCGGTGTTGTCCAACCGCCGCGCCCTTGCTCAGGCCGAGGCACGCGTGGATCAGGCGGCGACCCGGCTGGAGCGTACGCGTATTGCGCTGGCCGAGGCGGAGACAGATCTGAAGGACACGATCATCACGGCGGATTTCTCGGGTGCGTTGTCGGAAGTCTCGGTGGTGCAGGGCGGGCTGGTGTCGCGCAACGAAAAGCTGGCCCAACTAATCGACAGTGACGCGCTTGAAGTAGCGTTTCGGGTGTCGACCCCGCAATATGCGCGTCTGCTGGATGATCAGAACAGGCTTTATCCATCGGAAGTAAGAGTGTCGCTGGACGTTATGGGATCGGACCTGACGGCAACGGGCGTGATCACGCGGGATGCGGCGGCCGTGGGCGAGGGGCAGACCGGGCGGGTGCTTTTTGCGCGACTGGATGGCGCGCGCGGCTTGAAGCCCGGGGATTTCGTGACCGTGCGGGTTCAGGAACGGGTGCTGGAGAATGTCGTGCAACTGCCCGCGACGGCGTTGGATGCGGGCGGTGAAGTGCTCGTTGTCGGCGACGGGGATCGGCTTGAGGCGATGACGGTGCGACTGCTGCGCCGCCAGGGCGACACTGTTCTCGTGCGGGGGGCGGGGCTTGCCGGGCAACGCGTTGTGACGCGTCGGACGCCCCTTCTGGGCGAAGGTATCGCCGTGAAACCGCTGAGTGCCACGGGAGCGGCAACACCCGAAGCGCCCGAGATGGTGGCGTTGAGTGACGAAGACCGCGCGCGGTATGTCGCCTTTATCGAGGCCAACAAGGCGATCCCGGCGGATGTCAAGAAACGCCTGATCACGGCACTCAATCGGCCCGAGGTTCCAGCACGCATGATCGAGCGTCTGCAAAGCCGGATGGGGGGCTGAGGCCATGCGCGAACTGGGAGATCGCGCCGGGGGCATCCTGTCATACTTCACGCGCCACGCGACAGCGGCCAACCTGTTGCTGGTGGTGTTGATCATTGCCGGGCTGGCGGCGTTTCCGCGCATGCGTGCACAGTTCTTTCCCGACGTGATCGTCGACAATGTGACGGTCTCGGTGACTTGGGAAGGGGCCGGAGCCGAGGACGTGGACGCGGCGATCGTACAGGTTCTGGAACCTGCGATGCTGGCTGTTGAGGGGGTGGAGCAGACGAACTCCCGTTCGACCGAAGGCCGCGCGCGGATCACGCTGGACTTCGAGCCCGGTTGGGACATGGCACGGGCGACGGACGACGTACAGGTCGCGGTGGATGCGGTCAGCACCCTGCCGGAAGAGGCCGAGGAGCCGGTCGTGCGGCGCGGGCGCTGGCGGGATCGGGTCACGGATGTGGTGATCACGGGCCCCGTGGCCATCGACCAGATCGCGCGATTTGCCGATGAGTTTGTCGCGCGGCTTTATGCGGAGGGCGTGACGCGGACCACCATACGCGGCCTTGCGGAGCGGGAAACGATTGTCGAGATCTCGTCGGTTGCGCTGATTACTCATGATGTGTCGATTGCCCAGATCGCCGAGGCGATCAAGGCCGAGGTCAATGCAGATCCGGCCGGAGATGTGACGGGGGCCGTGGCCCGGGTGCGCACGGGGGTCGAGAAACGTGCACCGGACGAGATCGCCGGGATCATTCTGCGATCAAACCCGGACGGGACCAAGCTGACGATCGGGGACGTGGCGTTGATCCGGGTCGAGGGGGTGAACCGCAACCGCAGCTATTTCGTTGGCGAAGACCCGGCTATTTCGATCCGCATCGACCGCAGCGACAAAGGCGATGCCATCGGCATACAGGCCACGGTCGAAGACGTCGCGCGCACCATGCAAGCGACCCTGCCGCAAGGGGTGGAAATCCAGTTGATCCGAACTCGGGCCGAGGCGATCACGGGGCGTTTGAACATCCTTCTGGACAACGGGGCCATGGGGCTGGTGCTCGTCGTGTGCCTGCTGTTCCTGTTTCTCAATGCGCGGACCGCGATCTGGGTGGCGGCGGGTATTCCGACGGCGATGCTCGCGGCGGTGGCCCTGATGTATATCGGCGGATTGACGATCAACATGATCTCGTTGTTTGCGCTGATCATCACGCTGGGTATCGTGGTGGATGATGCAATCGTGGTGGGGGAACATGCGGATGCACGGGCGCGGCGTTTGAATGAAACGCCGGTGGTGGCGGCTGAAAACGCGGCGCGACGGATGGCGATGCCGGTGTTCAGTTCAACTCTGACCACGATCATCGCCTTTTTTGGTCTGACCATGATCTCGGGACGGTTCGGCGACCTGATCGCGGACATACCGTTCACCGTGATTGCGGTGCTGGCGGCTTCGCTGATCGAATGTTTCCTGATCCTGCCCAATCACATGGCCCATGCGCTCAAGCACACCGCCAAGGAGCATTGGTATGACATCCCGAGCCGGGTGGTAAACCGCGGATTCCGCTGGTTCCGCGACGTGGTTTTCCGGCGCATGATCCGGCTTGTTGTGGTCATGCGTTACCCGGTGGTTGCCGGAGCGATCCTGATCCTTGCCACACAGGCTGTGTTGTTCATTCAGGGAGATGTGCAGTGGCGTTTCTTCAACGCGCCGGAGCGTGGGTCCGTTACGGGGAACTTCGCGATGCTGCCCAGTGCTTCGCGCGAGGACAGCCTTGCCATGATGCGCGAGATGCAGCGCGCGACCGAGGAACTGGGCAAGGAATACGAAGAACGTTATGGGCGCAACCCGTTGGACTATGTGCTGGCCGAGGTCGGGGGCAATTCCGGGCGACCGATCCCGGGATCGGATACGATGGATGCGGACCTTTTGGGCGGGATCGCCATCGAGTTGATCGACGCGGATCTGCGCCCCTATTCCAGTTTTGCCTTTGTCGGCGAGTTGCAGGACCGCGTGGCGCGTCACCCGCTTGTCGAAACGGTGTCGTTCAGGGGCTGGCGGTCTGGGCCGGGGGGCGATGCGCTGGACGTGCAGTTTTTTGGCGCGGACAGCGACACGCTCAAGGCGGCAAGCGAAGCGCTCAAGACCGCGCTTGCAGAGTTTCCCGAGGTATCGGCGGTCGAGGACAGCTTGAACTATGACAAGCAGGAACTGATCCTCGAATTGACCCCGCAAGGGCATGCGCTCGGGTTTTCCATCGACTCACTTGGGCGGGTCTTGCGGCATCGCCTGAACGGGCTGGAGGCGGCGACCTACCCGGACGGGCCGCGTAGCGCGCGCATTCGGGTCCAGCTGCCCGAAGGGGAGCTGACGGCGGACTTTCTCGAGGGCAGTCTTATGCGCACGCCCCAAGGCAAGTACGTGCCATTGGCCGACCTGGTAACGGTGGAAAGCCGCACGGGGTTCAGTACGGTGCGTCGGGAAAACGGTGTGCGGCAGATCAAGGTGACGGGGGACATTTCCGAGGACGATCCGGCGCGGGCCGAGCTGATCATCGAACGTCTGCAGGAAGACATCCTGCCCCGCATTGCCAGCGAACAACAGGTCGAATGGCAACTTGCCGGGCTGAGCGAGCAGGAGGACAATTTCCTGAGCGATGCGCGCACGGGGCTGATCCTGTGTCTGACAGGGATATACCTTGTACTGGCCTGGGTGTTTTCAAGCTGGACCCGGCCTGTCGTGGTCATGGCGATCATTCCATTTGGTCTCGTCGGGACGATCTATGGGCACTACATGCACGAGGTTCCGCTCAGCATGTTCACCGTGGTCGGGCTGATCGGGATGACCGGGATCATCATCAACGACTCGATTGTGCTGGTGACGACGATTGACGATTATGCGCATGATCGCGGGTTGATCCCGTCGATCATTGACGGCACTGCAGACCGCTTGCGGCCCGTGTTTCTGACCACTGCGACCACCGTTCTGGGCCTCGCTCCGTTGTTGTTCGAGCGCTCGCAGCAGGCGCAGTTTCTCAAGCCGACGGTGATCACGCTGGTCTATGGGCTTGGGTTCGGGATGGTGCTGGTTCTGATCGTGGTGCCCGCGCTACTGGCGATGCAGGCGGACGTGTCGCGCCAAGTGGCCGCGCTGCGTCGGGGGGTGCGGGCGCGCGGTCTGCGTGGCCTTGTGCTCGGGACCGGGGCGGTCCTGGTGGTTTGGCTCGGGCTGACGCTGGGCTGGACTTTGTGGCAGGGCGGAATGCATCCGCAACTTGTGGCGCTGGTGCCTGTTTTGGGGTCCGTCAAGGGCCCCGGATTGACAGTGGTTGTGTTCGCGGTCGGCGCCTGGGGTATCACCATGCTGGGCTATGGCATTGGTCTGTTGGGCCAATTGTTTGCCCGTCGCCGGGCGGCGCGGGGATAAGCCGCAAGGGCTGATGTCAGCCCGCGCAGCCGCGAATATCAACCGCGTGGCGGGCGCCCAGAACGGTGAAGCGCAGGGTCGAACGATCAAGAATGAAGGGCTTGCCTTCGACATGCATCATCTCGGTCTCGGTAACCAGAGTCCCGCCCTGACGTTGGGCGGTGCCTTCCGCAATCCAGATCTCCGGATCGACCGTCTCGATCACGGCGACCTCCGTCCCGCCGGCGCTGGGCATGTCAATGCGCGCGGTCAGCTTCAATCCGTCCCGGGTCGGGCTGAGGCGGCAGGTGACAGTACGCAGGCCGGCCTCGGAGCCCGATAGCGGACGATCGGCAAGTGCGGCAGCAATGCGGGCGTCGCGTTTGCCGCCCGGTGGGAGCTCGGCCTTGACGGTGATCTGCTGCGGCACACAGATGTCACGGCAGACACCAATGTCCAGATGGGCCTTCAGCCGGATCGGCTTGTCTGCCGATTTCGGTGTGATGCGTACCGGCAGGACCAGTTCCTGCTTGTAACCAATCGAGCGCATGCCGTTCTGCTGAAAAACATGAGGAGTCGGCCACGTGATGTCGAGGCCGCGCAGGTTGCGCGAACCGCCCCAGTCGAAACGCGGCGGAATGCCCGCGTCGCCCGGTGCACGCCAGTAGGTCTTCCATCCCGGATTGAGGGAAATCCGGATCGCCGCCGTGTGGCTGCCGTCGCTGTTACGCCAGCCCGGCAGGATCTCGGCCCGCACCACACCATCGTAGGATTGGGCGTGAACAGGGAACGTCGCGAGGCCAAGGAGCAGGCAGGTGATGGACAGTAGCTTTTGGATCATGTCTCACATCTGGGCCATTCGACGTTCAATGCCAACTCACATTCCGGCGAGAAAATGTCGCGGGTTTGAAACATGCCAATCACCCTTGCGTCATCACGTTCGGGGGCACATGTTGGAAAGGAGCACAACAGCACAGGGATGAGGCATTGACGGAAGACAGCGATACAGCAATGGACCTGACTGGCAAGATGCTGATTGCCATGCCCGGCATGGGCGATCCGCGTTTTGCCCATTCAGTGGTGTTTCTGTGTGCCCATTCAGAAGAGGGCGCGATGGGGCTGATCGTCAACAAGACGATGGACCGAATGCGCGTTTCAGACCTCCTCAAGCAGTTGTCGATCCGTCTGGAGCGCCCGGAATACGACGGAAACCTCTATTTCGGCGGCCCGGTAGAGGGGGGGCGGGGGTTCGTGTTGCATTCCTCGGAATATCGTTCGGACCTGTCGACCCTGCGGGTGAACGAAGCCTTCGGCATGACCGCGACACAGGATGTTCTGGAAGCGATGGCGACGGGCGCGGGGCCGGAAAGAACCTTGCTGGCGCTTGGATACAGCGGCTGGGGGCCGGGTCAGTTGGAAAGCGAAATCGCGGCCAACGGCTGGTTGATCTGCGATGCGACACCGGAGTTGGTGTTTGACCTAGCCAATGCCGAAAAGTGGCCGGAGGCGCTGAAAAGCATCGGCGTGGATGCGCTCAGCCTGTCGGCGACGGCGGGGCATGCCTGACGCGGGTTTTAGGGCGCTGCCCCGTCACAGCAAGCCTGGGCTCCGCCCGTTCACGCCTGAAACGGTCCACGAGACCGTTTCCAAGACGGCGCTCACCCCCGGGTATCTATGACAAAAGGAAAATCAGGGGCGCGGCGCGGCGGCGCGGGCGAGGCGGTCGTTTATGGCGCGACCGAGACCATGGTCCGGGATCGGAGAAACGGCGATTGTTTCGGGGTTTTCCGCGTCGAGCCGGTGCAGGAAGTGAAACAGGTTCGCCGCCGCTTCTGTCAGGTCACCCGACGGGCTGAGGTTGAGTGTGGCGTTGTCGACTTTTCCGAAGCCCAGTAATATCTCGCCCGCGCCCAGCGTCGTGGCATTGAGGCGGATGCGCGCGCCGGGGGCGTAATGCGAGGTCATCTGACCCGGTGCGGTCAGGGGATCGCCGGATTGGTGGGTCGCTACGGCAGCGCCAAGCGCGGCCTCTATGGCTTCCTGCGGCAGGCCGCCCTGGCGCAGCAGGATCGGGATTTCCCAGAGACCAAGAATGGTGGATTCGACCCCGACGCCGCAGGCCCCTCCGTCCAGAATAGCGTCAATCCGGCCAGAGAGGCCGTCAGCGACGTGGCCGGCGGTTGTTGGGCTGATCTTGCCGGAAGGGTTGGCCGAAGGGGCAGCCACGGGGCCACCGAAACGCTTGAGCAGGGTGCGGGCGACCGGGTGTTCGGGCACGCGGATTGCCAGTGTCGGAAGCTCGGCCGTGACCAGTGGCGACAGGCCGCTGTCCGGCGCGAGTGGCAGGACCAGGGTCAGGGGGCCGGGCCAGAACGCAGCGGCGAGGCGGTCGGCGGTATCGTTCCAGATGACAAAGCGCTTTGCCGTGGCGATGTCGGCCACATGCACGATCAGTGGGTTGAAGCGCGGGCGGCTCTTGGCCTCGAAAATGCGTGCAACCGCGTGATCGTTGCGGGCATCTGCGCCAAGCCCGTAGACCGTTTCGGTTGGAAAGGCGACCAGCCCGCCATTTTGCAGAATGGTGCAGGCGTGATCAAAGCCGGTCTCGTCTGACAAAAGGCGCTTGGTCTGCACGGGCGGCCCTCTCCTGTGACGCTGCGTTTTTCTTTGTTGGGCTGTTGAAGCCCCTTACTCTTGGGTGAAAAGCTGCATACAAGCGCCTGCACCCAAAGCCAAGCCAATTGGAGAAAGCCATGCCCTTCCGCGCCCCTGTGACCGACTTCCAGTTCCTGTTCGACCACGTGGTGGATTTTGCCGATGTCACGGCGACCGAGCGTTTTGCGGATGCGGACAAGGACGTGACGGATGCCATCCTGTCCGAGGCGGGGCGGATGTGTGAAGAGGTGATGTACCCGTTGCAGCGCAATGGCGACCTGCAGGGCGCGGTGTTGGAAAATGGCGTGGTGCGGACTTCGCCCGGTTTTGCCGAGGCCTATGCGCAGATTGCCGAGGGCGGGTGGATTTCGACCAGCGCGTCGCTGGAACATGGCGGCATGGGGCTGCCGCATTCGATCACCACGGCGGTGAACGAGATGATGAGCGCAGCCTGTCTGTCGCTGCAACTGAACCCGCTGATGACGCAGGGCCAGATCGAGGCGTTGGAACATCATGCAAGCGACGAAATCAAGGCGCTTTACCTGCCCAAGCTGATGACTGGCGAATGGGCCGGAACAATGAACCTGACAGAACCGGCAGCGGGGTCCGATGTGGGCGCGCTGCGCTCCAAAGCCGAACCGAATGGCGATGGCAGCTATGCGGTGTCGGGGCAGAAGATCTTCATCAGTTGGGGTGACAATGACTTCACCAAGAACGTCTGCCACCTTGTTCTGGCTCGTTTGCCGGATGGGGCGCCGGGCACCAAAGGGATCAGCCTGTTCATGGTGCCCAAGTACATTCCGGACGAGAACGGAGAGCCGGGCGTGGCCAACAGCCTCAAGGTGGTGAGCCTTGAACACAAGCTGGGCCTGCATGGCTCACCCACGGCCGTGATGGAGTATGATGGGGCGACCGGTTGGCTGATCGGGAACGAACATGACGGCATGAAATGCATGTTCACCATGATGAACAACGCGCGCCTTGGCGTCGGTGGTCAGGGTGTGGGCGTTGCCGAGGGCGCCTATCAGCATGCGCTGGCCTATGCGATGGACCGCAAGCAGGGCCGCACACCCGTCGGAGACGGCAGCGGCACCATTCTGGATCACGCGGATGTGCGCCGGATGCTGGCGACGATGAAAGCCGATATCTTTGCCGCGCGCGCCATCGAAATGGCCTGTGCCGTGGCGATCGACATGGGGACCGCCACCGACGACAAGGATTGGAAGGCACGGGCCGCTTTCCTGACACCGATTGCCAAGGCGTTTGGCACCGACACTGGCATCGCCGTGGCTGAAATGGGTGTTCAGGTGCATGGCGGCATGGGCTTCATCGAGGAAACCGGGGCGGCTCAGTATGCCCGCGATGTTCGCGTGACCGCGATTTATGAGGGCACCAATGGCATTCAGTCGATGGACCTTGTGGGGCGCAAGCTGATGGACGGGGGCGAGGCCGCCTATGCGCTGCTGGACGAGATTGAGGACCGGGCCGAAGCCGTACGTGGCACATTCCCGGAGTTGGCCGAGCCGGTCTGGCAGGCCACGGAAACCCTGCGCGAGGCGACCGAGTGGATGGTGGCCCAGGGCAACATGAACGACCGTTTTGCCGGCTCTGTGCCGTTCCTCAAGGGGTTTGCGCGGGTGCTGGGTGGGTATTACCACCTGCGCGCGGCCGTGGCTGAAGGTGGGCAGGGACCGCGCAGCAAGCTGGCGCAGTTCTATGTCAAACGCCTGCTGCCAGAGCATGTCGGCCTGTTGACCCACGCGATGCAGGGGGCAGATGAACTCTATGCGCTGAGCGCAGAAGACCTGGGCGCGGCTTGATGGCGGACGGCGCAGCAGGCATTCGTTACCCTTGGGAGACGCCGCCGGAAGAGGGGCAAGCGATCGAGGTGGCCGAGGGTGTCCTTTGGATGCGGCTGCCGCTGCCGATGGCGCTGGATCATGTCAATATCTATGCGCTGGACGAGGGCGATAGCTGGACCATTATCGACACCGGGTTCGACAGCAAGCGCAGTCGTGCGATATGGGGCGGGCTTATGGCGGGACCGCTGGGGGGCAAGCCGATTTCGCGGCTGGTCGTGACCCATCACCACCCCGACCATGTCGGGTTGGCCGGTTGGTTCCAGGAAGAGCATGGCGCGGAGCTTTGGACGACGCGCACGGCATGGTTGTTTGCGCGCATGCTGCAGCTTGATGAGCAGGCGGTGCCGCGTCAGGAGACGTTGGAATTCTATCGCCGCTGCGGCATGGATGAAGAGATCTATAATGAGCGCAAGAGCGAGCGGCCCTTCAACTTTGCCGACGTGGTGGCGCCGATGCCTCTGGGCTTTCGCCGGATCAAGCAGGATGACGTGATCCGCATCGGTGGGCGTGACTGGGACGTACATATTGGCAATGGCCATGCGCCCGAGCACGCGACCCTGTGGAGTCGGGGCGACAATCTTGTCCTGTCGGGGGACCAGATCTTGCCCTCGATCAGTTCCAACATCGGGGTCTATGCCACGGAACCCGAGGCAGACCCGGTGGCCGATTGGCTGGAAAGCTGCGAGCGGCTCAAGCAATATGCCCGACCTGACCAGTTGGTGCTTGGCGGGCACAAACTGCCCTTTACCGGTGCACCGACGCGGATGCGGCAACTGATCGACAACCACCATGGTGCGCTGGAACGGCTGGTGGGGCATCTGGACACGCCCAAGACCGCGAGCGAGTGTTTCCCGCCATTGTTCAAGCGCACGATTGACAAGGGGGCTTATGGGCTGGCTCTGGTCGAGGCCCTTGCCCATCTCAACCATCTTTACCATGTTGGACTGGTAAGCCGCACCCTGCGCCACGACGGCGCGTGGATGTGGCAGAAGATTGGCTGAGGGAGACCCGCGTGAGCGACGAAGAGATCAAGACCACCGCCGAAGCAGTTGAGGCGGCGGCCATGCCGCGTCGCCATGAAGTTCATGCCGATCCTGACGTGGAGCCCTGTGCGGTGCCTGACTCTGTGGCGCAAACGCCCGTTACACAGAAAAGCCCGGCAGAATGGGCCTATGAGCGGCTGATTCTCTATATCCAGAATTTCGAACAGCAACTGGACAATGAACACGAGGTCGCGATGGGGTTCACCGGAGGAGATGCCGGGGTTCTCAGGATCGAGGGCATGGGGTTCTTCGACCCGGATATCGTCACCTTCTACGGCACCGATTCGAACGGCATAAAAACCCAGCTTGTCCAGCATGTCAGCCAGCTCAACGTGATGCTGCGTGCCCTGCCTCGGCAGGTGGAAGAAGGCGCCCCAACCCGGATCGGGTTCCGGCTGGCGCAGGATCTGGCAAAATCCTGATCCCCTGCGCGACATTGACGTGGTGACAGGCCAGCGCGAATGCGCTATCCAGCGGGAAACAAGACTTAAGGAATGCGAACATGGCTGAACATAAACAAGGGTCGATGGATATCTCCGTTCAGGAAAAAACCTTTGCCGGATTCATCAAGGCGTCGATGTGGGTTGCCGGCGTATCGATTGGTGTCCTGATTTTCCTGGCGCTTTTCAACAGCTGATACGGACAGGCGGGATTGCAGGCATGAAAACGTTGCTTCGCCTTTGTACGGCGTTGGCCGTTATGGCTACGCTTACGGCGTGTTCCATACGCAATCCCGTTGAGACCAATTCGTCAGACGCAGAAGTGGCGCAGGCCCGCTATGTGCATTCGGGTCCGCCGCGTCTGACGCTGTACACGATGATTTCGAACTCGAGTGGCGCGGGCGCACACACTTCTTTGATGATCAACGGGAGCCAACGGGTGGCTTTTGATCCGGCGGGATCGTTTCGAACCGGGGGCATCGTCGCCAAGAACGATGTGGTCTATGGGATGAGCCCCTATCTGGTGGATCAATACACCCGTTACCACGCGCGCGAGACGTATCACGTGGTTCTGCAATCCGTCGACGTCAGTCCTCAAGTCGCCGAAATGGCGTTGCGCAAGGCGCAGTCGACGGGTCCGGTTCTTGAAGCGCAATGTGCCTATACGACATCAAGCATCATAGCGAGCCTGCCCGGGTTCGAAGGTGCTCCAGTCACCTATTCCCCCCTGAAATTGTCCGAGTATTTCGCCAAGAAGGGCGCCAGCTATGACCGGTTGTTCGAGCAGGATGGGGACGACAACTCCCGGGTTCTGAAAGCGTTCATTCCCGAATACGAGCTGAACAAACCCAAGGTGAACTGATCGCCCGGATCAGCCCAGCAGGTAAAGCGCGCCATACAGCGTGACCGCGCCCCCGCCAATCGCCAGCAATACATTGCCGTACCGCAGTCCGAGCGCCAGTGTCACCAGCGCCGCCATCAGACGGGGCGGGTCGATCGCGCCACTGGTGGCCTGTGGCCAGACGACCAAAGGCGTGACAAGGGCCGGGAGAATGGCGACGGCCGTGTAGCGCAGGTGGCGCAGTACCCAGGGCGGCATTTCGCGATCCCCGACAAGCCCCAGAAACAGGAAGCGCAGGCCAAAGGTGCCGAAGCCCATCGCGATGATGACAATCCAGATTTCCTTCATGACGTGCGGCGCCTTTCCGTCCAGAGTTCAACCTGTGCCCCGGTGATCATCCCGGCAATGCCCGCGACCATGAGGCCAAGATTGTAGGGCAGGAAGGCAAAGACCAGCGACAGCGTGACGGCAACGAGCGCCGCGGCGACATGCGCCCCGGTGCGCAGCATCGGGCCGATCATGGCCAGAAAACAGATCGGCACCGCAAAATCCAGCGCCAGACCCGGTGGGATCGTCTTGCCGATCAGGGCGCCCAAGAGGGTCGCAAGATACCAGTTGGGTGCGACAGGCGTGATCGCACCCATCATGTAAGAGAACTTCTGGGGCAGGGTCATGTCCGGCTCTTGCTCGTATTTCACGCTGGACAACGCGTAGTTCTGGTCCACGAGGAAATAGGCAGCAATGGCTCGATGCCAGAAGGGCAGGCCGCCAATATGGGGGGTGAGCGAGGCCGAATACATCGCCATGCGCAGATTGACGGCGAGCGCAGAGATGATGACGATCACCGTCGGTGCATTCTCGGCCATGAGTTGCAGGGCGGTGAACTGTGCCGCCCCCGCGATGACGAGGACCGTGAAGGACATGGTCTCAAATATCGACAGGCCGGCTTCGGTCGCGACGACGCCGAAAAGCAGGCCAAAGGGCGCCACCACAAAGATGAAGGGCAACCCGTCGCGAATGCCCTTAAGGTAATATGAACGGTCAAAATACGAAGCCATGCCAGGTCCTGAATGCGTCTGCACCGATCTGCTCTAACGCGCGAGGCATGGCGATGCAATTGGCATGGTTGCAGGACTATGCTTGGGTGGTGGTCAAGCGCCGGAAACGGTCGTAGGGTCGCCGGGCATGATGCCGAACGGGAGAAGAGCGTGTCGACCCTTGATGTGACGTCCCAGTACCTGATCGCCCCGGAACCGAGTGCCGCGCGGCTGACGCGGGCGGTGAGCGGGTATGATCATGACGGAAACCCGGTGGAGATTTCCGTGGTCGAGGAACGGCCGCTGACGATCTATCTTAACCGGCAGGAAATCGTCACTGCGATGACGATTGGCGATTATCCCGAATATCTGGCACTCGGGTTTTTGCGCAATCAGGGCATGTTACGTGCCGAAGATGTGGTCACGGCGGTCGATTATGACGAAGAGCTTGAGGTCGTGGTTGTGCGCACCACCATAGAGACCAGCCATGAAGAAAAGCTTAAGAAGAAGACCCGCACCTCTGGCTGCGCGGTTGGCACGGTTTTCGGGGACATGATGGAAGGGCTTGAGGACGTGCGTTTGCCGCAGACCGAAGTCAGGACATCCGACCTTTACGCGCTGGCCCATACGATTAACCGAACGCCGTCCCTCTATCTTGAAGCCGGGGCCATTCATGGCACGGTTCTGTGCCAGGGGGCGCGGCCCCTTGTTTATATGGAAGATGTCGGACGGCATAATGCGGTCGATAAGATCTCTGGCTGGATGTTCGACACCGGAACGGGGCCCGATGACAAGGTGCTTTATACCACTGGGCGGCTGACGTCCGAGATGGTGATCAAGACCGCGCTGATGGGCATTCCGGTGCTGGTGTCGCGGTCGGGCTTCACCGCTTGGGGCGTCGAGATCGCTCGTCAGGTTGGGCTTACCGTTGTGGGCCGGATGCGGGGGCGGCGGTTTGTCTGTCTGAGCGGGGAGGAACGGCTGGTGCGGGACGTGGACCCGGCCAGCGTGGTCGAGGAAGACCGCAAGCACCGCCGCAAAGGAGCGCCGTCATGAAGCAGCCGTTGGGCGTTATTCTGGCGGGTGGCCAGGCCACGCGTATGGGCGGGGGCGACAAGGGGCGCCTGATGCTTGGCGGACAGTCGATCCTGGAGCATGTGATAGACCGGCTGGCCCCTCAGGTGGCGCAGGTTGCTCTGAATGCCAATGGAGATGCGGCGCGGTTTGATGATCTGAATTTGCCGGTGCTGGCGGACAGTATCGAGGATTATGCCGGGCCTCTGGCCGGGGTGCTGGCGGGGCTGGACTGGGCGGCGGAGCAGGGTGGGGACACCATCGTGACCGTGGCCGCGGATACGCCTTTTTTTCCTTGCGATCTGGTGCCGCGCTTGCTTTTGGCGACGGAAGGTATGAAGCACCGGCTGGCCCTGGCAGCGACTCCGCGCAAGGCGGGAGAGGTGACGAAATCCATGTCGCGGTCCGGGTTGATCCGGCACCCGACTTTCGGCATCTGGCCTGTTGCCCTGCGCGATGATCTGCGGCGCGCGCTGGAAGGCGGGCTGCGCAAGGTGGTGCTGTGGAGCGATCCGCATGGCGGGCGGCTGGCGGAGTTTGATGCGGATCATGTGGACCCGTTTTTCAACGTGAACACGCCCGAGGACCTCGTTGTGGCACAGGCGATGGTGGGGGAGGAGTGACGATGCGGATTTATGGCGTCGTGGGCTGGAAAAACGCAGGCAAAACAGGGTTGATGGAGCGGTTGGTGACAGAGATCACCGGGCGGGGATATAGCGTGTCGACGATCAAGCATGCGCACCACAGTTTTGACGTCGACCAGCCGGGGCGGGACAGCTATCGCCATCGGGTTGCGGGCGCGCGCGAGGTGTTGTTGGCATCGGGCAACCGGTGGGCATTGATGCATGAATTGCGCGACGAAGAGGAACCCAGCCTGCAAACCCTGTTGGGACAGTTGTCGCCGGTCGATCTTGTGCTGGTTGAAGGCTACAAGCGCGAGGCACACCCCAAGGTCGAGGCACACCGGGCCGAGACCGGGAACCCGTTGATCGCGCCGGGGGATGACAGCGTACGTGCGATTGCCTCGGACGTGCCACTGGAAAGCGACAGGCCGGTATTCGGGCTGGACGATACGGGGGCGATTGCGGATTTTATCCTTGCAGAAGTGGGGCTTGGCCATGGGTAATCCGCTGACGCCACCGCCGTTGACCAACGACTGTTTCGCCTTGCCTGCGGGAACACACTGGACGCCGGTAGACGAGGCGTTGGCAGATCTCAGGTCGCGTTTGCGCCCGGTGGTGGGGCAGGAGACCGTGCCGTTGGGCGCAGCGCTGGATCGTGTTCTGGCTGAGGACGTGGCGGCCCTGCGGGCCAATCCGCCGCAACCCAATTCGGCGGTGGACGGCTATGGGATGCGGCATGCGGACGTGGTCGAGGGACCGCAAACCCTGCCATTGATCGCGGGGCGGTCGGCGGCGGGGGGTCCGTTTTGTGGATTGGTACCAGAGGGTTACGCCATTCGCATTCTCACCGGGGCGACGATTCCCGAGGGGGTGGATACGGTCATCCTGCAGGAAGATGTGTCTACGGATGGGACGGCCATTGCCTTTCACGGGCCTTTGAAAAAGGGCGCCAACACGCGGCGGGCTGGTGAAGACGTGGATGCAGGCGAAACGATCCTGCGCGCCGGGCAACGAATGGGCCCGCCGGAGTTGGCGCTTGCGGCGGCGACGGGGCTGGGCGCTTTGCCGGTGCGCAAGCGGCTGCGCGTGGCGGTGGTCTCGACAGGGGATGAACTGGCCGAGGCCGGGGGCGCTGCGCGGGCGGACCAGATTTTTGATGCCAATCGTCCCATGCTGCTCGCGATGGTCAAACGCTTTGGTTTCGAGGCCGTGGACCTTGGGCGCGCGCCGGATAACCGACTGGCATTGAAGGGGTTTCTGGATGAGGCGGCAGAGGCGGCGGACCTTATCCTGACGTCGGGTGGCGCTTCGGCTGGGGACGAGGATCATCTTGCGGCACTGCTCAATGAAAGTGGGGCCATGGCACTTTGGCGGATGGCGATCAAGCCGGGGCGGCCCTTGGCGTTGGGCGTGTGGCAGGGCACACCGGTGTTTGGATTGCCGGGTAATCCAGTTGCGGCGATGGTCTGCACATTGATCTTTGCACGCCCTGCGATGGGGGTGATGGCGGGTGAAGGCTGGCGCATCCCGCAAGGGCTGCAAGTGCCTGCGGCGTTTGAGAAAAACAAGAAACCGGGGCGGCGGGAATACCTGCGGGCGCGGCTCAGGAATGGGCGGGCCGAAGTGTTCAAATCCGAAGGTTCGGGCCGGATCAGCGGGTTGAGCTGGGCCGAGGGGCTGGTGGAGCTGCCGGACGGTGAAATGCAGGTGCGGGACGGCACCTTGGTAACCTTTTATCCGTATGCCAGCTTCGGGTTGTGACGAATCGTTCGTAAATTCCTGATTTTGAAGGAAAACAGGTTTCGGTACTACGTCGGTATTGCGTCGGTATGGTTTTGCGGATCCGGCTTTCTGGCGGGTGTTAACGCTGCGCTCTTAACCCCCTGGGGCGATCAATTAAGAATTGCGGCTGGACCCCAAAAGCGGGCGTGGTAAGTAGCGCCCACCACTCACCAGACGTCCCAAGGGCCGCTGACCGGATCGGCAGGGCCTGTGTGGGGGGCGACAACAGAAAGACATGTCCATGACTGCCAACAAACGCATCGTGCTTTCGAGCGACCACGCCGCCATTGATCTGCGCCGCGCGGTGGCGGACCACATCGCCGCCCAGGGCTGGGACGTGGTGGATATCGGACCGACCACGACCGAGAGCACACATTACCCGTTGCACGGCAAGGCCGCGGCGGAAAAGGTCGCGTCGGGCGAAGCGGCTTTGGGCATCATCCTGTGCGGGACCGGGCAGGGCATCATGATGGCGGCGAACAAGGTGCCGGGCATCAGGTGCGGCGTGTGTTCGGATACGTTTTCGGCCGCGATGATCCGTCAGCACAACGACGCCAACATGCTGTCGATCGGGGCACGGGTCGTGGGCGAGGGGCTCGCGCTGGAGATCGTCGATGCGTTCCTTGGTGCCGATTTCGAAGGCGGGCGCCATGCGACGCGCGTCGATATGATCGAAGCGTCCTGACGCGACGGGCCGGTTAGTCGAAGATCCCGGCGACCCGGCCCAGCAGCATGAAGGCGCGGGCGGTGCGGGTGTCGGCCAGTGCGGCGATCTCGCTATCCGAGGCGGTTTCCTCGAACTCGATAAAGCTCTTGTCGAAGCGGCGCAGAAAATGGTGTGCCGCGTCGCGGAAGATCGGGTCCTGTTTCATACGCCCCGCAGCCAGCGCCAGCGATGAGCGGTCCCGGATGCCGCCAAGCGCGGCGATGGCGCGGCCCCGTTCCCCGGCGGCAAAGCGGCGCCAGATTTCCGGGCGTGCCAGATCCGGGCGCAGATCGTCCATGTAGATTCCGTCCTGACTGAGCAGGGTGAGCACATCCTGGCTGGCCTGGATCAGCGCTGCCGACTGGCGGTCGCGCAGGGCCTTGCGCAGGGCGGCAAAGCCTTCCTTGTCATCGGCGGTTTCCGGGAAGTTCAGCGCGGTGATGAAGTCGTTGCGCGGCAAGGGCGGGGAAAGCTCTTCGGCGGGCGTGCCCAGGGCCAGAAGACCCTGATCTGCGCCATCGTCGGACGGGGGGGCCGGCTCGGGTGCCTTGCGAATTCCGGTATCGCGGTCGCGCGTGGTCGAGAAGGTGGCCAGCGCGGTTTCGGTTTTGCGGGTGGCGGCGGCAATCTCGTCGAGTTTCTTGGCGACAGAGGGTTCCAGCCCGCCCTGTGGGCGCGCGCCCTGGGTCTGGGCCACGTAGGTGCGGCGCATGGCGTCAATCGCGGCCTGCAGACGTGTGCTTTCTTCGCGCATCACGCGGGAGGAGCGCGCCGCAGTGGCGGCAACCCAGATCATCGCCACAGGCATGAAGATTGCCAGCAGCGTCATCATGAAGCGCAGGCTGTCCACGTCACCGCTGGTGTCCGGCTTCAGGACAAGAAAGAACATCACGGTGCCAGCCAGCCAGACAAAGCTCAAGCCGACGGCAACAACCTCGATACCCGTGACCTTGGGCTGCTCGGGTTTGTCGTAGATGCCCAGCGGGGTGGGCTTGCTGTCGCTCTCGTCTGCCATCTGGTTCAAAAGACCTTGACCAAAACCGTGTTACACAAAGGCGATAGAGAGCACCTCGTAGCTCTTTTCGCCACCGGGCGTGCGCACTTCGACGCTGTCGCCTTCTTCCTTGCCGATCAACGCCCGCGCAATGGGCGATTTGATGTTCAAAAGACCTTTTTCGACATTGGCCTCGTGTTCGCCCACGATTTGCCAGGTCTTTTCTTCGTCGGTATCTTCGTCCACGAGGGTTACGGTCGCGCCGAACTTGATCGCCCCGGACAGGGTTGTGGGGTCGATCACCTCGGCCAGACCGATCACGCCTTCGAGTTCCTTGATGCGGCCTTCGATGAAACCCTGCTTTTCGCGGGCGGAGTGGTATTCCGCGTTCTCTTTCAGGTCGCCAAGCTCGCGAGCAGAGGCGATGGCCTCGATGATCGCGGGGCGCTCAACTGACTTGAGATGCTTCAATTCTGCCTCGAGCGCCGCATAGCCGGCGCGGGTCATTGGTAGCTTTTCCATGGGTTCGGTCCCGTTGGTCCTTGGCCCCCGTTCAGGTCACGCGGGCGGGTCGTCGTTTGTGTCTTGGGGGCAGAGTGCCCCGAGCGCTCTTCCAAAAGCAAGAGACAGCCCGCATTGCAAGCGCAAATATGTCAAAAGCCGATGCAAAAAAGCGATTTGTCGCCAAATATCGTAGGGTTCCGATTGACGTTTTGTTCCAGAACGGGCTAGCAGGTGCGAAAGAAAATTACGCAAGCGATGCGAGGAGGATTCCCATGTCGGAAATCGAACGCGAAGCCATGGAATATGATGTTGTCATCGTCGGTGCCGGGCCTGCCGGTCTGTCGGCGGCGATCCGGCTCAAGCAACTGGACGCGGACCTGAACGTCGTTGTGCTGGAGAAGGGCTCGGAAGTGGGCGCGCATATCCTGTCGGGCGCCGTGCTGGACCCCTGCGGGCTGGATGCTCTGATCCCGGACTGGAAGGAGAAGGGCGCGCCGCTCAATACCCCGGTCAAGGAAGACAAGTTCTACATGCTGGGCGAAGCGGGCGAAATCCGCATCCCCAACTTCCCGATGCCGCCACTGATGAACAACCACGGCAACTATATCGTGTCGATGGGCAATGTCTGCCGCTGGATGGCAGAGCAGGCCGAAGAAATGGGCGTGGAAATTTTCCCCGGCATGGCCTGTTCCGAGCTGGTCTACGGCGACAATGGCGAAGTGAAGGGCGTTGTCGCGGGCGTGTTCGGGCTTGAGGAAGACGGCTCCTATGGGCCGAACACCGAACCGGGCATGGAGCTGCATGGCAAATACGTGTTCCTGTCCGAAGGCGTGCGCGGGTCGCTGGCGAAAGAAGTGATCGCGAAATACGACCTGCAGGCCGGGAAAGAGCCGCAGAAATTCGGCGTCGGAATGAAAGAGATCTGGGAGATTGACCCGGCCAAGCACAAGGAAGGGTCCGTGACCCACACGATGGGCTGGCCGCTGAACTCGAACGCGGGTGGCGGATCGTTCATCTATCACTTGGAAAACAATCAGGTTTATGTCGGTTTCGTGGTTCACCTGAACTACAAGAACCCGCACCTTTTCCCGTACATGGAATTCCAGCGGTTCAAGCACCACCCGATGGTGGCCGACCTTCTGGAAGGCGGCAAGCGCGTGGCTTATGGCGCGCGGGCGATCACCGAGGGCGGCTATCAGTCGATGCCCAAGATGGTGGCACCGGGTGTTGCGCTGTTGGGTTGTTCGGTGGGCATGGTCAACGTGCCGCGCATCAAGGGCAACCACAACGCGATGCTGTCGGGCAAGGCCGCCGCGGAAGCCGCCTTTGACGCGATCAAGGCAGAGCGCTCGGGTGACGAGCTGACCTCTTACGAGGAAGAAGTGCGCAACGGTGCGATTGGCAAGGACCTCAAGAAGGTGCGCAACGTCAAGCCGATGTGGTCCAAGTGGGGCATGTTGCCGAGCCTGGCGCTGGGCGGGCTGGACATGTGGACCAACACGCTGGGCTTTTCGTTCTTCGGGACGCTGGGCCATGGCAAGAACGACGCCGAGTCCACCGAAAGTGCGGACAAGCACAAACCGATCGACTATCCCAAACCCGATGGCAAGCTGTCGTTTGACCGCCTGACCAACGTGTCTTTTGCGATGACGAACCACGAGGAAAGCCAGCCCTGCCACCTGCGGCTTGGCGATGACAGCATTCCGCTCAAGGTCAACCTGCCGAAATACGCGGAACCGGCGCAGCGCTACTGCCCGGCCGGGGTTTACGAAGTGGTCGAGGAAGAGGGCAAGGACGCGCGCTTTGTCATCAACTTCCAGAACTGCGTGCACTGCAAGACCTGCGACATCAAGGACCCGAGCCAGAACATCACCTGGGTCACGCCGCAGGGTGGGGACGGGCCGAACTATCCCAACATGTGATCCCGGTCACATTTCATCACTTTCATGGGGCGGTCCTTGGGCCGCCCCATTGCGTGTTGGCGGGGGGGGGACTAGGATTCCAGCAACTGTACGATCCGAGGAGCCTTGCGTGGCCAGTCATTTTATTCGTTCCGTGACCCTGTCGGCGCTTCTGGCGGCGGTCACTCTTCCGGTTCAGGCCCAGCAGCAGGACGGGTTGTCGGGGTCGTACCTCGCGGCGCGTCAGGCCAGCTATAGCGCGGATTTCGAGGCGGCCGCCCGCTACTACAGCGCAGCCCTTGCCCGCGATCCGGGCAACCCGGTGTTGTTGGAAAATGCCGTTCTGGCCTTTCTGTCGCTGGGGCAGGTGGACCGGGCCATGCCGGTGGCGCGCAAGATGGTGGCCGATGATCACAAGAGCCAGCTGGCGCATATGGTGATTGCGGCCGGGCTGGTGCGGGATGGTGAATTCACCCAATTGCTTGAGCGTCTGGGCGAAGACGGCGGCGTCGGACCCTTGGTGGACGGGCTGTTGGCGGCCTGGGCAGAGATCGGGCGCGGGGACATGTCCAAGGCGCTGGCCGCCTTTGATGACGTTTCCAAGAAGGCGGGTCTGGCCGGGTTTGCCGCCTATCACAAGGCGCTTGCGCTGGCCTCGGTCGGCGATTTCGAGGGCGCGGAAAAAATCTATGCCACGGGCGATCTGCAAGGCGCGCAGATGACGCGGCGCGGAATCATGGCCCAGTTGGAAATCCTGAGTCAGGTGGACAAGAGCGAAGAGGCGCTGGCACGGCTGGACGAGGTGTTCGGCAGCGAACTTGACCCCGACCTTCAAGAGATGCGCGACCGGCTGGCGGCGGGTGAAATGCTGCCATTTACCCATGTCACCAACGCAAGCGATGGTGTGGCCGAGGTGTTCTTTTCCCTCGCCAGCGCGCTGCAGAACGAAGCCAATGCGGATTACACGCTGCTTTATACGCGGATCGCGGAATACCTGCGCCCGGATCACACCGAAGCGCTTTTGCTGAGCGCGGAGTTGCTGGAAATGCTGGGGCAGCATGAACTGGCCACGCAGGCGTTCAAGCGGGTGCCGGCGGATCACCCGTCCTTCCATGCCGCCGAACTGGGCCGAGCCGAGGCGCTGCGGGCCTCGGGCAAGATCGAAACAGCGATCGAGGTGCTGGAACAACTGTCGCGCAGCCATGGGAACCTGCCCATCGTGCACACGGCCCTTGGCGACCTGCTGCGCCAGGAACGCGACTTTGCCGGGGCGGTGCAGGCCTATGACGCGGCGCTGGCGCAATATGACGAGACCGAGCAGCGCCAGTGGTTCATCTATTACGCACGTGGGATATCGCACGAGCGTCTGGGCAACTGGGACAAGGCCGAGTCGGATTTCCGCAAGGCGCTTGACCTGAACCCGGAGCAGCCGCAGGTGCTGAACTATCTGGGTTATTCCCTTGTGGAAAAACAGGAAAAGCTCGATGAGGCGCTGGACATGATCGAGCGCGCGGTCGCGGCGCGACCCGACAGCGGCTATATCGTGGATTCGCTGGGCTGGGTGCTTTTCCGGCTGGGGCGCTATGAAGAAGCGGTTGATCATATGGAACGCGCGACCGAGCTGATGCCGGTGGACCCGGTGGTGAATGACCATCTGGGCGATGTCTACTGGGCCGTGGGGCGCCACCTTGAGGCCGAGTTCCAATGGCGCCGGGCGCTGAGCTTCGTCGATGACGAAACCGCGGAAGAAGCCAAGCCGGACCGCATCCGCCGCAAGCTTGAAGTGGGTCTGGATGCGGTGCTCGAAGAAGAGGGGGCGCCGCCCCTGACGGTGGCCAATGACGGTTGAGGCCTTTGCCCCGGCCAAGATCAACCTGACCCTGCATGTGACCGGCCAGCGTGCGGATGGCTATCATTTGCTGGACTCTCTGGTGATGTTTGCCGATGTCGGGGATCGGATCACGGTTGAGAAGGCAGTTGAGACCTCGCTGACGGTGACCGGGCCGATGTCCGCCGGTGTTCCAGGCGATGCAAGCAATCTCGTTTACAAGGCCGCCGCCGCGCTTGGGGTGCCTGCCCGGATCAGGCTGGAAAAGCACCTGCCCAATGCGGCGGGAATCGGGGGCGGCTCGTCTGATGCCGCGGCCACGCTGCGCGCGCTCACGGCATTGAGCGGTCAGAGCCTGTCAGGTGGCGTGGTGTTGAAACTCGGCGCGGATGTACCAGTTTGCCTCACGGCGGGGGCTGCGCGTATGTCCGGCATCGGGGACGAGGTTTCTGCGTTGCCCGGGCTGCCCGGCCTGCCGGCAGTTCTGGTCAATCCCGGCGTCTCGGTCGCGACGCCGGTCGTGTTTCGCGCGCTTGCCTGCAAGAGCAACCCGTCCATGCCCGCCACGCTGCCCGAGTTTGAAACAGCAGGGGCGTTGATCGACTGGCTCGCGACCCAGCGCAATGATCTCGAAGCGCCGGCAATCCTTGGCGCACCGGTCATCGAGGACGTGCTTGAGGCGTTGCGCAGCCAGGGCCAGACCCGGCTGGCACGCATGTCAGGGTCAGGGGCGACCTGTTTTGCGCTTTGTGAGACGCGGGCGGATGCCCAGCACCTCGTGGCAAATATCCACGCGGCACATCCCGACTGGTGGGCCGTCGCAACGACCCTGACCTGATCTTTCTTTTTCCAAAAATACCCCGGGGGAGTCGCAGCTTGCTGCGGCGGGGGCAGCGCCCCGATCCGTCAGTTGAGCCGCGCGACCACGTAATCGGCGATATCGCTGAGCAACCCGCGGATCTGGTGGTCGGGCAGGGTGGCGATGGCCGCCTTGGCCTTTTCCGCCCAGCCGAGCGCATCCTGACGCGTGGCGTCCAGCGTGCCGTATTTGCCCATCAGCGCCAGCGCATGCTCAAGATCGCCGTCTTCCTGGCGGCCCTTTTCGATGGTGCGCACCCAGAAGGCGCGTTCCTGTTGGGTGGCCTGTGCCACCGCCTTGATCACCGGCAGGGTCAGCTTGCGTTCGCGGAAATCGTCTCCGACGTTTTTGCCCGTGGCCGAGGTGTCGCCCTGGTAATCCAGCAGGTCGTCGGCGATCTGGAAGGCAATGCCAAGCGCATCGCCATAGTCAAAAAGCGCCTGCACATGGGCCGGGTCCGCGCCGGCGATCACCCCGCCGACCTCGGTCGCCGCCGAGAACAGCGCGGCTGTCTTGCCGCGCACCACCTGCAGGTAGATGCTTTCATCGGTACGCAGATCGGTAGCGGCGGTGAGTTGCAGCACTTCGCCCTCGGCAATCGTCGCCGAGGCATTCGACAGGATGCGCAGCACGTCTATCGAACCGGTCTCGGTCATCAACTGGAAGCTGCGGGAAAACAGGTAGTCACCCACCAGCACCGAGGACTTGTTGTCCCAGAGAAGGTTGGCGGTGGGGCGGCCGCGCCGTTGGGCGCTTTCGTCCACAACATCGTCATGCAGGAGCGTGGCGGTGTGGATGAATTCGACCGTGGCGGCGAGGTGTACATGGTAGGGTCCGTCGTAGCCGCAGAGCCGCGCCGCGGCCAACGTCAGCATGGGCCGCAGACGCTTGCCGCCCGCGCCGACAAGGTGTGCCGTGACCTCGGGAATGCGCGGGGCGTGCTCAGAGGCCATGCGCTCTTGGATCAGTGCATTCACGGCGTCCATTTCGTCGCGGAGCAACGCTGCGAGGGCCTCGTGTGGTTTGCTTGCGGCTGTGTCGAGACTCATGGTCAAGTTCCTGTCACAGGGGTCGACATTTGCCCGTCCCTGTCCTTACATCCCCGGTATGAAAGAGCTTCTGCGCAGCAACGATCCGACCATCATCGCCTTTGCCTCGGCCCTGCTTCGGGGAGAGGGTATAGACTGCTTTGAAATGGACGTAAATATGAGCATTCTCGAAGGGTCCATCGGAGTTTTCCCGCGACGGTTGATGGTGCGCACCGACGACCTTGAGGCGGCCGAAGTGGTCATGAAAGACAACGACATCGCTTTGGGGCGGCCCGGGTGAGCGTGGCGGTCACGGAAAACGGGTATCTCGGGGGCAAGTTGCGGTTGCGCCAACCTGCGCGAGGCTATCGAGCGGGAGTCGACCCGGTGCTTCTGGCGGCATCTGTTCCGGCGGTGCCCGGCCAGCGGGTGCTGGAGCTGGGCTGTGGGATCGGGACTGCGCTTTTCTGTCTTGGCACGCGCGTGGGGGGGCTGGAACTGACTGGGCTGGAGGTGCAGGCCGAGTATGCGGCGCTGGCCGAAGGTAATGCGGTGTCGAACGGGATTTCGGCCCGGATCATCGTCGGAGACCTTGCGCGGATGCCGGATGCGCTGAAACAGGCGCAGTTTGATCATGTGATTGCCAACCCGCCCTATTTCGACCGCGCCGCCAGCACGGCGGCCCGCGACCCCGGGCGCGAGGTGGCGATGGGTGAGGACACGCCCTTGGCGGCCTGGGTCGATGCGACGGCGCGCCGTCTGGCGCCAAAGGGATACGCGAGCTTCATCCACCGGGCCGAGCGGCTACCGGATCTTCTTGGGGCGGTTCAGGGGCGGTTAGGATCGGTGCAGGTGCTGCCGTTGCAATCCCGGCAGGGGCGCGATGCGGGACTGATCCTGTTGCGGGCGCGCAAGGGGGGCAGGGCGGCATTTCGCCTGCATGCGCCCGTGCTGATGCACGAGGGCACACGCCACGAACAGGATGGCGAAAGCTATACTCCGTTGCTGCGCGCGGTGCTGCGCGAGGGGGCGGAACTGACCTTTCCCGAGTGATTCGCTTGGGGTGTCAGTCGCGGGGCGTGCGACAGCCATGTGAACACCGCCGCAAAGATCGGCAATATTTCTCTCCTGTTACAATTTCGAGGCATTGGGCACGTGACAGGGCGTCGGAATTGTGCTGCAGTGATCGTGTTGTCGAAATATGAGAGGAGATTGACGATGAGCGTAAGTGCGCACCTGGAAGAACTGAAACGCAAGCACGAAGCCCTCTCGGACCAAGTTGAACAGGAACAGCGATCGCCCGGTTCCAGCGATTTCGAAATCGCGGAGCTGAAAAAGCAAAAACTGAAACTCAAGGAAGAGATCGCACGCCTTTCGGCGTGATTATCCCCTCAGGCTGGCGCGCGCGGCAAGAATCGCACCGCCGGTAATCAGAACGGTCGCAGCAGCCAACATCCAGCTTGGCTCTGCGACGCCTACCCCCACAAGCACCAATGTCGACAATAGCGGGGCCGCATAGGATGCGGTGCCCAAGAGCTGAATGTCGCCCCGCTTGACCCCCACATCCCAGACATAAAAGGCCAGCCCCACCGGGCCGAGGCCAAGGGCGATGGCTGCGCCCCAGGCCAGCGGGGTTTGTGGCCAGATGGTCTCTTCGAGAGCGATGTGCATGAGGGCGGAGAGAAGCGCGGTGGCGACGCAGAACACCGCGACGGTGGCCGTGGGCGCATCGCCAAGACGGCGTGACAGGACCGAGTAACCCGACCATGTGAGTGCACAGGCCATTGCAAGGAGGTAGCCGGGCAGAGCGGCGAGATCGAAGCCCGCACCGCCGCCCCCGATGATCAGGGCCGCACCCGCAAAACCGCAGAGCGCGCCAATGAGATGCCCGCGCCGCAGGGCTTCGCCGGGCAGCAGGCCCGAGAAAAGCACGATGAGCAGGGGCCAGAGATAGGCGATCAGGCCCGCTTCGGCGGCGGGGGCGAGGCGCAGGGCGCTGAAATAGAGGGCGTGATAACCAAAGAGGCCCAGCGTGCCAAAGGCGTAAACTTTCCAGCTGATGCGGCGCAGTTGGGCGAAACCACCGGTGCGCGCTACCCAGATCAGGCCGATGGTCCCACCGATGGTGAAGCAGATGGTATTGAGCAACAGGGGCGGCGTGGGCGCGGTGCCGACGGTAAAGAGCGCGAGCAGCGCCCAGAGCAGCACAGCGACAAAGCCGATCAGGGTGGCGCGGGAGCGGGTCATACGGGGGGCACCTCTTCGACGGGGATGATTTCGAGCGTTTCATGCACGGCAGCGGTTTTTTCGATCTCGGCCAGCATCCAGGCGCGGAAGGCGGCGATCTGGGGGCGGGTTTCCGCGCCCTTGCGGCAGAGAAATCGGAAATGTGCCTTGGTTTCAAGCGCACGTTTGTAGGGGGCAACGAGGCGACCTTCGTGGATGTCCTTGACCACCATGGCGCGCCGCCCGAGCACAATTCCAGCCCCGGCCAGCGCGGCATCGACCGCGTGGTCGGCCTGCGAAAAATGCGGGCCGTGAGTTGGGGTAAAGTCCATGCCCACCGCGCGGAACCATGTAGGCCAGTCACAGGGTGGGTCGAGAAAATCGATCGAATCATCGAACATCAGCGGCGCATGGCGCAGACTTTCTGGGGTGGGGAATTGCGCGGCCAGCTCGGGTGTCATGACCGGGGTGATCCATTCATTGCGCAGCGGCATCGAGAACAGGCCCGGATCGGGGCCATAGCCGAAGCGGATTGCCACGTCGACTTCATCCCGGTCGAAATCCATGATGCGCAGCGTGGCCGAAAAGCGCAGGTCCACTTCGGGATGGGCGCGGGCGAACTCGTAGAGTCGGGGTGCGAGCCATTTGGCGGTAAATGCTGGTCCGGCGGTGACGTTGAGCGTGTTGGTGTCCTGAAGCCTTCGCGCGGCGCGCCACGCGGCTGTCAGGCTCTGAAAGCCCTCGGAGGTGCCGGGGGCAAGGGCGCGGCCGGCCTCGGTGAGTTTCACGGCACGGTTGAGACGCAGGAACAAGGGCTGGCCCAGATGTTCTTCGAGCGACTTGATCTGGAACGAAAGCGCGGCCGGGGTGACGTTCAACTCCTCCGCCGCCATGGCAAAGGACATGTGGCGGGCGGCGGCTTCAAAAGCGCGCAGGGCGGTCAGGGGGGGCAGGCGATCGGACATATCAGTTAAGTACAGTTTAACTGAAGCATTGAAAAGTCTCGTTTGTGAAGGCGGACGGTTAAATCCATATTGAGTGCAAGAAATCACATTCAGCCCCAAGGAGGCCATTATGATCGAAGTTGCATCAAACGCCCGCACCGCCCGCGCCTACCACGACGCTCATGCCGCCCGGGGACAAGCGTTTGTTTCGGTTTTCAAGTGGCTGTTTGCCCGCAAGGATGTTCCGCTGAGCCGTCAGGCCCTTACGGAACCTTCCCGCTGCGCCTGAGACACGGCACTTACGGGATGAAGAGGACCGCTTCGCGAGGGGGCGGTCCTTTTCGGTTCTGGTCGGTCGCGTGCGGTTGATTCCCCAAAAAAAAGGCCGCCCCGGATAGAGCGGCCCTTCATTCATTTCGTTCAAATCGACTTAGCCGAAGAACTGTGCACCGTTGGCCGAGATGGTCGAGCCGTTGATGAAGCTGGCGTCGTCGGAGGCGAGGAAGGTCACGCAGCGTGCGATTTCTTCGGGCTCACCAAGGCGGCCAGCGGGGATCTGCGGGATGATGTTCTTGTCCAGAACTTCCTGCGGGATCGCGCGGACCATTTCGGTGCCGATGTAGCCGGGGCAGACGGCGTTGGCAGTGATGCCGGCGCGCGCGCCTTCCTGTGCCAGCGAACGCACGATGCCGATGTCACCTGCCTTGGTGGCGGCATAGTTGACCTGGCCGGCCTGACCTTTTTGACCGTTCACCGACGAGATCACGATCACGCGGCCAAACTTGCGCTCGCGCATGCCGGGCCAGACCGGGCGCACGGTGTTGAATACGCCGGTCAGGTTCGTGTCGATGACTTTCTGCCACTGCTCGGGCTTCATCTTGTGGAAGAAACCGTCCCAGGTGATGCCGGCATTGGCGACAACGATGTCGATCGGGCCAAGATCGGCCTCAACCTGTGCGATACCGGCTTCGGAGGCTTCGTAGCTGCCCACGTCCCACTTGTAGGTCTTGATGCCGGTTTCTTCGGTGAAGGCGGCGGCGGCTTCGTCGTTGCCCGCGTAAGATGCGGCGACGTTGTAACCTTCGGCCTTCAGGGCTTTGGAAATGGCTGCGCCGATACCGCGCGATCCGCCGGTGACGAGTGCTGTTCGTGCCATGGGTGTCCTCCAATTTGGCTTTATGCGTTGGTAACTCTGTTACGCATTTAAATGCTGCTGCGCAACAAAGTTGCGCGTGTAAATTGCCGCAGGGCAGATTTTTTCGTTCTGCTGGCGGGGCGGCTTCCCGAATTCAAAAAATCAGGGGCGCGGTCCGCGCGCCCCTTTCGTTGTTTTCAGCCTGCAGGGGACGCAAATCAGGGACGCTCGAGGCACATGGCCACGCCCATGCCGCCACCGATGCAGAGAGTGGCGAGACCCTTCTTGGCGTCGCGGCGCTTCATCTCGAACAGCAGGGTGTTGAGAATACGCGCGCCCGAAGCCCCGATCGGGTGACCGATGGCGATGGCGCCGCCGTTCACGTTCACGATCGACGGATCCCAGCCCATGTCCTTGTTCACGGCGCAGGCCTGTGCGGCGAAGGCTTCGTTGGCTTCGACCAGATCCAGATCGTCCACCGACCAACCGGCCTTGTCCAGCGCTTTGCGCGATGCGTAGATCGGACCGACGCCCATGATCGACGGATCGAGACCGGCGGTGGCATAGGACGCGATGCGCGCGAGCGGTTCGATGCCGCGCTTTTCGGCTTCGTCCGCGGTCATCAGCAGGGCACCGGCAGCGCCGTCGTTCAGGCCCGAAGCGTTGGCCGCCGTAACCGAGCCGTCCTTGGTGAAGGCCGGGCGCAGTTTCTGCATGGCTTCCATGGTGGCGCCGTGACGGATGTATTCGTCAGCGTCGACCACGATGTCGCCCTTGCGGGTCTTGACGGTGAAGGGGGTGATCTCGTCAGTAAATTTGCCTGCTTTTTGAGCAGCTTCGGCCTTGTTCTGCGAGCCGACGGCGAATTCGTCCTGCTGATCGCGGCTGATCTGCCACTGTTCGGCGACGTTTTCGGCGGTCTGACCCATGTGGTAGCCGTTGAACGCATCCCACAGGCCGTCACGGATCATGGTGTCGATGTACTTCACGTCACCCATCTTGGTGCCCGCGCGCAGGTAGGCGACATGGGGGCTCAGGGTCATGTTTTCCTGGCCACCGGCGGCCACGATGGCGGCATCGCCCAGCTGGATGTGCTGTGCGGCCAGCGCAACGGCGCGCAGACCCGATCCACAGACCTGGTTGATGCCCCAGGCTGCGGCTTCCTTGGCGAAACCGGCATTGATGTGCGCCTGGCGTGCGGGGTTCTGGCCCTGACCGGCAGTCAGCACCTGACCGAGAATGGTTTCGGACACTTCCGACGGATCGACGCCAGCGCGCTCGACGAGGGCCTTCAGGACAGTGGCGCCCAGATCATGTGCCGGGGTATTGGCGAAAGAGCCGCTGAAGCTGCCGACAGCGGTCCGTGCTGCGGAAGCGATCACTACGTTGGTCATATTTGTTTCCTCTACCAAATGACTGGGCGAAGCCTGCCCCAGCGTCAGGTACGGGGGAGAGTGGCTTCGGTATCCGGAATGTCAATAACGGATTTGCCGCAATGCGGCAACGGACAGTCTGTCTCAGATAGCTGGCAAAGGACCTACTTAGCTGCGCGCCTGCCTGGCGGCGGCTTTGCGGACCCATGGGGGGGACACGGTTGGGGCGCCGAAGGCAAAGCCCTGCAACGCGTCAAAACCCAGTTCCCCCAAAACGCGGGCATCGGCGGGAGATTCCACGCGGCTGGCGATGGACATCATGTCGAACTTATGGGCAATGGCGGCAACCGCGCTGGCCAGAACCTGATTGGCGCGGTTGGTGCAGATGTCGCGGCTGAAACTGCCGTCAAGCTTGATGAAGTCAAAGTCGAAATCGCGGAATACCCGCAACGAGGTCATGCCCGCGCCATAGTCATCCAAGGCAAAGCTGACATTGCGGGCGCGCATGTCGGTCATGAAATTCTGCACGATGTCAGGCACCTGGTTGACTGAGGTTTCGGATATTTCAAGGATCAGCCGGTCGCCCAGATCGGCGTTTCCGCCCACCGCGCGGCGCAGGACATCGCCCCAGGGACCATAGCCGATCGAGCGCGCGGACATGTTGATCGACAGGCGGAGGTTCGGCTGGTCGGCGAGGGTTTCAAGCCCGAGTTCGAGGGCAAGGCAATCCAGTTGTCGCCCCAATTCGGTGGTTTCGACCGCGGACATGAAATCCTTGGCCGGGATGATGCGACCGGTGTCGTCCAGCACGCGGATCAAGCCTTCGTAAAAGGCGGGGCGGTCGGTTTCGCGGGCACTGACGATGGGTTGAAAGGCCAGCATGACCTGTTTGTGGCGGATTGCCGCCGTCACCATGTCGAGCGCGCCCTGGTCCCGCGCGGAGACGGCATATTCCAGCGCGTTTCGTTCGGCGCGCGTGGTCTTGCCCTTGCGGGGTTTGTTTTTCTTTTGACCAATCATCGTGCTACCCGTCAGGTTTGATGGAATTGCCGCCAGAATGATGCCGAAATCATGAAGGGGGGCTTAAAGGGACAATTGTCCTCAATTTATCTGCGTCGGGCATTTTCATCGGCGCACAAGGGAGGCACAGGATGGGCGAAAGATGTGGCTGGGCCGGAAGTGAGCCGATCTATCAGACGTATCACGACACGGAATGGGGCGTGCCGGAATATGACGGGCGTGCGCTTTGGGAAAAGCTGATCCTCGACGGGTTCCAAGCGGGGCTGAGCTGGATCACGATCTTGAAAAAGCGTGACAATTTTCGCGTGGCTTTTCAAGGCTTTGACCCGGATGTGATTGCGAACTGGGGCGAGGTGGATGTGGAACGTTTGTTGCAGGACACGGGCATCATCCGGCATCGGGGTAAGATCGAGGCCACCATCGGCAATGCCCGTGCCTTTCAGGAGATCGAGGCCGGTGAAGGGTTCAGTCGCTTCGTATGGAAATACGTGGATCATGCGCCCTTGCAAAACAGCTGGGCGCGGCTTGAGGACGTGCCCGCCCATACCGATTTATCGAAACAAGTTTCGAAAGATTTGAAGAAAGCCGGGTTTCGCTTTTGCGGACCGACAATCGTTTACGCGTGGATGCAGGCCTGTGGTGTGGTCAATGATCATGTCGTGACATGCCCGCGTCACGCGGAGCTGTCATAACTCCGGAACAGGGAAAGGGGTCGACATGATCAGGTCGTTGGTGACGGTTCTGGGGATGACATTGGCGGCAAGCGGCGTGGCGCTGGCCTGTGGCTTCCACGGCTATGTGCCCGAGGCAACCGCGGTGGACCGGCTCTTGGCCAGCGACCGCGTGGTGCTCGCGCGGCCCTCTGCGGAGAACCCGTTTCGCTATGCGGCGGAAACGATCCTGCGCGGTCCGGAGGCCGAAGTGGATATCCCGTATCTGGTGGATTCGGGGACGCGGCGCAGGCTGGGCGCCAATATGGATCACTCGGTTCTTTTCGCGCGGGATGGAACGGATGGGACGTGGCATCGCGTTGCCTATCTTGATCCGGGTTTCGACGCAGTGATGGATGCGGTTCTGGTGCGTCTGGACGAATGGCGGCTTGGCGGGGATTGGGAGCGATACCAGTTTTTCGCTGATCTGCTTGGGCATCCGCATCCGGCGGCGGTGCGGTTGGCGCTTGGTGAGCTGGACCGGGCGCCGTACCCGGTGTTGGCGGACTTGAACCTGACACCCGATGCAGATCGGCTCTTGGAGGGGATATTTGCGCCCGAGAACCGGGACAGCCTGCCAATCCGCGTGTTGCTGCTCGGATTGAGCGATGCGGACGCGGCGCGGGCATTTCTGCGGCGGCAATTCGAGGGAGCGCGCGTGCCCGGGGGCGTTGTGGCCGGAGCCTATGGCGTGGCCCTGATTGAGAGTGTCGGTTTGGACGGGGTGATGCGTGTGGCCTCTGCCCTTCAGGCGTCGGGGGACCCGGTTCTGCGCGAAAGTCTCATGGAGGCCCTGGCGATGCAGGCCGAAACGGGCGAGGGGCCGCTTGTAGATGAGATCCGCGCGCGGGTTGGCGTGCTTTTGGCGGATGATCCCGATCTGGCGCTGATCGTGGCGCGGCATTTCGGACGGCGGGCGGACTGGTCACAGATCGACATTCTGGACCGGTTGATGGCTTCTGGGAAAATCGACGATCCCGAGACACTGTACGAGGTCGATCAATACCTTCGCGCCGCCACAGAAGCGCTGTTCTGGGAGAACAACTGAGCCGCGTTGCCCTAGCTGAATCCCGGTGTGCCGCGGTCCTCGGGGTGGTGAGCAAGATGGCTTGATTTGATCTGGTCCGAGGTTTCACGGCTTTGGTCATGGCTCCAGCCGGGCGGTGCGATGGCGTACATGAGACGCTCTCGCAAGGTGAGACCGCGTTGGGACATGTCCTTGAAAATGCCGATCCATTCGTGAAAGGCGACGCGCAGGGGATTGAAGGTGCCAAGGTTGTGCACGAGGCCGTAGTCGACCTTTTCGTCGTCCTGTTCGGGAACAAAGGTGCCGAACATCTTGTCCCAGATGATGAACACCCCGGCATAGTTGCAGTCGAGGTAGCGCGCGTTGCGCCCGTGATGGACGCGGTGGTGGCTGGGGGTGTTCATGATGGATTCGAACCAGCGGGGCAGTTTGTGGATGGCCTCGGTGTGAATCCAGAACTGGTAGATCAGGTTGAGCCCGCCACAGAACAGCACCATGGCGGGGTGAAAGCCGAGGAGGATCAGCGGCGCGCGCACGATCATCATGAAGGTGAAGGTGCCGGTCCATGTCTGGCGCAGGGCCGTGGTGAGATTGTAGTGCTGGGAGGAATGGTGGTTCACGTGGCTGGCCCAGACCCAGCGGATACGGTGGCCGAACCGATGCACCCAGTAATAGCGCAGGTCATCCAGCACGAAGCAGAGCACCACCACCCACCAGCTTGTGCCGAGATCAAGTGGCGTGATCTGCCAGAGCACCATGAAGAAGCCCCAGGCGATGAAGCCCAGAAGGATGCCCGAGGCGACGTTGCCCGCGCCCATGATCAGCGAGGTCAGCGCGTCACGCGTCTCATAACGTCCGCCCCGCCCCTTGACCACGATCCAGACCAGTTCGAGCAGGATCGCCACGATGAAGAAGGGAACGGCATAGTTGACGACGTCCGGGTAGGTCAGTTGATCGGTCATGCGGCTCTCATCAAATCTTGCCACGTCTGGCGGTCGGCATCGGGAAGGGTGATCGTGGTATGCGGCGCGCCGACATCGTGGAAATCGACGTGCAGCCCGGTTTTGGTTATGCTGAGGTCGCAGCCGCTCAGGGGGCGGGCGACGGTGTCGGCACCAAGGCACCAGACGAGGCCCGGCCCGGTCTGTGTCGTGATCAGCGCGGCGCGCTGATCGGCGGAAAGGGTGATGTCGGTTGGAAGCTGGTAGGGGAATTCGCGCAGCCATGCAGCGCGGGCATCTTCGGCATCACGCAGTTGGCGCGGGCTGGTCAGCCCGAGCAGGTGCAAGATCACCGCGATCCCGGAAATACCCCCAACAACGAGGATCAGCAAAATCTCCAAAGGCATGCGCCCGTCCTCCCTGCAGCATATTCAATCGCAGGGGCTGGCGGGTTGTCAAAGGTGGCGTGGGGTCAGCCGGAGCGGTGCACGACGCGGCAGACATGCTGGGGCGAAGAGGCGAGCACCCCCTGAAGATGCTTTGGTGTATTGCGTAACAGCTTGCGCGCGGATTTGGTACAACGTTTCAAAGCCTCGCGGTCGGCGGACGCGCGGGAATGTTCGGCCCATGAATAGCCGATCGCGCCGTTGTCGGACATGGCAAAGGCGCCATAACGCTCTACATCCTGGAGCCGGATATATTCGCGGAAATCCTGATTGCCGCTGCGCGATAGGGTCAGGCCGGATTCGGTTGGGTCATATTTCTTGGGCAACACGCGGGCATAAAGGATACAGCCCTGCGGATCGACTGATTTGGACTCGCAGGAGGTGCGGGCGTGGGTTTCGGCTGTCTCGAGATTGGCGGCATCCCAGTAGGACCCAGCGACATTCTCGGAGAGGTTGGCGAAGAAGGCACCGTAGAATTGTCCCTTGCGCCTGAACTGTTTGAATTCGCGCCGCGCGTCACCCTTGAGGGGGGCGTCAAGCAACTGTTGCAGGCGAGAGCGTTTCTTCTCGACATTGATATCCTGGGCCTGCAGGGCGGGTGCGGATACAAGCGCGGCAATCAAAAGGACCACGGATGCAAGGCGGGTCGTCATCGGCAGTCTTTCACGGGGTGCCACGCGCCTATTGCGCCGCGGTCTTTTCAATCACGGCCGAGATGATAGCACGGGCATTTTCGCTCGACCAGTCCGCATCTCCTTGAAGTCGCGCGATTTCCTGCCCTTCGCGGTCAATCAGAACGGTTGCCGGAAGCCCCAGAACGGCCATGTCGCGCGCCAGCATCTGCTTGGGGTCACGGTGGAGCGGCAGGTTGTCGACGCCAATTTCTTCGAAGAACTTTTTCATTGCGGGCACCATGTTGCGCCCGGTGGCCAGCGTGACGACTTCGAAGTCGTCACCGCCCAGTTCGCTTTGCAGCTCCGATAGCATGGGCATTTCGTGGCGGCAGGGGGCACACCAAGTCGCCCAGAAGTTAAGAAGCACCACCTTGCCACGGTATTGGGCAAGGGTTGCCTCGCCGCCGTCTTCGGTTGTGAACGCCTTGTCCGAGACGGCGCGGGGGGCGGAGTGGAAATTGAGCTTGCGCATGTCGCCGGTCCGCATTTCGGCAATCGCGGCGGTATCCAGCGATGCCCCGGCGGTGGCGGGGTTTTTCAGGGCGACAAAGGTGACAGCTGCAATTGCGATTGCGGCCAGCCCCGTATAAACCAGCGCGGACTTCGACATTCTTATCTTCCCTCCGAAGGGCATATCATGACCAAAGACACCTCGAACCAGATGTGGGGCGGCCGCTTTGCCGCCGGACCGGACGCAATCATGGAGGCGATCAACGCCTCGATCGGGTTCGATCAGCGGATGGCGGCACAGGACATTGCCGGTTCCAGGGCCCACGCGGCGATGCTCGCCAAGGCAGGCATCCTGACAGATAGCGATGCCGAGGCCATTCGGGAAGGGCTTCTCACGGTGTTGTCAGAGATTGACGCAGGGACGTTCGCGTTTTCCACCGCCCTGGAAGACATTCACATGAACGTGGAAGCGCGGCTGAAGGAAATCATCGGTGAACCGGCTGGACGTCTGCACACGGGGCGGTCGCGTAATGATCAGGTGGCGACGGATTTCAAGCTTTGGGTGCGGGATCAGATCGACGCGGCGATCTCGGGTCTGGAGGCGCTGATCCGGGCGCTTTTGGTGCAGGCCGAAGCGGGTGCGGAATGGGTGATGCCCGGCTTCACGCATTTGCAGACGGCGCAGCCAGTAACATGGGGACATCACATGATGGCCTATGTCGAGATGTTCGGGCGGGACCGGTCGCGTTTCCAGGACGCACGCAAGCGGATGAACGAATCGCCGCTTGGCGCGGCGGCTCTGGCCGGGACGTCTTTCCCGATTGACCGGCATATGACCGCAGAGGCGCTGGGCTTTGATCGTCCGGCGGCGAACTCGCTTGATGCCGTATCGGACCGGGATTTCGCGCTGGAGTTTCTAGCTGCGGCGTCGATCTGTGCGATGCACCTGTCGCGCTTTGCCGAAGAGCTGGTGATCTGGTCCTCGGCGCAGTTCCGCTTTGTCACCCTTTCGGACCGGTTCTCGACCGGCTCGTCGATCATGCCCCAGAAGAAGAACCCGGATGCGGCCGAATTGATCCGCGCCAAGATCGGGCGGATTTTCGGGGCCAATACCGCGCTGTTGATGGTGATGAAGGGGCTGCCGCTGGCCTATTCCAAGGACATGCAGGAAGACAAGGAACAGGTGTTTGACGCGGCCGATAACCTGATGCTGGCGCTGGCGGCGATGGAAGGCATGGTCAAGGACATGTCGGCCAACCGCGAGAGCCTTGAAGCGGCGGCGGGCAGCGGGTTTTCGACCGCCACCGATCTTGCCGACTGGCTGGTGCGGGCGCTCAACATGCCGTTCCGCGATGCGCATCACGTGACGGGCACGCTGGTGGCCATGGCCGAGGCACGTGGATGTGATTTGCCGGACCTGACGCTGGCCGATATGCAGGAAGTGCACGCAGCCATCACCGAGGACGTGTTTGGCGTGCTGGGTGTGCATAATTCGGTCGCGTCGCGCATGTCGTATGGCGGCACCGCGCCGGATCAGGTTCGCGCTCAGGTGGCGCGCTGGAAGGAAATGATGGAATGAGAATTCTGGGTGCACTTGCATTGGTTGCCAGCGTGGCGGCCTGTAACACGACCACCACGTCGACCGCGCCGAGCCCGGCGCCCGCTTCGGGGACCGGGGTGACGGTGTCGGGCGATGTCACGGTGGGCGTGCGCTCCGGGCCCAGCTATTCGTCCCATAGTGGCTATGCAACGCCGCACGGGGGCTGCAATGGTGGCGCTCATTGTGGTTATGGGCGCTGACGGGTGCGGTCCCGTGCGGCCAAATTGAGTGAGTGATGAAATGAGACTGGCTGTTTTGCTTTCCGTGATGGTCGTGCTGGGGGCCTGTGTCAGCAGCACGGGTGGTACACCCTATGGCAACACGTCCAAGACCGGCAACCTTGGCTATGCGACGCCGGTGGGTGGCTGCAATGGTGGCGCGGAGTGTGGCCGGGGCCGCTGAGGCTGTGTTTTGCAGAATCTGTTGCGGGGCGGTATGATGGCCCTCTGCTTTTTGGGGGATCCAGGTCGTGTTGCGAGTCGTCTTTCTGTGTTTGAGTGGGGTGGTCCTTGCAGGGTGTGGCGTTGACGGAGAGCCGTGGACGCCCACGATGGGGGCCAATATCGGGATCAGTCCGAGCGGGGTTTACACCTCCGGGCATGTGGGGGCCACGAATGGTCCTTTCAGCATCACGATCGGCGGTGGCTGCGGGTATGACCGCTGCTGGTAGCGCGCCGCCTTGCGCAATCAAAGCTTGATCCGGGTTGGGGGTGTCTGCGTATCCTGACGACTGAGGCAGACACATGCGGAGCGCGAACATGTCCCCTTTGAGATTGGTTTTCCTGGGCCTGGCTATTTGGGGTGCGGTGCATCCGATGAGCTACTTTGTGCCGTGGCTGATGGAAAACGGTGTCGATCTTTCCGCGCTGGTGGCGGCATGGAAAGTGAGTGCGGCGACGACGGGGCTCTATTGGGACCTGGTCATTGCCGCTGTCGCGCTGACGATCTGGATTGTCGCGGAAGTGGCGGTGCGGCGCAACTGGGTGGCGTTGATTGCGATTCCCGCGACATTCCTGATCGGGGTGAGCTGTGGCCTGCCTCTTTACCTGTTCCTGCGTGCCAAGCCTGTGACGTAAGAGGGGGCCAGCCCCCTCGGTTTGAAAATGCGCGCATTTTCAACCCTCACCCCCGGGGTATTTTTGGAAAAAGAAAGTGCGGGCGCGGTGCGCGGTTGAAGCGGATTGAATGACTCTTCGCGGCTGGCTATGAGGGTTCGGACGGGTATCAGGAGACGCCGGACATGGATCATTTTCTTTACCGAGACGGTGCGCTTTTTGCCGAGGACGTTCCGGTGGCCGAAATCGCGGCTGCGGTGGGAACGCCGTTCTACTGCTATTCGACGGCCACGCTGGAGCGGCATTTCCGCCTGTTCGATGAGGCGTTGGAGGGGGTGGACCACCTTGTCTGTTACGCCATGAAGGCCGCGAGCAATCAGGCCATTCTCAAGACGCTCGCGGCACTGGGTGCCGGCATGGACGTTGTATCGGGGGGCGAATACGCGCGTGCAATTGCCGCCGGTGTACCGGGGGATCGGATCGTGTTTTCTGGTGTCGGCAAGACCCGCGAGGAGATCGCGACCGTTCTGGCGGGCGGTATTCGACAGTTCAACGTCGAGAGTGAGCCGGAGATGGAAGCGATCAACGCCGTGGCGTTGGAAATGGGGGTTGTGGCGCCAATCACGGTGCGGGTGAACCCGGATGTGGATGCCAAGACCCACGCCAAGATCGCGACCGGAAAGTCGGAGAACAAGTTCGGCATCCCGATCAGCCGGGCGCGCGAAGTTTATGCCCATGCCGCCAGCCTGAAGGGGTTGAAGGTGGTCGGGATCGACGTGCATATCGGCAGCCAGCTGACCCAGTTGGAGCCATTCGAGCTGGCCTATCGGAAGGTTGCCGAGCTGACCGAGCAGCTGCGCAGCGACGGGCACGAGATCATCCGGCTGGACCTTGGGGGCGGGCTGGGTATCCCTTATGAGCGCTCCAACACCGCACCTCCCTTGCCGGTGGAATATGGCGCGATGGTCAAGCGGGTGCTGGGACATCTGGACGTGGAGATCGAGATCGAGCCGGGGCGGTTGATCGCCGGGAATGCCGGGATCATGGTCAGCAAGGTGATATATGTGAAGTCCGGCGAGGACCGGGAGTTCCTGATCGTGGACGGGGCGATGAACGATCTGATCCGCCCGGCCATGTACGAGGCGCATCATGACATCGTGCCGGTGATCGAGGCCGAGCCGGGGCTGGAGCCGGTGCGTTATGACATCGTGGGGCCGGTCTGTGAGAGCGGGGACACGTTTGCCAAGGGGCGCGCGATGACGCCTCTGGCGGCGGGCGACCTGATCGCGTTTCGCAGCGCGGGCGCCTACGGGGCGGTGATGGCGAGTGAATACAACTCGCGGCCCTTGATTCCCGAGGTTCTGGTGAAAGGGGATCAATTTGCGGTTATCCGCCGACGCCCGACCTATGAAGAGATGATAAACCGCGATAGCATCCCTACATGGCTATAAGGTCGTATCGGCCGTAAGCCTTGTGGATGGAGCGTCGTGGAACACCGATCTGAGGCTGACACTGCATTGAAAAGGCTGGGCTGGGTGCTTGGCCTGACACGGCTTGGCCTTCTGGCCGAGCGTGTGACGCGGGCGTTCTGGCCGCTTTGGTCCCTTGTTTTCCTTGTTTTGGCCGCCTTGATGATGGGCGTGCAGGATGTACTGCCGCTTGAGGCGGTATGGACATTGGCGGCGTTGGCCGTGCTGGGAGCATTGGTGGCGTTGGTGGCTGGCATGCGCGGTTTCGCGGTTCCCACGCGTGCTGATGCGCTGGCGCGGCTGGATGCGACCCTGCCGGGGCGGCCGATTCAGGCCTTGATGGATCATCCGGCGATTGGTGAGCGGGACGCGGGAAGCCGGGCGATCTGGCAGGCGCACCAGTCGCGGATGGCGGAGCGGACGCGCGCGGCGCGGCCCGTGGAGCCCGACCTGCGGGTGTCGCGGCTCGATCCGTTCGGGCTGCGATACATCGCGGTGCTGGCGCTGGCGGTGGCGGTCTTGTTCGGCTCGGTTGCCCGCGTTGGAAGCGTGGCCGAGATGGCGCCCGGATCGGGCGCGGCGTTGGCTGCGGGGCCGACCTGGGAAGGCTGGATCGAACCGCCCGGCTATACCGGACGCCCGGCGCTTTATCTCAATGATCTGGAGCCGGGGACGCTGGAGTTGCCCGAAGGCAGCCGGGTTCTGATGCGGCTCTATGGCGAGGTGGGCGCGCTGAGCGTCGCCGAGACAGTATCGGGACGGATTGGCGAAGTGCCGAGCGCGTCCGAACCGGAGCAGGATTTCATCATCTCACAGTCAGGAAATCTCGAGGTGCTGGGGCCGGGGGGACGTGTATGGCGCATCGACATGATCGCCGATGCAGCGCCCAAGATCGTGATCAACGGGTCAGCGGAGGTGTCCGGACGTGGCGAGATGACACTGCCTTTCGCGGCGGAGGATGACTATGGAATCAAGGGCGGCTCAGCAGTGATCGCGCTTGACCTTGGGGCGGTGGACCGCCGCTTCGGGTTGGCAACGCCGCCCGAGTCGCGACCTGTGGTCACGGTGCCCTTGCCGTTGCCGATCACGGGGGATCGCGCCGCGTTCGAAGAAGTCCTGATCGAGGATTTTTCGAAACATCCGTGGGCGCATTTGCCCGTTACGGTGACACTGTCGGTGGAGGATGACGCGAGCCATGTCGGGCAGGCTCTTCCCGAGGCAATGCTCTTGCCCGCCAGGCGGTTTTTCGATCCGTTGGCGGCGGCGGTGGTGGAGTTGCGGCGCGACCTGTTGTGGTCTCGCGAGAACGCCCGCCGCGTGGCGCAATTGATGCGGGCAATATCGCATCGGCCGGAAGACGGGGTGTTCAAGAAAGAGACCGACTATTTGCGGATGCGTACGATCCTGAGGCGGTTGGAAGCTTATTCCGCGCGCGGGCTGGATGCAGAGCACCGTGACGAGATCGCGGAGGCGCTCTGGGATCTGGCGTTGAAGCTGGAAGAAGGTGATCTGGGCAGCGCGCTTGAACGGTTACAGCGGGCGCAGGAACGGCTTTCGGAGGCGATGAAGAACGGGGCCAGCGACGCGGAAATCGCGCAGTTGATGCAGGAGTTGCGCGAGGCGACCGAGGATTACATGCGCGAGCTGGCACGGCGTAACCAGCAGGACGGCGAAGAGGGCGAGGAACAGCAGCTTTCCGAGAATTCCATGCAGATGACGCAGGACGACCTGCAGCGCATGATGGATCGCATTCAGGAGTTGATGGAACAGGGCCGGATGGCCGAGGCCCAGCAGGCGCTGGATGAGTTGCGCCGGATGATGGAGAACATGCGCGTTACGCAAGGCCAGGGGCAGCAGAGCCCCGGAGAACAGGCGATGGAAGGGCTTGCCGAGACCCTGCGCGAACAGCAGGGCCTGTCGGATGAAGCGTTCCGCGAATTGCAGGAACAGTTTAACCCGAACGCCCAGAGCGGCCAATCGCAGGAGAATCAGGGCTATAGCGGTGGTGACGGGCGCGGCGAGGCGCATGACGGCACTGGTCAGGGACGTGGCGAGGGCGAGGAAGGAACCGCGCAGGGGCAACAGCCGGGTCAAGGCGAACTGGAAGACCGGCAGCGGGCCTTGCGCGAGGAACTGAACCGGCAGATGGGCAACCTTCCCGGACAGGGCACGCCCGAAGGCGACGCGGCACGCGAGGCGCTTGGACGCGCGGACGAGGCCATGGAAGGGGCCGAAGACGCGCTGCGCGAAGATGATCTGGCCGAGGCGATCGACCGGCAGGCCGAAGCGATGGAAGCGCTGCGCGAAGGCATGCGCAATCTTGGCGAAGCGATGGCGCAGCAGCAGCGGCAGGGCCAGCAGGGCACTGCGGAAAACCAGGGCAATGCGCAGGACCCGCTTGGGCGCAGCGCAGGCAACCGGGGGCCGTCAGGCACCGATGAGGGGTTGCTGCAGGGTGAAGACGTGTATCGGCAGGCACGTCGGCTGCTTGACGAGATCCGGCGCCGGGCGGGCGAGAGCGCGCGACCTGAAGCCGAGCGCAATTACCTTGAGCGGTTGCTGGATCGGTTCTGAAGCGATAGCCGAGGCGTGACTCGCGCGCACCCGTGGTGCGCGACGACCCACCCGCCCCGGCCTCTTTTTGCTTTAAGATCCGGAGGCGATGTTGTTCAGCATCAGAAAGAGATTCGTGACCTGAGAGTCGAGCCAGACGCGGCCATTGTTGGCGCCGGAAACGAAGCTTTCCAGATAAGGGGCTGCCGGGGGATAGGCCGCCGCGATTTCCTGGTGCTTCGAGTAGGCAAGGATCGCCAGCAAAGCCAGGAGCAGGACGATAACGAACCCGATCCGGAACCCGCGTTTCCTGCTGGCCTCGCTGGACACGGCCGGGTCCGCGTTTGGCGAAAGGCTGGCTTCGCTGCTGCCACGCAGGGTGGAGTTGATTTCCTCGATATCGGGAAGCAACTCACGCCTGGATTCGGCTTTTTGCGCCATCGGTTCGGCGGGCGCGGAAGGTTCGTCTTCTTCGGTTGGCAGGCCGCGCAGGCGGCGCATCCGGGCCTTGGCCTGAAGCGCATGACGATCGGATTCCGTTTCGGGCGCGCGCAATCCGAGTTCGGTTTGCGTCTCGAGCGTTTCTGCGGCGCGCACGCGGGCTTCGTGCTCGGCTTCCTCGCGCAGCACGTCTGCGATGGCGGGATCCAGTCCTCTGCGGGTTGCAGCGTCGGGCACGGGGGGCTCTTCTTCGAGAGCGTCATCCGCGTCCGTGTCATCTGCGTCCGTGTCGTCGCCGGTTTGATCATCGTCGCCCCGGAGATCGTCCTTTGCCGGGACCGTTTCGGTATCCTGAGTGGACTCCTCGGCCGCTGTGGTGTCCTCAGCCCAGGCGTCTTCTTCCCAGGGGTCGGATTCCAGTTCCCAATCCTCTTCGGCTTCGTCTAACAGCCCATCGCCCTCGGCGTCGGGGGCTTCGTCTTCGTCCCCAAGCGAGATTTCAGGCGGCTCGACCTCATCAAAGGGCGGCGTGTCGTCCGCATTCTCGTCTTCGGTCTCTTCCTCTGGAAGGTGTTCGGACAAGGCGAACGGTTCGTCTTCCTGCGGTGTTTCGAACTCGGGATGGGATTGGAACCATGTATCCCCGCAGTTGGAGCATTGCACGTCGCGTCCCGCGAGCGGGATCACGTCATCCGGTACTTCGTATTGCGCGCCACAATTCGGGCAGGTAAGCCGCATGGTGTTCCCCCGATATCCCCAAACTTATCGTTATTTACAGGATCATATTCTGTAACTTGCGATCGGGAAAGTGCAAAGCCTTGGCGTGATTGGATTGAATCCATGCCGATGCTCGTGCACAACAAGGCCAGACAGGGGGCCGATCCGTGATCGAACTGGAAAACATTGCTTATAACTATGGTGGCGGCGAATTGCTGAGCGAGATTTCTCTCAAGCTCGCGCCGGGATCGTTTCATTTCCTCACCGGGCCGTCCGGGTCGGGGAAGACCACATTTCTCAAACTGTGCTATGGCGCGCTGATCCCCACGGCGGGGAGTGTACAGCTTTTTGGACAGGACGTGCGCCAGATGGACCGAGATGGCCATGCCCTGGCGCGCCGCCGGATCGGTGTGGTGCACCAGGACTGCCAGTTTCTCGACCATCTGCCGGTGGCGGACAACGTGGCGCTACCGCTGACCGTTTCGGGACGGGATTCGCTGGAACAGGTGTCGAACCTCAAGGAGTTGCTAAACTGGGTGGGGCTTGGGCATCGTGCCAGCGCCCTGCCGCCGGAACTGTCTGGTGGTGAACGGCAGCGGGCGGCGTTGGCACGGGCGGTGATCATGTCGCCCGAGGTGGTACTGGCCGATGAACCGACAGGCAACGTGGACTGGGAAATGTCCCAACGCCTGTTGCAATTGCTGGTCGAACTCAACCGGATGGGCAAGACCATCCTGATCGCCACCCATGACTTGAACCTGATCCGCACGGCCAAGCATCATGTGCAGGCACGGGTCCTGCGGATTTCGAACCGCAAGTTGCAGCTGGCGGGGGCGGATCTGTGAGCATTCGCAATATGATAGCAACTGTTGTTGCAGGAGATGCCCAGGCCGACCGCGTGGTGCCGCCAACCGGGTTTACCGCGCGTCTGACATTGTTCGCAGCCGGAACCATGGCGTTTCTCACGGTGTTTGCGCTTGCCCTGTCGCTGGCGTCCGGGCGGTTGGCCCAACGTTGGGGTGACGAGTTGGCGCAGAGCTCGACGTTGCGGATTTCCGCGCCCGCCGAACAGTTGGATGCGCAGACGGCGGCGGCCTTGCGGCTGTTGGAAACCACGCCCGGCATCGCTTCGGCGCGTGCGCTGAGTGACAAGGAACAGCGCGCGCTTCTGGAACCTTGGTTCGGGCCGGATCTTCCGGTCGACAGCCTGCCGATCCCGCAGTTGATCGAGATCCGCGAAACCGATGACGGGTATGATTCCGCCGGGCTTCGGCTTCGGTTGCAGGCCGAAGTGCCCGGGGCGGTGCTTGATGACCACACGCGTTGGCGCAAACCGCTGGAACGGGCGGCAGGGCGCTTGCGACTGTTGGGGTGGGTTGCGATTGCCCTGATCGGAGCCACGACGGGGGCCATGATCACGCTTGCGGCGAATGCGGCGCTGGCCGCCAACGCGCAGGTGATCTCGGTGCTGCGTCTGATCGGGGCGCGGGACAGTTATATCGCGCGGGCTTTTGTACGCCGCTTTACCCTGCGGGCGCTGGCAGGAGCCGCGATTGGCACGGTTCTGGGGATAGGGGCGATCCTGCTTTTACCCGCCGCGCAGGATGAGGGCGGGTTCCTGACCGGACTGGGATTTAGCGGCGCCGGGTGGGCGCTGCCGTTAATGATTCCGCTGCTGGCTGCGGTGGTGGCCTATGCGGCCACCGGGGCCGCAGCGCGGCGGACGCTTTCGGAGTTGGCCTGATGCGTTATGCAATCCAGTGGGTACGATCCCTGATCTTCAACACGCAGATGTATGTCGCGATGCTCGTGCTGGGCGTGTTGTTTTTTCCTTGGGCGCTTTTTGACAGTCGCGGCGCCTTGACCGCCTGCAAGACCTATGCGCGGTGGGTGAGGTGGACGGCCAGTTGGATAATTGGTCTAAAGACGGAAGTGCGGGGCACACCGCCCACCGAGCCGGTTCTGATCCCGTCCAAACACCAGTCATTTCTTGATATCCTGATGATCTTTGCCGCCGTGCCCGCAGGCAGGTTCATCATGAAACGTGAATTGATGTGGGCCCCCATACTGGGGCAGTACGCGCTTCGGATCGGGTGTGTGCCGGTCAATCGCGGCAAGCGGGGCGCGGCGATCAAGAAAATGATGGAGGACGTTGCCTCGGGCGCGGCCAAGCCGGGGCAGTTGATCATCTATTCGCAAGGGACGCGGGTCGCGCCCGGACACCGGAAACCCTACAAGGTGGGTACCTTCGCGCTTTACAAGCAATTGGGGCAGACCTGTGTGCCCGCAGCAACCAATGTCGGTGTGTTCTGGCCGCGCCATGGGGTGTATCGCAAGCCGGGGTTGGCGGTGGTGGAGTTTCTGGCCCCGATTGAACCGGGCATGAAACAGGCCGAGTTCATGGAGCATCTGGAGCGGGAAGTGGAAGCGAAGTCAGATGCATTGATGCGTGAAGCGGGGTTTGATCCGGATGCAGTGGGTTGAAGATATTGGCGAGCTGGAGCGGCTTTATGGGGATCCCGGCGCGGCCTCGCTGCGCAAGGTGGCACAGGCGCTGACGCCGGAGTACCGGCGCTGGATAAGCCAGTCGCGGTTCTGTGTTGTCTCGACGGCGGGGGTCGGCGGCACGGACGGAAGCCCGCGCGGGGATGACGGTCCAGTGGTGCGGGAACTGGATGAACAGACGCTGGCGATGCCCGATTGGCGGGGCAACAACCGCATGGATACGTTGCGCAATATCGTGGAAGACGGTCGAATTTCTCTGATGTTCATGGTGCCGGGGTCCAATACCGTGGTGCGGGTGAACGGTTTTGCTCGTGTAACGACGGATGCAGCGCTTTGCGAGAGTTTCGAGGTGGATGGGAAGCATCCCCGGTCGGTGATCGTGATCCGGATCGGAGAGGTCTATTTCCAGTGCGCGCGGGCGTTGATGCGGGCGCGGGTCTGGAGCAGCGGAGACGAGAGTGAAGGTTTGCCCAGTGCTGGGGAGTTTCTGTCGGCGTTGACGCGAGGCGAAGAGGGCGGAAAGCCCTATGATGACGCCTGGTTGGAACGGGCCAAAGCGTCAATGTGGTAGGGGGCAAGGGATTTCGAAATGCCTTGGAAAGCGGGTTCGAACCCGTTTGGCGCCGCCCATCAAAAAGGCGGCCGGTTGGGCCGCCTTTTCTCGTTTTTGACCTGATACTTCAGCTGTGGATCGCGCCGTCGCCGCAGGCCAGCGCGGCTTCGCGCACGGCTTCCGAATAGGTCGGGTGAGCGTGGCAGGTCAGGGCAATGTCCTGTGCCGAGGCGCCAAATTCCATGGCAACGCAGATCTCGTGAATCATGTCGCCCGCCGCCGGGCCGATGATGGCGGCGCCAAGGATGCGGTCGGTTTCAGCATCGGCAATCAGTTTCACAAAGCCGTCGCCCTGGTGCACGGCCTTGGCGCGGGCGTTGCCCATGAACATGAACTTGCCGATCTTGGGCTTCTTGCCTTCGGCCTTGAGCGACGCTTCGGTCGCGCCGACGGTGGCAACTTCGGGGGTGGTGTAGACCACGCCGGGGATGACGCCATAGTTGACGTGGCCATGTTTGCCGGCGATCACCTCGGCGACGGCCATGCCTTCGTCTTCGGCCTTGTGGGCCAGCATCGGGCCTTCGATCACGTCGCCAATGGCATAGATGCCGGGCATGTTGGTGGCCCAGTGGGCGTTGGTGGCGATCTGGCCGCGTTCGGTGAGTTTCACGCCAGCGGCGTCGAGGCCGAGACCCTCGACATAGGGTTTACGGCCCGTGGCGACGAGCACGACATCGGCATCGAGCGTCTGTTCCTCGTCGGGTTTTTTCTTGAGCGCGTACTTGACTTTGGCCTTGGTCTTGGTGGCGTCCACGCCCGAGACGGCTGCGCCCATGACGAAGCTAAGCCCCTGTTTTTCAAGGATACGCTTGAAGGTGCGCTGCACGTCGGCATCCATACCGGGGCAGACGGCGTCCATGTATTCCACGACCGTGACTTCGGCGCCGAGGCGGGCATAGACCGAACCGAGTTCGAGGCCGATGACGCCTGCGCCGATCACGACCATTTTCTTCGGGACCTTGGGCAGGTCGAGCGCGCCGGTGCTGTCCACGACGATGCCCTTGTCATTGTCGACTTCGACGCCGGGCAGCGAGGCCGGGACCGAGCCGGAGGCGATCACGATATTCTTGGTCTCGTAGGTGGTGTCACCGACCTTGACTTTGCCTGCGGCTTCGATGCTGGCATAGCCCTTGATCCAGTCTACCTTGTTCTTTTTGAACAGGAATTCGATGCCGCCGGTGTTCTGGCCGACAACGTCGGACTTGTAGGCTTTCATCTGTTTCCAGTCGACGGACGGGCTTTTGCCCTTGAGGCCCATGTCGGCGAAATTGTGTTCGGCTTCGTGCAGCAGGTGGGTGGCGTGCAGCAGGGCCTTGGAGGGGATGCAGCCCACGTTGAGGCAGGTGCCGCCAAGGGTTTCGCGGCCCTCGACCACAGCGGTCTTGAGGCCCAGCTGGGCGCAGCGGATGGCCGACACATAGCCGCCGGGGCCTGCGCCGATGATGATGACGTCATATTGGGACATGGGTCATTTTCCTTTAAAAAACGACGCCCGAAACAGGTTCGGTATCACGTCGGTATTACGTCGGTATCGCGTCGGTGCGATACGGGGATTACGGGCGTCGGCACCGCGAAAGGTGCGTGAGATCACGCACCCTACTGCGATGTAGGGTGCGTGCTTGCACGCACCGTGCCTTTACAGATCCATCAACAGGCGGCGCGGATCTTCCAGCGCTTCCTTGACGCGCACGAGGAAGGTCACGGCGCCTTTGCCGTCGACGATACGGTGATCGTAGGACAGGGCGAGATACATCATCGGGCGGATCTTGATTTCGCCGTTGATGACCATCGGGCGGTCCTGGATCTTGTGCATGCCGAGGATGCCGGACTGCGGGGGGTTGAGGATCGGCGAGGACATCAGCGAGCCGTAGACACCGCCGTTCGAGATGGTGAAGGTGCCGCCCTGCATCTCGGCCATGGAAAGCTTGCCGTCGCGGGCGCGGCGGCCTTTCTCACCGATGGCTTTCTCGATCTCGGCAAAGGACATCTGGTCGGCGTCGCGGATCACCGGAACCACCAGACCCTGCGGTGTGCCTGCGGCGATGCCCATGTGCACGAAGTTCTTGTAGACGATGTCGGTGCCGTCGATTTCGGCGTTGACCTCGGGAACCTCTTTCAGCGCGTGGCAGCAGGCCTTGGTGAAGAAGGACATGAAGCCCAGACGGACGCCGTGTTTCTTCTCGAACTGGTCCTTGTACTGGCTGCGCAGCGCCATGCATTCGGTCATGTCCACCTCGTTATAGGTGGTCAGGATCGCAGCGGTGTTCTGTGCATCCTTGAGGCGGCGCGCGATGGTCTGGCGCAGGCGGGTCATTTTTACACGCTCTTCGCGGGCGGCGTCATCGGCCGGAATCGGGGCGCGCGGCGCGGCGGCAACAGGGGCTGCAGCGGCCGGGGCCGGGGCCAGAGCGGCCTTGAGCACGTCTTCTTTCATGATGCGACCGTCACGGCCCGAGCCCTGCACATTGGCCGGATCGATGCCTTTTTCCGCCATCAGCTTATTGGCCGAGGGGGCGTTTTCCACGTCCGAGCGGCCCGCACCGGCAGCGGTTGCCGGAGTCTGAGCCGCAGCCGGGGCGGCGGGGGCGGGCGACGCGCCCGCAACAACGGCACCGGAGCCGGAGATCACGGCGAGTTTCGCGGATGCGTCGACGGTGGTGCCTTCGGGCGCGGTGATTTCGGCCAGAACACCAGCAGCAGGCGCGGGTACTTCGACCGAGACCTTGTCGGTTTCCAGCTCACACAGCATTTCGTCCTGCGCAACCGTGTCACCTACGGCTTTGAACCACGTGGAGACGGTGGCTTCGGTCACGGATTCACCCAGCGTGGGGACCATGACATCGACGCTGTCTCCGCCCGATGCGGGGGCGGCGGAGGATTCTGCGGCGGGGGCTGCTGCGGCAGGTGCGGCGGCGGCGCCATCCCCTGCGGCGATGGTGGCCAGCAGGGCATCAACACCCACGGTGTCACCTTCGGCGGCGACGATCTCGCCCAGAACGCCAGCGGCGGGGGCGGGAACTTCGACGGTCACCTTGTCGGTTTCCAGCTCGCAGAGCATTTCATCAACGGCAACTGCATCACCGGGCTTTTTGAACCAGGTGGCGACGGTGGCCTCGGTGACGGATTCGCCAAGTGTGGGGACGCGAACTTCGGTCGTCATCGCTTAGTTTCCTTCCATGGAGAGCGCGGCTTCCACCAGCGCTTCTTGTTGTGCTTTGTGTTGGCTTGCCAGACCGGTTGCAGGCGAGGCCGATGCGGGGCGGCCTGCATATACCGGGCGGGTGTGTTTGGCACCGATGCGGGTCAGGGCCCATTCGATGTTGGGTTCGATAAAGGTCCAGGCGCCCTGGTTCTTGGGCTCTTCCTGACACCAGACCATTTCTGCGCCCTTGAAGCGTTCCAGCTCCTTGACCAGCGACATCGCCGGGAAGGGATAGAACTGTTCGATGCGCATCAGGTAGACATCGTCGATCCCGCGGGCGTCGCGTTCTTCCAGCAGGTCATAATAGACCTTGCCCGAGCACATGACGACGCGCTTGATGTCCTTGTCCTTTTTCAGCTTGGTGTCCGAGTGGCCCTTTTGGGCGTCATCCCAGAGCACGCGGTGGAAGCTGGAGCCGGTGGTGAAATCCTCGGCGTCGCTGATGCAGAGCTTGTGACGCAAGAGCGATTTCGGGGTCATCAGGATCAGCGGCTTGCGGAAGGTCCGGTGCAGCTGGCGGCGCAGGATGTGGAAGTAGTTGGCCGGGGTCGAGCAGTTCGCTACGATCCAGTTATCGCCGCCACACATCTGCAGGAAGCGTTCCAGACGGGCCGAAGAGTGTTCCGGACCCTGACCTTCGAAGCCATGGGGCAGGAGTACGGTCAGACCCGACATGCGCAGCCATTTGCTTTCACCCGAGGAGATGAACTGGTCGAACATGATCTGGGCGCCGTTGGCAAAATCGCCGAACTGGGCTTCCCACAGGGTCAGGGCGTTTGGTTCGGCAAGGCTGTAGCCATATTCAAAACCCAGAACCGCATATTCGGAGAGGGCCGAGTCGATGACTTCGTACTGGGCCTGGCCGTTGCGGATGTTGTTGAGCGGGTAATAGCGCTCTTCCGTGTCCTGGTTGATGATGCCCGAGTGGCGCTGCGAGAAGGTGCCGCGGGTGGCGTCCTGACCCGCGAGGCGGACCGGGTAGCCTTCGGTCATCAGCGAGCCAAAGGCCAGCGCCTCGGCCGTAGCCCAGTCAAAGCCCTTGCCGGTTTCGAACATCTTGCCACGGGTATCGAGAAGACGGCCCACGGTTTTGTGCACCGGGAAGCCCTCGGGCACGGTGCTAAGCGCGGTGCCGATTTCCTTGAGCGTGCTTTCCTCGATCGAGGTCTGGCCGCGCTGGTAGTCTTCTTTCTGCTTGTCGAGATGCGACCAGCGCCCATCGAGCCAGTCGGCCTTGTTGGGTTTGTATTCCTTGCCGGCCTCGAACTCTTCGTTGAGGTGGGCCTGGAACGCGGCCTTCATGTCCTCGATCTCGCCTTCGGGGATCAGCCCGTCCTTGACGAGACGCTCGGTATAAAGCGTCAGCGTGGTTTTGTGCTTTTTGATCCGCTTGTACATCACCGGGTTGGTGAACATGGGCTCGTCGCCCTCGTTGTGACCAAAGCGGCGGTAGCAGAACATGTCGATGACGACATCTTTCTGGAACTTCTGGCGGAATTCGGTTGCGACCTTGGCGGCGTGTACCACGGCCTCGGGGTCGTCGCCGTTCACGTGGAAGATCGGCGCCTCAACCACCAGCGCGTTGTCGGTGGGATAGGGGGACGAGCGCGAGAAGTGGGGCGCGGTGGTAAAGCCGATCTGGTTGTTGACCACGATATGCATCGTGCCGCCGGTCTTGTGACCGCGCAGACCCGAGAGGGCGAAACATTCTGCCACGACGCCCTGACCTGCAAAGGCCGCATCGCCGTGCAGCAGCACCGGCATGACCTGGGTCCGGGTGGCGTCCTTGAGCTGGTCCTGCTTGGCGCGGACCTTGCCCAAAACCACCGGGTTCACAGCCTCGAGGTGCGAGGGGTTGGCGGTCAGGCTGAGGTGAACGGGGTGGCCGTCGAACTCGCGGTCCGAGGAGGCGCCGAGGTGGTATTTCACGTCGCCCGAACCGTCGACGTCTTCAGGTTTGAAGCTGCCGCCCTGGAATTCGTTGAAGATCGCCTTGTAGGGTTTGGCCATGACGTTGGCGAGCACCGAGAGGCGGCCACGGTGGGGCATGCCGATGACGATTTCTTTCAGCCCGAGGTTGCCGCCGCGCTTGATGATCTGCTCCATCGCGGGGATGAGGGATTCACCACCATCGAGACCAAACCGCTTGGTCCCCATGTATTTCACATGCAGGAACTTTTCGAAGCCCTCGGCCTCGACCAGCTTGTTCAGGATGGCCTTACGACCTTCGCGGGTGAACTTGATTTCCTTGTCATAGCCCTCGATCCGTTCCTTGAGCCAGCCGGCCTGTTCGGGATCGGAGATATGCATGTACTGGAGCGCGAAGGTGCCGCAATAGGTGCGCTTCACGATGTCCATGATCTGGCGCATCGTCGCGATGTCGAGGCCGAGAACCTTGTCGATGAAGATCGGGCGGTCCATGTCAGCATCGGTGAAGCCGTAGGATTTCGGGTCCAGCTCGGGGTGCGGGGTCTGGTCGCGCATGCCCAGTGGATCAACGTCGGCAATCAGGTGGCCGCGAATACGATAGGCGCGGATGATCATCAGGGCGCGGATCGAGTCGAGCACCGCGCGTTTGATCATGTCGTCGGAAACCTCGACGCCCTTTTCGGCGGCCTTCTTCTTGATCTTGTCGCCTGCGCCCTTGATCTCGGGCTCGGCCCATTCGCCGGTCAGCGAGGCGGTCAGATCATCATTGGGGATCGGCGGCCAGTCATTGCGCGCCCAGGAGGGGCCGGAGGCCTCGGCCTTGACGTCCATCTCGGCATCGCCCAGTTGGCGGAAGAATTCCTGCCAGACCTCGTCAACGGCGTTGGGGTCATTGGCATAGCGGGCATACATCTGTTCGAGATATTCCGCGTTGTGCCCCTGCATGAAGGAAGAGGCGTGGAAGATGTCGTTGGGGCTTTGGTCGGTCATTGATGACTCCCGATCCAGACGGTTTCTATTGTCGTTGTCCGCAAACGCGGAAAAGGGACCGGGCGCTTGGGCCCGGTCCCCTCGATTTCAGGGCTTAGCCCAGTTCGATCGCTTTGAGCACGGCTTCGCCCAGACCAGCGGGGCTGTCTGCGACAACGATACCGGCCTCTTTCATGGCGTTGATCTTGTCTTCCGCGCCGCCTTTACCACCGGCAACGATGGCACCGGCGTGGCCCATGCGGCGGCCCGGAGGCGCTGTGCGGCCAGCGATGAAGCCAGCGGTTGGTTTCCAGCGACCCTTCTTGCGCTCGTTGGCGAGGAATTCGGCGGCTTCTTCTTCTGCCGAACCACCGATCTCACCGATCATGATGATCGACTGGGTTTCGTCGTCCGAGAGGAACATGTCCAGCACGTCGATATGCTCGGTGCCCTTGATGGGGTCACCACCGATGCCAACAGCAGTCGATTGGCCAAGGCCGATGTCAGCAGTCTGTTTCACGGCTTCATAGGTAAGCGTACCCGAGCGCGATACAACACCCACCGAGCCACGCTTGTGGATGTGGCCGGGCATGATGCCGATCTTGCAGGCGTCAGGGGTGATGACACCGGGGCAGTTCGGGCCGATCAGGCGCGATTTGCTGTCCATCAGGGCGCGCTGCACCTTCATCATGTCCAGAACCGGGATACCTTCGGTGATGCAGACAATCAGTTCCATCTCGGCGTCGATGGCCTCGAGGATCGAGTCGGCTGCGAAGGGCGGGGGAACATAGATGACGGAAGCATTGGCTTCGGTCTTGGCCTTGGCTTCGTGCACCGAGTTGAAGACGGGCAGGCCGAGATGCTCGTTGCCGCCCTTGCCGGGGGTTACGCCGCCGACCATCTTGGTGCCATAAGCGATGGCTTGTTCAGAGTGGAAGGTGCCCTGCGAGCCGGTGAAGCCCTGACAGATGACCTTGGTGTTTTCATCTACGAGAATAGCCATTTTCTATTCCTCTCTTGGTGCAGATATGGCGATGGAACCACCTGCAATACCCATGCTTTTCGCGCTAGAGACGACCAAATGGCCGAGCCCCGGTGCGAGACTAATTTCCCAGACTTGCTGCCTTTGACCGTCGATCTCGTCATCAAAGATGAGGCGATCCACATCGACAAGCTGCAATATCTCTTTCGTCGTTTCGTCGATAGTAGTGTGAGGGTTTGCTACTGCGCATGTTTCCAGCGGTTCCCCATCCATTATGGTGGATGAAACCGAAAGGAAGTAGAGTTCGGGTAAGGATTCACCAACACGCCACATTTTGTAGTCAGCGTTCGGATCTTGCGGAGCCAACATAAGGGCTTCATCCTCACTCAGTTCAACAAACCCAAAAACACGAGCCGCGGCTTCGACTTTGTCCCTGCGACCAGCATTCTGGACGCAGTGGCCGACAAACCCGTGGGCAAGTTCTTTGGGAGTGATGTACTCCTCGGCAACAGCGGCGTGCCCGCAAAAAGCGGTAAAAATCACCAAGATTTGCAGGCACGACTTAAGCATTAGCCCTTCACCGCTTTCACGATTTTCTCTGCGCCGTCCGACAGGTTGTCGGCGGCGATCACGTCAAGGCCGGAGCCGTTGATGATCTCTTTGCCGGCTTCCACGTTGGTGCCTTCGAGACGGACAACCAGCGGCACCTGAAGGCCCACTTCTTTCACGGCTGCCACAACGCCCTCGGCGATCACGTCACAGCGCATGATGCCGCCGAAGATGTTCACGAGAATGCCTTTGACGTTGGGGTCAGAGGTGATGATCTTGAACGCTTCGGTGACTTTCTCCTTGGTTGCGCCGCCGCCCACGTCGAGGAAGTTGGCAGGCTCTGCACCGTAGAGTTTGATGATGTCCATGGTCGCCATCGCGAGGCCCGCGCCGTTCACCATGCAGCCGATTTCACCGTCCAGAGCGATATAGTTGAGGTCGTATTTCGACGCTTCCAGCTCTTTGGGGTCTTCTTCGGTGGTGTCGCGCAGCTCGGCGATGTCCGGGTGCCGGTAGACGGCGTTGCCGTCAAAGCCGACCTTGGCGTCGAGCACCTTGAGCGAGCCTTCGTCGGTGATGATCAGCGGGTTGATTTCCAGCATCTCCATGTCCTTCTCAACGAAGGCTTTGTAGAGCTGACCCATCAGTTGGACGCATTGCTTGACCTGCGCGCCGGACAGACCGAGCGAGAAGGCGATGCGGCGGCCGTGGTAGGGCTGATAACCCGTGGCGGGATCAACGCTGAACGACAAGATTTTTTCTGGGGTCGCGGCGGCGACTTCTTCGATGTCCATGCCGCCTTCGGTCGAGCAGACGAAGGAGATGCGCGAGGTCTGACGGTCGACGAGCAGCGCAAGATAGAGTTCACGCTCGATGCCGGAGCCGGCTTCGATGTAGATGCGGTTGACCTGTTTGCCCGCCGGGCCGGTCTGGTGGGTCACGAGGGTGCGGCCCAGCATCTTCTTGGCTTCTTCAGCGGCTTCTTCCACCGACTTGGTCAGGCGCACGCCGCCTTTTTCACCGGCGTCGGCTTCCTTGAAGGAACCTTTGCCGCGGCCACCGGCGTGGATCTGGGCCTTCACAACCCAGAGCGGGCCATCAAGTTCGCCAGCGGCGGTTTTGGCTTCATCTGCCTTGAGAACGACGCGGCCTTCGGAAACCGGGGCGCCGTAAGTGCGAAGAAGTGCCTTCGCCTGGTATTCATGGATGTTCATGGAACTGTCCCATCTTGCTGCGGTTGCAAGCGGTTTTGGCACAGTTCAACCTTGTGTCTAAGCGTTTTTTGCGTTGAATGCTGTTTTTTCTGAATTTGTGATCACAGCGAGAAAAGCTGTGATCACAAAATCGGTTTTTGTCGCTTGAGAGGCGCGAAACAGCTTTGATCAAGGGGGATAGAGTTGCATCAGGATCGAGTCGGAGAGACGTTCGAGAAGGAATGCGCGGTCCCTTGAAGCGAGGCCTTCGTAGCTGGCGGCAGCGGCGCGTTTACGAAAGTTTTCAGTCTTGGCAAAGGGGCGGAAAGCGCGTTGTCGGGACAGGAAACCCCGAATGTCGTGATCGGGCAGGGCGTCTGTGACCGGGTGTCCGGGCGCGAGGCCGATGGCGCGCAGAGTCCGGTCCGGTTCCTGCACCAGATCCTCGTAGCGCAGTAGGCAACTGTTGTCGTAGCGGGTGAGCAGGTCGGCATAGGCCTCCATCTTGGCGGCGAGCATGTCGGGCAGGGAAGGAAACAGGCGTGGGCCAAGGCTGTCGCGGGCCACGGTCAACCATGGCTGCCGGATGAAGGTGCCGAAATCGCGGGGGATGGCGACAAGTGCGTGAAACGGGTTCTTGTGCATCGAGCGCAGCCAGCTTGCGGGGTGGCGCACGATGATCAGGACGCCCGGAGATTTGTGGGCCAGGAAATCATGTGTGAAGCGGTGATCGGGTGCCGCGTGTTTCCAGCCGCCATTGTCGGGCAGCTGGGCATGATGCATGTGGTCGATCATCGCTTCATGCGCGGCCTGGCCCCGGTCGCCTTTTGGAAACGGGCCGTCTGGCGGCGCCGGGGTCATGTTCGGTGACAGGATCGGGATGTTTTCGTGCAGATATACATCCACATGTTCACGCAGCAGCGTTTCCAGAACGTTTGTGCCAGAGTTGCGTTCACCCAGAACCTTGATCCCGGCGTCTGGTGAAAGCGTGCGATTATGTCCGATCAACATGCGTCAGGGCTCCGGTCCGTTCGGGGCGCAAACTTGCAGGTTGGTGCCTGATGGCAAGTCGAAAAACAAAAAAGCCCGCCGGATCGGCGGGCTTTCTCTGATAGGGTATGCTGTGGCTTATGCCAGCGAGCTGTCGATGCCCTTGCAGGCGTCCACGAGGCCCTGAACCGCCTTGACCGACGTGTCGAACATTTCCTGCTCTTCCTTGTTGAGCTTGATGTTCACGATCTTTTCGACGCCACCAGCGCCGATCACGGTCGGCACGCCGACATACATGTCCTTGACGCCAAGGTCGCCGTCGCAATAGGCGGCGCAGGGCAGAACGCGCTTCTGGTCTTTCAGATAGGCTTCGGCCATTTCGATTGCCGAGGCGGCAGGCGCATAGAAGGCCGAACCGGTTTTCAGCAGGCCAACGATTTCGGCGCCACCATCACGGGTGCGCTGAACCATCGCGTCCAGTTTCTCCTGCGTGGTCCAGCCCATCTCGATCAGGTCGGGCAGCGGGATACCGGCAACGGTCGAGTAGCGCACCGACGGCACCATGGTGTCGCCGTGGCCGCCCAGAACAAATGCGGTCACGTCGCGCATCGAGACGTTGAATTCTTCGGCGAGGAAGTGACGGAAGCGGGCCGAGTCCAGCACGCCGGCCATGCCGCAGACCTTGTTCGCGGGCAGGCCCGAGAATTTCTGCAGTGCCCAGACCATTGCGTCGAGCGGGTTGGTGATGCAGATCACGAATGCGTCGGGTGCGTGGTCGCGGATGCCTTCGCCAACCGACTTCATCACCTTGAGGTTGATGCCGAGCAGGTCGTCGCGGCTCATGCCAGGCTTGCGAGCCACACCGGCGGTCACGATGCAGACGTCGGCGCCAGCGATGTCGGCATAGTCGCTGGTGCCGGACATGGCGGCGTCGATTTTTTCGACGGGGCCGGATTCTGCGATGTCGAGCGCCTTGCCCTGGGGCAGGCCGTCAGCGATGTCAAAGAGGACGACGTCGCCCAGTTCCTTGAGCGCTGCGAGGTGGGCGAGCGTGCCGCCGATGTTGCCTGCGCCGATAAGGGCAATCTTGGGTCTGGCCATTGGAAGTATCTCCGGTCGATTGAAATATCGCGGTTGGCTTAGGGCGAATCCGGCGTTGACGCAAGTGTTTGCAGGCGCGGCGAACCGCAGCAGGGCGGAGAATGCTGCAGATGCACATTGCCGTTGAGGGGCGGGCTGCGCTGTTGAGGGACGCCCGACAACGCGCTTGCGAGGGGATGGGCGGGGGGCTACAACTATCTTCAACAGAAAGACATTTGAGGGATGACGGACAGATGAAAACAGCCGTGAAATCGTTGATGGTACTGGCATTGATGGGGATGACGCTGTCGGCGTGCGGGAATGGCGGCAACACGACCAACAATGTGTCGACCACGACGCTTGGTCAGGAGCTGGCCGATCTGGACAAGGCCTATGCCGCTGACCTGCTGACCGAAAAAGAGTACGAGGATCAGCGCAAGGCGCTTCTCAAGAAATACAAGTGAGCACGGGCGCGAGGCCGTCATGGGCAAGGCACCGACAGGGCTGAGCCATGATTGATTCTCCGGGTCTGTTTGCATTTGCCGCGCTGGCCGCGGCGTTTGCCGGAATATCGAAAGGCGGTTTCGGAAGCGGAGCCGCCTTTGCCAGTTCTGCGCTTTTGGCCATCGTTTTGCCGCCAGCGCAGGCTTTGGGGCTGATGCTGCCGCTCTTGATGCTGATCGACGTTGCGACGTTGCGACCCTATTGGCGCAAATGGAGCCTGGTGGACGCGCGGGTTCTGCTGATCGGATCGGTGCCGGGCGTGGCGCTGGGGGCGGCACTGTTTTCCGTGGCCAACGACGATGTGTTGCGCCTTTTGATTGGTGCGGTTTCGCTGGGCTTTGTGGCGTGGCAACTTTGGCCGCGCCGGGGGCGGCCGCGCAAGTCAATGCCGGAATGGGTGGGGTTTGTCGCCGGGGCCGTCGGGGGGTTCACAAGTTTTGTCAGCCATGCAGGGGGGCCGCCGGTCGCGGTTTACCTGCTCTCACGCGGCGTGAGCAAAACCGCGTACCAGGCGACGACGGTTCTGATTTTCTGGGTGATCAATATCGCCAAGGCCGTGCCTTATGCGTTTCTAGGGGTGTTCAAGCTCCAGACGCTTTGGGCCGATCTGCTTTTGGCGCCTTTTGCGCTTATGGGGGCGTGGATCGGGGTCAAGGCGCATTACGCGATTCCCGACCGGGCGTTCTTTGGACTAACCTACCTTTTGCTTACCCTGACGGGGAGCAAACTGATATGGGATGCGCTGAACTGAGGGCCGGGGCGGCATGCGCACCCGGCCCCGTTGGATCATGTCATGCGCCTTCGCCCAGAGGCGGCAAGGGTTCGGCAAGGGTCTGGTAGGCTTCGCCGCTGGCGACAAGACAGGTCGCGCCACCCGGGAAGGTGACGGTGATCGTCCAGCTGCCCGAGCTTTGCGAGGCAAAGACTTCGAGAACGGCACCTTGGGCAGCCAGCCCGATAGCCTGCCGGGTTTCGCCATAGCCTTCGGCCAGACGTTGCACCACGGCCTCGCGGGGGCCGCAGTTGCGGGCGTTTTGCGCCTCGACCAGCTGAGCGCCCGCAATCAGAAGGCCAAACCCCATCGCCAGTGCCAGAGTTTTGTGTTTCATCGGTTGGTTCCTTTCTCACATGCGGGGAAATCCCCGCGTTTTCCATGGTGAATCGAACCTTCTGGTGCCGTGCCTCCCACCCGTGTCCGATGGAAACAGGCTGCCTTTGGAGGCGCAAAAACAGGGTTAATGTGGCGTTCGGTGCTGCGCGATGGCAATTTCTTCTGCGTTGCGGCAATTTCGTTCTTGAAGTATTTGGGAAAAAATGCGCAGTTTCGCGCAACTTTATTACGGAGAGACTCATGGATCAGCGCGCACGCCCCTATCGTTCAGTACTCTACATTCCCGGTTCCAAGGATCGGGCGCTCGAAAAGGCGCGGACCTTGCCGGTGGACGCGATCATCTTTGACCTCGAAGACGCCGTGGCGGTCGAGGAAAAGGAAAACGCGCGCGACACGCTGAAGGCAGCACTTGCGGCGGGTGGCTATGGCGACCGGGTGCGGATCGTGCGGATCAACGGGCTGGACACGCAATGGGGTGAGGCCGACGCCAAGGCGGCCGCCGAGATGGATTGTGATGCGGTTCTGCTGCCCAAGGTGGAAAGTGCTGCACAGCTTGATGCGCTGGCCGCGCTGGTCGGGGACAAACCGCTTTGGGCGATGATGGAAACGCCGCGCGGCATGCTGAATGCGACCGAGATCGCCGCGCACCCGCAGCTCAAGGGCATGGTGATGGGTACCAATGACCTTGCCAAAGAGCTTCAGACCCGGTTCCGTGCCGACCGTCTGCCGATGATGGCAGGGCTGGGCCTGTGCCTGTTGGCGGCCAAGGCCGAGGGCGTGATCATCGTGGATGGTGTTTATAACGCGTTCAAGGATGCCGAGGGGCTGAAGGTGGAATGTGATCAGGGCCGCGACATGGGCTTTGACGGCAAGACGCTGATCCACCCCGCGCAGGTGGATGTGGCCAACGAGGCCTATGCCCCGAGCGAAGCGGAAATCGATCTGGCCGAGCGCCAGATCGCGGCCTTTGAAGAGGTCGAGGCCAACGGCCAGGGCGTGGCCGTGGTGGACGGCAAGATCGTCGAGAACCTGCATGTCGTGACGGCGCGTGAAATCCTGGCAAAGGCAAGTGCAATCGCGGCGCTTTCGTCGTAAGCCTGTTCCCTGAAGCAAACAGGGGAGTTTGACATGGTACTTTTGATCTTGGGTGTCCTGCTATGGGTGGCAGGGCATTTCTGGAAGCGGGCGATGCCGGATGCGCATGCCCGCATGGGGGATCGCGCACGGGGTGTTTCGGCGCTGATCATCTTTGCTGGCGTGATCGCGATGATTTTTGGCTATCGCATGGCCCCGGTGGTGGACCTTTGGTACCCACCGACGTGGACATGGCATATCAACAACCTGTTGGTGCTGATCGCGATCTTCATGATGAGCCCGGCGCCGCGCAAGGGCAAGCTGCTCAACAACATGCGTCATCCGCAGTTGGCGGGTTTCCGGGCCTGGGCCTTTGCGCACCTGCTGGTGAACGGCGATCTGGCTTCGCTGATCCTGTTTGGCGGGCTGTTCGTCTGGGCGCTGGCCGAGGTTGTGGTGATCAACAAGGCCGAAGGATCGTGGCAGCCGACCGAGCGCGGCACGATTGCCAAGGACGGCATGTTCCTTGTTGCGTCGCTGGTGCTGATGGCGGTGATCGGGTGGATCCATGGCTGGCTGGGCTACTGGCCGTTTCCGGGGTGAATGAGATGAAGCTGTATCGTTTTCTGTCCGAAGAGGACACATCGGCCTTCTGTCACAAGGTGACGGATGCGTTGAACAAGGGGTGGGAGCTTTATGGCTCCCCCACGCAGACATTCTGTCAGGCCACCGGCGTCATGCGCTGTGGGCAGGCAGTCATCAAGGAGGTCGAGGGCACCTATACCCCCGACACGAAGCTAGGAGAGCACTAGATGGCCAAGACCAATCCGGGCCGGTTTTTCGAAGACTACACGCTGGGCCAAGTGATCGAGCACGCGGTGCCACGCACCGTGTCGGGGGGCGAGCGGGCGCTCTATCACGCGCTCTATCCTGCGCGCCACGCGCTGTATTCGTCGGACGCATTTGCGCAGGCTTCGGGCCTGCCGAAATCGCCGATCGACGATCTGGCGGCGTTCCACGTGGTCTTTGGTAAAACCGTACCGGATGTGTCGCTGAACGCGGTGGCAAACCTTGGTTATGCCGAGGGGCGCTGGCTCAAGCCGGTTTATGAGGGCGACACCCTGCGTTCGACGTCGGAGGTCATCGGGCTCAAGCAGAACTCGAACGGCAAGACCGGGGTGGTTTACGTGCGTACCCGCGGCATGAACCAGCGCGACGAGGTCGTGATGGAGTACGTCCGCTGGGTGATGGTGCGCAAACGCGACGTGGATGCGCCCGCGCCCGAGGCCGTGGTGCCCGAGCTTTCCAAGGTGATCGATGCTAAGGATCTGGTGATCCCAGAGGGTCTGGATTTCTCGAATTATGACTTCACGCTGGCTGGCGAGCCGCATCGCTGGGGCGATTACGAGATTGGCGAAACCATTGACCACGTCGACGGTGTGACGCTGGAAGAAGCTGAACACATGATGGCCACGCGGCTTTGGCAGAACACGGCCAAGGTGCATTTCGACGCCACGTTCCGCCCGGACGGGCAGCGCCTGATCTATGGTGGGCATATCATTTCGCTGGCGCGCGCGCTGAGCTTTAACGGGCTGGCCAATGCACAGATGATCGTGGGTCTGAACGGTGGCGCCCATGCGAACCCGGCGTTCTCGGGGTTGACCGTAAAAGCTTGGTCGGAAGTGCTCGACAAGGCCGAGACCGATTTGCCCGGTGTGGGCGCGATTCGGTTGCGGCTGGTGGCGACCAAGGGCGGGGCGCCGTTTGCGCTACGTGGCGAAGACGGGAAGTACTTGCCCGAAGTGCTGCTTGACCTAGACTACTGGGCGTTGATGCCGGTCTGATCGGCGCATGATACGCGCCATCCTGACGACTTTGATTCTGGTCTCGGCCTGCCCTGTGCAGGCCGAGTTGCGTTTTGACCGTACCGACGAAGACGAGATTGCCGGTGCCAACGGTAATACCTTGGAAATTTTTTCCTGAACCGGGGCACGCGCTGATCGACTGTTCCGACCTATCGGAAGCGCGCGGGGTTATCTGTAGGCGCCGAGCGGTTCCAGCGATAGGGTGAGGTATGATTGCCCGATTGGCCCTTTCCCTGATGATGACATGCGCGTCGTTGGTTCCGGCGCGGGCCTGTGACGTGGCATTGTTGCTGGCCGTGGATGTGTCGGGCAGTATTGATCCTCTCGAATACAAGGTTCAGATGGAAGGCCTTGCCGCTGGTTTGCGGGACGGCGTTGTGGTCGAGGCGCTGGTGCGCGGACAGAGCGCGGTGGCGTTGATGCAATGGACGGGCGAGGGGCGACAGGAACTGGTGCTGCCGTGGTTTCAAGTGCGTAGCCCGGCCGATGCCGAGGCGTTTGCTCAAGCCGTAGAGGCCATGCCGCGGGTCTGGGACAAGTATTCAACGGCGGTGGGCGAGGCGATGTTGATGGCGCTCAAGGCATTTGAAAGCGCGCCGGCCTGTTTGCGCAAGGTGGTTGATGTGTCGGGTGACGGGTTTTCCAATGAAGGCTTGGAGCCCGCGAAGGCGCGGGAAGCAATGGTCAGGGCCGATGTGACTGTCAACGCGCTGGTGATCGAAACCAACGAGATCGACCTGACGGCCTATTTCTGGGAAAATGTGATCACAGGCGCGGGTGCGTTTGTTGTCACAGCCAACGGATTTCCCGATTACCCGGCGCGCATTCGCCAAAAACTGATCCGTGAACTGGCCCGACAAATGTCGTCTCTTGCACCGTGACGGGTCGCTATCGGTGGACCAAGTGTCGCCAAACCCCTTGAGAGCGCAAACATTCAGGGTTTACCCGACTCGCCACATCGCGGGAAACAGCGGGAAGGTGGGGGCGAGCGGACATTAAGCGGGCTCAAACTGCGAAAATGTGATCACGAACAAATTTCAGTGATCACAAATCCTCCAAAATCTGACCCATTGCGCCAAAAAACCGCGCCTTTTAGGCTTTGCTCAGAGTGACAGAGACAAAAAAACCTTTAGTAAAGGACGCAAGGGAACCTGAAAGGATTCAGAATGGCTGATGCGAAAAGGGTTGAGCGCCCGCTTTCTCCTCACCTGACGGTCTATCGCCCGCAGTTGACTTCGGTCACGTCGATCCTCACGCGGATCACCGGGAATGCGATGATTGTCACGGCTTTGTTGATTGTCTGGTGGCTGGCAGCGGCGGCTGCGGGACCGGATTACTTTGCGGCTGTGAATGGCTTTGCCACCGGATTTATCGGTGACGTGCTGTTCAGCCTGTCGCTTCTGGGCATCTGGTATCACTACCTCGCCGGGCTGCGTCACCTGATCTATGACGCCGGGCGCGGGCTGGACATTCCGACCGCCGAAAAGCTTGGCTGGGCCTGCATCATCGGTTCGGTCGTGCTGACCGTTCTGACCATGATCATCGTATAAGGGGGCGACCATGCGTTATCTTACCGACCGCAAGCGCGCCGAAGGACGCGGCGCTGCACACGCAGGGACAGAGCACCACTGGTACATGCAGGTCAGCGCCGTTGGCCTGGCCCTGATCATTCCGGTTTTCATCTATATCTTCGGCAGCGCCCTTGGGGGCGGTCATGCCGAGGTGGTGGCCACGTTCGGCCGCCCGTTCCCGGCGATCGTGACCGCGCTGGTCTTGGTCTTTGGCATGCAGCACTTTGCAAAGGGTGCACAGATGATGATCGAGGACTACTTCCGCAAGTCGACCAAGAAAATCCTGATCATGTCGGTGATCATCCTGAGCTATGGCATCACCGCCATCGGCTTGTTCGCGCTGGCAAAAATCGCGCTGTGAGGACCTGAGACATGGCTGAATACGAATACGAAACACATGAATATGACGTGGTTGTCGTAGGCGCCGGCGGTGCCGGTCTGCGCGCCACGCTCGGCATGGCCGAACAGGGCCTACGCACCGCTTGCGTCACCAAGGTGTTCCCGACCCGCTCGCACACTGTGGCGGCACAGGGTGGCATCGCGGCGTCGCTGTCGAACATGGGCCCGGACAACTGGCAGTGGCACATGTATGACACCGTCAAGGGGTCGGACTGGCTGGGCGACACGGACGCGATGGAATATCTCGCCCGCGAAGCGCCCAAGGCGGTTTACGAGCTTGAGCATTACGGCGTGCCGTTTTCGCGCACCGAAGAGGGCAAGATCTATCAGCGCCCGTTCGGCGGCCACACCACCGAGTTTGGTGAAGGCCCCCCCGTGCAGCGGACCTGTGCCGCCGCCGACCGGACCGGCCACGCGATCCTGCACACGCTCTATGGCCAGTCGGTCAAGAACAACGCCGAATTCTATATCGAGTATTTCGCGATCGACCTGATCATGTCCGAAGACGGACAGTGTCAGGGGGTGGTCTGCTGGAAGCTGGATGACGGCACCATGCATGTCTTCAACGCCAAGATGGTCGTTCTGGCCACGGGTGGTTATGGTCGTGCTTACTTCAGCGCGACCTCGGCCCATACCTGTACCGGCGACGGTGGCGGGATGGTGGCCCGCGCGGGCCTGCCGCTGCAGGACATGGAATTCGTTCAGTTCCATCCGACCGGCATCTACGGCTCGGGCTGTCTGATCACCGAAGGGGCACGCGGGGAAGGTGGCTACCTGACCAACTCCGAAGGCGAGCGGTTCATGGAGCGCTATGCGCCCAATTACAAGGACCTCGCGCCGCGTGACTATGTTTCCCGCTCCATGACCATGGAAATCCGCGAAGGCCGCGGTGTGGGTGAGCATGGCGATCACATCCACCTGAACCTCAACCACCTGCCCGCCGAAGCGCTGGCCGAGCGCCTGCCGGGTATTTCGGAAAGCGCCAAGATCTTTGCGGGTGTGGACGTCACCAAGGAACCGATCCCGGTTCTGCCGACGGTGCATTACAACATGGGCGGTATCCCGACCAACTATTGGGGTGAGGTGCTGAACCCGACCGCCGAAGATCCGACCGCCGTTGTGCCGGGTCTGATGGCCGTGGGCGAAGCGGGCTGTGCCTCGGTGCATGGCGCGAACCGTCTGGGCTCGAACTCGCTTATTGACCTCGTGGTGTTTGGCCGCGCTTCGGCCATTCGCGCGGGCAAGGTTGTGGATGCGGATGCGCCGAACCCGGTTCTGAACCAGGCGTCGGTGGACAAGGCATTTGACCGGTTCGACGGTCTGCGCAACGCCAAAGGTGGCACGCCGACCGCGGAACTGCGTCTGGAAATGCAGCGCACCATGCAGTCGGACGCAGCTGTGTTCCGGACCGACAAGACCCTGAAGGAAGGCGTCGAGAAGATGACCGCGATCGCGGCCAAGCTGGACGATCTGCACGTGACCGACACATCGCTGGTGTGGAACACGGACCTGATGGAGACGCTGGAACTCACCAACCTGATGCCCAACGCGCTGGCCACGATCCACGGCGCAGAGGCCCGCAAGGAAAGCCGTGGCGCGCATGCGCACGAGGATTACTCGGAGCGGGATGACAAGAACTGGCGGGTGCATACCGTCAGCCGCGTCGAAGGCAACAAGGTTGACCTGAGCTATCGCCCGGTCATCGTTGATCCGCTGACCACCGAGGATGAAGGTGGCATCAGCCTCAAGAAAATCGCGCCCAAGGCGCGGACGTTTTGATGGCGGCGCCCGTGAAGCTGTTTTTTTGTGCTGCAGTCTTTGGGCTTGGGGTCGGTGCGGGCGTTCCTGCGCCAACCCAGGCTCAGGACGCGGCGGCCGCGCAGCATGTGCGTTCTTGCATGAAAGAAACCCGCGCGCCCGGCAGCTATGCCTATATTCAGACCGGAGGCGTTCCGCGCGTGGGAGCCGCCGATGGTGGCACCGAGCGCGGCGCGCACGACATCAATGACTGTCTGCAAGACCGCTACTCTGTTCAATATGGCTCGAATGCAGGCGTCGTGCGGACCTCCAGCGGATCCGGAAACGAGGTGCCTGCCGCGTCGCAGTGCAAAACCACGCGTAACCAGCAGAAGGTGATCGGTGGTGTTCTGACGGCGGGCGTGTTCGCAGTGGCGGGCGCGACCGGCGCTGGCGCTCTGTTCTGGGGCGGCGTTGCCGCGGGCGTAACCGGGAACCGCGAATACCGGGATTGTCTTGATCGTGCCGGTGTGACGCGCCGGGGCTCGGAGAAACAAGAGCACGGCCACTTTGTCTGTTCCCGCTCTTCGAAGGGCATGTATGGCGGAAGTGGCTATTGCTAAAGAGAAAATTGCTGAGGCGTCGATACCCGATTGAGGTCGCTCATGGCATCGGCAGCTGATTGTAGGAGACAGACAAATGGCTGAATTCAAACTCCCGAAGAACTCGCGCATTACGACGGGCAAGACATGGCCCAAGCCGGAAGGCGCGACCAATGTCCGCAAGTTCCAGATCTATCGCTGGAACCCGGATGATGGCAAAAACCCGCGTGTCGACACCTATTTCCTCGACATGGACAAGTGCGGCCCGATGGTTCTGGACGCGCTGATCAAGATCAAGAACGAGGTCGATCCGACCCTGTCGTTCCGCCGGTCTTGCCGCGAGGGGATTTGTGGCTCCTGCTCGATGAACATCGACGGGATCAACACGCTGGCCTGTATCTATGGGCTGGATGAGATCAAGGGCGACGTGAAGATCTATCCGCTGCCGCATATGGCGGTGGTCAAGGACCTGATCCCGGACCTGAACCACTTCTACGCGCAGCACGCGTCGATCATGCCGTGGCTGGAAACCAAGACCAACCGTCCGGCAAAAGAGTGGAAGCAGTCGATAGAAGACCGCAAGAAGCTTGATGGCCTGTATGAATGCGTGATGTGCGCCAGCTGCTCGACGTCCTGCCCGAGCTACTGGTGGAACAGTGATCGGTATCTTGGCCCGGCCGCGTTGCTCCACGCTTATCGCTGGATCATCGACAGCCGTGACGAGGCCACCGGCGAACGTCTGGACGAGCTGGAAGACCCGTTCAAGCTTTATCGCTGCCACACGATCATGAACTGCGCCAAGACCTGCCCCAAGGGGCTGAACCCCGCGAAGGCGATTGCCGAGATCAAGAAGATGCTGGTCGAGCGCCACGTCTGATTGCAGGCTTGAAGCTTTTCGAGAAAGCCCGTTCCATTGGAGCGGGCTTTTTCTTTTGGGGAAAGGGGCTTGACCGGGTGCGGGGGGCGCCGCCAGCTTGGGCGCAGGAGGTGGGATGGAACAGGGCAGTTTGATGCAGGCGCTTTTGCTGGCGACGCTGGCAGGGGCCTCGATCCCGGTTGGAGCGGCTTTGACGTGGTTTGAAGGCTGGCTGCCGGAACAGGAAGACAATACGCTGCGCCATTTTGTGATGGCCTTTGGCGGCGGGGCGCTGGTCTCGGCGATTGCATTGGTGCTTGTGCCTGAAGGCGTGGAGATGCTCGCGCCGGGCTGGGCGGTGGCGCTGTTTGGATTGGGCGGGCTGGCCTTTATGCTTGTGGATCGCGCGCTGGATCAGAGCGGCAGCAAGGCGGCGATGTTTCTGGCGATGTTGCTGGACTATGTCCCTGAGGCGCTGGCGCTGGGGGCGTTGTTGACGGCCAAGGCGGACGTGGCGCTGCTGATGGCGGCAATGATCGCCCTGCAGAACCTGCCCGAGGGGTTCAACGCCTTTCGCGAGATGACCGGAGCGGGCCTGGCGCGGGCGCGGGTCATGGTTGTGTTCCTTTTGATGGTCCCAGTCGGACCATTGGCGGCGTGGGTGGGTCTTAGCTTTCTCAGCGATGCGCCGGGGATGCTTGGGGCGGTTATGCTGTTCGCCTCGGGTGGCATCCTTTTTCTGCTGTTTCAGGACATCGCGCCGCGCGTCCCGCTCAAACACCATTGGGTGCCTAGCTTTGGCGCCGTGGCGGGGTTCATGCTTGGGCTGGCGGGCTATCTGATCACCAATTGACGTAAGGAAAATTGCGCTAAGCGCATGGCACAATTGCAGAAATGGGGGATGAAATCCCACCTGCGCAGGCATAGGTTCCGGGGCAGGGAGGAGGTTTGACAGCAGTAAGGATAGACAGATGTCGACCTCGCAAAACCGCCCCGAAGACTTTGCCGCACGCGCGCTCGAGTTGCTGGAACAGGCCTATGCCTACTACACTCCGCCGCTGAAAACCGTTCCACGCGGAGAGGCCAAGCCCGAGAGCGAAACCTACTATGAGTACGTCAAAGCCGCTTGACGAATGGGCGCCCCGGTTCTGACCATGTGGGGCGCCTTTTCATTTACGTCAGGTTCGGCTTGGTGATCGCCTGCCCCATAATCTAGGTTTGTCATGAGAGGAGAATTTCATGGCAGACGTTATTATCATCGGGGCAGGGTTGGCCGGGCTTGTGGCGGCCGCAGAAGCGGCAGAGCGGGGGCGCAAGGTGCTCTTGCTGGACCAGGAAGGCGAACAGTCGCTGGGTGGTCAGGCGTTCTGGTCCTTGGGCGGATTGTTCATGGTGGACACCCCCGAACAGCGCCGGATGGGAATACGCGACAGCCATGCACTTGCCCTGAGCGACTGGATGGGATCTGCGCAGTTCGACCGCCCCGAAGATGAAAACCCCCGCAAAGTGGCCGAGGCCTATCTTGAGTTTGCCGCAGGAGAGATGCGTCCGTGGCTCGCAGAGCGCGGACTTCGCTGGTTTCCCGTCGTTGGCTGGGCCGAGCGCGGCGGCGACATGGCGCATACGCATGGCAATTCGGTGCCGCGCTTTCACCTGACATGGGGCACGGGCCCGGGCGTTGTGGCCCCGTTTGAACGCCTTGTGCGCAAGGCGGTTGATGAAGGCAAGATTGCCTTTGGCTTCCGCCATCGTGTCACGCAGTTGATCGTGGAAAATGGCGTGGTCAAAGGGGTCAGTGGCGAGGTCCTTGCCGCGGACGATGCCGCGCGTGGACGGTCGACCAATCGTGACGTGGTTGGGGATTTCGAACACCGCGCCGAGGCCGTGATCGTCACGTCCGGCGGCATCGGCGGAGATCATGATATGGTGCGCCGGTATTGGCCCGAAGACCGTCTTGGCAAAGCGCCCAAGCGCATGGTGGCCGGGGTGCCGGATTATGTGGATGGCCAAATGCAGCGTGTTGCGGAAGGCGCAGGCGCAGCGATCATCAATGGCGACCGGATGTGGCATTACACTGAGGGGCTGGCGAATTGGGATCCGATCTGGCCCAATCACGGCATCCGCATCCTGCCGGGGCCGTCCTCGATGTGGTTTGACGCGTTGGGCGAACGTATGGAAGCGCCTTATTTGCCGGGGTTTGACAGTCTTGGGACATTGAAACGTATCCTGTCGACGGGGCATGAGCACAGCTGGTTCATCCTCACTCAGAAGATCATCGAAAAGGAATTCGCTCTGTCCGGGTCAGAACAGAACCCGGACCTGACATCTGGCAAATGGCAGGAGGTGCTCAAGGCCCGTATCATGGGCAAGGGTGCCCCGGCGCCAGTCGAGGCGTTCAAGCGTAAGGGCGAGGATTTCGTAGTTGCCGAAAGCCTGCCGGAACTGGTGCGCGGCATGAATGCGCTGACGCCGGAAACGCCGGTGGCGTTCGAGAAAATCCTTGCCCAGATCGAGGCGCGGGATGCGCAGATCGAGAACCCCTTTTCCAAGGATGCGCAGGTCACAGCCATTCGGGGTGCGCGCCAATACCGGGGTGACAGGCTGATCCGTACAGCCAAGCCGCACCGCATTCTGGACCCGGCCAATGGGCCATTGATCGCCGTGCGGCTCAACATCCTGACACGCAAATCGCTGGGCGGGCTGCATACCGATCCGACCGGGCAGGTTCTGCGTCCGGACTGGCGTGCGTTCGAGGGGCTGTTCGCGGCGGGCGAAGTGGCGGGATTCGGGGGCGGTGGATATCACGGCTACAACGCTCTGGAGGGCACATTCCTTGGCGGGTGTATTTTTTCCGGGCGCGCCGCGGGCCGGTCAGTTTGAGGGATTGTCCTGCAAGTATATGAAAAGTATATAAAAAATATTATTGTGTGTTGCTGAAAAGAAAATGCTTGATTGAAATTGGCTTTGGCCCGATATGGCGTATCAAGACGCCAACGCACGCGCCTCTGTCGTAAGGGTCGCCCCCAAGTTACGTAGCGACGGTAACGTCTCCCTTTGAGTTTTGACCCGCCGGGTCAGGTCTTTTGGAGATGACCAATGTACGCATACGCAACCGGGGCTTTCGCCCCCGATCACGAGTCGCGTGGTATTTCACGCGCAGAAGCTTTCATCCTGCAAAACCGTTTTGAACGCCCGACGTTGGTTCTGGATACCGAGGCCGTTGCCCGCCAGTACGACGCGCTTAAGGCGGGTCTGGGGCGGGCTGTTATCCACTATGCGGTCAAGGCAAACCCGGCGCCGGAAATCCTGAAGACGCTCTGCGCGCTGGGCAGCCGCTTTGATGCCGCAAGCCGTGCCGAGATCGAGATGTGCCTTGCCGTCGGGGCTTCGCCTGCGCATGTGTCCTTTGGCAATACCGTCAAGAAACCTGCCGACATTGCTTTTGCTTATGGGGCAGGCGTGGAGCTTTTTGCCGTGGATGCCGAAGAAGAGCTGGAAAAGCTTGCGGAGTTCGCGCCGGGCGCCAAGGTCTATGTGCGCCTGATCGTCGAGGCCACCGAGGCCGACTGGCCGCTGACCCGCAAGTTCGGCTGCGCACCGGGCAAAGCGGTGTCTCTCATGGATTATGCGGTGTCACTGGGCCTGTGCCCGGTGGGCGTATCATTCCATGTCGGCTCGCAGACGCGGCGCGCCGCGATGTGGGCGCCCATTCTGGATCAGGTGGCGGGTGTCTGGGCCGACGCGAAAGCGGCCGGTCATGACCTTTCGGTGCTCAACATCGGTGGTGGTTTCCCTGCGTATTACGGCGTGGAAATACAGGGTGCGACCTCCTATGCCGCTGAAGTCATGGAACAAATCGCAACCCGTTTTGGCAATGTCGCACATGTGATGGCCGAACCGGGGCGGGGTCTCGTGGGGGAATGCGGTGCAATTGCCGCCGAGGTTCTGCTGGTCAGCCGCAAGTCGGACAACGACCTGCATCGCTGGGTTTACCTTGATATCGGCAAGTTCTCGGGATTGGCCGAAACTCTGGACGAAGCGATCCGCTACCAGTTTCTTACCGAGCGCGACCATGAGGACACCGGGCCTTGCGTGCTGGCGGGTCCGTCCTGTGACAGCGTGGATGTTCTATACGAAAAACAGCCCGTGCAATTGCCGCTGGGCCTGAAATCCGGCGATCGTATCGTGATCCGCAACTGCGGTGCCTATACCTCGACCTATGCCACGGTCGGCTTCAACGGCTTCCCGCCGTTGGACGTGATCGCCATCTGAGGCTTGCCAATCCCGGGGAGGGAGGGTTCATTCGGGGGAGTTCGCAACAAGGGAGCCCCCCGAATGGCCCACATTCCCGAGGATGCCGCCGCGCGCCGCGCGATCAAGCCCGTCATCTGTTACCCGAACGAGACCCTGCCTGTGCCGCCAATGGCGCTTTACCAATCGGCGCGCGACACGGCCCGGAAAACGGGCGAGGTGCTGATCCCGCCGCGCGAGGCGCGGTGTTTTTCGGTGCCTGCCGGGCATTTCTTTCGCATTTCCTCGGTCGAGGGGCCGCAGGTGGGCGACCTCAACCTGTGGAACGCGCACGACCTCAACGAACGGTTCTACTCCGGCAAGACCCGCGCGCTGCATGGCACACACCTGACCACGGGCATGCGGATGTGGTCGTCCTTTCCTTCTTTGCGTCCGATGGCGACGATTCTGGAGGATACGCTGGAATGGTATGGAAAAGATGAATGGGGCGGGTCGGTACATGACGTGATCGGCACGCGCTGTGATCCCTACACGGGTAATCTGCTTTCGGGGAGCCAGTATCACCATTGCTGCCATTCCAACCTGACGCGGGCGCTGGCCGAGGAAACCGGGCTTGATCCAAAGGTGGCAGAGCGACAAGTACATGACGTGCTCAACGTCTTCATGTGCACCGGTTTCACCCGCGAAACGGGGCAGTATTTCATGAAGGCCAGTCCCGTGCGGCCCGGCGACTACCTTGAATTCTTTGCGGAAATCGACCTGCTGGGGGCGCTGAGTGCCTGTCCCGGAGGGGATTGCTCGTCGGAACACTCCTCTGATAGTGCAGCCTGTTATCCATTGCTGGTCGAGGTGTTCGAACCGGAAAAAGAAATCTTGAAGGATTGGACCCCACCTTCGGTCAATGGCTATGACCGCAGCCATGGGCTTGGTTAACCAAGTCTTGCGCATCCGTTCCCGGCAGGGTGGCGCAAGTGGCGCGAATCCGATGCGATGGCCTTGGTTAACAGGCAAAACCACGATCGGTTATGCATCGGTTTCACGTCGGTATTGCGTCGGTATGAAGCGGCGTTTCCCCACAGGTTAAACCACCGCGCCCTGTCTTCATTTTGCCAAAATACTCAAACAAGGCGCGCACGCGCGCCGCCGCCCTGCGCCCGCCTTGCGGGCGCAGGGCCGGACCCAACCGATGCCGGACCAGCTTGCTGGCCCGGTTATCGGGCGGGAGCGCCTCCTTCATGGATGAAGTGCAATCGGTCGAAGGTTGCGCGCCAGTCCGCAGTGTCTCGGGCAAGGCTGTCTGGTGCGTTGGCGCGCAGGGCGGCGGCAATGCGTGCGGCCAACTCGGGCGCGTGTTCTGCGCCCATGCCCCAGCGCACGAGCTCGGGCGTTCCGATGCGCAGGCCGTTCATGTCACCCGTGACCGCATCTACCGGCAGGCCGATGCCGCAGGCAAGGAAACCGGCCTTGCGCAGGGTTTTTGACGCGGTCTGCCCACCCCCAAAGGGTGCGGCCAGCACTGCGAACTGATGCGAGCGGGTGGCACCGGCATGGGTTTCAAAAACCGGGATGCCCTCGGCTTGGAGCGCGGCGGCGAGGGCGATGCTCGTGTCGATCATCGCCTGCGCATAGGCGGATCCGAAATCGCGCCAGTCGAGCATGGTCATGGCAAGCGCGGCGGATTTGGCGGCGTCGAAATTGGCGGTCATGCCGGGAAAGGCGATGGCATCGAGCCGCCGGGCGATCTCGGCCTCATTGGTGACGATCAGGCCCGAAGGCGGACCGCCCAGTGATTTGTAGGTGCTCATTGTCATCATATGCGCGCCTTCGGTGAGCGGGTTTTTCCATGCCTTGCCCGCGATCATGCCGCATTGATGGGCCGCGTCGAACAGCACATGCGCACCAACCTCATCGGCAATGGCCCGGATTTCCGCGACAGGATGTTCCAGAAGGTTCAGCGAGCCGCCGATAGTAATAAGCGCAGGCTTGACCTTGCGGGCCAGCGCAGCCAGCCCGTCGAGATCGACGGTATAACCATCTGCATTGACCGGGGCGGCGTGGCTTTCCAGCCCGTAGAGCCCGGCGCAACCGGCAGCATGGTGGGTGACATGGCCGCCAACCTCGGCCGGCGGCGTGATAACGGCGTCCCCCGGTTTGCAGAGCGCCATGAAGCCGTAGAGATTGGCGATTGCGCCCGAGGGAACACGGATTTCGGCATATTGTGCCTCGAAGATTTCGGCGCAAAGCGCGGCGGCGATGACTTCGATTTCCTCCATCGCCTCAAGGCCCATTTCGTACTTGTCACCGGGATAGCCCAGCGACGGGCGCGAGCCGAGGCCGGAGGCGAGCAGGGCCTCGGCGGCGGGGTTCATGACATTGGTCGCCGGGTTGAGGTTGAAGCAGTCCCGTTCGTGGATCTGACGGTTCTGATCTGCCAGTGCAGTCAGACGATGGGCGATCGCCGTGCTGCTCGCCTGTGCGGTGTCTTGGGCAATGCGCTGAATCAGGGTTTCGCAGGTGGCAGGCACCCAGGGGCGGGAAGCAAGATGGGACATGATGGGCTCCGGTTTGATTTGTCTTGGATTGGACTGTGAAAGCGGGCTGGGCGCAAATCAGATTTCATGATAATTAGGCATAGAAAAACTATGGGTATTTAGATGGCGGTGCTTCCTCCCCGGCCGAAGGGGCCTCCGATGACGGCTTTGCGCGCCTTTGAGGCGGCGGCCCGGTTGGGCGGGTTTGCCCGCGCAGCGGATGAGTTGTGTGTCACGCCGGGTGCGGTAGCACAGCAGATCAAGACACTTGAGGACTGGTGCGGGGCTGCATTGTTCGAACGGCGGGCGCAGGGCGTTGTGCTAAGCCGGGTCGGGGCGCGGGTGTTGCCCGAGTTGAGTGCGGCCTTTGATGCCATGGGCGGGGCCGTGGGCGCCTTGCGGGAAGCGGCGGCGCCGGGGCGGCTGCATGTGGCGGCCTTGCCCGCGATTGCCCAGCTTTGGCTGTCCCCGCGCCTGCCTGCGATCCGGGCGGCGTTGCCCGACGTGGAGATATCGGTGACAGCGATGGAACAGCCGCCGAACATGGCGCGCGAGCCGTTCGATTTGACGGTGTTTTTCGGCGCCGGGGATGGCACGCGGATCGAGAAGGACGAGATCTTTCCGGTTTGCGCGCCGCAGGTGGCCGCGCAGTTGCGCGATGTGGGGGATCTGGCTGGGGTGGCGTGCCTGTCGGATGCGGTTTGGGACCGGGACTGGGAAACGTGGTTGGCTGCGGCGGGCGCATGTGTTGGCGTGAAGGGGCCGGTTTTTTCACTTTATGCGCTGGCCGTGGAAGAGGCGGTGCATGGCGCCGGGGTGCTGATGGGGCATGGCGCGCTGGTGGCGCGGCATCTGGAGAGCGGCGCCCTGGTGGCACCGTTCGAGACGCGGGCCGAATTGCCGCGCTGGTTGGAATTGGGAAAGAAGGGCGGCAAAGCTTCGCCGCCCTTGCAGGCGCTGGCGCGGTTACTGACCGGAGAAAGCGGCCTCTAGCGCGATTTCAACCATGTCTCCAAAGGTTTTCTCGCGATCTTCGGCGGGCAGGGCTTCGTGCGTGATCAGGTGGTCCGAGACGGTCAGAACCGCCAAGGCGCGCCGACCGTGGCGGGCGGCGAGGTTATAGAGCTCGGCCGCTTCCATCTCGACGCCCAGAATGCCGTGGCGGATCATCTGTTCATTGAGGTCAGGGCGTTCGTCGTAGAACACATCCGAAGAATAAATGCCGCCCACATGGGTCGGTGTGCCGCGCGCCATGGCTGCATCGGCGGCGGCGCGCAGGAGGCCGTAATCGGCGCAGGGCGCAAAATTGATTTCCTTGAAGATGCCGCGCGACGGGGTTGAAACCGACGTGGCGGTCATGGCGATGATCACGTCACGCACGTTCACCGATTTTTGCATGCCCCCACAGGACCCGATGCGGATCAGCGTTTGGGCATTGTAGGACGTGATCAACTCGTTGGCATAGATCGACAGCGACGGCATACCCATGCCCGATCCGTGAATGGTGACGCGATGGCCATTCCACTTTCCCGTAAAGCCGAGCATCCCGCGCACCTGGTTGACGCATTCTACGTCTTTCAGAAACGTTTCAGCCGCCCATTTCGCCCGGTAGGGATCCCCCGGCAAAAGGACAGTTTCAGCAATCTGGCCCGGTTCGGCGCCAATATGGATGGTCATGGGGATGCCTCGCGCAAAAGTTTTCAGAGCCACAAGATGAAGGCAAGCCGGGCCCTTGCGCAAGGGGGAAGGGGCGTCAGCGCAGGATGGAGAATCCGGTCAGGCTGTCGTCCGGCGTGGCCTTGGAGGATTGCACATCGCGCACCGAGGCAGCGGCAGGGCCGGACCAGAGATCGTTGAGCAGGGTTTCGACGTCGGTCTTGGGGCCTTGCACGAAAGCGCTGACCGAGCCGGTCGGGTCATTCTGCACCCAGCCCACCAAACCCAGCGACCGGGCGCGGGATCGGGTCCAGTTGCGAAATGCGACGCCCTGGACCCGTCCGGTTATCTTTACGGAAAACGCTATGAAGGACATGGGGCACCTCTTGGTCTGATTGTGCCCCATGCCCCGAGTCGGAGCAAGCTGGGGATCAGAGTTCCATCTGGTCCGGTGTGATCCCGGCAGCTAGCGCCTCGTCAAACCACTTTGGTTTGCGGCCCTTTCCGGTCCAGGTGGTCTTGGGGTCTTGGGGATGAACGTATTTCGGGACACCTTTGGCCAGTGCGCCCTTGCGCTTGCCTGCGATGGAGGCAATTTCATCAAGTGTGTAGCCGTGTTTTTCGGCGGCTTCCCTAATGGCCTTGAGCGCGTTTTCCTTGCGTTCGGCTTCGAGTTTGAGCAGTTGCGCGTCAATCCGTTCTTTGAGCGCGATCAATTCGTCGGCTGACATTCCATCCAGTTTCATGGCTTCCCTCTCGCTTGTTCATTTCTTTCTTTTTTTCAATATCACCAAGTCGATATACAGGGGTCAATTTGTGTCAGTCCGAAAAAAGCCCTATTCGGTATCCGAATAGGGCCAATTAGAATTAGTTTGATGCGCTTTGGCGTCTTTATTCGGCAGCGACTGCCTTGGGATCTGCCAACGTCACGATATCCATCATGATCGTATTCAATTCGAAATCTTTCGGCGTATAGACCCGTGCCACACCCATGGCGCGCAGACGGTCGGCGTCTTCGTCTGGAATAATGCCGCCGACGATGACCGGCGTATCGCCCAGCCCTTCGTCGCGCATACGTTGCATCAGGTCTTCAACCAGCGGGATATGGCTGCCGGACAGGATCGAAAGCCCGACGACATGTGCCTTATCCTCGAGCGCCTTGGCGACGATTTCCTCGGGTGTGAGGCGGATGCCGTCATATGTAATGTCCATGCCGCAATCGCGGGCGCGGAAGGCGATCTGCTCGGCGCCGTTGGAGTGGCCGTCAAGGCCGGGCTTGCCGATCACGAACTTGAGGCGGCGGCCAAGCTTGTCGGAGACGGCATCGACGGCTGTGCGGATGTCGTCGAGCCCCTCGGTCTTGTTCGAGGGCGAGCCGGAAACGCCGGTGGGGCCACGGTATTCGCCGTGGATGACGCGCATCTGCGCGGCCCATTCCCCGGTGGTGACACCGGCCTTGGCGGCGGCGATCGACGCGGGCATGACGTTTTGCCCGGCTTGCGCGGCGGCGCGCAGATCGGCCAGTGCCTTTTCCACGGCGGCGCTGTCGCGCTCGGCGCGCCATGTATTCAGGCGGTCGATCTGTTCCTGTTCCACGGCGGGGTCGACAACCATGATGCCACCATCGCCGGTCATCAGCGGCGAAACCTCGCCCTTCTGGAACTTGTTCACGCCGACGACCACGGTTTCCCCGGCTTCGATCCGGTTCAGGCGGTCCGCGTTGGAATCGACAAGGCGGGACTTCATGTAGTCGATGGCGTCAATGGCGCCGCCCATGCTTTCGAGATTCGCCAGTTCGTGGCGTGCGCCCTCTTTCAGTTCGGCGACCTTTTTGTCGACGGCGGGGTTGCCATCAAACAGATCGTCATATTCCAGGAGGTCGGTTTCAAAGGCCATGATCTGTTGCATGCGCATCGACCATTGCTGGTCCCAGGGGCGGGGCAGGCCAAGGGCCTCGTTCCATGCGGGAAGCTGAACCGCGCGGGCGCGGGCCTTTTTCGACAGGGTCACGGCCAGCATCTCGATCAGGATGCGGTAGACGTTGTTTTCGGGCTGCTGTTCGGTCAAGCCGAGCGAGTTGACCTGAACACCATAGCGGAAGCGGCGGAATTTCGGGTTGTCGACGCCATAGCGGGTTTCGAGGATCTCGTCCCAGAGATCGACGAAGGCGCGCATCTTGCACATTTCGGTGACGAAACGGATACCGGCGTTGACGAAGAACGAGATACGGCCCGCAAGCGCCGGGAAGTCTTCTGCGGGAACGCGCGGTTTCAGCGCATCCAGCACGGCGATGGCTGTGGCGAGGGCAAAGGCCAGTTCCTGTTCGGGCGTCGCGCCGGCCTCTTGCAGGTGATAGGAACACACGTTCATCGGGTTCCATTTCGGCACGTTGGTATAGCAATACTCGGCCACGTCCGCGATCATCTTGAGCGATGGGGCGGGCGGGCAGATATAAGTGCCGCGCGACAGGTATTCCTTGATCAGGTCGTTCTGAACGGTGCCCTGAAGCTTGGAAACGTCCGCGCCCTGTTCCTCGGCCACGGCGATGTAGAGCGCCAGCAGCCACGGGGCGGTGGCGTTGATCGTCATCGAGGTGTTCATCTGTTCGAGCGGAATCTCTTCAAACAGGGTGCGCATGTCGCCGAGGTGGCAGACGGGCACGCCCACCTTGCCCACTTCGCCGCGCGACAGGACGTGATCGCTGTCATAGCCGGTCTGGGTGGGCAGGTCGAAGGCCACCGAAAGACCGGTCTGACCCTTTTCAAGGTTGGAGCGATAAAGCGCGTTGGACGCCTTGGCGGTGGAATGGCCGGCATAGGTTCGGATGAGCCAGGGGCGGTCTTTCTGCGTCTGCGACATGGAGCGTCCTTATGAATCGGTTGGGCAATATTGTTGCGTCAGAGCGTAGATATGCGAAATATCATGCGCAAGTCAATTCGCTGCATTGCGGCAATTATGCTGCAACCATACATACCATCTTCGTCGCGCTACTGAAGCCAAAGATATGTCGCAAAGGGCCGATATGCTCGGTTTCGCCTGCGACAAAACCTTCGCGTTCGTAAAGGGCACGGGCGCGCGGGTTGGAATCGATGACGTCCAGCCGGACGAAGGAGAGGCCTCGGTCGCGGGCTTCGGCCTTGATGGCGGTGAGTAGCGCGGTCCCGGCCCCGCGTCCCCGCGCCTCGGGGGCGACAAAGATCCCGTCCATAAGAAGGGTATCGGTGACGGTGTCGCGTTCCAGCAGGGAGAGCACGCCCGCGCGCCAAAGCGCACCGAACCAGCCATAGACCTGGGCCATGTCCCGCAAGGACCCGCCGACCAGCGCGCCGGAGGCCGTCTTGAAACCGGCAACTCCCAGCAGGGTGCCCGTGTCGTCGCGGGCTGTCAGGGCGAATTCCGGGTCGAGGACAGAGGTGAAGAACGCGAGCGCGCGCGCGCGCGGGCGCATTACGGGGCCAAGCTTGCCCGAAAAGGCATCCCAATAGAGTTGGGCCACGGTGTCCCGTTCTGTTTCGCAAAAGCCACGGGTGATCGTTAACGCGTGCATGGGGGCTGCCTGATTTTCATGCGTTTTGATATTTACCTTGCCGCGTTGCATTGCAAGAGTTGCCCATGGGCTCGACCGTAGAACTTCCCCTTTGGCTTTTTGTCCTGATCCTGCTGTTTGCAGCGGTCACGGCGGCAAGTCATCTGCTTTTCCCCTCGGTGCGCTGGTTTTTCCGGCGCCGGATGGAGAAGGCCGTTGCGCAGCTCAATACGCGGCTTGAACGTCCGATCGAGCCGTTCAAGCTGGCGCGGCGTTACGACATGATCCAGCGGCTGATTTATCAGCCCGACGTGGCACAGGCGGTGGCCGATCATGCCGCCGAGCAGGGCATCCCCGAAAACGTCGCCTTTGAAGAGGCCAAGCGCTATGCGCGGGAGATCGTGCCGTCCTTTTCGGCCTCGGCCTATTTCGGGGTGGCGATCAGGCTCGCCAGGTTCCTGAGTACGGCGCTTTACCGGGTGCGGTTGGGGCATTTCGACGAGTCGGGGCTTAAACATATCCCGACGGACGCGACGGTGGTTTTCGTTATGAACCATCGCAGCAACATGGATTACGTGCTCGTGACATATCTTGCCGCCGAACGCTCGGCGCTGGCCTATGCGGTGGGGGAATGGGCGCGGGTCTGGCCGCTCAGCCGATTGATCAAGGCGATGGGCGCCTATTTCATCCGGCGCAAATCACGCAATACGCTCTATCGCAAGGTGCTGGCGGCCTATGTGCGGCTGGCCACGCAGGGCGGGGTGACGCAGGCGATGTTCCCCGAGGGGCGGCTGAGTCTGGACGGGGCGCCGCAAGAGCCGAAGATGGGATTGTTGAAATACATCACCGACGGGTTTGATCCGGAGGCGCGCGACGTGGTGTTCGTGCCGGTGGCGCTGAACTATGATCGGGTGCTGGAAGATCGCATCCTGCTTGAGGCGCTGGCGCGCAACGGGCGTGGGTTCCATGCGCGTATCAGCGTGATCTCGGGTTTCTTCCTAAAGCAGATCTGGTTGAGGATGAGGGGCAAGTATCACAAGTTCGGCTATGCGGCGGTGAGCTTTGGGCATCCCTTGTCGCTCAAAACCTTTGCCGCGCATCATGGCGGGGACATCGCCGAACCATTGGCCGAGGAATTGATGCACCGGATCAATTCGGTTGTGCCGGTTTTGCCCGTACCTCTGGTCGCGGCGATCATCGAGGATGGTGAGAACCCGCTGTCGCGCGCAGCGATCGAAGCCGCTTTCGCGACGTGGGTGATTAAGCTCAACAAGGCGCATGTGCACCTGCCGCGCGATGACATGAGCTATGCGGTCGAAGTGGGGCTGCGCACGCTCGAACAGCGCCGGATGATTCTCAGATCCGAGGGCTGTTACGGGGTGAACCCGGATCAGACGCAGGCGTTGGCCTTCTATGCGAACTCGATCCGGCATCTTTTGATGTGATTTTGCAGGTGCAGCAGAAATTTCTGCAACCGCTGGGTCATAAAATTACAAAATCACCCCAAATGTGGTTGCAATATTTCAAGGCCGTGGATATTCCATGTTTCAGACGCCGCGATTCTGCGTTGCGGCGAAACAGGACATTAACAGGAGGCAATCATGGCTCTGGATACCGATAGCGCCATTGCAGCGTACGACGCGCCAAAGAAAGATCTTTATGAAATCGGGGAAATGCCCCCGCTGGGTCATGTGCCGAAGCAGATGTACGCCTGGGCGATCCGCCGCGAGCGCCACGGTGAGCCGGAACAGTCGTTCCAGATGGAAGTTGTGGACACCTGGGAAGTGGACAGCCACGAGGTATTGGTGCTCGTGATGGCCGCAGGCGTGAACTACAATGGTGTCTGGGCTGGTCTCGGCAAGCCGATCTCGCCGTTTGACGTGCATGGTCAGGATTATCACATCGCCGGGTCCGATGCCTCGGGGATCGTTTGGAAAGTTGGCGACAAGGTGAAGAACTGGAAAGTGGGCGACGAGGTTGTCATTCACTGTAACCAGGATGACGGTGACGACGAGGAATGCAACGGCGGCGACCCGATGTTCTCTCCGACGCAGCGGATCTGGGGCTATGAAACCGGCGACGGGTCCTTTGCGCAGTTCACCAAGGTGCAGGCGCAGCAGCTGATGCCGCGTCCCAAGCACCTGACTTGGGAAGAGTCTGCCTGTTACACGCTGACCCTGGCGACCGCGTACCGGATGCTGTTCGGCCACCACCCGCACGAACTGCGGCCCGGTCAGAACGTCCTGGTCTGGGGTGCTTCGGGCGGTCTGGGGTCCTATGCGATCCAGCTGGCCAACACGGCGGGTGCCAACGCGATTGGTGTGATCTCGGACGAGAGCAAGCGCCAGTTCGTGATGGATCAGGGCGCCAAGGGCGTGATCAACCGCAAGGACTTCAACTGCTGGGGCCAACTGCCCACGGTGAACAGCCCCGAGTATAACGAGTGGCTGAAAGAAGCCCGCAAGTTCGGCAAGGCGATCTGGGACATCACTGGCAAGGGCGTGAGCGTCGACATGGTATTCGAACATCCGGGCGAGGCGACCTTCCCGGTGTCGACCCTGGTGGTGAAAAAGGGCGGGATCGTCGTGATCTGTGCCGGTACCAGCGGCTTCAACACAACCTTTGACGTGCGTTACATGTGGATGCACCAGAAGCGCCTGCAGGGCTCGCACTTCGCGAACCTGAAACAGGCTGCTTCGGCCAACCGCCTGATGATCGAGCGCCGTCTTGATCCCTGCATGTCGGAAGTCTTTGCCTGGGACGAGATCCCGGCAGCCCATACCAAGATGCTCCGCAACGAGCACAAGCCGGGCAACATGGCCGTTCTGGTTCAGGCGCCGAAAACCGGCCTGCGCACCGTTGAGGACGTGCTGGAAGCCGGCAAGAAGTAACGAACGCCGAAAGGCGCGGGTTCACACCCTTTCGAATCACCCCCGAATCGCGTTGCGGTCCGGGGGTGTTTTTTGTTCTGAGACCGGCTGTATTTGAGTTCAGAGCCTTGGCCAACCCATCCCTCACCATTTCTGGGGAGAGAAAATCAGTGAATATCTTAACGTGGAGCACTCGTGCTATGCTTGTATTAACCTTTCATTAACCACTGATAACGAGAGTCAAATATGAAATACGACTGGATACTCGACGTTCTCGCGGACTTACGGACCTTTGCTCAGGCGAACGGTTTGGACGGATTGGCAGACCAGCTGGATGATACAAGGCTGGTGGCCGCGACCGAGATCGTGTCGATGGCTGAAAGGGCAGGGACAGCGCGGCATGGGGATGATGCAACGACGGGAACACATATTGGAGGAGCTGGAACACGCGCAAGAGCTTGATGCGCTGCAAATCGCGATCGAAGAGCTGAGGGACAATTTTGGTGTCGACCACATGGTCTATCACTGGGTCAGCGCCAATGGGGATCAATACGGCTGCGGGACTTATTCTGACGCCTGGCGCGACCGCTATATCGAGCAGGATTACATCCGAACAGATCCAGTGATTGTTGGGTGTTTTCAACGGTTTCATCCGGTCGACTGGAAGCGGTTGGACTGGTCTGGCAAGGCGGCCCGCGCGTTTCAGCGCGAAGCCATCACTCACGGGGTCGGCAATCAGGGGTTTTCAATCCCGATCCGCGGACCGAACGGTCAATTCGCCTTGTTCACGGTCAGCCACCATTGCGACGACGATACATGGGCCACGTTCACGGATGCCAACCGGCGCGATCTGATCCTGATCGCGCATGAGTTCAACCAGAAAGCTTTGGAATTCGAGCCGGGGCGCGCGCCGGAGCAGGCCCGCGCCCTGTCGCCGCGCGAAGTGGACGCGATGACGCTCATTGCGATTGGTTATTCCCGGGCACAGGTGGCTGAAACACTGTCGATCTCAGAGCATACGCTGCGGGTGTATATCGAAAGCGCGCGCTTCAAGCTGGGGGCGCTCAATACAACCCACGCGGTCGCCAAGGCGCTCAGTCGAGGCCTGATCGTCATATGAAAAGGTTAACGCACCGAGCCAAGCGTTAGGATGGCCTTAAGGGATGTTCGCTATTTGTTTCTCTGCTCGAAAGGGAAGGGATGCCAGAATGCTCCGTTATATCTATGCCAATGATCTTCACAAGTTTCCGAAGCTGGGACAGGAAATGTTCCGGGACCGGGCGGATCAGTTCAAGACGCGATTGAACTGGGAGGTTTCGGTCGATGACACAGGTGAAGAGCGCGACGAATATGACGCGCTGAACCCTCTTTACGTAATCTGGGAAAAGGCCGATGGCGGTCATGGCGGGTCGATGCGGCTTCTGCCGACGACCGGCTCGTGCATGGTGAATGACCATTTCCTGCACCTGACGGATGGCGTAAGGATCGAAAGCCCGCTGATCTGGGAATGCACCCGGTTCTGCCTGGCCCGGGATGCGGAACCGCGCACCGCAGCGGCCTTGATGCTGGGCGGTGGCGAGGTGATGACCGGCTTTGGCGTCGAACATTATGTGGGCGTATTTGATGCGCGCATGGTGCGTATCTACCGGCTGATCGGCTCGTCGCCCGAAGTGCTTGGGTCGGAGGGGCAGGGACGCGAGCAAATCAGCGTCGGCCTGTGGAGCTTTACCGAAGAAGCGCGTGAAAAGGTCGCCCGGCGGGCGGGCATTGACCCGGCGCAATCGCGCGCTTGGTTCGAGGCAGCATTCGGTAGCGATCAGGTTGAGCAATTCGCACAAAGCGCCTGATCAGCGCTGGAAGCGGGCGTGGCGCGGCTGTAGGGTCGCGCCATGACTTTGAACGCGCTCACCCTCAGCCATGATCAGGCCGACGCCTATGACTCCATCTCGGAGATGCTGCGCAATGTTGGCGTGGACATCGAGGAGGGGATACTGACGCCACCGCAGGAAGGTCGGGAAGCGGTCGCGGCGGTGATGGGCAAGGCTGGATCGGGCAAAACGCTGTTACTTGCCGAGTTGGTCAAGGCACTGGACGAGGCCGGGGTCGACATCGTGTCGGGGGATTACGAGGGGCGCCGACGCAAGGACCGGCGCACGCTGGCGATTCTGGCCCCGACCAACAAGGCGGCCAGCGTCTTGCGGATGCGGGGCGTGCCAGCGACGACGATTCACCGGATCATCTATACCCCCGTCTATGACCCGGAATACGAAAAGATCGCGGATTGGCTGGCCGGGAATGGTGAGCAGCCCGAGATCGAGGGGCTGACCGAAGAGGCACTTGAGCGCGCTGCAGCGTTCTACAAGCAGCACAAATCCATCCCCGGCGCCCTGGCAGCGGCGGGGTTGCGCGGATCGGATTTCATCACCGGCTGGAAACGCCGGGACGAACCTTTGGACATCGGGTTTGTCGATGAAGGCTCCATGCTGGACGACCGGCAATTCGATGATCTGAAAGAGATTTTTTCGACGCTGGTTCTGTTCGGCGACCCGGCGCAGCTGGCGCCGGTGAACCAGTCGGGCGCCATGGTGTTCGACAAGCTGCCGGAAAAATCCAAGCACATGCTGCACCGGATTCACCGGCAGGACGCGGACAACCCGATCCTTGATCTGGCCCATGCGCTGAGCGATCCGCAGCTTGAGTTCCACGATTTCGAACGCATGGTGGAAGAAACGGCACGCAAAGATGACCGGGTGGTCTGGGCACAGCGGGTCGAGGTGGACCTGATGGCGCGCTCGCCAGTTCTGGTTTGGCGAAACGCAACGCGGATTCGTCTGATCAATGCGTTTCGGCAGGTGCATGGCGCGCCCGAAGACGCGTTGCTGGAAGGAGAGCCGCTGATTTGCGACGGGATCGAGCTGCCGCTCAAGCATCGCAAGAAGCGGCTGGACCTTGAGGCGCGTGGGCTGATCAAGGGGGCACAGGTCATTTATTTGGGGCCGGGGCGCAAGCCGGGGTTCTCGCGGTTACATGTGATGGGGGCTGAAGACCCGCGCGTGTCGGCGGCTTCGATCGTCAAGATCGAACTGCCAGACGAGGAGGAACCTTTCATCCCCTATGCCGCGCGCATGGGGGCGACGTTTCTGCACGGTGCGGCGGTGACGATCCACAAGGCGCAAGGATCGCAATGGGACAACGTGCAGGTGTTTGCACCCGACCTGTTCGTGGCGGCGCGCATGGGCCGGGTCGAGGCGGGGCAGCCGCTGTGGAAACGGCTGGCCTATGTGGCGATCACGCGGGCGTCCGAGCGGCTTTATTGGGTGGTGCGCAATCGGTTGGCCAAGCCGACCGGACCGCTTCGGGTGGATGATCTGACGGTGGCGCCTGTGCCCCTGATTTTGCAGGAGGAAGAGCAATGAAGTCCATTCTGATCACCGGCGCGAGCCAGGGGATTGGCCGGGCAACGGCCGAGGTGTTTCTTGGCGCGGGTTGGCGTGTGGGGCTTGTGGCGCGTAGCGCGAAAAAGCTGGAAGACATGGCGGCACGCCACGCGGGCGCTGTGGCGCTGCCGGCAGATGTGACTGATCCGCAGGCGATGGAGGCGGCGTTTGAGGTTTTCGTGCAGGAGGCCGGGCGGCTGGACGTATTGTTCAACAATGCCGGGATGTTCGGCAAGCCGGGGGCGATTGACGCGTTGGACGTTGAGGATTTCGACGAGGTAGTCAGCGTCAACCTGCGGGGCATGTTCATCGCGGCGCGGCTGGCGTTCAGGCAGATGCGAATGCAGGACCCGGCGGGCGGGCGGATCATCAACAACGGGTCGATTTCCGCACATGTCCCGCGCGAGGGGTCGGTCAGCTACACGACGACGAAACACGCGATTACCGGGCTGACCCGGAGCCTGTCACTGGACGGACGCCCGCTTGGGATTGCCTGTGGACAGATCGACATCGGCAACGCCGAAACGGACATGGTGGCGGAGCTGAACGCGCGGCTGAAGGCGGAAGGCAAGCCACCGAACCCAACGATGGATGTCGCGGATGCGGCGCGGTCGGTGCTGCACATGGCCGAGCTGCCGCTCAATGCGAATGTGCAGTTCATGACGGTGATGGCCACGCAGATGGCCTATATCGGGCGCGGCTAGGTCTGGCGAAAAAGGGGCCTGTTACCCCTGGCGGAGCAGGCGGAAGGCAGCCGAGGCGCCCCAGCCTGCGGCGATGGCAATGGCAAGTGACATCAGTCCGTAGATCAGCGGTTTCTGGCGGGACAGGTCATAAAGCCAGCGCTCGAGCCCGACCTTGTCCACGTCGATCGTGGTTTCCAGCTGGGACACCACCTCGCCGCCACGGGTCAGGAAGATGCGGGTGGGGTATTCGCCTTCGGTGAGGTTGGCGGGCATCTTGATCGAAGTTCGGAACAGGGTCTGTTCGTCGACTTGCACCGCTTGTTCCAGTCGCTGGTATAACCCCTGGTCCTTGCGAATGCGGATCAGAGCCCGCGTAAAGTTCTGTGAATCTTCGATGGAAGACGGTGCTCCGACCGAGCGAATAGCGCGTTCGATCGAGACACTGTGGCGTTGATCCTCGACATTGGAGAGGGTGTCATGGAAGGAGGCCGAGGTGGCCACGGCGTAGAAGGTTGGGGCTGCATCAACCTCGACCGTGTCCGTGTTTACCCAGATGCCAAAGCGGCGTTCTTTGCGGCGCACGGTGATCGGTTCGGACGGGCCCGACACGGTGATGACAACTTCGAGGGGGGGCGCGGGCTTGATCGGCTCTTCGCGTTTGACCGCGCCGAAGATCAGGATTTCCGAGCCGTCAAATGTGGCGGTGATGGCAACCTTGTCCTGGCTGAGGCCAAGCACTACCTCTTCCGCGGAAAGCGGCAGGGCGGTGAGCAGCAGAATCACGAGGGCGCGCAGCATGGATCAGTGCCCCCCCGGCGCGCCGAGCGAGTAGAGCTCGGATGGTTGAAGGAGCAGATCGAGCGCAAGCTTGGCGCAGACCAGGATCACCATGAGGGCCAGCAGGATGCGCAGTTGTTCGGCCTTGAGGTAGGTGCCGATCCGGGTGCCGATCTGGGCACCAATCACGCCGCCGACCAGAAGGAGCACGGCCAGCGCGATATCGACGGTATAGTTGGTGGTGGCGTGCAAAAGCGTGGTGAAGCCGGTCACGAAGATGATCTGGAAGAGCGAGGTGCCGACCACCACCTTGGTGGGCATGCCCAGAAGATAGATCATCGCAGGCACCATGATAAATCCACCGCCCACGCCCATGATCGCGGCAAGGATGCCCACGGCGACACCTACAAGGACTGGCGGGATCACGGAGATATAAAGGCCCGAAACGCGGAAGCGCATCTTGAAGGGCAGGCCGTGAATCCAATTGTGTTTCTTGCGTTTGACCGGGCCGGCATTCTTACGCGACTTGCGGATCGCGTTGAGGCTTTCGACGAACATCAGGCTGCCGATCACGCCGAGAAAGACGACGTAACAGAGGCGCACGAGAAGATCGACCTGGCCGAGGGATTTCAGGTAGTTGAAGACCACGACGCCAAGCGCGGCCCCTATGAGGCCGCCGACAAGCAGCACGCAGCCCATCTTGAGATCGACGGTTTTTCGTTTGAAATGGGCCAGAACGCCGGAAAAGGACGAAGCGACAATCTGGTTGGCTTCGGTGGCCACAGCGACGGCCGGCGGGATGCCAATAAAGAACAGAAGCGGCGTCATCAGGAAGCCGCCACCCACGCCGAACATGCCCGACAATATCCCGACCATGCCCCCAAGCCCCAGCAAGAGGAAGGCGTTGACGGAGACTTCGGCAATCGGGAGGTATATCTGCATGTTTTTTGATACTGTTAGCACACGCAGAAAATCAACCTGCCAGCGCTCAAATTTGCTGGCAGGTCTGAAATCTTTTCGTGATCTGGACTTATCGGTCTAGCGTTCCTTGACATAAGGTTCGCCACCGGCGCGCGGCGGGATGGCACGTCCGACGAAACCGGCGAGAATCACCACGGTCAGAATATAGGGCAGGATGTCCATGAACTGGACCGGGATGACGAAGTTTCCAAGCTCGATATTCTGGTAGCGCAGGGCGATGGCCTGCAGGAAGCCGAAGAGCAAGGTGGCCGAGAGCGCATACCATGGGCGCCACTTGGCAAAGATCAGCGCTGCCAGAGCGATAAAGCCGCGCCCGGCGGTCATATCCTTGACGAAACCGGCCTGAAGCGCGGTGGCGAGATAGGCCCCGGCAATGCCGCAGAGAACACCACAGATCATCACGGCTGCATAGCGCAGGCCGACAACCGAGACCCCGGCGGTGTCCACAGCGGCGGGGTTTTCGCCCACGGCGCGCAGACGCAGGCCAAAGCGGGTGCGGAACAGAACCCACCATGTCAGCGGAACGCAGGCAAAGGCGATGTAGACCAGAAGCGAATGTCCAGACAGCAGTTCCGAATAGATGGGACCGAGGATCGGAACATTCTCAAGAGCGTCCGCAAAGGGGAAGGTGATCGGGCCGAAACGCGCCTCGTCCGGGAGCGAGGGCGTGCGCCCGCCCTGTTTGAACCAATCCTGCGCAACAAGAACGGTCATGCCCGCGGCCAGAAAGTTGATCGCCACGCCGGAAATGAGTTGATTGCCCCGGAAGGTGATCGAAGCCAACCCGTGCACCACCGAAAGCACCAGCGAACTGACGATGCCCGCGAGCAGGCCAAGCCAGACGGAGCCCGTGGAATAGGCAATGGCCGCAGAGAAGAACGCGGCAAAGAGCATCTTGCCTTCAAGCCCGATATCGAAGATGCCCGCGCGCTCGGAATAGAGTCCGGCAAGACAGGCCAGCAGGAGCGGGGTTGCAAGGCGAATGGTGCTGTCCAGAATCTGGATGATTGTCAGGAAATCCATCACGCGTTCCTCCGGCGCAGGGCAAGGAAGAGTTTTTCAAGCGGCATGCGCACCATGTTGTCGAGCGCTCCGGTAAAGAGGATCACAAGCGCCTGAATGACGACGATCAATTCGCGCGGAATGTTGGTCCAGAGGGCAAGCTCGGCGCCGCCCTGGTAGAGGAAACCAAAAAGGATGGCGGCGAGGAAAACGCCGAACGGGTGCGAGCGGCCCATGAGCGCCACGGCGATGCCGATAAAGCCCGCGCCTTCGGTCGAGTTCAGGATCAGGCGTTCGCTTTCGCCCATGGTGGTGTTGACCGACATGAGGCCCGCCAGTGCCCCGGAGATCAGCATGGCGATCACGGTGATGCGCACGGGGCTGATCCCGGCGTATTTAGCGGCAGATTCCGAATGTCCGAAAGCGCGGATTTCATAACCCAGCCTTGTGCGCCAGATCAGATACCAGACCAACACGCAGGCGGCGATGGCAATGAAGAAGGTCACGTTGGCCGGGGCGCCGCGGAACATGATGTTGTCAGCGGTCGAGAACATGTCGCGGAAGGTCGGCAGGTGGGTCGCCTCGGGGAATTTGGCGGTGGCTGGGTCCATCGCGCCAACGGGGCGGAGCATGTTGACTAGAAGATAGTTCAGCACCCCGGCGGCGATGAAGTTGAACATGATCGTGGTGATCACGATATGGCTGCCGCGCTTGGCTTGTAGAATGGCCGGGATATAGGCCCACGCCGCGCCGAAAAGAGCTGCGCCGACCGTCGCGCCGACAATGGCGAGCGACCAGTGTGGCCACGGGATGTAGAGGCAGGCGAGGGCCACGCCAAGGCCGCCCAGCATGGCCTGTCCTTCGCCGCCGATGTTGAACATGCGGGCGTGAAAGGCGACGGCCACGGCGAGGCCGGTGAACATGAAGTTTGTGGCGTAATAAAGCGTATAGCCCCACCCGGCAGAGCGCATCAGAGCGCCCTGGACCATGAGATTGAACGCATCGATCGGGTTCTCGCCGATCGCGAGGATCACCAACGCCGACAGGATCGCGGCGAGGATAAGCGAGATCAGCGGGATCAGGACCACATCGGCCCATTGGGGCATCTTATCCATTGGCTTCGCCCTCCCGTTCCTGTTCCTGTAGCGCGAATTGCTGGTCGACCACCTTGGCGATGTCGCCTTCGGGTTCCTGTGTGATCCCGGCCATCATCAGGCCAAGTTCTTTTTCGTCGGTCTGGTCCGGGCTGCGTTCACCCATGATATGCCCGTCAAACATCACCGCGATGCGGTCGGACAGCGACAGGATTTCGTCGAGTTCTACGGAGACCAGAAGGATCGCCTTGCCCTGATCGCGCAGGTTGACGATCTGTTGGTGAATGAACTCGATGGCGCCGATGTCCACGCCGCGTGTCGGTTGGCCGACAAGCAGGAGGTCGGGGTTGCGTTCGATTTCGCGGGCCAGAACGATCTTTTGCTGGTTGCCGCCGGAAAAGTTCTTGGCGGCCAGTTTCGGATCGGGGGGGCGGACGTCGAAACGTTCCATCTTGGCGGCGGCTTCAGTCTGGATCGCGGCATTGTTCATAAGAATACCGGATTGGTATTCCGGGTCGCGGTGATAGCCGAAGACGGTGTTTTCCCACGCGGTATAATCCATGATCAGACCTTCGCGCTGGCGGTCTTCGGGGACGTGACAGATGCCTGCGTCGCGCCGGGCCTGCCCATCGGCGCCCAGACCCGAAAGCGGGATCTCGGTGCCATTCATGCGGATCGTGCCGGTGCCTTCGGCAAAGCCGCCAAGCACTTCGAGCAGTTCGGATTGGCCATTGCCCGCGACCCCGGCAATGCCGACGATTTCGCCCGCGCGCACGGTGAGGTCGATGCCCTTGACCCGCTCGACGCCCTTGTCGTCGATGACGCGCAGGTTCTGCACTTCGAGCACCACCTCGCCCGGCGTGGCGGGTTTCTTGTCCACGCGCAGGAGCACCTTGCGGCCCACCATGAGTTCGGCGAGTTCCTGCGGGCTTGTGTCGGAGGTTTTGACCGTGGCAGTCATCTGGCCGCGACGCATGACCGACACGGTGTCGGTGATTTCCATGATCTCGCGCAGCTTGTGCGTGATCAGGATGATGGTTTTGCCCTCTTCGCGCAGCCGGTCGAGAATGCGGAATAGCTGGTCCGCCTCGGCCGGGGTCAGCACACCGGTGGGTTCGTCGAGGATAAGGATGTCGGCCTGACGATAGAGTGCCTTGAGGATCTCGACACGCTGCTGGTGGCCCACGGAGAGGTTTTCGATCAGCGCATCGGGATCGACGTTGAGTTCATATTCCTCGGCAAGATGTTTGAGCTCCTTGCGCGCCTTGGCAAGCGAGGGACGCAAAAGGCGGCCATCCTCGGCGCCAAGGATGATGTTTTCCAGAACTGTGAAGTTTTCGACCAGCTTGAAATGCTGAAACACCATGCCAATCCCGGCAGAGATCGCGGCCTGGCTGTCGGGGATCAGGGTTTTCCGGCCCTTGATGAAAATCTCGCCTGCGTCGGCCTTGTAAAAACCGTAGAGGATCGACATCAGCGTCGATTTCCCGGCGCCGTTTTCGCCGATAATGCCGTGGATTGTGCCCGGCTGAACGGAGATCGAGATGTCCTTGTTGGCCTGGACGGGGCCAAAGGCCTTGGAGATGCCTTTGAGTTCGATGGCGGGGGCTGTCATTCCGGCTCTCCCAATCCGACGAAACCGATGAGACGCGTGAGGCGCGACTGGTCGTCGAGGTCTATGAAATATTGGCCGTGCTGGACCATGCCGTTGGGCATGGCAAATTCCACGGTGGCGCGGTGATGTGCGCCGGTTGTGCTCAGATGCGTGACGCGGGCGGTCGCGCCGGGGGCCTGCGCCGAATACATCGCGACATAGTCGATCAGCGCTGCAACCGATGTCAGGGCTTCGGACGTGCGCGGGTCAAGATAGATGATGTCTTCGCAAAGAGTGTCGCGCAGGGCCGCAGCGCGGGTGTCCGGGTCGCTGTCGCCCCAGGCTTGAAAGAAGCGGTGGATCGCATCTGACATCGGGATGTCCTTGCAAGAAGGGCCGCGCCGCCATGGCACGGCCCTGTTTTCAGGTGCTAAGGCTTTGATCGCCCGTGGATTATTCCACCGGGCAGGTGTTGTCCGACATGTAATCATGCACGGACAGAGCGCCGCTGGAGATCGCTTCCTTGGCCTTGTCCACGTCGCGTTTCATCGGGCCGGTCACGAGCGCTTCGTTGTGCTGGTCCAGCGCATAGTCGATGCCGCCATTGGCCACGCCCATCACATAGATGCCCATGTCGAGGTTTTCGCCCTCTTTCATGGCTTCGTAAACGGCGTTGTCGACGCGTTTCATCATCGAGGTCAGAACCTTGCCCGAATGCAGGTAGTTCTGGTTGCTGTCCACGCCGATCGACAGGATGCCTTCGTCGGCTGCGGTCTGCAGAACGCCCACGCCGGTACCGCCAGCCGCGGCATACACCACGTCAGCACCCTGGCTGATCTGGGCCTTGGTCAGCTCCGAGCCCTTCACCGGGTCGTTCCAGGCCGCTGGGGTGGTGCCGGTCATGTTTTGGATCACGGTGGCATCCGGGTTCACCGCCTTGACGCCCTGCACGTATCCGCAGGCGAATTTGCGGATCAGCGGGATGTCCATGCCGCCGATAAAGCCGACCGTGCCGGTTTTTGAGGCCATCGCGGCCATCATGCCGACGAGGTAGGAACCTTCATGTTCGTTGAAGACGACCGAGCGCACGTTGGGGGCATCCACCACCATGTCGATGATGGCAAACTTGGTGTCCGGATAGTCGGGTGCCACTTCGGAGAGCACGTTGCCAAAGGCAAAACCGGTCATCACGATCGGGTTGTTGCCCGCTTCGGCAAAGCGGCGCAGGGCCTGTTCACGCTGGGCTTCGGACTGAAGCTCAATCTCGCGGAAGCTCTTGCCGAATTCACCGGCCCATCGCTGGGCACCACCAAAGGCGGCTTCGTTGAACGACTTGTCGAACTTGCCGCCCAAGTCGAAGATCAGGGCCGGTTCGGCAACAACAGCGCCCGCCGACAGGGCCACGGCCGCAGCAGCCCCCAGGAATTTTTTCATCAGGGTCATGGATATCTCCCATATGTTGAACGGCTGGTCGTTATTGGAGGTGCCAGCCCTTTAATCGTGTCGATCCTGACAGATCACCCCCAAGTAAGGCCGCAGTGCGGCGGAGGGGTCAACCTGTTTTTGACCGTTTGGCCGAGATTCTTGACCTTTTGGACAGGATGACTTTAGGTCAGTCGCTTGTCCATCAGGCAGGCGTCAACGCGGCTGCCGTCGGTCTTGGCATAATAGTCTGGGCGGCGGCCCGAGAGCGTGTAACCGACCTTGGAATACAGGCCAATGGCAGCGTTGTTGTCCTCGGCCACTTCGAGAAAGGCGCGGGTTGCCCCACGGGTACGGGCAGTGTCTTGGAATGCGGTCAGAAGCTGTTCACCCAGCCCGCAGCGACGTTTGGCGGGGTGGACGGCGAGGGTGAGCAATTCGGCTTCATCCGCGATGACGCGCCCAAGGGCGAATCCGTTGGATCCGGTGCACAGGAAAACGTGTGGAGAAGCGAGGAGGTCTGCGAACTCGCGGGCCGACCATGGTCGCGCGTCGGCAAAAGCCGCGGCATGCAGCGCCGCCAGCGCCTCGGGGGTCATTCGAGGATCACCGGGGCGGGATCGCGGGGCGGGGCGGCGTCGGCGGGTTTGACATAAAGCGGGGCCGGGCGGGTCGTGTCGTCGGCATGGCGATGGGCTGCGCAGCGGGCGATATTTACCACAAGCAGGGCGGGCGCAGGGGGCGTGTGCACCGGCAGCTGTGTGTCCAGCGGGGCCTTGAGTAGCGCAGGTGCCGTCATGTCGGGCGCCATGACGTAAAGTTGATCGCGCGGGGCCGGAACGGCGGCAACATGCGGTTCAGCGTGATCCAGCGACGTGGCCTCGAAGGTGGAGACACCGATCGCGGGAATACCCAGACCAAGCGCGAGGCCGCGGGCTGTGGAGACGGAGATGCGGATTCCGGTGAAGTTGCCGGGGCCGATGCCGACGCCGATGTTGTCGAGGTCTTTCCAGCCGAAACCGGCCTCTTGCAGCAGCTCTTCGAGCAGCGGCATCAGGCGCTCTGCCTGACCGCGCTTCATGTCTTCGCACACTACGGCAAGAACGTCGGGGCCACGCAGCAGGGCGGCGGCAACGGCGGGGCCGGAAGTGTCAAAGGCGAGGATCAGGGGCGTATCGGTCATCTGGCGGGTCAAAAGCAAAGGGACGGCGCCGGATGGGCGTCGTCCCGATTGTGTGGATCAGCGCATGGGTGGCCTCAGACGGCGACCGGGCGCACCTCGGTCACTTCGGGGATGTAGTGGCGCAGCAGGTTCTCAATGCCCATCTTGAGGGTTAGGGTCGAGGACGGGCAACCGGCGCAGGCCCCTTGCATGTGCAGGTACACGACGCCGCGATCAAAGCCGTGGAAGGTGATGTCGCCACCGTCCTGCGCCACGGCGGGGCGGACGCGGGTGTCGAGCAACTCCTTGATCTGGCCCACGATTTCACCGTCTTCGCCGTGATGTTCGGCATGGCCCGAGGATTGTGCAGCGTCGCCTGCCATCACCGGCTGGCCGGATTGGAAATGCTCCATGATCGCGCCGAGAATTGCGGGTTTGATATGATCCCATTCTACCGCGTCTTCCTTGGTCACGGTGACGAAATCCGTGCCGAAGAACACGCCCGCAACGCCCTTGACGTCAAAAATGCGCGTCGCCAGCGGCGAAGCCGAAGCGCCGTCTGCCGTGGGGAAATCGGCGGTTCCCATTTCCAGAACGGTCTGGCCGGGAAGGAATTTCAACGTGGCCGGGTTTGGGGTGGACTCGGTTTGAATGAACATCTGGTATTCACCTTTTATCGCTTGACAAAAGATATGCGCCTCTGGTCCCGGAGTGTCAAGGTTTAGAATTGTTCTAAGAGGGCGCGCGGGGAAAGGGGTGGCTTGGGGCAAATCATGGTTGACGCCCTTGTTTTACGGGGAATGGCCTATCGGTGGCGCGTCGGTATCACGTCGGTATTGCGTCGGTGCGGGGTTAAAGAATTGCGGGGGTTAAGGGCGCGCGCGAGCCCCCCTTCCTTCAACCTTGCTGGAATGCGTGGTATTTGGTTCTCGATGCCCGGATTGGGAAACTCGTGCCCCCCTTTGACGGCGCCCGGTCGTTGAGCATCCAAAAACCAGGCTACTTTTGCAGCGCGCCTAACCGATCAGAAAGTCGCCATGCAGTCGCGCGCCCGGTCGATGGCGTTCTTGGGGGTTTTGACCTTTACCGTCATGGAACGGGGGGAGCCCCGGAACGCAACGAATTCGCGGGCCTCTTCAAGGTCGCTCACAAAATTCGGATTGTCGAAGACGATGTATCCGCCCTTGAGTCCACCCGAGATGGCGCGGGATTCGGTGATTGCGTTTCCGACATAGAGCTTGTCGTTCACGGCAATCGTGATTTCGTGCGCGCCTTCCGGGGGTTCGTACCCCTTTACGAAGGCGCCGAGATAGCCGGAGTTCTGGTCGCGCGTCAAACCGGCTTGCACAACGCTGTTTTCGCTGCGCCATTCGATAAAGCAAGATTTTCGCGTATTGTTTTTGAAGATCGTCCAGAACTTGGCGCTCCAATAGGTTTCAATGGCGTCGCCCTTGGTGGGCAGCACGGTTTCGTCCGCAGCGTAGGCCAGCGAGGCCGCCAACATCATGGAGGCTGCGGCAACTCCGGAAAGAAGTGTTTGAATCGGTTGTGGGTTTTTCAAAAGTGTTTCCTCCATTGGTGCGCAAATTGATGAATGAGGGCGGCCCAAACGACCAATCCCGACAGAGTGATATGAGTTGAGGCTAGGGGAAGACCTGCTTTCGGTCCATCACTTAAGACGCGCGCCTGATGTGGAGGTGCCTCGGGCATCGAGCACTTCAGCTTATGTTGCAAGCAACTCCAGAACGGCGACCGTGGGTCGCCCAGCGTCACGTCACCGCTTCTAGCTGTTCCTTGGACAGATCGCCCGGCACGATGGTGATCGGGACAGGAAGGCTGCCGGAGTTGCGGGAGAGTTGGGAGACCAGCGGGCCGGGGCCCTTGCGGTCGGTGCCCGCGCCAAGGACGAGCACGCCGATGTCGCGGTCTTCCTTGATCTCAGCCAGGATCTCGGAAACGGCTTCGCCTTCACGGATTTTCAGCTCGGGATCCACGCCCTGACGGTCGCGCATCCATTTGGCGAAGACTTCGAAATGCACCTCGATGCGCTCGCGGGCTTCTTCGCGCATGATGTCGCCGACGCCGATCCAGTGATTGAATTCCTCGGGCGGGATGATCGACAGGATTTTGACGCCGCCCCCGGTGTTGGAGGCACGCATGGCGGCGAACCGCATCGCGTTGAGGCATTCGCGGCTGTCATCCAGCACGACCAGAAACTTACGCATGATCCCCTCCGTTTGCAGCGGATCATGGCCGCTTCAGCGGTGTTCCGCAACAGGTGTTTGCCCGGTTCAGCCGTTCGAAACGGCCCAGTCCCAGTACATGTCGCGCACGCGGCGGGTGACGGGGCCGATCTGGTACTGGCGATCCTCAATGGCGGTGACGGGCGTGACCTTGTTCATGTTGCCGGACATGAAGACCTCGTCGGCTGCTTCGAAATCGGCAAAGCCCAGGACCGTTTCATGCACAGTGACCCCGTCGGCGCGCAGGTTCTTGATGTGGCGGGCGCGGGTGATCCCGGCGAGGAAGGTGCCGTTGGGGATCGGGGTGAAGACCTCGCCTTCCTTGACCATGAAGATATTTGCGGTGGCGGTTTCGGCGACGTTGCCCATGGCATCGGCGACGAGCGCGTTGGCAAAACCCTTGGAGCGCGCTTCGGACAGCATGCGGGCGTTGTTGGGATATAGGCAGCCTGCCTTGGCATTGACCACGGCGTCTTCGAGCACGGGGCGGCGGAAACGGGTGCGCGTGAGGGTGGCGCTGGCCTCGGGTGGCGCCATTGGGATCTGTTCGAGACAGATGGCAAATCCGGTCTCTTCCTGATCAGGCACGATGGCGGTGACGTCGCCCCCGATACCCCAATACATCGGACGGATGTAGACGGCAGCGTCCTTGTCATAGGCTTTGACACCTTCGCGGACGATCTCGACCATCTCTTCGGTCGACACGGTCGGCTTGAGCATCAGCGCCTCGGCAGAACGGTTGGCGCGGGCGCAATGCTTGTCGAGATCGGGCATCAAACCGCCCACGAACCGCGCCCCGTCAAAGACGCCAGAGCCAAGCCATGCGCCGTGATCGGCGGCGCGCATGATCGGGACATCACCGTCATGCCAAGTGCCATCAAAATAGGTTCGGATATTGGTGCCAACTGCCATCTGGTATTCTCCCTCGCTCTCGGGGGGCGAGACTACGTCCGGTCGGGCAGGAGGTCCACAAGGAAAAGCCCCCTCGGGCTGGGGAGACCGAGGGGGCGAAAGATCAGGTGCTGAAAAAGAATGTACCAAAGTCGTTTTGTGGTTTCAGGTGAGTGCCGCAATAGACACCCGGTACGTAAGAAGAGGTTAACGGATAGATGCGACGGATTCGTGAAGATACGTGCTGCGGCGCAGAAAATTCGGTGCCTGGGGCGGATATGGGCGCGATCCAGGCGGGGTTGCATGGAAAATCGGCAAATAAAAAAGGCGCGAACGGGGCCGCGCCTTTTTGATGAGCATCTCGGCGAGGGCTCAAGTCGACGAGATCATACCGACGATGTCGTAGGTTTTCTTGAGGATCGGTGCAGCCAGGGTACGGGCCTGCTGGGCGCCGTGGCCAAGGATGCGGTCGATCTCGGCCGGGTCCTGCATCAGGCGGGCCATTTCGGTGCTGATCGGGGCCAGTTTTTCCACGGCGAGGTCCGAAAGCATCGGCTTGAACTCGGAGAATTGCTTTCCGCCGACGTCGCGCAACACATCCTCGACCGACTGTTCGGAAAGGGCGGCGTAGATGTTGACGAGGTTGCGCGCCTCGGGACGGTCTTCGAGACCTTTTTCTTCGGACGGCAGCGCGTCGGGGTCGGTCTTGGCCTTGCGGATCTTCTTGGCGATGGTGTCGGCGTCATCCGTCATGTTGATGCGGCTGGCATCCGAAGGATCGGATTTTGACATCTTCTTGGAGCCGTCACGCAGGGACATCACGCGGGTCGCCGCGCCCTCGATCACCGGTTCGGTGATGGGGAAGAAATCAACGCCGTAGTCGTGGTTGAACTTGATCGCCACGTCGCGGGTCAGTTCGAGGTGTTGTTTCTGGTCCTCGCCCACGGGGACGTGGGTGGCGTGGTAGATCAGGATGTCTGCCGCCATCAGCGCCGGATAAGCAAACAGGCCCAGCGACGCATTCTGCTGGTTCTTGCCGGCCTTGTCCTTCCACTGGGTCATGCGCTGCATCCAGCCCATACGGGCGACGCAGTTGAAAATCCATGCCAGCTGCGCGTGTTCGGGGGCCTGGGACTGGTTGAACAGGATCGACTTGTTCGGGTCGATGCCCGCTGCGATGAACCCGGCGCAGAGCTCGCGCGTGGCATGGCGCAGCTTTTCGGGGTCCTGCCAGACGGTGATCGCGTGCAGGTCGACCATGCAATAGACGGTCTCGTAGGAGCCTTCGTTCTGCATGTCGACAAAGCGCTTCATCGCGCCAAGGTAATTGCCCAGCGTCAGGCCGCCCGAGGGTTGGATCCCGGAAAAGACGCGTGGGGTAAAGGTGGAGGACGTTTGGACCGCCTCGTTCATGGGGAATACTCCGTCTGGATTTATAGTCGGTGTTGCCTTACCCATGGGGCAAATCGCCGTCAAGGAGCGTGGACATGAGCAGCCCCCAAGAGCCCGGACCGATCAACCCGTTGCCGCCTGTCGTGGTGGCGCTTTTCCTTGTGATCGTGGGGATCGAAGCCGCTTTCTGGCTTGGGTCCAAGGGCATGGTAGGCGGGCCGGAAGCCGTAGGATGGCGGTTGGGTGCGATCCAGAGATATGCGTTTTCCACTGATATTTTCCAATGGATGCTGACCAACAACCGCTGGCCAACCGAGCACCTGTGGCGGTTCGTGACCTATCTTTTCATCCATGGCAATTTCACTCACACCCTGTTTGGCGCGGTGCTTTTGCTGGCGATGGGCAAGATGGTCGGTGAAGTGTTTTCGCAGGCCGCCACGCTGGTCGTGTTCATCCTCTCGGGGAGTGTCGGGGCGCTGGGCTATGCGCTGATCACCGGGGCGTCGATGCCGTTGATCGGGTCTTATCCCGGCGTCTACGGGTTGATCGGCGCGTTCACCTTTCTGATGTGGGTGCGTCTGGGGGTGATCGGTGCGCCGCAGGCGCGGGCGTTTACGCTGATCGGGATGCTGGTCGCGATCCAGCTGGTCTTTGGCCTGCTCTTTGGTGGAACGCCGAGCTGGGTTGCCGATGTCTGTGGCTTTATCGCCGGGTTCCTGTTGTCATTCCTGCTGGTTCCCGGCGGGTGGCGGCGGATCAGGGAACTGATCCGCCACGACTGAGGTTCAGGTTTCGATCTTCTTGCCGATCATGGCGAGCGCGATAGCGCTGATGCCGTTGGACAGAAGCTCGATGCCCAGCAATACGCCCAGCACGACCGCGGCCGATTGCGGGAAGTTCGACAGCACCATCACACCCAGCACAATCGACACCAGGCCCGAGATCATCATCGCGCCGCGCAGGCTGCCTTGGGTGTTGGCAAAGCCGAACCATGCCTTGAAGATGCCCGAGGCCAGAAACATGATCCCGGCAATCATCGTCAGGGTGATCATGCCGCGCAGCGGTTCGGCGACAAGGTTGATGCCGATAAACAATGCGATCAGGCCGAGCAAGGCACCCAGCACCTTGTTGCCCGCCCCTTCGGCGCGCAGCCCGGCGATAAGCTGCAGAAATCCGAGGATGAAAAAGCTCCATCCCGTGATCAGTGTGGCCACGACCGAGGCCCCGAAGGGGTTGAGCAGGGCGACGATCCCGGCCACGAGGGACAGGATGCCGACCAGCATCATGATAATCCAGTTAGACATACTCGCTCTCCAATTGTCCTGTCTGTGCCCCGAGTAACGACCGATCCGGGGAAGAGGGCAAGGAAAAACTGGATTTCGTCAGGCAGACCGGCGCGCGGCCCCACGTAGTTCCGAGAAGCGGAACGCGCCTGTGACATGCGCAGAAAGGAAGTAGGTGACGCTTCCTGCCGCGATCAGGACCAGCAGCGCGCCATAGCGCCAGCCGGGCATTCCGAGCCATGGTGAGAGGATCAGCGTTGCCCCCCATAGGGCGCCGGCCATGACCCCCGAACAGAGGCAGATCCGCCAGAGGCGGCTGCGCAGGCGGTTGTCGAATCTGGCCACCGCGCCATAGCGGCGGGCGCCCAGAGCCAACTGTGCGACCATGACCCAAGCCGAAACCGAGGCGGCAATGGCGGGGGCCATCCAGCTCAGGAAAGGAGAGAGGCCAAAGGACAGAGCGGCGTTCACGATCATCGCCCAGACGGCGTAGTGGAATGGGCGCCGCGTATCTTCGCGGGCGAAATAGAGCGGCTGCAGCAATTTCTGCAGCACGAAGGCGGGCAGGCCGAGCCCGTAGATCGCCACGGCCACGGCGATGGCGGCACTGTCGTCCGCGCCGGTGGCGCCGCGTTCGAACAGGACGGAGACCAACGGCAGCGGGATCACGAGAAACGCAACGGCGCAGGGGATGGTCAGGAACAGCGCGAACTCTCCGGCGCGGGAAAAGGCATACCGCGCGCCGTCATCATCGCCTGCACGCAGTCGGCGCGAAAGGTCGGGCAAAAGCACGATACCAACGGCGATGCCGACCACGCCGAGGGGCAGTTGATAGAGACGGTCGGCGGCAAAGAGCCAGCTCACGGCACCGGGGGTGGCCGAGGCGACGATCTGGCCGACGACAAGGTTGATCTGCATGACGCCCGAGGCCAACGCGGCGGGAACGGCAATCGCCAGCATTCGCCGCATGTCGGGGGTGACGCGGGGCAGGCCGGGGCGAAAGGAAATGCCCGCGCGCAAGGTTGCGATCCAGACAAGGGCCAGTTGGGCGACACCGGCGATCGGGATGGTCCAGACCAGCCACATGACCACGTCGCCCCCCACTGCCGCCCCGATAATCAGGGCAGGCACCACCATCACGTTGAGCAGAACCGGCGCCGCCGCAGCGGCGGCAAAGCGCCCGGTGGCATTCAGGATGCCCGAAAACAGCGCCGCGAGGGACATGAAGACGATATAGGGAAAGACGATATGGCCAAAGCCGACCGTCATGTCGAAGCGTTCATCGCCATAAAAGCCTTCGGCGGTGAGCCAGACCAGAGCGGGCATGAAGATCATCGCCAGAGCGGCCAAGCCCAACACGGTGACGGCCAGTAGGTTGAAGGCATCGCGGGCAAAGGCGGAGGCGTCCTCGTCGCCTTCGTATTTCTTGGCGAACATTGGCACGAAAGCCGCGTTGAAGGCGCCTTCGGCAAAGAAGCGGCGGAACATGTTGGGCAGGCGGAAGGCGGCGACGAAGGCGTCAAGCGCACTGCCTGGTCCGATATAGGCGAGAATCAGGATTTCACGCGCAAAGCCGAGGACCCGGCTCATCAGGGTCCAGAAGCCGACGGTCAGAAAACCGGATATCAGCCGGATTGGCTTCAAGAGGTCGCCCTTTCCACGCCTTTTTCGATCGCTTCGCGCAGGCGTTTTTCAAGCGTCCGCTGCTTGGCTTCGGAGTGGAATTTGAGCCCGAACATGTCCTTGACATAGAAGCTGTCGACCACCTGCTCTCCGAAGGTCGCGATGACCGCAGAAGCGATGTAGACGTTGTTGTTGGCCAAAGTCCGGGTCAGGTCGAACAAGAGGCCCGGGCGGTCGCGGGTGTCGACTTCGATGATGGTGTAGATATCGGAGCCGTCATTGTCGAAGGTGATGGTCGTGGGCACCCGGAAGGCACGTTCGCGTTTCTTGATCACGTCGCGCGACTTGATGGCTTCGGTAGTGAGTACCTCGCCGCGCAGGGTCTTTTCGATCATCTGGCGCAGGCGGGGCAGGCGCGAGGCCTCGAAAGGGTGGCCCTCGATGTCCTGGATCCAGAAGGCGGCGGTGGCATACCCGTCCTTGGACGTGAAGGTGCGCGCATCCACGATATTGGCCCCGACAAGCGCCAGGGCACCGCACATGCGGCTGAAGATGCCGGGATGGTCGGCCATGGCAAAGCAGGCGCGGGTGGCGTCGCGATCTTCGTCCGGGTGAAGGTCGATGCGGACCTCATCGTCCTGGATGTCGCGCAGCAGCTCGGCAAAAACCTTGTGCGCGGTGACATGCAGCCCCTGCCAGTAAGGATCGTAATGGCGCCCGGTTTCACGTTTGAGCTCTTTGGCGGGCCAGTCGGCCAGCTCCTTGCGCAGGAGTTTCTTGGCCTCGGTGCCTCGGTTTTCGCGGGTGATCGCCTCCATCCCGTCTTCCAGAACCAGCTTGGTCTGGCGGTAGAGCGCGCGGATCAGGACCGCCTTCCAGTTGTTCCACGTGTCCGGCCCGACGCCGCGAATGTCACAGACGGTCAGAACGGTCAGAAGGTTCAGCCGGTCGACCGTCTGCACCGCCTTGGCAAAATCGCGCACGGTGCGCGGATCGGCGATGTCGCGTTTCTGGGCGGTGTCGGACATCAGGAGGTGATACCGCACCAGCCATTCGACCGTCTCGCATTCCGCCTTGGGCAGGCCAAGTGCCGGGGCGACGCGGCGGGCGATCTGGGCGCCCAGCACGGAATGGTCGATGTCGCGGCCCTTGCCAATGTCGTGCAAAAGCAGCGCCACCATAAGCACGCGGCGGTTGATGCCCGATTTGATGATGTCCGAGCTGAGAGGCAGTTCCTCGCGTAGTTCGTCGCGTTCGATCCGGTCAAGATTGGCGATGACCTGGATCGTGTGTTCGTCCACCGTGTAGGAGTGATACATGTTGAACTGCATCATCGCCACGATGGGTTCGAATTCGGGAAGGAAGGCGGCCAGTACGCCCAGTTCGTTCATCCGCCGCAGGGCGCGTTCCGGGTTGCCGTGTTTCAGCAAAAGTCCGAGGAAGATCTTGCGCGCTTCCTTGTTGGCCCGCATGTCGTCGTCGATAAGGTCGAGGTTGGCAGTGACAAGGCGCATGGCATCCGGGTGGATCAAAAGCCCGGTGCGCAAGCCTTCGTCGAAGATACGCAAGAGGTTGAGCTTGTCGGAAAGAAACGCTTCGTCATCGACCACCGCGAGGCGGTTGTTTATCACGACATACTCGGGCTTGACCTTGCGGCGGCGGCGGAAAATACGCTCCATCAAGGGGGCGGCCTTGGCGTGGTCCGCCTCCAGCTTGGTCAGAAGGATGCGGGTCAGGTCGCCCACCGAGGTCGCCTTGCGGAAATAATCCTGCATGAAATGTTCGACCGCGCGGCGCCCACCCCTGTCGACATAGCCCAGTCGGTCGGCCACTTCGACCTGCACGTCAAAGGTCAGCTGTTCGACCGGGCGCCCGGCGATCAGGTGAAGGTGTCCGCGCACTGCCCAAAGGAAGTTTTCGGCGTCGATGAAGCTTTCGAGTTCGTCCTTGGTCAATACCTTGAGCGCGACGAGTTCGGAAACGTCCTGAACGTGGTAGACATATTTCGCGATCCAGAACAGCGATTGCAGATCGCGCAGGCCCCCCTTGCCCTCTTTCACGTTGGGCTCAACGACATAGCGTTCGCCCTGCTTGAGGTGGCGCGCCTCGCGTTCGGAGAGCTTGGCCTCGATGAACTCCCGTTCCGTGCCGGTGAACAGTTCCGCCCGGAGACGTTTGTTCAACTCGGTGGCAAGGGCCTCATCCCCCCAGAGAAAGCGGTTTTCCAGCAGCGCGGTGCGGATGGTGTAATCTTCGCCCCCGAGGCGCAGGCAATCCTTGACGGTGCGGCTTGAGTGACCAACCTTGAGGCGCAGATCCCACAGGATGTAGAGCATGGATTCAATCACGCTCTCGGCCCAGGCCGTGATCTTGTAGGGGGTCAGGAACAGCAGGTCGACATCCGATTGCGGTGCCATTTCACCCCGTCCGTACCCACCCACCGCCAAGAGCGCCAGACGTTCGGATTCGGTCGGGTTCGGCAGCGGGTGCAATTGGGTCGTGGCCACGTGAAAGGCGCAGCCGACAAGGCAGTCGGTCAGCCACGTATAGGAGCGGGTCATTTCCCGCGCGGCGAATGGTTTTTCCCGAAACGAGTCCGCGATGCGGGCCATGCCTTCCTTGCGGCGGGTCGACAGCAGCTTGACGACCGCCCCCCGAAAGGCACGGTCATCGCTTTTTTCTTCAACAAGAGCGTCGAGATCCGCCCGGATGGATTTGTGGTCGAAGATCTGGTCAGGATCGCAGATCAGCGTGTCCTTGGGCAGTGTGATGATATCCGCGCCGGGCTCAGAAGCCGGCACCGCCGAATCGGGTTGGGGCAGGGTCAATGATTACAACCTTCTTGTCGCGGATCGTGGCCACGGCCAGCCCGCGTTCATTCGTACCGTCAGCGCGAAGGCGGAAAATGCCGTTCACACCCTGAAAACCTGCGCCTTGGGTGAGGGCGCCCGTCGTCAATGCATCGCTCTTGCCCGCCTTGACCAGTGCGCCGATCGCCGCAATCCCGTCATAGGCCAGCCCACCGATCGGGTGGGGCAGGCCGCCATAAGCCTGTGCATAGCGGGTCTGGAACTGTTGCGTGAGCTGCGGGTCGGGCATGGCGAACCAGCCGCCCTGAACCCCCGGCAGTTCGAGCGTCTGGGCCGGGATGTCCCAGCGGGTCAGGCCGATAAACTGGGTGGTGGCGGGGCTGAGACCGGCCTCGGGCAGAACCTGTGTCAGCAATGGCAGGGCGCCGGAGGTGTCCGAGGTCAGGAAGATCGCGTCGGCCTGATTCTGATCGGCGTTGAGCTTGATCTGTGACGTGGCCGCGATGACGCCTTCCTGTGAGAACTGGTAGGACACGGTGCCCGCCTCGGTCGCGTTGTTGCGCGAAATCGCGGACAGGATGGCATTGCGTCCAATCTGGCCCGAAACGTTTTCGGCATGCACGACCATGATGCGTTCCCTGCCGTTGCGCTTGGAGAAGCCAACGAGGCGGTCGGCGGTGTTTTCGAATGTCGGGCCCAGGACAAAGAGGTTGCCCCCGGCAATCGTGGTGTTGTTGGAGAAGGCCATGACGTTGATCTTGCGGTTGACCACGGCCTTGGCCGCTGCGTTCGCGGCCTCTGCAAACACCGGACCAAGAATGATCTTGGCGCCTTCATTCACCGCCTGAATGGCGGCGGCCTGTGCGGTGGCTGCCTGCCCGGCCGTGGGATAGACCCGCAGGTCGATCTGCACGCCCTGAAGATCCGCGATGGCCAAACGCGCCGCGTTTTCAAGGCTTTGCGCCAGAAGGGCATCGCCAGAGTTGCCTGACCCCTTGGGCACGAGAAGCGCCACTGGCACCGGGGCGTTGGTCGAGATGGTCGGTCCGGTGCTCAGCCCAGTGGGTTCACAAGCGAACAGCGCAAAACTCGCCAATCCAAGTGCGGCCCCTTTCAGAAGCTTGCGGGCGGGTTTAAGAAAAGCAAACATCACGAATATCTCCACTCCCATTGGGGTCGGGTCCGCAACTCTGATCCGGCCGCCCGATGGGGTGCAATCATAAACGTAGCGAAAGGCGGGTCCAGAGGTGAATTACAAGACCGAGAAATTGCGACCTGGTTTGTACTTTGTCGCCACACCGATCGGCACGGCGCGCGACATCACGCTCAGGGCGCTGGACGTTCTGGCCTCGGCCGATGTGATTGCAGCCGAGGACACGCGGTCTATGCGGCGGTTGCTGGAGATTCATGGCGTGCCGCTCGGGGATCGCCCGCTGATATCCTATCACGATCACTCTGGCGCCGGGGCGCGGGAAAAGCTGCTGGGGTTTCTGGCCGATGGTCGGTCGGTGGCGTATGCCTCGGAGGCGGGGACGCCGCTGATCGCCGATCCGGGCTATCATTTGTCGCGCGCCGCGGCAGAGGCGGGGCATTTGGTGACGTCGGCGCCCGGACCGTCCGCCGTCGCCACGGCGCTGACGCTGGCGGGGTTGCCGACGGATGCGTTTTTCTTTGCCGGGTTCCTGCCCAGTGCCAAGTCCGCCCGGCGCAGCGCGCTTCAGGCGGTGAAGGATGTGCCGGGGACATTGGTGTTTTACGAATCCCCCAAGCGGGTTGGCGCGATGCTGTCGGATGCCGCCGAAGTGCTTGGCGCGGGGCGCGAGGCGGCGATTTGCCGGGAGTTGACGAAGAAGTTCGAAGAGGTGCTGCGCGGGTCGCTGTCCGAGTTGAGTAGCGTGGCGCTAGAGCGCAATTTCAAGGGAGAAATCGTGGTTCTCATTGATCGTGCGCGCGGCGAAGGTGCCGGGGAGGACGATATCGAGGCGGCGCTGGTCACAGCGTTGGAAACGATGAGTGTGCGCGATGCCTCAGAAGCGGTGGCGCAGGCGTTTGGGGCGCATAAACGGAAAATTTATCAACTGGCCCTTAAGTTGAAGAAGGATTGAAGCAGCGGAGGGCGTGATGATGTCGGGGACAAATTATCATGCGGGGCAGGCGGCCGAGGCGAACGTGGCGCGGGAATACGAGCGACAGGGGATGCACGTGGTGCATCAGCGCTGGCGCGGGCGTAGCGGAGAGATTGACCTGATCATGCGGCGCGGTGACGAGGTGATTTTTGTCGAGGTCAAGAAAAGCCGCAGTTTCCATCGCGCGGCGCAGCGCCTGCAACCGCGCCAGATGGCGCGCCTGTTGGCCGCCGGAGAAGAGTTTCTTGGTGGCGAGCCACGCGGGCTTTTGACCGACGCGCGGTTTGACGTGGCGCTGGTGGATGTCACCGGTGCGGTGAAAATCATTGAAAACGCGTTGATGGCGGCCTGAGCAGCCATTGCAAGCGGGCGGGGCTTGGGCCATGTAGTGGTGACATCAACAGAGGTTGCCCCATATGAAGATCGCTTTTCAGATGGACCCGATCCAGTCGGTCGACATCAACGCTGACAGCTCGTTCCGCCTTGCCGAAGAGGCGCAGGCGCGTGGCCATGAGCTGTTTTATTATTCGCCGGACAAGCTAGCCTATGAAGAAGGGCGTATTACCGCGCGCGGGCACGAGATGCAGGTGCGCCGCGAGCAGGGCAACCATGTCGATCTTGGGCCGGAGGTTCATGTGGATCTTGCGGATTTTGACGTGGTTTGGCTGCGTCAGGATCCCCCGTTCGACATGCATTACATCACCTCGACGCATATCCTGGACCGGTTGATGCCCGAGACGCTGGTGGTGAATGACCCGTTCTGGGTACGCAACTACCCCGAGAAACTGTTGGTTCTGGACTTTCCAGATCTGACCCCGCCGACCACGATCGCGCGAGATCTGGCGACCATCAAGGCGTTCAAGGAAAAACACGGTGACGTGATCCTGAAGCCCCTTTACGGCAATGGCGGGGCTGGGGTGTTCCGTCTGGACCGCAATGATCGCAACCTGACCTCGCTGCATGAATTGTTCACCGGGTTCAGCCGTGAGCCGCTGATCGTTCAGAAGTTTTTGCCGGATGTCAGCAATGGCGACAAGCGGGTGATCCTTGTCGATGGCGAACCGGTGGGCGCAATCAACAGGGTACCTGCCGCCGGTGAGACCCGTTCCAACATGCATGTGGGCGGGCGGCCCGAGAAGATAGCGCTGAGCGCGCGGGACCGCGAGATTTGCGAGGCGATTGGTCCGCTTCTGCGCGAAAAGGGGCAGGTCTTTGTGGGGATCGACGTGATCGGCGATTACCTCACCGAGATCAACGTGACCTCGCCGACGGGCATTCAGGAACTGGAACGGTTCGACGGGATCAACGTGGCCGAAAAGATCTGGCAGGCGATTGAGGCCAAACGCGCCTGATCAGACTTCGCGTGCGCCGGTAAGGCGGAAGCTGACCGCCTCGGCCACGTGGGGTTTGCGCACCGTGTCGCTGCCCGCAAGGTCGGCAATCGTGCGCGCCACGCGGAGGACGCGGTGATACCCGCGTGCGGACAGGCCAAAGCGCGCGGCCACTTTGCCCAGCAATTCGCGCCCTTCGGAGTCGGGCGTGGCGATTTCCTCGAGAAGCGCGCCTTGGACGTCGGCGTTGCTGCGCAGATCCGGGTGGTCGGCAAAGCGCGTGTTTTGGATATCGCAGGCTGCGAGGACGCGGTCGCGGACGGTTTCCGATGTATCCCCGTCGGCGGGCAGGTCAAGGTCGGTGTAGCGCACGGGCGGAACCTCGATCCGCAGGTCGAGCCGGTCCAGCAAGGGGCCGGAAAGACGCCCGAGGTAATCTTCACCGCAGGCGGGCACGCGGGCGCAGGCGCGCTCGGGGTCGTACATATGTCCGCAGCGACAAGGGTTGGCCGCCGCGATCAGCATGAATTTGCAGGGATAGGTCACGTGGGCATTCGCCCGCGCAATCATCACCTGTCCGGTCTCGATCGGCTGGCGCAGGGTTTCGAGTACAGGGCGGGCGAACTCTGGCAGTTCGTCCATGAACAAAACGCCGTTATGGGCCAGTGATATTTCGCCCGGAAGGGCGCGCCGCCCACCGCCAACGATGGCCGCCATGGAGGCTGTGTGGTGTGGTTCGCGAAACGGGCGGGTGCGGGAAATGCCTCCCTGATCCAGCAAACCGGCCACGGAATGGATCATCGAGGTTTCCAGCGCCTCGGCTGGGCTGAGCGGGGGCAGGATCGAGGGCAGGCGCGCCGCTAGCATGGATTTCCCGGAGCCCGGCGCGCCAACCATGAAAAGGTGGTGGCGCCCGGCGGCGGCGATTTCGAGTGCGCGCTTGGCCCGTTCCTGACCCTTGACCTCGCGCAGGTCGCGCAGATGGCCGGTCTCGGAGACTTCGCCGGGTTCCGAAGGCGGCAGCGGCGACTGGCCGGTATAGTGGCGCACCACGTCCGCGAGCGAGGCTGCGCCGATCACCTGTGTCGCAGCCACCCAGGCGGCTTCGGGGCCGCTGGCGCGCGGGCACAGCAGGATGCGGTCTTCTTCGGCGGCGGACATGGCCGCCGGCAGTGCGCCGGTGACGGGCACAAGCGTGCCGTCCAATGACAGTTCGCCCAATGATACGGTGCCCTCGGCGGCGTCCCCGGGTACGATCCCGAGCGCGGCCAGAAGGGCCAGCGCGATGGGGAGATCAAAGTGGCTGCCTTCCTTGGGCAGGTCGGCCGGGGAAAGGTTGATGGTGATGCGCTTGGAGGGCAGGGCGATGGCCATCGACGACAGCGCTGCGCGGACGCGGTCGCGGGCTTCGGACACCGCCTTGTCCGGCAGGCCGACGATGGAGAACGCGGGCAAGCCCGCGGTCACGGCGCATTGCACCTCGACCTGATGAGCCGTGACACCTTCGAACGCCACCGTGTATGCGCGCGCAACCATTGTCGCTCCTTAGACCGATCCTGTTAAGATTGGTAAACGCGACGTGGTTAGCGAAAGGTAAATGCCGCCCTACAAAAGTGCCATGAAGGCGGGCCATGCGGCGGGGTCGGCGGCGGTCTTGTCCCGGCAGAACGCGTTGCAAAACCCAAAGCGTCGCCCTTGCAGTTCCAGCGCGTGCGTCACCGGGCGCCCAGAATAGGGACAGGTGGTGTTTTCGGCCTCGGGGCCTTCGACCGCTGTCGCCTTGAGGGGCGCGGGGCCGGGCCAGGGGCGTGTTTCAAACGGTTTTGCATATCGGGTCAGGGTTGCGCCATGCACTAGGCCCATGGCGCGCCAGCGCCGGAACGCGTCGTCGTTGAGGTGCGCGTCGACATAGGCTTGGGCCGGGGCGTTCACGGGTAGGCTGTATCCGGCAATCCGAGCCGCGACGGGGGCAAAAAACGCATCCGCCGCCGTGTAGGCGCCAAAAAGCCACGGGCCATCACTTTCGCAGGAGGCACGTGCGTGGTCCCAGATGGTTTCCAGCCGGTCGAGATCGGCGAGAACCGTGTCGGAGGGCTGTGTGTCGACAAAGCTCTGGCGCAGGTTCATCGGGCAGTCATTGCGCAAGGCTCCGAAACCGGCATGCATCTCGGCGGCAAGCGTGCGCGCGGTGGCGCGCGCACGGGGATCGGCGGGCCAGATCCCGGCTTCGGGATGGCGGCTGGCGAGTTCCTCGGCGATAGCGAGGCTTTCGGAGACGATCGCGCCTTCGGGAGTGATCATCGTGGGAACCGTGCGTGCCGGGGCATGTTGGGCCAGTTGCTCGGCCACGGATTGTTGCGAGAAATCAAGCATCTGCGACGTGCGCGCAATGCCAAATTTTTCAAAAAGGAGCCAGCCACGCAAGCTCCACGAGGAATAGGCGTAATCGCCGAGAAGAAGCTGATATGTCATACAGCGAGGCTAGCAAGACATGGTCAATCGCCAAAGACAAAGGTTTTGACGATGATCATCACGGAATGTGATTGATATGTCCCAGCGTCCAGCCGTCCGGGCGGATGGAGATCGACGTGACCGACAGATTGTCGATTCTGTGAGAGAAGGCTTCCGATGCGGTCAATTGGTCGGCGCGCTGGATCTGGGTCAGGATCACACCGAAATGGGCCACGGCAATGAGGTTGCGCCCCTGATGTGCGGCGATCAGGCGGTCGATCGCGGCGTCGACGCGCGCGCTGGTCTCGTTCCAGCTTTCTCCGCCCGGCGGGCGCACGTCGCCGGGGTTTTCCCAATAGGCGCGGATGCGATGGGGGTCGGCGGCTTCAATTTCGTGGAATGTTTTCAGCTCCCAATCGCCGAAATGGATCTCGCGCAAATCCGGGTCATGGGGCAGGCGCGGGCGGTCCTGCTGGATGGCGTCGGCGGTGGCGCTGGCGCGGCTGAGATCGGAGCTTATCACCGTGGCGTCGCTGGGGAGAAATTCGCAGAGCCGCGCGATGGCTGCGGTGTCGGAAAGGTCGGCAGGCAGATCGGACCAGCCGACCATGGATTTGGCGTGAGTGGGTCCGTGGCGGACAAGGTAAAGCGTGGTCATGAAAGGGAGCCTTTGAGGGCCATCGGAAGGCCCGCGACGACCAGAGCAACAAGATCGGCGCGGGTGGCGATCTGTTGGTTGAGCTTGCCTTGTGCGTCTCGAAACCTCCGCGCCAGCGCGTTGTCGGGCACGACATCAAGGCCGACTTCGTTGGACACGACAACAACCCGCCCGAGGCAGTTTTCCAGCGCCAACAAAAGCGATTGGGTTTCCAGTTCCAGATCGGAATCGGCCAGCAAGTGATTGGAGAGCCACATGGTTGCGCAATCCAGCAAGACCACTTCGTCCTGCGCAACCTCCGCCAGGGCGTCCGCTGCTCCAAGGGCGGTTTCAATCGTGCGCCACTGATCGCCGCGCATGGCGAGATGGGCGGTAATCTTGTTGCGCATCTCGTCGTCAAATGCCTGTGCCGTGGCGATATAGACGCGTGGCGCGCCGGAGTTGACCACGAGGGTTTCCGCAAAGGCGGACTTGCCCGAGGACGCCCCGCCAAGGATCAGTGAGAGTTTTGCAAGCATCGGCTTCCTGTTGCCTGTTTCCGGACGGAGACTGCGCAAATTCGTGAAGGAGCGCAAGCGGTGGCGCGGGTTGAAACGGGTCTACCGGGATGGCATTTGTGAGACCATGAGAACAGTTCTGGCCCTGACCCTGATTTCCGCGCCGCTATATGCGGAAGAGATTACCCCGGATCGTCTGGCAAGTTTTGCCGACCGGGATGTGATTTTCCTTGGCGAGCTGCACGATAACCCGCATCACCATGCCAATCAGGCAGAGGGTGTGAAGGCCTTGCGGCCTGCGGCGGTGGTTTATGAGATGCTGACGCCGCAGAAGGCGGCGCTTGTTACTCCGGATTTGCTTCAAGATGCTGAAAATATGGCAAAAGCTCTTGAATGGGCGGCTAGCGGTTGGCCGGATTTCGCGATGTATTATCCGGTGTTTCAAGCCGGGGGCAGGGCGGCTGTCTATGGTGCCCAGGTGCCACGCGACGTTGCGCGGGCTGCGGTTATGGGCGATGGCGTAGCCGCGCGGTTCGGCGATGACGCTGCCCGGTTCGGCCTGACCGCCCCCTTGCCCGAGGCGCAGCAGGCGGTGCGCGAGGCATTGCAGATGGCCGCACATTGCGATGCTTTACCCGAGACGATGTTGCCGGGCATGGTCATGGTGCAGCGGCTGCGCGATGCGACGCTGGCCCGTGCGGTGACGCAGGTGCTGGAAGAAACGGGTGGGCCGGTTGTGGTGATCACCGGGAACGGCCATGCGCGGACCGATTGGGGAGCGCCGGCCCTGTTGTCGGAAGAGCTCGACATGGTGTCGGTGGCACAGTTGGAAGCGGTGCCAGAGCCGGGGCAACCCCATGATTTCTGGATCGTGACCGCCCCGGCCGAACGTGAAGACCCCTGCAAGGCGTTCCAGTAGCGCAAGCTTGCTTGTGTCCAGGCGCGCCGCAGCCTAAGTTTGGGGCGGTTTGGCTTTGGAGGGCCGCAAATTGCTGACAGACAAGCGGATTTTGCTGATCATTAGCGGCGGGATCGCCGCCTTCAAATCGCTGGACCTGATCCGGCGGCTGCGCGAGCGCGGCGCGTGGGTGACGCCGGTGCTGACCCGCGCTGGTGAGGAATTCGTAACCCCCCTGTCGGTGTCGTCTCTCGCGGGTGAAAAGGTTTATCGCGACCTGTTTGACCTGACGGACGAGGCCGAAATGGGCCATATTCAGCTGTCGCGCTCCGCGGATTTGATCGTCGTGGCACCCGCGACGGCGGACCTGATGGCAAAAATGGCAAACGGCATGGCGAACGACCTTGCCTCGACGTTGTTGCTGGCAACCGATACGCCGGTTCTGATCGCGCCTGCAATGAATGTGCGAATGTGGGAGCATCCGGCGACGCGGCGCAACGTGTCGCGCCTTCGCGGCGACGGGATTTCGGTGGTGGGGCCGAATGAAGGGGACATGGCCTGTGGTGAGTTTGGACCGGGGCGCATGTCCGAACCGCTGGAGATTGTGGCGGCAATTGAAACGGCGCTGGCGGAAGGGCCGCTGACCGGGCGACGGGTGTTGGTGACATCCGGGCCGACACACGAGCCGATTGACCCGGTGCGCTATATCGCGAACCGGTCGTCCGGGGCGCAGGGCACGGCGATTGCGCGCGCGCTGGCCGTGATGGGGGCTGATGTTGTCTTTGTCACGGGGCCGGCAGATGCGGACAGACCGGAAGGGGTGCATGTTGTCGAAGTGCAGACCGCTGCAGAGATGCTCGAAGCGGTGCAGGCCGTGTTGCCGGTGGATGCGGCGGTGTTCGCGGCGGCGGTGGCGGATTGGCGGGTGGCCAGTGCTTCGGACAGCAAGATCAAGAAGGACAAGGGGCAGATTCCGAGCATGGAATTTGCCGAGAACCCTGACATCCTTGCCACCGTGAGCCAGATGACGGACGGGCGGCCCCGCCTTGTGGTCGGGTTTGCAGCCGAGACGGACGACGTGATTGCCAATGCCACGGCCAAACGGTTGCGCAAACAGTGCGACTGGATCGTGGCCAATGACGTGAGCCCGGAGACGGGGATCATGGGTGGCGCAGAAAACGCGGTGACCCTGATTTCCGACGAGGGGGCCGAGAGCTGGCCCCGGATGGGCAAAGATGAAGTGGCGCATCAACTGTCGGTCCGCATCGCGGCCGCGCTGGGGTAAGTCATTGAAAGACATGGGGGACGTGACATGAGCGCTGTGCCGATCAAGCTGGCCTGGCTGGAGGGGGCGGATCATGACGTGCCGCTGCCCGGCTACGAGACCAAGGGCGCGGCGGGGGCGGATGTGCGCGCGAATTTCCCGCCCGATCAGCGCTCTGGCGTTGTTCTGGAACCGGGCGCGCGCGCGTTGATCCCGACCGGGCTGCGCATGGAAATTCCCGAAGGTTACGAAGTTCAGGTGCGACCGCGGTCCGGGTTGGCGCTCAAGCATGGGATCACCTTGCCCAACACGCCCGGCACGATCGACAGCGACTATCGCGGACCGCTTGGTTTGATCGTGCTCAATGCGGGGGATGCACCGTTTCACGTCGAACACGGCATGCGCATGGCGCAGTTGGTGGTGGCGCCGGTGGTGCGCGGGGATTTCGCCATGGCGGACGCGTTGAACGAGACCGCGCGGGGCACGGGCGGATTTGGCTCGACCGGGGTGAGCTGATGCTTCTGGTTCTTGGATTGGCCGCATTCCTTTGGGGGATTGGCGCGTTGATGGGCGCGCCCAAACGCGCGCGCTGGATGATGATCGGTGTGCTCTATGTCGCTGTATTGGGCGTGCAGGCCGCGATGCCGCAAGCCAGTCCGCTGCGCAGTGCCACCGGGGGCAGTCTTGCATTATGGTTGATGATCGGCGGGGCCGTGGCGGCGATCCTGATCTATCGGCAGGGATTGCGGGCCTTGCGTCGTCGCGCGCAGCCTGACGCGCCTGAACCGCCGGTTGGCCCCTTTTCCGACACGGAGCTCAATCGCTATGCGCGCCATATCGTGCTGCGGGAAATGGGCGGGCTTGGTCAGAAAAAACTGAAGGATGCCAAGGTTTTGGTGATTGGTGCAGGGGGGCTTGGCTCACCTGCTCTTCTTTATCTGGCGGCCGCAGGTGTCGGAACGATCGGCATCGTGGATGACGACACGGTCGACAATTCGAACCTGCAGCGGCAGGTCATTCATCGCGACGATGCGATTGGTACGCCCAAGGTGTTTTCGGCCCGCGAGGCGATGATTGCGCAGAACCCCTTTGTCGAGGTCCGGCCCTATCATCGCCGGTTGGCCGAGGATGAGGCCGGGGCGTTGATCGCGGAATACGATCTGGTGCTGGACGGAACCGACAATTTCGACACGCGTTATCTGGTGAACCGCGTGTGCGTGGAGCAGGGCGTGCCCTTGATTTCCGGGGCTTTGTCGCAATGGGAAGGGCAATTGAGCGTTTTTGATCCGGCTTCGGGAGCCCCTTGTTATCAGTGCATTTTCCCGGAGGCCCCGGCGGCGGGGCTGGCGCCGAGCTGTGCGGAGGCGGGGGTGATCGGGCCGTTGCCGGGCGTGGTGGGCACGATGATGGCGGTTGAGGCAATCAAGGTAATCACCGGGGCCGGGGCGGCGCTCAGGGGCGAGATGATGATCTATGACGCGCTTTGGGGCGAAACCCGCAAGATCGGGCTGAGGCGGCGCGAGGATTGCCCAGTCTGTGGCGCGGAAAAAGGCCGTTTGGCGGCGTCGGTATAACGTCGGTATCCTGTCGGTATTGCATCGGTGATCAAATTCGCAGACGGACGATTGCGGCCCGTGCGGGTCGTGCTTAGGTTGGCGTCAAAGGAGTTTGATGCATGACCAACCCGCTTTTGTCCGACTGGACGACCCCGTTTCAACTGGCACCATTTTCAGCGATTTCGGACGAGGATTTTGCGCCTGCCTTTGAAGAGGCGCTGAGCGCGCACAAGGCCGAGATTGCGGCGATTTCCGACAATCCCGAACCGCCGACATTCGCCAACACGGTAGAGGCGCTGGAGGCAGCGGGTGTGGCGTTGGACAAGGTATTGTCGGTGTTCTTCACCGTGGCGGGTGCAGACAGCAATCCGGCACGGCAGGCATTGCAGCGGGAATTTTCGCCGAAACTGGCGCAGCATTCGGCGGAAATCGCCTCCAACAAGGCTTTGTTCGCGCGGATTGCCGAGGTCTCGGAGGGGCGTGATGGGCTGGATCTGACCGACGAGCAGGCGCGGGTGCTGATGCTGACCCATCGCGGCTTCGTGCGCGGGGGCGCGGCGCTGACCGGGGATCAGGACGCGCGGATGCAGGAAATCAAGGGACGGCTGGCGGTGTTGGGCACCGAGTTCACCCAGAACCTGTTGGCGGATGAGCGCGAGTGGTTCATGGAACTGACGGAGGCCGATCTTGAGGGGCTGCCTGGCTTCGTGGTGGATGCGGCGCGTTCAGCCGGAGAGGAAAAGGGCGCGGGCGGTCCTGTGGTGACACTGTCACGGTCGCTGATCGTACCGTTCCTGCAGTTCTCGCCGCGCCGTGATTTGCGGGAAAAGGTGTTTCAGGCTTGGGGGGCGCGGGGCGCCAATGGGGGCGAGACCGACAACCGGGCGATTGCGGCGGAGATTCTGGCGCTGCGCGAGGAGCGGGCCAAGCTTTTGGGCTATGACACGTTTGCCGACTACAAGCTGGAAACCGAGATGGCCAAGACGCCCGGCGCGGTGCGGGACCTGTTGATGGCGGTCTGGGAACCCGCCAAGGCGCGGGCCGAGGCGGATGCGGCCGTGTTGACCGAGATGATGCAGGCGGACGGGGTGAACGGGCCGCTGGAGCCGTGGGACTGGCGTTACTATGCGGAGAAGCGGCGCAAGGCGGAGCATGATCTGGATGAGGCGACGCTGAAGCCGTATCTGCAACTCGACCGGATGATCGAGGCGGCGTTTGCCTGTGCAAACCGGCTGTTTGGTCTGAAGTTCACACCGCTGGATGTGCCGCTGTATCACCCCGATTGCCGGGCGTGGGAGGTAACGCGGGAGGGCGCCCATGTGGCGGTATTCATTGGGGATTACTTTGCGCGCGGGTCGAAGCGGTCGGGCGCGTGGTGTTCGGCGATGCGCGGGCAGGCGAAATTTCCCGAAGTGCAGGCGCCGGTGGTGATCAATGTTTGCAATTTTGCAAAGGGCGATCCGGCGCTTTTGAGCTATGACGATGCGCGCACGCTGTTTCACGAGTTCGGCCATGCGCTGCACCAGATGCTGTCGGACGTGACCTATGAAAGCGTTTCGGGCACGTCTGTGGCGCGCGATTTCGTGGAGCTGCCCAGCCAACTTTATGAGCATTGGCTGGAGGTGCCGGAGGTACTGGCCGAGTTTGCGACCCATGCGGAAACCGGCGAAGCGATGCCGCGGGAGATGCTGGAGAAGGTGTTGGGGGCGGCGAATTTCGACATGGGATTCCAGACGGTGGAATACGTGGCTTCGGCGCTGGTGGACCTTGGGTTTCATGAGGGTGCAGCGCCTGCCGATCCCATGGCGAAACAGGCGGAGGTGCTGGAAGGGTTGGGGATGCCGCGTGCGATCACTATGCGCCACGCCACGCCGCATTTCGCCCATGTCTTTGCCGGGGACGGGTATTCGAGCGGTTATTACAGCTACATGTGGTCCGAGGTGATGGATGCGGACGCGTTCGAGGCCTTTACCGAGGCCGGGGATGCGTTTGATGCGGAAACCGCGAAGGCGCTGGAGGCGCATATCCTGTCGACCGGCGGGTCGGTTGAGGCGGATGATTTGTACGTGCGGTTCCGGGGGCGGCTGCCGGGGGTTGAGGCACTCTTGAAAGGGCGGGGTCTGGCGGCCTGAGGGGCTCTCCCGCCCGGTCTGGATTGCATCGAAGATGCAAGCGGCTGGTTGGGCGGGGCTCAGCAAAGCTGAGCCTGGGAGGGGGCCAGCCCCCTGGTTTGAAAATGCCTGCATTTTCAAACACCACCCCCGGGATATTTGAGGCAAAAGGAAAAACAGATCAAAGGGACTTGAACCAGATCTTGCCTTTGGAACACCCGCCGGTGATCAGGTTCTTTGGGGTCGCTTCCTCTGGATAGGCATCGGCCCAGTCGCGGAAGCGGTCGTTCGTGACGATCTGGACGCCGAAATCCTGCGAGGCTTGCAGGATATACTGGTCGGCGGGTGTGCCTTTGGGGACGACCATCACCTGTTTTACGGGCAGGTTCAAAAGGCGTGCGAAAGCGCGGTCGTCGAGATAGCGATCAGAGACGAGATACCCGGCATTGGCGTCGAAGATCACACCGGGGTCGAAGCCCTTTTTCTCGAGATGGTCCACGAGAGAAATGACGGTGTCGAGTTTGGGGGTGTTTCCGTCCCAGTAGAGCACATTGGAGCCGTCAATGATGAGGAACGGGCGCGCGGGGCGGCGCAGCCGCAGGATGCGCCACAGCCAGACAAGGGCGGCCGCGATAGCTACTGCTCCGGTTGCCATGGCAAACCACTGCCATTCCGGACGGGTGGCGCCAAGAGCGGCGCCACCTGCCGACACGAGGGCGATCAGAAGCCAGAGATGTTTCAAAGGCGTTGTGCGGTCAGATCGTCTGGTCGTATTCTCCGACGCCGGGTTCGGTGCGGATCACCTCGTTCAGGGCATCGAAGATGGCGCGCATTTCGGCTTCGCTTTCGGCGCTTTCGCAGACCACGACCAGGTTCGGGGTGTTCGACGAGGCGCGCACGAGGCCCCAGGAGCCGTTGTCGAGGATGACGCGGGCGCCGTTGACGGTGACGACCTCTTTGATGGCGCGGCCCGCGAAGGTTTCGCCCGCCTGATGCTTGGCCACCAGTTTCGCGACCAGCCGTTCGAGGATGTCGTATTTCTCGGTATCGGCGGCATAGGGGGACATGGTGGGGGTGGACCACGTCTTGGGCAGGGCCTTGCGCAGGTCGGACATGGATTTGTCCGGGTTGCGGTCGAGCATCTTGCAGACCTCGACGGCGACGCGCATGCCGCAGTCATAGCCACGCCCGATAGGTTCGGCGAGGAAGTAGTGGCCGGATTTCTCGAATCCTGCCAGGGCGCCGATTTCCTTGACCCGGCGCTTCATGTGGCTGTGGCCGGTTTTCCAGTAGTCTGCGGTGACGCCGTTGGCCTGAAGCTCGGGGTCGGCGGCGAAAAGACCGGTGGATTTCACGTCGGCCACGAAAGTGGCGTTGGGGTAGATCTTGGAGAGATCGCGGGCCATGATTACGCCGACCTTGTCGGCAAAGATCTCTTCACCCTCGTCATCGACCACGCCGCAGCGGTCGCCATCCCCGTCAAAACCGAGTGCCAGGTCGGCGCCTGTCGCCTTGAGCGTGTCGGCCATGTCATGCAGCATGTGCATGTCTTCAGGGTTGGGGTTGTAGTTGGGGAAGGTGTAGTCGAGTTCGGTGTGGGAATGCACGACTTCGACGCCGATGCGTTCGAAAATCTCGGGCGCGAAGGCGGCCGCCGTGCCATTGCCGGTGGCACAGACCACCTTGAGCGGGCGGGACATTTTGAAGTCGCCCACCAGATCGTCGATATAGGCGTCTTTCACACCTTCGGCGAATTCATAGGCGCCACCGGGGGCCTCTTCAAAATCGCCGTTCAGGACGATATCGCGCAGTTCGGCCATCTCGTCCGGTCCGTGGGTCAGCGGGCGGTCAAACCCCATCTTGACGCCGGTCCAGCCATTGGGATTGTGCGACGCGGTGACCATGGCCACGGCGGGCACATCAAGGTGGAATTGCGAGAAATAGGCCATGGGCGAGACCGCCGGGCCGATATCCTTGACCGTGATCCCGGCGCGCATCAGGCCCAGGATCAACGCGTGTTTGATCGACAGGGAATAGTCGCGATAGTCGTTGCCCACGGCGATGACCGGGGCGATCCCACGACGACGCATCTGTGTGCCCAGACCCAGGCCCAGTGCGGTCATGCCGGGCAGGTTGATTTCGTCCGGGAATTTCCACCGCGCATCATATTCGCGAAAGCCGGTCGGCTTGATCATCGGATCGCGCAGGAATTCCCAGGTGTTCGGTGCGACGTCGTAAATAGGACGGGTCATTGCAAATAGTCTCTTTTATTTTGGGGGTCGTTCAAAGGTTAATCGGGTTTGCCTTGGCAAGGCGGTCAAAGGCCATCAGGGTTTCAATCAAAGCAGACATCTGGTCAAGCTGTATCATATTTGGACCGTCTGAGGGCGCGTTATCGGGATCTTCGTGGGTTTCGATGAAAACTGCGGCGATTCCGAGTGAAACTGCAGCACGGGCCATGACAGGCGCAAATTCACGTTGACCGCCAGAACTGCCACCCTGGCCGCCGGGCTGTTGCACGGAATGGGTCGCGTCCATCACGACCGGGTAGCCGGTCTGGGCCATGCGGGGCAAGGCGCGCATGTCGGCCACCAGGGTGTTGTAACCAAAAGACGTGCCGCGTTCGGTCAGCAGAATGCGGGAATTGCCGGTGCTTTCGACCTTGGCGACGACATTGTCCATGTCCCAGGGCGCAAGGAACTGCCCCTTTTTCACATTGATCGCGGCCCCGGTTTCGCCGGCTGCCAGAAGAAGATCGGTCTGGCGGCACAGGAATGCGGGGATCTGAAGGATGTCGACGGCCTCGGCCGCGGGCGCGCACTGGGCCTCGGTGTGAACGTCGGTGAGGACAGGCACCCCAATCGCCTTGCGCACGCCTGCAAGAACGGAAAGTCCTTCGTCGATGCCAAGGCCGCGTTTGCCCGAAACGGAGGTGCGGTTGGCCTTGTCATAGCTGGCCTTGAAAACGTATTGGGCGCCTGCGGCGTCGCACGCCTCTTTCATGCGTCCGGCGATCATCTGAGCGTGGTCTGCGCTTTCGAGTTGGCAGGGGCCGGCGATGACCGTGAGCAGGCAGTCATTGCCAACGGTCAGTCCGGCGATATCAACATGTTTCATCTACGAGGACACCTGTTCTCTGAGGATGGACGCGGTCAGCGAAATCATCAGATAGATGCCTGAAAAGATGAGAAAGGCCAAGACGGTGTTTTCGAAGCTGCGCGGATAGGAGGGATCCTGCGAGGCGACCGGTTCCACCGAGGTGGTCAGGTAACGCACCTGGCGATTGGCTTCGAGTTCGGTCTGTTTCAAGGTCTGAAGCGCCGATTGCATCAACAGGTCAGCCGTTGCCAGATCAGCCTGGGCCATCTGGATCTGGGCGGTTTGCTGGGCCAGAGAGCTTTCGCCGGCCGTCGCCTCGGTCATCTTGTCGCGCAGCCGTTCAAGCAGGTCCTTGAGTCGGCGCACGTCGCCTTCAACCCCGGCCATGCGGGCGCGGTTGGGGCGGGGGTTGTCCTTGAGCGCGGCCAGTTGCAGTTCTTTTTCCTGGAGCTGGATCTCGACATTGGAAATCTGGTTGCGCAGCGACACGATGAGTCCTTCGGGGTCGAGCACCGAGTTTTCCTGAAGTGCCACAAGGGCGGCCTGAGCGGCGCGGCGGTCATCCTTGGCTTTTTCGAGGCTGAGCCGGGCATCGCGCATCTGGTCTTCGCGTTTGCGTTGCGAGAGGTCGTCGACACGGGTTTCGGCATAGCCGATCAGCGCGCGCGAGAACCCGGCAGAGACGGCCGGGTCGGGGGCCGAAACCTCCATCCGGATCACGCCTTCGGTCGGGTCATAGCCGATCTTCACGTATTTCTTGTAAAGCTTGTACGCCTGTTCGTGGCTGGCATTCTGCGGCAGGCGCTGGATCGGGTCGATGGTCGGGTCGGCAAAGACATTCTTGAACCCCTCGTCCGCATCCAGACGCACCATCGCATCCTTGGATGCAAGATAGCTCTGGGTCGCGATGCTGTCCTGGTTGGTGGCGAACTGTGTGCCCGACAACAAGGAGCCAAGCCCGGTGCCGCCGGTATTGTCCGCCTGCAGGATGAGGAATTCGGACTTGGTGGAATACATTGGCGTGGCCACCGAGTAGAAATACCAGGCGGCGAACATGGTGGGCAGGAAGACAAACACCGACAGGCGCGCCAGCATGAGCATGAGGCGGCGGCGGCGGCGGCGGGCGATATCTTTCTGGATTTCCCCGATCTCGATCGCGCGCATCTCGGCCGGAGAACGGGTTTCAGTCGAGGGAAGGGTATTCCTGTCCACCGGCATGGTTTGGGGCAACTGCACCCGGTTTTCCGAAACCTTGGCGGGGGTCGCGGCCTGTTCCTGCTGGCCGACAAGCTCGAGCATGTTGGCACGCTCGAACGGGTCGATCCCCGCGGCGCGTAACAGGCGCACGGCGTCATAGTCGGATGTGGCGGCAAGTCCGTTTTTCTGCGCCATGCGGCGCGCCATGCGCAATTGGCGCCCGGTCAGGCCTTCGCGCTTGATATCGTCGATTTCCTGCTCGGCTGATTTTGCCTGGCCGGGGGCAGGCGGTTTGCCGGTGGCGGCATCACGCGGCGGCAGATCCGGCACGGCGCGGGGGCGTGCCTGGGGCGGGGCGGGGGTTTGAGGCGTGGCGGGCGGCTGTGGATCACCGGTGCGCGCAACGGCCGTCGCGCCCTCTGTCCCGGTTGCGGGCAGGGAGCGGCGGATTCGAAACTTCTTAGCCTTGGGTTTGGTAGTCATAGAGCTGCTTTGCCTCTTCCAAGGTGTCAAACATGTACAATTTCCCGTTCAGCAGCACGGCGGCCGAGCGGGCAAATTTTTCCAGCACCTGCGGCTGGTGCGACACGATCACGATGGTCGTTGTGCGCAGGCGTTCGCGAAGCACTTCGCCGGCGCGTTTGTTGAAGTCTACGTCTGTCGACGAGGGCATGCCTTCGTCAATCAGATACATGTCGAAGTCCAGCGCCAGCAAGAGCGCGAATGTGAAGCGCGCGCGCATCCCTGACGAATAGGTGCCAAGGGGCTGATCAAAGTATTCGCCCAGACCACAGAGCCAGCGGCAGAACGCCTCGACATAATCCGGGTCAAGCCCGTAGAGCCGGGCAATGTAGCGGCTGTTTTCAACAGCAGTGTGTTTGCTCACGACGCCGCCCATGAAGCCGAGTGGGAAGGAAATCCGGCATTCGCGGCGGATCGTGCCCTCGTCGGGTTTTTCAAGCCCGGCCATCATGTTGATCAGCGTGGTCTTGCCCGTGCCGTTCGGTGCGAGAATGCCCAGAGAATTGCCCAGTTCCACACGGAAAGACACGCGGTCAAGGATCACCTTGCGCTGCGTGCCGGTCCAGAAGGACTTGCTGACATTTTCAAACTCGAGCATTGACTGCTCCTGGGGCTGCTCTGCCGTTACCTTACACCGAAACCCTTAACGCTCTGTCGGCGCTTTTGGGCCAATATGTCGGATTGCAGGTCGGTTTAGCAACTCTCTGGGGCAAGAATAGGGCGAGAAACAAGAAAAACCGGAGCGGGAGCATCGGTTTTCTCCTGTTTCGGGGGGTGAATTCGCCTTTAGAGCGTTTGTTTCTGTACCCTGAACAGCTTGCCCGCGATCAGCGAGATTACGGCGGCGGCAAAGCTGAAGAGGGCGCCCATCTTGGCAGCATCCTGAACGGGACCGGTTTCAAAGGCGACCGACGCCACGAAGAGCGACACGGTAAAGCCGATGGCAGCGACACAGCCGATGACCACAAGATCGATGATCCGCATGCCGGCGGGAATGCCCAGTTTCAACGGTACTGCCGCGATCCACCCCATCAAGAGAATGCCGATCGGTTTGCCGATCAGGAGTCCCGCGAGGACAAGCCAGGTCGCGTCGCCCATGGACGAGAACTGAACCCCAGCGTTGCACAGGCCGAAGAAAAACAGAATGATCTCGACCGGATGCTTGAGCGCATGTTCGATCACGTTCAAAAGGTCATGCAGGTAGGTCTCGGCCTCGGCAAAGATGCCGAAGGCGCGATCGGCATGCGGTATGGTCGGCACGATCGGCAGAAGACCAAGCGCCGGGTGCAGGCCCGAGCGCATGAAGCCGTACCAACTGATGCAGGCTGCGACGAAGTAGGGGAGAAAATGCAGTTTGCGGCGCACCCAGGTGGAGTTCGGGCGCAGCTGGTTGCCCCTGTCCAGCCGTCGCGGCAACCAGTTCGCGAGAATGAACACGGCGAGCGCGGCGCAGAGCGACAGCAGCAGCCATTGGGGTGCGAGATCACCGGAGGGGTAGAAAATCGCGAGAATGATCAGACCGGCGGCGTCGTCGGCGATGGCCAGAAGCAGCAGGAAACGCACCGCCGGGTGCCCCGCCCCAAACACAAGCCGCCCCACGAGGTAGGAAAAGGCAATGTCGGTAGCCGTCGGAATCGCCCAGCCATTGGAGACGGCGTTGTAGGTGTCTGATCCGAGGATCATGGCAAGACCGAGATACACCGCAATCGGCCCGAACATGCCGCCCGCAGTAGCAAAGAGCGGAGTTGCGGCCTTTTTGCCGCGCAGGCTTCCGTTTTTGAGGATCACGGCTTCCCAGACTTCCTTGGCCGCGATGGCAAAGAACAGGGCCATGAGCAGATCATTGACGAGATAATGCAACGTCAGGGTGCGATGCCCGTCGTGCAGATGCCCGATGGGGGCGTGATCCCAAAGCGTGAACTCGACGAAATGGTGATAACTGGCATAGTCGAGATTTGCCCAGATCAGGGCAATTGCTGCGCCGATGATCAGCAGGAGCGAATACTCGGTGAGAAACCCCCAGACACGATACATGAATTCTCCTCCCTGAATTCAAGTCTGCATGTCGGCTTAGCGGAGAGACGCACAGGGGGCAACGGTCGCCCATGCCGCAGGTGTTTCAGGCAAAGGCGACAAATCCGCCTTTGCCCTTAATTTGAGGCTCAGGCGACGGCCTGCCACGCAACCCCGGCGATCAGCGCGCCGAGCATGGCATAGCCGAGATAGGCATAGAACACCCGAGGCTTGACCAGCGCCCAGACAGCGACGGCGGCGGGGATGCAGCTCACGCCCCCGGCGAGGACGAAGCTCATTGCCGCGCCGTTGGACATGCCCTGTTCCAGAAGCGCATCCACCATCGGCACAGCGGCGTAGCCATTGAGATAGGCTGGAGCGCCAACCAGTGCGCCAAGAAGGATCGGCATGAGCCCGGTGCCGCCCAGCACGCCTGCAATCAAGTCTGCCGGGACATAGTGGATCATGAGCGCCTCGATCACATAGGCCAGCGCCAGCCATTTGAGCAGGAACAGAAAGTTCTCCGTTGTCGCGTCGCGGAAGGTGTTGCGGCGATCAGTCTCGGTCCAGAATTTCCACACTGGTTTGCCTGAGAAGGGTTTTTTCACACCGCAACAGCCGCCGACATGAGGTTTTTCGCGCAGAGGATCGGTGAAGACGGGCGTGTTCTTGAGCAGCATGGTGCCAAAGCCTCCCATCAGCCCAAGGCCGACCGCCGCAATCAGCTTGGCCAGCGCGAAGTCGAAGCCGAGCGTGCCGGAGGTGATCGCGAACATGGCCGGATCCATCAGCGGCGAGGCCAGCCAGAACGCCATCACCGCGGACAGGGGTGCACCCACCGCCAGAAGCGCCGCAATAAAGGGGATGACCTCGCAGGAGCAGAAAGGCGCCAGCCCGCCCAGCAGGGCCGCGAACAGGATCATGCGGGTCTCGCGCCCTTCAAAGGCCTTGGCCAGCAGGTTTTCCGCGCCCGTCGCCTTGAGATAGCCAATGGCAAAGACCGCGAACAGGATGAAGGGTGCCGTATTCAGAAGCGCCCCGGTGGCGAATTGTACCGTGGGGACGAGTTGGCCGCGATCCAGCATGGCGAGGGCAACGAGGATGAGGATCAGTGCCCCCCACGCCTTGTCGATGCGTCCCCACCGTCTGCCCGGTGATGTGTGGGTATGGGTTGTTTCAGCCATGATCATGGTCCTTGTCGGGCTGGGAGGAGTCGGCGCAGCATTCCCTGAGCAGGAAATGCGACAGCTGGTGTACCGCGTCATAGGCAACGGCGGCACAGATGATGGAGCGGCCCTGTTTTTCCTGCCGCACCAGCCCCGCTTGCGCGAGAATCTTCATGTGGTGGGTCAGGGTCGAGCCGGTCACGCCAGTACGCTGGCCAAGCTCTCCGATCGACAGGCCGTCATTGCCTGCGCGCACAAGGCACCGCAGGACCGAAAGCCGTTGTTCAGAACCAAGCGCGGCGAAAGTCGAGGCGGCGACTTCGAGGGAGATATCTGTAGGGTCATCATGTTTCATATTTCTAGAAATATCGAAATGATTGAGTCGTGCAAGTGTTATTTCGAAAATTGTCGAAATAAATAGCGCAAGCTATAGGGAGGCGCATGGGAGTGATCGAAGACATCCGGGCCTGTCGGCTATGCGAGACGCGCTTTGCGGCCACGGCTACCGCGCATGCACCGCGTCCGGTGGTCTGGTTCCGCCCCGGCGCACGTGTCCTGATCGTCGGGCAGGCCCCCGGTGCGCGGGTGCATGAGAGCGGGCGCCCCTTTACGGATCCCTCCGGCGACAGGTTGCGGGACTGGTTGGGCGTGGACGGAGACACCTTCTATGATCGGGAACGTTTTGCCATTCTGCCGATGGCCTTTTGCTTTCCGGGCTATGACGCCAAGGGCAGCGACCTGCCGCCACCGCCCATCTGTGCGCGTACGTGGCGCGATCAGGTGATGGCGGCGCTCGGGAATGTGCGCCTGACGTTGCTGGTGGGGGGCTATGCGCAGAAATGGAACCTCGGAGGCAAGGCGGGTGTGACCGCAACCGTTGCGGCATGGCGCGACCATGCGCCCGACGTCTTTCCCTTGCCTCATCCGTCCTGGCGCAATACGGCATGGCTGAAGAAACACCCATGGTTCGAAGACGAACTCTTGCCCGCGCTGCGCGGGCGCCTGAAGGAGGTGCTGGAATGAGTGAAGCAACCCCACTGGACCGCGCATTCGCGGCGATGGAGGCCGCGCCGGAAGACGACGGCGCGCGGCTGCGATTCTATGAACGTCTGGCGGATGCCGAACTGTTCCTGCTTCTGGAAAAGGATATCGAGGACGACAATATTTCACCCGAGGTCTTCGAAACCTCGGATGCGTCTTTCGTGCTGGTCTTCGATACCGAGGAACGCCTGTCGACCTTCGTCGGTCGCGTCGCGCCCTATGCGGCCATGTCGGGGCGGATCATCGCCGGGATGCTGGCTGGCCAGGGAATCGGTCTTGCGGTCAATCCGGAAGTGGCCCCAAGTGCGATCCTGATCCCGCCCGAGGCGGTGGGGTGGTTGCGCGAAACCCTGACCCATACTCCCGATGAGGTCGAAGCGCGCCCGGAGAGTTTTTCGGCGCCTGCCGGATTGCCGGATATTCTTTTGACGGCGCTGGATGCCAAGTTGAGCACGGCCGCCGGGCTTGCCCGCATGGCCTATCTGGTGGGGATCACCTATGACAGCGGCGCGAAATCACACCTGCTGGGCTTCGTCGACGCGCTTCCCGAGGCGCAGTCGGCACTTGCCAAGGCGGTCAACGAAGCGCTGACCTTTTCCGGGATCGAAGCCGGGGCGCTGGATGTGGGGTTCTTCGCGGCCTCTGATCCGGTTGCCGGGCACCTCGCCCGATCGGGGCTGCGCTTTGACCTGCCCGAGTCGGAGTTGCCGCAGGACTATGCCCCCGCGCCGCCGGGAAGCGATCCCGACAATCCGCCAAAACTGCGCTAGCTCAGTACCCGGCGCAGCGATCGACGAGATAAAGGAACGGTTCTCGCGCTTCCCCCCGTCGAATGTTCTCGGCAATCACCTGACTGGCAGTGCGGGCGCGGGTTTCCGAGGCGATATGAGGCGTGACCGTGACCCGTTGATGCGCCCAGAACGGGTGATCCTTGGGAAGGGGTTCAACGCGGAAGACATCAAGCGTGGCATGGGCGATCTGGCCCGCATCAAGCGCGGCAAGCAGTGCGTCGTCGTCGATCAGCGGTCCACGCCCCGGGTTGATGATGAAAGCACCGGTGGGCAGTTGGGCCAGCCTGTCTGCGTTCAAAATGTTGTCGGTAGCCGGGGTTTTGGGCAGCAAAAGCACAAGGATGTCGGCCTTGCCGAGTGCCACGTTCAAACCTTCTTCCCCATGAAGGCAGGTGATCCCTTCGGCCTGTTTCAGAGTGCGGCTCCAGCCGGTGACCGGAAAGCCCAACCCCGAGATGGCGCGAGCGCAGGCCATGCCCAGCTCTCCAAGGCCGAGAATGGTGACGCGGCGATCACTGGCCAGAGGTGGGACATAGCTGCGCCATTCGCCGTCCTGGCCCTTGATATGAAGATCAATGCCAAGGTGGTGGCGCATCACGTGACCGGTGACCCATTCGACCATGCCCTGGGTCATGCCAGGATCGACCATGCGCGCCAACGGCTGCGTCAGCGTCGTGTTGCCGACAACGTTTTCCACCCCGGCCCAGAGGTTCAGAACGGCCTTGCAGCGGGTGTAGGGTGTGAAGTCCTGCACGTCGCTATTGGGCGCATAGACGATGTAGTCGACCTCTTCCGGGGCGAAGCTGGTGCGAAGATCGACCTCTAGACCCATCTCGGCAAAAGCCTCGTTGAGCGTTGCCTCGTAGGTCTCCCAACGTTCCGCCTTGGCTGCGAATAACACGTTGATCATGGCGCGCCTTTCCGTTTCATTCCCTGTCCCCCGTTGCTGGCATTCTACGAATGGATTTGCAAGACGTGGCCCCACCGGGCCAGCGCCCGCTCGGGCGCGCCTTCCGGCCGCGCCCAACCGGAACAGCGGTCGCGCAAGCGGCGGCTGGAATGGGCGGGAGTACCCCGTGTCAGCGCGGGCGGTGAACGTGCGCGCTTTGCACAAGGCCGAAGGCGATCATCAGGACCAGCATGGCCGAACCGCCATAGCTGACCAGCGGCAGCGGCACGCCAACAACCGGGGCCAGCCCCATGACCATGGACATATTAACCGCAAAGAACAGGAAGAAGGCCCCGGCGATGCCGAGTGTCAGCAGCGCGGAATAGCGGTCGCGGTTGGCCAGCGCCGACGCGATGCAGAACAGGATGATCAGCACGTAGAGCGACAGAAGGGAGGCCGCGCCGACGAAACCGAACTCTTCGGCCAGCGTGGTGAAGATGAAGTCCGTATGTTTTTCAGGCAGGAAGTTCAGACGGCTTTGGGTGCCCTGCATGAAGCCGCGTCCAGTCCAGCCGCCCGAGCCGAGCGCGATCTTGGACTGGGTGATGTGATACCCCGCGCCCAGCGGGTCCGAAGACGGATCCAGAAACGTGTCGATCCGCCGGTACTGGTAGTCCTTGAGCAGTTGCCAGTTCGTGCCGCGCGACTGGAACACTGCGACGACCGTGCCGGTGGCCAGCCCGATCACGGCGGCGAAATAGGCCCAATGGACCCCCGCCATGAACATCACGATCGCCCCCCCCGTGATCAGCAGGATCGAGGTGCCAAGATCGGGTTGCCGCAGGACAAGCGCCGTTGGGATAAGGATCATCAGCACCGGGAGCAGTACCCAGAGCGGCTTGGATGTCTTGCGCGCGGGAAGCCAGTCGTAATAGGCGGCAAGGCTCATCACCAGCGTGATTTTCATCAACTCGGAGGGCTGCAGGCGCATGAAACCAAGGTCGATCCAGCGCTGCGCCCCCATGCCGACCGAGCCCATGACCTCGACCAGCACCAGCAAGAGAAGCGTTGCCAGATAGGCCGCACCCGAGACCGAGCGCCAGAACCAGATCGGTACCATCGCCACGATCAGCATGAGCACCAATCCCAGCGCATAGCGTTTCATCTGGGGTTCGGCCCATGGGGTGAACGATCCACCCGCCACAGAATAGAGCATCAGAAAGCCGACCCCGGTGACGGCGGTCAGCAAGAGCACCAGAGGCCAGTTCAGATGCAGCACCTTGCGCAGGCCGGTGGGCACGTGTTTGACGGTATACTCCAGATAACTCATGCCCGGTCCCTCCGGGTGATCTCGCGTCCCGGAACAAGTTTTTCGAGCGCCTCCTGCTGGGTGCGGATGCGGCCGCGATCCTTGGACGGGTAGGCAGCAAGGGGCGGTGTGCCGCCATAGAGCGCCTGAAGCGTGACGTCGCGGGCAATTGGGGCGGCTGCCTTGGAGCCGCCACCGCCATGTTCGACCACCACGGCCACGGCGACCTCGGGGTTTTCGTAAGGCGCGAAATTGACGAACAGCGCATGATCGCGGCGTTCCCATGGCAGGTCTTCGTTGCGGGTGACGCCCCGGGCGCGTTCGGCGGCGGTGATGTTGCGCACCTGGCTGGTGCCGGTCTTGCCGGCAAGGCGGTAATTGTCCTCGATGATGCGGCTGCCATAGGCGGTGCCGCGCCGGTGGTTGGAGACCGCGTACATCCCGCGCCGGATCTGGCGGAGGTGGTTTTCGTTGATGTCGAGCTTTTCGGGTGTGACGCCGGGTTGTTCGATTCCGTTGAGGGATTTCACAAGACGCGGAGAGATGTTCATTCCGGTGGCCAGCCGTGCCGTCATCACCGCAAGCTGCAGCGGTGAGGCCAGAACGAAGCCTTGTCCGATCGAGGCGTTCACCGTGTCGCCGATGACCCAGCTTTCGCCGCGCACGGTTTCCTTCCAGCCGCGCGTCGGATTGAGCCCGCGCGCCACGCCTGACATGGGCAGATCATAGCGCACGCCAAGGCCAAGCTGTTCCGCCATGGCTGCGATCTTGTCGATTCCCACTTCCAGCGCCAGCTCATAGAAATAGACGTCGCAGCTTTCCCGCAGGGCCTGACCAAGATCGACATGTCCATGCCCGGCGCGTTTCCAGCAGTGGAACCGGCGGTTCGAGACTTCAAGATGGCCGGGGCACCAGACTGTGTCCTCGGTATTGACGATGCCTTCCTGCAGCGCCGCAAGCGCGGTGATCATCTTGAAGGTCGATCCGGGCGGATATGTGCCTTGCACCGACTTGGCCGCGAGCGGGCGGTGGTCGTTTTCGGTCAGGGCGCGGTAGTCGGCGACCGAAATGCCCTCGACAAAGAGGTTGGGATCGAAGGTGGGAGAGGAGGCCACGGTCAGGAGATCGCCGGAGCGGCAATCCACCACCACGACCGAGGCGCTTTCTTCGCCCAGCCGGGCTTGGGTGTAGGATTGCAGTTGCTGGTCGATGGTCAATTGCACATCGTCGCCCGGCTGGCCCTCGCGCCGGTCCAGTTCGCGCATGACGCGGCCCACGGCATTGACTTCGACCCGTTTTGATCCGGCCTTGCCGCGCAGGTTGTCTTCGAGCTTGGCCTCGAGTCCGACCTTGCCGATCTGGAAGCGGGGGATGCGCAAAAGAGGGTCGGGGTCCTCGATCTTGGAGAGATCGTAGTCGGAGACCGGGCCGACATAGCCCACCACATGTGCAAGGTCGCCGCGCAGGGGATAATAGCGTGACAGGCCCACTTCGGGGGTGATGCCCGGCAGGGCCGGAGCATTGACGGCGACCCGGCTCATTTCTTCCCAGCTGATCCGGTCGGCCAGTGTCACCGGCAGGAACGGGGGAGAGCGGCGCATCTCGGTCATGGCGCGGTCAAGGTCATCCGGATCAAGTTCGACCAGCGTCGCCAGGCGCCCAATCACCGCGTCAACATCACCCGCATCCTCGCGCACGATGGTGATGCGATAGGACGGTTCGTTGCGGGCCAGAACGATGCCGTTCCGGTCGAACAGTTCGCCGCGTGCGGGGGGGATCAGGCGAATATTGATACGGTTTTCTTCAGCCAGAAGGCGGAACTGGTCCGCCTGTTCCACTTGAAGGTAACGCATGCGCAGACCCAAACCGGCGACAAAAGCCAGCTGGGCGCCGCCAAGCAGCAGGGCGCGACGGGACAGGCGCACATGGCTTTCGCCGATTTCCGCAGGCGATTTCCTCATGTGGCTGCCCCCATGCCGGTTTCGCGCGCCGGGGCGTGGCGTACGCCGAACAGTCCCGAGGACAGCATGACGATCAGCGGATAGAGCGAGATATTCATGATGGTCTGCATCAGGGTCAGGCCAAGCGAGGCGCGTTCGACGAAAAACACCATAAGACCAAGGCGATAGGCCAGCATGATCGTCATCATTGCCGCCGCCGCCGTGGCCCATTCAACGGCAAAGGTCGCGGCCCGAAGCGATGGCGCGCGACGTTGCAGGACCTCGACCGCCAGCACCATGACCGCCGCCATCAAGCCGGGCGGGCGCATGAGCAGAAGATCGGCGAGCAGGAAGACCAGGGCTACGAGCAGGGGCGGGGTAAATTTCGGCTGGCGAGCCGCCCAAACCACCGTCACAACCACCAGCAGATCCGGCCCGGCCCAACGGCGGGGCGTGGTTTCCAGCGGCAGCAGCTGCAGGAACAGGATGGCAAGGCAGATCGCGGCATATCCCAGCCGCATCAGCCACTTGCGGGGGATCAGACCGCTAGCCATCGCTGGCTTCTCCGGGATTGGGCACGGCTTCGGGAAGAACGATCTGACCCGGTGTTGAGACCTGTTCCTGACCGTGATGGCGCAGCACCCGCAGGAATTCAAGCCGCTCGTAATCCGCCGCAAGCCGCACGCGCAGACGGCCGCCGGGGTCGGTGGCCACTTGCCCGATCAGAAGTCCACCGGGAAAGACGCCGCCGTCTCCCGAGGTGACAACCCGGTCGCCCGGACGCACGAGATCGGGGGTTTCGAGAAAATCGACATGGGGCGCAACCGAGTTGTCCCCGACAATCAGTGCGGTCTGGCCGGAGGGCTGGATCAGGGCGGGGATGCGGCTGGAACTGTCGGTCAGCAGGATCACGCGGGCGGTTGTCTTGCCCACGCCCGAGATGCGCCCGACAAGACCGATCCCGTCCATCGTGGCCCAGCCATCAACGACGCCGTCGCGGGCACCGATATTCAGCAGCACGGATTGGCGGAAGGGCGAACCGCTGTCGGCGAGCACGACGCCGGTGATGTAGGTCAGGCGTGGATCAAGGCGCACGTTGTTGAGATCAAGCAGTCGCGCGTTTTCCTGTTCAAGCTGAAGCGCGGCTTCCTTCCACGCTTTCATTTGCTGAAGTTCACGGCGAAGCTCTTGGTTTTGCTCAACAATCCGTTGATAGCTTTGAAAGTCGCGGACCAGGTTCACGGCCCCTGTCACCGGGGCCATGGCCCAGTCGAAGCTGGGGACGATGCGATCGGTGACTTGTGCCCGGAAGCGCTCCACGCGCGGGCTGTCGATGCGCCAGAGCAGGAAGATTCCCAGCAGGCACAGCAGGATCACGCCCAGAAACAAGCGTTTGAGCGGGCCCGTGTAATCTTCGCCTTGGTTGCGGTCTCTGGCCACCTTGCCCCCGGGAGTGGTTCAGGTTCAACGGGTTAGATGTAGCACGCCACCGCGCGCGGTCCAAACCGCGCGTCAGCTGTCATAGTCGATGGCGTGGCGCAGTTGTTTCTCATACTCGAGCGCCTTGCCGGTGCCCATGGCCACGCAGTTGAGGCTTTCGTCGGCGATTGACACAGCGAGGCCGGTCTGTTCGCGCAGGGCAAGATCGAGATCACCCAGAAGCGCGCCGCCGCCGGTCAGCATCACGCCTCGGTCGACGATGTCGGCTGCCAGATCGGGCGGGGTAGCTTCGAGCGCGGTCATCACCGCCTCGCAGATCTGCTGTACGGGTTCGGCCAGCGCCTCGGCCACCTGGGCCTGGCTGATCTCGGTTTCCTTGGGCACGCCATTGAGGAGGTCACGGCCACGGATCTGCATCGACTGGCCGCGACCGTCGTCGGGCATACGTGCGGTGCCGATAGAGGTCTTGATGCGTTCAGCGGTGGATTCACCCACCAGCAGGTTCTGCTGGCGGCGCAGGTAGTTTATGATGGCCTCGTCCATGCGGTCGCCACCGACGCGCACCGAGCGCGCATAAACGATGTCACCCAGCGACAGGACGGCCACCTCGGTGGTGCCGCCGCCGATGTCGACAACCATGTTGCCGGTCGGGTCGGTGATCGGCATGCCAGCGCCGATTGCGGCAGCAATGGGTTCCGCGATCAGGCCGGCGCGACGGGCGCCAGCGGACAGAACCGATTGACGAATAGCCCTTTTTTCCACCGGCGTCGCTCCATGGGGGACGCATACGATGATCTTGGGCTTGGAGAAGGTCGAGCGTTTGTGCACTTTGCGGATGAAGTGCTTGATCATCTCTTCGGCGGTGTCGAAGTCTGCGATCACCCCGTCGCGCATGGGGCGGATGGCTTCGATCGAACCGGGCGTGCGGCCCAGCATCAGCTTGGCATCCTCGCCCACGGCAAGTACCTTTTTCACGCCATCCTTGACGTGGTAGGCGACCACCGAGGGTTCGCTGAGAATGACGCCCTTGCCCTTGACGTAGACAAGCGTGTTGGCCGTTCCAAGGTCGATGGCCATGTCAGACGTGAACAGGCCGCCCAGATTTCCCAGCATAGTTTTCCGTTCCCCAGAAATTCAGAAAGGACCCGCGACTCTGATGCCAGCGGGCCGACCTTCTTATATGGAGTGCGGACGCTTTGTGAAAGGGCCATCACGGGGCAAATGCGCGTGAATCCGCCGCGCCATGGATGGATGCCCGAAAGCCTTGCAAACAAGGTCAAAAGATGAGCATCACTTGGGAAGGACAAGGGGACGCAAGATGTTGAGCTATCAGCATATTTATCACGCGGGCAATCTGGCGGACGTGCACAAGCATGCGCTTTTGGCGGTGATGCTGGATTACATGGGGCAAAAGCCCAAGCCGATGAGTTACCTGGAGACCCATGCAGGGCGGGGGCTTTATCAGCTTGATGATGACGCGGCGCTCAAGACCGGGGAGGCAGCTGCGGGAATTGGTGTGGCCGAAGGATGGTTCGACGAAAAACACCCCTACTCCCAAGCACTTGCCGCTGTGCGTGCAAAGCATGGAGCGGTGTCCTATCCGGGCTCGCCGGTGCTGTCGCGGGCGCTTCTGCGGGACGATGACAGGATGAAGCTGGCCGAGCTGCACCCGCAGGAATGCGAAGCTTTGCGGGTGGCGATGCGCGGGTCGGGGGCAAAGATCCATCAGCAGGACGGGTTCGAAATGGTCATGGGCGTCTGTCCGCCCGAGCCGCGCCGGGGGCTGTGCCTGATTGATCCGAGTTACGAAATCAAAAGCGATTACAAGATGATACCGGAGTTTATCGGCAAGCTGCATCGCAAGTGGAATGTGGGTGTCATCGCGCTTTGGTATCCGATCCTGAGCGACGGGAGCCACAAGGGCATGATCGGCGCGCTCAAGGGCAAGGGGCTTGCCAAGGTGTTGCATCACGAGGTGCGCTTTCCCCCGGCAAGAGAAGGGCATCGCATGGTCGGGTCTGGCATGTTCATCGTGAACGCGCCGTTCGGGCTTGAGGACGAGGCCAAGTGGCTGGGCCGGAAATTCGCGGCGCTGAAAGGTTAACGATCGCGCGAGCCTGCGCGCGGTCGGGTGCTCTATTCGCGGCGCGAATCGGTCCCAAACCCCTTGGTTAACAGGGAAAAGGGCTTGTGGTTTTGCGTCGGTACCACGTCGGTATTGCGTCGGTATGGACGCGTCATTTTGCCGGATTAAGCCCGCGCGCGCTGGCTTTGTCTGATTTTCTGGGTTTTGGGGCAGGGGGCAGGGCGGCGGCCTGATCGCGGAACCAGCCGAGCACCGCTTTGCGCAACTCGGGCGGGCCGACATCCGGGCGGTATTCCAGCGAATAGGCGCCCGAGCGGGCGTGGAGCGGGGCGCCGATCTGCACGAGGCGACCAGAGGCGATCTGATCACAGACAAGGTGGTGCCAGCCAAGGGCCACGCCCTCGCCATCCATCGCGGCCTGAATCATGAAATGGTAGTTGGAATGGCGGTAGCTGTCGGGGGCCTTTGGTGTGGGGCGTCCGGATTGGGCGAACCATTCATCCCAGCTGACAAATTCATGGTCGCGTTCTTCGAAATGCAGGAGGTCTTCTGCGCCGAGGGCATCGGGGCCTTGGGTGAGATGCGGGTGGCGGTCGAGATAGGCCGGGACGCAGACCGGGTAGACCACCTCGTCAAAGAGCGAGAGGCGGGGCCAGTCGGTCCAGCCTCCGCCGCGCCAGTTCACGATCAGGTCGACATCGTCAAGCTTCACGTCTTCGAGCCAGTAGGAGACGACCAAGTGGATCGGTGTGTCCCCGGCGGCGCGGCGCAGGTCGGAAAAGCGCGGCAGGAGCCAACCATGGGCAAAGCTGAAGGAACAGGCCAGCGTCAGCCCGCCGCGCGGGGCGCGGGCCGACGCACTGTGCACGGCGGTCTGGATGTGCGAGAGGCCGAGATCGACCGCGTGGGCAAGGTCGCGCCCGGCCTCGGTCAGGGCAAGCTTGTTGTGATCCCGCCGGAACAGGGCGACTCCGAGGTCCGCTTCGAGATTGGCGATATGGCGCGAGACCGTGGGCTGGCGCATACCGAGTTCCTGCGCGGCGCGGGTAAAGCCACCCAGCCGGGCGGCGGCTTCGAAGACGCGCAGGGGCGTGAGCAGGGTCTGGATGCGACGAAAGCGGCTTGGCATAGTCTCAGGCTATGCAATGGATAGAAAAACCGCAAGTTTCTCACGCATATTGGGGTGGTATGGTTCTCGAAAGCTATTGAGTGAAGGATAGGCGCGATGACAGGTGACATGGATGCCCTGAAAACCACCCCGTTGACGGAGACATTTGGCGTGATCGTCGAAGGGGTTGATTTGTCGAATGTAAGCGAAGCGGCATTTGACGCGCTGCGGATGTTGTTCGAGGAACATTCGGCGTTGCTGTTCAAGGGGCAGGACCTGAGCCCGGAGGCGCATTTGCGGCTTGGCGAGATGTTCGGACCGATCGAGGACCGGGAAGCGGACAAGCGCAAGCCGGGCGAAAAGGCACCGGTGCGTCCGGTGAGCAATGAAACCGAGGATGGCGGCGTGACGGGCGAGATGGATTTGCACACGCTGAACCTCAAGGCGAACCAGTTGTGGCATATCGACAGCACGTTCCTGCCGGTGCCGGCGCTGTGCAATATCCTGATGGGCAAGGTCGTCACCCAGACCGGCGGCGAGACCGAGCTGGCCTCGACCCGCGCGGCCTGGGCCGAGATGCCGGAGGCGCTTAAGGATCGGATCAGGGGCCGCGTGCTGGGGCATAATTTCATCCGCTCGCGTGAGATGATTTCGCCGGAACTGGCAAAGCAGGCGCAGTTTACCAAGTGGGGGGCACAACGCTGGCCCGCAGTGTGGCCGAACCCGGTGAACGGGCGTGAGGGGCTGTTCATTGCCAGCCATGTGTACGAGGTCGAAGGCATGGACAAGGACGCGGGCGAGGCGTTGATCGGTGAGCTGATGGCGTTTTGTACCCAGCCGCAGTTTACCTATTCCCACAAGTGGGAGGTGGGCGACGTTCTGATCTGGGATCAGCGCGCCGTGCTGCATCGGGGGCGGGAATGGAATTATTCGGAGCCGCGCACGCTGGTGAGCGTGTGTTGTTCGATGACGGACGCGGACGGGCTGGCGGCGGCACGGGAGGTGGTTGCGGCGGCGGGGTGAACTTGGGGCCGAGCCAAGGGGGAGTGTTGCCGAAGCATCGCGCGCTTGGCATTCGCGGCGCAGGGCAGGTTTGAGCCCTTATCGTCTGTATTTTACAAACGGTGTCATGCTTGCAACGCGGTCATATAATTTGCGTGCCGCCTTGTTGGTTGTGGTTGTTAGCCAGAAAGTCTGCGCCGCATCGTTTTCGTCGGCATCGGCATAGACCGCTTCAATGAGCGATTGCCCAACACCACCGCCCCTTACGGATGGGTCAACAAATAGGTCTTGCATATAGCAGCGAGGCCCCCAATCTGACGTCGATCGAAGATAGAAATAATGGGTAAAACCAACAAGTTTTCCACCTTGTTCCGCTACGAAACAGAACGGCTCACCCGTTTTGCCTTTTAGAGCATCCCAAACTCGATCAGTGGTCCTGTCCTCAACTTCCCGTTCGTAAAACGCGTTGTAGCCGCACCATAGCATTTGCCATTCGGCCTTGTCGGCTTCCTTAATGCGGCGAATTACTGTCGTTGTCATTTGAAGTACCTTGCGATTGCTGAGGCCAGCAGAGCCTATAAGCTACAAAAGCTCAATGTCTCAAAAGTCCGCAATGCGGACTTCGCCGTCATTCGCGGCACTTGCTTGCCACGGCAAAAAAGCCGCCCCGAAGGGCGGCCTTTGGCGTTTGTGCCGGGATCAGGTCAGGTCCTTGTAGGAGATCTCGCGCGAGTCGGCGCCTTCGCCCATTTTGCCACGGCGCACGAGAAGGCGGTTCAGGGCGTGGATGTAGGCCTTGGCCGAGGCGACCACGGTGTCGGTGTTGGCCGACTGGCCGGTGGCAATGATGCCGTCTTCCTCAAGGCGCACGGACACGGTAGCCTGTGCATCGGTGCCTTCGGTCACGGCATGCACCTGGTAAAGCTGCAGATGCGCGGCGTTGGGGTGCAGGGCGCGGATCGCCTTGAAGGTGGCATCGACGGGGCCGTCGCCGGTTTCGGTGGCCGAGACATCCTTGCCGTTGATCTCCATTTCGACGGTCGACTCGGCGGGGCCGCCGGTGCCGCAGATGACCTTCATCGACACGAGTTTCAGGGCGTCGTTCTCGGCATCCTCGCCCACGCGCACGAGGGCGATGATGTCATCGTCGAACACCTCTTTCTTGCGGTCGGCCAGCTCCTTGAAACGGACGAAAATGTCCTTGAGCTGGTTGTCGCCGACCTCGAAGCCGAGGGTTTCGAGCTTGTCCCGCAGCGCGGCGCGGCCCGAGTGTTTGCCCAGCGGCAGCGAGGTGCCCGAGAGGCCGATATCCTCGGGGCGCATGATCTCGAAATTCTCGCGGTTCTTGAGCATGCCGTCCTGGTGGATGCCGCTTTCATGGGCAAAGGCGTTCTTGCCGACGATGGCCTTGTTGAACTGCACCGGAAAGCCCGACACGGTGGCGACACGGCGCGAGATGGCCATGATCTTGGTCGTGTCGATGCCGGTGGTCCAAGGCATGATGTCGTTGCGCGTCTTGAGCGCCATGACGACTTCTTCCAGCGCGGTATTGCCGGCGCGTTCGCCCAGACCGTTGATGGTGCATTCGATCTGGCGCGCGCCGCCCGCAACGGCGGCCAGCGCGTTGGCCGTGGCCATGCCCAGATCGTTGTGACAATGGGTGGCAAAGATCACGTCATCTGCCCCCGGCACGGTTTCGATCAGGCGCTTGATCAGGTCCGCGCTTTCTGCCGGGGCGGTATAGCCCACGGTGTCGGGGATGTTGATCGTGGTGGCGCCGGCCTTGATCGCGATTTCGATCACGCGGCAGAGGTAATCCCATTCGGTGCGAGTGGCATCCATGGGCGACCACTGCACGTTTTCGCAGAGGTTGCGGGCGTGGCTGACGGTTTCGTGGATCTTGTCGGCCATCTCGTCCATCGTGAGGTTCGGGATGGCGCGGTGCAGGGGCGAGGTGCCGATGAAGGTGTGAATCCGGTTCTTCTCGGCGTGTTTCACGGCCTCCCAGCAGCGGTCGATATCGGCAAAGTTGGCGCGGGCCAGACCGCAGATGCGGCTGTTCACGGCATTCTTGGCAATCTCGGATACGGCCGCGAAATCGCCCTCGGAGGCGATGGGAAAGCCGGCCTCGATGATGTCCACGCCCATCTCGTCCAGCATGGAGGCAATTTCCAGCTTCTCGTCATGGGTCATGGTGGCGCCGGGGCTTTGTTCGCCGTCGCGCAGGGTCGTGTCGAAAATGACAACGCGGTCTTGTGCAGTCTCAGTCATGTCGGGTCTCTTTTCTTGTTCTCCAAAAGCCTAGGCGCGAAGCGGCATCCTCTGAGCGGTCGCGCCAGACATCGGCACGCTCAGAGGCGGGCTAGGAGAAGCAGGAGGCCAGCCGGAATCGCCGCGCGGATGCACGAAGTCATGGGGGCGATATGTGGCCGAATGGTCATGAGGGCATGTTATAGGCGCTGGGCCGCGAAGTTAAAGATAAAAAACGGTGGGTGGGAGAATTGACTCTTTAGTAAGTAAGTACTAACTAATTATCAGCGTCATTTGAGAAAAGGGCTTTCGCGATGAGTTTGGCATGTAAGGCAGGGTGGGGCGTTTCGGCGGTTCTGGCCGGGGTGATTGCGATCGGGGGATATAAGCTGATCGTTCAGGGGCATACGGTGCCTTCTGAGGATGGGCGCACGGTGGTTCTGTTGAGCGAGGATGAGCGCAACAGGGTGCTGGCCGAGATGCGGGGGTTGCTGGAAGCGGCCAAGGGCATCACGCAGGCGGCAGTGGTCGGAGACATGGAAACCGTGGCCGCCGAGGCGCGTGCCGTGGGGATGGCAGCGGCGGACGGGGAAAGCCCGGCGCTGATGGCGAAGCTGCCGCTGGATTTCCTGCAACTTGGCATGAGCGCCCACAAGGCGATGGATGATCTCGCGGATCTGGCGCTGGCGACGGATGATCCGCTGGTGGTGCTGGGGGCGATGGGTGAGGCGATGGAGGCTTGTACCGGGTGCCATGCCGGGTATCGTCTGGGTGTGGAAGGCATCGACGGAGACCTCTGAGGCGTGGCGCGACAGAGAAAATCGGCAGAGGACCGCAAGGCCGAGATCGTTCAGGTGGCGATCCGGCTGGCGGGCGAGTTGGGCCCGGACCGGGTGACAACACAGGCACTGGCCGATGCGGTCGGCGTCAGCCAGCCCGCGATCTTTCGCCATTTCCCGACAAAGCCGGACATCTGGCAGGCTGTCGGCGCGGCGATCACGTCGGGCATGGAGATGGGCGCTCTGCCTGATCCCGGTGATGATCCGCTTGGGCTGCTGGAGGCACTGGTGGCGCGGTATCTCGGACAGATCATGGCAACCCCGGCGATCCCGGCGATCCTGTTTTCGCGGGAATTGCATGTCGAGAACGAGGCGCTTAGGGCGCATTTCGAGCGTGTGATGACCGCGCGCCGGGGCATGTTTGCGCGCCTGATCGGGGCGGCGCAGGACAAGGGGCAGTTGCCGGAGACTATTGCCGCTGATGATTTGGCGGCGTTGGTGCTGGCGACGATCCAGGGGCTGGCGATGCGCTGGTCACTGGAGGCGCGGGGGTTTGATTTGCAGACCGAGGGCGCGCGTCTGATCGGGTTGTTGCTGCGGCGCGGCTGATCCGGGGACGGGTTTCAGACGTAGTCTGCACATGGAAAAAGCATTGATCATTGGGGCGTCGGGCGGCATCGGGTCGGCGCTGGCGGAACACCTTGCGGCGCGCGGTGTCGCGGTGACGGGGCTGTCACGTCGGGGCGACGGATTCGACATCACCGATGCCGAGAGCGTGGAGCGGCATCTGGCGGCGCTGTATGGGCCGTTTGATCTGGTTTTCGTGGCCTCGGGGCAGTTGGTGTCGACGAGGGAGAGGCCAGAGAAATCGTTGCGAGAGGTGAGCGCCGAGGAGTTGGCGGCGCAATTCGCGGTGAACGCGATTGGCCCGGCTCTGGTGTTGCGTCATGCGCCCCGGTTGTTGCCACGCAAGGGGCGATCGGTGTTTGCGGTGTTGTCGGCGCGGGTTGGGTCGATCGGTGACAACCGGGCGGGAGGGTGGTATTCCTATCGCGCATCCAAGGCGGCGGTGAACCAGATCGTGCATACCAGCGCAATCGAGTTGGGGCGCACTCACCGCGAGGCGATCTGTGTGGCGTTGCATCCGGGTACGGTGGCGACGGCCTTCACGGCAGAGTATCCGGGGCATGACAAGGTGGCCGCGCCGCAGGCGGCGGCCAACCTTGTGCGGGTGATGGATGGGTTGGACCCGCGCGATACCGGGCAGTTCTTTGACTGGGCCGGGAAGGGGGTGCCGTGGTGACGCGTTTGGTGCTGGTTCTGGGGGACCAGTTGAGCGACGGGTTGTCGGCGCTTGCGGCAGCGGACAAGGCGCGCGACGTGGTCGTGATGGCCGAGGTGGCCAGCGAGACCGGATATGTGCCGCATCACCCCAAGAAGATCGTGTTGGTTCTGACAGCGATGCGCAAGTTTGCATCGCGGTTGCGCGCGGCGGGCTGGGAGGTGCGGTACACGCGGCTGGACGATCCGGAAAATGCCGGGTCGATCCCCGGAGAGTTGCTGCGCCGGGCCGAGGAGGTGGGCGCGTGCGAGGTTTTGGCCACGACGCCGGGGGAGTGGCGGGTGATCGAGGCATTGCGCGAGATGCCTTTGAAGCTGTACCTGCACCCCGATACGCGGTTCATCGCCAGCCGGGCGGATTTTGAGGGCTGGGCCACGGGGCGCAAGCAATTGCGGATGGAGTATTTCTATCGCGAGATGCGGCGCAAGACCGGGCTGTTGATGGACGGTGACACGCCCGCCGGGGGCAAGTGGAACTTTGACCATGACAACCGCAAGCCAGCCAAGGTCGAGATGCATTTTCCCGCGCCGCTTTGGTTTCAGCCGGATGAGACGGTGGGGGACGTGCTGCGCCTTGTCGGTGCGCGGTTTGGCGGCAATTTTGGCGAGCTGGAGCCGTTTGGCTTTGCCACGGATCGGGACCAGGCTCTGCAGGTGTTGGCGCATTTCATGGCGCACGCGCTGCCGCGGTTCGGGGATTATCAGGACGCGATGTTGCGGGGGGAATCAACGCTTTATCATGCGTTGTTGTCGTTTTACCTGAATATCGGATTGCTGGGGCCGATGGAGGCGTGCCGTGCGGCCGAGGCCGAATGGCAGGCGGGTCGCGCGCCGATCAACGCGGTCGAAGGGTTCATCCGCCAGATCCTTGGCTGGCGCGAGTTTGTGCGGGGCATCTATTTCCTTGAGGGGCCGGATTATGCGGGGCGCAATGCCCTTGGGCAGACCCGCGATCTGCCGCCGCTTTATTGGGGGGCGGAGACCGATATGCGCTGCCTATCGGAGGTGGTCGGGCAGACGCGAGAGATGGCCTATGCACACCATATCCAGCGGTTGATGGTGACGGGGAATTTCGCGCTTTTGGCCGGGGTCGATCCGACACAGGTGCATGAATGGTACCTGTCGGTCTATGCCGATGCCTTCGAATGGGTCGAGGCGCCGAATACGGTTGGCATGAGCCAGTTTGCCGATGGGGGTGTTGTGGCATCAAAGCCCTATGTGTCGTCGGGAGCCTATATCGACCGGATGTCGGATTATTGCCGGGGCTGTGCCTACGACGTGAAAGAGAAGGTGGGCGAGGGGACCTGTCCGTTCAACATGTTGTATTGGCACTTTCTGGACCGGCATCGGGCACGGTTTGAGGGCAATGCGCGCATGGGCAACATGTACCGGATTTGGGACCGGATGAGCGAGGATCGGCGCGTCGCTGTTCTTTCGGGCGCCGACGCGTTTCTGCAGCGCCTTGAGAGCGGCGCGCGGGTGTGATGCGGGGGCAAGGCGGGTTTCAGCGCATGAGGCCAAATGGGCTGTGCATTGATTTCATTTTCTGATCATACTGCTGCAAAAATTGAAATCGAGGCGAAAATGATCTCTGAAAAAGCCCTCAAGGCCGTGATGAGCCTTGCGAAGACGGGAAGTTTCCAGGAATCGGCGCGGGATTTGGGGGTGTCGAACGCGTCCCTGTCACGCCATGTGCAACAGGCCGAATCCGAGGTGGGGTTCGTGCTGTTCCGGCGGGGGAACACGGGATGTGATCTGACGCCCGAGGGGCGGGCGTTCATGCCGCTGGCCAGGCGGTTGGATGATGACATGGCCCGGTTTGCCACCCGTGTCAGCGAATTGCGCAGCAGTGAGCAGGAACACCTGCGGATTGGCTGTGGTCCGCTGGCGACACGGTCTTTGCTGACGCCCGTGATCCGCGCGTTCCGCGAAAAGATGCCGGGTACGCGGTTGTCTGTACAGGTGCAGGCGCTGGCGGAACCGATCCGCCTGCTGGACCGCGGCGAGGTCGATATCTTCGTGGGCGATCTCAGCCATACGAGCGGGGTCGAGGGGCTGGATATCCATGTGGTGCGCCGCCGCGAAGTGCGTTTTGTGACACGCCCGGGGCATCCGCTTCAAACAGGCCAGCCGAACCGGTTGGAAGACCTGTTCCGCTATCCTTTCCTGTCCCCTTACATGCCCCGGTTCTGGCGCGCCCGCCTCACGGCGGCGATGGGTGGGGGGGAAGAGGCGGAATGGGCCGTCGAACGCCTGCCAAGCGTTGAATGCGACGACTACGCGTTGCTATGTGATCTGATCGACGGCAGCGACGCGGTTCTTGCCGGTATGCCGGAGCATTTCCGAGACCTTGAGGCAGCGGGACTTGCGCGGCCATTGCCGATTGACACACCGCTGTTCTGGAACATCTGCCTGTCGCGCCGAAAGGAGACTCAGAGCGCTGCTGCGCAGCTGTTCTGGGAACTGCTGCAAGCACAGGGCAAGGTGCGGCAGGCGCTGGTGGAGGTTGACGAGGCCTGAGGGAAAGGGCCTCGGGGAGGGGGCGATTGCGGCCCGGCCCTAGTTCTGGAGCGTGCCGTTGTCCCAGTTGCCGCTGGCCTCTTCGCCGCTGGCATAGCGCATGGTGCCTTCGCCCTGGCGTTTGCCCGCCTTGAACGTGCCTTCGTAGACATCTCCGTTGGCATATGTGGCCACGCCGACGCCGTCGATTTCACCCGCGCGCCATTCGCCGGAATATTTGAACCCGTCGGGCATGACGATCTCGCCAATGCCCTCGCGCTGTCCCTTGACGAACTGGCCGGTATAGATGGTGCCGTCTGCATAGGTCGCCTTGCCCATGCCGTGACGATGGCCATCCATCCATTCACCTTCGTAGCGGTAGCCGTCGGAATAGGTCATCACCCCATGGCCGTGGTTGCGGGCATTGGCGAATTCACCTTCATAGACAAGACCGTTGGCATAGACCGCCTTGCCCGTGCCGTCGATCACGCCGTTCTTCCAGTCGCCTTCATAGGTGGAGCCATCGGTATATGTGATCAGGCCCTGCCCGTCGGCGAGGTCGTCCTTGAACTGGCCCGCATAGACAGAGCCATCCGGATAGGTCACGGTGCCGTTGCCTTCGATATGGCCGTTGACCCAGCTTCCTACGTAGACATAGCCATCCGCACCCGTAAACGTGCCCTGTCCGTGGCGCTGATCGGCCTCGAACTGGCCTTCGTAGATGTCGCCGTTGGAATAGGTCACGCGGCCCATGCCTTGTCGTTGGCCACCGACGAGGTCGCCGACATAGACGTCGCCATTGGGTTGGGTGAGGGTGCCCTGGCCCTCGATCTGGCCATTGGCCCAGGTGCCGGAATAGACCAGCCCGTCCGGCATGGTCAGCGTACCTTCGCCCGCGCGCTCTCCGGCAACGATCTCGCCGTCATAGATGGTGCCGTCACCATAGGTGATCTTTCCCAGACCTTCCTTGACCCCGTTGAGCCAGTCGCCTTCGTAGCGGTAGCCGCCGGGTGAGAGCATCACGCCCTTGCCGTGGTGCATCGCGTTTTGAAAGCCACCTTCATAGCGCACCCCGTTGGCATAGATCGCCACACCCTGTCCCGAGATCTTGCCCTCGGCCCATTCGCCTTCATAGGTGCCGCCATCGGTAAAGGTGATCTTGCCGAAGCCATGCGGTTTGCCCTTGGCGAATTCGCCCTCGTAGACTGACCCGTTGGGAAAGCGCGCCATGCCCTTGCCCTTGATTTCACCGTCTATCCATTCGCCGGAATACTCATACCCGTTAGGCAGGCGATAGGTGCCTTGCCCATGCTGTAAGCCGCCCTTGAACGTGCCTTCGTAGACGCCACCATCGTCATATTGCTTGGTCAGAACCTGCCCGTCCTGAGCCAGCGCCGGTGCAGCCGCCAACAGGAAGGCAAAGGTAAGTGCCTGAGTTCTGCTCATGTTTTTGGTCCCCATGGGTTCGGCGTGTTCGCCCGTGCCGCCGGTTGCGGCTTTTGCGGAAATTCTAAGGCATGGGGCTGGCATGGGCAACGGGTTTTGCAGCTTTACGCTTTTCCCCGGCGCGGGTTCTGCTAAATCTGCGCATAAGCGATGCGACAGGAGGCTATCATGGCTGACACTTTCCGTCTGACGATGGCGCAGGCCAACCCCACGATGGGGGACCTCGAGGGCAATGCCGCCAAGGTGCGCGCCATCTGGGCCGAGGCGCGCGACGCCGGGTCGGACATGGTCGCCTTCCCGGAAATGTTCATCGTCGGCTACAATGCGCAGGACCTGATCCTGAAGCCCGCCTTGCAGGCGGCGGCGATGGACGTGATCGAGCGGCTGGCGGTGGATTGTGCGGATGGGCCGGTTGTGGCCGTGGGCGGGCCTTACGTGCACGATGACAAGCTGTTCAACGCCTATTTCATCCTCAAGGGCGGCAAGGTGGTGCATCGGCAATTGAAACACCACCTGCCCAATTACACCGTGTTCGACGAGGTGCGCCTGTTTGATCAGGGGCCGTTGGGCGGCCCCTATGACGTGAACGGCGTGCGTATTGGCTCGCCCATCTGCGAGGATGCGTGGTTCGAGGATGTGCCGGAAACCATGGAAGAGACCGGGGCGGAGATTCTCGTGGTGCCCAACGGGTCGCCCTATTACCGGGACAAGTTCGACCGGCGCATGAACCACATGGTCGCGCGGGTGGTCGAGACCGGGCTACCGCTGGTTTACCTCAACATGGTGGGCGGGCAGGATGACCAGGTGTTTGATGGTGGGTCGTTCGTGCTGAACCCCGGTGGGGAGCTGGCCATGCAATTGCCCGTCTTTGACGAGGCGGTGGCGCATGTGGAGTTTAGCCGCACCGACCGGGGATGGCGCTGTGGCGAGGGCGAAAAGGCGGTGCTGCCTGCGGGAGAGGAACAGGATTACCGGGTCTGTGTCGAGGCCCTGCGCGATTACATGGGCAAGACCGGGTTCAAGAAGGTGCTTCTGGGCCTGTCAGGCGGGATTGATTCCGCGCTGGTGGCGACGATCGCGGTGGATGCGCTGGGCGCCGAGAATGTGCGCTGTGTGATGTTGCCCTCGGAATATACCTCGCAAGGGTCGCTGGACGATGCCGAGGATATCGCGAACCGGTTGGGCGTGCGCTATGACTATGTACCGATCAAGGAAGGGCGGCAGGCGATCACCAACACGCTGGCGCCGCTGTTTGAAGGCACCGAACCGGGGCTGACCGAGGAGAATATCCAGTCGCGCCTGCGGGGGCTGCTCTTGATGGCGCTGTCGAACAAGTTTGGCGAGATGCTTTTGACCACCGGCAACAAGTCCGAAGTGGCGGTGGGTTATGCCACGATCTATGGCGACATGGCGGGGGGCTATAACCCGATCAAGGATATGTACAAGACGCGGGTGTTCGAGACCTCGCGCTGGCGCAATCAGGTGCATCGCGACTGGATGTATGGGCCGGGCGGCGAGGTGATCCCGCCGGCGATCATCGACAAACCGCCAAGCGCCGAGCTGCGCCCCGATCAGAAGGACGAGGACAGCCTGCCGCCTTATGAGGTGCTGGACGCGATCCTGCTGATGCTGGTGGATCAGGAGAAATCGGTGGCCGATTGTGTGGCCGCCGGGTTTGACCGGGAGACGGTCAAGCGGGTGGAGCATCTGGTCTATATCAGCGAATATAAACGCTTCCAGAGCGCGCCGGGGGCGCGGCTGTCGAAAAAGGCGTTCTGGCTGGACCGGCGTTATCCGATCGTGAACCGGTTCCGCGATCCGAGTTGAGGCCTATGGGGGCGCTGCCCCCGCCGCCGCACGCGGCGACTCCCCCGGGGTATTTCCGGAAAAAGAAAGAGGCGGGTCGAACGCTGGGGGTGCGCCCCGCCTGCAAGCCCTTTCGGGGAGTCAGAGCATCAGCTGGTAGCTGGCCGGGACATAATGGAAGGCAGAGTCGCGGGTTTCGACAAAGCCGACGGCGGGCCAGGGCATGTGGTAGCCGATGAAGGGCAGGCGGTCGGTGGCCATCATGTCCAGCATTTTCTTGCGGGTGGCGGCGGCGGCGGCCTTGTCCATGTCGAACTTTACTTCCCAGTCTGGATAGGACAGGGACCAGACGTAATGGTTGGCGAAATCGGCGGCGATGACCAGTTGCTTGCCCTCGCTTTCGATCATGTAGGCCATGTGGCCCGGCGTGTGGCCAAAGGCGTTCATCGCAGAGATGCCCGAGACCACCGCATCACCCGGTGCGATCATGTCGAACCGGTCGGCGTTGGGGCGGACCTTGGCCTCGAAGGCCTTGTTCTTGTCGGTCGCGGCCCAGGCGTCGAACTCGGTGGCCCCGGTCACGTGGCGGGCATTGGGGAAAGTCATGCCGGATTCCCCGGCGAGGCCGCCGACATGGTCGCCATGCATGTGGGTGATCACCACGACGTCGATCTGATCCGGGCTGTAACCAGCGGCGGCCAGCGCGGCGGTCATCGCGTCGGGAGCGAGGCCGGTATCGAACAGAACCAGCTCGGCACCGGTGTTGACAACGGTCGGGGTAAAGAAGAACTGCGCCGCGTCGGTCGGGATATTGGCCGCGTTCGAGGCGGCGGCGAATTCTGCCGGGGTGGCGTTCATGCCAAAGATCGCCTGTGGGCCTTCGACGGTGCGGGTGCCCACGAGCAGGGTGGTGACTTCGAAATTGCCCAGCTTCATGCGGTTGAAGCGCGTCGCGCCGATGCCCATCATCTCGGCCGCGGCAAGGGCAGGGCGGGTGGTAGCGGCGGCCAGTGGAAGGGCGGCCGCACCCAGCAGGACGTGACGGCGTGAGAGGGCGGGTGTTTTCAGCATGATGAATCTCCTGTTGGCGTTGGTATCTTCAAGGTACGTGAGAATCTGACATTTGGATGACCGGTCACGCGGATTTGATGGGGCGTCGAGCGCCGGGGGCAAATGGCGAAAAAGGCGCATTTGTGCTATGCTGCGCCCTTGTTGGAAAGGGGGACATCATGACCAACGCTTTTTCTTATGCCTGTCGGGACTGCGAAGGAATGGAGGCTTGTCCCGCGAGTGTCGTGGCCGAGACGCGGGACGAGGTCTGGAAGTTGATGGAGCTGCATGCACGGGTGGCCCATGACGAGGAGCCAGCGGATTGGGACCAGGAGACACGCGATTACCTGGGTACACTGATCAAGCCGGTGAGCGTCTAGACAGTCGGATCGGGGGCGCTGCGGGTAAAGCACCCGGGATCGCGCGACATTGAGGAGATGTCTTCATGAGCGGGAACAGCACCGGTCCGACTGGCGCCGACCCAAGGGTATTCCTCGATGGTGTCCTTCCAGAGCGGCGGCGCGAAGAAGGGCGGGTTCTGCTTGACCTGTTCACCCGGACAACCGGGTTTCCTGCGGTGATGTGGGGACCTTCGATCATTGGGTTCGGACGGTACCACTATACCTATGCCTCGGGACGCGAGGGCGATTTCCTTGCCACCGGCTTTAGCCCGCGCAAGGCGCGTCTTTCGATCTATATCCTGCCCGGTTACCAGGATTACGGCGACATCCTTGCACGGCTGGGCAAGCACAAGCTGGGCAAGAGTTGCCTTTACGTGAACAAACTGACCGATATCGACCTTGCGGTGCTGGAAGAGTTGATCCGTACCGGGCTGCGGGATCTGGATGCCATCTGGCCGGTGTCGCCGCGCTAACGTCAGTTCAGGATGGCGATCGACAGGTTGAGGGCGCTCGCAAAGGCGACCCATGCCAGGTAGGGTGCGAAAGCCCATGCCGACACCCAGTCGCGCCCCCACGCGCGGCGCAAGAAGGCGAGGATCACCACCAGCATTGCGAGGATGATGGCGAAGGCCAGCCATGGCCGTTGCAGCACGAAGAACACGGGCGACCAGAGGAAGTTGAGCCCGAGCTGCGCCCACCACAGTCTCATAGCGGCTCCGGACCGATCCGATGCGAACTGGCGCCAGCCCGCCATGGCGATCAACACGTAGAGCACTGTCCAGACTGGGCCAAAGATCCAGTTGGGCGGGTTGAAGGGGGGCTTTTCGAGCGCCGTGTACCATGCGCCCGGCGCGGTCAGCGTCCCGATCAGGATGCCACCGCCCAAGACAAGCAGCAGAAAGCGATACGTGTGGGCCAGTTGGTCTTGTGGCTCCTCAAAACGGGTCAGGAGCGGGCGTGACGTCTTGAACACAGGCAATCGGCAGACTTGAGGGCGCGAAGGTCATGATCTTACATCCTCTTTTTCAGCTGTAAAATCTACGGAAGATTTGCTGACATGGATCAATTTTCAGGCAGAATGACGGGGGTAATGTGGATGGGGGAACAGCGTATGACGTATGCGAAGGGTATGGGTGCACTTCGGTATTGCGGACTTGATGCAACGTGGTAATGCCGGTTCGCTGATAATCGGCTTAGGATTTGGAATAAGGTCGTGACCGGCATTTGGATCAATGCGTGATTTTTCAAGTTATAGTCGTCGGTGATGTGTGTTTACATTGATTGGAGGGAAGCGGTATGCGGTTTTGGCTCAAGGGGATAGCCGTCGCTCTGGCGATTGTCGGCGCTGTTCCGGTTGCGGCGGAGATGGACGCGGGCGAAATCCGAAAGATGTCAGACCGTATCAGCACAATGGTCGATGCCGATGCTGATCGTCTCAAGGCGATCTTCAAGGATATTCATCAGAATCCCGAACTAGGTTTCATGGAAACGCGGACGGCGGGGATCGTCGCATCTGAACTCGCGACTCTTGGATACGAGGTGAAAACCGGAATCGGCGGCACTGGGGTTGTCGGGATTCTGCGCAATGGACCGGGGCCGGTTGTGATGTGGCGCGCGGACATGGATGCCAATGCGATCCAGGAACAGACCGGTCTTCGTTATGCCAGCGATGTGCGGGTCACGAATTTTGCAGGTGAAGATACCTTTGTGGCGCATATGTGTGGTCATGATGCTCACACGACCTGGCTGATTGGTCTGGCGCGGGTGATGAAGGACCTTCGGGATGAGTGGTCCGGAACGCTCGTTCTTGTGGGGCAGCCTGCCGAAGAGCCGATTGCCGGGACGCAGGCGATGGTCGATGACGGTTTGTACAGCACGCATGGCGTCCCGGAGCCGGACTATTTCTTTGCGTTTCACACCGCTCCTGTACCGACTGGAGCTTTCATCTCGACGGTTGGGCGCATGACCACCATGACGACCATGGTCGATCTCACCTTTAACGGTGTTGGTGGGCATGGGTCCTCACCACATCACGCGAAGGATCCCATCGTGATGGCCGGGCAGGCGATCATGGCATTGCAGACAATCCTGTCGCGACGTGTCGAACCGGGCAAAACCGCCGTGGTGACGATCGGGGCGATCGACGGTGGTGTCGACAATAACGTGATCCCGAATGAGGCGACGTTGAAGCTCAAGCTGCATGCCGAAAGCCAGCAGATATTTGACCAGCTTTTGCGGGAGATCACGAATATCGCGCACGGGATCGCTGTTGGGAGCGGGCTTGATCCTCTGGAGATGACCAAGATCGAACAAAAAGGGTTTGCCTCGCTGATCGTGAATTCCGAAGCGGCCGTCCTGAGGGCGCGTGAGCTGATGAGCGCGGCCGATTACGTGCCCGGTCAGGTCAAGGACGAGATCATGCAGGGGTCGGATGATGCGTTTCTGCTGGTCGATGGGATCGAGGGGGTCGAGAAGGCCTACTATTTCATAGGGATTGCCGATCACGATCTGTTCCGCGAGTCCTGGGAGCGCAACCAGAGTTTTCCCTTCTTTGTCCACGAGCCGTTCTACAAGGTGGACCTTGAGGCGATTCCGACAGGCACGAAAATGTCGGCGCTGCTGGTTCTTGATGCTTTGCGGAACTGAGTGCCGTCAGAGTGGACAAAGCGCGCCAGTTGTGGAATGGGGAGCCGCAACAGGAGTATGAGATGACCACCACCCGTTTTGCCCCTTCGCCGACTGGCTATATCCATGTTGGCAACCTGCGCACCGCATTGATGAACCACCTGATTGCCCGCAAGGCGGGCGGGACGTTCATTCTGCGGATTGATGACACCGATCCCGAGCGGTCCAAGCAGGAATATGTGGATGCCATCCAGCAGGACCTGGAATGGCTTGGCCTGACCTGGGACCGGGTCGAGAAACAGTCGGACCGGCTGGAGCGCTATGAAGAGGCCGCCCAGCAGTTGCGCGATATGGGGCGCTTTTACGAGTGTTTCGAAACCCCGACCGAGCTGGACCTCAAGCGCAAGAAACAGCTCAACATGGGCAAGCCGCCGGTCTATGACCGCTCGGCGCTGGGGTTGAGCGATGCGGACAAGGACAAGCTGCGCGCCGAGCGGGGCAGTGGCCATTGGCGTTTCAAGCTGGATCATGAGCGGATCGAGTGGGAGGATGGCATTCTCGGGCATCGCTCGATCGACGCGGCCAGCGTCAGCGATCCGGTGCTGATCAAGGGCGACGGACAGTTCCTGTATACGCTGGCGTCGGTCTGTGACGACATTGATTTCGGGATCACGGACGTGGTGCGCGGATCGGACCATGTGACCAATACCGCGACGCAGATCCAGATCATCGAGGCGCTGGGCGGCGGTGTGCCGAATTTCGCGCACCATTCGCTGTTGACGGGTCCACAGGGCGAGGCGCTGTCCAAGCGCCTTGGCACGCTGGCTCTGCGCGATCTGCGCGAGGCAGGGGTGGAGCCGATGGCGCTCTTGTCGCTGATGGCGCGGCTGGGGTCGAGCGACCCGGTCGAGATCCGAAATGACCTTGCCGAGATCGCGGACGGGTTCGAGCTGTCGCATTTCGGGGCGGCGCCGACCAAGTTCGACGTGCAGGATCTCTATCCGCTGACCGCGAAATACCTGCATGAGCAGCCCCTGTCGGCAGTCGCTGCGGATGTGGCGGCGGCGGGCGTTCCGGACGATCTGGCCGAACGTTTCTGGCAGGTCACGCGCGAGAACATCACCACCCGCAAGGATCTCAAGGGCTGGTGGGAGCTGTTTGCCAACGGTGCGGAGCCGGAGATTGCCGACGAGGACAAGGAGTTCATCGCCGAGGCCATGAAACTTCTGCCCGAGGGGCCGTTTGACGATGAGACCTGGGGCAAGTGGACGTCCGAGGTCAAGGCGGCCACCGGGCGCAAGGGCAAGGGGCTGTTCATGCCGCTCAGGAAGGCGCTTACCGGGCAGGGCTCGGGGCCGGACATGTCGGCGCTGATGCCGCTCCTGCAGGTGGTCAAGGCCCGCGGCTGAAGCTTCGGGGCGCCCTTGCCCCTTCTCAATGGTTCCAAATACCCAAGGCGCGCCAACGGCGCGCCACGCCCAACGCTTTGGGGCGCGGCAAAGCCGCGTGTCAAAGGGGCGGGAGCGCTATGCCGTGTCGATCAGCGTGACATTCAAAGCCCTGAGGTGATCATCCACAAGAGTGCGCTCATCGCCTGACAGGGTTTGATGGCGCGGATAGATCGGGGTTGCCCGGTCATCGAGGATCGGCGCGCTCCAGCCTGCGGTGGTATTGAAGAAGCGTGCCACACCGTCCTCTCCGAATTCGCGCAGATAGCCCTGTACCACCACGTCGATATAGCTCAGCAGCACCGGATGCTCGACCGTGGGCTGCCCATGTTTGCCATGCGGCACGGTATAGACCGCCACGTCGATCGGGTCGGGCTTGGGGTGCGTAATCGCGGCATTGGCGTCGACCCGGTCATAGGCATGTTCGCGTTGATCCAGCGCGGCCCAATCACCGCCGGGAACATGCGCGATCAGTCCGTCGATTTCGCAATCCGGGTCCGGCACCACGGTCAGGTAGGCCACGGGACGCAGGTCGGTATGGCGCCAAATCCGCCGCCAACCGCCGAGTCGGGCCGGGTGGGTATCGCCATACTGGTGCGTATCCCGGTTCACGAGGCTGCCATAGCCAAAGAAATAGGGGTCTTTCTTGCGCATTCGCCCTTGGTGCTCTTGATCCATGTCAATTGCTTGCCCCTTGCCATGCTGCATAAAGAGCGGAACTTCAAGCCATGGCGAGGACCGTCCGTGCGTATCACCAAAAGAACCAACATCGCGATTCGGGTGCTGATGTTTTGTACGGCACATGCGGATCGGTTGGTCACGAAACACGAGATCGCAGAGCGCTGCAACGCCTCGGAAAACCACCTTGCCCAGGTTATCAACCAGTTGGCCCAGATGGGGGTCATCAAGACCCAGCGCGGGCGCAATGGCGGTCTGGAGCTGGCCCGCCCGGCGACAGATATCAGCATTGGCGAGATTTTCCGGATCATGGAAGCGCCGGTGCCGCTGACCGAGTGTTTCGCCGATGTGGACAATTCCTGCCCGCTGACGGCGGCCTGTCGGCTGCGCTATGCACTGCAGGATGCGGCCGAGGCATTCTACCTGCGGCTGGATGACGTGACACTGGATGCGCTGGTCTGCAACAACAGCGCTTTGCTCAGTATTCTCGCGCCTGAACCCTGTGCGACATAAATCGCGCCAAAAGCGACCTTTTTGCGGCTTGCCAGCGCGTTTTCTGCACACTACGGTATGCGACAACAGATGACTCGGGAGAACCGGATGTTTCCGGTGCCGAAGGAGCAACCGCCCCGGAAACTCTCAGGCCGCAGGGACCGCGCCATCTGAAAAAACTCTGGAGAGAGGCGCCGAAACATGCGTCCGCCGAAGGGATAACGATCTCAGGCCAAAGGACAGAGGGGGCATCGCACGCGCAGGGCAATTGCGCGAAATTGGGATGCCGGATGTGACCAGAGCCATGGACGCGCCGGAAGTGACGGGAGCGAGAGCCATGGGCGAATTGAAGCGCACACCGCTTTACGATCTGCATGTCGAGCTGGGCGCCAAGATGGTGCCGTTTGCCGGGTACGAGATGCCCGTGCAATACGGGCTGGGCGTGATGAAGGAACATCTGCACACCCGCGCCGCCGCAGGGCTGTTCGACGTTAGCCACATGGGGCAGGTGATCCTGGGTGGAGCGTCCTATGAGGCGATTGCCGGGGCGTTCGAGAGAATGGTGCCGATGGATGTTCTGGGGCTTGGCGAAGGGCGCCAGCGCTATGGGCTGTTCACCAACGGCGCCGGGGGCATCGAGGATGACCTGATGTTCGCCAACCGGGGCGATCATCTTTTTGTCGTGGTCAACGCCGCCTGCAAGGAAGGCGACATTGCGCGGATGCGCAGCGTTCTGGAGCCCGGTGTCACCGTGACCGAGATCACCGACCGCGCGCTGATCGCGTTGCAGGGGCCGGCGGCGGAAACTGCGCTGGCGCGGCTGAACGCGGACGTGGCAGGCATGTCTTTCATGGATGTGGCCACGGTTGCGCTGAATGGCGCGGAATGCTGGGTTTCGCGCTCGGGCTATACAGGGGAAGACGGCTACGAGATTTCGGTGCCCGCCGCCGAGGCCGAGGCGCTGAGCCGCGCGCTTTTGGCGATGGACGAGGTTGAGGCGATTGGCCTTGGGGCGCGGGACAGTCTGCGGCTTGAGGCGGGTCTGTGCCTTTATGGGAATGATATTGACGCGGGCACCTCGCCGATCGAGGCCGGGCTGACCTGGGCGATCCAGAAGGTGCGCCGCGCCGGAGGCGACCGAGCGGGAGGATTTCCGGGGGCCTCGCGCCTTTTTGGGGATCTGGCCGAAGGCGTGGCCCGCAAGCGTGTTGGCCTCGCACCGCAGGGCCGTGCGCCGATGCGTGCCGGGACGCAATTGTTTGCCGAAGCCGAAGGGGGCGACGCGATTGGCGAAGTCACCTCGGGCGGGTTTGGCCCGACGCTCAATGGGCCCGTGGCCATGGGATATGTCGGCAGCGCGCAAGCTGCTGCCGGAACCGAGATTTTTGGCGAGGTACGGGGCAAGCGGATGCCCGTCACGGTGGCGAAGATGCCGCTTGTGCCTGCCAATTTCAAACGCTGACCAACAGGAGAGACAGCATGAAATTCACCGAAGAACATGAATGGCTGCGCGAAGAAGACGGGCTGATCGTGGTGGGGATCACGGATCACGCTAGCGAGCAGCTGGGTGACGTGGTGTTCGTGGAGCTGCCCGAGACGGGCACCGAAGTGACCAAGGACGAAGAAGTCTGCGTGATCGAGTCGGTCAAGGCGGCGTCGGACATTCTCGCGCCGATCGATGGCGAGATCGTCGAAGTGAATGACGCGATCGTCGAAGACCCCGGCAAGGTCAACGAAGACCCGATGGGGGATGCGTGGTTCTTCAAGATCAAGGCTGCCGATCCCAGCCAGATGGACGATTACATGGATGAAGCCGCCTACAAGGACTTCATCGGGTAAGAGCTGATGCGCCCCGGCCGGATGAACCGGGCCGGGGCATCGCAGGCGGTCCTGCCGCCTGCGCCTGACGGGCGGCCCCTGTGTTGCGGGCGCGCCATGACCTTTTTGTTTCCGGGAGGATGCCATGCCCTTCGAACCGACAGACTATCTGCCTTATGATTTTGCCAATCGCCGTCATATCGGCCCGTCTCCGGAAGAGATGGCCGAGATGCTTGACGTGGTTGGGGCGTCCAATCTGGATGCTTTGATTGATGACACGGTGCCCAAGAGCATTCGCCAGAAAGAGCCGCTGGACTTTGGTCGCCCGATGTCGGAGCGCGAGCTGCTGCATCACATGCGGGAGAACGCCGCCAAGAACAAGGTCTTCACCTCGTTGATCGGGCAGGGCTATCACGGCACGGTGACGCCGCCCGCGATCCAGCGCAACATCCTCGAGAACCCGGCTTGGTACACGGCATATACCCCCTATCAGCCCGAGATTTCGCAGGGCCGGCTTGAGGCGTTGTTGAACTTCCAGACGATGATTTCGGACCTGACGGGGCTGGAGATTGCCAACGCGTCGCTTCTGGACGAATCCACTGCCTGTGCCGAGGCGATGACCATGGCGCAGCGTGTCAGCAAGTCCAAGGCGAAGGCATTCTTTGTCGACCGTGATTGCCACCCGCAGAACATCGAAGTGGTAAAAACCCGCGCCGAACCGCTGGGGATCGAGGTGATCGTTGGCAACCCCGACAAGATGGACGCCGAGCAGGTGTTTGGCGCCCTGTTCCAGTATCCGGGCACCTATGGCCATGTGCGCGATTTCACCGACCACATTGCGACGTTGCACGAACACAAGGGGATCGGCATCGTCTGTGCCGATCCGATGGCGCTGACCCTGTTGAAAGAGCCGGGTGCAATGGGAGCGGATATCGCGATTGGCTCGACCCAACGCTTTGGTGTGCCGGTGGGTTATGGCGGGCCGCACGCGGCCTACATGGCTTCGAAAGACGCTTACAAGCGCGCCATGCCGGGGCGGATCATCGGAGTGTCGATCGACAGCCATGGCAACCGTGCCTATCGCCTGTCGCTGCAGACCCGTGAACAGCATATCCGCCGCGAGAAAGCCAATTCGAACGTCTGCACGGCTCAGGCATTGCTGGCGGTGATGGCGTCGATGTACGCGGTTTTCCACGGGCCGAAGGGCCTGAAGGCAATTGCCCAGCGTATTCACCGCAAGACGGTGCGGCTGGCGCGCGGGCTGGAGGAGGCCGGTTTCAAGGTCGATCCGCAGGCGTTTTTCGACACGATCACCGTTGATGTGGGGCCGTTGCAGGCCGCCGTTCTGAAATCGGCGCGGGACGAGGGCATCAACCTGCGCCCCGTCGGCGAGAAACGGGTTGGGATTTCGATGGATGAAACCACGCGCCCCGCCACCATCGAGGGGGTCTGGCGGGCCTTTGGCATTGTGCGCAAGGACGATGATTTCGCGCCGGAATACCGCGTGCCCAAAAAGATGCACCGCACCAGCGAGTTCCTGACCCACCCGATCTTCCACATGAACCGGGCGGAAACCGAGATGATGCGCTATATGCGGCGTCTTGCGGACCGTGACCTTGCGCTGGACCGGGCGATGATCCCGTTGGGGTCGTGCACGATGAAGCTCAATTCGGCGGCGGAAATGATGCCGCTGACCTGGCCGGAATACGCCTTCGTGCATCCGTTCGTGCCGGTCGAGCAGGCGCAAGGCTATGCCGCGATGATCGAGGACCTGAGTGACAAGCTGTGCCAGATCACAGGATATGACGCGATCTCGATGCAGCCCAACTCGGGCGCACAAGGGGAGTATGCGGGCCTTCTGACCATCGCCGCCTATCACAAGGCACGCGGCGAGGCGCATCGCAATATCTGCCTCATCCCGATGAGCGCGCATGGCACCAATCCCGCGTCGGCGATGATGGTGGGTTGGAAGGTTGTGCCTGTGAAGTCGGCGGCGAATGGCGATATCGACCTCGACGATTTCCGCGAGAAGGCCGAGAAGCACTCAGAGAACCTCGCCGGGTGCATGATCACCTATCCGTCCACCCATGGCGTGTTCGAGGAAACCGTGATGGATGTCTGTGCGATCACGCATGAACATGGCGGGCAGGTCTATATCGACGGGGCCAACATGAACGCCATGGTGGGGCTGTCGCGCCCCGGTGATCTGGGCGGGGATGTCAGCCACCTCAACCTGCACAAGACCTTTGCCATTCCCCATGGCGGGGGTGGACCCGGCATGGGGCCGATTGGCGTGAAGGCGCATCTGACGCCGCATCTTCCCGGACATCCGGAAACGGGCGGCGCCGAAGGGCCGGTCTCGGCCGCGCCCTACGGGTCGGCGTCGATTCTAACCATCAGTTGGGCCTATTGCCTGATGATGGGCGGTGCGGGCCTGACGCAGGCGACGCGGGTGGCGATCCTGAATGCCAACTACATCGCCAAGCGTCTGGAAGGGGCGTTTGACGTGCTTTACCGGGGGCCGACGGGTCGCGTGGCGCATGAGTGCATCATCGACACGCGCCCCTTTGCCGAAAGCGCTGGAGTGACGGTGGATGACATCGCCAAGCGCCTGATGGACGCGGGCTTCCATGCGCCGACCATGAGCTGGCCGGTGGCCGGGACGCTGATGATCGAGCCGACGGAAAGCGAGACCAAGGCGGAGCTGGACCGGTTCTGTGAGGCGATGCTGGCGATCCGCGAAGAGATTCGTGATATCGAGGAGGGCCGGATTGATGCGGAGAACAACCCGCTCAAGATGGCGCCGCATACGATGGAAGACCTCGTACGCGAGTGGGACCGGCCCTATAGCCGCGAACAGGGCTGTTTCCCGCCGGGGGCCTTCCGGGTGGACAAGTACTGGCCACCTGTGAACCGGGTGGACAATGCCTGGGGCGACCGGAACCTCGTCTGCATTTGTCCGCCGATGGAGGATTACGCGGACGCGGCAGAGTAAAGGGAGGGGGCCAGCCCCCTCTTGAGCCTGAAGGCTCAATTCACCCCCGGGGTATTTGGAACCATTGAGAAAGGGCAGCCAGTTCTGCTTCTCAATGGTCGGAAATACCTCGGGGGAGTTGCAGCTTGCTGCGGCGGGGGCAGCGCCCCCAACCGGAACGCTCAGTCGCGGGCGCGCAGGATGCGGGCGGGGCGGATGCCGAGCGAGGGCAGGGCAAAGAGCATGCCCGCAACGAGGTTGGCGAGCAATCCGGCCAGCACCACGGTGATGGCATTGGACCAGATCACCTCGAAATCGCTTTCCATCACGAAGGTCATGACCGCCCAGGCGCCGGTCAGGCCGACTGCCAGCGCGACCAGCCCGGCGGCTGTGCCCAGAAGGGCGGCGCGCAGGGCGAAGCTTGTGAGGATCTGGCGGCGCAGGGCGCCGATGGTTTTCAGGATGGCAGCTTCGTAGAGCCGCCCCTGTTGTCCGGCGGCGGCGGCGCCGATGATCACAAGGAGGCCGGTGAGCAGGATGGCGGCGGCGCCGTAGGTGGTGGCGTTGGCAAGCTGGGCGACGAGGTCGGAGACCCGGCCCACGGCTTCGCGCACGTGGATGGCGGTGATGTTGGGGAAGGCGTTGGCCAGTTCGCGCAGGAGCGGGGCTTCGGCGGCGGCATCGGCATAGACGGTGGCGATGAAGCTGTGCGGCGCGCCCGCCAGCGCGGTAGGATTCATCGCAATGACGAAGCCCATGCCGGCGGTGGAGAAATCCACTTCGCGGAAGCTGGTGACGGTGGCGGTGATGTCACGGCCAAGGATGTTGACCGTCATCGTGTCGCCAAGCTGCACACCCATTTCGAGTGCTTCTTCGGCGGCGAAGCTGATCTGGGGATCGCCGGTGTAGTCGGCGGGCCACCATGTGCCGGCGGTGAGCTTGGTGTTTTCGGGCAGGGCGGCGGAATAGGTCACGCCACGGTCGCCCCGGATGACCCAGTGATCGCCCGCCACCTCGCGCGCCGATTTGCCGTTGATGCGGGTAATGATGCCGCGCAGCATCGGGGCGCTTTCGACCTTGGAGACGCTTGCATTGGCATCGAGCCGCGCGGAGAAGTCGGGCATCTGGTCTTTCTGGATGTCGACGAAGAAGAAGCTGGGCGCGACGTCGGGAAGGTCGCGGGCGATGGCATTGCGCAGGTTGCCGTCGACCTGTCCCACCGTGGCCAGCACCGAGAGGCCCAAACCGAGGGACAACACGACCGGCGTGGTGGCTTCGCGCGAGCGGGCGATGGCGTTGAGCGCCCATGAGAGCGCGGGGGTGGGGCGGGTGCGTTTTGAAAGCACACGGACCAGCGCGCGCAGGGCGAGCGCGGCGAGGGAGAGAAAGCCCATGGCGGCCACCACGCCTGCGGCGAACCAGAGGGTGAGCGTGGTCGAGCCGGAAAGCCATGCGGCCAGTGCGACAAGCAGGGCCAGCAGCAGGGCCACGGCGAGGAGATAGCGCGGGGCGGGCAGATTGGCGCGTGCATCGAGCGCATCGCGGAAGAGGGCGGTGGGGCGCACGTCTTCGATGCGGGCCAAGGGCCAGAGGGTGAAGATGGCCGCGGTGAGCGCGCCGTAGAGGGCGGCTTCGAACAGCGGCAATGGATAGAGGGTGAAGACCGCCGGGAAGGGCAGCACGGCGAGGATCAGGGGCGCGAGCAGGATCGGGGCCAGCGCGCCGATCAGCAGGCCAAGGGCGATGCCGATGGTGGCGACCATGCCGATTTGCAGGAAATAGGTGAGGAAGATGGTCTGACGGGTGGCGCCGAGGCTGCGCAGGATGGCGATGATCTCGGTCTTGCGGGCGAGCCATGCGCGGATCGCGGTGGAAACGCCGACGCCGCCGACGGCCAGACCTGCAAGGCCGACGAGGATCAGGAAGGCGCCGAAGCGGTCGACGAAACGGGCCAGCCCCGGCGCGCCATTGCGGCTGTCGCGCCAGCGCAGGCCGGTGGTTTCGAAACGGGCGCGGGCGTCTTCCTCCAGCGCGGCGAGGTCGGGGTTTTCCGGCAAGGACAAGCGGTAATGCGAGGTGAAGAGCGTCCCCGGCGCAAGCAGGCCGGAGGTTTCCAGCGCCTTGGTGGTGACGATGGTGCGTGGGGCGAGGCCAAAGCCGCCGGAGCTGTCCGGTTCGCGCATCAGGCGGGCCATGAGGACAAATTCCTGTTGGCCAAGTTTGAACGTGTCGCCGATCTCGAGCCCCAGCCGGTCGACGAGCAGCCCCTGCATGACGGCGCCGGGCAGGGTGTCTTGTCCGGCCATGGCCTCGCGTAGCGGCATGGGCGGGTCGAGTTGGACCTTGCCGACAAGGGGGTAGGCGGTGTCGATGGCCTTGACTTGCGTGAGGGCGCGCTCGGCGTCGTCGCCGCGCGGGACCACGGCCATGGAGCGGAAATCGACGATTTCGGAGGCTGTCAGGGCATTGTCCCGCATCCAGGCACGTTCGTCGTCATTGGCCATGCGGTAGGTGAAGCTCATTTCCGCATCGCCCCCAAGAAGGGCTGCGCCTTCGGAGGCCAGCCCAGCCTCGATCGCGGCGCGCACCGAGCCGATGGCGGCGATGGTGGCGACGCCAAGGGCGAGGCAGGCGAGAAAGACGGCAAAGCCACGCAGGCCGCCGCGGATTTCGCGGCGGGCGAGGCGGGCGGCGTGGGCAAGGCTCATGCCGCCGCGTCCGTTTGGGTCTCGATACGCCCGTCGCGCAGGCGAATGACGCGGGAACAGCGGCTGGCAAGGCGGTTGGAATGGGTGACAAGCACCAGCGTTGTGCCTTGTCGGGCGTGCATGTCAAAGAGCAGGTCCATGATGACCTCGCCCGTGGACTGGTCGAGATTGCCGGTGGGTTCGTCGGCCAGAAGGATGTCCGGGGCGGGCGCCGAGGCGCGGGCCAGCGCGACGCGCTGTTGTTCGCCGCCCGAAAGCTGGCTGGGGTAATGGTCGGCGCGATGATCGAGACCAACCGAGGCCAGCGCCTGTTGCGCTTTTTCAAGCGCGTCGCGGTGCCCGGCGAGTTCCAGGGGGGTTGCGACGTTTTCCAGCGCGGTCATGGTGGGAATCAGGTGGAAGTTCTGGAACACCACCCCCATGTGGTCGCGGCGGAACCGGGCGAGCGCGTCTTCGGACATGGAAGAGAGATCCTGTCCCAGCGCGGTGATGCTGCCCCCGGTGGCGCGTTCCAGACCGCCCATCAGCATCAGGAGCGAGGATTTGCCCGAGCCGGAAGGCCCGACTAGCGCAAGTGTCTCGCCTTTGTGAACGTCAAGCGACAGTCCGTGCAAGATTTCGATACGTCCGGCATTGCTATCGAGCGCCAAAGTCGCATCTTTGAGGGTAAGAACGGGATTCATGCGGGGGACTGCCTGTTGTCAAAGGTTTCGGAACTATATGGGCACGTGAAATTGATGGGCAAGGCGTTGGCCGTTGGTCTTTTCATGGGCGGGCCGGTCTGGGCGGAGGAAGTGGTGGTTGCCGCGCTGGGCGATAGTTTGACCCACGGGTATGGTTTGGCACCCGAAAAAGGCTTTGTGCCGGTGTTGGAAGGCTGGCTGAGAGCGAAGGGTGCCGACGTGCGGCTGATCAATGCGGGCGTGTCCGGGGATACGACGCAAGGCGGGTTGGCGCGGGTCGGCTGGACCCTGTCGCCGGACGTGGATGCAATGATCGTGGCCCTTGGCGGCAATGACGTGCTGCGCGGCATTGATCCGGGGGTAAGTCGGGGCAACCTTGCCGGGATCATTGAGGCGGCGCGGGCGCAGGGCGTCGAGGTTTTGATGGTCGGCATGCGTGCGCCTTTGAACTACGGGGCCGCGTACAAGGAGGCGTTTGACGGCATGTACGGGGCTTTGTCCGAGGAATACGGCGTGGCGTTGGCACCGGACTTCTTTGAAGGGCTGCGGGACGTGCCGACCGAGGAAATGGGCAGCGTGATGCAGGGCGATGGGCTGCATCCCAATGCCGCCGGGGTGGAACGGATTGTCGAGGCACTGGGGCCGCATGTCCTGCAGCTTGTTGAAGGCGTGGAATAGGCGATGCCGGGGCGGCTTTTCCTGACCACGCCAATGGCGGAGATCGCCGCGTGGATGCGGGCAGACGCGCCCGTCGAGGAGCCACCACGCCGCAATATCCAGCCGGGACAGGAAATCGTCTGTTTCACGGGGGAAAGGTTTCAGCGGATGCGCTGGGGGATCATCCCGGTGGGGCGGCTGAATGCGCGGGGGCGGCCCGTGATGGAGGCCATCATCAATGCGCGCAGTGAGACCGTGTTTGACAAGAGCGCCTTTGAAGGTGTGGGACGGGCGGTGGTGATCGTGGATGGCTGGTATGAATGGACCGGTGAAAAGCGGCGCAAGACGGCGTGGCGCATCTCTGGTGCGGAGCCTTTGATCTTTGCGGCCATTACGGATGAATGGACGGCACCCGGCGGGCTGAGAGTTCCGCAGGTGGCGACCGTGACCTGCGAGCCCAATGCAGATGTCGCGCCGATCCATCACCGGATGGGCGTGTTGTTGCGTCGCGAGGACGTGTCGCTTTGGTTGTCGGGTGGGGAAGAGGACGTCGCGCCGCTTTTGGTGCCTTGGCCCGACGGGCGGTTGAAGATCGAAGAGGCGGGGGACGTCGATTGGTCGGGGCCGTAGACGGCCCCTGACCGTGTTCGAATGGGCGCGGTCAAGGGACCAGCGCCCGAAATGCGATCACAGCGCGGTCAGATCCACGGCGCTTTCGCGGCCGTCGCGGCCCGACTGCAGCTCGTAGCTGACTTTCTGGTTGTCGGCGAGGCCGGTCAGGCCCGAACGCTCGACTGCAGAAATGTGAACAAAGATGTCCTTGCCGCCGTCATCGGGGGCAATGAAGCCATAACCTTTGGTGGTGTTGAACCATTTTACGGTGCCAGTGGCCATATCCGTATCTCCTGTTTTGTACTGCCCGCAACATGCGGCAGCTCGGCTTTGTCACGCATCGAATGACTGAGCCGGAAAAGGAGCAGGTGGTCGAATGTAGTAACTTGCACCCCCCATCTGATACCGATGGCGCCCATTTACAAGCAAAACTTCTGTGAAACTGTCACTTTCGGCGGGGAAATTCCGATGAATTTTTGGGCGGTTCGGCTCGTGACGTTCATTTTTATTTTTTTACCAGTTGATAAAAAAATGAACCTGTGAGAGCGTGAGGGTGTAGCCAAACAAGGTGTATGGGGAGGTCTTATGTCCAAAACACCGTTCAGCGAAGGGATCACGGCGGGGCGTCTGAGCGCCGCGGAGCTTTCCGAGAACTTCGGGGATTTGCATCCTCGCTTTGACGATCACGAGGCGCTTGTTGCGGCGGATCGTTGTTATTTCTGCCATGACGCGCCGTGCATGACGGCCTGTCCGACGGATATCGATATCCCGTTGTTCATTCGTCAGATTGCCACGGGCACGCCGGAAGCGGCAGCCAGGACGATCTTTGATCAGAACATCCTTGGCGGCATGTGCGCGCGGGTCTGTCCAACGGAGACCCTTTGTGAAGAGGTCTGCGTACGAGAGACGGCGGAAGGCAAGCCGGTCGAGATCGGGCGGTTGCAGCGCTATGCCACCGACACGCTGGTGGATGCGGGTGTGCATCCGTTCAAGCGTGCGACCGCCACGGGCAAGAAGGTGGCCGTGGTTGGTGCGGGGCCTGCAGGTCTTGCGGCGGCACATCGGCTGGCGATGCATGGCCATGACGTGACCGTTTATGATGCACGCCCCAAGGCGGGCGGGCTCAACGAGTTCGGCATTGCGGCCTATAAATCGGTGGACGGCTTTGCGGCTCGCGAAGTGGATTGGCTGCTCAAGATCGGTGGGATCACCATCGAGACCGGCAAGGCGCTGGGCGCGGGGCTGTCGCTTGATGGGTTGAAGGCCGCGCACGACGCGGTGTTCCTTGGCATTGGTCTGGGTGGTGTGAACGCGCTGGGCGTGGATGGCGAGGACAAGGGCGGCGTTGAAGCCGCCGTTGATTTCATCGCCGAATTACGTCAGGCGAGCGATCTTGCGAGTTTGCCGATTGGCCGTGACGTGGTCGTGATCGGCGGCGGCATGACGGCGGTGGATGCCGCGGTGCAGGCCAAGCTTCTGGGCGCGCTCAATGTGTCGCTGGTGTATCGGCGGGGACGCGACCGGATGAATGCATCCGAATTCGAACAGGATCTGGCCGCGAGCAAGGGCGTACGCATCATCACCAACGCTTCGCCCAAGGCGGTGATCGGCAATGGCGCGGTGCGCGAGATCGAATTTGCCTATACCGATGACGATCTGAACCCGACCGGAGACACGATCCGGTTGGCGGCGGATCAGGTTTTCAAGGCGATCGGCCAGACGCTGGAAGGCGAGGGCCTGCCTGCGCTGGAGCGGGGCAAGATCAAGGTCGACGAAGCTGGTCGCACGAGTGTGGCGGGCATCTGGGCCGGGGGCGATTGCGCCACCGGGGGCGATGACCTGACCGTGACCGCCGTGGCCGAAGGCCGTGATGCGGCGGAAGACATTCACGCCATGTTGATGGCGTAAGGAGGACAGTGACAATGGCTGATCTGACAAGCGAATTCATCGGGATCAAATCCCCCAACCCGTTCTGGCTGGCCTCTGCGCCGCCGACGGACAAGGAATACAACGTGCGCCGCGCCTTTGAAGCGGGCTGGGGCGGGGTTGTGTGGAAAACCCTTGGCGAGGCGGGCCCGCCCGTCGTCAATGTGAACGGGCCGCGTTATGGCGCCATTCACGGCGCGGACCGGCGGTTGCTGGGGCTCAACAATATCGAGCTGATCACCGACCGTCCTTTGGAGGTCAATCTCGAAGAGATGACCCGTGTGAAGCGCGACTATCCGGACCATGCGCTGATTGCGTCAGTCATGGTGCCCTGCGAGGAAAAGGCGTGGAAAGACATCCTGCCGATGATCGCGGAGACCGGCTGTGACGGGTTCGAGCTCAACTTTGGCTGTCCGCATGGCATGGCCGAGCGTGGCATGGGCTCTGCCGTGGGGCAGGTGCCGGAATATATCGAGATGGTGACGCGTTGGGCGAAAGAGGCGACCGGCCTGCCGGTGATCGTCAAGCTGACGCCGAACATCACCAATATTCTCTACCCGGCGACTGCGGCGCTTAATGGTGGCGCGGATGCGGTGAGCCTAATCAACACGATCAACTCGATTACGAGTGTGAACTTGGACGTGATGAGCCCGGAGCCGATGATTGACGGCAAGGGCACCCATGGCGGCTATTGCGGCCCGGCGGTGAAGCCGATCGCGATGAACATGGTCGCCGAGATCGCGCGCAACCCGGAAACCGCGAACCTTCCGATCAGTGGCATTGGTGGGATCACCACATGGCGCGATGCGGCGGAGTTCATGGCGCTGGGGGCTGGCAACGTGCAAGTTTGCACGGCGGCGATGACCTATGGGTTCAAGATCGTGCAGGAGATGATTTCGGGCCTTAGCCAGTGGATGGATGAGAAGGGTTATGAAAGCACGGCCGATTTTGTCGGCATGGCGACGCCGAACGTGACCGACTGGCAGTATCTCAACCTCAATCACATCACCAAGGCAGTGATCAACGAGGAAGATTGCATCAAATGTGGGCGCTGCTATGCGGCCTGCGAAGATACCAGCCACCAGGCGATCGAGATGTCGGAGGACCGCGTGTTCACGGTCAAGGATGACGAATGCGTGGCCTGCAACCTGTGTGTGAATGTCTGCCCTGTTGAAGGCTGTATCACCATGAGAACGCTGGAGCCTGGCGACATGGATGAGCGGACCGGCCAGCCGGTTTCGCCCGACTATGGCAACTGGACCACGCATCCGAACAACCCGTCGGTGCAGGCGGCTGAATAAGCCAAGCCTTGCCGACAACAAGACGCCCGCCGCGGTCCTCCCCGCGGCGGGCGTTTTCTTTTTGGGGGCGCTGCCCCGTCCCGGCAAGCCGGGACTCCCCGGGGTATTTGGGGAAAAAGAAAGATCAGGGGGCGAGAAGTTTGCGGAACAGGGTTTCCAGATGGGTGTCGGCGCCATCGAGGATAGTCTTTTCGCCGTTCATCAGAACGCGGACCTGCGCGTCGAAATCGGCGTAGTGCTGGGTTGTGGCCCAGATGGAGAAGATCAGGTGACGCGGATCGACAGGCGCGAGTTTGCCAGCGTCTATCCAGCGCTGGATCAGCGCGGTTTTCTTGTCAAAAAGCGGTTTCAGGCCGGATTTTAGATGCGGCCCCATGCGCGGCGCGCCTTGCAGGATTTCATTGGCAAAGAGGCGGCTTTCGCGGGGAAAATCGCGACTCATTTCCAATTTGCGATGAACATAGGCCAGAAGTTCGCTGAGCGGGTCCCCGTTCGGGTTCATGGCGTCCAGCGGATCGAGCCATGTTTCCATCAATTGGTTGAGCAGGGAGACATGGATGTCCTCTTTGCCATCGAAATAGTAGAGAATATTGGGTTTGGAGAGCCCGGCCTCGTCGGCGATCTGGTCCAGCGTGGCCCCGCGATAGCCATGGCGCGAAAACACCTCGAGCGCAGCGTCGAGGATGCGCTTGCGGTTGCGTTGCTGGATGCGGCTGGGTTTCTTGGCGGGCGTGTTGGCCATGTCGGTCCTTTCGGGTCAGTCCAGCGCGCCGATGCCGCGCAGGATGATCTGTTTCACGCTGGCCTTTGCGGCCTCCCACTGGTCATCCGACAGGGGGGCGCCGCCGTTGAGCGTTTCAATCTGGTGGCCGAAATCGGCGTAATGCTGGGTCGTGGCCCAGAGCATGTAGAGCAGGTGATCGGGGTCGACCGGGTCCATGCGGCCTTCGTCGATCCAGCGCCGGATGACATCAGCGCGGCCGGCCGTCCATTCCATGAGCGTGGTTTCGAGATAATCCTGAATGACGGGTGCGCCGTGCATCACCTCGGAGGCCCAGACCTTGGAGCCTTCGGGGTGGCGGCGGGAGATCTCCATCTTGGCGTCAATATAGGCACCGATTCCCTCGGCGGGGCCATCGGCGGCGTCAAAGATGTCTGCGGCCTGCAACCAGATCTGGAAAATATTCTGCACCACCTGTCGATAAAGCGATTCCTTGGTGGGAAAATAGTAGTGCAGATTGGCCTTGGGCAGGCCCGCCACATCGGCGATGAGCTGCATCGTGGCCCCGCCAAACCCCGCTTCGGCAAAGACTTTTTCCGCTGCTGACAAAATGAGCTTTTCGCTTTCCTGGCGACGTTCTTTTTTGCTGCTGCTGCGTCGGGTCGGGGCCATGAAATATCCCTTGAGAATTTTCTTGACCGTTTGGTCAGGGTGTGGTGCTCTGAATTTGACCATACGGTCAGGAACCACGCGAACGCAAGAGGCCAGAAAAAACCGGCCCGACGCGAGACAGCCAGGGAGACAGACATGGCGGCACCGGGAGAGAACCTGAAGGTAAACGCGGATCGGCTGTGGGACAGCCTGATGGAGATGGCCAAGATCGGCCCCGGTGTTGCGGGCGGCAACAATCGCCAGACCGTGACGGATGAAGATGGCGAGGGACGCGCGCTGTTCCAGAGCTGGTGCGAGGCGGTGGGCTGTACCATGGGGCTCGATACGATGGGCAACATGTTTGCCGAGTACCCGGGCACCGATCCGGAGGCTTTGCCAGTCTATGTCGGCTCACATCTTGATACGCAGCCGACGGGCGGCAAGTATGACGGGGTGCTGGGGGTGCTGGGCGGTCTCGAGATACTGCGCACGATGAAGGATCTGGGCATCAGGACCAAGCATCCGATTGTTGTCACCAACTGGACCAATGAGGAAGGCACACGGTTTGCGCCGGCGATGCTGGCTTCGGGTGTGTTTGCCGGGGTGCACACGGAAGAGTGGGCGTATGACCGAGAGGATGCGGAAGGCAAGAAGTTTGGTGATGAACTGAAGCGGATTGGTTGGCGCGGGGATGAGCCGGTGGGCGCGCGAAAGATGCACGCCATGTTCGAGCTGCATATCGAGCAGGGCCCCATTCTGGAAGCCGAGGAAAAGGATATTGGGGTTGTCACCCATGGTCAGGGGCTGAGCTGGACGCAGGTGACGATCGAGGGCAAGGACAGCCATACCGGATCGACGCCGATGCCGATGCGCAAGAACGCGGGTCTTGGCATGGCACGCGTGCTGGAGAAGGTGGACGAGATCGCGTGGAGTCATGCGCCGCATGCGGTGGGCGCGGCGGGTCATATCGATGTCTATCCGAACTCGCGCAACGTGATCCCCGGCAAGGTGGTGTTCACGGTGGATTTCCGCTCGCCCGAGCTTTCGGTGATCGAGGACATGGAAGCGCGGCTGCGTGTCGAGGGGCAGAAGATCGCCGACGAGATGGGCCTCACGATTTCCTTTGAGAAGGTGGGCGGGTTTGATCCGGTCAAGTTCGATGAGGGCTGTGTGACGGCGGTGCGCTCGGCGGCTGAGCGTCTGGGCTATTCGCATATGGATATCATCTCGGGCGCGGGGCATGATGCCTGCTGGATCAACCAGGTGGCGCCGACAGCGATGGTGATGTGCCCGTGTGTCGACGGGTTGAGCCACAATGAGGCGGAAGAGATTTCCCGCGAATGGGCGGCAGCCGGTGCGGATGTGCTGATGCATGCGGTTCTGGAGACGGCCGAGATCGTCGAGTGAAATGATGGGCTGATTGGGGGCCAGCCCCGCCGCCATTGTCGCTCGGACCAATGGCGCAACAAAGTCGGCCCCCCCGGAGTACTTTGGGCAAAATGAAGGAAGGATCGCGGATATCAGCCAGGCGAGCCACATAAAGGCGCTCATTGCGGCGGAGTTGAGGGATTACGATCCCGAGTGCGGCACGCGCGTTGTGGGCTGGGGAACGCCAATGTCGCCCGAGTGGCATCGTGTGACCCTGGCGGATTTTCGTGCCGTTATGATCGAGCCCGAGGAAGTGGACGTTAAGTTTTCCGGCGGGGTGTCGATGGCGTGTTGGGCGGTGACGCGCAGCAATGGCGATTACCGGGTGGTCTGGGTGCCCTCTGCCGAGACGTTTTCGCTGGTGACGGAAAGCAAATTCGGCCCCGTGGATATCGGGGTGCATGGCGACGCGATTGGTGTGTTCGGGTCGATTTAAAGAACAACAGGGAGTTAAGACATGTCGACGGTTATCAGGAACGGAACCATTGTGACGGCGGATCTGACCTACAAGGCGGATGTGCGGGTCGAGGGAGGGGTGATCACCGAGATCGGGCCGGACCTCAAGGGGGACAAGGAGCTCGATGCGACCGGGTGTTACGTGATGCCGGGCGGGATCGATCCGCATGTGCATCTGGAGATGCCGTTCATGGGCACCTATTCATCCGATGATTTTGAGAGCGGCACCCGCGCGGGTCTTGCCGGAGGCACTACGATGGTGGTGGATTTCTGCCTGCCGAACCAGGGCGAGAGCCTTTTGGATGCGATCAAGCGCTGGGACAACAAGTCGACCCGCGCAAACTGTGATTACTCCTTCCACATGGCGGTGACATGGTGGGGCGAGCAGGTGTTCAACGACATGAAGACCGTGATCGAGGACCGCGGCATAAACACATTCAAGCATTTCCTTGCCTACAAGGGCGCGTTGATGGTGAATGATGACGAGCTTTTTGCCTCGTTCAACCGCCTGTCGGAACTGGGCGGCATCGCGATGGTGCATGCCGAGAATGGCGACGTGGTGGCGGAGATGACCGCCAAGCTCTTGGCCGAGGGCAATACCGGGCCGGAGGCGCATGCCTATTCGCGGCCCAGCCAAGTTGAGGGCGAAGCGACCAATCGGGCGATCATGATTGCCGACATGGCGGGCGTGCCGCTTTACGTGGTGCATACGTCCTGTGAAGAGGCGCATGAGGCGATCCGCCGGGCGCGGATGCAGGGCAAGCGGGTTTGGGGCGAGCCGTTGATCCAGCACCTGACGCTGGATGAGAGCGAATACTTCCACCCCGATTGGGACCATGCGGCGCGGCGCGTGATGTCGCCGCCTTTCCGCAACAAGAAGCACCAGGACAGCCTGTGGGCCGGGTTGCAGTCGGGCTCGCTTTCTGTGGTGGCAACGGATCACTGCGCCTTTACCACCGAGCAAAAACGCTATGGTGTGGGCAATTTCTCGCAGATCCCGAACGGGACCGGCGGGCTTGAGGACCGGATGCCGATGCTCTGGACGCAAGGGGTGGCCACGGGGCGGCTGACGCCGAACGAGTTCGTGGCCGTGACCTCGACCAATATCGCCAAGATCCTGAACTGTTATCCCAAGAAGGGCGCGGTTCTGGTGGGGGCGGATGCGGACCTTGTGGTCTGGGACCCTGAGAAGGAAAAAACCATTACCGCGGACAGCCAGCAATCGGCGATCGACTACAACGTCTTTGAGGGGCACAAGGTCAAGGGGCTGCCGCGCTATACGCTGACCCGGGGCCAGGTGGCCGTGAATGACGGGGCGATCCAGACGCAGGAAGGCCACGGCAAGTTCGTGGCGCGCGAAGCCAACACGACCGTGAACAAGGCGCTTTCGACGTGGAAAGAGCTGACTGCGCCGCGTCCTGTTGAGCGGACCGGCATTCCGGCGACCGGTGTTTGACGCAGAAGGCCGGGTACAGACGCGTGTCCGGCCAAACATCCGCCCCTGTGCGGCGGCGAGAAGAAACGAGACTTAAATGAGCGACACCACGGTAATCTCGGCAAAGAACCTGAGCCTGACATTTGAAACGAATGACGGGCCGGTTCACGCGCTCAAGGATGTGAATCTTGAGATCAACAAGGGCGATTTCGTCAGCTTTATCGGGCCGTCGGGCTGTGGCAAGACCACGTTCCTGCGGGTGATGGCGGATCTGGAGCAACCCACTGCGGGGGAGATCACCGTGAACGGGGTCAGTCCCGCCGAGGCGCGCAAGGCGCGGGCCTATGGGTACGTGTTCCAGCATGCCGGGCTTTACCCGTGGCGCACGATTGGTGGCAACATCCGTCTGCCCTTGGAGATCATGGGCGTGAGCAAGGCCGAGCAGGAGCGGTCGGTAAAGGAAGTGCTTGACCTGGTTCACCTGGAAGGGTTCGAGAAGAAATTCCCATGGCAGTTGTCGGGGGGGATGCAGCAGCGGGCCAGTATCGCGCGGGCACTGGCGTTCCATGCCGATATCCTGTTGATGGACGAACCTTTCGGGGCGCTGGATGAGATCGTGCGGGATCACCTCAACGAGCAGCTGCTCGACCTTTGGGCGCGCACCAACAAGACCATCGGCTTTGTGACCCATTCGATCCCAGAGGCGGTGTATCTGTCGACCAAGATCGTGGTCATGAGCCCGCGTCCCGGGCGGATCACGGATGTGATCGAAAGCACGCTGCCCAAAGAGCGGCCTTTGGATATTCGGGATTCCCCGGAATTCATCGAGATCGCGCACCGGGTGCGGGATGGGTTGCGCGCCGGACATGGGGATGATGTCTGATGGGGGCGCTCTGGTATCGGATCGGTCCGGTGATCACGGTGGTGATCGCGATTTTTGTGCTGTGGTATGCGGGGGCGGTGGCGCTCAATTCGGCATGGGCACATGACAAGGCCAAGCGGGCCGGGGTCGAGTTGACCACCTCGGAGTTGATTGCCGACACGCTCAGCCAAGAAAAACCCAAGCTGCCCGCGCCGCATCAGGTGGGGCGCGAAATCTGGAAGACCACCGGTGAAATGGTGGCCAAAGGGCGGGCATTTTCCAAGCGCTCGCTGATTTATCACAGCTGGATCACGCTGAGTTCGACGCTTTTGGGGTTCGTGATGGGCACGGCGCTGGGCATCGCGCTGGCGGTGGGGATTGTCTATAACCGGACAATGGACATGAGCGTCATGCCGTGGGTGATCGCCAGCCAGACCATCCCGATCCTTGCGATTGCGCCGATGATCATCGTGGTGCTGAATGCGATTGGTATTTCGGGGCTTTTGCCCAAGGCGGTGATCTCGATGTACCTGTCGTTCTTCCCGGTGGTCGTGGGCATGGTGAAGGGGCTGCGCAGCCCCGGGCGGATGCAGCTTGACCAGATGAAGACGTGGAACGCGAGCGGGGGGCAGGAGTTCTGGAAACTGCGCCTGCCAAGTTCGATGCCGTTCCTCTTTACCTCGCTCAAAGTAGCGATGGCGGCCTCTCTGGTCGGGGCGATCGTGGGTGAATTGCCCACGGGCGCGGTGGCCGGATTGGGCGCGCGTCTTCTGGCGGGGAGCTATTACGGGCAGACGATCCAGATCTGGAGCGCGCTGATCACGGCGGCGGCCTTGGCGGCATGTCTCGTCGGGATCATCGGGATGATCCAGAAAGCGGTACTCAAGCGGATGGGGATGGCGTGATGGGCTGGTTGATTGCAGGGATCGGTATCTGGGTCGGCGGCTGGGCGTTGAATGTCTGGTTGGCCAATCAGCCGCGTACACGCGCAACGTCGCTGGCGGTTCCGATCATTTTTGGTGTCACGCTGATCCTGATCTGGGAATGCGTGGTGGGCGGGTTCGAGATCAACCCGGTTCTGTTGCCACCGCCTTCGGCGATCATCGCGCGCTTTGGCACGTCGCTGCCGACCCTTTGGGAGGACTTCGTGCAGACCGTGATCAAGGGTGCGATGTCGGGCTATATCATCGGTTGCGGCGGGGCGTTCCTGACCGCGATCGTGATCGACCGCTTTCCGTTCCTGCAACGGGGGCTGTTGCCGGTGGGCAACTTTGTTGCCGCTCTGCCGATCATCGGCATGGCACCGATCCTCGTGATGTGGTTCGGTTTTGACTGGCAGTCCAAGGCCGCGGTGGTGGTTGTCATGGTGTTTTTCCCGATGCTGGTGAACACTGTGCAGGGGCTTCAGGCCACGGATGCAATGCAGCGCGATCTGATGCGGACCTATGCGTCGAGCTATTGGCAGACGCTGTTGAAGCTGCGCCTGCCGGCGGCGATGCCGTTCATTTTCAACGGGCTCAAAATTTCGACAACGCTGGCGCTTATTGGTGCTATCGTGGCCGAGTTCTTTGGTTCGCCGATCAAGGGCATGGGGTTCCGCATTTCGACCGAGGTCGGACGGTTGGCGCTTGATATGGTCTGGGCGGAGATTGTCGTTGCGGCGATTGTCGGGTCGGCATTTTATGGGGGCGTGGCGCTTTTGGAAAAGGCGGTGACGTTCTGGCATCCCTCGCAAAGGGGGTAAGAAAAACAAAAATGAAACGTTCAACAAGGAGAGAAAAACAATGAAGACACTGATGAAAACCATCAGCGCCGCAGCGCTGGGGCTTGCCGCCAGCATGGCGCAAGCGGCGGACGACGTGACGCTGCAGCTCAAATGGGTCACGCAGGCACAGTTCGCGGGCTATTACGTGGCGCTCGATAAGGGGTTCTACTCAGAAGAAGACCTCAACGTCACGATCAAGCCGGGTGGCCCGGATATCGCGCCGGCCCAGGTGATTGCGGGCGGTGGTGCCGACGTGGTTCTGGACTGGATGCCGTCGGCGCTGGCCAGCCGTGAAAAGGGATTGGCACTGGTGAACATCGCGCAGCCGTTCAAGTCGTCGGGCATGATGCTGACCTGCCGCAAGGATGCGGGCGTGTCGTCGCCAGCCGATTTTGCAGGCAAGACGCTGGGCGTCTGGTTCTATGGCAACGAATATCCGTTCCTGAGCTGGATGAGCAAGCTGGGCCTTGCCACCGACGGTTCGGATGGCGGTGTGACCGTGCTCAAGCAGGGTTTCAACGTGGACCCGATCCTGCAAGGGCAGGCGGCCTGTGTGTCGACCATGACCTATAACGAATACTGGCAGATCATCGACGCGGGCCTGAGCCCGGATGACCTCGTGGTGTTCAAGTATGAGGATCAGGGCGTGGCGACGCTGGAAGACGGCATGTACGTTCTTGAAGACAACCTCAACGACCCTGCATTCGTCGACAAGATGGTGCGGTTCGTGCGCGCGTCGATGAAGGGCTGGAAATTCGCCGAGGAGAACCCGGATGAAGCGGCCATGATCGTTCTGGACAACGATGCATCGGGTGCGCAGACCGAGAAGCACCAGAAGCGCATGATGGGCGAGATCGCCAAGCTGACCGCCGGTTCGAATGGCGCGCTGGACCCGGCCGACTATGAGCGGACCGTGGACAGCCTGATGTCGGGCGGCTCGGACCCGGTCATCACCAAGAAACCCGAAGGCGCATGGACCCATGCGATCACGGACAAGGCGCTGAACTAAGGCGCTTTTGTTCAAGGTTTGAGCGGGCCGTGGGATTTATCCTTCGGCCCGTTTCTTTTGGATCAACGCGAAGTGTGATAGCGCGGAACCATGATACACTGGATCGAGTCCTCGCCTTTTGTACAGACCGCCGTAACCCTTGTAATCGGGGCGATGGGGGCTGTGCTGGCGCGCTGGCTGGGTTTGCCGCTTTACCAGATCACCGGACCGGCGGTGATGGTGGGGCTGGTCGCGTTGAGCGGGGTTCGACTGCAGTTGGCTCTGCCGGTGCGGGATCTGGTTTTCCTGCTGGTCGGGGTCGGGATCGGCGCCGGGATGAACGCCGAAGCGCGCGAGGCCATGGCGCGCTGGCCGCTGGCCATGCTTGCCCTTGGCGGGATGCTGGTGGCGATCATGGTGGTGTGTCAGCAGCTTTTGATGCGGGGGTTCGGGTTTGAGCGGCGCGCGGCGCTGTTGGCGTCATCGCCCGGGCATCTGAGCTTCGTGATTGCGATGAGTGCCGAGATTGATGCAGACGTGATGCGGATCACGGTGATCCAGACGATCCGGGTGATGGCAATGACGCTGGCCGTGCCGTTTGCGCTGGCGCTGGCCGGGGCGGATCTGAACCGGAGCGTTCCTGTGCCGGAGGATGTGATGGGGTGGGGCGCGCTTGGGCTCCTGATGCTGGCGGGGGCAGGACTGGGGCCGATTCTGAAACGGTTTCGTGTACCAGCGCATTACCTGATCGGAGGCATGGCGGTATCGGCACTGGCGCATCTGGTGGAGTGGACGCCGGGGGCGGTGCATCCGGTGTTGGCGCTCATCGGGTTTGGCGCGATTGGCACGCTGATCGGGACACGGTTCAGCGGGATCACGCTGAGAATGCTGGCAAAAACCGCTTTTGCCGGGTTGAGCACGACGGTTGTGACCATGGGAATGGCGCTGGCCGTTTCGGTGCCGGTGGCATGGTATCTGGCGATGCCCACAAGCCATGTGGTGGTGGCGTTTGCACCCGGCGGGTTGGAGACAATGATCGCGATGGGGGCGATCCTTGGGGCGGATGCCGGGTTCGTGGCGGCCTGCCATCTGGGACGATTGCTGTTCCTGCCGATCCTCTTGCCTGTAATGTTGGGACGGTCTTCACAATCGGCGTGAGGCTCCTATATATATTGAAATTGGAATGTAATTTGGAGCGTGGACATGAGTGGCAAGAAACTCACCTGTCTGGAATGTGGCCAGTTGAACCGTGTGCCGTTTGAAAAACTGTCGGCGGGCCCGAAATGCGGCACCTGTGGCGCGCAGCTTGTGGGCGGCAAGGTGGCCGAGGTTGACCTTGCCACGTTGGAAAAGGCGGCGCGCAACGACGATCTGCCGATCGTCGTGGATTTCTGGGCCCCGTGGTGCGGGCCGTGTCGCCAGATGGCGCCGCAGTATCAGGCGGCGGCGGGCGAATTGGCCGGGCAGGTGCGTCTGGTCAAGCTTAACACCGAGGAACATCCGAACGCGGGTGCGAAATACCGGATCAGAGGCATTCCTACCATGGCGGCCTTTGCAAATGGTAAAGAGCGGGCGCGCCAGTCGGGCGCGATGCCTTCACAGGCGATCGTGAACTGGGTGAAGGCGAACACCTGAGCGCCGGCTACCGACGTAAAGCGTTGAGCACGTAGCGCGGCAGGCGCGCAACGACGCTGCGGGCGAGTTCGGGGTATTCGACCTCGCCTGCAAGCAGCGCCATGTATTGCATGCGCACGGTGCCAGAGCGTCGGAAGGTGCTGACAAAGGCCTTTTGCCAGCGGGGCGCGAAGATGATGCGGCGCAGGCGGCGGGCGATGCGCAGGTTGCGCTGCATGTCTTTGAGCGCTGTTTTGTAATGTGTGAGCGCCGATTGTGGCGTTCCCGCAGAGAGCGCATCGCAGGCGGCCTGCGCCGCCAGTTGGCCGCTTTTCATGGCAAAGGCGATGCCTTCGCCGGTGATCGGATCGACAAGCCCTGCGGCGTCTCCCGCCAAAAGGATATGGTCGCGGCCCGGATGTTCCCGGAAATCTCCGAACGGGAGGTAGTGGCCCTTGAACCGGGCCTGTTTCGGATCAAGGCCAAGGGTTTCGAGATAGCCCGAGAAATGCGCCTTCATGTCCGGGTTCGGGGCGTGCAGCCCGCCGACGCCCACGGTGGTTGAGTCTTGTTTCGGGAAGGACCAGCCATAGCCCCATGTGGCGGCGGCAAAGTCGATGCGCAGGGGCTGTTCGGCGGGGTTTTGCGCATCGGGCGGGACTTCGATTTCAAGCCCGAAGCCGATGGTGTCCTTGTTGAAGGGCGCGCCGAACAGGTGGCGGGCGACGATGGAATTGACCCCGTCGGCACCGATCAAGACGGCGCCTGAAATCTGCGTGCCGTCGCGAAATGTCAACTTATTGTCAGAGAGTTCTGCAATTGCGCGGCCGGAAAAATCCGCGGCCCCCGCCGCGAGGGCGTGAGTGAAAAGCGTGTTGTCGAGATCCAGTCGCATGGTGAGATGCAGCGGCGGGATGTCGTGCAGGACCGCCAGTTCGGTGCCGTCATGCCAAAAGGCGATGTCGCGGCGGGTGACGGCGCGCGAGAGATCGAAATCCTGTCCGAAAATCTCGTGGTAGTAGGCACGGCTGCGTTCGGTGAAAAGGCCGCCGCAGAGCTTGTTGCGGGGAAACCGGGCCTTGTCGACAAGCGCGACCGTACGCCCCTGCCGGGCCGCCCATGTTGCCGCTGCGCTGCCCGCGGGGCCGGCGCCGATGACGATGATGTCGAATTTCTGCATTGCGTGCCTCATTGCCCCCCGTGCTTCTACCAGCTTTCGCCGGTCGTGCCAGAGGGTTAGGGTGGTGTGGCAGGAAAAAGGAACTGGACATGGCAGAAGAAATCCAACCCCAGAGCGAAGCGACGTTGCGCGTAGTGGCGATGCCCGCGGACGTGAACATCAACGGCGATATCTTCGGCGGCTGGGTTTTGAGCCAGATGGACATTGCCAGCGGCATCGTCGCGGCGCAGCGCGCGCGCGGGCGGGTTGCGACAATTGCCGTGGATGCGATGAAGTTCATTCGACCGGTGAAAGTGGGGGATGTGCTATGCGTGTGGGCATGGGTTGAGCGCGTCGGGCGCACCTCGATGGGAATTCGGATCGAAGCTTGGGCCAACAAGCCGCGCAAGGGCACGTCGGAAATGGTGACCGAGGCGGTCTTTACCTACGTGGCGATCGACGAGGATGGGCGTCCGCGCGAGGTTCCTGCCGAGGATGCGCCGTGGCCGAATGACTAGGTCGAGGGCCGAAAACTCGGGGGGGCAGTAACGCGTCGGTATCACGTCGGTATTGCGTCGGTGCCGCCGTTCGGTGGGCTAGGGGCGTGTTAAGCGCACCGTGGCAGGGTTTCGCCAAAGGAGATCTGCCATGCCCGAGACCCGCCGCCTGACCAAGACGCAACGCATCGCCCGGGACACGCTGACCCGCAACCTTGTGTATCTCAATTCGGAAATCTGGTTGTCGGCGTCGCTGCGCGAGGACATTCCCGATGCGTGGCACACGCTGGAACAGGATGTGGATGTTCAGGAGCCTAAGGAAAAGGTTACGCTCTATCTCGATAAGTCGGTGGCGCGGTTTTACCGGGCGATGGGCAAGGGATATCAGGAGCGGATCAACCGATTGCTCGCCACATGGGCGCAGATGAAGATCGCCGATGAATTGCGGATTGATGAATTGATCCGGGCACGGTTTGACGACGACAGGATCGGATAATCAGGCCGCTTGGTCAGACCCGGTAATCAGGCCTTATGCCAGCCATATTCCTCGGCATCATGAGATGGCGTGCGCAGGCCGGACAGCCCCCAGGTCAGTAGACCGGTCAACAGCGGGAATCCAAGGGAGAAGGTCATGTAGGTCACCAAGCCCTGCCAGAGGGTTGCGTCCTGAAACAGCATCTGGATCGTTGCGACAATGATGCCGATGAAGCTTCCGACAAAAATCAGGATCAGGGCCATGCTGGTTTTCTCCCATTGAACAGGGTGCAGCAGACCAGCCCATTGGGGCGGAAATGTGGCGCGGATGCGGCATTCGCACGAAGCGCCCCCTGCGCCGGTCGTTTGTTGGGCCTTTCACCTGCTGCGCGGGCGTGGTCATATGCGGTGAAGCCCATGTGTTCGTTGTGCGCCGGGATGGTGGTTTGCGCCAAAACCGGACGCTCTGAGGATCGAGCGAGGGCTGGGATCATGTCGAGGGGACACGCAGATGAAACTGATGCGCTTTGGGGATCGTGATGGGGCCAAGACGCCCTGTCTGTTGGATGGGGAGGGGCGCGCGCGCGATGCGTCGTCGATCGTCGGGGATTTCGGGCCGCGCAGCCTGACACCCGAAGTGATCGCGACGCTGAAGGCAACGGACCCTGAGAGCTTGCCGGTGGCGGATGTGGCGGGCAAGCGCATTGCGCCGCCGGTGGCGCAGCCGATGAATATCTATTGCATCGGGCTGAACTATTCGGATCACGCGGCGGAAGCGGGGCTTCCTGTGCCGCAGGAGCCGATCCTGTTCAACAAGTCCTCGGGCACCTATTGCGGGCCGAATGACGACATTCTTTACAGCTCGAAAATGAGCAAGCTCGACTGGGAGGTCGAACTGGGCATCGTGATCGGAAAACAGGCGCTGAATATCCCGAAAGACGCAGCACTTGATCACATCCTGGGCTTTACCGTGGTCAATGACGTGTCCGAACGCGCCTGGCAGCAGGAGCGGGGCGGGCAATGGGCCAAGGGAAAGAGTTTTCCGAATTTCTGTCCCACGGGTCCGGTTCTGGTCAGTGGGGATGAACTGGGCGATGGCGGGGCGCTGGACATGTGGCTGGAGGTGAACGGGGCGCGGATGCAGACCGGGAACACCGACAGGATGATTTTCGATTGCGCGACCATTGTCAGCTACCTGAGCGAGTTCATCCGGCTGGAGCCGGGCGACCTGATCTGCACGGGGACACCGCCGGGTGTGGGCATGGGACAGACCCCTCAGGTCTGGCTCAAGCCCGGGGATGTGCTGCGCCTTGGGGTCGAGGGGCTTGGGGAGCAGTCGCAGCGGGTGGTCGCGCTTGGTGACGAGCGCTGAACGCCTGCCACGAGGCCGGGGGCGCGGCCCCCGGACCCCCGGAGTATTTCTGGCAAAATGAAGGATGGGGCGGTTTGCTCAGCGGTTGCGCCGGGTTTGCAAGCGGCGCAACATGGGGCGGATTTGTTGCGGGACAGGAAGAGTTCATGACCGAATTGCCAGAGACGCCTTCGTTTTCCCTTGCGGGCCAGAGCGCGTTTGTGACCGGTGCCTCGTCGGGGATCGGGCAGGGGTGTGCGGCGGCGCTGGCCGCTGCGGGGGCGCATGTGGTCTGCGTGGCGCGTGGGGCGAAGAAACTGGACGAAACCGTGGCCGCGATCCAGGCGCGGGGGCAGTCGGCAGAGGCGCTGGTGTTGGACATCTGCGACCTTGGCGCCTTGGCGCAGGTCTTTGAGGGGCGGGCCTTTGACGTGGTGGTCAATTCGGCAGGCACGGCGCGGCATTCCCCCGCGATCGAGACCGCGCCGGCGGATTTTGACGCGGTGATGGGGCTCAACCTGCGCGCGGCTTATTTCCTGTCGGCCCAGGCGGCGAAGGCGATGATGCGTGAAGGTACGCCGGGGTCGATCATCCACATCAGCAGCCAGATGGGACATGTCGGGGGCATGGAGCGCGCGGCTTATTGCGCCAGCAAGCACGGGCTGGAAGGCATGGTGAAGGCCATGGCGATCGAATGGGGGCCGCAGCGCATCCGGATCAACACGATCTGTCCGACCTTCATCCGTACGCCGTTGGGGGCGCAGACGTTGGAAGATCCTGCACGCCGCCGGTGGGTGGAAGACAAGATCAAGCTGGGGCGTGTGGGCGAGGTCGCGGATATCATGGGGGCGGTGGTCTATCTTGCATCGCAGGCTTCGGCGCTTGTCACGGGAACGTCGATGATGATCGACGGAGGATGGACAGCGGATTGACGGGGTGCCGGGTGGCCCGGCGGACGTAGGCAGGAAAGGGCAAGGGATGACGGTTCCGGTTTTTGACGGGCACAACGATGCAGTTCTGCGGCTGTGGAAAGGGGGCGCGCAGGATCTGGCGGCGCGATTCGCGCGGTCTGAGACTGGGCATATCGACCTTGAAAAGGCGCGTCGGGGCGGGATGAAGGGCGGGTTCTTTGCGCTGTTTGCGCCGCCCGAGGGGGAATTCGTGATGCCCGCGTTCGAGCCGCCTTATGATGAGCTGTTGCCCGGTCCGCTGGAACAAAGCGCGGCGTTGAAGATGATCGTCGAGCAGGCGGCGGTGCTGGTGGTGCTGGAGCGCGCCGGGGCGTTGAAGATTTGCCGGGGCCGGGGCGAGATCGAGGCGGCCATGGCCGCCGGGCAGATGGCGGCGATCATGCATCTTGAGGGGGCCGAACCGATTGATGCCGACCTGTTGGCGCTGGATGTGCTCTATGCGGCGGGGTTGCGATCCTTGGGGCCGGTCTGGTCGCGGCCCAACATCTTTGGGCACGGCGTGCCGTTCCGCTATCCGTCCGACCCCGATACGGGGCCGGGGCTGAGTGAGACTGGCAAGCGGCTGGTAGGGCGGTGCGCGGAACTGGGCATGATCGTGGACACTAGCCATCTGACGTTCAAGGGGTTTCTTGATGTCGGCGAGGCGGGGGTGCCGTTGGTGGCGACGCATTCCAATGCCCACGCGGTCAGCCCCGGTGCGCGCAACCTGACGGACGATCAGTTGCGCATGATCGGGCAGACCGGCGGCATGGCGGGGTTGAATTTCGGCACCATGTTTCTGCGCGCGGATGGGCGGATGCAGGCTGAAGGATGCATGGACGCGGCCTTGCGCCATCTCGATCACATGATTGCGCTGGCAGGTGAGGACCATGTCGGGCTGGGATCGGATTTCGACGGGGCGCCGATGCCGGCGGAGCTGGCCTCTGCCGGGCACTTGCCGGTGCTGGTCGACGCGATGCGCGCGCATGGGTATGGCGAGGCTCTGATTGCCGGGATCACGCATCAGAACTGGCTGAACTTTATCGGTCGCACGCTGGGCTAGAGGCGTTTCCAGACGGCTCAAACAGAGGCGTGTCGTTCTTGCGTGGATGGCATGGCGAAAGTGATTTCGCGTCGATAGAAAATTGTGTACAAATTGTATGCGAATCGCGTACACAAATTGTACACATGGCGCGCAGAGGGCGCGCTGAGGCCACATGAAAAGGGGGGATGCCATGAAGGACGAAGCCAGACAGCGCCGGAATCGGCTTTACGACCATCTCAAGATGTCCATCCTGACATTGCGGATTGCGCCCGGCAGTGATCTTGACGAGGCGGAGTTGTCCGAGGCGTTTGGCCTGTCGCGCACGCCGCTGCGCGAGGTGTTCCGCGAGATGGCGGGGGAGGGATATCTTGACCTGCGTACCAATCGCGGCGCGCGGGTGAGCGAGATGTCCTATACCACTTTGCGGGATTTCTTTCTGGCGGCGCCGATGATCTATGGGGCGATCCTGCGGCTGGCGGCGCTGAATGCAACAGCGGCGCAGGTCGAGGCGCTCAAGGGCGCGCAGGACGATTTTCGGGCCGCGCTGCGCAGCGGCAGCGGTGCCGACCGGGCGCTGGCCAACAATCGCTTTCATGAAATCACGGGGGAGATGGCGGGGAATGTGTATCTGTTGCCGTCGTTCAACCGGCTGCTGATTGATCACGCGCGCATCTCGATGACCTTCTATCGGCCCGGGGACACCAAGATGGTCGAAAACGTGTCCGAGGCAAGCGCCCATCACGATGACATTATTGCCGCGATCGAGGCGCGGGACGCGGAGCGCGCAGCGGCGTTGGCCGAGGCACATTGGAACCTGTCGCGCGGCCATATCGAGATGTTCGTGATGCCGGACGCGTTGACCATGCCGCTGGGAACGCTTCCCGGACAAGCTGTTGCTGGGGGATGACCATGACACCGATTTTCAGATTTGACGGGATCTACACGCCCGTTGTGACGCCTTATCTGCCGAATGGAAACGTGAACTGGGACGCCCTGGCCGAGGTGATCGCATTCCTGTTGGATCATGGGGTGCACGGGGTGATCTCGGGCGGGTCGACCGGGGAAAACTATGCCCAGACCGTTGCGGAACGGGTCGAGATCGCGCGTTTCACCAAGGCGCAGATCAAGGGCCGGGTGCCGCTTGTCGTGGGGACCGGGGCGATGTTGACCGATGACTCGATTGCGCTGGCGCAGGCAGCACGCGAGATGGGGGCGGAAGCGATCCTTTTGGCGAGCCCGCCCTATGCGGTGCCAACGGACCGGGAGAATGCGCTGAATGCACTGGCCATCGACAAGGCGGCCAATCTGCCGGTGATGCTTTACAACTATCCGCATCGCACCGGGACAATGATGGGAGAAGAGTTCCTTGACCGGGTCGGGCGCAGCCGGAATTTCTGTGGGATCAAGGAAAGTTCGGGCGATATCAACCGGGTGCACCTTCTGGCGCGGGATTATCCGCATATCCAGCTGGGCTGTGGCATGGACGATCAGGCGCTGGAGTTCTTTGCTTGGGGCGCGCCGTTCTGGGTTTGCGGCGGGTCGAACTTCCTGCCTGCCGAGCATGTCGCGCTGTACCGGGCCTGTGTGGTTGAGGGGGACTTTGACAAAGGGCGGCGGATCATGTCGGCGATGATGCCGCTGATGCGGGTGCTCGAACAGGGAGGCAAGTTTATCCAGACGATCAAGTACGGGGTAACGATGAACGGCATCCCGGCGGGCGAGGTGCGTGCGCCGCTCAAGGGGTTGAACAAGGATGACAAACGCGCGCTGGAACAGGTGGTGCGGGTGCTGAAACGCACGATTGCCGATATTCAGGCGGAGGGCTGAGACATGGGATTGCTGACACGGGATGAATATGGCGCGATTGCCGCCGATCTGGATTTTCCGACCGGGGCCTTCATTGATGGGAGCTTTCGCCCCGCGATGTCCGGCGCGGTGTTTGAAACGGTGAACCCGGCCACGGGCGATAAGCTTGCCGAAGTGGCTGCCTGTGGCGCGCAGGACGTTGATTTCGCGGTGGAAAAGGCGCGGGACGCCTTTGAGGATGGGCGCTGGTCGCGGCTGCATCCGTCCGAGCGCAAGGAGGTGCTGATCCGGTTGGCCAAGCTGATCGCGCGCAATGCGCGCGAGCTGGCGGTGATGGAGAGTTTGGACAGTGGCAAGACGATCTATGATTGCGAAACCGTCGATCTGCCGGAAACCATTCATTGCCTAAAATGGCATGCCGAGGCGATTGACAAGATCTATGATCAGGTGTCGCCCGCGTCCGACGATCACATCGCCATGATCCTGCGCGAGCCGATTGGCGTGGTGGGGCTGGTGCTGCCGTGGAACTTTCCGCTTCTGATGCTGGCGTGGAAGATTGGTCCGGCGTTGGCAGCGGGCTGTTCGGTGGTGGTGAAACCGGCCGAGGAAACGTCGCTGACGGCGTTGCGGGTGGCGGAGCTGGCGATGGAAGCCGGGGTGCCGCGCGGGGTTTTGAACGTGGTGCCGGGAAGCGGCCCGGAAGTGGGGGAACCCATCGGGCGGCACATGGATATCGACATGGTGTCTTTCACTGGCTCAACCGAAACCGGGAAGCGGTTCCTGTCTTATGCGGCGGAAAGCAACGCCAAGGAGGTGGTGCTTGAGATGGGCGGCAAGAACCCCGCGGTGGTGCTGGAGGATGCCGAGAACCTTGACCGGGTGGCGCAACATGTCGTCAACGGGGCGTTCTGGAACATGGGAGAGAATTGTTCGGCGTCGTCGCGGCTGATCGTGCATCGGGACGTGAAAAGTGATCTGCTGGTGCGGATCGAAAGCCACATGCGCCACTGGAACGTGGGTGATCCACTGGACCCGGAAACGCGGGTCGGGGCCTTGGTCAGCCGCGCGCATTTTGACAAGGTGTCCGGGTATCTGGCCGAAGCTGCGAACGTTCTGATCGGCGGCAAGGCGGAAAACGGTTTCGTGGAAGCGACCGTCGTTGAGGTGCCGGACAACGCGGCGCGGCTGGCGCGTGAAGAGATCTTTGGCCCGGTTCTGAGCGTCATCGAAGTCAATGGGTTCGACGAGGCCATTGCCATGGCCAATGACACGGAATACGGGCTTTGCGCGTCGATTTTTACCGCGAGTGTCAAACGCGCCATTCGCGGTTCGCGGATGCTTCGGGCGGGAACGGTCACGGTGAACAGCTTTGGCGAGGGGGATATCAGCACTCCCTTTGGCGGGTTCGGGCAATCCGGGTTCGGGGGGCGGGACAACGGGCTGCACGCCCATGACCAGTATACCGGGCTCAAGACCCTTTGGATCGATCTTGCGGATGATGAAGACGAGGCCGTGTCGTGACATCGATCACGGCGCGTCACCTGCCAAGGCAGCGCGGGCAGGCCGCGTGGAATGCCATTCTCGGCGCGCAGCCCCCGGCCAAGGTGCTGGAGGCGGATCGCACGGCGGATGTCGTGATCATCGGGGCAGGTTTCGCCGGTCTCTCGGCGGCCCGGCGGGTGCGCCAATTGCAGCCGGGCGCGCGGGTGGCGGTGCTGGAAGCGGGGCGGCTGGCCGAGGGGGCTGCGGGGCGCAACTCGGGGTTCATGATCGACCTGCCGCATGACCTCAGCAGTGAGGATTATGCCGGCGCAGGGGATGACCGCGCGGTGATCGCCCTGAACCGCAGGGCGCAGGCCTTTGCGCGCAATGCAGTGCAAGACTATGAAATCAAGCCAGATTTCTTTGATCCTGTTGGCAAGGTGAATGGCGCCGCCGGAGCGGCGGCGCATGCGCATAATCAAAGCTATGCCCGTCACCTGGCGTCGCTTGGCGAGGCGCACGAGATGCTGGACGCCGCCCAGATGCGGGAACTGACGGGGAGCGGGCATTATATTTCGGGGCTTTACACGCCGGGGACGGTAATGCTTCAACCCGCGGGATATATTCGCGGCTTGGCTGCGGGACTGGCGCGTGAAGGTGTTGATATTTATGAGGAAAGCCCGGCCCTTGGGTTTGACAGGGCGGGTGCGGGTTGGCGGGTGAGAACGCCGGGAGGGACGGTGTCGGCTGGGCGGGTCATCCTGTCGGTGAACGGGCATCTGGAAAGTTTCGGATTTGCCCGCAACCGTTTGATGCAGCTCTTTCTTTTCGCGGTGATGACGCCGGAGCTGGACACGGACCAGCTCGCCCGGCTTGGTGGGGCGCCGCGTTGGGGCATCACCCCGTCCGACCCGATGGGCACAACCATGCGTCGGATAGACACGGGGCAGGGCGGCAACCGGATCGTGACCCGGACATGCGCGGTGTTGCGCCCCGGAATGCAAAGTCAAGCTGGCGACATGCGCCGGGCGGCGTGTGTGATGCAGCGTAAATTTGACGAGCGATTTCCGCAGCTTGCGGGGATGAGCATGGAATACGCCTGGGCCGGGCACCTGTGCCTGAGCCTGAACGGCGTGGCGGTGATGCGCGAGGTTGACGACGGTCTGTTCGCGGCCTGCGTGCAGAACGGGCTGGGCACGGCGCGGGGAACGTTGACCGGGATCGCGGCGGCGGAGCTGGCCTGTGGGGTACGCTCTGAAATCACGGATCACTTCACCGCCGAAGCCGCGCCGAAAAAGCTGCCGCCGCAACCGGTTCGTCAGATCGGGGCCAACGCGGTGTTGCGCTGGCGGGAATGGAAGGCGCGCGCCGAATAGGGCGGGGGGGCGCGTCGGTATCGTGTCGGTATCGCGCGATGATGACAGGGTTTTTGGGCACGGCACGAAAAGAAGCTCAGTTTTTGATTGCAGTTCCCCCCCGGAATGACCTTGATTGGGGCATGTCTGCTCCGACTCTCCAAATGGAAGGCTCCGACCAAGGAGCCGTCCTTCGTCTGGCCGGGCGGTTCCTGACACAGTCGTTGGGCGCCGTGGAGAAGGCGTTTGCCAATGTCGATGCGGGGGGACGTCCGCTTGAGATCGACATGTCCGGGGTCGAGGTGGTCGATACCGGGGGCGCGTGGCTGATCGTGGACCTGATGGATCGTCTGCAAGGCGCGGGACTCGCGGTCACGCTGATCAATGCTGATCCGTCGCATCTTGCGCTGATCGAGACCGTCCGGGAGGCCATTCCCGAAGAGCCCGGCGAAGAAGAACCCGAGCGCGGTCTTTTGGCATGGTTGGAACGTGTCGGGCGGGAGGTCGAGCGGGGCAAGAAGGGGACCTTGTCGATCCTGAGTTTCCTCGGCGAAACGCTGGCCGCGCTGGCGCGGGCGGTGGTGATGCCGTGGAAGATGCGATGGGCACCTCTGGTAAGCCAGATGGATGATGTCGGGTTCAAGGCCGTACCCATCGTGGCGCTGATGGGGTTCCTGATCGGGATTGTTCTTGCCTTTCAGGGTGCGACGCAGCTTCAGCAGTTTGGTGCCGAAGTGTTCGTGGTCGAGCTGATTTCCATCTCGATCCTGCGGGAACTGGGAATCCTGCTGACCGCGATCATCGTGGCGGGCCGGTCGGGATCGGCCTTTACCGCCTCGGTCGGGTCGATGAAGGTGCAGGAAGAGATCGACGCGATGCGGACGTTGGGGCTCAACCCTATTGATGTGCTGGTCTTGCCGCGGGTTCTGGCGCTGCTGATCATGCTGCCGATCCTTGGCTTTGTGGCCAATATGTCGGGGTTGTTTGGCGGGGCGCTCATGAGTTGGCTGAACCTCAATGTCAGCCCCGGCATGTTCGTCACGCGCCTGCAGGAGACCACGAGTATCTGGCATCTGGGCGTGGGTATGATCAAGGCGCCGTTCTTTGCGCTGGTGATCGGGGTGATTGCTTGTTGGCAGGCATTCCAGGTGCGCGGATCGTCCACAAGCGTGGGCCAGCGCACCACGTCTTCGGTGGTGCAGTCGATTTTCATGGTGATCGCGCTGGACGCGCTGTTTTCCGTGTTCTTTGCGAAAATGGGGGTGTGATGGACGGCCAACCCCACCCCGCCGCCACGGACGCGGCCAGTGATCGGGAAGCGGTCATCAAGGTACGCGGTTTGCGTAACCAGTTCGGTCGGCAGGTGGTGCATGACGGGTTGGACCTTGATGTGTGGCGTGGTGAGGTGCTGGGCGTGGTTGGCGGGTCGGGGACCGGAAAATCCGTGCTGCTGCGCACCATCGTCGGGCTGAACAAACCCGCCGCCGGGAGCATCGAAGTGCTGGGGGTCGATGTGCTCAATGCATCCGAGGCGGAACGCCAGAGCGTCGAACAGCGCTGGGGCGTGGCATTTCAGGACGGGGCGCTGTTTTCCTCGCTGACCGTGTTGCAGAACGTCATGGCGCCGATGCGCGAACATCTCAGGATGAGCCGTGGGTTGATGAAGGCATTGGGCGAGTTGAAGATCAGCCTTGCCGGGCTGCCCCCTCTGGCCTGTGGCAAGTTTCCTTCGGAACTGTCTGGCGGGATGCGCAAGCGGGCGGCGCTTGCGCGGGCGCTGGCGCTGGATCCCGAGATCGTTTTTCTCGATGAACCGACGGCGGGACTCGACCCGATTGGCGCGGCAGCGTATGACGAGTTGATTGGAGAATTGCAGCGGTCGCTGGGCTTGACCGTGTTCATGGTGACCCATGACCTTGATAGCCTTTATGCGATTTGTGACCGGATCGCGGTGCTGGCCGAGAAGCGGGTTCTGGTTGAAGGGCCGATTGAGACAATGACCTCGGTGGATAACGCCTGGGTTCAGGAATATTTCACCGGCCCGCGCGCCCGCGCGGCGCAGGAAAAGGGCTTGAGGGGAAAGTAGGCGATGGAAACACGCGCGAATTACATCCTGATCGGGCTTTTTACCGTTGTAGGGATCGTGGGGGCGTTCGGCTTTCTTCTGTGGTTGGCCAAGATCGACGTGGAACGCCAGATCACCCATTACAACGTGCTTTTCGAGAATGTTGCCGGGCTGAGCTCGGCGGGGGATGTGCGTTACAATGGTTTGCCCGTGGGGCAGGTGGTGCATCTTGAACTTGACGATGTGGACCCCAGCAAGGTGCGGGTGCGGATCGAGATCGACGCGCAGACCCCAGTGCGCACGGACACGGTGGCGCAATTGCAGTCGCAGGGTGTGACAGGTGTCAGCTATGTGGCCTTGTCGGGGGGCTCTCCCGATGCGGACCGGCTGCCGCGCGACGGGGTGATCGTGGCCAAGCCAAGCCCGCTGCAATCGGTGCTGGAAGGGGCGCCGCAGCTTCTGGAAAAGGCGATTGCGCTTTTGGAGGACGTGCAGTCGGTGGTCAGCGCGGACAACCGGCAGGCGGTGACGGATACGCTGAGCAACCTGTCTTCGGCCTCGGCAAGATTGGACAAGGCGTTGCAGGATTTCGAGGTGTTGTCCGGCGATCTGGGCGGTGCAGCCAAGGCAATCGCGGGCTTTACCGACCGGTTGGATACGTTGTCGGATACGGCCGAAGTCACGCTCAAGGAAGCAACCGAGACGCTGGTCGAGGTGCGCGGTGCGGTGGACAATGCCGGGTCAGCCTTCGGGACGGCGGATGAATTGATGCAGGGTGAATTGAAGGAATTCATTGAACGTGGGGCCGAGGCGGTCCGGTCGCTCGATACGATCGTGACGACGCTTGAGCCGTCGGTGATTTCGGCTGTGCAGGCGGCGCAGGGGCTTATTGAAGAGCGGTTGCCCGAGCTGATGGGCCAGTTGCAGGACACGGCGGCGGTTCTGGAAGAGCAGGTTGCCACCGTGGGGGACGATGCCAGCCGCCTGATGGCCCGCTACGAAGAGGTGGGGGCCGAGGTGCAGGCGCGTGTGGCGCAGGCAGAGACAGCGATCACTGCATTCGAAGCAGCCTCTACCGAGGCGGCGTCGACGCTTGAGTCGGTGCGCAAGACGTCTGATACGGCCGGGGCGGTGATCGAGGGCGATCTGAAACCGTTGGCCAATGAAGCGACCGAAACGCTCGCTTCGGCGCGGGCGCTGACCGAAGAGAAGTTGCCCGGATTGATAGATCAGACGCAGTCGACACTGAGCACCGTGGAGCGCGAAGCGGTGGCCCTGTCGCAGGATGGGCAGGCGATGTTGGAACAGGCCACAGCGCGTCTTGCCGAAACGCGGGAGACCTTGGTCGTGTTCAAGGAGGCCTTGCTGGAATCCGAGGGCATGATGGTCTCGGTCAGGGAAACCTCGGACAGTGTTGGCGAATTGGTGCGCGGGGATGGCGCGGCGCTTGTGGCGGATGCGCGGGTGGTGGCCGAAGAGGCGCGTGCGGCAATCGAAGGGATCAATGCTGCCGTGCAGGACGACCTGCCGGGGATCATGGCCGATGTGCGCAGCGCGACGGAGGCTGCGAACCGCGTGATCGGCACGGTGGAGACCAGCGTCGGAGAACTGACCGGTAAGCTTGACGGCTTGAGCGATGAAGCCAGTGCCGCACTTGAGGTGGCGACCGAGGCGTTCACCAATGCCAATGACACGCTGGCCTCGATCACGACGGCGATGGACACGGCGACGGGCACGCTGAACACCGCCGAGCAGACCTTTGCATCGGTGAATACCCTGATCGACGAGGATGTCGACGTGATCATTGCCGATATCCGCCGGGCGGTGGACGCGTTCACGACGACCGTCACCGGGGTTTCGAGCGATTTCGACAAGGTGTCGGATGAAATTCTTGCGGCGTCTGAATCGGCGTCTGGCCTGATGGCGACGGTCGAGGGAATCGTGGAAGAAAACCGGCGGCCCGTGTCCGACTTCCTGCGGGTTGGCATGCCGCAGTTCGTAAGGTTCATCGAGGAATCCCGGCTTCTTGTCGCGAATCTTGACCGGCTCGCCAATCGGGTCGAACGCGATCCCGCACGCTTCTTGTTGGGTACACAGAATTCGGAGTTCCGCCGATGACACGGGCAATTCTTATCATGGCAGTGGCAGGTGCGCTGGGTCTTTCGGGCTGTGCCGGGATCGGCACGCTCAACCGCGCGGCGACGCCATCGGACCTATATGCGCTGACGCCCAAGAGCACGTTTGATTCCAATCTGCCGCGCCTGCGTCAGCAGATCATCGTGGAAGAGCCCACGGCCACCGCCGCCGTGGACACGGACCAGGTGGCTGTGATGCCAAATCCGTTGCAGGTGCAATACCTGCCCAAGGTACGCTGGGTGGATCGGGCGCCGCTGATCGTTCAGGCACTGTTGATCGAGAGCTTCGAGAATAGCGGAAAGGTTGCGGCCGTCGGACGTTCGACCGTGGGTCTGCGACCGGACTATTCGATCGTGACCGATATTCGCGAGTTCCAAGCGACCTTGCCCGATGAGACGGTTGAAGACAGTCGGTTGGTGGTGGACGTGCGGCTCAATATCAAGATCGTGGACAGCTACAGCGATCACATCATCGCGTCGAGCTCGTTTGGCAAGCAACGGGTCGCGGCGAGTGACGAGATGATCGACATTGCCACGGCCTTTGACGGGGCGCTGGGGTCGGCGATGCGGGAAGCGGTGGAATGGAGCATTCGCAAGATACACACCCATGCTGCGAACAATCCGCGGCCAGCCTTGCCATGAGTGTTAGGTCCCGCTGCGCAGCAGGTCGATGAAAGCATCGAGCCGGGCGCGGGCGCGGTTGCTGCGAAAGGCGGTGTCTGGCCAGCTGAGCCAATAGCCGAAATCCGTATCGAGCGCGGGGGTGTCCAGGGCGACAAGCTGACCTGTATCCAGTAACGGGCGTGCCAAGGGGCGGGAGCCCAGCAGCAGCCCTGCGCCGTGGGCGGCGGCGGTCAGCCCGTGTTCCATACTGTCGACGCTGAGCCGGGGCACGGGGGGGAGGGGGATGTTGACCCGCCTGGCCCAGTCGCGCCAACCGGGGCGTTCGCCACGGGTTTCGATCAGCGGCAGTTCCGTAAGGGCGGTGGCGGTGTGTGCGGGGGGGCAGATCGGCACGAGGGTTTCGGCGCAGATCAGCGCGGCGTCGCGCCCCGGCCAGAGACCGCGCCCGAAGCGCAGGTGCAGCGGGGTCTTCTCGCGTGCGAAATCCGAGCGTTGAGGCACCGAGGTCGTGCTCAGGTGGATGTCTGGATGAGCGCTCAGGAAGGCGGGCGCGACGGGCAGGACCAGAGCGTTCAGGTGCGACCCGACCCCGGCGATGCGAAAGTCGCGCGGGGCTTGTCCGAAAAGGTTCTCGGTGCCCAGTTCCAGCGCCTGAAGGGCGTCTTCGACCAGCGGCAGATACGCCTCGCCGGCGTAGGTCAGAGAAACCCCGCGCGCCGAGCGCAGAAACAGGTCGCGTCCCAGCCAAGTTTCAAGGTTGCGGATACGCTGGCTGACGGCGGCCTGAGTTAGGCCGAATTCGCGTGCCGCAGCGCTGAACCCGCCAAGCCGGGCGGCGGACTCGAAAATGCGCAGCCAGTCGAGCGGCGGGAGACCTGGTTTGCGAGATGGATTAGACATTAGAAAAATTGGGCCTCAGAGGTATATTGTGGTCACTAGAGTTATGCCCCCTCGTGTCGCACACTGGCAATGGAAAATGCCAGCGACGGAGCGGACAGATGGTCGACAAGGTTGAAGTGGGCGCAGAAGGACGGTTTCTGACCGTCGGTTTTGCGGACGGGTCAGAGGCGCGGTTTCACGCGGTCTGGTTGCGGGACAATGCGTTGGACCCGGCGACGCGCGATCCGGGCAACGGGCAGCGGCTAATCACGCTGGGGGACATTCCGGCGGAGACGCGGATTGCGTCGGCCTCGGGGGCGGGCGGCGTTGTGACGGTGCGCTTTGCGCCGGAGGACAAGGAGGTCGCGTTTCCGGCTGAATGGCTGGCGCGGCATGTCTATGACCGGACGCAAGGCCATGCGCCGGGATGGTGCGAAGAGGGTGTCACGCCTTGGGATGGTCGCACCGGGCAGGTGGCGCGGGCCGGGCTTGCCGACCTGCAGGGGGGCGGCGCGGTGCTGGCCGATTGGCTGGGCGCGGTGCGGGCCACGGGCTGTGCGCTTTCGACGGACGGGCCGGTTGATAGCGGAGCGTTGCTTGAGGTGGTCAAGCTCTTTGGCTTCGTCCGCGAGACCAATTATGGCACCTGGTTCGAGGTGCGCACCGAGGTGAACCCGACCAACCTTGCCTTTACCGGGCTGGGGTTGCAGGGGCATACGGACAACCCCTATCGCGATCCGGTGCCGAGCCTGCAACTGCTTTATTGCCTTGAGAATTCAGCCGAAGGCGGCGAGTCGATCCTTGTCGATGGGTTCAACGTGGCGCAAAAGCTGCGCGACGAGATGCCCGAGGGGTTCGACCTTCTCAGCCGCTACTGTGCGCGGTTCGAATATGCCGGAAGCGCGGGCGTGTGCCTGCGCACACGGTTGCCGATGATCGAGTTGACGCCGGATGGGGCGCTGCGAACCGTGCGGTTCAACAACCGCTCGTCGGCGCCGATCGTGGATGTACCGTTTGAGGATATGGAGACCTATTATGCCGCCTATCGCCGGTTTGGCGAATTGGTGGACGATCCGGCCAACCAGATCACGTTCAAGATGGTGCCGGGGGATTGCGTGTTGTTTGACAACCGCCGCCTGTTGCATGCGCGCACCGGCTATAGCGGGTCCGGGTCGCGTTGGTTGCAGGGGTGTTATGCGGACATGGACGGGTTGCTGTCGACCTGGGCGGCGCTGCAGGGCAGCCAGAAGGAGGCGGCGGAATGAGTGCGGTGCAAGATGATCTGAACGCGGACACGATCGTGGACTTCATCGCCGGGATATTCGAGCGACGAGGGGGCGAAGAATACCTTGGCGAACCGGTAACGATGGCCGAGCACATGTTGCAGGGGGCGACGATTGCCGAGCAGAACGGGATGCCGGACGAGATTGTCGTGGGGGCCTTGCTGCATGACATCGGGCATTTCACCAGCGAGTTTGGCACGTTCACGATGGACGATACCGAGGACCGTTTTCACGAAGATGCGGGCGCGGCCGTTTTGGAGCGGTTCTTTCCGCCGGTGATCACCGAATGCGTGCGCTGTCACGTGGCGGCCAAACGGTATTTGTGCGCGACCAAGCCGGAGTATTTCAAGCGCCTGTCCGAGGCATCTGTGCATTCGCTGAACCTGCAGGGCGGGCCGATGAGCCCGGAGGAGGTCGCGGCTTTTGAAAAGAACCCCTACCTGAAGGAAATCATTCAGGTGCGCTATCTGGATGAGGCGGGCAAACGCGACGACATGGAGACGCCGGGATTTGCCCATTTCGCGGACCGCGTTCAGAAGATGGTCGACCTGCACATGCGGGGTTAGGGCATCATGTCCTGAAGCGCGTACCAGCCATAGGCGGCGGGCAAGGCCAGCCGCCGCCAGCTTCCCAGCTCAAAGCGGCGCAGGGGCTGGCGCATCAGGCCGGGTGTGGCGGGGCCGGTGCCGGTGATCTGGGCGGCGAGAAGCTGGCCCGCATAGCTGCCCATGGCGACACCATTGCCGTGGTAACACATCGCCCCCCATGCGTTGTTCATGCCGGGAATCGGGCCTGCGAAAGGCGTGAGGCTGCGCGAGAGAGCAACGAGGCCGGACCAGAAGTGTTCCGTTTCGACATGCCGCCACGCAGGGAAGAAACGGTCGAAGTCGGTGCGCGCGCGGCGTTCCGTGTCGGCATGCATGGCCGGTGTGGCACGGTAGGCGGCGCGCAGGCCGAAGAGCATCCGGTTGTCCGGCAAAAGGCGGAAATAGTGTAGCAGGTGGCGGCTGTCATAGGTCATCTGCCGCGTGGTCCAGCCTTGGGCTTTCAATTCGTCATCCGTCATCGGGCGGGTGACGATGATCGAGCTTTGCACCGGCAGCACGCGCCCGGCGAGCCACGGCGGCAGGTTTTCCGAAGAATAGCCGTTGGTGGCAACGATCAGGTTTCGCGCGGTGACTTCGCCGATCTCGGTCGAAAGGCGATGTGCACCGGTGGGGCCGGTGTCGATGGCGTTGACCGGGCTTTGTCCAAAGATGCGCACGCCTGCGGCCATGGCGGCCTGTGCAAGACCGGTGACGTATTTCATCGGATTGAGCGCAAAGCCGATGGGGATGGTCAGGGCGCCGTGGAATTCGGGGCTGTTGAAACCGTGCTCGGGCAGGGCTTCGGCGGGCAGGTATTCTGCCTCGACCCCGAGCGTTTCGCGGATATGGGCAACGTCCCCCGCAAGCGCCTTGCCGCGACGGGGCGTGTGGGCGAGCAAGGTTTCCCCTTTGGAATGGGTGTCGGCGTCGATGCCGTGGCGTTCCAGCAGGGCAGCAACATGATCGACGGCGTCGCGTTCGGCGTTGGCATAGGCCAGGGCGTCTTCGGCGCCGTGGCGTTTGGCCAACGTTTTTGCCTTGGCCTTGGCGCCGCCCAGACAGCAGAACCCACCATTGCGCCCCGAGGCGCCCCAGCCGGGTTGGTTTGCATCGAGCACGACCACGTCCTGTCCGGCCTCGGCCAGCGCCAGCGCCGCATTGAGCCCCGTATACCCCGCGCCGATGATGACCGTGTCGCAGCGCACCGCACCGTGAAGGGCTGCGCAATCCATGGCCGGAACGGTTGTCCGCCAAAAGCTGTTGGCGATGGGGGCGGGGCCATAGGCCATGTCTTCGTAAAGACGACGCCCCTTCGAGGTATTCGTCATCAGCCGCCTGCCATCTTTTCTTCCATCTGGCGGCGTTTCACCGCGCGTTTTGTGACCAGCGAGGCCGAGATCGTGCCCACGGCGACAATCAGGATCAGGATGGTCGAGAGCGCGTTGATCTCGGGGCTGACGCCAAGGCGCACGGATGAGAAGATCTTGATCGGCAGGGTGGTCGAGCTGGGCCCGGCCACGAAGGAGGCGATCACGAGGTCATCGAGTGACAGGGTCAGCGCCAGCAGCCAGCCCGAGATCACTGCAGGTGCGATAATCGGCAGGGTGACAAGGCGGAAGGCTTCGAAGGCCGAACATCCCAGATCAAGCGCGGCTTCTTCCAGTGACTTGTCAAAGCTGACAAGGCGGGAGCTGACCACGACCGAGACGTAACACATCGAGAAGGTCGCGTGGGCGAGCACGATGGTAATCATGCCGCGATCCAGCCCGATCGAGATGAACAGCAGCAGGAGCGACAGACCGGTGATGACTTCGGGCATCACCAGAGGTGCATAGATCATGCCGGAGAACAGCGTGCGTCCCATGAAGCGACCGCCGCGGACCAGCACATAGGCGGCCATGGTGCCAAGCACGGTGGCGATGGTCGAGGAGGCAACGCCAACCTTGAGCGTGACAAGCGCCGCGTCAAGGAACGCCTGGTTCCCGAGCAGTTCGCCGTACCACTTGGTCGAGAACCCGGCCCAGACCGTGACAAGGCGGCTTTCGTTGAAGCTGTAGATGATCAGGATGACCATCGGCAGGTAAAGGAAGGCAAAGCCCAGCGTCAGCGAGGTGGTGTTGAACCATGTCAGACGTCTCATTGTTCCGCCTCCATCATTTTCTGCTGGTTGCGCTGGTACATAACGATCGGGATGATCAGGATCAGCAGGAGCACGACAGCAACGGCGCTGGCGACGGGCCAGTCGCGGTTGGCGAAGAACTCTTCATAGAGCACCTTACCGATCATCAGGGTCCGCGAGCCGCCCAAAAGCGAGGGGATCACGAATTCCCCCAAGGCGGGGATGAAGACGAGGAAACAGCCCGCGATCACGCCCGGTTTGGCCAGTGGCAGGGTGACAAGCCAGAAAGAGGAGGTGCGTGAGCAGCCAAGGTCAACGGCGGCCTCGTTCAAAGAGGGGTCGAGCTTTTCCAGCGTGGCGTAGATCGGCAGGATCATGAACGGGCAGTAAGTGTAGATGATGCCGACATACACCGCCCAGTTGGTGTTGAGGATGATCAGCGGATCGGAAATGATGCCGATCCCCATCAGGAACTGGTTGAGAAAACCCTCTTGAGACAGAATGCCCATCCATGCGTAGACGCGGATCAGGAAGCTGGTCCAGAAAGGCAGGATGACCAGCATCATCAGCGTGGGGCGCCATTCGTCCGGCGCGTTGGCCATGCCGTAGGCAATGGGGAAGCTGACCAGCAGGGTCAGAGCGGTGGCAAAGACCGCGATCTTGAGGCTGGAGAGGTAGGCTTTCCAATAAAGATCGTCCTCGGTCAGGAAGACGTAGTTTTCAAAGTCCAGCGCGGACAGGAACGCCTTGAACCCGGCCCAGCCTTCGGTGAAGTCGAGCGTGGGCGTGTAAGGCGGGATCGAGATCGCGTAGTCCGACAGCGAAATCTTGAACACGATGCCGAAGGGCACGAGGAACAGGACAAAGAGCCAGAGATACGGGACCGATATCAGCGAGAAGCGGCGGAAATTCATGTCGGCCCCCTCACTTGTCCAGCACGATGCCGGCGGTCTCGGTCCAGCTTAGCCAGACGTCGTCTTCCCAGGTCAGTTCGCGACGCGACAGGCGGCGATTATTGGCGGTCTGTGCCTTGACGCGGGTACCATTGGCCAAAAGCACGCTGTAGGTCGAAAGGTTTCCGAGATAGGCGATGTCTTCGATCTTGCCCTGAATGGCATTGGTGCGATCTGTTGGTTTTTCCTTGGAAATGGTGACTTTCTCGGGGCGGATCGCAAAGGTGCAGCGGGCTTCGACGTCCGGCGCATGCGGGCATTCGGCCACCAGAGGCGGCTGACCTTCGGCCCAGTGCAAGATGGTTTTGCCATCGCCGCGCGGGCTGGCGTTGCCCTCGATCAGGTTCACATCACCGATAAAGTCGGCCACGTAGACCGAGTTCGGGGTTTCGTAGATGCGCGCCGGTGTGTCGACCTGGATCAGAAGGCCTTCGTCCATCACGGCGATGCGGGACGCGACGGTCATGGCCTCTTCCTGATCGTGGGTCACGATTACGAAGGTGGTGCCGGTCTTTTCCTGGATATCCATCAGTTCGAACTGTGTGTCCTGACGCAGTTTCTTGTCGAGCGCGCCGAGCGGTTCGTCGAGCAGGAGCAGCTTGGGCGCCTTGGCCAGCGAGCGGGCCAGTGCCACGCGCTGACGCTGACCGCCGGAAATCTGGTGCGGCTTGCGGCGGGCGAATTTGCCGAGGCGGACCAGTTTGACCATTTCCTCGACGCGGGCCTCGATCTGATCCTTGGGAAGCTTGTCGCGGCGCAAACCAAAGGCGATGTTGTCCCAGACCGAGAGATGCGGGAACAGCGCATAGCTCTGGAACATCATGTTCACGGCGCGTTTGTTGGGGGGGACATTGGCCATGTCTTGACCGTCGATCAGGATCTTGCCCGAGGTCGGCGTCTCGAACCCACCCAGCATCCGCATCAGCGTGGTCTTGCCGCAGCCTGATGGGCCCAGAAGGGCAAAGAACTCACGTTCGTAGATGTCGATGCTGATGTTGTCGATGGCGGTGAAATCGCCGAACTTCTTGGTGACATTCTGAAAGGAGATCAGCGGCTTGGCCTTGGCATCCTCCCAGGGTGCGAAAGCGGCGGTGGGCGCCGGTTGGTTCATGTCATTCCCTCCGTGTCGGTGCGTCCGGCATCGTGCTGTCCGGTTTCGCGATGTTTCTGGCTGCGCGCGGCGCGGACCGTCGCGCCCTTGCCCATGATATTGGTCAAATCATGGTTCCGGGTGCAAAGGCATTTTCCCCAAACCGGCCAAAGTCCAGGATCGCGCATATCCGTGGCGGCGCGGGTGCCTGAAAATGGGACAGTCATTGAGGTGTCGACCCCTCGAGCAGTTCGTGTTCAGCCTATTTGATCAAAAAATTGATTCGATGCAATCGGTGGATTGGCTTTCATGGCTCCAAAGGGGGGGTGATCGCGGTATGAATGTCGCTTTAGTGTTCGGGCACGAAGGGGCGGTCAGTAACCTTACCCTTTGCTTTTGTTTGATTAAACCTCTGACCGGGGAATGTTCTAGGAAGTTTTGGAGGAGAGTGTGAGAATTCTCAGGGGAGTGCCAATTTTTTGATCAAAATATGAGGTGGGACCCGTATATGCGCCTGCGGAGCGATGGTTTTTGTCGACTTGGCCGCGCTTCGGGGCCAGCAAGGGCCGGGATCTCGTGAAATTTTTGTGCGGGTCTTTTCCCGGAAAAGGAATTGGGCTAGGGGAAGAACAAGCGGTCCCTTAGCTCAACTGGATAGAGCAGCTGACTTCTAATCAGCAGGTTGAGGGTTCGAGTCCTTCAGGGATCGCCACGATCACGTCAAGATTTTCAGGGATGTCGTAGGAGAACCCGGTTGGCAGGGGTTGATCCGTGTACAGGCGGTCGACCGTGTCGAGCGTGGTGATCTGAACCGGCGCGTGGCGCTGGAACTTGGAGTGATCCGCCAGCAGCCATGCGCTGCGACTTTGGGCGAGGGCCGTCTGGCTGACGATCACCTCGTTCATGTCGAAGTCATAAGCACCAAGATCATCCGAAATGGCCGAACAGCCGAGTACGGCGATGTCAAAGCGGAAGCTGCGGAGCATCTGCGCGGCGACCGGACCAGTGAGGCCGCCATCTTCGGGGCGTGGGCGTCCGCCGGTCAGAAGGATATCGCATCCGGGGGTGGCAGAGAGGATCTTGGCAACATTGAGGTTGTTGGTCACGACAAGAAGCCCGTCATGGCCGCGCAGCGCGCGGGCCAGTGCCTCGGTGCTGGTGCCGATATTGAGGAAAAGGGCAGAGCCATCGGGAATGCGGGCGGCCGCGGCGCGGGCCATGGCGTCTTTGGCGGCGGCGTTGACCTGCCGCCGTTCCTCGTAACGGATGTTGCGCACACCCGAGGGCAGCACTGCGCCGCCGTGCACGCGTTCCAGCCGCCCGGCATTGGCCAGATTGGTCAAATCGCGGCGGATGGTCTGGACCGTGACATTCATCCGCACGGCCAGATCTTCGACCATCACGCTGCCCGAGTCGCGGGCGATGTCGAGGATTTCGCGTTCACGCAGGCTCAGGGACATGTTCGCTTGCTTTCGTAATTTCGCGTATTTGTGTCATTTGATCTGCGTGTTTACAAGAGAATAAGGGGTGATGCGCTAAATTTGGGTTGAATTTGCCCGAAAAACGACGTTTCTGAGGTTCGTAAATGTTCGAAAGTGATCGTTATGGATTCGCAATCACCCCCTGAGGTCGATCTTTTCATCATCGGCGGCGGTATCAACGGCTGCGGCATCGCGCGGGATGCGGCGGGGCGGGGGCTGTCTGTTGAGCTTGTCGAGATGGATGATCTTGCCTCGGCCACGTCTTCGGCCTCGACCAAGCTGTTTCATGGCGGCTTGCGCTATCTGGAATATTTCGAGGTGAGGCTTGTGCGCGAGGCGTTGCGTGAACGTGAAGTGTTGCTCAGGGCGATGCCGCATATCAGCTGGCCCATGCGATTTGTGCTGCCTTATCACAAGGACATGCGGTTTGACGGGCAGACGCCCGCGTCGCGCCTGTTGAGCACGGTGATGCCCTGGCTCAGGGGGCGGCGTCCGGCCTGGATGATCCGGTTGGGACTGTTTTTGTATGACCACCTTGGCGGGCGCGAGATTCTGCCCGGGACGCGGTTGCTGGATCTGCGCAGCGACCCGGCGGGGGCGGCACTGAAGGGACGGTTTGCCAAGGCGTTCGAGTATTCGGATTGCTGGGTCGAGGACAGTCGGCTGGTGGTGCTGAACGCACGGGACGCCGAAGCGCGGGGCGCGCGGATCAGGACGCGCACGCGGGCTGTGTCGGCAGAGTGCCGGGATGGGCTGTGGCATGTGGAAACCGAGGACACGGAGACCGGCGCGCGCGCGGTCACGCGGGCGCGGGCGCTGGTGAACGCGGGCGGTCCCTGGGTGGCGGATGTGATCAAGGGCGTGGTCGGGCAGACCAGCCGCGAAGGCGTGCGGCTGGTGCGGGGCAGTCATATCGTGACCCGGCGGCTGTTTGATCATGACAAATGCTATTTCTTTCAGGGCGGGGATGGACGCATCGTGTTTGCCATTCCCTATGAGCAGGATTTCACGCTGATCGGGACCACGGATGTGGACCATCCGGCGCCGGACGTATCCCCTGAATGCAGTGATGAAGAGGCGCAGTACCTGTGCGATTTCGTATCGGAGTATTTTGAGAAAGCGGTGACGCTGGAGGACGTGGTCTGGCGCTATTCCGGGGTGCGTCCCTTGTTTGATGACGGGGCCGGATCGGCCTCGGCAGCGACGCGGGATTATGTGCTGAAGCTCGAAAACCCCGGCGCGCCGGTGCTGAACGTGTTTGGCGGCAAGATCACGACCTATCGGCGACTGGCGGAATCGGCGCTGGCCAAGCTTGGGCCAGCGTTGGGAGTACGCGCGGGCGACTGGACAGCGGGTGTGCCTTTGCCGGGGGGGGATTTCCCGGTGGATGGCGTGGGCGCGCTGATTGACGCGTTGCGCGCGGATTATCCTTTTCTGGATGCGGCTTGGGCGGGGCGTCTGGTACGGGCTTATGGCCGTGAGGCGCGCGAGGTGTTGGGGGACGCAAAAAGACCCGACGATCTGGGTCTGGATTTTGGCGCCACCCTGACGGAACGCGAAGTGGGCCGGCTCATGGACAGGGAATATGCGCGCAGCGTGGAGGATGTTGTCTGGCGGCGCAGCAAGCTTGGTCTGCGTCTGGACGATGCACAAATTGAGGCGCTGGCATCGTGGATGGAAAGGGCGCGTCAAATTGCTCGGCAGGAGGGCGCCGCAGAGAATTGATATTTTGACCATTGTCCTCTAAAGGGGGCGGGACCATCGCGCCCGCCTGCCAGTGGGTCCGCATGGGCGCAAGATTTATGGAGCCGGGCGATCCCGCCCCCAAACCTCGAGTCGCAAGACATCCCTGACACACGAAAAAAGGTTGTGAGAAAGATGGCAGATAACAAGACCGCAGACATATTGTATACCATTGTAGACGAAGCGCCCGAGCTGGCCTCGGCGTCGTTTCTGCCGATCATCCGCAAGTTCGTTTCGGCGGCTGGAATCACCGTGGGCACCCCGGATATTTCGCTGGCGGGCCGCATCATCGCGACCTTTCCGGAAAACCTGACCGACGCACAGCGTCAAAACGACGATCTGGCCATGCTGGGTGAACTGGTGAAGACGCCGTCGGCCAATGTCATCAAGCTTCCCAACATCTCGGCCTCGGTGCCGCAGCTGACCGCGGCCATCGCGGAGCTTCAGGCACAGGGCTATGACATCCCGAACTATCCCGAAGACCCGAAGACCGACGAAGAAAAGGCGATCCGCGCCCGCTATGACGGGATCAAGGGCTCGGCTGTGAACCCGGTTCTGCGCGAAGGAAACTCGGATCGCCGCGCGGCCAAGGCCGTCAAGAACTATGCCCAGAACAACCCGCATTCGATGGGTGCATGGGAGTCGTCCTCGAAAACCAAAGTGTCGTCGATGCCGGGCAACGATTTCTATGCCAACGAAGTGTCGGCCACCATCACCGCCGATCAGGCCGGTGACGCCAAGATCGAATTCGTTGCCAAAGACGGTGCTGTCACGGTTCTGAAAGACGGCTGGCCGCTGGAAGAAGGCACCGTTGCGGATGCGACCTTCATGAGCGCCAAAGCGCTGGGTGCGTTCCTGGGCGACGCCATCGAAGACACCAAGGCCGACGGCACCATGTTCTCGCTGCACATGAAAGCGACCATGATGAAGGTCAGCGACCCGATCATCTTTGGCCACGCGGTCAAGGCATGGCTGGGCCCGGTCTGGGACAAGCACGGTGACGCGATTATTGCCGCGGGCGGTTCGCCCAACTCGGGTCTGGGGGCGGTTCTGGCCGCGATCGACACGCTGGCAAACGCCGACGCCATCAAGGGCGAGATTGCCGCGCTGGATCGTCCGTCCATGTACATGGTGGACAGCGACAAGGGCATCACCAACCTGCACGTGCCTTCGGACGTGATCATCGACGCCTCGATGCCCGCCGTGATCCGTGCAGGCGGCAAAGGCTGGGACGAGACCGGCGCGAAGGCTGACACCAACTGTGTAATCCCCGACCGCTGCTATTCGACCGTCTATGACGAGACCATCAACTTCTTCAAGGCCAATGGTGCGCTGGACGTGACCACCGCAGGGTCGGTGTCGAACGTCGGCCTGATGGCGCAGAAGGCTGAGGAATACGGCTCGCACCCGACCACGTTCGAAGCGCCCGCAGACGGTGCGATCCGCATCGTTCTGGCCAATGGCGACACTCTGCACAGCCATGACGTGGAAGCCGGTGACATCTGGCGGTCCTGCACCGTGAAAAAGGCGCCGATCGAGAACTGGATCGAGCTGGCGATGGACCGTCAGCGTCTGACCGGATCGGAAGCGATCTTCTGGCTGGACGAAAACCGTGCCCACGATGCTGAGCTGATTAAATACGTCAAGCCGGTTCTGGAAGCCAAGGGCGTGGCCGACAAGTTCTTGATCATGGCGCCGCGCGAAGCGACCCGCCAGTCGCTTGAAACCATCACAGCGGGCAAGGACAGCATCGCCATCACCGGAAACGTGCTGCGTGACTATCTGACCGACCTGTTCCCGATCCTGGAACTGGGCACCTCGGCCAAGATGCTGTCGATTGTCAGCCTGATGAATGGCGGTGGCCTGTTCGAAACCGGTGCCGGTGGATCGGCTCCGAAACACGTGCAGCAGCTGGTGGAACAGAACCACCTGCGCTGGGACTCGATGGGTGAGTTCTGTGCGCTTGGTGAATCGCTGAACTTCCTGGCCGACTCGAAGGACAACGCCAAGGCGGGAGTTCTGGGCCGTGCCGCAGAGGCCGCGACTCAAGGTATCCTCGACCACAACCGAAGCCCGAGCCGCAAGGTGGGTGAGCCGGACAACCGTGACAGCCACTATTGGTTCGCACGCTACTGGGCCGAAGCGCTGGCCGCGCAGGGCGATGATGCCGAACTGGCCGCCGAGTTTGCCCCGGTTGCCAAGGCTCTGGCCGATGGCGAAGCGGCAATCACCGCGGAGCTGGCCGCGGCGCAGGGTCCCGAAGCGGAAATCGGCGGGTATTTCCGTCCGTCGGTTGAACTGAAAGCCGCCGTGATGCGCCCGAGTGCAACGCTGAACGCGATCATCGGCTGAGTCTTTTTTGAAGTCTTGAGAATGGCACCCGTCCCTTGATTAGGGGCGGGTGTCTGCGTTTTTGGGGATAGGCCGGGCGGACGGGCGTTGCCCAGCGGGCATTGTCTATTATCCCAACATCTCCGCGTCGATGGACGGCGCGTTTCAGCTCCTCCGCTTGTCCTAGGGTGGGCACCAGGTGGTCGGTGAAGCCCTTGGGGCGGGCGGATGCGGGCGGGTGATATGGCGCCGCTGAAGGCGTTTCTGGAACGGGAAGCGGCATCATAGCGTCGCTTTCGGCGTTTCGCGCCCCGCTAGTCCCGTGCAAGGGTGGGGCATGACCAAGATGCTCGCCAACCCGTTTCGGGGTGCCGGTCTTCCCGGCGCCGATCTTTTTCCCAGCACCGATGCCGAGGCCGTGGCCGCGTTGCTTGCCCAGTGCCCAGCCCATGCGGAAACACCGCTGACCGCTGCGCCCGAACTGGCGGCGCAGGCCGGGATTGCGGCGCTCTGGCTCAAGGATGAGCGTGGCCGGATGGGGCTGGGCAGTTTCAAGGCGCTGGGGGCGGCCTATGCCATTGCCCATGACGCGGCCGAAGGCAGGGGGCCGTGGGAGACCCGGTTGACTGGGCGGACCTATGCAACGGCCAGCGCGGGCAACCACGGCATGTCCGTGGCCGCCGGGGCGCGGATGTTCGGCGCGCGGGCGGTGGTGTACCTGGCCGATACGGTGCCGGAAGCCTTTGCCGAGCGGCTGCGCGCGATGGGGGCCGAGGTGGTGCGCGCGGGCGATGATTACGAGGCCAGCATGGACGCGGCCAAGCGCGATGCCGAGGCGAATGGCTGGGCGCTTCTTTCAGACAGCTCGTGGCCGGGATACTGGCAGCCGGCCTATCGTGTGATGGAGGGCTATCTGCAGATGGCCGCCGAGGCCGCGCGGCAGGTGCCCGAGGTGCCGACACACATCCTTTTGCAAGCCGGGGTTGGCGGGTTGGCGGCGGCGGTCGCGACCCATGCGCGGCATGTCTGGGGAGACGAGCCGGTGATCGTGGTGGTCGAGCCGGAGGCGGCGCCGGCGTTGATCGAAAGCATTCGGGCTGGGGCGCTGATCGACACCGCGGGGCCTGTGTCGAACATGGGACGGCTGGATTGCAAAACACCGTCAATGGTGGCGTTGAACGGGTTGGCGCGGGATGCGGATCTGTTCGTGACCATCACCGAAGACGAGGCCGTGGCGGGCACCGAAGCGTTGGGCGCAACGGGGTTCGCGACGACACCTTCGGGTGGGGCCGGGGTGGCGGCTCTCCTGGCCGGGGTCGATGGCATCGGGGCAGATGCGCGGGTGTTGTGTTTCCTGAGTGAAGGCCCCGAGGATGGCTGAGCGCGGTTTTCTTCCGTCCGAATTTCGCACCCGCGTTGCAGCGTTGCAGGCGCGGATGGGAGTTGCTGGGATTGATGCCCTGCTGCTCACCACTGCGGCGGACGTTTTCTATGTCACCGGCTTCCTGACGCGGTTCTGGGAAAGCCCGGCCCGTCCGTGGTTTGTGCTGGTCCCGCTACGGGGCGATCCGGTGACGGTGATCCCGTCGATAGGGGCGGAGTTGATGGGGCAGTGCTGGGCGACGGACATCCGAACATGGGACGCGCCGATGCCGGGCGATGACGGGGTCAGCCTGTTGGTGGCGACCTTGACCGACATGGTGCCGCAAGCGGGGCGGATCGGTGTGCCGATGGGGCTTGAAACACAGGTGCGTATGCCGCTGGGCGACTATCTGACGGTTGCGGACCAGCTTGCGCCACGGGTGTTCGTGGATGCGACCGACGTGGTGCAGCGGGTGCGCGAGATCAAGTCCGAAGCCGAGATTTCCAAAATCCGCGCTGCCTGTCGCGTGGCGGATGCATGTTTTGCGCGGGTGCCGGAATTTGCCGGGCCGGGTGCGCGGCTTGACCATGTTTTCCGCGATTTCCAGCGCGTCTTGCTGGAAGAGGGGGCGGACTGGGTGAGCTATACCGCCGGGGGCGCGGGACAGGGTGGGTATGGCGATGTCATTTCGCCAGCTGGGCCGCAGGTTCTGGTGGACGGCGATGTGCTGATGCTGGACACGGGCGCAGTGCTGGACGGCTATTTCTGTGATTTTGACCGCAATTACGCGATCGGATCGGCGGGGGATGAGGTGCGGCGCGCCCAAGCGGCGCTGTTCAAGGCGACCGAAGTGGCCATGGGGGCAATGCGCCCCGGCATGGTGGCGTCGGATGTGCACCGGATTCTATGCGACAGCTTGCGCCAGAGCGGCGCAACTCCGGGTGGTGGACGCCTTGGACACGGGCTTGGGATCACGCTTACGGAATGGCCGTCCTTTACGCCGCATGACCAGACGGAATTGCGCGCCGGGATGGTGCTGACGCTTGAGCCGGGGGTGGAGATCGCGCCCGGGCGGATCCTCGTGCATGAAGAGAATATCGTTCTGCGGGAGAGCGGTGTGGAGCTTTTGTCGGCACGCGCGCCTGAGCAACTCCCGGTTTTGAGGTGATCCATGGCGCATTTTCCTTTTGAACTGACAGGGTCGATTGGCACACGGACGCTGGGGCTGATCGTGTTGCAGCAGGATGAGACGCTGGAACAGGACTTTCGCCGCCTGTTTGGCGCGCAGGATGTGGCGGTTTACGTGAGCCGGGTGCCCAGTGGCGAAGACGTCACGCCCGATACACTGGCCGCGATGGAGGCGACTTTGCCCGCTGCGGCGCGGTTGCTGCCGCCCGCCGCGCCGTTTGACGTGGTGGGCTATGGCTGTACCTCGGGCACAACCATGATCGGCGCTGAGAAGGTGGCCGAGCTTGTCTGTCGTGGGGTGGGTGAAGTGGCCGTAAGCGATCCCCTGACGGCGGCGCTCTCGGCGTGCGGTACGCTGGGGTTGCGCTCGATAGGCATGGTCACGCCCTATATCGACAGCGTTTCGGTACCGGTGCGCCGTGCCTTTGAAGCGGCAGGTATCGCGGTTCCGCGCACGGTTTCTTTTGGCGAGGCCGGTGAGGCACGGGTGGCACGGATTGATCCGGCCTCTATTCGGGCTGCGGCGCTGGAAGTAGGGACGGGCGACGATGTGGACGGGGTTTTCCTGTCCTGCACAAATCTGCGGACGCTGGATGTGATTGCAGAGGTTGAGGAAGCGCTGGGTAAACCGGTGCTGAGCAGCAATCAGGCCCTGGCCTGGCACATGGCGCGGCTGTCCGCGGCCCCGGTGGCCGATGACGCGCCCGGGAAAATCTTCGCCATCTGACCCGCTTTTTGCGGGCCCGTGTCGCGGATGGGCATGACAGGGCGCAAACGCCGCATGCACCTTGCCCCAAACGGCAGGGAGACATGGCCATGAAAGTTGGATTTATCGGTCTGGGAAACGTGGGCGGCAAGCTGAGCGGCAGCCTTTTGCGCAACGGTGTGGACCTGATGGTGTTCGACCTCAATCCCGAGCTTGTCGCGGCCAAGGTCGCCGCCGGGGCCGAGGCAGCGGAAAACGCAGCCGAGATGATGCGCCGCTGTGATGCGGTCATCACCTGTCTGCCCTCGCCGGCGGCGTCGGATGCGGTGATGCAGGAGATGTTGCCCGAGGTGGGGCCGGGCAAGATATGGATGGAGATGTCGACTACGGATGAAGCCGAGGCCAAACGGCTTGGGGCGCTGGTGATCGAGCGGGGTGGCGCGGCGGTGGATTGCCCGGTTTCGGGAGGGTGCCACCGGGCCGATACCGGAAATATCTCGATCTTCGCGGGCTGTGATCGGGCTACGTTCGACCGTATTCTGCCGCTCTTGACCACGATGGGGCGACGCATCCTGCATACCGGCGAGCTTGGATCTGCCTCGGTTCTGAAGGTGGTGACCAACTATCTCGCCACGGCGCATCTTATCGCCAATGCCGAGGCGCTGGTGGTGTCCAAGGCGGCGGGCATGGATCTCAACGTGGCGTTCGAGGCCATTCGCATCAGTTCGGGCAATTCGTTCAGTCATGAAACCGAAAGCCAAGTGATCCTGAACGGGTCGCGCGACATTTCCTTTACGATGGACCTCGTGAAAAAGGATATCGGCCTGTTTCAGGCAGTAGCAGACCGGGCCGGGGTTCCCGTCGAGCTGAACCCGAAAATGATCGAGATTTTCGACGACGGGATCGCGCGCTACGGCGAACGCGAGCTGAGCCCGAACATTATCAAGCGTTTGGAAGAGGCCACTGGGCTGGACATCCGCGCGCCGGGGTTCCCACCGGAAATGACCGATGATGAACCCGAGGAACCGGGTTACGAGGTGATCCCGCAGGGGCGTGGCTGAGTGTTCTTGGGCCGGAGAAGCGGCATATGCCGCTTCACGCCTTGGGATGGGTGCGGTTGTAGATTTCCATAAGGCGCGTGCTGTCCACCTCGGTATAGGTCTGGGTGGTGGACAGGGACGCGTGGCCCAGCAGTTCCTGGATCGCGCGCAGATCGCCGCCGGCTGACAAAAGATGCGTGGCAAAGCTGTGCCGCATGGCGTGCGGCGTGGCCGAGGCGGGCAGGCCCAGTTGCAGGCGGGTTTGTTCCATGATTTTCTGAACCTGTCGAGGGTTCAGCGCACCGCCCCGCGCGCCGCGAAAGAGCGGGCTGTCCGGTTCCTGCGGGTAGGGGCAGAGGCGCAGGTAGGTATTCACGGCATCGCGCGCCGCGTCGAGTACCGGAACCAGCCGTTCCTTGCCGCCTTTGCCACGGATCCGCAAGGTCGGCGCAAGCGGCGCGTCCTTGCCGGTGAGGGACAGCGCCTCGGAAATCCGCAAACCACAGCCGTAAAGCAGGGTCATGACGGCGGTATCGCGGGCACCGATCCAGTCCTTTTTCGATTGCAGTTCAACCGTGTCCAGAACGGCGCGGGCGGCGTCTTCGGGCAGGGGGCGGGGCAGTTTGCGCTGATACTTGGGGGCGCGGGCCGACAGGACCGCAGTTGGATCGAATACTTCGCGTTCGGCCAGCCACCGGTAAAAGCTTTTGACCGCAGAGAGCTTGCGCGAGAGGGAGCGCGCTCCAAGCCCGGTGCCGCGCGCATGGGCCATCCACGCGCGCATATCCGAGACCGAGACCGCCGTCAGCGGGGCGATCCCTTGTGGCCCGCCCTTGTGCTGCGCCATGAATGCGAGATAGTCGATGAGGTCGCTGCGATAGGCTTTGAGCGTATTCTCGGATGCGCCCGCAAGGGCCGCACGTTGTGCGAGGAATTCGTCGAGAGCGCGTGTGGCTGCCGGGCTGATCACGACAACCAGCGGCGCATGGCACGCTCGAACACACCGGCGAAAAACGCCAACAGATCGGTGCCTTGCTGCGGTGTAAAATGATGCGGGTCTTCGGCACCCATGACCAGAAGGCCGGGCAGGCGCCCGGCGCCGAAATCCAGCTTGAGACAGGCTTCGGATCGAATCCAGTCGGCGCTTTCGCCATAGATGTTTTCCGCGCCGGTCTGGATCTGGCGCAATGTGACCTGTCGCAGTGGGACATTGCGTCCACCGGTCAGGTAGTCGTCGATGAAGCCAGGTTCCGCCACCGCGAGCACGTCGCCGAGGCTTTGGATGGCGCTGTCCTCGGACGTGTCTTCCTTGGTTTCCAGAACAAGCCGGATCGCGTCAACCCGCAGGATATTCGCAACTTCGCCTCCCAGATCGTGCAGGAACGACTCGAACTCTACGGGGTCAAGCATGCGCAAGATCGCCCTGTGCACCTGGTTCGTGCCCGCAAGGTTTTCATAGGCTGCGGCGATGACGGAACGATGCGTGTCTTCCAGCCGGTCGAGCCGCGCTTCGAGCCGCTCCATGGCGATGCCACGCAGATCGACGATATTGCCGCCCATGGTCTTTTCATTGGCGGCGATCAGGGCGCGCATCAGGTCGCGGTCCTCGAGAATCACGTCGGGTTGCGAAATGATCTTCTCGCGCAGGCTGTCGTCGATCTTGAGGGTACTGCTCATGGTGATGCCGTTTCTGGTCGTTGGCGCGACCATAGCAGAGGCCCCGCGCGAATGCCGCAATTTTTTTGTTGGAGTTTAGAGAAAATGGGGCGCTGCCCCTCTTGAGCCTGCCGGCTCAATTCACCCCGTGGTATTTTGAACCATTGAGAAATGGCAGGTGCGTCTTCTCAATGGTGCCAAATACCCCGGGGGGAGACGCAGCTTGCTGCGGCGGGGGTAGCGCCCCCTTGCCGGCTTTACAGAATCTTGATTCCAGCGGCTTCGATATCGGCGAGGAAGGCGGCAAGGCCCTTGTCGGTCAGCGGGTGGTTGACCATCGCCTTGATCACGGCGGGGGGCGCGGTCATCACGTCGGCGCCGATCAGGGCGCATTGGGTGACGTGGTTCACGGTGCGGATCGAGGCGGCGAGGATCTGGGTTTCATAGCCGTAGTTGTCATAGACCTGACGGATATCCGCGATCAGGTCCGTGCCATCAAGGTTGATGTCATCGAGACGTCCGAGGAAGGGCGAGATGAAGGTTGCGCCCGCCTTGGCTGCGAGAAGGGCTTGGTTTGCCGAGAAGCAGAGCGTGACATTGACCATGTGGCCATCGTCGGTGAGGGTTTTGCAGGCCTTGAGCCCGTCCCATGTCAGCGGCACTTTGACAGCGATGTTGTCGGCAATCTCGACCAGCTTGCGCCCCTCAGCGATCATCTCGTCAGCGTCCGTGGCGGTGACTTCGGCCGACACCGGGCCGTCGACGAGGTCGCAGATTTCCTTGGTCACTTCGAGAATGTCGCGGCCGGACTTCTTGATCAGTGAGGGGTTAGTGGTGACGCCATCGACCATGCCAAGGGCGTTGAGTTCGGCAATGGCGTCGATCTCGGCGGTATCAACAAAGAATTTCATCGGGGGCTCCTGTCAGCGATTCATCCGAATTTGCCCCCTCATAGCGCACAGATCCACCGGGCGGGAGTCCCGTCGTTAGCGTTAGCAAGCTTATGCCCTCAAAAAGATGAAGGCCTGGGGCATGCCCAGGCCTTCGAAGGCGGCTCCGTGAGTGGGTGGGTGGGGTCGCCTTTTGGGGGACGGGTCAGCCGAGAACCGAGAAAGGCTCTTCTACCCCGAAGAAGACGCCAGCATCGACTTCGATATCGGCAACGTCGATCTGCTCGTTCAGGATCACCACGCTGCCGACCGCGTCGCCATCATGTGCGCCACCGTTGCCGCCCTGGTTCGAGACAAAATGCAACACCGTGTCGATTGTGCCGTTACCGTCAAAATCTTCGTAGTCAACGCTGTCGAGTTGAACGGTATGGCCCTTGAAGACGAAGGTGTCACCTTCGGCGGCATCGAAATCGGTCACCACCTTGGTGCCGATCGTTTCAACCCAATGGTCATGGGCATTATCGTTTTCGCCAGCCACACCGTTCATTGAATAGTCGATGTCGCCGTTGGCGTCCGTGTGCTTGGCAATGATCTCGTCCTTGGCGTCGATAAGCCAGCGGAACTCGAACGTGTCCGCGCCGTTGCCGCCCTGCAGATAGTCGACATCGTCCAGCGGTTCATCGGCATTGACCCGCGCGGTTGCATCTTGTGCGGGCACTGGCTCACCGCCCCAGGAGAAGCCATACAGAAAGTCGTCGCCGTCGCCGCCAAAGAGCTTGTCATTGCCCGCGCCACCTTCCAGCGTGTCGTTTCCGGAATCGCCGTAAAGCTTGTCGTCGCCGGTTCCTCCAAAGAGCAGATCCTGTCCGCCATTGCCATGCAGTACGTCCGCGCCGTTACCGCCGTGAATCTCGTCATTGTCGCGACCGCCCGACATGGTGTCGTTGCCAGCGCCGCCGAACAAGAGGTCGTCGCCGTCACTGCCCTTGACATTGTCATTGCCGTCGCCGCCGTCAACGGTGTCGTTGCCGCTACCACCATTCAGCAGATCATCGCCAAGGCCGCCATAGACCTCGTCGCTGCCAGCGCCAGCATTGATGCTGTCGTTGCCCGCTCCGGCGTCGACGAAGTCATTGCCACCGTGACCGTTGATTGTATCGTCGCCCGCAAGCCCCTCGAGAAGGTCCGCGAATTTCGTTCCCGTCAAAACGTTGCCCAGAACGTCGCCCCGAATATGTGCCATGTGTCTTTTCCGTTGTTGAGTGAAGTCCCAACAGTGCTAAACGGATCGAGCTGGCAGGGTCCAGATGGCCGGTTATGCCAAATTATGCTTTATTAATCATTGGGTTATCTGTCAGTTTTCGGCGGTATTCCGCGCATGCAGGCTTGACAAGCCATGTGTGAAGAAAACAGGGCGATGCCGCTTGTCAGCTTCCGGGAAACCGGCTCAGAACGGTGTTGGAATGTCCGTCGCGCGCGCCGGCGAAAACCACCTGCATTTCGCCGTACCGTTCAAGCGACTCGCCGAAAACGTCATGGTCATGCACCGCGAGGGCGGCAATATTGCCGTGGGCATCACGCACCGGGAACATGGACACAACGATCACCCCGCCAACGCTGATCCGACGGTCCTGAAGAAAGGGGTTCATCTTCAGGACCGCCAGCATCACGTCGCCTTCGAAAAAGCCATGGGTGTTGAGGAGGTCCATGATGTGAACCATGACTTCAAGCCGTGACAGCAACGACTGGGCCGCGCCGGATTCGCAGTCGTCGAGCAAAAGCGCTTCACGTTCGAAGCGCGGCGAGGCGCCCAGCAGCGTGCCATCGCGGCTCCAGACGGCAACAGCCGAACCGCTTTGTTCGAGCATCAGTCGCATGGTGTGGTCCGGGCCCGCCTGTCCGGTGTCCAGCATTTCGTTCAGGATCGCCTGTTTCACACGCAACGAAGGTTCACGCAGGCCGCGTTCCCAGCGACTGACCTGCGACTGGTCGACGCCGAAATCTTGGGCCATGGCGGCTTGCTTGAGGCCGTGGCGCTGGCGATATGCGCGGCAAAGCTCTGCCCAGTCTTGCCCTTTGATCATCATCTGCGCTACCTCCAAAGCAAGCCTGCCCCCTTTGGAAAGGGGGCAGGTGAAGCGCAGAGTATCCGGGGGCTGTAGGCAATGGAAGTGACGTATTTCGACGCCGACGCCGCCGTTTCGGTGCTGACTGCGCAACCACTTGACCGTTTTCTGGATTACACGGCGCCGGAGGGTGGTTGCTTTCTGGGCGCCTTCGTCGAGGTGCCGCTGGGGCCGCGTCGGGTGTTGGGGGTTGTCTGGGGGCCGGGCAGCGGCACATTCGATCGAGCAAAGCTGCGCCCGATCAATCGGGTGCTGGACGTGGCGCCAATGCGTGACGAGATGCGCCAGTTTCTTGGGCGCGCGGCTGACTACACTCTGACGCCGCTGCATGCGATGCTTCGGCTGGCCACGCGCGCGCCGGGGCTGAGCGACCCACCGTCGATGCGCAAGATCTATCGGCTGGGCGAAGGGGAACCGGATCGCCAGACGGATGCGCGGCGCCGGGTCCTGGAAACCTTGCACGAATATGGCGGGCTGGCCTTTACCATGGGCGAGTTGAGCGAGATGGCCGGAGTCACTAACTCGGTGATCAAGGGGCTCGTCAAGCAGGGTGTCGTGCGCGAGGAAGACACGCCGCGGGATTTGCCATTTCTCCGGCTGGACCCGGACTATGGCGGCAAGGCTTTGACTGAGGAACAGGCGGTGGGGGCGCAAGCCTTGAAGGCCGGTGTGCGCTCGGGGCGTTATGGCACGACGCTGCTTCGGGGGGTGACGGGGTCTGGCAAGACCGAGGTGTATCTTGAAGCCGTGGCCGAGTGTCTGCGCATGGGGCGGCAGGCGTTGGTGCTGTTGCCTGAGATCGCGTTGACGGCAGAGTTCCTGACGCGGGTCGAGGCGCGGTTTGGTGCGCGCCCGGCAGAGTGGCATTCCGGCGTGACCATGACCGAGCGCCGCCGGACATGGAAAATGGTCGGGCAGGGGGACGCACAGCTTGTGGTGGGCGCGCGATCAGCCCTGTTCCTGCCCTATCGGGACCTCGGATTGATCGTCGTCGATGAGGAGCATGATACGTCTTACAAACAGGAAGACGGTGTCCTTTACAACGCGCGGGACATGGCGGTGTTGCGCGCATCCTTGTGTGACGCGCGGGTGGTGCTGGCCTCGGCCACGCCGTCGCTGGAAAGCTGGGCCAATGCGGAGGCCGGGAAATATGAACGGCTTGAATTGACCTCTCGTTTTGGTGCGGCGGTGTTGCCCGAGATGCGCGCGATTGACATGCGTGTCGAGGATTTGCCGCGCGACCGCTGGATTTCCCCGACGCTCAAGGCCGCGGTGGACCGGCGCATTCTGGCTGGCGAGCAGAGCTTGTTGTTCATCAATCGGCGGGGCTATGCGCCGGTGACAATCTGCCGGGCCTGTGGGCATCAGGTGGGCTGTGATCATTGCGACGCGCGCATGGTGGAGCACCGGTTCTTGAAACGGCTGGTCTGTCATCAATGCGGCGAGACCAAGCCCATGCCCGAGGCCTGCCCCTCCTGTGAGGTCGAGGGCAAGCTGGCGCCGGTTGGTCCCGGTGTTGAGCGGCTGGCGGAAGAGGCGGGCAAGCTCTGGCCCGAGGCGCGGTTGGCGGTGTTGTCATCGGACCTGTTCGGATCGGCCCGCGCGCTTAAGGAAGGGATCGAGACGATCGCTGGGGGGGGAGCGGATATCATCATCGGTACGCAATTGGTGGCCAAGGGGCATAATTTCCCGCTACTGACGCTGGTCGGGGTGATTGATGCGGATCTGGGCTTGCAGGGGTCGGACCTGCGCGCCGCCGAGCGCACGTTCCAGCTGATGCGGCAGGTGGCGGGGCGCGCGGGGCGGGCCGAGAAGCTGGGAGTCGCGATGTTGCAGAGCTATCAACCCGAGCATCCTGTGATCCGGGCTATCCTGGTCGGGGATGAACTGGGGTTCTGGAAGGCCGAAGCGGGCGAACGGCGTCATGCCGGGGTGCCGCCCTATGGACGGATGGCGGGGATCATCCTTTCAGGGGGCGACGTCAGTCAGGTGTTTGATCTGGGCAATGCGCTGGCACGCAATGCCGGGATGCTGCGGGCGATCGGGGCCGAGGTCTATGGGCCCGCACCTGCGCCGATTGCACGGGTGCGGGGGCGGCATCGGGTGAGATTGCTGGTCAAGGCGGACAAGGGCGCGCCGTTGCAGGCGGCGCTGGCCGAGTGGGTTGGGCAGTTCCGGCTCAAGGGCGATTTGCGGCTGGCAGTGGATATTGATCCGCAGAGTTTTTACTGAGCTTTGAGGGGAAGGGGGCGTTGCCCCCTCTTGAGCCTGACGGCTCAATTCACCCCCAGAGGTATTTTTGGCAAAATGAAGCCTGTGGTGGGTCAGGCGGTGGCCGTGGCGCCGCCGCGCTGGTCGACGAAGAAGTCCGTGGCTATTGCGCCAAGCCACATGGCAAAGAGCGCGACCCAAGCGGTGCCCGCAAAGATCGAGCCGCCGGTGACGCCCGCGCCGATCGCGCAGCCGCCCGCCAGCATGGCGCCAAAGCCCATCAGAACGGCACCGGTCATGGCGCGGCGCATATTGGCCTCGCCTTCGAACCCCTGGAACTTGAACTCGCCTGCAAGCGAGGCGGCGAGGAACGAGCCGATCACCACGCCCGGCACAAGCCCGACGTCGAATTCCAGAACCGCATTGCGATCCAGAAAGAACATCAGCGTGTGGGCGGACGGACCTGAGAAGGTGGCGCTTTCGATCTGAACAGGTTCAAAGGCGACCTGCGCCAGCCCGTAGGTGAGCACCCACCCGACGGCAACAGCAAAGCCGACACCGGATGCAAATATCAGGCGGGAGGCGCCGATCCGGTTGCGCCGGGCAATGATCAGCGCCAGCACGGCCATGACCGCCCCTAAGATCAGGCCCGACAGGTCGGGCAGGCCAAAGGCGGCGATGAGGTCGACATTGCGCCCTTCGGAGGTGATCCAGAGGCTGGCAAGGCGGTCACGCAGGGGCGAGAGCAGCCCGGCAAGGCTCATCTGGGCAACAACGGCAAAGATCAGACCGGAGATCACGGAGCGCAGGTTGCCCGTCGCGGCCAGCACGAGAAGTCGGCCCGAACAGCCGCGCGCCAGCACCATGCCGACGCCAAATAGCAAGCCGCCGATGATCGCGCCCGACCAGCTTCCTGGGACGGCCATCATGCGGGCGTCGGCCGAATGCATCAGCCCGAGCGCTTGGGCGCCCTGCACCCAAACAATGGCGGTGGAGATGGTCAGCAGCCAGACCGCGACCTTGTCGCCCAGTTCGCCGCGCGCAAACTCCACCGTGGCAGCGCGCAAGCAGAAACGGGACCGCTGCGCCGCGATCCCGAAAACCAGACCCGTGATCAAGCCAAGCACCGCCGCCGTCGGTGCTTCGCCGATGTTTTCGACCAGAGTCAGGATATCCATGCCGCCACCTATCAAAAAATGCGAATGCGTGGATATATGGGCGTGGAATCGCTTTTGTGCATTGATTCAGATCAGACCTGCGGGTTTTTGCACTCGCCAAGCTGTCGCAACAGGCGTATTCGGACCACATGTTAAACAAAATCACCCTTGATGAGGCGGCGCGTCTGCCGGTTTGGCGGCGTCCCGTGACGCTGTTGTTCCTGATGGCGCTGGCGATGCCGATTGCCTTCAACACCTGGTCGGCGCTGCTGAACAACTTCGTGGTCGAGGTAGCTGGGTTTGATGGGGCGGATATCGGCCTTTTGCACACGGTACGCGAAATCCCGGGCTTTTTCGCCGTTGGTGTGATCGCGATCCTGATGGTGATGCGGGAGCAGGTGCTCGGGATGGTGTCGCTGTTCCTTTTGGGGGTGGCGACGGCAGTGACGGCATGGTTCCCGTCGCTTGCGGGTATCCTGACGATCACCATGCTTAGTTCGATCGGCTTTCACTACTATGAGACGGTGAATCAGTCACTGCAGTTGCAATGGCTGGACAAGGCGCGCGCGCCCAAGGTGCTGGGCTGGCTCTTGGCGGCGGGGTCTGCAGCGACGCTGGTGGCCTATGGGCTGATCGTATTGACGTGGAAGCGGTATGATCTGGAATACAACACGGTTTACTTGCTGGGTGGTGGGGTCACTGCGGTGATCGCGGTCTATTGCTTCCTTGCGTTTCCGCAATTCGAAGCCCGCACGCCGCAGGTGCGCAAGATGGTTCTGAAGAAACGCTATTGGCTGTATTACGCGATGCAGTTCATGGCGGGCGCACGGCGGCAGATTTTTGTCGTCTTTGCCGGGTTCATGATGGTCGAACGCTTTGGGTTCGACGTGCATGAGATCACGGGTCTGTACCTGATCAACCTCGTGATCAACATGGTTGCGGCGCCTTTGTTTGGCGGCGCGGTTGCGCGGTTTGGCGAGCGGCGGACGCTGATCTTCGAATACGCCGGGCTGGTGATCGTGTTCCTGGCCTATGGCGGCATTTATTTCTTTGGCTGGGGCGTTGTGCTGGCGGCCATACTCTACGTGGTCGACCACATGCTGTTCGCACTGGCGCTGGCGCTGAAGACTTATTTCCAGAAGATCGCCGACCCCGAAGATATCGCGCCCACGGCGGCCGTGGCCTTTACCATCAACCATATCGCGGCGGTGTTCCTGCCGGTGCTGTTGGGGCTTTTGTGGCTGGCGTCCCCCGGGGCGGTGTTTGCGCTGGCGGCGGCGATGGCGGCGGTGTCGCTGGCCTTGGCCACGCTGATCCCGCGCCACCCGGAAAAAGGCAATGAATCGCGCCTTGTGCGCTATGCGCCGAGCCCGGCGGAATAAGCCATGCAGCGGCGCGGGCGGTTTCTGGACGGGTCGACCATGGGTCACGTGGTTCGCATGACCCTGACCGGGGCGGCGGGGATCACCTTTGTCTTCCTGGTCGACCTGGCAAACCTTTTGTGGATTGCACGGATCGGAGACCAGAAGCTCGTCGCCGCCATTGGCTATGCCTTCGCGATCCAGTTTTTCGCGGTGTCGATCGGTATTGGCTTGATGATTGCCGGGACCGCGCTGATCTCGCGCCGGATCGGGATGGGGGATTTCGAGCGGGCGCGTCACGAAGCGACGAGCGCGATGGTGTTGACCGTTGCCGTACAGACCTGTGTCGCGCTTCTGTTTGTCTCGCTGCGGAAACCGATGCTGGCGTTGGTGGGGGCGGAAGGCGAGACGCTGGCGTTGGCGGCGCGGTATATCCTTATTTCCATGCCTTCACTGATCGTGATGGCCATCGGCCTAGCCGGACAAGCCTGTCTCAGGGCCGAAGGGGACGGACGGCGGTCGATGTTCGTGACACTGACAAGCGGTGCGGTGGCGATGGTGATTGATCCGTTCCTGATCCTAGGGCTTGGCCTTGGGCTGGATGGGGCTGCGATGGGGGTCGTGCTGTCGCGCTTTGTCATGGCGTTCATGGCGATGCGCTTTGCCGTTGGCGTGCACAACCTTTATGCCCGCCCCGCAATCTGGGCTATCCGGCGCTGCGTGGGCCCCTTTGCCAAGGTCGCTGTCCCCGCGATCCTGACCCAGATGGCGACGCCCTTTGGAAACTACCTGTTGACCGGGGTCATTGCCGGGTTCGGTGACAATGCGGTGGCGGCCTGGGCAGTGGTGAACCGGCTGATGGTTGTGGCCTTTGGTGGCATCTTTTCGCTGTCCGGTGCGGTTGGCGGCATCTTTGGGCAGAACTATGGGGCCGGATTGTATGACCGGCTGCGCATGACCTTTCGGGATGCGCTGGTGTTTTGCGCAGGCTACACGCTTTTGGCATGGGCCTTGCTTGCCGGGACGGCGCAGCTTGTGGTGCGGGGCTTTGGCTTGGTCGGTGAAGGCGTTTTGGTCTACGAGGCCTTTGCCTATGTCGGGGCCGGGGCGTTCATCTTTACGGGCGCCTTGTTCGTGTCGAACGCCTCTTTCAACAATACCGACAAACCGGCGCGCTCGACCATGCTAAACTGGTTGCGGGACGGGGTCCTGATCCTGCCTGTGGCGTGGTGGGCGGCTTCTGTTTTTGAGGCCCCCGGCGTGGTTTACGCCCAGTCGGGGGTCGGCGCGGCGGTGGGCTTTTTGGGGGCGATCTGGAGCTGGCACTACTTGCGTGGGATCGGGCGGTCCGCGTGAAGCGGGACAAGCGGATTGCAATCCGCTTGGCTTGACCTTGCCCGCCGGGCGCACTAGGCCGCAGGGAACCCTTTAGGAGAGCCGCCATGCCCACATTCACAGCCCTGACCACCCTTGTTGGAAAAGCGCAAGCCGAGCAATTGGGCGAGGCGATGGAACGCCTGAACCCCGAGCCCACCGGCGTGGGCGTCTTCGAGATCGAGGACGGGTCCGGCCTGTGGGAAATAGGCGGGTATTTCACGGAAAGCCCGGACGCAGCGGGGCTGGCGGTGCTGGCGGCGGCGTTCGACGCAAAACCCTTCGTGGTGAGTGAATTGCCGGAAACCGACTGGGTCGCCAAGGTCAAACGGGAGCTGGCGCCGGTCGAGGCGGGGCGGTTTTTCGTATATGGCAGCCATGATGCAGACAAGGTGCCCGAAGGCAGCGAGCCGCTTCTGATCGAGGCGGCCATGGCTTTTGGCACCGGTCATCACGGCACCACGTTGGGATGTCTCAAGGCGCTGGACCGACTGGCGAACGAAGGTTTCGTGGGGCAGAACGTGGCCGATATCGGCTGTGGCACGGCGGTGCTGGCGATGGGGGCGGCGCGCATCTGGCCCAATCCGGTGCTGGCCAGCGACATCGACGAGGTCGCGGTCGAGGTGGCCGTGGCGAATGCCAAGGCCAACGGGCTTGATGGGCGGGTCATCTGCCTTGAGGCCGCAGGGTTTGGGCATCCGGACCTTGCGGCCAAGGCGCCTTATGACCTGGTGTTCGCCAATATTCTCAAAGCGCCCCTGGTGGATCTGGCTCCGGACATGGGGGGCAATATCGTGGCCGGTGGGCATGCGATCCTCTCGGGCATCCTGAACGAACAGGCGGACGAGGTGGTCTCGGCCTATGACGCGGCCGGGTTCGATGTGCATACCCGCGAAGAGATCGGGGAATGGACGACGCTGACGCTGACCCGGCGGTGAACCCCTGACGCTCCAGACAGAATCGGGCGGCCTTGGTGCCGCCCATTTTTTTGCATAGCACCGCATTAATGTTTCTGAAAATCAGACAGTTATAGATTGGTTGGGTGAACTGTTTCCGGTTGGCAGGGTGAATTTTGGCGTTTTCGCCCCATTTGTCTTGAAACCGCCGCAATTGGACCACGACGCCACATTTTCGCCACATTTGAAGGCCATTTTCGCCATGTTTGGTGGGGGCCAAACACGAGTAAGTTGCCATGAGTGAATCACACGCAGAGTTTCACGAGCGTCTGGCCAACATCTATCGCAATGAGGCCAAGGGACGCCGTTCCCGCAAGCGGGTTTCCATTAATCGCGACGGTTATGTGATCGTGCGCGGCGCCGGGCGTCGGCGCGGCATTCCATGGACCGGGCTGATGATGGTTGTCGTCGCCTTCTTTGGGATCAAGGGCGCGATCATGGCCCAGTATGGCCCCGATTTCTACACGCAGCACGTGGCGCGTCTGGATGGTGCTTCGGTGGTCGAACAGGCCGCCGCATGGACCATGCGCGCAGATCCGGTGTCGCGTTGGGTTGCGGTCCAGATCAAGACATTCAAATAACGCTGACCCTCCAATTCAGCTCAGTGCAAAGGCTCCGCATCTCTCTCTGCGGGGCCTTTGTCGTTCGCCTGCCCAAAAGGCACAAAAAAACCGTGGCCCGGACGAGGCCACGGTTTTCTGATCGGATCGACCGACCGCTGCGCCCGGCAGGGGCGCGCGGGTCAGATCAGGGTGTCGATATCACCGCGCGACAGACCGATGTCTTCGAGTTCGCGGTCGGTCAGCTGGTGCAGGGTGTTGCGCGTCACGCGGGTTGCGTTCCATGCGGAGAACGCGGAAACGGCGTTGACGAGGGTCTGACCAATACGGCCAGCAAAACCGGGGGTGTAGACGTTGTCATAAGTGGCCATATCAATCTTCCTTCTGTTGTGTGGTGAACGATGGTCCGTTGATGATGAGCGGCAAATATGGACGTTCTGCACAACAAACAAGCAGCAAAAACATCATAGGTGCCATGCAATTTCTGCATTGGTCGCATCCGGGCGAAAGCCCTGTAAAACAAGGGCGAAAACGACGCCCCGAGTGTCGTTTTCAGGCATCATCCCGCGCCGTTTCCAAGTGGGTGTCGCGCGCGGGTGCACAAGTGTCGCAAAATCGCCTCGGCGTATTCCGCTTGGCGTTTGTTCTTGTTTCGTGCTACTGCTTCAAAAAAGCAACAAATCGCGGGCAGCAGGGGCGACGGCATGCGTGTTTTGGGAATTGACCCCGGGTTGAGGAACATGGGCTGGGGCGTCATTGAGGCAGATGGCAGCCGACTCAGCCATGTCGCCAACGGAATTTGCCATTCGGTCGGGACAGATCTGGCGGCGCGGCTGCTGTCTTTGCATGAGCAACTGACCGATGTGGTGGTGCGGTTTCAGCCTGATCAGGCGGCAATTGAACAGACTTTTGTGAACAAGGACGGGGCTGGAACGCTCAAGCTGGGGCAGGCGCGGGGCATCGCGCTTTTGGTGCCGGCGCAGGCCGGGCTGGAGATCGGGGAATATGCGCCCAATAAGGTCAAGAAGACGGTTGTGGGTGTGGGACATGCCGAGAAGCAACAGGTCGAGCATATGGTGAAGCTGCAATTGCCCGGTGTGGTGATCAAGGGGGCGGATGCCGCGGACGCGCTGGCGATCGCCATTTGCCATGCCCATCACGCGCGGGCCGGGGCGGGCTATGCCGCAGCTTTGAAGAGGGCCAGCGCATGATTGGGAAGCTGACGGGGCGTGTGGAATACCGGGCGGCAGACCACGTGCTGATCGACGTGCGGGGCGTGGGCTATGTGGTCTATTGCTCGGAGCGGACATTGGCGGCGTTGCCGGGGATTGGCGAGGCGGTGTCGCTTTATACCGACTTGCTGGTGCGGGAAGATTTGCTGCAATTATTTGGGTTTACGTCCCTTCAGGAGAAGGAATGGCATCGCCTGCTGATGAGTGTTCAGGGGATTGGTGCCAAGGCGTCGATGGCGATCCTGGGCGCTTTGGGCGCGGATGGGGTGAGCCGGGCCATTTCTCTCGGAGATGTGACCGCGATCAAGGCCGCCAAGGGGGTAGGTCCAAAGACGGCACAGCGGGTGGTGATCGAGTTGAAGGACAAGGCGCCGGAGGTGATGGCGCTGGGTGGGACGCTTGGACAGGCCCTGGAGGGGGCGCCGGCGTCTGATGTTGCGGTGGTCGAGGAGGACCACGCGCCGGCGGTTGTGAAGCCTGCGCCCGTGGCAAGCGGCGCGGTGGCGGCGTCGGTGCAGGCGGATGCGTTGTCGGCGTTGAGCAACCTTGGATATGGGCCGGGTGAGGCGGCTGGCGCGGTGGCGCAGGCGGCGGGTGAAGACCCGGACGCGGATGCGGCCGGGTTGATCCGCGCCGCGCTTAAGTTGTTGGCGCCGAAAGGATAAATTATGGATCAGCCGGACCCGACATTGCGCCCTGATCCCCGGCCCGAGGATGCCGACCGCGCCTTGCGCCCGCAGGTGCTTGACGAGTTCATTGGGCAGGCCGAAGCGCGCGCCAATCTCAAGGTGTTCATCGAAAGCGCCCGCCGGAGGGGCGAAGCGATGGACCACACGCTGTTCCATGGCCCACCCGGATTGGGCAAGACCACGCTGGCGCAGATCATGGCGCGGGAGCTGGGGGTGAGCTTTCGCATGACGAGTGGGCCGGTGTTGGCGAAGGCCGGGGACCTGGCGGCGATCCTGACCAATCTTGAAGCGCGGGACGTGCTTTTTATTGATGAAATTCATCGCCTTAACCCGGCGGTCGAAGAAGTGCTCTATCCGGCGATGGAGGATTTCGAGCTGGATCTGGTGATTGGGGAAGGGCCAGCGGCGCGGACTGTCAGAATCGAGTTGCAGCCCTTTACGCTGGTGGGGGCGACAACGCGGCTCGGGTTGCTCACGACGCCGCTCAGGGACCGGTTCGGCATTCCGACGCGGTTGCAGTTTTACACCGAGGATGAACTCAACGAGATCGTCACCCGAAATGCACGCAAGCTGGGGGTGCCGGCAGAGGATGCGGGCGCGCGCGAGATTGCGCGGCGGTCGCGCGGGACACCCCGGATTGCCGGGAGATTGCTGCGCCGGGTGGTGGATTTTGCGCTTGTCGAGGGCGACGGGCGGATCACGAAAACCCTTGCAGACGGGGCACTTACGCGGCTTGGCGTGGATAAACTCGGCCTTGACGGGGCGGATCGGCGCTATCTGCGCTTCATTGCCGAAAACTATGGTGGCGGGCCGGTGGGGATTGATACGATCAGTGCCGCTCTGAGTGAGGCGCGAGATGCGATTGAAGAGGTGATCGAGCCGTTTCTCTTGCAGCAGGGGCTGGTGCAGCGGACGCCGCGGGGGCGGATGCTGGCGCAGAAAGCCTGGGCCCATCTGGGGTTGCAGGCGCCCAAGCGGGGTGAGCAGGCGCAGCTGTTCGACTGATCCTTCCGCCGGGGGAATGAGTATTTTTGGCAAAGTGAAGGGGTTAACGGCGCATTGCGGCGGCGGGCGGCGTGGCTTGGCCCGCGCGCGGCGAATCGTGGGAAAATGCCTTGGTTAACAGGGGAATCGGCCTGCGGTTTTGCGTCGGTATCAAGTCGGTATTGCATCGGTCTGGAAGGCTGATTTGCGCAGGTTAAAGCGGCGTGCGGTGTCTTCAGGGGCGCGCGGGCCGGGACATGTATGAGTCGGGGTGAAAAACCGAGGCGGTTTTTCATGGGCCTGTCCGGGGCAGCCGGGTCTTGCCTCTTGGAGCGTGGGAAGGCATGAAGCGCCCGGTTGGATTTTCAGGAGAGAAGCCGATGCCGCGTCTGATGCCGGAAGAGATCGAAGCGCTGTTCACCCGCAATGATGGCAGCTATGGGTTTGCCCGCTGGGGTCGCCCGATCGCGCCGATCGTGTTCGGGGTGCAGGACGAGACGCTGGGCATCGTCAAGGGTGCGATCGAGGCGGTGGTGACGCTGGCCGGGCACCAGATGGCCGAAACCGACCCGGAGCTGGGTGCGAACCTGATGGTGTTCTTTTTCCGCGAATGGGACGAGCTTCTTGATGTGCCGGATCTTGGGCGGCTGATCCCGGAGCTTGCGCCTTTGGTGGGGCGGCTCAAGGAAGCGGATGCGACCCAGTACCGGGCGTTCCGGTTTGATGATCAGGGTGGGGTTCAGGCGGCTTTCGTGTTCCTACGCATGAATGAGGCGATGTCCGAAATTCCGGCCGAAAGCCTTGCATTGGCGCAGGCGGTGCAGGTGATCCTGCTTTGGGGGGATCGTGCCTTTGCCGAGACTTCGCCGCTGGCGGTGTTGCCGGAAAGCGGCGCGACGGTGCTGCGCCCGGAGATCGCCGGGGTGATTGCTGCCGGGTATGACCGGATGATGCCGGTGGCGGCGCAGGATGCGAGCCATGCCTTGCGCCTGTTTGCGCGCTTGCAGGGTGATGACTGATCACTTTCGCGCCAGCGCGCAGGCGTTGTGCGGGGATAAGGCTTTGATCGTGTGAGGCATCGTGGTCTCGTGGGTGCATCATGCATTCGGGGAGGATCACATGAACGACGTGCCCATCATTGCCGCCAAGACACCCACCAAGGTCGAGCTGGAGGCCGGGAAAGCCTATCACTGGTGCCGCTGCGGGCGGTCCAAGAACCAGCCTTTTTGTGACGGCAGTCATCGCGGTACCGATATCACCCCATTGAAATTCACCGCCGAAAAGGATGGAGCGGCGACATTGTGCCGGTGCAAGGGCACGGCCAACGCGCCGTTTTGCGACGGGACACATGCGCGGTTGGGAGACGCCGAAGTGGGTGATCCGGCGCCCAAGCCCTCTTCGGAGGTGCCGCGGGCAGAGCCGACCCCGGAAGAGCCGACCGTGGCGCGCATTCATGCGCTGGCGCGGGACGGGCTGAGCAAGCTGGGGCATCACGGCGAGATGGGCGCGATGGGGGTGCCGCGCAAGGATCTGCCGCATTGGGATGATATCCAGATCCTGCCCGCGCAGATGGCGCGCAAGCCTCTTTTGGACGCGGCGGCGGTGGCGACGCAGGTCGTGATCGGGCCGCGTGCGAGGAAGCCTTTGGTGTTGGACATTCCGCTGTTTGTGTCGGACATGAGTTTTGGAGCGCTTTCGGAAGAGGCGAAGACCGCCTTGGCGCGTGGGGCAGAGATGGCTGGGACCGGGATCTGTTCCGGCGAGGGTGGCATGCTGCCCGAGGAGCAGGCCGAGAATACGCGGTATTTCTATGAGCTGGCCTCGGCGCGGTTTGGTTGGGATCTCGACCTTGTGGAAAAGGTGCAGGCGTTTCATTTCAAAGGCGGGCAGGGAGCCAAGACCGGGACCGGAGGGCATCTTCCGGGGGAGAAGGTGCAGGACAAGATCGCCCAAGTGCGCGGGCTTGAGCCGGGGCAGGCGGCAATTTCGCCGAGCACTTTCCCGGATTTGCACGGACCGGAGGATTTTGCACGGATCGCGGATCAGGTGCGCGAGCGGTCGGGCGGCATTCCGATCGGGTTCAAGCTGTCGGCCAACCATATCGAGGATGACATTGATTTCGCGCTGGCGGCGGGGGCGGACTACATCATTCTGGACGGGCGCGGAGGCGGCACCGGGGCGGCGCCGTTGATCTTCCGTGACCATATCTCGGTGCCGACCATTCCGGCGCTGGCGCGGGCGCGTCGGCATCTGGACGCGAAGACGGGGCGCGAGGTGACATTGGTGATCACCGGCGGGCTGCGGGTGGCCGAGGATTTCGTGAAGGCAATGGCGCTTGGGGCGGACGCGGTGGCGGTGAGCAATGCGGCGATGCAGGCGGTGGGCTGTATCGCGGCGCGGATGTGCAATTCGAACAATTGCCCTGTGGGGATTGCCACGCAGAAGCCGGAGCTGCGCAGGCTGTTGGATGTGCAGGCCGGTGCCGAGAAGCTGGCGCGTTATTTCGGGGCCAGTGTGGAATTGATGCAGGTGCTGGCGCGGGCCTGCGGGCATGACAGCCTGTCGGATTTCCGGCGCGAGGACATCACTACGTGGAAGAAGGAGATGGCCGAGCTGAGCGGCGTGCGCTTTGCCGGGGTAGGGCTGGGATAGCGGTTGAAAAGCCCGTGCGGCTTGCCTAGCAATGAGGTAGCCGTACGGGGAGCCAAATGCGATGACCTACACACTGCCGATCCGCGTCTATTACGAAGACACCGACATGGGGGGGATCGTCTATTACGCGAATTACCTCAAGTTCATCGAGCGCGGGCGCAGCGAATGGGTGCGCGAGATCGGGCTGGACCAGCACGAGATGAAGGCGGAAGGCGTGGTTTTTGCCGTGCGGCGGGTGGAGGCAGACTATCTCGGGTCGGCCAAGCTTGATGACATGCTGACGGTTGTTACCGAGGTCGCCAACGTGACGGCGGCGCGGCTGGTGATGGAGCAATGGGTGAAACGGGGCGAAGAGGTGCTGTTTCACGCCATGGTAACGGCGGTGTGCATGAATGAGGCCGGGCAGCCGGTGCGGCTTCCGGCGAAGGTGCGTCAGTTGATGCATTGAGGGCGGCGGGGGCGTTCCGCGAGGATGAACTATCGGTCTTTCTCGTATCTGCGCCCGCCGTTTTCGCAATCATAACAAGTCTATGTTTTGATCTGCTACGTTGCTAAGCTGTCTCCTGAAGAGGAGCCACGAAATGGAACGCCGTCTTGTGACAATCCTCGCGCTGGACGTTGTGGGATACGCGCGGCTGATGCACCGGGATGAAGAGGCAACACTCGCCAACCTGAGCGCATGCCGCGGCATGGTGGACCATCACATCAGCGAACGTGGCGGCCGGATTTTCGGAAGCGCGGGGGACAGCGTCATCGCCGAGTTCGACAGCCCGGTTCAGGCCGTGCGCTGCGCCTTGGCGATCCAGACGCAAATGTCGGACCCGGACAGGACGCCTTCGCAAGACCCGGAGTTCCTGTTTCGCTGTGGTATCAACCTTGGGGACGTGATCCGGGAGGTGAACAACCTTTTTGGCGAAGGCGTGAATGTCGCGGCGAGGCTGGAAGCCATCGCGGAGCCGGGCGGGCTGTGTATTTCGCAATCGGTGTTCGAGCATGTCGAGGGTAGGGTCGAGGCCGATTTCGTTAACCTCGGTCCCATGAACCTCAAGAATATCGCCAAGCCGGTCACGGTGTACGGGTGGCTTTCCGACAGGGCGGAGCAGCGCGTCGAAAATCCCCTTCAGGACAAGCCGGTAGTTGCCGTGCTTGAGTTTGAAACCCTTGGGGCCGTGGGGCAGTCTTTTCTTGCCGAGGGGCTCTCTGAAGAGATTATCACGACCTTGTCCAAGGTCCCCGGTCTGCGTGTCGTCTCACGCCATTCCTCGGCGGCTTATGCAGCGCGCGATGTCGACATTCGACGAATTGGCATGGAACTCGGGGCAAGCCATATTCTTGAAGGTAGCATTCGCGAGGTCGGAAACCGGGTGCGCATCAGCACTCAGTTGATCGATGCGACAAGTCGGCAGCATATCTGGACGGACCGGTATGACCGGGAACTCGAAGATATCTTTGACCTGCAGGATGACATTTCACTTAGTATTGCCAAGGCGCTTCACGGGGAAATCCTGGAAGGCGAGATGGCTTTCGAGCGGGGTTCGGGGACTCGGGATCTGCGAGCATGGGAGTTGCAGGTTCGGGCAAATGAAGCAATGCGAAGCATCACGCGTGAGACCAGTGCGGCAGCGCGGATCATGGCGGAAAAGGCCCTGAGTATAGATCCCGGCTACGCGTCTGCGATGACCACGCTGGCCCTGACGCATGGACTTGATGCGCGACACGGGTTCAGCCCGTCACGGGCGCATTCGCTGACTTTGATGCGGGAATGGGCGGAACAGGCGCTCAGTATTGATGACAGGAGCGCCGAAGCCCATGGCGTGCTGGGGTTTGCCGACAATATCGAAGGCATGAATACGAGTGCGCAAGACCACTTTCAACGCGCACTGGAGATAAACCCCAGCCATGCCGAGGTCACGATACGGCTGGCTCTGTCGCAGATCTTCAACGGTGAAGAGGCCCAGGCCGTCCGAACCGCCGAAAGGGCGATGCGGCTGTGCCCGAAGCATCCGCCGTATTACCTTGGGGTTTACGGTTTTGCCCTGCGGTCGGTGGGGCGGTACGATGAGGCCATATCGGCGTTTCGCAAGTATGGCGCAAAGGTCGAGGGGTTCGGATTGATCGACCTTGTCATCATTTACATGAAGATCGGAAACGAGGCGGCGGCGCGCGAACACGCGGCGCTTTTGCTGAGGTATCGCCCGAATTTTACCGTGCGTGAGTGGGCCAAGACGCAGCTTTACAGCGCCAAGAACGGCGGGAAAGCAGATATCGAGGCGTTGCTAAAAGCGGGATTGCCTGAATGAAATCGCTTATTGGCTCCATTGCGCGGCCTTAAGAGGAAAAACCGCGAATTGATCGGAAACCGGGGGCGTGTGTCAGTTAATGCATTGAGAGCGCGGGGTTGCGCGTGCTTGATGCACGGCGAGTAAAGCCATGCGCGGTTTTCCGCGTCTGACGTCAATTTGATGGCTTTCCCCGTTTAACTGCGCTAGTTTTGCTGCAAAACAAGGCCCGATAACGGGACCGCAATAATATAGAGCAGGCAGAATGGAAGCAGCAGTCGACTTTTCCATGTGGGCGCTTTTCGCGCGCGCAACGCTGACCGTGAAACTGGTAATGGTGCTGTTGATCGCGGCGTCTTTCTGGTCGTGGTCGGTGATCATCCAGAAAACCATCCTTTACCGCGCTGCGCGGCGCGAGGCGAAGCGGTTTGACCGGGCATTCTGGTCCGGGGAGCCGCTGGACCAGCTTTTCGAAGAGCTGGGGCCGGAGCCGCGGGGGCGTTCGGAGCGGATCTTTGCCGCCGGCATGGTGGAGTGGCAGCGCAGCCACCGGCAGGACGGGGGGCTGATTGCCAATGCGACAAGCCGGATCGACCGGAGCATGGACGTGGCGATCGTGAAAGAGGCCGAAGTGCTGCAAAAAGGATTGCCGGTCCTTGCCACGGTGGGGTCGACCGCGCCGTTTGTCGGGCTGTTCGGCACCGTTTGGGGCATCATGAACGCATTCATCGAGATCGCGGCACAGCAGAACACCAATTTGGCCGTGGTCGCGCCCGGCATTGCCGAGGCGCTTCTGGCGACGGGGCTGGGGCTGCTTGCGGCCATTCCGGCGGTGATTTTCTACAACAAGCTGAGTTCCGACAGTGACCGGATCATTGCCGGATACGAAGCTTTTGCCGACGAGTTCGCCACCATCCTCAGCCGCCAGTTGGACGCCTGAGCCATGGGCGCGGGGGTCATGCAACCGGGCGGCGGGGGCGGCAAGCGGCGGCGGCGCACGCGGCGGCGCAGTGCGCCGATGTCCGAGATCAACGTCACGCCCTTTGTCGACGTCATGCTGGTGTTGCTGATCATCTTCATGGTGGCCGCACCGCTTTTGACGGTGGGGGTTCCGGTGGAGCTGCCCAAGACGGCAGCCAATCCGCTGCCCGGAGAGCAGGAAGAACCGCTCACGGTGACGATTGCCGAGGATCTGAGCATCACGATCCAGACCACGCGGGTGTCGCCCGAGGAGTTGGTGCCCAAGCTGCGCGCCATTGCGGAAGAACGGGCGTCGGATCGGGTGTATCTGCGCGCGGACGGGAAGATTCCCTATGAAGCGGTGGTGCAGGTGATGGGCGCGCTCAATGCGGGCGGGTTCAGCGATATCGGTCTGGTGACGGATATCGGGGGGCCGTCGCTGGGCGGTCCTGAGAACTGAGGCGCGCACGGTGCATGTCGGGCATTACATATCGGGCGCGGCGCATGCCGGGCTGATCGGGTGGGTCCTTCTGGGCGGGGCATTCCGTTCGGAGCCGCCGCCCATGGAGGTGACAGGCGTGTCGGTGATCACGACCGAAGAATTTGACGCGGTGATGCGCGCACAGGAGGCGCCCAGCCCGGAGACGGAGGTGGCCGTGCCGGTCATTCCCGAGGCCGACGTGGAGACACCCGACATGACTTCGGTGCCGGACGCGCCCGTGGATGTGCCCGCCCCGCGCGAGGCCGAGGCCGGGGTGCCGGATGGCGCGCCCGACCTGAGCGAGATCGCCCCGCCCGAACCGCAGGATGTGACGGATGAGGCGCCGGTGCTGGAAACGCCCGAGGTGGAGACGGTGGTGGTTGTGCCGGAACGCTCGGTACGGCCCGTGCCGCGTCCCGCGCCGCGCGTCGCGCCCGAGCCGGTCGCCCAGCCCAAACCGGACACGACCATCGCGGACGAGTTGCAGGAAGCTACCAAGCCCGACGAAAGCGGCCAGGTCGCCGAGGAGCCGAAAGAGGAAACCGCCCCCGAGGCGGCGACAACCGAAATCGTGACCGAACCCAAGGAAGCCGAACAGGCCAGCGCGGCACCGAGCCGGTCCCTGCGGCCCCGCACGCGCCCCGCGGCGCGCCCCGATCCCGGACAGGGCACGGATGCCGCTGTTGCGGCCGCTTTGGCCGAGGCCGAGAGCGAAACCGCTCCGGCGGCGCGCGCGCCCTCGGGGCCGCCACTTACGCAGGGCGAAAAGGACGGGCTGCGCGTGGCGGTGCAGGACTGCTGGGTCGTGGACGTGGGTTCGCGCGCGGCGGATGTCACGGTGACGGTGGGCTTCTCGCTTGACCAGAACGGCAAGGTGACGGGCGACATCCGCCTGATCAGCGCCACGGGGGGCGACGAGGCGGCGACACGCACCGCGTTCCAGTCGGCGCGGCGCGCGGTTTTGCGGTGCCAGAAAAACGGCTATGATCTGCCGACGGAAAAATATGACCATTGGCGCGACGTCGAAATTACTTTTAATCCGGAGAAAATGAGGCGCAAATGACCAGATTCTTCGTAAGCCTTCTGTTTGGGCTGTTGATGCTTGGCCCGGTGGCCCCTGTGGCCGAGGCCCAGAACGGACCGCTTCGGATCGAGATCACCGAGGGCGTGATTGAACCTTTGCCTTATGCGGTGCCCGATTTCGTGGCCGAAACGCCCGGTTCGAACCAGATTTCCAAGGATATCAGCAGGGTGATCGCCGAGGACCTGAGCGGCACCGGATTGTTCCGGGAAATCCCGGCCAAGGCGCATATTTCCACGATCACCCATTTTGGCAGCCCGGTTCAGTTTGCTGACTGGAAGGCGATCAACGCGCAGGCCCTGATCACGGGCGGCGTGAGCGTGAGCGGCTACCAGCTTGAGGTGAAATTCCGGGTCTGGGACGTGTTCGCGGGGCAGGAACTTGGCAACGGGCTGCGCTTCAAGGGAACGACGGATGGCTGGCGGCGCATGGCGCACAAGGTGGCGGATGCGGTCTATAGCCGGATCACCGGCGAGGGCGGCTACTTCGACAGCCGCGTGGTGTTCGTGAGCGAGACCGGGCCGAAGAATGACCGCAAGAAGCGGCTGGCGGTCATGGATTACGACGGGGCCAACCTGCAATACCTGACCGACAGCAGCGCGATTGTTCTGGCGCCGCGCTTTTCGCCCAAAGGCGACCGGGTGCTTTACACGAGCTATGAAACCGGGTTTCCGCAGGTCTACGTGATGGATGTGGGGTCGGTGCGCCAGAAGGTGCTGTCCAATGACAGCGGCACGATGAGCTTTGCGCCGCGCTTTTCGCCCGATGGCAAAAGCGTGGTGATGTCCGTGACCGAAGGCGGCAATACCGACCTTTACAAGATGGATATCGCCAGCGGCAAACGGCAGCGGCTCACCAACAGCCCGTCGATTGAAACCGCGCCGAGCTATAGCCCGGACGGGAGCAAGATCGTGTTCGAAAGCGACCGCTCGGGCACGCAGCAGCTTTACGTGATGAGCGCCAATGGCGGCGAAGCGACGCGGATCAGTTTCGGGCAGGGGCGCTATGGCACGCCGGTCTGGTCGCCGCGCGGCGATCTCATTGCTTTCACCAAGCAGAACAAGGGCCGGTTCCATATCGGGGTGATGCGCACGGATGGCAGCGAAGAGCGTCTGCTCACCGCGTCGTTCCTGGATGAGGGGCCGACATGGGCGCCCAACGGGCGGGTGATCATGTTCACCCGCGAAACGCGCGGCGCCGGGGGCGTTGCGGCGCTTTATTCGGTGGATGTTTCGGGGCGCAACCTGAAGCCCGTAAAACTCAACGGCGGGGGATCGGATCCGAGCTGGTCCCCGCTCCAGTAGCGGTAATATTTCAAAGGCAGGGGCGATGTGATAAGACATCGCCAAAGACCAAGGGAAACGAGGCGAGGCATAATCTTATGAGCATTTTCAACAAGGCGGCCCTTGTGGCCATGGGCCTGACATTGGCGGCCTGTTCGAACAACGACATGTTCGGCGGCGAGGATCAGTACAACAGCGGCAACAGTGGCGCGACCGCAGAGGCGGGCAGCGTGGACGATCCCACGTCTATTGCGCATTTCCAGCAGGTCGTGGGCGACCGGGTGCTGTTCGAGGTGGACCAGTCGACGCTTTCCGAGCAGGGGCGGCTGACGGTGCTGTCGCAGGCCAACTGGTTGATGGCAAACCCGGAATACACGGCGGTGATCGAAGGTCACGCCGATGAGCAGGGCACGCGCGAATACAACCTTGCGCTGGGTGCGCGGCGCGCCAGCGCGGTGCGCGAGCTGATGGTGGCGCAGGGCGTTGCGGGCAACCGGCTGCGCACGGTGAGCTATGGCAAGGAACGCCCGATCGAAATCTGTTCCGAGGAAAGCTGTTACGCCCAGAACCGCCGCGCGGTGACGGTGCTGGCCGCTGGGCTGACGGGGTAAGGGATCATGCGGGGGCAGGTATTTGCAAGCGTTCTTGCCGTGGCCGTGGCGATGGTGCCGGTGGCGGGGCTGAGCCAGTCGCGGGACGAGACTTTGGCGGATATCCGCCAGCAGCTGAGCGTGCTTTATGTCGATATCCAGCGGCTCAAGCGCGAGTTGTCGACGACCGGGTCGCCGGGCACGGCGACGGTGAGCGGATCGGCGTTGGAGCGGCTGGATTCGATCGAGGCGCGGCTTCAGGATCTGACCGGCAAGACCGAACAGCTTGAATACCGGGTGCAGCGCATCGTGGAAGACGGGACCAACCGGATCGGGGATCTCGAATTCCGGCTGGTCGAGCTGGAAGGCGGAGACGTGAGCACGCTGGGCGAGACCTCGACGCTTGGCGGGGATACCGGAACGGCGCCGAGCTTTGGCAGTGGGACCAACGACAGCGGGTCCGGCGATGGCACGGCGACGGAGCTGGCCGTGGGCGAGAGCACGGATTTCGGGCGCGCCAAGCTGGCGCTGGAAAACGGCGATTACCGCGCGGCGGTGGATCAGTTCACCGCCTTTGTCGACACCTATCCCGGCAGCCCGCTGGAAGCCGAGGCGCATCTGCGCCGGGGGCAGGCGCATGAGGGGCTGGGCGAAAACACCCGCGCAGCGCGCGCTTTCCTTGAAGCCTATAGCGGGGCGCCGCAGGGCGATGTCGCGGCAGAGGCGCTCTATCATCTGGGGCGCTCGCTGGGCCAGTTGGATCAGATCAACGAAGCCTGCGTGACTTTGAACGAGGTCAGGGTGCGTTATCCCGGATCGGGAGAAGTGCCCAAGGCACAGGCCGAGATGGCCCGGTTGCAGTGCCCGTAACGCTGCAGGACCGGTTGGCGGAAGGGCTGGCCGGGGTTTTTCCGGAAAATGAGCGGTCCCGGATCGGGGTCGCGGTATCGGGCGGCGGCGACAGCATGGCGTTGCTGGACCTGTTGCGCGTGGCGGGCTGGGAGCTTGCCGTGGTGAGCGTGAACCACGGATTGCGCGAAGAGGCGGCGGAGGAGATTGCGCTCGTTGCGGAGTATTGCGCCCGGTTCGGGATTGCCCATGAGGTGCTGGCCTGGGGCTGGGACGGGCGCGGTAGCGTGCAGGCGGCGGCGCGGGACGGGCGACGGGCTCTGATCAGCGATTGGGCAAAGCGGCGCGGGATCGGGCACGTGGCGCTGGGTCATACGGCGGATGATCAGGCGGAAACGGTGCTGATGCGGCTGGGGCGCGGGTCGGGCGTGGACGGGCTGGCGGCGATGGCGCCGGTTCTGGCGCGGGACGGGATTGTCTGGCTTCGGCCCTTGCTGGATGTGCGGCGCGCAGAATTGCGTGACCATCTGCGGCAGGCGGGGCTGGTCTGGGCGGATGATCCGAGCAACGACGACCCGGCCTATGACCGGATCAAGGCGCGGCAGGCGCTTGAGCTGCTGGCCCCCTTGGGAGTGAGCGTGGAACGGCTGACCCGCACGGCGGCGCATATGGCGCGTGCACGGGCGGCGCTGGACTATGCCGAGCGGCAGTTGGTGGCGGAGGCAGTGACCTTTGATGCCGGGGATGTGGTGATTGCGCTGGCGGCGTTCGATGCGGCCCCCGAGGAATTGCGCACGCGGGTCGTCGCGCGGGCGCTGAACTGGGTGTCGGGACAGGTTTACAAACCGCGTTTTGATGCGCTGCAGGCCGCGTTGGCGGCAGAGACGACAACGGCCCTACATGGCTGTCTTGTGATCCGCAAAGGCGGATGCCTGCGTATCACGCGCGAATGGGCGGCGGTGGCCGGCGTTCGATGTGATATAACTGCCGCGTGGGACGGGCGGTGGCGTCTGGATGGACCGGGGCAGGCGGGGCTTGAAATTGCCGCGCTGGGCGAGGCGGGCATTGCAGAGTGCCCGGACTGGCGGGCCACCGGGCGCCCGCGTGTTTCGGTGCTGGCAAGCCCGGCGATCTGGCAGGGCGCGCGGCTTGTGGCGGCGCCTCTGGCGGGACGGGCAGAGGGCTGGTCCGCCCGGATCACGGGCAAACGGGCGGATTTCTTCTGATCTCGCCCCGCCGGATGGCAATTATCGCATTGAACATGGTCGTGTGATGTCTATTTAACTGTGACGCGCGCTGTGTTAGGCACGGCGTCGGTCTAACCTTGGGAGATTTGCCTTGGGCAACGCACGCAATATTGCATTCTGGGTCGTTCTTTTTCTATTGATTCTGGCCCTGTTCAACCTGTTTAGCGGCGACAGCGCGTCGTTGCAGAGCCGTGAGAACAGCTATTCCGACTTTGTCGCGGCCGTGGATGGCGATCAGGTGTCGAGCGTGACCTTGGATGGCGAAAAAGTGCGCTATACCACCAAGGACGGGTCGAATTATGTGGCGATCAAGCCGACGGACGCCGAGGTCACCACGCTTTTGATCGAAAACAACATTCCGGTGCGGGCCGAAAGCCAGGAACAGAGCGGGTTTCAGGCGTTCCTGATTTCGCTGTTGCCGTTCCTTCTGTTGATCGGGGTGTGGATCTATTTCATGAACCGCATGCAGGGCGGCGGCAAGGGCGGCGCGATGGGCTTTGGCAAGTCCAAGGCCAAGATGCTGACCGAGAAACATGGCCGTGTGACCTTTGACGACGTGGCGGGCATCGACGAGGCCAAGGAAGAGCTTGAGGAGATCGTCGAATTCCTGCGCAACCCGCAGAAATTCTCGCGCCTTGGCGGCAAGATCCCCAAGGGCGCGCTGCTGGTGGGCCCTCCGGGCACCGGTAAGACGCTTTTGGCGCGCGCGATTGCGGGCGAGGCGGGTGTGCCGTTCTTTACCATCTCGGGCTCGGACTTTGTGGAAATGTTCGTCGGTGTGGGTGCCTCTCGCGTGCGCGACATGTTCGAGCAGGCCAAGAAGAATGCGCCCTGTATCGTCTTTATTGACGAGATCGACGCCGTGGGCCGCCATCGTGGCGCAGGCTATGGCGGCGGTAACGACGAACGCGAACAGACTCTCAACCAGCTTCTGGTCGAGATGGACGGGTTCGAGGCCAATGAAGGCGTGATCATTTTGGCCGCGACCAACCGGAAAGACGTTCTGGACCCCGCATTGCTGCGTCCGGGCCGATTTGACCGTCAGGTCACGGTGGGCAACCCCGACATCAAGGGCCGCGAAAAAATTCTGGGCGTGCATGCCCGCAAGACCCCGCTGGGGCCGGATGTGGACCTGCGTATCATTGCGCGCGGCACCCCCGGTTTCTCGGGTGCGGACCTTGCCAACCTCGTGAACGAGGCCGCTTTGATGGCGGCCCGCGTGGGGCGGCGGTTCGTGACCATGGAAGATTTCGAGAACGCCAAGGACAAGGTGATGATGGGCTCCGAGCGCCGCTCGATGGTGCTCACGCAGGACCAGAAGGAAAAGACCGCCTATCACGAGGCCGGCCACGCGGTTGTCGGGCTGTCGCTGCCGCTGTGCGATCCTGTCTACAAGGCGACGATCATCCCGCGCGGTGGTGCGCTGGGCATGGTTGTGTCGCTGCCCGAGATGGATCGGCTGAACTATCACCGGGATGAATGCGAGGAAAAGCTTGCCATGACCATGGCGGGCAAGGCCGCCGAGGTGATCAAGTACGGCGAAGACCACGTGTCGAACGGCCCCGCCGGTGACATCATGCAGGCGAGCCAGCTGGCGCGCGCGATGGTGATGCGCTGGGGCATGTCGGACAAGGTCGGCAACATCGACTATGCCGAAGCCCATGAGGGCTATAGCGGCAACACCGCCGGGTTCTCGGTTTCGGCCCATACCAAGGAGCTGATCGAGGAAGAGGTAAAGCGCTTTATCCAGCAGGGTTATGACCGCGCTCTGGAAATCCTCAAGGACAAGCACGAGGAATGGGAGCGTCTTGCCAAGGGGCTGCTGGAATACGAGACCCTGACAGGGGACGAGATCAAGCGGGTGATGAATGGCGAACCGCCGCATGCCGGGGATGATGATGACACTCCGGACGAGGGCAGCGCCCCGAGCGTGACTGCGATCCCGAAAACCAAGCCGCGCAACAAGCCCAGCGGCGATGGCGGGATGGAGCCGGAACCGACAGCATAAAGGTTTGAACAGGCCGGGGGAGACCCCGGCCTTTTACTTTGGCCGACGGGCACTTTCACAGAATGAAAGGGTGGCGCGACATGAATGACTGGAACCCCGGAAAATACGAGACCTTCGCGGATCAGCGGCTTCAGCCGGCGTTGGATCTTCTGGCGCGGGTCGGGCCGTTGCCGGAGGGCGACGTGTTCGACCTTGGCTGTGGCAATGGCCCGGTGGGGGCAGCGCTGCGGGCGCGGTTTGGGGCGCGGGCGCTGGTCGGGGTGGACAATTCCCCGGCGATGCTGGAGCGGGCCGAAGAGCGGGCGGTTTATGACAGGCTGATCGAGGCCGATATCGCCGGATGGGCGCCGGAGCGACCTGCGGCGCTGATCTATTCCAACGCGGCGCTGCAATGGCTGGGCGATCACGACACGCTGCTGCCACGCCTTGCCGGGATGCTGGCGCAAGGCGGCGTGTTGGCGGTGCAGATGCCGTTTCAGAATGCCGCGCCGTCTCATCGGGGCTGGGGCACGTCGTTTGGCGCGCTGTTCGGGGATCGGGCGGTGGCGCGGGGGCCGCAGATCCTGAACCCGGAGGCCTATTTCGACCTGTTGGCGCCGCTGGGGGCGGTGCAGGTCTGGGAGACGCATTACCTGCAGCATCTGCCCGCCGCCGAAGGCGCCCATCCGGTGCGGCTCTTTACCGAAAGCACCTTTGCGCGCCCCTATCTTGAAGCGGTGGATGCCGAGGAGATGCAGGCGTTGATCGCGGCCTATGAAGCGGCTATGGCACAGGCGTATCCGCTGCGCGCGGACGGGTCGGTCCTGTTCGCGTTTCGCCGCCTGTTCTTTACCTTGCGCGCATCTGGCGCGTGACTGACCCGGAGCCTGTCATGCCTGCTTTGAAACCCTCGGAATTCTACGGAGAAATCGTCTGGCTGGGCCGGGTGGCGAATTCGGTCGAGGACCTGAGCGCGGTGCCGATCACGGAGATGTCGGTGGATTTCGGCGGCCCGGTGGGCGAGTTCCACGCCGGGATCACGCGCGAATCCTGTAGTCGGGTGTTGTCGCAGCATCCGCGCCACACCGAGATTGCCAATGTGCGCCAGCTTTCGGTGGTATCGCAGGAAGAGCTGGACGTGATCGCTGCGGAAATCGGGCTGGACACACTGGACCCGGGCATGCTGGGCGCGAGCATGGTGGTGCGGGGCATTCCCGATTTCAGCCACGTGCCGCCGTCGTCGCGTTTGCAAGGTGACAATGGCACAACCATCGTGGTCGACATGGAAAACCGCCCCTGCGTTCTGCCCGGTCGGGTGATCGAGGCTGCCCATCCCGGCCATGGCAAGGCGTTCAAGAGCGCGGCTGTGGGCCGGCGCGGTGTGACGGCCTGGGTCGAGCGGGAAGGGGGGTTCCGGGTGGGCGACATACTGCGCCTGCACATCCCGGATCAGCCCGTCTGGAGCCAGTTCGAGGCCGCCCGCGCGGACTGAGCCATTTGCCGCCCAAGGGGGGCAATCGTTTCCAAAAAGAAACCTGTGCCCGTTCTGTCGCCGCAACGGGCGTGGGAAATGTCGGAAATGCTGCCTGAGTCGGCTTGGCGTGTCGCTATGGTTTTGGTCAGAACGACCAACAAGTCTGCGATAGGGACCGCCATGAGCTTCAAGACTGACATCGAAATTGCCCGCGAGGCAAAGAAACGCCCGATTCAGGAGATCGGTGCCAAGCTGGGAATCAGCAGCGACGACCTGCTGCCGTATGGCCATGACAAGGCCAAGGTGAGCCAGGAGTTCATCAACTCGGTTCAGGGCAACAAGAACGGCAAGCTGATCCTTGTGACCGCGATCAACCCGACCCCTGCGGGCGAAGGCAAGACCACCACCACCGTCGGCCTTGGCGACGGTCTGTGCGCGATCGGCAAGAAAGCGGCGATCTGCATCCGCGAAGCCTCTTTGGGGCCGAACTTTGGCATGAAGGGCGGGGCCGCCGGGGGCGGTTATGCCCAGATCGTGCCGATGGAAGAAATGAACCTGCATTTCACTGGCGATTTCCACGCGATCACGGCGGCGCATAACCTGCTGACCGCGATGATCGACAACCACATCTACTGGGGCAACGAGCTTGAGATCGACGAGCGCCGGATCACCTGGCGCCGTGTCATGGACATGAACGACCGGGCCCTGCGGGACACGGTTGTCGGCCTTGGCGGCGTGGCCAACGGTTTTGCCCGCCAGACCGGGTTCGACATCACCGTGGCCTCGGAAGTCATGGCGATCCTATGCCTTGCGACCGACCTTGCCGACCTGCAGAAGCGTCTGGGCGACATGATCGTGGCCTATCGCCGCGACCGCACCCCGATCTATGCCCGCGACATCAAGGCGGATGGCGCGATGACCGTGTTGCTGCGCGATGCGATGCAGCCCAACCTTGTGCAGACGCTGGAAAACAACCCGGCCTTCGTGCATGGCGGCCCGTTCGCCAACATCGCGCATGGCTGTAACTCGGTGATTGCGACCTCCACCGCTTTGAAAATCGCGGATTACGTGGTGACGGAAGCCGGATTCGGGGCCGACCTTGGTGCCGAGAAGTTCATGAACATCAAGTGCCGCAAGGCGGGACTCGCGCCCGATTGCGTGGTGCTGGTGGCGACGATCCGCGCGATGAAGATGAACGGCGGCGTGGCCAAGGCCGATCTGGGCCCGGAGAACGTGGCCGCGGTGAACGACGGCTGCGCCAACCTGGGTCGTCACATCGGCAACCTCAAGCAGTTCGGCGTCCCGGTCGTGGTGGCGATCAACCACTTTGTCACCGACACCGACGCCGAGGTGCAGGCCGTCAAGGATTACGTCGCCAGCCAGGGCGCCGAAGCGATCCTGTGCCAGCACTGGGAAAAGGGGTCGGAAGGCACCAAAGAGCTTGCCACCCGCGTGGCCGAGATCGCCGATGCCGGGATCAGCCAGTTCGCACCACTTTATAATGACGACATGTCCCTGTTCGACAAGATCGAGCGCGTCGCCACGGCCATCTACCGCGCCGACGAGGTGCTGGCGGACAAGAAAATCCGCGACCAGCTGCGCCAGTGGGAAGAGGCGGGATACGGGCATCTGCCGGTCTGTATGGCCAAGACGCAGTACTCGTTCTCGACCGATCCGAACCTGCGCGGTGCGCCCACGGGCCATTCCGTTCCGATCCGCGAAGTGCGGTTGAGCGCGGGGGCCGGGTTCGTGGTGGTGATCTGTGGTGAGATCATGACCATGCCGGGTCTGCCCCGCACCCCGGCGGCGGAAAACATCCGCATCAACGAGGAAGGCCTGGTCGAAGGTCTGTTCTGATCTGCGTTGCGGTTTGGCAAAAGGCAGGGTAGGGCATGCGCAGAAATTTCCGAGTGGAATGCGATGCTTGACCCTGCCGAATGCCCCGATATGCCCACGCTGCGCGCACAGATAGACACGCTGGACCGAGAGTTGGTCCGGTTGCTGGCAAGACGGGCTGGCTATATCGACCGCGCGGTGGAGATCAAGACAGAGGCGGGGCTGCCCGCCTCTATTCCGGCCCGCATCGAGGATGTTGTGGCCAAGGTGAAAGCCACAGCCGGGGACGAGGGGCTGGACCCCGAGATCGTCGAGGTGATGTGGCGCAAACTGATTGACTGGTCGATCGCGCGGGAAGCGCAGAGCATCGATTTCGAATAGCGGAGCGGACCATGCGCGCAGTTGTGATTGACGGAAAAGCGGTTGCAGCGGAGTTGCGATCAGACGTCAGGGCCGAGGCGCAGAAGCTGAGCGAGCTTGGCTGGTCGCCCCGCCTGGTTTCGGTGAGTGTCGGGGACACGGCGGCGGCCGAACTTTATGTGCGCAACCAGCAGAAACAGGCGGAAAGCGCCGGGGTGCAATTCGAGGCGCGCAGCTATCCGGCGGAGACGTCGCTGGAACAGTTGATCGGGATCCTGCAGGGGCTGAACCATGATCCGCGTGTCAACGGGATCATCATCCAGCGCCCGTTGCCCGAGCATATCCCGGTGAAGGCGCTGCAAAAGGCCGTGCATCCGCTCAAGGATGTCGAGGGCATGCACCCCGCGTCGATCGGCAACATCGTGTATAACGACCTCGCGCTGGGCCCGTGTACGGCGGTGGCGTCGGTGGAGATCCTGAAAACGCTGCCCTTGCAGATGGAGGGGTTGAACGTCACCGTGATCGGCCATTCCGAAATCGTGGGTAAGCCGATAGCCTTCCTGATGATGGGGTTGGGCGCGACGGTGACGGTGTGCCACCACATGACCCGATCGGTCGCCATGCATTCGCGCGCGGCGGACGCGGTCTTTGTTGCCGTGGGCAAGCCGGGCCTTGTGACCGGGGACATGATCAAGCCCGGCGCGGCGGTGATCGACATCGGCATCAACCGCGTCGAGACGCCGGATGGGCCGCGCACGGTGGGGGACGCGGATTTTGACAGTTGCGCCGAAGTGGCCGGATGGATCACGCCCGTACCGGGCGGGGTTGGCCCCGTGACCGTCGCAACCTTGATGAAAAACGCCGTGTTGGCGACGCGGATGCAAATGGACCATTACCGGGACAGCTATGCCCGGACGGATGTATAACGGGAGATCGAGATGACAGCGCAAGTGATTGACGGCAAGGCCTTTGCGGCCAAGGTGCGCGACAAGGTGGCCGGGCATGTGGCCCGTCTCAAGGAAGAAAACGGGATCACGCCGGGGCTGGCCGTGGTGCTGGTGGGCGAAGACCCGGCGAGCCAGGTCTATGTGCGCTCGAAAGGCAAACAGACCGTGGAAGTGGGCATGAACAGCTTTGAACACAAGCTGGCGGCGGATACGGCGGAGGCGGATCTTCTCAACCTCATTCATCAGTTAAACAATGATCCGCAAGTCCATGGTATCCTTGTTCAATTGCCGTTGCCGGGGCATCTCAACGAAGACCTCGTGATCAATTCGATTGCCCCCGAGAAGGATGTGGACGGGTTCCATATTTCCAATGTTGGCCTCTTGGGCACCGGGCAGAAAAGCATGGTGCCCTGCACACCGCTGGGTTGCCTGATGATGCTTCGGGATCATCATGGAAGCCTGTCGGGCATGGATGCGGTTGTGATCGGACGCTCGAACATCGTGGGCAAACCGATGGCGCAGCTTTTGCTGGGCGACAGCTGTACGGTAACGATCGCGCATTCGCGGACCAAGGATCTGGCGGACGTGGTGCGGCGCGCCGATATCGTGGTGGCCGCGGTGGGGCGTCCGGAAATGGTGCCCGGCGACTGGATCAAGGACGGCGCAACGGTGATCGACGTCGGCATCAACCGGATCGACGCGCCGGAAAAAGGCGAGGGCAAGACCCGGCTGGTGGGCGACGTGCATTACGAGAGTGCCGCCGCCGTGGCCGGGGCAATCACGCCGGTTCCCGGTGGGGTCGGTCCGATGACGATCGCCTGTCTGCTGGCCAACACGGTGACGGCCTGCTGCCGGGCAAACGGGCTGGCGGAACCCGAAGGTCTTACGGCCTGAGAGCAGCGACAGAGCGTTTAAAATATGGCAGGCGGATCGACGGATCCGCCTGTTTTATTTTGGAAAAACCGGAACCATGGTGCCCGTCATAAGCGCAATCTGCGTGCTCTGATCCCCGGAGATCGCATGTACCTCTGCCTGAACAATCACAAGCCGCCGCCCGGGTTTGACAACCTTGCCGGTGGCGCGCAACAGATCGCCTTGGGCCGGAGAGAGCAGGTGAATCTTCATCTCGCTGGTCAGCACTTCGGCCTCTGGTGGCATCACCGAAAGGGCAGCGTACCCGGCGGCCGAATCGCCCAGACCAAAGGTCAGGGCGGCGTGGCCGAACCCATGCTGTTGTGTACATTGTTCGAGAATGGGGGCCTCGATTTCGACCATGCCGTGTGCGAGACGGGTCAGCCTCGCGCCGAAGGTCGTCATCATGGCCTGACTTGCAAAGCTTTGTTCAACTTTTGCGGCAATTTCGCGCGACAGATCCAATTGTTTCCCCCTTGTTGCTGATCCGGGTTTGGGCGATCAGTGGCAGGAGAAGAGCATTTGCGGCCCGGGTCAAGAGGGTGTGGCCGCCCAAAGGGGGCCTGTCTCCAGGAAGTACATTGAAGAAGTTTTTTGCAGTCGCGCGATTGACTTATCGCTCGATATTGAAGCCGCAGGTCGTGGCAATCTGGCTTTTGCTTTGCGTTGCCGTTGTGGTCGCGAGCCCGTTTGGCACGTATTCCTACATGGATTTCGGGCAGCGGGTGATCTATTGGAGCACGGTCGTCACCCTGTCGTTCGTGTTGGGTTTTGGCGGGCGGGCGCTGGCAGTGTACCTGTGCCCGGCGCACGGCGATATCACCCGCTTCGTCGTCGAGGGGATGTTTGCCACGCTGTTCATATCGGTCGCGGTCTGGGGGCTGGGCCGGGTGCCCTTTTTCGGACCCGAAGTACGGACGGTGCCCTTTTATCTGACCCTGTCATATGTCGCCCTAGTATCGGGCGCCGTGGTCACGATCCGGGCGTTTGTCATGCTCGCAAGCGGGGCAAAATCCGCCGCCGTGGAGCGTGTGCGCCCCCGGTTGGCGGATCGGCTGAACGGTGAGGCGGCGCCGTGGATTCTGCATCTTTCGGTCACGGACCATTCGGTGGATGTCACCACGGACAAGGGGCGGGAAAGGGTGCGGATGCGCCTGACCGACGCGATCAAGGAAATGGAAGGCGTCGAGGGGTTTCGGGTGCACCGGTCGCATTGGGTGGCGCGCGATGCGATCCGGCGCTGTGAAATGAAGCAGGGGCGGTGTTTTCTTGTCCTTGTGAATGACACGCGCGTTCCGGTGAGCCGCAACTATCGCCCGATGCTTGAAGAAGTCGGGATTCTCTGAGCCTATTCAGAAGGTTGGCAAGTTTTATCCGCGGGGCATGGGGATTACGCGCGGTGTCTGGCCGGTGATGATGGCGCGGGCTTCGGGCCGCATGAGCGTGGCCAGCGCGGCGTCGGTGCTGCGCAATCCGCCGGTATAAGTGCCAAAGGCCGGCAGGATCACGCGGTCGGCATCGAAAAGGAACGCGGGACGCGAAATGGCACGCAGGCGGGTTTGGACACGCACCTTGGGATGGTAGTGGCCCGAGATTTCGCCGCTTTTGCGAGGCTGGGCGATATGGCGGAAGGTGAGCGGCGGCAAGGGCAGTTCGGCAAGATGTGTGCCGCCCAGGGCAATCGGACCGGGATCGTGGTTACCTTCGATCCAGACCCAGCGGCGCCCGGCCTGAAGACGGTTGATCCAGAGACGGTCTGCCTCGGAAAGGGCGCGGGCCGCTTCGAGATCGTCGAAACTGTCACCAAGGCAGATCACGGTGCCCGCATTGGTGCTGTTGAGATCGTTTTCCAGCCGGATCAGGGTATCGCGGGTCTCGTACGGGGGGAGCTGCGCTCCGTCGCGCCGGGCCAGACGGTCGGACTTTCCAAGGTGCAGATCGGACACCACGAGCAGGCGTCGCTCGGCCCACCAGAGCGCGCCGGAGCCGAGCGCGGTGAGGGTTGCCCCCGCCAGTGAAAACTCTACGCCGTTCATGGTGTGTTCCTAGACCGGGGTGAACATGCGCGCAAGAGGGTTCGTGCGACGCTTGTCTTATTCGAACATTAATGGAGAAAATAAGGGCATTTTTCGTGCAATATAGACTGTATGAATTACATTTGTGCGAGTCCGCTGTCTATCATAAGCGCCTCGGTCTCTTCTGCCAGCAGACGTTCTTCGGCGCTGCCGCTCTGGACCGGAACCTTGCCGACTTCGAGAAAAAGCGGTGCCGCAAACGGGGTGACATGGGGCGTGCGCACGAGATCGATCCGGGTTTCGACGCGGGTCAGGAGATCTTCGATGCGGGCGAAATCGACAAGTCCGCGCATCGCCTCTTGCCTTGTGATCTGCATCAGCAGGTGGTCGGGATCGTATTTCAGAAGCGTGTCGTAGAGGATGTCGGAGGAGAAGGTCGCCTGCCGCCCGGACTTGCGTTTGCCGGGCATGTTGCGTTCGATCAGCCCCGAGATCGTTGCAGCGCCGCGAAAGGTGCGTTTCATCAGGGCGTTACCGGCCAGCCAGCCATCCAACCCGTCGCGGAAAGCCTCTAGATCAAAGAGCGGGGTCGGGTCGGTGACGGCATCCAGCCCCCAGATCAGGGTGGCGTAGTCGGTCGAGACAAACCCCATCGGCGCCAGCCCGGTTTCCTCCATGCGTTTGGTCAAAAGCAGGCCAAGCGTCTGTTGCGCGTTGCGTCCGGCAAAGCCATAGACGCAGAGGTTCTCGCGCCCATTGCGCGGGAAGCTTTCGATCAGAAGCCGCCCCGGTTCCGGCAGGCGGGACATGCGGTTCTGGAGCTGTATCCAGTCGGCCGTGTGGGCCGGTAGGTCGGGCCATTCATGGCGTTGCAGGCTGTGTAGGATACGTTGGGAGAGCTGGGTGGATGTTGCAAATTTTGTGCCTGAAAACACTGCGATACGGGGCTTTCTTGCGGCGTTGCGTGAAACCTCGACGGTCATTTCGCGCAGGCCTTCATAGCGTACGATCTGTCCACCGATGAGGAAGGTGTCGCCCGCCGAGAGCGTGGCGGCAAAGCTCTCTTCGACCTCGCCAAGTGGCTTGCCGCCACGGCTGCGTTTGAGGCGCACCTTGAGCGTGTCGGTGTCCTGAATGGTGCCCGCATTCATGCGGATATGTGCAGCGGCGCGGGGATCGCGCAATTGCCATAGTCCATCACTACGCTGTTGCAGGCGTTGCCAGCGGTCATAGGCCTTGAGCGCGTAGCCGCCCGTGGCGCAGAAGTCGAGGCAGGCGTCGAACTCGGGCCTTGTCAGGTCGACATAAGGTCCTGCGCTTTGCATCTCTTGAAAGAGCGCGTCGGCGTCGAAAGGCCCGGCGGCGGCGGTCAGGAGGATGTGCTGGCAGAGCACGTCGCGCGGGCCGGGGCCGCGCGGGTCGCCGTCAAGATCATGGTCGCGCACAGCCTGAAGGGCCGCGACGCATTCGATGACTTCCCAGCGGTTGGCGGGCACCAAGAGCGCCTTGGATGGGGCATTGTAGCGGTGGTTGGCGCGTCCGATACGCTGGACAAGGCGTTTGACGTTCTTGGGGGCGCCGACCTGGATCACGAGGTCGACATCGCCCCAGTCGATGCCCAGATCCAGCGAGCCCGTGCAGACAATGGCGCGCAGATCGCCACGCACCATGGCGGCCTCGACCTTTTGACGCTGGTCGCGGTCGAGGCTGCCGTGATGGATGCCGATGGGCAGGCCTTCTTCATTGGCAAGCCACAGATTATGAAAGAAAATTTCCGCCTGCGCGCGGGTGTTGTGAAAGATCAGCGTGGTCTTGTGGCGCTTGACCTGTTCTAGAACGGCGGGGATCGCATAGGCTGCGCCGCCTCCGGACCATGGCGGCTCTTCCTGCGTTTGAAGCATGGAAATGTCGGGATCGGGGCCGGGATCGGCGGTCACGATCGCACAGGGGTCGGGATTGCGGGCCAGCAGGCGGGCGATGTCGGCGGGGCGGTCGACGGTGGCCGAGAGACCGACGCGGCGTAGGTCGGGGCAAAGGGTTTGCAGGCGGGCGAGCGCCAGAAAAAGCTGATCACCACGTTTGCTTTCGGCGAGCGCGTGGATTTCGTCGACGATCACGCGTTTCAGCCCGGAAAAGATATGCGGCGCGTCCGGGTAGGAGGTCAGCAGGGCAAGGCTTTCGGGCGTGGTCAGCAGGATATGGGGCGGATCGGCGCGCTGGCGTTTCTTGGCGGTGTTGGAGGTGTCGCCGGTGCGGTCCTCGATGCGGATGGGCAGGCCGATTTCATCCACAGGGGTGCGCAGGTTGCGCTTGATGTCGGCTGCGAGCGCTTTCAGCGGGGAGACATAGAGCGTGTGCAGCCCTTCGTGGGGCGCGCGGGCCAAATCCGCGAGCGTGGGCAGGAACCCGGCCATGGTCTTGCCGCCCCCGGTGGGGGCAATCAGCAGCGTGCAGGGATCAGCCGCGCGCGCGAGCATGTCGCGCTGATGCGGGTGGGGCTGCCAGCCGCGCGTTTTGAACCAGTTTTCAAGCGGTTGGGGCAGGGCGCCCGCGTCTGACACCGGGCCTTATTCCTCGGCAGGGCCACAGAACAGGCGGTAGAGCATGCCGATCACCTCGGCCGTGTTCTGGTCCGCAAGGCTGTAATAGATGGTCTTGCCCTCGCGCCGGGTGGAAACCAGCCCCTCTTCGCGCAGGCGGGCGAGCATTTGCGAAACGGCGGCCTGACGGATTTCCAGAAGGTTCTCCAATTCGCCCACGGATTTCTCGCCGGACCCGAGATGGCAAAGGATCATCAGGCGGCCCTCATGGGCGAGCGTTTTCAGATACGCGGCGGCCGAAGCGGCGCTGCGGGCCATTTCAGAGGGCGGAGCGGGGGGCGCTTGCATGTTCACGGGTGCGGTTCCTCGGGTTGTCACGCATTTTATAACATGGTGCGATTTCGAATGCGAGTTCGGTCGTGATTTGACTACGCGGTCTCCCGCCAAGCTTCCGCTTTTTTGATGACGTCTTCGGGAATTGGGCTGGCGCGTCGTGCGGCGAGATCCAGCATGACGCATTTGAAGATCGTCTCGAATGAAATGGCCTTGTCCTCGGCGCGGATCAGGCGGTGGCGAAACGTCATTGATTTGGTGCCGATTTCGAGGATGGCGGTTTCAAGAAAGATCGAGTCTCCCGCAGACAATTCGGCGCGAAAATCGCTGTCGGCGTGGACCACGGCAAAGGACAGGCGGCGGCCCGAACGCATGTCATTGGCGGTCAGGCCCATTTCCGACTGAATGGCAAAGACGCCATCGGAACAGGCCGCGAAATACCTGGAAACATTCATGTGGCCCAAAAAATCGCAGTCGGAGGGTTCGACGACCGAGCGGAAGGAAATCATAGCGGGCATGCGTATACTCCTTTTGGGGTGGAACAAGGCGAGTATGCCGCTGTTTGGGAAGTATTGGAACTGTTGGACTCTTGGCCTTTTTCGGGGGAGAGGGAACGTGTTTGTTGTGGTTCAGAAGTCGCGCGGCGTGGCATACCAGAGCATGGCCCCGGCGAGCGCGTCACGTGCCGCGCCCGGGGGGGAGGTGCGCGGGGCAAAGTCGGGATGTGATTTGGGCGCGCGCGAGCATTCGCGGGACTTGGAGGAGGCAGGCAAGTCCATGCGTCCGCGAATCCGGTAAAGGGTCAATAAACCGCGCAGGAGTGGCGGGGTCAACCGGGCGAAATTCAGTGGCATCGGGTATGTCCTCTGGATTGTTTCCTTTAGGACAAGTGTGCGTGACGAGCGCATCATGCGGCCAGTCGGCCAAAGAGAGCGGGTCGGTACACAAATGATACTGGACCCGGCGGTGGGCATCCCACTACCCTTGTCGCATAAGGGAGGGCGCGATCATGACCGCCAAACCATATGGGCTGATCTGCCCGATATCCAAAGCCTGCGAAGTTTTGCAGGCGCGTTGGACGCTTCCGATCCTTTGTGAGATTTGGGCCGGGGAAACCCGGTTCAATGATATTCGCCGTGCCTTGGGAGGTATCTCGCCGACCGTTTTGTCGCGTCGGTTGAGCGAGTTGGAGGCGACGGGAATGGTCGAGCGGATCGAGGATCCGGCCAAGGGAAGCGTGGATTACCTGCGCACGCAAAAGGCCGTGGATTTGGAACCTGCGCTCATCGCGCTGGCGCACTGGGCACAGGCCAACATCGAGGCAGACGTGGCGCTGTCTTATGAAGTGTCCACATTGATGTGGAAAATGCGCAAGATGGATGTGAGCAAGGTGCCTGCGCGCCGGATCGTGGTGCGGTTTCATTTCTCGGACGCGGACGAGGCGCACGAGGTCTATTGGCTGTTGTTGCGTCCCGGTTTTCCAGTGGAAGTGTGCGTGGATGTGCCGGGCTTCGAGGTCGATCTTTACGTGGAAACGACGACGGAGTCCTTCGGGGCCGTGATCATGGGGCGGTCCACGCTGGCGCGTGAAGAAGAACTGGGGCGGATGTACGTCAGTGGGGATGCGGCCTTGAAGCGAACGTTGCCGGATTGGTTTCCCAAGTCAAAGCACAGCACCGCCGAAGGGATCGCGATGTTGCCTTGAGCGGAGCACTTCGCGCTCTTGCGATTTGGCCATGGTGGAATAGACGTTGTCTTCTGCGCGCATAAACGGACCGGAAACCCCGGTCGGTGCGCGCCGCGGGAAACTAGTTGAGTGCTGCCTTGAACGTTGCAGTCAACCTTTCATTAAGCGCGTGATGGGGCGGCGCGGATGTTCCGTAATGCAGCTTGGCCAGTGCGGCGATGTCGTTGAAGAGTACCACCGAGCCCCCGTTCGGGGCGGCGTAGACCAAGAGTTTCTGGCAGAAGGCGTCCAGGCCGATGGCCGGGAATTGCGCCATGGCGACACCGCCGGGGGCGGGGCCGCCAAACAGGAGGAGCGTCGCCTCGGGCAGATCGGCGCCAAGCGCGGCGGCCTCGGCCTTGAAGTCGATCTCGCCAAACCAGATCGTGTCGCTTTGGGCCTTGACAGTTGCGGTCAGGCTGGCGACGGCATCGGGAACGGATTTGGTGCTGGAGAGCTTGATAATGCCGTAATCACGGGGCGCGATGGGGGCCGGGGTCGTTGTCACCGTGTCGGGGCCTGTGAGCGTGGCGAGCGTGTCTTGGAAGGCTCGCAAAGCGGGCGAGTCCTGGAGTTCGTGCCGCGACTTGAGAAAGCCCGCCCCGGAATAAATCACGCGGGCCTCGCCGCTCTGGGCGTAGTTCAGCACCTTGAACGGAAGGTCCAGCCCGGTCGCGATGTTCTCTGAAAGGAGTGGGGTATTGATGGCCGGATCGGAAAAGATCTGCACCCGCGCGGGCGGCATCGAGACGCCCTCGGCGGCAGCAAGGCGGGCGTGGTCTATCGCGACAATGCGCTTCAGGCCGATCGCTTCGATCGCTGCAGCGATTTCGGCAAAGCGGGTGTCGACAGCCTCTTGCGGTGTTTCTGCAAAAAGCGGTGTCGATTGAATCATCGCTGCCGCGACAAGGGCGGCAGGCAATTTGGGCAGGTGTGAGAACATGGCGGCGCCTCAGGATGCGGGGCGGCGCAGGGCGTTGAAGGCGAGCGCCGCGAACGCCAGTTCTGCCAGAAGGTAGAAAATGAGAACCGGGCCCGGAATACCATCCATCAGGACGCTCAGGATGCGGCCAGCCGCGAGCCCGCCCATGAACACGAAAAGGCTGATCAGGGCGGGGCGGCGCAGGGACGCGGTGAGCGCCCCCATGATCCAGAGCACGACATTGGCAAAATACAGCCCCATGATGGCGCGGAACACATGGGTCTGGTTGGTGCCTTCGACCGGGAAACCCAGCAGGTAGTTCACCGAACGCGCCGGGTCCACGCCATAAGAGAGGGCAATGGGCACAAGCCCGATAGCCGCGAGAACAAGGACTAGGCGTTCAGTCATGGCAGGTCCTTCATCTGTCTATGTGCAAGCGTGTTCAGCTTTGTAATGCGTTTCAAGAGAAAACGAGACTTCGAGGCGATTGGATCAGTTCCGGTATTGGGTCACTCCGTCACCGGCGGTGCGCCCCCGGCGAAGTTGTTACCGTGCTGATAGTCGCAGGGATCGTCCTGCATTTGCAAATGCAGCCCGTCGCCGGTGAACGGATGGGCGCGGGCGAGGTCTTCGTCGACCTCGATGCCAAGACCCGCACCGGTGGGGGCGGCGATATAGCCGTCTTCGACGCGGAAGCTGTGCTTGATCAGGGCATAGTGGAAATCGGTCTCGATGCTTTCGACCAGCAGGCAGTTGGGGATGGACAGGCCAAGCTGGATATTGGCGGCCCATTCGATGGGACCGGCATAGAGGTGGGGGGCCATCTGGGCATTGTAGACCTCGGCCATGGCGGCGACTTTTTTCATTTCCCAGATGCCGCCCGCGCGCCCAAGCGCGGGTTGAAGGATGGTGGCGGCGCCCTGGCGCAGGATCGGGGCGAACTCGGCCTTGGTGGTGAGGCGTTCGCCGGTGGCCACGGGGATCGACACGGCGCGGGCAACCTTGGCCATTTCTGCGTAATTGTCCGGCGGGATGGGTTCTTCGAACCAGAGGGGGGAATAGGGTTCGAGCGCCTTGCCAAGGCGGATCGCGCCTGCGGTGGAGAACTGACCATGGGTGCCAAAGAGGAGGTCGGCGCGGTCGCCCACGGCCTCGCGGATGGCTTTGCAGAAGGCAACGGATTTGGTGATGTCGTTCATCGCGGGCATATGGCCGCCGCGCATGGTGTAGGGGCCGGCGGGGTCGAATTTGACCGCTGTATAACCCTTGTCCACCATGGCCAGCGCGCATTCGGCGGCCAGTTCGGGCGAGGACCAGAAGGCGTTGATGTCGTGATGGGGCAGCGGGTAGAGATAGGTATAGGCGCGCAAGGCGTCGTTCATGCGCCCGCCAATGAGCGCATGCACCGGGCGGTCACGGTCTTTGCCCAGAATATCCCAGCAGGCGATCTCGAGCCCGGAATACGCGCCCATGACGGAGAGGTCGGGGCGCTGGGTGAAGCCGGAGGAATAGCTTTTGCGGAAGAGTTTTTCGATGTTTTCGGGGTTTTCGCCTTCGAAATACCGCGCGAACAGGTCGCGGATAATGTGGGTCATCGCCTCGGGGCCAATCGAAGAGGCGTAGCATTCGCCCCAGCCTGTGATCCCGGTATCCGTGGTGAGTTTCACCAGTATCCAGTAGCGCCCGCCCCAGCCGGGGGCGGGCGGGGCGGTGACGATGATGTCGAGGTCCGAAAGGCGCATGTTGATCTCCCTTTCCTGTCAGGCTGACGGGTGGTTGCGCGTCGTGCAAGGCAGAATGCGACAGATGCATGTCGGGATAACGCCGGGTCATGGGTGACTTGCCGGGGGGCTTTGGGCAGATTGATCCGCAAGAGGGAGAGGGGATTGACCATGTTGAAACGGATTCTGGCCGCCATTTTGCTGGTTCTGGTGGTGTTGGCCGCGGTGATTGGCGTGAAAACGTTTCAGTATCGCCCCGGGGCGGTGGCCGAGGCCGAACCGTTCCGGTTCGAGGCCGATCTCGAGGGAGCGGTTCAGGCGCTGAGCCGGGCGGTGACGTTCGAGACCGTGTCCACGGATATGAGCCGCCCGGATTTTCGCGCGTTCCTTGCGTTTCTGGAGGCGCAGTATCCGCAGGTGCATGCCACGATGGACCGGGTCGAGCTTGAGCCCGTGACTCCGCTTTACAAGTGGCAGGGGACGGACCCCTCGTTGGCGCCGGTGCTTTTGGCGGCGCATTATGACGTGGTTCCGGTGGCGCCTTTTTCGCTTAATCAATGGGAGCATCCGCCCTATGCGGGCGCGGTTGACAGCGAATTTGTCTGGGGGCGGGGGACGCTGGACAACAAGGGCGCGCTGATCGCGATCATGACCGTGGCGGAACAGCTGATCGCAGACGGGTTCACGCCGAAACGGACAATCTACCTGAGTTTTGGCGGGGATGAGGAAACCGGCGGCAAGGGGGCCGAGGCGGTGGCGGCCCATCTCAAGGCGCAGGGTGTGGAACTGGAATGGGCGCTGGATGAAGGGTCATTCGTGCTCGACAAGGTCATTCCGGGGCTGGACGTGCCGGTGGCGAGCATCAACCTTGCCGAAAAGGGATATGTGACGATGCAGTTGGTGGCAACTGCTGCGGGCGGGCATTCGTCGATGCCACCACGCGAGACGGCGGTGGGCAAGCTGGCCAATGCGGTGGCGCGGTTGCAGGACAACCCGGTGCCCGGCGGGCTGACGGGTGTATCGGCCGAGTTCTTTGACGCGCTGGGGCGGCATTTCACCATCGAGAAACGCGCGATTTTTGCCAATCGCTGGCTGTTTGATCCGCTCTTGGAGGGGATTTTGTCCGGGTCGCCGTCGACCGATGCGATGCTGCGCACGACCACGGCGCCGACCATGCTGGAAGGGTCGCCCAAGGAAAACGTGCTGGCGCAGCGCGCGGTGGCGACGATCAACTTCCGTATCCATCCGCGTGATAGCGTGGATGACATTGAAGCACATGTGCGGTCTGCGATTGATGACCCGAAAATCGAGATCGTGGTGCAGCGGGAATTCGCCTCGCCCGCCTCGCCGGTGTCGGATTCAAGCGGGCCGGGATATGTGGATATCGAAGCCGCGATCCGGCAGGCATTCGGCCCGATTGCCTCGGTGCCGGGGCTGACCATCGCGGCGACGGATGCGCGCCATTATGCCAAGGCGGCCAAGGCGGCCTATCGGATCAACCCGTTCCAGATCACCGGGGATGACCTTGCGCGATTCCACGGGTTGAATGAGCGGCTTTCGATCGAGAATATCGAGAAAGGCATCAACTTCTACGCGGCGCTGATCCTGAAACAGTAAGCGAGGAGATTGACAAGCTTCTGTTAAATAGTGAGAAATTGACAAATAATCGGTATACTTATTAATTCTTGACAAGAGATAGTCAGTATAGCTATTAATTTGCGCATCCCGCATGGCGAGTGCTGCAAGGAGGCGTTTGGATGCAATATTACGTTGATGGATTCCGTGGGGGAGACCCCGACCGCAAGACCGCCGCGCCGGGGGTGCGGGATCGTGATCCCTTTGCGCCGCTGCCGGAAAAGGTCGACGTGCTGATTGCGGGGACCGGGCCGGCGGGGCTTTGCCTTGCCGCGCAGCTGGCGCAGTTTCCCGAAATCGAAACCATGATCGTTGAACGCGACCCGCGCAACATCACCAAGGGCAAGGCCGACGGGATCAACACGCGCACGATGGAGATGTTCCAGGCCTTTGGCTTTGCCGACACGGTCAAGCGCGAAAGCTACTGGGTGAACCAGACGGCGTTCTGGATGGCGGATCCAGAGAACCCGGCCCATATCAAGCGGATTGGCCGGGTACAGGACGTGGCCGATGACAGTTCCGAGATGCCGCATATCCTGATCAACCAAGCGCGGCTGCATCAGTTGTTCCTTGACGTGATGGAAAATGCGCCGACGCGGCTGCAACCGGATTACAACTGGGCGGTGAGGGATCTCGTGGTGGACCCGGACGCCGAGGATTACCCGGTCACGGTAACGCTTGAGGATACGGGCGTGGACTGGGGGCAGACCCGGAGAGTGCGCGCCAATTACGTGGTGGGCTGTGACGGGGCGCGGTCGGCCGTGCGCAAGGCCATTGGCGGAGAGCTGCACGGCGATGCAGCGCATCAGGCCTGGGGGGTGATGGACATTCTTGCGAACACGGATTTCCCGGATGTGCGCCAGAAATGCCTGATCAGTTCCGCCAGCGACGGCAATATCCTGATCCTGCCGCGCGAAGGGGGATACCTGTTCCGCATGTATGTGGAGCTGGACAAGCTGAGCGCGGACGAGCGCGTGGCGGACCGACAGTTCACCCGCGAGGACATGATTGCTGCCGCCAATCGCATCATGGCGCCCTATACGATTGACGTGAAGGAGGTGGTCTGGTGGTCGATCTATGAAATCGGGCACCGCCTGACGGACCGGTTTGACGACGTGGCGCCGGGCGAGGACCGCAATCCGCGCGTGTTCACCGCCGGAGACGCCTGTCATACCCACAGCCCCAAGGCCGGGCAGGGCATGAACGTGTCGATGCAGGACACGTTCAACCTTGGCTGGAAGCTGGCGCATGTGTTCCAGGGGCGGGCCGATGCGCGGCTGTTGCGCAGCTATTCGGCGGAGCGCTGGCTTGAGGCCAAGCGGCTTGTCGATACCGATCACGAATGGGCGCGGATCATGTCGGCGCCGCCGGGCCAATCGGCGCTTGATGCGGGGGACGAGCCGCGTTTTGTGCAGGCGTTCAAGGAAAACCTCGAGTTCACCGGGGGGCTGGCCGTGAAATATGACCCGTCCGAGTTGATCGGGGAACCGACCCATCAGGCGCTGGCGACCGGGCAGGAGATTGGCCGCCGCTTTCATTCGGCGCCGGTTGTGCGGGTGGCGGATGCGATGCAGATGCAGCTTGGGCACGTGGCCGAAGCGGACGGGCGTTGGCGGATCTATGCCTTTGCCGGTGCTGGCGATGACGGGCAGGCCGGGGGCGGGATCGCGCGGCTTGCGGAGTGGCTTGAGACCGACGCGGCGTCGCCCGTGCGGCGCCACACGCGCGCCGACGAGGATATCGACGCGGTGATCGACCTGCGTGCGGTGTTCCAGCAGACATTCGACGCCTTGTGCTATGAGGTCATGCCGTCGTTGTTGAAACCCTGCAAGGGCAAGCTGGGATTGCAGGATCACGAAAAGGTCTTTTGTGTCGATCACAAGGGGCGCGGCGATATTTTCGACATGCGCGGGATCGACCGGGATCAGGGGGGCATGGTGGTGGTGCGCCCCGATCAATATGTCGCGCATGTACTGCCGCTTGATGGCTATGACGCGCTGAGCGCGTTCTTTGCCGGGTTCCTGTTGCCGGTGGGCAGGACGGAGTAAGGGGATGCGCCCGGTTTATCGGGGCGCGTCTTTTCAGAACATGATGACGTTGCGCTTGGCCGAGCCGGTCTTGGTGTCGGCAATCGCCTCGTTGATCTGATCCAGCGACCAGCGGCCCGAGATCAGCTCGTCGAGTTTCAGGCGGCCTTGTTCGTAGAGATCGACCATCCACGGAATGTCCCGCTGAATCACCACGTCGCCCATCTTGGATCCGATCATGCCCTGACCCACGGCGGCGAGGATCACCGGTTCATAAGATGATTTTGCGCCAGAATGGGGCATGCCGACCATGATCACTTTGCCGCCCCGGCCCAGATATCGGGGGGCGTCGTCATAGGCGGGAATGGCGCCGACGGTGACGATCACCGCATCCGCACCTTTGCCCATGGCGCGCATGGCGCGGATCCACGGCTTTTTGTCGGTTGCGAGGATGCCGTCAGTCGCGCCGAATTCTTTGGCGATGGCGAGTTTTTCCTCGGACATGTCCACGGCCACGATGCGCCGTGCCCCTGCGATGCGCGCGCCTTGAATGGCATTGAGGCCGACACCACCGGCACCGATCACCACCACGTCCTGCCCTGCGCGGATCTGGGCTGCGTTGACCACGGCGCCGACGCCGGTGATCACGCCACAGGCCACCAGGGCTGCGGCATCCTTGGGCATGTCATGGCTGATCTTGACCACTTGCCGGTGGCTGACCACGACCTTTTCAGCAAAGGCGCCACAGGCCATGGCCTGATGCAGCGCGCCACCGTCGGCTGTCTTGAGCGGGTGGCTGTCGCCATCCACCGGGGTTTCGCAGATCGTGGGCTGACCCCCGGCGCAGGCCGGGCAGGAGCCGCAGGCGCGGATCAGGGTGACGATGACCGAATCCCCTTCCGCAAGCCCGGTGACGCCCGGACCGACCGCGCTGATGCGTCCGGCGGCCTCGTGGCCGTAGACGGCGGGAAGTGTGCCGCCCCATGCGCCATCGGCAAAGGAAATGTCGGAATGGCAGATCGCCACGGCATCAAGCGTGACCTCGATTTCACCCAGAGCCGGGTCGGCCAACTGGATGTCTTCGATCACCAGCGGTTGGCCAAATTCATGGCAGACGGCAGCCTTGATAGTTTGCATGGGGCACTCCCTCTTATTCCCTGCGCCCAGAGTTGGCGGGTGGCGACTCAAAGGCTAGCCAAAAAAGACGCTTGGTGTCGTTTTTGACGTCACGTAGCGCGGCGCGAGCGCAGAAAGACGGCAATGGCGCAGATCATCAGGACCGCGGAGACAAGGAAGGGCGCGCCGGGCAGGTAGACCGGGGCGTCGGGGCCAGAGAAATGCGCGAAGGTCTGGGTCATGACGAGGGGCGCAAGGATATGCGCCAGCGAGGTCAGCGAGGCGAGAACGCCCTGCAATTCACCTTGGGAATCATCGGCGACGCGGCGTGACAGGATGGCCTGAAGCGCAGGCAGGCCAAGCGCGCCAAGGGCAAAGACCGGGATCGCGGCGAGGAGCAGCAGGCCGGAGGCGACAAAGCCGAGAAAGACAAAGCTTGCCAGTTCGATGGCGAGGCCGATGGTCACGGTCCAGCGATTGCCGACCCAGCGGATGGACGGGCCGATGGCAAACCCCTGAACCAGCGCGAAGGCCAGCCCGTAGGCGGCCAGCGAGAAACCGATCATGCCGGGCGACCAGCCAAAGCGCTCGGTGGTGAAATAGGGCCAGACCGCCGGGTAGACCGCCGAGGCGACCTGATAGAGGAAGAAGACCCAGAGAAGCTTGCCCACCGAGGGCAGTTTTCCAAGTGCCGCCAGAGAGCCAAGCGGATTGGCGCGACGCCATGTAAAGGCGCGGCGGGTGGCATCGGTCACGGTTTCGCGCAGCACCATCCAGCCCAGAAGCGCATTGGCCCCGGCGAGGATCGCGGCGCCCCAGAATGGCGCGCGGGTGCCGAACTCGGCCAGGACCCCGCCCAGCACGGGGCCAAGGACAAAGCCGATGCCGAAGCCTGCGCCGACGATGCCAAAGGCGCGGGCCTTTTCATGCGGCTTGGAGATGTCGGCCATGTAGGCCAGCGCGGTGGCATGGGTGGCGGCGGTGATTCCAGCGATGATGCGGCCCAGAACCAGAAGCCAGATCGACCCGGCCAGTGCCATGACCACGTAATCCGCCGACATCACCGCGAGCGAGACCAGCAGGACGGGACGGCGCCCGAAACGGTCCGACAGGCTGCCCAGAAGCGGGCCGCAGAGGAACTGCATCACCGCAAAAACGGTGGCAAGGATGCCGCCCCAGATGGCCGCCTCGGCCAGATCGCCGCCCGTCACCTCGCGGATCAGGTCGGGCATGACCGGCAGGATCAGTCCGATGCCCATGGCGTCGATCACCACAGTGGCAAGTATGACAAGGACGGGCAGGCGGGCGAACATCGGGACTCCGGCAAAAAACCCGCAGAGAGGGGCACGAAATCAGGGGCGGGTCAACGGTGGAAAACCGGAAAAGACCCTCGTGCCGTTGCGGTACCTGGCAAGGTGGCATTTGACTATTTGGGGCAAGATGAAGAGAGGGGCGTGGTTCTTCTTCTCAATGGTTCCAAGTACCCGTGTCCCGCACTCTCAGAGCGCGGCGACGTTGCAGGCAAAGGCGCGGGCGAGCATGGGGGCCTGTCCCATCTGGGTTTGGGCAGAGAAGAGAGACGCTGTGTCCAGGTGGGGGAAATCGCGGGCGATCAGGGTTTCGAGCGGGATTTGCGTCGTGGTGGCTTCACGACAGAGCGCCTTGGTGGCGGCCTGCGCCTCGGGGCGGGGCATCTGTGTGGTCAGCGCAAAAGAAAGCGCCTCGGCATGGATCAGGCCGAGCGGGTTATCTGCCGTGGCCGACATGCTGTCCGCGTTCGGTGACAGGGTTTCACAGATGGTGCGCGCAAGTGTCAGGGCGGACGCAGCGCCAAGGCAGAGCTGGGGCAGCGCAAGCCATTCGGCGAACCATGCCGCTCCGTCGCGTTGATGGGTTTGCGAGGCGCCGCCCTGAAGCGTGGCCATGAGGCTGGCGGATTGGCGCGCCAGCGCCACGAGGGCCGAGGGGGCCACCGGGTTTTGTTTCTGAGGCATGGTCGAGGACGCCCCGACAGGGCCAAGCGAGACCTCGGCAATGCCGCTTTGGGTGAGGCTCACGAGATCGGCGCCAAGCTTGCCAAGGGCGGTGTTGATCCGCGCAAGCCACGTGGCGATGCGCAACACGGACGTGCGGTCGACGTGCCAGCTGCGCCCCGGATCAGCGAGGTTGAGCGCCTTGGCCAGCGCGGCGCGGGTTTCATCCGCTTGCGGGCCAAGCGCGCCCGATGTGCCCGCGGCGCCGGAGAGCGAGACCCAGAGCGAACCGGCGCGCAGTTGTGGTAGTTCGCTGAGCAGTTCCAGAAGCGGCGCACCCCATTCGGCGGCCTGTGCGCCAAAGCTGGTGACAGTGGCGTGCTGGCCCCAAGTGCGGGCGGCCATGGGGGTCTTGGCATGAGCGTCGGCCAGTCCGGCGAGCGCGGTCAGGATTGCCTTGAGGTCGGCCTCGGCCAGTGTCAGCAACTGGCGCAGGCGCAGCATCAGGCCTGTGTCGATAATGTCCTGTGACGTCGCGCCCCAGTGGATGTACTGGCTGTGCTCGGGCGCTTCCATTGCCTTGCGGAAGGCGGCGACCAGCCCCGGCACGCTGACTCCGTTCTGGCCCGTGGCCTCGGCCAGTCCGGCGGGGTCGATCTGCACTTCCATGGCGCTGCGCTGGATGAAGAAGGCGCTGTCCTGGGGGATCACGCCCAGTTCGCCCTGCACCTTGGCGAGCATGCCCTCGACCAGCAGCATGGCGCGCACTTCGGCGCTGTCTGAGAATAGGCGGCCTGCCTCGCCAGTGGGGAAAAGGCGCGCAAACATCGGGCTGTCAAAGACGGAACCGGCCATGAATTATCCTTGGATGATCTGGTCTATCAGGGCAGCCAGGCCCTTGGGGTCTGCAAAGAAGGGCGAGTGGCTGGTCTGCATTTCAAAGACGTCTTTGGCGGGCCAGCTTTCGGTCATGGTGACCTGGAATTCCGGCGGGATGGTGCGGTCATCCATGCAGCGGATATAGCTTTTGCGCACCGTGGCATAGCCCGCGCCAAGGGTGATCGGGGTCTCCTGGGGCAGGATCGCCTGCGGGCAGAGGCGCATGTTGGCAAATTCGGTCGTGCCGTCGGGACAGTCGTGATAGAACACCGCGCCTGTCTGGGTCGGGTCGATGGAGAAGCTTTTTCCGTCAGGGGCTCGCATGACAGCGTGCATCAGCGGTTGGCGGGGCGCGGCTCGGCGCATGTCGGCCAGAGAATAGCCGTCCCACGGGGCATAGGCGCAGAGATAGATCAGGCGCGCGATGCGCCCCGGTGCGAGGTCGGCGGCGCGGCTGATCGGGAAGCCGCCCCAGCTGTGGCCGACAACGATGGTGTTTTCTCCGAGCGCGTCGACCACCGATTGGGCACAACCATCCAGCGTAACGTCGCCTACGGGCGTGGGATCAGCGCCGTGGCTGGGCATGTCGATGCTGCGTGCGGTATGTCCGAGCGCCTCGAGTTCCGGTTCAAGGTCGCGCCAGCACCATGCGCCGTGACAGGAGCCGTGCACGAGGAGAATGTCAGACATGGCCCGTCTCCGTGAGGAAGGCAACCAGCAAGGCGGCGTAGGTTTCAGGTTGCTCGACGCAGGGCAGGTGCCCGGCGCGGCGGATCAGTTCGAAGCGCGAGCCGGGGATCAGGTCGACGGTTTCGCGCACCAGATCCGGCGGGGTGCCGCCGTCTTCGGACCCGGCAATGCCCAGTGTCGGCAGGCGCAGGCCGGAAGTGGGCGTGTAGAAATCGGTGCCCTTGATGGCGGCGGCGCAGCCGGTGAAACCCTCAAGCGGCGTGCGTTCGAACATGTTGCGCCAGAGGGCCAGCTCGGGACGGGCGAGGTAATCGCGGGAGAACCAGCGTTCCATGGTGCCTTGGGCCAGCGCCGCGACACCGTTTTCGCGGGCCATGGCGATGCGCTGGTCCCAGAGGTCGCGGGTGCCGATCTTGGCCCCGGTGTTCGACAGCACCAGCGCGCGCACGAGGTCGAGCCGTTTGACCGCCAAACCTTGCGCGATCATGCCGCCGATCGACAGGCCCACGACCATGGCGTCTTTTACGTCGAGCAGGTCGAGCAATTGTTCGGCGTCGCGCACCAGCGTGCCCATGGCATAGGGTGCGGGCGGGCAATCCGAAAGCCCGTGGCCACGCTTGTCATAACGGATGATGCGCAGGCCCGGCGGCAGATGGGGCAGGATCGGATCCCAGAGGCGCAGATCGGTGCCAAGGGAATTGATGAACAGGAGCGGCGCGCCCGATGGGTCGCCGTCGATGAGATAGTGCAGGCGTGTGCCGTCGAGGTCGGCAATCTGCATGGTCACTCTCCCAGTTTTATATGCGCCATGATTTGTCCGTGGTCGCTGGCCAGTTTGTTATAGGGGGCCTCTGCGTGGCTGCCATCGGTCAGGTGGTCGTTGAATACGCTGAAATACTCCATCTCGCCAAGCCGCTTGTCGTTCTCGGGGTGGAAATGGCGGGACAAATAGATCTGGTCGATGCTTTCATAGACACCGGCAAAGGCCGAGGTATAGACCATGTCGCGCATGGATTTCTGAACGAAGAGCTGTTCGGCGCTTGTCAGGCGCGTTGCTTTGACGGCACCGGTGATCTGGGTGTTTTCTTCCTTGGAATAGCGGTCGTCGCGGTCTTTTGCGTCGTGGCGCAGCATCCACGCGTAGTTGCGGAACGGGACTTCGCCCGAGATGATTTCAGAGCTGACTGCGTGTTCGCCATCGTTGAAATCGCCCAGCACCATAACCGGGCGTCCCTTGTGCAACTCGGCCACGATGGCGCGGCGCAGGACCCAGGCTTCGGCCATGCGGCGGGTTGCGGCGCGCAAGGCCCCCATGGCGCGGCCCACGGGATCATAGCGGGTGAGGTCGGCTTCGGGGGCATAGTCAGCCCCGGCGGGTTTGAGAAATTCGCCCAGCTTGGATTTCAGGTGGCAGTTGAAGACGGTGATGGTGGTTTTGCCGACCGGAATGCGCGCTTTTTGGATCGGGCGGGAGAGGCGCGTCATACGATAGTGGCCTGCGTCTTCGCCCGTCAATTCGCGGAACGGGATGTCGAGCGGTTCGGGCAGGTTCTGGATGATTTCGGGCGGTTCAGCAAAGCCAAAGCGGGACAGAAGCGCGAGGCCGGGGCGGCGCTGACCGGGGAGGCCGGTGTCGTTGGAATTGGGGGCAAAGGCGAGCGCGGCGTCAGTGTAGGGATCATAGCCCAGTTTGCGAAAGATCGCCTTTTTCCGGTAGCTCTTGGATTTTGACGGCAACACCGCATCGTTGGAGGCGATGCCGACGCGGTCGGCTTCGGCAATCACATCGCGCAGCGACTCTTCTTCGAAGATTTCCTGAAAGCCGATGATGTCGGCGTTCATCGAGAAAATCTGGTTGGCGGTCCAGTCTTCTTTCCAGGCGTATTCTTCGGGGGTGTAGGTCTGGAACTCGTAATATTCGCGGTCGGGGCCGATCAGGTTCTTGACGTTGAAAGAGGCGATTGTGAAGCGGGTCATTTTAGTCCTCCTCTGAGGGCTTGATGCCCCGGATCGCTTGCGATCCGGATCGCGCCCGACCCCGCCCCCAAGGGCGGGCGCGATTTGATTGGCTTGTTTCGGTGGCTGGATGGCATGGCCGATTTAGCCACCGTGTCATGGTTTAGAGAGGCGCCCACCCTCAGGGTCGGGCGCGATCCTAGTCGTATTTCGTGATCGTGTCGGCAAAGAGATCGGCGTCGACATTGCCGCCCGTGCAAACCGCGATCACCGCGTCGCCTTCGATCTTGTCTGCATGGAACAGCGCAGCGGCCAGCGCCACGGCGCCGCCGGGTTCAACAACGATCTTGAGGCGTTTGAAGGCGAGAGCCACGGCGCGGAGCGCTTCTTCCTCGGTCACGACAAGGCCGGGGCCGCAGAGGCGGGACATGATCGGGAAGGTGATCTCGCCCGGCGCAGGCGTGATGATGGCGTCACACAGGCTGCCCGATTGGCGGTTGTTGGTTTCGATCCCACCCGAGATCAGCGAGCGGGCCACGTCGTCAAAGCCTTCGGGTTCGACAGGGCGCGCGCGCAGGCCGGGCGCATCCGCTTCCAGAGCCAGCGCGATGCCAGAGGTCAGCCCGCCCCCGCCGCAACAGATCAGCACGTCGCCGGTTTCGACCCCTTCGGCGCGGGCCTGTTCGGCGATTTCAAGCCCGGTGGTGCCTTGTCCGGCGATCACCTGTGGCTCGTCATAAGGGCGGATCAGGGTGAGGCCCCGTTCGCTGGAAATCCTGTCCCCCACCGCCTCGCGGCTTTCGCCGCCGGGACGGTCATAAAGCACCACCTCGGCCCCCAGCGCGCGGGTGTTGTCGATTTTGAGCTGGGGCGCGTCATTGGGCATGATGATCACGGCGGGTGCGCCATGCTGGGCGGCGGCAAGGGCCACGCCCTGTGCATGGTTGCCCGAGGAAAAGGCGATCACGCCGCGTTTGCGGGTCTCGGGGTCGAGCGCGGAGACCGCCGACCAGCCGCCGCGGAACTTGAAGGATCCGGTATGTTGCAGGCATTCCGGTTTGACCAGAACACGGCGTCCGGCGATGTCGTCAAGGAAGGGGGACGAGAGCAGGGGGGTGCGCCGGGCGTGGCCGTCAAGCCGCCGGGCGGCGGCGCGGATCATGTCGATATTCATCTCTCAGGCTTTCAGGTCGTTGACCCAGTTGCGCAAAAGCGCCACCGCGTCGGGTTCGTCAAGGAAGGGGACGTGGCCGCGATCCGGGATGGTCGCGGCGCGCAGGGGCAGACGGTTTTGCATCTCGGTCAGGGTGGCCGCACTCATGATGTCGGAGTTGGCTCCACGAATGGCCGCCAGCGGCAGGCCGCGCAGGGCGTCATAGAGAGGCCAGAGATCGGGCGGTTCGGCGCTGGGATCAAAGGCGGCGAGCGTGGCATCGCGCAGTTTCGGATCGTAGTTGATCCTGAGGCCATTTTCGGAGGCGATGAAGTGCTTTTCCACCTCTTCCCGCCAGCGCGACTGCGGCACGTTGGCAAAGCCGGCCATGCGGCTGCCGATGACGTTTTCAGCCTCGTCGTGGGTTTTCCAGACCGGGTTACGGCCGACGAAATCCAGCACGACGGACAGCCCTTCGACCTCGATCACCGGGCCGACATCGTTGAAACAAACGCCGGTGAGGCGGTCGCGGGCCATGACGGCGAGGGACAGCGCAATCAGCCCGCCGCGCGAGGTGCCAAGGATGGCAGCTTGGTCGATCCCGAGATGGTCGAGCAATTCCAGCGCATCCTGCGCCTCGCGGGGCACGTTGTAGGTCGAGAAATCTTCGGTCCAGTCCGACTTGCCGCGCCCGCGATAATCCATGCGGATCACGCGCGCGCCGGAAAGGGCAGGCATGGCATAGTCAAAGTCGCTGCTGTTGCGGGTCAGGCCGGAGAGGCAGAGCACCACCGGGCCATCTCCCCCGGTGTCATCGTAATAAAGCGAGAGGCCGTCAGAGCTGGTGAATTGGGGCATTAGCGGTTGGTCTCCTCGGGGATGCCGGTGAGGTCGGTCAGCACGATCTGTGGTGTCCATGGCAGGCGGTCAATCGGTTCGCCTGCGCGGTTGACCCAGGCGGTGGTAAAGCCAAAGCCCGTGGCGCAGGCGGCGTCCCAGCCGTTGGAGCTCACAAAGAGCACGTTGTCGGGCGCACAATTGAAGCGTTTCAGGACAAGTTCGTAAACGGAAGCGTCGGGTTTGAAGATGCCCACGTCCTCGACGCTGAGAACGTCGTCCAGCAGTGCGCCGATCCCGGCAGAGTCGACCGCGCCGTTGAGCATCGAGGGCGAGCCATTGGACAGGATCGCGGTGTTCATGCCCTGTGCCTTCAAGTCTGCCAGCATCTGGGGCACTTCGGGATAGGCGGACAGTTCCCAGTAAAGCTGCAACAGGCGTTCGCGCAGCTCGGGGTCGCCTTCAAGCCCGCTGGCCTCGAGCGCCCAATCAAGGCCGTTCTGTGTGACCTCCCAGAAATCGGTATGGGCATCGGCCACGGCACGCAGCCAGGTGTATTGCAACTGTTTCAGCCGCCAGTCCTGCGCAACACGCGGCCAGTGTTCGGCAAAAATCTCACGCCCCGGCTCGGCGGCGGCCTCGCGGGCGGCGGCGGCCACGTCGAAAAGCGTGCCATAGGCATCGAAGATACAGGTGGTGATAGGCATGGTGTCCTCCCTCGCTCGGACCCGAGCTTGGCAGGATTTGGGACGGGGGAAAAGGGGCGTTTGTCATTCCGGCGTGGTGCCGCTAGATTGCGACCCTCAAGCCGATCACCGGATCGGAAAACGCTGAGAGATTGGACATTTCATGACAGCCGCAAAATCGGGCGATACGGTCCGTATTCACTACACTGGCACGCTGAGCGACGGGTCGGTTTTCGACAGTTCCGAGGGGCGCGACCCGCTGGAATTCACGCTGGGGTCCGGTCAGGTGATCCCCGGCTTTGACGCGGCCGTGGACGGTATGGCTGTGGGTGACAAGAAGACCACCGAGATCCCCTGTGATCAGGCCTATGGCCCGCGCCACGAAGGCGCCATCCAGGATGTGCCGCGTGCCGATATCCCGGCGGAAATCCCGCTGGAAGTTGGCCTGCAATTGCAGATGCAAGCGCCCACCGGACAGGTCGTGCCGGTGACGGTTGCCGCGATCACCGAAGAAACCGTGACGCTGGACGCCAACCACATGCTGGCGGGCAAGGATCTGACCTTTGCGATCGAACTGGTCTCGATCAACTAAAACTTTCCGGTCAACGAAATTTGCGAAAGCCCGCCATTTATAGGCGGGCTTTTCTTTTTGGGGCAGGGTGTTAGCTTGCGCCCGATCAGGAGGATGACATGGACATTATTGCGCAATTGGGCCTGCGTTGGCCGGTCTTTCAGGCGCCCATGGCGGGCGTGTCGACCCCGGCCATGGCTGCCGCCGTCAGCAACGCGGGGGGATTGGGGGCATTGGGGCTCGGGGCCGCGGGGGTAGACGCGGCGCGGGCCATGATCCGCGAAACGCGGGGGCTGACCGCCCGCCCGTTCAACGCCAATTTCTTTTGCCACGCCCCGGCCCGGCGTGACGCCGGAAGCGAGGCGGCGTGGTTGCAGGCGCTGGCTCCGGAGTTTGCCCGTTTCGGGGTGAAGCCACCGGACCGGCTTCATGAGATCTACACCTCTTTCGTGGCGGACCCGGCGATGTACGACATGGTGCTCGACGAAAATCCGGGGGTGGTGAGCCTGCATTTTGGTCTGCCCGATCCTGCGTGGATCAAGGGCCTGAAGGAAGCGGGCAATCTGGTGCTGGCCTCGGCCACGTCCCTTGATGAGGCCCGCGCTGCCGTGCGGGCCGGGGTGGACGCGGTGGTCGCGCAGGGGATCGAAGCCGGCGGGCATCGCGGCATGTTTGACCCGGAAGAGCCGGATGAGGCACTGACAACAGATGCGCTGGTCAGGCGGCTCGTGGGAGAGATTGGCGTGCCGGTGATTGCAGCCGGTGGGGTGATGACCGGCGCGGATGTGGCGCGCGTGGTCGGGCTTGGCGCGGTGGCGGCACAATTGGGCACGGTTTTCCTCGACTGCACTGAGTCGGCGGCAGATGCCGGCTATCGTGCCGCTTTGCGCGCGCCGCAAAGCCAGCCCCCGGTGCTGACGCGGGCTATTTCGGGTCGCCCGGCGCGGTGCCTGCAAAACCGGTTCACGCGTTGGGGGGCAGGGCGGGACGGTGTGCCGGATTATCCGGTCACCTATGATGCGGGCAAGGCGCTGCATGGCGTTGCCAAGGCGCAGGGCGAACACGGCTATGGGGCGCATTGGGCCGGAACAGGCGTGGCACGGACCCGGCACGGGGATGCCGCCACGATTCTCTCGGACATCGCCACGGAATGGCGCGCGGCTCAGTAGGGCTGAGCCCCTTTATCTTTCTTTTTCCAGAAATACCCCGGGGGTTTGGGGGCTGGCCCCCAATTGGCCATGAGTTTGGGGGCTGGCCCCCAATCCTCAGAGGTTTTCGGGCTGCGGCATGCCGAGCACGTGATAACCGCCATCGACACGGATGATCTCGCCCGAGGTGCAGGCACCGGCATCGGATGCGAGGTAGACCGCGGTTCCGCCGATCGCTTCGAGCGTCGCGTTGGCGCGCAGGGGGGCGTTCTGGTCGGTGTGCTTGTACGTTTTGCGCGCACCGCCGATCACCGCGCCGGCGAGGGTTTTCATCGGACCCGGCGAGATGGCGTTGACGCGGATACCGTCGGGGCCAAGATCATTGGCCAGATAACGCGTCGCGCTTTCCAGGGCGGCCTTGGCAACACCCATGACGTTGTAGAACGGGGTCACACGGTTCGAACCCGAATAGGTCAGGGTCAGGATCGTGCCGCCGTTTTCCTGCATCATCGGGTGGGCGCGGCGCGCCACTTCGATCAGCGAATAACAGGAGATGTCCAGCGAGTTCTTGAAGTTCTCGCGCGAGGTATCGACAAAACGCCCCGTGAGTTCGTTCTTGTCGGAATAGGCAATGGCGTGCACGACAAAGTCGATGGTCGGCCATTTCGCTGCCAGCTGTTCGAATGCGGCGTCCAGCGAGGCGTCGTCGGTCACGTCGACATCGACAAGGAAATCGCTATCGAGGCTCGCGGCCAGTGGTTCCACACGTTTTCCAAAGGCTTCGCCCTGGTAGGTGAAGGCCAGTTCGGCCCCGGCTTCGTGCATGGCCTTGGCAATGCCCCAGGCAATCGAGCGTTCGTTGGCGACGCCCATGATCAGGCCGCGTTTGCCTTTCATCGTAATGGTCATGGCGCGCTTATCCCTTGTATTTCGACAGCAACATGGAGCCGTTGGTCCCACCAAAGCCGAAGCTGTTGGTCATCACCGTGTCCAGACCTGCATTCTCGACCAGTTCGGTTGCGATCTCGTCCGGGTTGATGGCCGGATCCAGCGTTTCCACGTTGATTGACGGCGTGATGAAATCGCCATCGAGCATCAGGAGGCAGAAGATCGCCTCGAGCGCGCCTGCGGCGCCCTGTGCGTGGCCGGTCATGGATTTGGTCGAGGAGATCGGCGGCGTGTTGCCCTCTCCAAAGACGCGGCGCACGGCTTCGACTTCGCCCACGTCTCCAACCGGGGTCGACGTGCCATGGGCGTTGATGTAGCTGACCGTGCGGCCTTCGGGCAGGGTGGCCGTGGCCAGCCGCATCGCGCGTTCGCCGCCTTCGCCCGACGGGGCCACCATGTCATGCCCGTCCGAGGTTGCGGCAAAGCCGGTCACTTCGGCATAGATCTTGGCGCCGCGTGCCAGCGCGTGATCGAGATCTTCCAGCACCACGATGCCGCCGCCGCCCGAAATCACGAACCCGTCGCGGGTTTCGTCAAAGGCGCGCGAGGCTTTCTCGGGCGTGTCGTTGTATTTCGAGGACATGGCGCCCATCGCGTCAAAGAGGCAGGAGAGGGTCCAGTCGAGCTCTTCACCGCCCCCGGCGAACATCACGTCCTGCTTGCCCATCATGATCTGTTCGGCGGCGTTGCCGATGCAATGCAGCGAGGTCGAGCAAGCCGAGGTGATGGAATAGTTGATGCCCTTGATCTTGAAGGCGGTCGCGAGGTTGGCCGAGATCGTGGACGACATGCATTTCGGCACCGCAAACGGGCCGATGCGCTTGGTCGCGCCGGATTTCAGCACGGTCTGGTGCGCGGTCAGCATGGCGCTGGTCGATGGGCCGCCCGAGCCGGCGACAAGGCCGGTGCGTTCGTTGACGATCTGGTCCTCGGTGAGGCCCGCATCGGCAATCGCCTGTTGCATGGCGATATGGGCGTAGGCCGCACCATCGCCCATGAAACGCAGTGCGCGCTTGTCGATATGTTCCTTGGGGTCGATCTTGAGGGTCCCGGCGATCTGGCTGCGGAACCCGTGCTCGGCCATGTCCGGGCTGGCGACGATGCCGGATTTACCGGCCTTGAGCGAGGCGGTGACCTCTTCGGCGTTGTTTCCGATGGACGAGACAATGCCCAGTCCGGTGACGACGACACGACGCATACGTGCTCTCCCTTAGCTGTTGCTGCCTTACTAGGGCTTGGGGGGCAGGGGTGCAAGATGGGATGGGGCGAGAGCGGCGCGATGGAGCGGGCAAACAAGCGCGGTGCGTGCGAGCACGCACCCTACGGGCTGCCGTCGGGTTTCGGGGGTGAGGGCGTGATGTCAGGCACCGCTTGCCAAACCTGGCGCGAACCGGGCGTCGCTGTGCACGCTGGAGTGGGGCCAGTCCTCGGGCGCCTGGACGAGGCGGTGTTTGACCGGGTTCCACCAGCAATAGGTGAGGTGCGCGCTCAGGTCGGCCCGGTCCCGGATGTGGTGTTCCCAGAAGCGGCGTTGCCACAGGCCCCGTTCGTTTCGGGTGACGTGGCTTGGGCGACGGGGGCCGGCAGGCAAGCCGCGTGAGAAACGGGATTTGATCAGCCGCCAGCGGGTCGAGAAATCGCGATCGCCGGCGGGCAGGCGCCAGATGCAATGCAGGTGATCGGGAAGCACCACCCACGCCTCGATGTCGAACGGGCGTTCGGCCTTGGTCTGGCGGACAGCGTCGCGCAATTTATCAATCTCCGAGATCAGCAGGTCGCTGGATCGGTCCGCCAGGGCAACTGTGAAGAAAATCGTGGCGCCCGGCACGCGCGGGCGTAGATAGTTTGCCATCCCGCAGAGGGTAGTTGGGAATGGTTAATGGTTCGTGAAAAACATGGCAAGGTGCGTGCGAGCACGCACCCTACGGAAGAGGGGTAGGGTGCGTGATTTCACGCACCGCATCCCGAGGTCCTCAGCTTTCGCTGAGCGCCACTTTCATGTCTTTCACCTCGTAGATCACTTCGCCATCGGCTTCGACGATGCCGTCGGCCACGCCCATGGTCAGGCGGCGGGTCTGCACGGCCTTGGTGAAGTCCACGTAATAGGTCAGCATCTTTCGGTCCGGGCGCACCATGCCCTTGAGCTTCACTTCGCCCACACCCAGCGCATAGCCGCGCCCCTGCCAGCCGCGCCAGCCGAGGTTGAAGCCGGTGAGCTGCCACAACCCGTCAAGGCCCAGACAGCCGGGCATGATCGGGTTGCCCGGGAAGTGGCAGTCGAAGAACCAGAGGTCGGGGGTGATGTCGAATTCGGCAACCACGTGGCCTTTGCCATGTTTGCCGCCGTCGCCCGAAATTTCGGTGATGCGGTCCATCATCAGCATCGGCGGGGCAGGAAGCTGGGCATTGCCGGGGCCGAACAACTCGCCGCGCGCGCATTGCAGCAGACCTTCTTTGTCAAAGCTCGTGGGGTAGTCGGCCATTCGGATGGTCCCTCTTGATAGTCTCTATAGTCTGTAGTCCGTTATGCCCCCTCTAGCACCGTGCCAAGCTGTCCTGCAAGGCGCCTGTAGGGGCATGGATTGGTGTTGCAACTCATTTTCAATTGAAAAACGGGGGGCAGGCGGGTTATATGATCTGTTAAGAAACGGAAAGCGCACGCCATGAACACGCAGGCAATCGACAACGGAACCAGGTGGCTCGCAAGCGCGGGTTTGCGCCCGACGCGCCAGCGCGTGGCGTTGGCGGCGTTGCTGGTGGGGGATGGGCAGGATCGTCACGTGACGGCAGAGAGCCTGTTTTCGCTGGTGCGCCACTCCGGGGAAAGCGTTTCCCTTGCAACGGTTTACAATACGCTGCGCGCCTTTTGTGATGCCGGGCTGATGCAGGAGATCACGGTGGACGGGGCCAAGAGCTATTTCGACACCAATACCGGGGATCATCCGCATTTCTATTGGGAAGATGAGCGTGAGCTGACCGATGCGCCGGCGGACCAGTTGCAGATTGCGCGCCTGCCCGACGCGCCCGAAGGGGCCGAGATCGCCAAGATCGACGTCGTGATCCGCCTGCGCCGGACCTGAGAACAAACGCATCCCGTTGCACCCCGCCTGACCCTGTGACAGCATGGCGCAGGAATGACACAAGGGGATTTCAGGGGGATTTCCATGAAAGCTGTGACCTGGCGCGCCTTTGGCGCGGCGCGTGATGTATTGCGGATCGAAGAGCTGGAGACACCGGCACCGGGGCCGGGCGAGGTTCTTGTGCGGGTTGCCTTTTCCGGTGTGAACCCCTCGGACGTCAAGGCGCGCGGCGGGGCGCGGCCCGGCGTAACCAAGCCGCCGTTCGAGGTGATCGTACCGCATTCGGACGGAGCGGGTGTGATCGAGGCCGTGGGCGAAGGGGTTGACCCGGCCCGCGTGGGGGCGTCGGTCTGGATATGGAACGGGCAGTGGCAGCGCCCTTTCGGCACCTGTGCGGAATATGTGTGCCTTCCCGAAGCGCAGGCGGTGACGCTGCCCGAAGGGGTATCGCAGGAAACCGGGGCGGTGCTGGGCATTCCGGGGCTGACGGCGTGTCACTGTGTTTTTGGCGGCGGCGACATAAGCGGGAAGACGGTGCTGGTCTCGGGCGGTGGCGGTGCGGTTGGCTTTCTCGCGGTACAGCTGGCCAAGTGGGGCGGCGCGCGGGTGATCGCCACTTGCGGCGCGCGCGACATGGACCGCGTGCGGACCGCCGGGGCGGACGTGGTGTTGCCTTATGACAGCGCGACCCTTGCGGCGGATATTCTGGGCGCGACGGAGGGCGTCGGGGTTGACCTTGCGGTGGAGGTCGAGTTCGGCGTGAACGCGGCGTTGCTGGCCGAAGTGATGGTGGCCAACGGACGAGTAGCGATCTATGGATCGGCCAAGGACATGGCGCCGGAACTGCCCTTTGGGCCGATGCTGTTCAAGGCGCTGACGCTTGATATCGTGCTGATCTATATCCTGCCGGACGGCCCCCGCGACGCTGCGATCCGGTGGCTGCACGCAGCGCTGGGCGACGGGGCGCTGCACCTGCCCGAGCCGCATGTGTTTGCGCCGGAACAGGCGGTTCAGGCCCATGAGATGGTCGAAGCCGGTGGGCGCGTCGGCGCGGTATTGGTCGCTTTCTGAGCCGGAACGCCGAATCCACGGCTTGATCAAGGCGTTTCCGAACGCCTTGATGCGTCGTCATGCAAGATGCGGCTGCCATGGATGGGGCGCACGGGCACCGTTGACGGGTCAAACCCTTGCAGACAGCGGGTGTTGATGGCCCATCCATCAAAGGGCTGTACACCCTCGGCCTGTTCCTGTCGTGTAGGTGCGGAGGGGCGGCGAAAGGGCAGGATGCCACAGCGGGGACAGAAGTAATCTTTGGCGGTGCGGCTGCCCCATTCGTACAGCGACAGCTCAGACAGGGGAGTCAGCAGGGTGAGCGCCGCATCCGGAACCCGGTAGATCAGTGCGCCGCGCTGGTGGCAGATGGAACAATCACAGACGCGCACATGGTCAATGTCGGCCTCGACCCGGAAGCGGACCAAGCCGCAATGGCAGGCACCATCATAAATCACAGATCAGAACCATTGCCCCGGCTCCATCAACCCAAGGTCGAGCAACTGCCGGGAATGCCATTCGAAGGGCACGGAGTTGTGCCACCTGAATTGCTGAATGTCGAACTGGCTGCCCGGGTTGGACATGAGCGCCTTGGCGGTGCGGAAGGAACAGACCGCGGCGGTGATGTTGTTGTGCCAGGGGCAGGCGTAGGTGTTGTATTCCTCGTCATCGAAGGTGAAATCATCGCGCAGATGCAGCCCCTCCTTGGCGCGGAAGATCGAGATGCGGTCGATCTTGCGTCGGTTGGCGGGGATATGTTCCTCGAACCGCCAGCGCAGGCCGCCGAAGAAATCCAGCTGGCGTTCCTTGGGATGATTGTGGTTGTCCGGGTCGGGCCGGGCGAGCGCGTAATAGCCGGTGCGGTCCATCTGGGCGTTTTCGAGCGAGACCGCGCCCGGCATCGCGACAAGGTCCGGGGCATAGAGATCGACCACATAGGACAGCATCGCGTCGCGGCGTTCCTCGGTGTGGAAGGTCAGCATCTCGCCAATGGTGCGGGTTTCGCAGAACGGGTAGAACAGGTATTCGGCGTTGAAACAGTAATAGAGCCAGAGACCGGGCGCGGCGGCGTTGACTGCGTTCACGGCGTCGAGCATGGCCGCGCCACGCGGGGAGTCCATCGTGACGCGGGGGCAGGTTTCGGCCAGGTCTTCTGCCAGATCGAAGGCCGTGGGCATGAAGGCGATGACCTTGGCGAACCCAAGGTCGAGATGATGGCGCAGGGTGCTGTCAATCTCGACGTCATCCTCGACGAAGATCAGCGCCACCGGCCCCTTGGCGAGGTGCGCTTTGCCAGTGCGGAGGAACTGTGAAACGGAATCGTACTGCATGCCCGGCCTCGCCGTTATTTTGCGTCAGATTCGGTTAATTCGGGGTGCATTGCAAGCCACCCCGGTTTTGCTGTAGGGAAGCGCCCTGAAACCGCGACAGGACCGGATCCATGGCCGATACGAAAAAGCTCTATATCAAGACCTATGGCTGTCAGATGAATGTCTATGACAGCGAGCGTATGGCTGAGGCCATGGGCGGGGCGGGGTATGAAACGACCGAGAGCCCGGATGACGCCGACATGATCCTGCTCAACACCTGCCACATCCGGGAAAAGGCAGCCGAGAAGGTCTATTCCGAACTGGGCCGGTTCAAGGGGCTGAAAGCGGAAAAGCCGGACCTGAAAATCGGGGTTGCGGGCTGTGTTGCGCAGGCCGAGGGCGAAGAGATCATGCGCCGTCAGCCCATGGTCGACCTGGTGGTGGGGCCGCAGGCTTATCACCGCCTGCCCGAGATGGAAGCCAAGACCCAAGGTGGCGAGAAAGCGCTGGATACGGATTTCCCCGAAGAGGACAAGTTCGAACGTCTGAAAAGCCGTCCCAAGGCCAAGCGTGGCCCGACCGCGTTCCTGACCGTGCAGGAGGGCTGTGACAAGTTCTGCGCCTTCTGCGTGGTGCCCTATACACGCGGTGCCGAAGTCAGTCGCCCGGTGGATCGCATCCTGACCGAGGCACGTGATCTGGTGGAGCGCGGTGTGCGCGAAATCACCCTTCTGGGGCAGAACGTGAATGCCTATCATGGGGCCGGGCCGAACGGTGACATGACGCTGGCGGGGCTGATCTGGGAGCTGGACAAGGTGGATGGGCTGGAGCGCATTCGCTTTACGACGAGCCATCCCAACGACATGATGGACGACCTGATCGAGGCGCATGGAACTTGCGAAAAACTGATGCCTTACCTGCACTTGCCGGTGCAATCTGGCAGCAACAAGATTCTCAAGCGGATGAACCGCAGCCATGATCGCGACAGCTATCTGCGGCTGGTCGAGCGCATCCGCGCGGCACGCCCCGATATCCTGCTTTCGGGGGATTTCATTGTCGGGTTCCCGGAGGAAACCGAGGCCGATTTCCAGGACACGATGGATTTGATTGAAGAGGTGAAATACGGGCAGGCGTTCAGCTTCAAGTATTCGTCGCGCCCCGGCACCCCGGCGGCAGAGCGCCCGCTGGTGGATGATGCCGAAGCGTCGGACCGCCTGTATCGCTTGCAAGCTTTGATCACCCAGCAGCAGCGCGCCATTCAGGACAGCATGGTGGGGCGCGAGGTGAGCGTGCTCTTTGAGCGCCCCGGACGGCTGGCCGGACAGATGGTGGGCAAGTCCGAGTATCTGCACGCGGTGCATGTGGCCGATTGCGACGCCAGAACCGGTGATCTGGCCCGCGTGAGAATCGTGGAAAGCGGTGCGAATTCGCTGGCGGGTGTTCTGGTCGATCATTGACCCCGGGACGGAAACAATCCGTTGATCCGCGAGGAATTGGCCAAATCGCCATCAGAGCTCTGCCCGATTTGCGTCATATTTTCGCCATTTTTTCAATCCGCCTCTACCAGATGTTGTGAATAATCCTTCACATGAGGTCCAATTTCGCTAAGCTTCCGGCATTGGTGAAGGTCTTGATTTCGAAAACGATTCACGGGGTCGGCTTTCGGGGGATATTGAAAGGAACACGCTGTGGCGGATAACACAAGAAAAACGTTCCGGACCGCATTGGGAGCGATTGCCGCCGTCTGCATGGCAATTGTGGCAATCCCTCAGCCGGTCGCGGCGCAGAACCAGCGTACTGTGCTGGGACAGGAATACGTCCCGACAGTCTGGGTCGATCCGGACGGGTGCGAACACTGGGTCATGGATGACGGCGCAGAGGGGTACATGACCCCGCACGTGAACCGCCAGGGCATTCCGGTCTGCCGCCGGGGCAATGTCTGTGGCGTGATGAATTCGGACCAGTTCTTTGCGACCGACAAGTATTACATCAACGGCGCCAATCGCCAGCGTCTGAGCGAGTTCTTCAAGACCGCAACGGCCTCGGCGTTCATCATTGCCGGTCACACCGACAGCCGCGCAAGCGACGAATACAACATGCGCCTGAGCTATAACCGTGCCAACGCGGTGGCCAAGGTGGCACGCCAGTCCGGAGCGCGGGTTGTCGATGTGCGTGGGTATGGCGAACGCATGCCGCGCGCGACCAACCGCACGGCGTCGGGTATGGCCCAGAACCGCCGTGTCGAAATCATCTGTCTGCGCTGAGGAGAAACGACATGAAACTGATCAAGGGTGTTCTCCTTCTTTCGCTGGCTGCCGGGGTTGCCGCCTGTGACAACAAGGTCGACAAGACAGTGGACCGGGGGTGGGACAGCAAGCATCTGAGCCAGCTCAAGGCCGGAATCTGGGTTGACCCGAACGGCTGTGACCACTGGATCATCGACGACGGGTTCGAAGGCTACCTGTCGCAGCGGCTGGACCCCTATGGCAAGCCGGTCTGTTCCGGTGCCGCCCCTCCGGGCGTGGCGACCGGGCCGTTCAAGAAGGGTTCGCCGGTCAAGGACCAGATCTGATCCGCACCGCATGATTTTTGGGACCGCGTACCTTTGGTACGCGGTCTTTTTCCTGTGGTCATGGAAAATTCATCGCCGGGCGCTTGCGTGCGCCCCCGCATCTTGGCACGATCAGGATAAAGCGACTCTATCGTGTCAGGAGACTTGATTGGCCATTGGCGCAATGACCCCACCGCCCGCATCCGAACAGCCCGCCGAAACGCTGGTTGAGTTCCCGGATAATCGTTTGCTGATAGACCTTTGCGGGGAATACGATCGCAATCTTGCAGATATAGAACAGAAGGTCGGGGTGCAGATTCTGCGCCGGGGCAACCAACTGGCGATTCATGGTGAAGAGGCGGCGCGCGTCGAGGCGGCAGAGATTCTGACAGCGCTTTACGAGCGGCTTGAGACCGGAAAATCGGTGGAAAGCGGCGATATCGACCGCGAAATCCGCATGGGTGGATCGGAACAGGGCACCGGCACCCGTGACGGCGATCAGCTTGAGATGTTCAAGGGCGGATCGGTCGAGATCAAGACCCGCAAGAAGCTGGTTGAGCCGCGCACCGATGCGCAGCGCGCCTATGTCATGTCGCTGTTCAACAACGAACTGGCCTTTGGCATCGGCCCGGCAGGCACCGGCAAGACCTATCTGGCGGTGGCCGTGGGTGTATCGATGTTCATCCAGGGGCATGTGGACCGGATCATCCTGAGCCGTCCTGCGGTCGAGGCGGGGGAGAAGCTGGGCTATCTGCCGGGGGACATGAAGGACAAGGTCGATCCCTACATGCAGCCTCTTTATGACGCGTTGAATGATTTCCTGCCGGGCAAGCAGCTGGCCAAGCTGATCGAGGAAAAGAAGATCGAGATCGCGCCGCTGGCCTTCATGCGGGGGCGGACCCTGTCTAATGCCTTCGTGGTGCTGGACGAGGCGCAGAACGCCACAACGATGCAGATGAAGATGTTCCTGACCCGGCTGGGCGAGGGCAGCCGCATGGTGATCACCGGCGACCGCAGCCAGATCGACCTGCCGCGCGGGGTGCCGTCGGGATTGCGGGATGCCGAGAGCCTTTTGAAGGGGATCAAGGGCATCAGCTTCAACTATTTCACTGCTGAAGATGTTGTGCGTCACCCGCTGGTTGCGGCGATCATCAAGGCCTATGACAAGGCCGACGCCGCCAAGCAGGGATAACGCCTAGCCCGCCCACATGCGGATCAGGTTGCTGCGGGATTTCGACAGGAGTTGCTGCTGGGCCGGGTCGTCCGTTGCGTTGATCGCACGCCAGAGATCAAACAGGATTTCACGTTGGCCCGGGTCGCGGACCCAGCTTGTCACCCAGCCAATCACCACGATCCGCGCGCCGCGCGTGACCGGGTTGACCCGGTGCAGCGTGTTGGAGGGGTAGACGATCGCCTCGCCCCTGTCGAGCTTGAACTGGCGGTCCTCGATCCGGTCGCCAATGACCAGTTCACCGCCGTCATAGGTGTCGGGGTCGGACAGGAACAGGGTGAAGGACACGTCTGCCCGTTGCCCCGCAATCAGGGCGTTGTCGACGTGATCACCATATTGACCTCCCCCGGACGTGCGGCTGACGATCAGGCGCGCAAACTGGCGGGGATAGGCGACCGCCTGAAACCCGGGATGGGAGAGCAGCGTGGCCTGAACCTTTTCCGTTATGGCGCGGGTCTCGGGGCCATTGGCCGCCTGTTCATTGTCCTTGACCGCGCGGGCGACGGACCCGGCGGTGCGGGCGCCGTCTTCGAAAGGCAGTTGCGCCGCAGCGGCAGAGAGAACCTCTGCCGCAGATGGTGTGAGCAAATCGCTTAAAACGATGGGCATCACTCTTGCCTCAGCGCGATGATCTCGATCCAACCGGTGGCGACGGTAAGCTGTGAGGGATCGGTGCTGGCTTTGTCGGTCAGGAGGCCGGGATAAAGCGCTTCGGCCCCGTCCAGTTGGTCCAGCACGTCCTGACCCGCCTTGACGGCATCGGGTGTGCCTGCGTCGACCATGGCCTGAGCGCGGGCGCGGGCCACATCGTAGAATCCCCAGCTGTCGCGGTACTCGATGGCGATGTCGATCGCGCCATCCCCGGCGACGCCACCCTCGTATTCGGCGGCGGCCAGTGCGACGAGATCCTTGAGCGACAGGATCTGGTCGCGCAGCGAGGCATCTGCCGCCGCCGCGTTGAGCGAGATCGCTTCGTGCAGGGTGTCAAATGCTTTCCGAACGGTGTCGGCATCCGCGCCGTCGCGCACGGCGGCGACAAAGGCGGCGTCTTCCGACTTGAAGCCCGGAGCGCCATAGGCTTGGAGCGCGTCCTCGATGTCGTCGTAAAAGGCGTGGTGGCTTTCTTCCATATGGGCACGCGCCGCATCGGTTTCGCCGTCAAGATAGAGGCGGGTGATAATGCGGTAGGTGCCTTCGAAATACCCCAACTGGGTAAGGAAGGCAGAGGGCCCCTCGGTCAGTTCCACACCGGCTTCGCCGGATTCCCCGGCCTCGCCGCCTTCGCTGGATTCGGCGGCGGTGGCATGCAGTCCGGTGGTGGCGGCAATGCTTGCCACAACCACGGGATGGGCCGCCGCAAGCGCGGTCGCTGCCACGGTCCCGGCCAGAGACCACTTGCGTGGCCGCGTGGTGCGGGGGGTGTTTTCGTCTGTCATGTCGCGGTCTCCTTGATTCTGACTATTTTTGTCGGGATATGATTTGCGCCGGATCCTGTCAACGGTTTTTTCGACTGTTGCCGGGATGTTGGCCGCGATATGGTCGGGTCATGAACGTGGATATTCTTTATGAAGACGCGCGCTGGCAGGCGCTTGGGCTTGAGGGGCTGGCGGATCGGGCGATTACGCAAACGCTGCGTCATCTTGGGATCGCCGCCGAAGGGGTCGAGGTGGCGCTTCTGGCGTGCGACGATGCGCGGATTGCCGAGCTGAACCGGGATTTCAGGGACAAGCCGGTGCCGACAAACGTGTTGAGCTGGCCCAGCGAGGAACGCGGCGCGGCGCAGGACGGGGACATGCCGGACCTGCCGGAGCCGGGATTGCCGGGCATGCCGGAAGAGCTTGGGGATATCGCCATTGCCTGGGAAACCTGTGCGCGCGAGGCCGAGGCGGGCGAAAAACCGCTTGAGGCGCACGTGACGCATTTGCTTGTGCACGGTCTGTTACATCTTCTGGGATATGATCACGTGCGTGACAAAGATGCCACTTTGATGGAAGGGCTTGAAACGGCGATACTTGGCAAGATGGGGATCGCTGACCCATATACATAGGATCAAGGGGCGTATCCCCGATGGAAAGGACCGATGGGCGACAGTACCGACGGGTCTTCTAACGCAGCGCTTGGCGCGCAGCTGGAAGGCCGGACACCGACGAACAAGGGTGGCTTTTTGCGCCGCCTGTTTTTTGCAGACACCCCCGAACCCGAAAGCCCGGAGGGGCGACCAGAGGCGCCCAAGGCCCCTGTGACGCAGACGCATGGCATGATCAACCTGCGCCGCATGCGGGTTGAGGACGTGGCGATTCCGAAGGCGGATATCGTGGCCGTTCCCACCAGCATTACCAGGGATGACCTTGTGCAGCTGTTCCGTGAAAGCGGGTTGACGCGGCTGCCGGTCTACGAGGGGACGCTGGACACACCGATCGGCTTTGTGCACCTCAAGGATTTCGCGTTGCGCCACGGGTTCAACGGCTCGGGTGGCGCATTCGAGATCACCGAGGAGTTGCGCCCGCTCCTGTTCGTGCCGCCGTCGATGTCGATCGGCGTTCTGCTGACGCGGATGCAGGCCGAGCGGCGCCACATGGCGCTGGTGATCGACGAATATGGCGGTGTGGACGGGCTTGTCACCATCGAGGACCTGATCGAACAGGTGATCGGTGAGATCGAGGATGAGCATGATATTGACGAGGCCGACCTGTGGACCGAGGAAAAGCCGGGAAGCTATATCGCGCTGGCCAAGACGCCGCTGGACGAGTTCGAAGCCGCCATCGGGCGGTCGCTGACCCATCACGACGAGGTGGACGACGAAGAGGTCGACACGCTGGGCGGGTTGGTCTTCATGCTGTGCGGGCATGTCCCGGCGCGGGGCGAGGTTGTCGAATTGCCCGACGGGGTGGAGTTCGAAGTGATTGACGCAGACCCCCGCCGGATCAAGCGGCTGCGGGTGATCCTGCCCAGCGGGGCGCAGCGTGACGAGTAAGAGACGCGCGCGCTGGCAGACCGGTGCGCGTTTCTGGCAGGATTTCCTGATGTTGGCGGGTGCCGGGGCGGTGGCCGGGCTGGGCCACCCGCCGTTTGACCTGTGGTTTCTGACGGTTGCGGGATTGGCGTTTGCGGTCTGGTCGCTAGGGCGCAGCGGATCGGCGCGGCAGGCATGGTGGCAGGGCTGGGGCCTTGGCACGGGCTATTTCGCCGTGTCGATCCACTGGATCGTCGAGCCGTTCTTCGTGGACCCGGTGCGCCATGGCTGGATGGCTCCCTTTGCGATCCTGTTCATGGCCGTGGGGCTGGGGCTGTTCTGGGCTGTGGCCTTTTTGGGCGCAAGGCGGATCGGGCGGTCAGTCTGGCCGGTGGCGGTTTTCCTGACCCTTGCCGAGATGGTGCGCGCCTATCTTTTTGGCGGTTTCCCGTGGGGGATGCCGTCCTATGTGCTGGTGGACAGTTTCGCCGGGCAGCTCGCCGCGTGGATCGGGCCGCATGGGCTGAACCTTTTGGTGTTCGCGCTGGCCTGTGGTCTTGCGACTGTGGCGGCACAAGGCGGCGTGGCCCGGTTCGCGGCCGGGGGGATCGGTCTTGCTGCCCTGGTGTTGATGGTGCTGCCCCCGCCCGAAGCAGCCCCGGTGGTGCCCGACGCTCCGGTGATCCGTCTGATCCAGCCCAATGCGCCACAGCACCAGAAATGGGACCCGGCACATATCGGGCGGTTCTTTGACCGGTCGATCCTGTTCACGCGGCTGGGCGCGCCGCGCCCCGATCTGATCGTGTGGCCAGAAACCTCGGTGCCGACATTGCTGGGGCGGGCGACCAACACGCTGGCGGTGATCGCGGAGGCCGCCGAAGGTGTGCCGGTGGTTCTGGGCATCAACCGGGTGGGGGGCGAACGAGTCTATAACTCGGCGGTGCTGATGGACGGTACGGGCGCGGTGACGGACATCTATGACAAGCACCACCTCGTCCCGTTTGGCGAATACGTGCCGCTGGGCGACCTGATGAGCCGGTTTGGCCTGCGCGGGTTCGCAAGCCAGCATGGCGAGGGATATTCGCCGGGGCCGGGGCCGCAGTTGATGGATCTGGGGCCGCTGGGCAAGGCGCTGCCATTGATCTGTTACGAGGCGGTGTTTCCGCAGGACGTGAACGGTGCGCCGGAACGGCCCGAATTCCTGTTGCAGATCACCAATGACGCGTGGTTCGGCAATTTTTCGGGGCCTTACCAGCATCTCGCGCAGGCGCGGATGCGGGCCATCGAACAGGGCCTGCCGATGGTGCGTGCCGCCAATACCGGGGTGTCGGCCATGATCGATGCGCGCGGGAAGGTGATCGCGAGTCTGCCACTTAACGAGGACGGGTTTCTGGACGTCGCGTTGCCTGCGAAACGCGCCAAAACGCCCTATGCGCGCATGGGGGATTGGCCGCTGGCGGTGTTGCTGGCAATCCTTAGCGTATGGTTGATGCGGCGTGCGCGCCGCGAAAGCGATTGACCTGATCCGGGCAGGCGCGTATGGCGCTGTGGATATTCGTCGTCACAACGGCTTCCTGGCGTGGCGACTTGTGAAATAACGGAGCATTTCATGAGCAGACAGAGCTATATTTTCACTTCCGAAAGCGTTTCGGAAGGGCATCCCGACAAGGTGTGCGATCGCATTTCCGACGCCGTGCTGGACGCGTTCCTGACCGAGGAGCCCGAAGCGCGGGTTGCGGCCGAAACCTTTGCCACCACCAACCGCGTGGTCATCGGGGGTGAGGTCGGCCTGTCTGACAAGGACAAGCTGCATGAATACATGGGCCGCATCGACGAGATCGCGCGCGCCTGTATCAAGGATATCGGTTACGAGCAGGACAAGTTCCACCACGAAACCGTGGAAGTGACCAACCTGTTGCACGAGCAGTCCGCGCATATTGCCCAAGGGGTGGACGCGGCCGAGAACAAGGACGAAGGCGCGGGCGATCAGGGCATCATGTTCGGCTTTGCCACCAATGAGACCGAAGCGCTGATGCCGGCCCCGATCCAGTATTCCCACGCGATCCTGCGCCGTCTCGCCGAGGTGCGCAAATCGGGTGCCGAGCCGACGTTGGGCCCGGATGCAAAATCGCAGCTTTCGGTGGTCTATCGCGAAGGCAAACCGGTGGGCGTGAGCTCGATCGTGCTGTCGACGCAGCATCTGGACGAGAGCATGACCTCGGATGATGTGCGCGCGGTTGTCGAACCCTATATCCGCGAAACCCTGCCAGAAGGCTGGATCAGCGCGGATACGGTCTGGCATGTGAACCCGACCGGGAAGTTCGTGATTGGCGGACCGGATGGAGACGCAGGTCTGACGGGCCGCAAGATCATCGTGGACACCTATGGCGGTGCAGCACCGCACGGGGGCGGGGCATTTTCGGGCAAGGATCCGACGAAAGTGGACCGCTCGGCGGCTTATGCCGCGCGCTACCTTGCCAAGAACGTGGTTGCGGCAGGCATGGCCGAGCGCTGCACCATTCAGCTTTCCTATGCGATCGGTGTGAGCCAGCCGCTGTCGATCTATGCTGACACCCATGGCACGGGAGACGTGGCCCCGGCGGATATCGAAAAGGCAATCGGGCAGGTCATGGACCTTTCCCCGCGCGGCATTCGCCAGCACTTGGAACTGAACAAGCCGATCTATCAGCGCACCGCGGCCTACGGGCATTTCGGGCGCGAGCCGGATGCCGATGGCGGGTTCAGCTGGGAAAAAACCGATCTGGTCGAGGCGCTGAAGGCGGCAGTCTGAGGCGGGAAAGGCTTTCGCAAAAGCCTTGTCGCGCGATTTCGAAATCGCGTGCCGCCGTCACGATCAAAAGACAGGGCCAAAGCCTTCCGTGAGGGAAAGCTTTGGCCTTTTTGCTGGCCTGTGCAAACCTGATGCCTGCGTACAGGGAGGAAACCGCGCCATGTTGATCGACGTTGCTTTGCCACTTTCGCTGGCTTTCATCATGTTTTCACTGGGGTACGGGCTGACATTCGCTGATTTCGGGCGTGTGTTGTCCATGCCGCGGGCGGTGTTGGTTGGGATGCTTGGGCAGGTGGTTCTGGTGCCGGTGGTGGCATTTGTGCTGTTGCAGGTCTTTAGCTTGCCGCCGGCGCTGGCCTTCGGGGTGATGATCCTGAGTTTCTGCCCCGGCGGGGTGACGTCGAATATCCTGACCAAGCTGGCCGGCGGGACGGTGGCGCTTTCGATCACGTTGACAGCGGTGGTCAGCCTGTTGTCGGTTCTGACGGTGCCGGTTCTAGTGGGGTGGGCATCGGGGGTGTTCCTCGGGGCGGATGCGCCGGCGATCAACGTGTCCGCGATCGGGTTGTCGATGTTTGCCATTACTGCCGTGCCGGTTCTGATCGGGCTTTTGGTGCGGTTTGTCGCGACCAATTTTGCCGAGCGTACTGAAGGGGCCGTTTCTGTGGCTGCGGTGGTGCTGTTCGTGGTGATCGTCCTTGCGGCGCTGATCACGAACTGGGATCTGTTCGTGGCCAATATCAGCCGGTTGGGTCCGCTTCTGGTGGCGATCAACGTGGTTCTGTTGATCCTTGGCATTTTGTTGGCACGAGTCTTGGGGCTGGGTGGCGGCGACGGGCTGTGTATCTCGATCGAGATGGGGGTGCAGAATGCGGCTTTGGGCATTACGGTGGCCGGGCTGGTGGCGCAGAGCGGGGGAATCCCGGAGTATGCGGTGCCCGCCGCACTTTACGGGATCACGATGTATATCGTGACCCTTCCCGGCATGTTCGTGCTGCGCGCGATTTTCGGAAAGTCCTGAGGCGGGCTTGACCCCGGCGCAGGCTTTGGGCAAAGCCCATGCCGCGACAAAGGAAAGAGCCGATGCCAAGCGACAAACACCCCTCGGGCGCCCCGTGGCGCAACTTCTATGGCCGTTTCAAGGGCAAGGGGCTGCGTAAAAGCCAGGAAGAGTTTCTTGATGCGGACCTCGAAAAGCTGGCGCCCGGCAAGGTGGATTGGGAGAGCAACCCCGAACGCGAAAAGATCGATCTGCAAGGATTGTTCGGGGAGCGCGATGTCTGGCTTGAGGTAGGCTTCGGTGGCGGCGAGCACATGGTGCATCAGGCGGTGTCGAACCCGGACGTGGGGATCATCGGATGTGAACCCTATATCAATGGCGTCGCGATGCTGCTTGGCAAGATCCGGGATGCGGGGGCGGACAATATCCGGGTGCATCCGGGCGATGCGCGCGACATGTTCGACGTGCTGCCCGAGCAGAGCATCGCGCGGGCCTTCCTGCTTTATCCGGACCCTTGGCCCAAGAAACGCCACCATCGCCGTCGTTTCGTGACGCCGGAACACCTTGAGCCGCTGGCGCGGGTTCTGAAACCGGGGGCGATTTTTCGGGTGGCCACGGACATTCCCGACTATGTACGCCAGACGTTGGAGCAGGTGCCGCGCCACGGGTTGGAATGGCTGGCCGAAGCGCCTGCCGATTGGCGCGATCCGTGGGGCGACTGGATTTCGACGCGATATGAGCAGAAGGCATTTCGCGAGGGGCGCACGCCGCATTATCTCACGTTCAGAAAGACTTGATTTCGGGGCGGTCTCTCGCGCAACCTGAGGGTGTATTTTGCACCCAAGGTTTCAGAGATGTCCGATATCGAGATCGTCAATTGTCATATCCACACGTTTACCGCGGCGCATGTGCCGCGCAATTTCCCATTCCCGCTGGCGCGGCTGTTTCGCAAATCGCCGCATCTGGTGCGGGCGCTGGCGGGGTTGGCGCGGATGCTGGGGCAGCATCCCACGGCAGACACGCTGGATCGGCTCTATCGCTTTGTCGAGGAGAGCGGGCACAAGCATCAGCGCGAATTGCTGGAGCTGGTGAAGCGGCATTACCCGTCCAACACGCGCTTTGTCGTTTTGCCGATGGACATGGAGGGGGTCGGGTTTGGCAAGCCGCAGGCGGGGCTAAAAGCGCAGCATGACGAATTGGCCGCGCTGGCCCGGCACCCGGAGCATGAAGGAACGGTCATACCCTTTGCCACGGTGAACCCGGTGCATGAAGGCAGCGTGGCAGAGGGGCTGCGCGCTATTCGTGAGCTGGGTTTTGAGGGGCTCAAGATCTATCCGCGTCTGGGCTTTGCGCCGGATCACCCAGACCTGATGCAGGACGTCTATCCCGAGATGCAGGCGCGCGGTTTGCCGGTGATGACCCATTGTTCGCGCGGCGGGGCACAGGGGCGGCATGTGTGTGACTACAAGGCCGATCAAGTCACGCGGCCCTATGCCTACAAGGAGGTTCTGCGCGCTTTTCCAGACATGCGGCTGTGTCTGGCGCATTTCGGCGGGCAGAAGGACTGGCGCGCCTATGCCAATGGTGAAGAGTTGCCGGCCAAGGAGAATTGGCAGCGGCAAATCCGCCAGATGATCGGGTCAGGGGAGTGGCCGAACCTGTGGACCGACATTTCCTATACCCTGTTTCACTTTGACGACTACATCCCGTTCCTGCGCCTGTTCCTTTTGGATGAGAGCGATGCGGGAGAGCGGTTGCGCCGCCGGGTGTTGTTCGGATCCGACTATTACATGACGCGGCAGGAGAGCCTGAGCGAGAAGGCCGTGTGCTTCCGGCTGCGCAATGCGCTGGGCGAGGAGGTGTTCCGCCAGATTGCCGAAAAGAACCCCGTCGAATGGCTGACGGGGCGGCCCGCCTAGGGTTTCGCGCGGCGGGGCAAATCGCGCCATGGACGCATGGCTGTTGTTGCGCTAACAGCGAAGGAACGACCCAAGAAGGAAATGCGCGAAATGTCCGGCCACGGCACCCCGATCCCAATGACCTCCCGACCCTGCGGCCCGTTGAAGGGCGAGGCTAATGTCCCCGGTGACAAGTCGATCTCGCACCGTTCGCTGATCCTTGGTGCGATGGCGGTGGGCGAGACCCGGATTTCCGGCCTGCTGGAAGGCGAAGACGTGCTGGACACCGCCAAGGCGATGCGTGCCTTCGGGGCCGAGGTGACGGACCATGGCGGCGGCAACTGGTCGGTGCATGGCGTGGGCGTGGGCGGCTTTGCCGAACCCGAGAACGTGATTGATTGCGGCAATTCGGGTACAGGCGTGCGGCTGATCATGGGGGCGATGGCCACGAGTGGGATCACGGCGACCTTTACCGGGGATGCGAGCCTCAACAAGCGCCCCATGGCACGGGTGACGGACCCGATCGCGCTTTTCGGGGCGCAGTCGGTGGGGCGCTCGGGCGGGCGGTTGCCGATGACCATCGTGGGCGCGGCGGACCCGGTGCCGGTGCGCTACGAAGTGCCGATGCCGTCGGCCCAGGTGAAATCGGCGGTGCTTTTGGCGGGGTTGAACGCGCCGGGGCAGACGGTCGTGATCGAAAAGGAAGCTACGCGCGACCACACGGAACGGATGCTGGCCGGGTTTGGCGCAGAGATCAGCGTCGAGGAAACCGAGGAGGGCCGGGTGATCACGCTCACCGGGCAGCCCGAGTTGAAGCCCCAGACCATCGCGGTGCCGCGTGATCCCTCTTCGGCGGCGTTCCCGGTCTGTGCTGCGATCATCACGCCGGGCTCGGATGTGCTGGTGCCCAATATCGGGCTGAACCCGACGCGCGCCGGGTTGTTCACGACGCTGCGCGAGATGGGCGCGGACCTGACCTATGAAAACGAGCGCGAAGAGGGCGGCGAGCCTGTCGCGGACCTGCGGGCGAAGTTTTCGCCAGACCTGAAAGGGATCGAGGTTGACCCGGCGCGTGCCGCGTCGATGATTGACGAATACCCGGTTCTGTCCGTGGTCGCGGCCTTTGCCAAAGGTGACACGGTCATGAAGGGGGTCAAGGAGCTTCGGGTCAAGGAAAGCGACCGGATTGATGCCATGGCCAAGGGGCTGCGGCTGAATGGGGTTGAGGTTGAGGAAGGCGAGGATTGGTGGATCGTTAAGGGGCTGGGCCATGGCAATGTGCCGGGCGGCGGCACCTGTGAAAGCCATCTCGACCACCGGATCGCGATGTCTTTCATGGTGATGGGCATGGCCGCACAGAACCCGGTGAGCGTGGATGACGGGAGTCCGATTGCCACGTCCTTCCCGATCTTCGAACCGCTTATGGCCAGCCTTGGTGCAGATGTTGTGAGGTCCGATCGGTGAGCCGTTACGCCAAGTCGTTTTCCCTGCTGAGCGTGGTCACGGTTGTGACCTATGCTGTGCTGGTGACGCTTGGCCTCAACCACCTTGTGGTGGGTGATCCACCCATGCAACCGTTTGACCTTCGGATGCTTGGGTATACCTATTTTGAATCAACGGCTTACCTTGAAGCGTTGCCCGAGGCAGCGGCCCGGCTTTATGCAGGAAGGCTGCGCCTGATCGACACGATTTTCCCCGCGCTCATGGGGCTTTGGCTCGGCTGGGCCTTGTGGGGGTTGACGCGCAACGTGCACGCCTGGAGCCGGGTCATTCTGATGGTGGTGCCGGGCAGTTTTGTGGTGATGGACCTGTGCGAAAACGCGCTGGTATCCGAGATGCTGCGCGTTGGGGCGACGCAGATCACCGATGAGATGGTCCTTTTGGCAAGCAGCTATACCGTTTCAAAGTTTGTCACGCTTTTGGTTGCTTTTGCGCTTTTGTCGGTCATGATCGTCTTCAATGTCGGTAAGAACAGGCGCGGCTGGCGGGGATGACCTGCCGCATCGGGCGGAGTAGGGCATGCAACGGGTATTCTGGATCAGCTTTTGTGCGGCGGCGTCCGTCTATCTGATCATGGTGCTCTGGTCCTTGCCACGGATCACCGAAGCGGCGCAGGGCCTGACGCCGTTCGACATGCGCCCGCTGGGCTATTCTGCACAAGACGCGCGTGCCTTTCTGGGCGCGCTTAGCGACGAGGGACGGCAGTTTTATGTCGGCGTACAGCAGAAGCTGGATATCCTTTATCCTGCGCTTCTGGGCCTGACGCTCATCCTCGGGTTCCAAATTCTGTTCGCGCGGCCCTGGTCGTCGGTGCTCGGTGTGATTGCGCTTTTGGGGGCGGCGGCCGATTACCTTGAGAACTACCTTGTTGCGGTAATGCTGACGACACCGGTTACGGCGCTCGAAGACAACCTCGTGGGATTGGCGAGTTTCTGGACCCTGAGCAAATCATTGTCGGCGACCGTCTGTTTCTTGGCTCTCATCTATGGATTCATCCGGTTGCTGGTCCGCCGCCGCAAAGGCGGATGACTTGCATCCCGGCGCCTTGGCTGGGATAGATGAACGTCAGGAAATTTGAGGAACATCATGAGTTTTACCATCGCAATCGACGGCCCGGCAGCGGCCGGAAAAGGTACGATTTCCAAGGCTGTCGCGGCGCATTTCGGGTTCGCGCATCTTGATACCGGGCTATTGTACCGGGCGGTGGGGGCCAAGACGCTGGATGGCACGGACCCGATCGAGGCGGCCCGCGCGCTGGTGGCGGAGGACCTTGAAAACGACGCGTTGCGCACCCCCGAAGTGGCGCAGGCCGCAAGCAAGGTGGCGGTGATCCCGGATGTGCGCGCGGCGTTGGTGGATTTTCAGCGTGCCTTTGCCCGGCGCGCGGGCGGCGCGGTGCTGGACGGGCGCGATATCGGTACGGTGATCTGCCCCGAGGCCGAGGCCAAACTTTTTGTGACCGCAAGCGCCGAGGTGCGGGCGGAGCGGCGGTTTCTGGAGCTGGAGGCCAAGGGGCTGGAGGTGAGCCGCGAGCAGGTTCTGGCGGATGTGATAGAGCGCGACCAGCGCGACCGCGAGCGCGCCGAGGCGCCGTTGGTGGCCGCCGAGGATGCGGTGGAAATCGACACGTCCAACCTCAGTATCGAGGCGGCGGTGGCACAGGCGGTGGCGGCCGTGGAAGCAAGAAAACAAGGGGGTTGAGATGAAAACGCGCAGGCTTGGGCCGCAGGGTCCGGAAGTTTCGGTTGTGGGCGTCGGGGCAATGTCCTTTGGCGATTTCTATGGGCCGACCACGCGGGAAAACTCCTATGCGGTTCTCGATGCGGCACTGGACGCCGGGGTGACGCATCTGGACACCGCCAATGTCTATGGCATGGGAGGCTCGGAAGAGACAATCGGGGAATTCCTGAAGATGCGGGGCGCGGGGACGCGCGAGCGGTTCTTTATCGCGACCAAGGCAAGCATCACCAAGGACGGCGATGGAAAACGCTGTTACCGCAACGACTTGGCGCATCTGGAAGACGAGCTGGACAAGAGCCTGCAGCGGATGGGCACGGATCATGTGGACCTGTTCTATGTGCATCGCCGGGATCAGGCGGTGCCGGTTGAAGAGGTGGCGGGAACCCTCGCAACCCTGAAAAAGAAGGGCAAGATCAAGGGGATAGGGTTCAGCGAGATCGCGCCGAGTTCGTTGCGCAGGGCGGCGGCGGAACATCCGGTGGATGCGGTGCAGTCGGAATACTCGCTTGGAGTCCGGTCACCGGAACTGGGACTGGTGCAGACCTGCAAGGCATTGGGGACGGCGCTGGTGGCGTTTGGCCCGGTGGGGCGGTCCTTTCTGACAGACGATCCGATCCCGGCCAGCCGCATTCCCGATTTGCCCTGGCCGCGCAGCAATCCGCGGTTTCAGGATCCGAATTATTCCAACAATATCAAGGCGACAGAACCGTTTCGCGCCCTTGCGCGCGACATGGGCGTTCCGGCGGCATCGCTGGCAATGGCGTGGGTGCTGGCGCAGGGGGAAGAGGTCTTTGCCATTCCCGGAACGCGGTCTGTGGCGCATTTCGAGGAACTGGTGCGGGGGGCCGAGATCACGCTGGGCGCCGAGGACTTGGCCGCGATTGAAACCGCGCTGCCGGTGGGCTGGGCGCATGGGGATCGCTACAGCGTGGACCAGTGGGACGGGCCGGAACGCTATTGTTAGGGCCTTCAAGGCGATTCGAAGGTTAACGGCCTTGTTTTGCTGGTTTTGCCGATCGGTATCGCGTCGGTTTGACGTCGGTATCGCGTCGGTAACGGTCTCAGAAAACGGCTATTCGGGCAGGTGTTAACGGAGCGGGCGCAAGGGTTTGGTAAGATGTGGGGCCCGACCGGGGCGTACCGGGCGTTTTCGGCGGGACACCGGACGGGCGCGGCTGTGTTGAAAAATGTCACAAATGTGATGAATCTATTAATGCGCCTTGAATAGAGGCGTGTTTCGCGGTCTGATAGACCTCAAGATCCCGACAAAGGGGTCAAAATTGGCCCGAAAACGGGCCGGTCCGGTTGAGGCGGGCAGACATGGCGACGATCAGCTTTTTCGCACGTGGCGACAGCAACACGGCGAATAACTCCTATTTGAATGCGGAGAACACCAACAGTGTTCCCACGACCGAAATCACGTTTTCAAGCGGGACTTCGGGCAACCTCAAGCTTCAGCCCAACGGCGGATTGCCGGACCCGAACACGACGGTGATCATCAACGGCGTGGAGATGAGTTTCACGGTCGAATTCTCGGGGACGTTGCCCAATTCCAACAAGCTCAAGAACGTCAATGGCGAAGACCTGCGCGGAGAACCGATCGTGGTGATCACGACCGAGGATGGGCAACGGCTTTTCCTTTTTCCCAACGGGGTCTCACAGGCCACGATGGATGCGTTTCCAAACGGGGCGCATGATCTGAACGGCTGGTCGGACGTGGTGAGCATTCCGATCTGTTTCGTGCGTGGCACGCTGATCGACACGCCAAGGGGACCGGTTCCGGTGGAACGCCTGATCATCGGGGACAGGGTGACGACGGAGGCGGGTGGATCGGCCGAGATCCGCTGGATCGCGGAGCGCCGGATGAGCCAGGCCGATTTGCTTCTGGAGCCGCAGTATCGGCCGATCTGTATCCGGGCGGGGCAACTGGGCAAGGGCATGCCGCGCCGCGATCTGTGGGTGTCGCCGCAACATCGCATCCTGTTTCGCGGCTGGCAGGCGGAAATCCTGTTTCGCGAGGCCGCGGTACTGTTTCCAGCGGTGAGTTTCGCGCGGTTCGGCGGGCAGGTGGCGGATCCAGCGGGCGGGGTCGACTATTTCCACCTGATGTTCGAACAGCACGAGGTTATCATGGCCGAGGGGCTTGGGGCGGAAAGCCTGTATCCGGGGGATCAGGCGATTGCCAGCCTGACACCGGCGGCGCGGGCGCGTATGGCGCGGGCGTTTTCGCATCTTGAGGGCGATTGGTCGGAATACGGGCCGTTGGCGCGCCCCTGTCTGACCCGTTGGGAAGGCGAGACGCTTTTGGAGTGCGCCGGGTTCGGGGATAGAGGCGGCGCCAGCAGGCAGGCTTCGGGCGGGCGCTGGCAGGCCGTGGCCTGAGCCGGATGGCGCCAATTGGCGCCAGTTTCCATGCATGGAAGGGCTTTTGGGCGGGGTGTCTTGTTCCCGTCAGGGCATGCTGTATAGGAGACACAAGTCGACGATCCAGGTTCCGAAAATGTCCCCGTGGAATACCCTGAAATACTTCTTTCTCCGCAAGATCAGCGCCGTTGAAGGCCGCATTGACAAGGCCCGGGGCTACAGGCGGCTTAAGGCGGAATATGCCGGGACCTTTGGCGTGGACCCGAACCTTCGTGATCCCAAGGGGTTCAGCGAGAAGGTGCAGTGGCGCAAGGTCCATGACCGCAATCCGCTTTTTCCGGTGTTCACCGATCGCGTGAAATGCCGCGCCTATTTCGAGAAGCGCCTTGGCAAGGCGCGTGCCGAGGCGTTGACGACGCGCCTGCTCTGGCATGGGCGCAACCCGGAGGACATTCCCTTCGACAGGTTTGGCGAAGGGGCCATTCTCAAGGGCAATCACGGTTCGGGCTGGAGCCGCATCATTTTGCCGGGTGAAGATTGTGACCGGGACGAGATCCGGCGGCAGTGTACACGCTGGGTCGGGCGCACCTATGGGCAGGAAGTCCATGAGTGGGGATACTGGGGTGCCGAACGCGGCATCGTTGCGGAAGAGCTGATCCGGACGGAAGAGGGCGCGCATATCTCGGACCTGAAGTGCTTTGTGTTCGATGGCAAGCTGCGGTTCATGTACCTGATGCAATATGGCAGCAACAAATGCGGCCTGTTCGATGCGGACTGGAACCGGATTGCGGCGACGTTCCGTATCCGTACGACCAAGCCCTTCGGGGTGCTGGGCGATACGCCCGCGCCGTCCTATCTGGACGACTTGATCGAGGTGGCGGAAAAGCTGGGGGAAGGGGTCGACATGCTGCGGATCGACTTCCTTGTCGCCAAGAGCCGGTTCTGGCTGTGCGAGATCACGGTTTATCCGACAAGTGGTATCGGCAATTTCGATCCCCCCGAGTTCGAACGCGCGGCGGGTGATATGTGGACGTTGCCGAAGGTCGGCTGAACGGGCGCGTCCATGCCGTGGGTGCTTGTATCCTGTTAATGTAATGTTATTACATTTTGAGGCGCAGGCCAATGGTCGGTGCGTTGCGGTGGGTGCAAGAGGATCATGTCATGGAACGCAATCTCAACAGCAGTTTGCGGCGGCGCCGGAGGGAAGGGTGCGCGATGACATCCTATGACCGCTTGCCCCCGGCCTTGCGAGGGTGGTTGTCACAGGCGGCCCTCCCGTGGAGCCCGGCCTCGGCGCGGGCGATCTGGGAAAAGGCAGGCGGGCGACGTGACCCGGAGGCGGCGTTGCAGCGTCTGAGCGAGGTGGAACGGGCGATGCTGCGGCGAGATCGTTTCACACGGGCTTAGCACAGGTATGGTACTTGCGCTCATACCCGCGTTGAGCTATACGCGCGCCTGTCCAGAGACCGTCAAGAGTCGCGGATGTGGTGAGTAGGGCCCGAGGAAATCCTCCGGCCCTTCTTGTTTGTGTGTGACACCACGCCCGTTTTCTTGGCCAAACGGCCCGGGACGTAACGAAACCAAGACCGGCGGAGACAACCGCGTGGCCCGCAAAAATGTTTGTAAAGGAATGAAACGCCACATGGCTAACGCAACCATGGAGGAATTCGAAGCCCTCCTTAATGAAAGCTTCGAAATGGACACCCCGAACGAGGGTTCGGTTGTCAAAGGCAAGGTCATCGCAATCGAAGCAGGCCAAGCCATCATCGACGTCGGCTACAAGATGGAAGGCCGCGTTGATCTGAAAGAATTCGCAAACCCGGGTGAAGCTCCTGAAATCGCTGTTGGCGACGAAGTGGAAGTCTTCCTGCGCGCGGCTGAAAACGCCCGCGGCGAAGCGGTTATCTCGCGCGAGATGGCCCGCCGTGAAGAAGCATGGGACCGCCTGGAAAAAGCATATGCCGACGACCAGCGCGTCGAAGGTGCGATCTTTGGTCGTGTCAAAGGTGGCTTCACCGTCGATCTCGGCGGCGCCGTGGCCTTCCTGCCCGGTTCGCAGGTTGACGTGCGCCCCGTGCGCGACGCCGGCCCGCTGATGGGTCTGAAGCAGCCGTTCCAGATCCTGAAAATGGACCGTCGCCGTGGCAACATCGTTGTATCGCGTCGCGCGATCCTCGAAGAGTCCCGCGCCGAGCAGCGCGCCGAGGTTATCGGCAACCTGCACGAAGGTCAGGCCGTGGACGGTGTGGTCAAGAACATCACCGAATACGGTGCGTTTGTTGACCTGGGCGGTGTCGACGGCCTGTTGCACGTCACCGACATGGCATGGCGCCGTGTGAACCACCCGTCGGAAATCCTGACGATCGGTGAAACTGTCAAGGTACAGGTCATCAAGATCAACAAGGAAACCCACCGCATTTCGCTGGGCATGAAGCAGCTGCAGGACGATCCGTGGGATCTCGTGGCCGCCAAGTACCCGCTGTCGTCGGTCCACAAGGGCCGCGTGACCAACATCACCGATTACGGCGCCTTCGTGGAGCTGGAGCCGGGTGTCGAAGGTCTCGTGCACGTCAGCGAAATGTCCTGGACCAAGAAAAACGTACACCCCGGCAAGATCGTCTCGACGAGCCAGGAAGTGGACGTCATGGTTCTCGAAATCGACGGCGCCAAGCGTCGCGTTTCGCTGGGTCTCAAGCAGACCATGCGCAACCCGTGGGAAGTGTTTGCAGAAACCCACCCCGAGGGCACGCAGGTCGAAGGCGAAGTCAAGAACATCACCGAATTCGGTCTGTTCATTGGCCTGCCGGGCGAGATCGACGGCATGGTTCACCTTTCGGACCTCAGCTGGGACGAGCGTGGCGAAGACGCCATCCAGAACTACCGCAAGGGCGACGTTGTCCAGGCGGTTGTCTCGGAAGTCGACATCGACAAGGAGCGTATCTCGCTGTCGATCAAGGCGCTGGGCGGTGACAAGTTCGCAGAAGCCGTTGGCGGCGTGAAGCGTGGCTCGGTCATCACCGTTGAAGTGACCGCGATCGAAGATGGCGGCATCGAGGTCGAGTACGAAGGCATGAAGTCGTTCATCCGTCGTTCGGACCTGAGCCGTGACCGCGCAGAGCAGCGCCCCGAGCGTTTCTCGGTCGGTGACAAGGTTGATGTGCGCGTGACCAACGTGGACAGCAAGACCCGTCGTCTGGGCCTGTCGATCAAGGCACGCGAGATCGCCGAAGAGAAAGAAGCCGTGGAACAGTACGGTTCGTCGGATTCGGGTGCATCGCTGGGCGATATCCTCGGTGCCGCGCTCAAGTCGGGCGACGAGTAAGTCTGTCGACATACGATTTGAGAAGCCCCGCCGGAAACGGCGGGGCTTTTTTGTTGGCCGGCGATCGGCTCTCGGGGCGGGTGCGTGGACCGGATTGAGGGCGCGCGCGAGCGCCCGGAGCGGGCTGCGCAGGACCGCGAGAACAGGACTTTTCATTCATTTCGTGATAGGATTTGAGCGGTGAAGTCCGGAGGCATCTTCAATGCCGAGCTATCGTACATCGCATTTTCGCTTGCAGTCCGGTTTCGTGCTGCCCGAGCTGGACATCGCCTACGAGTGCTACGGCGACCTGAATGCCGAAAGATCGAACGCAGTTCTTGTGCACCACGGAACGACAAGCACGCATCATGCCGCCGGTCGAACGACACCCGACTTACGTGAAGGTTGGTGGGATGGCATCATCGGCCCCGGAAAGCTCCTCGACACGGACAAATTCTGCGTCATTTCCTCGAATATGCTCGGCTCTTCCTACGGCACGACCGGGCCGAACTCCTTGAACCCGGAGACAGGGCTGGCCTGGGGCGCCGATTTTCCCGAAATCACGCTTGAAGACATGGTCCGCGCGCAGAAATGTCTTATTGATGCTTTGGGCATTGATCAGCTTCTTGCCGTGGCTGGTGGATCAGTTGGGGGATTGCTGTCGTTTCAGTGGGCGGTCACCTATCCTCGGGCCATGCGGGGCATTATCGCCGCCGACTGCGGCCCGGTGAGCCAGTTCGGAACCAGCGCGGCCTTGCCTGAACTTGTCGCCGAACTGCAAGCGGACCCCAACTGGAACGATGGACATTATGCAGAAGTGGGGGGCCTCAGGGACGTGATGACCCGCATCCGGATCAGAACCCTGCTGTCCTACCAGTTCATGGAAAAGTTTGAAGGCCAGATGCCAAGGCAGGATATCGAGAAACTCTTGCATGATACGTCAGCGGAATGGGCCGAAGAATTCGATCCCATGAGCCTGATCGCCCTGAACTCGGCGATCGGAGATTTTAACGTCTCGGACAGGCTCGACCGCATTCGCGCGAGGTTCTTCTATGTGCTTTGCGATACCGATGAATTCTACCCGGCCTCGATCGGACAAGGAGTTGCCGAGGAGATGCGTGCGGCGGGCGCAGAGGTGACATTCCATGAAGTGCAAAGCCACATGGGGCATTTCTCAACTTCCGTCGAGCCGGAAAAATGGGTGCCGCAGGCGCGGGGCTTTCTTGCCGGGTTGTGATCAACAATCATTCCAGGATGTGAGCGACCTGTAACCGGTTCGCCGGGCAGGGGCGGGGCAGGTCTTTGCGGGAAGGAAGGGTCGTCAACCGGGTTGATCGTTTTGATTTCCGTTCGCACGTGGTCGTGATTGAATGGGCGGGGAGAAACGAGGGGATTGTGATGACGTCGAAAAAGGATCTTCTGCAAAAGCTGCTCAAGGGGATCGAAACCGGCGATCCCGAGGCGGCGGCGGTGGTGAACGAAGCGCGCTATGTCCAGCACAACCCGCAGACCCACGAGGGCAGCGAGGGGTTGGCGGCGCTGTTTGCGCGGCTGTCCAAAACCAATCCGAAGGTGACGTTTGTCAGGGTCTTCGAGGATGGTGACTTCGCGTTTGCCCATAACCTTTATGATTTTGACAGGCTTCGGGTCGCGTTCGAGGTGTTTCGCTTTGAGGACGGGCTCGCCGTCGAGCACTGGGACAATATTCAGCCGGAGCGCGGGCCGAATCCGTCCGGGCGGGGCATGCTGGATGGGGAGACCGGGATCACGGATCTCGACAGGACCGAGGCGAACAGGGCGCGGGCGCGGGCCTTTGTCGAGGAGGTGCTGATCGGGCGCCAGCGCGCGCGCCTGCCCGAGTACGTGGCGGCGGATCTGATCCAGCATGACCCGGATATCGGTGATGGGGCCGACGCGTTGTGGGCGGTGTTGCAGAACGAGGCGACCGTGCCCGGGGCAAGGCAGTATGATCGGCTGCACAGGGTTCTGGCGGAGGGCAACTTCGTGTTGTGCATGAGCGAAGGGCGTCGGGGTAATCTGCCAACAAGCTATTACGATCTTTTCCGCCTTGAGGCGGACAGGATCGTCGAGCAGTGGACCACGGTGGAAACCATTGCCCCCAAGGATCAATGGAAGAACAACAAAGGCAAGTTCTGAGATGGCGACGCGTCGGGAAATCGCCGGATGGCATTTGTCATCCTGAACCGCAGGTCGGGGTACCATTGCACTTCGATGGCGGTGTTTTGCCCGTTGCACGCGACACAGCAGGGTATCAAAGGGTCGGGTTATGACGTAGAGATCAGGTCGTCGCAGAACTCGATGGAAGGTTCGTCTGATGGCAGAAAAGACTGCCCGTTTGACCGATCGTTATGACGTCGCCGCGCCTCGTTGGGGCGACAAGATGCGCACGTTGGGATACTATGATGCCTATCTCGGCTTTCTTTCTGCTCAACGACGAAACGACGGCGGCGACCTGCGCGTCGTTGACGTTGGTGCGGGCACGGCGTCCTTCTCTGAAGCCTGGGTTGCGATCAACGGCCCGCCGCGCGAGTTGATCTTGCTTGAGCCAAGCCGTGCAATGCTTGGACTTGGCGGAAAAGCACTACGCAGACGCGGCGTTGAGCCAAGGATGGAAATGTCCTTGTTGGGGGAAGTGGATTTGGGTCTGTCAGAAGTCGTTCTGGCGGCGCATGTCATCGAGCATTGTCCGGATCCGCTACGTGCCCTCCGACAAATGCGCGACCTGCTTCGCGAAGGTGGCCGGTTGCATCTCGTGGTGTCCAAACCGCATTGGTGCAATGCAATCATATGGCTGCAGTGGCGTCATCGTACTTTTCTGGAGGGTGAGATCGTGGCGCTCGTCCAAGAGGCCGGTTTTGACATTGAGCGGATGTATAGTTTCCCGTCGGGGCCGCCATCACGGACCAGCCGCGGGATCGTGGCCGTTCGAAAAAGGTAAACCTCTGGCACAAGCGCGCGTGGTATTTTCGAGGATCGGTTCAGGCACGGTTTTGCGCGCGCGCCTGTCCGTGTTCGTCGCGGGCGTTCTGATCCGGCATGACCCCGGATATCGAGGATGTGGCTGACGCGGTGTGCGCGGTGTTTCAGCGCGCGGCCGGGCATTGCAGGGCGGTATTTGCAGTCCTGAACAGAGGATCAGCTTTTCATTGCGAATCAATGGCTTCTCTGCGGCGCGGCGGGTGTGCTGGTTGAAGGCATGGGGGAGGAATTCGCCAAGAGGGACGCCGATTCCGCAGGGAATCTCGGGGATTCGGCAGGATTTCGCGCCCAAGGGGTGTGTTTCCATTTCCCGTTTGCGCGGTTTCTTCCTATAGTCGGGGCGATGCATGCGGCCAAAGACGTGCACACCCAGGGAGACATGAACCGATGATCCGTTCGGAACTGATACAAAAGATTGCTGATGAAAACCCGCACCTCTACCAGCGTGACGTGGAGCGTATCGTGAATACGATCTTCGAGGAGATCACCGATGCGATGTCGCGGGGGGATCGAGTGGAGCTGCGTGGCTTTGGTGCGTTTTCGGTGAAGCAGCGGGATGCCCGCGTCGGGCGCAATCCGCGCACGGGAGAGTCGGTGGAAGTGGAAGAGAAACACGTGCCCTTCTTCAAGACGGGCAAGTTGCTGAGAGACCGACTGAACGGAAAGTAAGGAATGCGTTACATTCGCTATGCCTTTCTGGGCATACTGGGCGCCGCGCTGATCGCGGTGGCACTTGCAAATCGCGAGATCGTGACCCTGACCCTGTTGCCGCAGGCGCTTGGGGATTTGATCGGGATCAACCATTCGATCAGCCTGCCGTTGTTCGTGGTGATTTTTCTGGCCATCGCCGCAGGGTTGCTGATCGGATTCGTCTGGGAGTGGATGCGTGAGCATCGCCACCGGGCGGAGAAATCCAAGGCAGAGAAGGAATTGCACCAGACCAAGCGCGAGGTGCGGCGTCTGAAGGGCAAGCAGGCCGAAAACAAGGACGAGGTTCTGGCGTTGCTGGACGAGGCGAGCTGAGCCGCAATTTGAGTATTTCGGGCAAAATGAAGGGGCGGGTTGCGCCCCTTTTTGCCGTGTGGGATGAAGAGCCATGGATATCCGGGTGAAAATCTGCGGGCTGCGGGAGCCTGAACATGTGGTGGCGGCGGCTGAGGCCGGGGCGGCCTATGTGGGGTTCGTGTTCTTTGAAAAATCGCCGCGCCATATCGGGGTTGCGGCTGCGCGGGATTTGGCGCTCGAGGTGCCGGTAGGAGTGGCCAAGGTGGCGTTGACCGTGAATGCGGATGATGCGTTTCTGGATCAGCTGGTGGATGCGGTGCCGCTCGACATGCTGCAGCTTCATGGCGGTGAAAGCCCGGAGCGGGTGGCCGAGATCAGGGCGCGGTTCGGTCTGCCGGTGATGAAGGCCGTAGGGATCGCCGGGCCCGAGGACGTGGCGCAGATCGACGCCTATGGCGCGGTGGCGGACCAGGTGTTGATCGACGCCAAACCGCCCAAGGGCGCGGATTTGCCGGGGGGCAACGGGCTGGCCTTTGACTGGCGGTTGGTGAACCGGAAATACTGGCCCTGTCCGTGGATGTTGGCCGGGGGGCTGACGGCGGCGAACGTGGCCGAAGCGGTACGCATGACCGGCGCGCGACAGGTGGATGTCAGTTCGGGCGTGGAAAGCGCGCCGGGCGTGAAGGATGCCGGGTTGATCCGGGATTTCGTCAAGGCCGCACAGGGGCAGGCGGTGCCGGTTTTGCGGTAATAGGGTTTTGTTGCTTGTTCCGAGTGGATCGGGGCACGCGGCAGCCGCTTTCCCGCTTGCCCTGTAGCTTCGTGCGTTCTAAAGCGTTTCGCCATGAAGCTGAAACAAAGGTTTGTGGCGGAACGCCCACAACACCAAGAAGTCTTACCGCGCCTCGCCTTTTCCCTGCCGCAGGTCAAAGGCGTGACGCTTTAGGTAAAACCGACGCAAGCGAAGGACGACCCCATGGCCAATGATCTTTTCAATTCCTTCATGACCGGACCTGACGAGAAGGGCCGTTTCGGCGATTTCGGGGGACGGTTTGTCTCTGAGACGCTGATGCCGCTGATCCTTGATCTGGAGGCGGAATACGAGAAGGCCAAGGATGACCCGACATTCTGGGCCGAGATGGACGATCTTTGGAAGCATTACGTTGGCCGCCCGAGTCCGCTTTATTTCGCACCGCGCCTGACCGAGAGCCTTGGTGGCGCCAAGATCTATCTCAAGCGGGATGAGCTGAACCACACCGGCGCGCATAAGGTGAACAACGTGCTGGGTCAGATCATTCTGGCACGGCGCATGGGCAAGACCCGGATCATTGCCGAGACCGGCGCGGGTCAGCACGGGGTGGCCACGGCCACGGTCTGTGCCAAGTTCGGGTTGAAATGCGTGGTCTATATGGGGGCGCATGACGTTCAGCGTCAGGCGCCGAACGTGTTCCGGATGCGCCTTCTGGGCGCCGAGGTGATCCCGGTGACGTCCGGGCGGGGCACGCTCAAGGACGCGATGAATGACGCGCTGCGCGACTGGGTCACGAATGTGCGCGACACGTTTTACTGCATCGGGACCGTTGCGGGACCGCACCCCTATCCGGCGATGGTGCGCGACTTCCAGTCGATCATCGGCAAGGAAGTGCGCTGGCAACTGGCCGAACAGGAGGGCGAGGGACGTCTTCCCGACACGGTGATTGCCGCGATTGGCGGCGGGTCGAACGCGATGGGGCTGTTCTATCCCTTCCTCGACGACAAGTCGGTCAACATCATCGGGGTTGAAGCCGGTGGCAAGGGCGTGGACGAGAAGATGGAGCATTGCGCGTCGCTGACGGGCGGGCGCCCCGGCGTTCTGCATGGCAACCGCACCTATCTGTTGCAGGATGATGACGGGCAGATCCTTGAAGGCTATTCGATCTCGGCCGGGCTCGACTATCCCGGGATCGGGCCGGAGCATAGCTGGCTGCATGACATCGGCCGGGCAAACTATGTGTCCGTGACCGACAAGGAGGCGCTGGAGGCGTTCCAGTATTGCTGTGCCCATGAAGGGATCATCCCGGCGCTGGAGCCCAGCCATGCGTTGGCGCATGTGATGAAGATCGCCGGCGACCTGCCCAAGGATCATATCATCGTCATGAACATGTGTGGCCGGGGCGACAAGGATGTGCAGACCGTGGCGCGCTATCTCGGGTTCGACATGAGTGACACCGAGGGGCGTCCAGCGGACTGAACCCGCGCAACGCTGTTCCGAAATACATGTAAGGGGCGTCTTCGAAAGGAGGCGCCTCTTTTTTGTGCCTGTTCGCGCCACGGGCTTCGGGAAGGCCATAAACCCAGGTTTATGGCTGTAATCCTTTGGAAAATGCAGGGGATGGTAAACCCCAGACCTATGGACGGCGCCGGCCGGGGCGGGCTTTGCTGGGGGCACCGAATGGCATGGGCCATGAATTGAATTTGATATCTCGAACAACCACGGGGGCACCGGAAAGATGGGGCGAAAACTGAGGGCATTTCTATCTGCTACCCTTGGCTTCGTGCTTGTCGTTCTGGCCGAGGAGGAAGGCGTTCTGGATAACATGGTCGATGCCGCCTTGGGGCGCTATCCCAAGGCAAGTTCGGATCCGTTATTGGTCGCGGAAAGCCCGACCGTCCTGCTTGGCAGCATATGGGGCGGATGGGCAAGTGAGACCCGGGCGGCGCCCCGCCCGGTAGGTGAGTGAAATGTGGTTTCGACTCAGACGCCTGGACCCGTGCATCCCATTCCTGGATCAGGCGAACTTGGCCTCATGGAGGTGGTGCGTGTATTCCCACGCATCCACGGGCGGTTTCATGAGGTGTGATGATTGGCGGTGTGTTACGTGACAAATCTGTCCCTCACGCGTAATCTGTGCCTTCATCTTGCCGGTCGCCGTTGCTTCCCCAGAGCACGGCGGCCGGAAAACATGGTTTGGTCATGAAACATCTCAAAATCATAGCATCCGTCCTGATACCGACCCTTGCGCCGCAAGTGGCGAGCGCGGAGGCGGTTGCGGAGGCGATCGTGCGCCAGCTGCGCGCGCTCGGGTATTCCGAGGTCGACGTGTCGCGCACCATTCTTGGACGTGAGCGCATCGTTGCGCGCACCAAAACGCGCAGTCGCGAAATCGTGGTGAACCCGCGGACCGGCGAAATCTTGCGCGATTTCCAGAAGGGCGGTTTTGGATTGGCATCCGATCCCATACTGGGAGCAAAGAAAGAACAGGCGGATGTGGCACAGGCCGGGGACAAGGAAACACCGGGTCAGGGCCGTGGAAATTCCGACAAAGACACGTCCGGGAAGGAAACTTCTGGAAACGGAAACTCGGGCAACGGGAACTCGGGCAACGGTGTGGGCAACGGGACTGGCAGTGCCGACAGCAGCGGGAATGGGAATGCTGGTGGGAACGGGAATGGAAATGCCGGTGGGAACGGCAACGGGAATGGCAACGGGCGGGGTGGCTCGTGAGGCTTCGCAGGACATCCTGACGTCCCATGAGGCCTTGGCGTGCTGACGCGCGCGCGCCGGTCGCGCCTTTGGCTGATCCTGTTGATCGTGGTCCAGGGGGGCTGCGCGATCTTTTTCGTGTCCGACATCCTGTTGACCGTGATCGGTGTGCGCATGTCTCCGATCAGCTGGCAGAGCCGCGAGTTTCTGGAAATCGGTGCCGCGGTGGGTTTGTTTCTTGGGGTGGTGCTTGGCTGGGTGGCGTTCCGGCGAACCCTTGCGGACAAGCACGAGGCCGAACAGAGCCTGCGCAATGTGCGCATGGCCTTTGTTGATCACATGGACAAGCGGTTTGCGGACTGGGGGCTGACCCCGGCAGAGCATGAGGTAGCGCTGTTTTCGGTCAAGGGGCTGAGCATTCAGGACATTGCCGATCTGCGCAACACGTCCGAGGGCACCGTCAAAGCGCAGTGCAACGCGATCTATCGCAAGGCAGGCGTCACCGGGCGGGCGCAGCTGATGAGTGTCTTCCTTGACGATCTTCTGGACAGCGACAAGGAGTTCACCGGCACACCGCCGCGTTAATGTGCGCCATAAATGGCCAGGATATCCAGCGGCACGATGTCGAGCGCGCGTTGGTGCGTGGCGGCAAGATTGACCCGCGGGGCGCAGCCTTCGTCATGGGCCTGCAGGAAACGCCCGGCGCAGAGGCACCAGTGATCGCCCGGCTTGAGTCCGGCAAAACCGAACTCGGGGCGCGGGGTCGAGAGATCGTTGCCGACATACTTGGAAAAGGCGAGAAACTCGGCCGTCATGATGGCGCAGACCGTATGGCTGCCCTGATCCTCAGCGCAGGTATTGCAATGCCCGTCGTGGAAGAACCCGGTCAGGGGGTCGGTCGAACAGGGGGCAAGGGCGGTGCCAAGCACGTTGAGGCTGGGGTCTTTCTCGATCATGGGGGTATTGTTGCATGCGCGGGTATGCGGCGCAAAGGGACAAATCCTGTATGGCCATTTCACTTTTGGATTGACGCAAGGCACGGCTTTGTCAAAGGCTGGGCGTCATGAAACAGATCACCGAACCCGCCCGCCAGATTGATGTCATCCACGAAACCGACGTGCTGGTCGTTGGCTCGGGGCCGGGGGGGCTTTCGGCGGCGCTGGCGGCGGCTCGGGCCGGGGTCGAGGTGACGCTGGTCGAGCGGTTCGGCTGTTTCGGGGGCAATATCACCGTGGTCGGCGTGGAGGGGATGCATTGGTATCGCCACGAACAGACCGTGGAGAGCATGGGCATTCCCAAGGAGTTCGAGGACGCCGCGAAGGACGCGGGCGCGGCGGTGCCCGAGAGCCAGTCGCTGAGCTATGAGATCGACAGCGAGGGGTTCAAGCTGGTCGCGGACCGGATGGTGGAAAAGGCGGGCATTCATCCGATGCTGCACCGTCAGTTCGTGGCCCCGATCATGGAGGGCGATGCCATAGTCGGCATCATCACCGAGTCCAAGGCCGGGCGCGAGGCGATCCTTGCCAAGCGGGTGATTGATGCGACGGGCGACGCGGATGTGGCGCATCGCGCGGGCGCGCCGACGCGGATGACGCCGCGGGAAGAGATGATGGCGGCGTCGGTGATGTTTCATCTCGCCGGGGTGGACAAGACCCGGTTCATGGAAGGCATCAAGGCCGATCCCCAGACCTATGCTGATTGGGGCGGCGGCGGGGAGTGGAATATCGAGACCTCGGGTAAGGAGGACGAGATGTTTTCGCCCTTTCTCGGCAAGCCCTTTGCGCAGGCGATCAAGGCGGGGATCATTCCGGCGCATCTCAACACGATTGCCGGGACGTGGGGGGCGATGCATGACACGGGCGAGCTGACCTATATGAACCTCGTGCATCTGGATGGGATTGACGGGACCGACCCGGACAGCCTCACCCAGGGTGAGATCGAGGGGCGCCGGCAGGCGATGCTGGCGATCGAGGCGTTAAAGCGGTTCACGCCGGGATGCGAGGGCGCCCGGCTGCGTAACTTTGGGATGAGCCTTGGCGTGCGGGATACGCGCAAGGTGGATACGGTTTATCGGATGCGTGAAGGCGATGTGCGAGAGCAGGGGCGGTTCGAGGATTCGATTGGCATTTTCCCCGAGTTCATCGACGGGTATGGCGTGCTAATCCTGCCCACGACGGGGCGGTATTTCCAGATCCCCTATCGCAACCTCTTGCCCAGGAAGGTGAAGAACCTGTTGGTGTCGGGGCGGGCGACGGGGGCCGAGCGCATTGCCCATGCCGCGACACGCAACATGGCGTGTTGTGCGGTGATCGGGCAGGGTGCGGGCGTTGCGGCGGCGCTGTCGGTCAAACAGCAGGGGCGCGATCTGGATCAGGTGGATATCGGGGATATCCAGAAAGAGTTGGAGCGGCAGGGCGCAAGGGTTTGGTGAGGGGGGCCGGTCGGCGCGCAAAGCGCGCCGTGGATGTGGGCTTTAGTTCAGCGCCGTAACGATCTCGCGGAACATGGCGATGTTGCTGTCGGTAACACCGCTTTCCTTGAACTGGCGATCAGCCGAGTTCATTGCGATCACCACGCCGCTTGGACGATCAACGTAGATGTATTGACCGTAAACACCGATGCCGAAGAACTCTTCGGGTTGGGCGTCTTTAGGCATCCACCATTGATAGCCATACTGCAGTTCGCCCGGTGCCGTGTTGGCGCTTGGGGTCGTGCTTTCGGCGACCCATGCGGCGGGCACGATCTGAACGCCGCCATACATACCGTTCTGCAGGAACATCTGGCCAAAGCGGGCATAGTCGCGGGTGCGGATGTTCAGCCCGCCCAGAACAAAGGCCACGCCAACGCCATCGGTGATGTAGTAGGGGCTTTCTTCATAGCCAAGCGGGGCGATGATTTTCTCGGACAGGAGCGAGGCCACGTCGCGCCCGGTGGCGCCGCGGATCACCATGCCAAGGACATGGGTGTCGATGGACACGTATTGCCACTGGCTGCCCGGTGCGGTGAAGGTTTCCGAAAGGCTGGCAGCGAAATCGTCCATTGTGCCGCCAAGGGCAATCACGCGGCCCATGCGGTTGATGTCGGAATTGAAGTCGAGATAATCCTCGTCAAAGGTCACGCCCGAGGACATCTGCAACACGTTGCGGATGGTGGCGCCGTCATAGGCGGTCGCCGTCAGCTTGGGGGCGTATTTCGTGACCGGGTCATCAAGGCTGTCGATCTGACCTTCGGCCAGAACGATGCCGAAGAGGGCGGAGAGATAGGATTTTGCCACCGACCACGAGATGCGCAGATCGTCGGGCGCGGTGTCCCTGTAATAGCTTTCATGCACGATCTGGCCGTCCTTGAGCACCACCAGAGAGGTCACGGAACGCGCGGTCAACCAATCGTCGACGCCGGAAGGCAGGGTCATGTCCGCGCCCTTGGGTAAATCCGAAACAGGGGTGTCGCCGCGCGACACGGGGCGGGTGAGGAACAACTGGTCCATGTTCGAGAAATTCCAGACGATTTTCTCTTCTGAAAACAACGAGTTCACGGCCAGAAGGCGATGGATTTCCTCGCGTTTCCAGACATAGACCACGACGGCTGCAAGTATGAACATAAACAGGATGCGGCCGAGCCATTTTCCGAATGTGCGCATAGGTCCCTCTCCCCTCTGGTCCGGGAGGGAGTTGAGCAGAGCGTTGCCTTTCGGGCAAGGGCGACGTCAGGGCAGGTGGGTTGGGGCCTGCCAGTCGACCCAGCGACCGTGGAAATCGGCGCGGCCCAGATCAATGTCGTGGTTGCCCGGCCAAAGGCGCAGGCGGATGGCGGCGCCGGGGGTCTTGTCGTCGGCTTCGAGAGAGAGCCAGGCCAGCGGGGTATCTGGCAGCGCGGCATGGCCTGCGCCAACGATGATCTCTTCGCCGCGTTCCTGTGCATGGGTCGGGAAATACTGCCATGCAACGGTGTGATAGATCAGGTGCAGCGTGCCCGGAACGGGCGTGAGGTTGCGTTCGAGCCAGTCGATCGCGTCACCCTGTTCCAGCGGGGCGTCCTGGAGCGCGATGGCGGCACGGGTGCGGGCAAGGCGTTCGGATTGATCGGGCCAGAGATAGGCCAGAAGACGCAGCTGGTCGGCGGGGTCTTGTGCATTGAGCGGGTTGAGGTCGACGCCACGCCGCTCGGTGATGTGGGGCAGGGTCTTGGGCGGCAGGGGGCCGCGCCAGTCGGGGGCCAGTTGCACCGGGCTTTGCGGGCCATAGTCCGCCCCGTCCAGCGTCATGTGGAACTGGTCGAACATCAGGTTCAACCCCGCCGAGGCCCCCAGTTCGGTCAGGCGGATGGGCATGCCGAAGCGGTCGGAAAGCAAGTGGGCGGCGCCGATCAGAACGGCGGAGCGGCGCACCTCGTTGGTTTGCGGCGCGTGGTCGATCCATTCGGTGAGAAAAGCGTCATGCGTGTGAAGGGCGCCCTGTACGGCCAGCCAGAGATCCGCGTCCGGCACGCTGTTGGGCGGGTAAGCAGCGGCGAGGGCCGGGTCCATGCCCTGCAAGACCAGCGCATGAAGGCCCCCGGCGATGCGCAGCGGCAGCGAGGCGGCCATCGGGCCGATATCGCCCTGCCACGCGGCACATTTCTGCGCCAGCGCCGTGTCAGTGGGCCAGCGGTCTGCCAATAGACGCAGCAGGCGGCCCATGAAGGGGCTGTCGAGCCCTTCGCAGGCATCGGCCTGAAACAGGAAGGCGTCGCGCAGGGCGGTCATTTGAACTTGTCCATGAGTTGTTGCAGCTTGGAGCGGGGTTCGGGATTGGCCGGGGCCGGTTCGGGCGCTGGTTTTGCCGTTTTCGTGGCCGGGGTGTCGGCCTTGGGAGCCGGGTTCTTGGACGAGCGCGGTGGGTTCACGCGCAGGGCTACGGCGTTCATGAACTTGCCTGTGTCGCCCTCGGCCAGATGCGGTGCACCGTCCGAGATGCCGCGCAAGAGATCGTCGAGCCAATCGGCATCCGCCTTGGGGAAATCGCGCAGCACATAGCCCGAGACAGCGTTCTTGTTGCCCGGATGGCCGATGCCCATCCGCACGCGGTCGTAATGCGGGCCGATATGCTGGTGGATCGAGCGCAGGCCGTTGTGGCCCGCATGGCCGCCGCCGGCCTTGGCGCGGCATTTGCCCGGTGCGAGGTCAAGCTCGTCATGAAAAACGGTCACGTCGGTGCTGTCGAGCTTGTAGAACCGCATCGCTTCGCCGACCGACTGACCGGAGAGGTTCATGAAGGTTTCGGGTTTCAGGAGCAGCACTTTTTCGCGGCCAAGACGGCCTTCGCAGAGGGACCCCTGAAACTTGGATTTCCACGGGGAAAAGCCATGGTCGGCGGCGATCTGGTCAAGCGCCATGAAGCCGATATTGTGCCGGTTGTTCGCGTATTTGGCGCCCGGATTCCCGAGGCCGACAAAGAGTTTCATGGCGCGTTTCCCATTCGTCGTGATGGTTGCTCTATAGGTGGCAGGGGCTTAGGAATCAATCAAGGGTAAGGCAGGAGCGGGCAGGCGTGACGGTTTACACACTCAAAGGCGTCGAGATCGGGCTGCCCGAGTTTCTGGTGGGCACGGCGATCGAAGACAAGATCCGGGCCGGGGAATACGAGAGCAAGGAAAGCGACGCGGCGCTCAAGCGGTTGCGCAAGGGCTGGAAGGTGCTGGAGCTGGGCGCGGGACTTGGGTTTGTGAGTTCGGTCTGTGCTTCGGTGGTGGGGGCGGAGAACGTGATCAGCGTGGAGGCCAACCCGCAGATGCTTGATCCGGTGCGGGCCAACCTTGAACGCAACGGCTTTGGGGATGTCACGCTGCTGCATGGGGCCGTGGTCGGAGATGACCACGAAGAGGAAACCGTGCGATTCCGCGCCGGAAAACTGTTCTGGGGCGGGTCCATCGTGGAAGAGGGCAAGAGCCACGACGATATGGTCGAGGTGCCCGCCTTGCCGATGTCGCATCTTCTGGGCATCTACGAGCCGAAATTCGTGATGATGGATATCGAAGGGGCGGAGGCGCATCTTTTCGAACGGCCATGGCCGCGCTGCGTGAAACATGTGGTCATGGAGATTCACCCCAGCCGCTATGAAAGCAAGCAGGTGATCCGCAAGATGGTGGACTGCATGTCGAAATCCGGCCTGACCTATGACCCGGTGATGAGCAACGGGCGCACGCTGGGCTTCATGCGGGTGGCGAAGGGGAGGGGGTGAGGCCGCCCCGAGGTCTGGTCAACGCAAGAGGGCGTCCGCCAGACCGATGAAGGCGATCACGCGCCCGGTTTCGGGAGACATGCGAAAAATCTCGCGCCCGACCATGTAATAGAGATAGCTGTCATTCAGCCCGTAGCGGTCATAGTCGCGGATGATCTTGTAATCCTTAAGGATCTTGTCACCGTTCTTGTAGGCCGGGTGATAGCCAGGGATGACCTTTTTGGCTTGTCCCGGCGGGATGCAGGGCGGGTTTTTCTTGGCCAACCCGGGCGGGCAGTTGGCAACATAGGTCGCACCCGCGTTCTTGGGAGGCTTGCCATTGCCGTTGCCCGCAAAAACAGGCGTCGCGGCAAGGGCCAATGCGGCAAGGGTCAACGGTAGCTTGGTTTTTACTGACATCGGGGCACTCCTTTTGACGTCCATATAGGTCTTCAACGCCGAAGGTGTATATCGGGTTCCCATTGTTCTTTGTCGCCCTGCGATTTGTTGCCGGTATGGGCGAATGTGTGAGCGGAAAGCCACCTGAAAAAAAAAAGCATGCCGTTCCACGGCTGCCGAGGGCGGGGCAAAACGGATGCTCGACAGAGGCCCGCCACAAAAAAAACGGCGCCCCGATTGGAGCGCCGTTTCAAAACCGTCGGGAAGACCCGGTGCGGTCTTATTCTTCGGTGGCTTCTGCCTCGGCCTCGTCGCCTTCGCCTTCACCGTCTTCGTTATCCGAAGAGCGCAGGCTCGACGGAGCCGAGATGTTGGCGATCACGAAGTCGCGGTCGATGGTCGGCTTGGCGCCGTCGGGCAGGGTCACGTCCGAGATGTGCACGATGTCGCCGATGTCCAGATTGGCCAGATCGACGGTGATGCTCTCGGGGATGTCACCCGCGGTCACGTTCAGTTCCACCTCTGGACGCACAACGGTCAGAACGCCGCCCTTCTTGATGCCGGGAGCGATGTCTTCGTTGATGAAGTCCACGTGGATGAACAGGTTGATTTTCGAGGTGCGGCGCAGGCGCAGCAGGTCGATATGAGTCGGAAGGTCCTTGACGACGTCACGCTGAACGCCGCGGCAGATGACGCGCACGTCTTCCTGACCGTCGACTTTGAGGTTCCACAGGGTCGAAAGGAAGCGGCCTGCCTTCAGTTTCTTCAGAAGAACGTTGAAGGGGATCTGGATCGCTTGGGGATCTGCCTCGCCACCATAGACGACACCGGGAACGAAACCGTCGCGACGCGCTTGACGAGCGGCGCCCTTGCCTGTCCCCGTGCGTGCTTCGGCGTGAAGATCAGGAATCTGACCAGCCATGTTGTATACTCCAATAGATAGGGCAGGGTGCCTCCAAGGCTGTCACCCCGCGTGAAGCCGCGTCCTTAACGCGGATTCGTCCGGTTGCAAAGGGGGTTTTGTCGGGTTTGGGGCGGTTTTTCGCGCCCTATTTCTCTGAATAGGCGCGCAGCACGCCATCGGCCTGCAGAATCCGGTCATAGAGCGCGAAATCCTCGGGGCGGGCGGCGCGCAGTTTGGCTTCGACCTCAGGCGAGAGGGGGGCCGGGATTTCGGGAGAGACGTTCTTTTGCTTGGGCTCGATCTCGCGTTCGAACCGCTGTTCGAGGAAGTCGCGCAGGAGGCGCTGGCGTTCATAGGCAAAGAGGTGGTGGACTGGCAGGCCCTTGCCAGCCAGCGTCAGGAAGGAATGCTGGCTTCCGACACCGGCCGGTTTGGACGGTTTGTCGGAGATCACGTCGAGCACGTATTCGTCGAAACTGACCCCGCCATGGCAGTGTTTGTTGTCGCCCATGCGTTCGGGGCTGCGGTATTTGTACCAGGAGCGGATCACGTCGATGGGATCGCGCATCACCGCCATGCGTTCGGGTTTCAGCCCGTAAGTCTGGTCGAGAAAGGGCGCGAAACGCTTGTGGAACTTGCCCACGGTCATGTGTTTCGTGGCCTTGGTGAAGGCGATGTCGGCGGCGGGGCGCAAAGCGAGTTCATAGGCCGTGGTGCCGGTTTTCGGCACCGAGAGAAACGCAAGATTCTGTTTGAAAAAGACCAGCAATTGACCTGCCCCTGAAATGCCCGGCGCCACTATCGCGCGCCGGGCGGGGGGTGTCCAGTTACTGCTGCCAGCGGCCTTCGAAATCCTCGGGGATCAGGAGGATGTCGCGGGTCACTTCGTCGATGCGGCGGTGCCCGCACAGCGCCATTGAGATGTCCATCTCGTTGTGGATCACGCGCAGGGCTTCTTCGACGCCCTTCTGTCCCATGGCGCCAAGACCGTAGACGAAGGCGCGCCCGATGAAGGTACCCTTGGCGCCCATCGCCATGGCCTTGAGGACGTCCTGTCCCGAGCGGATACCGCTGTCGAGATGCACTTCGATCTTTTCGCCCACCGCGTCGAGGATAGAGGGCAGGGCGCGGATCGAAGACAGGGCACCGTCAAGCTGGCGGCCACCGTGGTTGGAGACGACGATGGCGTCGGCGCCCACGGAGAGCGCCATTTTTGCGTCCTCGGCATCGAGAATGCCCTTGAGGATCACCTTGCCGCCCCATTCTTCCTTGAGCTTGCGCACCTTGTCCCAGTCGAGCGAATGGTCAAAGCTTTCCCGCGTCCATGCGCCGAGGTCAGCGGCGTCCGAGATGCCGTCCACATGGCCGACGATATTGCCGAAATTGCGCCGCTTGGCGCCCAGCATTTCGATACCCCAGGACCACTTGGTCATCAGGTTGGCGATGGTGGAGGGGGTCAGCTTGGGCGGGGCGGAGAGGCCGTTCTTGAGGTCCTTGTGGCGCTGGCCCAGAATTTGCAGGTCGAGCGTGATGACGAGGGCGGAACACTTGGCATCCTTGGCGCGCTGGATCAGGCGGCTGACATAGTCGGTGTCGCGCATGGTGTAGAGCTGGAACCAGAAAGGTTTGGTGGTGGCCTCGGCGACTTCTTCGATCGAGTTGATCGACATGGTCGAGAGGGTGAAGGGCACGCCGAACTTTTCGGCGGCGCGCGCCGCTTTGATCTCGCCATCGGCGCATTGCATGCCGGTTAGACCCACAGGGGCGAGGGCGACGGGCATGGAGACGTCCTGGCCGATCATCTGGGTTGCCAGCGAGCGGTTGGTCATGTCCACCGCGACACGCTGTTTCAGGTAGATCTTGTCAAAATCCGAGGTGTTTTCGCGGAAGGTCTGTTCCGTCCAGCTGCCCGACTCGGCGTAGTCGTAGAACATGCGGGGCACACGGCGGTGATAGATGCGCTTGAGGTCTTCGATACAGGTTATGACGGGCATTTTGGTCCACTTTCCCTCATATTGGTAAAGGTTCTTTACCAATATCGGAATTTTGACGCAATGGGAATTTGGTCGCAGGGGGCGCTTTGGCCGCCTGCGGTGCGTTGTTTTACCGAAATCGGGCGGCTCAGATCGTGTCGACGGCCCCGGCGCCCGAGTAGACCTCGACGATATGTTTGTCGGCGGCGCTGGCGAGAGCGGCGATTTCGCGGCGCTGGTCCTCGGAGAGGACGCCGCCCTCGGGCTGGGCCTTGATCGCGGCAAGGGCGTGGTCGCGGGCTTCGTCAAAGGCGGTGCGGCGGCCCGAGGCTTCGTAGTCGTCGCGGCCCATGCGTTGAAAGACGCGCGGGGTAAGCTGGTCGCGGCAGCCTGCGACGGTGTGGTCGCTGTCGAGGAAATGACCGCCCTGGGCGACGCGCATCATTTCGTCGAAGTTCAGCGCGTCGTCGGAAATGTCGGGCGTGCGAATGAAGCGTCGCATCATCGCGCCGATTTCATTGTCGAGCACGGCTTGCACCGGGCTGAAGACGGTGGCGCATTCCAGTTGCCCGATGCCACCGAGGATGTCGGCACCGGAAAGGGCAACCGTCTGCATCAACAGCGCGCGTTCGGCCATGGATTGATGATCGGCATCGGGCGTGTCCGATCCGGAGCCGTAGGTGTGGGCCATGAGGCCATAGCTTTTGCAGATCTGGATCGAGAGCGAAGCGGCTTGCAGGGCCTCGACCGAGGATTGCAGCGCCGAGCCGGTGCGCATGTCGAGCGCGAACATCAGCGGCGTGGCGATGACCGGCAGGCCGGGCGAGAGCACATGCGCCATAGTCACCATACCCACGATCTCGGCCACGGCCATGAGCGAGAGGGCGGCGGGCGAAAGCGGTGCGGTGCCGCCCGCGGAGGGCAGAGAGCAGGCATGGACGGGCACGCCGTATTTGCCACAGGCAATGATCACCTCGGTGTCCATGTGCTTGAATTCAAGCGGGGAGAAGGAGCAGGTGATGGTGCTGGTCGAGGGATGCGCGCGCAGCTGGTCTTCGCCCCCGGCGGCGATGGCGGCGATCTTCAAAAGGTAGTCGACGTTTTCCTTCTGATAGGGCTGCATCCAGACATGTTTGTTGGTGTGGCTAGTGATGCGGGAATAGGAATGGATGTCGGCAGTGACTTCGGGGACGCCATGCACGAAGGGATGGGCGATAAAGCCGACCTGATCCAGCGTGTCGGCCACGGCGGCGATTTCACCAGCGGCGGTGAGGTCCATGTTGCGATACGACGCGTCGCGCGGATCGACATAGCCATGTCCGCCGGTGCCAGTGCGCAGGATGAAGCCCTTGTCCGGGCGGGGGACCTGCATGTCGCGGTCGCGGGTTTTGCCGGCCAGCGTGCAGGTTTTGGGCGTGGCGGCGAGCGCTTCGTGGACCAGTGCCCGGGGCAGGCGGAAGCGGCCCGCGTCGGCGCCTTCGGTGGCACCGGCCTTGCGCAGCGCGTCCTGCGCGGCGGGGTGCACGATCATCATGCCGTAGTCTTCGAGCAGGGTCAGGACGCGTTGTTTCAGCGTGTCGAGCCGGGTGGCATCGAGAAAGCCGAAGCCCGCGCGCGGGGCGATGATTTGGTCGAGGGAAAAGGCGTCCGCACTGGCGCGGCTTACGGGTGGGTTCTTGCGACCGCGACGTTTGCGGGGGGCGGTGTTCTGTTCCATTTCGGGTCCTCCGGAGATGAAAAACGCGGAAATGGCACACACCGATTAAAGCTCACTGCCTGCCGACTTGAGCGACCGAAGCCTAGCAGGCGCGGGGAATGGATCAAGCGATTTGTGTGAGAGGAGACGCGCGCTGCCCGGCGGCGTGCCACAGCACGCCTTGGTTTCGGGCAATGGAGATTACGCCGAATGGGCGCCGTCCGAGAGGGTCTTTACGAAATCCAGCACTTCGGCTACGGGTTTGCCCGCGCCGATCTGACCGACGATGGCCGAGCCGACCACGGCGCCGTCCGCGACGGAGGCAATAGCGCGGGATTTCTCGGGCGTGTTGATGCCGAAGCCGACGATGACAGGCAGGTCGGTGCTTGCCTTGATGCGGGCCACTTCGGGGCCGACATCGGTTGCCTCGGCCTCGGCCGAACCGGTGATGCCGGTGATCGAGACGTAATAGACGAACCCGGACGTGTTCTGCAGCACCTTGGGCAGGCGTTTGTCATCCGTGGTGGGCGTGGCGAGGCGGATGAAGTTCATGCCCGCGGCCTGGGCCGGGATGCAGAGTTCTTCGTCCTCTTCCGGGGGCAGGTCCACGACGATCAGGCCGTCGATGCCCGCCGCCTTGGCGTCGGTCAGGAATTTGTCCACGCCGCGCGAATAGATCGGGTTGTAATAGCCCATGAGCACGATCGGGGTGGTGTCGTCGGTCTTGCGGAACTCGGTCGCGAGGTCGAGCGTCTTTTGCAGGGTCATGCCGCCATCAAGCGCGCGCTGACCAGCAAGCTGGATCGTGGGGCCGTCGGCCATGGGATCGGTGAAGGGCAGGCCCAGTTCGATCACGTCGACCCCAGCGCCGGGCAGGCCTTTGACGATCTCGAGCGAGGTGTCATAGTCGGGATCCCCCGCCATCACATAGGCCACGAAGGCCTTTTTGCCAGCGGCCTGAAGTTCTGCGAATTTGGCGTCGATACGTGTCATCGGCGGGTCCTCGTCATTGATCCTGTCCCATGTGCCGCATGCCACGGGGGAAATCAATCCCGCCTGCGCCGCTTGGGCCGAATTGCCGTTGAAAGGGCGGGTCGGGCGCGCTCAGAAACTGCGGTGATAGCGCAGCAGCAGAGAGTTGACGCCGGGATTGGTGGCAGAGATGCTGGCGTTGGATTTGTGCACGATGGCCAGCGACAGCGCGGAGCGGTCGTTGATCCTGTGGCCGATGCCGAGCAGGCTGCGGAATTCGAGCTTGTGCCCGAGGTCGTTGAAGGGATTGCCCTTGAAATAGGCGCCGGGCATCAGGCTGCCTTCGACAAACCAGCTTTCGTCAAAACCATAAGTGGCCACCAGCCCGCCGCCAAAGAAGAAATCGTCTTCGGCATCGTAAGAGAGCATGGCGCCCCAGCCAAGGTTGAGGCGATTCCGTTCGAGAAAGGGGCGGTGATGGTATTCGACTTCCATCAGGGCCGCATCTGCGGCGGTACTGTCGAGAAAGTCCGAATACCCGAGGCCCAGAATAACTTCCTGTGCCCCGGCCTGCGTGGCCAGTAGCAGGCCCGTCAGAACGAAAGCATGTCTTTTCACCGATGATCTGCTCCATGCTCAGAACCAAGTTATCTTTTGAATATTAATGCGTTCTGAGACGTCGACAAGGGGGGCTCTATTGCGGCATGGTTTCGTCTTCCGGGTAGACGCCGATCATCCAGTTCGTCCCGAACTTGTCGCGCAACATGCCGAAGGCGGGGGCATAGAAGGTGGGGCCGTAGGGCATGATGATCTCTGCGCCATCGGACAGTTTGTCGAAAATGGCCTGACCGGCCGCAACAGAGGGAACCGGGTGGTTGATTGACACGGAGTCCTGGGCCGGGACGGGGGTGCCGGGCATGCCGTCTGCGGCCATCAGGCATTGGTCGCCAAGCATGATATGCGCATGCATCACCCGGTCGGACGCGGGCAGGCCCTCGTCTGCGGGGGCGTCGCTGTAGCGCATGATCTGGATTTCGGTGGCTTGGAATACATCGGCGTAAAAGTTCATGGCGGCCTCGGCGGTGCCATCAAAAGTAAGGTAGGGAATAAATGTCATTTGGGGTCCTCCATGGGGGGCAGGCTAACACGTGGCTTGCGCCGCCCCCAAACACTGCATATTAGCACCACGAGATTGTGACAGGAGGCCGACATGGGTTTCAAAATGGGGATCGTGGGGCTGCCCAACGTGGGCAAGTCGACACTGTTCAACGCACTGACCAAGACGGCCGCGGCGCAGGCGGCGAATTTTCCGTTCTGCACGATTGAGCCGAACGTGGGCGAGGTCGGCGTTCCTGACGCACGGCTGGACAGGCTGGCGGCCATTGCCGGGTCCAAGCAGATCATCCCGACACGCATGACATTCGTGGACATTGCCGGGCTGGTCAAAGGCGCGAGCAAGGGCGAAGGGCTTGGCAACCAGTTCCTTGCCAATATCCGTGAAGTGGACGCGATTGCCCATGTGCTGCGCTGTTTCGAAGACGGCGATGTGACCCATGTCGAGGGCCGGGTGAATCCCGTCGAGGACGCCGAGACCATCGAAACCGAACTGATGCTGGCTGATCTCGAGTCAATCGAGAAACGCCGCGCCAACCTCGTGCGCAAGCTTAAGGGCAACGACAAGGAAGCCCAGCAGCAGGACCGTCTTCTGGCCGCAGCGCAGGCGGTGCTGGAAAATGGCCAGCCAGCCCGCGTGGTCGAGGTGGACGCGGAAGACGCCAAGGCGTGGAAGATGTTGCAGCTTCTGACCACCAAGCCGGTGCTTTACGTGTGCAACGTTGGCGAATCCGAGGCGGCCGAAGGCAATGAGCATTCGGCCAAGGTGGCGGAAATGGCCGCATCGCAGGGCAACAGCCACGTGATCATCTCGGCCCAGATCGAGGAAGAGATCAGCCAGCTTGAAGACGACGAAGCCGCAATGTTCCTTGAGGAAATGGGGCTGGAAGAGGCCGGGCTCGACCGGTTGATCCGCGCGGGCTATGACCTGCTGCATCTCGAAACCTATTTTACTGTCGGCCCCAAGGAGGCGCGTGCCTGGACCATCCGGAAGGGCATGCTGGCGCCGCAGGCAGCAGGTGTGATCCACGGGGATTTCGAAAAGGGCTTCATCCGCGCCGAAACCATCGCCTATGACGACTTCATCGCCTGCAACGGCGAACAGGGGGCCAAGGAAGCAGGCAAGATGCGCGCCGAGGGCAAGACCTATGAGGTCAAGGACGGGGATGTCATGCATTTCCTGTTCAATACATAAGCGGGATCACAACCTGTTTGAAAGGGCGCTGATCAGGCCCATCCCTTTGCGGTAAGTGGTGCAAGTGAGAACCTTGACGGCTCGAAGCGCAATTGCGGCTTTGAGCCCAAAGCGGTCAATTCAATAATCAAGGTAGTGGAATTGGACTATCGCTAAGGGTTCTGATGTAGGCAATGATATCTACCCTGTCCTGCTCGACAGCAATTCCGTCAATGTCCATTCTGTTGCCGGGAATCGAAACTCTGGGGCTCGCGATAAATGAATTTAACGTGTCAAAATCCCAATGTCCGCCCCGATTGGCCAGAGTTGGAGTGTACTCAAAGTCCTCAGATGAGCCTACTTCCCTGCCTAAAACGTCCCACAGGGGGGGACCGTCCTTTTGGTCTTGCGTAGGCTGTGCTTCCATGTGGTGGCACTGGCGACAAGCGCCTGCCAGAAGGCGACCACGCTCAATATCGGCCGATGCAAGCAAGTGTGAAACGCTAGGATAGGACCTTCCGTCGGGGACACCTGATGCGATAAGCATGTCCTCAATCACCTTGTGCCCCCGAACGCGGGCTAAGTGCAAGGCCGTACCGATCCAAGGGTCAACGAATGACGCATCAACACCCGCGTCAAGCAGGATACGAACGATGTCTGCATGGCCGTTACTGGAGGCCACGTGAAGTGGGTAGGAGTAATTGAATTCAGTTTCTGCGTCTGGGACTGTGTAACTAGGATCAGCGCCACGTTCCAAGAGAGCCAGCACAACGTTTGTCCGACCGAAGCGTGCAGCGACCACCAATGGTGACGAGCCCTTGATGCGGGCGCCGGTGGTGCTTGGCAGGTCAACGGGAACTCCTTTGTCAATTTCCGCCTGTACTTTGGCAACGTCTCCTTTGCGCGCCATTAGATGAATCATCTCGGCAGATACCGCCGTACCCAAGACCAAAAACGCGCAGGCAGCTGTAAAACAGAGTGATCTTAGTTGCATGCTGAACTCCCCCACTCGCTGGGGAGATTACCGAATAGCGGGTTTCACATCAAGTTTTCGTCGTTTGTCGGCGTTGTCCGCGTAACCGACATCCGTCGCCGACAGTTCCCGAAGAAATTTTCGGGAGCTGCTTTTCGACATGGCGCCATGCCCACAATGCGTTCGGTCAGACGCTGCACCATTTATCGCAAAGGGCTGGTGATCGGGCGCCCTTTCTTGTTGGAAAATGCCACAGTTCCGCGCCGTTCTGGATGCTTGTGGCGGGCGGGGTGTTGAAATCCCGTAAGGAAAAAGGGCAGAACCGTTGAAAGAAAATCACGCGCCCTGACGCGCGGGTCCGGGGGGATGGACAGCCGTGAGCACGGTTCTATTGATCGAACAGACACTGAACGGGCTGCAATTCGGGGTCATGCTGTTCCTGATGGCGGCGGGGCTGACGCTCATTTTCGGGGTCATGGGGCTTATCAATCTCGCGCATGGGTCGCTCTACATGGTGGGGGCCTTTGCCGCTGCGGGTGTGGCGGCGGCGACGGGATCGTTCCTGTTGGCATTGATCGCCAGCCTTGTCGCGGCGGCGATTGCCGGGGTGATTGTCGAGATGACGGTGATCCGGCGGCTTTATGACCGGGATCATCTGGATCAGGTGCTGGCGACCTTTGCGCTGATCCTGATTTTTTCGGAGGGTACACGTTGGGTGTTCGGCTCGTTCCCTCTGTTTCTCGATAAACCGGAGTGGCTCTCGGGCACAGTGATGCTGCCCTTCGGGATCGAATACTCGCTGTACCGGCTGACGATCATTCTGGTCGGGCTGGCAGTGGCGGCGGGTCTGTTCTGGATGATCGCGCGCACGCGGATCGGCATTCAGATCCGGGCCGGGGAGAATGACCGCGAGATGATCGGGGCGCTGGGCGTGAATATCTCGCAGCTTTACACGCTGGTCTTCGCGCTGGGCGCGGCGCTCGCCGGGTTTGCCGGGGCGTTGATCGGGGCGATCCAGTCAGTGCAGGTGGGCATGGGCGAGCCGGTGCTGATCCTTGCCTTCGTGGTGATCGTGATCGGCGGGATCGGGTCGATCAAGGGAGCTTTGGTGGGGGCCGTGCTGGTGGGGCTGACCGACACGCTGGGGCGGCTTTTGTTGCCTCAGCTTTTTGGCCTGTTCATGGAACCGTCGGCAGCGACCACAGTAGGCGCTTCGTTGGCGTCGATGGCGATCTATGTCCTGATGGCGGGGGTGTTGCTGTTCAAGCCGTCCGGCCTGTTCGGAGGGGCATGAGATGCGGCGCGAAACGATGCTCAATGCCACCCTGATGCTGATCCTGCTGGGCTTTCCGCTTTGGGCATGGTCGGTGGACGAACCGTTCCTGATCACGCTGAGCACGCGGGCGGTGATCTTTGCCATTGCCGGGGTGGGGCTGAATTTTGCGCTGGGGATCGGCGGGCTGGTGAGCCTTGGCCATGCCGCGTTTTTCGGGATTGGCGGCTATGCGATGGGCATTTTGGCCTATCACGCGCAGACTTATACCGCGTTGATGGAGTGGCCGGTGCTGATCGAGGGCACCAAGTCGATGCCGGTGATCTGGATCGTGGCGATCGTGGCCTCGGCGCTGGTGGCGCTGGGGATGGGAGCATTGTCGCTGCGCACGACGGGCGTCTATTTCATCATGATCACCCTGGCCTTTGCGCAGATGTTTTTCTACTTCACGATCAGCTGGCCCGCCTATGGCGGCGAAGACGGGTTGTCGATCTATGTGCGCAACGGGTTTCCCGGGCTCAATATGATGGACCCGATCCAGTTCTACGCGATCTGTTACGTTTGGCTGGTAGTCGTGCTGTTCCTTGTGCACCGCGCGGCCAAGGCGCCGTTTGGCCTGATGCTGAGCGCGGCGCGTCAGAACGGGGCGCGGGTGCAGGCGGTGGGGCAGGTGCCCTATCGGCTCTATCTCGTGGCGTTCACGATTTCCGGGGCGATCACCGGGCTGTCCGGGGCGCTGTTTGCCGATCTCAACCGCTTTGTCAGCCCGACCATGTTCAGTTGGCAGACCAGCGGCGAAATCATGGTGTTCGTGATCCTTGGCGGGGTGGGGCGCATCTTTGGCCCGGTGGCCGGGGCGGCGCTGTTTATCCTTTTGGAACATGTGCTTGGGGGCTTGAGCGAATACTGGCATGTCTATCTCGGCGCGATCCTTCTTGGGGTGGTTCTGTTTGCGCGGGGCGGTCTTTATGGCCTGTTCGCGGGGCGGGAGGTGGCGCATGACTAAGCCGGTTCTGAAGGTCGAAGGCATCAGCAAGGCGTTTGGGGCGTTGCAGGCGAGCAAGGGTATCACGCTTGATTTGCGACAAGGTGAGATTCATGCGCTGATCGGTCCGAACGGGGCCGGGAAATCGACGTTGATCCAGCAGATCACGGGCGGGTTGGCGCCGGATGCGGGGCGGGTGGTGTTCGGTGGCAAGGATGTTACCACGTACAGCACCGCGGCGCGGGCGCGGCTGGGCATGGCGCGGACCTTTCAGATTTCATCGCTGGCGATGGAATACACGGTGTTGCAGAACGCGGTATTGGGAGCACTGGGCGCACGCGGCGGTGTGTTTCGGTTCTTCCGCCCGGTGATGAAGGACAAGGCGTTGCTTGCAGTGGCGCGCGATGCGCTGGCGCAGGTCGGGCTGGATGAGTTCGAGCGGTTCCGCACGTCGGAACTCAGCCATGGGCAGCGTCGTCAGCTTGAAGTGGCGGTGGCGCTGACCCTTAAACCGCGCGCCTTCTTGATGGATGAACCCATGGCGGGGCTTGGGGCGGAAGGCACGCAACGCCTGATGAGGTTTCTGGACGGGTTGCGTGCGCAGGCGCCGATCCTGCTGGTCGAACATGACATGGACGCGGTTTTCGCGCTTGCGGACCGGATCAGCGTGCTGGTTTACGGCGAGATTATCGCCACCGGCACGGTTGAGGAAATCCGGGCGAACCCCTTGGTGCGCAGCGCCTATCTTGGGGAAGAGGACGGGGAGGGCGCGGCATGAGCCTGTTGAAGCTGTCGCATGTGTCGGCCTTTTACGGCGCAAGCCAGGCCCTGTTCGATGTGCATCTGAGCATTGACAAGGGCCAGGTCGTGGCGCTGATGGGGCGCAACGGCATGGGTAAGTCGACCACGGTCAAGGTGATCTCGCGCCTGTTGCGCCATCGCGGCGGGTCTGTGGTGTTTGACGGGCAGGACATGGGCCGCGTACCGGCCTTTCGCGCCGCGCGGGCCGGGATTGGCCTTGTCCCCGAAGGGCGGCGGTGTTTTTCAAACCTGACGGTGCATGAAAACCTGATTGCGGCGGCCCGGCCCGGGGCGTGGGATTTCGCGGCCGTTGCCGGGTTGTTCCCGCGCCTTGAAGAACGGCGGAATCAGGTGGCGGCGTCCCTGTCGGGGGGGAACAGCAGATGCTGGCGATCGGACGAGCCTTGATGACCAACCCGCAGCTTCTGGTGCTGGATGAGGCGACCGAGGGGTTGGCCCCCGTGGTGCGTCAGGAAATCTGGGCGGCGATTGCACGGCTCAAGGCGGAAACCGGGATGGCGATCCTTGTGATCGACAAGTCCATTCGCGAACTGTCACGGGTGGCGGATCACGCGGTGATCCTTGAAAAAGGCGTGTCGGTCTGGGACGGCGCGTTTTCGGCGCTGAGCCCGGAGATCACGGACAGGTATCTCGGCGTCTGAAGAGGGACGGTTTTTACTGTCCGAGTGAGTCAAGCTGCATGGCTTCGAGCGTGTGCGTCAGGCCATTGTGGATATGGGTTTCCAGAAGCTGTGTGGCTTTGTCGGGGTCGCGGGCAAGGGCCGCGTCGAGCATTGCCTTGTGTTCGGCCGCCGCGACTTCGCCCCGAAAGGTCAGCACAAGGAGCTGATACCGCAGGTACCTGTCATAGATCTTGGAGTGCAGGGACAGAAGGTTCGGGGCGTTGCAGGCACGGATCAGCGCAAGGTGGAATTCCCAGTCATAGCGCTTCCAGGATTCCTTTTCACTCTCGTCACCGCTTTGCATCAACAATTCCATGCGATGCAGCTTGTGATGGGCCGCGACAAGGTCGCCTTCCCATTCGGTGTCACCGTTCTCGATGGATTGCCGGAGTGCGTGGCATTCCAGCAGCGCGCGCAGGCTCGCGATTTCGAGCAGGTCTTCCTTGGAGACGGGGGTCACGAAGAAACCACGCTGTTCCTCGGCGGAGACAAAGCCGTCACTTGCCAGACGGTTGAGCGTTTCACGCAAGGTCGAGACGCTCGCGCTGTAGCGCGCCTTGAGTGCGTCGAGCTTCAGCTTCGAACCGGGGGCCAGCGTGCCGAATATGATGTCGCGCTTGATGCGTTCATAGGTTGATGAGCCAACCGTGTGTGGTTGTTTGGCCATGCGGAGCGCCCTGATTATTCAAGAATTTCATATGACGTAACATTTCCTGACAGCATCTACAATTCTTCAAAATATCACCTGATTCAAAAAATATATGATATTATTGATTTGGTCGACTGAAATCGCTAGTCTCCTGTCCAACAAGAGATCGAATCCCGTCAGAGGGGATACATTTGATCCGACTTTGGGAGGTGGCCAATGGTGTCATCCAGAAACAGCGGGACGGCGGGAAAGGCGGGATCTGGCCTGCGCCTTGCCATTGCGGGTATCGGTCTCGTGGGGCAACGCCATGCCGACGCGCTTGATCATGTGGCGGGGGCGACGCTTTGCGCGATTGTCGATCCGAGCGACATGGGAAAGGCCGAGGCCGCGGCACGGAACGTGCCATGGTATGGTGATCTCGAAAGCATGATCCGGGCCGAGGCGCCGGACGGAATCATCCTGTCCACGCCAACCAAGCTTCACGTGGCTCAGGGGCTGGCCTGTGTCGAGGCGGGTGTGCCGGTGTTGATCGAAAAGCCGCTGGCCGATGACGGTGACGCGGCGCGCGTGCTGATCGACCGTGCCGAGAAGGCAGGCGTGGAAATTCTCGTGGGTCATCACCGCCGCCACAACCCGATCATTCGCAAGGCGCATGAATTGATCCGGGAGGGTCATATCGGCACGGTGCGCGCCGTTCAGGCGACCTGCTGGTTCTACAAGCCGGACGGCTATTTCGACGTGGCGCCGTGGCGCAAGAAGTCCGGGGCGGGGCCGATTTCCGTCAATCTCGTGCATGATATCGACCTGCTGCGCCACCTGTGCGGCGAGGTCGTGAGTGTTCAGGCGCAGGCCGCCCCGTCGGTGCGGGGGTTCGAGAACGAGGATGTCGGGGTCGCCTTGCTCAGGTTCGAGAACGGGGCGCTTGGCACGATTACCGTATCCGACAGTATCGTGTCCCCCTGGAGCTGGGAGATGACGTCACAGGAGTACCCGGTGTATCCCGCAACGTCGCAGAGTGCCTACCAGATTGGCGGCAGCCACGGTTCGCTTTCCATTCCCGACCTGACACTGTGGTCGCATGGCGCGGAGCGCGATTGGTGGTCGCCGATTTCGGCAACCTCCATGCCGCGTGGGGCATCCGACCCGCTGGTTAACCAGATGGCGCATTTCGTCGCCGTCATCGAGGGGCGCGAGGCGCCGATCGTGTCCGGGCGGGAAGGGCTGCGCAGCCTGGCCGTTGTCGGCGCGATTCAGGACGCTGCCCGCACACGGGATACGATTCATCTTGTTTCGGAGGCCGTGGAGGCGGCCCGGACGGGGGCGGAGGAGCCCCGCGAACGTAACGGACACCTTGAAAACCCGGCGCAGTAAGACGCCGGAAATCATCATCTTGGGAGGAAAACAGATGATTACCAAATTCACCCGCCGCGCTGCGCTGGCATCATTCGCGGCCCTCGGCCTTGCAGCCGGGGTCGCTGGTTCGGCCCATGCCGCAGGCGACAAGGTCACGATCACGATGGCAACATCCGGTTCGGAAACGGACCAGCGTTCGGTTGCGCTTGCCCAGGTGTTCGCGCCCATGGTTTCAGGCTTTGCCGAGTACAAGCCGGCCTATAACGGAACAATGTTCGCGCAGGGGGCAGAGCTTGAGGCGATTGCGCGGGGCAACCTGACGATGTCGATCACCTCGGCGCAGGAACTGGCGCAGTTCTTCCCCGAGTTCTCGATTTTTGCCACCGGGTACGTGCATCAGGACGCGGCACACCAGGTGCGCGTGTTCAATGACCCGCTGATGGATCCCTTTAAGAAGACGGTGGAAGAGGAACTTGGGGTGAAGCTTCTGTCGGTGATGTATCTGGGGCGCCGCCACGTGAACCTGCGCTTCACGCGGGCCGAAAAGGACATTCAGACCCCGGCCGATCTCGCCGGTGTCAACCTCCGCATGCCGGGCACGGAAGCGTGGCAGTTCCTTGGCAAGGCGCTTGGCGCGTCGCCGACACCGCTGGCGTTCACCGAGGTCTATACCGCTTTGTCGACCGGCGCCGTGGATGGACAGGACAACCCGCTGCCCACCGTCGTGGACAAGAAATTCTACGAAGTGACCAAGCAGATTGCCCTGACATCCCACCTTGTCGACCTGAACTATATCGCGTTCTCGAAAGAGACCTGGGATTCGCTGACACCGGAACAGCAGCTCGTGGTGCAGCGCGCGGCGGATGCAGCAGCCTCTTACGGGCGTCTCAAGCAGCTGGATCAGGAAAACAGCCTGGCCGAGTTCATCCGCAGTCAGGGCGTGGAAATCTACACGCCGGACCTCGCGGCCTTCCGGACCCACGTCCAGTCCCAGTATGTTGGCTCTGAAGCTGCGGCGAGCTGGCCCGAAGGGGTTCTGGATCGCATCAACGCGCTCGGTAACTGATTAATCGGCACGGGAGGGCCAATGTGATGAACATAGTTTTCAACAGGCTCTCCCGTGTTGCTGAATTTATCGCCGCCATGGCATTGGCGGCGGTGTTCGCCACTTTCCTCATCCAGATTTTCAGCCGCTACGCCGCAAAGATCGCCTGGCTCATGCCCATTCCGCCAATCTCGGACTGGATGGCGTCTCTGGAGCCGATCGGCTGGACGGTGAACCTCATTTCACTGCTCTGGGTCTGGATCATCTTCTTTGGCTGCGCCTTCATCGTGAAGGAACGGGACCATGTCACGTTCGACGTTCTCTACCTTGCCGCGCCGCGTGGCGTTCGCCGGGTGCTGGCCTTTGTGTCGGCGCTCGCGCTGATTGCGGCGATGCTCTATTCCTTTCCGGCCACGTGGGACGCAATCTTTGACAACCGATTGATGGACCTCAAGAAAATCCCGACCTTGCGGATGCCGTTCACGGGCGAAAAGATCGCGATCAAGTGGCTCTTTGGGGCCTATATCCTTCTCATGATCGCGACGATCTTGCGCTATTTGTGGCGGCTTTATTGGCTGGTCCGGCACGGACCGCCCAAAACCGAGTTGGAGGAACTGGTCTCGGATGACGCCCACACGGGGGACACACCATGAGCCAGGAGTTGCTTTTTGGCCTGATTGCCCTCTTTGGAATGGCGGCGGTCGGCACACCGGTGGCTTTTGCCATCCTTGTCGGGGTCATTGTCTATCTCGGTATGGCAGGGCAGGATCTTGCCATTGCGGGTCAGACGATGGTGCAGCGCCTGTTCGACGGGTTTCTGCTTTTGGCGGTGCCGTTGTTCATCGTCTCTGCCAATATCATGAATGCCGGATCGATTTCCGATCGGTTGCTGAATTTCTGTATCGCAGTTGTCGGACGGTTCCGGGGCGGGATGGGGCACGTGAACGTGGTCGCGTCGCTCATCTTTTCGGGCATGTCCGGATCGGCCGTGGCCGACGCGGCGGGGATCGGCAAGATCATCATCGAGATGATGGTCAAGAGCGGCAAGTACACGCGCGGCTATGCGGCGGCCATCACGGCAGCCACGGCCACGATCGGCCCGATCATTCCGCCCTCCATTCCCATGGTTATCTATGCGCTGGTTTCCGGGGCGTCGATCAAGGACCTGTTCCTTGGCGGTATCGTTCCGGGTCTTCTCATGGGGCTGGTGCTGATGGGGTTGAACGTCCTGATCTCGCATCGCCGCGATTTCGGACGCGAGGACCCGGTGCCGCTGCGCGCTCTGCCGCGGCTGACCGTGCAGGCGACGCCGGCCCTGCTGATGCCGTTCATCCTGCTCTTTTGCCTTTATAGCGGCATCACCACGCCCACCGAGGCAGCCGCAATTGCCGCGCTCTATGCGCTGGTGATCGCGGCGGGCCTTTATCGCGCGATCAAGGTGAGCACGCTTTATCGCGTTTTCGTGGACAGCGCCCGCGCGTCGGCGTCGGTCGGGCTGGTGATCGGGGCGTCGATGATCCTGACCTATGTCGTGGTTCAGGAAAACATTCCGCAAACGCTTTCGAACGTTCTGGACGGGGCGGACATTCATCCGCTGGTGTTCCTGCTGCTGATCAATGTGCTGGTGTTGCTGCTGGGCTGCATCCTTGATGCGACCGTGATCATTCTCGTGATCGTGCCGCTGTTCATTCCGACCTGTGAAGCGCTTGGGATTGACCTTGTGCATTTCGGGGTGCTGATCGTGGTCAACTCGATGATCGGACTGATCACGCCGCCTTATGGAATCCTGCTGTTCGTCATCAACGCGGTCACGGGCATTCCGCTCCGGGAGATCATCGGTGAAATCTGGGCCTTCCTGGGAGTTCTGCTGCTGGCGCTTCTGGCGATGATCCTGATCCCGGATATCGTTTTGTGGCTGCCGCGCCTGTTCGGCTACCAAGGATAGCGGACATGTCATCACAGATCAAAGCGGGGCTTGTCGGGCATGGGATTGCCGGGTCGCTGACCCCCTTGCTGCACGAGGCCGAGGGGCGCGCGCTGGGGCTGAACTATCGCTATCTGCGCATTGACACGGCGCTGGCCGAACATGCGGGGCGGCCTTTGCGCGACCTGATCTCGATGCTGGAGGACCAGGGGTTTTGCGGTGTGAATGTCACCCACCCCTACAAGGGAGAGGCGGCTGCATTGGCGGACGAGAGTTCGCCCATCGTTGCGGACCTTGGTGCGGCCAACACCGTTGTTTTCAAAGACGGCAAACGCGTTGCGCATAACACGGACTATGTCGGGTTTCGGTCCGCCCTGCAGGAGGCGACGGGGCTGGGCGCGATCAGGTCCATGCTGTTGCTCGGGGCAGGGGGGGCGGGCAGCGCTGTTGCGCTGGCGCTGTTGGATCAGGGCTGCGATCACCTGACGATCTGTGACCCCGCGCCGGGAGCGGCGGAACGTCTGGCGCACAGGCTCAGGGGGCTGAGGCCGGCGCGGCGGGTCGACGCGGTGACGGGACTGGCGCAGCTCGACGCGCAGCTGCTGGATGGTGCGGTGAACGCGACCCCGCTGGGAATGGAGGGACATCCGGGCATGGCGATGGACCCGGCCATTCTGGCGGCGCGGACATGGGTGGGGGATATCGTCTATTTCCCGCTTGAAACCGAATTGTTGAAGCGCGCGCGTGCGCGTCGTCTTAACACGTTGCACGGGGGGCGGATGGCGGTGTTTCAGGCCGTTTCAGCCTTTCACCTGTTGACCGGCCACAGGGCCGATGCGGATCGAATGAGCGCGCAGTTCCAGAACCTTGTCTCGGCCGGTTCACCGCCCGTGCGGGCCAGCGGACCTGCCTGAGGGAGCGACCATGAAGAAGTCTATCGCCACGGTGTCGATCTCTGGCACGCTCCGGGAAAAGCTGGAGGCGATTGCCGCCGCCGGTTATGACGGGATCGAGATTTTCGAGCAGGATTTCATCGCCGATGACGGCAGTCCCGCCGATGTCGGGCGGTTGGTGCGGGATCATGGGCTTGAGATCACCCTGTTTCAGCCCTTCCGCGATTTCGAGACCTTGCCGGAGCCGGCCCGGTCCAAGGCATTCGATCGTGCCGAACGAAAGTTCGACGTGATGCAGGAGCTTGGCACCGATCTCGTGCTGGTGTGTTCTTCGGTCCATCCTGCGGCGCTTGGCGGTATCAACCGGGCGGCGGATGATTTTCACGCGCTTGGGGAGCGCGCGGCCCAACGGGGGCTGCGCGTGGGTTATGAGGCGCTGGCCTGGGGGCGCCATGTCAATGATCATCGGGACGCCTGGGAGGTGGTGCGCCGCGCCGACCATCCGAATGTCGGCCTGATCCTGGACAGCTTTCACACGCTGGGACGCAAGCTGGACCCGGACAGTATCCGCGCAATTCCCGGCGACCGGATTTTCTTTGTCCAGCTGGCGGATGCGCCGCTGATCGACATGGACCTGCTTTATTGGTCGCGCCATTTCAGGAATATGCCCGGCGAGGGTGATCTTGACGTGACCCGGTTCATGCGGGCGGTTATGGCGACGGGGTATGGCGGGCCGATCAGCCTGGAGATTTTCAACGACCAGTTTCGCGGGGGCAATCCGCGGTCGGTTGCCAAGGACGGGTATCGTTCGCTCGTGGCGCTCATGGATGACGTTGTCCGCACGGAGCCGATGCTGGGGCTCTCGGAGGCGGGTATTCCGCCGCGCGTTCCCGCCGAAGGGGTGGCCTTTGTCGAACTGGCCTCGCGCGGCTCTGAGGCGAAAGCACTGGTCGGGGACCTTGATGCAATGGGGTTCGAGAAGGTCGGTCAGCATCGGAGCAAATCCGTCGCGCTGTGGCGGCAGGGGGATATTCGCATCGTCGTGAACGAGGAAACGACGGGCTATGCCGCCGCAAGCTGGAACGCGCGCGGCACCAGCGTGTGCGATATCGGGCTGACAGTGTCGGATGCGCAGGCGGTGGTGACGCGGGCTACGGCGCTGGGGGCGGAGCTGTTCGAACAACCCATCAGCGAGGGGGACCTCGCCATTCCGGCGGTGCGTGGGCTGAGCGGGTCGGTGCTGCATTTCCTCGATGGCAGTTCCGATCTCTCGCAAGTGTGGCGGACAGAGTTCGATGCCCCGGAAGATGCGCCTGCCGGCGCGGGGCTGACCCGCATCGACCACATAGCACAGACCATGAGTTACGAGGACATGCTGAGCTGGTCGCTGTTCTACACAACCCTGTTCGAGATGAAGAAGGCCCCCATGGTCGACGTCATCGACCCGTACGGGCTTGTGCGCAGCCAGGCGGTGGAATCGGGGAACGGGGCGGTCAAGATCACGCTGAACGGGGCGGATACCCACCGAACGCTCGCGGGCGCTTTTCTTGCGGATACGTTCGGGGCGGCGGTACAGCATATCGCCTTTGCCACGGATGACATCTTCACGACGCTGGAACGGTTGTCCGCGCGCGGATTCGCGACCCTGCCCATTTCGCCGAACTACTATGACGACCTTGCTGCCCGGTTCGATCTTGCTGACGGGCTAATCGGGCGGATGAAACGGGCCGGGGTGCTCTATGACGAAGAAAACGGCGCGCCCTTTTTCCAGAGCTATTCGCGCAGTTTCAGTGGTGGATTGTTCGTTGAGATCGTTCAACGGTCGGAGGGGTATTCGGGCTATGGGGCCCCCAACGCTCCGTTCCGGATCGCCAGCCAGAAACGCCTGTCACGCGGGAAGGCCATGCCAAAGAGGTAGAAGACCCCTGGCCGGGCGATTGGTTGAAAAGGGCGTTTGAGAGGCGCCGTGCGAAGAAGCGGAACTGCCGAAGGAAATCCGGTTCAAGACCGGACGCGACCTGTTGAACTGAGGGACCGTACCTGAATTCCAGCGTTTGCAGACGGACACTGCTCCGGCCACTCGGGCGACCCGGCTGCTTGTTCTGCTGATCTAGGAGAAGGTGGCTGGGTGGGAGGAATCCTTGCCGCCCGATGATTGCTATCGGTTTCTCGAGATGAGGGGGATATCTGGGGCGGTTGCTGGGGCATTTGAGGGTCGCTGGAGCCCCGCCAGAGGGGCCTAAAGCCTCTCCAGAGAGCCGCCAAAGCCCAGTCCGAGCATCGCCAGAGCCCAACCTGAGGACCCTCAAAACCTGGTGAGCCGCTCTAGCCACCCCAATGCCAAAGACCTGCCATACAGCCGCTGGAGGGTGTCTGACACAGCGGCAATACCTGAACGAAAGTGTCTCGGTTGGCCTGTCTAATCGGGTGTCGAAAGTAGCAAATTCGGGTCAGCCCTGTCGCCGGGACCAGATATCGTAGTCAGCTCGTGCATCGGATGCCCGATCTGCGGACTGATGTACCCGCGAGACTTGATCGGCGTGCAGAATGACGGCAGACTCAGATCGAATGCGTTCTACTTGGGGAATGTCGGTATCAGCACCTAAGTACTATGTTTCAGCCTTGGCCAAAATGCTGCCTAGGTAAAATCAGCCTACCTAGAGAGGGATAAGAAAAAATTGAAAGCGAATATATGAAATTCATCGGTTATGCCGACAGCAGGCTGCGTGATTGGGTAGAGAGCCATGAAACCCGCATAAGTGATGAAGAGATAGCAAGGATTGCACTCGGTACACATGGTAATTTTGGCGGATATCGTCACGAAAGCAATCAAGAGATTACTATACTGACGGATCATTCTGGAAGTGTGCCAATCTACTACGGGCGTACCGCTTCAGGTGTGGCGGTCTCAGAAGATCCACGCAAGGTAGCGCGCGAGCTCAATCTTAAGACACTTGATCCAGTGTCTGCGGTGGACTTCATACTCAATGGTACAGTCTGTTTTCCTTATACAGTTACTGAGGGAATTCGAGTTGCCCCACCGGGATCCATAACTCGGGTCAAAGTGGAGAATATCACTTCGAAGAGGTACTTTGAACCTTTCGAGGAAGAGGCCTACGGTTCTGCAGCTGACTTTGGAGATGAATTAGGGTGCCTTCTCCGCGAGGCATGCCAGTTCGGACTGGATGGATGTGAGACAATAAAAGTACTGTTTTCTGGCGGTGAGGATGCTCGTGCAGTGGTTGGCCTGCTCCCCAAGGGACGAGATATAACCCTTTACACAGTCGCGGACGGAGAGAACCGGGAGTTGCGACTTGCCAGAAGCGCAGCGCGCAAACTCGGTTATCCTTTCGTAGCTGGTTTGCGCCCCGATCAATTTTATCGCAAAGACTTAGTCGAACGGATAGATGCCACAAGCGGTCAATTCGATGTAAGTCATACGCATATCTGGGGCAAGCTGGCTGAGCCGCTGGCTCAAGCAGATGCCATCGTAGGCGGATTTACATCAGATACATTGTTCAAGTCTCTGTGGATGGGAAATGTTGATCGGCCACGGATATCAAACTTCTGGGTTGAGCGCCTCTCGGATAATAGCCCGAAAGAACCAAGAGGTGTTAGATGGGATGATCCCTCAGGTCGGTTAGATGAAAGTCTTGTGCAGGCGGTTCGCGAGCGACGCCTAGCGCATCAAAGACGTATCAAACGGATTAGGGCGCACAGCGCGGCTAACTGGCACAACAAGTGGCCATTGGGGACGCAGCAGAACCAGTTTGCTCATCTGCTCGCGACGCGCCAAATCGGACCGCGTGTTGTCGAGCCATTCATGGACGGACAAGTGTATCGCTTGGCGTCGCGTATGCCCGACAGCTATAGAGTAGACAGGAAGGCCTTCAGGTATCTTTTTAACAATCCGTTCCAAGGTGCCTCACTTTCTCTAAGCAGCTCGGGTCGGGTACCCTACTTCAATGGTTTTGTGGGTGCTGTAACCTCGCAACTGGTCTTAAAATATTGGGGTGGAAAGGATCGCCTATCTCGTGGCTGGGCTAGGTTTCAGGGCAAGCCGTGGGTTTCGCAAGGTGCATGGACGCCGGATCATATAGGTTTTGATTTCCAGGTTGATGACTATTTGTCAGATGATGATTTCGATAGCATTATGGCGTCGATTGGCTGGAAAAACTTCTCTAATGCTGATGAATTAAACCAAACTCATGCGGGGGCAGTCAGATTCCGCAGACGAGCAAAGTTTCGGGGATTCCAGCTTGCAATTTTTCAACGGAGCCTGAGCAAAGCATAAGTTCGAGTCGTTTGCAGCACGGGGGGAAACCTACGTTTTGGAGTTCCCCCGGTTTGATGAACACTTTTTCACTAATGAACGAGAGTGTTTTCCATGCCGAGAACGAGGAACCCGTACCCGACGGAATTCAGGGAACAATTGGTTGCGCTGGCGCGAGGGGCGGAATGAAGCGGACCCTGGGACGGGTTGCCTTCTGACCTGCCCCCCAAATTCTCCCTCGTTCTGATGTAGAGTTTGCTCAACCTTTCGAAGGAGCAAACAGATGCGAAAGAGCCGTTTCACGGAAGCGCAAATCATTGGGATGATCAAAGAGCAGGAAGCAGGCATGCCGACAGCGGAGGTATGCCGCAAGCACGGTCTCAGCCAGGGCACGTTCTACAAGTACAAATCGAAGTATGGCGGCATGGAGGTGTCGGATGTCGCTAAGCTGAGGGCGATGGAAGACGAGAACGCCAGGCTCAAGCGCCTTCTGGCAGATACGATGCTGGACAATGCCGTTCTGAAAGACTTGCTGGGAAAGAACTGACGACGCCAACCGAACGGCGGGATGCAGCGCTCAAGGCGATGCGGGATCATGACATCTCGCAGCGCCGAGCGTGCAGGCTCGTTGGTGTCGATCCCAAAACTGTCAGGCGTGAACGCCCGCCCGACAATCCTGAGATCAGGGAGGAGATGAAAGCCGTCGCAGTCCAGCGGCGCCGGTTCGGCTATCGGCGGATCGGCGTTATGCTGGAGCGCAAGGGGATGATCATGAACCACAAGAAGCTGTACCGCCTCTACACGGAGGAGAAGCTGGGCGTCAGGCGACGAAGGGGTCGCAAACGGGCGCGGGGATCGCGGACGCCAATGCCCGAGGCTCTGAGGCCCGGCGAACGCTGGTCTCTGGACTTCCTGTCCGACACGTTCGGGGCATCGCGACGGTTCCGCATTCTGGCGGTGAACGATGATTGCTGCCGCGAGAACCTGTGTCTGATGGCCGATACCAGCATCTCGGGTGCCCGTGTGGCGCGGGAACTGGATGCGCTTGTCCGGGTCTATGGTAGGCCCGCCAGCATAGTCAGTGACAACGGCACCGAGTTCACCAGTCGGGCGATCCTGAAATGGGCGAACAACAACGGCGTCGATTGGCATTACATCGATCCGGGCAAGCCCCAGCAGAACGCCTTCATCGAGTCCTTCAACGGCAGCCTCCGGGACGAGTTGCTGAACGAGGAGATGTTCGACAGCTTGGAAGATGCACGGCGAATTCTGGCCCTCTGGCGCTACGACTACAACAACGTCAGGCCGCACTCATCGCTCGGCAATCAAACACCCGCGGAAGCGCGCCGGGCGCTTGAGCCAAATGAGGGCTCCGCGCCCGGCGCGCTTGCCCAAACCGAAACCGAAGAATATGAAAACCAGACCCGCAGACTCTCGTTTTGAATGAGGGACCATCGGGGGGCAGGTCAGCGCCGCTACAAACGGCGCAACCGCATAGAAATCATGTTCGGCAGGCTCAAGGATTGGCGGCGGGTCGCGACCCGTTACGACAGATCCCCAAAGGTATTCCTGTCAGCCATCGCGCTGGCGGCACTCGTCATTTTCTGGCTATGAGTCCTGACCCTAGGAACAATTGCTCGTAGTATTTGGCTAATCTGTTTTCACATTCGTGACGGGTCACAAATAGCATCTCGCCCTTCGGCCATTTGCTTTTAATGTGGCTGGCGACTCTGTTGCTAGGAGGGCCTTTACCAACGTACTTGCATTGCATTGTATGGGTTTTGTGGTCATCACAATGCTCGTATTCGCTCCACAAATGGTAGATGCCAATCTTACCACGCATTGGTCTTAAGAATTTTGAGGGTTTCAGATCGCCAATCTGAAAGATTTCATCCGCCGGAACCTGACTACAATACCAACTTTCGTTGACTATATCGTTCGCCAAGGTCGGATTTCTAAGTTCCCTCTTCGCGGTATTGTCAAAGTTTGTATAGTCGGGGTTTTCGCATGGGAAGTCTTGGTCGATACATTTTGGCATTTTCTCAGTCCTTCACCCCTTCACAGCGGCAACCATCTTGTTCCGTTCCTTCAACAATTCGGCGCAGCGACATCAGCCATATGAACCTCGGTCACTGGTCAGTCGCTGTCATGCGTGCCCGCGGTGGCGAATGACAGTAGTCCACCATCTGACTGATGAAGAACTCGGTCCAACGCTGACGTTGAAGTTACTTCACAGCACTGCAGTGCATAACCGTGTGATCGGGCCTTGCATGACAGCTCACCTTGGTTCACTTCATTGTCCACATCCATGTACATTGTGACTAACGCCTCTCGACGAGATCGATAAGCCTAAAATACCGGCGATCCCGGGCCAAGCTCGGATCAGTCGCCTCGACTAGTTCGAGAATTGAAGCGAGTTCATAAGGCGCAGTTTGTGGATCACTGGGCACAATCGCGTCCAACATATCCAGTACCGCCGAAGGATGCTTGGTGGTTAGCGGCACTTCGCCACCAACTTCTCTAGTGAACCGGTAGAGCCAGTGGCTTTCCTTCTCCACTGGGACTAGGAACCTCAAGACACTAGGAAGCACCACGGGAAATTCATCACCAGTGTCATCGAGCAGGTTGACCCAAGACGACACCATCTCGGATGTCCGAAACTTTCTCTCTCTCGGCCATGTGGTCTCAATGAACGGCACCACATGGCTGGCCCATCCACCGTCGTCTCGTTTACCGATCAGACCTAGGCGGAACACCACATCTTGGCGATTTGAATCGGACATTTTCCGTATGCAGTTTCGAGCTTCGTTGATCGAAATGCCGTCCGGTTCATCTCGTCGGTAGATCGCCAGTTCCACGACCATTTGCGCAGCAATTTTCGCGAGATCGCGATCCCAATCCCACTTATAAATGCGAGGGAAAATTTCCAGGAGCAACGGTTTTAAACGTTGCCCAATCTCGACCTGAGGAAACTTCGCTGCCGACAGGAAGGCATTCCACGCTGGCTCAGACGCGGGATGGTCAAATGCGAACCATGGAATGACGCGTTCCATGACCCATTCACGATCAAGAAAATAAAGCCACCTCAGCTGCCGGACCAAGATCGCCACGGCATGGTCGCTTCCTTCGCCTGGTGCCGCCAGTAGACGTTCGATTCGCGCTTTAAAGTCATCAGGGATTCCGGCGTTTTCTTCCAACTTCAAACCATTCAGTGCATTGAGCAATCCCTCGGTAACCCGGCCAATTGGGCCGTTAATCGCGTGCCCGTAGGTGCGCCGCGAGCTATCCACGACTTCTCCGCCAACTCGCGTCTCTCCCCGTCCACTGTTGATTGCCGAACCGTCGTCGGACAACAGGCCGGAGACGACGGCATCGAACACTAGCCATGCACTTTCGACGTCATTTACATATTCGGATTCAAATCGCTCCCTGATCCAGTCCCCGAGCGGATGGCTCAGGCTGCGCATCGTGCCGTGAGGAAGGCGAGCAAGCCTATGAACAAATACCAAGTTCAAGCGTGGTGTAACTTCAACGGGCCAATTTTGTATTAATGGCCTCCAAAGTTCTTGAGGGTACTCGCCTTTTCTCGATGCATAAGAAAGGGCTGCGAGGGCTTTCCGCGGATCGGACGTGACAAGGCCATAGAATGGCCTGTAGTCAGTATGAGCACGATAGTCTCTGGTGTTTTCAGATGTTGCGCGTTCAACAACCTCGCTCACTGGAACGCTGGCCAAGCCCCTTGGGTCATCATCGGTCCCAACCCAGCCGACATGCATACCGTGAAGCACCACAATGCTGGTTGCCCAACCATCCGACCAATCCTCAATACGCCCGATCATGATGGCCAACCGGGAAGATTGGCTTTCAGTCAGTTCACAGCCTTGCAGTTCCAACCACCGCGTATATCGTGAAGCGAACTCATCCCTGATACTTGGGTAATCCTCGTCGGCCCAGTGATCCATCTTTTCGGGACCGGCCAGAAGCCGTTCGACCAAAGCGATCTTGTTCTCACTTGAGAATTCTGTCCATCGATCCGCGATCAAGAACAGCAGTTCCCGCACCACCTGGTCGTCCCAAATGTCGGCTTGCGAGAATTCCAAGATAGTGTTTGCCGAGGTGTCCGCGTCGAAGAGCCGACTGTCGTTCAATGCAAAAAGCTTTAACTTCCTGAAGTAGAAACTGTCGTGGTGGTCCCACGCCAGCACCCGCGCTCTCAACTGCGCAGGATGCTGATCCGCCATCCTATTCAGCAAGCTGAGAAACCACCGGAAATAACCGGCCTCATCATCACGGTCTTCTCCATCCACTTCTCGGCCCGGGTAGCAGGTCGGCGTGGTGAAGTAGCTGGTGCCAATGTCCCGGTTTAAATCACCAGCGAGCCCTAGATGCCGTTCCGCGATCAAGCACACCTTGGGAAGTGCCTCATCCGGTACGTCGAGATTTTGACCATGTCGATCAGGGAACTTGATCTCCCATCTGCCGATGTCTCCAAGTGAAACATCGTCCCATGTACCTTCTGGCGGTTTCGATGCCCCTACGCCGTATGGAATCTCAGATGCCAGAATTCGAGCCATAGCTTCATCCAATGCCCGGAGCACGCCGTTTGTCCAACCGTCCTTCTTGATCCTGTCTGCGAGGTCAAACCAACCATCATCCCATGCGGCACCACGCCTGTCGGCTTGCGCCTCCAAAATCAGGTTCCAGACACTTCGGGCCTTGGGATGCAGGTCATCCTTTACCCGAAGCTGACGCTCGATTTCGTTGGAATGGCGCGGATGTAGTCGGTGCTGACGCGCGGCCCACCAAGCAAAAACTGGTGAATTCAGTTGTTTCGCGGACCAGGTCAATAGGTGAAAAAGCCGCGACGGGATGTCTTCCCAACCTTCGGCTTGCCTGCCAGCCAAGCTGTGACTGGCTGAGGGATTGGCATCTCCTCGACGCCATTCCAGTAAATGGTCATGGACACGACCTGTTCTACGCCCCGCCTCCGGCGGGCGTGTCGGATCGTCATCAAGTCCGTACACCTCCAATGGGTCGAAAGCTTCAGCTTCTGTTCCATAGTCTTTGCTTGCCTTCGCGGCTCGACAGGAAGCGTCAAACACATTCAGCCATTCGGCGGGTGGAGGCGGTTCGGACAGTGCAAACAACCTAGCGCCGGGAGTGCCTCGAACTAAGTGAGCGACCTGCCCGCGTTCGTGAGGGGCAAGGCCACGGGGACCTTGTCGCGCCATCTCAACAATGCTGGTTCGCCATACCCTTGGATCATCTGCACGATTGGCCCACGCTTCCAGCGTCGCCCATAGATCACCGTGTTCAGCGTAAGCTATTGGTGTAACACCACGATCACGCCACTTGACCTCTATGTCTTCGAACTGGCCTCGATCAAAGGCGTACAGGTTGGCAGTGTCACGTAAACCGTCGTGGTTCAAACCTTGCAGCAGGTATTTCACCGGAGGATCTTCTGCCTGATAGCCGACCAATACAACTGTATATTGGTCCAGCAACGCCCTTACGAATTTCGTCGCCCATCCTTCGGCAAGATACGCACGACCAAAGTCAGCACTGCTGAGTATGTAGTCGTGGTGTGGATACTCTGGCGATTGGAGGCGTCCGTGCAGGTAAGTGATCCCATAGATCGGCATGCCAAGCTCGATATCGGGGAACGCCGGTGGCTCGAAGATTTTGTCCTCGGAAACACCAGGGCATTGATCGAAAAGTCGGTCGAAGTTGGTGGTTACAATCTGTGGGCGGCCCTCTGGGTCTGACGAAATGCGAGCAATGAGACTGTGCTCATGGCTGACTGTAGTCAGGTCTTCGGCTGTCAACCGCTCGGCAACCAGAGTGCTTACATCCTGCTTGCCGTATTCCTGGTTCAGCAGATGAAACACCTGATCAAGCGGAGCCAGGGGACCATCCTCATCCCGCGGCCTGTAGTCCTCTCGAATTCGAGGGCCGAATGCGGTAACGATTGATGAACCCGCTGGTGGATCGAAGAATTTGATTGCATGTCGGGTCAGCCCAACGAAATCTGGCATGCCAGACGGGAATGAAACTCCGGCACCGCATAGAAACACAACACGGCCTTGGTCGCAGCGCTGTAAAAGCGCATCCGGGATGTCAGGACCATTCGCATGAAACCGCATTCATTCAAACCTTCATTTCAGCACGCGCGCACCGTTCGGGTCAGTTTGAGCGAATAGAAAAACAAGATTTCAAAAAGCATCAAAAAATAAACCTCTACGTGCGCACTAGAGGGATAGGTAACGTCAATTGCCCTGCAAATTCAATGTCTACTCTTTGTTGGCGTTGGGATTCGCTTTGCGGCTGTAGCGAGCGACGGCTCTCCGCCCTTCTTCCAGAAACAACTGGACTTCCAGGTGTGAGAGAGCGGTATTGTTGTCACGACGCACCGCCCGGGATCGCCGGGCTCCACTCAGTACAGGGTGAAGGATTGGCCTTTGCCGATAGAGTGGAGACGAACAATGGCTTTCAAATCCGAGCCGAAGCTAAAAACGACAGGCACAAAACCTGCCCAGACGAGCCTAACCCGCCAGCAGCAACTGGTAAAACTTCTTGGACGTAAGTCTGGCGCGACAATCGCACAATTGCAGAAGGCTTTTGGCTGGCAGCCGCACACGGCACGGGCAGCGATATCGACGCTGCGCAAAGCGGGAGTTCTGGTAGAGCGTGCCGACACTGACAAAGGAGCGGTCTATCGCTTGGTCGGGAAAGCCTGAAGCAATGACAGACGAATGCGCTTCAAAGCTTGAACAGGCAATTGCTGAACTTGAGCAGCTGGACAGGGCGGGCTGCCTGGAGCGCTGGCGACAGGCCTTCGGTCGCTCCCCGCCAAAATACCTCTCACCCCAATTCATGAGGAGGGTGCTGATCTGGGAACTTCAAAACAAGGAGTTGGGAGGCCTGTCCGCCAAGACCGAGCGGCGGCTGAAGCAAATCGCATCAGGTAAGACGCCATCTGCGGCGGCTCAGCCGGGATCACACCTGGTTCGGGAATGGAACGGACGTACCTATCAGGTTGAAGTGGTCGACGGAGGCTATGTCATGGATGGCAAGACCTGGCGGTCCCTGTCGGCCATCGCCCGGCACATCACAGGCGCACGCTGGTCCGGGCCGCGCTTATTCGGAGTTCAGTGATGCGTCGGGTTCGTTGTGCTATCTACACCCGCAAGAGTTCGGAAGACGGGCTGGAGCAGGACTTCAATTCGCTGGATGCCCAACGAGAAGCGTGTGAGGCCTATATCGCCAGCCAGAAACACGAGGGCTGGGAACTGCTGCCCGATCACTATGACGATGGCGGCATATCGGGCGGTCATCTGGATCGCCCGGCACTTCAGCGCCTGATGCAGGCTGTGGACGAGAAACGCGTCGATCAGATCGTGGTCTACAAGATCGACCGCCTGACGCGTTCCCTGGCCGACTTCGCCAAACTGGTCGACCGGCTGGATGCGGCTGAGACAGCCTTTGTATCGGTCACCCAGAGCTTCAACACCGCCACCAGCATGGGGCGCCTGACTTTGAACATGCTGCTCAGCTTTGCCCAGTTCGAACGTGAGGTCACGGCGGAGCGCATCCGGGACAAGATCGCCGCTTCGAAGCGAAAGGGTATGTGGATGGGCGGGAGTGTGCCACTGGGCTATCAGCCAGATGGCCGTACACTGAAGATAGACGAGACCGAAGCTGAAACGATCAGGGCGGTTTACGATCTCTATCTGAAACTTGGCACCCTGCGGGATGTAAAAGAACAGGCAGAGGATCTCGACCTCAGATCCCGACGCCGTGAACGAGTGGGCGGTCGAACTTCTGGCGGAACACATTTCGATCGAGGTCATCTCCAGCATATTCTCAGCAACCCAGTTTATGCCGGGAGAATCCGGCACAAGAAACAGGTCTATGAGGGACAGCATCCGGCCATCATTGATCCGGTGGTTTGGGGCAAGGTGCAGATCATGCTTCAGAGCGGGGCGGCGGTTGCTCGCGGCTCCAGACAAAAGGCCACCAGATCACCTCTGGCGGGCAAGCTCTTTGATGAAACCGGTGATCGTCTGACGCCCAGCCACAGCCGAAAGAACGGCAAAAGACTTCGCTATTACATCTCCCGCAGGCTTGTCAAAGATCGCAGCCGGAAACATCCGGATGCCTGGCGGCTGCCCGCAGATCAGGTGGAGGGCTTGCTGGCGGAACTGGTGGGGCGGCATTTGACCAGACCCGATGCTGCGGTTGCGATGACCGAAAGTTTGACGGCAGCAGAAGTGTCAGACGCATCGAAAAGGCTTCAGGAACGAGACACTGTGACGGAACGCCTGGCCTTGATTGAACGGGTTGATCTGCAACCGGGCTCCCTGACGGTACGGCTGGACAAGTCAATGCTGGCTGACCGTCTTGGCAGCAAACCGGAGCAGATCAAACCGGCTGAATTGACAATCGAAGCTCCATTCCAGATGCGCCGGCGTGGCGTGGAATTGAAACTGCATCTGGGCGAGGCGCCGGCAGAGATCGATAGAACGCTGGTGCAGAACATAATGAAGGGGCGTAGCTGGCTGGCATTGGTCATAGCGGGCAAGAGCTTCTCCGAAATCGCCGACTCCGAAGGCGTCTCAACGCGCCGTGTTCAGGATGTGACCAGCCTTGCGTTGCTCGCACCTGATGTCCTTGACCGCATCGCCGACGGTGAACAGCCCGATGGCCTCACCACGGACTACCTGATCAAAACCCGTTTCTCGGCGGTCTGGTCGGAGCAGTGTGAACAGTTCGCTGCGCTCTGAAACAAAACACCCTGAAATCTGCAAACTCGTACCGCCGGAATCGCAAACAGAGACTGGGCCGTGAAATCGGCCCGGTTCGTGCTCTTATCTGCGTCTCTGCTGAAATTCCTTTCTCCCAAGCGCCCGAAAACACGCGACATTCGCGCGGCAACTGTTCAGCGTCTGAAAACAAGGAAGTGTGTGGCTGGGGTGGTAGGATTCGAACCTACGATACACGGTACCAAAAACCGCTGCCTTACCACTTGGCTACACCCCAACAGTGAGCGGCTAAGTAGCGGGTGGATTGGGAGTTTGCAAGACCCCAACTGCACTTTTTGACAAAAAAATCGACCGCCGATCCGGGTCGGAACCTTGCGTCACTTTTTGTGGTGAAGATGGACATGCCCGGACCGGCGGGCGCATGCTCAGCTCAACCGGAATGCAGGGAGGATTGCACATGTTTTTGGGGATGCGGCCAGAAGTCGAGAAACAGTTGGAACAAGTCAAGGACATGATCCGGGACGAGATCATGCCGTTGGACGAGGAATACCATGCCGAGATCGGCAAGGGGGATCGCTGGACCTATACGCCGCGCCAGGCAGAGATTCTTGAAGGGTTGAAAGCCAAGGCGCGCGAGCGGGGACTCTGGAATTTCTGGTTGACCGACAGCGCGCGGGGATTGGGGCTTACAACCGTGGAATACGCCTATTTCGCCGAGGAAATGGGCAAGACGCCGATGGGCGCCGAAGTGTTCAACTGTGCGGCGCCGGACACAGGCAACATGGAAGTGTTCGAGCGCTATGGTTCAGAGGCGATGAAGGAGCAGTGGCTGAAACCGCTTTTGAACGGCGATATCCGCTCGGCCTACCTGATGACCGAACCGGACGTGGCCAGCTCGGACGCGACCAATGTTTCGATGCCCTGTGTCGCGGACGGGGATGACTATGTTCTCAATGGTGAGAAATACTGGTCCTCAGGGGCGGGGGATCCGCGCTGCAAGGTCTACATCGTGATGGTTAAGACCGGGGGCGAGGAGATGCCAGTGCACCAGCGCCAGTCGATGATCGTGGTGCCTGCAGACACGCCCGGGATCGAGGTGCTGCGTCCGATGATGGTCTATGGCCATGATGACGCGCCGCATGGACATATGCATATCCGGTTCACGAATGTACGTGTGCCCAAGGAAAACATCCTTTTGGGGGAAGGGCGCGGGTTTGAGATTGCGCAAGGCCGCCTTGGACCGGGGCGGATTCACCATTGCATGCGCGCCATCGGACAGGCCGAAGCGGCGCTTGAGCGGATGTGCAAACGCGCGCTTGAACGCGAAGCCTTTGGCAAGCCGCTGGCGCATCTCGGCGCGAACTACGACATCATTGCCAATTGCCGGATGGAGATCGAGCAGGCGCGCCTGTTGTGCCTCAAGACGGCCTGGATGATGGACCAGGGAGACGCGCGGGCCGCAGCGCCCTGGATCAGTCAGATCAAGGTGATCGCGCCGAACGTCGCGTTGAAGGTGATCGACGAGGCGGTGCAGATGCATGGTGGCACCGGGGTGAGCCAGGACACGCCGCTGGCCATTGCCTGGACGCAGGTGCGCACGTTGCGGCTTGCCGATGGGCCGGATGCGGTGCACCGCCGCCAGGTGGCGCGCAAGGAGCTCAAGAAATACACCCAGCAAAAGGTGTGATTGCCGACGTCGGTATCGCGTCGGTAAAACGTCGGTATCGCGTCGGTGCGAAGTCAGGCGCGAGATTCAATCGGGGGGGCTGTCGGTCCCCCGATTTCCGTTGGGGGATGCTTCAGATGAACGGAACCAAAGGTACGCCACCGCAGGCGCTGAGTGTCAGAAGGGTTCCCAGAAGGATTGTAATACGCATGAGACTTGTCCCGGTCTGCTCGTAGTTTTGCTGACAGACTGGCAGGGTCGGGGCGGGTTGGTCAATGGCAGATCATTTGGCGGAGCAGTGCGCCAATGCCTCGATCCGCTCGGCATCGGGGCGGTGACCGGCCCATGCGGTGTCGGGCAGGGTTGTCAGGGCGTCCTGCAATGCCGTTACCTGTTCCGGCGTGCGCAACTTTTTCTTGCGCAGGAGACGCATGGCGAAACAGTCCGCCTCGGCCTCGGTGTTGTAGTCGGGGATCAGCGCGTGGTGGCCGCATTCATGGGCCAGGAAGAAATCGCGCGCCGGTTCGGGGAAGGTTGACAGGATCTCGGGGTTGAGCAGGATCACCGCCCGCCCGCGCGCATTCATGGTGGCTCCCCCCACGGTTTCCAGCGTTGCATCACCAAGATAGGGCACTTCCATTCCCTGCCACGAGCGGCAGGTTAGCGGCTGTGCGTCGACGGCGGCGGCGGTGCCCAGGCAGAGGATCAGGGCGAGGCTGAGCGGTTTCATTGGATGATGCTCCGTGGTTTTCGCGAGGTTCTCGCGTGGGTTTCACGCGGTGTTCCGACGCAGCTTAGCCGATGCGGGCGCGTTGAAAGGCGACATAGGTCAAGTGCCGCGGTTTTTTTGAAGGGACGGAGGCGAGTCGGTGTAGACTCGGCGTTGCGTAAAGGGAGAAGGCACCATGTCAGCGAGCCGCGTTCTGATTTCCAATGGCAACCCGATGGAGAAGATCGTCGGGTTCAGCCGTGCCGTACGAGTGGGACCGTTCATCGCCGTTGGCGGCACGGCGCCGGTCGATGCCGATGGTAAAACGGTGGGGGTTGGCGATGTATTTGCGCAGACCCGACAATGTTTCGAGATAATCAAAGTGGCGCTTGAAGAGGCCGGTTCTGGATTGCAGGACGTCGTGCGCACACGGGTCATCCTGACCGATATCGACAATTGGAAACAGGCCATCGAAGCGCGCAAGCTTTATTGTCTCGATGCCCGACCGGTGGACACGATCATGGCGGTGAACCGGTTCGTGAACCCGGAATGGCTGGTCGAGATCGAAGTGGACGCGGTGGTCGCAGAGTAGGGGCAGGATGCGACGACCCGACCTCGCGGGCGCGATTTGATGCCGGGCGCGGTTGTCGCTATGACAGGGCAGGTGGTCATGATCCCGGAGTCCTGATGTCTCACAAGTTTGCCCTCTGGTCGATCCCGGTGGCTGTTGCCGTCTTTCTTCTGAAACTGTTGGCGTGGCACTGGACCGGGTCGGTTGCGCTGTTGTCGGATGCCTTGGAATCGATCGTCAACGTGGTGGCGGCGATGATCGCGTTTTATGCGGTGCAATTGTCGGCCAAACCTGCGGATGACAAGCACCCGTTTGGCCACAGCAAGGCGGAGTACCTGTCGGCAGTGGCTGAGGGGGCAATGATCCTGCTGGCAGCGGTGTTGGTGATGCGCGAGGCGATTGCGGCGCTGCCAGACCCGTCGTTGAAAGACGCCCCCATGGCGGGGATCGTGGTCAACATGGTGGCCGCGGGTATCAACGCCGCGTGGGCGATGGCGCTGATGCGGGTGGGGCGGGCCAATCGCTCCCCGGCGTTGGTGGCCAGCGCGCGCCATATCCTGACGGACGTGTTTACCTCGGTCGGGGTGGTTGTGGGCCTTGGGTTGGCGCTGGCGACGGGGTGGATGATCCTTGATCCGATTCTGGCGATCCTCGTGGCGCTGAACATCCTGCGGGAAGGGTGGAAGGTGCTCTCGGAATCGGTGGATGGGTTGATGGATGCGTCAGTGAATGACGGCGAGTTGCAGGCCATCGAGGCGGCGGTGTCAGGGGCATCTGAGGGGGCGTTGCAGGTGCATGATCTGCGCGCGCGCCGGTCGGCTTCGATCGTATTTGTCGAGATGCATCTCGTGGTGCCCAAGACGATGAGCGTGGGGGCCGCGCATGACATCTGTGACCGGATCGAGGCGGCGGTAAAAGAGGTGCTCCCGGTGGCGCGCACGACGGTGCATGTGGAGCCGGAAAGCGAGCTCATATAGGGATTGGCAAAGAAAAAGGCCCGGGCGGAACCCGGGCCTTTTTGTTGGGAAGGGTGTCGCTCTTACCCCTGAAGCGAACGCACTTCGATTTCGCCTTCTTCGCGCGCCTTCATCGCACGTGCGGCGGCGTGGGCGGCGGCGGCGGTGGTGAAGTAGGGAATCTTGTCAAACAGGGCGACCGAGCGGATTTCGCGGCTGTCATTGACGGCTTGCGCACCTTCGGTGGTGTTCATCACCAGCACAACGTCGCCGTTCTTCAAGAGATCGACCACGTTGGGGCGGCCTTCATAGACCTTGTTGACCACGTCGCAGGTGACGCCGTTCTCGGCGAACCAGCCTTGGGTGCCGCGGGTGGCCACCAGCGTAAAGCCCAGTTCGAGCAGGATCTGGGCCGCTTCGAGCATCTGGGGCGTCTTGTCTTCATCCTTGATCGAGATGAAGACCTTGCCCGCGGTCGGCAGCACCATGCCCGCACCCATCTGTGCCTTGAGGAAGGCGCGGGCAAAGGAGCGGTCCCAGCCCATGACTTCGCCCGTGGAGCGCATTTCCGGACCCAAGATCGTGTCGACGCCGGGGAAGCGGTTGAAGGGCATCACGGCCTCTTTCACCGAGAACCACGGCATGTTCGGGTCGGCCAGCGTCATCTGGTCGGCGATGGGTTGCGGCGTCGAGATATCGGCGCCCTCTTCGTAGGGCGGACGCTGAGGGAAGTTCGAGAGCGGCTCACCCGCCATCAGGCGCGCGGCAATCGAGGCGATGGCGCTGTCGGTGGCCTTGGCGACGAAGGGCACCGTGCGGCTGGCGCGGGGGTTGACTTCGATGAGGTAAATCTCGCCGTCCTTGACCGCGAACTGCACGTTCATCAGGCCCACCACGTTGAGCGCCTTGGCGAGCGCCACGGTCTGGCGCTTGATCTCTTCGATCGTGTCGGCGGCCAGCGAGTAGGGGGGGAGCGAACAGGCGCTGTCGCCCGAGTGCACGCCCGCCTCTTCGATGTGCTGCATGATGCCTGCGATATGAACGCCTTCGCCGTCACAAAGCGCGTCGACGTCGAGTTCCGTCGCGCCCGACAGGTAGCTGTCGAGCAGGACCGGGCTGTCTCCCGAAACCACCACAGCTTCTTTGATGTAGCGTTCCAGCTGGGCCATGTCGCGCACGATCTCCATGGCGCGGCCACCCAGCACGTAGGAGGGGCGGATCACCAGCGGGAAACCGATATCTTCGGCGATCTTGAGGGCCTCGGCGTCGGTCGAGGCAATGCCGTTCAGCGGCTGTTTCAGGTTCAGCTCGTTCACCAGCGCCTGGAAGCGTTCGCGGTCTTCGGCGAGGTCGATAGCGTCGGGCGTGGTGCCGAGGATCGGAATGCCCTCGTCATGCAGCGCGTTGGCGAGTTTCAGCGGGGTCTGGCCGCCGAACTGAACGATGACGCCGTGCAGGGTGCCGTTTTCCTGCTCGACGCGGAGGATTTCCATGACGTGTTCGAAGGTCAGCGGCTCGAAATACAGGCGGTCCGAGGTGTCATAGTCGGTCGACACGGTTTCGGGGTTGCAGTTGACCATGATGGTTTCATAGCCCTGTTCGGTCAGTGCGAAACAGGCATGACAGCAGCAATAGTCAAACTCGATCCCTTGCCCGATCCGGTTGGGACCGCCGCCAAGGATGACGACTTTTTTCTTGTCCGAGGGGCGCGCTTCGCATTCCACGTCGCCCATCATGGGCGCTTCGTAGGTGGAGTACATGTAGGGCGTCTGGGCTTCGAATTCGGCGGCACAGGTGTCGATGCGTTTGAACACTGCGGTGACGCCCGCGTTCACGCGGCGATTGCGCACGTCGCGTTCCTTGTAGCCGGTCAGCTTGGCAAGGCGAGCGTCGGTGAAGCCCAGCATCTTGAGCTTGCGCAGGCCGGCCTCGTCCGAAGGCAGGCCGCCCGCGCGCACCTCTTCCTCGGCCTCGACGATTTCGCGGATGCGCGCAAGGAACCACGGGTCGAAATGGGTGACAGCGTTGATCTCGTCATCGGTGAGGCCGTGGCGCATGGCCTGTGCGATGGTGCGCATGCGGTCCGGGGTCTGCTGGGAGATCGCCTTGATCACGGCGGCCTTGTCTGGAGCGCCTTCGATCGCGACCTCGTCAAAGCCGGTGAGACCGGATTCCATGGACGCCAGCGCCTTTTGCAGCGACTCGTGGATGGTGCGGCCAATCGCCATGGCTTCGCCCACGGATTTCATGGCCGTGGTCAGGTAGGGTTCGGAGCCGGGGAATTTCTCGAAAGCGAATTTCGGGATTTTGGTCACGACATAGTCGATGGTCGGCTCGAAGCTGGCGGGCGTGACCTTGGTGATGTCGTTGTCGAGCTCATCAAGGGTAAAGCCCACCGCCAGCTTGGCGGCGATCTTGGCAATCGGGAAACCTGTCGCCTTGGACGCCAGCGCCGAAGAGCGCGACACGCGCGGGTTCATCTCGATCACGACCATACGCCCGTCGACCGGGTTCACGGCCCATTGCACGTTCGAACCACCGGTTTCGACACCGATCTCGCGCAGCACGTTGATCGAGTGCGTGCGCATGATCTGGTATTCCTTGTCGGTCAGCGTCAGGGCAGGCGCGACGGTGATCGAGTCGCCGGTATGCACGCCCATCGGGTCGACGTTTTCGATGGCGCAGACGATGATGGCGTTGTCGGCCTTGTCGCGGACAACCTCCATCTCGAATTCTTTCCAGCCCAAGAGGCTTTCATCGACGAGGATCTGGTTCACCGGCGAGGCATCCATGCCCGAGCGGCAGAAATGGATATAGTCTTCGCGGTTATAAGCCACACCGCCGCCGGTACCGCCAAGGGTAAAGGCGGGGCGGATGATGGCGGGAAGGCCGATGTCTTCAAGCTCTTCCAGCGCGAGGCGCACACCTTCTTCGAGGTCGGCTTCGCCGTTTTCTTTCTTGGGGGCGGTGACAATCGCGGCGCGCGGGTTTTCGATGCCGAGGCGGTCCATGGCTTCGCGGAACAGTTTGCGGTCTTCGGCCATTTCGATGGCGTCCCGCTTGGCGCCGATCATCTCGACGCCGTATTTTTCGAGCACACCCATTTCCTCGAGCGCAAGCGAGGTGTTGAGGCCGGTCTGACCGCCCATCGTGGGCAGGAGCGCGTCGGGGCGCTCTTTCTCGATGATTTTGGCGACGGTGTCGGGCGTGATCGGTTCGATATAGGTGGCGTCCGCGAGGCCCGGGTCGGTCATGATTGTCGCCGGGTTCGAGTTCACGAGAATGACGCGATAGCCTTCTTCGCGCAGCGCCTTACAGGCTTGCGCCCCGGAATAGTCGAATTCACAGGCTTGACCGATCACGATGGGACCGGCCCCGATGATCATGATCGAGGAGATGTCGGTTCTTTTGGGCATGGCAGACCTCGGGCTAGGGCGGGCGATGGAGTGAGGAGTTGCCCGGATGCGCAAATTGTCGTGGGTTATAGACATCGCGGGCCAAGGTGCAAGGGGGATCGGGAAAACAGCCTGAACCGCCGCTTTCGGCGTGTTGTTTCCCGTGGGTGCGGTCTAGAGCTTGGGTCGCAGTGAAGAGCAAGGAGAGCGGGTTTGGAGATTCGCTTTGATCATGGTCCCTCAGGACAGGCCGCGGGATTCTATGGCGCGCGCCGTCTTGTCGTGGCGCGGGACGCCGCAGAGGTTCCCGAGGTGCTGGCGGAACTGGACGCGGCCCGCGCAGAGGGTATGTGGTTGGCTGGCTATGCCACTTACGAGATGGGATATGCTCTAGAGCCGCGGTTGATTTATCGTCTGAAGCCTGGACGCACGCTGCCGTTGTTGTGTTTCGGTGTATATGATGAGCCAGGGCCGGCAAGACCGCTTGGGCAGGGAGAGGTCGGGCTGGACCGATTTCGGCCCCTCTGGCCCGAGGCACGTTATCGCGCCGCTTTTGAGCAGGTGCACGGGTATATCGGGGCCGGGGATATCTATCAGGCGAACCTGACCTTTCCGATGGAGGCGGCATTCGCGTGCTCTGCCGAGGCGCTTTATGGCGCGCTTATGCGGCGGCAGGGGGTGGGGCATGGTGCCTTGATTCGCCAGTCGGGCCTGCCGGATATCCTCAGCCGGTCGCCCGAGCTGTTCTTTCGCACCGATGCCACGGGGCGGATCGAGACACGGCCCATGAAGGGCACACAGCCGCGCAGTAATGATCCGGTTGAAGATGCACGGCGCAAGGCGTGGCTGGCTGGGGACGAGAAGAACCGGGCCGAGAACCTGATGATCGTCGACCTGCTGCGCAATGATATCAGCCGGGTTGCCAAGCCGGGCAGCGTTCATGTGCCCGAGTTGTTCCGCATCGAAAGCTATGCAACCGTGCACCAGATGGTGTCGAGCGTGGCAGCCCAGCTGCGTCCGAGGGCGGGGCTGGCGGATATCTTCGCGGCGCTGTTTCCCTGCGGGTCGATCACCGGGGCGCCCAAGCTGCGGGCGATGGAGATTCTGGACGATTTAGAGCCGGCGCCGCGCGACATCTATTGCGGCACTATCGGCTGGGCCGCCCCGGATGGGCGATCGGAGTTCAACGTGGCGATCCGCACATTGATGCTGGATAATGGACGTGCCACTTTGAACGTCGGTGGCGGAGTCGTCTGGGACAGCACCGCCACATCCGAATATGAAGAGGCCACATGGAAAGCCCGTTTCGCGCTCCCGTTCCTGACGGAACCCGCCTGATCGAGACATTCTGTTTTGATCCGTCAACCCGCAGCATCACACGGCGAGACCTGCACAAGGCGCGCCTGGAGCGGTCGGCGGCGGCTTTCGGGTTTCCGCTTGATCACGCCGAGATACGGGCCAAGCTCGACGCGTTTGATTGCGATGCGCCGTTGCGCTGCCGTCTGACGCTGGACCGGGAGGGGCGGGTCGAGATCGTTGCCGCGCCGATGCCGCCCGCGACCGCGCGTGAATGGGGGGTGACTGTGTCGGGGCAAAGGCTGCGGTCCGACGATCCGTGGCTGGCGCACAAGACGACGCAGCGCGCGCTTTATGATGAAACCCGCGCCACCCTGCCCAAGGGTGTGGACGAGGTGCTGTTTCTCAACGAGCGTGACGAGCTTTGCGAAGGGACGATCACCAACCTGTTCGTGACGCTGGAGACCGGCGAAATGGTCACGCCGCCCTTGTCCTGTGGGGTGTTGCCCGGCGTTCTGCGCCAATCGCTGATTGAAGCCGGAGAGGTGCGCGAAGCGGTCGTGACGTTGCCCATGCTGGCGCGCGCGCAAGCGGTGCATGTCGGCAATTCGCTGCGAGGCCTGATCCCGGCGCGGCTGATCGGGTAAATTCGGCGGGTTTGGCAAGAGTTCCCGACGACGTACCTTGACTTTGCGCCCCCAAAGAGGTGTATCGGCGCGACTTCACCATTCTGACCCTCATGAGGGAGCGACCATGCACGCCTTTCGCAGCCATACCTGCGCCGACCTGAACAAATCCAATGTCGGTGAAACCGTCCGCCTGTCGGGCTGGGTTCACCGTGTTCGTGACCACGGTGGCATCCTGTTCATCGACCTGCGCGACCATTATGGCGTGACCCAGGTGCTGTGTGACCCTGACAGCCCCGTCTTCTCGGAAATGGAGAAGGTGCGCAGCGAGTGGTGCATCCGCATCGACGGCAACGTCAAGGCGCGCGATCCCGAACTGGTGAACCCGAAACTGCCGACCGGCGAGATCGAAGTGTTCGTGCGCGATCTCGAGGTGCTGGGCGCAGCCGACGAACTGCCGCTGATGGTCTTTGGCGATCAGGAATACCCCGAGGAAACCCGTCTCAAGTACCGCTTCCTTGATCTGCGCCGCGAGGCGATGCAGGAGAACATGAAGCTGCGTTCGGATGTCGTGGCCTCGATGCGCAAGCGCATGTGGGATCAGGGCTTCCGCGAATACCAGACGCCGATCATCACGGCTTCGAGCCCCGAAGGCGCGCGCGACTTCCTCGTGCCGTCGCGTCTGCATCCGGGCAAGTTCTATGCGCTGCCGCAGGCACCGCAGCAGTTCAAGCAGTTGATGATGGTTGCCGGTTTCGACAAGTATTTCCAGATCGCGCCCTGTTTCCGCGATGAGGACCCGCGCGCCGACCGTTCGCCAACGGATTTCTACCAGCTCGACATGGAAATGAGCTTTGTCACCCAGCAGGACGTGTTCGACACGATCCAGCCGGTGCTTAAGGGCATTTTCGAAGAGTTCGGTGGTGGCCGCAAGGTGGATGCCGACTGGCCGCAGATTTCCTATGCGGATTCGGCCAAATGGTACGGCACCGACAAGCCCGACCTGCGCAACCCGATCAAGATGCAGGACGTATCCGAACATTTTGCAGGCTCGGGTTTTGCGATCTTTGCCAAGTTGCTGGAGCAGGAAGGCACCGAAGTGCGCGCGATTCCAGCGCCAACGGGCGGCGGGCGCAAGTTCTGTGACCGCATGAACAAGTTCGCACAGGAGCAGGGCCTTCCCGGCATGGGCTATATCTTCTGGCGCGAGAAAACTGCTGACTCGGTGGCGCAGGAACTTGGCATCAAGGTCAAGGAAGCGCAGGCCATGCTGAAATCCGGCGAAGTCGAGGGGGGTATGGAGGCGGCTGGTCCGCTCGCCAAGAACATTGGCCCCGAGCGCACTGAGGCGATCCGCCAGCAGCTGGGTCTTGGGATTGGTGATGCGGCGTTCTTCCTTGGCGGCAAGCCGAAGGCATTCGAGGCGGTTGCGGGGCGTGCCCGCGACGTGATCGGCAAGGAGCTTGGCCTTCTGGACGAAGACCGGTTTGCCTTTGCCTGGATCGTCGACTTCCCGATCTTCCAGAAGGACGAGGACACCGGCGAGGTCGATTTCGATCACAACCCGTTCTCGATGCCGCAGGGTGGGATGGAGATTCTTGAAACCGATCCGCTGTCGGCGACCGGTTTCCAGTATGACCTTGCCTGTAACGGGTATGAGCTGGTGTCGGGCGCAATCCGGAACCACAAGCCGGAGATCATGTTCAAGGCGTTCGAAATCGCGGGCTATGGCGAAGATGAAGTGCGCAAGCGCTTTGGCGGCATGGTCAATGCGTTCAAATACGGCGCCCCGCCGCACGGTGGCTGTGCCGCTGGCGTCGACCGCATCGTGATGCTGCTCGCGGATCAGGTGAACATCCGAGAAGTGGTGATGTTCCCGATGAACCAGCGTGCGGAAGATCTGATGATGAACGCGCCCAGCGATCCGACCAGTGACCAGCTGATGGAGCTTGGGTTGCGGGTGATCCCGCAGGAATAAGCGGCGCATCGCAGACCGATTGCCAGGCCGTCCCGTAACGGGGCGGCCTTTCTTTTGGGCGGCTGGCAGGGCGCAGTGGCAAGATTTGACCGATGCCGCCGAGTGGCGTTTCATTTTCTGTAAAATCCCGCCGCGTCGACATATGCTCAAAACGGGCGTGAGCGCCCGCTACGAAACGGTGGAGGGTCAGGTTGTGTTCTTCGATCCGATCATGGCTGAAACGCGCTTTGGGTGCGGTTTGTCGGCTTCGGTTGCCGCGCCTTCGTCCGTTGAGCAGATGATGGAGCGTCTTAAAGGCCAAGATTTTGCTGCGCAGGCGTTCCCGATTCCCGGATTCGAAGATCTGAGCGCAGAGGGTCTTGCCTATGCGGAACTCCTGAAAGACCTGCGCCGTACCAGAAAAGCCGGTGGCGATGGGCGTGAGATCGACAGGGAACTTCGCCTGATGTTTCGCGAGCGTATCCGGATGCAGATCGAGTGGACATGGCAGGCATTGTTGCGCTGCACCTGGAGCGAGGACGGGTTTCGCGAGAGGCTTGTCGAATTCTGGTTCGATCATTTTTCTGCGACCGGCAAGAATCGTGAGTTCAAGAAACTTGTTTTTCCCTACATGGAGACAGCAATTCGCCCGCATCTGTCCGGCCGAATGGAAAATCTTCTGACTGCCGTCGTCACGCACCCGATGATGCTGCACTTTCTGGATCAGTCCGCGTCGGTTGGCCCCAACAGCGCCTTTGCGCAAAAGCGGGCCGAAAAGAATGTCTTGAGAGGGCTGAATGAGAACCTGGCGCGTGAAATTCTGGAGTTGCATACGCTTGGGGTGGACGGGCCCTACGGTCAAGAGGACGTGCGCCAGCTGGCCGAGCTTCTGACGGGGCTGGTCGCGACGCCGTCAAGACGAACCGAGTTCAGAAATGCCCGGTCCGAGCCGGGTGCGGAAACGGTTCTTGGGCGCAGTTATGGTGGAGACGCCGGTGCGATCGACGATATTCATGCGGTGTTGCGCGATCTCGCGCGGCACCCGTCGACGGCGGCCCACCTGTCGTGGAAGCTGGCGCGTCATTTCGTGTCCGATAGGCCGGACCCCGGCTTGGTGAAGGCCATGACCGGCACGTATCTGGAAACTGACGGCGTGCTTGCAGCCGTTTATGAGACAATGTTGCGCCATGATGCGTCCTGGGGGGATCTTGGGGCGCAAGGGAACGCCAAACGCCCGTTCACCTTTGTGGCCTCGAGCATGCGGGCGCTGGGTGTGCAGGCGGAAAGAACGCGCGAAATTGAGCCGGGACGCGCGCGTCAGATCGTTCTGACGCCAATGTCCCTGATGGGCCAGCCGCGTGAAACCCCGCCTGGGCCACAAGGGTGGCCGGAAGAAGATGCGCATTGGGTGACTCCACAGGGGGTGGCCGCGCGGCTGCAATGGGCGATGAGCGCGCCGTCGCTTTTGTCCGACCCGCTGCCGGACCCGCGGGAGTTTGTGGTGCAAGCACTGGGACCGCGGGCGCCTGCCGATGTCGTTTTTGCCGCGAAGGCCGCCGAAGACCGCAGGATCGGAACCGCACTTGTCCTTATGTCACCGGCGTTTCAGCGCCATTGAGGGAAGGGAGAGGAACCATGGCCAACATGTTGTCGAGACGTGCATTCCTGACCCGGGCGGGCGCTGTCGGGTGCTCTCTTGCCGCGAGCCCGTTTGTCACCACGGCGAGTTTTGCCGCGTTGCCGACGGACAATCGGTTGGTGGTGATCATCCTGCGCGGTGGAATGGATGGACTGGACGTTCTGCGCCCGTGGGGGGATGCTGCCTTTGCACAGGTCAGGCCGGGATTGGCAGCCGAGCGTGACCATGCGCTTGACCTCGACTCGTTTTATGGCGTGCATCCCCGAATGGCGCCGCTTTTGCCGTTGTGGCGGGCGGGGGAGCTGGCATTTGTTCAGGCGGTGTCGACACCCTATCGAAACAAGCGCAGCCACTTCGACGGGCAGGATATTCTTGAGGCAGGCACGCCCGGGCTTGAGGGGGGGGCAGAGCGCAGCGGATGGCTTAACCGGATGCTCGGCGGGATGCTGGGCGTGGATGCCCGCACCGCCTATACGATCGGAATTGATCCGATGCTTCTGTCCAGTGGCCCGTTCCCGATCAACAGCTGGTCGCCGGACGTGGATGTCGTGCTGAGCGCACAGGGGTTGAGCCTGTTGCGCGTGCTATACGAGGCGGACCCTGCCTATGGCTCCGCTTTGGAGCAGGCGGTTGCCCTTGCCGGTCAGGATGGTGATCGGGCAATTTTCGAGACGGCTGGGGCGCCGATGATGGATGCGATGCAATCGAACATGGACATGGGTGGCGCCACGGGCGGCAAGCGCCACGTGCGCGTTGCCGAGTTTGCGGCTCAGCAGCTGGCCAAAGATGCGCGGGTGGCCTGCTTTTCCTTGGGGGGATGGGATACACACCGCGGGCAGCTCAGCGCGCTGAACGCGCCGGTCAAGCGTCTGGCGGATGCGCTGGTTACGTTGAAAGCAGGGTTGGATGATGCTGCTTGGGGCAGGACGACCGTTCTGGCGATGACCGAGTTTGGCCGGACCGTGCGGGAAAACGGCACCAAGGGGACAGATCATGGCACGGGCGGCACTATGGTGCTTGCGGGCGGAGCGCTCAGAGGAGGGCGGGTCCTTGGGCATTGGCCGGGGCTTAACGAGGCCGATCTGTTCCAGCGCCGCGACCTGATGCCGACAGGGGACGTGCGGCACTGGGCGGCTTGGGCGATCCGGTCGAGCTTTGGTCTGGAGCGAGGGTTCCTTGAGGATACTGTCTTTCCGGGCGTGGAGATGGGGAAGGATCCGGGACTGCTTTCGTGACGCTTTGAGGCGCATCGCGGCCCTTTCCCCCCGTGCTGGACTGTGCAACAAATCGGTCTGGAGCAATGGGGAGTTCTGGACATGCGCGACGACAGGCCCGTGGGGGCGGCCGTACCCGGATGGACACCGCCGCCGGTTTCCGGTGGGGCGGTTCTTGAGGGGAATTTTGCCCGGCTCGAACCGTTGAATGCCGAGGCGCATGCCGCCTTGCTTTTCCGGGCATATCAGGCGGATGACTGGGTTTGGGACTACATGCCCTACGGCCCTTTCCACTCTGCGGCGCAATACCACCGCTGGGTGCGCGAAACCGTGGCTAATCCGGATCATTTTTTCTATGCGATCTATTCCAAGGAGGCGCGTACCTTTACCGGAGTTGCGTCTTATCTGCGGATCAAGCCCGCGGCCGGGTCGATCGAAGTGGGAAACATCAACTTCTCCCCGATGATGCAGGGCACGCGGGCGGCAACCGAGGCCATGTTCCTGATGATGCAATGGGCGTTCGAGGCCGGGTATCGCCGCTATGAATGGAAATGTGATGCGCTCAACGCGCCGTCGCGCCGGGCGGCGCAGCGGCTGGGGTTGAGCTATGAAGGCGTGTTCCGGCAGGCGCTGGTCTACAAGGGCCGGAACCGGGATACCGCGTGGTTCGCCGCGATCGACAAGGAATGGCCCGCGCTCAAGCAGGCCTTCGAGGTGTGGTTGTCGCCACGCAATTTCGATGCTGCGGGACGACAGAATGAAAGCCTGAGCGACCTGACCCGGCTGGTGCGCGTTGCCGAGGACCCGACGCTCTGAGCCACGTCAGATCGCGGAGGCCTGCGCCAGGCGATCCCGCATCATCCCATTGAGACGTGCCAGTTCCGAGACCGGCATCTGACCAGCCCGTCGTGCGCGGCTGATGGATTCGACCACGTTGAGAAGTGGTGTGTCCTCGGCGCTGCGCGCGATCCCGGAGAGGAACTGTGTCACATAGTCGATGGTGGTATCCTTCGCCCCATCCTGCAGCGCGTCGGCGGCGTGCAGAAGGTCGTCGCGATAGGCCACGGGATCGGCCAGGATCGTTTCGTCCGCCACTATGCGTGGTCCCGGCGGGCGGTGATCGCCGGGCAGGCGGGACAGGATGGCCTGCTGGAATGTGGCCAGGCTGGAGAGCGGCTTGGTCAGGAACCCATCCGCCCCGGCGCCAACGGCAAGCTTTTCGCCAAGATCATCGCCAGACGTCCCCAAAATAACGTCGATCCGCGGCGCGGCGTTGGTCAATTCCCTGATCAGGTCTGTCCCGGAGCCATCGGGCAGGCCGAGATCGACAATCGCGACATTGGGACGGTAGATCTGCAGGTGCCGACGCGCCGAGGCAAGGCAATCGGCCCGCCGGATGCGTGCGCCCGAGCGCAGACACATCAGCCGCAGCGCGTCGCAGGCGAAACGGCTGTCTTCGACAGCAAGGATGGTCAGGCCCAGAAGAGGGCGCTGTGGGGTGGGCACGTTAAGTGGATTAATGAGCGAGCGGTCATCCATTGCGAAACTCCTCTGGCAGTAAGGCGGTGAGACCGGATCAGAGTAGGGCCAACTTGCCTAACGAAGCGTTAAGCAAGCCGCGACCCCCTGACGCTTGCGCAGGCGCGCGGGGATGATCATAAGAGGTGCGGACTTGAGACCCTTTATGACATGAGGATACCGACATGATTGGACGTTTGAACCACGTGGCGATTGCCGTACCCGACCTTGAAGCCGCTTCGGAGCAATACCGCAGCGCGCTTGGCGCAAAGGTGGGAGCTCCGCAGGACGAGCCGGATCACGGTGTAACCGTGGTGTTTATCGAACTGCCCAACACCAAGATCGAACTGCTTTACCCGCTGGGAGAAAACAGCCCCATTCAGGGCTTTCTCGACAAGAACCCGTCGGGCGGTATCCATCACGTCTGCTACGAGGTGGAGGACATCATCGCCGCACGCGATCACCTCAAGGAGACCGGCGCGCGGGTGCTGGGAACCGGAGAACCGAAAATCGGTGCGCACGGCAAGCCGGTGCTGTTCCTGCATCCCAAGGATTTCAACGGCTGTCTTGTGGAACTGGAACAAGTATAACATATGAAGGGCGGGCGGCGATCAGGCCGCCCGCAGCTTTTGGGAGGCTCCCTGCATGACGATCACCTCGGCCATCGTGCTTTACGCGGTTCTCTGGTTCATGACTTTTCTGATCGTGATCCCGGTCCGTCTGCAGACGCAGGGGGATGTGGGGGAGGTCGTTCCCGGCACCCATGCCGGTGCGCCAGAGCATCACAACCTCAAGACCAAGGCCAAGATCACCACCGTCGCAGCGGCGGTAATGTGGGGCATCCTTTACTGGATCATCACCACGGGCGTGATCACCGTGCGGGATTTTGACTGGTTCAACCGGATGGGCCCGGCGCCTGTCGAGGCAACACAGTAGGGTCAGACGCCGCAGAACCGGCTCACCGGGGGTAGGGCGGGTGAAACCCGTGCCCTAGCGATCCCCGAGTTGGTGGTAGAGATGCGTGAAGGTCGCCGCGCCCAAGATCGGGATCAGCAGGTTCACTAGCGGAATGGACAGGGGCATCGCCATCAGCGTTCCGGCGAGCCAGATCGTGCCCATGTGTTTCTTGCGCAGGGCCTTGGCGCCTTCGCGTCCGATGCGGCGCATGGCGGCCAGCTGGAAGTATTCCCGTCCCAGCAGGAACCCGTTCATGCCCCAGAAAATGAAGAGGGCCATAGGCGGAAAAAAGGCATAAAGCACCAGTGCCAGCAGGTTGGCGGCGATCAGCACACCGAGGAAGTTCACGGTATCGCGCACCGCATCCCAGAAGGGCACCGGGTCCACGGCGGGCAGGTTGGGGTAGTGGCGGTCCTCGACCGCCTGTGCTACTTCGTCAAGGAACATGGAGGTGATGGCCGAGGCCACCGGCACCATGAGAAAGACCGAAAGTGCGATCATCACGAAGAACGAGGTCCAGGTGATCAGATCGGGCAGCCATGTGACCTCGCCAATCAGCTCCTGCACGGTTTCTGCGGCGCCAATCCAGTTCAGGAAGGCGAGAAAGGCAACATAGGCGGCCACCAGAAGCGCAAAGGTCAGCCCGACGCCCAGCAGGAGCACCCGGCGAAAGCGCCGGTCGCCCATCTGTCCGAGGGCCTTGAAAAACGAGGTGACGACTACTGTGAAACCCATGTGACCTTTTCCTCGATGTCGGGGCGGGGGCGTTCGGGGGGGGCGGCGCGTTCAGTGCCGATATGGATGAACCCGGCGACGCGTTCATGCGGGGCAAGGCCAAGGCCCTTTTCGACAAAGTCGCGATCATGGCTGGCCCAACCCGAGAGCCAGTTGGCCCCCCAGCCCGAGGCCAGCGCGGCATTCAGCAGTTGCAGGCAGACCGCGCCCGCCGAATAGGTCTGTTCAATGGCCGGGATCTTTTCGGCAATGACAGGGGCTTCGATCACGACGACGGCAAGGTCGGCATGGGCGAACTGATCGTGGTTCTTGGTGATCTTGTCCGGGTCAATGCCAAGCGCTGCGCCACGGTCTTTGACCAGCCCGGCAAGGCGGTTCAGGGCGGATTTCTCCAGCACGATGAGCCTCCACGGTTCCAGCTTGCCGTGATCAGGTGCGCGCAGGGCGGCTTGCAGGAGCGGCGCGAGGTCGTCGCGGTTCGGGATCGGGGTGGTCAGGGTTTTGGCGGGGCGCGAGCGGCGCGTCAGAAGAAAATCGAGCGCCTGCGGGTTTGGATCGGGCATATGTCTGGTCCTGTCGTTCCGTTGGATTTCATGTCGGCACGTGGCCGCAAAAGTTCAACCTTTTTCGGGTGATGTTGCGAAATAGGCGGCCAATTCGGTGATCTGCTCGGCGATGAAGGCGTCAAAGCGGGCGTTGGGCTGGCGTTTGCTAACGGTGGCGGCCATGGGATCGGGGGCGTGTTTGTCCGAGCCGGACAGTTCCTCGATCGTGGCATGGCCGCAGAAAGGGACGTAAGCCTCGGAATAGCCGCCCTCGTGCACCAGCACCAGTTTGCCGTCACAGAGTTTTTCGGCGGCCTGTTTCATCTGCCGGGTCATCTGGCGGAAGGTGTCTGCGGTGGCAAGCATGCGGGCCAGAGGATCAAAAATGCCCGCGTCATAGCCGCAGGCAACTACGATCAAGTCGGGCTGGTAGGCATCCAGCGCGGGCAGGACAATGCGGTTCATTGCGTCGAGATAGGCAACATGTCCACAACCCGGTGGCAGCGGGACGTTGATGTTGTAGCCCAGCCCGTTGCCGGTGCCGCGATCTTGTTTGTCACCCGTGTCGAGCGGGTAGTTGTATTCCTGATGCAGCGAGATCGTCAGCACGTCGTCGCGGTCATAGAAAATGGCCTCGGTGCCATTGCCGTGATGCACGTCCCAGTCGATCACGGCGATCCTCTTGCAGCGGTTTTCGGCAATGGCGGCTTCGATGGCGATGGCGATATTGGCCAGAAGGCAGAAGCCGTTGGGCCAGTCAGGCAGGCAATGGTGCCCCGGCGGGCGCGAGAGCGCATAGGCATTGTCCACCTCGCCGCTCAGCACAGCGCGGACGGCGGCGGTGGCCAGCCCAGCGGAGAGCGCGGCGAGTTGGAACCCGCCTTGGCCAAAAGGCGTGCGCAACCCGAGATCTCCGCCGCCCTGATCCGACATCTCCCTGAACTCATCCAGAAAGGCGCGGGGGTGAACGCGCAGAAGGTCATCCATGCTGGCCGCGTCGGCGCTGCGCAGATCAAGATCACCGCTCAGCCCGGTCACATCCATCAGGTTCTTGAGGCGACGCTTGGTTTCGGGGCTTTCGGGCAGACCACCGGCGGCCAGCGGCTGAACAAGCCCGCCAACGGGCAGGGTCAGCGCGTAGTTGCCTCCCGAATGCCAGAAACAACGCTCGTCCCAGAAAAACCCCGTTGCCATAAGCGCTTCCTCTTGATGCCCCGCATGGGTAAATAACCAGCTAGCCAGGGTGAAGTAAATCGCCCGCTTCGGAAGGGGCTCCATGAGTGAAGACCTGAAAACGCTGATCCGGCCCGGTGTCGAGTTTGCCGTGCGGGTGACGCCCCGCGCCGCACGTAACCGGATCACGGTAGAGGACGGCGCGGTCCGGGTCTATGTCACGGTGGTGCCGGAAGGCGGGAAGGCAAATGCCGCCGTGCAAAAGCTTTTGGCCAAAGCACTGGGCGTGGCCAAATCGCGCCTGATGCTGGTACGTGGCCAAAGCGCGCGCGACAAGACTTTCCGCTTGGAGACCGGGTGAGGCCCCGGCCGGAATCGCGCAGCCTTGCCGCTTCTCAATGGGTGCAAATACCCCAGGGAGTCGCAGCCTTGCTGTGACAGGGCAGCGCCCCGCTGTCGCTTTCAGTCCTCGTCGCGCTTGAGAATGTAGACCCCTTCGGGCAGGTCCAGCGCGGCCGCAAGATCCTGGGCCTGATGATTGGACAGGGTGATTTTCTGCACCGTATCCGTACGCGCATCATATTGTTCGATGGTGATGCAGTCTTCGAAAAGGTGGATGATCACATCTTCGCCCAAAGGCTGAGTGCCTTCGTCGACAAGGGTGACAATCGTGGCGTCAAATTCGTGCTCGATGCTGAACATGTTCCCAGAGTAGCGCGCCTGCGCCGGACTGCAAGCATTTCACACTGGAAACGGGGGCGGCGCAGGGCTAAATTTCCGGAACCCCAAAGGGAGAAGTGTCATGCGTCTGAGTGTATTACCCCTTGTTCTGTTGATTGCCGGATGTGTCAGCACGACTTCTGATCCCGCGCCGTCGAAACCTGCGCCAACACGGGCGGCGACCCCGGCCATCAGCCTGGACGAAGCCAACCGGCGCCTGGCCCCCGTCAAGTCGCGGCTGGAACCCGTGGCGGAACGTGAATGTCGCCAGCGCACGCGGCAAAACACCAATTGCGATTACGCAATTTCCGTCGACAAGCGTCTGAACCTGCCCGCCAATGCCTATCAGACCGAAGACCGTTCCGGTCGCCCGCTGATCATATTTACGGCGGCCCTGATTGCCCAGACCAGAAACCAGGATGAACTGGCCTTTGTCATGGGGCACGAGGCAGCGCATCACGTGGCTGGACATCTGAACCGCACCCAGCAGGATGCGCTGGCCGGGGCGGCGGTGGGCGCGATCCTGGCGAGTGTCATGGGGGGCAACGCCGAGATGGTCGACCTTGCGATGAACGTGGGTGCGGATGTGGGCGCGCGGTCCTTTTCCAAGGAATACGAGCTGGAGGCGGATGCGCTGGGTACGGTGATAGCGCATCGTGCGGGCTATGACCCAGTACGCGGGGCCGAGTTCTTCAACCGTATTCCCGATCCCGGCGATCAGTTCCTTGGCACGCACCCGCCCAACAAGGCGCGCATGGCCATCGTGCGCCAAACAGCGGCCAAGCTCTGAGTGATGCTGCAACTGAAGAATGTCGTCACGGATCGAGGATCGAAATACGCGGTTTCGGGGGGCGTGGCGCGGGACAGGCACGAAGTGGACGCCTTTCTCAAGGATCTGAAGCGGGACCGGAAATTCGCCAAGGCAACCCACAACACCTGGGCGGCGTTGTTTGCTGACGGAACGCCTCTCAAGGGGGATGACGGCGAGTTTGGCGCCGGAATGGTGATCTTGCGGATGCTCGAACGCGAGGGGCTTCATGATCATGTCGTGGTCGTAACGCGTTGGTATGGCGGCACAAAACTTGGTGGTGATCGGTTCCGACGGGTTCAGGATTGCGTGCGTGCCTATCTCGATGCACGCGGTTGATGCAAGTCAAGGGCACCTTTTGATGTCGGTGATATCGTGCCCTGCATGAGCATTTGCGGAGGCCGCGATGACAGACAGGATCAAGACGAGACGACATGCCGCGCTGCTGGACGGGGCCGCGCGCCGCGCTGGCGTTGATTTGCAGGAGGCGGCGATTGCCGGTGCCCTGCCGTTCGAAGGGATCGGGGAGGCCATGCAGCGTTGTATGGCCTGCGACGATCCGGATGCCTGTGCAAGATGGCAGGACAGTGTGTGTGGCGTGCTTCCGGCGGGCGCTGACGGGTTGCCGGGCTTCTGCCGGAACCGGAGATTGATGGCCGAGCTCGGGAGGCAGGGCGGATGAAGCCTCTTGGCGAAAGCAACACGCATTACTGGCTGGCGCAGCGCATGGCCAAGGTCACGGAAACCGACCTGGTTGCGGCAATGGCGCAGGCGGAGCTGACACAGGCGGAATGGGCCGAGATGGTGGAAGACTGCCGGGGGTGTGACTGGACCCGCGGCTGCAAGCGCTGGCTCGCGGAACATGACACCGAAAGCGCAGAGGCACCGCCGCGGGACTGCGTGAACCAGGACAAGTTTGAAAAGCTCAAGGATGCGTTGGAGGCGCTGGAGTAATGGGGATCGTGCAGCCGCTGGGAGACCCGGCAAAGCATTTCTGGCTGACGCGGAGCGTGGCGCGGGCCATGGGCCTGTCGCTCAGCGAAGCCATGGCCGAAGGGCATCTGTCGGCCAACGGCTATGCCGATCTGGTGACGCGCTGCCGGACCTGTCCGAGCGTGGCGCAATGCGAGGCATGGCTGGCTACGGCATCGGGGCCGGGGCAGGACGCGCCGGAGTGCTGCATGCACAAGGAACTACTGGATCGGCTGGCATCCCGCCGCTGATCCCTTGAGAGAGGACGAAAGATGGGACTTTTCAACAAGCTGGACAAGCATTCCGGCCTCGTGTCGGAGATGTCGGACCGGGTTGGCGTGGATTGGGAAGAGGTTTTGACGACCCGCCCGGAGTTGGCCGTGAAGTATCGCTCTGCAGTGATGAAATGCACCCAGTGCCGGGATGTGGGGGCGTGCCAGGGGTGGCTCAAGACGCACCACAGCGCCAAGCACGCGCCGGAATATTGCGAGAACCAGGACCTGCTGGACGAATTAAAGACCGGGTAAGGGGGCGTTGCCCCCGTCGCAGTTTTGACTGCGACTCCCCCGGGTATTTCTGGAAAAAGAAAGATATGGGCGTCTAGCCCAGACGGTTGTGTGATCCGTCGCAGAGCGGTTTTTTACCGCTGTGCTTGCACCCACAAAAGAAGACCTTCTTGCTGGCCTCGGCAGTGTATTTGACCGGAGTGAGGCCGGTATCCTTGTGCGAGCCATCACAGAACGGTTGTTTGCCTGAGCGTCCGCAGGCGCACCAGAAGTAGGTTTTGCCTTCTTCGACCTTGATGGGGAAGGGGGCTTTTTGCGCAATGATGGGTGTGTCTGTCATGCGGTTTCTCCGTTGCGATTGCGCTTGAGATGGCGGCGGTAAAGGGTAGGTGCAAGGACGTGATCGTAGGTGAAAGATGCGATCCGGTACAGCCCCGGCAGCCCGGTGAGCGTGGCGAGCCAGCGATAGCGCGGCATTTGTTTCCACAAGATGCGGAAGGCGTCGAGGCCGGAATAGACCAGCCCGAGATGCATGACATGCAGGCGTTGGGCCGCCATGTCCGGGTTGATGCCCCACGCGGCGCCGTCGGGGCCGTTCAGATCGTCATAGCGCACGGAGAGGGCGCGGGCGTCGGTGTGGCGCTGATAGTGGCAAATTTCGGCGTTGCAGACCGGGCAGTCGGCATTGAAGAGGACGCGGGTTTCGGCGGGCATGGGGGCTATTGGGTGATGGTTTCTAGACGATACGTGTGGGGAGGGGAACTGGTTGCAAATTTCATTTTTTTGGTGGCCGCTCATTTTGCCGCACACTCTTGTGCCAAAATATTTGGAACTGTAGGGTCAGGACTCATAGCCAGAAAATGACGAGTGCCGCCAGCGCGATGGCTGACAGGAATACCTTTGGGGATCTGTCGTAACGGGTCGCGACCCGCCGCCAATCCTTGAGCCTGCCGAACATGATTTCTATGCGGTTGCGCCGTTTGTAGCGGCGCTTGTCGTACTTCACCGTTTTCTTCCGCTGTTTTCGACCGGGGATGCAGGCGCGTATCCCTTTGTCTTTCAAAGCTTCTCTGAACCAATCGGCGTCGTAACCACGATCTCCGAGCAGCCAATCTACTTTTGGCAGGCTGCCAACGAGAACCCGTGCGCCGGTGTAATCACTGACCTGACCGGCTGTCACAAAGAGGTTCAGAGGACGTCCTTGGCTGTCGCAAATGGCGTGCAGCTTTGTGTTCATGCCGCCCTTGGTGCGCCCAATCAGACGCCCACGCCCCCCTTTTTCACGCCCAGACTGGACGCCGTGCGATGAGCCTTCAGATAGGTGGCGTCGATCATGACCGTTTTCTCTTCACCATGATCAGCAGCCAAACCAATCAGCATCTCGGCGAAGATGCCCTTGTCGCTCCAACGCTTCCAGCGATTGTAGAGTGTCTTGTGCGGGCCGTATTCCTTGGGAGCATCACGCCATCGTAACCCGTTGCGATTGATGAAGATAATGCCGCTCAGCACCCGGCGATCATCCACACGAGGTTTGCCATGGGACTTGGGGAAGAAGGGCTCAAGGCGCGCCATCTGCGCGTCGCTCAACCAGAAAAGATCAGACATGTTTACCGCTCGTTTTTCGAGTCGTGAATTATGCCGCCAACCGGAAATCAATGGGTCCTGACCCTAGGCTTTACGGGAGCTTTGGTTGATTTTTTTTGTTATGGGTGCAATGGAATGCTTTTGGTCAAGTACTGCAAGTCGGAACATAACATCACCAAAGGTTCGAAGCTACTCTTGGGAAACTTGTTTAAGTACCGCGATATTGAAAATCAGGAGCTTTTGGACGATGAAGAAGGAAAATACACTTTCAGATTGACTATCTCGGATGGAGTTGATCTGGATCAAAACTTCGCAAACCTATTGTTTCAAGGATAAATAGCATTTGGTGACACAAGCAAAACACCAAGGTTTCCCGGCAGCTTCTCGACATTTGTAAAAAAGCTAAACATTCAAAGCATAGGAGAAGACTCACTGAAAGTTTCCGAGGCGGAAGTTGACATCGAGATGTCTGTACCAAACTGCTACGTTTTTTGCATGACTTTGGCAGAAAACGCAGACCAAAACCCGTTCGAAAACTATGATGACTATTGGACAATCCATAGGGTCAGGACCCATTGATTTCCGGTTGGCGGCATGATTCACGACTCGAAAAACGAGCGGTAAACATGTCTGATCTTTTCTGGTTGAGCGACGCGCAGATGGCGCGCCTTGAGCCCTTCTTCCCCAAGTCCCATGGCAAACCTCGTGTGGATGATCGCCGGGTGCTGAGCGGCATTATCTTCATCAATCGCAACGGGTTACGATGGCGTGATGCTCCCAAGGAATACGGCCCGCACAAGACACTCTACAATCGCTGGAAGCGTTGGAGCGACAAGGGCATCTTCGCCGAGATGCTGATTGGTTTGGCTGCTGATCATGGTGAAGAGAAAACGGTCATGATCGACGCCACCTATCTGAAGGCTCATCGCACGGCGTCCAGTCTGGGTGTGAAAAAGGGGGGCGTGGGCGTCTGATTGGGCGCACCAAGGGCGGCATGAACACAAAGCTGCACGCCATTTGCGACAGCCAAGGACGTCCTCTGAACCTCTTTGTGACAGCCGGTCAGGTCAGTGATTACACCGGCGCACGGGTTCTCGTTGGCAGCCTGCCAAAAGTAGATTGGCTGCTCGGAGATCGTGGTTACGACGCCGATTGGTTCAGAGAAGCTTTGAAAGACAAAGGGATACGCGCCTGCATCCCCGGTCGAAAACAGCGGAAGAAAACGGTGAAGTACGACAAGCGCCGCTACAAACGGCGCAACCGCATAGAAATCATGTTCGGCAGGCTCAAGGATTGGCGGCGGGTCGCGACCCGTTACGACAGATCCCCAAAGGTATTCCTGTCAGCCATCGCGCTGGCGGCACTCGTCATTTTCTGGCTATGAGTCCTGACCCTAAGACACAGGCCACTCAATTCGGGATTAATCTCGCCAATCTGATTAGACGGCAGCTAAAGGTTTTGAGTGTGTCCGAGGCAATCGCAGAACGGCATTCGCTTGTAACTTTGCCACATGTTGCAATTGATGTTCGTCACCAAAAGGTGATTTATCGAGATAGAGACATTCACATTACACCTGAAAACCTCATTTCGTACGATGAACTTATTAGGATCTTCAGAGAGGTCGTATTCGTGAAACCATTAGACTACCAAAATGAACGCGAATACCGATTTATTTTCGACTTTCGATTTGAGAATGAAATCTACCCCGTAAAGAAGCAAGATCAATTTCTGGACTTGAATGCGTTGTTATTCGGCCTTGCCTGAAATAATACCCCACAAATCATACTCCCCCGCCTCGTCAACTTCAACGCGAACGATATCCCCAATCGACAACCCCTCGGTCCCTTCATCAATAAACAGGTTGCCGTCAATCTCGGGGGCGTCGGCTTTGGTGCGGCAGGTGGCGATGCCGTCGGCGTCGATGTCGTCGACGATGACGTCCATGGTCTGGCCGACCTTGGCGGCGAGTTTGGCCTCGGAGATGGCCTGCGCCTTTTCCATGAAGCGGTTCCAGCGGTCTTGTTTGACCTCTTCGGGGACGTGATCGGGCAGGGCATTGCTGCGCGCACCGTCGACGTTTTCGTATTGGAAGCAGCCGACCCGGTCGAGCTGGGCTTCGTCCATCCAATCCAGAAGGTGCTGGAATTCGGCCTCGGTTTCGCCGGGGTAGCCGACGATGAAGGTCGAGCGCAGGGTGATGTCGGGGCAGGTGGCGCGCCAGCGGGCGATCTCGTCCAGCGTTTTGGCCCCGGCGGCGGGGCGGGCCATGCGTTTGAGCGTGTCAGGGTGGCTGTGCTGGAACGGGATGTCGAGATAGGGCAGCAGCGCCGTATCCGGGTCGGCCATGAGCGGGATCAGGTCGCGCACATGCGGGTAGGGGTAGACATAGTGCAGGCGGACCCAGAGGTCCTTGGGCGTGCCCAACTGGCCCAGTTCACGGGCGAGATCGGTGATATGCGAGCGCACCTCGCGGTCTTTCCACGGGTGGGTGGAATATTTGCGGTCCAGCCCGTAGGCGGAGGTGTCCTGTGAGATCACAAGGAGTTCCTTGACGCCGTTTTCGACGAGTTTCTCGGCTTCGCGCAGGATGGCGTGGACGGGCCGTGAGGCGAGTTTGCCGCGCATGTCGGGGATGATGCAGAATTTGCAGGCGTGGTTGCAGCCTTCGGAAATCTTCAGGTAGCTGAAATGGCGCGGGGTGAGTTTCACGCCCGAGGCCGGGAGCAGGTCCACGAAGGGGTTCGGGTCAGGCGGGACAGCGGCATGCACCGCGTCGAGCACCTGTTCATATTGGTGTGGGCCGGTCACGGCGAGCACCTTGGGGTGGGCACCGGTGATGAACTCGGGCTCGGCGCCAAGGCAGCCGGTGACGATGACCTTGCCGTTTTCATTGAGCGCTTCGCCGATGGCGTCGAGGGATTCGGCCTTGGCCGAGTCGAGAAAGCCGCAGGTGTTCACGATCACCGCATCCGCGCCGGAATAGTCGGGTGAGATACCATAGCCTTCGGCCCGGAGCCGCGTGAGGATGCGTTCGCTGTCGACCAGCGCCTTCGGGCAGCCAAGCGAGACCATGCCAATGGTGGGCTGGCCGGGGCGTTTTTCGCCGGTGAGGGTGGCACGGGCGAGGTCGGGGCGGAGGTTGGGCGGGTTCGTGGACATGGGGGGCATATAGGGGATGATGGCGGGTTTGGGAATTGCTGAATTGTGGGGGTAGTGTTCGCGGGTGCGATCACTTCCAGCGCCAGGATCCCGCTCGTGAATTTCGTCAGAAACCCGTTTCGGGCTTGGGGAGGACTGGAAGGCATAAGTTGCCGTTTTTGGAACCGGGTGCAGCGCGCACAGCCGCTCTTCACGACCCACGCTCTTTTTCCTTGGTCTCGGATTGCGGCAGCGGTTTCGGTTGCGGTGAGGGGGCGCGGGCTTTTCCCCGTGGATACACGTGCGTTTGAGTTGCGTGGGGCGCTTGGGCGGGCGTAGGCTGAAACGAGAGCAGTCACAGGAGGGGCCCATGCGTCTGATCCGTATTCTTTTCATGGTCATTGTTGTCGTGGCGTTGGGGCTGGTGGGGCTGGTGATGCTGTTGCCGGGTGAGAAGATCGCCAGGCTGGCCGCCGATCAGGTCAAGGCGATGACCGGGCGGGATCTTGTGTTCGAGGGCGAGGTCGGGATCAGCTGGTATCCCGTGCTGGGGGTGTCGACTGGGCCGGTGACGCTCAGCAACGCCGACTGGTCCACTGGCGGCGCAATGTTCCAGGCCGAGAGCGCGGCGATCGGGGTGGATGTGATGAGCGCCTTGTCGGGCAATATCCGGATCACCCGGATCGAGGCGGTGGCGCCTGACGTTTTGCTGGAAAAGGCTGCGGATGGACGAGTGAACTGGGCGTTGGTGCCCGCAGGCGACGCTCCGGACGACGAAGGTGCGAAGGCTGCCGGGCCTGCGCGGCAGGTGTCGCTGGAATTGTTGAGCATCCGCAAGGCGCGGGTGCGTTATGTCGATCATGGCGGTGATCGTTTCGAGGTAGCGGATCTCGATCTGGACTTGCGTTGGCCCGGCGTGGACCAACCGGCAGAGATCGCGGTGACGGCGCGGCCCGCGGGCAAGGATGTGGAAGTCGCGGCGACGGTCGGGCGTCTGGACGATCTGCTCGCGGGGTCGGTATCGTCGCTTGTCGCAACGATCAAGGCCGCAGGTGGGCGCGTGGATTTTGACGGGCGTGTCGGCATGGCGCCCGAGGCGGCGGGGCGCGTCGTCGCCGATCTGCTGGATTCGGCGGCGTTTCTCCGGGCGTTGGGGCTGGAGGCCGGATTGACAGGGCGTGCGCGCATGGAAGGGGAGGTGACGCTGACGCGGGCGCAGACCCTGTCGCTGCGCAAGGGGATCGTGACCGCTTTGGGCAACACAGTGAATGCCGAGGCGGATGTGGCGCTTGGCGGCAAGCGGCCCAAGGTGACGGCCAATATCGTTGCCGGGAAGCTGAACCTTGATGCGATGATGGGAGGAGGTGCGGACAGCGGTACGACGGCGCCCGCCGATGGGTGGTCGAAGGCGCCGATTGATGCCAGCGCGCTTGGTCTGGTGGATGGTCGCGTCGTGTTTGGTGCCGAAGCAATTGACCTGGGCGGGATCGACATTGGCCGCACACGGGCCGTGGTGGAGATCGACAATGCGCGGGCGGTGGCCACGCTCAAGGAACTGGCGGCTTACGAGGGCGCGGTGCAGGGGACCTTTGTTGCCAACGGGCGCAGCGGGTTTTCCGTACGCGGTGATCTGAGCGTGCGCCAGATTGCGCTCAAGGGGCTTCTGGGGGCGACAGCGGGATTGAACCGGTTTACCGGCAAGGCGGACATGAAAATGGATTTCCTTGGGGCGGGCGGTTCGGTGCAGGCGATCATGGACAGCCTTCAGGGCAGCGGGAACGTGGCCGTGGGTCGTGGAACCATCGAGGGGATCGACCTCGACAAACTGTTTCGCGGCGATCCCACGGGGGGTACGACGGTGTTTGACCAGATGTCGGCAAGTTGGACCATCGACAAGGGCGTCATGAAAAACGATGACCTGCTGATGGAATTGCCCAGGGTGATTGCGCGGGGCAAGGGCAGCGTGGGGCTTGGCAAGCAACGTATCGACTACACGCTGACCCCGCAGCTGCGCCGGGAAGACGGCAAGGGGCTGGCGGTGCCGGTCAAGGTTGAGGGACGTTGGGACAACCCGCGGATCACGCCTGACATGGACGCGGTACTCAAGCAGAACCTTGCCGAAGAGCGTAAGGCGCTTGAGGAAGAGGCGACCAAGCGCGTGGAAGAGGAGCTTGGCATCGTGAAAGAGGAAGGCCAGTCGACCGAGGACGCGGTCAAGAAACGGCTGGAGGACGAGGCCAAGAAGGGGCTGTTGAAACTTCTGGGACAGGAGTAGTCGGGAAGATTTGACGGCACTGGGCAAGGGGCCCGGTCCGTGACAGAAAGGGCGTCATGATAACCGCCGCCCGTACCCCACCGCATGTGACGACGCTGGTCCTTTTGACCGCGATGTCGGTGGTATCGCTCAACATGTTCCTGCCATCACTGGCCCATATCGCCGAAGATTTTGATGTGCCCTATGGCGTCGCGAACCTGTCGATTGCGGGATACCTCGCGGTAACGGCCGCGTTGCAGCTGATCATGGGGCCGTTGTCGGACAGGTATGGACGGCGCCCGGTGCTTCTTGTCGGATTGGCGATTTTCGTTTTGGCCTCAGTCGGGGCGCTGCTGGCTCAGGATATCCGGGTTTTCCTGGGCTTTCGCATGGCGCAGGGTACCGTGATCGGTGCCATGGCGATCAGCCGGGCGATGGTGCGCGACCAGTTCGACGCGCGTGAGGCGGCCAGCCTTCTGGGCTATATCTCGATGGCCATGGCGGTGGCACCCATGACGGGGCCAATGCTGGGCGGGGTGCTGGATCAGGTCTTTGGCTGGCGGGCGAATTTCGTGTTTTTTGCGTTGGCGGGGGCCGGGTTGTTCATCCTCGCCTGGGCCGATCTGGGCGAGACCAATAGCTCGCCTTCGAAGACAATTCTGTCGCAGTTCCGCACCTACCCGGAGCTGTTCCGGTCGCGTCGATTCTGGGGGTATGCGATCTGTATCACCTTCTCGCTAGGGGCTTTCTATGTCTACGTCGCCGGGGCGGCGCTGGTCGGGGCAATGGTGTTTGGCCTGTCGACGGCCCAGATTGGCGTGACGGTTGGCGCGATCACCATGGGCTTTGCGCTGGGCAGTTTCCTGTCTGGGCGCATGGCGCGGCGGCATCCTTTGTTCGTCACCGTGCTTGCCGGACGGCTGGCTGCGACCCTTGGGCTGTGTCTTGGGGTTGTGTTGGTTCTGAGTGGGCTGGTGCATCCGGTGAGCTACGTGGGCTGCGTGATGTTCGTGGGATTTGGCAACGGGCTGACCATGCCCGCGGCCGGCAGCGGTGTGATGTCGGTGCGTCCGCAACTGGCAGGCAGTGCCTCGGGACTGTCGGGCGCGATGAGCGTGGCCGGGGGCGCCGTGCTGACATGGATGGCGGGATCTCTGCTGACGCCAGAGAACGGTGCATTGGCGCTTTTGCTGATCATGCTCTTGAGTGTGGCCATATCGCTTGTGGCAGCACTTTATGTGCGTTGGGTAGACCTGCGTGACCCGCTCCCGGCTTGACGAACCACATTGGCGCATGGCATGAGCAGGTCATGACACTGAACCGCCTCATCTCTGTTGTGTATTATCCCCTGACCACATAGTGGCGGGGCTTTTATCATGTTCAACCGCCGCCTGACCGGGGGTTGATGAGAGGCAAACATTGACAAATCGACATCCCGCGATGCGCGGCCCAAGGAAAGGGCCCCTGTCATGGGTGTTCACGAAAATCTGTCGCTCGGCCTCGTCGGCTTTGGCGCATTTGGCAAGCTTGTGGCGCGTGAGCTTGGCGCGCATTTCGATCTGGTTGTGAGTGATCCGGCCTATGTCGGCGCGGTGCTTGAGGACGGGCGCGCCTTTGCCATGGGGGAGCTGGAAGAGATCGCGGCTTGCGACGTGGTGGTGCTTGCCGTGCCGGTGGCGCGGATGGCGCATCTGTGTGAGAAGCTGGGGCCTATGTTGCGCCCGGGGACCCTGGTGCTGGATGTGGGATCGGTCAAGCTTGGTCCGATGCAGGTCATGGAAGAGCACCTGCCGCGTGACGTGGAAATTATCGGTACGCATCCGCTCTTTGGTCCGCAAAGCGCACAGGGCGGCGTTGCCGGGCGCAAGATTGCGCTCTGTCCCCTGCGCGGCACACGGTGGCGAGTCGTGGCGGCGTTTCTGCGGCGGCTGGGGTTGGAGGTGATCGTGACGACCCCCGAAGCCCATGATCGCGACGCGGCAACTGTGCAGGGGCTGACCCACCTGATTGCCAAAGTGCTGAGCGACCTGGGACCGTTGCCGGAACGGATGACCACGGCGAGCTTTGATCTGTTGCGGGATGCGATTGCCATGGTGAAGGATGATCCACCCACGGTGCTGCATGCGATAGAGGCCGCGAACCCGTTTGCCGCAGAGGTGCGCGATGCGTTTTTTGCCCGCGCGGAAAAGGTGCGCGCCCAGTTCGAGGCGTGATCCAAAGGAAAACCCCGGGCCGTCGCCCGGGGTTTGCAGGATTTGTTCGGGAGCGGCCCGGGGCCGCTCAGCGCTTGCGGTCGCGGCGTGCACTCATCGGCTGGAAGGCGACGCCGACATGGGCTTCGCAATAGGGTTTGCCCGCCTGCACAGGGAGGCCGCAGAACCAGAAATCCGGCGTCGCCGGGTCGCCCACGGGCCATTTGCAGGTGCGTTCGGTCAGTTCCATCAGCGACAGCTTCTTCGCCGTCTTTTCAACCTCGTTGACCTTGGCGAGAGCCTCGGGGCTGATCTCGTTGGCCGAAGGCTGCGGCGGCAGGGGCTGACCGGCAGGAATAATGGCCTTGCGCATCGGCTGCGCCGGACGCGCGGCGACCGCCGGTTCGGTTTTTGGTTCGGGTTTGGCCTCGGCCTCGGGTTTGGGTTTTGGCGCGGGTTTGGGTTCGGGCGCGGGTTTGGGCTTGGCCTCTGCCTTGGGCTTGGCTTCGGCCTTGGCGCCGCCGGAGGTTCGGTTGGACAGGCCAAGCCGGTGCACCTTGCCAATAACCGCGTTGCGGGTCACGCCACCCAGTTCCTTGGCGATCTGGCTGGCCGACTGGCCTTCGCCCCAAAGTTTCTTCAAAAGCTCTACGCGCTCGTCGGTCCAGGACATCCGTGTTTCCTCAGCTAAAAAGCGGCCCGCATCAGGCCGCCTCTGCATTTCTTGGTCAGGGGCCTATTCTAGCCACCCCATTCGGAGTTACAAGGCCGAGAATCACCCTCAGCCGTGTTCAGGCACAGGAGAAGACGATGAATCAGCTCGATATGGGTGTCAGACGCTTTGGCCGGGTCAATTGGTTGGGGCTTTGGACGCTGATGAGGCGCGAAGTCTTGCGCTTCTGGGTGGTGTGGACGCAGACCCTTCTGGCGCCCCTGGTGACGGCCGGGCTGTTCATGCTGATCTTCTCGATTGCTATTGGCCCGTCACGCGGGGCAGTGATGGGTGTGCCCTTCATCGAGTTCCTCGCACCGGGGATCATGACCATGACGGTCATTCAGAACGCCTTCGCCAATACTTCGTCCTCAATCGTGATTTCCAAGGTCCAGGGAAATATCGTGGATACGCTGATGCCGCCGCTCTCCCCGATGGAAATCGTGGTTGGTTATCTTGCTGGCGCTGTGGCGCGCGGCGTGGTGATTGCTCTGGGGATCACGATTGGGCTCGTGCTTGTGCTGGGAATCGGTGTGGCGCATCCCGTGTGGGCGCTGACATTCGTGACGCTCGGCGGTGCATTGATGGGGAGCGTGGGAATCGTCGCAGGGATCTTCGCCAACAAGTTCGACCAGATGGCGGCGATCACCAACTTCATCGTCACCCCGCTCGCCTTCCTGTCGGGCACTTTCTATTCGGTTTCAGCGCTTCCCGGCGGGCTGCAGGTGCTTACCCGGGTGAACCCGATCTTCTACCTGATTGATGGCGCGCGCTTTGGCGTGATCGGTGTATCCGACAGCGATCCAGTTCTTGGTCTGAGCGTTGTTGCCGGGGTCACACTTGTCGTGTCGGCTTTGGCCTGGCGGATGATCAGAACCGGCTATCGTCTCAAGAGCTGACCGGTCGCGCATGGGTATTTTTGACCATTGAGAAGCAGGAAGGCGTCTTGTTTTCTCAATGGTTTCAAATACCCCGGGGAGTCCCGCGCATTCTGCGCGGGGCGGGGCAGCGCCCCACAGGCTCAGCGTGCTGAGCCGCGCCCAAGCGGGATCGAGCAGCCTGCTGCGATGCATCCAGGGCGGGAGGGCTAGCGCCAGAAGGCGACCCATTCGATCAAGTCAAAGAACTTGCGGGCCAACACCATCGTGGCTTCGCCGTCATTCAGGAGAAGATCTGCGCCCAGCCCGGCGAGGATCAGGACAGCCAGAAAAACAGCGATAGGGTTTGTCATGACGCAATGCGCCCCCGGATAGTGGTCAGTCAGGACAGATATGCCCGACCGCCTCCGGGGGCGCAAGCGTTGTGGAGAGGATGGGTTCAGAGGCGACCCATCAGTGCAGCTACGTCCGCCATGCGGGCCGAGAAGCCCCATTCGTTGTCATACCAGGCCAGCACACGCACGAGACGGCCACCGATGACCTTGGTCTGGTCAGCTGCGAAGGTGGAGCTTTCGGTGGTGTGGTTGAAGTCGATCGACACCAGCGGCGCCTCGTTATAGCCCAATACGCCTTTCATCGGGCCGGCGGCGGCCTCGGCCATGACTGCGTTCACGTCGGCCTCGGTCACGTCCTTGCCCGCGGTGAAGGTCAGGTCCACAGCTGAAACGTTCGGTGTGGGAACACGGATTGCCGAGCCGTCGAGTTTGCCTTTGAGTTCGGGCAGTACTTCGCCAAGCGCCTTGGCGGCACCGGTCGAGGTGGGGATCATCGACATCGCTGCTGCACGGGCGCGATAGAGGTCCTTGTGGCGGCGGTCGAGCGTCGGCTGGTCGCCGGTATAGGCGTGGATCGTGGTCATGATCCCGGATTCGATGCCGAAGGCATTGTTGAGAACCTTGGCCACCGGTGCGAGGCAGTTGGTGGTGCAGGAGCCGTTCGAGATCATCGTGTCGCCGGCTTCCAGAGTTTCCTCGTTCACACCGAAGACGATGGTCTTGTCCACGTTCTTGCCAGGAGCAGACAGAAGCACTTTCTTGGCGCCGCGTTCCAGGTGTTTCTTAGCCTTTTCGCCATCGTTGAATTTGCCGGTGCATTCCAGCACCACGTCGACACCGCCCCAGTCCAACTCGTCCATGTCATAGGTCGAGTACATCTCGATCGGGCCGCGGCCCACGTCGAGGGTGCCGTCGCCGATCGTCACCTCGTTGGCAAAGCGGCCATGGACGCTGTCATAGCGGATCAGGTGGGCTGCGGTTTCCACAGGGCCGGTAGCGTTCAGCTTGACGACCTTGACGTCGTCGCGCGCTGCTTCGGCGATGTGCATGAGGGTGCAGCGGCCAATCCGGCCGAATCCGTTAATACCAACGGTAACAGTCATGATGTTCTCCTGACCAATATCAGATGCGTGTTCGATTTGGGGGTTTCCTATAGTGAACAGTGGTTGGGGGGAAAGGGCGAAATCACCAAGGAATGAAGGTGTTAGCGTTAAATGTGGCGGCGTGACGCCCGGTGGCGCTAACGATCGCGCTGTCGCTGCGGGCTTTGCCTCATTCAAGGATGCTTCGCTGCCCACAAATGCTCCATGCGCAAGCTTCGGGCAGGACTTGTGACAAAAATCCCCCTCGGTCAGACGCGCAGGCTGGCCCGACGATGGAAATGGGGCTAAAGCTTGGGGGATCGGGAGGGAATGGCGATTATTGCGCCATCGCGGGTCTGACCCGAAGGCTCTTTGAAGGAAGTGAATGATTATGTCTGATGTTTTGAGTTTTGACCGGCGTGCCCTGAGTCTTGCAGCCGTCCTTGTGGGAGCCACCGGCGTCGCCGCGCCGGGGTGGGCTGATGGGGCCGGGAGCGGTGCGGTCGCGAAGTCGCCCTTGGAGCAGCACTATCGCCACCAGTTCAACTTCCCCACCGGCGTTGTTCTTCCCAAGGGCGCCTTGGACACGTGGATCGGGGCGCTTCACACGATACCGGGCACCAACACAAATTCGACCGGGACCGGGAACCAGTTTTATTTCGGTGGTTTTCAATACGGGATTGCCGATCGGTTTCAGGCCGGACTGTCCTATTCGCTGTTTCAGGATCCGCCGCCAAAACCGATCAACGGCAGTATTCCCCCGATCCGGGTGGAGGTGCTGGCCCTGAGCGGTGCCTATCAGTTCGTCGATACCGGGAGCTGGAAAATTGCGGCGGAAGCGTCGATCGAGCATGCCCTGTTCGAAGGGTTGAACGGCAACGCCGCCGATGAATTCCGGGGGGCAATCGGCGCGCTGAACGTGCCGATCAGCTATGTGCCGAATGATCAGTGGATGTTCACGGTCACGCCGGGGGTGTCTTTTCTGCCGGACAAGATGGGAGGCGTGCCGCTTTATGGCACGCTTGGCTATATCGGGGCGGGAGTGAACTGGAAGCCGTCTCTGCGCTGGAGCGCCTATGGCTCGGTTACGGTGCCGGTGACCGGGAACAATACGATCCGCCAGTCCGGTGCGATGGACCGGGAGCCCGTCTGGACAGTGGGTGCGCGTTATAACGTGTCGCCCAAGACGGCATTGGATTTCTTTGCCACCAATGGCATGGGCGTGACACCGGCCACGCGGGCACTGACCTTCTTCCCGGATGGCGATACGACGCTGATCGGCGCGACGATGACATGGACGCCCGGCACCGGGCCGGGATACCGCCCCAATTACCGTGGGTTGTCGGGAGAGCCGCTGACCCGGCGCCAGACCGATCTGCAGTTGGACGGGTTCACGCTGAGTTCACCGGACACGATGACGCCGGGCACCTTTGCTGTCACCGGGTTTGGCGGATCGCAGGGTAGCTATGGCGGTGGGTTCAAGATCAGCCCCGATTACGATTTCCAGGTCGAGGTGGCTTATGAGAAGCGCGCCGATGACGGCACGACGGGCGCCAAGGTGCCCAGCACGGACGCGGTCTGGCTGGTTGGGGGAAGCGCGCGCTTCATGGACCAGAACAACGGCAGCCCGTTCTCGCTGGCGGTCAAACTGCTGATGGGGCGGGATACCAGCGCCAACCTGAATGGCACATTCTATGCCGGGTTGCCGATGTCCTACAAATCATCGAGCCGGCTGGCCTTCATGGCCGAGCCCAAGGTTTCAGCCTGGGGCCAGAACGAGTTTTTCGGCTTTGGTCTGGGGGTGAATTTCGAAGTGGCGAACGGGTTGAACGCGATTGCCGAGGTGACACCGGTTGCAGGGGATGCGGACGAGACTGTGTGGGCTGCGGGCCTGCGCTATCACGTGCCACGGTCACCATTGAGCCTGGAGTTGAGCGCGAGCAACGCAATTGGGCGCTATGGCCATGGCACGCTGATTGGACAGGACGACACCAAGGTGACACTAGGCGGGACATTGGTGTTCGATGGGAGATCCATGAAGTTCTGGAATTGATTCCAGTGAGTTAAAAGGGGCGCCGAAGGCATTTCCTGTGGGCGCCCCTTTTTGCGTTTGGCGCTATCTGTAGGTATTATGGCACGATCTGCGAGTTGAATTTGCCCAATCCTGCTTATGTTTCATCTCAGAACCAGAGCGCAGCGAACGGGAGAGCCAATTTGGAATTGATCGTGGATGGTCAGCGTCATGAAGTGGATGTCGAAGAGGACATGCCGCTTTTGTGGGTGCTGCGGGACGAACTTGGCATCAAGGGTGTGAAATACGGCTGCGGGATCGCGGCCTGTGGAGCGTGCACCGTTCATATCAACGGCGAGGCGGTCCGGTCCTGTCAGACATGGGTATCGGACGTGGACGGGCCGGTGACGACCATTCAGGGGCTGGGTCAGCCCGGAGCGCTGCACGCGGTGCAGGAGGCCTGGATCGAGTTGCAGGTCGCGCAGTGCGGCTATTGCCAGTCAGGGCAGGTGATGCAGGCGGCGGCTCTGCTTGAGCAGACGCCGATGCCGAGTGATGCCGAGATTGACGAGGCCATGTCGGGCAACCTGTGCCGTTGCGGCACCTATCCACGTATTCGCGCGGCGGTAAAGCTTGCCGCGCAGAAGGCACAGGGGGCCTGATCCATGGGAAAAGTTGGCAAGATTGCACGACGGTCGTTCCTGATTGGGTCAGCGGCTGTTCTGGGGGGGGTGGCTTTCGGTGTATACCGGGTCAAGACACCTTATGCGAACCCGCTTGAGAATGGACTGACCGCCGGGGCGGCGACCTTCAACCCATGGGTGGTGATTGACGGCGAAAAGATTACGCTTATCGGTCCGCATGGAGACAAGGGGCAGGGTGTCGCCCATTCACAGGCGCTTTTGATCGCCGAGGAAATGGACCTTGAACTGGGGCAGTTCGAGACCAGCTTCGGCAAGCCAGACAAAGCCTATTGGAATACCGCTATGGCCGAGGAGGGCGTCCCCTTCATGGCCACGGATACTGGGATGGTGGCCGAGTCCATGCGCGGAGTCATGGGCGGGGTGATGAAACTCATCGGGCTACAAGGCACCGGGGGATCGACCTCGATGCCGGACAGCTTTGACAAGCTGCGGCGGGCCGGGGCCATTGCGCGGGAAACGCTCAAGGCGGCAGCGGCACAGGAAACCGGGATCAACACCACGGCGCTCAAAACCGAAGCCGGCCATGTGGTCCTGCCGGATGGGCGCAAGCTGTCCTACCAGTCGCTTGCCGGGGCTGCGGCCGGGATCGAACCGGTGACGAAGGTTACGTTGCGCAGGCCGGACCAATGGCGCTTGATCGGCAAGCCGACGCAGCGGCTTGATATCGTGGCCAAGTCCACGGGTACACAGATTTATGGAATCGACGTTGAAATTCCCGGCGCGGTGAAGGCGGCGGTGCAGACCAATCCGCGCCAGGGCGGCGGATTGAACAGTTTTGACGCGTCTCAGGCGCGCAGCATGCGGGGCGTGAAAGATGTGGTCGAAGTGACCGGCGGTATCGCGGTGATTGCGGACAACACCTGGCGGGCGATTAGGGCCGCCGAGGCGGTTGAATGCGATTGGGGCAAGGCGCCATATCCGTCCGAGCAGGACGGGCATTGGGCGGCGATCGAAGCTTCGTTTTCTGAGGACAAGCTGGACAAGACCTGGCGCGATGAGGGGGATGTGGATGCAGCTCTGAGTTCCGGCGCGGAGGTCGAGGCCGAATACCGCGTGCCATATGTGGCACATGCGCCGCTGGAGCCATTGAACGCGACCGTACTGGTGGAAGAAGACGGCGTAACGGTGTGGACGGGTCACCAGTTTCCGCGCCTGCTGCAGCAACTGGTTGGCGCGATCACAGGGCATGATGCCGAGCAGGTCAATTTCATCAATCACTACATGGGTGGAAGCTTTGGCCACCGGCTCGAGTTCGAGCATGTCAAGCAGGCGGCCGAGATTGCCAGCAAAATGCGCGGCACGCCGGTCAAGCTGACGTATTCGCGCGAGGAAGATTTCGCGCATGATTTCCCACGTCATCCGGGCATGGCAAGGGCGCGTGGCGCAGTGCGCGACGGTAAGGTCGAGGCGCTGGACCTGCAGGTCGCAATGCCGTCGGTGACAACGTCGCAGATGGGGCGGGCCGGGTTGCCGGTGCCGGGGCCGGACAGCCAGATTGCCGCGGGTGCGTGGAACAACCCCTATGGCCTGCCGCATTTCCGCATGCGGGCCTACCGCGTGGAGGAATTGGCGCCGGTGTCGTCATGGCGCTCGGTTGGTGCCTCGGCGGGCGGGTTCTTCTTCGATTGCGCGCTGGACGAACTGATCCATGCCGCCGGAGCGGACCCGATGGAGGAACGTATTCGCCTGATGCAGCATGAGGTAAGCCGCAAAGTGCTTGAGGCAGTGGCTGAGATGTCAGACTGGGGTAGCCCGCTGGCGGCGGGAAAGGGGCGCGGAGTTGCCTTTGTCGAGAGTTTCGGCGTGCCTACGGCGGAAGTGATCGAGGTCAGCGCCACGGATGCGGGCATTCGTATTGACAAGGTCTGGGTTGCGGCAGAGGTCGGCACGGTGATTGACCCTGTCAATTTCGAAAACCTTGTTCAGGGGGGCGTTGTCTTTGGCCTTGGTCATGCAATCAATTGCGAGATCACCTATGCCGATGGTATGGCCGAACAGCGCAACTATGACAGCTTCGAAGGGATGCGGCTTTATCAATGTCCCGAGATCGAGGTACGGGGGCTGGAGAACGGCGATACAGTGCGCGGAATTGGCGAACCACCAGTGCCGCCGGCGGCACCGGCCCTTGCCAATGCGATCTTTGCAGCCACGGGACAGCGGATTCGCGAATTGCCGCTGTATCACCATATCAATTTCGTGTAAAAGTTGAGTTCCGGAAGTCTGCCGCATGTAAGGGCTGGTCTTCCGGGGCTGACTCTCATTGAGGTCAGCGTGACACAAATCTACTCTTTCGCGCCCGTTCGGGGCGTGACTAGGGTGCAGGCAACAATTGCACGGGGCCGACATGAGCGAACATCGAAAAATCCTGCACGTGGAGGATGACCCGGACATCCGGGAAATCGCCAAGATGGCATTGGTTGATTTCGGCGGGTTTGAACTCTTGCAATGTGAAAACGGAGAAGTGGCGCTGGCACAGGCGGAGAGCTTTGCGCCGGACGTGCTCCTGCTCGACATGATGATGCCGGGCATGACGGGGATTGAGACGCTGGCGGCTCTACGAGAAATCGAGGCTTTCAGAAACACCCCGGCGATCTTCATGACAGCAAAGGACGTGGCGACGGAATACGAGGAAGTTCTCAAGCAGGAAGCGGTAGGGACGATACAGAAACCGTTCGACCCCATTGCTTTGCCGGACCAGATTCGCGCGATTGCCGCGTCGTCGGTGTGACGCTTAGTCTTCGCCCACCGCGCGGCGCAGTTCCTCTGCCACCAGATCCGTTGCCAGAAGGATATCGTACAGCGCCTCTTCGCACAGGCGTGTGCTGCGTCTGGATACGATGACCGCTTCGGCCTGCGCCGCCTGGTTCCCAGCATCTGTCAAGCCGTAGGTGGCGCATATCCCCGCCAGTTTATGGATGGCCGTATGCAACAGGTCGAGTGTCTTGGGACAGTCCCCGCGCGTCAGAAGTATTGCGGTCAAATCTTCCAATTCGGCCTCGCGTGCGGGCAAACCGGACAGGAACTGGACACGCAACTTGGCGAACTTGTCCATGTGACTTGACGGGAAGTGACCGTTGTTGGTTTGGGAGTCGGGGAAATGCATCATTTGCCTGGCCCTTTAATGAGGGGGAACTCTATGTAAAAACGGGTGCCTTTGCCGGGTATGCTGTCGTAGTCAATATGGGCGTTGTGGTCCGTGACAATCTGTTCTGCGATCGACATGCCCAGCCCGGTGCCGTCATGGTCTCGCTTATCCGAACCATCGACCTGGGTGAACTTGCCAAAAACGGCGTCGCGAGAGTTTTCTGGAATGCCGATGCCAAAGTCACGGACTTCGAGAATGGCCAGATCACCCTCCCGGCTTGTGCTGATTTGGACTTCGGAACCGGGTGAGGAAAACTTGATTGCGTTGGACAGCAGGTTGTCGAGAACCTGCATCAGGCGTTCCCGGTCGGCCATGACATGCAGACCCGGATCAGTGCGGGTGATGGACAGGCGGACGTCGAACTTGTCACCATAAGGAGAGTTGGACTGTACCGCGTCGTCCAGCAGGTCGCTCAGTTCCAGTGGTGCGAAATCGTAGGTCATCTTGCTGGATTCCATTTTCTGGATATCCAGCAAGTCATTGATCAGCTTGCTCAGGCGCTGGCTGTTTTTGTGCGCGATGTCGATCATGCGGGCCGCGCTTTGCGGGTTGCCGGTCAGATCGGTGTCGCGCAGAAGACCCAGAGCGCCGTTGATCGAGGTCAGGGGCGTGCGCAATTCGTGGCTTACCACCGAAACGAACTGGGATTTGACCTCGTAGGCATCGCGGGCCTTGTCGCGTTCTGCGCGCAGTTCTTCCAACTGGTCAAGAGCGCGCTGGTAGAGACGCAGGAAGATCATCGAGCATTCCAACACGAAATAGAGCACGAAGATGGCGGTGGCAAAATGCAGCCACATCTTGGAGCCGTAACTGGGACCATGGTTCCAGATATCGTGCGCGGGGATATAGATGAAGAGCGCACCGTAGATGACCAGCCGGACAGCCAGGACCTGTGGCAGCTGATGGTTGTTCACAGCTGCGAAAAGCCCGGCGGCAAAAAGGAAGAACAGCGATGTAAAGTGCTCGGCCGGACCCTCAAGCTCGGCCACGAGCAAGGTAAAGATCGCCACGGCCAGCGAACTAAACGTGTTGGACGCGAATAGCGCCGCCAACAGGCGGCGCGTATGGCGAAAGGAGTGATCTTTTCTGTTGACGACCTTGAGAGATACGGCGCTGTCAAAGATGTCCGCCAGTTGGCACAGAAGGTAGCAAAAGCCTGCGACTGGCAGGCTGTAGTAGAACCCGCACAGCAAAGCGGCGCCGAAATAGATGCCCTGACGCTGCCAGAACAGGGCCAAGCCGCCGCTGGCAAAATCATGGACCTGTTTTTCCAGGCGGTGGGCTTTTTCCACGGTGGGCTTGCCGGTGTGAAAAACGATAGACGACAAGCGCTTCAATGCCCGTCTGACAGGGTGGGCATTGGAATGGCCTTTGGAATAGTCAGTGTGCATTCTGCGTCTACCGGTGTGGGAGGGGCCTTTTGCCCCGCTTATGTGAATTTCGCGTATATCAACATGGGATTATGGCCGAAGCGTGGTCGTGTTTCGGTATGATTTCGATAAGCCGTTCAGTGCATCCAGACAAGTTCGGGCATGTGATAGGTGCGTCCTGAATGGCTCAGGTCAGGCAGCCTGCGTGTGGCGCGGGTAAAGTCGAGCATCATGAACGTTGTGTCGATATGGCTTGTCTTGTGCGGGATGTAGCCGGACTGAGAGAAGGTTCCAGTCGCTTCGACAACATCACCGGGGCGCATTTCGTCCCGGAACCGCGTGATGAGTTCGGAACTGCGCAACGTGAAACAGACCCGTTCGGGATAGGCGTGTCCCGGCGCCTTGGCACCTGTGGTCGGGGCAGGGGACAGATCGATCAGAAGGCGGGGTTCTGGCTCTCGCAGGAACAGGGTTCCGGCAAGCTCACCCTTGACGTGAAAAGTCATGAAATATGGTGTCATGGCATCCTCTTGGCAGCGATCATCTTTGGGTCCGACTGCGGACCGGGTCAGGTTCGAGACTGCCGAGGCAAGGTGGCGAATTCGTGGTCAGGTCTGGGTAATTCCACGAAACTGGGTGCCATACTCTGTTCCGGGGCTCGCCAATTGGGGCGAATTACAGCTCAACTACCGTATAACGGGAAAATTTTCGGGGTGTTTCTGCCACAGTCAGTGCTCCGTCGCGTCAATTTGGACTTTTTTGGGTGGAAAGAACGGCTGTTATGTGTCTCTACTAAAAGAAAAACGTTGAGGCATAGTGTTGGTTTTCGGTTTTCGAATGCGATGTTCGGAATGCTCAGGGGGCGATCTGCCGCCTGTCGAGATGGCATTCGAAGCGTAGGGATCGTGGCAAACACGCTCGGGCTTGTCTGCACACAGGTGCACCGGGTAATCCTGAATTGTCTCGTGAAAATGTGCCCGATTTCGGCTAACCCGGGATCGGAGATGTCGGTAACGCCTGCGGTTCGGACGAAACCTGATACTTGAGGAGAGATGGGGATATGCTGACGACGACCCTGTCCTTTGAAAACATGCACAACCATGGCGAGCTTCTAGTCAAGCTTCTCAAGGCGCGCCGACAGAGTTTCATTGTTCAGAACAACTGGGACCTGCCCGAGGCCGAGGGCATGGAGTATGACCAGTATGATACGCCCGCGAGCCGTTGGATCGCTGTGCATGAGAATGGAGAGGTTCTGGCGGGGATTCGTCTCACGCCAACCACGGCAAAATGCGGTATGTACTCTTATATGATCCGCGATGCGCAGAAGGGAATGCTGGAGTCGATACCGTCGAACCTGTTGTATTTCGAGGCGCCAGTTGATCCGGATATCTGGGAATCGAGCCGCGTATTCATTTCCAACACCGTACCAGCCAAGATGCGCACCAAAGTTCAGGCGCAATTGATGAACCAGTTGATCGAAACAGCGCGTGAACTCGGGGCCAAGAAGGTGCTGGGGTTGGTCCCCGCAGTCTGGTCGCGCTGGATTGGACGACTGGGGTTGCTGGCGGAACCAGCGGGCCCGGTCATGGAGATGGACGGGGCCCGAGTGCAGGTGGCGCTGATGGATCTCGATCACACGCATCACTAATGAAAAAAGCGGCACCATCGAGCGCCGCTTTTGTTTTTTGTTTTATGAAAGGTCGGCGTCAGCTGAACGCCTTCGCGCCCTGATTGGGCGTATCGTCCTCTTGAAGCGCGTCCTGAAGCAGCACTTCATAGGCGCGGCGTTCCATTTCGCTCTGGAAACCAGAGCGGGGACGCACGCGCATGGACTTGCGCAGCATGGCCAATACCTCGCGTTGGTTTTTCACGCGCTGTTCGGCATTGGCCGACGCTTTCTGCAGCGAAAACAGGGCACCTGCGCGTGTAAGCGATCGCATGGCGACGGGTTCGCCGACGCAAATCTTGACGTGTTGGTTTTCCACATGCAGCGAGGGCACGTATTCAAGGCGGCTGTTGAGATCGACCTCGAATTTGGTGTGCGAGAAATCACGGATCCGCGGCACGATGCACAGGAACACGCCATTTCCACGGTACGTTGCCATGGCGTTGTTGTCGCCCAGGACCGAGACGGTTTCGCTGGCGATGTCGGTGAGGATCTGGCGGAAGGCGATATGGCTCACGTTTGAAAAAAGGCGTTCGACAGCGGCGATTTTCACCGCGAAGACCGACGCGCGCAGCAAGGAGCCGCGCGACAGTTGCATGATGTAGTTTTCGAAAGCCACATAGCCGACGACCTGGGTTACGCCAGTGAGTTCGACTGGTTCATTCAGGCTGTGGGCCGTGTTGGTGATCAGGTCGCGCTTGAGGGCGGACATCTCTGAGATGCTGTCACTGACACGCGCCTGTTCTTTGGACAGCTTGTCGGCGACGCTGATACGGCTGAATAGTTCGAGAAAATCGAATGGTTTGGTGACGTAGTCCGTGGCACCGGCCGCAAAAGCACCGTCGATGTATTTCTTCTGCGACATCGCCGTCAGCATGATGATGGGGGTTCGGGAATAGCCTTTCACCTTGCGGATCTTTCCACAAAGCGTGATGCCATCCATGACCGGCATCTGAATGTCGAGAAGAAAGCAGTCAAACGGTGTTTCTTCACGGGCCATGATACGGATCGCTTCGGGGCCCGATGGGGCGGTCATGATCGTGTGTGACGTCTTGGCGGCGACTGCTTCGGTGAGCAGCTCGCGGATGTTTTCGTCATCGTCGACGGCCAGAATTTTCATATCGTCAGCCCTTTCATTGGCTGTTCATTCTGCGGATCAACATAGAACTGAACCTTTACACACACACCGGACCGAAGGGTCTTCGGGCCAGTGCAGGTTAAAGGCTGCTAAAGGAATGCGTCGAGAAATGGGCGAAAGCTTGTTTATTCGAAATTGACACGATAATGCCGTGAATTTTCCACGTCATGACGCCTATTCGCATCAAAAATGGATCGAAAGTGCCTGAATTCAGCACGCTAGACCGTGTCGTTCATGCGAATCGGACGCCAGTTCAGCAGGTCAGTTGCTGCGCATCAGGTAGATATCCATGATCCAGCCATGCTCGGAGCGGGCCTTGGCGCGGGTCTCGACAATCGTTTCGGCGACATCTTGCAGCGGGCCTTGGAGAAGAATTTGCTGGGGCATACCGACATATGCTCCCCACCAGATATGGATGTCATTTGCGGGGAGGGTCTGAAAGGCGCAGTCGCCATCAAGCATGACGGCCACTGTAGCGGCGTCAGACGGCCAGCCCAGCATGCGCAGGTTGCGCCCGGTGGTGATCTGTACGGCACCAGCGAGCGTGTTGAGCGGGATGGCGTGGGCGGCGGTGAGCATTTGCAGTGATGTGATGCCCGGTACAACAGACACGTCAAAGGTCAGCCCGCGAGCACGCAAGCGATCGGCGATGCGCAGCGTGGAATCGTAGAGCGAGGGGTCGCCCCAGACCATGAGTGCCACATGGCCGTCACCGGGAGCATGTTCGCGGATCAGCGCGCTCCAGATTTCGGCCAGCGCGTCATGCCAGGTGTTTACCCCGTCGAGGTACTTTGGCGTATTGGCGTCGCGCACGGGATAGTCGAATTCGACAGTCTTTGGCGTCGTTTTGAGAATGTCGTTCGCAATCATCCTGCGAAGATCGGCCAGTTCGGTTTTCTCGTCTCCCTTGCGCGGCAACAGGATCAGGTCGGCGCCTTCCAGCATGCGGATGGCTTGCAGGGTGAGATGGTCGGGGTTGCCCGATCCGATGCCGACGAGAGAGAGGGTGCGCATTGAAGTGCCTCCGGGAGACGTATTTGCGGGACGGTGAAAGGTCAGGTGCTTTCGGCCAGTTCCCCGAACAGGATCAGGCCCGGCGCGTTCGAGATGGTTTCCGAGAGCTGGGTGGCCAGTTCCTCCATCGTGCTGCGCTGCAGGGTCTGGTCAGGGTGGCTGACATTTTCAGCAAGGAGCGCAGGGCAGTCGCGGCGCAGGCCCGTGGCAAAGAGCTTCTCTGCAAGAGCCGGAAAAGTTCGTTTGGGCATGAACAGGACGGTGGTGGCACCGGGATCGGCGAGGGATTGCAGGTGCAGGTCTCCGGGCAGGGCTCCGGCGACATCATGGCCGGTGACAAACTGGACCCGGCGCGCAACGAGGCGGCGGGTGAGCGGGATTTGCGCTGCTGCGGCGGCAGCGCAGGCCGAAGTGACGCCGGGGATGATTTCAAAGTTGATTCCGGCGGCGCGCAGGGCGTCGATCTCTTCCTCGAGTCGCCCGAAAATGCCGCTGTCCCCGGATTTCAGGCGTACGACATGGCCACCCGCCTTGGCATAGTCGACGAGAAGCTGGCTGACATGGTCCTGCTTTGGCGAGGGGCGACCGGCGCGTTTGCCGACACCGACAAGATCGGCCTCGGGGGACGCGTATTCGAGGATCGGCCCCGAAGAAAGGTCGTCAAACAGGATGGCGTCGGCCTTTTTCAAACGGTCAACGGCCTTGAGTGTCAATAGTTCCGGGTCGCCGGGGCCGGAGCCGACGAAACTGACAAATCCGCTCATGCGCTTGCCTCTGCTATCAGGTGGAAGAAGGTACCGGTGGTGAGGCCGCGTACGGAGCCGGTTTCGGGAACCGGGTTTCCGTCTGCATCGCCCACCTGCGCCAGGGGCGCGTCGGGTTCCTCCAGGATGGTGGAGTAGTGGAATTCGTGACCTCGGAGCCGGGCGCCACCGGCAAAGCCGGGCATGGGGGCCAGTAGCGTGGCCTGCCGATAGCCAAGGTGGAACTTGCGCTTTTCGTAAGACGTTACAAGGCCGAGTAGCCCGGCCATCTGGTGACGGGTGCCGTCCTTGTCGATCAGGGCTTCTCCCAACGCCATGTAGCCACCGCACTCGCCATGTACGGGCTTGGTCTGAGCGTGAGTGCGCAGTCCTTCGAGGTAGGCGGTGTTGGCAGCAAGGGTGCCTGCATGGAGCTCAGGATAGCCTCCGGGAAGCCAGACGAGATCGGCGTTTGGAGCGGGGGCTTCATTGGCCAGCGGCGAGAAGGGCAGAATTTCTGCGCCGGCGTTGCGCCATCCGGTCAGGACATGTGGATAGGTGAAGGAAAAGGCCGCGTCCTGGGCCAGTGCGATGCGTTGGGCCGGGGGCTTGGGCAGGGTGCCGGTCGCGGCGGGGCCCGCCTTGGCCGCAGCCTTGATCGCGTCGATATCGACATGTTCTCGCAGGAAGGCGGCATAGCCCCGGATCGCCTGTTCGAGATCGGGGTGCTCGACCGCCTGAATGAGACCGAGATGGCGCTCTGGCAGGGTCAGGTCGCCACGCCGGGGCAGCACCCCGAGCACGTTGATCCCGGCCTGATCCATGCCGAGGCGGGCCAGCCGCTCGTGGCGCGGTGAAGCGCAGCGGTTGAGGATCACCCCGGCAAAGGGCAGATCGGGGTTGTAGGATTTGAAACCGAGCGCCGTGGCGGCTGCGGATTGCGCCTGACCGCCGACATCAATCACTAGCACGACCGGCCAGCCCATTTTCAGAGTGGTTTCCGCCGAAGAGCCAAAGCCGCTTTCGCCGCGTGTGGCCACGCCGTCAAACAGGCCCATGGAGCCTTCGGCAATGATGATGTCAGCGCCTGATGATTGCTGTGAGATCCCGCCGATCAGGTCTTCGTGCATGGCCCAGGTGTCGATGTTGAAGGCCGGCCGGTGCGCTGCGGCGCGGTGAAAGGCGGGATCGATATAGTCCGGACCGGATTTGAAGGGCTGGACCGCGAGCCCGTCTTCGGCCAGCGCACGTAAGAGGCCGAGCATGACCGTGGTCTTGCCGGTGCCGGAAGAAGGGGCGGAGATCAGGAGGCCGGGGGCGGTGGTCATTTTCTTGCGGACCTTGCAATATGTTGGGAGCCGGGAACGGGGGCCAGCCCCCGGACCCCCGGGATATTTTTGGCAAAAGGAAGATGAGGGTTATTATTAATCATCGCCGTGACTCCAGCTCGACCAGGGGCTGTCCGCGGTTTGTGGGCGATAGCGGCGGTCGTATTCGGTGGCATAGAGGCAGGATTCGTCGAAGCCTTCACCCGCAAGAGCCGGACCGACGAGGATGAGCGCGGTGCGGGTGATGTTTTGTGTGACGTCGTCCTTGAGGGATGCGAGCGTGCTGCGGATCACCTGCTGATCAGGCCAGCTTGCGCGATAGACCACGGCCACGGGGCAGCCGGGACCATAGGCCGGGGTCAGATCAGTGATCACCGTGTCCAGATTGCCGATCGAGAGGTGTATCGCCAGCGTCGCGCCGGTGGCCGCGAAATTGGTGAGCGTTTCCCCCGAGGGCATTGAAGAGGCGCGGCCTGGTGTGCGGGTCAGGATCACGGATTGGGCAAGGCCCGGCAGGGTGAGTTCTGTTTGCAGCGCAGCGGCGGCGGCGGCAAAGCTGGGCACGCCGGGGGTGACGGAAACGGGGATGCCTTCGGCCCGCAAACGGCGGATCTGTTCGCCCATGGCAGACCAGACCGAAAGGTCGCCGGAATGCAGGCGGGCGACGTCCTGTCCCTTGGCATGGGCGGCCTTGCAATGGGCCACAATTGCGTCGAGATCGAGCGGGGCGGTATTGATGATCGTGGCGCCGTCCGGGCAGTGAGCCAGGATTTCGTCCGGCACGAGGGATCCCGCATAGAGGCAGACGGGACAGGCGGCGATCAGGTCGCGCCCCCGGAGTGTGATCAGGTCGGCGGCGCCCGGTCCGGCGCCAATGAAATGCACGGTCATGCGGGCGATCCTTGGGCAAGGGCGCATGTGGCGCGCCGGTCGGTTGAAATCTGGCGGGGTGCCAGCAGGGCCGCGTGTGCACCCGCTGCGGCAAGGGCGCAGGCTTCGGCCACGCTGCCCGTGGCGCGATGCTCTTGCGCCTTGGGCGATTGGGTCAGTGTCTGTGCCGATTCTAGCAAGGGGGCGGGAACTGGGAACACGGAGAGACCAAGCTCCTGGGCTAGCTGTTGGATGCTTGGGGCATACGCTTTGTCCGCGGGCGCTGCAAGCAGGGTGGGGACATGCGGCCCCGTCTGCGCGAGAGCGTCTCGCAGGCTTTGCGTGGTCGCGATGCCGCGAAATCCGAACCCGGCGACGATCATTTCACAACGCTCCATTGCACGATGGGATAAGCGGACTTCCAGCCGCGCTTGCGCCCGAGGGGGTGGGCATGGGCCAGTTCGATGCGCATCAGATCGCCGCCCCGATCACCGTGCCACAGTGCGAGCAAAGCCTCGGCTTCGAGCGTGACGGCATTGGCGACGAGGCGTGCACCCGATGGCAGCGCGGCCCAGACGGTTTCGAGCATGGTTTGGTTCAGACCGCCGCCAATGAAGACGGCATCCGGCGCCGGCAGATCTGTAAGCGCATCGGGCGCCGTGCCCGTGACAACGGTCAGGCGGTCTGCGCCGAGTTCGGCGGCGTTGGCGCGGATGCGCTCTGCGCGGGTAGGGTCGGTTTCGATGGCAGTGGCTTGCGTGGTCGGGTGAGACCAGAGCCATTCGATCGAGATCGATCCAGAGCCGCCGCCGATGTCCCAGAGATGCTCGCCCGGATGGGGAGCCAGTGCCGAGAGGGTCAGGGCGCGTACGGGGCGCTTGGTGATCTGGCCGTCATGGTCAAAAAGGTCATCTGGACGCCCCGTGGCCAACGGGAGGGCTGGGCCTTCGCCCGCTATGTCGAGGCCAAGACAAACCGGGTGTTGGATATCAGAGAGATTGAACGTTTGGGCCGTGGCATATCGAACACGCTGGCGCGGGCCGCCGAGGGCCTCCATGACGTGAAGGGTGGTTGGGCCAAAACCTTGTTGCACGAGCCAAGCGGCGAAATCCACGACAGAAGGGCCGTCCCGCAGGGTGACAAGCGCGCGCTGGCCGTGATGCAGGTGGGGACGCAGGCGGGCGAAGGGGGCGGCGTGCAGCCCCATGGTCAGGGTCTGTTCCAGAGGCCAGCCAAGGGCAGCGGCTGCCAGCGACATGGTCGAGGGGGCGGGCAGGGTGATGTACTCGCCCGGTACGAGGTGACGGGCGAGCGTTGTACCAGCGCCGTGCCAGAAAGGATCGCCTGACGCCAGGACGACAGTGGGTGTGCCCCGGTGGGTCAACAGTTGGGGGATGCCGTCGGCAAACGGGACCGGCCACTCTACCGTCTTGGCGGTCAGGTCGGATATGAGGGAAAGGTGGCGCGCGGCGCCCATCACCACTTGCGCTTCATCCAGCGCTTTGCGACTTGCGGGGGCGAGGCCATCCGGTCCATCTTCGCCCAAGCCCACGATGGTCAGCCACGGAGCGTCAGCCATGTCTTGCAAACTCCTTATTCTCGGCGGCACAACCGAGGCCAGCATGCTTGCCCGCGCGGTGGCGGAACGCGGCATGAATGCCGTGTTTTCCTATGCGGGCCGGGTTGCCGCACCCAGGGTCCAGCCGATCCCGCAACGGGTGGGCGGATTTGGCGGGGTGGACGGGTTGGTCCGCTATCTTCACGAGCATAACATTACGCATGTCATTGACGCCACGCACCCTTTTGCCGCGCAGATGAGTTGGAATGCCTATCATGCCTGTCGGAAAGCCGGGGTGGACCTTGTTGCCCTGACCCGCCCCGCCTGGCGCGCGCAAGATGGCGATGAGTGGACCTGTGTCGCGGATGTGTCGGGGGCAGTTGCGGCCCTGGAAGGACCGGCGCGGCGCGTAATGCTGGCCTTGGGCAAGCTGAACCTGCCTGCCTTCTCCGCGCAACCGCAGCATCACTATGTTCTGCGGTTGGTCGATACCCCCGGGGACGAGATTGCCTTGCCGCATCACACGGTTGTTGTCGCGCGTGGGCCGTTTGATGTGGCCGGGGATACGGCATTGTTCCGGGAACACCGTGTGGATGTGGTTGTGTGCAAGAATGCCGGGGGTGTTGGAGCAGAGGCCAAGTTGCAGGCTGCGCGAGACCTGAGGCTGCCTGTGATCATGATCGATCGACCGAAGCTGCCGCTGCGGCTGGAGCTGGCGGTGGTTGAAGAGGTATTGGAACGGGTTCAGCCGACCTGACACGGACGCCCCGTCCCCTCCCGTTTTGGGCGACCATGGGCCTTCACAGATCATACGTCTTCGACCGAGCGCGGCGTGTAGACGAAAGGCGCGCCGTTGCGCTCGATAATCCGGGTGCGGGACGAGCCCAGAAGAACCACCGTACGCATGTCTGCCATGTCCGGTGTGGCTTCGGTCAGAGGCACGATACCGATCCGCTGATCCGGGCGCGAGACATTGCGAGCAAAGATGATCGGACGAGCGTCGCCGCAGGCATCCTGAAGCGTTTTCAACGCCTTCTCAAAGCCTTCCGGGCGTGATTTGGAGCGGGGGTTGTAGAAGGCCATGGCAAAATCCGCCTCGGCGGCAAGGCGCAGGCGCTTTTCGATCAGGGCCCAGGGTTTGAGGTTGTCGCTGAGATTGATGGCGCAGAAATCATGCCCGAGCGGCGCTCCGCAGGCCGCGGAAGCGGCCAGCATGGCGGTAATGCCGGGCAGGACCTGAATGTCGAGGTCGCGCCAGTCGGGTTCTCCGTGCTCGACCGCTTCGAACACGGCGGCGGCCATGGCAAAGACGCCGGGGTCGCCGGATGAGACTACCACGACATGTTTGCCCTCCGAGGCCATTTCAAGCGCATGGCACGAGCGGTCGATTTCGACGCGGTTGTCCGATGGATGCAGCGTAAGGCCGGGGCGTTCGGCAACGCGCTCCACATAAGGGATATAGCCGACGATATCAGTGGCCCGGTCCAGTGCGGCCTGCACTTCGGGTGTGATCAGGGCATCGTTGCCGGGGCCGAGTCCGGCGATAACCAGCGAGCCGGTCATGGGCGTCGTCCTTGTCCATGCACGATGACGATGGAAAAATACGGCGTGCCGTGGTCGGTCATTTCAGAAAGTTTGGTCACGGTCTGTTTGCTGCCCATTGTTGCAAACTGCACAAGCCACGCGTTGTCGAATTTGCCGCCATCCTTGAGCGCGGCGACAACCTTGTCGTAGTTCGAGCCGATCTTCATGATCACCAGCGCGTCGGTGCGACGGATGTAATCGGTGAGCTTGTCCTGTTCGAGCGTTCCCATCAGCACGGTCAGCACATCATCGCCCCAGGTGATCGGGGTTTCGGTTGCAGTCCACGCGCCGGACATACCGGTGATGGCGGGTACCACGTCCACCGGGACCACGTCGCGTAGGCGCGCATAAAGATGCATGAAGGAGCCATAGAAGAACGGATCCCCTTCGCAGAGCACCACAACGTCTTCGCCCGCGTTTGCCAGTTCGATCAGGTGCTGCGTGACCTCGGCATAAAATGCGGACAATAGCTCATTATAGCGCGGATCATGCACCGAGATCTCGGTGGTCACGGGGTATTCCATCGGGAACTCGATGGCGTTTTCCGGCAAGAGGCCTTCGACAATCTGGCGCGCCTGTCCCTTGCGCCCCTTTTTACGGAAAAAGGCGACGTGCTTGGCATTGGTGAGGAGGCGGTGCGCGCGCACGCTCATCAAGTCGGGATCGCCGGGGCCAAGCCCCAGCCCATAAATCGTGCCCATGTTCATTCCTTGCGGCTGGCGATGGCGTTGATGGCGGCGACGGTCATGGCAGAGCCGCCCAGACGCCCCTCGACGATCATGCAGGGCACTGGCTGATCGGCCCAGAGCGCGTCCTTGCTCTCGCGTGCACCGACGAAACCTACCGGGCATCCGATGATCGCGGCCGGGCGCGGGCAGGCGGGGTCTTCGAGCATGTTCAGAAGGTGAAACAACGCTGTGGGGGCATTGCCAATGGCGACGATGGCGCCACCCAACCGGTCACGCCAGTGTTCGAGGGCTGCGGCAGAGCGTGTGTTGCCCATTTCAGCGGCCAGCGCGTGGATGCCTTCGGCGTGCAAAGTGCAGATCACCTCGTTGTTGGCGGGCAGGCGTGGGCGGGTGACACCCTCGGAGACCATGCGGGCGTCACAGAAAATCGGGGCGCCGTCTTCCATGGCCTTTCTGGCGGCGGCGACCATGCCGGGGGTAAAACGGACGTGTTTCTCAAGGCCGACCATTCCGGCGGCATGGATCATTCGAACAACGACCTGTTCTTCGTCGGCGTCGAAACCGGCGAGGTCGGCCTCGCGGCGGATGGTGGCAAAGCTCTCATCATAGATGGCCTGGCCGTTTTTTTCGTATTCATATGGCATCAAAACTCTCCGATGCGCTGGGCAAGGGTTTCGGGCGCAAGGCCGGTTTCGGTGGGCTCATCCCACGGGCGGCCATTGCGGACAAGGTTGAAAGCGCCGTTTTCGCCGACAAGGGTCGTGGAACAGGCGCGCGGGCGGGCGCAGCCTTTGGCGCAACCGCTGATATGCAGAGGGCGTCGGGCAAGCGGCGCCAGCATGCGCGCAAGCGCGCGGGTGTCGACGCTTGACGCGTTGCAAAGTGGCGCACCCGGGCATGCGTCGATCCTCAGGAGCGGGTCGTTGGCATCGTTGATGAAATCGGTGGTGGGCGCCATTTCGGTGTCTTCCAGAAGGAAGAGCCGCCATGGGGTCACGCGCATGGCCGTGGCCCGTGTCGCGTTGAGCAGAGCGGCAAGACGGGAGGTGGGCAGTTGGCCGAAGGCAGCGCCGTAAAGAGCGTCGGCTTTGGTCTGTCCCGGAGCCACCGGTTTCGCGGGGGCCGCTGGAAGTGCGGCTTGCCAGTCCGCCGGGGGCTGGGTGAAGGAAACGTGGTTGCCCATCCGTCGATGCACCGGGCCGCCGGTTGTCACGAACCAGTGGGCCATGTCGATCAGGGCGTCGATGGCCGTGTCCGGCGTAACAAGTCGCCCGCGTGACATACCGTCCGCGCGCAGGAGGATGTCGCCGGTCGAGGTCCGTTCGAGCCGAAAATCGGCCGAGTTGGCGGTGAACATCGGATTGGGCCCGAGGTCGATGGCATAGCCGACCTTGGCGGGCATCTCGGGCAACTCAGCGAGCCTTTCGGTCAACTCAATGGCAAGACGGTGGGTATCGTCGCCTTCCTGCCAGAATGGCGTAATCAGGATGTTTCGGCGGCTTTCCAATGCAGGATCGTCGGGGAGAAGATCAAGCGCATGCAACGCGCGCAGAAGCGGTTCGTGGTCAGCCGCGGCGACACCCCGGACCTGCAGATTGGCGCGACTTGTAAGGTCGATCAGGCCGGAACCGAAGCGCTCTGCTGCTGCGCAGAGTCCCAGCATCTGGTCACGCGTCAATCGTGCGAGGGTTGGGCGCACGCGCACCACCAGCCCGTCGCCGGACATCATCGGACGATAGGCGCCCGGGCACCATCCCTTGGCGTCGGGGCGGATCATGACAGGCGCTCCATATCTGCTAGGATCGAGTTCCGGCGGGTTTGCCACAACCCGGCTTCGTGCAAGGCGGCAAAGCGGTCCCGCATGGCGGCCAGTGCCTTGGGGTTCTCGCGTTCAAGAAAAGCGATGATTTCGTCACTGCCAAGGGTTGCGTCGTGATAGGCATCAAACAGTTGGGGGGGCACCGCCCCGGCGAGATGGGCAAAGGCGGCCATGTGATCGAGGGTGGCGGCCATTTCCGCGCCTCCGCGGAAACCATGGCGCATCATGCCCGCGAGCCAGTCGGGATTGGTGGCGCGCGCATGCACGACGCGGGCGATTTCCTCGGTCAGACCACGGGCGCGGGGTGCATCGGGGTTGGTGTTGTCGACGTGATAGAGCGCTGCGGTGCCACCGGTTATCTTCTGCGCGGCGGCAAACCCGGCCTCGTGCGCGGCATAGTCCGACGCGAGCAGGAGGTCGGTTTCGGGCAGGTCCTGAAGATGCACGAAACTGTCGGCTTGTGCCACGCGTTCCGCGATCCCGTCCCGATCCTGGGTTTCGGCGCCGGTATCCAGAGCCCAGGAGGAGGCGTTGAGCCAAGCCTCGCCCGCCGCGCGGCGGCCTTCGTCCGAGTAGTCTTCGATGTCATGGCCCATGCCGAGCCCATAGCTTCCCGGCGCGGGGCCATAGACGCGGGGCGCCGTGACGCGACCTGCAAACGGGTTCCAGTCGGTGGCTTCGTCGCGTTCGCTGAGCGCACGGATGGCCTGGCCGAAGAGGGCCGATAGTGTGGGGAACACATCGCGGAACAGGCCGGAGACGCGCAGGGTCACATCGATGCGCGGGCGTTCGAGCATTGCGATGGGCAGGATTTCAACACCGCTGACGCGTTCGCTGCCTTCGTCCCAGACGGGTTTGGCGCCAAGAAGATGCAGGGCCATGGCGAATTCTTCGCCAGCAGTGCGCATTGTGGCCGAGCCCCAGAGGTCGACGATCAGGTTCTTGGGGTAGTCGCCTTCGTCCTGCAGGTGTTTGCGGACCAGTTCCTCGGCCAGTTTCACCCCTTGCGCATAGGCGGCGCGGGTGGGGACCGACCGGGGATCAGTTGTATAAAGGTTGCGCCCGGTAGGTAGCACGTCATGGCGCCCGCGATAGGGAGAGCCAGATGGACCCGCTTCGATCCGCAAGCCATTGAGAGCACGCAGGAAACCTTGTTTCTCGGACGCAGCGGAAGGGGTCGCATCAAAGCTGCCCGACGCTTGGGGCGCGCGCCCAAAGATATGCAGACCGTCCCCGAATTGGCTTTCCTTGATGTCACACACAAATGTGTCGATGCGCGTGATCGCCTCGGCAAGGGATGTGGCGTCGCCTAGTCCAAGTTCCCTTTGTAATCCAAGTGCTTGTGCCTCATCGCTGATGTTTTGCTGCAACCTGTCGCGGCGCTTGGGATCAAGGCCGTCGGCGTTGGAAAACTCATCAAGCAAGGATTCCAGCCGGGCAAACCGCTGTGGGGTGGCTGATGTTTTCAACGGTGGGGGCACATGGCCCAAAGTGAGTGCGCCGATGCGGCGTTTGGCCTGTGCGGCCTCGCCGGGGTCGTTGACGATAAAGGGATAGATCACCGGCGTGCCACCGATCAATGCATCGGGCCAGCATTCACGGGAAAGAGCCACGGATTTGCCGGGCAGCCATTCCAGCGTGCCATGGGCGCCCACATGGATCAGGGCATCGGTACCTTGAATCAAGCGCAACCACAGGTAGAAGGCGACATAGGAATGGCGGGGTGTGCGGCTGAGGTCGTGATATTCGTCGTCGCGCAGCGTGTCTTGCCCGCGTTCGGGTTGTAAGGCGATAAGGACATTGCCGCGGGTTGTGGCGGCGAAGTGAAAGGCGCCATCGCGGAAAGTCGGATCGTCTTCTGGCGCACCCCATGTCTCGGTGAGCGCGCCCTGAAGCGTTTCAGGCAAGATCGCAAGCGCGGCTTTGTATTCTTCGAGCGGCCAGCACAGGGTTTCGGCTTGCAGGCTGTCGCGCACCGGGCAAGGGGAAGTGGCGGTATCGTACCCCTCGCTCGCAATGTCCTCGAGCATCGCCTCGACGCTTGCCAACGGGTCAAGGCCAACCGCATGGGCCATGTTCCAGTCTTTCCCCGGATAGGTGCTCAGGACGACGGCCAATTGTTTGTCAGAATTGGGTTTTTGGCCTAAGGACACCCAGCCCTGTACCTTGTCGGCCAACGCGCTGATGCGTTCGGATTCGGCTCGGTGGCCGAAGCGCGAATACTCAAGTGCAGCGTCTTTCTTGCCCGGCTCTTTGAACGAAGTGACGCCCGCAAACAGGCGTCCATCGACCTCGGGCAGAACCACATGCATGGCAAGGTCCGCCGGAGACAGACCGCGTTCGGCCTCGGCCCAGGCTTTGCGGCGAGATGTGGAAAGCGCGACCTGAAAAACCGGTGCGTCCGTAGCATCCAGAGGAGAGGTGCCGTCATCACCCTTGCCGGAGAAGGCCGTGGCGTTGACGATGGCGGCTGGCGTGAGCGTACGCAACTGATCAGCCAGCCATGCGGCGGCCTGAGGCTGTTTGAGTGAGGGGGCAAACAGGCCGATCACGTCAAAGCCGCGGCTTCGGAACGCGGCAAACATGGCCTCGATTGGCGCGGTGTCTGCGGCGCTGACATATGCGCGGTAGAAGGTCAGTGCGATCAGGGGCTTGGACGGATCGCAGATGTCCTCGGCTTTGCAAAGACCGGATTCGGGCGTCCATGCGCCGACATCGGGCAGGTTCTTGGAGCCGGGCACAGGGCGCGCATAAAGCCCTGCGGCCAAGGCAAGCTGTGCCAAGGCGGCCTGTGCGGCGATCGCACCGCCGGTGTCACAGAGGTGGGTCAGACGATGCAGCGTGCTCACCGGGAGGGTCGAGACCTCGTCAAGTCGTTCGTCGGGACGACCATCTGCGGGCAGCACGGCGAGCGCGATGCCCTTTTCCTGAGCCAGTGCCTGAACCTGTTGGATGCCATAAGGCCAATAGGAAATGCCGCCGATCAGGCGGATCAGGATGGCCTTGGCGCCGTGCAAGGTCTGTTCGATGTAGGTATCGACGGAAAGCGGGTGTTTTAGCGCCGCGAGATTGGCGAGCCGGAGCGAGGGCAGATCGCCACCCGCGCGGTGCCAGCCTGCCGCGAATGCGCCAAGGTCGGAATCGGAAAATGACAGCGCCACCAGATCGGCCGGGGACTGGCCCAGGTCGATCGGGGTTTCGGTCTCATCCAACCCGTGGCTTTCGCGAAAGACGACGTGCATGGGATTTAGTCTACCAGAGCGGCCCGGATCTTGTCGGGGTTGATGTCGTCATGCTCGGCAATGACCACCATGCGGCCCTGACGGGCTTCTTCCGGCCTCCACGGGCGGTCGAACTGATGACGGACGCGTGCGCCCACAGCCTGAACCAAAAGGCGCATGGGTTTGCCGGCGACGGCGGCGTAGCCTTTGACGCGCAGGATGTTCTGTTCCTTGGCCAGTTTCTCGATCTTGGCCGCGAATGCTACGGGATCCGATTGCTCTGGGATGTCGATCACGACGCTTTCGAAATCGTCATGTTCATGATCGTCATGGCCGTCGTGATGGGAGGGGCGGTTGTCCATATCATCCTCGGCAGCCGCGCCAAGACCCAGGATCACGCGCGGGTCGACTTCACCTTCGGCGACTTCGACCACAGGTAGGGGGCGTGGGGCTTCGGCGAGCACGATGGCCTTGGCCTTGGCCACGCCTTCGGGGCCAGCAAGATCGGGTTTCGTCAGTAGTACGATGTCAGCGCAGGAAACCTGATCCTCGAAGACTTCGGAAAGCGGGGTTTCGTGGTCCAGCCCTTCGTCCGCTTCGCGCTGCGCATCGACGGCGGCGACGTTGGGCGCAAAGCGACCATCGGCTACGGCCTCGGCATCGGCCAGCGCGATCACGCCGTCGACAGTGATTTTCGAGCGGATGTCGGGCCAGTCAAACGCTTTCAAAAGCGGTTTGGGCAGGGCAAGGCCGGATGTTTCGATCAGGATGTGATCGGGGCGCGGCTCAAGCGCCATGAGGGCCTCGATTGTGGGGATGAAATCGTCAGCCACGGTACAGCAGATACAGCCGTTGGCCAGTTCCATGATGTTTTCCGCCGGGCAATCGGGGATCGCGCAGGATTTCAGGATTTCTCCGTCCACGCCGACGTCGCCGAATTCGTTGACCACCACGGCCAGGCGTTTACCCTGCGGGTTCTGCATGAGGTTGCGGATCAGCGTGGTCTTGCCCGAGCCAAGAAAGCCGGTGATCACGGTGACGGGGAGTTTTTCGAGAGTGCTCATTCGGGGATCTCCAGGGGGGGAATTCGGGCGATGCAGTTCTTGCGGAAATGGATGGAGCGCTCGCGCCATGGCACAAGCCCATCGGCGGTTGCGGCGTATTTGGTGACGCCGTCGGCCACCAGTTCCGCGTCCTCGGCTCCGGTGAAATTGCCATAGACATAGGTCCAGCGTTCGTCGCCACCGCGCAGGGTGATGGAACAGCCGTGGTCGCAATTGGAAAAACACTCGACCCCGCGCAGGGTCACGTGGGACGGCAGGTCTGCCGCTTGCAGCGCCTCGAAAAGCCGGGTGCCGGGGCGGGGGCCTTCCTGATCGGTCGGGGCCCCGGCACGGCAGGTGGTGCAGACCAGCAATTCGACAGGTGCGTCGGCGTCGGCCATCTTGTCTTCCCTTGTCGGGGACGGGGAACAGCGACGGGTTGCATTGCATCAGCCCGACACCGGAAACACCCCGTCCGGTTCACGTCATCTCGTTTGCTGGCAGGTCTCCCGGCTTGCGGATTTCGGCGCTTTGGCCTGCGGTGGCCCGGCCTTCCCGGAAGAGATCCAGTGGCATCGGGCGACCTTTCCGGTCACGGTCGCGGGGGCGGCTGCGCTTGGGGGCAATGTCCTGCCCCGTGTCGCATTCCCTATTCACCTGTTCTACAAACAGGCACCAGCGCGCCCAAGTGAGGCAGCGTGGGGGTCTTTGTCAAGCAGGAGAGTGGGCCGTTGATGTCCCAGAACCCTACAAGCGACCGGGTGTGGCCCGAAACCGGCCTTTGGGTCGCATCTTTTCGCGTGATGTTCCCGCTGGCGGCGCTTTGGGCGGCGGTTTCGGTGGGTTTTTGGCAATGGGGCGCAGGGATCTGGCCGAATCTGGAAGCGGGTTTGGCGTGGCACATCCACGAGATGACATTCGGTTTCGGCGGGGCGGCGCTGGCGGGGTATTTGCTGACCGCATGCAGCAGCTGGACCGGGCGGGCTCCGGTTGGCGGCTGGCGGCTGATCGGGATTGCCGCACTGTGGATCGTGGCGCGGGCGCTGGTGCTTTTGGGCTCCGCGCTTGCAGCGCCATTGTCCACGGCGTTTTTTTGGAGCGTGGCGGGCTGCTTGATCTGGGAGGCCAAGCAGGGCGGGCGGCAGTGGCGCCCGGCCTTCATCACGATCTGTCTTTTGGCTGGTGTCGGGTCGGTTCTTTTCCTGTGGCGGGGTGAAGCGAGCACGTGGCCGGTATTGGGTTTTGCTGCCTTGTTGGTGTTCGTCGGTGGGCGAATGGTGCCGGCGTTTCTTTTCAATGCGGTTGGCAGAAAGTCTGTAGCGGGACCCTGGATGATCGCGGCGCTGGCGATTGGCGTTGCCGCAAGTGGCGTGGCACCGGGGGCATGGGCATTGGCCGTGAGCGTTCTATTGCTGGTGCAGGTCGCGAAGTGGCCGGTCAGGGTGGCAACGCGAGACACTCTATTGGCGATGCTGGTGGTTGCGTATCTTTGGCTGCCCGCTGGACTCTTGGCGATGGGCGTGGCACGGGCGATGGACTTATGGCCCGTGGCAGCAGGGTTTCATGCCTTGGCGATGGGTGCGATGGGCGGTTTGATCATGGCGGTCTCGGCGCGGGCGTTCGCTTGGCGCGCGACCGGCGTGTTGAAGGCGCGCCGGGGCGTGGGGGCGGCATTCGGGCTTGTCATGACGGCGGTGATCCTGCGCATGGGCGGGTTGCTTGATGCGGCGGCGGGGCTGTGGTGTGCAGGCTGGCTGATCTACCTCGTCGTCATGCTGCCGCATCTGCACGGGCCGGTGCCGCGCCCGGTGTTCAGCGGTGCACGCGGAAAATGAGGGGCGCTTGTACTTGGTGCAGCGCTATGGTTTCGTGCCGCGCAATACACCTTGCCCAAAGAGAGCGACATGACCGATCAGAACACGCGCCACACCGAAAAGATGAAGAAAATCAAGGCCGCGCGCGATCGCATGATGGCGACAAAGACGGACGAAAAGGGACTGATCATCGTGCATACGGGGCCCGGCAAGGGCAAGTCCAGCTCGGGATTCGGAATGATCATGCGATGTATCGCGCATGGCATGCCGGTTGCGGTGGTGCAATTCATCAAGGGGGCGATGGCGACCGGGGAACGGGCTTTTCTGGAGGAGCATTTTCCCGAGGAGGTGAAATTCCACGTCTCGGGTGAGGGGTTTACCTGGGAGACGCAGGACCGCGAACGCGACATTGCCAAGGCGCAGGCAGGTTGGGATTTGGCAAAAGAGCTGATCCGCGACCCCGCGAACCGGTTCGTGATGCTGGACGAGATCAATATCGCGCTACGCAATGACTATCTCGATATTGACGAAGTGGTGGACTTTCTTTTGAGCGAGAAGCCGGAGATGACCCATGTGCTTTGCACAGGGCGCAACTCCAAGCCCGAGTTGATCGAGGCGGCTGATTTGGTGACGGAAATGACGCTGGTCAAACACCCGTTCCGGGATGGTATCAAGGCGCAGGCGGGGGTGGAGTTCTGATGGCCGTCAAACGTCTGTTGACCGAGTTCGGAATGGGAACGTCGCTTCGGCGGCAGGATTACACCGAGGCTGCCTGTCGCGCGGTGCGCGACGCGTTGTGGCATAATTCGATCAACTTGGCCGAGCTTTTTGGTAAGCAAAAAAGCGAGATGCAAATCACTGTTGATGTGGCAGTTCAACAGCCGGATGCGGTGGATGTGGCCCAGGTGGCCGCGGTTTTTCCTTATGGCGAGGTCTCCGTCGCCGTGGCGCAGGGTGGTTTGGACGTGCAGCGCGCCGACGGCGGCAAGCCGACGGTTATTGCCAACGTCGCCATCTCGGTGGCGCTCGATCTGGAGGGTGCCGCATGAGCGAGCAGCGCTTCATTATCGAGATGGGTATGGGGAACGACCAGTACGGTCAGGATTATACAAAGGCCGCAGCGCGCGCGATTGAGGATGCGATCCGGCATTCGTCGATCCCGATGTTCGATGCACTTGGTATGGATCACGCGGCCATGCGCGTCCAGGTGACGGTTGGGGTACAAGAGCCGGACAAGGTTGATTGCGGAGTACTTTTGACGACGCTGCCGCGTGGGCAAGCCGAGGTTAAGGCGGTGTTTGGTGGGCAGAACGTGACCAACCCGGACAGCGGCAATGTGCTGGTGATTGCAAGCGCGGCGGTGGAAGCTTTCCTGCCGAAACAGGGGTAGGTCATGTCACGTGCGGTGATGATACAGGGAACGGGGTCCAACGTCGGCAAGTCGATGCTTGTGGCCGGGCTGTGCCGGGCGGCGGTGCGGCGGGGGCTTTCGGTATCGCCGTTCAAGCCGCAAAACATGTCCAACAATGCCGCCGTGACCAGCGACGGTGGCGAGATCGGGCGGGCGCAGGCGTTGCAGGCGTTGGCGTGTGGCAAGCCTCTGACGGTGGACATGAACCCGGTGCTTCTGAAGCCCGAAACAGACGTTGGTGCGCAGGTCGTGGTGCAGGGCAAAAGGCTGACTACGGCCAGGGCACGGGACTATGCCAAGTTGAAGCCGACCCTGATGGGGGCTGTGCTTGAGAGTTTCAACCGATTGAAATCACATAATGATCTGGTGATTATCGAGGGCGCGGGCAGCCCGGCCGAGGTCAATCTGCGCAAAGGCGATATTGCCAATATGGGTTTTGCGCAGGCGGCGGATGTGCCGGTGATCCTTGCGGGGGATATTGACCGGGGCGGGGTGATCGCCCAGATTGTTGGAACTCAGGCGGTCATGGATGCTGACGATACGGCGCGTGTTGCGGGGTTCCTCATCAACAAGTTCCGCGGCGATCCGAGCCTGTTTGACGATGGCTATGCCTTGATCGCGGAGCGGACCGGGTGGCCGGGGTTCGGCGTGTTGCCCTATTTCGCCGATGCCTGGAAGCTGCCTGCCGAGGATGCGCTGGACATCGCCAATGCGGAACGGGATGGCGGGGTGAAGGTCGTGTGCCTGAGTTTGAGCCGCATTGCAAATTTCGACGACCTTGATCCGTTGGCGCAGGAGCCGGGCGTGAACCTGACCATGCTGCGTGCGGGGCAGGCGTTACCCGGTGACACCGACGTGGTGATCATTCCCGGCAGCAAGTCGACACGCGGCGATCTTGCCTTTCTGAGGGAACAGGGCTGGGACGTCGATCTTGCCGCACATGTGCGGCGTGGTGGTCATGTACTTGGGATTTGCGGGGGATATCAGATGCTTGGGCAGGTCGTGCGGGATCCAGAGGGAATTGAAGGGCCTGCTGGAGAGACCAAAGGGCTGGGGCTTTTGGACGTTGAAACGGTGATGACACCGGACAAGCGGTTGAGCGAGGTCATGGCCAAGCACACAGGGTCCGGGCAGGTTTTTCGAGGGTACGAAATCCACATTGGCCGAACCGAAGGTACGGATCGTGTGCGGCCCTTTGCGCGAGTGGATGGGCGCGATGAAGGGGCGATCAGCGCGGACGGGCGCGTGGCGGGAAGCTATCTACATGGCATGTTCCGCGAGGACGGGTTCCGGACAGCCTGGCTTGGGGGGCTTGGCGCCTCGGTCGGGGGTGTCGGATATGATGCCACCGTCCAAAGCGTTCTGGATGCATTGGCGGACCATGTCGAGCAGCACCTTGATGTCGCGGGGCTTTTGGCCGTCGCGCGTTGAGATTTAGGGCCTTCGGCGAGAGTATTTTGGGCAAAATGAAGATCAGGGCCGCGCCATGGATTGGCGCAGGGCGCGGGTGGAAGTGCCATAGGCGGATCGGAAGGCGCGGGCAAAGCTGGCCGGGGAGTTGAAGCCGGTGACCAGCGCGATGTCGCGGGACGGGAGCGCGGTGTCGGTTGCCAGGCGATGTGCTTCAGCAAGGCGCAGAGACAGGTAGTGAGACTTGGGGGATTGGCCCAGGTGTCTTTTGAACCGAAGCTCCAGGCTGCGCAGGGTCAGGCCGCAGCGCGTCGCGATTTCCGACAGGGGCAAGGGGTCGTCGAGCGTTGTCTCCATCAGCTCCAGCGCGCGGGCGATTTGGGGGTGATGTCGCAGGGGGCGGGGGACCGATCCGGGGCTTTGCTGACCGGCGGGCATGGGATCGTAGAGAAAAGCGCCTGCGACCCGGCGCGCGAGATCGTTGCCATGGCGTGTGGCGATCAAGTGCAGCATCATGTCGATGCAGGGCGCAGCACCGCCGCTTGTTGCGTAAGGGCCGGAGAGGCAGAAGCGGTCGCGACGGGTGTCGACCAGCGGGAAGCGGCTGGCGAACTCGTCGAGATCCTCCCAGTGGGTTGTGGCCTGATGGCCGTCGAGCAGGCCCGTGCTCGCCAGGATCCAGGGGCCACCGTCGATGGCGGCCATGGGTGTGCCGAGCCGCGCCAGACGGCGCAGGCTGGACAGAAGGCGTGGCGTGGCGTGGTCCTGCAGACGGAATCCGGCCACGATGATCAGGAGGTCGCAGTGGCTGAGCTCCGTGATGGGCGTGCCGGTCACGGCAAGACCGCTGGTCAGGTGGATGGGGGCAGGGGTGGGCGTGTGAAACTGCCATCGGAACAGCGCCTTGCCCGCGCGGCGGTTGGCGGCGCGCATCGGGTCGACGGCGGCGGCAAGGCTGAGCGTGTTGCAGTCATCAAACACGAGCAGCGCCGTGTTGAGCGGTCTGGGATCAGGTGAAAAGACGGTTTTTTCGATTCTCATCAAGTTTACTTCGTAAAATGTAAAGTGGCGGGCGGCAAGTAGGTGAATACTGGATCAAACGACCGGAAAGGAATCGCTATGCCGCTGGAAATGAATCGCGAGGTTTTTATCACCTGTGCCGTGACCGGATCGGGGGGGACGCAGGATCGCAGTCCACATGTACCGCGTTCGCCTGAAGAGATCGCAAACAGTGCGATCGCTGCAGCCAAGGCGGGGGCGGCGATTGTGCATTGTCATGTGCGTGATCCCGAAACCGGGGCGCCGAGTCGTGATCTTGGTCTTTACCGCGAGGTCACGGACAGGGTGCGCGACAGCGCGACGGACGTGGTTCTGAACCTGACGGCTGGTATGGGGGGTGACATTATCTTTGGCGGGGTTGAAGCGCCGTTCCCGGTGTCGAACGCGAGCGACATGGTCGGCGCGACCGAACGGGTGGCGCATGTGGCCGAATGCCTGCCGGAAATCTGCACGCTGGACTGCGGAACGATGAACTTTGCCGAGGCTGATTACGTCATGACCAACACGCCGGGCATGCTCACGGCGATGGGAAAAATGATGACAGATCTGGGGGTTAAGCCCGAGATCGAAGCCTTTGACACCGGGCATCTTTGGTATGCCAAACAGCTTGTGAAGGACGGCGTTCTGGACAGTCCGGCGCTTGTGCAGCTGTGCATGGGGGTGCCGTGGGGCGCGCCGGATGACCTGAATACTTTCATGGCGATGGTCAACAACGTGCCGGATGACTGGACCTTCTCGGCCTTTGGGCTGGGGCGGAACCAGATGGCCTTTGTGGCGGCCTCGGTGCTGGCCGGGGGCAATGTGCGCGTTGGTCTGGAAGACAACCTGTGGCTCGACAAGGGGGTGCTGGCGGAGAACTGGCAACTGGTCGAGCGGGCGCAGACCATCATTGAAAACATGGGCGCGCGGGTGATCGGACCGGACGAAGTCCGCGCCAAGCTGGGGCTTGAAAAGCGCGCGCCGCAGGGGTGATCCGGGGCTGAAATGGTCAATGGTTAACGCGTGGTATAGGCGGGGAACGGCACGTCGGTATGACGTCGGTATTGTGTCGGTATCGCATCGGTACCGGTTTCGTGCCGCTTCGAGTGGCGCCAAAGCGTTAACCGGCGCGGACCACGCGGCATTGAAAGCAATTGTTGGCCGCGCTGCGCACATCGACAAAGGCGATGTCGGCCCGTGCCAGCAATTGTGTGGCATAGTCGGCAATCAGGTTGGTCGGGGTCACTTGTCCGGTGCCGTAGACAATCCTTTCCTTCGCATCATAGCCACGCAGGATGTAGCCCGGCGATTTGAGGATTGCCGGGACATGGGGCGAAGACGCCGCGCGTGTGCAGGCATCGGCACAAAGAAAGATCGGCCCCGTTTCGGTATAGGCGTGCAGCCTTTGAAAGGGGCGATGCGCGAGGATCAGATAGTCTTGCCCGGGCGGCGTTTCGCCAAGGCAATGGCGGCAGGGATAGGCGCCGCCGTCGGACAGGTGGCGTTCAACCGGGTGCCCATGGGCGTCAATGCCGGTGGTGCGGATGGCGGTGACGGTGTCGGTGGGCAAGGCCTGAAACAGAATGGACATGAGCGCTCTCCTTAGCATGGGGGAACGCTAGGGGGGGCGGCGCTGTGCGGCGACCCGAATCTTGCGGGAAAGGAAGACCCAAAATGAAGACGGCAGCGATTATTGGCGGCGGGGTAATTGGCGGCGGATGGGCCGCGCGGTTCCTGCTGAATGGCTGGGATGTACGGGTGTTCGACCCGGACCCCGAGGCGACCCGCAAGATTGGTGAAGTGCTGGACAATGCGCGCCGGTCTTTGCCGGGGCTGAGCGATACGGCCATGCCCGAAGAAGGCAGGTTGAGTTTTCACGAGACGATGTCCGAGGCGGTGCAAGGCGCGCAGTGGATTCAGGAAAGCGTTCCGGAGCGGCTGGAGCTGAAGCAGAAAGTGTACCAGACGCTTCAGGAACATTGTGATGCGGGCGCGATCCTGGGTTCGTCGACCAGCGGGTTCAAGCCGAGCGAGCTGCAGGGCTGCGCCAGCCGCCCCGAACAGATCATGGTCGCGCATCCTTTCAACCCGGTCTACCTGATGCCGCTCGTGGAACTGGTGCCAACGGACAAGAACCCGCCCGAAATGGTGGAAAAGGCCAAGGAGATCCTGACGGGTGTTGGCATGTTCCCGTTGCATGTCCGCAAGGAAATTGATGCCCATATCGCGGACCGTTTCCTTGAGGCGGTGTGGCGCGAGGCGTTGTGGCTCGTCAAGGACGGGATCGCGACCACGGAAGAGATCGACGAGGCGATCCGAATGGGGTTCGGCATCCGCTGGGCGCAGATGGGGCTGTTCGACACCTATCGCGTGGCCGGGGGCGAGGCGGGCATGAAGCATTTCATGGCACAGTTTGGCCCGGCGCTGGAATGGCCGTGGACCAAGCTGATGGATGTGCCGGAATTCACCGATGAGCTGGTCGACCTGATTGCGGGGCAGTCGGATGCGCAGTCGGGACACATGAGCATTCGCGAGATGGAACGCATTCGCGACAACAATATCGTGTCGATGATGCGGGCGCTGAAGGCGCAGGATTTTGCCAGCGGCGCGGTGCTGAACGCGCATGACAAACGACTGTCGAGCGAAGCTGGCATGGTGCGGCAGATGGCCGACATTGCCGATCCGGCTCAGCCGGTGGTGACGGTGGCGCGGGCGGTGCCGGTGGATTGGCTTGATTACAACGGCCACATGACCGAGAGCCGCTATCTGCATGCCTTTGCCGACGCGACGGATCGGTTGATGGAGATCGTGGGGTGTGATCAGGAGTATATCGCAACGGGAGGCAGCTTCTTTACCGCCGAGACCCATATCCGCCATATCGACGAGGCACATCTGGGCGCGCGGATCGAAGTGCGCACGCGGGTGTTGAACGCCGAGGGCAAGAAGATGCATGTCTGGCACGAGATGTATGCCGGAGAGCGGCTTTTGGCGACGGGGGAGCATATCCTGATCCACGTGAGCCTTGAGACCCGTCGTCCGGCACCGCCGAGTGACGAGATCGCACAAAACCTTGCGACCCTCGCCGGGGCGCAGGCCGGATTGCCGTCCCCCGAAGGCGTGGGGCGGTATGTCGGGCAGCCGCGTTGAAGCGGGTTCTGATCACCGCCGGGGCCTCGGGCATCGGGCGGGCAATGGGCGAGGCGTTCGACCGGGACGGTTGGCAGGTTTGGATCTGTGACGTGGATGTTGGCGCAGTTGCGTCCGTACCGGACCATTGGCGTGCGAACGTCGTGGACGTCACAGATGAAACTTCGGTAGCCGCGCTTTTTGCCGAGATTGCCTCGGAGTGGGGTGGGATGGATGCCTTGTGCGCCAATGCCGGGGTCGCGGGACCGACGGCGGCGGTTGAGGAGATTGCCCTGAGGGACTGGCAAGCCTGTGTCGCGGTGAACCTCGAAGGTGCATTCCTTGCCGCGAAATACGCTGCCCCCATGCTGAAGGCGGCCGGGCGGGGCGCGCTCATCGTGACCAGTTCGACCGCTGGTCAGTATGGTTACCCTTATCGCGCGCCCTATGCGGCGGCGAAATGGGCGGTGATCGGATTGACCAAGACATTGGCGATGGAACTGGGGCCGTTTGGCGTGCGGGCAAACGTGATCTGTCCCGGATCGGTCGAGGGGCCGCGCATGGAAGGGGTTCTCGCGCGCGAGGCCGCGGCCAAGGGCATGACGCGGGACGAGGTTTATGCCGGTTATGCGTCAGGGACGGCGATGGGGTCGTTTATCGAGGCGCGGGATATTGGCGAGATGGCGGTGTTTCTGGCATCGGACGCGGCGCGGTTCGTGAGCGGGCAGGTGATCGCGGTGGACGGGTTTACCGTCAACCCGGACCCGAAGGTCTAGGGGGCGCTGCCCCCGTCGCCATGGGCGACTCCCCCGGAGTATTTCCGGCAAAATGAAGTTGTGTGGTCAGATCAGCGACTTGAGGTCCGCGATATGGTCCGGGATCTGGCGGGCGGTGATGTCGGATTGTCGGACCAGGTTGTCGAAGTGTTCGGTGAAGGCGGTCACGCGTTCGGTATCGCGGAAGGCTAGGTAATTGCGCCCGAGGTAGAGCACGGCCAGCAATGGGCCGAAGATGGTGATCGGGCTTGAATAAAGCCGGTGCGCGTCGAAGAGATAGAGGCGCAGGCGGGGGTAGAGCTGGGCGGTGAGGTCGGCAAACATGTCGAGCTGGCGGCGGCGGATGTCACCGTCGAGGCCCTGATAGTAGCCGACACCGCGTGCGAAGGCGTCAACCTCGTGGCGGGGCAGGGCGATTTCATAGTCCGATTGCGAGGAGCGCATCCAGTTCAGGCGATCTCGGGAGGCGTTGATGGCCTGTTCCGTCGTACGCCCCAGATGGGGCGTGTATTCCCATTCGAGCATGTCGTCTGTCTTGAGCATGTCTGGCAGACCCGCGGGGACGTGGCGGATCTTGTAGCCCGCTGCCTCCTGATGCCAGCTGAAGATCTGTTCGTCCACCAGCGCGCGCGGCGCTGCGGTCAACGATAGTGCGTTGGCGAGGATGTCGGCGGTGCTTTCGGGGCGATCGGTGAGGGAGAGCAGCCAGTCCGCCGAGACCCCGAGCGCCGCAGCGCATTCGCCCACCACCTGGGCATTGGGCAGGCGGGCGCCGTCGTCCTTGAGCAGTTGTGACACGGTAGAACGGTCTACGCCGATGCGGCGGGCCAATGCGCTTTGAGTCATGCCCTGATCCTGAAGCGCGATGGCAAGGCGTTGGCGGAACCGGGTGGCGCGCAGACGTTTGTCGATAAATTCACTCATATGGTGTTTTTTATCACGGATGTCGAGTTTTGTTAATCATATTCGGAATTCCGCGGCAGGGCGCGCGTTGGTAACGGTTTTGTGAAGCAAGACATTGGAGACGACATGGAGACCCGGGGGAGAACAGTCCTCAAGGCCGTGATCTGGAACATCATTGGCCTCTGCGTGATGTCGGTCGTGGGCCTTGTTGCAACCGGATCGGCAGCGGTGGGTGGGACGCTGGCCATCGTGAATACGGCGGTCGGGCTGATGCTCTATTTCGTGTACGAGCGGATCTGGTCGAAGATCCACTGGGGGCGGCGTCATGCGTAACATGCACAGGCAGGCCCCTGCCGGAATCGAGTGGCCGACTTTCGGGCTGGTGGTCCTCTGTTATGGCGCCTTTGTCACCGGGACGGTGTGGCTGGCGTCATGGTGGTTGCCGGCAGGCATGATCGTGACGGCGCTGGCGTTGGCGCTGCATTCCTCGCTGAGCCACGAGGTTTTGCACGGACATCCGTTCCGTTCGCGATTTTTGAGCGAGGCGTTGGTGTTTCCTGCGATTGGCCTCTTCATCCCCTATATTCGGTTTCGGGACACGCATCTGGCGCATCATCTGGACTCGCGGCTGACCGATCCGTACGACGACCCGGAAAGCAATTACCAGGACCCGGCGGTCTGGGCGCAGCTTCCGGCGTGGCGGCAGAAGGTGCTGACTTTCAACAACACCCTTGCCGGAAGGCTGTTGATAGGACCGCTGGTGGCGCAAGAGGCGTTCATGCGGACCGACTGGCGGGCGATCCGGGCGAGGGACCGGGCGGTCCTGAACGGGTGGCTCTGGCATATCCCGTCGCTGGCGCTGGCGTTGTGGTGGATGTTCGCGGTGTCGCAATTGCCGGTCTGGGCCTATCTCGTCTCGGCCTATGGAGCGCTTTCGATCCTGAAAATCCGCACCTTCCTTGAGCATCAGGCGCATGAGCGCGCGCGCGGGCGGACCGTGATCATCGAGGACAAGGGGCCGCTGGCGTGGATTTTCCTCAACAACAATCTGCATGTGGTGCATCACATGCATCCGCGCATGCCGTGGTATCGCCTGCCCGTGCTGTTTCGCGAAAACCGGGACCGGTACCTGTCGCGAAATGATGGGTATTATTATCGCTCTTACGGTGAGATTTTCCGCCGCTATCTATGGGCGCGCAAGGACCCGGTGCCACATCCGCTCTGGCCAAAACAGTGAGGAGCGGGCACTAACGCCCCATGGAATTGTGGATCATTGCCTCGGTCGCGGCCGCGCTGTTTCAGTCGGTGCGTTTCATGCTGCAGAAGCATCTCGCACAGGTGAAGCTATCTGCGGCAGGGGCGACCTTTGCCCGGTTTGTTTACTCAGCGCCCCTGGCGGGCTTGATCTTGGCGGTCGTATTGCGGAGCCAGCGCCCCGACATGGCTTGGCCGGGCGCGGCGTTCTGGGCCTTTGGCGCGGTTGGCGGCGCGGCGCAGATCACGGCGACGGTGTGCACGGTGATGCTTTTTGGGCGGCGTAATCTGGCCGTGGGCATGACCTTTATCAAAAGTGAAGTGTTGTTGACGGCGCTCATTGGCTTTGTGGTGCTGGGCGAGGCGGTGTCCGGAATTGGGCTGCTGGCGATTGTGCTTGGGGTGATTGGCGTACTGGTTCTGTCCGGACCTTTGGAAGGCGGGCGGGGCTGGCGGCGGTTCCTGTCACCCTCGGCGGCGCTGGGCCTTGGGGCGGGGGCGCTTTTTGGCGTATCGGCGGTGTTTTATCGGGCGGCGTCGCTGGAGGTCGCCTCCGATGCGCCGATGTTGCGTGCGTTGGTGACGCTGGCGGCGGTCACGATGATGCAAATGCTGGGCATGTGGGTCTGGTTGCGCTTCCGGGAGCCGGGCGAGGTTGGCCGCGTGCTGGGCGCGTGGCGCAGCGCGGGGTTCATTGGCCTGACCAGCATGGCAGGGACGTTTTGCTGGTTCACGGCCTTCACGCTGCAGAATGCGGCCTATGTGAAAGCCGTGGGGCAGGTGGAGCTGATCTTTGGCGTGCTGGCGACGCTCTTGGTTTTTCGAGAGCGTATCAGCGGGCGTGAATATCTTGGTATCACGCTGCTGGCGCTGTCGATCCTGGGGCTTGTGGCGCTGGCCTGATTATTCGTCGGCCATGTTGGGTTCGCGGCCCTTGAGTCGCAGGAAAAGGCTTTCTTCATCGCCATTCTTGAAAAATGGGACATTCGCGGGCGGCGTCGGGTCCTTCACACGGCCTTCGACCTCGGCCAGAACGACCTCGGTGATGAAGGGCAGGTCAAATTCGCGCGCCTTTTGCAACGGAATCCACTGAAGATGAGAAAGCTCGTCACAGGCGGCGGAGAAATCATCCAGATCGGTGGCAATTTCGTCAGCGTCCAGAAGGAAGAAACGCGCATCAAAGCGGCGCGGGCGGCCCGGGGGGGTGATTGCACGAAACACGAATTGCAGGGGATGCGCCGTGGGCACGTGGCCGGTGGCGGCGTAGGTTTCCCAATCCGACGGCGGAGTGATGTCCCATGTCCCCTGCTGACCGAGGATGAGCCCGGTCTCTTCCCAAAGTTCGCGGATGCAGGCCACGCCAAGCGGGTGCACGAGCGATCCGTCCGCGTCTTCCTGCAGGCGGTCCCGGCAGACGGCGGGCATCTGCGTGGCCAGCGGGATATCCGCATCGGCCGCATCCACCGCGCCGCCCGGAAAGACGAACTTGTTGGGCATGAAGGCCGCCTTGGCCCCACGCTGCCCCATCAGGATATGGGGGTCGCTACCGCGATCGCGCAGGACGATCACGGTGGCCGCATTGCGGATGGCGGTCTTGTCAATAGTCATGTCTGCCCCTGCTTTCTTGTTCGGGGCTAGCCGCGCGAGTTGTCGAACCCGTGCATCCGTCGCGCCCATTGAAACGCGACAACCGCCCCCTTCAGTCTTGGCAGAAGGTAAAGCGAGAGCGCGACCGCGCCAACCGCAAAAATGGTGAACATGATCAGGGGCTCGGGGCGCCAGGTCACGAACACGATATGCAGAAGCGGCGCCATCAGGTGCCCGACGAACAGGATCGTCAGGTAGGCGGGGCCATCATCGGCGCGCTGGGGCGTGAAATCCTCTTTGCAGACGGCACAGTGATCGCGCACTTTGAGATACCCTTTGAGAAGGGGGCCGTTTCCGCAATTGGGACATTTCCTGCGCCAGCCCTTGATCAGGGCCGGCCAGATTGGTCGGTCTTCCGCTGTGGCGGTCATGGTGTTCATTTTTTCCCTCGCTGTATCGGCACAAAATGTGGGCATTCGGCCCATATTTAAAGGGTGCAAAATGCCTTGCGTCCCGATGTCGCAAAAACGCGTTGCCAAGTTGTTGCATTTTTTTCGACGGAAAGCGGTGGCCGGCACGTTTCAGATGCAACGAACCGGGCAGGAGGCCGGGTTCGGAACACTGGACACCACGGAACCGACCAAAGGAGTTCTGAGACATGAAACGCAATTATTTCATCGCTGGTATTGTTGCCACGGCATTGGGTTTGACGGCAGTCAGCGTTGCCGCCAGCGGATATGGCGGCAAAGACAAGGGACCGCGCGGTCCGAAGATGAGCTTTGAGGAACTGGATTCGAATGGAGACGGGTTCGTCACCCAGGACGAACTGGATGCGCATCACAAGGCGCGGTTCGATGCCATGGACGCCAACGGTGATGGCGTGATCAGCGCCGAAGAGCTCAAGGCGGGCATGATGAAACGCGCCCAGGAACGCGCCGAACTGCGCAGCGCCAAGATGATGGAGCACATGGACGCCGATGGTGACGGTGCGCTGAGCATGGAAGAGATGCAGCAGGGCCGAAAGGGCATGGGCATGAAACGGGCCGAGGGCAAGGGCACAATGATCGAGCGGTTCGACAGCGACGGGGACGGCAAGATATCGAAAGCAGAGTTCGATGCAGCCCGCGAGCAGATGGGCAAGCGTCATGGCAAGATGCATGGCGGCATGCACGGCGGCATGAAGGGTCAAATGAAAGGTGTGGACCAGTAAGGTTGATGGTCGGGCGGGCATGCGTTTTGCCCGCCCGGCAATTGCAAGATCACGCGTGAACAGCTAGCCATCGGTCCCAATGGACATGCCCTACGATACGCAAGAGGATATTCCCGACGACGCCTTGTTGGTGCTTTATGCCAACGGGGACGCTGCGGCGGCGCGCGTCCTGACGCTGCGGTTGACGCCTCGGGTATTTTCCCATGCCTACCGGGTTCTGGGCGACCGGGACGAGGCCGAGGACGTGGCGCAGGAGGCATTGATCCGGTTGTGGAAGGTCGCGCCGGACTGGCGGCAAGGAGAAGCCAAGGTCACGACATGGCTTTATCGGGTGGTGGCCAATCTCTGCACGGACAGACTGCGCAAGGCGCGGGGTGTGGCGCTGGATGCGGTGGCCGAACCGGCGGACGAGGCGCGTGGGCCGGCAGAAACCTTGCTTGAGCAGGCGCGGATGGATGCGTTGCAGGCTGCGCTTGGAGGCTTGCCCGAGCGGCAGCGTCAGGCGGTGGTGCTGCGCCACATCGAAGGTTTGGGCAATCCCGAGATTGCCGAGATATTAGAGATCAGCGTCGAGGCGGTGGAAAGCCTGACGGCGCGGGGAAAAAGGGCGCTGGCGGTGGCATTGGCCGGGCAGCGCGCAGCGTTGGGGTATTCGGATGACTGAGAAAGACACGGACGACAAGATGCTGGACGCCCTGTTTGACGCTGCGCGTGAGGATGCGGCGGCCTCCCCGTCAGCGTCACTGATGGCGCGAGTGCTGGAAGATGCGTCGGCGTTGCAGCCATCTGCTGAGCCCGGGGCAGTGCAGGGGCGACGTGACGGGTTCTGGCGGGCGCTTTTGCGCAACCTGGGTGGATGGCCATCGGTAGGTGGTCTGGCAACGGCGGCGGTCGCCGGGCTCTGGATCGGGATCGCAGGATCGACCAGCCAGATCGGCAGCACGCTTGGAGCGCAGGTGTTGTCAGGAGGGCAGGACGCGGTTCTGTCCGAGTTTGACAATAGTTATGCGTTCCTGTTGGACTAGGGGAAGATCATGACGCAAGACACGGAAAAGAAACCCGGAATGCGGCGAGGACTGCGGTTGTTGCTGATCGGCTCGCTGGCGCTCAACCTTTTGGTGGTGGGTGTCGTCGGCGGCGCAGTGATCTCGCACCAGCGGGGCGTGTTTGGCAGCCACCCGGACCGGTTCGGTTCTCCCTATGTGCGCGCCTTTTCGCACGAACACCGGCGGGAGATGGGCAAGGCGTTGCGGCAGGCCTATCGACAGGCGGATGTGGACCGGCGCGGTGATCGGCAGAGTTTCGAGCGTGTGGTCGCCTTGTTACGCGCGACACCGCTGGATCGGGATGCCTTGCGCGAAGAACTGGTCAAGCAGGCCATGGGAAGTGCGGTTCGCCGCGACATGGCGCAGGGGCTCTGGCTTGAAAAAATTGAAGCCATGAGCGGTGCGGAACGTGCCGACTATGCGGATCGGCTGGAGGATAGCCTCAAACACGGCAACAGGAAGAAGTACGACAAGCGCGACTGATCGCCGTCAGGCCTAGGCCGGGGCCTGTCCAAGTGTGACCTGGTCGCGGCCATGGGCCTTGGCGCCATAAAGCGCCTGGTCGGCGAGATCGATCAGGTCCGTGGCGCTGTGGGCAGGGCTTTCCCCGGCCTTGGGCAAAGCGGGTGGATTGCCGACGGTGACACCGATGCTGACCGTGACCGGGATCTGGATGTCGCGCCCTTGCAGGTAGACCGGATCGGCGCGCACGGCTGCGCAGAGGCGGCGAGCAACTTTAGTGGCGTGTGCCCTGTCTGCCCGCTGCAACACGATCAGGAATTCCTCTCCGCCAATCCGGGCAATCAGGTCGGCTTCGGTCAGGGTTTCTCGCATGCGGCGGGCGATCTCTGACAGCACGACGTCGCCCGCCGCGTGGCCGTAGCGGTCGTTGATGGACTTGAAGTGGTCCAGATCGGCCACCATCACCGCGAAGCTTCGGTTCATCGTGCGGGCCTGGCGGGCGATGCGCGCCAGTTGCGGCAACGCGTAGCGGCGGTTGTGCAGACCGGTGAGCGGATCGGTCACGGCGGCGTTCAACCCGTCCTGCACGTTCTGGCGCAAGCGATCAACGAGACGCTTGCGTTTGATCAGTGTCGCCAGTCGGAAAGACAGCTCCTCGGCGTCGAACCCCTCGGTCATTACGTCATTGGCCCCAAGGTCAAGCGCGTCGACGCAGGTTCCGTTATCCGGGGTGGACAGGACGGCAAGGATGACCGCCTTACGGGTTGCAGAGCGCGCGCGGATCTCGGCGATGAAACGAAGCCCCTCTTCGGGAGCGCTGGGATCGAGCGCGATCACGAAGGCATCGGGCACCGGATATTTGGCGAGGTTGGAGAGTGCCACGCTGAGCGGATGGTGACGCAGTTCGTAGGGAACTAGTGGTTTGAGATGGGTGCGCCAGCGCACCCCCTGGTCCGGTGCCGCAGTTGCAAAAAGCACCGATGCCGGGTGTTCGAATCCCGGCGCGACTTCGGCAAAGCCCAGCATCCGGGCGGTGGTATCGCGCAGGCGCAACTCTTCTATCGTATCGTGCCCCCGCATCAGGCTGCGGATGCGCGCCAGTAACACAGCGTCTTCGGGCGGTTTGCAGATCACGTCATCCGCCCCCGCATCAAGACAGGCAAGCCGGGTGCCCCGGCTGTTATCCGGCGCCACCATGATCACCGGAATCTGCCCGGTCACTTCGCGCGTCTTGAGCCGTTGGCAAAGCGACAGGCCGGTCATATCGGGCAGGTCATTGCCCAGAAGGATCAAATCGGGTGCGGTACGGGTGATCTGGGCCAGTGCATCCTGGGCGGTCGCGGCCTGTTCAACCTGGTAAAAGGCCGAGGACAGCTTGACCTTGAGTACGATGCGGTTCGTGGCAACGCTGTCGATGATCAGAATACGTCCGGGCATGAAAGAACCTGGGAAGTTGCCAAAGGGTTGAATCAATTTGTATGTGCATTGGTTAAGAAAACATTTCGAAAGCTGTGAAAAATGTCCTTGTCTGTCGAAACCGCCGAAACGATTGCTCTTCGGGCCCTGACCTGGCTTGTGGCCAATGACGAGTTGCTTCCCGTGTTTCTGGGGGCGACAGGGGCGTCCGTGGATGACCTCAAGGGGCAGGCTGCTGATCGCGGTTTTCTCGGGTCGGTTCTGGAATTCCTGACGATGGATGACGCCTGGGTGGTGGCATTCTGTGATGCGGAAGGCTTTCCATATGAAACGCCAATGATGGCGGCGCAGACACTTTCGGGCGAGGCGCGGATGCACTGGACCTGAGATACATGTCATCCAAGCGTATTGCGCTTGTGCCATGGCACTTGGCGGGGCAGTGTGCGTCCTGAAGTAAGAGAGAGGCAGATCATGCGCGCAGATGGAATCTTGTTCGACAAGGACGGTACGTTGTTCGATTTCGGGGCGACGTGGAATGTCTGGGCGGCGGATGCGATCCGGGGATTTGCAAAGGGTGATGAAGCGCTTGCGAGGCGGATCGCGCAGGAACTGGTTTTTGACCTTGAGGCGGGCGCTTTCCTGCCCGAAAGCTTCGTGATTGCCGGGACCAACCGCGAAGCCGCCGAGGCGGTGGCGCGGGCGCTGCCGGGGGCGGACGTGGGCGAGATCGAGATCAAGCTCATGGAGGATGCTGCCGAGGCACCGCTTGTGCCGGCGGTTGACCTTGCGCCCTATCTTGAGGGGTTGGCCGCGTCGGGGCTTCGCCTTGGGGTGATGACCAATGACACCGAGTTTGCCGCGCGCGCGCAACTGCGCACTGTGGGGGTCGAGGGCCATTTCGATTTCATAGCCGGGTTTGACAGCGGGTTCGGGGCCAAGCCTGACCCCCGCCCGCTTCTGGCTTTTGCCGACGCGCTGCAGCTTGATCCGGGACGTGTCGTGATGGTCGGAGATAGCACTCATGACCTGATCGCCGGGCGCAGGGCGGGGATGCAAACTGTGGCCGTGCTGACCGGCATGGCAAGAACCGAGGAGCTTTCTCCGCACGCGGACGTGGTGCTGGACCACATCGGGTATTTGTCAGAGTGGCTGCGGGCCTGAGCATTGACGGGGATCGGCCCAGCCATCGCGAGAGAATTCGAAGTCACAATGGGCGGGCGCGGCGCTTGATGCATCAAATGCGACAGGGCGTGTCGTAAAGACACAGGTTCGCGGCGCGGGCTCGTGATCTTCTGAATCGTGACAGCGATACGGGAGGCCGAAATGGGCGAAGGCGAAACACGTCGGCGGCGCGGTGGTGGACGTGCCGGAAATGCAGCGCGGCGCAAGGTGAAGGGGGCGATCGAACAGATGCCCTGGCGCTTGCCCGTCAATATGGACCGCCCAACCGAACCGCTGAGTGCGGAGGGGGTCGAGCGCATCCATGAAGGCGCGATGCGCATTCTCGAAGAGATCGGTATCGAGTTCTACAATACCGAGGCGCGCGATATCCTGAAGGAAGCAGGCTGTATCGTTGACGGGGACAACGTGCGCATGGGGCGCGAGTTCATCATGGAGATGGTGAAGAAAGCGCCGCCAAGCTGGACCCTGACTCCGCGCAACCCGGACCGCCAGATCGTGATGGGTGACAACCACATCCTGTTTGGCAATGTCAGCTCGCCGCCGAATTTCTGGGACATGGAAATCGGGCGTAAGGTGCCCGGCACGCGCGAGATGTGCGCCAATCTGTTCAAGTTGAGCCAGTATTTCAATTGCATCCATTTTGTCGGCGGCTATCCGGTCGAACCGCAGGACATCCATGCCAGCATTCGCCATCTGGACGTGCTTTATGACAAGCTCACGCTGACCGACAAGGTGGCGCACACCTATTCGCTGGGTAAGGAGCGGGTGGAAGACGCGATGGAGATGGTGCGCATCTCCGGTGGCTGGACGGACGAGGAGTTCGAAGCCAGTCCGAAAATGTATACGAACATCAACTCCACGTCGCCGCTCAAGCATGACGAGCCGATGATGGATGGCTGGATGCGGATGGCGCGCCGCAATCAGGGATTGGTCGTCACACCGTTCACGCTGGCCGGGGCCATGGCGCCCGTAACCATGGCGGGCGCGGTGGCGCAGTCTTTGGCCGAGGGGCTGTGTGCAATTGCGCTGGCGCAGTATATCCGGCCCGGTGCGGCCTGTGCGATCGGGACATTTACCAGCAATGTCGACATGAAATCGGGTGCCCCGGCCTTTGGTACGCCGGAATACATGCGTGCCACGCAGATGACGGGACAGATGGCCCGGTATTATGGCTTGCCGATGCGGGCAAGCGGTGTTTGCGCCGCCAACGTGCCAGACGGGCAGGCAATGTGGGAGACAAGCAACAGCCTGTGGTCGGCGGTGCAGTCCGGGGCCAACATGGTTTACCACGCGGCGGGCTGGCTTGAGGGCGGGTTGATCGCGTCGCCCGAGAAATTCGTCATGGATTGCGAAGTACTGCAGATGATCCAGCGCTATATGGAGCCAGAAGTCTGGGCGACAGGGCCAGACGAAATTGCTATCGACGCAATCAAGGCGGTGGGGAGCCAGGGGCATTTCTTTGGTATCCAACACACGCAGGACCGCTATACGAGCGCGTTTTATCAGCCCTTCGTGTCGGACTGGCGCAATTTCGAAGCATGGGAGGCGGCCGGGGCAGTCTGGACTCCAGAGCGCGCGCATCAGGTTTACAAGGAAATCCTGGCCGATTTCGAGGAACCTGCCATGGATGTGGCAATCCGCGAGGAACTGGCCGAATTCGTGGCGCGGCGCAAGGCCGAAGGGGGCGCGCCGACAGATTTCTGATGTCGTGGCGGCACTTGCGAGAATGGCGCATTGTTCCGGGACGCAAAACGGGCCTAGACTGAGGCAGTTTCGCGGGAGAGCATGATGCGGGCCAAAGACAGACAGAGCCTTGTGGGGCGCGCCGAGCTGACACTGATCGGGGCGCTGGCAGGGCTGGCCATGTGGGTGCTGATCGAAAAGGCACCCGATGTCCTAACCAATCCGCACATGTTCCTGACCGTGGCCAGCGCCGTGGCCGGGTATTTCGCGGTACTGCTGGCGCTGGCCGGTCCGGCAAATATCCGGCGAGCCGGTGTGGCGGCGGGGGTGCTCAGCCTTCCTGCCGCAGGGCTGGCGGGTTGGGCCAGCATGCGATTTGATACGCTGGAGGCCTTTTTCGATGCGGGGCATCCGGTGATTGCCTGGATCGTGCTCCTGTTTGTCGGCACACCATTCCTTGCCGCCTGGCTCGAAAGGCCGCGCGAGGTCTGGGACTATGCGCGGCTGTTTGACTGCGCGTGGGGCATCGTGGTGCGCTATGGCGCGGCATGGCTGTTTGTGGGCGTATTCTGGGCCGTGGTATTCCTGTCGGACGCTTTGCTGCAGCTAGTTGGCGTGTCGATCATCGAGGATCTGCTGGATCATGATCTGGTGCCGCATCTTATCATCGGTGCCGTGCTTGGGCTGGCGCTGGCGGTCGTCTACGAGATGCGCGAGTACCTGTCTCCCTTCCTGTTGCTGCGCCTGTTGCGGCTGCTTGTGCCGGTCATGCTGGTGGTGGTGATCGTGTTCGTCGGGGCGCTTTTGCTGCGCGGACCCGGAACGTTGTTTGGGGGGCTGAGTCCGACGGCGACGCTTTTGGCGGTGGCGCTGGGCATGGTGTCGCTGGTTAGTATCGCAATCGACAAGCAGGATGACAGGGCAGTGCGCGCAGGCTGGATGCGGAGCGCGTCGGCGCTTTTGGCGCTGCTGCTGCCGGTGATCGGGGGCATGGCGGCCTATGCGCTGTGGCTGCGTGTTGGGGAACACGGCTGGACGCCGGGGCGGCTTGCCGCGGTGGTGATTGCGCTGTTCGTGCTGGCCTATGCCGTGAGCTATGCCGTTGCGGTGGCGCTGCGTGGTGCGTGGATGGCGCATATCCGGCGTGCGAACATGATCATCGCAGGGGGCATTCTGGTGGCTTGTGCAGTGTGGTTGACCCCGGTGCTTAATGCAGAGGCGATTGCGGCGAGAAGCCAGATCAAGCGTATTCTGGACGGTCGGGTCGTGATCGCACAAGGCGCGGTTTGGGAAATGACCCATGAATGGGGGCGTCCGGGGCGTGAAGCACTTGAGCGCGGTCTGGCCAATGCCGGAGAAAAGGCCGAAGCGTTGCAAAAGGCGATGGTGGCGGCCAAATCCGAGCGCGCGACGCCAGTCCCCGATGGCGGATTGCGTGGTGAGGCGATTTTGGCCTTGCTGCAGGTTCTGCCCGAAGGGGCAGCGCCGGGTGTGGATGTGCTGGGTACGCTTCCGGCCTATCTGGTCGAGGATTGGCAACGGCTTTGTGGCGCGGCGCGGGCGCCGGGTTGCGTGCTGGTGATGGCGGATTTCGACCCGTCCCGGACCGGAGATGAGGGTATCGTGTTCCTGCCCGGTCGCAATGAGACCTATGATGCCATGCATGTCTGGGTCGAAGCGGACCGTATGATGGTGGGCAGCTACATCGGAGGCTATGGCTCCGGCATCCTGAGCCGGAGTGATGTCGCGGCGATTGCAGCGGGGCAATACCGCGTTGCGCCATCAAGCAAGCGGTCGCTGTGGGTCGGCGAAACGGAACTTTTCCCCGAGAACTGATCCCGTTGGGATTTTCTTAAGCCCCTTCTGCCTAGACTGCTTGGGCAATGCAGGGGAAACAGTCATGCACGGGCTGATCAACAGGGCGATTCAATGTTTCGTTCAAGATAGTTATGGACAGCAGCGATGGGTCGATGTGACCGAGCGCGCGGGACTAGATATTCTCGAGTTCGAGGCCATGCTGCATTACGAGGATGCCATAACGGACCAGTTGATTGATGCGGCGGCTGTGGAAATCGGCGCCCCACGCGAAACCGTTCTGGAAGATATCGGTACCTACCTGGTCTCGCACCCCAATGTCGAAGCGCTGCGCCGGTTATTGCGGTTTGGCGGGGTGAATTTTGTCGAGTTTCTGCATTCGCTGGATGACCTCCCGGACCGCGCGCGACTGGCCGTGGATGACCTGCGCCTTCCGGCGCTGGAACTGCGGGAACATGCAAGTGACCGGTTCAGCCTGACCTGTCGCTATTCGCATCCGGGTTTTGGTCACGTGATGATGGGAATTTTGCGAACGCTTGCGGATGACTATGGCGCGCTCGTATTTCTGGAGCATCAGGGCGGGCAAGAGGGCTTTGAGGTGATCGACATCACCCTGATCGAAACCGCGTTTGCACGGGGGCGGCAATTCGATCTTGGGGCGAGGGCCGGGTAGACGATGACTTGTCAGCGCACTCTGTTCGCATTGTTGGACGTGCTGTGCCCGATGCATGTGGTATTGAATACATCGGGCCATGTCAGTCATGCGGGGCCGACCGCCGTGAAGATTGCCGGCGATCGCCCGCTGGTTGGAGAGCGGTTTCTGGAACTATTCGAGCTGCTGCGCCCGCGCGCGGTGACGTCTATGGCCCAGCTTCTGCAGGTGGCCGGGGTCAAGCTTCATCTACGTACCCGCGAGCCAATGCAGACCGGGATCAAGGGCGTTCTCGTGCCGCTTCCGGATGGGGGCGGGGCGGTTGTCAACCTGAGTTTCGGGATCTCGATCCTGGATGCCGTGCGGGATTACGCGCTGACTTCGGCGGATTTTGCGGCGACCGATCTGACGATCGAGATGCTCTACCTTGTTGAGGCCAAGTCGGCGGCAATGGCCGCGTCACGTAAGCTCAACCAGCGGCTTCAAGGAGCGATGATCGCAGCGGAGGAGCAGGCCTTTACCGATACACTGACCGGTTTGAAAAACCGCCGGGCGTTGGATCATATCCTGCCCCGGTTGGTGCAGGAGCGGCGTGCCTTCGGGCTGATGCACCTGGACCTGGACTTCTTCAAGGCGGTGAATGATACGATGGGCCACCCTGCCGGCGATCACGTCCTGCAACGCGTGGCGCGGGTTCTGGTGGAGTCAAGCCGTGATGACGATTGTGTGGCGCGGGTCGGCGGGGATGAGTTCGTCTTGGTTTTTCGCGGGATCACCGATGACGAGACCTTGGGGCGGATTGCGCAACGCATTATCAGTGAAGTTGAAAAACCCATCGCGTTTCAGGAACATACCTGCAAAGTTTCCGCCAGCGTCGGAATTGCCGTCTTCCCCGGAGATGTCGAGGCAACGGTGGACCAACTGATGGCCGACGCAGACCGGGCCCTTTATGCCTCCAAGCACAAAGGGCGGGCGACCTATACGATTTTTGCACCTTGTCCGCGCCAGAAAGACTCGCCAGACGTCCTTTGAGATGAAACCGTCACCCGTTGGCGATCATGTCCATGCGTTTGCGGGCCTCGGCGGTCATGAAATCGACAAACAGGCGGATCTTGGGGTCCTGAAACTTGCGGTGCGGATAAACGCAGCCAAAGCTGGCGGGCAGGGGCGGGGTGGTGGGCAGCACTTCGACCAGCGCTCCCGCAGCGATGTGTCGGGCCACATCGAAACGTGGTTTGTTCGCGATGCCTGCCCCATCAAGAGCCCACTGCGTGAGAACATCACCATCATCGGCATCAAAACGCCCCTTGGCCTCGATCTTGCGCACTCCAGCTGGGGTCTGCAGGGTCCAGAAATACTCGGGTGAGCGGGGGAAGCGCAGCAAAAGACAATTGTGCCCGCTCAGCAAATCGTCGGGCGTCTGCGGCGTGCCTTTGTTTTCGAGGTAGGACGGCGCGGCGACAAGGATGCGGTCGCAGTCGGCGATTTTGCGCAGTTTGAGGTTGGAGTCCTTGAGCTCACCAAGAACAAAGGCTACGTCGAGTCCGTCCTCGAACAGGTCGACCTTGCGGTCCGACAGACGCAGGCGCACGTCGACCATCGGGTAGAGTGTTGTGAACTCCGGGATCAGCGGTGCGATCACGCGCCGTCCAATCCCCAACGGGGCCGTCACCCGAATGGTGCCACGTGGTGAGTCCGAAAATCCGGCGACCACGGCCTCGGCCTCTTCCAGCGCGTCGATCACCTTGCGCGCGTGGTCATAGAACACCTTCCCTACTTCGGTCGGTGAAAGGTTCCGCGTGGTGCGGTTGAACAGGCGCACGCCAAGACGGGCTTCAAGTTCCTTGACCCTGTTCGAGGCCACCGCCGGGGTCAGGCGCAGATCACGCCCGCCCGATGTGATCGAACCAAGCTCGACCACACGCACGAACACTTTGAGGCTTTCCAGATAGGGCATGGCGGTCTCTTGCATCTGCGGAGCGGGGGATTGTCATGAGTATAGCGCATTGTGAGCGCGGCACTTTCAATGATTTTTTGAAAGAGCATTGCAGGAGTTCCGCGTTCGAGGTCCGGCGGACCGCGCGGGCTAGACACTCAAGGCGAGAACACGCGAAATCTGTGTCAGGCCGCGTCCGGACTGCTCCATCCAAGTGTTGAAGGCGGATTGAACTGCCCGCATTGCCCCCTTGGAACTGGGTTGCTTGTCGATTACCCCTTCGGCAATTAGGCGGGCCACGACGTCGCGGCTCAAGATGAAACTGTCGCGCCCCATGAAGCGCATGGCGTATTGGCCGGTATTGCCGCCAATACGCGAGCCACCCTTTTTCATGAATTCCAACAGACCAACGTAATCGGTCGAGGGCCATCCGCCCAGCACCACGCCCGCGCCGCCCTGATCACGCAACCCTTGCAGGAAATGGGCGTTGTCGATCACGGTGCGTATTTTGGGACCATTGCGCACAATGGCGGTGTTGGACATCAGGCGGTCCATGTCCTCGTCATGCAGAAAGGCGCAGCGGTCAACGTCGAAACCGTGGAACGCTTCTTCGAACCCGTCCCACTTGTTTTCGATGACCTGCCAGTTGAACCCGGCCTGAAACACGCCCTTGGTCAGTTGAGCGAGCCAGCGATCCTCGGGAATTTTGGCAAGTGCCTCGGGCGGGGCAGGGATCGGCAAGAGGGCTTCGAGGGCGTCAAACCCGCCCTTGCGTCCGGCAGAGATGGCATAGAGGTCGTCGAAAGAGCGCATCAGTGTTTCCTTGTGGATAGGGCGGGCTGCCTCGGGCGGGAGTATTTTTGGCAAAATGAAGATCGGCCCGCCAGGGTAGTCATTCCGCGACCTGGAACCCTTCGATCAGCTGGCGCAGGCCAAAGGCGGCCCCGGCGAAGATCGCCAAAAGGGTAATCGGGGCAGAGATGGCCAGAAGCGAGAAGGCGGTGATGCCCTGTCCGACGGTGCAGCCAAGGGCGATGACTGCGCCGACGCCCATGATCACAGCGCCGAGGATCTGGCGGCGCAGCTCACGTGGGTCTTCGCAGGCCTCCCAGCGGAAATGGCCGCGGATCATCGAGCCGATAAACGCACCTAGCCAGACGCCCGCGACCGATCCGACGGCGAAGGAGAGCGGGCGTACAGAACCTGTCATTGCAAAAAGGATGCTTTCGCCGACCGGGGCGGAAAAGCTGTGCGAGACCAGCTGCAATCCCTCAAAGCCGTTCCGATAAATCCAGAACGTGCCAACCCAGCCCGACACGACGGCAAACGCCACAGCGAGAGCCCAGAAGATCGAAACCGGTTCGCGCAGGAAGTCGCGCGATGCCAGGGCCGCAATGGTGATCACGCTTCCGATGGCGAGGCCGATGGAGATCGGCGACAGGCCAAGTGACGCGCCGAGGTAGTGGGCGATGCCGGGGGGCGTGCCGGTAACGTCGACCTGTGGAAAGACCATGTTGCGCAAAGGCGCCAGCGGGCCTGCCAGAACGACATAGGCCGAAACCCCCATGACAAGAACGATCACGAAAGACCGCAGATCGCCGCCGCCAAGCCGGGCGATGGCGCCGTAGCCGCAATTCCCGGCCAGCGCCATGCCATAGCCGAACATCAACCCACCCAGGACCGAGGCAACCGGCATCCATCGAATCGAGAAGTAGAAAGAGGTTTCGGGCTGCAGGCCGCCAAGTGCCATGGCGGCAAAGCTCCCAAGGATGGCGGCTCCGATGGCAAGCATATACATGCGCATGCGCAGTGTGGAACCACCATAGAGCAGATCTTCGATTGCGCCGAGCGTGCAGAACCTGCCCAAACGCGCTGCAAGTCCCAGTAGAATGCCGCCTAGCAGGCCGATCAGGGTCGCGAGGTTGTTGTCGCCCAGCGTCTCAATCAGCGAATCCATCATTGGCCAGAGCCTCCCCACTCGCACAACCACACAGGGGTCTGACCGGGTTCCGCAGTCACTCGTCGTTGCAGAAAAGGTCGTAGACCACTTCGAGTATACGGCGGGGACGATGGTCTGCCAAACGGTAATAGATCGTCTTGCCTTCGCGGCGAGGAATCACCAGGCCTTCGAGGCGGAGGCGGGAAAGTTGTTGCGATACAGCCGCCTGACGGGCGGACAGCAGGTCTTCGAGTTCGGTCACGGATTTTTCACCCGACACGAGATGGCATAGGATCATCAGACGCCCTTCGTGGCTGATCGCCTTCAGGAAGTTCGAGGCCGTGGTCGCGTTATCGACCATGCGGTCCATTTCTTCGACTGTGATGTCGTCACTGAAGACGGGTAGTGCCATTGGTCTGTCCCCTTTTGGTGAGCCGGACCCGGGGTGATTTCGGGGGGCGACGGGCCGGTTTTGTGGCGCTCGTTAATTTATTTGTCCGTTTTTGGCCAGTGGGCCGATTGGGTTTCCTTGAAAAGCGCAGCGATAAAGCAACGCTTTGGGGTGCTTTACCGGGTTGCGCCTTTGAACCCGGCATGTTCGGTCAGCATGTTTTCCACATGCCACCAGAAGAAGTCCTCGCCGGGATAGCCTTCGAGCCGCGTGATCTCTGCACCGTCCTCGACAAGAATGAAAGTCGGGGTGAAGTTCACGCGACGCGCATAGGTCACGTCATCCGGTTTTTCGCGCAGCTGTGCGCGGCGCAAGGGTGCGAATTGACCAGCTTCGGTCTTGGGATAGATACCGGCGATCTCTGCGTTCCACTGTTTGCAGGTATAACAGCCAGGCTGTTCGACGATGATTAGTTCAACCGCCCACGCGGGAAGGGCCGCAAGCGCGGCGAAAGCTGTCGCAATCAGGGATGAGCGCAAAAACATGATTGCCTTCAAACATTGTCTCGTTACACTCAACATAATATGAATATGTGAATTGATCAAGGAGCGTGCATGCTCGAGATTTCCTATGCCGGGGCGGCCTTGGCGGGGTTGCTGTCGTTCTTCACGCCCTGCGTGTTGCCGATGGTGCCGTTTTACCTGTGTTATATGGCGGGGATTTCAATGGCGGAGCTGCATGGGGATGGCGGTATTGCCCCCGGCGCGCAGAAAAGGCTGGTGGTTTCTGCGATCTTCTTTGCCTTGGGCGTGACGACAATCTTTGTTCTGCTTGGGATGGGGGCGACCGCGTTGGGGCAGGCCTTTGCCCAGTGGCGCGATCCGCTTTCCTATGTGGCGGCGGCGGTGCTCGCGCTGTTCGGGCTGCACTTTCTTGGCGTGATCAAGGTGCCATTCCTTTACCGCGAAGCGCGGCTGGAGAGTACGGCTGAACCGACCACGATCATTGGCGCCTATGTGATGGGGCTGGCCTTTGGCTTTGGCTGGACGCCCTGTGTGGGGCCGGCGCTGGCGTCGATTCTCATGGTGGCCAGCGGCATGGGCGACATCTGGAAGGGCGCGTTGTTGCTGTTGGTTTACGGGCTGGCCATGACGGCCCCGTTTGTCATCGCAGCCTTGTTTGCCAAGCCGTTCCTGCGCTGGATGCAGCGCAACCGGAAATATCTGGCCTATGTGGAGAAGGTCATGGGGGCCATGTTGATCATTTTTGCAATCCTGATCGCGACGAATGCGGTTAACCTGATTGCACAGTTCATGATTGAATGGGTGCCGGGCTTCGGCGCCTTGGGGTAGGATTTTTCGGGAGGAGTGCGACAATGAAAGCTTGGATAGGAGCGCTTGCGGGCGCGATGATGGCGCTGCCGGTCTGGGCGGCCGAGTTAGGTGATGACGGGCTGCATAAGACGGCTTGGTTCAGAGATACCTTCAAGGATTTGCAGGAAGATGCCGCAGAGGCGGCGGCCGAGGGCAAGCGGCTCTTGGTGGTCATCGAACAGCGCGGCTGTATCTATTGCACGAAGATGCATGAGACCACGTTTCTTGATCCCCGTGTGATGCAACTGTTGGAAGAGGACTACTTCCCTGTGCAGGTCAACTTGCATGGCGCGACGGAAATGATCGACACTGATGGGGATGAACGCAGCGAACGCGACATGGCTCGCAAGTGGGGCGTCATGTTCACGCCGACCATGATTTTTATGCCGCCCGAAGTGGACATGGAAACGCCAGCCACGGCGCAGGCGGTGGCGATCATGCCGGGAGCTTTTGCGCCGGGAACCACGCTGGACCTGCTGACTTGGGTCAAGGAAGAACGCTATCTCGACCAGTCCGAGGAGGATTTTCAGCGCTATCACGCGCGTATGATTCGAGAGCGCAACGACGGCCATACCGACTAGGGCCAAATAAGGTCGAAACCGCAACCTTGCGCAGGATTCGACCTTCTCTCATTCCTTAAGGATTAATAATCTACCTTGTTTCACTGGGGCGGGGTAAGAAAATTGCTTTCAAAAATTCATGTTCATGAATTTGTTGTTGCGTTCAGCATAGCCGGTGGACTACGGTATGCCGAGCTTACCCAGGGAACGAACAGGGAGCCAAGGGAGGAAACATGAAGCTTTCAACACTGACAGCGGCGGCGGTTCTGGTCGCAGGCATCGCCCAGGCCGAAACAGTCGCGCCGACGAATGTCGTCTTTACCGAGGGTGGGGCCGTAGAGGCCTCGCTGACCGGCAAGCCGGGTGATGCGGCAAAGGGCGCAGAGGTTTACGGCTCCAAGAAACTGGGCAACTGCGTTGCCTGTCACGAGATCACCACTCAGGATGTCGCCTTTCCGGGCAACGTGGGGCCGCAGCTGGACGGCGTTGCGGACCGTTGGAACGAGGCCGAGTTGCGCGGTATCCTGACCAATTCCAAGATGACCTTCGAAGGCACCATGATGCCTGCCTATTACAAGGTCGAAGGGTTCATCCGCCCCGGCAAAGCCTATACCGGCAAGGCGGCTGACGACAGTTTTGGCCCGCTCCTGAGCGCGGAACAAATCGAAGACGTAATCGCATTCCTGATGACGCTCAAAGAAGAGTGATCAGGGTATTCTGACGAAGGAGACAGAAATGGACTTCACGAGACGTGAAACCCTGGCCCTCGGCGCGGGTGCTGCTCTTGCAGCCGCTCTGCCGCTGAAGGCATTTGCCGGTTCGCATGGCGGTCTGGCGGACGAAGCCATTGCCGCCTTTACCGGTGGCGCAGACGTGGGCGAGGGCGGCATCGAGCTGACCGCGCCTGAAATCGCGGAAAACGGCAACACGGTTCCGATCGAAGTGTCGGCACCGGGCGCCTCCGCCATCATGGTGCTGGCCGCCGGCAACCCGACCCCGGGTGTCGCGACCTTCAACTTCGGCCCGCTGGCCGCAAGTCAGGCCGCGTCGACCCGTATCCGCCTCGCGGGTACGCAGGACGTGGTGGCCGTGGCCAAACTGGCCGATGGCAGCTTTGTGAAAGCGTCGTCGACCGTGAAAGTGACCATTGGCGGCTGCGGCGGCTAAGGCAAAGGAGTTAGAGACATGGCATCTGGTGTAAAACCCCGCGTTAAGGTCCCGAAAACAGCTGCTGCTGGTGAGGCGATCACCATCAAGACCCTGATCAGCCACAAGATGGAATCGGGTCAGCGCAAGGATAAAGAGGGCAACCTCATTCCGCGTTCGATCATCAACCGCTTCACTTGCGAGTTTAACGGCGAGTCGGTGATCGACGTTGAGATCCATCCTGCGGTTTCGACCAACCCCTATTTCCAGTTTGACGCGACAGTCCCGGAAGCGGGCGAGTTCAAGTTCACCTGGTACGATGATGACGGGTCGGTCTACGACGAGACCAAGAAGGTTGCGGTCGGCTAAGCGCCCCGGAAAAACCTAGGCAAGAAAGTTCCGCCCCGCTGAGGGGGCGGGACGGACCCAAGGGAGGAAATGCGATGAAATTCAAGGCAATGAGCACAATTGCCGCGCTGGCCATAACGGTGCCGATGTGGGCCATGGCCGATCCGGACGACGACGTTCTGGTGCTGAACGGCGAGACCGAAATGGTCACGAAAACCGCCGCACCCGCGCATCTGTCGGACGCGATGGACGAGGTCATGTCGGGCTGGCACTTCCGCTCGGACGAAACCCAAGTGATGCAGGCGGACGATTTCGACAACCCCGGCATGGTGTTTGTCGAAAACGCGATGGCTGCGTGGGAAACACCCGAGGGTAGCGAAGGCAAATCCTGCGCAAGCTGCCACGGAGCTGCCGAGGAATTGGCAGGCGTGAAGCCGACCTATCCCAAGTGGAACGACGGTGCGGAAACCGTGTACACGTTGCAGATGGCAATGAACGATTGCCGCACCAAGCGCATGGGTGCCGAAGCCTGGGGCTATGACAAAGGGCCCGCGATCGAGATGGAAGCCCTTCTGTCCAGCGTGTCGCGCGGCATGCCCGTGAACGTGGCCATCGACGGCCCCGCGCAGGCCACCTGGGAACTGGGTAAAGAGCTTTACTATACCCGGACTGGTCAGCTCGAACTGAGCTGCGCCAACTGCCACGAAGACAACTATGGCAACATGATCCGTGCTGACCACCTCAGCCAGGGCCAGATCAACGGCTTCCCGACCTACCGTCTGAAGAATGCCAAGCTGAACGGTGTTCACAGCCGCTTCAAGGGCTGCGTGCGTGACACCCGCGCCGAAACCTATAGCCCCGGTTCTGCCGAGTTCATTGCGCTGGAGCTTTATGTCTCCTCGCGCGCCAACGGTCTGTCGGTCGAAGGTCCGTCGGTTCGTAACTAAAGACATTCTGAACCCGCGCCGGGAGACTGGCGCGGGTTTTTCTGCTTAAACAAATTCACACATGCGAATGTTTGTCGCATTGACACTTGGAAAGGCTTGCCCCTGATGATCTCCCGTCGTGATTTCCTCCAGGTCTCCATGGCTGCTTCGGCAATGTTGGGCACCAGCGGTTTTGGCAACTGGGCCCGTTTGGCCGCGCAGCAGGCGCTGACGCAGGACCAGCTTCTGGAATTCGAGACCTTTGGCAATATCTCCCTGATCCACGTCACGGATATTCATGCCCAGCTCAAGCCGATCTATTTCCGCGAGCCGTCGGTCAACCTCGGGGTAGGGGCCAACAAGGGCCACGTCCCGCACATCACCGGTGCGGATTTCCGCAAAGCCTATGGCATCAATGACGGCAGCCCGTCGGCCTATGCGCTGACCCATGATGATTTCTCGTCGCTGGCGCAGGCCTATGGCCGTGTGGGTGGGCTTGATCGGGTGTCGACCGTGATCAACGCGATCCGCGCGGATCGGCCTGATGCGCTGCTGCTGGATGGTGGCGACACGTGGCATGGCTCTTATACCTGCTATCAAACCGAAGGGCAGGACATGGTCAACGTGATGAACGCGTTGAAACCGGATGCGATGACCTTCCATTGGGAATTCACGCTTGGCTCCGAGCGGGTGAACGAGATTGTCGAGGGGTTGCCCTTTGCCGCTCTTGGCCAGAACATCTTTGACGCGGAGTGGGATGAGCCGGCCGAGCTGTTCAAGCCTTACAAGTTCTTTGAACGCGGAGGCGCCAAGGTGGCCGTGATCGGGCAGGCGTTCCCTTACATGCCGATTGCCAACCCGCGCTGGATGTTCCCAGAGTATTCGTTCGGGATTCGCGACGAGAACATGCAGGAGATGGTGGACGAGGTCCGTGGCATGGGTGCTGACGTGGTTGTCGTGCTGTCCCACAACGGGTTCGACGTCGACAAGAAGATGGCGAGCGTTGTCTCGGGCATCGACGTGATCCTGTCGGGGCACACCCATGACGCGCTTCCCGAGCCGGTGCTTGTGGGTCAGACCCATATCATCGCGTCTGGCTCAAACGGCAAGTTCGTCAGCCGCGTGGATCTCGATGTGCGCGACGGCAAGATGATGGGCCTCAAACACAAGCTGATCCCGATCTTCTCGGACGTGATCGCGCCCGATCCGATGATCACCAAGCTGATCGACGAACAGCGCGCGCCCTTTGCCGAGCAACTGGCCGAGGTGATCGGTCAAACCGACAGCCTGCTGTATCGTCGCGGCAATTTCAACGGCACATGGGACGACCTGATCTGTGATGCGCTGCTGAGCGAGCGCGAGGCCGACATCGCCATGAGCCCCGGTGTGCGCTGGGGACCGAGCCTTGTGCCGGGTGACGACATAACGCGAGAGGACATCTGGAACGTCACGTCGATGTCCTATGGTGAGGCGTATCGCACTGAAATGACGGGTGAATTCATCAAGGTTATCCTTGAGGACGTGGCCGACAACATCTTCAACCCGGACCCCTATTACCAGCAGGGTGGCGACATGGTGCGGATCGGTGGCATGGGCTATCGCATCGACATCAACAAGCCGCAGGGCGAGCGGATCAGCGAGATGACGCTTTTGAGCACGGGTGAAGCGATTGATCCGGCCAAGACCTACAACGTGGCGGGCTGGGCCTCGGTCAACGAGGGCACCGAAGGACCGCAGATCTGGGATGTGGTGGAAAGCCATATCCGCAAGCTGGGCACGGTTTCCGTGACCCCGCGCGACAATGTGAAAGTGGTGGGCGCGTAATTTCGCGTCCCCCTCAAATCCACTTAAATTTTTAGGAGGCAAAGCCAGATGACTGAGAGCTTCAAAGGCATGAAGCCCTCGCGCCGTCAGTTTCTGACCGGTGCGGCGGCAGCCGGGGCAGGGGCCGTGGCTGCGGGTGCGGCCAAGGCAGCGGGCGATCCGCTTATTACCGAGGTGCAGGAATGGGCGCAGGCCACGGGCGAAGGCGTTGACGCCACCCCTTACGGTCTGCCGATCCAGTACGAGAGCGACGTTGTGCGTCGCAACGTGGAGTGGCTTACGGCTGATACGATCAGCTCGATCAACTTCACGCCGATCCACGCGTTGGACGGGACGATCACGCCGCAGGGCTGTGCGTTTGAGCGTCATCATTCGGGTGCGATCGAACTGAAGAAGGAAGATTATCGTCTGATGATCAACGGCTTGGTCGACACGCCGCTGGTGTTCACCTACGAAGATCTGGAGCGGTTCCCGCGTGAAAACCACGTGTATTTCTGCGAATGTGCGGCGAACACGGGCATGGAATGGGCCGGGGCGCAGCTCAACGGCGCGCAGTTCACCCACGGCATGATCCACAACATGGAATACTCGGGCGTCAGCCTGCGCACCCTGCTGGAAGAAGCGGGTCTGGATGCGGCGGGCGACCTCAAGGACAAATGGGTGTATGTCGAAGGCGCGGATGCGTCTTCGAATGGCCGCTCGATCCCGATGGAAAAGGCGCTCGACGACGTTCTGGTGGCATTCAAGGCCAATGGCGAAGCGCTGCGCAAGGAGCACGGTTATCCGGTGCGCCTCGTGGTTCCGGGCTGGGAAGGCAACATGTGGGTCAAGTGGCTGCGCCGCATCGAAGTGACCAACCAAGCCGTTGAAAGCCGGGAAGAAACCAGCAAATACACCGACACGCTTGAAGACGGCACCAGCCGCAAGTGGACCTGGGTCATGGACGCCAAGTCCGTTGTCACCTCGCCCAGCCCGCAAGCGCCGATCAAGCATGGTCATGGTCCGCTGGTCATCACTGGTCTGGCGTGGTCGGGCCGTGGCGCGATCACCGGCGTGGACGTGTCGATTGATGGTGGCAAGAACTGGCAGGAGGCCCGTCTCGCCGCGCCGGGGACCGACAAGGCGCTGACGCGCTTCTATCTTGATATCGAGTGGAACGGTGAAGAGATGTTCCTGCAATCGCGCGCCCGCGACAGTTCTGGCTATGTCCAGCCGACCAAGGCCGAACTGCGCGAGGTGCGCGGTCTCAATTCGATCTATCACAACAACTGCATCCAGACCTGGTGGGTCAAGGCAAATGGGGAGGCAGAAAATGTCGAAGTTTCTTAAGCTTGTCGCGGGGACTGCGCTGGCCTCGACCCTGATTGCCGCCCCGGCGATGGCGGAGAAATACGGCCTTGGCCGCCCTGCGACGACCGACGAGATCGCCGCATGGGATCTGGACGTGTCGCCCGATGGCACCGGCCTGCCGGTTGGCTCTGGCGACGTGTTCACCGGCGAGGAAGTCTTTGCCGACAATTGCGCAATCTGCCACGGTGATTTCGCCGAAGGTGTCGACAACTGGCCCAAGCTGGCTGGGGGTATGGACACCCTGAACCACGACGATCCGCTCAAGACCGTGGGATCCTATTGGCCTTATCTGTCGACCACGTGGGATTACGTGAACCGCTCGATGCCGTTTGGCAACGCGCAGTCTCTGACCCCGGATGAGGTCTATGCCATCGTGGCTTATATTCTCTATTCCAACGATCTGGTGGATGACGAGTTCGAACTTTCGAACGAGAACTTCCTTGATGTGGAAATGCCCAATGCGGGCGGGTTCATCATTGATGACCGCGAAACCAGCGAGAAGCATTTCTGGAAGGCCGAACCTTGCATGAGCAACTGCAAGGAAAGTGTTGAGGTCACCATGCGCGCTGCGGTTCTGGATGTGACCCCTGAAGAAGAAGCTGGCGAAGAAGCTTCTGCCGCCCCTGCCGAAGAAGCCGTGGTGGAAGAGGCCAAGATCGAGGAAGCTACGCCCGCAGTCGAAGAAGTGGCCGTGGCCGCTCTTGACGAAGAGCTGGTGGCCAAGGGTGAAAAGGTCTTCAAGAAGTGCAAGGCTTGCCATCAGGTTGGCGAGGGCGCCAAGAACAAGACAGGTCCAGTGCTGACCGGTATCGTTGGCGCACCCGTTGGGGTGGTTGAGGGCTTCAAGTATTCCAAGCCTATGGCGGCTTTGGGTGAAGCCGGTGCTGTATGGGGCGAAGGTGAACTGTCTGCTTTTCTCGCCAAGCCGAAAGCCTATCTCAAGGGCACGAAGATGTCCTTTGCCGGTCTGAAGAAAGAGCAGGAAGTCGCGGCCGTCCTCGAATACCTCAAGAGCGTGCAATAAACAGTGCGCGCGCTTGGAGGAGCATTGATTGTCTGGGCGGCGCTCGCTGGCGTGGCCCAGGCCGAGGAAACTGCCACCGCGATTGGGGATACCGATCGTGGTGAGCGGTTGTTTTTTCAGAAATGCGGAAGCTGTCACGAGGTAGGTGATGGCGCGGCCCATGGGACGGGCGAAGGCGAGGGGCCGCATCTCAACAATATTTTTGACCGCAAGATCGCCCAGTTCGAAGATTTCACTTATTCCGAAGGTATCAATCGTGCGCGGCGTGATGGCATGGTCTGGAACCTCGCCAATCTTGACGCCTACCTGACCAACCCGAAGCTCTTGGTGAGCGGCACCAACATGAATTTCTCGGGGATGGAAGAGGCCAAGGATCGCGGCGACGTGCTCGCCTATCTGCGTTAGTTTTCATCCAGCCCGCAGGACATTCCCGAAGCTGCTCCAACGGCTGTGCCACAGGAAGTGGCTCTGTCCCCGGAAATTCTCGCCATTGTGGGAGATCCGGACTACGGCGAATACCTGTCAACCGAATGTACCACCTGTCACCAGACCAGCGGCGACTATGACGGTATTCCAGTGATCACAGGATGGTATGACGAAGATTTTGTCCTTGCCATGCATGCATATAAACGGGGCATTCGCAAACACCCGGTGATGCAGATGATGGCCGGGCGGCTCTCGGATGAAGAGATTGCGGCACTGGCATCCTATTTTGGTGCGCTCGAGTAAATCTCGGGCGCTTTTTTTCTTGTGGAGGAGAAAAACATGACATTGAACAGACGGACATTCATCGGCACCGGGGTCGCTGCGGCGGCGTCGCTTTCCGCCCCGATGGTAATGGGCGCAAGTCACGGCAAACCGCGTGTCGTGGTGATTGGTGGCGGTGCGGGTGGGGCGACCGCCGCGCGTTACCTCGCCAAGGGCAGCAAGGGCGAGATTGACGTCACCCTCATTGAACCGACCCGCAGCTATTACACCTGTTTCTTTTCGAACCTTTATATCGGCGGGTTCCGCGAGCTGTCTTCGATTGCCCACAGCTATGGCACGCTGGCCAGCGAATATGGCATCAACGTTGTGCACGATTGGGCCATCGGGATCGACCGCGACGCCAAGATGGTCAGCCTAGCTGGCGGCGGAAAGCTGCCTTATGACCGGCTGGTGCTATCACCGGGGATCGATTTTGTCGATGGCGCGGTTCAGGGCTGGGATGTGACCAAGCAGAACAAGATGCCCCATGCCTACAAGGCCGGGTCGCAGAGCGAATTGCTCAAAGCGCAGATCGAGTCGATGCCGCAGGGGGGCGTCTATGCGATGGTGGCCCCGCCGAACCCGTTCCGCTGCCCTCCGGGACCCTATGAACGCGTGTCCATGGTGGCGCATGTTCTGAAGGAAAAGAACCCGACCGCCAAGATCATCATTGCCGACCCCAAGCCGAAATTCTCGAAAATGGCGCTTTTCCAGGAAGGTTGGGCCAACCATTACAACGGCATGATCGACTGGATCGGTCCGGATTTCGGGGGCGATGTGGTTGAGGTCAATGCTGACGAGATGACGGTGAGCATTGATGGCGAAGTGACCAAGGTTGATGCCTGCAACGTGATTCCGGCGATGAAGGCGGGCAAGATTTGCGAGATGGCGGATATCACCGAGGGCAACTGGGCACCGGTGAACCCGCACACGATGCAGAGCCGTGCGGACGAGAACATTCACGTATTGGGGGATGCCAGTTCGCAAGGCGACATGCCGAAATCCGGCTTCTCGGCCAACAGCCAGGCCAAGGTCGCGGCGATGGCCATTCGCGGCGCGCTGACCGGGTCGAAAGTGTTCCCGGCCAAGTTCTCGAACACCTGCTGGTCGCTTATTGACACCGACGATGGTGTCAAGGTGGGGGCGACTTATGAGGCGACCGACGAGAAGATTGCCAAGGTTGACGGGTTTATCTCGGCGACCGGTGAGAGTGCGGAACTGCGCGCGCGAACCTTCGAGGAATCGGTTGGCTGGTATGCGGGGATCACCAGCGACATGTTTGGCTAAGCCGGATCACAGACTTCTCCACTGGGCCGCCGGTTGGCGGCCCTTTTTTGTTGGAAAAGCAGCGCGGTTTGTCAGGGGCAGGAGTGTCGTACCGCTAACGCCGCGCACAGGAGCTTTACCAGGTGTTAACCCTAAAATTGTCTGCTGGTCTTGCAGCCCCTTTTGCGCAGCACTAAGACTCTGGGGGAGGGAGCCAATTGATGGCCCCAGGCGAACAACAGGCAGGCGGATATGAAAGACCCTTTCGAGACATACATGAATACCCTGGTGCCCATGGTGGTGGAACAAACGAGCCGGGGCGAACGCGCATACGATATCTTTTCCCGCCTGCTCAAAGAGCGGATCATTTTCCTGAACGGTCCCGTGCATGACGGTATGTCGAGCCTGATCGTTGCGCAGCTGCTGCACCTGGAGGCCGAGAATCCCTCGAAGGAAATCAGCATGTATATCAACAGCCCCGGTGGCGTCGTGACCTCGGGCCTGTCGATCTATGACACGATGCAATATATCAAACCAAAGGTTTCGACCTTGGTAATTGGTCAGGCGGCGTCGATGGGTTCGCTTCTGTTGACTGCAGGTGAGGCTGGAATGCGCTTCTCGCTTCCCAACAGCCGGGTCATGGTGCACCAGCCTTCGGGTGGCTACCAGGGGCAGGCGACGGATATCATGATCCACGCCGAGGAAACGCTGAAGCTTAAGCGGCGCCTCAATGAAATCTACGTCAAGCACACCGGCCAGAAATTGGAAGATGTGGAAGCCGCGCTTGAGCGCGACAACTTCATGTCGCCGGAAGAAGCCAAGGCGTTCGGCCTGATTGACGAAATCGTGGAAAGCCGCGCCAAGGGTGACGACGCAGAGAGCTGATGCGTGACGCCCCGCGCATGCACATCGCGCGGGGCAATTTCACATTGTACCCGCCAAACGGCTGGCCTAAGCTGGCCGAAACGCGGGCGCCAACCGGGAAACCGGGCGGCTTCACAGGGCCTGAAAGGTAGGATATGGCGAACAATTCCGGCGGAGACAGCAAGAACACCCTCTACTGCAGCTTTTGCGGTAAGAGCCAGCACGAGGTGCGCAAGCTGATTGCGGGCCCGACGGTGTTCATCTGTGACGAATGTGTCGAACTCTGCATGGACATCATCCGTGAAGAGACCAAGGCCAGCGGGCTGAAGGCTTCGGAAGGTGTTCCCAGCCCACGCGAGATCTGCAACGTTCTGGACGACTATGTGATCGGTCAGGCGATGGCCAAGCGTGTGCTTTCGGTGGCGGTTCACAACCACTACAAACGTCTGAATCATGCGTCGAAATCCGGTGATATCGAGCTGGCGAAATCCAACATCCTGCTGATCGGCCCGACGGGCTGCGGCAAGACTCTGCTGGCTCAGACTCTGGCGCGAATCCTTGATGTGCCCTTCACCATGGCCGATGCGACCACGCTGACTGAGGCGGGGTATGTAGGCGAGGACGTGGAAAACATCATCCTCAAGCTGCTTCAGGCCAGCGAGTACAATGTCGAGCGCGCGCAGCGCGGAATCGTCTATATTGACGAAGTCGACAAGATTACCCGCAAGTCGGAAAATCCCTCGATCACTCGCGACGTTTCGGGCGAGGGCGTGCAACAGGCGCTGCTGAAGCTGATGGAAGGCACCGTGGCCAGCGTACCGCCTCAAGGCGGGCGCAAGCATCCGCAGCAAGAATTCCTGCAGGTGGACACCACCAACATCCTGTTCATCTGCGGCGGTGCCTTTGCCGGGCTGGACAAGATCATCTCGGCTCGCGGTAAGGGCAGCGCTATGGGCTTTGGGGCCGATGTGCGCGACAATGATGAGCGTGGCGTTGGTGAGATTTTTCAGGATCTTGAGCCGGAAGATCTTTTGAAGTTCGGCCTGATCCCGGAATTCGTGGGGCGTCTGCCGGTTCTGGCAACGCTGGAAGATCTGGACGAAGACGCGCTGGTCACGATCCTTACCGCGCCCAAGAACGCTCTGGTCAAGCAATATCAGCGCCTGTTCGAACTCGAAGACACACAGCTGACCTTTACGGATGATGCTCTTCAGGCCATTGCCAAGCGTGCCATCGAGCGCAAGACGGGCGCCCGTGGCTTGCGTTCGATCCTCGAGGATATTCTGCTGGACACGATGTTCGAGTTGCCCGGTATGGATAGCGTGACCGAGGTTGTCGTGAACGAAGAGGCCGCGACCGGGGCCGCTGCGCCGCTGATGATCCACGGTGAAGCCGAGAAAGAGCCCGCAACGGCGGGCTGAGGTTAAACGGAAGAAATTTGAGAGGGGTTGGCAATTTGTCCGCCCCTTTCCCTTTCGGCGACCACTGGACCTTTGGTGCGGAATGGTTCATATGGAAGAGGAATTTGCGGAGGCATCCATGGGCATTCTGAGCACGATCAACAGCGTCCTGACCTGGTGGAACGGTGGCACCCTGAACACGCGGCTTTATACGCGTCGCAAGGGTATCAAAGTGGGCGAGGACGATCAGGGCAACGTCTATTATCGCAACGCCGATGATTCGAAGCGTTGGGTGATGTTTAACGGCGAAGTCGAAGCGAGCCGGATCGGCGCCGACTGGCATGGCTGGCTGCACAACACTTTTGACGAAGCGCCCAGCGACAAGCCGCTCAAGCACAAGGACTGGGAAAAGCCGCATCAGGAAAACCTGTCGGGTACCGCATTGGCCTATGCACCTGCCGGTTCGATCCGCGCTGGCACCCCGCAGGAGCGCCGCGACTACGAGGCGTGGAGCCCCGAGTAAACCATGTCGGCCGTTCGTACAGAGGCTGCCGTTGGTGCTGCGGTTGTTGCCGTGGCGATCGGGTTTCTGGTCTATGCCAGCCAGTTCACGACCCTGCGCAGTGACGGCTCCGGCTATGCGCTCACTGCGTCGTTCCGTTCGATTGAAGGGGTCAGCGTGGGCACCGATGTGCGGTTGGCCGGTGTCAAGATCGGCACGGTCACGGACATTACCCTGAACCCCGCGACGTTCCGCGCCGACGCCGAGTTTACCGTTGCGGAGGGGGTTGAGCTTCCCGATGACAGCGCGGTCGTGATCTCTTCCGAAGGGCTGCTTGGCGGGAACTATGTTGAAATCCTGCCGGGCGGCTCTCCCTTCAATTTCGCCGAAGGGGATGAGATCGAGGATACGCAAAGCTCGGTCAGCCTGGTTTCGCTTTTGTTGAAGTTTGTCACAGGCGGGGACGAAGAGGGATGAAGCGGTTCCTGACAGCAATGGCGATTTGCGCGCCGTTTGTGGCTAGCGCGCAAGAGATCGTTGTTGAAACGCTTGAGATCGAGCCGCAGACCTTTGAGTCGTTGCGCCAACCATTAGGTGATGTCACCAGCGAAACCGTTGTCGGGGCCGTGGTCGCAGAAGGTGCGCTGCTGCGTGGGCTGGACAAGCTGACGGGTGATCTGGTCGATTTCGAATTGCAGAACGGCTATAGTCTGAACTTCGGCGCGCTGCGTGTGGACATGGCCCAATGCCGCCACCCCGAGGACAATGCCACGGGCGAGGCTTATGCCTATCTCACCATCCTGGAAAACAACGGCGAAGGGGCATCCGTTTTCGAAGGATGGATGATTGCCTCATCTCCCGCACTCAACGCGCTGGATCACCCGCGCTACGATGTCTGGGTTCTGCGTTGCAAGACATCCCTGGCGGACGGCAACGACTGAGCCGTGATATCGGCCTGCTGCCCCGTCGCCCAGGTCAGCGCCTTGTGATAGTCCGCCCGCGGGATTTCCAGAGCGCCAAGGCTGGCCAGGTGGTCTGTGATGAACTGTGTGTCAAACAAGGTAAAACCGCAGCGGCGCAGATGTTCGACCAGATAGGCCAGCGCGATCTTTGATGCATTGGGGCGCCGCGAGAACATGCTCTCCCCAAAAAAGGCCGCCCCGAGCGTCACGCCATAGACGCCGCCCGCAAGGGTCTCATTGTGCCAGATTTCCAGGGAATGCGCATCGCCCCGTTCGTGCAAAGCCATGTAAAGGCGCCGGATTTCCGCGTTGATCCATGTTTCCGCCCGGTTGGCGCATCCATCCACGACGCCGGAGAAATCACGGTTGAGCGTGACTGTGTAATCCGCGCGGCGAATGGCGCGGGCGAGAGACCGTGAAATGTGGAAGCGGTCGAGAGGGATGATTCCCCGGCGGATCGGGTCGACCCAGAACACCTCGGGGTCGTCGCGATGCTCGGCCATGGGGAACACCCCCATGCCATAGGCGCGCATCAGCAGGTCGGGTGTCAGTTCACCCATGCCGACGCGCGCCCATTTGGTTCAGCCTTCGTTCAGGTTGGTTTCCAGCCAGCGTTCCAGCCAGTGGATATTGTAGTTGCCTGAATGAATATCGTCCTCGCCCAGAAGGGCGTGGAACAGCGGCACAGTCGTATCGATGCCGTCGACGATCAACTCTCCCAGGGCCCGGTTCAGACGCGCCAGTGCCTCGGTGCGGTCGCGCCCGTGCACGATCAGTTTACCGATCAGCGAATCGTAATATGGCGGGATCGAATAGCCGTCATACAGCGCCGAATCAATCCGCACGCCCAGCCCACCGGGGGCGTGGTAGTGCGAAATGCGCCCCGGGCAGGGCGAAAATTTCGGTAACCGTTCGGCATTGATCCGTACCTCGATGGCGTGGCCGTTGATCTCGAGATCGTCCTGCGTGAAAGACATGGGAAGACCTTCGGCCACCCGAATCTGTTCGCGCACCAGATCGACGCCAAAGATGGCCTCGGTCACGGGGTGTTCCACCTGAAGCCGGGTGTTCATCTCGATGAAGTAGAACTCGCCATTTTCGTAAAGGAACTCGATCGTACCTGCGCCGATATAGTTGATCTTGGCCACAGCGTCGGCACAGACCTTACCGATTTGGGCGCGCTCTTCTGCGCTGATGCAGGGGCCGGGGGCCTCTTCGAATACCTTCTGGTGGCGGCGCTGCAACGAACAGTCCCGCTCGCCCAGATGCACCGCGTTGCCCTTGCCGTCGCCAAAGACCTGGATCTCGATATGGCGGGGCGTAGTGAGGTACTTCTCGATATAGACTTCGTCATTGCCAAAGTTGGCCTTGCCCTCGGCGCGCGCGGTCTGGAACGCCGATTTCATCTCGGTGGCGTTGTTGGCCACCTTCATGCCCTTGCCGCCGCCACCAGCCGTGGCCTTGATGATGACCGGATAGCCGAACTCTTCGCCGATTTTCAGCGCGGCGTCGAGATCGGGTACACCTCCGTCAGAGCCGGGAACGCAAGGCACGCCAAGCGCCTTCATCGTGTCCTTGGCGGTGATCTTGTCGCCCATCACGCGGATATGCTCGGCGGTCGGGCCAATGAACGTCAGGCCGTGATCCTCGACGATCTGCACGAAATTGGCGTTCTCCGACAGGAAGCCATAGCCGGGGTGGATGGCCTGTGCGCCGGTGACTTCGCAGGCCGCGATGATCGCGGCCATGTTGAGATAGCTTTCCGTACCCGGCGGCGGACCGATGCAGATGGCCTCGTCAGCCATGCGTACATGCATCGCGTCGGCATCGGCTGTCGAGTGCACGGCGACCGACTGGATGCCCATTTCGCGGCACGCACGGATCACGCGCAGGGCGATTTCTCCGCGGTTGGCGATCAGGATTTTCTGAAACATGTCAGTGCCTTATTCGATGATAACCAGAGGCGCACCATATTCGACGGTGTCGCCATCCCCGACAAGAATCCGTTTCACCGTGCCCGAGGCCGGGGCGGGAATGTGGTTCATGGTCTTCATGGCTTCCACGATCAGAAGTGTGTCGCCTTCGCTCACCTGTGCACCAACGCTGATGAAGGTGGGCGAGCCGGGTTCGGGTTGAAGATAGACAGTGCCAACCATCGGCGACGTCACTGCGCCGGGGTGGCTGGCAGGATCGTCATTTGCCCCTGCGGTCGGGGCTGCTGGGGCCGCTGTGGCGGGGGCGGGAGCTGCGGCAGGGGCCGCGGCCACTGCGACGGGGGCCGCGGCGATGGGGGCGGGCTGTTGGCGGCTGACGCGCACGTTCAGGCTGTCATCTTCGCCATAGTCGCGCTTGACCTGAAGTTCGGTCAGATCGTTTTCGCGCAGAAGTTCTGCAAGCGCCTTGATGAAGGCGACATCGGACTCGTGATTGGATTTGCTCATATTTGTTATACCCTGTGCGGCGCTTTTGCGCGTTTCCAGTCGTTGGTTGGTTTCCCCTGCGGCGCTTATAGGTGAAAAGCGCGGGCGATGAAAGCTGAACTGACTGTGCAAAATAGGGATGTGGGCGCAGTTTTTCGAGGGGAAACGCGGAAAGAAAACAGCCTCAGAGCGGCATGCCCGAGAGTTTTGCCACCAGCTCGGCCAGCTTGCGCGCGCCGAACTTGCGTAACAGCCGGGCACGGTATTCTTCGACGGTGCGATAGGAGATGTCGAGTTCGAGCCCGATCTCCTTGGAGGTCAGGCCCCGGCAGGTCAGGATCGCCACTTCGCGTTCGCGTTGGGTCAGCTCGACAATCGGGCGTTCGTCCGAAAGATCGGCAAAGGACCAGATACCGCGCTGGAAAGGGCTGTCCGGGGTAAGAGATTGGCCACGCACCCGGCACCAGAACAGTTCGCCATTGCGCCGGCGCATGACACGTTCGTCGTGATACCGACCGCTTTCGCGCATGGCCGCCAATCCGCGTTCCCCGATGGACTGAAAGTCTTCCTCGGAGGCGTAGAATTCACCAAGCGAGACATCGACGCAGGAGGCAGGGTCTTCGCCGAACATCTCGCCAAAATGCAGGTTGCACCGTCGGATGATGCGGTTTTCAAGGATGGCAAGGCCCACTGGGGCATGTTCAAAGGCGAGGGTGTCCAGTTCCATGGGCCTGTTGATGGCACAAGCCGTCTTAAAGGCCAAGGGGCGGCGTATTTTTACGAATTGTCGCTTGGGACACGACGCGGCATAGCTCTATGGTCATGTTAGGGAGGGATGGGACATGAATATAGCGTCATGGCTTGAGCGTACCGCGCGGCTGGACCCGGAACGCCCGGCGATTTTCCTGGGAGAGGATTGCGCCGAAACTTATGGCAGCTTTCATGCCAAGGCGCTTTCTGTGGCCGGCTGGTTGCGCACGCATGGCATCGCGCCGGGCGACCGGGTCGGGATATTCATGAAGAACCTGCCCGAATATCTGATCGCGCAATATGGTGCGTGGTGTGCCGGGGCTGTTGTTGTACCCATCAATGCGAAACTGCACGGGCGCGAAGCGGCGTGGATTCTGAAAGACGCGGATGCGGCCATGTGCTTTACCTCTCCGGGATTACATGGCGCGCTAAGTGATGTGTGCGATATGCCCTGTGTGGATGTCACCGGATCCGTCTGGGCCACGGCGATTGAGAATGGACCGCTCGAAATGGCGACCCCGCGCGAAGCCGAGGACCTGTGTTGGCTGTTCTACACCTCTGGCACCACGGGGCGGCCCAAGGGCGTGATGATCACCAACCGCATGCTGGTGGCGATGGCGCTCAGCTACTTTGCCGATGTAGATGAGGTGACAGGTGAGGATGCTGCGCTTTATGCCGCGCCGATGAGCCACGGGGCAGGGATCTACAACGTGATGCATGTGCTCAAGGGTGCGCGCCATGTTCTTCCCGTCAGTGGCGGATTTGACGAAGCCGAGATTTTTGCACTCGCTCGGCATCATGGGCGGGTGCACATGTTTGCCGCGCCTACCATGGTCAAACGCCTCACGATGGTGGCCAAGGCATCGGGTGAAAGCGGCAAAGGGCTGCGCACGATCGTGTATGGCGGAGGGCCGATGTACGTGGCCGACATTGTCGAGGCAGTGGACCATTTCGGGCCGATTTTCGTGCAGATCTACGGCCAGGGGGAATGCCCGATGTGCATCACGGCACTTGGCCGTCAGGAGGTGTCGGACCGCATGCATCCCCGCTGGGAGGCGCGGCTGGCCTCGGTTGGTCGGGCGCAATCGGTGGTCGAGGTGGCCATTGCTGATGAGAACGGATTGCCCCTGTCCGCAGGCGAGGTTGGCGAGATCATGGTGCGCGGCGATGCGGTGATGCCGGGCTATTGGCGGAATGAGGAAGCCACGGCCAAGACGGTGGTCGATGGCTGGCTCAAGACTGGAGATATGGGCAGTCTGAGCAAAAATGGGTTCCTGACGCTCAAGGACCGATCCAAAGATATGATCATCTCGGGGGGCACCAACATCTATCCGCGCGAGGTGGAAGAGGCGCTTTTGACCCATCCTTCGGTGATCGAGGTGTCCGTCGTGGGGCGTCCGCATCCCGAATGGGGCGAAGATGTTGTCGCTTTCGTGGTGGCCAAGGGCGAGATGGATGCGGCGGCGCTTGATGCGCATTGCCTTGAACAGATCGCTCGTTTCAAACGCCCAAAGGACTATTTCGCGCTGACCGAATTGCCCAAGAACAATTACGGCAAGGTCCTCAAGACCGAGCTGCGCAAGATGATGGAGGACATGTAAATGACGGAACTGGCAGGAAAAACCGCGTTGATCACAGGGTCGGTGCAAGGCATCGGTCTGGCGGTCGCAGAGGCTTTGGCGGAGGCGGGTGCACGGATTGCGGTGCACGGGATTGCAGGGGATGCGCAAATCGAAGAGGTCTGCCACCATCTGCGTGACAAGGGAGCGCCACAGGCCGAGTTCTTTCGCGGCGATTTGCGCCACCCCCAACAGATCGACGATTTGATGACGGCGGTCGCAGCGTGGGGCGGGGCGGATATCCTGGTGAATAACGCCGGTATTCAACACACAGCGCCGCTTGCCGAGATGCCGCTCGAAAAATGGGACGCGATCCTTGCCATCAACCTTTCGGCGGCCTTTCACACCATGCGTGCCGCGATGCCGGGGATGGCGGAACGGGGCTATGGTCGAGTGATCAACATTGCAAGCGTACACGGCATCGTCGCCAGCAAGGAAAAGGCGCCCTACTGCGCGGCCAAGTTTGGCCTTGTCGGTCTGAGCCGGGTGGCCGCATTGGAATATGCCAACCAAGGAAGGAAATCTGCGGGCGGTGTCACGGTGAACTGTATCTGTCCGGGTTGGACGGAAACCGCGATCATCCAGCCGCAGATCGAGGCGCGGGCAGCCGAATTTGGCGGCGACCGGGACAAAGGGATCGCTGATCTTTTGGCGGAAAAGCAGCCCTCGCAACGCACGTCGGACCCTTCGGAAATCGGGGCGCTTGCGCGGTGGCTCTGTGCGCCGATTGCCCATAATGTGACGGGCACGTCGATTCCCGTGGATGGGGGCTGGACGGCACAATAAGGAACGGATCAATGCGGAAATGGCTGTGGCTTTGCGTCGGGGCGTTGGCGGCCTGTGCGGCGGGGCTTGCACCTTTTGGGGCAAGCGCGCCCTACGTGGCACGTTATCCAGATCCGATCGCGGTCGAGGTTCCCCGCAACGCGCCGTCCATCACACAGCAGTTCCGCGCGCCCGACACCCATTCGCCACGCGGGCAGGAATGGGGCGAACATGCGGGTATTGATATTCACACCGATGTCGGCACACCTGTACTCGCTGCAGCATCCGGAAAAGTCGATCAATCCTTCTTTGATCCGGCTTATGGCAATGTCGTATTGATTGCGCATGGCGGATCGCTGCGCCGCTGGACGCGCTATGCCCATATGGACAGTCGGCTTGTCAGCCGCGGGCAATCCGTGGCCCGTGGGGCGCAGATCGGGACGCTGGGCAAAACAGGCGCGCTTGCCGGGGGTTTTCCGCACCTGCATTTCGAGCTTTGGCAGGACATGCCGGGGCAGGGGCGGGTGGCCATTGACCCGCATCGCAAATGGGCCGGCGGTGTCGGCAAGGTAAGCTGTCTTGGCGCGCCGATTTCGGGAGGCTTCGCGCTGACCTATCCCGTCGCTTGCCGCTGATCGCGCGACCCCAGGGGGCACATACTCTGTCCGCTTTTTTATTTTGCTTTGACCTGCGGTGTGCCTAAGCTGGCGCAAGCAGACCGTTGAGACAGGGAAGCCCCATGAAACGCAGAGACTTCATGATGATGAGCGGTGCGGTCTTGGCCGCGCCCGCGTTGATTGCCAGCCGCGCCTTTGCGAGCGATGTCCCGGTAAGCGTGGCGGGGTATCGCCTTGATCGTACTGCCGCGCTGTTTGACGGGACCGTGTCCATTGACGGCGTAAAGGCCACCTTTGTGGAAGCTGGCATCGGCGACATGAACACCTTGGCTTTCTCGGGTGAGGGCCCGCATCAGATCACCGAAGTTGGCTTGCATCCTTTCATGCTGGCCCATGCCAATGAGGGGTTCCGCGATTACGCTCTTTTGCCGGTGTTCCTGCTGCGCCAGTTCCGCCACAAGAGCATCTTCGTCCACACAAATTCGGGCATCGAACACCCGGAAGACCTCAACGGGCGCCGGGTGGGCACGCCCGGTTATTCCTCGACCTCGCTCACATGGATTCGCGGCCTGCTGGAAGATGAATACGGGGTCAAGCCTTCAGACATGACCTGGGTTATTTCAAACAAGGACAGCTCTGCCGCCGAGGCGGGAAAGATCTCCGCGCAGGAACAGCGCAGGGCGGATGGGGTTGATATCATTTCGGGCCCTGCGGGGATGGATGAATCCGAGTTGCTTCTGGCAGGAGAGGTCGACGCGCTGATCCATGCTGCCACGCCCGCGGCCTATCTTCAGGGCGATCCCCGGATCAAACGCCTGTTTCCGAATGTGCGCAGTGTCGAGCAGGATTATTTTCGTCGCACCGGTGTCTTTCCGATCATGCATGTATTGTCGATCCGGCGTGACTTTGCCGAGGCCCATGCGGAAGTTCCGATGGCCGCTGTCAGGGCATTTTCCCAAGCCAAGGAAGCCGCCTATGCGACCAAGACGCGGCTGAGCTGGGCAACCGACATGTTGCCCTGGTACGCTTCAGAGCTTGAAGCAACCCAAGAGTTGATGGGGCGGAATTTTTACCCTTATGGCATCGAAGCCAACCGCAAGACGCTGGAAACCTTGTTCCGCTATTCGCATCAACAGGGATTAGCGTCCCGCGAATTGACGATTGAGGAATTGTTCCTGCCCGGCACGCTGGAGTTTTCAGAAGCGTGAAAAAAAGCCCGGCGCAATTGCCGGGCTTTTTCAATGAGATAAGGCGTGTTTAGTTGACCAGAGTTGCCTGCGTTGCAGCGCGGAACTCTTCCTCGCTTACGCCATCAGCCAGTTCCACCAGCTTCAGCCCGCCTTCGACCACGTCCATCACGCCAAGGTTGGTGATGATGCGATCCACAACAGCCTTGCCGGTGAGCGGCAGGGTGCATTCCTTCAGCACCTTGGAGTCGCCGTGTTTGTTGGTGTGATCCATCACGACCACCACGCGGCCAACACCGGCCACGAGGTCCATCGCGCCGCCCATGCCCTTGACCAGCTTGCCGGGGATCATCCAGTTGGCAAGGTCGCCATTCTCGGCCACCTCCATCGCGCCAAGGATCGCCATGGCAATCTTGCCGCCGCGGATCATGGCAAAGGACTGCGCACTATCGAAATAGGCGGTCTGGGGCAGTTCGGTGATGGTCTGCTTGCCGGCGTTGATCAGGTCGGGGTCTTCTTCGCCTTCATAGGGGAAGGGGCCCATGCCCAGCATGCCGTTTTCCGACTGCAGCGTCACTTCGACACCTTCGGGGATGTAGTTGGAAACCAGCGTCGGGATACCGATGCCAAGGTTCACATACCAGCCGTCCTGAAGCTCTTGTGCGGCCCGTGCCGCCATCTGGTTACGATCCCAAGGCATTATGCTTCCTCCCGCTTGCGCACGGTGCGCTGTTCGATGCGTTTTTCCGCAGTGCTCTTGATGATGCGGTGCACGTAGATTCCGGGCAGGTGGATGCCATCGGGGTCCAGTGTGCCGGTGGGCACGATTTCCTCAACCTCGACAACGCATACCTTGCCACAGGTTGCGGCGGGGGCGTTGAAGTTGCGCGCGGTCTTGCGGAACACAAGGTTGCCGGTTTCATCGGCTTTCCATGCCTTGACGATAGCGAGATCGGCAAAGATGCCTTCTTCCATGATGTAGTCTTCCATGGCACCGTCGGGGCCGGTGGGGAATTGTTTTTCCATCTTGCCTTCGGCAATCACGGTGCCCACGCCGGTGCGGGTGAAAAAGCCGGGGATGCCTGCACCGCCGGCGCGCATACGCTCGGCCAGTGTACCTTGCGGGGTGAATTCCAGTTCAAGCTCACCCGAGAGATACTGGCGCATGAACTCCGCGTTTTCGCCCACATAGGACGAGATCATTTTGCGCACCTGCCGGGTTTCCAGCAGGATGCCGATGCCCGCGCCGTCAACGCCCGCGTTGTTGGAGGCAAAGGTCAGGTCCTTGACGCCCGACTCCTTGATGGCTTCGAGAAGCATGTCGGGGATGCCGCAGAGACCGAAACCGCCAGACGCGATCAGCATGTCATCCTTGAGCAGCCCGTCGAGTGCCTCGGTGGCATTCGCATAGACTTTTTTCATGGAATTCTCCCTCAAATCCGGAATTGTACGGGTTTTGACGCCACGTCGCCCCGGAGTCAATGCGGCTTTGTTATGGCCGTATTACTACGGGAGAAGGATCAGATCAGGCGGACCTGGGCACCAATGGGCGTGATCTCGAACAGCTCTGCAATCGCTTCGTTGTAAAGGCCGATACAGCCATCCGAGCTGCGCCGCCCGATCTTGCGCGTGTCATGCGTGCCATGGATCAGGTAGGCGGGCCAGTCGAGATACATCGCGTGAGTGCCTAACGGATTGTCGGGGCCCGGGGGCATGTATTTCAACTCGGGGTTGCGCTCGATCATGCTGGGCGTCGGGGTCCAGTCGGGGCCAACGCGTTTGCGCACGATCTTGGTATATCCGCGCTTGGTCAGCTCTTCCGAGATTGGCACGGAGGTCGGGAACATCCGGTAATCGCTGCCGTCCCCGCTCCAGAAATGCAGGGCACGCGAGGCGGTGTCGGCCACGATGGTGGCGACACCGAGCGTGTCAAAATGATCGCGCCAATCCTGTGTGCGGAAAGACGAAATATTCCGAGGCACGGGCGGGACGGACGTGTCGCGCTCGTCTGCGTGGGCGGGCAGTCGCGAGAAGGCAAGGGCTGGGGCCGCAAGCAAAAGCGCGCGGCGTGTGAAGCGCGTGTCGGTCATGAAATGGTCCAGAATCTGCTCGTTTTGACGCGAAAATGTCGAGGTGCAGTGACGAATTCAAATCACGAGTTGTTGAGGCAGTCGCGAGGTGCCCCCCAAAAAAGGCGGCGCCGGACATCCGGCGCCGTCTGACATTCATGGCAAAGAGTCATTATTTGGCTGCGGCCTTTTTCGCCGGGGTCTTTTTCTTGGCCGGCGCCTTTCGCTTGGTGCCCTTCTTGGCGGCCTTTTCGGCAATCCATTCCATGGCTTGCTCCATGGTAACATCTTCAGCCTTGATGTCCTTGGGAATGGTCGCGTTGACCTTTTCCCATTTCACATAAGGGCCATAGCGCCCATCCATCACGTTGACGGCGCCGCCGCTCTCGGGGTGTTCGCCCAGCTCCTTGAGCGGCTTGGCAGCCGCGCGCCCGCCCCGGCGGCCCGGGTTGTTGCGCTTTTCGGTGAGCAGCTCGACCGCGTGGTTCATGCCGATTTCAAAGACGTCGTTGGGGTCCTTGAGGTTGGCATAGACCGGCTTGGCCTCGTCGGGCAGCTGGTGCATGACATAGGGCCCGAACCGACCGAAGTTGGCGCTGATCATGCCGCCTTCAGGGTGATCGCCGATCTCGCGCGGCAGGCTGAGCAAGGTCAGGGCCTTTTCAAGGTCCATGTCATCCTTGTTCCAGCCACGCGGTAGCGACGCACGCGGCGGTTTCTTGTTCTCGGGCGTGGGTTCGCCGCGTTGCACATAAGGGCCAAAACGCCCCGCCTTGAGCCAGATCTCGTCGCCCGCATCTTCGCCCAGAACCCGCTCGTCTCCATCTGCGCCTTCGCCTGCGATTGGGCGGGTATAGGTGCATTCAGGATAGTTGCCGCAGCCCACGAACCCCCCCGTGCGCGAGGTCTTGAGGTGCAGTTGCCCCTGGCCGCATTTCGGACAGACACGCGGATCGGATCCGTCTTCACGGGGCGGATAAAGCTGTGGGGCCAGCGCGTCGTCAAGTACATCAAGAACCTCGGTGATGCGCAGTTCCGAGGTCTCTGCAATGGCAGCCGAGAAATCCTTCCAGAAGCGGGCCAGCACGTTCTTGTAGTTGCGGTTCCCCGCCGAAACGTCATCGAGTTCTTCCTCGAGATTGGCGGTGAATTCGTAACCGACGTACTGGCGGAAGAAGTTCAGCAGGAAGATCGTGACGATCCGGCCCTTGTCCTCGGGGAAAAGGCGGTTCTTTTCCTTGCGGACATATTCACGGTCCTGGATCGTGGTGATCACGCTGGCATAGGTCGAGGGACGGCCAATGCCCAGTTCTTCCATTTTCTTGACCAGCGTCGCTTCGGTGTAGCGGGGCGGGGGCTGGGTGAAATGCTGTTCCGGTGTGACCGACTTCTTGGTCGCGGCCTCACCCTCCATGATCTGTGGCAGACGCTTGTCGTCGTCGTCCACCACGTCGTCGCGCCCCTCTTCATAAACCCGCAAAAAACCGTCGAACAACACCACCTGACCGGTGGCACGCAGACCGACCTGTTCGTCGCCGCTGGCGATATCGACGGTGGTGCGCTCCATGCGGGCACCCTCCATCTGGCAGGCGATCGTGCGTTTCCAGATCAGGTCGTAAAGTTTGCGCTGGTCTTCGTCTGACAGCTTCAGCGCGGCGGCATCGCGCGCCATGTCGGTGGGGCGGATACATTCGTGCGCTTCCTGCGCATTCTTGGCCTTGTTCTTGTACATGCGCGGTTCGGACGGCACATATTCGGCGCCATAACGATCCTTGATTGCGTCGCGCGCGGCCGCGACCGCTTCGGGGGCCATGTCGATGCCGTCGGTCCTCATATATGTAATGTGTCCGGCCTCGTAGAGCCGCTGGGCAGTGGACATGCATTGACGCGCACCCATGCCGAATTTGCGACTGGCTTCCTGTTGCAGGGTCGAGGTCATGAAAGGGGCCGAAGGGTTGCGGCTGGCCGGTTTGGCTTCGACCTTGGCAATCGAAAGGTCGCGCGAATTGATGGCCTGCACCGCCAGTTCGGCGGCTGTTTCGTTGGCGATGTCGAACTTGTCGAGCTTGTTGCCGCCCAGAACCGTCAGGCGGGCTTCGTATTCCTGACCCCGCGGCGTGGTGAGCACCGCCTTGACCGACCAGTATTCACGCGCGTTGAAGGCTTCGATCTCCATCTCGCGTTCCACGATCAGGCGCAGGCAGACCGATTGCACACGCCCGGCCGAGCGCGCGCCGGGCAGCTTGCGCCAAAGCACCGGCGAAAGGTTGAAACCGACAAGGTAGTCGAGCGCGCGTCGGGCGAGATAGGCATCGACGAGCGGCTGGTCCACTTGTCGTGGGTTCTGCATCGCCTCGGTTACGGCGGACTTGGTGATCGCGTTGAACACCACGCGTGATACCGGCGTGTCCTTCTTGATGGCGCGGCGTTTGCGCAGCGCTTCTTCAAGATGCCAGCTGATCGCCTCGCCCTCGCGATCGGGGTCGGTTGCGAGGATCAGGTTGTTGTCATCCTTGAGCGCGTCGGCAATCGCCTTCACATGTTTGCGAGAGTCGGTGCCGACCTCCCATTTCATCGCAAAGTCATCATCCGTGTCGACCGACCCGTCCTTGGGTGGCAGGTCGCGCACATGGCCATAAGACGCCAGCACCGTGTAATCGGACCCCAGGTACTTGTTGATTGTTTTGGCTTTGGCCGGGGATTCGACAACGACAACGGGCATGAAAATTCCTCTCGACTCGGGACGAGCGTTATGGCGGCGAAAAATGTGGGGTGAAAGGGGGAATTGTCAATGCGGTGGCATTTTCGCCGTGGCAAGGTGATGTGCAAAGGATGCAGAAAGAGGTATGGCGATGTTGAGAGCGATGATGATCCTGTTGGCCATGGCCGTGACGTTTCCCGCCTGGGCGTGGGAAGAACCGGCGCGCGGTACGGCAACGCGCGCGGCGTTGATGGACGCCATCCGCCCCCATGCAGAATGGCAGCTGGGCGCGCCGGTGCAATTCGTGGTCGAAGACTTGCGCCGCGCAGATGACGTCGCCTTTGCCTCGTTGCGGGCGCAGCGCCCGGGCGGTGGTGCGATCAACCTTTATGACACACCGGCCTATCAGCGCGGAGAGCTCTATCCCGAAGACATGGATGGGGCCTGGTACCATGTGCTTTACAAGAAATCGGGATCGACATGGGTTGCGGTGCAATGGTCGGTGGGGGCGACCGATGTCTGGTGGGCTTGGGCACCGACCTGTCGGGCGTTCCGGCCGGTGATCGCCGAGTTCTGCACCGGGATCAACTAGGCCCGGCTCAGCAGCCCGCCGGATTGTCGGGTGATCTTGCCATCAAGCTCGAGGTCGACAAGCGCAGGGGCCACGTCTTCGGACTCGGCCTGCAGGTCCCTGACCAGTTGATCTTCGGCTACGGGGGCCGGGCCCAGCCGGTTCAGGATTTGCATGTGCAGGTTCGAAATCTCCCGCAGGCTGCGCTTCCGGGGTTTCGGGGGCGGTGGCAAGTTGGGAAGTTCCGGCTGGGTATCGGGTTGCAAACCTGCCAGCGGTCCGAGCGCCTCGATCACATCTTCCGCCGACCGCACAAGCTGTGCGCCGTCGCGGATCAACAGGTTGCACCCGGAGGCCCGTGCATCAAAGGGATGGCCGGGCACGGCCAGAACCTCTCGGCCCTGGTCAAGGGCGTTGCGCGCGGTGATCAGGCTGCCGGACTTGACTGCGGCCTCGACCACCACGACGGCGCGTGACAGGCCCGAGATGATCCGGTTGCGCGCCGGGAAGTGGCGCGCCTGGGGCATCAGGCCGGGTGGCTGTTCGGACAGCCGCAACCCTTGTCGGGCGATATCCTCAGCAAGTCGCGTGTTTTCGGCTGGGTAAACGATGTCGATCCCGCTTGCAAAAACGGAAATGGTGCCGGTGGGCAGGGCGGCAATGTGGGCGGCGGTGTCGACGCCACGCGCAAGGCCGGAGACCACGACGAATCCCTTCTGCCCCAGATCGCGGGCAAGCGCGCGCGCCATGCGGGTTCCCAGCGACGACGCATTGCGTGCGCCGACCATGGCAATCATCGGTTTTTGCAATAGATCTGCGCGCCCCTTGGCCCAGAGGACCGGCGGGGCATCTGCAATATCGCGTAAAGCGTCAGGATAGTCCGGATCACTGCGCAGCAAAAGCCGCGCCCCCGCCGCGTGTCCTGCTTTGAGTTCGTTATTGATCACGGCTTCGGGGCAGGGTTCGTAATTCTCGACACCGGCGGCGCGGGCAATTTCGGGTAGGGCGACAAGCGCCGCATCTGCGGTAACGTGCTCCTCCATCAGTCGATTGAACGTGGAAATGCCAACCCGGCGAGAGCGCAAGAGACGGAGCCACGAAAAACGAACTTCTTCCGTGGTGGGTGGGAGTTGGGGGTGAGTGGAAGAATAATTGTCTTCAGTCATCCGTGGCTCCATCCGCTTGCAGAATCAGATGTAGCGCGTGGGTGGTTAATGGCGCGTAAACCGTAAACAGATTTAGCCAACAAATGCGCCTGGCACTGACAAGCGCAGGCTGATCCAATAGATCAAGGCTAGAAACGGCCCCATCGCCAGCGCGATGGGCATGGAAAGAACCAGCGCGACGACCTGCCCAACGGCCGCCCCGGCAAGCAGCGCCATTCCCCAGCCTGCGATCCCGCGTTTCAGGGCCGCGATGGCAAGTGGGACGCCCATCAATAAACCTATCCATGAGAAGTAGAAGGAAAAGGCAGCAAAGCTTGCAAACAGGCTGATCGTCAGCCCGTCAACACCGCCCCAGCTCAATGTGGCCTTGGTCTCGGATGAGATAAAGAGGATCAGGTATATGTAGCCCAGGAGCGATGGGACTATGAGAACAGCAGCGCAGGCAATCGCATGGTGCCGCCAGAAAACCTTTCTGGCGGCTTCTTTGTCGGTTCGAAAAACCGGCCATCCGCTCAAGCTGCAGAACCGCCCACCGTCAGCCCATCCATCAACACCGTTGGCTGACCAACCCCGACGGGCACCCATTGACCGGCCTTGCCGCAATTGCCCATACCGGGATCAAGCGCCATGTCATTGCCAAGGCCCCGGATTTGCGTCATGGCTGTCGCCCCGTCCCCGATCAGGGTCGCGCCCTTGACCGGGGCGCCGACCTTGCCGTTTTCCACGCGGTACGCCTCGGTGCAGGAGAACACGAACTTGCCATTGGTAATGTCGACCTGCCCGCCGCCAAAGCCCACGGCATAGATCCCGTCCTTGAGCGATGCCACCAGATCCGAAGGATCGCTGTCGCCGCCCTCCATATAGGTGTTGGTCATGCGCGGCATCGGCGTGTGGGCATAGCTTTCGCGCCGTCCGTTGCCCGTCGGTGCCACGCCCATGAGCCTGGCATTCTGGCGGTCCTGCATGTAGCCGACAAGGATGCCGTCCTTGATCAGTGTCGTCTTGGTGGACGGCGTTCCCTCGTCATCCACGGTGATCGAGCCACGCCGGTCCGGGATGGTACCGTCATCCACAACGGTCACGCCGCGCGCGGCGACCTGTTGGCCGACCATGCCGGTGAACTTGGAGCTGCCCTTGCGGTTGAAATCGCCTTCAAGCCCGTGCCCGACGGCTTCATGCAACAGGATCCCAGGCCAGCCTGGGCCAAGCACAACCTGCATCGGGCCGGCTGGGGCCGGAACCGCTTCAAGGTTGACCAGCGCAATGCGCAGCGCCTCTTGTGCCTTGGCTTGCCAGTCGGCGGGGTCGAGCAACCCATCGAGGCCGATGCGCCCGCCGCCCCCAGCGCTACCGGATTCCCGGCGTCCATTCTGTTCGACGATTACCGAGACATTGACGCGCGTCATGGGGCGGGTGTCGGTGACATGCGTGCCATCGGGGCGCAGGATCACCACTTCCTGATGCGATGCGACGAGCGTGGCCGAAACCTGAACAACGCGCGGATCAAGAGCACGGGCAAAGGCGTCGATCTCGCGCAGGGTCTCGATCTTGACCGGAAAGGCGATGCCGCCGATCGGGTCGGCATCCGTATAGAGCTTGCGGTTGGTCGGTTGCGGCCCCTCGGCGAGCACGCCTCCGCCCGCGCCAACGGCCAGCCGGGCGGTTTCCACGGCGCGCGCAATCGCGGCTTCGGAGATGTCCGAGGAATGGGCATAGCCCGACACATCCCCTTTGACCGCGCGGAGACCGAAACCTTCGCCCGCGTCATAACTGGCGGTCTTGAGGCGCCCGTCATCAAACACCAGCGCCTCCGAACTGCGGCGCTCGAAGAACAGTTCGCCATCCTCGGCCCCGTCTGTCGCTGCGCGCAGGTGCCGCAGCGCAGCGCCCTCGTCCAGGGCGGTCTCGAAAGGGCGAAAGTTGTTCTGAGTCATGTGTGGTTTTCCCTCGGTTTTTGATCTAAATCAAAAAAAGCGCCTGTTTGCCGCATGCTTCGATCTTTATCTGTGGGATAGAATATGGTTTCTAGGCGCGAAACAACAGCGGGATTGTGCCGGTTTTCCGGTGCGACTCGCCGACTCGTAATAGAACAACACAGTAACCGATCAGGGTGAAACATGCGCATTCTCTCGACAATCCTGGGCCTCCTGGCAGCCTTTACCGCCGTTCCGGCGTTCGCACAGAGCGTTGAAACCGTTGGCAAACCCACGCCCGGCGGCCTCGGCTTTCAACCGGCCGCCACCGAACTGGCTCGCCAGATCCACTCGTTGGACCACCTTCTCCTGGTGATCATCACCGCCATTGTGGCCTTTGTCAGCCTGCTGATTCTGATCGTGATCGTGCGTTATAACCGTCGCGCCAACCCGAACGCTGCGACCTTCACTCACAACACCCCGATCGAGATCGCCTGGACGCTGGGCCCGATCATCATCCTGGTGTTCATCGGTGCCTTCTCGCTGCCTGTTCTGTTCAACCAGCAGGAAATCCCGGAAGGCGAGGTCCACATCAAGGTGACGGGCTATCAGTGGTACTGGGGCTACGAGTACACCGACCACGAGTTCGCCTTTGACAGCTTCCTGCTGCCGAAAGAGGAACTGGCAGAGAACGGTTACAACAGCGATGAGTACCTGTTGGCCACCGACACCAAGGTTGTCGTGCCGGTTGGCAAGACCGTCGTCATGGACGTGACCGGTGCGGACGTGATCCATTCCTGGACCATCCCTGCCTTTGGCGTGAAACAGGACGCCGTCCCGGGCCGCATCGCGCAGCTGTGGTTCAACGCCGAGCGCGAAGGCATCTACTTCGGCCAGTGTTCGGAACTTTGCGGCAAGGACCACGCCTACATGCCGATCACCGTTCAGGTGGTTTCGCAGGCCGACTATGACAAGTGGCTCGAGGGCGCGATCGAAGAATACGCAGGCGACAAGTCGACCCTGCCTTCGGTCAAGGTGGCCGCGGCTGACTGATCTTGATGGCGGGGGAGACCCCGCTTTCGACCATCCGAACGGCAGCGATTGAACAGGACGCAGTCATGAGTGACACAAGCATCAACACACGGGCCGACACTGGCGAGGCGGGCTTCGGCGATTACTTCGCTCTGCTCAAGCCGCGCGTGATGTCGCTGGTGGTGTTCACCGCCGCGGTGGGTCTGCTCGCCGCACCCGGCGGGGTACATCCCTTCGTGGCGTTCTGCTCGATCCTGTTCATTGCAGTGGGCGGCGGCGCCTCGGGCGCGCTCAATATGTGGTGGGATGCGGATATCGACCGGGTGATGAAACGCACCCAGAACCGCCCCATCCCCTCGGGCAAGGTAACGCCGGACGAAGCCATGGCGATCGGTGTGGCGCTGTCGGGATTTGCCGTGGTGATGCTGGGGCTGGCTGCCAACTGGGTGGCCGCAGGGCTTCTGGCCTTTACCATTTTCTTCTACGTGGTGATCTACACCATGTGGCTCAAGCGCTGGACACCGCAGAACATCGTGATCGGCGGCGCGGCCGGGGCGTTCCCTCCGATGATCGGCTGGGCCGTGGTGACCGGGGGCATCTCGATCGAGAGCGTTTTGATGTTCACCCTGATCTTCATGTGGACCCCGCCGCATTTCTGGGCGCTCTGCCTGTTCATGAAATCCGACTACAAGGACGCGGGCGTGCCGATGCTGCACGTGACCCACGGGCGCCGCGTGACCCGCAACCATATTCTCGTCTACACGATCCTTCTCTCAATCATCGCGGTGGGCATGGCTTTCACCGGAGTGGGCGGTCCGATCTACCTCGTGACCTCGCTGGTGCTGAACGCGCTGTTCCTGGCAGGGGCTGTGGCAATCTGGCGGCGCGACGAAACCGTGGCCGAGCGTGACGGTTACAAGCGCGAAAAGGCATTCTTTGGCCTGTCGCTTCTGTACCTGTTCCTGCATTTCGGTGCGATCCTCGCCGAAGCGGCGCTGGCACCCTACGGGTGGGGAGGCTGGTGAGCATGAGCTTTCGTGACGATCATGAACTGCACAAGCGCCGGTTCGGGCGCAATCTGGGTGTGGCGCTGGTTCTTGTCGGCTTCATCGTGATCGTGTTCGGCCTGACCGTGGTCAAGGTTACGCGCGGTGACTACGAACCTGAAAACGCAGTGGTGAGCAACTGATGGCGATGGAAGGCAAGAACAAGACCCTGTTCCAGACCGTGGGCGTGGTCGTGCTTATGGGGGCGCTCGCTTGGGCGTCGGTGCCCTTTTATGACTGGTTCTGCCGGGTTACAGGCTTTGGTGGGGAAACGAATGTCGCAGATAGCGGCTCGGACGTAATCCTCGAAAAAACCATCAAGGTGCGCTTTGACGCTTCCAAGGAACGCGGCATGCCGTGGGAGTTCAAGCCGCTGCAGCGCGAAATGGAGATCCGCATCGGCGAAACCGGGCTGGCCTTTTACGAAGCCTACAACCCGACCGACCGCCCGATTGCCGGTTCTGCCAGCTACAATGTCGCCCCGTTTGATGCGGGCGGCTACTTTACCAAGATCGACTGTTTCTGCTTTGAAGAGCAGGTGTTGCAACCCGGCGAACGGGTGACGATGCCGGTGAGCTTCTTTGTGGACCCCGAGATCGTGAACGACCGCGACGCCAAGTTCGTCAAGTCGATCACGCTGAGCTACACATTCTTCGAAATTGATCTTCCCGAGGAAACCGCGTCCTTGACGCGGGCGGGGGAGACCGACGTAAACTAAGGCAAGCCTTCCAACGAGGGAAAAGAAAAAAATGGCGCACGCTAAAAATCACGACTATCACATTCTGGCCCCCTCCTGGTGGCCCTTCCTGGGTTCGCTGGGCGGCTTCATCATGCTGTTTGGTGCGGTCCTGTGGTTCCACGACAATGGTCCGTGGATGTTCCTGATCGGCCTGATTGCCGTTCTTTATGTCATGTTCGGCTGGTGGGCTGACGTGATCGCGGAAAGCAATGCCGGGGATCACACACCCGTCGTTCAGATCGGGCTGCGCTATGGCTTCATCCTGTTCATCATGTCCGAAGTCATGTTCTTCTCGGCATGGTTCTGGACCTTCTTCAAACACGCCATGTACCCGATGGGCCCCGATAGCCCCATGGTGGACGGCGTCTGGCCGCCCGCAGGGATCGAGACCTTCGATCCGTGGCACCTGCCGCTGATCAACACGCTGATCCTGCTGTGTTCGGGCGCGGCCGCCACCTGGGCGCACCATGCGCTCGTGCATGAAAACAACCGCCAGGACATGAAATGGGGCCTGATCATCGCCATCGCTCTGGGTGTGATCTTCACCGGTTTCCAGGCGTATGAATACAGCCACGCGGCCTTTGGTTTTGCCGGCAACATCTACGGCGCGTCCTTCTTCATGGCGACCGGCTTCCACGGCGCGCACGTAATCATCGGGACGATCTTCCTGTTCGTCTGCCTGCTGCGTCTGATGAAGGGGCATTTCACCCCCGAGAAACACGTCGGTTTCGAAGCGGCCGCCTGGTACTGGCACTTTGTTGACGTTGTCTGGCTGTTCCTCTTCGCGGCGATTTACGTCTGGGGCCAGTAACCCTCCCGGCAACGGTTGAAATCCGGTGCCAAACAGAGAATAACACGTCGCGGGCGGCCCGGTGCTGCCCGCGATTTTCTTTGCCCCGAATGAGGCCCGTGTGACCCGTTACATTCTGCCCCTGTTTTTCGGCATTCTCGGCACCGTGGTGCTGGTGAGCCTCGGTACTTGGCAGGTGCAGCGCTTGACCTGGAAGACGGGGGTTCTGGCCGAGATCGACGCGCGGATCGCCTCCGATCCCGTGGCCGTACCGGTGCAGCCCGATCCCGAAGAGGATCGGTTTTTGCCGGTCACCGCGCGTGGCACGATCACGAATGAGGAACTGCACGTGCTTGCCTCCACGCGCGATGTGGGGGCAGTTTATCGCGTGATCGCAGCCTTCGAGATCGAAGATGGGCGGCGCCTGCTTCTGGATCGTGGTTGGATCAAAACACCCCAGAAGAATGCCGCCCGCGCCCCTGTCGAAGCGACCATTGTGGGCAATCTGCACTGGCCCGACGAGATCGATAACTATACGCCGGATAACGATCTGGCGGGGAATATCTGGTTCGCACGCGATGTGGATACCATGGCGGCGGCGCTGACAACCGAACCTGTTCTGATCGTTTTGCGCGATACGTCGGAAAACGACCCTCCCGTGACGCCGTTGCCTCTGGACAGTGCGGGAATTCCCAACGATCACCTTGAATATGTTGTCACCTGGTACGGTCTGGCGATTGTCTGGGTGATCATGACGCTTTATTACCTGCGCCGACTGCGCAAAACCAAGAAGGCTTGAGACCGGTGAAATACATTTCGACCCGCGGAAACGCGCCTGTTCTGAGTTTCGAAGAAGCCATGCTGACCGGCCTTGCCCGTGACGGCGGCCTTTACGTGCCGGAAACCATCCCGACGATGAGCGCGGACGAGATCGCCGCGCTGGCCGGGGTGAGCTACGAAGAGGCGGCGCTCCGGGTGATGCGCCCCTTCGTGGGCGATGCCTTCACCGACGACGAATTCAAGGGCATCATCGCACGCGCCTATGAAGGGTTCCGGCATGTCGCCCGTGCGCCGCTGGTACAGCTGGGCCCTAACCATTTTCTGCTTGAGCTGTTCCACGGCCCCACGCTCGCCTTCAAAGACTTTGCCATGCAGCTCATCGGCCAGCTGTTCCAGTTCTCGCTGGGGCGCCGGAACGCGCGCGTGACCATCGTTGGCGCCACTTCGGGCGACACCGGTTCGGCGGCGATTGAAGCCTTCCGGGGCTTGGATAACGTGGATGTGTTCATCCTGTTCCCGCATGGCCGCGTCTCTGATATTCAGCGCAAACAGATGACCACGCCGGACGACGCCAATGTGCACGCGCTGGCGCTGGATGGCGACTTTGACGATTGCCAGGCCAAGCTCAAGGACATGTTCAACGATTTCGAATTCCGCGATGGCGTGAAACTGGCCGGGGTGAACTCGATCAACTGGGCGCGGGTGCTGGCGCAGGTGGTATATTACTTTACCTCCGCCGTCTCGCTCGGCGCGCCGAACCGCGAGGTGTCGTTTACCGTGCCGACCGGCAATTTCGGTGACATCTTTGCAGGTTACATCGCCAAGAAGATGGGGCTGCCGATCAAGGATCTGGTGATTGCTACGAACCAGAACGATATCCTGCATCGCACGATGGAAACCGGCGCCTACACCAAGGAAGGTGTGACGCCCTCGATCAGCCCGTCGATGGATATTCAGGTGAGTTCGAATTTCGAGCGTGCGCTGTTTGATGCCTATGGGCGCGACGGGAATGCGGTGGCACAATTGATGGAAGAACTGAAGGACGGGTCCTTCTCGATCAGCCAGGGGGCGATGGAAATCCTGCGCGAGACTTTCAAGTCGGGCCGTGCCTCGGAAGACGAGACCATGGCCACCATTCGCGATGAGTTTACCGCCTGTGGAGAAGTTCTTTGCCCGCATTCGGCAGTTGGGGTAAAAGTTGGTAACGAGAACCTGTCCGGGACACCGATGATCACCTTGGCCACAGCCCATCCTGCGAAATTCCCTGATGCCGTGGAACGGGCGATGGGGCGCCGCCCCGATCTGCCTCCGCACATGGCGGACATGATGGATCGCGAGGAGCACGTGACACGGGTGCCCAATGACCTTGCGCATCTCGAAGCCCTGATCAAAGAACGGATTGCCCAGCGTTGACCGTAGAACTGCACACACTCTCGAACGGTTTCCGGATCGTCACCGAGAACATGCCCGGGCTTGAATCCGCGGCCATCGGAATTTGGGTCAATGCGGGGGGGCGCCATGAACGCCCCGAGCAGAACGGCATTGCGCATTTCCTCGAACACATGGCCTTCAAGGGGACCAAGCGGCGCAATGCGCTTGAGATCGCCGAGGCCATCGAGGACGTGGGCGGCTATATCAACGCATATACCAGCCGCGAAGTGACGGCCTATTATGCGCGGGTGCTGCGCAATGACGTGGCGCTGGCGTTGGATGTGGTGGGGGACATCGTTCTGAACCCGGTCTTCGACCCGGTCGAGATCGAGATTGAACGCGGCGTCATCCTTCAGGAAATCGGGCAGGCGCTCGATACGCCGGATGACGTGATCTTTGATTGGCTGCAAGAGCGGGCCTATCCCGATCAGCCGCTGGGGCGTACCATTCTTGGGGAAGGGGCGCATGTGCGAGGGTTCGGACGGGACGACCTGTCATCCTTCGTGCGAGAACAGTATCGCCCGGATCGCATGATCCTGTCGGCTGCGGGCGGCATCGACCATGAAGAAATCGTACGGCTGGCCGAGGAGATGTTTGGGCATCTCGAGCGCGGCCCCCGCATTGAGATTGCACCGGCCAGATTTGGCGGCGGCGAATACCGCACCGAGAAGGCGCTGGAGCAGGCGCATTTTGCGCTCGGGCTCGAAAGCCCGGATTATTGCAGCCCGGATATCTATTCCGCGCAGATCTACACCACCGCGCTGGGGGGAGGTATGTCGAGCCGCCTGTTCCAGGAAATCCGTGAAAAGCGGGGCCTGTGCTATTCGATATTTGCCCAGACCGGCGCCTATGCCGACACCGGCATGACCACGATCTACGCCGGGACGTCCGGAGGCCAGATTGCTGAACTGGCGCAGATCACGATTGATGAACTCAAGCGTGCGGCCGAAGACATGAGCCCGGTGGAAATCGCGCGCGCGCGAACCCAGATGAAGGCGGGCTTGTTGATGGGGCTGGAAAGCCCGTCCAGCCGTGCCGAACGGCTGGCGCGGATGCTGGCAATCTGGGATCGCATCCCGGCGTTGAGCGAAACCGTGGAGCGGATTGACGCTGTCACGGACGAAGATGTGCGTCGCATCGCCGAACACATGGCGGTCGCCGCGCGTCCGGCCATGGCGCTTTATGGCCCCGTCTCCGGTGCGCCCGATCTGGACGCGTTGCAGCAGAGGCGCGCTGCCTGATGCTCCTGAACCGGCGCAAGGTGCGGATCGATTCCGAACGGTTGGTCCTGCGTCCGCCGATGCATTCGGATTTCCGCGACTGGGCCGAGCTGCGCAGCGCCAGCGCAGGTTTCCTTGTGCCGTGGGAACCGGTCTGGTCGTCCACGCACCTGAGCCGCAAGAGTTTTACGAACCGGGTCTACTGGGCGCAGCGTTCGATCAGCAATGACAGCGCACTGCCCCTGTTTCTGGTGCGGCGGCGCGATGAGACCCTGCTTGGCGCGATCACATTGGACAATATCCGGCGTGGCCCGGCACAGGCCGGGACCCTTGGCTATTGGATCGGAGAGGAATTCGCGCGCCGCGGTTACATGCGCGAGGCGATCGAAGCGGTGGTGCATCACGCGTTCCAGCGTATGGACCTGAGCCGGATCGAGGCGGCCTGTCTGCCCGAGAACATCGCATCACGCGGGGTATTGGAGAAATCCGGGTTCAAATACGAGGGCGTCGCGCAGAGTTATCTGCAGATCAACGGGCGCTGGCGCACGCATGTGCTTTATGCCGCTTTGCGCAATGACCGGCGCGGGCGCACCATGATTGGACAGGCCTGAGGCTTGTTGCGGGGAAGGGGGGCGGGGCCCCCTCTTGAGCCTGAAGGCTCAATTCACCCCCGGGGTATTTCTGGAAAAAGAAAGATGCGAGGCGCGGTCTAGCGCATCCAGAACCCGTTTTTGCGGATGGTGTTGCGGATCGCCTGTTCCCGGCGCGGCAGGAAATCGCGATCGAACAGGGCGCGGACCTTGTGTCCCCGGCCCTGGTAGATCATGCGTTTGAACGGGTCGTATTGTTTCAGAACCTTCTTGATCCTGTTCGGGGCGGAGACATGTTCGAGGACCTCGACCACGTGGTCACCTTCCCGTGCATAAAGCAGGGGGAGCACCCGGTAATGGCAGCTGATTTCGCCATCGAGATAGCCCTTGGGCAGGCTGTCACGACCACCACCAAAGGAGTGAATGACCAGTGGCAGCGCAATCTGGTCCAGCCAGGGCGTCATGCTTTGGCAGACCAGCTCGGGCGGGGGATCGGTGCGGATACTCTGTGCAAAATCTGCAAACCGGGTGCCGAATTCATGCGGGCAGCGGAAATAGAAGAAGCCCGCGTTGAAATACATGTAGCGGCGCCAGTACTCATCCGGCTGGGACAGGTCCAAAGTCGGCGTCATGTCCAACCCGAACCTGTCATATAGAGATTGCCAGATTTCTGTGTAACCGGGGCCATAAAGCTCGATCTGGGGCCAGGTCCCCTCGACGCGCAACGAGGCGGAGGGGCGGTCGAAATCAAATGGCACCGTCGTCAGGTCGCCGGTGATCAGGGTGTCGGTATCAAAGAACACGAAAGGTTCACCCCTAGGCAAGGCGGTCAGCAATTCGATCTTGTTGCCTTCGGGATAGGACTGGCCGAAGAGGCGGTTTTCAAACGGCAGGAAGGTGACATCGAATGTTTCCAGAAGCGCGCGCACGTCGGGGCTGGAGATGCGCGGGTCTTTTTCCCATCTGGGGCCCGGCTGGGGTTCGGCCACGAAAAGCTTGCCGGAAAACTGCGGCGACATGGCGCGCAGCGAGGCGGCAAAGAGAACGGCCTCGTATTGCAGGCGGCCGGATTGGCCGACAATCACCACGTTGAAACGGGGAGGTTTCGATGCTTTTCTTGCCATTTTTTCTGCTGCCCTGCACGATAGCTGCGAGGACTATAGATTGCCACCGGGCGCGGTAAAAGGCGGGAAACACCGCGGTTTATGGGGGCAATCGGTTTTTCACGGGAGGAATTGCAATGAAAACCATTGGTATCACGTTGCTTGCGGGTGTTTTGGGGGCATGTATTGCGTTTGCGCAGGACGCGCGCGAGGCCGAGGATCAAACCCCTACAGGCAAGTTCATGACGGCCACGGAAGTACGTCCCATTCTTCAGGCGACCAAAGGGAACTGGATCGCGGTGCGTGAATATGGCGGGCAGGACCTGGTGTATTTCACCCATCTGATTTCGTGGCGCTGTGGGCTTTACGAGGTGCATTATTCGATCAATGGCGGCCCGGTGCGGGAATTCCCGTTGCCGGATTGCCCGCCTGACATCGCTCAACCAAATGCCATACCCCAGGATGCAGAGATTTACCTGTCTTTTGGTGCGGGCGCGGTTCAGTCGGTGCGCGTGGACCTGCTCTATGACGACCTTGGCTCCGAAAGCGTGACCTTCGAGCGGGCAGCAGTTCTGATGAACTAACGACGTGCAGCGGCGTCTATTCCGGCGGCGCAATATGTGACGAGCTCGTCCAAGTGCTCGCTGATCTCGCTCGAATCCTGACCCAAGGCTCCGATCCGCCAGCGCGAAGTCAACAGCGCCAGCATCGCGGACACCGAGTAAACGAACCCGGCAGAGATCGTCTGGCGCGGGGCTTGCGGGTAGAGCGCGCAGATTTCGCTGACAAAGCGATTGGCGGTCGGGTCGAAGCAATGCGCCGTCAATGCGCGCCAACGCGGATCCGCCGACACGATGGCAACGAGCCGCGCATAGGCAAACCAATGCGCCCCACCTACTTCCGCCTTTTCCAGGTATGGGCCAAAGAAACATTCTAGAAGCGCGTTCACCGTGAGCGGGCCACGTGCCTTGCGGGCCGCAAGCGCTTCGAGCCGTGCGGTAGACAGCTCCTCGGCGCGCCGTGCCACGACGCGCCAGAAGAGCTCTTCCTTAGTGCCACCATGATGATTGACCAACGCCACCTGAACCCCGGCTTCCGAGGCGATGTCACGCAATGAAGCACCATCGAATCCGTGGGCGGCAAAGACCTGTTCGGCGGCATCCATGATACGCGCGCGGGTCTCCAAGGAGCGTTTGGACGGCGCTCTTTGTCGTTGTTTTTCCTTTGGAATTCCACTTGGCATAAAAACAGCTTGCCTTATTTTTAACAGTTGTTCAATTTAAAATGAAGGGAGTGAGGAGAAAGCCCGGTGAACACACGTGAACAATTCGCCCTGATCGGGGCGGGGCCGATGGGGTTGGCAGCGGCCAAGGTCTTGGTCGAACAAGGCATCGCCTTTCAAGGGTTCGAGCTGCATTCTGATGTGGGGGGCTTGTGGGACATCGAGGCGCCGCGGTCGACGATGTATGAAAGCGCGCATCTGATTTCGTCCAAGACAATGACCGAATTTGCGGATTTCCCGATGGCGGAAACGGTGGCCGAATACCCGTCGCATCGTGAAATGGCCGCCTATTTCCGTGCATTTGCCGATCACTTTGATTTGCGCAAACACTACCGTTTCGGGGCCGAGGTGCTGGAAACCTCGCCCCTGGGCCGGGATGGCGAAGGCTGGCGCGTACGTTGGCGCGATTCTGACGGCGCGCACGAGGCCGTGTTTGCCGGTGTCATGATTGCCAACGGTACCTTGTCCGAACCCAACATGCCCACCTTTCAGGGCGCGTTCGAGGGCGAATTGATCCATGCCTGCCAATACCGCCACCCAGAACAGTTCGCGGGCAAGCGTGTGCTTGTGGTGGGGGCGGGCAATTCGGGCTGTGACATCGCCGTGGATGCGATCCACCACGGCGCGCGGTGCGATCTGTCCATGCGGCGGGGATACTACTTTGTGCCGAAATACGTGTTCGGAAAACCGGCGGATACGATGGGCGGCGCGATCAAGTTGCCGATGTGGCTGAAGCGCAAGGTGGACGGGCTGATCCTGAAGTGGTTTGTCGGCACGCCCGAGAAATACGGATTTCCCAAGCCTGACTACAAGCTTTATGAAAGCCATCCTGTCGTGAATTCGCTGGTGCTTTATCATGCGGGCCATGGCGACCTGACAATCCGTCCCGATATCGACCGTTTCGAAGGCGACACCGTGCTTTTCAAGGATGGCACGCGGGTTGCCTATGACATGATCCTCGCAGCGACGGGCTACAAGCTGCATTACCCGTTCATCGACCAGGCCGAGTTGAACTGGCAGGGGGATGCGCCGCACCTTTATCTGAACGCAATGCACCCCGAACGCGATGACCTGTTTGTTCTGGGCATGATCGAGGCCACCGGGCTGGGCTGGCAGGGGCGGCATGAACAGGCCGAGATGGTGGCGCGCTATATCGCCGGGCTGCGGGCCGGATCAGAGGCGGCGCGTACGCTCCAATCCGAGAAAGCGAAGCAGTTCGAAAGGGCCACCGGCGGAATGGATTACCTGAAACTGCCGCGCATGGCCTACTATGTCGACAAGGCCACCTATCGCAGGGCCGTGACCAATTGGATCGACCGTCTGTCGAAAGGAGCCCACGCATGACCCCGGTAGATGACGTTGTCCTGAACTTCAGCCCCGGATCGCTGAACGTGTTGAATGCCATTCTGGCGGTGGTGATGTTCTCGATCGCTATCGACCTGACACCGGCGGATTTCAAGCGGCTGCTCAAGGCCCCGAAACCGGTGATCACGGGGCTGGTGTCCCAGTTCGTCGTGCTTCCGGCGCTCACCTTCCTGTTGGTGCTGGCGCTGCAACCGCAGCCATCAATCGCGCTCGGGCTAATCCTTGTCGCGGCCTGTCCGGGTGGGAATATCTCGAATTTCATCACCCACAGGGCAGGGGGCAACGCGGCGCTTTCGGTCAGCCTCACCGCCTTCGCCACGGTTTCCGCGATCCTGCTGACACCTTTCAATATCGCCTTCTGGGGCAGTCTATATGCTCCAACGCGCGAGATCCTGCGCCAGACCTATATCGACCCGGTGGCCGTGGCGATTACCGTGGGGCTGATGCTTGTTCTGCCGCTGATCCTTGGCGTTACCTTGAACGTGAAGCGCCCCGACCTGACACAAAAGATGCGCACACCGCTGCAATGGCTGTCGATGGGGATTTTCGTGGCTTTCGTCATCATCGCGATCGCGGCGAACTGGGCCTACTTCCTGCAATATGCGGGGCTGGTGGCCGGGCTGGTCATCTTGCACAACGCGCTTGCTCTGGGCGCGGGTAACGTCGTGGCGCGCATCGCCGGACTGTCGCAGTTTGATCGCCGCTCGATCACCATCGAGACGGGCATTCAGAACTCCGGTCTCGGGCTGGTCCTGATATTTGCCTTCTTCCACGGGCTTGGGGGCATGGCCGTCGTGGCGGCGTTCTGGGGCATCTGGCATGTCCTGTCCGGTATCGGGCTGGCTGCGCTCATGGCCCGGACGGAGGCTGCACGATGACGCGTATCCTGATCACCGGCGCGGCGGGCATGGTTGGGCGGGCCCTTCTGGACGAGCTATGCGGCAAGGGGCATGAAGTGATCGCCACCGACTTGCGCGCGCCGGATCGGCTGGACGGTGCCGTGCGCTTTTCGCCGATGGACGTAACAAGCGACGATCCGGGCCGCGTCATCACAACCGAATGCCCCGAGGTCATCGTACACCTGGCAAGTATCGTGACACCGCCCAAGGGCTCGACGCGCGATCTTGAATACGCCGTCGACGTTGACGGCACGCGCAAGGTGCTCGAGGCGGCGATTGCCGCTGGAACGCGGCGCATCGTCGTGACCTCGTCCGGCGCGGCCTATGGCTACCACGCGGACAACCCGGTGCCCTTGCACGAGGACGACCCGGTGCGCGGCAATGCAGAATTCCCCTACAGTCATCACAAGCGGCTGGTCGAAGAGATGCTGGCCGAAGCGCGCCAGTCGTTCCCTGCTCTGGAACAGGTTGTCCTAAGGGTCGGGACCGTATTGGGCCCCGGAACGGAAAACCAGATTACGGCGTTGTTTCACAAGCCCCGGCTTCTGGCACTGCAAGGCAGCGACAGCCCCTTTGTCTTCATCTGGACCCGCGATCTTGCGCGCATTCTCGATCGCGCAGCCACTGATGGACCTGCGGGGATCTTCAACGTCGCCGGGGACGGCGCGATGGCGGTGGATGATCTGGCCCGGGAGCTCAACAAACCTGTTTTGCGTCTGCCCGCCACACTTCTGAAAGGGGCCCTGTCGGTAGCCAAGCCACTTGGCTTGTCCCGGTATGGCCCGGAACAGGTGCGCTTTCTGCAATACCGCCCGGTTCTGGCCAATGACGCTCTGAAGCAGAAATTCGGTTATGTGCCTGAGAAATCGAGCCGCGAGGTGTTCGCGCTTTGGAAAGAGGCGGCAGGGCTATGAAAACAGCGGTGATTTCCGGCGGGGCCGGGGGGCTCGGGCGTGCGCTCTCTGCGGGTTTGCAGGCGCGCGGCTGGCGTTGTGTGTTACTGGACCTTGACGTTTCGAATCTTGAAAGAACGTCTACACAGGTCCCGATTGCCTGCGACCTGACCAACTCCGCACAATTGCAGGCAGCGACGCAGGAAATTCTCGACCTCACACCGGCCATCGACCTCGTGATCTACAATGCGGGCATTACCCATATCGGCCCATTTGAGGCTCTAGAGGACGCGACCTTGCGCCGGGTGTTCGAGATCAACGTCTTTGCCGCCGTCGCCATGGCGCGCGCATTTCTCAAGCCGGTACGCGCGGCGTACGGCACACATCTGGCGATCTCTTCTGTGGCCGGGTTTTCGCCGCTATATCACCGAACGGCCTATGCTGCGTCCAAACATGCGCTCGAAGGATTTTTTGCGTCGCTGCGGTCCGAGGAATCGCCCCATGGCGTGCGCACCCTGATCGCCGCGCCAAGTTTTGTCGCCACCAATATCGGTAATGCGCAGGCCGACGAGACCGGAATCGCCCGCCCCGGATCGGCAAGCGACGGGATCGACTACATGACCCCCGAAGACGCGGCTGCCGTGATTCTCAAAGGGGTTGAGCGCGGCGTACCTATGATTCCGGTGGGGCGGGTCGCACGGCTAAGTTGGTGGATCAACCGCATGAGCCCGCGTCTTTTCCAGCGCCTGATGGAACGCAATATCCGCGATGCGTGACAGCAAGCGCGCCTGTCGCCGCAACTGGAATCTGTGTCTCTGAGGAGGGGAAAGTGGTGGGCGACCTTGGAATCGAACCAAGCGTGCGTCTCCGCGAGGGAGTTACAGTCCCCTGCCACACCTTGCGGCCTGTCGCCCACTTTCCAGACCTTGCGGTCTCGGTGTGAGGGGCTGATTAAAGTGATGCGCCGGGGGCGTCAACAAGAAAATCCCTTGCGCTGACCGCTTCCTCGGAGCATTGGTAGATCCGCTTGTTTTGAGAGGGATCGGGCCATGAAAAAACCAAAGTGGGTGGTCGAAAAGGAACAGGCCAAACGCAAGGCTGCTGCCGAAACGCTCTGGCTCTTTGGCCTGCATGCGGTGCGGGACGCGCTGATGAACTCCGCGCGCGAGAAAACACGGCTTGTGGTCACGAAAAACGCCGCAGATAAGCTGGCCGATGCGATTGCCGCGTCGGGCATGACGCCGGAAATCGTCGACCCACGCAAATTTTCCGTGCCGATTGATCCTCAATCGGTGCATCAGGGCGCCGCGCTTGAGGTCAAACCGCTGAACTGGGGCCGACTGGAAGAGCGCGCCCTGGGCGACGGAACCAACCCGCCCCGGCTGATTCTGCTCGACCGCGTGACCGATCCGCACAATGTGGGCGCCATCCTGCGTTCCGCAGAGGTGTTTGGCGCCCAGGCCGTGATCGGCACACGCCACAACGCGGCACCGGAAACTGGCGCGCTTGCCAAGACAGCGAGCGGCGCGTTGGAGCGCCAGCCCTACCTGCGCGAACGCAACCTCGCAGATACGATCGTGGCGCTTCAGGGGATGGGCTACGTCGTTCTGGGGTTGGATGGCGAGGCCGACACGACCATTGAACAGGCGCTGGACGGGCGGCGCGATCATGCTGTCGCGCTGGTTCTGGGGGCCGAAGGGCCGGGGCTGCGGCAAAAAACCAAGGAAACCGTGGACCAGCTGGTCAAGATCGACTTCGCCGGCAATTTCGGTTCTCTCAATGTGTCCAATGCTGCGGCCGTGGCGCTCTACGCTTCTCTGCCGCGCTGATCAGTCTTTCTTTTTCCAGAAATACCCCCGCCGGAGGCTCCCGAAGCCGCCGCGCGCGCCTTACATAAGGCAAAAGGCATGCCAGAGAGGAAACGCCTTTGCCCCACTATTCGAAAATCGCGACCTGCTGTTATTGCGGCGCCCGCGCCGCACTGGTGTTGCGGGGCAAGACACGACATGAACTGGCCTGTGCCTCCTGCGGTGCGCCCTTGCACGACCTCAAGCAAATGCCGCGCCCGACAGGTGATCCCCAGCCGGCAAGGCCTGCTGCGGCGCCCGTGCTGCGTCGCAAGGTGAAATCGAAGAAAAACAAGTCCAAGAAACGCAGAAGCCGTCGTTCGGACTGGATCGAAGACATCTTCGATGTGATTGAGGATATCTTCGATTGAGCAGAATTTCGCCGATTTTCACCTTCTGTTCACATGTTTTTTATAGACCCTACAAAACGTGTTCAACGTACCTAGATCTATAAGGCAAACGCGGACACGGAACGTTCGTGTTTGACTTCACTGTCCCTCGTTCCGTACCTCGCGCCCAAGTTCGTCTTGGGCGCTTTTTTCTTTGCCACAAGCCGTGTAGCGTGGCGCCATGAGCTATACTGATGACTTCCTGAAAACCGTTCTGCGCCGGACCAAAGTGGTGGCCGTGGTGGGTGTGTCGATGAACCCTGTGCGCCCGAGCTATTACGTGGCGCGCTACATGGGGCTCAAAGGGTATCGCGTGATTCCGGTCAATCCGCTCCATGCAGGCGAAAAGCTGTTTGGGGAAACCGTGGTAGGGGGACTTGCCGAGATCGACGCGCCGGTCGACATGGTCGACATCTTCCGCCGGTCCGAAGCTGTTCCGCCGATAGTGGAGTCTGCGCTCGAACACCTGCCGCATCTCAAGACGATCTGGATGCAGATCGGCGTCGAGCATGCCGAGGCAGCCGCAATGGCCGAGTCGCGCGGTGTGGACGTGATCATGAACCGCTGTCCCAAGATCGAATACCAGCGGCTCTTCGGTGAACTGCGCATGGGCGGTTTTGCGACGGGCGTGATTTCGTCCAAACTCTGACCGGCTCAGTTTCGGCTGCGCGTGACGGCGTCTTCCCGTTCCGCGCGCCGCCTCTTTTCGGCAAACACCTGTTGGCGCGGAATCCAGCGATACCGCGTATCTTCCTCGACAGGCGCCCAGAACAGCTTTCCGCCATAGCGCCACGGATCAAGCACGATCCCATCTTCCATCGCCGCCCCCGGCGCCGACACAATAACGGTGCTATGTTCAACGCGCACGTTGTCGGTGTTGGCAATGGCGCGATGGAACTGCACTGACTGGAAGTTCTCCTGTCGCAGGCGTTTTTCCAGATCATCCGCCCAATGCCAGCACAACCCCCGTGGGCGCGTGCCGCGATTGACCTTGGCGTTGTGCACCAGCGGCGGGTCGGTCACATTGTATTCCCGCGCAAGCTGCTGAGAATAGCTGAAGGAAATCTGGGCCAGCCGTGTGGCTTCTTCGGGATCAATCGCCGGGCTCAACTGGCGCACCTCCTGGCTCAGACCACCGACATCCGGTTTCCAGTCCGAGGGCGCTGGCGCCCCACAGGCGCCGAGGGTCAGGGCCGTCATCACAACGGCGAACAGGCGAAGGATCATGCGCGTAACGTCATTCTGTTTCCAACCCCAGAATAACGCGCTCTGGGACAGTTGGAAGCCCGCAAGGTCAGCTTTTGCGCGACGCCTTTTCGGCAACCCCGCTCATGCCCTGACGCCGGGCCAGTTCGCCCAAAACATCCGCCAGCGCCACATCGCATGACTCGAGCATGACCAGCAGGTGATAGAGCACATCCGCTGCCTCATAAGTCAGCTTGTCCCGGTCATTCTTGACCGCTTCGATCACGGCCTCGATGGCTTCCTCACCGAACTTCTCGGCGCATTTCTCAGGTCCCTTGGCCAATAACTTGGCCGTCCAGCTCGACTCCGGATCGGCCTTTGCCCGATCTGCGATGGTCGCGGCAAGATCTTCTAGAATGCTCATATCAGCCTCATCGGAATACCTGCGTCGGCCATGTGCTGCTTGGCTTCCTGGATGGTGTATTCGCCAAAGTGGAAGATCGAGGCCGCAAGCACGGCGCTTGCGCCGCCCTTGGTCACGCCTTCGACCAGATGATCAAGTGTCCCGACGCCGCCCGAGGCAATCACCGGCACGTCCACCGCGTCCGAAATCGCCTTGGTCAGGGGCAGGTTGAACCCGGCCTTGGTGCCGTCGCGATCCATCGAGGTCAAAAGAATCTCTCCCGCGCCCTTGGCCACGACCAGCTTGGCAAATTCCACGGCGTCGATCCCGGTGGGTTTGCGCCCGCCATGGGTGAAGATCTCCCATTTCCCGGGGCTGACCGTCTTGGCGTCGATGGCAACCACGATGCACTGGCTCCCGAACTGGGCCGCGGCTTCGGCCACGACTTCCGGGTTGGCAACCGCCGCCGAGTTGAACGACACCTTGTCCGCCCCGGCCAGCAAAAGCCGCCGCACATCCTGAACCGTGCGCACGCCGCCGCCCACGGTGAGCGGCACGAAACATTGCTCGGCACAGCGTTGCACCATGTCGATCATCACGCCACGGTTGTCGTGGGTGGCGTGAATGTCGAGGAAACAGATCTCGTCGGCCCCGGCCGCGTCATAGGCGCGGGCCGCTTCCACCGGATCGCCCGCATCACGCAGGCCAACAAAGTTCACGCCCTTGACCACACGGCCATCGGCGACATCGAGACAGGGGATAATGCGGGTTTTCAACATGGCTCTCTCTTAGACCGGACCGCGCAGCAATAAAAGAGACAACGCGCCTCACGCGGGGGCTCGTCTTGACGCCCGATAGGGCACGCTGATACCCCTCGACCCATCTTGCGGCCCGGATCGGGCCAGCCCCAAGCGAAAGCCCCGAAGACATGCGCTGGATCGTTGCCCTTCGCCGGATCAGTTACGCCCGCAAATACCGCCGCCGTCATCCCAGCGCGCCGGTGCCGTCAGAGGTGTTATATTACCTGCATATCGGCAAAACCGGAGGCACGTTCTTCAAGAAAACCACCAAGGATTCCGGTAGCTTCACCCATGAACCGATGTTGCTGATCCCCCTGGGTCACAACCTGCTGCATTCCCATTTGCCCAAGGGCAGCCGTTTTATTCTCGGAACACGCGATCCTGCCACGCGCTTTGTCAGCGGTTTCCTGAGCCGCCGCCGCCGTGGCGTTTCGGGACGTAACCGCCAAAGCCGCGCCGAACAGGTGGCTTTTTCACGGTTTGAGAGCCCTAACGCCCTTGCCGAAGCGCTGAGCGCCCAAGACCCGGCCACCTGCAGGGCCGCCGAAAAGGCCATGCGTGACATCCGTCACGTGAACGAACCGCATGTGCACTGGTTCCCGGATCGGGATCGACTGGCCGAGGACATTGCCGCGGGACGTGTCTATCGCGTCCGCCAAGAGGCACTGATCCCCGACATGCGCGCCGTGTTCCGCGCAACCGGGTTCGAAGTGGCGCCTGACAAGCTCGAAGACCGTCCGCGCGCCCATGTGGCCCCGGACGGGGACGACAAACACCTCAGCCCCGAGGCCGAGGCCAATCTGCGGCAATACTACGCCGCAGATTATGCTTTTCTGGAATGGCTTGACGCACAGGGGCTGCCCGGCGCCAGCGCCTGATCTCAGCCCTGAAAGAGTGCCAGCGCCTCTTTGAGGTCAATCGCCCCATCATAAAGCGCGCGCCCCGAAATCGCGCCATTGAGCGGCGCGCCGCAGGATTTCAGCGCCTTCAGGTCATCAAGCGATGAAACACCGCCCGAGGCAATCACGGGGATCGACACCGCGTTGGCCAAGGCGGCTGTCGCCTCGACATTCGGCCCCTGCATCGCGCCATCACGGTTGATGTCGGTGTAGATAATCGCGGCGACGCCCGCATCTTCGAACGACTTGGCGAGATCTGTGACCATGACGTCGGTCTCTTCGGCCCAGCCCTTGGTGGCCACCTTGCCGTTGCGCGCGTCAATACCAACCGCAACCTTGCCCGGAAATGCCTTTGCCGCTTCGCGCACGAGATCGGGGTTTTCAACCGCCACTGTGCCAAGGATAACCCGCGCCAGCCCCTTGTCGATCCAGCGTTCGATGGTGGCCATATCGCGAATACCACCACCCAGCTGCGCCGGTACCTTGGTCTGTTTCAGGATCTCTTCCACGGGTGCCGCATTCACCGGCTCCCCGGCAAAAGCGCCGTTGAGGTCCACCAGATGCAACCACTCACAGCCCGCGTTCACGAACTCCAGCGCCTGTGCGGCAGGGTTCTCGTTGAACACGGTTTCCTTTTCCATGTCCCCGTGGACAAGACGCACGGCATTGCCGTCTTTGAGGTCGATGGCGGGGTAGAGGATCATGGGCACACCTGTCTGACTGTCGTTTCGCGCGCGGTGTGGCATGGGTTTGCCGGAAATGCAATGTGACCCCAAGTCAGGGTTGATCGGAATCGGGCGCTGGATCAGTCTCTTTTGCAAAGAGGGAGGACCAGACATGAAAAAGACACTTCTGGCCGCAGCCGCGGCAGTGGTTTGTGCAACAGCGGCCATGGCAGACCCGGTTGCGGGCACATGGAAAACCGCGCCGGGCGACACCGGGGGCTATCTGCACGTGACCATTTCGCCCTGTGGCGCGGCCATTTGCGGGACCATCAAGGAAGCCTACGACAAAAACGGCAAGGTCTCTGCCGGGTACGAGCATAAGGGCAAGAAGATGCTCTGGGACATGAAGGCAGACGGCGGCGGCGCTTATAGCGGCGGCAAGATCTGGGCGCCGGATAGCGACAAGACCTACAAGTCCAAGATGAAGCTCTCGGGCGCCAAGCTGAACGTCAAGGGCTGCGTGGCTGGCGGCATGATCTGTCGTGGCCAGGATTGGACCCGGATCAACTGATCTCACAATCTATTGCAAAAAAGGGGGCGCGTCGACCGACACGCCCCCTTTTTTGCTGGATTACACAGCGCCCGTGTATTCGCCACGCGCCGGGTAGTTGTTGGCAATCGCGAAATCCAGTGCGCTGACCAGTTCCGAAAAATGCGGACGCACGAAAGGCATGGTCTGAACCGAGCCATAATAAAGCGACATGTCCGGGCTCACCATGAACAACCCCGGCTCCGAGAACAAAGCGGGCTCTTCAATTCCGATCGACGTTTTTCCGCGTGAAGTCGAGATATAAAGCCCCCAATCACGCGCGACGGACAGCGGCAGATCATATCCAAACCGCAGGTCCTTGGCGTCAATCTTCTCGGCCATGTCACGGGTGCGCTCTTCGCCATCCGAACTAACCGCGATGCAGGTCACGCCGCGTTCGGCAAAGTCGCCCCCGCGCTTTTCCAGCTCCTTGAGATAATTGGCGCAAATCGGACAATGCAAACCGCGATAGAAACAGATGACCGTTCCCCGCGCGCTGTTTTCGCTGGCAAGGTCAAACTTTGTCCCGTCCAATGTGGAAAGGGTCAGGTTCGGTGTTTTCTGACGGGGAATCAGCATCTGAGCTCCATTTGCGAAAAGACTTGATCTCAACTATTACAGGAATTATCGTCGGGAAAATCCGAAATATCCGACAAGAATGCCGAAAGCCATGGATCGATTGACTACTCTCGTGGAGCGGTTCCGCCTCTCTGTGCGCCCGTCCGCACCGCCCATGGCCAACCTGGTTGCGCTTGCGGATACGCAGATGGTCCCGTTACAGGTATTGTTCTTTGCCCATGGTTCCTGCGAAAGCGTGCCCGACTCGTCGGTGCTGTTCGCGCTCGAGGTGGAGTGGGCCGGGGCTCAGAACCCTCTGTTGGCGGCCTTGCCGGATTGCGTTGCGTTTGATCTTGCAGACAACACGGACACACGCGCGCTTGTGGCCTTGATGCATGCCGAGGTTCAGTCAAACCGATGTGGCGCGCAATCGGTGGTGAACCGGTTGGGGGAGGTGTTGATGGTGCGCCTCCTGCGCGATCAGATCGAACGCGGCGCCACTGGCACCGGTCTGTTGGCCGGGCTCGCCGACCCGCGTCTCAGCCGTGCGATCGTGGCAATTCACGATCATCCCGGCCGGGTCTGGAGCAATGAGGATCTCGCGCAAACGGCTGGCCTGTCGCTGTCACGCTTTATTGAACTCTTCCGGGACAGGGTTGGCGAAACCCCGATAGGATACCTGCGCCGCTGGCGGCTCATTCTGGCGCGGCAGGATGTTGCGCACGGAGATCGTATCGACATGGTCGCCCGCCGCTATGCCTATGGCTCGCCTGACAGTTTCACGCGTGCCTTTCGCAAAGCATACGGGATACCCCCAACAGCGCTGCGCAGGTCCTGATCCTTCTTTTTCCAAAAATACCCCGGGGTGAACGCTGAAAACCAAGGGTTTTCAGCGTGAGGGGCTGGCCCCTCCTGCCGTCAGGGCGTCCAGCGCAGGAAATTCCCGATCATGCGCAGGCCAACCGCCTGGCTTTTCTCGGGATGGAATTGCATCCCCAGCATCGTGTCGCGCCCGATAATCGCGGTGACATCGCCGCCATAATCCACATGCGCAATCCGCTCCTCAGGATGGGCGACATGGAACTGGTAAGAGTGAACGAAATAGGTGTGATCCCCGCTGGCAATCCCCCCCAACACCGGATGGGGCCGTTCGATCACCAGATCGTTCCAACCCATATGCGGCACCTTGAGCGTCCGGTCCTTCGGGGTGATCTTTTCCACGTCGCCAGCCACCCAGCCCAAGCCGGATGTCTCTTCGTATTCATGCCCGGTGGTGGCCATCAATTGCATGCCGACGCAGATCCCGAGGAAGGGGCGCCCTTTGTCTTCGACGGCTTCGACCATCGCGTCGTAGATACCCTTATGTCCGCGCAGTTCCGCCGCGCAGGCGGGAAAGGCACCGTCGCCGGGCAGAACCAGCCGGTCGGCTCGCGCCACGGTTTCGGCATCCGAAGTGACGACAACTTTGCCGCCGTCAACCTCTTTGGCCATGCGTTGAAAGGCTTTCTCGGCGGAATGCAGGTTGCCGGATTCATAGTCGATAATGACGGTCAGCATGGGCGTTACAACGCGCCTTTCGTCGAAGGGATCGTGTCGGCCTTGCGCGGATCGGTCTCGACCGCTTCGCGCAAGGCACGCGCAACCGCCTTGAAGGCGGCTTCGGCAATATGGTGACTGTTGAACCCGTGCAGTTGGTCCACATGCAGCGTGATACCGCCATGTGTGCTAAAGGCCTGAAAGAACTCACGCACCAGTTCGGTGTCAAAGCTCCCGATTTTCTGGGTCGGCATGTCGACGTTCCAGATCAGGTAGGGGCGTCCCGAAAGATCGAGCGCGGCGCGCACCTGTGCATCGTCCATCGGCAGGTGGCAGGATGCGTAGCGGCGGATGCCTTTCTTGTCGCCAAGCGCCTGCGTCAACGCCTGACCCAGCGTGATGCCGGTATCCTCGACCGTATGGTGGTCGTCGATGTGATAATCGCCCTTGGCGCGAATCGTCATGTCGATCAGCGAATGGCGCGACAGCTGGTCCAGCATGTGATCGAAAAAGCCGACCCCGGTCTGGTTGTCATAGATGCCGGTGCCATCGAGGTTGATTTCGACGGTGATCTCGGTTTCCGCGGTACCCCGCGTGATGGTCGCCTTGCGCATTGGGCTGATCCTCTGCCTGATTGCGCCGTCCTTATAGGCGCGGGTTGGGGCGGGGCCAAGATGCCTGTTTCGGGATTGTGGTCCGGGTGGCTTTTGTGCCAGCCTTGCGGAAAATCTCACGAGGCTCATCATGTCCACCTGTGTCTTCATCCAGATCCGCTGCAAACCCGGTTCGACCTACCGGGTCGCCGAAGAGATCGCGCTCAAGGAAATCCACTCCGAGCTGCATTCCACGAGTGGAGAATACGATCTTTTGATGAAGCTCTATATCCCCAAGGATGCGGATGTCGGCAAGTTCATCAATGATCACCTGCTGGATATTCCCGAGATCGAACGTTCGCTGACCACATTGACCTTCAAGGCATTCTGAAGCGTGATTTCGAGGAGCGCGCCAAAGGCGCGCGCAGGGGATCTCGGCTGACGCCTCGGGGTGGGGCGCTGCCCCGTCGCGCGGGGCGCGACTCCCCGGAGTATTGTCAACAAAATGAAGAGGATAGTTGCCCGTCGATCCAGGTCGCGGTGATGGCGCGGTCGTCTCCCATCATGATCGTTGGAAACAGCGCTTCCCAGAGCGAATTGGCGCGTTTGCTGCGTTGGGCGATATCCGGGGTCGAGGCAAGGTCGAGCACGACGAGATCGGCTTCCATGCCCGGGGTGAGATTGCCGATCCGGTCTTCCATGTGCAGCGCGCGCGCTGATCCGGCGGTTGCCAGCCAGATCAGCTGGGCCGCATGCAGTGGATTGTGGCGCAGTTGCGCGACTTCGTAGGTGGCGGCCATGGTGCGCAGAATAGAAAAGCTTGATCCGCCGCCGGTGTCACTGGCCAGCCCGACGCGCTGTCCTTCAGCCATCAGCCCTCCCATGTCGAACAGCCCCGACCCGATGAACTTGTTCGATGTGGGGCAGTGGATCAGCCCAGCGCCTACCTCTCTCAGCCGGGCGCGTTCGCGCGGTTCGAGGTGGATGGCATGCCCGTAAAGGCCCTTTTCCCCGAGGAGCCCGAAACGCTCGTAGGTATCGAGGTAATCGCGCGCTTCCGGGAACAGGCCGCGGACCCACTCGATTTCGTCGGTCTGCTCGCTCAGGTGGGTTTGCATGAGACAATCGGGATGCTCGGCCCAGAGCTGACCGAGCGCGTCTAGCTGGTCCGGGGTGGAGGTGGGCGAAAACCGCGGCGTGATGGCATAGGAGAGCCGCGCGACCCCGTGCCATTTCTCAAGCAGGGCTTTGCTTTCGTCATAGGCCGATTGGGGCGTGTCGCGCAGGCCATCGGGTGCGTTTCGGTCCATGCAGGTTTTGCCGGCAATCACCCGCTGGCCGCGCGACCGGGCCGCCGTGAAGAAGGCGTCCACCGATTCAGGGTGGATGGTGCAATAGCTGGCCATTGTGGTCACGCCATGGCGTGCGGTGAGATCGAGATAGGTCTCGGCAATCTCGCTTGCATAGGCGGCATCGCCAAATCGCATTTCTTCGGGAAACGTGTAGGTGTTGAGCCAGTCGATCAACCGCTTGCCCCAGGACGCGATGATGCCGGTCTGGGGGTAATGCACGTGGGCATCAACGAATCCAGCGAGGATCAGGCCGTCGCCGTAATCTTCGACCGCGGCCGAAGGGTGAGCCGCGCGCAGACGGTCTGCGGTGTCGACGGCAGCGATTTTCCCATCCCGCAACAACACGGCGCCCTTGCTTTCGTGACGCGCCGCAGCTTCGGGCGGAACAGCGAACGGGTTGTCGTCAAAGCCGAGTGTCTGTCCCAGAAGAAGAATATCCGGCATGGCTGTGATCCTGTCCTTTCTTTGGGCGCGAGGCTTCAGCCTAGCCCGCCTTTTTTGGCCTGTAAATTGTCGCATCCCATTGAGTTCCCGCAACGCTTTCCCCTATGGTCCGACCAGCAGGCAACAGGAGGGCGCATCATGAGTGAGACTGTCGATCAGACCGCCCCGGAGACCGAGGCCGACGACGAATATTACGAGCTGGACCAGCGCACGGTGGCTGCCGCGCTCTATGCCGTCGAGGTCGGGGATCGCCAGCGCCTGATCGACCTGCTCGAACCCTTGCACGCCGCCGATATCGCGGACATTCTTGAACAGATCAATCCGTTCGACCGGCGCCGACTTGTCCTGCTTTACGATCGTGAATTCGACGGGGAAATTCTGTCGGAACTGGATGAAAGCATCCGCGAGGACATTATCGCAGTCCTCAAGCCGGATGTGCTCGCCGAAGCCGTGCGCGAGATGGAATCCGACGATATCGTCGACCTGGTCGAGGATCTGGACGAACCGCAGCAGGAAGCCATCCTTGATCAGCTCGAGGACGCAGACCGCGTCGCGGTTGAACAAGCGCTGTCCTACCCGGAATATTCTGCCGGGCGTCTCATGCAGCGCGAAACCGTGTTTGCGCCAGAGCATTGGACGGTCGGGGAGGCGATTGATTACCTGAGAAACTCGGACGAGCTGCCGGAACAGTTCTATCACGTGATTCTCGTCGATCCGAAAATGCGCCCGATCGGCAATGTGACACTTGGCAAGATCATGTCGTCGCGCCGGGATACGGCGCTGATGGACATCACCGAGGACATGTTCCAGGTCATCCCGGTGACACAGCCTGAATCCGAGGTGGCCTATGCCTTCAACCAGTATCACCTCATCTCGGCGCCTGTCGTGGATGAGGATGACAGGCTTGTCGGTGTAATCACCATTGATGATGCGATGATCGTTCTGGATGAAGAGCATGAGGAAGACATCCTGCGCCTGGCCGGGGTCAGCGATGATGCCAGCCTGTCCGACCGGATCATGGACACGGTCAAGGGGCGCGCGACGTGGCTGTTCGTGAACCTGCTCACCGCGATTCTGGCGTCTCTGGTGATTGACCTCTTTTCGGAAACGATTGACCAGATGGTCGCGTTGGCCGTGTTGATGCCGATCGTTGCGTCCATGGGAGGCAATGCCGGGACACAGACCATGACCGTGGCCGTGCGCGCCCTTGCGACCAAGGACCTGACGGCGCAGAACGCCATGCGTGTCGTGCGCCGCGAGGTTTCGGTCGGGGCCATCAATGGCCTGTTGTTCGGTTTCATCATGGCGCTGGTTGCCGGGTTCTGGTTTGGGGTGCCGATGCTCGCCGTGGTGATCGCCGTGGCCATGTTGCTGACACAGGTGGCCGCGGCGTTGGGCGGTATCGTGATCCCGATGCTGTTGGATCGGGCCGGGATCGACCCGGCGCTCGCCTCGGGGCCATTCGTCACCACGGTCACGGATGTGGTTGGGTTCTTTGCCTTTCTCGGGCTGGCAGCCTCGGTTTTGTTGTAGGAGCAGCGCATGGAACTGAGCGAAATCAAATCGGCGGCGCGCAAGGCTGCGTTTGCGCGTCGCAAGGCAGCGTTTGACGGGGCCGGACCGGGGCAGGCGGCGCATCTGTCCGAGGTCCTTGCCGGGTTTCGCGGGGTGCCGCTCTCGGGCTTCCTGCCGATTCGGACCGAGATCAACCCGGTCCCGGCCATGGCCGAGGCCGCGGCCCACGGGCCGGTTGGCGTGCCGGTGATCCAAGGGGCGGGGCTGCCGCTGGAGTTTTCCCGCTGGGAACCGGATATGGCGCTGCGCGAGGGTCCGTTCGGGGCGAAGGTGCCGATGGTGGACGATTACTTTGACCCGGAAATTCTTATCGTGCCGCTGGTGGCCTTTGACAAAAACGGTGGCCGGCTTGGCTATGGCGGCGGGTTCTATGATCGCACACTCGAGCGTTTGCGCGCGCGCCGCGCGACACTGGCGATCGGTTTTGCCTTCGATGCACAACAGGCTGATGCGCTGCCGCTTGAGGAGACGGATCAGCCGCTCGACATGATCGTGACCGAGAGCCGCATTCTCGATCTCACCTGAAAAAGCCGCCTTGCGGCGGCTGCCTGCGGCGCGAGTATTTCTGGCAAGATGAAGAGAGGGCCGCCTGTTTGCTGAAAAATTGCATTCTGCAACGGGAACCCTTGTTCAAACGCGGGAAGCGGGATAGGGCATTTTCCCCATGAAGATATTGTTCTTAGGCGATGTTATGGGCCGGGCGGGCCGGGCAGCGGTGCAAGAGCGCCTGCCAAGGTTGCGCGAAGACTGGAAACTCGATTTTGTCGTGGTGAATGGCGAGAACGCCAGCAATGGGATGGGGCTGTCCGGCGCCCATGCCAAAGTGTTGCTCGAGGCGGGGGCAGATTGCATCACGCTGGGCGATCATGCCTTTGACCAGAAGGACATGCTGCAGTTCATTCAGTCCGAACCGCGCATACTGCGCCCGTTGAACTTTGCCCGTGGCGAAGTGCCGGGGCGCGGCTATCGGGTGTTCGAGGCGCGCGGCGGGCGCAAGGTGCTTGTGACGCAAGCGCTTGGGCAGGTGTTCATGAAACAGCCCTATGGCGATCCGTTCTCTGCCGTGGATCAGGTATTACGGGCACATCCTCGTGGGGGCATGGTGCAGGCGGCGATTGTCGACATGCATTGCGAGGCGACATCCGAGAAGATGGGTATGGGCCATTTCTGCGACGGGCGTGTTTCGCTTGTTGTGGGCACACATACCCATGTGCCCACCGCCGATACCCAGATCCTGACGGGCGGTACCGGTTTTCAGGCCGATGCGGGCATGTGCGGCGACTACAACTCGGTGATCGGCATGGAGAAATCCGAACCCATGCGCCGGTTCATCACCGGCATGCCCAAGGCGCGTTTTTCGCCTGCATTGGGCGAGGCGACCCTGTCTGGGGTCTATGTCGAGACCGACGACCGCACCGGCCAGACCACACGTATCGAAATGGTGCGACAAGGTGGACGTCTGGCCCAGGCCGGACCCGCCTGAGATGTCCCCGATCCGCGGGATGGGGGCCTTGTTGGCAATGGGTGCGGGTTGGGGTCTGACCCAGCCTCTCACCAAGGTCGCCGTCTCCGAAGGCTATCTGCCATTGGGACTTATTTTCTGGCAGCTGGTGATCGGTGCGCTTGGCATGGGGATTTTTCGACTGGCCACGGGAAAACCCATAGCCCTGCCACGGCGGCATTGGGCGTTTTTCCTGATGATTGCGCTGCTGGGCACTGTGATCCCGAACAGCTTTTCCTACCGTGCTGCAGCCTATCTTCCTGCTGGTGTCATGTCGGTGGTGATCTCGCTGGTGCCAATCTTCGCCTTTCCGATCGCGCTGATGCTTGGCATCGACCGGTTCGGCTGGCTTCGGCTATTCGGGCTGCTGGCGGGGCTGGGAGGGGTGATCATCCTTGCCGGGCCGGACACGCTCCCGGACGCATCCATGGTGTGGTGGCTGCCGGTCGCCATGGTGGCGCCGCTTTGCTACGGGCTTGAAGGCAATATCGTTTCCAAGTGGGGCATGCATGGGCTGGGGCCGGGACATGTGCTTTTTGGTGCGTCCGTGATGGGCGCGCTGGTGGCCTTGCCGCTGGCCATTGGTTCGGGACAGTTCATTGATCCGCGCACCGATTGGAACGCACCCGAGTTTGCTTTGGTTGGGTTGGCGCTGATCCATATCGTGGTCTACACCGCCTATGTGTGGCTGGTGAACCGGGCCGGATCGGTGTTTGCGGCGCAGGTGTCCTATGTCGTCACCGGAACGGGCGTGCTTTGGGCCATGCTGCTCTTGGGCGAGCGCTATTCAATGTGGGTCTGGGCTGCGCTTGCGCTTATTGTCGCGGGAATGTTCCTTGTGCAGCCGCGTACACAGGACAGGGTTGCCACATGATCACGGCTGAGTGATTGTAACGCCAGAAAACGACCGGATGCATTATGGAACTTTTTGATTTTTCGCAGACGACGCAAGCATTTCTTGCCCTTGGAGTTGTCGTTTGCATGTTTGCTCTTTTCATGCGCGAAGCATATCCGGCCGAGGTGGTTGCCATTACCGGAGCTGCCGTCATGCTGGTGTTGGGGCTCTTGAGCTACGAAGAAGCGCTCCACGTGCTTTCCAACCCGGCACCATGGACCATTGCCGCCATGTTCATTGTTATGGGGGCGTTGGTTAGAACTGGGGCACTCGACTGGTTCACGCAACTGGCCGAGTCCCAGGCCGAACGCAATCCTGCCCTGGCGATTGGTGCCCTCATGGTTTTTGTCATGGTGGCCTCTGCCTTCATGAACAACACGCCGGTTGTCGTGGTGATGATCCCTGTATTCGTGCAGTTGGCCCGAAAATTGAACATGTCGGCCAGCAAGTTCCTGATTCCGCTCAGCTATGCCGCGATCCTTGGGGGGTGTCTTACGCTGATCGGCACGTCGACAAACCTTCTGGTGGATGGTGTAGCACGGTCACGGGGGATGGAGCCGTTTACGATTTTCGAAGTGACCCCGCTGGCGATCGTTTTGGCCATTTGGGGCGGGCTCTACCTGCGGTTTGTCGCGCCGCGCCTGCTGCCGGCCCGCGACAGCATGGCGGACATGCTTTCATCGGACAAAGCCTCCAAGAAGTTCTTTACCGAGGCGGTGGTCCCGCCCGAGTCCAACCTGATCGGGCGCGAGGTTCTGGACGTGCAGCTTTTCAAGCGTGACGGCGTGCGGTTGGTGGATGTGATCCGTGGGGATGCCTCGCTGCGGCGCAACCTCAAGGATGTGGTTCTTCAGGTTGGCGACCGGGTCGTGCTGCGCACAAAGATGACCGAACTCCTGAGCCTGCAGCGCAACAAGAGCCTGAAACGGGTCGATCAGGTATCGGCAGTGGAAACCACCACCGTCGAGGCGCTGATCACGCCAAATTGCAAGATGGTCGGGCGCAAACTTGGTGATCTGCGCCTGCGGCGTCGGTTCGGGGTGTATCCCATCGCGGCTCACCGTCGGGACAGGAATATCGGGCGCCAACTGGACGATCTGGTGGTTCAACCGGGCGATACGCTGCTTCTTGAAGGGGCGCCCGAAGATATTCAGCGCTTGGCCAAGGAAATGAACCTGCTTGACGTGTCCAAGCCGACCGACCGGGCCTATCGGCGCAGCCATGCGCCGCTGGCAATCGCGGCCCTTGCCGGGATCGTGATCCTTGCGGCCTTTGGTGTGGCGCCGATCCTTCTCTTGGCGGTTCTGGCCATGGCGATGGTCTTCCTGACCCACTGTATCGACAGCGACGAAGCTTTTGGCTTTGTCGATGGCCGCCTGCTTGCGTTGATCTTCGCCATGCTGGCCGTGGCCACAGCGCTCGAAACATCGGGCGCCATCGAGATGATCGTGCATGCGATCTCTCCTTATATTCAGGGGTTGCCTCCGTTCCTGATCGTCTGGTCCATCTACCTGCTGACGTCGCTGCTCTCAGAAACCATCAACCATGCCGTCGCGGTGGTGTTGACCCCGGTCGCGATCGGGATCGCAACCTCTCTTGGTGTTGATCCGCGCCCCCTTGTTGTGGCCGTCATGATCGCCGCCAGCGCAACCTTTGCCACCCCGATCAGCTATCAGACCAACATGATGGTCTATGGCCCCGGTGGCTATCGCTTCACCGACTTCATGCGCGTCGGCATTCCGCTGAACCTGTCGGTCGGGGTGCTGGCTTCGGCGCTGATTCCGTTCTTCTGGCCGCTATGATATTCGGGACGTTTGCCTGAACGCGGCGTCCTCGGCTAAGCTGTTCGTGCAACAGTCAAACGGAGGCGGAAATGCCGTTCGCGCGGGTTTTGGCGGCCATTCAAGGCTATTTCTCCGCCACCCCGGAGGGGCTGAGCGATCGCGAGTTGCGTCTGCACGTGATGGCGCGCGGCGGCTATCCACTGGCCCTGATCACGCATGTTGCATTCGTCTTCGTGTTCTATGAAATCGGCCACGTGCCACTCGTCTGGTTCAATATCGCCAGCGTCGTTATCTGGGGATGGGCCGTCTGGATCAGCTCGTTCAGGAATTGCTTCAGCTATCTCTCCTATGTGCTTTGTGTGCTTGTGGAAATTCCACTGCATGGGGTCGTTGCCACACTCTATTTTGGCGTTGAACCGGCGTTTTTCCTCTACATCGTGAATACGGTTGTGACGGGTATGATCATGCCCTTCATTTCACGTTTGCTTCGTATCCTTATGGCCGGATTCTACGTCTTCATCATGGCGGCGTCGGGTGTCTGGGTTCTGATCAACGGAGCCCTTACGCCGCTTGATCCAACCCTCAATCTTGTCTTTTTTGCCGTCAACGCGGTGTGCCTCACATTGGTCATGGGCATGTGCATGGGGCTTTACGAATGGGCGGCAACCACGGCTGAGCAGGGTCTTCTTGACAGCCGGCGGCGCACGGAACTGGCCAATCAATCGCTGGAAAATGTATCCCGGCAACTGGCCAAGTACATTTCTCCACAGCTGTATCAGGCGATTTTGAGGGGGGATCAGGAGGTGCGTGTCGAAAGCAAACGCAAGAAGTTGACGGTGTTTTTCTCCGACATCGTGGGTTTCACGGAAACCACCGATCAATTGCAATCCGAGGAACTCACGGCACTTTTGAACGAATACCTGACGGAAATGAGCCGCATTGCGCAGGAACACGGTGCAAATCTCGACAAGTTCATCGGTGATGCCATTGTGCTCTACTTTGGTGATCCTGACACATTGGGAGTCAAGCAGGATGCTCTTCAGGCTGTGCGCATGGCCATCGCCATGCAGCGCCGTATGTACGAGTTACGTCAGCGCTGGCTTGATCAGGGGCTCGAGCGCCCATTTGAAATGCGCATCGGCATCAATACCGGGTATTGCACGGTTGGCAATTTCGGGTCCGAGGACAGGATGGACTACACGATTATCGGCGGCGAGGTGAACCTTGCCGCACGGCTGGAAAGCGCCGCAGAGTCGGGAGGCATTCTTCTGGCGCACGAAACCTGGTCCCTTGTGCGAGACACGGTGCTGGCCGAACCTGTGGGAGAGATTTCGGTCAAGGGGTTTGCCAAACCGGTCAGGACCTACCGCGTGGCGGGTCTTTATGACGGTCTGGCAGAAAACGGGCAAATCATCCATCATAGGGATGATGCAATCTCGCTGACGATCAACCGTGCACTTCTGAAAGACGGAAAGCGACAGGAGATCGTCGCGCTTCTGAGATCCGCGTTGAAGGATCTCGGCGCCGGTAAAGGGCAAGCGGAGGGAGATTAGGTTCGAGCCGACGGTTTTGCGCGCAGTCCAAGGGCTTCCGAAATGCCGCGTGACCCGGCATTTTCTGCACTGCAGTACCGACGCGGTACCGACGTAATGCCGACGCAATACCGAAGGCACTTTTGCCTTGATATCAGAGTATTGAAGTTAGATCTTCACGTGATGTGCGCCGCCCCTTGATGAGGGCGGCGCGCTGCATTTACTTTTTCTTCTTCGGCGGCATCAGGTCGGTGATTGTGCCTTCGAACATCTCTGCGGCGAAGTTCACCGTTTCGCTGAGCGTGGGGTGCGGGTGGATCGTGTGGCCTAGGTCCACCGCGTCCGATCCCATCTCGATGGCCAAAGCCACCTCGGCGATCAGGTCGCCCGCGTTGGGGCCGACAATGCCTGCACCGATGACGCGCTCATGCTCGTCAAACAGCACCTTGGTGATGCCTTCCGAACGGCCCAGCGATAGGGAGCGGCCCGAGGCGGCCCAAGGGAACGATCCCTTGCCCAGCTTAATGCCCTCGGCCTTGGCTTGGGTCTCGGTCACACCAACCCACGCGACCTCGGGGTCGGTATAGGCGACGGATGGGATCACGCGCGCATCAAAATAGCGCTTGTGACCGGCGCAGACTTCTGCCGCAACCTTGCCCTCGTGCACAGCCTTGTGGGCCAGCATCGGCTGGCCTACGACGTCGCCGATGGCAAAAATGTGAGGCACGCCAGTGCGTTGCTGGTTGTCGACCGCGACAAAGCCCCGCTCGTCCACGGCCACACCCGCCGCCGCTGCGTTGATCTTGGCGCCATTCGGGCGACGGCCCACGGCAACGAGCAGTTTGTCGAACGTGTCGACTTTTTCGCCGTCCGGACCTTCCATCGTGACCTTGAGACCAGCGTCCGTCGCCTCGACACCCGTGACCTTGGTCTTGGTCAGGATCGCTTCGTAGCGGCCCTTGATCCGGTTGTGCAGGGGCTTGACGATGTCCTTGTCGGCACCCGGAATGATCTGGTCCATGAACTCGACAATGGTCACGTTCGCCCCCAGCGCGTCATAGACACAAGCCATTTCAAGGCCGATAATCCCACCGCCTAGAACCAGAAGGCGTTCGGGGACGTCCTTGAGCTCCAGCGCGCCGGTCGAGTCGATCACGCGCTCATCATCATGCGGAATGAAGGGCAGGGTGACAGGTTCGGACCCGGCAGCAATGATGCACTGGTCAAAGCTGACCGTGCTTTTAGCGCCATCATTGTCGACCTCGATCATGTTGGGACCGGTGAAGCTGCCATAGCCGTTCACGATCTGCACTTTGCGCGCCTTGGCCAGCCCGGCAAGACCGCCGGTCAACTGGTTGATAACGCTTTCTTTCCAGCCGCGCAGAGCGTCAATGTCGACCTCTGGTTTGGCAAAGGTGATGCCGTGATGCGCCATGTCTTCGGCCTCGGTCATGACCTTGGCGGCATGCAGCAGCGCCTTGGACGGGATACAGCCAACGTTAAGGCACACCCCGCCAAGCGAGGCGTCCTTTTCAATCAGCACAACCTTCTTGCCAAGATCGGCGGCGCGGAACGCAGCCGTGTAGCCGCCGGGGCCGGAGCCCAGTACAACCACCTCGGCATGCACGTCACCCGCACCTGTTGCGGTGCCGGTCGCGGCAACGGCCTGCGGGGCTGCGGGGGCGGCAGGGGCCTCGGCTTTCGGGGCCTCTGCCGCCGCTGCGCCTTCAAAGATCATGATGACGCTGCCTTCCGAGACAGTGTCACCTTCGGCCACCTTGATCTCTTTCACCACACCAGCGGCGGGCGAGGGCACTTCCATCGTGGCCTTGTCGCTTTCCAGCTCGATCAGCGGGTCTTCGGCGGCGACGGTGTCGCCAACCGAGACAAGGATGCTGACTACGGGAACATCGGAAAAATCACCGATATCAGGGACTTGAATTTCCATGTTGAAGTTCCTCCTTACCACATCAGCTTGCGCATGTCGCCGAGCAGGGTCTTGAGCGTCACGCAGAAGCGTGCGGCCAGGGCCCCGTCGATGGCGCGGTGATCATAGGACAGTGACAAGGGCTGCATCAGGCGCGGCACGAACTCCTCACCGTTCCAGACCGGTGCCATTTTCGAGCGCGTCAGACCGAGGATGGCCACTTCAGGCGCGTTCACGATGGGCGTGAACGAAGTGCCGCCAATGCCGCCCAAAGACGAGATGGTGAAGGTCGCACCGGACATGTCCGCCGCCTTCAACTCACCTGCACGCGCTTTGCCCGACAACTCCATGAGGTCCTTGGAGATATCGACCAGCCCTTTGCGGTCGGCGTCCTTGATAACCGGAACCACAAGGCCATTGGGCGTGTCCGCCGCAAAGCCGATGTTGTAGTAGTCCTTCTTGATCAGCTTGTCGCCGTCGGGGTGGATCGAGGAGTTCACTTCCCAATGCTGTTTCAACGCCGAGACCGAAGCCTTGATGACAAAGGAGAGCAAGGTCACGCGATAGCCTTCCTCCTTGGCCAACGTATCCATTTCCTTGCGGTATTTATCAAGGTCAGTGATGTCTGCTTCGTCGTTGTGCGTTACATGCGGTACATTCAGCCACGAGCGATGCAGGGCCGGGCCGCTGATCTTCTTGATGCGGGGCATCTCGACATCTTCGACCGGTCCAAATTTCGAGAAATCTACAACCGGGATCGGCGGGATGCCCATGCCGCCCTGCGCCGCGCCACCGGCGGCCGGGGCCGCAGCGGTCGAAGACTTCAGGAAGGCGGTGACGTCTTCGCGCAGGATGCGACCCTTGCGGCCCGATCCGTTCACCTTGGCCAGGTCAATGTCGAGCTGACGGGCAAATGCGCGCACCGAAGGTGACGCGTGGGCCTTGCCGAATCCGGCATCGGTCACGGCGGGTGCAGCAGCAGGCGAGGCTGCCGGAGCTGCCCGGGCAGGGGCTGCCGTGGGCGTTTCGGCAGGTTTCTCTGCCGGTACCTCTCCAGCATCTTCTCCTTCCACGATCAGGATCAAAGAGCCTTCGGACACGGTGTCCCCTTCGCTCACCTTGATCTCGACCACCTTACCGGCTGCAGACGAGGGCACTTCCATCGTGGCCTTGTCGCTTTCCAGCTCGACAATCGGGTCTTCCACGGCGATTACGTCGCCCACGCTGACCAGAACGGTCACAACCGGCACGTCCGAAAAATCGCCGATATCGGGAACTTTCACTTCAACAGTCATCGTAATGTCTCCTCTCTTCCCGATCACACCAGGCGCGGGTTCGGCTTGGCGCCGTCGATGTCGTATTTCTTGAGTGCTTTTTCGAGCACGGATTTGGTGATGCTGCCTTCGCGGAAGAGATCCACCATGGCGGCAGCAGCGATGTGGTTGGCATCCACCTCGAAGAACCGGCGCAGGTTCACGCGGCTGTCTGAGCGGCCAAACCCGTCCGTGCCCAGCACCGTGTAGCGCCCCGGAACGCAGGAGCGGATTTGCTCGGCATAGTTCTTCATGTAGTCGGTGGCCGCGATGACCGGACCTTTGGCCTTGCACAATTGCTCGGCCACGAAAGATGTCTTGGGGTCCTCCAGCGGGTTGAGACGGTTGAAGCGGGCCACGTCCTGACAATCGCGGGCCAGTTCGTTGAAGCTGGTCGCTGACCAAATCTCCGAAGTCACGCCGAAATCCTCTTCGAGCATCTCTGCGGCCTTGATCGCCTGCACAAGGATCGTACCCGACCCCATCAGGGTCACGTGCTTCTTGGTCGGTTTCTTAACCTCTTTGAAACGATAAAGCCCTTTAATGATCTCCTCTTCGACACCCATGGGCATGTCGGGATGGGCATAGTTTTCGTTCATAAGCGTGAGGTAGAAGAACACGTCTTCCTGATCCTGGTACATCCGCTTCAGACCGTGTTGCACGATAACGGCAACCTCGTACTGGAAAGTCGGGTCATAGGTGATGCAGTTCGGGATGGTCCCGGCGAGGATATGGCTGTGGCCGTCCTCATGCTGCAGACCTTCCCCGTTCAGCGTTGTCCGCCCTGCGGTCCCGCCCAGCATGAAGCCGCGTGCACGGCTGTCGCCTGCGGCCCAAGCCAGATCGCCAATCCGCTGGAAGCCAAACATGGAGTAGTAGATGAAAAACGGGATCATCGGTACGCCGTGGTTGCTGTATGCGGTTGCGGCAGCAATCCAGTCGGCCATGGCGCCGGCTTCGTTGATGCCTTCCTGCAGAACCTGGCCGTTGACCGATTCTTTGTAGTACATCATCTGGTCTGCGTCTTCGGGGGTATAGTTCTGCCCCATCGGGTTGTAGATACCGACTGAGCGGAACAGCCCCTCCATGCCGAATGTGCGGCTTTCATCCGGCACGATCGGAACCACGTTCTTGCCGATCTGCTTGTCACGCAAAAGCGTGGTCAGGATGCGGACAAAGGCCATGGTGGTCGAAATTTCGCGCTCACCGGTGCCCTTGAGTTGGGTTGCGAACTTGTCCAACGCGGGGATTTCCAGTTTCGGAGCGGCGCTAAACCGTTTGGGGAAGTCGCCCCCCAATGCCTTGCGACGGTCGGTCAGGTACGCCTTTTGAGCGTTGTTCAACTGGACGAAGGGAGCCTTGGGCAGGTCCTCGTCGCTTACCGGGATCTTGAAGCGGTCACGGAAGGCGCGCAGCTGATCTTCGGCCATTTTCTTCTGCTGGTGGGTGGTGTTCTGCCCCTCGCCAGCGGTGCCCATGCCGTAGCCTTTGATGGTTTTCACCAGAAGACAGGTTGGGGTGCCTTTAGTCTCGGTCGCTTTCTTGAATGCAGTATAGACTTTTTGCGGATCATGGCCGCCACGGTTCAGGCTAAAGATTTGTTCGTCGCTCCAGTCCTCGACCAGCGCGGCGGTTTCCGGGTATTTTCCAAAAAAATTCTTGCGGATATACGCGCCATCTTTGGATTTGAAGGTCTGGTAGTCGCCATCGACAGTTTCATCCATCAACTGGCGCAGTTTACCCGAAGTGTCCTTTTCCAGGAGCTGGTCCCAACCCTTGCCCCAGAGGAGCTTGATCACGTTCCAGCCGGCGCCACGGAAGTCACCTTCGAGTTCCTGGACGATCTTGCCGTTGCCACGCACCGGTCCGTCCAGGCGTTGCAGGTTGCAGTTGATGACAAAGATCAGGTTGTCGAGCCCTTCGCGTACGGCAAGGTCGATTGCGCCACGCGACTCCGGCTCGTCCATCTCTCCGTCACCAAGGAAACACCAGACCTTGCGGTCCGCCATGTCGATATGGCCGCGGTTATGCATATATTTCATGAACCGCGCCTGATAGATTGCCATCAGCGGGCCAAGACCCATGGAAACGGTGGGGAACTGCCAGTAGTCGGGCATAAGCCACGGGTGCGGGTAAGAAGACAACCCTTCGCCCGACACCTCCGACCGGAAGTTCTCCAACTGCTCTTCTGTCAGGCGACCTTCCATAAAGGAGCGCGCGTAGATACCGGGGATCACGTGACCCTGAAAGAAAACAAGGTCGCCGCCGTGAATGGCGGATTTGCTTCGCCAGAAATGGTTCAACCCTATATCATACATTACGGCCGACGAGGCGAAGGACGCGATGTGTCCGCCGTATTCCGAAGATTCCTTGTTCCGGCGCACGACCGTCGCCATGGCATTCCAACGATTGATCGTACGGATCCGCCACTCCATCTCCATGTCGCCTGGGAAATCATCCTGATCGTCCGCAGGGATTGTGTTCTGATAGGGTGTGGTTGCCGAGAACGGAAGATTGGCTCCGGCAGCGCGTGCTTGCTGCACAGCTTTGTCCAGCAAAAAGTGGGCTCGATCAGCCCCATCGCGTGCAATGACATCCTCGACGGCTTCTTGCCATTCGCGGCTTTCAATTGGGTCGATGTCTTCGAAATGGGTCGCCATGCGCAGCGTCCTCCTCCTAGTTGACGTAGCGTTTCGCGCTTATAGTTTAATATTAAACTATTGAGCTAGATGCGTGGCGTCATAGCAGTCATGCACTCAGCGGGAAACTCTTTTTTGTTAGGTATGTCGAATTGGCGCATTCATGCGCGGGGGGGTCTCATCGCTTTGTGGCGGGCTTAGCCGAGAAAGCGGAATGTACAAACCGTATGCCGTAAGGAGCGGCGCGGATCATGTGGCGGCAACACATCGCTATTGTTATTCACACATTCGAATGCGAATGTGCTGTTGGAGTTTGGAGCAAGGGAGGCGATGCAATGCAATTCACACGTCGATCGTTTTTGAAGGCGTCGGGGGCCAGCGCGGCGGCGGCCGGGTTTGGAGGGCAAGCGGTCTGGGCAGCCTCCGAACTGACTGTTGGGAGCGTGAGGATCGATAGCCTCTCCGACGGGTTTCTGAATTTACCGCGCGAGTTCATTTTTTCGCCGATGCCCAAGGATGAACTTGGCCCCGTATTGGCAGAGATGGGCGTCGCAGACGGCAATCTAACGCCTGACTGCAATGTCACGCTTTTGCGCGACGGTGAGAATACGATCCTTTTTGATGTTGGTTCGGGTTCCGGATTTCAGCAAAGCGCAGGGCAACTCTTGGATGCGTTGGATGCGGTCGAAGTTGCGCCAGAGGACATAACGCATGTTGTCTTCACTCATGGTCATCCGGACCACCTTTGGGGCATTCTGGACGATTTTGATGAGCCTTTGTTCTACGAGGCGCAGCATATGATGGGACGCACAGAGTGGGAATACTGGATCAACCCCGAGACCGCCGAAACGATTGATGCTTCGCGCACGACAATGGCCGTGGGGGCCCGACGGCGTTTGGAGATGATGGAGGAAAGCTTCGTTCTTTTTGAGGATGGTGAGGAAATCCTCCCGGGAGTCGCTGCACGCCTTACACCTGGCCACACACCGGGACATATGGCTTTCGAGATCCGCTCTGGGAGCGAGTCTGTTCTTGTGGTGGGGGATGCGATTGGCAATCATCATGTCGCTTTTGCCCGTCCGCAATGGAGTTCCGGCTCGGATCAGGATCAGGAGCGCGCGGCGGATACTCGGGCTCGGCTGATGGACCAGCTCAGCACCGAAAAGATGCGCCTGATCGGTTTTCACCTGCCACATGGCGGGATCGGGCACGTCGAAAAGCGGGATGATGGCTATCGCTTTGTCCCAGAAGGCGCCTGAAACAAAACACTCCAAGGGAGGGCTGGACCCGCGCGTGGCTTTGCGCCATCAGGTCTTTGAAACAATGAAAGCGGGACCATGGCCTCTGTGATTTTCGACCTCGATGGCACCCTTGTGGACAGCCTGCCAGACATTCATGCGGCCGTGAACAGGATGTTGGCGGCCGAGGGGCAATATGAGATGGACCGGGAAACCGTGCAGTCCTTTGTCGGAAACGGACTGCCCAAGCTGGTTGAGCGGGTCATGGCTGCGCGACGTATTGCACCTGTAGAGTTCGAGCGGCTGCACGCAGGCATTTTGGCCGATTATGAAACAAGGTCAGCCGAGTTTAGTGTGGTCTATCCGGGGGTGCGAGCAGCCCTGGAGTGGTTACAAGCGGACGGGATGCGGTTGGGGGTCTGCACGAACAAACCCAAGGGCCCGGCCGTGCATTTGTTGACCGAGATGGGGCTGGCCGACTTGTTCGAGGTTGTTGTTGGTGGGGATAGTACGAGGGAGAAAAAGCCACATCCTTTACCCTTGACGACGGCCATTGAGGCTTTGGGGGAAGGGGCGGTTCTCTATGTTGGGGACAGCGAGATCGATGCGGCGGCTGCTGCAGCTGTGCCAGTAGAGTTTGCTTTATTCACAAAGGGTTACAGGAAGGTCCCGGTGGCCGAGATCCCGCATCTTGTTAGTTTTGATTACTTCCAGAAACTACCCGATATCGTACGGAAGGCTCTGAGTTGAGGCAGTTTCCTGGGCGATTGAATGCCGGTGATTATATTTCCACGCAATCGTGGCTTGCTGTTTGGGGCCTTTCCTACGTAACCTGATCCAGAGCTTTTTTTCTACCTGGGTGGAGGGGAGAGTAATATGAAATCGTTAATAACCAGTATTCTGGCCGGTGTGTTCGCGTTGGTGTCCAGTGTGGCGATGGCCGGAGTGATTGAATTGAAACCTGCCAGCCCGCAACCATCGGGGTTGAAGCAGGGGTTGAAAATGCAGTTTCGAACGGGCCCGGATATCCGTCCGCGCAGCCTGAGCGAGGCGAATGGCAAGCTGGCTTCCGGTGCGAAGGTTTCGGCGATTTCCAAGCTGCAATGGCCGGATAAAGGCAAGGGAGCAACGATGTTCGGCTCCAATGCCTATGAGCATATCGTGGCGCGGTTCTCGGGGTATATAAAGTTTGATCAGGCGGGGGAGTACAAGCTGGAATGGTATGCCAATGACGGCTTGCAGGTCTGGATCTCGGGGCAGCAGGTCGGGCGTCTGGACGGGATCAACCCGTGTTCGAGCGCGGGCCGCCCGAAGGTGCGGGTGCCGTCGCCCGGATGGTATGAATTCAAGGCCTTTTACTATCAAAAAGAAGGGACTGCGTGTTACGAGAGCGAGTGGACGCCGCCCGGTGGGAAGCGGGGTTTGATCCCGAATTCGGCCTTTGGATACAAGTAAACACGGGTCGTTCAGGTGATGTGAAAAGGGGCCGCGCGGCCCCTTTTTTCGTGATCGGTATCACGTCGGTATTGTGTCGGTATTGCGTCGGTATGGATCAGGATGCCCGGCAGATGCCGCGTAGCTCGGCATCTTTCCACGGCAGGGCGACATTTGTCGGGCGAGGCAGGTTTTCGACCGGGAACACCTCGCCCAGCATCGCCTTGAGGCGGCTGGTGCGCGGGGCCTTGGGGTCAAGAACCGCGCAGCAGAGATATTCCTCGACAATCGACGCCTGCTGTTCATAGCCATAGTCGAGAAAGGCGGTCTCGGTCTGAAGCTCGAACTGATAGGGATCGTCGCTGGTGCTGTGTTCGCGCGCGGCGCGGCGGGGGGAATAGCCGGTAATGTCGCGGTTCTGCCATTGCCAGACATGCACCATCTCATGCGCAAAGAAGAGCGCGGCTTGCAGGTTCATCTGCTCGGGGTAGCCGGGCATGTAGTCGTCCAGATACCAGCCCTCGGAGGTCAGCAGACGGTTCCAGAGCACGACGCCCGCCGGTGAGGTGGTTATGACTTCGTCCGAGGGTTCGGGGAAGATGCGTTCTCGACACGACAGGCGCGGGCGTTTTTCGTATTTGAAGGTGGCCACGCCGAGGGGCACGTCGGCGGTGATGCGCACTGGGGCGGGGTCAAACGTGTCGCCCGCCAGATCGGCGGCAAAGGCGCGCTCTGACTCGGTCAGAGGACGGGAGCAGGCAGCCAGCAGGAGGAGGGAAAGGAAAGCGACGCGCATGGGTTTGAGCGTAGCAGGGCGCGCAGGCGGATCAAGGGCTTCGCGTGCCTAGCGGCCAGTTGTGATCAGGCGTCCGCCGGACATGCATTCGCCAAAGTGATAGTCAAAGAACTGCTTGTCACGGCTGGCACCCGTTGCCGAGCCGATGGTGGCGCCGACAATGCCCAGCCCCTCGGCCTGTTTGCGGTTACCGGTGGCGGCGAGCCCGCCCTGTTCGCCGATGGTTCGGCCGGTGATGCTGCCCTGTACCCGGCCGCTCTGGCCTGCGGCGGCGCGGGCGTATTGTTCACAAAAGAGGTGTGTGCGGGCCTGGTTCTGTGGCCATGCTTGTGTGTTCGGTTGGCGCTGGTTGTTGTGGGGGAGTTGCTGGTGCCGCTTGCTGTCGGCGCGGGCCTGCGCCTCGGCATGGAGGGGGAGATGGCAGAGCAGAAGGATCAGAAGGGCGCGCATGGGGGGAGTGTGGCAGGTGTCGGAGTGTCACTCAAGCCAATGCGAAATGCGGAGCATTTCGCCGCGCCCGACCCGCGCCCATGGGCGGGCGCGCCGGCAATAAATCAATAGCTTTGCTTCTGAGCGTGTAAGAACCGGATGTTTTGTTTTAGTAGCTCAATGTCCGATTCATCATTTTGCTTGTGAATGACGCGATGGCAGGTCGGGCAAAGAACAAGAAAGTCATCAGGTATTTTGTAACGTCTAGTCTCGCCTTCGGACAATTCTCTAATGGGGCTTGCGTGATGGACATCAAGCGGAGTGTTCTTGATTGGTCCTTGGTAGTTATAGTGTTTCGCGGGTTCTAAACCACAACCTTCGCATTTGAGACCGCGCCTTTCTAAAACTGGGAGTCGGACGTTTTTGGCGCGCTCAATGCGCCTTGAGAGAATGTATTTTCTGGTTTCGATAATGTCAGTTGAACCCGCTTCTTCCATCATGCTGTCGATTGGGGTTCGACCACCTCGGTCGACCAGCGACCGATATGCTGCCAGCATGTTCTCGAGGTCGGCATAAAATTGGTCGGGGTCAATTTCAGTTGCGCGATATCTTCTGCCAAAGGCATGTCCAGCTTCGTAGCCCGCGGGTAAGCTAGCATTCGAGCCAAGGTCAATTTGGTCTGTGTCGAAATACGTCGAATAGTCTGAAACACGTTCGGCCATTTCGTTTGCTCGCCGCGCTAGAATTTGTCTTCCTCGTTCGTTGTCGCCAAACTCTTCATATACCTCGGTTGTGCCTTGATTGAGTGAAAGAACAATCTCTTCGTTCTCCGCATTGATCAGGTAGACGATATAAAATCCCCTAGTTGCGGTGTCGGTTACAATTGGGTCAAAAAAAGCCAGCCAGGGCACAGAAGCCCATTTAGATTGGCCCACACTGGCTTTTACTTCCAAATCGTACGGCAAGAAGATCAGGCGTTTTTTAGCTTCCAGCGCAATATCGTGCCGCACAAAATTAGCGAACTCGTTTCCTGCGAACCGCTTGGCCCTCTCAAAGACATACTCACGTGCTAGACGAGATAGTTGTTCATGAAGCATATGCCCTCACCTCATACATCCAACTCCTCCACGAACCGCGCATTCTCCTGAATATACTCGAACCGCTTTTCGGGCTTCTTGCCCATCAGCCGTTCCACGAGGTCGCCGGTTTCACCGGGTTCGTCCTCGTCAATCGTCACGCGGATCAGTTTGCGCGAGGCAGGGTCCATGGTGGTTTCCTTGAGGTCCTTGGCATCCATTTCGCCCAGACCCTTGAAGCGGGAGACGTCGATCTTGCCTTTGCCGCCCAGACCTTTTTCAAGCCATTCATCGCGCTCGGCTTCGTCAAGGCAATAGACCCGTTTCGCACCTTGCGTCAGGCGGAAGAGGGGCGGGCAGGCGAGGTAGAGGTGGCCTGCGTCGATCATGGGGCGCATCTGGGTGAAGAAGAAGGTCATCAGGAGCGCGGCGATATGGGCGCCGTCGACATCCGCATCCGTCATGATGATGATCTTGTCATAGCGCAGGTCATCGACGTTGAACTTGGTGCCCAGCCCGACGCCAAGCGCTTGGGTGAGGTCGCTGATCTCCTGGTTGGTGCCGAGTTTCGAGCTGGCCGCGCCGAGCACGTTGAGGATTTTACCGCGCAAGGGAAGCAGGGCCTGGGTCTTGCGGTCGCGGGCCATTTTCGCGGAGCCGCCTGCCGAGTCGCCCTCAACGATGAACAATTCGGTGCCGTCGCGGTTGTTCTGGGAACAGTCGACCAGCTTGCCCGGCAGGCGCAGTTTCTTGGTGGCGGTCTTGCGGGCGGTTTCTTTTTCCTGACGGCGGCGCAGACGCTCTTCGGCGCGCAGGACGAGGAAGTCGAGGATCGCGCCTGCGGATTTGGTGTCGGCGGCGAGCCAGTTGTCGAAATGGTCGCGCACGGCGTTTTCCACGAGACGCTGGGCTTCGACCGTGGCGAGGCGGTCTTTGGTCTGGCCCACGAATTCCGGCTCGCGGATGAAGCAGGAGACCAGCGCGCAGCCCCCGGTGATCAGGTCGTCACGGGTGATCTGGGCGGCTTTCTTGTTGTTGACCAGTTCGCCATACGCCTTGATCCCCTTGAGGATCGCGGCCCAGAAGCCGCCGACATGGGTGCCGCCTTCGGGGGTGGGGACGGTGTTACAGTAGGACTGGATGAAGCCGTCGCGGGACGGAGTCCAGTTGATGGCCCATTCGACCTTGCCCGGGGTGTTGAAGCGTTCCTGAAAGTCGACGGTGCCGGCAAAGGGCTGGTCGGCATAGGTGGAGGAGCCATTCATTGACTCCTTAAGGTAGTCCGAAAGGCCGCCGGGGAAGTGGAAGGTGGCCTCGGTCGGGGTTTCGCCGTCGTCGATGGCGGATTTCCAGCGGATTTCGACGCCCGAGAAGAGATAGGCCTTGGAACGGATGGATTTGAACAGGCGGGCCGGTTTGAAGCGGTGATGGCCGAAAATGTCCGGGTCGGCGTGGAAGGTCACGGTGGTGCCGCGCCGGTTGGGGGCGGCGCCGACTTTTTCCACGGGACCAAGGGGGAGTCCGCGCGAGAACCGCTGTTCGTAGACTTCCTTGTTGCGGGCCACCTGTACGACCATGGAGTCGGAAAGCGCGTTCACCACCGAGGCGCCCACCCCGTGCAGACCGCCCGAGGTCTGATAGGCCTTGCCCGAGAACTTGCCGCCTGCGTGCAGGGTACAGAGGATCACCTCGAGCGCGGATTTGTCCGGGAACTTGGGATGCGGGTCGACCGGGATGCCGCGCCCATTATCGCGGATGGTGATCGCATAGTCGTCATGTAGCTCGACCTCGATCCGATTGGCAAAGCCTGCGACGGCCTCGTCCATGGAGTTGTCGAGCACCTCGGCAACCATATGGTGCAGCGCGCGTTCGTCCGTGCCGCCGATATACATGCCGGGGCGTTTTCGGACGGGTTCAAGCCCCTCAAGCACCTCGATGGAAGAGGCGTCATAGTCAGAGGGTTGGGTCTCGGTCAGGAGATCGTTGGGCATTCGCGCTGCTCTTTTTAGTGTTGATTGGCGCGTATTATGGCAGGGGATTTGGGAAGGGGGAAGTGGCGATTGATGCCGCCTGCCGTTCCTGTCAGGCCCAGTCGATCACCAGCTCTTCGCGAAAGGCGAAGCGCAAGAGGTGTCGGTCCACGACGTCTTTGAAATGCGCGAGGTCGCCGGTCTCGGGAACCGTCACCGAGAGCGAAAGCTGTTCTGCGTCGGCGCGCATCGAAAGCGTGTTGCCCGAGTCAAAGGTCACCGTGCCTTTTTCGGGAGTAAAACTCGTTTCGGCCTTGTGGGACCAGTGTTTGCAGAGTTGCTGGAGATATTTGCCGGCGTTCGGGGTGCTTGCGATTGCGAATGCGCTTTGGGTCATGTCGAGCCTTTATAAAGTAATGTCTGGTGGCTGACCCGGTGGGCTGGCTTGTTGGGCCAGTATGCGCAGGAGGCTGTGAGAAGGGAAGGGGGAGTCGCGCGCAATGGCTGTGCGGCGCTGCGCAGGACGCAAAAGATGTCGCAAAAGCTTCACTTTTCTTGACGTGTATCAAAGCGTCTTCGGCTGGTTTCAAATAGGATGCGCTCAACCGAATTTTCAACCAAGGAGATACCATGCCCGAAACCCCCGCGACCACCCCGGAGGCCGTCAAGAAAGCAGCAGCAGAAGCCGCAGAAGCCAAGGCAAATGGGGCGGCAGCGCCTGCCAAGGCGGCGCCTGCTCGCCAGCCCAAGAAGGCTCCGACGGCGGACGATGTACGCCGCGCCTTTGAAAGCGGCGAGTACCCTTATGAAACCAAGATGTCGCGGCGTACGTACGAGCGCCAAAAGGCACAGCTGCAGGCAGAGCTTCTGAAAGTTCAGCTTTGGGCGCAGGAGACCGGGCAGAAGTTCGTGATGATCTTCGAAGGTCGTGACGCCGCTGGTAAGGGGGGGACGATCAAGCGGTTTACCGAGCACCTCAATCCGCGCTCGGCCCGTGTGGTCGCATTGAACAAGCCGACAGATGAAGAGCGTGGCCAGTGGTATTTTCAACGCTACATTGATCATCTGCCGACTTCGGGTGAAATCGTTCTCTACGACCGCTCGTGGTATAACCGCGCTGGCGTGGAGCGGGTGATGGGGTTCTGCGAACCACACGAGTATCTTGAGTTCATGCGGCAGACCCCCGATTTGGAACAGATGCTGGTGCGGTCGGGCATTCGTCTCTTCAAGTTCTGGTTCTCGGTCACGCAAGACGAGCAGGCGCGCCGCTTTGCCAGCCGGGAGACCGACCCGCTCAAGCAGTGGAAGCTGAGCCCGATCGACAAGGCGTCGTTGAGCAAGTGGGACGATTATACCGAAGCGAAGGAGGCGATGTTCTTCTATACGGATACGGCTGATGCGCCCTGGACCGTGATCAAGTCGAATGACAAGAAACGCGCGCGTATCAACTGTATGCTGCATTTCCTCAATTCGCTGGACTATCCGGGCAAGGATCCCAAAATCGCCCACGCGCCCGATCCACTGATCGTGAACACGGCGAGTCATGTGATCCATCGTTCCGATCATATTCTGGGATCGTCCCTGCACCCGGATTCGCGGCGCAGCTAAGCAGACTCGAGTGCCTCGCGCGGGCCATCCCATCGGCCCGTCGGTGCTGCGTCAGAGGAGGGATTGCAGCATCTTCCCAAGCGGGAGCATCTCGGAAAAGGCGGCTTCGATCTGTTGGGTCAAGCCGCCTTTTTTTACGTCCGCCTCGGACAGGTCGAACCAGACGGTCAGGCTTTTGTGTTGTAGGAGATCGCCGTGGGCATGAGCCTTGTCAAAGGGCGGTGGCACGCGCTTCAGCTCGGGTTCCGAGAAGCGTGCGCCCTTTCGCGACAGGGTGTCCAGCAGGCTGGAAATCTCGATCCCCTTGGGGCCATCGACTGCATTGCGCCAGTTTGACAGGGTCCCTTTGTCGAACCCCATTACCCCGGCGCCGATGGAGACATAGTCGGGCGCGATGCCAAGGAACCAACCAACCGGAGGCGTGTTCCAGAGCATATGCAGATGGGTGTGATAGGGTGTTTTGTCCTTGGAAAACCGGATGTCCCGGTTGGGCCTGAACAGCTTGGTTTGCGGGGTTGTGCCCGTTTGCTTTTCCAGAAAGGCCGACAGGGTGTCCAGCAGGGCGAGGGCGGGCGCCTTGAGCCGGGCATCATATTCAGTCTTGTGGGCGAGGAACCAATCGCGGTTATTGTTCTGTTTTAGATCGCTCAGAAAGAGGCGTGCGTCAGGCACGAGGCTGTCGAAGGGGTCGTTCATTTCAGCGCCCAGTCAATGGCGTCTTCCAACCGGTCGTCTCCCCAGAACAACTCCTCACCGACGGTAAAGGACGGAGCGCCAAAGATGCCCCGCGCGCGGGCATCGTTGGTGGCGGCGCCATAGGCCGCGCGGATGTCATCGGATTGTGCAAGGGGGAGGACGCGGTGGGGATCCTGACCGATGGCGCGCAAGGCGTCCGAAAGGTTCGGTTCTCTGCCTGCTGGCTGCCCCTGTTCGAACCAGCGCTGGTAGGTCGCGATCGTGTAATCGCTGACCCAACCTTCCCGGACGCCGAGGATCGCAACCTGGTTGGCGAGGTCAAACGCTTCGAGCGGGTAGGGCGCGGGGAGTTTTGGTGAGAGACCATAGCGCGGGGCACGCCGTTCGATGTCGCGCCACATATGGGCGGCGCGCGCGGGTTTGCGCGCAAATGGAATGTTGTCCTGTTCGATCATGATCGCGCGCACGTTGAAAGGCTGCCAGTGAAATGTCAGGCCGGTTGTTTGCGCAACATCTGAAAGACGCATGACGGTGAGATAGGAATAGGTACTGCCGATGGCGTACCAGAAGGTGATCTCGGGCATGACAATGGCTTTCGTTTTGGAAACTGCGGATAGAGTGCCAGACACGGGGCTGTCGATCAACGTGGCGATGTGGCTTGCCCCGGTACCGCATCGGGCCTAAGCCTTGGGGATGACACGCGAGCAGATGGCATTTTCGGATCATTGGCGATCCTTGATGAGGCTGGGCATTCCCCTGATCGGGGGGCATGTGGCGCAGTTCTCGATCGGTTTGACCGACACGGTCATGCTGGGCTGGTATTCTGTTGAGGCACTGGCGTCGGTCGTCCTTGGCGGAACATTCTTTTTTGTCATCTTCCTTTTTGGGTCGGGCTTTGCCATCGCGGTGATGCCGCTTGTGGCCGAGGCGGATGCGTCGGGGGATGAAACGACGCTGCGCCGTGTGACGCGCATGGGGCTTTGGCTGTCCGTTCTGTTCGGAATGGCCTTCTTGCCACTGTTCATCTGGTCGGGCGGCATTCTTGAGGCGCTGGGGCAGGATCCGGAAGTTGCGCAATTGGCCCAGATGTATCTCAGGATCGCCGGGCTGGGTCTCTTGCCGGCATTGCTGGTGATGGTACTGAAAAGCTACCTTGCGGCGCTGGAACGCACGCGGGTGGTGTTCTGGGTCACGGTGGCGGCGGTGCCCGCGAATGCACTGGTGAACTATCTGTTGATCTTCGGCAATTGGGGGTTTCCCGAACTGGGGGTCGAGGGGGCGGCCATTGCCTCGTTGGTGACGCAAGCTGTGTCGCTGGCTGGTGTTGTGGTCTATTGCGCGCTGACCATGTCGCATCACGATCTTTTTCGGCGCGTGTGGCGCCCCGATTGGGAGGCCTTTGGACGCGTGTTCCGGCTTGGTGTTCCGATCGGCCTGACCAACCTGTCGGAGGTGGGGTTGTTTGCGGCTTCGTCGTTGATGATGGGGTGGCTGGGCACGGTGCAACTCGCCGCGCATGGCATCGCGCTGCAACTGGCCAGCCTAGCTTTCATGGTTCATCTAGGTCTGTCCAGTGCTGCCACGGTGCGCGTGGGCAACGCCATGGGACGCAAAGATGCGGAACACATGGCGCGGGGCGCACGGGTTGCAGTCGGAGCGTCTTTGATTACGTCGCTGGTGACTGTGACGCTGTTCCTGACGATTCCCGAATTTCTGCTGAGCCTGTTCCTTGATCCGAACGAACCGCAAAGGGAGGCCATCCTGGCGGCCGGGGTCGTGTTGCTTTACGTGGCGGCGCTTTTCCAGGTGATGGACGGGATGCAGGTTATGGCGCTGGGCTTGCTGCGCGGGGTGCAGGACACACGGGGACCTATGATCATCGCTGCAATCAGTTATTGGGTGATTGGCGTGCCGAGCGGCTATGCGCTCGGCTTTGCGCTGAATCTCGGCGGTGTCGGAGTGTGGAGCGGGTTGGTGATCGGACTGACCTTTGCGTCTGCCCTGTTGATGTGGCGCTTCTGGGGACCTTGTTTGCGGCGGCTGCGTCAGAGATTTGCGTGAGAGTTGTGAGGGGGCGCTGCCCCCAGCCTTGAAAACCCACAAGGTTTTCAAGGCTCCCCCCAGGGTATTTAAGACCGTTGAGAAAAGTTGATTTGTGTGCCGAAGCTGACGCGGTAGCGTTCTGTGGAGCGAGGGAGAAGTCTATGGGAACGATGCTGGATCAGGACGCAGGGGCCATTCTTGCGACATTGAGATTGGGGGGTGTGACGGCTGAGGCGCTGATGGCGCAAACGCTGGAACGGATCTCGATCCGAAACGGGGCAGTGAATGCAATCGTTGATCTGCGCGACCCGAACAGTTTGATGGCGGAAGCGCGCGACGCGGATGCGGCTGAAGTCAAGGGGGCATTGCACGGGCTGCCGATCGCTGTAAAGGCGTTGGCGGATGTCAAAGGCACGCGTAACACGCAAGGCTCACCACTTTTTGCGGAGCATCTGTCGGAAAAAGACAGTGCTTTCGTGGCCGCGATGCGTGCGGAGGGCGCGATTTTCATCGGCAAGACCAATGTCCCGGAATTTGGTCTGGGCAGTCACAGCTACAACCCGGTGCATGGCGTAACACGCAACCCATATGCATTGGATCGTACGGCGGGCGGGTCGTCTGGCGGGGCGGGGGCCGCATTGGCGACGGGGATGGTGGCCCTGGCGGATGGCAGCTACATGATGGGCAGCCTGCGCAATCCGGCGGTCTGGAACAACGTCTACGGGTTCCGCCCCAGTTGGGGAGTGGTGCCGCGTGAAGCGGGTAGCGAGAGTTTCTGGCAGCAATTGTCCACGATTGGACCCATGGCGCGCAGCCCGCGCGACGTCGCGCTGTTGCTGTCGGTGATGGCGCGTTTCGAGCCGCGTGTGCCGTTCAACATGCCGCTGCAGAACTGGACCCTGCCCGAAAAGTGCAGCACCGCGGGCAAGCGGATTGGCTGGCTTGGGGATTGGGGCGGTGCCATGCCGATGGAGCCGGGGATCGTGGACCTGTGTCGGGAAGGGCTGCAATGTCTCGAGGTCTTGGGCGCGAGGTTGTGGCGCTGGCGCCCCCGTTTGATGCCGAAGACATCTTTTGGGCCTGGACGGATTTGCGCAGCTTTGCCCTTGCCGGAGAGTTGGCGTCGTTATTTGACGATCCTGTTGCACGACAGCGTCTGAAACCGGAGGCGCAATGGGAAGTCGAGCGGGGGCTCGTCATGGACGCACGCGCCTTGCACAGGGCGAATGCCGTGCGGGCGGCGTGGTTTGCGCGGGCCGCCGGGCTGTTTGAGCAGTATGACGTTCTGGCGCTCCCGGTGGCGCAGTGCTGGCCTTTCCCGGTGGATTGGGAATGGCCAAGCGAGATCAATGGTGTGGCGATGGATACCTATCATCGCTGGATGCAGGTCATGGTGCCGGTCAGCCTTTTGGGGCTGCCCGCGATCAGCGTGCCTGTCGGGTTCAACGATCAAGGTTTGCCCATGGGCGTGCAGCTGATCGGGGCGAAGGGGAGCGACACCGCGCTCCTCGAAGTGGCACAGGCCTATCACGAGGCAACGTTCTGGCCGCAAAAATATCCGCCAAACATTCACGAAGGTTGATTTGTACCGGGAATCCCTGTCTCTTGGTCGCTACGCGCAGACATGCAGAGGGAGGAATGCATGCCGAAGGCACCAAAACAGGGTGTACCCGATCTGGGTGCAGTGACAGGCGCAATGTTGCGCGAAGCGCTGCACAGGGGGTGGAAGGACTTCAGGGCCAAGCCGGGCTACGGGATTGCTTTTGCGCTGTTTTATGTCATCGCGGGTTGGTTCATGGCGTGGGTTACCGTGGCGACCGGGCAGAGTTATTGGTTGGTTTTTGCCGCGATCGGGTTTCCTTTGATCGGCCCCTTTGCCGCCGTCGGCCTTTATGAGGTGTCGCGCCGTTTGGAACAGGGTGAGGCGATGGACTGGTACGCGATATTCGGCGTGATCGGACGGCAGAGCAAACGGCAATTGCCGTCGATCTGTGCGGTCATCATTATCGTTTTCCTGTTCTGGTTCTTTCTAGCCCACATGATCTTTGCGCTGTTCCTTGGGTTGTCGACCATGACCAATGTATCGAGCTCCTACGAGGTCTATCTTTCGGGAAGCGGTCTTCAGATGTTGGCGTTCGGAACGGTGGTGGGCGCCGCGTTTGCGCTGTTGCTGTACATGATCACGGTGATTTCCCTGCCGCTGCTGCTTGACCGGGAGGTCGATTTTGTCACGGCAATGATCACCTCGTTTCAGGCGGTGCAGGCGAATTTTGTGATCATGATGGTCTGGGCCATGATCGTTTCCGGTCTGACATTTGTCGCGATGATTCCCGCGTTTCTTGGATTGCTGATTGTCCTGCCACTTTTGGGGCACGCCACATGGCACCTCTATTCGCTGATGCAGCACGCGGCAGAGTAGGGCGGTCCGACTTAATACTCGCGTCCCATCGACTTGAGGCGTGCCCGTAAACTGGCTGCGTCTGGATGGGCGCTTTCTAATGCAAAAACGTAAGCGTGGGTCAGGTAGAAGCCGCGGGCGATGTCATCTGACGCGGCTTCGGCGGCCTGAGCATAAAGAGTTACCAGCGCCTGCCGGTCATTGTCGGCATGCGCCGCGAGCAGGCGCTGATCAAGGTCTCTCATTCGGCGGCGACGGTCTCATGCGCTTGCAGGCGACTTGCCACCCAATCGTGGAAGCAATGCGTCGGCCCATCCATCGCCGGAGAAAAGCGCCCGCCGTCGAAACCGACCGCATGGCGACCGCGTTGCATGCCTTCGACGACAAATACGTCCTCTTCGAACACGGTTTTCCATTGTTGGGCATTCTTGGCACGCATGGATTCGTCCGTGCTGGGCTGGGCATAGTAGAGATGCACATGCTCGGAAGTCTGATCCAGGCTGACAGGTTCCAGGATGATGGCGAAGGCGTGGTCACGATGCACGCCCAGCAGGACGTTGGGATAGACGGCGACATATTCGGCGCCCTCATCCCATTGCGAAGACAATCCGTCGAAATCGGGGAAAACCTGGTCTTCTCCGCCGCGCAATTGACGATAGACCAGCGTGCCCTGGCCGGAATACTGCCCCGGCACGTTGATATTGTAGTGATCTTCGAGGCGCGAATAGCTGTTCAGGCCCGGATGAACCCACGGCAGGTGATAGCTTTCACAGTAGTTTTCGACGGCCAGCTTCCAGTTGGTTTTCACATCGAGGGTGAACTTGCTGTCGTGCCCACCGTGATGCAGCGGTTTCTCGAATTCCGCCCAGCGTTGCAACAGGTCGGCATGGACCTCTTCAAAGGCGGGGGCGTCTCCCGAGATATTCACGTACACCACGTCGCGCCAGATATGGCTGCGTACCTCGGCGAGGCCAAGTTCGTTGCGGTTCACGTCCGGGTGGGTGTTCTGACCGGGTCCGCCGACATGCGGTGTGGTGACCAGGCGGCCATCGGTGGCATAGCACCAGGAATGATAGGGGCAACGGATTGCGCCCTCGATCTTGCGCGGTTCTTCGACAAGGATCATCCCGCGGTGGCGGCAGGTGTTATAAAAGACACGGACCTGACCCTCGCGGTCGCGGATGAGGAGCAGCGGCATTCCCAAGAACGAAATCGGCACCGCGTCACCCGGTTCGGGAACGTCCGCGGCAACGGCCAGACCGGCCCATGTCGAGAGCAACACGGCACGCTTCTCCACCTCGAACTGGGCAGGATCCGTGTAGTGTTCATTGCCAAGGCCGTTGGCAGTTTCAACAGGGCGGCGCACCGCCGAAAGGTTGGTCGTGATGGTCATATCGGTTTCTCCCCCTGCGCGTCTCGGCAAGGGTAACGCCGTGAAACGCCAAAGGGATTGCCCAACAGCGACACGGAATGACCCAGACCGACTTTTTGCGCGGAGATTGTGGGGGAGGCCTAGCTGAACGGCCGATCCAATTGCAGGAGTTTGCGGTGATAGGGCATAAGCTCTTCCGGGCTGCAGAAACCGACGGAACGGGCTGCCTGAAGAACAGTGGCGGTATCCTTGCCCAGATGTTCATAGACCAGGCGAGCAGCACGGCATCCGGTTACGGTTTCACGCACGGTGCGGGTGGCATAGCCGATCCAGTAGTGGTTCTGGAACGAGGCAACACGGCTGAGATAGTTGAAGGAGGTCGCCATAGTGCGGGCATGGCTCACCAGAGCGGCGACGCCGTCTTCCTGGGGCAGAATCACACCGCGAAACTCGCGCGTGGCGCTGTCTGTGGGCAGGCCCTGTTCCTGCATGGCTTCCTTGGCTTCATAGCCGCGAATGAATGTGTGGTCGTCCTTGCGAAAGACATAGACGAGGCCGATGATGATGAGTTCCTGTTCGATGAAACTGCGCCGGGAAAAACGATAAAACCCATCCGGGAACACGTCCTGCGGGATGTCGGTCATTCCGGTGCCGACATAGTCGGCAATCAATGGGTGGTTGAGTACGCCTTTTTCGACACTGAGGTCTTCGAGCGGTTCAAGAAGGATACGGGCGTCGACGTCGAAGAAGGTACATATACGGTGCAGAACGTCGGGTCTCGGGAAGCTTTCGCTGGACAGGTAGCGATTGAATTGTGTTCGGTTGATTCCAAGCTCTCTGCATAATCGGGATACAGATGGATAGCCGCGCGCGAGAATCCGCAGGTTCTGCCCAAGCATCTGGCGCAGTTCCGCTGGCGATTTCTGCGGACGTAAGGAAGAAGTTCCGTCGTTCAATTCACCCTCCGGTTGGTTTTTTTATGGTGCATTCTATCATTTGCTGCTTGTTTTTAGTCATCACATTTGAAGGTGATGCGATTTAGCATCAACTTGACGCATAGTGGCATCAGGTATGCTTCAAGTCGACACAATTTTGCGGACACAGACGCGGAAATTTCAATGTCACCCTCCAGCTTCTTTTGTGAAACTCAGTCAAGAGGCGAAAAGGAGTTAGAACTCAAATGCTTGGCGTGGTGCTCTGGAGTGATACGAATGACAGCAAAGCCGTAATCTGGTGCGAGGATCACGGAGATTTGGCATTTTTCAATGGTGGGTCCGAGCAACCTGACGCTCTTTTGGGACTCGATGCAGGTGATCTGGTGCAGTTCGAGCTCAGCGAAGAGCGTCATCAGCGTTATGCCAAGAATCCCCGCCCCGTAATGCATGGCGCGTATTCAGGACTCTCCGATACGTTGTGCGCGCAGACACCGGGCAAGGTGATCGAACGCCGACCCGCCGGCAGGCAGGCAACTCGCGCAGGTTTCGAAACCGGTGACGTTATTTCCTTTGCTGCCGCCAGAGCGCGCCAATCAGATCGCACGCTGGAGCTGGCCTGAGTCAGGATTGATCATCTCCGGACAAAAAAGGGGGCCGTGAGGCCCCCAATTTCATTGTGCTGTCCGCTGAGCCTTAGGCGGCGCCGCGCGACAAGGCCGCGACGCCGGTCCGTGCCACCTCGATGAGCCCGAGCGGGCGCATCAGGTCAGCGAATGCATCGATCTTTTCCGGAGCTCCGGTGATTTCGAAGACAAAGCTTTCCAGCGTGCTGTCCACGACATTTGCACGGAAGATATCGGCCAAACGCAGCGCCTCGACCCGCTTGTCTCCTGCGCCGGAAACCTTGAAGAGGCCCAGTTCACGTTCAACCGAGGGTCCCTCAACGGTCAAGTCGTTGACCTGATGCACCGGCACGATGCGACCCAGTTGGGTCTTGATCTGCTCGATGACCTGCGGCGTGCCCTTGGTGACAACGGTAATACGTGACTGGTGCCCGGTGTGGTCGATCTCGGCCACTGTCAGGCTTTCGATGTTGTATCCCCGGCCCGAGAACAGGCCGATGACGCGGGCGAGCACGCCCGGTTCGTTGTCCACCACGACGGCGAGCGTGTGGGTTTCCTGCACGTCCGAGAAATTGGGGCGCAGGTTGTAGGCGGAATGCTTGGTCGAGCCTTTTTTGATTTTTAGAGCAGCCATCTTTCTTATCCTTACACCAGAACCGCGCCACCAGCTTCGATCGCGCCTTGCGTCGAAGCCTCGCCCAGAAGCATTTCATTGTGGGGCTTGCCCGACGGGATCATCGGGAAACAGTTTTCGTGCTTTTCAACGAGGCAGTCAAAGATCACCGGGCCGTCATGGTTGATCATTTCAAGGATTGCATCATCAAGATCATCCGGGTTGTCGCAATAGATCCCCTTGGCCCCGAAGGCCTCGGCGAGTTTGACGAAATCGGGCAGGGCTTCGGACCAGGAGTGCGAGTAGCGTTCGCCATGCAAGAGTTCCTGCCACTGGCGCACCATGCCAAGGCGCTCGTTGTTGAGGATGAACTGTTTCACCGGCAGGCGGAACTGAACGGCGGTGCCCATTTCCTGCATGTTCATCAGCCAGCTGGCTTCGCCCGCGACGTTGATCACGAGGCTTTCGGGATGGGCCATCTGCACACCAATCGACGCCGGGAAGCCATAGCCCATCGTGCCCAGACCACCAGAGGTCATCCAGCGGTTGGGATCTTCGAAGCCAAGGAACTGGGCCGCCCACATCTGGTGCTGGCCGACCTCGGTGGTGATGTAACGGTCTTTGTCCTTGGTCAGGGCTTCGAGACGCTGGAGCGCATATTGCGGTTTGATCACCTTGCCCTCTTGCTTGAAGTGCAGGCAGTCCACTTTGCGCCATTCATCGATCTGTTTCTGCCACTTGGCAATGCCGTCACGGTTGAGATTGCGCCCGCGCGCCTTCCAGACCTTGAGAATATCGTCGAGAACGCTGGCCACGTCGCCCACGATCGGAATGTCGGTCTTGATCACCTTGTTGATCGACGAAGGATCAATGTCGATATGCGCCTTTTTGGACTTTGGCGAGAACGCGTCGATCAGACCGGTGATACGGTCGTCGAAACGTGCACCAACGTTGATCATCAGATCACACCCGTGCATTGCCATGTTGGCCTCGTAGAGACCATGCATGCCGAGCATACCCAGCCAGTTCTTGCCTGAGGCCGGGTATGCGCCGAGACCCATCAGGGTCGAGGTGATCGGAATGCCCGTGGCTTCGACCAGTTCGCGCAACAGTTCGGATGCCTTGGGGCCGGAGTTGATCACGCCGCCACCTGTGTAGAAAACCGGACGCTCGGCAGTCTCGAGGGCTTCGACCAATTCGTTGATCATCTCGATGTCGCCCCGGATCTGAGGCTGATAGTTCGAGGTGTTCGTGGCCTGCGGTGCCGTGTATGTGGCCGAGGCGAACTGTACGTCCTTGGGGATGTCGACAAGCACCGGACCGGGACGGCCCGAGCGCGCCACGTGGAAAGCCTGATGGATAGTCTCCGACAGGGTCGCGGTGTCCTTGGCCAGCCAGTTATGCTTGGTGCAGGGGCGGGTGATGCCCACGGTGTCGGCTTCCTGGAACGCATCCGAACCAATCATGAAGGTCGGCACCTGACCGGAAAGCACGATGATTGGGATCGAGTCGAGCAGCGCGTCGGTCAGGCCGGTCACGGCGTTGGTGGCGCCAGGACCCGAAGTCACCAGCGCAACGCCGACCTTGCCGGTCGATCGGGCATAACCTTCGGCGGCATGAACGGCGCCCTGTTCGTGGCGCACGAGGATGTGGCGAATATCGTTTTGCTGGAAGATTTCGTCATAGATCGGCAGGACAGCCCCGCCGGGATATCCGAATACCGTGTCCACACCCTGATCCTTGAGGGCTTGGACTACCATTCTCGCTCCGGTCATCTGACGTGCCATCTGTCTCTCCGTTTACACCGTCATCAATTCATTCACACAAAAAAGCCCCCGATCATCTGACGGGGGCGCATGGGGTTCCATTATGGTGTCCGTTACCGGCCCATGCGCCAAAATCCTACGACTACGACTAGCGAATGCATCGTCTGGTTTCCTTTTTGCGTTCGAAGCGGACCTTATTTGCGCCGCGCCGCGGCGTCAACCGCGAATGAGGCAGAAAATGTGTCTCGACGTGATGTTTTTCTTTTCGATTGTTGCGCAAACACCCGGTTTGACGGACATATGCGCAAAAGTGGGGTGGCGAAATAGGTGCTGCGCGCCAAGATTCAGGCGCAGCACCGTTTTGCAAAGTCACTTAGCGCGTTTTTCGTCCACCAGGGCTAGCATGTTGTCCAGTGGCAGGTAGCCGCGCAGGAGTTGATCCTGAAGAACGAAAGTTGGTGTGCCGGAAATCTGCAGCTTTTGAGCCAGTGCACGGGTCTGGCGAATTTCCTCTGTAACGTCGGCGCTGTCCATGGCCGCAAGCAGGGGCGCGGCTTCGAAACCCAGGCTTTCTGAAATGCGGGTGAGCGAGGCGGCGTTTACGTCTCCCTTGAAGTTGATCAGCGCGTTGTGCGCGAGCTTGTACTCGTCATCTCCAAGAGTGTTTTTTACGGCGATCGCATATCGCGAGCTGAGCATGGAAGCTTCTCCGAGGATCGGAAACTCCTTGACGATCATGCGGATATTACCGTCGGTCTCGATCAACTGTTCGACCTCGTCGAAAGCCTTGCGGCAGTAGCCGCAGCGGTAATCGATGAACTCGACAAGCGTTACGTCGCCTTCAGGATTTCCGCCAACCCAAGAGAAACCGTCGTTGAAAATCGCGTCGGCGTTGACCTGAACCAGCGCCAGATCATGCGCGGCCTCTGCGGCGGCAGTGCGTTTTTCGAGAAGTTCGACCGCTTCCATGATCACTTCGGGATTGTCCAGAAGATAGGCGCGAACCTCGGCGCGAAACGCGGCGCGTTCGTCCTTGGACATGGAGTCCATGTCAAAGGCCACGGCTGGCGACGCCGCAAGACCAAGGGCGATAATCGAGGTTGAAAGAAAGCGTTTCATGAGTGTCTCCGTCACTTCTGGGCGGCGCGTTTGGCGGCCACGATGATGTCTTCTGCACGCCGCCATGGGCCAGACCCGCGCGGCAACAGGCCGCTGGCGCGTTTGGCATGGATGGCGGCATCCTTGAGTCGCCCTTGCAGGGCATAGCGTTCGGCAGTGGACAATGAGGCCATGCCGTTGTTACCGACCTGGGCGTATGCAGAGCCAAGGTCGCGTAGAATGCGAGGATCTCGAAAGTCGCGCTGTCGGGCCTTTTCCAGGTGTTTCAAAGCCTCTTTCGGGCGATTGACTGTCAGAAGGGCGCGGCCCAGCCCGCCGAGGATCAGCGGGTTTCCCGGCGCCAGTTCGGCGGCGCGAGAATAAGCCTTGACCGCGCCATTGAACTGGCGGCCTTCAAGCAGGATTTGCCCCTTGAGATCGTAGTAGTAGGCGTCGTTGGGACGCAGTGCGATAGCCCGGTCGATGCGGTTCAGAGCTGTAGCACGGTCGGACAGGCGATGATAGGCGACCGCTTCGCGCATCAGCCGAACGTCTTCGGCGTTGCTCTCTGCGGCGCGTTTGAGGGTCCAATTCGGCGGGTTGGTGAAAGCTGTGACCTTGCCGCGCGCGCGCTCGTACCAGTATTCCATTTCCGGCTGAGGCGCCGATTTGCCTGCATAGGCAGAGACGAATCTCTGCATGGCACGCATCCTGTCACGGGTAAGGGGATGCGAGCGGGTATAAGGATCCTGGCGCGACACGCTGAGCAGCTCTTGCCCGGCAAATACCTCGTGTACCTGCACGGCCCCCAAGGGGTCGATCCCCGCTGCAGCCATGTAACGAACGCCGGATTGATCTGCCGAGGCCTCTTCCGCGCGCGAATGGGCGAGGAATTGCCGTTCGGCTGAAGACTGTATCCCAAGGGCGACGCCGCCTGCGACGTCGCCACGCCCGCTTGCCGCTGCGGCGACAAGCGCCAGCGCCATGCCCAGACCCGCAAGTGACCGGGCAGAATCGATGTTGGCCATGCGCCGCGCGATATGCCCGTTTGCGATATGGGCCGCCTCGTGGGCAATGACGGCCTGTAGTTTTTCCGGCGTATCCATCTTGGAAATCATGCCGGTGTGAATGAAGATGTGCTGGGAATCGATCACGAAGGCGTTGAGAGAGCGGTCATTGATCAGCAGGATACGGACGTTTCCACCTAGGCCCGACGCGGTCAGGAGAGGAGCTGCCATGCGCGACAACGCGTGTTCAATGTCGGCATCCCGCACCAATGACGCAGCGCGCGCAGGCAGGCTTGTCCATACAAACGCAAGGCACGCCACCAAGCAGGCGGCGAGCAGTCGGAAAGCATGGATTGACGACGCCGTCTTTTCGCGGTGAAACCTCATGGGCGACAATAGGGACGAATTTGATGCGGAACTCAAGGCGTGGGGCGGTTGATCCCTTCATTGTGATGGATGTCATGGAAGCGGCGCGGCAGGCCGAGGCGGAAGGGCGTCACATCATCCATATGGAAGTGGGCCAACCGGGCACGGCTGCACCCGAAGGTGCGCGACGGGCATTGGCCCAGGCGATGAAGACGGATGCCCTGGGATATACCGTGGCTTTGGGTATCCCCGAATTGAGGGCGCGAATCGCGCGGCTTTACGGGGATTGGTATAATGTCGATCTGAACCCCGCCCGGGTGATTGTCACGCCGGGGTCATCTGGGGCGTTCCTGCTGGCGTTCACGGCGCTTTTTGACGCAGGGGACCGGGTGGCGATCGGAGCGCCGGGATATCCGAGTTACCGGCAGATCCTCAAAGCGCTGTCGCTGACACCCCTGGATATTCAGACCGCCAATGAGAACCGTTTGCAGCCGGTTCCGGGAGACCTTTCGAAACTGGATTTCGAGGGACTGATGGTGGCGTCGCCAGCGAATCCGACGGGCACGATGCTGGACAAGCGGGAGATGGGGGCATTGATCGACTTGTGCGCCGAAAAGCAGGCGGCCTTCATCAGTGACGAAATCTACCACGGCATCGAATACGAGGCCAAGGCGGTGACGGCGCTGGAAATCACGGACGAGGCCTATGTCATTAACTCGTTTTCGAAGTATTTCAGCATGACCGGATGGCGTGCGGGTTGGATGGTGGTGCCCGAAGATCACGTACGGCAGGTTGAGCGACTGGCGCAGAACATGTTCATCTGTGCGCCCCATGCCAGCCAGGTGGCGGCTCTTGCGGCAATGGATTGCGATGACGAACTGGAAGCCAACATGGCCGTCTATCGTGAAAACCGCGCGCTGATGATCGACGGGTTGCCAAAGGCAGGGTTCACGCGGTTCGCGCCGCCGGATGGTGCGTTCTATTTTTATGTCGACGTCAGTGCCTTCACACAGGACAGCCGGGCCTTCGCGCGCGAAATCCTTCAGGAAGCTGGTGTTGCGGTGACTCCCGGGTTGGATTTCGACCCCATTCGCGGGCACCAGACCTTGAGGTTTTCCTATGCACGCTCAAGCGCGGATATCTCGGAAGGATTGACTCGGTTGCAGCGCTTCATGGCGGCGCGCGGTTTTGTCTGATGCCGGGGCTGGGGGTGCTGCCCCCTCGTTTGAAAATGCGGGGATTTTCAAACGTCACCCCCGGAGTATTTTTGGCAAAATGAAGAGTGGGCCGGGGTCGTGCGGTGATATAGGGTGCGGCATGGCAGCCGGGTGAGGGCAATGAGCAGGTTTTTGGCAGTTCTGGTGACATTGGTCTGGGTCAGTGTGGCGGCGACACAGGAGTTTTCCGCGCTGGCGCGACCCGATATGGTCAAAAGCGGTCTGCGTGAAGGGTGGCGCGGGGCCGTGACGCTGGATCTGGCCCTGAGCCAGGGGGTGCCTTGGCGGGTGTTTCACCTGGATGAGCCGCGCCGACTGGTCATGGATTTCCGCGAGATCGACTGGAGTGGTGTAAAGGCGGCGGATTTCGGTGCGGTTGAAGGCGTGGAAGCGGTGCGCTTCGGCCTCTATCGTCCCGGGTGGAGTCGGTTGGTACTCGATCTCGGAAAGCCGTTGATGGTGTCGGAGGCGGGGCTGGAAGTGGACGAGGCTAGCGGGCGGGCGCGTTTGGCGGTTACTTTGAAGCCTGTCGGACCACTCGATTACGCGGCCGCGGCCGGCGCGCCTCATGATCCGCGTTGGGATTTACCCGAACCAGCCAATGTGAAATCCGCTCGGCCCGAGCGCCCGGAATGGGCGCCGACTGTCGTGGTCATCGACCCGGGACATGGTGGGATCGACCCGGGTGCGGAGCGGGACGGGGATCAGGAAAAGGAACTGATGCTTGGATTTGCGCGCGAGTTGCGCGACACGTTGCGCCGGGCGGGCGGCTTCGAAGTGATATTGACACGGGATGCGGATGAATTCGTGTCGCTTGAGCGACGGGTGGCGATCGCGCATCAGGCGGGGGCGGATGTTTTCATCTCGCTGCACGCGGATTCTCTCAGCCAGGGAAATGCGCACGGGGCTACGGTCTATACCTTGTCCGAGGAGGCAAGTGATGCGGCTTCGGCGATCTTGGCCGAGCGGCATGACCGGGCGGACATCCTTTCCGGGGTGGATCTTTCGGGCGCTGATGACGAGGTGACAGACATCCTTCTGGACCTTGCGCGCATGGAGACACAACCTCGCACACAGCGTCTGGCGCAGGAAATGGTCAAGGCCATGAAGCAATCAACGGGTGCGCTCAATCGCAAGCCGCACCGGGAAGCGGCATTTTCGGTGCTCAAGGCGGCGGATATTCCGTCGATCCTGATCGAACTGGGCTTTCTGTCGTCGCAGAAAGACCTGGCCAATCTACGAGACTCTGGCTGGCGTGCCGCCATGGCCGCGGGCATCCGGGACGGGTTGCAGGCTTGGGTAATCGCGGACAAGGCGGCGAAAGCGCTTATACGGCAGTAACGCTTGACCCGAAGCCGTCCGCCCGGCCAGTCTGATCCTGAATTTCGGGATGGTCGTAATGGTTCGTTGGGCTTTTGTTCTTGGTATTCTTGCTGTGGGCGGATGTGCCCATGTCGACTATGACAATGTTAAGCGGGGCGAGTTTTCGGGTTCTGTCTACCTGCTGTGGGTTGGGTCTGCGGACACGGCGTTGCTGGGGGATGGGCGGTTTCTCTATGTGCCGCGTGCGGGCGATGCACTGACATTCAAACGGAGTTTGGATGCCAATCCTTCCGAAGGCAGTGCGGTGATCGTGCCAGAAGCGTTTTTCACTGATGGCGGGTCCATCCCCCGCGCTGTGCAGGCGATGCCGGGGTTCAATGCCTGGGGATTCGGGCCGGCATATGTCATTCATGACTGGGTGTTCGTCGCGCGCAAATGCATGAATGACGAGGCTCATTTCGACGAGGACCTTGCGACACCGGAGATGGAGAAGCTCGCGAAGATGACATTCCGCGAGAGTGCACAGGTGATGGCCGAGACGATCAAGACACTTGTCAGCGATCACGAGGTATCAGGGGGAGACACCGTGTCCGGCCCGGTGATCAGCTCTTTCACGGCGGGGCCACTGTCACACCAGCTTTGGAGCGAGGTGGGAGCCTGTCGTGATGGAGAACTGACGCCGGAACATGATCACCTTCTTCGCTCGGTCAATGAAGACAAGGGGTTGCGGGCGGGGGCGGCGCTTGCCCGGGCCACGAAAGCCCAGCCGATGAAGATCGCAGAAGGGCAGGTGGCCTATGTCGTGGCGGATTATTCTTTCGATTGAACCGATGTTATGAGCGCCCCACTCAATTCTTCAGCCCAAGCGCGGAAGGCTTTGACCTTGGGGTCGTGCCACCGATCGGCAGGCCCGATTAGAGCATATCGACCATGGTCAGTCGGACAGGACATGTCCGGGAAAGGCAGGCATAATTGGCCGCTGCTCAGTTCTTCCTGACATAGATAGATGTCGGCCATGACTATTCCCGCGCCCAGTGTCGCCGCGCGCACCGCCATGTCGAGGTTGGGGAAGAATTCGCCGGTGTCGGTGTCCAGCGAGCCGGGGGCAAATCGGGCGGCCCAGAGCGGCCAGTCGGCGCGGTGGGCGTTGACGTGAAGCAGCCTCCGGGAGGCGAGGGTGGCTGGGTTTTCAAGGCGCGGCGATGCTGCGATGAGTTCGGGCGCGCAGGCCGGGCTGAGGCGCAGGGGAAAGAGTGGTTGTACCTGTAGGTCAGGCGAACGACCCGGCCAGTGTTCCATTGAGACCCCGAGATCATGTTCACCGGCGTCAAAACCGCCCTCTCCATAAAAGTCAGTGGTCAGGCGCAGTCGGATATCGGGGTGCCGGGCGCGAAACCCATCGAGATGCGGAAAAAGCCAGCGGATCGAAAGCGTCGGCGGGCAGATGATACGCAGTTCGTTTGCTTGTGCCGTGATCCGCCGGGTCTCGGCGGCGATGGCGCCAAAGGATTGGGCCAGCACTTTTTGCAGGGCTGCACCGGGTTCGGTGAGGTCGACGCCCTGATGGTGGCGGCGAAAAAGGGATACGCCGAGATGCTGTTCAAGCAGTTTCACGTGTCGGCTTATGGCCCCGCGGGTGACGTGGAGTTCATCGGCAGCGGCTATGTAGCCGTTGTGACGGGCGGCGGCTTCGAAGGCACGCAGGGCGTTGAGAGGTGGAAGGCGCATGGCGAGTCTGGATTAGGAAAGCTGATCCAGTCTAGGCGAAAAAGTGGTTTGTCGGCAAGAGTGCAGCCTTGGTAAGAAAGACCAAGGGTCAATCCGTGTGGGAGAAATTTTTGGCTAGTATTGAACATGGCAAACGGTTTGAGTGTTGGGTTGGCGACGTTTCTCTTTGGAAATGGGTTAGGATCCTCCCGTCTTTGGATCAGTTTATTAGACGCGAAGGCGGTTCAGAAACAGCGATACAGCGGCTGGCCGAGACATCGCCGCATTTATTGATCGACTTGGGTTTCAGGCGAGACCCCGCGCGTAGCTCGGAAGAACAGGAGGTCTGGTTGCGTGACGATCGCGAGATCGTGGTGTCGCGACGACGTCAGGCTGCTTCAAGTCGCGGGTAGGAAACGGCAAATTCGTGCTTAGCGCGCCGGGCTTCGTGTTTTGACCCCTCGACGGGTGGTCTATATAGAGGGGTCTGACATACGGGCGTATTGGGGGCGCGAAGCGTGCTGAGATTCTTCTTTTCCTTCTTCGGGGGCATTTTCACCCTGTTGACGATGAGCGCGGCAGTGATCGCCTTGTCGATCGGCGCCGTATTCTGGATCTATGGGCAGGAACTGCCCAGCCATGAAAGCCTTGCCCAGTACAAACCCCCGACGATCAGCCGGATTTATTCTGGGCAGGGCCGGATCATGGATGAGTTCGCAAAGGAGCGGCGTCTGTTCGTTCCGGCGGATGAAATCCCCGACATGGTTAAACAGGCGTTTATCAGCGCAGAGGACAAGAATTTCTATACCCACAAGGGCTATGACGCGCGCGGGATTGCGGCGGCGGCGATTGAGGCGGTGCAGTCGCGCGGCCAGAACGTGCGCGGGGCATCGACCATTACGCAACAGGTGATGAAGAACTTCCTGTTGTCAGGCGACCGCAAGATCGAACGCAAGATCAAGGAAATCATCCTTGCGACACGGGTCGAGGAGACGTTGAGCAAGGACCAGATTCTCGAGCTTTATCTCAACGAGATTTTCCTTGGGCAGAATTCTTATGGTGTTGCGGCTGCGGCGCAGACCTATTTCAACAAGAACCTGACCGAGCTTGAGCCGCATGAGGCGGCGACGCTGGCGTCGATGCCCAAGGCACCGGGCAAGTTCCACCCTGTTCGTAACAAGGAGCGGGTGCTTGACCGGCGCAACTTTGTTCTGCGTGAGATGTACGAGAATGGATACATCACCGAGGCTGTGTATCAGTCGGAGCGGGAAAAACCGTTGCGTTCAGTGCAGAATGGCGATTTTGAAAGCTACAAGGTGGCGATGCCGTCGCGCGATTACTTCTCGGATGAAATCCGGCGGCAGTTGAGCCGGGATTTTGGGGAAGAGGAGTTCTTTTCTGGCGGCATGACCGTGCGGGCGACAGTGGACCCGGAGATGCAACAGGTGGCGGCGCGGGCGCTGCGCCATGCTCTTGAAAAATATGACCGTTCTCGTGGTGTGTGGCGCGGCACGGGCATGAAGCTTGAACCGGTCATTTTGGGCGCAGAAAGCAAGTGGCGCGAAGCCCTTTCGGCGCTGGAAGTGCCGCGGGACGTGGATCTTGATGGACAATGGTACCCGGCGGTGGTGCTGGAGGTTGGCAAGAACGACGCGCGCGTTGGGATCGAGGGCGTCGAGGACGATGCCGACGGGCACTGGATTCCGGCCAAGGACGTGCAATGGGCGCGCAAGCAGCTTGATGGCGGGCGGCTTGCTGGCAAGGCCAAGGTGGCCGGCGATCTGGTTGACGTGGGCGACGTGGTGCTTGTGCGTGCCATCACCAAGGATGATGACGATAGTTTCGTGCGCTGGTCGTTGCGGCAAGTGCCCGAGGTGCAGGGCGGCTTTATGGCCATGGACGTCAACAACGGCCGCGTGATCGCCATGCAGGGTGGGTTTTCCTATCAGGATTCGGTGTTCAACCGAGCGACGCAAGCCAAGCGCCAGCCGGGATCGAGCTTCAAACCCTTTGTCTATGCCGCGGCGCTGGACAGTGGATACAGCCCCGCAACCATCGTGATTGACGCGCCTATCGAGATAAACACACCGCAGGGCCTCTGGCGACCGCGCAACTCGACCAACAAGTTCTATGGACCGACGCCGATGCGGACCGGGATCGAGATGAGCCGGAACCTGATGACCATTCGACTGGCGCAGGAAATCGGGATGAACACCGTTGCCGATTATGCCGAACGCTTTGGCGTCTATGAGCAGATGGGGCAGTTCCTTGCCAACTCTCTGGGTGCAGACGAGACCACGCTTTATCAAATGGTCGCGGCCTATGCGATGTTTGCCAATGGCGGGGAACGGGTGGAACCGACATTGGTGGACCGGGTGCAGGACCGCTATGGCAAGACGATTTATCGCCATGACCAGAGGGATTGTACTGATTGCGCCGATCCCGGTATTCCCGAAACACGCGGGCCGCGCATCGTAACTAACCGGGAACGGGTGATGGACCCGATCACGGCATACCAGCTGACATCAATGATGCAGGGCGTGGTGACTCGCGGAACCGCTTCAAGCCAGATTAAGCTGCCGGTGCCGGTGGCGGGCAAGACCGGGACAACCAATGAGGCCAAGGACGTATGGTTTGTCGGGTTCACGTCGACCATCGTGGCCGGATGTTACATCGGTCATGATCGCCCGCGCCCATTGGGAGCGGGGACATATGGCGGCACGACCTGCGGCCCTGTGTTCCAGGAGTTCATGAAAGAGGCGATCGAGAAATACGGTGGTGGCAAATTCCGTGTGCCGCCCGGTGGCCACTTCATCAAGATCGATCGCTACACGGGCGCGCGTCTTGCTGACGATGCAAGCGGAGCGCATGTGGTGGCCGAGTATTTCCGCGACGGTGAAGAGCCGGTGTTCGGCATCATGTATGATGGTGGCTTTGCCATGGGATCGAACCTGCCGCTGGTGGAAGAGGTCGAGAAATACGGCGGGCGCGAGGTGACGACGTCAACCGGGGGTACGGCGGTCGTCGGGCCCAAGGCGGATTTTGGCACGGTGAGCTCTGGTGGGTTGTACTAACGCACCGCCTTTGGGCGGTGCGCCTTGATGTCGTACCGGAAAACCCGGCTGGCTTAACCGTCGTTAGAGCCAATCCCCGCCTGAAGAAGGTGAAGCGCAGTATGGCCCAATCGAGTGCCAGGCGCGCGCAGTTGGCCTTTCTTGGTGCCGGTCGTGGCTTCGTACACGACCTCGTCATCCTTGATCGTCACCATGACCTTCAGCGTATCCAGCGTTTCCGGGTCTATGGTGGTTGGGTCATCAGACAGGATTACGAAATCGGCGCGTTTTCCGGGGGCGATGCTGCCTTTGTCGTTCTCCTCGAAATGCTGCCAAGCGGGCCAGATCGTCATCGCCTTAAGCGCGGTCATAACGTCGACGCGTTGGTCTGGGCCGAGGATGTCGCCCGACCGAGTGCGCCGCGTCACGGTCGCATCAAGGATGCGCATGCTGTCAGGAAAGGCGACAGGGGCGTCGTGGTGACTTCCGAACATCATGCCGCGCGTGCGCACCCAGCCGGTGGGCGAGATATTGTCAGCATTCACCGGGCCAACCGTGTGGTCGCGATGCCAGTCGCCCCAGTAGAAGGTGTGCATCGGAAACAGTGACGGGAACACGCCGAGTGCTTGCATGGTGTCAACCTGATCCTGCCGCAGGAACTGGCCGTGGATCAGAACCGGGCGGGTTGCGATCTGCCCATACTTGGCTTGCGCCGCGGCGATGGCCGCGAGCAGCATGTCCGACGCGCCTTCGCCGTTGGAATGGGTAAGGATCTGAACCCCGTTGGCATAGGCCCAGTCGACAGCTTCGCTCGTCTGTTCCATGGTGATGGCGGAATAGCCTTTGTAGCCCGCAGGATAGTCGCCCACAGGGTCGTAATATGGTCGGTCACGCAGCGCAGTGAAGCCCTGGGGCGAGCCGTCGATCGTGAGCTTGGCACCGCCCACGCGCACGTGCCCGTCGTAGGATTTGGAGTGGACGTCACCAATATAGTCCCGCGCCTCGATTACGTCTGGGTAAGCCACAACGTCGATTGTAAGTTCCCCGGCCTTGTCGAGTTCATGGAGTGCAGCCACGATTTCGGGTGAGGATCGACCTTCCTGGGCGGTGGTATAGCCGTAACTGGCCCAGAGTTCGGTGCCTGCCCGCGCAAACGCGAGCATGCCCGCTTCGCCAAGCCCGCTAAGCATCGGAACCAGCGCACCGAAGAAGGCGTATTCCTCTAGCACGCCGTCGGGGTCGCCGTTTGCATCGCGCCGGATCACGCCGCCGGGAGGGTTCTCGGTTTCGGCTGTGTAACCGACCAATTCGAGCGCCTTGGAGTTGGCGACGCCGAGGTGACCGGACTGGTGCACGATGATGATCGGATACTCGGTGGAAACCGCGTCCAGCTCGTCGCGGGTGGGGTGGCGCAGTTCGGCCAACTGAGCGTTGTCATAACCAAAGCCAATGATGACGCCGACCTTGGCAACCCGGTCGGCATTGGCCTCGAGCCAATTGCGCAGGCTATCCTGAAGGCTTGCGACGTTGGTGACGTCGCCGTCGGGCGGGGCAAGAAGGTTGGCCGACATCGCTTGTAGACCGCCTAGAACCGCGTGGCCGTGGCTGTCGACGAATCCAGGCAGCATGGCGCGCCCATCCAGATCAAAAACTTTGGTCGAGCCGCCGCTATGGGCGACCATGTCGGCATTGGTGCCAACGGCAAGAATACGCCCGTCTTTGACCGCGACAGCCTCGGCTTTCGGCATGGCGTCTTCAATCGTGAGAATCGGGCCGCCGGAATAGATTGTGTCGGCGATCTCCTGAGCCAGCGCGGCGGCGGGTGCCGTGCTGGCGAACAGCAATGCGGAAAGGGAAAGAAAGCGCATGGGAAATCCTGTTGATTGTGAATGAGCCGGAGTGATTCTGCCGTGGTCCGTAGCCTACGCGTTTTGTGAGCGTGCGCCTAGATGCTGAGTCCTTGCCCATTGTTCACGGCTCGGCTATCACCCGGTTCTGAACAAACATAGGGCAGTCACATGCGCGCCGAAGCTCAGAATACCGTTGCGGAAATCGAAAAGTCTCTCAACCTGCTGCGCCAGCGGCTGGATTGGGAAACTGCGGAGTTCCGGCTTGAGGAATTCAACGCGCGTGTCGAAGATCCGGACCTCTGGAATGATCCCGAAGGGGCGCAAAAGCTAATGCGCGAGCGGCAGACGCTTGTGGATGCGATTGCCACCGTGAAGTCGATCGAGACCGATCTAAACGACAATGTCGAGCTGATCGAACTTGGTGAAATGGAAGAGGATGACGAGGTTGTCAAAGAAGCCGAGCAGGCGCTGAAGGCGCTCGCGGCGAAGGCGGCTGAGAAAGAGCTTGAGGCGCTGCTAGACGGTGAGGCCGATGGCAATGACACGTTTCTGGAAATCAACTCGGGCGCTGGCGGGACGGAAAGCTGCGACTGGGCCAGCATGTTGGCGCGCATGTATGTGCGTTGGGCAGAAAAGAAGGGCTACAAGGTCGAGCTGCAGTCCGAAACGCCGGGTGAAGAGGCCGGTATCAAATCGGCGGCCTACAAGATTTCCGGACATAACGCTTATGGTTGGCTGAAATCCGAGAGCGGGGTGCACCGTCTGGTGCAAATCTCGCCCTATGACTCGGCAGCCAAACGGCACACCTCGTTCAGCTCGGTCTGGGTTTACCCGGTGGTGGATGACAATATCGAGATCGAAGTGAACCCTGCGGATATCCGGGTGGATACCTACCGTTCGTCCGGGGCCGGCGGTCAGCACGTGAACACCACCGACTCTGCCGTGCGAATTACACACATCCCGACCGGGATCGTGGTGACAAGCTCGGAAAAATCACAGCACCAGAACCGCGATATTGCCATGAAGGCCCTTAAATCAAGGCTTTATCAGCAAGAGCTGGACCGGCGCAACGCTGCGATCAATGAGGCGCACGAGGCCAAGGGCGATGCAGGCTGGGGCAACCAGATCCGCTCTTATGTGCTGCAGCCCTACCAGATGGTCAAGGATCTGCGCACCAACCATGAGACCAGCGACACAAAGGGTGTGCTGGACGGGGACTTGGACGGATTCATGGCGGCAACGCTGGCGATGGACGTAGCCGGCAAGAGCCGGGCAGACGCGCAAAGCGACGATTGATCCCGCCGCGCATCAGCCTTTCAAAAGCCGATCTGCCTTCTTGCGTACGAGAACGGAGCGCAGGTCGTGCATGGCCAGTAGTAAATCATCCGTGATTTCTTCCAACTGATCATTGCTTGCCCTGGACTGGGCCCATTGGGTGGTGAGGTTCAGGTAGTCGACCGCGCGATGAATGTCGTCCATGTCCCGTTCAGCCAGAAGAGCGCGGCGTTCGTCCATCCATACCCGGATTGTCTCGACGTCTTCATCCGAAAGGGTGCGGTCGCCATGAGGTTTGACCTCGCCATTCTTGATGTTCACGACGGCGATCTGGTCCATCTCGATACGCCGCTGTCGATTCTCCGTGTCCACGCGGAACACGACTGCGCCGTTTTCACGGACCCGAAAATAATAGTCTGGCAGATCGCCGCCCATGATGTTGCCCTGTTGCCTCTGGCTTAAGTCAATTTGGCGCAGAAACCCTGAATACGCTCGCAGGCAGTTTTCAGCGCTTCGTCAGACGTAGCGTAGCTGACCCGGAAGTTCGGGGAAAGCCCGAAGGCGGCCCCGAACACGACCGCAACGCCGGTGTCTTCGAGCAAGGCGCGCGAAAAGGTCTCGTCATCTTCGATCACGGTGCCGTCCGGTGTGGTCTTACCGATCAGGCCGGCGATGGACGGATAGACGTAGAAGGCGCCCTCGGGTACGGGGCAGGTGATGCCATCAATCTCGGAGAGCATCGAGACCACCAGATCGCGCCGACGTTTGAACACCACATTGTTTTTGGACAGAAAATCCTGGGGTCCGTTCAGCGCTTCAACCGCTGCCCACTGGCTGATCGAGCAGGGATTCGAGGTCGATTGCGACTGGATTTTGCGCATCGCGGCGATGAGTTCTACCGGACCTGCCGCATATCCGATACGCCAGCCGGTCATGGCATAGGCCTTGGACACACCATTGCAGGTGAGGGTGCGTTCATAGAGAGCAGGTTCTACCTGGGCCGGTGTACAGAACTCAAAACCGTCGTAGGCGAGGTGTTCGTACATATCGTCCGTCATCACCCAGACATGGGGATGCCGCATCAATACGTCCGTCAGAGCCTTGAGTTCCTTGCGGCTGTAACCAGCGCCCGTCGGGTTGGAGGGCGAGTTGAAAATCAGCCATTTGGTCTTGGGTGTGATTGCCGCTTCAAGCTGTTCAGGGGTTAGCTTGAAACTGTTTTCCAGCGTCGCTGCCGCGATGACAGGGGTCCCGCCCGCAAGCAGGACCATGTCCGGGTAGCTCACCCAATAGGGAGCCGGGATCACCACTTCGTCGCCGGGGTTAAGCGTCGCCATCAGCGCGTTGTAGAGAATCTGCTTGCCACCGGTGCCGACCGACACCTGTTGCGGTGTATAGCTCAGCCCGTTCTCCCGTTCGAACTTGTCACAGATCGCGGCCTTGAGTTCCGGAATGCCATCTGGGGCGGTGTATTTGGTCTTGCCTGCCTCGATCGCCGCAATACCCGCGGCCTTGATGTTCTCGGGCGTGTCAAAATCAGGCTCTCCGGCGCCAAGGCCGATCACGTCTTTTCCGGCAGCCTTGAGTTCGCCCGCCAGAGTCGTGACAGCAATGGTGGGAGAGGGTTTCACTCGGGAAAGAGTTTTGGACAAGAAAGTCATGGCGGCCTCGTTTGTAATCACTGGGTCAATGTCTTAGGGTGCGCACTGGACCCGTTCAAGCGAGATCGCAGAAAGGATCGGATAATGCCGCAGGACCAGGAACACGAGCAGACCGCAAACGAATGGTATGGCGAAGATGTCGCGACATTTGGCGACCGTTTGGCCGCCGCACGAGAGGCCGCCGGGCTGAAGCGGGCAGAGTTTGCAAAACGTCTTGGGGTGAAGAAGATTACCGTGGCGGATTGGGAAGGAGATATTTCCGAGCCGCGCGCAAACCGCCTTCAGATGATGGCCGGGCTATTGAACGTCTCGGTTGGCTGGCTTTTGACAGGCGAAGGGGATGGTGTCGATGCCCCTGCGGATGTCGAAGGGAATGATGATCCCGGATTGATTGCATTGTTGGGGGATATCCGCGATATCTGCGGACGCATGAAAAAGGATCTCGACCGCTTGGGGCGGATCGAGGCGGCACTGCGAAAAAGGTTGATTGAAGATGAGTGAAACCCACGAAAATCGTCTCAAGCGGATGAAGATGCGGTCCATGCGACGGGGAATCAAGGAAATGGACATCATTCTTGAGCGCTATGCGGATGATAACCTGGCGTCGATGGATGAGGGTGCGCTCGATCTTTATGATGCCTTGTTGCACGAAAACGATCAGGATCTTTATCAATGGGTGACAGGTCAGAAACCTGCCCCCGAACACTTCAGTTCGCTGATCAAAGATATCTCACAAGCCATCAGCGGCGCTGAATAGTTCGTATTTTAGCGGTCTTTGTCTCATTTAACTGATTGTTCGGCTTTATCCGTCAGGGTCCGATGGAGTTAAGTTGTCGGAGACGAAGATGAGCTTTCATTCATCCATGGGGGGGAGCCCGGATCAGGGCTTCATGGCGGGCTATCTGGACTCCCTTGCACTTGTGGAACGGTTGCACCGCCTACTGCTGGATGTGATCAAGGACGAGTTTGAGCGGGTTGGCGTGTTAGAAATCAACGCGGTGCAGGCGTTGTTGCTGTTCAATATCGGCGATAACGAGGTGACAGCAGGCGAACTGAAATCGCGCGGGTATTACCAGGGCAGTAATGTCAGCTACAATTTAAAGAAGCTGGTGGAGATGGGATACATGCATCACCAGCGCTGTGAGATCGACCGAAGATCGGTTCGGGTGCGCCTGACAGAAGAGGGGCGCAAGATTCGCGATATCGTAGCCACATTATTCGAACGGCATGCGGAAGGGTTGCAATCCAAGGGTGTGCTTGGGCCGGAAGGTATTGAGAACATCACGCATGCCTTGCGCCGTGTCGAACGCTACTGGACGGATCAGATCAGGTATATCTACTGACTGCGCACTGCGATCCGTGGGTTTTGCGCAGGTGTAGCATCCCCAGTACGGAACGCAGGGGTGGCAGGGCCTGTTGCCAAAGACAGGCCCTGAAGCTCCCTTTTGAGCTTGCGCACCATAGCGCGTTCGAAATCGACAAAACCAACCGCAGTTTCGATAAAAGCATCCGGACCTTGGATGACCCAGGCCCGGAAGTAGCTTGAGAGCTCGCCGACATCTGCCTGACGCCTGTCTGTGCTGGCGGTATCATCCGAGCCTATGACGAGAGCATTGATCGTAATATGTGTGGGCAGGCGGATGTCGCGCGGGCGGGGGCCGGTGTTCGATTTTCCATCACCAGAGATATCAAGTGTGTGTTTCCAGCAGGCTGGGCGCCGCGCGAGCAACGCGCCGCCAAAAGTCTTGGCTGTGCCAAGGGCCGTGGAAGGATCCATGCTGGAACGCGTGACGGTGTTGAGATGTCCGGCAAAGGATTGCAAAGTGGCAAGATCGCCAATTGAACGCCAGGGGAGTAGGAGGCGTTGGTCGTAGGGGCCACTCCATTCATAGACGGCCAGGTCGACGGGATGCGCAGGCAGGGACAGCAAAGCCTCAACCACTTCCGGGTGCTGCAGCGCCGCGGCGAGGCCGTCGAGTTGCAGTCGGTATTCCTTGCTGTCGACTGATCCGGATACATCCAGCCCAAGCGCCAATGCCTGGCGACATTCGGCGGTGGCCACGCCCGGCAACGCCGCTAGTAATAACGCGAACAGGCCGGTCTTCATGGAGGTGTCTCCAATCGAGAGAAGATGGCGGATCCCAGTTCGCGCTCCAACTTGCGCCGCTGCGCGCGCTCGAAATCCTCGAACCCCTGGGCCACTTCGACGAAAGCCCCCGGTCCATGCAGAAGGTTTTCCCTGTAATAGTCTGTTATGTTGATATTTTTTCCGGTTTCAGGAGCGGTCGTTTTCCCTGAGGTCTCAATTGCCAGACCGTTGACCGTCACCCCCGAAAACGGAAAATGGACATAGGCTTGGTGTGGCGTGAAACCTTCATTGTTGCGCCCATCGCCGCTGACATCAATGGTTTGCGCCATGCATTCAGGGGCTCGGCGGAGAAGCGTGGCCGCGTATCCCATTGCGTGCCCAAGTGCGGTTGGAAACTCTGATGTGCTGCGCTTGGAGCGCCCAATAATTGTGGCCGATGCAAGAAGATCCTGCGCGGACGTGATCATCACCCAGTCCAGCAGCAAGGTCTGGTTGTAGCGTCCACTCCATTCGAACACCGCCAATGCAACCGGCTCGGGAGATTGAAGGAATGCGGCCTGCACCTCGGGGGCGATCAACGCGGCGGCAAGGCCGGCGCGTTGCAACCGGTCTTCTGCCTCATCCACCGAAGAGGACACGTCCATGGCAAGCACAAGCGCCAGCCGACACGCGTTCGCCGCGGCCGGAAGACTGGCCAGCGCCAAACCCACGAGTGTGCATGCGCGGATCACCAGTGTCCTGTGCTGTCCATGCTGGCCCACGGTTCCGCAGGGGGCAGCGCCTCGCCTTGTTGCAGGAGTTCGATTGAGATGTTGTCTGGTGAGCGCACAAAGGCCATGCGCCCGTCGCGCGGAGGGCGATTGATCACAACGCCATTGTCCTGAAGATGCTGGCACATCGCGTAAATGTTGCCGACCTCGTAGGCGAGATGGCCGAAATGGCGGCTGTCGCTGGGAAGACCATCATCGCCGTCCCAGTTATAGGTCAATTCCAGCGGACAATCATGGTCGCCGTCTGCGGCCAGATAGACGAGTGAAAAACGACCGGCTTCGCTTTCGTAGCGCTTGATTTCCTTGAGGCCCAGCAGTGCAAAAAAGGCCATGGATTTATCAAGGTCAGCAACGCGGACCATGGTGTGCAGGTATTTCAGGTGCATGTTGTTCCCAGTGTGGCTCCAAATCTGGCCATACTGTGCGTGGCCGCCGACCAATTGTCGAGGGGCGCCCTGATCAGAATGACGAGCGGATGCCAATGTTCACTGAGAGTTGGCGGGTATCGAAACGGCTTACGTTGGAGTTTGTCTGAAGTGCACGTAGGGTCATCGTTGGCGCAAAACCGGCATATTGCATGTTTAGGAAGGACAGGTCGACCTCACCGGCAATCGAGAGGTCCTGGCGCCCACCGGGCACAGGAATGAACCCAACACGGTAGTCAGGATAGTCACTGTAGCCGACATTAAGGGAGGTGCTGATCTGGATATTTCCGAGGGGTTTAGCAAACGAGTAGCGAAGGTTCGCGGAACCGCCACGTGACGTGAAGACCGGGTTCGAATCCTCGGTATGATAGAGGCTGAGCTGCGTGCTGAGCGTGTCGCCTCTTGCAAGTTTTTGTGAAAACCCGAAACTCAGGCCGCTGAAGGCATCGGTGCCGTTAGGAGCGTCGGTGTCGCGACGCCACTCCCGTTTTGCAAGGATAGACAACGAATTGTTGCCCGAAAGTTGTTTGCCAAACCCCCCTTCGAGGCGCGCGAGGTCGTATGATGGGTCTCCTGCGTACCACGCACGGCCGACAATCGCCCCGACACTCCAGACGGGTGCTTCCTTGGAGGTCCGAAACGCGTGGCGCACTCCACCCTCGAGGAGAGAATAAGCGTAGTCCGACCCGCGGGCACCGGGAGCCGTTTGTTTGGCCTCGTCAGAAAGCGCAACCTGCCGGGTGAAATAGCGACCGATGGCGCGAGTCTCGCTGGTTTCGGTTTCGTGGAAACGATAGCTGAAGCGGGCATTGAACATCGCCTCGATGCCCGATAGCGCCATGGCATCACCGACGTTCACCCCGATCACCGGGACGCCATCGATGATCATGTACCTCGACACTGAACCATTGTTGACGTTTGAAGAGGGGGCCACCGACGTGTCGATCCAGAAACGAAAGGGATTCTGGTTGCGGACACGTTTGAAGTCACGCTCGACAATCCTGCGCTGAACGTCGTTGGGGGCATCGCTATGCGCGCGACGCAACCAGTATTGGGCCCATGTCAAGGACTTGTCCTGATAGGCCAAACGGGCGCTCAGGCTAGCGGACATGTAGCTTTGAACATCGCTTTGCGAATATCGAAATGCCAGACGAGAGGATTTGCGCGCGGCATCAATGTCGCCGGAACTGGCATGCACCATGGCGAGGGCATAGTGCGCCGAAGGATCCTTGCCATCTTCGCGCAAGAACGCGTGGGCGATTTGCGCAGCCGCCTGTGGCTGATCGGTTCGTAACGCATGCGCCATCAGTTCGCGCGCCTGAACCTTTGTCAGGACAGGGGGGACACCCTGGCTTTGGGCAGAACCCGCCGCGACGAAAAATACTGCGTGGGCAAAAAGCGCGGTTGCTTTAGTCCGCCACATTCGTACAGATGCTCGCTTCTCCGGGCGTGTTGCATTGCGACAGGACAAAGAATCCACGTTCCAGTTCATCGTCCAGAGCGTCTGTGAATTCTTCCATGTTGATCGCGCCGCCAACGGATGAGGCATTGGTGCCACCGAAAACGCCGCCATAATCTCCGATTTTTCGTCCAACTTCACCGGTGAACTCGACCTCGCCCAAAAAGCTGCCATCTGTGCCGATATCGGTAATGATCAGGGCCAAGTCGGGAAGATCAGTGGGTGTCGACAAAAGCACCTGACGATCAAAAATCCCGCCGTTGACGGCCATGTCAGAGAAGTTTGCGTTGAGGAAGATCTGGCCGGTGATCATTACCGGATCGCCGGGAAGCAGCGAAGGGTCGACGCTATCTGGGCCAATTGGTCGGGCGATATTCGTGATCCCGACATAGTTGCCCGCATAAGAAACCTGTCCGGCGCCCGGACCTGTGCCGATCTCCGGCGGTGTAAAATCGCCTTCGCGTGTGTAATAGGCGCCTTGCAGAACGCGGTTGAATTGCCCGCCATCCCCGACGAGCCCGGCTTGTACAGAACCATCGGTGCTTTGTCCGACCATGGCCACGAAGAAGCGGTCGAGCGAGTCCTCTTGAACGGTATAGGCTTCATACCCGTTCAAGTCGCGCGTGGCATCGCGTGTGTAGATGACATCAACGGGCGTCGAGTCCAGAGCGTAAATCTGGGCTGTCACCGTTTTGTTTGTTGCGTCATAGGCGATCGATTTGAGGTTGCCCGCCAACGACTCTGGTACCGTCAGCGTGTCTTCTGTGGGTTCCGGAGTTGGTTCGGTGACCGGGTCCTCGGCGGTTTCATCAACCGGGTTGAAAGGATCGCCGCCGCCGCACGCCGCGACGGTGGCCAGGGCGGCCATCAGGAAAAACGAGCGGATCATGTCACTGCCTCAGTTACTGCTATCGCCCGGTTATCCGGGTCGTTGGGGAAATCGTCTACGAGACACGGCAAAAAGTCAACGTTGCGTCTTCAGGGGCGCGTTTATTGTTGCGGCGATGTCGCCTCAATCCTGTGTTTCCAAGCTGTGTTGCCTCAATATATAGTGGCGCAACGCAAGACGTAACACGCAAGGGAATCGCCCACATGTCGCTGACATCCGAACAACAGGCCGAAATCGACGCGCTTCGAGCCAATCCGAACCAGACTTTGCGCACTGTCAGCGATGGGATGGAGAAACATCTTTATTCGGCCATTCCGGTTTTGGATCACGGTTTTGTGCGAGTGATCGACTATATGGGCGACGACGCGGCCATCTGTCAGGCGGCCCGTGTGAGCTATGGCAAAGGGACGAAAAGCGTCCAGAATGATGAAGGGTTGATCCGCTATCTCATGCGGCATTGGCACTCGACGCCGTTTGAAATGTGCGAGATCAAGCTGCATGTGAAACTGCCGGTGTTCGTGGCGCGCCAGTGGATTCGGCATCGGACAGCCAATGTGAACGAGTATTCCGCGCGGTATTCGATTTTGGACCGCGAGTTTTACATTCCTGCGCCCGAGCATATCAACGCTCAGTCGGTGGTGAACAACCAGGGTCGGGGCGATGTGCTGCAGGGTGACGAGGCCAAGCGTGTGTTGGAAATCCTCAAGGCGGACAGTGCGCGGTGTTACGACAATTACGAGGCTATGATAAGTGATGACGGACAAGCCGGATTGGCGCGTGAACTTGCCCGGATGAACCTTCCTGCCAATATCTATACCCAGTGGTACTGGAAAGTGGACTTGCACAACCTGCTACATTTCTTGAGGTTACGTGCCGATGCCCATGCCCAATATGAAATCCGCGTCTATGCCGACGCGATTTGCAACGTGGTGGCAGACTGGGTTCCCGCGGCTTACCGGGCATTTGAGGACTATCGCATGGGGGCTGTGACCATGTCCTCACAGATGATGGAATGCCTGCGTCGGATGCTGAAAGGGGAAACGGTTGAGCAGAAAAACAGCGGTTTGAGCGCGCGTGAATGGCGCGAGTTTCAGGATATGTTGAGCACATGATCGGAGCCATTGCTGAAACACATTGTTTCCGTGTGGGAAATTGACAGTTTCCCGCGCGCCACTCTAGGCTGGTTTCGTTAACCAGTTTGTTGCAGCAACCGGAGCGATTGTCTCATGAAAAAAATTTACAGTGTGGCCGCGGCTCTCGCGCTAGCCGCTGCGCCGGCAACGGCGCAAACTTGGAGCAGCAATGCGCCCAAGATCGGGCCCGTCAATCAACCCGAAGGCATGCTTATCCACGCCTATCCCAGCAAGGTGAATTACTGCCCAAGCGGCTTGCAACCCATCACGATGGGTGGAGCGATCTGCTGTGGTACGCCCAATACTGGTGAGGCCTATTACAATCGGGCGGGAGGCGCGCGCCGTAGCCATTCATCGAGCTGTCCCGAAGGTGTGAAGGGCTGTTCCTGATTGGGAATGTGGTTGGGGGCAACGCACAACCGTGCATGCCCCGAACCAAATTACAGTAGCTTGATTTCGCCGGCCATGTCGCGCCCGTCGCGCCCTTGCGCCATTTCGAATTCGACTTTTTGGTTGTCTGTCAGCCCTTTGAGACCAGAACGCTCGACTGCCGAAATATGTACAAAAACGTCCTTGCCGCCGTCTTCAGGCTCAATAAATCCGTAGCCCTTAGTTGAGTTAAACCACTTTACGGTACCGCGTGGCATACCGTTCTCCTTCTTTTCTTTTAAGTCTCTCCGTGCGCCTGCGCGGAGCGCACACCTGCCCAACACCCGAATGAAATAACTTTTGCCCTGCGGACGTCGAATGCCAAATGTACTGCGCGCAGGATTGCAGGTGTTTGGCAAAAATCAAGCAAAACCCGCGTGAAAATGGAAATTGGATGCGCTATCCAGGGCGTCGGTCACCTGGAGGATGAGATGCGTCTGTTCGGTCTGAGAAACTGCGATACTTGCCGTAAGGCATTGAAAAAGCTTAATGATGTTGTTTTCGTGGACGTTCGATCTGATGGCGTTCCGAATGATATTCTTGAAAGAGCGCTTGCCGAATTTGGCGCCGCTTTGATCAATACTCGGTCGACAACATGGCGTGGTCTGTCCGAAGAAGAGCGCAAGAAAGAACCTGTCACGTTGCTTAAGGAACATCCGGCCATTATGAAACGACCTTTGATTGAATATGACGGGAAATTGTTTCTGGGGTGGACTGCTGAAGTTCAGGCAGCCCTTGGCTAAATCAACAGGGCTGACTATCTGACAAGCGGATGCACTGGAGAATGTTATGCGCAACGCGGCACTGACCCTTGGGATAATAGCGGGTGTAATCGGGATGATCGTCGGCTTTTTCGGTTGGGGATATACCGAAGTCATCGAACGGTACGGGGAAGTGCCAGATCTTGCGGAACAGGTGGACAATGTTCAGCTCGTGCGGGCCGGCGCGCTGATTGCGCCAATGCTTGCGATCGCGGGTGGAGCAATGGCCCGTGCGCGGGCGCTTTGGGGGGGTATTCTGCTTTTGGCTTCAGCTGCGGGAATGTATGCGGCATTCGGCTTTAACGTATTCACGATGTTCCCAATTAGTTTTGCGGCTTTGGGCGGCATCCTGGCGATTGCGGCCGGCAAGCCCGACGAAGAACAGGCGCATTTCTGAGGTCAATGCCTGCGTTTCAGGATGCGATCCAATGACAAGGGTCCTGCGCCCTTGATCAGGATGACGAGGAACAGGAACATCCAGAGCCCGCGCTGATCGAGGATCAGGCCGTCTGGAAACCGATCAAACCAGGAGCCAACGGACTTTGGATCGTCGATCAGGTGATGGCCATGGAGATCCGTCAGGGATTGCACAGTAACGAAGCCGATCATTCCCAATGCGGCGATGCGGGTGAGAAAACCGATGATGATCAGGGCAGGGAGAATGAACTCTGCCAAGGTGCCCGCGACGACAACCGCCCAGTGAAACATGCCCAGCTGGCTCGAGTCGTATCCAACGGCCTCGAACGCCTTCGGGAAAATCTGTGCATAGGCGCCCATGCTTGGGGTGAACACCCCTAAGAAGCCGTCGCCCAGTTTGGTCAGTCCCGATTTCCAGAAGTACCCGGCCAAAACGGCAGCAAAGAGAAAGCGAGCGACCGTTGGAAGAATCCAGTCGAGCCGATCCAATCGGCCGGAAAGGCCGTCATACAGGGCAAAAAGTGTTTTCATTTTTCTTCCGTCAGTTTTTGGTTGTTATTTTGGTGATCGCGTTCCCGGTAAGGAGCTGAGTGAGCAGCGGGCCAAGATCGAACCCCGCATCCACAAGAGCCGCCTGTTCTGCCGCATCGCCAAGCGTTGCCCCTTCTAGCAACGACTTCATGCAAGAAGCTTCCGCCGGAGTGAGAAGATGCGGTTCGGGGTCGAAGGTGGGACGCAGGACCAAGATGCTTTCAGGTTTTGCGGTGGGTTTGGGGCCGTTGCGCATGTTGAAAGCCCAGATGCCGTGAATCGGCCAATCGGACGTCACTATTGAGACCGCAGGCGCAAAGGAAAAAGTGACGTCGCTTAGGTCAAGCGGAGCGATTGCAGCAAGAGTTGCCGGGTCAATTGGCGCTGCGTCCGCAGCGTGGTAGGCGCGTCGCAGGCTCAATTCCAAGGTAGCGACATCTCCGAGGTATCCTAGATGCGCAAGCGGTTCGAATTCACGCAAGAAGGCCGGGAACTCTTGGCCATAGTGCATCATCAGCGGGGAGCCGGGTGGGTGCTGTCGAAGAAACACCCCTGAAATGGCTTTGAAGTTCTCTTCACCAAGGAGTTTGGCAATTGCGGGAAAACCAGTTTCAAGCGCTTCGGTGAGGGAAACTGCCACATTGTTGCGGTAGACGTCAAAGCGTTTCCGCGCCGGGCGACCCTTCGCATCTTCCAGACCGTTGGGGCGATCTCTGTCCGGATCGAGCAGCGCCGCGCGAAAAATTTTTTGGGAAACCGTCATGCCAGGACCTTTGCCAACGCTTGTGATGCGCGGCGGGCCTCGGCATGAAGCTCTGGCCATTCGGGCACGTCATTGTCCCATTCGATCAGGATCGGGCGCGGGCCGGATGCTGAAAGCACGTGGTCCAGCAACGCCCAGACGGGATCGACAACCGGTTTGCCGTGGCTGTCGATAAGCAGCACATGGCCGTGCTCATCCGCATCTTCATCATGGCCGCCCAAATGGATTTCTCCAACTTTCTCAATGGGAAAGGCGTCAATGTAGGCGCGCGGATCATAGTCTAGGTTTGTTGCGGAAACGAACACATTGTTGACGTCCAGCAAAAGGCCGCATCCGGTGCGATTTGATACTTCGCGCAGGAAATCTGGCTCGGACCATGTGCTTTCGGCGAAGGCGAGGTAACTGGAGGGGTTCTCCAGCATCATCTGCCGCCCGATCGTGTCCTGCAAATGGTCTATATGTCGGCAAACACGTTCAAGTGTGCTTTTGGTATAGGGCAGCGGAAGTAGATCGTTGAGAAACGCGCCGTCGTGGGTGGACCAGGCGAGATGCTCTGAAAAAACAGTCGGTTGAAGCCAGTTGTTCAGATGTTTCAATCGCGCCAAGTGATCGCGATCAAGCGGAGCTTCGCCGCCTATGGACAGGCCGACACCGTGCACTGAAATGGTAAATCGCTCTGACAGGTGCCGCAATTGCGCCAAAGGGCGTCCGCCATCACCCATGTAGTTTTCGGCATGAACTTCCAGCCAGGAGACAACGCCGGGCTCTTCGAGCAAAGCCGTGTAATGTTGTGGCTTGTAGCCAACGCCGGGCGCGTCGGGCAAAGGCGTTGCGCGGGGGCGGGTATCAAACATCGAGTGTCTCCGGGTTCAGCTTACGACGGCAAATCTCGTTCCAACGCCTCGAGCGAAGGTTGGCGCGGTGTTCCGTCGGCCATGTCGGGCAGATCGATTTCAAGGCAGGTGCCCTTGTCGACGAGTGACCAGGCGTTGCCTTGGAAATCGACGGTCGAAGTCCCGGCGCAGGTCGTGCCGGGTCCTGCTGCACAGCCATTTTGACCGGCAAGTGCGACACCAAAGCATTTTTCTTTGGATGCGGCCTCGACGGATAAGGATTGAGCGACCAGCGCTGTCAACATGGCGCCTGTCAGGGACGCAATCTTGTTTGTGTTAGTGGGCATGATTGTTCCTTTTGTCGTATGTCTCGTGGCAATGCTATGCTGTCCGGGTGCCGGACGCCGACAGTGTATCACGGATTGGAACAATTGAGGGGGGATACGGGCTCCGGACGTGCCGGAGCCCGAATTGGATCAGCTCGGCAGGTCGCGCTGCAGCGGCTCGAGCGAACCCTTGCGCATGGAGCCATCCGCCATGGCGGGCAGTTCCATGTCAGCGCAGGTGCCCGCATCAACCAGTTTCCATGCATTGCCTTGGTAATCTACGGTCGAGGTGCCTGCGCAGGTGGTGCCGGGGCCCGCGGCGCAATCGTTTTGACCTGCCATGGACACGCCGTAGCATTTCTCCTGGCCAGCAGCCGATGCGGTCGTGGCGTGTGCACTAACGGCTGCGGCAACGGCGCCTGCTACGGCGAGGGTCTTGATAGTTTTCGACATTTTCTCTTCCCTTTCAGGTTTCTGGAAACTCGGCCACGTTCGCCGTGGCATGGGATGAGAGTAGGCGTGTCGCGGCGTCACAAGCCAATCACGGGGTTGTGTGTCACAGACGCGTTAGGCGACGTGACGGTTTCGTGAAGATTCCCGCGCTGGAAGGTTGGTTTTCCTTCAAAACTGAAACAGGCGCGCCGTTTTTGCTGCGGCGCGCCTGTCAGATTGTTGCAAAGAAATCAGGCCAAGTCAGGCGGAAGCGCCTCTTGTGACAATTGGCTCACGATCTCGTCCAACGGCTGGACCTTGCTTTGTTTCTCGCCAAGGCGACGCGTCGACACCGTGCGGTCTTCGACTTCCTTCTTCCCGATGGCGAGGATCACTGGAACCTTGCCAACGGAGTGTTCGCGAACCTTGTAGTTGATCTTTTCGTTGCGGACATCGGCTTCTGCGCGCACACCGGCCGCCTTGAGCGCGGATACGACCTCGTGCACATAGTCATCCGCCTCGGATACGATCGATGCCACAACCACCTGACGCGGGGCCAGCCAGAAAGGCAGTTTGCCCTCCCAGTTCTCAATCAGGATGCCGACGAACCGCTCGAAGCTACCAAGGCAGGCGCGGTGCAGCATGTAGGGGCGATGCTTGTCGCCGTCCGCCGCTATATAGCTGGCATCCAGTCGTTCGGGCAGGTTGGGGTCAACTTGGAACGTGCCGCATTGCCAGACCCGGCCGATGGCATCGGTCAAGTAGAAGTCGAGCTTGGGGCCATAGAAGGCGCCGTCGCCCGGTTCGAGCGTATAGTCTCGGCCTACGGCCTTGATCGCGTTCTCGAGCGCGCCTTCGACATAATCCCAGCTTTCCTCGGTGCCGACACGTTTTTCGGGACGCGTCGCGAACTTGATCTCGAACTCAGGGAATCCGAGTTCGCGATAGATATCTGCGAGGAAGTCGATGAATCGGGCGCATTCGTCCTGAATCTGATCTTCGGTGCAGAAGATATGAGCGTCGTCCTGAGTAAAGCCGCGCACCCGCATGATGCCGTGCAGCGCCCCAGAAGGTTCGTAACGCGCGCAGGAACCGAATTCGGCCAGCCGCAGGGGCAGGTCGCGGTAAGATTTCAGACCCTGATTGAACACCTGTACGTGACAGGGGCAGTTCATCGGCTTCAATGCGTTGACGCGGGTATGTTCATGGCTCTTGGCGCTTGCATCGTCATTTTCACCGTCACGGCTCTCATCCACTTCGACGATGAACATGTGATGCTGGTATTTTTCCCAGTGGCCCGACGCCTCCCACAGTTTCCGGTCAACGACCTGCGGCGTGTTGATTTCGTTATATCCGCCTGCGCGCTGTTTTCGGCGCATGTAATCCTGAAGGGTGGTGTAGATCGTCCAGCCATTCGGATGCCAAAACACCTGGCCGGGCGCCTCTTCCTGCATGTGGAAGAGCTCCATCTCGCGGCCCAGTTTGCGATGGTCCCGCTTTTCAGCTTCTTCAAGGAAGGTTAGGTGCTTTTTGAGGTCTTCCTTATTCTTGAACGCGACGCCGTAGATACGCTGCAACTGCTGGTTTTTGCTGTCTCCCCGCCAATAGGCGCCCGAAACGCGCATCAGTTTGAAGGCGTCTGCGGGCACTTGCCCGGTGTGCTGAAGATGCGGGCCGCGACAGAGGTCCTGCCAGTGGCCGTGCCAGTACATGCGCAGCGGTTCGTCGCCGGGAATGGCGTCGATCAGCTCGACCTTGTAGGGCTCGTTGTTGGCTTCGTAGAACTTCACCGCACGGTCGCGATCCCACACCTCGGTGGTGACAGGATCGCGGCGGTTGATGATCTCCTTCATCTTTTTCTCGATGGCGCCAAGGTCTTCGGGAGTGAAGGGTTCTTCGCGGTCAAAATCGTAGTACCAGCCGTTCTCGATTACGGGGCCGATAGTAACCTTGACGTCGGGCCACAGCTCCTGCACGGCGCGGGCCATGATATGCGCGCAGTCATGGCGGATCAGTTCGAGCGCTTCGGCATCGTTATCCTTGAGCGTGTTGATCGCGATCGCCGCATCGGCGTCGATCGGCCATTGCAGATCCCAGTGCTTGCCATCGACAGTCGCCGAAATTGCTTTCTTGCTAAGGGAATTGGAGATTGACGCTGCGACTTCGGCAGGCGTTACGCCTGCGCTGTAAGAACGCGCGTTACCATCTGGAAAAGTAAGGGAAATATCGGCCATCAGCCTCTAGCTCCTCGTCAGTTTGGCGCCCACGGAACGCCCGGTTGCGGGTATATGGTTCGGAGCGGGTTTTGCGCCTTTCGCCCCTTCAAGTCAAGCGCCCTTTCCCGCATCCGCGAGCGGCGTTAGTGTCAAAGCAAAGCAGGATGAGGACGTCATGAGCATCACACAGTTTTTCGAAAGCCCACAGGGACGGCGCATCGCCTTTCACAAGAGCGGAAGCAAGGGCCCAACCGTCGTGTTTCTCGGGGGGCTGAAATCAGACATGGAAGGCACGAAGGCCGTGCATCTGGAAGCTTGGGCCAAGGCCCGGGGGCAGGCATTCCTTCGCTTCGACTATTCCGGTCACGGGGAAAGCTCGGGGCGCTTCGAGGACGGCTGCATCGGAGACTGGCACGAAGACAGCCTGGCGGCAGTGAACGCGCTCACGGAAGGTCCATTGGTTCTTGTCGGGTCATCCATGGGAGGGTGGCAGGCGCTATTGCTTGCAAGGGCGATCCCTGAGCGAGTGAAAGGCCTGGTGACGATTGCCGCCGCGCCGGATTTCACCGAGGACAGTTACTGGGCCGGATTCACGGACGCGCAGAAACAGGCGCTGGAAGATGTCGGCTACGTGGAGTTGCCATCTGATTACATGGAACCTTACGTGATCACCAAACGCATGATCGAAGACGGCCGTCGTCATTTGGTGCTGAGGGAGGAGCTGGTGTTGGATTTCCCGGTGAGGTTCCTGCAGGGTACCGAAGATTCCGCCGTTTCATCGCAGGTTGCTTTGCGGCTGCTGGACCATGCTGAAGGAACGGACATGCGGTTGCTATTGGTCAAGGGAAAGGATCACCGCTTCTCTGATAATGATTGCCTCAAAATGATCGAAAAGAGCGTCGAGACGGTGATTTCGATGTCAGAAGTTTCATAATGCGAACACTTGGGAGACTCCTTGGGCGAACCATCATCCTGCTGTTGGTGCTTGGGGCCGCGATGTGGACGTGGGGGCCGTACGAGGTTGTTTCCGTGAAGCCCCGTTTTGATACGCGGTCTATTGGCCCCGATGTCGTTTCATTTTTTATCGAGAGAGAAGCGCGATATGACAACATCATTCCGGGCGTTGAAAAGCGGGTTGTCTGGCGTGAGGCACAGGGTGCGCGTACGGAACTGGCGATTGTGTATATTCATGGGTTTTCCGCGACTTCAGAAGAACTTCGTCCGGTGCCGGATCGGGTTGCCGAGGCCGTCGGCGCCAACCTTATCTTTACCCGTTTGAAGGGGCATGGCCGCGATGGCGAGGCGCTCGCGACAGCAACGGTGCAAGATTGGGCGGATGATCTGGCTGAAGCTCTTGCAGTTGCGCGCGTGATCGCCGACGAAGTGGTGATCATGGCCACGTCGACGGGTGCGACACTGACGGCGGCCATGCTGGATCAGCCGGAAACCATGAAGGATGTGAAAGGGGTAATCCTTGTTTCACCGAATTTCGCCATTAACAACCCACTGGCGTCGCTTCTGACGCTTCCGGCGGCGCGCAATTGGGTACCCTTGATTGGCGGAAAAGAACGGAATTGGGAACCGCAGAACGAGGCCCATGGCAAATACTGGACAACACGTTATCCAAGCGAAGCGGTCTTTCAAATGGCCGCTTTGGTCGAACTGGCGGCGGCCAAGTCTTATGCGGATATAAAGATGCCAACCTTGTTCTGGTTTTCGGATGCGGATCAGGTGGTATCTGCGACGGCAACGCGGGATGTCATTTCCAGATGGGGACACGGTGCCATCGTCAAGTCGCAAGCGTCCGGTGAAGGTTTGGATCCAAACGCACACGTGATCGCAGGAGACATACTTTCGCCGGAGGGAACATCTCTAGCTGTTTCTGATTTTACTAATTTTATCAAATTACTAAAATGAGAAGTTAAAGTCATGCAGCAACGTATTAGCCTGATTACTCTGGCCGTGGCCGAATTGGAGAAATCCGCCAGGTTTTATGAAGCGCTTGGGTGGAAGCGCGTACCCAGCCCGGATGGTGTCATCGCCTTTGACCTGATCGGCCAGACATTGGGGCTCTATCCCAAGGAGAAACTGGCCGAAGATATGGGAATAGACGTCAACGATATTGGCGGATTTTCCGGGATCACGTTGGCCCACAACGTGCGCAGCGCCGGGGATGTCGCGCCGATGCTTGCGGCGGCCGAGGCGGCTGGCGGTCACATGCTGCGGCCAGCGGGGGATGTGTTTTGGGGTGGACACATGGGTTATTTCGCAGATCCCGATGGGCATGTCTGGGAAATTGCCCACAACCCATTTGCGCCGCTTGCACCTGACGGGGCGTTCCGGTGGCAGGGATATGGCGAAGAGAGTTGACCTGCTTCCGACCTGTGTCAAAGTGAGTTGAGGGCCATCGGGCGGATTTCAGAAAGGTGATTTTCATGCAGGAGCCGTTGGTTCTGCTTCCGGGAATGATGTGCGATGCACGTCTATTCTCACCCCAGATTAACGCGTTGTCGTCAGATACGGTGGTGACGGTGGCGCCAATCACGCAAGGAGAGCGAGTTGAAGAAATCGCCTCGTCTATCCTTGCGGCGCTTCCCGAGAAATTTGCTTTGGCGGGTTTGAGCATGGGCGGGATCGTGGCGATGGAGATATTGCGCCGTGCTCCGCAGCGCGTTTCGCGGATCGCGTTGCTTGATACCAATCCGCTTGCCGAAACACCTGCAACGGCGGCCGCTTACGAACCGTGGATTGTTGGGGCCAAGGCGGGGCGTCTCGAAGGTATTCTTGGCGAAGTCATGCGGCCAGAGTTTCTAGCACCCGGGACACACCGCAACGCCGTTTTGGCGTTGGTCCGAGAGATGGGACTCGCTTTGGGGGCGGATGTGTTTGTGCGTCAGGCACGGGCACTGCAACGCCGCCCTGATCAACAGAAAGTCTTGCGGCAATGCAAAGTGCCCGCCCTGATCCTGTGCGGGGAGCACGATGGTCTGACGCCTGTGAAACGACACACTTTCATGGCTGAACTGATGCCCTATGCCGAATTGCGCATCATTGAGGCGGCCGGGCACCTTCCGACGCTCGAGCAACCCGAAGCCACAACCCGGGCGCTTCGGGAGTGGTTGAAGCAACCTTTTGTTCTCAGATGATAAAACGGGCCCGGGATCGTTGGCGACGCAAGGTGCAGCGGTTCCAGAATTGGGTGACAACACGCGTGCCGCCGGGGGCGCGTTTTCTGCCCGGTGTTGGCCTAATCGTGATGGGAGTGTTCGGGTTCCTGCCTGTGCTTGGCTTTTGGATGATTCCGCTTGGGGTGGCAATTGCCATGCTGGACCTGCGTCCGGTTTGGCGATGGATAATGGCGCGCGTCACGCGCCGTTGAGGTCTTTCATGACGCTTGCCGCAATCTCGAATGATCGTTTTCGCGCCGTGTGGTCATGAATCATTCCATTCATGATGATCTCGTCGGGATGATACCGTTCCATAAGCGTGCAGAGACGGCCCCGCACGATGTCTGGCGTGCCCACTGCACTGATCCTCAAAGCGTGATTGACCATGCGCAATTCGGCCGGGGTGGCAATGTCGGATAAATGTTTGATAGGCGCGGGCAGGGGGGCTGGATGCCCGCGCCGCAGATTGAGAAAACCCTGTTGCATAGATGTCTGCAGGTGCTGTGCCTCGGTTTCCGTTTCCGCCGCAAAGACATTCACGGCAAGCATGAACCGGGGATTGTCGGTCAGGCCGGGTTGGAAATAGCGCCGGTAGATCGTGACGGCCTCGTCCAACGCGTCCGGTGCGAAGTGAGAGGCAAAAGCGTATGGAAGGCCCAGCTTTGCGGCGAGCTGGGCGCCGAACAGGCTGGATCCGAGTATCCAAACCGGAACACGGGTTCCTTCTCCGGGCACGGCTCTGACTGGTTGATCGGGTGCTGCGGGTTGTAGAAAGCCAATGAGTTCAACCACGTCTTCAGGGAAATGGTCGGTACCCGACATGCCCCGGCGCAAGGCGCGGGCGGTATTCATATCGGTTCCCGGTGCACGACCCAACCCAAGGTCAATGCGTTCCGGATGAAGCGTCGCCAATGTGCCGAATTGCTCGGCGACGACAAGCGGAGCGTGGTTTGGAAGCATGATCCCGCCAGCCCCCACCCGAATGCTCGATGTCGCAGCCGCTATGTGGCCAATGACAACTGCGGTCGCAGCGGATGCAATGCCCGGTGAATTGTGGTGCTCGGCGAGCCAATATCGATGAAAGCCAAGGATCTCGGCGTGGCGCGCGAGGTCTGTGCTGTTGGCCAGAGCATCGGCTGCTGTGCCGCCCTCGGGGATAGGGGAAAGATCAAGAATTGAGTATTTTGTCATGGTGCCTCCACTCCGCGCATTGAGTATTGGCGCGTTTCACGGAAGATGCATCCCCATTCATTTTCCGGAACAAAAAACGGGGCCGTGCAGGCCCCGTTTTTGATTTATGGGTTTTACGCTCAGACTGCCGCGATTTTTGGCTTTGTGGAACGTTTGCTCGGCTCCTTGGGAGCATCGGCGTTTGCGTCGATGAATTCGAGTACCAGCGGGCGGATGTTATTGCGCCAGCTCTTGCCGGCGAAAATACCATAGTGCCCCGCTTCGGGCTCCACATAGCTCGCCTTTTTCGAGTCCGGCAGGCCCGTGCAGAGATCAAGCGCGGCCACGCATTGACCGGGCGCAGTGATGTCGTCCTTCGCGCCTTCAACCGTCTTGACGGCGACTGTCGTGATCTTGCCAATATCGACTTTGCGACCGTTGACCACGAACTCGTTGTTGGCGATTTCGCCGTTTTTGAAGATGCGTTCCACAGTCGAGAGATAAAACTCTGCCGGCATGTCCATGACGGCAAGGTACTCGTCGTAGAAACGATTGTGGGCATCGTGATCCGATGCCTCTCCGCGCGTAACACGTTGAATTTGATCGGCAAAAGCCTTGGAGTGACGATCTCCGTTCATCGACATGAAGGACGCCAGTTGAAGTAGGCCCGGATAGACCATGCGCCCGACGCCGGGGTATTTAAAGCCGACGCGCTGGATCATCATCTCTTCGAGTTGCCCCATGGTCACGCGATGCCCGAAGTCAGTCACTTCGGTTGCGGCGGCATTCGGATTGATCGGGCCGCCAATCAGCGTCAACGAACGCGGCTGCGCCTTTGGGTCTTCCTCGGCCAGATAAGCGGTGGCCGCAAGTGTGAGAGGGGCAGGCTGGCAGACTGCGATCACATGGGTGTCGGGGCCAAGTTCCTTGAGGAAGTCCACGAGGTAGAGCGTGTAATCCTCGATGTCGAACTTGCCTTCGGAGACCGGAATGTCGCGGGCATTGTGCCAGTCGGTAATGTAGACCTCGCAGTTGACAATCAGGCTTTTGACGGTTGAGCGCAGAAGTGTGGCATAGTGACCCGACATCGGCGCAACCAAAAGCACCTTGCGCGGCTGGGTTTCGCGGCCCGAAACATTGAAGTGGATCAGATCGCCGAAAGGCCGTTCGACCACCGGCTCAATGTTGACAAGGTGATCCTTGCCGTCTTCGCAGGTAAAGGTGCGGATACCCCAATCAGGCTTGACGATCATGCGTTGAAAGGTGCGCTCCGTGACCTCTCCCCATGCTGCCATCCAGGCGAAAGCCGGGTTGGGGACCATCGAAAACATTGGATAGGAAGCCATGGCAGACGCAGTCGCACCCAACCATTGGTTCGTGTTCCGGATTGTCTCCATCAGGTCGTACGTGGCCATGTACCGCATATGCGTCTCCTTTACCTAAGGGTATGCACCCGTCCGACAGCGCCCTATACTAATGTTCACTTAGGGCGATACATTGAATGCTGCGTAGCGGCGAGAATAGGGCGAATTTGTAACCATGACAACAAACGAGAATGACGCAGGTCCAAATTTGGAACGTCTGAACGAGAATCTGGGTAAGGTCGAGGTTCTATCACGGCGCTTGGTAGAGGTTATGGCGCGCCGTAAGCCATTGAGACCGGACCTGAATTCGCCTGAACCGGAAATGTTTGTCCAAGCAGCCAACGCGTACTGGCAGGAAATGATCAACAATCCGGGCAAGGTTCTTGAGAACCAGCTCGAGCTGTGGAGCAAGTCGGTAAAGCACTTCGTTGACGCACAGCATTTGTTGATGAAGGGACAGATTGCTGCGCCGCAGGATGAAACGCCCAGCGACAAGCGATTCTCGAATCCAATGTGGCAGACTCACCCTTATTTCAACTTCCTCAAGCAGCAATACATGCTGAATGCGCAGGCCATCGAGAAGGCGGTTGAGGAGTTGGACGGTCTTGAGCCGAAGGAAAAACAGCGCATCGAGTATTTTGCCCAGCAGATCGTGGACATGATGTCCCCGACCAACTTCTTGGGTACGAACCCGGATGTACTCGAGAAGGCGTTGGAAACCGACGGGCAATCCTTGATAGACGGGCTTGAGAACCTAATTGCGGATCTCGAAGCCAACAATGGTGAACTGGTTGTACGACTGGCAGATGAGTCGGCGTTCGAAATCGGCGGGAATATCGCCACGGCGCCAGGCAAGGTCGTGTTCCGCAATCGCATGTTCGAACTGTTGCAGTTCTCTCCAACAACAGAGTCCGTCCACGAGGTGCCCCTGCTTGTTTTCCCGCCGTGGATCAACAAGTACTACATTCTCGACCTCAAGGAATCGAACAGCTATATCCGCTGGTGTGTGGATCAGGGCTACACGGTCTTTGTCGTGAGTTGGGTCAACCCGGATTATTCCTATGCCGACGTCGGTATGGATGAGTATATCGAAGAGGGGTTTCTGACCGCGATTTCAGAAGTCAAGAAAATCACCAAGCAGAAGCAGATCAACGCCGTGGGCTATTGCATCGCGGGCACGACGTTGAATCTCACCTTGTCGTTGATGAAGAAGCGCGGTGATAAATCGGTTAAGTCGGCCACGTTCTTTACCACGCTGACTGATTTCTCGGATCAGGGCGAGTTCACACCATTCCTGAGTGACGATTTCATTGATGGGATTGACGAGGAGATAGACGAAAAGGGGCTGTTGAGATCTTTCATCATGCAACGCACCTTTAGTTTCCTGCGTTCCAACGACCTTGTCTATGGTCCTGCGATCAAGAGCTACATGATGGGGGAAACACCGCCTGCGTTCGATCTGTTGTACTGGAATGGCGATGGGTCCGGGCTTCCCGGCAAAATGGCCCACCAGTATCTGCGACAACTCTGTCAGCACAATGAGTTTGCGGAAGGTGGCGTGGAGTTCTGTGGTGAACGGCTCGAATTGAGTGACGTGGACATCCCGATTTGCGCCGTGACCTGCGAGACAGATCATATCGCTCGCTGGAAAGACTGTTATCGCGGCTTCCAGCAGGCCAAGAGCCGCTCGAAGACCTTCATCGTGTCCGAGTCAGGTCACATTGCGGGTATCGTGAACCCCCCCAGCAAGAAGAAGTACGGCCACTATACGAATGCCGACAACAAGTTGGCACCCGATGACTGGATGGAGGGCGCGACTTTCCACGAAGGTTCGTGGTGGCCGCGCTGGGACAAATGGCTGTCGTCTCGCTCCGGGAAACAGATTCCGGCTCGTGAATTTGGTGATTCGGAGCACCCAGTTCTAGGAGATGCACCGGGTGACTATGTAAAGGCCAAGGCAATACGTTGATATAAAAGGGGAAAAATATTTGTGCTGCAGCGCAGCAAAAATATCTTGAAATGCTGCGCTGCAGAATGCATATTGTCTTCAGAACAGCAACGCGGGGCCTCCCACCCGCACATCGTTAAAGGAACTAGTACTATGGCTAAAGCACAAGACATGAACACCATCCTGAAAGACATGATGGGCGCATTCCCGGTTGACACCTCGGCTCTGGAAGATGCCTTCAAAAACACCGCATCGCTGAACGAAAAGCTGAGCGGGGTTGCACTGGAAGCGGCTGAAAAGTCGTCGGAAATCTCCTCGAAGTGGACCAAAGACACCCTCGCCAAACTGGCCGAGATGTCCAAAGCCAAAGCAGAGCCCGCCGACTACGCAAAAGCCATGACCGACTTCGCTTCGGCTCAGGCAGAAGTTGCCGCCGAGAACATGGCTGCCTTCGCTGAAGTTGCGAAAAAAGTGCAGACCGAAACCGTTGAGCTGCTGATGGCTGCCGGCAAAGATGCCACCGAAGAGGCAACCGCCGCCGTCAAGAAAGCAACTGACGACGTGACTGCCGCTGCCAAGAAAGCAACCGCAGCCAAGTAAGCTGGATTACCAGCCAGTCTGCACTCATCCCTCCCTATCAGTGCAGATTGCATGGGCAGGCCGTTCGGCCTGCCCTTTCTTTTTGTTCTGCAGTCGCATAGGATTTTTCTGCAACGCGCAAATAATCTTTGGGGAGACAGACGTGGCGGACGAAAAAAAACCACTGTTGATCAAACGCTATGCCAGTCGGCGGCTCTATAACACTGAGACCAGCGACTACGTCACGCTTGAGGACATCGCCGGATTCATTCGCGATGGCCGCGAGGTTCAGATTGTCGATTTGAAAACTGGCGACGATCTCACGCGTCAATACCTGTTGCAGATCATCGCCGAGCATGAAAGCCGCGGAGAAAGTGTGCTTCCGATCAACGTTCTGACCGATCTTGTGCGCAGCTATACCACGCAGGCGACAAGCGTGGTGCCTCAGTTCTTGCAGGCGTCCTTTGACATGCTGCGCGAGGGGCAGGAAAAAATGATGGAAAGCATGGGCGGGGGTATGAAAATGCCAGGCCTCGAAGCCATGCAGCAGCAGCAGGAAGCCTTTCTGAAGGCCATGACCGGCGGCGTGGGCTGGCCAGCCGGAACGACGGGTGCCGAAGCGGGGGACGCGCCAAAGGAAGACGCAGGAGAGGATCTTGATGCAATCAAAAAACAACTCTCTGAGCTTCAGGAAAAACTGAGCAAGCTGAAATAATAAAGAGGCAGGACATGAAGTCCTGCCCCGAAAAGTCCAAGCTACCGAAACAGGTTCAGGTGCCGTAGGCGCGGAGTTCGCCCATGACGTCATTGGCGGCGCCAGTTAGGGCTCCTGCGATGATGTCGAGTTCATCCTTTTTCAGGCGCGCGGGCAAGCGTACATCACAGGCCTTCATCAGCATCTCGCGTGTTTGCGGCAGTTCCGGCAAGTCGCGGATGAATTGCCAATTCCAGAACGCACGCGCATTATCGGTGGATTGACCAAAGACCTGCACCTTGACGCCCCGGCGATTGGCCGCGGCCTGAAAGGCGAGAATCTGGTCATTGTCCAGTCCAACAAGATTGAACTGAATCGAATCCGGTGCGCGCTCTTCAGGTCCCAGTTTTTCGGGGACATTTAGCCAGGGAGACTGATTGAGGATGCCAGCTACATAGTCGTGGTTGGCGCGACCGTCGCGCACGCGACGCGGTACTTCGGGAAGCTGCGGACGAATGATCGCGGCGGACAGGTTGGAAAGGCGCAGATTGTAGAGTGGCAACTGGTTCTGCCACCGGTTAAAGGCCGCTTCGAGCTCGCCGGTGTTGTCGCCAGCGGGTGCCTTGTGCTTTTGCCAATTGTGTTCGTAAGCGCCCGACATGATCACGGCGCGGGCCACGAGATCGGCATCATCAGTGACAAGAATACCGCCTTCGCCAGCGTTAACCAGTTTGTATGATTGGAACGAGAAGCACCCGACGCGGCCAATCGTGCCGATCTTGCGCCCATTCCATGTGGTGCCCAACGAATGTGCGGCATCTTCAATCACCGGAATGTTGCGCGCATCGCACAACTCCATGATTGCATCCATGTCGGAGGTGTGGCCCCGCATATGGCTTATGATCACGGCCGAGATGCTGTCATCTAGGCGGCGCTCAAAATCTGCCACGTCTATGCGGTAGTTTTCGCCAACTTCGCACAAGACCGGAACGCAGTCGGCATGCACCACAGATGACGGCACGGCCGCAAAGGTGAAACCGGGGATCAGCACCCGTGCGTCGCGGGGCAGGCCAAGCGCCTTGAGCGACAGGAAGAGCGCGGCAGAGCAGGACGACACGGCCAGAGCATATTTGGTCCCCATCATCGCCGCGAATTCTTCTTCGAGTAGCGCCACAGGCGCATCTTCGGGGGCCGTGTAGCGAAACAGATCGCCGCTTTGCAGTAGCCGGTCGATTTCGGTGCGGGCAGATTCCGGGATCGGTTCTGCGTCATATACGTTGGGAGGTAGCGTCATGATTTTGGACTTTCTTATACTCGATATTCAAAAATATAAATCAATCACGAGTCCGTGCCAACAGGTTTCGAGCCCGTTTGCAGGAAAAAACCGTGAAACGGGCAAGCTCGGAAGTGATGGAGTGTTTTGTTCAGGGTTTTGAAAAAAGGGCTAATTCAGACCCCGAGCCGATCACGCAAGGCAAACCAAGTCATCGCCAGCACAAGCAACGGGCTGCGGAACATAGTGCCGCCGGGGAATGGCGTGGCCGGAACCCGGGCCATGGTGTCAAACCCTTCGGCTTCTCCCGCGATAGCCATCGCAATGAGTTGGCCTGCATGTGTTGCGGTGCCAACACCGTGGCCGGAATAACCCGAAGCGCTCAGGATGGAGGGTGACAGGCGGCGCAGGTAGGGCATGCGTTTCATCGTGATCGCCAGCGTGCCGCCCCATGCATAGTCGATCCGAATGTCGCGCAGGTGGGGGTAGATCTCGAGCATCGGTTTGCGCACAAGGGCCCCGATGTCGCTGGGGAAACGGTAGCCGTAGCTTTCCCCACCCCCAAATAACAGGCGCCCATCGTGGGACAGACGGAAGTAGTTGATCACGAACTTGGTATCGGCAATGGCGACATCGCGGGTCAGTACCTTGGAAATGTCATCACCGAGCGGTTCGGTCGCCGCAATGAAGTTGTTGATCGGCATCACGCGCGAGGCGACTTTTCGATCCAGGTTGCCGAGATACCCGTTGCAGGCCAGGACCAGTTGATCCGCCACGATGCGGCCCTGATCGGTCTTGACCGTGATCTTTTCCCCCCGCTCGATACCATGAACGTGGGTGTTTTCGTAGATACGCGCCCCGGCGGATTTGGCCGCACGCGCCAATCCAAGCGCAAATGCCAGAGGGTGGAGATGTCCGGCCCCCATATCCAGAGAGCCGCCCACATATTTGGGTGAAGGACACAGCGCCTGCATCTGGTCGCGATCCAGGGGTTCGATCTGATCGTAGCCGTACTCCGTTTTCAAATGCTCGGTGTATTCATGTTCTGCCCGCACTTCGCGATTGGAAAAACAGGCATGGGCGATACCGGGTTTCAGGTGACAGTCGATTTCGTGCCGGGCGACGAGATCCTTGACCAGATCCTTGGAGTCCTCGGCCAGCCGCCAGAGCTTGTGAGCATCGTCGCGCCCGACGAGGGCTTCAAGGCCATCCTGTTCCATACGCTGCCCCGAGCCCAGTTGACCGCCATTGCGTCCCGAGGCGCCGAAGCCGACGCGATGCGTCTCGACCAGAACAACGTCATATCCGCGTTCGGCCAAGTGCAGCGCTGTTGAAAGGCCGGTATAGCCCGCGCCCACAACGCAGACATCTGCGCGTGTCTCTCCCCTGAGGCTCGAAAACGGGGGCAGGGGATCGACCGTGGCCGCATACCAGCTGTCGGGGTATTCGCCTTTGCGATCATTGGCATAGAGCAGGTCCATCCGGCACCTCTGTATTCAATTTGGTTAAGTACTGCTGTCGGAGGCCAAGGGCGCCCTCGCGCCCTTGGCCCTGATCAAGCAAGGATCATACGTTCAGCAGAAGATGTTCCCGTTCCCAAGGGCTGATCACCTCGAGAAATTCTTCATATTCGGCGCGCTTGATGATCGAATAGACGCGGGCAAATTCTGGTCCGAGGACTTCGTGCAGCTTCTCGGCCTCGTCGAACAGGTCTAGCGCGCCGCCAAGGATACGTGGAATGGCCTCGTCGCCGTCATAGGCGTCGCCTTTGAATTGTTTGTCCGGGCGTTCCTGCTCGATCAATCCGATATAGCCACAGGCCAACGAGGCCGCGATGCCGAGATAGGGGTTGCAGTCCATGCCAGCGAGGCGGTTTTCCACCCGTCGTGCCTGCGGCGAAGAGATCGGAATACGAATTCCGGTCGTGCGGTTATCCCGGCCCCATTCGAGATTGATGGGTGCCGCGTGATCGCGCACGTAGCGGCGATAGGAGTTCACATAGGGAGCAAGAACCGCAATGGCCGAGGGCAGGTGGTGCTGTAGGCCCGCAATAAAGTGGAAAAACGCATCGGTTTCACCGCCTTGGGGGCCTGAAAAGATATTCTCGCCCGTTTCTATATCAATCACCGAATGGTGGATATGCATGGCCGACCCTGGCTCGCCTTCGATCGGCTTGGCCATGAAGGTGGCGTAGCAATCATGGCGCAGGGCCGCTTCGCGGATCATGCGCTTGAAGTAGAATACCTCATCTGCCAGCTTGACCGGGTCGCCATGGACCATGTTGATTTCAAGCTGTCCGGCACCACCTTCCTGGGTGATGCCGTCGATTTCGAACCCCTGGGCCTCGGCGAAATCATAGATATCGTCGATCACCGGGCCGAATTCGTCCACGGCGGTCATCGAGTAGGCCTGGCGGGCAGCGGCGGGGCGGCCCGAGCGGCCCATCATCGGTTCAATGGCCTTGGCCGGATCAATATTCCGGGCCACGAGATAGAATTCCATTTCCGGGGCCACGACCGGTTCCCAGCCCTTGTCGCGATAGAGCTGGACCACCCGTTTCAACACGTTGCGCGGGCTGAAAGGGATCGGCTCTTCGTTGATATCGAAGGCGTCGTGGATGACCTGAAGTGTCCAGTCTGCGGTCCATGGCGCCGCAGTTGCGGTGGACCAGTCCGGACGCAGGATCATGTCGCGTTCGATAAAGCCGCCGTCTCCGGCCGCCTCGCCCCAGTCCCCTGTAATCGTTTGATAAAAAATCGAGTCAGGGAGATGAAAGTACTTTTGTCGCGCGAACTTGGTCGCCGGAACGGCCTTTCCTCGTGCGATGCCGGGCAAGTCGGAGATGATACATTCGACTTCGTCGAGCCGGTGCCCATCGAGATAGGATTGCGCAGCTTCGGGAATTTGTTTGAGCCAGTCGCTCATGAGGTCCTCTCTTGCCGAAAGAAATCGGCGAATTGGTCGGCTATGGTTTGGCTTGCGGTAGGGGTTTCCAGATCGGTTAACGCATCGTTCAGCAGCTTGTCCGGGACAACGCCTTTTCCGCGTGTTTTGATCAAATCTTCAAGGAAGCCCGCCGTGAACTCCGGGTGGGGTTGCACGGTCAGGGCGCGGTCACCGTAAACGATGGCGGCATTGGCACAGAAGTCGTTGCTGGCGACCACGGTGGCGCCGGGGGGGAGCTCTGTGACCTGGTCCTGGTGCCACGCGTTCAGGGCAATGGGGGTGCCTGCAAAATCATAGACCTGGCGGCCCACGGCCCAGCCCCCGTCGAATTTCTCGACCTTGCCGCCAAGCGCCTGCGCGATGATCTGGTGCCCGAAACAGACGCCGACCATCGGAACCTTTTCCGAGATCGCCTCGCGAATGAAATCTTCAAGCGGGGGAATCCAGTCGTGATCTTCGTAGACACCATGGCGTGATCCGGTGATCAGCCAGCCGTCCGCATCATGCACGGAGGCCGGGAAGTCGCCATCCTCCGGGCTCCAGCCTTCGAACTCGAAGCCTTGACCGGCCAGAAGAACCTGGAAGGCGTCAAAGTAAGTTCCGTACGCCTCCTGAAGGTCCTCGGGAGGCTTTCCGGTTTGCAGAATACCGATTTTCATAAGTCACCAATGGGTTGGTTGGGTGTTTCGTGCGACGCGCAGAGTCATACACGCTCAAGGTAGGTTTGCCAGCGGTCGGCTTCCGGGATGTCCGTGAAACGCCGCAGTTCCTGCCGCTTGGTCATTACCATATTGCGGATCAGGGTCTCGGGCAAACACCGCGAGATGAATTCATCCGTTTCGAACAGGTCGATCGCCTCTTCCCAGCTTCCTGCCAGTTGTGGCAGGTCGAGATCATAGGCGTTGCCCGTGATCGGTTCGGACGGGGTGAGGTCTTCTTCAATACCTTCGATGGCCGCACCCAGAACGGCTGCCAGCATCAGGTAGGGGTTGATGTCGCCCCCGGCTGTACGATGTTCGATGCGTCTAGCCGCGGGCGCACCGCCGGGAACGCGGATTGAGGCTGTGCGATTTTCGTAAGCCCAGCAAACAGATGTGGGGGCATGGGCTCCGGGCGCAAAGCGGTCATAGCTGGATCCGTGCGGCGCAAAAATCAAAGAGCTGGCGCGCATGGCCTCCATGCAACCGGCAATGGCCTGATGCAGGGTCCGGGTGCCCTCGGGTCCCCCATTGTTGAAGACATTTTTGCCGTCTTCGTCAACGACCGAGAAGTGCACATGCATGCCATTTCCGGCATCGTCCGGATAGGGTTTCGCCATGAACGTCGCTGCCATGCCATGTTTGCGGGCCATGCCGCGCAACAACAGCTTGAACAGCAGAGCATCATCGGCGGCACGCATCGCCTCCTGATGATTCAGGGTGACTTCGAACTGGCCAAGACCACATTCACCGATCATGCTCTGGACAGGAATGCCCATCGCTTCGGCACCCTCATAAAGTTCCGTGAAGAACGGATCGAAGGCGTCCAATTCGTCGATCGAGAGAACGTCTCCGGCAAAGATGCGGCGTCCCGAGCGGGGATCAATGGGCGGCAAAAGCGCGTCACCCTTGTCGTCGGCCAAATTGAATTCCATCTCGGTGGCGGCCATGACGGTCCAGCCACGCGCCTTGTAACGGTCGAGCACGAAGCGCAGGGCCTGGCGCGGATCGCCGAGAAACGGCGCGCCGGATTCCATGCGCATTGTCATGGGAACAAGCGCAGACGGCGTGGTCAACCACGGCATCGGCACCGGGCCGCGCTCTGTCGGAAACAGGATTCCATCCGCGTCGCCGGTTTCGAACACCAGCGGGCTGTCCGCGATGTCTTCGCCCCAGATATCCACGTTGAGCGCCGAAAGCGGCATGCGCACCGCACCCGAATCAAGCTTGGTGGCAAAGGCTGCAGGCAGGCGCTTGCCGCGCATTTGCCCGTTGAGATCGGCCGCGCCCACGCGGAAGGTTCTGAATTGTGCAAGCTCCATGGATCACCTGATCGTATAATTTGATCAAATTATTGACGCCTTCGTGTCACTTGTCCAGTCCTTTCTTTGGGCGTCGGTATGACGTCGGTATTCTGTCGGTATTGCATCGGTTCTGTCGGTATTGCATCGGTATGGTTTTCCGGCTGATTTGACGACGTATCGCCGAAAGATACGGACGCACGCCGATTTGATTTGCCGAGCGCCGATGATTTCCCCGATACTTTGAAACAGTTTGAGAGCGAGGATAGTCATGACAGATTTGAACAGACGCGCGGTATTGCTGGGTGGTGTTGCACTAACAATAGCGGGGCTCCCGGCGTTGGCCGCGGAGGTTCCGGCACCGCAGGCGGGCAAGGGGCTGATCGTGTTTTATCGCGGCGGCGGCCAAGGGGCTGCGGTGCGCTATACCATCGAAGGTCCCGATGGCTTGGTGGGAGAGATGAAACAGGGCGCGGTCCTGTTCTCGCATATGCCGCCGGGCGATCACCTTTATCGCGTGCCGGATGCCAACAACACGGAAGGTGTGATCTCCATTGCAGCCGGTGAAACCAAATTCATCGATTGCTATCTTGATGCGGCCACCAACACGGGCAAGCTTCAATTCCGTGAAGTGAGCGCTGACAGAGCGATGAAAACCATCAGCAAATACTGAAGACGACTGATTTCCGCCCCTATCGGATCAGATTGGGGCGGAAACGTACCTTGGTGCGCGTCTCTTTCGGCATGTGCCGGTTGAGACGTGAATTGATCAGCCCAAACAGCCCTACGATCACCAGCGTCAGCAGGATGAAATAGAAGGCCAGGATCGGGTAGGGGATGAACGGGTTGAAGGTTTTGTCCGCGAAGTAGCGCGCGTAGTAAAGCGCGTCGCCCTGTTGCTTGAGCACCGGGAAGCCCGAGAAGAACACCAGCGTCGTTGCATGGAACAGGAAGATCGCCTCGTTCGTGTAGGCGGGCCACGCGAGTCGCAGCATGGTCGGGAAGGTGATCCGGCGGAACCGGGTCCAGCCGGTCATGCCATAGGCATCTGCCGCCTCGATATCGCCTTTGGGGATCGACAGCAGCGCGCCATAGAAGATTTCCCCCGAATAGGCGGCGGTGTTCAGGAATAGAACCACCAGCGCGCCAAGCCATGCAGCCGTGAAGGCGCCGAGGAACGGTACCGATTGCTTGAGCGTCAGGAAGACGAAATAGGCAAAGAAGAACTGTATGAAGAGTGGCGACCCGCGGAAGACGAAGATGAACCATTCCGCCGGTTTGCGCAGCAGCGGGTTATGAGAGCTTTTGCCCACAGCCAGCGCCACGGCAAAGAAGAACCCTGCCAGAAGGGCGAAGATCCCGAAATAGATGTTCCAGAACATCCCCGACCCGATCAGCGTGAATTGCTGGCAAAGGTCGTAGCCTTCGCGTGGCAGAAGACGTTCCCCGATGCCGATCGAACGCAGCGCGTAGGCCTGGATGGTGTCCCAGCAGCTCATGCCTTGGCCCTCCGCTGTGCCTCACCGCCGGCCGTTGCCTGGCCGTGGGTGAGTTTTTTCATCAGCTTGTCGAGCACCACTTCAGAGACCTTGGTGAAGGCGAGGTAGAAGACCAGCAACGCAAGGAAGTACCACATGCGCCAGTCGCCATGCGGGTACTCGGTAAAGCGGGCATTGACCGTGCCGCCCAGTTCGCGGGCCCAATAGACGATGTCTTCGATCCCGAGAAGGAACAGCAGGGGCGTGGCCTTGATTAGCACCATCCATAGGTTCGACAGGCCGGGCAGGGCATAGACCCACATCTGCGGCACGAGGATGCGCCAGAAGGTCTGGCGCCTCGTCATGCCATAGGCCTCGGCGGTTTCCAGCTGGGCGCGGGGCACGGCGCGCATGGCGCCATAAAGCACGTTGGCGGCAAAGGCGCCAAAGACGATGGAAAAGGTCAGGACGGCAAGGAAAAACGCATAGGTTTCATGCACCCATTCCGGCGAGCTCGACAAGGGCAGCTTGGCCTGCTGGCAGACCACGAAATCGTTGCCCTGGCGGATCGCATCGGGCCAGTCGGGGCATTTGACTTTGTGACGCAGCCATTCGAACGCCTGATCGAGTGCGATGACGAAGAACATGAAGAAGGCGATATCCGGAACTCCGCGCACAATCGCGGAATAGCCCTTGCCAAGCCAGCGCAGTGGTAGGAACCGGGAACGCGCGGCGGTGGCGCCGCCAAAGCCGAACAAGAGGGCGGTGGGGGCGGTGACGGCGAGCAGCACCAGCACGGTGGCGACCGAGATATATAGCCCCATGTGCTTGCCGGTGGTCAGGTAGCATGACAGCCACGTGAGCCCCTCTAGCGTCTCGGGATCCGTGCAATAGGAAAACATCCGTCGGTCTGTCCTTGTCCGTCAGCGCCGCCTTGTCGTTGGCCCGGATCCGTCAAGCGGTCGGGCGGGGGCGGCTGGAGGGAAAGCGCGGGGGATGCCCCGCGCCTCCTGTGATCCGTGGGGATCAGCTTACCACTGGGAAGCGACTTCCCACTTGGCGATCAGCGCGTTCAACGAACCGTCGTCTTTCATCGACTGGATCGCGGCGTCGAACATCGCACGCAGTTCGCCATCGGATTCGCGCAGGCCCATGCCGACGCCACCACCGATGGATTCAGTGCGCTCAAGCAGGACCAGCCCGTCCTGACCCACGACGGTGTCAAGGAAGCTCTGGTCGGCCAGGACCGCGTCGGCTTCGCCGTTGCGCACTGCGGCAACGGTTTCCTCAGGGGTCGCGAACTCGATCAGGGTCCAGCCCTTTTCGGCAATAAAGGACGCCTGGATCGTGGCGGCCTGGGCCGCGATCACGGCGCCTTCGACGTCAAGACCGGCGTCCAGCGCGGCATAAGCCGACGGATCCGGCGGGGTGTAGGGCTGGGTAAAGTCGATGACCTCGTCACGCTCGTCGGTGATCGACATGCCTGCGATGATGGTGTCGTAGTTGCCCGATACGAGGTTCGGAATGATCGAATCCCAGTCGTTCTTGACCCATTCGCATTTCAGTTCGGCGCGCTTGCAAAGCTCGTCGCCCAGTTCGCGCTCGAACCCGTCGATTTCGCCGGCGTCGTTCACGAAGTTCCACGGTGCGTAGGCGCCTTCGGTGCCCATGCGCACGGTCTTGCCGTGGCTTCCGGCCATGGCCAGACCTGCCGTCAGGGCAAGGGCTGCGGTGCCAAGGATCAGTTTTTTCATGTTTTAGCTCCCTAGTAGGTTGGTTTTTTATTGATAATTCAGGCGGTTGAGCTCAGGAATTGCTGCAGCCGCTCGGATTTCGGGGCGCCGAAGAGCGTGGCGGGATCGCCTTGCTCTTCGATCAGGCCCTGATGCAGGAACACGACATGGTCGGATACATCATGGGCCATTTTCATGTCATGGGTGACGATCAGCATGGTCCGGCCTTCCTCGGCCAGCGCCTTGATCACGCGCACGACTTCTTGTTCCAGCTCGGGATCGAGCGCCGAAGTGGGTTCGTCGAACAACAACGCCTCGGGTTCCATGCAGAGCGCGCGGGCAATCGCGGCACGCTGCTGCTGGCCGCCCGAAAGCTGCGCCGGGTAGACGTCGCATTTGTCGCCGATGCCGACCTTGTCGAGGTACTTTCGCGCCGAGGCTTCGGCCTCGGCCTTTTCCCGACCCAGAACCGTGACCGGGGCTTCCATCACGTTTTGCAGGATGGTCATGTGGGCCCAGAGGTTGAACTGTTGGAACACCATCGACAGGTTGGTGCGGATGCGCAGCACCTGCTTGGGATCTCCGGGATGACGTGTGTGGCCTTGACCCTTCCACGTCACCGGTTCGCCCTTGAAGAGAATATCGCCTTGCTGGCTGTCTTCCAGAAGGTTGGCACAGCGCAGGATCGTGGATTTGCCCGAGCCAGACGACCCGATCAGCGACACCACATCGCCGCGATGCGCGGTGATATCGACCCCCTTGATAACCTCCAGATCGCCATAGGCCTTGTGCAGGTTGCGGATTTCCAGAACTGGCGTGGTATCAGCCAAGGCGTCCCCATTGTTTTTTGTTGTTTGTATCAGTGCCTCAATAGGGATGAAAAAACGCGCAAATGCAATGTTCAAAAGGGGTGACGCAGGGGGAATTCTGCCGAATTGGCGCCTCAAACGGGCGTTTGGTCAGGGGGCGGGCGGTGTTGGAACGGCCAGATACGCGGCCTCGGGGATGACAAGCACATCGCGAAGGGACAAAAGCGCGCGGTCCGCCGGAGCAAGGTCGCTGATCGCGGCCTTGAGCGCGTTGCGCAGCGGGGCAGGGTCTTGTGCGCGGGCGGTGATGAAGGGCAGGGCCGGGGTGGGCGCGGTGCGGTCTATTTCGCGAAGTCGATCGGCAAAGGCGTCAAATTGCTGAATGTAGCGCCAAGTGAGAGCGTCCAGGGCGGCGATGTCCGCGCGATTTTCCGCCACGGCCTCGGCCGAGGCTCGGTGCGCGCCGGTTACGATCCGGGGGCCGATTCGCAGGTCGTGCGCGGCAAAATGGGCGTGCGGGGCGGCCCAGCCGGATTGGGAGAGCGCCTCGTTGTAGGCCAGACGGGCGCCGTCGAAATCGGCCAGTGTGGTTGCCGGGTGGTCGATCCGCGTGACCAGAACCGAGTTGTAGTAGCCCGGCGGGCAGCCGGGCAGGCCATAATCCGGCGTGGCAACAAGCGTGACCTGATCATGGAGCCGGGCGCGGAAGGGAAAACCGCAGGTTTGCGCCAGCAGAAGGTCGGGGGATAGCCAGACCTGCCAGAGATCGGCGTCGCGGGTGAGGGTATCGGGGCCACGGCCAAGATGGTCCCGCACGGCCCGCCAGAGCCGGTCATTGGCGGCGGCCGTCTCGGGCCTGTCATACATGGCCAGGCTTGCGATCATGTCCCGGCCGTGACCCTCTGGCGGGCCAGTGCGCTGTCGCGGTCATTGATGCCCAGAAGGTTGGCGGCGAGGCGGACGAGGGCGTCTTCTTCGGCGTCGCGCAGCCCATCGGCCAGAACCACCTGCCACATGGCCTCGATCACCGCGATACGCTCGTCAAGCGGAACGGCGTCCTTTATGGCGCGGGTGAAGCGCACCGTGTCCGGGGCCTCGGCCTCGAGGGTTTCACCCTGTTGGCGCAGGGTCGCGGCTTCGGTCGCGGACAGCCCATAGCGGCGCGCGGTGACGTCTTCGATCTGGGTCGCCTCTTCCTGTGCATAGTCGCCGTCGGTACGGGCGATCCGCACCAGAAGAGCGGTCAGGGCGAGGCGCGCATCGCCGTCGTCCAGAGGGGCAGGGGCGGGCGCGGTCAGGCGTTTCAGGAGATCAGCAAACATGACCCCAGATGTAAGCCGCCGATTTTGAAGCTGCAATGCCCGACCTTACAACCACTACATTTAAAAGAGATTAACCGATCGCCTGCGCGCGCTAAGCAACCGGAGAATCTTCCGGTTTGATGCCCAGCATGGCTTCGATCTCGTGCAGGCTGGCATCTTCTGCGGGAACGTGATCGCCGTCGGCCATGATGACGCGCCAGAGCGCCTGAACCATTTCGAGACGGTGCGGGTAGTCGACATTCTGGCGGATCAGAAGCGCGAAATCCGGGGTGCCGGGCGCGGCGGCTTCGAGTTTTTCGCAGGTGGCGCGCATCTTGGCGGCCTGGATCGGGTTGAGGCCGAAGGTGCCCGCGAGAATGCGGTCGATTTCCCCAATTTCGTCAGCATCATAGTGGTTGTCGGACTTGGCCACGCGCACCAGAAGCGCGCCAAGGGCGAGCTTTTCGTCGGGTTCAGGCAGGGCGGTGGGTTTCGGTTTGCCGCGTAGTCGGGTCAGAAGGGCGTCCCACATCAGGCGTCGTAACCTTCGACAATGACGATGTCGCCGGTGCTGACTGGTACGCGCAGGGCCTTGGCCGATTGATAATCCTCGGATTTGTAGCAGTCGAGGGCGGCCTGATAGGATGGGAACTCGATCACGACATTGCGCTGTCGGGCGGTGCCTTCGGGGTTTTCGAATTGCCCGCCGCGCACGAGAAACCTCGCGCCATAGGCGGCAAAGGGTTTGGCGTTCGCCTCGACATATTTCATGTAGCCGTCAATGTCGTCGACATCGACGCGTCCGATCCAATAGCCTTTGGCCATGGTGTTCCCCCGCTGGTTTTCCTGTTTTGCCCAAGGCTTATACAGAATGGATCACTTGGCAAGATTCGCCGCGAAGGAAGGATCAGAAAAGCGGGCGGCGTTGCTGGAACAGGATGTCATCCATCGCGATGCCGCCGGGATCGGTGTTGGTGATCACAACACCCGAGATGCAGGCGACGCCTTCAGAACAGGCAAAGCCGTGACCCACAGGGCCCCGCTCGGGAGAAAACTCTTGCAATGCAAGGGATTGGCCCTTGATGTTGAAGAAGTGGACCGTGACCGTGCCTTGGGGGGCGGTTGCGCCAAGGGGGGCGGGATAGTCGCTGTGCAGGCGGAATCCGATCTCGGGCTGGGGGTTGTCAAAAAGGATGGCCACCGCGCCTTCGCCGCGCCCGGAGATGGCGTCAAACCCGTCCGGGCCAAGGGGGAAAAGCGCATTGGAGCCAAAGCCGCGATGATAGGCGACCGAGAGGTTTTGGCCCTTTGGTCCCGGGCGCAGGCGCAAGGGGCGTTTGGCGGCCGCAACCGAGAGGTGATCGTGGGGGGCGCCGGAGATAATCTGACCGGCGAAATGCTCTCCGATCCAGATACCGGGAAGGCGGATCGGGGCATCAAGCCGAATGCCGGGTTCGGGTTTGCGGGGCAGGGTTTCAAAACCGATGCGCGTATCAAGCCGGTCGAGCAGGTCGCCATAGGGAACGGTGTAGATCTCGGCCCTTGCCGGGGCCGCGATAAGCAGGGCCACAAGGAACAAGAGTTTCATGTCAGTCGGTTAACAGAAGGCTGAGCACGGCATTGCGGTCAAAGCGCAGGTTGTCGAGGGCGATGCCTTCCGGGTCTGCATTTTCGATCACCAGCCCGGCAATATCGCTGATGTCGTCGCGGCGCTTAAAACCGTAAGTGGCTTCGGCAAGAGGGCCAAGGCGAAGGCTATGGATTGGGTGTCCGTCACGGCGCAGGAAAGTCACCGTGGCTTCGCCCTGTTCGCCACCGCGGATGTCGAAGGCGATGGCGGATTGATCGTTTTCAAACAGGGCGGCAATGGCGCCTTCGCCTGTGGCTTCGCGTTTCGGGAAGCCTTCGGGGCCATGGCCATGCAGGACCGAGGTGGCCATAAGGCGCAGGATTCCAAGGGTTTGACCCGGCGCGCCAGGGATCACGGTCAGCGGCGCCAGCGCCGTGCCGCCAACCCGGTCGTAATTGCCTTCGCGTGTAAGGCTTTGCCCGGCAAAGCGTTCGCCAAAGGACACACCGGGCTGAATCAATACGTCTTCAACCTGCCGCCCGACCCCGAAAGAGGAGGGCTGATCGTCAAAGGTGATGGTGCGGGCGAGAAAGAGCGTGTCGGCATCAACCACGCAGATGGGCGCCTCGCAAGCCGCCGAGGCGGTTGCGAGCAGGCTGGTTCCGAAAAGGAGCGCCGCAAGCTGTCGCATGGGAGAAGGATAGCGCGATGCGTGAGGGCGACAAAATGAATTCTGCGCGACGGGCTGCGATTCGAATGGTTAACGGCCTTGTTTTGCTGGATTTGCGCATCGGTATCACGTCGGTATTACATCGGTATTACGTCGGTGGAGGGCCGGATTTTGCGTCTTTTGGGCATGTGTTAATCGAGCGTGCGCAAGGCGTTGGCAAGGTTCTGGGGCAAGGGGGGCGTGTTGCCGTCCCACCGCGTGGCAAGCAATTGGGCTGGTATTATGGTATGCTGGGTGCAGGGAGGCGCACCATGTTTGATATTGATCGTTTCGTTTCCGATTGCCGCGATGCGGTGGATCGTGACCCAACCCATAAGGCGGCCGCCGAGGTCGTCAAGCGCGCGATGTCTGATCCTTCGGGGGTAATGACCGCGCTCGGCGAGCCGACAGAGCCGGGTATCACACCGTTGTATCAGTCGGCGGATCTGACCATTCTGAACCTCGCCTGGCGACCCTCTTTCACGGTACCGCCGCATAATCACGAGATGTGGGCGGTGATCGGGATTTATGGCGGGCGCGAGGACAATATCTTTTGGCGCCGCATCAAGGATCATCCCGACGGGTTGATTGAGGCGGCGGGCGCGCGGGCATTGTCGACGGGGGATGTGTGTCCGATGGGGCCGGATATCATCCACTCGGTCACCAACCCGATCCCGCGCCTGACGGCTGCGATCCACGTTTATGGCGGGGACTTCTTCGAAGCGGAACGCAGCGAATGGGAGCCGGAAAGGTTGGTCGAAAAACCCTATGACATGGAGGCCATGCGGACACGTTTCGGCAAATAGAAGCAAAAGCCCGACCGTGTGGCGGTCGGGCCGGGGCCGTTCTTAGACCAATCGCGAGTTTTCCTTGGCCGCGCGGACGAATTCGCGGAAGAGGGGGTGGGGATCAAACGGTTTCGACTTCAGTTCCGGGTGGAACTGGACGCCGATGAACCACGGGTGATCTTCCCATTCCACGATCTCGGGCAGGCGGCCATCGGGCGACATGCCGGAGAATTTCAAACCGCACTCTTCAAGCTTGGCGCGGTAGGTCGTGTCGACTTCGTAGCGGTGGCGGTGGCGTTCCTCAATCGCGGTGCCACCATAAACCCCGGCCACCTTGGAACCATCGGAAAGCACGGCGTCATAGGCGCCAAGACGCATGGTGCCCCCCTTGTCGTCGTCATGTTTGCGCGTGACCTTGGCGTTGCCCTGAACCCATTCCTTGAGGTGGTAAACCACCGGTTCGAAACGCTTTTCGCCGGCCTCGTGATCGAATTCCTCGGAGCCTGCATCTTTGATGCCAGCCACGTTGCGGGCCGCTTCGATCACGGCCATTTGCATGCCCAGACAGATGCCGAGATAGGGCACCTTATGTTCGCGGGCGAACTGTGCGGCCTTGATCTTGCCTTCGGTGCCGCGTTCGCCAAAGCCGCCCGGCACGAGGATTGCGTCATAGCCTTCGAGATAAGGCGCGGCGTCTTCCTTGTCGAACACCTCGGCATCAACCCAGGATACGTTCACTTTGACCCGGTTGTGCATGCCGCCATGGGTCAGCGCCTCTTTGATGGACTTGTAGGCGTCTTCAAGCTGGGTGTACTTGCCCACGATGGCGATGTTCACGTTGCCGTCGGTGTTGTGGATGCGGTCGTTCACGTCTTCCCAGACCGAAAGATCGGGGCGCGGCGCCGGCGCGATGCCAAAGGCATCAAGCACCGCCTGATCAAGACCTTCGCGGTGATAGGCCAGCGGCGCCTCGTAGATCGACTTGAGATCATAGGCGGCCACGACGGCCTCTTTGCGCACGTTACAGAACAGCGCGATTTTCTGGCGTTCCTTTTCCGGGATCGGCTGTTCGGAGCGGCAGACGAGGATGTCAGGCGCGATGCCGATGGATTGCAGTTCCTTGACCGAGTGCTGGGTCGGCTTGGTCTTGAGCTCACCGGAGGCGGCGAGCCACGGCAGCAGGGTCAGGTGCATGAAGATGCACTGGCCACGCGGCTTGTCATGGGAGAACTGGCGGATGGCTTCGAAAAACGGCAGGCCCTCGATATCGCCGACGGTGCCGCCGATTTCGCAAAGCATGAAATCAACCTCGTCATCACCGATATTGATGAAGTCCTTGATTTCGTTGGTGACGTGGGGAACGACCTGGATGGTTTTGCCAAGGTAATCGCCGCGCCGTTCCTTTTCGAGCACGTTGGAATAGATGCGCCCCGAGGAGACGCTGTCGGTCATGCGCGCCGGAACCCCGGTGAAGCGTTCGTAATGGCCAAGGTCGAGATCGGTTTCGGCGCCATCGTCGGTGACGAAAACCTCGCCATGTTCGAAGGGCGACATCGTGCCCGGATCGACGTTGAGATAGGGGTCGAGCTTGCGCAGGCGGACGGTATAGCCACGGGCCTGGAGCAGTGCGCCGAGCGCTGCAGAGGCAAGACCTTTGCCCAGAGAAGAAACAACACCGCCGGTAATGAAGATATAGCGTGCCATCTGGTTGGCGCCCCCCGTGATCATCGAATTTCATGCGCCCGAAACAGCAAAAACTGTCACAGCATCACGGGACTTGAGCCATATAGGATTCGCAAGCTTTTGGCAACCGGACCGCAAGATGCTGTTGCGCCCCGATTTGGTGCCTCAAACTGTGGTGGTGGCCCGACATGCGGGCCTTGAACTGTGCTTAGGACGCGCGGGACTTAGTCGGCGCGCGGAACCAGCGGGCTGTTGTCGCCTTCGCTGGGGGGCAACAGGGAATCGCCCGACGGCACCACCGGAGCGGTGGTTTCTTCTGCCGGGGCCTCGGTGCCGAGACGGTCAAAGACCGAGCTGGACGAGGAATTCTTGGCTGCGATGACCGTCAGGGCGATCGAGGTGCAGATGAACGCCGCCGCGAGAATCCAGGTGATCTTGCCCAGAGCCGTGGCTGCCGCGCGGCCCGTCATGGCGCCGCCACCGCCGCCGCCCATACCCAGGCCACCGCCCTCGGACCGTTGCATCAGCACAACCCCGATCAGGGCCAGCGCGAGAAGAAGGTGGATGATGAGGACAACGTTTTCCATGGAGACCTGTAAAGCGAGCGTTCGGTTGGTTCAGCGCGCTATGTAGGCAAGTTTGGCCCGGGGGGCAAGACGGTTTCCGACCGCGTGTTTGTCTGCTGGCCAAACCCGGGTCCCGCCAGTTTGTTCAAAAGAGAAAGTAATCGTCCGGGTCGAGGCGGAAATCGCTCCGCCATAGTGTCGGAAAGTGGCAGGCGCATCGGGACCGGGCGCCGGAAAGCCGCGGTTTGCCGCCAGCGCATGCGGGATCAGACCAGTGGAGAGAAATCTCGTGTGCCGCGGCGACATGCTGGACAGGTTGGACGGTCGATGGCAAGCATTGTGCATGCCACATGATCACGACCACCCGCATACATTGTTGCCCCCGGACCCCGCGTTGCGGGTGCGCGCACTTGAAACTATCCTCACCGAGAAGGGGCTGGTGGATCCGGCCGCGCTGGATGAGATCATCGACACCTACCAGAACCGGATCGGGCCGAAGAACGGCGCGCGGGTGGTGGCAAAGATGTGGAGTGACCCGGCCTTCCGTGAAGAAATGCTGCGCGACCCGATGCCGGGATTGCGCGAGATGGGGCTCTATGGGCGGCAGGGCGAACATATGGTGTTCGTCGAGAACACCGACGCGGTTCATAACGTCGTCGTCTGTACGCTATGCAGCTGTTACCCGTGGCCTTTGCTGGGCATCCCGCCGGGATGGTACAAGTCGGATGCCTATCGGGCGCGCGTGGTGCGCGAACCACGCAAGGTGCTTGCCGAGTTCGGGGTCAACCTGCCCGAGGACGTCAAGGTCCGGGTCTGGGATTCAACGGCCGAGATTCGGTATCTGGTGGTACCGCAGCGACCGGAAGGGACGGAAGGCTGGTCCGAAGAGGATCTCGCGGCGCTGGTCACGCGTGATTCCATGGTTGGCACCGGTTTGGCCGAAGGACCCGCAACATGAGCCGTGTGCATGACATGGGCGGGCGTTATGGGGATGGCGCAGTAAACCCGGCGGACAATGCGGTCTATGCCGAGGACTGGCATGCGCGCGCACTGGCATTGACACTGGCGGCCGGGGCCCTTGGGAAATGGAATATCGACACCTCGCGCCACGCGCGGGAATGCCTGAGCCCAAAAGACTACGCGCGGTTTTCCTATTATGAAAAATGGCTGGCTGCGCTGGCGGATCTGCTGGTCAGGACCGGGGTTGTCAGCGAAGAGGAACTGTCCTCCGGTCATGCAACGTCGGTTTCCGAACTCGTAGAGCGGGTTTTGAAGGCAGAGGCCGTCGCAGGCGTGCTGGCCGCGGGAAGCCCTTATAAGCGCGACGGTGCAGCGCCCCGGTTTGCAAAAGGGGATCGGGTGCGGTCGCGCCAACCCGCGCATAACACACGGGTGAGCGGGGGGCATACGCGCCTGCCGTCCTATGCGGCGGGCATGCCGGGCGAGATCGTGCTGTTGCATGGCGCGCATGTGCTGCCCGATGCAAGCGCCCATGGGTTTGGCGACTGCCCCGAACCGCTCTATGCGGTGGCGTTTTCGGCGCGGGACGTTTGGGGCGAAGGCGCGGCTGAAGGTGACGAGGTGGTTGTGGACATGTGGCAAAGCTACCTGGAGCCGGCATGAGCGCGCGCCCCGACCCCGTGTTCGAGGCGCCCTGGCACGCGCAGGTCTTTGCCTTGACGGTGTTTCTCAATGAAGCCGGGCATTTCGACTGGCCGGACTGGACCGAACGCTTTGGCGCTACGCTCAAGCAGCATGGTGTTTCACGGGCATTGGATGGCGGAGATGACTATTTCGCGGCCTGGCTGGAGACGCTGGAGGCAATGTTGCGCGAAAACGGCATGGCCGGGGCAGACGCGGTGGAGGCGATGCGCGCCGCCTGGGAGGCGGCCTATCTGAACACGCCGCACGGCGCGCCGGTGAAACTGTCGCGATAAAGACGCCAGCGCTCATCTTGGGTGTGTCGGACATAAGACTGCGCGGGGGTGATCTTTCTTTTTCCGGAAATACCCCGGGGGAGACGCAGCTTGCTGCGGCGGGGGCAGCGCCCCCTGCGGACCAGTCAGCTGTCAACATCGTCCATGTCGTACTGGCCGGACAGCATTCGGCGGACGATGGACCACCCCAGACCGACACCCAGCACGATCGACAGTGCGAGGATGGCGATCCAGGTGTTCATGTCGCGGTTGTCCAGATCGAGCATGTTCCAGTCATAGAGAACCCAGACGAGCGCGGCGACAACGGCGAGGACGAGCAACATGCCAAAGCCGCCGATCGAGCGCAGCGTGGCGCGCAAGTAGATGATGTAGCCGATCAACAGCAGCAGCCCCAAAAGCACCGTCAGCGGCATTTCCTCGATGTAGTTTTCCATGCTCCAGTGGACGTAGCTCCACTCGGTTGGGTTGAAGGTCAGTGCCAGAAGCAGGAAGGCAAAGACCCAACGCATCAACAGCCCCATTTCGGACCCCTTGTTCGGCTTTTTTTCTTATGCTTTGCGCGAAATGGGGCGCTCTGTCCAGTACTGCGGCACATTTGCGGTTTCGTGTCGCGTGCAACATGGCTAAAAGGGCGCGGGTTTGACACCGAAAAAAGGACTCGGACATGGCCAATGTGGTTGTCGTCGGCGCTCAGTGGGGCGACGAGGGAAAAGGCAAGATCGTCGACTGGTTGAGTGAGCGTGCGGATGTGATCGCGCGGTTTCAGGGCGGTCACAATGCCGGGCATACGCTGGTCATTGACGGCAAGGTCTACAAGCTGCACGCGTTGCCTTCGGGTGTCGTGCGCGGCGGCAAGTTGAGCGTGATCGGCAACGGGGTTGTTCTTGACCCCTGGCACCTGGTCAACGAGATCGAAACCGTGCGCGCACAGGGCGTCGAGATCAGCCCGGAAACGCTGATGATCGCGGAAAACACGCCGCTGATTCTGCCGATCCACGGCGAATTGGACCGGGCGCGCGAGGAAGCGGCCAGCAAGGGCACCAAGATCGGCACGACCGGGCGCGGCATTGGCCCCTGTTACGAAGACAAGGTCGGGCGCCGTGCGGTTCGGGTCATGGATCTGGCGGATGAGGCGACGCTTGAGGCGCGTGTTGACCGGGCGCTGCAGCACCATGATCCGCTGCGCAAGGGTCTTGGGATTGAGGCCGTAGACCGGGATGCGCTGATTGCGCAACTCAAGGAGATTGCGCCGCAGATTCTACCCTTTGCGGCGCCGGTGTGGAAGGTTCTCAACGAGAAACGCAAAGCGGGCAAGCGGATCCTGTTCGAGGGCGCGCAGGGCGCGCTGCTGGACATTGATTTCGGCACATATCCGTTTGTGACCTCGTCCAACGTGATCGCCGGGCAGTCGGCCACCGGGGTTGGTATCGGACCGAACTCGATCGACTTCGTGCTGGGCATCGTGAAAGCCTATACCACCCGCGTGGGTGAAGGGCCGTTCCCGACCGAGTTGTTTGACGAGGACGGGCAGCGGCTGGGCGAGCGTGGCCATGAGTTCGGCACCACCACCGGGCGCAAGCGGCGTTGTGGCTGGTTCGATGCGGCGCTGCTGCGCCAGACCTGTGCCACAAGCGGGGTGAGCGGCATTGCGCTGACCAAGCTGGACGTGCTGGACGGGTTCGAGACGCTGAAGATCTGTGTCGGCTATGATCTCGATGGAGAGCGGCTGGATTACCTGCCGACGGCGGCGGATCAGCAGGCCCGTTGCACGCCGATCTATGAAGAGCTTCCCGGCTGGTCGGAATCGACCGAGGGCGCGCGCAGCTGGGCGGACCTTCCGGCGAATGCGATCAAATATGTGCGCCGCGTGGAAGAGCTGATTGATTGCCCGGTGGCAATGCTGTCGACCAGTCCCGAGCGCGAAGATACGATTCTCGTGACAGATCCGTTTGCCGACTAGGACCGTAACGGCCTTGAAAAAGGAGACGCGCGCATGGCTTTGAAATACAAGACCCGCAAGCGGCTGGCGCTGTTGGTGCTGGTTGTGGGGCTTCCGATTTATATCATTCTGGCCGTCAATGTCGTCGCGTTGATCGACCGACCGTCGATCCTGGTGGAGCTGGGGGTCTATGTGCTTTTGGGGATCCTGTGGATTTTGCCATTCAAATCCCTGTTCAAGGGGATCGGGCAACCGGACCCGGATGCCGATATCGAGAACTGAAAAAAGGCGCCCAAAAGGGCGCCTTTTTTCTTTGATTTACAGGTGTTTATCCGACGGCCCTGTCATCGGGCTTGAAGCCGATTGTGGACTTTGCCGTGAAGCGGCCGCCGGCGATTTTCTCGATCTTTTTCTCGCGCAGGAGCTGGCCGAAGCTGCGCAGGCCGATCTCGCGGGAGAATTCGTCTTCGTTGGCGTCGCGCGCCATGCGCATCAGCATCGGGCGCGAGAACCGGTCGTGGCCCTCGACGAAGGTGAGATAGGCCGCTGCCGCTTCGAGCACTTCGGGAAGGCGGGTGGCACCGACGCTGGTGGCGTAGGCCTGGAAATCTCCCTGAACCTTGGCCGAGGTGCCAACCGGCGCAGCATTGCGCGCGATCTCTTCGCGATCGATCCGTTCGGCAGATACGCGGCGCGGACGCACGGGCGCGCGCGGTGCGGTGTCGGGGGTCGGTTCGGCGGCTTTGGCTGCCTCGGCCACTTCGGGTGCGGGATCGCGCTCCGGGGCGGGTGCGGGGGCATCGACTCGCTGTGCGGCCACCAGCTTGAGCGGCGCTTCGCTGCGCTCACGGGGTTTGTCCGCGCTGGCACCGCCGGGGACCGCGCGCACAACGCTGGCCAGATCATCGCGATACGCCTCGGAGTGATCGCGGCGCGACAGATCGTTCCCGGCCTCTTTCTCGGCCTTGGTCGCCTTTACGGCGGCCCGCAAATGGGCGATTGCCTGACGGCGGCCCTTGCCCACCGGCTCTTGCATCTCGCTTTCGGCCTTGGCCATCAGGCGGGACAGGTCATCCCCGCCGCCAGCGGCTTCGCCAAGCTGTTCGGATGCCTTGGGGGCCGGATCTTCATCGGGTGTTTCGACCGCATCGGTCAGGACGAAAGGTTCGTCAGAATCCTGAGCTTCATCCTCGGCGTCTGCGCTGTTTTCCGATTCCGCACGTTCCTCTGAAACGGGCTCGTCGTCGTCATCCTCGTAAGAGGCGAGCACATCAAGCTCGGCTTCGACCTCGGCCAGTTCCGCGAGAAGTTCAGCCTCGTCCTCTGGCGAGAGGCTGGTCCCGTCCTCAAGGGACATGTCTTCGTCCTCGTCTTCCTCAACCGGCTCGGCTTCGAGCAGGCCGGAAGCGACGGCTTCTTCGAAATCGGCACGTTTCATGCGCACGACGCGGGCGCGCAGCGGCTGGGGCGTGTCCTCGGGCTGGTCTTCAGCGGCGAGCGCCTCTTCGACCTGATGCACTGTATCGGCAAGGAAGGTGTCTTCTGCGGGGACGTCTTCGGCATGTTCGTCTTCGGAGAAGTCATCTTCGGGCTCTTCTACGACGCGCGATACCACTGCGCGGATGCGCTCGAGCTTGGCGGCGATCGAGTTGACCTCGTATTCCGGGTCGACGTCTTCTTCTTCATCGTCCCAGTCGGCGAACGCATCTTCGGCGTCTGCCTCCTCTTCGGCGACAACCGGGGCGGTGCCTTCATCTGCCTCGGCGAAGGTTTCGTCCTCAAGTGTTTCTGCTTCGTCGACGATTTCGGCGAGTTCTTCTTCGACGATGTCTTCGGCTTCGGCAAGCGCTTCGGCGGTCTCGGCAGGCGTGGCCATTTCCAAGGCGTCTTCGATTTCCTCGGAGTCTGTGGCTTCGATGATCGGGGTGGCTGGCTCTTCGGCATCGAGGGTATCCGGTTCTGACACCTCTTCCTCGGCCTGAGACATGACGGCTGCGACAGTGTCTTCGTCCGTATCCGCGCCTTCGTCCGTTTCGGGCAGTTCGGCGGCGGCCTCGATTTCCTCGGGCTGCGGAGCAGGGGCAGCTTCTTCCGTGAGGGCGGCAACGACAGCCTGATCGGTATCGTCGGACTCGATGGCTTCGACAGCTTCCGCGCCTTCGGTGACTTCGACCGCATCTTCGCTGAAGTCCTGCTCGGGCGCGGGGGCTTTGGCGTCTTCGGCCGGGGTAGCGACGGTGGACTCTGCCGCAGCCGGGGCCGCAGCAGCCGCAGCGCTCAGCACGATTGCTCCGTGATCGACGCGCGCCTGGACCCGTCGTTCGATCTCGCGTTCGGCGATGCGGGCGAGCATTTCAGCATCGGGCGTCGGAGGCTCGGCACCGAAGTAGCGGTCATCTGCGGCCAGATCGCGGAAGTACTCCGCAATGGCTTTCATCGTATCGAAAGAGTCCTCGAACCCTTCAAGGGTACAGGAAAACGTCCCATAGGAAACCGTGAGTACTTTGTTATTCGTCACCATGGAATGCGGGTCCTTTGCACTGCTCGACATCCTGTTTACCACGACAGGAGCGACGAAACGTGACCGATTCTGTGGTAGGCAGGGTATCATTTTATGGCCAATTTGTGGCCTGTCGATCAAAACGGGGGGGAATCCGGCGAAATGACGGTTATTGTTGATAGTTCGGAACCAATCACTTTGGTCGGTGCGGGCGAACTGGCAAAAAATGATCTGAAACGGTGCCTTGACGCCGCCGGGCGGCTGGTTGCCGTGGATGGCGGCGGGGCGCATTGCCGCGCATTGGGGCTGATGCCCGAGGCTGTGATTGGCGACATGGACTCGCTTTCGGCGCTGGTGGCTGCAGGGATTCCCGAAGACAGGATCCACCGGATCACGGAACAGGAAAGCACGGATTTCGACAAGGCGCTGCGTTCCGTTGCGGCGCCGGTTCTGCTCGGGGCCGGGTTCACGGGGGCGCGGCTGGATCACCAGCTGGCCTGTTACAACGGGCTGGTGCGCCACCCGGACAAACGCTGCATCCTGCTCAGCGACACGGATATCGCCTTTCTGGCTCCGCCGGTTCTGGAATTGCCGCTTGAGGCCGGGACGCGGGTGTCGCTGTTTCCAATGGGCCTTGTCGAAGGCGTGTCCGAAGGGCTGCGGTGGCCAATCAACGGGTTGGTGTTCACGCCGGATGGGCGCATCGGTACGTCAAACGAGGCGATGGGGGCGGTGCGGCTTGAGATGACGGCGCCCAAGATGCTGGTGATCCTGCCCCACAAGTGGCTGGAATGCGTGGCTAGGGCACTGGCGGCGCAACGCGGCTCATGGCACGCTCTCTGAAAACGATATAGAGCCCCGAGGCAATGGTGATCAGGATGCCAAGGGCCGCCAGTCCGTTGGGCAGATCCCGGAAGATGATCCAGCCGATCAGCGTGGCAAAGGGAATTTCCAAGTATTGCATCGGAGCCAGCGTCGTCGAGGGTGCATAGCGCAGCGACCATGTCATCAAGAGGTGCGCGGCGGTGCCCATGAGGCCGATGACCAGCAAAAGCCATGCGGTTTGCGTGTCCGGTCGGGCCAGTTGAAGTTCGGGCAGGTCGAAGGCGGCGCCAAGGGCCAGCATGGGCAGGATCGCAACCACGGCCATGACGCCGCTGACGGCCTGAAGTGAAATCGGGTCGGTTTCCTTGGCGATCTGGCGTGTGACCAGCATGAACAGCGCGAAGACCACCGCGACGACAAGGGGCAGAAGGGCCGGGGGGCCGACCTCGGCAAAGCTGGGCTGGATCACCAGCAGCGTGCCGACGAATCCGACCGCGCAGGCGATCAGGCGGCGCATGCCGACCTCTTCATTGAGCACGAACTTCCCCAACAGAAGCATCAGGAAGGGCATGACAAAGGCAATGGCCACGGCATCGGCAAGGGGCAGGTGGCGCAGGGCAAGGAACATGGCCCCGATACCGATGATGTGCAGTGCGGTGCGCAAAACGACCAATGACACGGTCCGCCGACGCATGCGCCACGGGCGCCGTGTGAAGATGACGATCGGGATCAGGACCAGCGCCTGGATGCCGAACCGCACAAGGAGGGTCATGCCGATGGGAATCGCGTTGGACAGGATCTTGGCGACGGCATCGCCCAGAGGGGCGAGTACGCAGAAGCAAAGCATCAGCATGATGCCGAGAAGGGGGCGGTCCTGGGTCATGATCAAACGCTAGGATTTGCTATCTGATTTGGCAATCTACTAAATCACAGGTTGACGGACGGTAATTCGACTCTCGCAAAAAAAGGGGGCCGATCGCAGGACCGGCCCCTTGAGGAAATTGCCCGCGCCCATCGGGGCGCGGGCAGGGGAAGGTGTTAGCGGTTCATGCGGTTTTCGATGAGGTCGTCGACGACGGAGGGGTCAGCGAGTGTGGATGTGTCGCCCAATGCGCCGTAGTCGTTTTCCGCGATCTTGCGCAGGATGCGGCGCATGATCTTGCCCGAGCGGGTTTTCGGCAGGCCGGGGGCCCACTGGATCAGGTCGGGCGAGGCGATCGGGCCGATCTCGGTGCGCACCCAGGTGCGCAGCTCTTTCATGAGTTCGTCCGAGGGCGCCACGTCGTTCATGAGCGTCACGTAGCAATAGATGCCCTGGCCCTTGATGTCATGCGGATAGCCCACCACGGCGGCCTCGGCCACGGCGGCATGCGCCACCAGCGCGCTTTCGACCTCGGCGGTGCCCATGCGGTGGCCCGAGACGTTGATCACGTCATCGACGCGTCCCGTGATCCAGTAATCGCCATCGGCGTCGCGGCGGCACCCGTCACCGGCAAAGTAATAGCCCTTGTAATCCGAGAAATAGGTCTTCTCGAAGCGCTCGTGATCGCCCCAGACGGTGCGCATCTGGCCCGGCCAGCTGTCGGCGATGCAGAGCACGCCCTCAACCCCGTTGCCCTCGATCCGCTCGCCCGACTGCGGGTCGAGCACAACCGGGTGCACGCCAAAGAACGGCTTCATCGCCGAACCGGGTTTGGTCGCATGGGCGCCGGGCAGGGGCGTCATCATGTGGCCGCCGGTCTCGGTCTGCCACCAGGTGTCGACGATCGGGCAGCGCCCCTTGCCAACCACGTCATTGTACCAGTTCCAGGCCTCGGGGTTGATCGGTTCGCCCACGGTGCCGAGGATGCGCAGATCGGAAAGATCGCATTTCTCGACGAACTCGTTGCCCTGGCCCATCAGCGCGCGGATCGCGGTCGGCGCGGTGTAGAACTGGTTCACCTTGTGCTTTTCGCAGACCTGCCAGAAGCGCGAGGCATCCGGGTAGGTCGGCACGCCTTCGAACATTACGGTGGTGGCGCCATTGGCGAGCGGGCCATAGACGATGTAGCTGTGGCCCGTGACCCAGCCCACATCCGCCGTACACCAGAAGATGTCGCCCTCGTGATAATCGAAGGTGTATTGATGCGTCATCGCCGCATAGACAAGATAGCCGCCCGAGCAGTGCACCACGCCCTTGGGCTGTCCCGTCGAGCCGGAGGTGTAGAGGATGAAGAGCGGATCCTCGGCACTCATCTCGGCCGGTTTGCAGTAGTCGTTCGCCTCCAGCGCCATTTCGTTATAATCAAAATCGCGATCGGCAATCCACGTGGTCTGATCGCCGGTCCGTTTTACCACCAGGCACTTAACAGAGTCCTTACAGTGCAGCAGTGCCGCGTCGGCATTGGATTTGAGCGCGGTCTTGCGCCCGCCGCGCGGCGCGGTGTCGGCGGTGATCACGACCTTGGCGTCACAGCCGTTGATGCGGGCCGCGAGCGCGTCCGGGCTGAAGCCGGCAAACACGATCGAATGGATCGCGCCGATGCGGGCACAGGCCAGCATGGCATAGGCGGCCTCGGGGATCATCGGCAGGTAAATGACGACGCGGTCGCCCTTGCGCACGCCCAGTTCCTCGAGAATGTTGGCAAAACGGCAGACGCGGGTGTGCAGCTGTTTATAGGTGATGTGCTGCGCCGCCTCGTTGGGATCGTCGGGCTCAAAGATGATCGCGGTCTGATCGGCGCGGGTCTCCAGATGCCGGTCGATGCAGTTGGCGCTGACATTCAGCGTGCCGTCCTCGAACCACTTGATGTCGATCTCACCGGGCGCGAAGGACGTGCTCTTGACCTTGGTGAACGGCTTGATCCAGTCGATCCGCTTGCCATGCTCGGCCCAGAACGCCTCCGGATCGGCAATCGACGCGGCATACATCGCATCATAAGTCGCCCCATCCGCATGCGCGTGCGCAACAAGTGCAGATGACGGCGGGTAGGTTTTGTCGGACATGGTGGAGGCTCCCGTAGTGTAAGAATCTCGCCGAAAGGTATAATCCTCCCGGCGAGCTGTCATATTGGTAGATCTGATAGGATCATGGCGCAGGCTTATCAGATGGCAAGGTATTCGGCGCGCAGTTCCTCGTTGCTCAGCACCTCGTTCGCAGAGCCGTCAAAGACGATGCCTCCGGTGTCGAGGATCACCGACCGGTCGGCGAGTTCCAGCGCGCGCACGGCGTTCTGTTCCACGAGAATAGTGGTGATGCCCTGTTCCTTGATGATGCGCAGCGTCTTTTCGATCTCGTCCACGATCACAGGGGCCAGACCTTCATAGGGTTCGTCGAGCAGCAGCACCTTGATGTCACGCGCCAGAGCGCGGGCAATGGCGAGCATCTGCTGTTCGCCGCCCGAAAGGGTCACGCCCTCTTGCTTGCGGCGTTCGCCAAGGCGCGGGAAGAGTTCGTAAAGGCGGTCAAGCGACCAGCCGATGGGCGGGGCGATCTGGGCCAGCTGAAGGTTCTCTTCCACGGTCAGTCCGGGAATGATGCAGCGATCCTCGGGCACGAGCCCGATGCCTGCGGCGGCGGCCTCGTGGCTTTTCATGAGGTGCAGCGGCTGGTGATCGAGCCAGATCTCGCCATGCGTGACCTGGGGGCTGTCCATGCGGGCAATCGAGCGCAGGGTCGAGGTCTTGCCTGCACCGTTGCGGCCCAGAAGGGCCAGGATTTCGCCCTCGTGCACGTTGAACGAGATGTTCTGCACGATGTAGCTCTCGCCGTAGTAGCTTTCCATGTTCCAGATGGAGAGGAACGCGGGGGCGGTTTCGGCCAGGTTGTGGCCCTTGGAGAAGTCGGGTTTGACGTTCATTTGGGTCGCTCCTGATTATACCGTTTCGCCAAGATACGCTTCGCGTACCTTCGGGTTGCCACGGATGTTTTGCGGATCGTCCTCGACCAGAGGCGTGCCCTGAGCGAGCACGGTGATCCGGTTTGCCAGCGAGAACACAACGTGCATGTCGTGTTCGATGATGGCGATGGTGATGTCGCGCTCTTCGCTGATCTGCTTGAGGAGGTCGATCGTGTTGTTGGTATCGGCGCGGGCCATACCTGCGGTCGGTTCATCGAGCAGCAGCAGGCGCGGTTCCTGTGCAAGGCACATGCCGATCTCGAGGCGGCGCTTGTCGCCGCGTGACATAGCGGCGGCGTGCATGTCACGCTTGTCTGCCATGTTCATTTCTTCCAGCATGTGCTCGGCGCGATCGACGATGTCCTTTTCGCGGAACATGTTTTCAATGGCATGCAGGCGGAAGGCGCCGTCGCGCTTGGCGAAGATCGGGATCATCATGTTTTCCATGACCGTCAGATCACCGAAGATCTCGGGGGTCTGGAACACGCGGGAGATGCCCATCTGGTTGATTTCATAGGGCGAGCGGCCCAGCACCGACTGGCCGTCGAACATCACCGATCCGGTATCGGGGATCAGTTTGCCGACGAGGCAGTTGAGCAGGGTGGATTTCCCGGCCCCGTTGGGGCCGATGATCGCGTGCACGCTGTTTTCCTTGACCGAGAGGTTCACATCGCTCAGGGCCTGGAGACCACCGAACCGTTTGCCAACGTCTTTGACTTCGAGAATTGCCATCTGTCGGTCTCCTTATTCTGCGGGTTCGGTGGTGGCTTTGGTGTCTTCCGACTTGCCACGGTTCTTGATCCACTTGCCGAGGCGCTGACCACCTTCGACAAGGCCACCGGGCAGGAAGATCACGACGAGCATGAACAGGATGCCCAGGGTCAGGTGCCAGCCCTTGCCGACGAAGGGATGGATGATGAAGACCACGAAGTCTTCGATCCCGTCCGGCAGGAAGGCAAACCACTGGTGCAGCACTGCATCGTTGATCTTCGAGAAAATGTTCTCGAAATACTTGATGAAGCCTGCGCCCAGAACCGGGCCGATCAGGGTGCCGGTGCCACCGAGGATGGTCATCAGCACAACCTCACCCGAGGCGGTCCACTGCATGCGCTCGGCGCCGGCTAGCGGGTCCATCGCCGCCATCAGGCCACCGGCCAGACCGGCATACATGCCCGAGATCACGAAGGCGGCTAGCGTGTGGGGACGCGGGTTGAGGCCGGTATAGCTCATCCGGGTCTGGTTCGACTTGATCGCGCGCAGCATCAGCCCGAAAGGCGAGCGGAAGATGCGGATGGCGAGGTAGAAGACCAGCATCAGGATTATGGCCGAAAAGTAGTATCCCGTGTTGAAGTCAAAGCTCCAGGCGCCGACATTCATGGTGTAGGTGCTGTTCATGTAGAGGCCGAAGAAATGCGGGACGTCCTGCATGCCCTCGCCATGGAACATCTTGGGGTCGCTGGGATAGACCTGCAGGCCGGTTTCACCGTTGGTGAGGTTGAACTTGGGGTTCGACAGCACCGAGTAGGCCAGTGCAAAGGACATCTGCGCAAATGCCAGCGTCAGGATCGAGAAGTAGATGCCCGAACGGCGCAGGGACACGTAGCCAATCAGCAGCGAGAAAAGGCCCGCGATGACAACGGCCAGGATGATTGCCGGGATCACGTTGAAGGTGAAGAGTTTGAACATCCAGACCGAGGCGTAGGAGCCCACACCGAGGAAGGCGGCGTGACCGAAGGACAGGTATCCGGTCAGGCCGAAGAGGATGTTGAAGCCGATCGCGAAGATGCCGAAGATGACAAAACGCTGCATCAGGTCCGGATACCCCGCGTTGAACTGTGCCATGGCGCTGTCGGCCGGGAACGGGTTCAGGATGAAGGGCGCCAGCAGCGTCAGCACGGCGACGGCGAGCAGGAGAGTGAAGTCTTTCTTGTTCAGTCCAAGCATGTCTTATTCCTCCATCACGCCTTTGCGACCCATGAGCCCGCGCGGACGCGTCAGCAGCACGATGATCGCGACAAGGTAGATGATGATCTGGTTGATGCCGGGGATGGTCGTCGTCGCCCAGGTGGTGGAGGCGAAGCTTTCCAGGATGCCCAGCAGGAAGCCAGCAGCGACGGCGCCGGGGAGAGACCCCATGCCGCCGACAACCACCACAACGAAGCTGAGCACGAGGAAGTCCATGCCCATGTGGTAGTTTGGCGGGTTGATCGGCGCGTACATCACACCCGCAAGCCCTGCAACGGCGGCCGCGATGGCGAACATGATGGTGAAGCGGCGGTCGATGTTGATGCCGAGGAGACCCACGGTCTCGCGATCCGCCATACCGGCACGGACAACCATACCGAAGGTGGTGAACTGCAGGAAGGCAAAGACACCGAAGATGATGAGCGCGGCAAAGCAGAAGTAGACGATCCGCCAGTTCGGGTAGGGCAGATCCATGCCGAACCATGCGCCGAGGTTGGACACACCAAGAAGGGCGTCAGGCGGCGGGGTCTGGATCGGGTTTGCGCCGAAGTAATACTTGATGATCTCTTGCAGAACGATGGCAAGGCCGAAGGTCACGAGGATCTGGTCGGCGTGCTCACGTTTGTAGAAGTGCTTGATGAGGCCGCGTTCCATGATCAGACCGATCAACATCATGATCGGGATGGCCAGCAGGATCGAGAGCGGCACCGCCCAATCTATGATCGAAGCACCGAGTTCGGGGCCGAACCAGCTTTCGACATAGGGCGTTTCGACCTTCAGGGGATTGCCGAGAAAGTCTTTCTTGCTTTCGTCGATTGTTTCGAAGCTGAGGGTCAGCAGTTTCGACAGCGTCACGGCACAGAAGGCGCCCAGCATGAACAGCGCGCCGTGGGCGAAGTTCACCACGCCGAGCGTGCCGAAAATGAGTGTAAGCCCAAGCGCGATCAGCGCGTAGGCTGAGCCCTTGTCGAGCCCGTTCAGAATCTGAAGGAGGATCGCGTCCATAATTCCCACCTGTGAGTTTTGTAAGCGCGGTCGGAGACCCTAGCCTCGACGAGCGCGGAGCCGACCGCGCCGGAGCGCGGTCGGTCTGTTGGCGTCTGGATCAGGCGCCGGCGTTGCAGGTACCCAGCGACGCTTCGTCGCCGCCGAACATCGGATGGTTCGGGGGATAGGTGACCTGAGCAGCCGGGGTGACTTCGACGATTTCCAGCGTGTCGTACTGGTTGGTCGGGTTCTGCGCGCCGCGCACAACCAGAACATCCTTGAAGCACTGGTGGTCGTCTGCACGATACAGTGTCTTGCCGTTGCCCAGACCGTCGAATTCGAAGCCCTCCAAGGCTTCTGCCACGCCGCAGGGGTTGAAGGTGCCCGCACGCTCACATGCGTCAGCATAGAGCAGAACCTGAGCGTAGCAGGTCTGTGCCGAGTTGGACGGCGGCTTGCCGTATTTCTCGCCGAACGACTTGACGAACTGGCGCGAGCCTTCGTTGTCGAGCTGCCAGTTGTAGTTCATCGAGCCCAGCACGCCCTTGATGTTCTCGCCTGCACCGGCGGCCATCAGTTCGGAGTAAAGAGGCACGACGATCTTGAAGTCCTTGCCGTTCACGACCTTGTCCAAGAGGCCGAACTGAACCGCGTTGGTCAGCGAGTTGATCATGTTGCCGCCGTAGTGGTTCAGAACCAGCGTGTCGGCACCCGAGTTCAGAACCGGTGCGATGTAGGACGAGAAGTCGGTCGATGCCAGCGGGGTTTTTACCGTGTTTACGGTTTCCCAGCCCAGGGCCTCGGTCGAGGCGACGATCAACTCTTCCTGGGTCCAGCCCCAGTTGTAGTCGGCGGTCAGGTGGTAGGCGCGACGGTCGTTGCCCATCTCTTTGGCCAGCACCGGTGCCAGAGCGGCACCCGACATGTAGGCGTTGAAGAAGTGACGGAAACCGTTCGCTTTACGGTCTTTACCGGTGGTGTCATTGGCGTGGGTCAGACCCGCCATGAAGATAACGCCGGCTTCCTGGCAGAGGCCCTGTACGGCCACGGCCACGCCCGAGGACGAACCGCCGTTGATCATGACAGCGCCGTCTTTTTCGATCATCGACTTGGCCGATGCGCGCGCCGCGTCCGATTTGGTCTGGGTGTCGCCGGTCACGAACTGGACCTTCTTGCCCAGGATGCCGTTGCCCTTGAGCGCCTTCGAAGTGAAGGTGTTGAGGCAGCCGCCATCGCCCATGCCGTTCAGGTGCTCGACGGCCAGCTGCTGTGCGAGCAGCTCGTCATTGCCTTCGTCAGCGTAGGGGCCGGTCTGGGGCACGTTGAAGCCCAGGGTCACGCTCGAACCGGTCGGCTCGTTGGTATAGGCGGCCGCCGAAGACGCGGTGAAAATGGTCGGAAGCGCAACGCCGGCGCCTGCAGCTGCACCGGTCTTGAGCACGCCACGACGTGTCATAGTGGTTTTGGACATGTAATCCTCCCGTTTGGTGAAATGCGTTACGGGCCTCCTCAAACCCGTACGCGACGCACTTTTGTGCAAATTCATTATCGCGGGGGTATCGAAAATTTCGCAACAACTGCTTTCAACGAAACAATTTATTTGTAAAGTAATTCGCAACACCACCGTATACAGTGTAAAGAAATTATTCTGCGACGCGGAAAGTCGTTGAATCTAGCAGGGAAAACACCATGGTCCGCGACACTTTGACAGGCAGCCGGATTCGAGAGCGCCGGGTGATGGCCGGATTACGTCAGGCCGAGCTTGCGCGCGAAGTGGGAATATCGGCTTCGTATCTCAACCTGATCGAGCACAACCGCCGCAGAATCGGCGGCAAACTGCTCGTGGACATTGCGCAGGTGCTGGGGGTGGAGGCGTCTTTGCTGTCCGAAGGGGCCGAGGCCGCCGTGATTGCCACGCTGCGTGAGGCGGCGGCGGATTCGGGCTCGGAAGCGCAGGAGCTGGATCGGATCGACGAATTTGCAGGGCGGTTTCCGGGGTGGGCGGCGTTGATCGCGGAGCAGCACCGCAAGCTGGGAAGTCTTGAACGGACGGCAGCCACGCTGACCGACCGGCTGACCCATGATCCCCACCTTGCGACCTCGATGCACGAGATGTTGACGATGGTGACGGCGATCCGGTCGACGGCGGGCATCCTTGCGGAAACCAAGGAGATCGAGCCGGAATGGCGCAACCGGTTCCACCGCAACCTCAACGAAGACAGTCGACGTCTTGCGGAAAGCTCGCAGCGGCTGGTGGCCTATCTGGACGGGGCGGGGGATGCCGGGGCCAACCTGACGCTGCCGCTTGAGGAAGTGGAAGCGATGATGACGGCGCACAAGTTCCGGTTTGACGCGCTGGAAGGGGCCGGAGACGAAGATTTACGCGCCTTTCTGCGCGAGCAGAAGGAGCTGACATCGCGCGCCGCACGTGATCTGGCGGAAACCGCCTTGCGGCAATTGCGGGCGGATGCGCGTATCCTGCCGCTGGAAGAGATGCGCGCGACCGTGGCCGATGGACAGGTTGATCCGATTGCCGTCGCGCGCGCGTTCCGGGCCGGGTTGCCGGCGGTGCTGCGCCGTCTTGCGGTGTTGTCGGATGAGATCCTGCCCCAACCCCTGGGGCTGGTGATGTGTGATGCTTCCGGAACGCTGATGCTGCGCAAACCCATCGAGGGGTTCCCGCTGCCACGGTTTTCGGCAGCCTGCCCGAAATGGCCCCTGTTTCAGGCCCTGTCGCGCCCGTTGCGACCGCTGCGCCAACGGGTCACGGTCACGGGGCGGGACGCGCGCCAGTTCGAGTGCTATGCCGTTACGGAACCCGTCGGGACGCTGGAGATGAATGTCGATCCGCTTTATCACAGCTATATGCTGATCGTTCCGGTGGATAGTTCGCAAAGTGAGGGCCGCGAAGTCGGGTCCACCTGTCGGGTCTGCCCCAGCCAGAATTGCGAGGGGCGGCGGGAGCCTTCGTTGCTGACGACAGGCATTTGACCTTGGCATTTTGTGAAGGGCCGCTAAGAATACGTGAAACGCCGTAAGAATAACGGGCGTGTATGGAGGGGAGAATGCATGGGGAAGAGCGTTCTTCTGATTGAAGACGAACCAAATATCATCGAGGCGATCAGTTTCATCCTGTCGCGCGATGGCTGGACAGTGGCGACCCATTCGAATGGGCATGATGCGGTGGGCGTGGTGGAAAGCACCTTGCCGGACCTGATCATTCTCGACGTGATGCTGCCGGGAAAAAGCGGTTATGAAATACTGCGGGAGATCCGCGAACTTCACGAGACGCAGGGTATTCCCGTATTGATGCTGACCGCGCGCGGTCAGGTCAAGGATCGCGAGATGGCCGAGCGCGCAGGGGCCAGCCGCTTCATGACCAAGCCGTTTTCGAATGCCGAAGTGCTGGAGGCGGTGCGCGAATTGGTGGTCCGGTGAACGAGCGGCGCAAATCCGTTTTTCTGGAACGCCAGAGTTACCGGCGGCGGCGGTTGGTGGACACGATCCGAATTTTGCCCGTCGTCGGCGCATTGCTTTGGTCCGTACCGCTTTTGTGGCCCACCGGAGAAGAGAGCGGCGTGGCCACGTCTGACGCGATTGTCTATGTCTTTGTCGTCTGGTTCGGGCTGGTGGTTGCCGGTGCCTTCCTTGCGCGCGCGGTCGCGAAAGGCAATGTCGGGGAAGACCCGGAGGAGACGTGATGGGGACGCTCAACATCCTTGTCGCGGTCTGCCTGATCTATGTGATCTTCCTGTTTCTGGTGGCCTTTGGCGCGGAACGCGCGGCGATGCGTGGCAAGGGCGGGTGGCTGCGTTCGCCACTGGTCTATACGCTCTCGCTTTCGATCTACTGCACCGCCTGGACGTTTTATGGTGCGGTGGGGTATGCGGCCCGTTCCGGGTTGGAATACCTGACCATCTATATCGGTCCGTCGCTGGTCATGATTGGTTGGTGGTGGGTGCTGCGCAAGCTGGTGCGGATCGGGCGTGCGCAGCGCGTGACGTCGATCGCTGACCTGATCTCGTCGCGCTATGGCAAGTCGAACCTTCTGGCCGTGGGGGTGACGGTGTTGGCCGTGATCGGGACAACGCCCTATATTGCCTTGCAATTGCAATCGGTTACGGTGAGCTTTGCGGTGTTTTCGGACGCCTATGAGGCCAGCGTGCCGCTTCAGAGCCAAGAGAGCAACGCGCTTTTGGTGGCGGCGGGGCTGGCGCTGTTCACCATCGTGTTCGGGACCCGCAATCTGGATGTGAACGAACGTCACCACGGGGTTGTCATGGCGATTGCCGTGGAAGCCATCGTGAAGCTGTTTGCGCTTCTGGCGGTGGGGGCCTTCGTGGTTTGGAGCATCGGTGGCGGGGTGACGGAAATCCTGCACAGGATCGACACGTCCAAGATCGGCGCGTGGCAGATCGAGGGCGACCGCTGGGCGGCGTTGGTGTTCCTGTCTGCGGCGGCTTTCCTGTGCCTGCCGCGCATGTTCCAGGTGATGGTGGTGGAAAACGAGGATGAAGGCCATCTGCGCACCGCGTCCTGGGCCTTTCCGGCTTATCTGATGGTGATGAGCCTGTTCGTCGTGCCAATCGCCGTTGTCGGGCTCGACATGATGCCTGAAGGCTCAAACCCGGACTTCTTCGTTCTAACCGTGCCGCTGGCCACCGGGAATGACGGGCTGGCAATGCTGTCGTTCCTTGGCGGGTTTTCAAGCGCGACGTCGATGGTGATCGTGGCCGCGCTGGCGCTGTCGACCATGGTGTCGAACCACATTGTCATGCCGATCTGGCTGAGCGTGACCGGGGGTGGGGCAAGCGTGTCGGGCGATGTGCGTCACGTGGTCCTGTTGTCGCGGCGGATCTCGATCGGGGCCGTGGTGACGCTGGGCTATCTCTATTTTCGCCTCTCGGGCGGCGGCTCGGCGCTGGCGTCGATCGGGTTGATCTCTTTTGCGGGTGTGGCGCAGTTCCTGCCGGTTTTGCTTGGCGGGATCTTCTGGCGCGGGGCGACACGCACCGGTGCATTTGCCGGGCTGACGGTTGGATTCCTGATCTGGGCCTATGCCTTGTTGCTTCCGAGCTTCGGCACCGGGGTTCTGATTTCGCAGGACGTGCTTAATAACGGGCCGTTCGGCATAGGCTGGCTGCGCCCGCAGGCGTTTTTCGGGATTACGGGCATGGACCCGCTGGTGCATGCAATCCTGTGGTCCATCTCTCTGAATACGTTGTGTTTTTACATAGCTTCGCTGGTCGGGTTCCCATCGCCGCTTGAACGGCTGCAGGGGGCGCAATTCGTGAATGTGTACGAACATAGCTCCAATCCGCAAAGCTGGAGCGGCAGCCTTGCCCAGAGTGAAGACCTGATGGTGATGGCACAGCGGATTCTGGGCGCGCGCGAGGCACAGGAGCTTTTCGAGCGCGAGGCGCGGCGACAGGGCGTCAGTGGATTGTTGCCAGAACCGAGTCCCGATTTCCTTCAGGTGCTGGAGCGGGAGTTGTCCGGTTCGGTGGGGGCGGCCACGGCGCATGCGATGATCGGACAGATCGTCGGGGGGGCATCGGTATCGGTCGAAGACCTGATGGCGGTGGCCGACGAGACCGCGCAGATGATGGAGTATTCTTCTCAGCTTGAAGCCAAGTCCGAAGAATTGACCCGGACCGCCCGGCAGTTGCGGCAGGCCAATGAGAAACTGACCCAGATTTCCGAGCAGAAGGATTCGTTCCTGAGCCAGGTGAGCCATGAATTGCGCACACCGATGACGTCGATCCGGGCGTTCTCGGAAATCCTGAGGGATAGCGACCTGTTGAGCGAGGCGGAGAAGGTCAAGTATTCCTCGATCATTCATGACGAGGCGATCCGGTTGACGCGATTGCTCGACGACCTGCTGGACCTGAGCGTTCTGGAAAACGGGCAGGTGAACCTGAACGTGCAGACCGGGCAGCTTTCCGAGGTGCTGGATCATGCAATTGCGGCGGCGCTCACCGGGGGCGGGCCGGACCGGCTTGAGGTCAACCGGCGGCGTGCGCGTGAACATGTATGGTTGTCGACCGATCTGGATCGCCTGAGCCAAGTCTTTATCAACCTGATCAGCAATGCACAGAAATATTGCGATGCGGACCAGCCGTCCCTGTCGATCCTTGTTGGGCGACGGGATGGTGCGTTGATCATTGATTTCATTGACAACGGCAGCGGTATTTCCAAGCAGGATCAGGCGGTGATCTTCGAAAAATTCGCCCGCGTGGGCGAGCAGAGAGCAAGCGGCGCGGGGTTGGGGCTGGCGATCTGCCGGGAGATCATGGCTCGGCTTGGCGGCGATATCGACTATCTTCCGGGGCAGGGTGGGGCGGCGTTCCGGGTGAGCCTGCCCGGGGCGCTGGCCGTCGCGGCACAATAAACCCGGCTTTCGGCACGCGTATCAATCCATTTGTAACCTTCTGGCGGCTAGCATGGCGTGACGCGGTCGGGAATGGACGACCGTCACGGGAAACGGCGCAGAGATGACTGATACGAAACCGGTTTCAATACTGAAACGCAAAGCCAACGAGGGGCGTCAGGACCACCTTGCGCGGTCTATGCCGCCGGAAAAGGCATTGCGGCTGGCGCTTGAGAGGGCGGCGCAAAAGGGGCTGGGACTTGCGCTTGAAGTTAAGGGCGTGCGGCGTCTGAAGGTGATGCACGAGGATCTGTCAGGGCACCTGGATGGTGCGGCGCTTCTGGCGGTACTGGATGGCGCGGACGGAGAGCCGGCCGCGCTGACGATCGAACCGCAGGTATTGGCCGGATTGGTCGAGCATCAGACCATCGGGCGCGTGGTGAACCGCCCGGCTGCAGGGCGATTGCCGACACGGGTGGACGCCGCCCTGGTGACGCCGTTCGTGGATGAGGCGCTGACCCGGTTCGTGGCGTTGCTGGAGAGCGAGGGCGCGGCGGTGCCGTGGCTGCAGCGCTATCGGTTCGGGGCCATGGCCGCAGGGCCGCGCACCTTGTCCCTGGCGCTGACGGCGCATGAATACCACTTGTTTGAGTTCGAGGTTTCGCTGGGCACGGAAGCACGGCAGGGAAAAATGGTGTTCGGGTTCCCGCAATGCCGGATCGTCAAGGAGACGGGTGGTTCCGGGGAAGAGAACAGGGAGGAACTGGCGAAGTTTCGCAATGGGGTCAAGCAGGCCCCGGCGGAAATGCGCGCGGTGCTGGCCCGTGTGACCCTGCCCATCACCGAGCTTCAGGCGCTTGCGGTGGGGGATCTCTTGCATGTTTCGGGTGACGCCTTGCGGGAAACTGTCCTGGAAAGCGCCGCTGGTGGTGAAGTTGCTCGGGTGCAATTCGGACAGGTCAACGGAATGCGGGCGGTCAGGCTGCGTGGGGCAATTGGCGCAAAGGCACCGCCAGAGCCGGATGAAAGCGGGTTTGTCGAAAGCGCGCCCGCTGGGCCAAGTGCAGAAGAACTGGAAGAGATGCTCGCGGCGGAAACGGCGCTGGATTCACTTTTGCCCCCGGTCGAAGAAGGGGATGACGGGTCAGTGGACGATCTCGACGATTTTGACGATCTGGATGAGTTGATCCGGCTGAGTGCGGATGACATCGGCGATCCGACCGCGCTGGCCGATCTGGGCAACCGTGCAGCGGGGTCCGGTTGATCGGGGCATGCATCCGGGCCCTTGGGGGGCCTGTGACCCGACGTGTAATCCCGGAGAGGTGGGATGGCTGGGGAGAGCAGGGCGGAGCTGTTGTGCGTGTTCGGGGCCGGAACGCGCAGGTTCAGGCCCCGGGTAAGCTTAGCCGCGCGACGCGATGGCCGTAAGCGTGGGGGCCAGCCCGGAAAGGTCGTAGCCCCCTTCGCGCGCCGCGTCCAGAAGAGCGTCAACAGGTGTATCGGCGGCGTGGGACAGGGCCCAGCAGATCGTGCTGCGCGTGCCCGAGCGGCAATAGGCGAGCACCTTGCCTTCCGCGCCTTCGAGGCCTTCGCGCTGAAGGGCCTGGCGGTCTGGTGTCATGGTGTCCATGGTCAGCGGATTGGCGATATAGCGCAATCCGGCGGCGCGGGCGGCCTGTTCCATGGCATCGGACGCCTGGTCCGCACCGACCTCCTGGTCGGGACGGTTGTTTATCACGAGCGTGAAGCCCGCCTCGGCCAAGGCGGGCATGTCGGCCGCATCGATTTGCGGCGCGACAAAGTAGCGGGGGGTAATCTGGCGAATATCCATGAACGCTGATTACTCGGCGGGCACCGCCGTGTCCAGTTGCGAGCGCACCATCGGGGCAAAGCCGAATCCGGCCAGCATGGCGAGGAAGAAAACCCAATGGGGCCAGCCGCCATAGCTGAGCGAGGCAACCGCCGGTCCGGGGCAAAGCCCGGCAAGGCCCCAGCCTGCGCCGAACATCACCGATCCGAGGATCAGGTTGCGCCCGAGACGTGGTTCCGGCGGGGTCGGGAATTCGCCGCCCACGATGGGCTTGCGTCCGCGCGTGAAGGCCCAGGCCGCCGCCATCGGCAGGATCGCCCCGCCCATGACGAAGGCGAGCGTGGGATCCCAGTTGCCGAAGACATCAAGCCAGCCCTGCACCTTGGTGGTGTCGGTCATGCCCGAGATGAAGAGACCGGCCCCGAAGAGACCGCCGGCGATGAAAGCAAAGATCAGGCGCTGCATCAGATCACCCCCAGAATGTGACGGAAGAGGACGACGGTCAGGCCGCCTGCCATGATGTAGAATACCGTGGCCACGATCCCCCGCAGCGAAAGGCGCGAAATACCGCAGACCCCATGACCCGACGTACAGCCATTGGCGATACGTGTTCCAACCCCGACCAGAAGCCCGGCCACCACGAGAACGGCGATGTTTTCCGAAGCGTGGGTTGAAAAGGGGCGATAGAGCGGTTTGAGCAGGATCGGCAGCAGGAAGACCCCCGCCAGAAAGACAAGACGTTCGGCGGCGGAGTTCCAGCCGCTGCGGTCCACGAGACCGCCCAAGATACCGCTGGCGCCCATGATACGACCATTAGCCAAGAGATAGACGGCACCGCCAAGACCGATGGTGAAGCCCCCGATAAGGCCCCAGATCCAATCGACGGGGATATTTTCCAGCATCGCGTTTCCTTTCCCTGAGATGCAATGGCCCCGCCGCCCTGTTCGCGGGGCATGCGGGGCCGGTTCGTGAGTGGTCGTTTAAAGCTTGTTGACCGGAACCTTGAGGAAGACGTCGCCTTCTTCGTCAGGTTCTGGCATCTGGCCCGCGCGCATGTTGACCTGCAGCGAGGGGATGATCAGCTTGGGCATGTCCAGCGTTGCGTCGCGTTCATCGCGCATCTTGATGAAGGCGGCCTTGTCCTTGCCTTCGCCGACATGCACGTTGGCGGCCTTTTGTTCGGCCACTGTGGTTTCCCATGCGTATTCATCGCGCCCAGGTGCCTTGTAGTCATGGCCTACGAAAATGCGGGTCTCTTCTGGTAGCGCGAGAATCTTCTGGATCGAGTTGTAGAGTGTTTCGGAGGATCCGCCCGGGAAGTCGCAGCGCGCGGTGCCGAAATCGGGCATGAAGAGCGTATCACCCACAAAAGCGGCATCCCCGATGACATAGGTCAGGCAGGCGGGTGTGTGACCCGGCGTGTGCAACACGTCGCAACGCATCTGGCCAATCATGATGCTGTCGCCCTCGGTGAAGAGCTCGTCAAACTGCGAACCGTCGCGCTGGAATTCAGTGCCTTCGTTGAAAACCTTGCCAAAGGTGTCCTGCACGACGGTGATGTTCTTGCCGATTCCGATCTTGCCCCCGACCTTTTCCTGGATGTAGGGCGCGGCAGAGAGATGGTCGGCGTGCACGTGGCTTTCGAGCAGCCATTCGACCTTGAGGCCGTTCTTCTGAACATGCGCGATGATTTCATCGGCCGATTTCGTATCCGTGCGACCCGACGAGTAGTCGAAATCCAGCACGGAATCGATGATGGCGCAGGACGTGCCGGCGGGATCTTTTACGACGAAAGAGATGGTGTTCGTCGCATTGTCAAAAAAAGCTGTTACGTCGGGTTTCATGTCGAATCCTCCATTTGTCAGCGAACATATATTATTTTGTGCATATGTTGCAATAGGTGGTTTTTCGGATTGTCGCAGCGGTGGCGGGGTTGACTTGAATCAAGGATGGCCGTCGTGGGGTGTGCCACGATACCGCGACCTCAGAAGGAAGATGAAATGACTGATTTTTCAGCACAGAAGCAAGCCTTGTTGAAGCGGCTTGGAGAGTTGGACGAACGTTTGCACCTGATTGAGGCCGAACTGGATGCGCCGCATTCCAAGGATTGGGAAGAGATGGCGGTCGAGCGGGAAGGCGATGAGGTGCTCGAAAGCCTCGGGCAGAGCGGGCAGGATGAGATTCTGCGTATTCGTGCGGCACTCCAGCGTTTGCGTGATGGAGAATACGGCATTTGCGCCCGTTGTGGTGACGATATTTCCGAGGAGAGGTTGAAGGTCGTGCCGGATGCCCCCTTGTGTAAGACCTGTGCGAGAGCCGTGAGCGGCTAGGCCAGGCGTGTTTTTAGCCGGGAGCGAGGGGCGACCGCGTCATATTTTGGGAGGAAGATTTTATGACGAATGTTGAGGAATTGCTGGTCAGGGCCAGCGAGATTGAAGGGGCCATTCATGGTGCGACCGGCGATGACCGGTATAACCTGCACCAGCAGTTGCATCGTACACTGGAGAATATCCGCCTGCGGGGCGGGCGGGTGCCGGGGCACCTGCGCAAGCTGGACCTTGATCTTGTCGAAGAGGAAATTGAGGCCAGTTTCGACAATATGCCGATCTGAACCAGAAACCGTGGCAATCGCAATTGGGGCACGCTCTTGGCTGGCGCGTGCCTTTTCTTTTGAGGGCGGGTCGGCCAACAGGCTTGCGTGGTGGCGTGGGGGCGCTAAGGTTTTATGGTAACTGCCGGACGACAGGGCCGGGTACTGAATGGAGCATGGCGCTGACGGTCGGGTACGAAGTAGAAGAGGGTGTCGCGGTTCTGAGCTTGCAGAACCCACCCGTGAATGCGCTGGGGATCGCGCTGCGTCGCGATCTGTCGGCGGCGTTTGAAACTGCTTTGGCAGACAGGTCCGTAAGGGTGATTGTCCTGATCGGGCAGGGCAAGCTGTTCTGTGCGGGCGGGGATATTTCCGAATTTGGCAAGCCCTTCGAAGCACCATGGGTGCCAGAGCTCTTCAATACCGTGGAACAGTCGACAAAGCCGGTGATCGCGGCCATTCACGGCGCGGCGCTTGGCGGGGGGATGGAGCTGGCGCTGGCCTGTCATTACAGGGTCTGTGAAGCGCGGGCGCGGATTGGGTTTCCGGAAGTCTCTCTCGGGTTGCTGCCCGGTGCCGGCGGGACGCAACGTGCGCCACGCCTGTGTGGAGCGGAGACGGCGCTTGAGTTGATGATAACCGGGAAGTCCGTCGCTGCGGGTAGTGGTGCGGCGCGGGTGTTTTTTGACCTGATCGTGAAAGAAGGGCTGCGCGAGGCGGCTATGACCTTTGCGCGGCGTTTGGTGGAGAAGGGGCTGCCCGTCCGTCGCACACGGGACGCGCGCAATGGTGTGAAGGATGCGGCGGCCTATCAGGCGGCGATTGCGAAATGGCGAAAACGCCTTGGAAAAGGTGGCGCGGAGGCGCCGGGCGAGATCCTGCGCTGTGTCGAGGCGGCGGCGCTGTTGCCGTTCGACGTCGGGATGGCGTTCGAGCGCGCAGCCTTTGATACGCTTGAGCAGTCGGAAACCTCGCGCGCGCTGCGACATGTGTTTTTTGCCGAAAACAAGGTCGCCAAAATACCGGAAGCCAAGGCCGGACACGCCCGCGCGTTGGAGCAGATCGGCGTGATCGGCGGGGGCACGCGCGGCGCCGGGCTGGTTGCGTTGAGCCTGATGGCGGGGTTCGATGTCGTGCTGGTGGAAAAGGACGCACCGTCGCTGGCGCGGGCGTTGACCCGGTTGCGACGCCTCTTGGACCGCGCGGTGTCGCGGGGACAATTGAGCGCGTTGCAAAGGGACGGGATCGAGGCGCTGTTGCATGGCAAGACAGACATGGTGGCCCTATCCGAAGCGGATCTGGTGATCGTGGCAGCGGGGTGCGATGCTTTGGAGCAGGGCCAGATATTCGCCCAGTTGGATGCGGTCGTTAAGGACGGCGCGGTTCTGGCCTCGGCTTCTCCCTTTGCGGATATTGGTGCGCTTGCCGACAAGACGGGCTGTGCAGAAGACGTTCTGGGTCTGCATTTCAGCCTGCCGACGCAGATGTCGGACCTTGTCGAAGTTGCGGTGGGTCCGGCCAGCGGCGCGGATGCGGTGGTGACAGCGACCACCTTCGCCCGCAAGCTCGGCAAGGTTCCGGTACGCGTTCTCGGGGTGCCGGGGCGGATTGGCGGGCGGTTGATGGCGGCCTACCAGGCGGCGGCGGACCGGCTGGTGATGTCGGGGGCTTTGCCCCGGGATGTGGACCGGGCCATGCGGCGCTGGGGCATGGCGTTGGGGCCTTATCAGTTGGCGGATGTAATGGGTCTCGAGCGCGTGCTTGCCCGGCAGGAGGAATGTGGCCATGGCAGGCGCGTGGCGCTGTTGCGGGCGTTGATCAAGGACGGGCGGCTTGGGCGCAAGACCTCGAAAGGTTGGTATCGCTACGACGCCGATGGCGGGCAGGTTGACCCTGAAGTGGCGGCGATGATTGCCAGCTTGCGCGGGCAGACGGGCGGCGGCTCAGTTCCCGACGAGTCGGATATTCAGCGACTGTGTCTTGCCGCGATGGTGAACGAGGGTGCACGTATGGTTGAAGAGTGCCAGGTCATGCGCCCCGGTGATATCGATGTTGCGATGATCCGTGGGTTTGCATTCCCAAGATGGCGCGGCGGGCCGATGCAGGCTGCGGACAGCACCGGGTTGCTATCCTTGCGCAACCTGTTGCGGACTTGCGCACAAGACGGCGACGCGTTCTGGCGTCCGGTCAACCTTTTGGATGAACTGATCAAGAATGGCCGGCATTTCAGTGACCTGAACGGCTGACCCGTGCTGGCCCGCGAAAGTCAGCTGAAGGAAATTCCCACGATCACGATCATCAGGCCAATCACCGACAGGAACAGCGCGCCCATATTGAGCGGCACGACCTTTTGAACGGCGGCGCGCAAGTCTTCGTCGCTCAGCCCCGCGCGGCGGGCCTTGTTGACCTTTACGATGGACAGGATCAACCCCAACAGACCGATGAGAGACAGCGCAGCGCCCACCCAGACCAACCATTCCATCGCAGTTATCCTTGTCCATTGCGTTGCGAAGGCCCTAAAGGAAGCGCCGGTATTGCGCAAGAGGGCGGGATTTCGCGATTTCCTTGCGAGCATGCGCAACAGTGCTTGCGGGTCGTTCGGGGGGGCGCTAGGTTGCGGCCTCATTGTCAGCCTACAAACCCTTCAGGAGTACCCATGGACGAGTCTTCGACCGATGCCAGCTACCGCGTGACCGCCAATGAATTGCGCCAGTTCATCGAGCGTTTTGAACGGCTTGAGATGGAAAAGAAGGATATCGCGGATCAACAGAAAGAAGTGATGGCCGAAGCGAAGTCGCGTGGCTATGACACCAAGGTGATGCGCAAGGTCATAGCGCTGCGCAAGCGCGACAAGGATGACATCGCCGAGGAAGAGGCGGTTCTGGAAATGTACAAGGAAGCATTGGGCATGAGCTAAGGTCCTTGTCGGTTCCAAACACGAAGAAACGCGCTCTTTCGGGCGCGTTTTTTGTTTGAGCAGCAAATGTCAGGGGGTGATCAGGGTTACACCGGGAATGCGTTCGATCTGGAACACGTCTTCGTCATAGGCTTCGGTCAGTGTGTCGATCAGGTCTTCGGTCCAACCCGGTAGGTCAAGCTCTTCCTCGAGTTCATCCTCGAGTGCGAATTTGTCAAGGAAAGCCGCGATGACACGACGTTTCTGAATTTCGGTCAGGCCGGGATGCGTTGAGACATAGTCGCCGAACCGGCGAATGCCTTCTTCGGACATGATATCGCTCAGAAGATCGGTGCTGCCTTCGAGCGCAACCGTGGGGTCGAGCCCGGCGAGTTCGCGCATGACCTCTTCCCAGATCAGAGGGGTGTCTTCGTTGCACCAAACTGTTACCGGCACATGGGGAAGCGCCTCGCGCATCCGCAAGACCAGCTCTGACCAGCGCAGGGACATCGGCACCGATCCATCGGTTGCTTCTTCGATCGTTTCGACCGGGCTACCGTTCACTATGGCCGGCAGGAAGGTGGCGGGATCCCGTATGGCAAGGAAGATTTCGAGTTGGTCCGGCTGAAACAGTTCGTCAATATAGACCAGACGTTCGCCGGCGGTGGGGTACAATTGATCGTTACGGATCACGCCGCGCGGTACGCCGAAGAAATTGCTGTTCGACAGCACAATGCGATCCGGGGTCATGTCCGGGGACATGTTGGCAAGCAACTGAGCGCGCGCGTCCGCGGGTGGGGTGCCGCCGCGATCGGTGTTCAGCAGTTCGCGGATCTGGCGGCGATATGAAGAGGGTGCGGGGATCGCAACGCCCTGAGAGGCCAGTGCCTCGGTGTTTTTGCCGAGGCTCTTGATGAGCTTGTCGTCATCGGTGAAATGGGCTCCGACGTGGAGGGCAACCTGCATGTGTCTCTGGCTGTTCTTATTGTGTGGTCGACATCATTATATCTTCGTTTCTGGACAGTGAAACCAGATTCAGGCAATTGAGGGGCGATGAAACAAATCGACACACATTTGCGCCGGAAAGCGATGCCGCGTCTCGGGTTCAGCCCTTGGTCTGCCGGGGCGCTGGCGATTGCCGTTATCGTGGTTGCCCCGATCCTCGCCGTTTTCTGGATGGCTTTTCATCCGGCGGACAATATCTGGCCGCACCTCTTGTCGACGACGCTTCCGCGCTATTTGCGCAATACGATCGTTTTGATGGTGTCGGTCGGTTTTTTTGCGGCAAGCATGGGGGCAGGGGCCGCCTGGCTGGTGACGCGCTACCGGTTTCCAGGCGTTGGCTGGATTCAATGGGCATTGCTGTTGCCGCTGGCGATCCCGGCCTATGTCGGGGCCTATGCGCTGGTTGATTTTCTCGAGTATGCAGGTCCGGTGCAAACCGGGCTGCGTGCCCTGTTCGGATGGGAAACGGCACGCGATTATTGGTTCCCGGAGATCCGGTCGATGGGCGCGGCGGTGATTGTCCTGTCGGCGGCCCTGTTCCCCTATGTCTATATCCTGTCTCGGGCGGCCTATCGCGAACAGTCCGGTGAGGGCGAGGAAGTGGCCCGGTCTTTGGGGGCCGGGGCGTTGGCGCGGTTCTGGCGGATCGGTCTTCCGCTGGCGCGCCCCGCGATCGCAGCCGGGTCGGCCATCGTGATGATGGAGACGGTCAACGATTTCGGTACGGTGGATTACTTCGCGGTACAGACCCTGACCACGGGGATTTTCAGCGTCTGGCTTGAAAGCAACAACGCGGGGGGCGCTGCGCAGCTTGCCACCGTCGTATTGGTTCTGGTCATCCTCCTGGTCACGCTGGAAAAGACCAGTCGCCGCAGGATCCAGTTTTTCAGCCTGTCGACGCGCCACCGTCCGCCCACGCAGACACAATTGCGCGGGATTTGGGGCTGGATCGCCACGCTGGCCTGCCTGATTCCGTTCCTCGTAGGCTTTGTTCTGCCTTTCAGTGTGATTCTGGGGCATGCGATTGACAATGCGGAGCGCTGGACGGATCCCGAACTCGTGCGCGCCCTGTGGAACACGGTCCGGGTCGGCGGAATTGCCGCCATCGTGACGGTTCTGGCCGGGGTATTCCTTGTCTATGGGGTGCGCTTGTCCGGAAAGACATTGCCACGGCTACTGCTTCCGTTGACGACAATTGGTTATGCCGCGCCGGGGGCGGTTCTGGCGGTCGGGATCCTGATCCCGCTCGCGGTATTGGATCACAGGCTTGCCGACGCCATCGAGGCGGTGACGGGCGGTTATGCCGGGCTGATCCTGACGGGATCGAGCTTTGCGTTGGTGCTGGCTTACTGTGTGCGCTTCTTTGCGATTGCTCAAGGGGCGGCGGACGGCGCCATGGGCCGTGTTTCTCCAAGCCTTGCGATGGCAGCCCGGTCTCTCGGGCGCAGCAAGGGCCAGACGCTTATTGAAGTCTATTACCCGCTGATCCGGGCTTCCATCGGGTCGGCGCTGCTTTTGGTTTTTGTCGATTGCGTCAAGGAATTGCCGGCCACGATGTTATTGCGCCCCTTCAATTTCGACACGCTGGCCACGCGGGTGCACGACCAGGCAAGTCTTGAAAACCTTGGGGATGCGAGCCCCGGAGCGGTGATGATTGTGCTGGTGGGACTGGTTGCGGTTGGTTTGCTTGCGCGGGCCAACCGATGAACATTTTGCACTTGCGGGGGCGGATATTTCCGCTTAAATCGCCCCCCAGTGCCCCTATAGCTCAGCTGGTAGAGCAACTGATTTGTAATCAGTAGGTCCGCGGTTCGAGTCCGTGTGGGGGCACCACTTAAGCTCTTGAAAATGAATGAAAAACAGAAGCGCAGCAATCTTGATGCGCCATGTTTTTCAAACGTTTTTCAAACACGCATTGATTTCACCGCGCATTGATTCTGTTAACGCTTTGGTAAGAATTTTTGGTTAACGGTTGGGAAACAAATTCATTTCCACCAGAGACTTACATCGCCACACTCATGTTGCAGACGCTGACAGATACGCGCCCTTATGCACAGCCGCTCTCACCCATAGAGGTGAGTGGGGATCGCTATGCGCTGCCAGCAAACTTTGTGAGCGGCCTCGCTTTCCTGCGGCCATTCGTCAAGCCGAACGGTATGGACTTCGAAAAGCAAGTAGGGCTACTCGCAGGCAAATTATACGTTTTGACGACCAGCCTAGTCATTGAGTATGATCCGGGAAGTCTGGAACTTCCTGATCGGTGGTTCAGTTCTGAGACGATCCGAATGCTTGAGGCGTTCAAGGCATCGCCTACTGAGGTATATGTTGACCGCGACGACTTGTGCTTTCAGTGGCGCGACGGACAGAAGCTTTTTGTCAGGCTGCCAAATTTGCTGCCCGGCAACACGCATCGACAGATGGCAGTTGATGCGTTAGGTCACTACCGCCACTTCAACCAAGGGGTTGAGATAACGAACGCGGCGCGGCGCGAAATTCGGAGGAGGCACGGCGGCGCAAAATTGGCTGAAGACACCTACTTAAACGAGCAAGAAATTGTTTCGCGAATGAGCCGCGACGGCAAAACGTGGACATTGGAAACCTCGCCCCCCTTCTTGAGCAACGCTGACCGCGTTATGCGCTTTGACCGCAAAGCGTTCCTCGACATGATCCGCGTTGCGGATGAAATAGACTTCTCGACCAGTCCCGTTTGCTTCCGTCATGCCCATGGTCGCGGTGTGCTGGTCGAACGCACACTCGGTTCTGACATTCCGACATTCGGAGGCGCAGATGACTGAACTGCGCGACGGTTTCTTCTATCACCCAGACGGCGAGTCACCCGAGCTTTCGATGCATAGGTTGCTATCCGGCGAGCACAACCCAGCATTCGACGACCTGTTCTCGACGACAATCCAAGAGGCGGACAGCGAAATCAGGGAAGTTGAGCGAGACCGCAAGAAGCTACTGTCGCAACTTGTTGACCTGAGGAAGAAGCTGCTGTCCCTGCGCGCGAACAGAGACGAGATAGAGCAAGCAGTCCAAACATTCGAGGAAACAGGTGAGATCGCCCCTGTTCTCATCCCCACTTGCGACGCGATGGTCGCACAGGAACAAGCCGCACTGCGGAATGCTGATGCACCAATCAAGGCAACCGAGATCGACGATGCGAAAGCGGCTCTGGTGGAGACTCTACCCGATGGATGGGATGTTGCCGAGACGGCGGCAGACGACGAGTTCGTCTATGTCACCGTGAAACGTCAGCGAACTATTGTCGCCGCCGAACGCCCTTCGAGCGATGAAACCCGCGCCCGTATCATTGAACGGGTTCAGCAAGCGTTCGAATGCTATGGAAGCGACTTTCTAAACCGTGTCCGACCGCTTCGTCCATTGACCGTTTCAGCTAATCCGAGGGCACCATGAACAAGATCGAATGGGACACAGCAGACGGTGTACTTGAGGAAGCCGATCTCTGGAAGTTGTTCTCCGAATACCCCGATCAACAAAGTGAAACGATCCTGTTCTACTCCCAGATCAAGCCTTTGCTCTCAAAGATGCGGCTTGAGGACGAGACCCGGTTCTACCACGTTTATGAGCATTCGACTGTGCCCGAAGCGCCTGATCGGGCCAGAAGTCGTGCGATAGTGACACAACGGAACCTGCGTCGTGTGGCAAACGCTACCGCTGGGCGTGGCAACAGCGACGCCGCAATCCAATATCTCGGCGTTCCTCTCTAGAAGGACCGCTGCGCACAAACGTTGACGCCATGTGAAGCAAAATTCCTGTTTCGCAGCATGTCTGCTACCGCTATATGTGGTGCAAACTGGTTACCAAAATTGCGAGATATTGGCATGGCGACGGGCATTACACAGCAAGAGAAACACGGTGATGACGCGACCACTGCTGCGCGCCCACTGCATGAAGACCCGCATCCGCTGCCTTCTGAGGATGCCAAGGTCGAGTTGAGCTATCCAAACAAACTTAATAAGAGCGACGTGCTTGCGCCGCTGAACACAGAGTTTTCCGCAGTGGCAAAGGATGGGAGAACTCACCGAAGCGTCGATGTTGAGCCAAATAGCTTTGTTCTTTCGGACAACTTCTTCGCGCTTCACGGCTTGATCGAAAGTGGTGTGCGTCCGTCATTGGTGTATTTGGATCCACCTTACGGCACTGGGATGGAGTTTCATTCTCGACAGCTACAACACGCATATAAAGACAATAGGGCACCTGCTGCCTACCTCGAATTTATGCGGCGACGCTTGATTCTAATTAGGGAAGCTATGGCAGACGAAGGGACTCTTTATCTCCATATCGGCCACCAGATGCTGTTTCACGTCAAAGCAATTCTCGATGAGGTATTCGGGCCGAGCAATTTTCAAAACTTGCTTGTTCGGAGGAAGTGCAGCAGTAAGAATTTTACGCGAAATCGTTACCCGAATATCAACGACTACATCTTGTTCTATTCAAAGTCAGCCAAGTTCAAATGGTTCCAACCGACTGAGGAACCGGAGCAGGATTGGATTGAACGAGAGTACAACAAGGTCGATGCGAAGGGCCGCTACAAGCTGGTTCCAGTGCACGCGCCGGGCACACGGCGCGGTGCCACGGGACAACCTTGGAGAGGCAAAATGCCCCCACCCGGCAAACACTGGCAATACGCACCGGAGAAACTGGACGAATTCGACCGTATTGGTGAAATGCACTGGTCAAGAAACGGCAATCCAAGGCGTAAGGTTTACCTTGGCGACGACAAGAGAGTGCCGCTGACAGACTATTGGTCGAAGTTCCGGGACGCACATCACCAAAGTATCAAAATCACTGGTTATCCGACGGAAAAAAACCTCGAAATGCTTCGGGTCATTGTTGCATCAGGCACGGAACCTGGTGACGTTGTTCTTGATCCCTTTTGCGGTTCCGGATCAACCCTTCATGCAGCGCACGATCTTGGACGAAAGTGGATTGGGTTCGACGAGTCCTTTACCGCTGCCGAAACTACGATCAGACGGCTGCGGCACGGCGTCCAGCCAATGGGCGACTACGTGGATCGCAAACCAAAAGCCGATGTTGTAGATTTGTTTTCTTCGAAGGAAGCAGTTCAAGATCAGCCAACTGCTCAAGCAACGACGTGGGCAGCGCCAGATTTCAATTTCTTGGTCGATAGTATTCTCCTCGAAACCGAAGCCCAAGAAATTGGACGCATCTCGAAAATCTGACTTCTAGCCCGACAGCAGCCAATCTTGAGTGACCCTTTGAGGCGCAAGTTTGAGCGTCGTTACTCGAACGTTTCCGTCCCAAGCATCGTCCAGCTGGCACGCTTCTTCCCATGTGTCCCGGTGTGTTAGGCCCGGACCGTCGGAAACAAAAAGGAGTCGGAACTTCTTTCCGGTGTCGCGATAGAATTCTTGGGCCTTAGCAACCTTGAAGGCATTTCCGCCAGTTCTATCGTCTGATTGCGCCCCGCCGCGTGTCGAGTCATACCGCGCAAATCCTACGCACACCACATCCGTACTCGGTGACGTCACAATGAAATCGCAGGGGTAGTGACCTGCCCCCCGATGGTCCCTCATTCAAAACGAGAGTCTGCGGGTCTGGTTTTCATATTCTTCGGTTTCGGTTTGGGCAAGCGCGCCGGGCGCGGAGCCCTCATTTGGCTCAAGCGCCCGGCGCGCTTCCGCGGGTGTTTGATTGCCGAGCGATGAGTGCGGCCTGACGTTGTTGTAGTCGTAGCGCCAGAGGGCCAGAATTCGCCGTGCATCTTCCAAGCTGTCGAACATCTCCTCGTTCAGCAACTCGTCCCGGAGGCTGCCGTTGAAGGACTCGATGAAGGCGTTCTGCTGGGGCTTGCCCGGATCGATGTAATGCCAATCGACGCCGTTGTTGTTCGCCCATTTCAGGATCGCCCGACTGGTGAACTCGGTGCCGTTGTCACTGACTATGCTGGCGGGCCTACCATAGACCCGGACAAGCGCATCCAGTTCCCGCGCCACACGGGCACCCGAGATGCTGGTATCGGCCATCAGACACAGGTTCTCGCGGCAGCAATCATCGTTCACCGCCAGAATGCGGAACCGTCGCGATGCCCCGAACGTGTCGGACAGGAAGTCCAGAGACCAGCGTTCGCCGGGCCTCAGAGCCTCGGGCATTGGCGTCCGCGATCCCCGCGCCCGTTTGCGACCCCTTCGTCGCCTGACGCCCAGCTTCTCCTCCGTGTAGAGGCGGTACAGCTTCTTGTGGTTCATGATCATCCCCTTGCGCTCCAGCATAACGCCGATCCGCCGATAGCCGAACCGGCGCCGCTGGACTGCGACGGCTTTCATCTCCTCCCTGATCTCAGGATTGTCGGGCGGGCGTTCACGCCTGACAGTTTTGGGATCGACACCAACGAGCCTGCACGCTCGGCGCTGCGAGATGTCATGATCCCGCATCGCCTTGAGCGCTGCATCCCGCCGTTCGGTTGGCGTCGTCAGTTCTTTCCCAGCAAGTCTTTCAGAACGGCATTGTCCAGCATCGTATCTGCCAGAAGGCGCTTGAGCCTGGCGTTCTCGTCTTCCATCGCCCTCAGCTTAGCGACATCCGACACCTCCATGCCGCCATACTTCGATTTGTACTTGTAGAACGTGCCCTGGCTGAGACCGTGCTTGCGGCACACCTCCGCTGTCGGCATGCCTGCTTCCTGCTCTTTGATCATCCCAATGATTTGCGCTTCCGTGAAACGGCTCTTTCGCATCTGTTTGCTCCTTCGAAAGGTTGAGCAAACTCTACATCAGAACGAGGGAGAATTTGGGGGGCAGGTCACATGGCGCAAGCCGTTGACGATCTCGTTGCCCAGGGCGCACCGGCGTTCGAAGCGGCAACGCCAATGTTGTCCCAACTTCTCAAGGCGGAAATGGCCGAACGGGAAGTCCGGTCCATTGCCTACCAAACTAAGGTGGCGCGCTTCCCGTCCTACAAGGACCTCGCAGGCTTTGACTTCAAGTCCAGCGAGATCAACGAGGCCAGCGTTCGGCAGTTGCACCGTGGCGAGTTCATGGAGAACGCGGAAAACGTCGTCCTGATCGGTGGCCCCGGCACGGGCAAAAGCCACATCGCCACAGCTCTCGGCGTCCAGGCCATCGAGCATCACAGATGCAAGGTGCGCTTCTACTCGACGGTGGAACTCGTCAACTCCCTGGAGCAGGAAAAGGCGCTCGGAAAGGCCGGCAAACTGGCCGAGATGCTGACCAAGATCGACTTGGTCATCCTCGACGAACTCGGCTATCTGCCGTTCAGTTCATCCGGCGGCGCGCTGTTGTTCCACCTCCTCAGCAAACTCTACGAACGCACCAGTGTGGTCATCACCACCAACCTCAGCTTCTCAGAGTGGGCCCAGGTCTTCGGCGACGCAAAAATGACCACAGCGCTTCTCGACAGGCTCACACACCGCTGCCACATCCTGGAAACCGGCAACGACAGCTACCGCTACAAAGCCAGCTCAGAAGCCGCAAAAAAAAAAGAGAAAGGAGACACCCGCATTGACCACAACATGACCGCTGAGACATAAACGAAGGTGGGTCAGTTCTCGGTGAAAATACCGGGTCACTTCTCAGCGGAAATCAACAGTGCAGCTTCTTAGGCGCGAAATTGATGCGCCAGACCCGATATCGGCCCAAGGATTTTCGGATGTTGATGGTGCCCTTGAGCTTCCAGGTGGTCTCTTCCACTAAACAACAAAAAAAACACAGATTTATTACCCGACGTTGTAACACGCCGAACACCCCGAGCGTAACAGGCCCGAAATCCACCTATAGGTAACTATCTATTTTCAGAAATAGTTTCTGGCAGGGTCACGTTCGGGTGTGTCGTGTAGGGCACCATTTCCTGCTTACGGAAGTTCATAGGCTCGCCGGGAATGGCGCAGGTTTTTGTTTTGGAGTGGGTCCGGGGTATATCCCAAATTCTCCGGCGGATCGGTTTTTTCTTGACCCGAACCAAGTTCGCCTCGTTTCTTGAACTTGTGGAAACCTTGTGGGGCAGAACGGGTGTTGCTCGGCCCCTGGAGAGCGTTTTGCAGAACCGGTTGGACAGGAGTAGGAAGCGGTACGGCGCGGTTTTGGCGGCGGCTTTTGGCGTTGTTTGCGCATCCCCGGAGGCCCTGGCCGAGGAGCCGGAACAGCGTTTCAGGTTTTACGGCCATTTTTCACCCATGATCCTGACTGCGGACGACGGGGTGTCTCGCGCAACAAACCTTGCGGATTCCTCGAGTTCGGGGGGACGGGTAGGTGTGCGTTTTGCGCAGGCGCTGGACGGGCAGACCACACTGAAGGGCAATTTCGAGGTTTCATTGGGACTGCGCCAGTCGGCCGCGATCAGTCAATTGTACACACCGGCCATGTTTGACTGGAGCAGCCACAGCGTTCGCAAGGCCGAGGCGATTATCGAATCTGAGCGATGGGGCCGGCTGTCCCTTGGTCAGGGGAGTATGGGGTCGGATGGGGTTGCGGAAACGGATTTGTCCGGGACATCGTTGGCAAACTACGTCGGTATCTCGGATATCGCGGGGGGGTATTTCTTCAGAACGGCCTCCGGAACCCTGAGTTCGGTGCGGATTACGGATGTTTTTCCTACCTTTGATGGTGGCCGCTCTGTTCGATTGCGCTGGGACAGCCCGGAGATCCGGTTCGGGGTTTTGGGAGGGCTGCGGTTTGCAGTCTCTATCGGTAAGGAAGATTTCCAGCGCAACGTGACTCTCAACGATGCGCTGCAGGATGCCGGACTGTTTTATCGCAACCAGATCGGCAATGTGACCTTGGCGGGTAGTTTCGGCGTTTCGAATGTCGATGACGGTACGGGCGGGACTGCAGGTCAGGCGGCGGGGTCGTTCAGTCTTTTGCATGGACCAAGCGGACTCAATGCGACCTTCGCCACGGGCAGCCGGGATGGGTTTGGCCATTACGGGTATATGAAATTGGGTGTGCGGCGCGATTATTTCGGGATCGGGGATACCGCGTTTTCTGTCGATTACTACGAGTCTTTTGACACGGCCGCGACGGGGGGGCGGGGACAGTCCTACGGAATTGGCGTGGTGCAGACGCTGGACAAGCAGGACCTGGAACTCTTCCTAGGATACCGGTTGCATTCATATCTTGGCGGTGGATTGGTGAAGCACAGAGACATCAAAACCGTCAGCTTTGGGCTGCGATGGAAGTTCCGCAAACTGCAACAGCACCGCAGCATTCTTGAAGAATTGTGGCAAGGCTAGGCGAAACAGGCAAATGAGCGCTGGAATCTAGGGCAAAGCCCCTTGCGCTGGCTCAACACGGACTCTAGAAGAACTCAGATTTTTTGATTGCGCGCGGGCCTTCCCCCGCGCGCTGCCACTTATGGGGACTCCTGATGCAGGTTACCGAAACGCTGAACGAAGGTCTGAAGCGCGGCTACAACATTGTTGTGACGGCCGACGAACTGGACGCAAAAGTGAACGAAAAGCTGGCCGAAGCGCAGCCGGAAATCGAAATGAAGGGTTTCCGCAAGGGCAAGGTCCCGATGCCGCTTCTGAAGAAGCAGTTCGGCGAACGTCTGCTGGGCGAAGCCATGCAGGAAGCCATCGACGGTGCCATGAACAAGCATTTCGAGGAGTCGGGCGACAAACCGGCTCTGCAGCCGAAAGTCGAAATGAAGAACGGCGAAGAGTGGAAACCGGGCAGCGACGTTGAAGTCGAAATGTCCTATGAAGCGCTGCCCGAAATCCCGGAAGTCGAACTCAAAGGCATCAGCCTTGAGAAAATGGTCGTGAAAGCCGATGACGCCGCCGTGGATGAAGCACTGGGCAATCTCGCGGAAACCGCGCAGGATTTCAAAGCGCGCCGCAAGGGCTCGAAAGCCAAGGACGGCGATCAGGTCGTAATGGATTTCGTCGGCAAAGTTGACGGTGAAGCGTTCGAAGGCGGTTCGGCGGAAGATTTCCCGCTGGTGCTGGGTTCGAACCAGTTCATCCCCGGCTTTGAAGAGCAACTGGTTGGCGTGAAGGCCGAGGAAGAAAAAGACGTGACCGTCACCTTCCCGGAAGAGTATCAGGCCGAGCACCTGGCCGGTAAGGAAGCCGTGTTCACCTGCACTATCAAGGAAGTCAAAGAGCCGGTTGCTGCCGAGATCAATGACGAGCTTGCTCAGAAATTCGGTTCCGAAGATCTGGAAGGCCTGAAGGCGCAGATCTCCGAGCGTCTGGAAGCCGAGTATGCCGGTGCTGCCCGCGCCGTGATGAAGCGCGCATTGCTGGACAAGCTGGACGAACTGGTGTCGTTCGAGCTGCCGCCATCTCTGGTGGAAGCTGAAGCCGGCCAGATCGCGCATCAGCTGTGGCACGAGGAAAACCCGGACGTACAAGGCCACGATCACCCCGAGATCGAGCCCACCGACGAGCACAACAAGCTGGCGGAACGCCGCGTGCGCCTTGGGCTTCTGCTGGCCGATCTGGGCCAGAAAGCCGAGGTTGAGGTGACCGACGCCGAGATGACCCAAGCGATCATGAACCAGGCACGTCAGTACCCGGGTCAGGAACGTCAGTTCTTTGAATTCGTTCAGCAAAACGCCCAGATGCAGCAGCAGCTGCGCGCGCCGCTGTTCGAAGACAAGGTTGTTGATTACGTGTTCGAACTGGCGGAAGTGGCTGACAAGGAGGTCTCGAAGGAAGACCTGCAGAAGGCCATTGAAGAGCTGGAAGAAGAATAAGTCTGAAACAATCCATCCTTCTGGGTTGGTGGCCCGGAGCCTTTCGGCTCCGGGCTTTTTTCTGTCCTGCGCCGGTGAAATCCCGAAGCGAATTCCCCGCGCATCGATTTCCGGGTTTCGTGTTAGTCTGGCTATGCGCAACAGCAGAGGAGGGGCGCATGAGCAAGAAATTGATGGCCGAGTTTTTCGGCACGTTCTGGTTGGTCTTTGGGGGCTGTGGCAGCGCGATTTACGCCGCCGGTGTCGCCGATGTCGGGATTGGCTGGTTGGGAGTCAGCTTTGCCTTTGGCCTGACAGTGATGACGATGGCCTATGCGGTTGGACACATCTCCGGAGGGCATTTCAACCCGGCCGTATCGCTTGGGTTGATGATTGCGGGCCGGTTCGACGGCAAGGAGTTGATCCCGTATTGGGTCGCGCAGGTCGTTGGCGGCTTGGCTGCAGGCATTGTGCTTTACGTGATCGCCTCGGGCGCGGCAGGATTTGAAGGCGCAGGGGGCTTTGCTTCCAACGGCTATGGCGACGCGTCACCGCAGGGCTATGGCATGGTCGCAGGGCTGGTAGCCGAAGTTGTGCTGACGGCGTTCTTCCTTGTCATCATTCTTGGAGCCACGTCGAAAGGCGCGCCCGCCGGGTTTGCACCGATTGCGATTGGCTTGGGATTGACGCTGATCCACCTGATTTCGATCCCGATCACCAACACTTCGGTCAACCCCGCGCGTTCGACTGGCGTCGCGTTTTTTGCTGACGGACCGGCTTTGGCGCAGCTTTGGTTGTTCTGGGTCGCGCCCTTGATCGGGGCCGTGCTTGGCGCGGTTATCTGGAAGGCAATGGATACCGACTAACTGCAGATGACGGGGCGTTCGCGTGACGTCCCGTCAATTTTGCCATGGTGCGTTGGCCTGTTAGGGTTGTCTCTGACAGAGGAGGGCACCATGGGATACACGACTTTTGACAAGAAGGACTACGATGCGTTTCGCGAGAATGATCGCGAGGGGCCGATCCACATGCTGAACCTGATCAAGCTGCGCGAGAAGGCCGAGTATGCCGATGGGCGCGAAGCAAGTGGGGCGGAAGCCTATGCCGCCTATGGGCGAGAGAGCGCGCCGGTGTTTCATGCGCTTGGCGGGCGGATCGTGTGGCGGGGCAAGATGGAGCAGATGCTGATCGGGCCGGAAAAGCACTGGGATCTTTGTTTTATTGCTGAATATCCGAGCGTTGAGGCCTTTTCTCAGATGCACAAGGTGCCGGAGTATCGCAAGGCGGTCGAGCATCGTCAGGCCGCGGTTGAGGATAGCCGCCTGATCCGCATGATGCCGCAGAGTGTTGGCGAGAATTTCGGGTCGTAAGTTTTACGACTTGAGGCCGGTTTCCTTGAGCAATCCCTTGCGCTTGGCTTCGTAATAGTAGCCGCGCGCATACCACTGCACCGCCTTGTCGTGATCGTAATCGGCCACGATATAGGCACCGCGCAGGTATTTGACGGCGTATTTCAGGTTGGTTTCTGCATCCAGCAAGCCCGCGGCGTTGCCGCGATAGCCCATGGTGCGGGCCGTGGGCAGTTGGATCTGCATCAGGCCAAGGTTGGGGCCGTTGCGCGCTGTGGGGCGGTGGGTGCTTTCACGCACGATAACCCTTTGCACGAGTGAGCGGGGCACGTCGTTTTTATCGGCGTATTTGTTGATCAGCTTGCGCAGCTCGGGTGTTTCATTGGGGTAGAGCGGAGGTTCGCCGCGTTTTCTGTCCTTGCGGGCTTGGCGGCGTTCTCTTCCTCCGCCACAGGCGGCAACGGGCAGGGCAGCGAGCATCAAGAGCATGTTTCGGCGCGTCAGGGTGTTAGGCATGGTCGGTCTCCTGCAATGTCTTCAGCGATTTTTCAAGGGCTGGGGCAGGCAAGGAATACCAGTCGGCGAGGACGGCAAGGCGATGGCGCCAGTCCAGTTTTCTGAGCGCTTGAAGGTGGTTATAGTGCGCCAGCTCGGGGGACCAGTGGCGAAGCGCGTCAGCAATCACGTCAAGCCCGTCCGCGCGGGAGGTGAGGGGGATGTCGAGCAGCCCCTCGGGCCAGAGGATGGCGCCAAGCGTACGATCCGTTCGGGGAGGCACGCCCGCGACAATAGCGCCGCTGGCCAGCGCGTCGGTCCAGCGGGCCGTCACGTATTCTTGAGTTTTGTGGACATAAGCAGCAGGGGAGACGAGGTTGGAAGAGGCCAGCACGAATTTGGCGCGCCGATACCAGCCGAAGAGATGGGCCATCTCGTCTTCTGAGGTGCCCATGGGGGGACGTCCGTGGAAGGAAATACCCCGCGCGGCGCAGTCCGTGGCGGTGTCATCGTCATCCTCCCAGGCGGCGGGCTGGCGACCGACCCGCAACAGGTCCAGATCGCGGTCCGGACTGCTGCTGCCCAGGCCCAGAACATCGCTGCCCCACGGCAGGGATTGCGTGGGAAGCCTTGAAGCGATGGCAAAGGCATCCATGTCATTGGGGCGGGTGACAAACACCTGATCGAATTGGCCGCGCAGGTCGCGCGGGTTGGCAAGGTCGGTGTGGAAACTGTCAATGATCCAGACGGCGGCCTTGTCATACCCATCACGCCAACCGGGCGACGTGATGGCGTGCCGCAGGTCGGCAGCCGTCATGGCGATGTAGAGCAGGTGCGGCTTGCCCGAGGAGTGGCGGCGTGTGCGCAGCCGGGCCATTTGCCGGGCCAGCCGGGACGTGTTTTCAGGCGCCCGTATGGCGGTAGCGCCGAGTTCGGAACACGCCAGTGAAATCAGATGGTTGATGGGAGCCCAACCGATATGTGGGCTGACATTGTGCAGGATGACGAGGTCGCTCATGCGCGACACCGGGTGATCTGAATGGGCTGTTTCGGTTCCATTGGTGTGACTGGCACCTTCTGCTCTGACGACGCGTTCCGCCGTTTGGAACCAGTATGAAACAGGATCGGGGAATAAAAAAGGCCATGCCCGGACAAAGCCGGGCATGGCCCATGATTTCAGCACCACTGAGAAAATTACTTCTCTTCGGTTGCCTCTTCTTCGGCCGGAGCGTCTTCGATGATGTCGTCGTCGTCCGATGCGGCAGCGCCGATATCGTCGAACAGTTCGGCGATTTCGAATTCTGCTTCGGCTTCAGCTTCGGCGGCCAGTTCCTGGATCGACTTGCCCGATGCCTGAAGCTCGGCTTCTTCTTCCGAGCGGGCAACGTTCAGTTCGATGGTCACGTCAACTTCGGGGTGCAGGACCACGTGCACGATGTGCAGGCCCAGTTCCTTGATCGGCTGTGCCAGGGCAACCTGTTTCTTGTCGACCGAGAACCCACCTGCGGTGGCAGCGTCAGCAGCGTCACGCGGGGTAACCGAGCCGTAAAGGGCGCCGGCATCCGATGCGGAGCGAATCACGACAAATTGCTGGCCAGCCAGGCGTTCGCCAAGTGCTTCGGCTTCTTTCTTGGTTTCCAGGTTGCGTGCCTCGAGCTGGGCTTTCTGGGCTTCGAACGACGCGATGTTGGCGTCCGATGCGGTCAGGGCCTTGCCTTGCGGCAGCAGGAAGTTGCGGGCGTAACCGGGCTTAACGTCGACAACGTCGCCCATCTGGCCGAGCTTGGCCACGCGTTCGAGAAGGATAACTTGCATGTGCTTTCTCCTTACTTGACGGCGTAGGGCAGCAGGGCGAGGAAGCGGGCGCGTTTGATGGCGCGGGCCAGTTCACGCTGCTTCTTGGCCGATACGGCGGTGATACGCGACGGCACGATCTTGCCACGCTCAGAGATGTAGCGCTGAAGCAGTTTCGTGTCTTTGTAGTCGATCTTGGGTGCGTTGTCGCCCGAGAAGGGGCAAACCTTGCGACGGCGGAAAAACGGTTTTGCAGCCATGACTTAGTGTCCTTTCTTCAAGCTGATCAGCGGCGCTCGCGGCGGTCGCCACGGTCGTCACGTTTCTGCATCTGGACCGAGGGGCCTTCGGCGTGCTCGTCGACCTTGATGGTCAGAACGCGCATCACGTCATCATGCAGGCGCATCAGGCGTTCCATTTCCTGAACGGCTCCCGAGGGGGCGTCGGTTTTCAGGAAGGCATAGTGGCCTTTGCGGTTCTTGTTGATCTTGTAGGCCATCGTCTTGACACCCCAGTACTCGCTGTCGATGACGTTGCCGCCATTGTCCGACAGAACGGTGCCAAAGTGTTCGATGAGGCTTTCTGCTTGCGCGTTGGACAGATCCTGGCGCGAGATGAAAACATGCTCGTAAAGCGGCATGTGCTCTCCATTCATTTTCAGGCGCATTTCAAAGTGCAGGGCCGTGTCCCTTTCGCGCCCTGCCCACGAGAGACTGCGCGGTTCATGTCATTGCGAAAGGATGGCGCTGTATAGCGGAAATCGGGCGGGGCGCAACCCCGTTGGAAAGATGCGCGGAAAACCCCGAAAATAGGGCGCGCCGTTTGGTGATTTCCCAACTGATGCCCCATTCTTGCCGGAATTGATCGGGATGATGTTTGCAACTGCACGAACACCCGCCAGCAAGGAGATCAGTGGCATGGTTGCGCTGACGAATTTCATGGAAGAAACCCGCTCTCGCGTTGCCACGGTCGAAGGCAAGGGGCATTCGATGCCGATCCGCGCCGCGTCCGTGATTTTCGGGTTCGGCTTCATCTGGGCGGGAACGGGCATATGGCTGGTGCCGGGGTTGGACATGACTCCGAACGTTCTTCTGGCAAAGATGGGTTTGTCCATCTTGATGGTGACGGCAGGTGTGGGCATGACCCAGATCGCAACGGAAAAACCACGCATGGAACTGCATTTCGATGCACGCAACCGCCAGCTTCTGGTTTACGAGTCGCTGCCGCGTGGCCGCAAACATGTGACCCGGTCGATCAATTACGAGGATATCGCCCGTGTTGACGTGACCGACACGTTGCTGCAAGTGAAGGACGATCATGGCCGCGAACTGGTTTCGATGCCGCTGGATGGTCCGCATGCCCGACTGGACGCCATCGCGCAGTTGCGCAGCCAGGCTATTTTCCCCGCATAACCTTGGGGAAATTCAAGGTCTCGGCAATGTTCAATTTTCCACAATAGTTGTGGTCTGCTTCGGAGTTGAGTGCGCGTGCGCAGACACGCAAATAGGCGGCGTATCAACACACGCAACTCAACTTGGAGCCTACTCATGAAATCCATTCTTCTTGCCGCCGGATTTGCCGTTGGCGCGACCGCAGGCATTGCGGCGCCGGTAAAATACGTTCTGGACCCCAGCCACAGCCAGATCATGTTCTCCTACAATCATCTCGGCTACTCGACGACATACGGCATGTTCTCGGGATTTGACGGGGAAATCCTTTTTGACAAGGAAGATCCGGCAAGCTCGGCCGTCAGCGTTTCAATGCCGGTCCAGTCGATGATTACAGGATGGGACGAGCGCTCGGGGCACTTCATGTCCGAAGATTTCTTCGGTGCCAAGGAAGGCGACATGGTGACGTTTTCCTCAACCGCAATCGAAGTGACGGGTGAGACCACCGCCAAGATTACCGGGGACCTGACCATGAATGGTGTCACCAAGCCGGTGGTGCTGGACGCGGTGCTCAACCAGATGGGCGAACACCCGATGGCCAAGAAGGATTGGGCCGGGTTCTCGGCAACGACGTCGGTCGTGCGGAGCGACTTCGGGTTGGGCATGTTCGCCCCCTATGTCAGCGACGAGGTGCAGCTGAATATCTCGATCGAGGCAATGAAAGCGGAGTAAGCCGGCCGCCCAAAACAAAAAATTGGCCGCCGACGGATGTGTCGGCGGCCTTTTTAGTTTTCAGGAGAGTCAGGAGCCGGCTTCGGACAGGTTCGGCGCGACGTCTCCACGTGTCGCGGTCAGGGCGACATGGATCTGAACCGAAAAGCCAAGTGTGGTTTCGTCTGGCATTGTTTCACCGATTCCGAAATCTCTCCGATCGAGTGTCACTTGACCGGACATCTTGGCGCGGTCACCTTCCAGGGTCAGTTCGAAAGGCAGGGTAACGGGCATTGTAGCCCCTTTGAGCGACAGAGCACCGCGGGCCACATAGTTTTGGTCGTCAGCGAGAATATCCGCCGAGAAGACCGCCACGCCATGAGACCCTGCATCGAGAAAATCGGGACCGAGAGCCTGGCCGGTAACGGATCCGAGTTCAAGGGACGGAATGCTCACCTGCACCCGTACTTCTCCGTGTTGTCCGTCGGGAGCCGTTTCGTCAAACGTGATCTCTGCCGTCCAGTCGGTAAAACCTCCCCGGATGTCGCTTCCCATTTGGCGCACGGAGATGTCCAGCGTGCCGGACTCGACCTGCCATTGCGACGCAACTTTGGCCAGTTGGGGCGTCTGTTCCGGGTTTTCGGTGGGGTGTGAGAAGGCCCAAACGCCAATGACAACAGCGCCCGCCCAGACGGTCAGAGCCGCCAGGAAGGGCGCAACATGTCCCGGTTGCTCCGTGGTCGGAAGCGCGTTGGAGCGCATGCCCGGCAACATGCGTTGCAAGGTCTGGTCCTTGTCGAGGAAGAAATGCTTCAGCGCTCCGCCGACATGCGCCGCGATGGTCGCGACAAGCAGCAGCATGAAAGTGAAGTGCAATCCGCCCATGAGGCTGGCGAAGCTTTCGCTTTTGGGCACAAACGGGAGGGATTGGCCAAAAGGCCACCAGATCGGTGCGAAACCTGTGGTTGCCGCGTGATGCATCCAGCCCGTGAGGGGCACAAGCAGCATGGCCCCGTAGAGTATCCAGTGTGCGGTTTCGGCGGCAATGGCTTCGAGCCGCTGGTTGCCGTTCAGGAGCCGGGGGCGGGGTTGGGTGAGGGCCCAGGCAATACGCATGATCGCGACAAGAAAGGCCGTGACGCCGATGGTTTTGTGCAACGAGAAGAGCCACGCCTTGCGGGCCAGCTCGGTTCCGTCGGTATAGGGGGCCTGCGTCGCGGCAATCCCCAGCGCGAGGGCGGAGAGGATCAGAAGGGCGGTCAACCAGTGGAATGTCTTGGTGACGGCACCGAATTTCCGGGTGGTATTGGTCAATGTCATGGCGGTGATCCAAATTGCTGTGTGGCTGCTAGATGGAGACGCGGCGCGGGCTGGGCAATCGCAGGTACCGCACAGTTGCGGTGCGGACATGCGCAAGGTCGTTGCGCCCCGTCGCCGTGCAGGGTATTCCCGGCGGGACAAGCAATTAGGAGGACCGTCCATGAGCCGAGCATTCGTTTTTCCCGGACAGGGAGCGCAGACCATTGGCATGGGCAAGGCACTTGCCGAAGCCTACCCGGCAGCGCAGGCCGTGTTTGACGAAGTGGATGACGCCCTCGGGGAAAAGCTGAGTGCACTGATCTGGGAGGGGTCTCAGGACGAATTGACTTTGACGCAGAATGCGCAGCCTGCACTGATGGCGACGTCGCTGGCGGCAATGAAGGCGCTTGAGGCAGAAGGTGCCGGGATCGAGGCGGCATCCTATGTGGCCGGGCATTCGCTGGGCGAGTATTCCGCGCTGGCGGCAGCGGGAGCGCTGTCGATTTCCGATGCAGCCAAGTTGCTGCGCAAGCGCGGCGAAGCCATGCAGGCGGCTGTGCCTGTGGGGCAGGGAGCCATGGCGGCGCTTCTGGGGCTTGATTTCGACACCGCGCGGGACGTGGCCAATGCGGCGGCAGAAGGCGAGATTTGTCAGGCAGCAAATGACAATGATCCGGGGCAAGTGGTTGTTTCAGGGCACAAGGGGGCCGTTGAGCGTGCAGTGGAACTGGCCAAGGCGCAGGGTGCCAAGCGCGCGGTGTTGTTGCCCGTGAGTGCGCCATTCCATTGCGCGCTGATGAAGCCGGCGGCAGAAGTCATGGCAGAGGCGCTGGATCAGGTGGAAATTACTGCGCCTGCGGTACCGGTTGTGGCGAATGTGGTTGCCGAAGCCATTGACGACCCGACGACGATCCGCGCGCTTCTGGTGGATCAGATTACCGGGTCGGTGCGCTGGCGCGAATCGGTGATGTGGATGGCCGCGAATGGTGTGACCGAGGCTTGGGAAATCGGTGCGGGCAAAGCCCTATCTGGCATGATCCGGCGGATTGACCGTTCGATTGCCTGCAAAGCCGTTGGAACGCCCGACGACATCACGGCGGCGGTTGAGAGCCTGAACGGGTAATCGGCCAGAAAATCAGGAATTTCCGCGCCGGTTGTCCTCGCTAGGGACAGGGCGCGATGAACAAAGGAAACGAACATGTTTGATCTGACAGGAAAAACCGCCCTTGTGACCGGCGCGTCGGGTGGTATTGGCGGCGCGATTGCCAAGGCGCTTCATGCAGCCGGTGCAACGGTTGGGCTTTCGGGTACCCGCGTGGAGCCGCTGGAAGCGTTGGCGGCGGAACTGGGTGAGCGGGCTCATGTGTTGCCGTGCAACCTGAGCGACGCGGATGCGGTCGACGCCCTGCCCAAGCAGGCGATCGAAGCCATGGGTGGCGTCGATATCCTTGTCAACAACGCCGGGATCACCCGCGACCAGATTTTCATGCGCATGTCGGATGAAGAATGGCAGAGCGTTCTGGATGTGAACCTGACCTCGACCATGCGCCTGTGTCGTGGCGTGATGCGCCCGATGATGAAGGCGCGCTGGGGCCGGATCATCAATATCAGCTCGATCGTTGGCGCCACGGGCAACCCGGGTCAGGCGAACTATGCGGCCTCCAAGGCCGGTATGGTTGGCTTGACCAAGTCGATTGCCTATGAGGTGGCCAGTCGAGGCATTACCGCGAACGCGGTGGCGCCGGGCTTTATCGCGACCGCGATGACCGACAAGCTGAACGATGATCAGAAAGCCAAGATCAATGCACAAATCCCGGCCGCGCGCATGGGAACAGCCGACGAGATCGCAGCGGCGGTCCTGTACCTGGCCAGCCCCGAAGCGGGTTATGTGACCGGGTCGACCTTGCATGTGAACGGCGGAATGGCCATGTTGTGACGACCTTGTCGCGCCCGCTCAGGGGTGCGGCATGCCACCTTGTTCGAAAGCGTTTGCCTTGCGAGGCGGATGTGTTATAGCGGCACAGATTTTCCCGGGGGTGCCCTTTTCAGGCAGGCTTGGGTTACGCCGGGGAGCCGGACAAAGAACCGCCCGTTTGGGGCAACAACCAGAGCCCACCTTGGGGGTGGGACTTCAACGGGCCCAATGGCCATGAAGAATGAGGAATTGATATGAGCGACGTCGCAGACCGCGTGAAAAAGATCGTTGTGGAGCACCTGGGTGTGGAAGAGGACAAGGTTGTCGAAAACGCCTCGTTCATCGACGATCTGGGCGCAGACAGCCTGGACACCGTGGAACTGGTCATGGCCTTCGAAGAAGAGTTCGGCATCGAGATCCCGGACGACGCAGCCGAGACCATCCAGACCTTTGGCGACGCCGTGAAGTTCATCTCGGAAGCTGCCTAAGTTTCAGACGCTTGCAGAAGCGCCGAAAAGGCCCTTGCCACCAGGCAGGGGCCTTTTTCTTTTGGGCAAGATGGTTCGAATTTGATGCGGTGCCGGAAATGGAGCGCATTTCGCCGATTTGGGAATATCTTCTGGTAGTGATAGTCTTTCATGTTCTTGGAGGCGGCCCCTTGTTGGGCGGCCTGATCCTTGGAGGGCAAAATGATCGTTTATCCCACTATCGAATTGCAGGGCGGCAAATGTGTTTCGCTGACACGTGGGCGTCTTGATGAACCGTCCATCTGGCACGTGGACCCGCTGCAAACAGCGCAGGCCTATGCCAGCGCCGGGGTGCCGTTCATTCATGTGACGGACCTTGACGCGGTTGCTGGTGAGGGCAACAACGATGCGTTGGTCGCACAGATCGTGCAAAGCGCAAGTACTTCGGTTCAGCTCGGAGGCGGATTCCGAACCCGGCAACGGATCGAGGATTGGATCGACAAGGGCGTGGCGCGTGTCGTCATCAGCACACTTGCGGTTCAGGACCCGGCACTGGTTCAGGAAATGGCGGTACGCTATCCGGACCAGATCGTGCTGGCGGTTGATATCTACCAGGGCAAGTTGATGACCGAAGGGTGGCGGCAGGCCGGCGCCATGGACCCGGCAGATTTTGTCCGCGCCTACGAGGGTGTGCCTTTGGCGGGGGTGATCGTGACGGATATTGATGCCGACATCGGTGATCAGGACGGGCAGTTGGCCGTGATTGCCGCAATCGCCGAGGCAACGCCGCATCCTGTCATCGCGCGCGGAACCGTGCGGAGCCTGGATGACATCTCACGCCTGAAATATGTGGCCAATATCAGCGGAACCCTGGTGGGGCGGGCGCTCCATGCCAAGGATATCGACCTTGCCGAAGCGCTTGAGGTTGCGAAACCCATGCCCGAGCCCAAAGCCGAGTTCCAGTAAGGGGGCACGGTCGTACATACGCGGCGCCCCATTCCGCGTGGCGTGCCGTTTCTTGTGGTGGATGCCCGCCCATGGGGTCGGTTGCTCTTGCCCATTGGGGGCGTTGCGGGGTATGAGCAAAAAAAGACTTCTGAGGAAGGGCACATCATATGCGTCGTGTAGTTATTACTGGGCTTGGGCTCGTTACTCCGCTGGCTTGCGGTGTTGAAGAAAGCTGGTCGCGGATCCTGGATGGGCAGTCGGGCGCTGGACCGATTACCCGATTCAACCCGGAGCGGGTCGGCACAAAATACGCCTGCGAAGTCCCGTATGGCGATGGCAGCGATGGCACCTTCAATCCGGATGACTGGATGGAGCCCAAGGAGCGCCGCAAGGTTGATGACTTCATCCTTTATGGTGTTGCCGCTGCCACTCAGGCGGTTGAGGATTCGGGCTGGAAGCCAGAGGACACCGAGGGGCGTGAGCGTACTGGTGTGATGATCGGTTCGGGGATTGGCGGCTTGCAGTCGATCGAACAGACAACGCTGTTGATGGCGGAAAAAGGTCCGCGCCGCGTATCGCCTTTCTTTATTCCGGGCGCTCTGATCAACCTGATTTCGGGACAGGTCAGCATCAAGTACGGGTTCAAGGGGCCAAACCACGCGGTTGTGACCGCCTGTTCGACCGGGGCGCATGCCATTGGCGATGCGGCACGCCTTATCGCCAGCGATGATGCCGACGTCATGGTCGCCGGGGGCGGTGAAGCCGCGATTTGCGAAATCGGGATTGCCGGTTTCAACGCCTGCAAGGCGCTCAGCACCAAATACGCAGACGAGCCGACCAAGGCCAGCCGTCCCTATGACGCGGATCGCGACGGGTTCGTCATGGGCGAAGGCGCGGGTATCGTGGTTCTGGAAGAATACGAACATGCCAAGGCGCGCGGCGCAAAGATTTATGCCGAGGTTTTGGGCTATGGGCTGTCGGGCGATGCCTATCACATCACCGCACCTTCAGAGGATGGCGAAGGCGGTGAACGCTCGATGCGCGCGGCGCTGAAGAAAGCCGGTCTGAAGCCGGAAGATATCGACTATATCAATGCGCATGGGACCTCGACCATGGCGGATGTGATCGAGCTTGGCGCGGTGGAGCGCCTGATGGGTGACGCCGCAAGCAAGGTCACTATGTCGTCGACCAAGTCGATGACCGGGCACCTGTTGGGTGCGGCGGGCGCGATCGAAGCGATCTTCTCGATCCTTGCAATCCGCGACCAGGTGGCCCCGCCGACGATCAACCTGGACAACCAGGCGGTCGAGACACCGGTCGATCTGGCGCCCAATGCCAAGCGCGAACGTGAAATCAACGTGGCCCTGTCGAACTCGTTCGGGTTTGGTGGCACCAATGCATCGGTGATCTTCGGAAAGGTCGACTAAATGTGGCGCGCCATTGCCTCGAACGCGATCACGCTGCTGATCGTGACCCTTTTCCTGTTGGGCGGGGTGATCCTGTTCGGGCAGTCGCAATATCGGGCTGAAGGGCCTTTGGAGGAGGCGATCTGTCTGCGGGTCGAACGCGGTTCGAACATGAGCCGGGTATCGAAGAACCTGGAAAATCAGGGCGCAATCCGCAGTGGCACGCTGTTTCGTTTGGGCGCCGAATACTCGGACAAGTCTGCATCGCTCAAGGCAGGCAGCTTCCTGATCCCTGCGGGCGCAACGATGGAAGAGATCACGGAGATCGTGACGCAGGGGGGGGCGAGCACCTGCGGGACCGAGGTGGTCTATCGTGTTGGCGTGACCCGCCAGTCTGTTCAGGTGCGTGAACTCGATCCAGTGACGACCAAATTCGTGGAGGTTGCATCCTTCAACCCCAAGGAAGACGAAATTCCGACGAGCTACACAGAGGTGCGCAGCCAGCCGGATACCCGGTACCGGATTTCCGTGGCTGAAGGTGTGACCAGCTGGCAAGTGATGGATGCACTCAACGGCATTGATCTGTTGACCGGCGCGATTGAACGCCCTGAGGAAGGGTCTCTTGCGCCGGACAGTTATGAAGTGCGTGCCGGGGATACCCGTGCCAGCGTGATCAAGCGCATGGTAGATGCGCAAGAGGTGTTGCTTGCGGCTGCATGGGAAGGGGTGTCACAGGACGTACCTTTGCAATCGGCGCAGGACCTGCTTATCCTCGCCTCGATCATCGAAAAGGAGACCGGAGTTCCCGAGGAGCGCCGCCAGGTTGCCAGCGTTTTTGTCAATCGGCTCAAGCGTGGTATGCGGCTTCAGACGGACCCGACGGTGATCTATGGCATCACCAAGGGGGAAGGTGTTCTTGGCCGTGGACTGCGGCAGAGCGAACTGCGGCGTGAGACCCCGTGGAACACGTATGTCATCACCGGCCTGCCGCCCACGCCGATTGCAAACCCAGGCAAGGCAAGCCTTGAAGCGGCGGCGAACCCGGATGAGACAAATTATGTGTTCTTTGTAGCCGACGGCACCGGGGGACACGCGTTTGCCGAGACATTGGCCGAGCACAACCAGAACGTCGCAAAATGGCGTCAAATCGAGGCGGAGCGCGCGAACCAGTAAGGCAGGTTGGCTTGGGTCAGTCGATGAGGGTGATCGTGTAGGTCGCTGCAGGACTTGCAAAGTTGGTTGCGGTCGCTGTGTTTGCCGGGGCAATCTGTGCGCTGATCGCCATGCCGATCGTTGCAAGGCTCAGGATCAGTGTGGCGCTGCGTGTCAGGTTTTTTGTGCTCGTCATTTGCGCACAAGATTTCAAAACTTTGTCTGGAATACGTGACAATTTTGGCCAAATTTGGGCGGATTGGGTGCAGTGGCGCACTTTGAGGTAGCGTACTTTCTGTTAACTATTTGAAAATAAGTGAAATATTGACTTTGCGTTCGGTGTTTGGTAAAACATGTTTACGCTGGAAGACGTGCGAAACGGCTCGTAGGGGAAACCCTGCGGGCCGTTTTTCATGTCGCTTGTGCGGAGGGGTGGACTGCGCATGAGAGGCACCGAGCACATATGACCTTAGATACTCCGCCTGACGACGCAATTGACCTGAGCCGGCAAATCGGCGGTCTTCGGCAATCCCTGTCCGACATGGCAACGCAACTTGGCCATCTTCACGGCGTTGAAGTGACCCAAGAGCAGAAACTTGTCGAAGAGTTGCAGCGATTGCTGGGCCAGGTACGCGCCTGTGTCCGACTGGCTATTGAAACGGAGAACAGACTGAATGAGCGCCACAAGACGAAAACCGGTCGGGGCAGAGCCTGCCCCCTTGACCTCGACACCGCACGATCTTCGATACGGTGCCGATTGGATCGCCTCAGAACCTGCCGAGGTTCAGGCAGCGTTCCTGGATAGTCTGACCGAGGGAGAGCTTTTGGCTCTCCCTTTTTTGTTCGATTTCTGGGCTTTGCCGCACCAGCTTCCGCCGGAAGGTGACTGGAAAACCTGGGTCATCCTTGGAGGGCGCGGCGCGGGCAAGACCCGCGCGGGCGCTGAATGGGTGCGCAGCATGGTAGAGGGATCTGGCCCAAGAGAAGCTGGGCGCGCGCGCCGGGTCGCTCTGGTCGGGGAAACAATCGACCAGGTCCGTGAGGTGATGATTTTTGGCGAAAGCGGTATTCTGGCATGCTCTCCGCCGGATCGAAAACCCGTTTGGGAAGCCGGGCGCAAGCGGTTGGTGTGGCCAAACGGGGCGGTGGCACAGGCGTTTTCGGCCCACGACCCGGAAGGGTTGCGCGGCCCGCAATTTGACGCTGCGTGGGTGGACGAGATCGCCAAGTGGCGCAACGGGCGTGAGACATGGGACATGCTGCAGTTCGGGCTGCGGCTTGGGGATCATCCGCAACAATGCGTGACCACGACGCCGCGCAACGTTTCGGTGCTCAAGGATTTGCTGAAAGTGTCAAGCACGGTTCAGACCACGGCGCCTACCGAGGCCAATCGGGCCTATCTTGCCGAGAGCTTCCTGGAGGAGGTGCGGGCGCGCTACGAGGGTACGCAGCTTGGCCGGCAGGAGTTGGACGGAGTGTTGCTGGAGGATCTTGAGGGCGCCTTGTGGAAGCGCGAGATGATCGATGCCCACAGGCTTGCGAAGGCCCCGGAGCTGGATCGGATTGTTGTGGCGGTTGACCCGCCCGTGACCGGGCATTCCAAGTCCGACGAATGCGGCATCGTGGTTGTCGGGGCCAATACGCGTGGGCCGGTTCAGGATTGGAAGGCGGTTGTTCTTGAGGATGCAACTGTGCGGGCGGCCAGCCCCGAAGGCTGGGCCAGTGTTGCGATCGCGGCTATGGAAAGTTGGGGGGCGGACAAGCTGGTGGCAGAGGTTAACCAGGGCGGAGACCTTGTTCAATCGGTGATCCGGCAGATCGACCCGCTGGTCCCATTCAAGGCGGTACGTGCATCGCGTGGCAAGGCGGCGCGGGCCGAACCGGTTGCGGCGCTGTATGAACTGGGGCGGGTCAGTCACCTCGGTGGGTTGAATTTGCTGGAAGACCAGATGTGTGCCATGACCCTGCATGGGTTTGAAGGCACCGGAAGCCCCGACAGGGTGGACGCGTTGGTCTGGGCCCTGACGGAACTAATCATCGAACCGTCAGCCAAGTGGCGCGCTCCGCGGTTTCGCGCCATTTGACAGAGGCAACGGGCACCGCACGGTGCCCAAGCCGCATCTTAAGATCACTCTGCGATAACGTTTCCAGTCCAAGGCGGACACAGGAATTGGCGCCGGTTTCAAACTCGGGACATCGGGGCACAGGTAGCTTGGGAGCATCAGACGATGGTATTTGATTTCTTGCGGCGCAGGGGCAAAGACGTGCCCGAGCAGAAGGCGAGCGCAACCGGACCTGTCGTGGCCTGGCAAGGCGCCGGTCGAGTCGCCTGGAGCCCGCGCGACACCGTTTCGTTGACCCGGACAGGATTTTCCGGAAACCCGGTGGGGTATCGTTCTGTGAAGCTGATTGCCGAGGCCGCATCGGCGCTTCCGCTGGTTTTGCAGGATGCGCAACAGAGGTTTGAAACGCACCCGCTTCTGTCGTTGATCCAGTCGCCAAATGCAATTCAGGGCCGTGCAGAGCTTTTTGAGGCGTTGTTCGGGCAACTCCTGTTGTCGGGAAATGCTTATCTCGAGGCGGTTGGTGCTGATCAGGGGATGCCGCTGGAACTTCATGTGCTACGCTCAGATCGCATGAGCGTGGTTCCAGGTGCGGATGGGTGGCCTGTTGCCTATGAATATGCCGTTGGTACACGCAAGCACCGCTTTGATGCGCGCGGCATTTCGCCGGTGTGTCACATCAAGAACTTCCACCCGCAGGACGATCACTATGGGTTCTCGCCGATGCAGGCCGCGGCGATGGCGCTTGATGTGCACAACAGCGCGTCGCGCTGGTCCAAGGCGCTGCTCGACAACGCGGCGCGACCGTCCGGTGCGATCGTTTACAAGGGCAGTGACGGGCAGGGGAGCCTGAGCGCGGATCAATATGACCGGCTGGTGGGAGAAATGGAGAGCCACCATCAGGGTGCGCGGAACGCTGGGCGGCCGATGCTGCTGGAAGGTGGGTTGGACTGGAAGCCAATGGGTTTCTCGCCCAGCGATATGGAATTCCAGAAAACCAAGGAGGCCGCAGCACGCGAGATTGCCCTGGCCTTTGGGGTGCCTCCAATGCTGCTCGGTATTCAGGGTGACGCGACCTATGCAAACTACCAAGAAGCCAATCGAGCGTTTTATCGGTTGACGGTTCTGCCGCTGGCAACGCGGGTTACGGCGGCAGTTGGGGCATGGTTGTCGGATTTTGTTGGAGAGAGTGTCGTGCTGAAGCCCGACCTGGATCAGGTGCCGGCGTTGTCAGCAGAGCGGGACGCGCAATGGGCGCGGGTGGCAAATGCCGGCTTTCTGACAGTTGCGGAAAAGCGCGCCCTGCTTGGTTTGCCCGCAGAGGCAGATGGGGACTTGGATGGGTGAACAGCGATATGGGTTCGAGTCATTTGATTGTGCCCCGGCGTTGCGGCTGGAGGCGCATGAGCGGGTGGCGAAATTGCAATTCGACGGGTTGAACCGTCGGCTCGACAAGATCGAGGCGTTGATGGAGCGGTTGGAGAAACGGCTTTGGTTGACTGTCTACGGGGTGGTCGGTGTGATCCTCGCGCAGGCGTTTCAGTCGCTATTGAGTGCCGTGCCCTAGGGCACAGATGAAAGGGGTTAGGATGGATTTCGAGAATGTTCTGGAGCGCAAATTCGCGCGGTTTGGGGACGGTTTGAACGTGGAAGACGGAGCCGTGATCGAAGGATATGCCTCGCTATTTGGGTCCGTGGATCAGGGTGGCGATGTCGTACAGAAGGGCGCATATGCGGGCTCGCTTGCGGCGTTGAACGCCTCAGGGCGCAGCGTGAAGATGTTGTGGCAGCATGATCCGGCCCAACCAATCGGCATTTGGGACGAGGTGCGCGAAGACGCGCGCGGACTTTGGGTCAAGGGGAGGCTCTTGACCGATGTGGATAAAGGACGCGAGGCCGCCAAGCTGATCGAGGCGGGGGCGATCGACGGGTTGTCGATTGGCTATCGCACGTTGAAGGCGACGAAGAATGCCAAGGGCCAAAGGCTCTTGAAGGAACTGGAGCTGTGGGAAGTGTCGCTCGTGACATTCCCGATGTTGCCCAGTGCGCGGGTGGCGGCCAAGGGGGAAGCCCCTGGCACCGATGCCGCTTTGCGTGAATTGGCGGCGACCATTCAGGGCGCCCGCCGGGAGCTGGCGCGCTACTAGCGCTGGCAGAAACTCAACTAAGGATCTGTGGATGAGTAAGACCGAGGCGAAGGCTCGGACCGGGGAAGATGTGTCTCCGGTAGCCGAGGTGAAGTCTGCCGTGGCGGGTTTCATGAGCGACTTCAAAAACTTCTCTAGCGAAATTGATGACCGACTGAAAAAACAGGAAGATCGAATGACCAAGTTTGAACGTAAATCCCTTGTTGCGACGCGCCCGGTTCTGGCAGCGGCAACCGATTTTGATGCCCCGCACCAGAAGGCTTTCAACGCCTATCTTCGGTCCGGCGAGGATGATGGGCTCCGTGGCCTTGAGCTGGACGGGAAGTCGATGTCGACGGCGGTGAATGGCGACGGTGGCTACCTTGTCGATCCGCAGACGGCCGAGTCGATCAAGTCTGTGCTGAATGCCACGGCTTCAATCCGCGCGATTGCAAATGTGGTGAATGTCGAGGCGGGATCGTTTGATGTTCTGATCGACTCGACCGAAGCGGGCGCTGGCTGGGCAGATGAATCCTCGGCGACGGGTGAAACCGGCACGCCGACCATCGAGCGGATCACCATTCCGCTTCATGAACTCAGTGCGCTGCCGAAGGCATCGCAGCGTCTTCTGGATGACAGTGCATTCGACATCGAGGCCTGGCTTGCAGGTCGGATCGCCGACAAGTTTGCACGCGCCGAGGCGGCCGCATTCATCAATGGCGACGGTGTCGATAAGCCGACCGGTATTCTGAACCACGCGGCGGTCGACAATGATGTCTGGACTTGGGGCAATATTGGCTATGTCCCGACGGGTGTGGACGGCGATTTCAATGGCGGGGATACCATTATCGACCTCGTTTATGCGCTGGGTGCCCAGTATCGCGCCAACGGTACCTTCGTGATGAACTCCAAGACGGCGGGCGCAGTGCGCAAGCTCAAGGATGGTGACGGCCGCTTCCTTTGGTCCGATGGCCTTGCCGCCGGTGAACCGGCGCGTCTTCTGGGCTATCCGGTGCTGATTGCGGAAGACATGCCGGACATTGCGTCGGGCGCCGACGCGATCGCCTTTGGCGACTTCAACGCAGGCTACACGGTCGCCGAACGCCCGGACCTGCGGGTGCTGCGGGATCCGTTCAGCGCCAAGCCGCATGTGTTGTTCTATGCGACCAAGCGCATTGGCGGCAATGTGAGCGATTTTGCCGCGATCAAGCTTCTGCGGTTCTCGGTCTCCTAACGATCGAGGAAACAAGGGCGGGACACCGCCTTTGTTCGGGCGCGCGCCAGTTATCTTGCGTTGTCTAGCCGTTCCCCTCCGTTCGAGCGACGTGAGGGCGCGCGCCCAGCCTGTTGAGAGGGTGGATTATTGGAGTTTTCCATGATGTTAGTCGAAGAGACCTCGGTGCCGCCGTCGGCCCTGCCGGTCGATGAGTTCAAGGCCCATCTGCGGTTGGGCAGTGGATTTTCCGATGAAAGCCTTCAGGACAGCGTTCTGGAAAGCTTTTTACTGGCGGCAATGAGTGCTGTGGAGGCGCGTACCGGAAAGGTTCTGATTGCAAGACGATTTTCCTGGCTACTGAGTGGGTGGCGCACTGCGCAGGCTCAGGGGCTTCCGGTGTCACCGGTGTCTGCAATCGAAAGCGTCGCGTTGATCGATCGACAAGGGGACGCGGTCACGGTTGCCCCAAGTGCTTATCGTTTGGTGCAGGATGCTCAACAGCCGACACTGCGTCCTGTTGGAACGTGCCTGCCGACCATTCCAATGGACGGAAGCGTGTTGATTGTATTCGTTGCCGGGTTTGGTTCGGCATGGGGAGATCTACCGTCGGATCTCGCTCAGGCGGTTTTCTTGCTGGCGTCGCATTACTACGAGCACCGGCATGAGACAACGCTTCAGAGCGGATGCATGCCGTTTGGTGTCACGAGCCTCCTTGAGAGGTACCGCCCCGTGCGCGTGCATATGGGGGCAGGGCTATGAAACGGGTTTCACTGAGCCGGAAACTCACTCTGGAAACACGCAGCAACCTTCCGGATGGCGCCGGCGGAACCGTGGAGGCCTGGACGCAGGAGGGTGTTCTCTGGGGCGATGTGCAGGTGCGGACTGCGCGTGTGCGCAACGCGGCTGAAACTGCTTTTTCGACCGTGAGGTACCGCATTTTCGTGCGGGCGGCCCCTTCAGGACAACCATCGCGCCCGGAGGCGGGACAGCGCTTTCGGGAAGGAACCCGCGTGTTCCGTATCGAAAGCGTCGCAGAGTGGGATCCCGACGGCCGCTATCTGGTTTGCAACGCCAAAGAGGAGCGTGTGGCATGAGTTACGCAATTGCGGCGGCCCTTCAGGCCGCGGTTTTTCAGGCCTTGGCGACGGACGTCGCGCTGTCTTCGCTCATTGGGGGCGCCGTCTATGACGAGCTTCCAGAGGGGATTGCGCCCGATACCTATGTCATTCTCGGGGCGGAAACGACGCTGGATCGCTCGGATGCGGGCGGGGATGGCGCCGAACATCGGCTCGTTGTGTCGGTATTTTCCAGTGCTGGTGGCTTTGCCCAAGGAAAACAGGCGGCTGCGGCAGTCAGCGATGTGCTGCACCGCGCGAACTTGACCTTGTCGCGGGGCAGGATGGTTTTCATGACATTCGAAAAGGCAGTGGCCAAACGGGACACGGTGTCCGGGCTACGTCGCATCGACCTGAAGTTCCGCGCGCGCGTGGAAGACGATTTGATTTCTTAAGTGGAGGCGCATCATGGGTGCACAGAATGGCAAGGATCTTTTGATCAAGGTGGATCTGACCGGGGACGGCCAGTTCGAGACGATTGCGGGGCTTCGGGCAACCCGGATCAGCTTTAACGCGGAAAGCGTGGACGTGACTTCGCTAGAGAGCCAGGGAGGCTGGCGAGAACTGCTCAGCGGCGCAGGTGTGAAATCGGCGTCGATTTCCGGGGCTGGTGTTTTCAAGGACGCCAGCACGGACGAAAGGGCACGCCAGATTTTCTTTGATGGTGAGACGCCTGATTTTCAGGTCATCATCCCCGATTTCGGGATCGTGGAAGGCCCGTTCCAGGTCTCGTCCGTTGAGTATTCGGGTACGCATAACGGCGAAGCCACGTACGAACTCTCGCTGGCTTCTGCTGGCGCGCTGACGTTCGTGGCGCTTTGACATGGCCAATCCGTGGGCAGGTGAGGTTGAGCTTGTGATTGATGGCCAACCGCATGTTCTCAAGCTGACGTTGGGCGCTTTGGCAGAATTGGAAGACGGCTTGAAAAGCGGAACGCTTGTCGAACTGGTCGAGCGTTTCGAAACCGGAGCGTTTTCCTCCCGCGATGTGCTGACGCTGATCTTGGCGGGACTTCGGGGTGGCGGATGGCGCGGCCATGCGGATGCCTTGGTGAGCGCCGACATTGAAGGGGGAGCTCTGCATGCGGCAAAAGTCGCCGCCGAGTCGCTGGCGCGTGCCTTTGTCGTTCCGGGAGAAGTGTCTTCATGAGTGGGTTTGACTGGCCCCGCCTCATGAGGGCCGCGTTCGAGGGGCTGAGAATGCCCCCGGAACAATTCTGGGCGCTCACCCCAGCCGAGCTGACGCTTTTGCTGGGGCAGGGAGGTGGGCTGGTTCCGATGAACAGAAGCGGCCTCGACAAGCTGTTGAGTGCCTATCCCGATCAAGCAAAGGGAATTCGAGATGACGGAAATTGAAGGATTGGACGAGCTGGAGGCGCAGGTCGATGCGCTTGAGGTCAGTCTTGGGCAGACCACGGCCGTTGCCGCCGGGTTCGACACCGAGCTGAAGCGGATGCGTGATGCCTTGTCTGCAACCGGACAAGACGTGGCGACACTTGAAAAAGGCATCGGGCGCGGCTTGCGCAAGGCATTTGATGGCCTGGTGTTTGACGGGATGAAGTTGTCGGATGCGCTCGAAACCGTAGCAAGGTCGATGATCGACGCCACCTACAGAGCGGCGCTGACACCTGTCACCGACCAGCTGGGCGGAGTTATCGCGGGCGGGGTCGGCAATATGATTGAAGGCATTCTTCCGTTCGCCAACGGTGCCGGATTCGCGCAGGGGCGTGTGATGCCTTTCGCGAAGGGCGGGATCGTTTCGGGCCCAACAACGTTTCCGATGCGCGGTGGCGTCGGACTGATGGGGGAGGCAGGTCCCGAGGCGATCATGCCGCTGAGCAGGGGCCCCGATGGTCGTCTCGGCGTTCAGGCAGGCGGCGGGAGGGCTGTCAATGTCGTGATGAATATCACGACACCGGATGTCGAGGGGTTCCGGCGTTCTCAGGGTCAGATCGCGGCCCAGATGAATCGCATCATGTCTCGCGGTCAACGCAACGGCTGAAAAAGGGGGATGAAACATGGTGTTTCATGAAGTGAGGTTTCCGGCAAACCTGAGTTTTGGCTCTATTGGTGGACCGGAAAGGCGTACGGATGTCGTGACGCTGGCCAATGGGTTCGAGGAGCGCAACACGGCCTGGGCGCATTCGCGCCGCCGTTACGACGCCGGCGTCGGTGTCAAATCGCTGGACGATATCGAGGTTCTGATTGCCTTTTTCGAAGCCCGTCGAGGTCAACTACACGGGTTTCGTTGGAAAGATTGGTCTGATTTCAAGTCCTGTAAACCGTCTGATACGCCGGACTATCGCGATCAGATCATTGCGCGGGGAGATGACGCAACCAAGACATTTGCACTGGCGAAAAACTATCGCTCGGGTGTCTTTTCCTATCAACGCCCGATTGCCAAACCGGTTTCCGGGACGGTCAGGGTTGGTCTCGCCGGGGATGAACTGAGGGAAGGCGTGCATTTCGAAGTCGAGGCCGACACCGGGCTCGTTCATTTTTTCGAGCCGCCAGGCCTGGAGACCGAGATTACGGCCGGGTTCGAGTTTGATGTTCCGGTCCGCTTCGATACTGACCGCATTCAGACCAGCGTTGCCAGTTTCAGAGCAGGCGATGTTCCGAATGTTCCGGTCGTCGAGGTGCGTGTGTGATGGCGTTTCAAGAAGCTTTGCAAGCACACCTGCAAACGGGACTCACCACCGTGGCGCGTGCCTGGGGCGTGACACGGCGTGACGGCGCACGTCTAGGGTTCACGGATCATGATTGCGCGCTTGAGTTCGAAGGGTTCACGTTTCGCGCTGACAGTGGGTTGACCGCGATGTCTCTGGAGCAAAGCACAGGTTTGTCCATCGACAATACCGAGGCTCTTGGCGTGTTGAGCGACTCGACGGTCTGCGAAGAGGATATTCTTGCCGGGCGATTTGATGGCGCCGAAGTGGTTGCCTGGATCGTAAACTGGGCCGATGTCAGCCAGCGAAGTATTGTTTTCCGAGGTACAATTGGCGCGCTACACCGTGCCGGAGGCGCATTTCGGGCCGAGTTGCGCGGACTGTCAGAGGCATTGAACCAGCCGATCGGACGTGTTTACCAGAAGCCGTGTTCCGCGGTTTTGGGAGATACCAATTGCAGTTTTGACGTTGAGACTTCAGGGTATTCAGCGATGCTTCAGGTTGATGTTGTTGATGGGAGACGTGTGTTTGAATGGCGATCTCTCGTGGATTTCGAAGCCGGCTGGTTCAGCAAAGGCCTTTTGCGGATGGAAACTGGCGCTGCCTCGGGCCTGTCCGGTGTCATCAAGCGCGACTATGTGCGGGATTCCGGCGAACGGGTCATCGAGCTTTGGGAACCCCTGGGTGCAAAGCCTGTTTCCGGAGATACGCTCAAGCTTGTTGCCGGATGTGACAAGCGCTTTAATACCTGCCGGTTCAAATTCGGGAATGCGCTCAACTTTCAGGGCTTCCCGGACATCCCTGGTGAAGACTGGATGGCGAGCTACCCTAAATCGGACGGCACAGCTTCTGGCGGGAGCCGACGCTGATGATGGTAACGCGCGAGGAAGTCGTGCGCGTGACGCGTGCTTGGATCGGGACGCCCTACGTACATCAGGCGAGTTGTCGGGGCGCCGGCACCGATTGCCTTGGTCTGGTTCGGGGTGTTTGGCGGGAACTATTTCATGGTGAGCCGGAGATCATCCCCAACTATAGCCGCGACTGGTCAGAAGCCGAGGGTCGAGAAGAGTTGTGGACTAGCGCGCGCCGACACCTGACGGAAAAATCAAGTGAATGCTTAGCTTTAGGGGATGTGATCCTATTCCGAATGAAAGAACGCTGTGTGGCCAAGCATTTGGGGATTGTCACGCAAACCGGCGTATCGCCGTACTTTACACATGCATATTCGGGACATTCTGTCATTGAAAGTCCTCTCAGCGCGCCTTGGCGCAGGCGCATTGTCGCGCTTTTTGAATTTCCCAGGAGTTGAATAATGGCGACTGTTGTTTTGGCTGCAGCCGGGGCTGCAATTGGTGGTACTTTGGGCGGTGGTGTCGCTGGCGTCTCGGCGATTGCTCTCGGACGGTTGGTTGGGGCGAGCGCAGGACGACTTGTCGATCAGAGAATTCTGGGATCAGGGGCCAAGACCGTAGAAACCGGTCGTGTGGACAGGTTTCGGATATCGGGATCGGCCGAGGGCGCAACACAATCTCGAGTTTTCGGACGCATGCGTCTTGCCGGGCAGGTGATCTGGGCAAGTCGTTTCGAGGAAACGCAGTCAGTCAGCGGAGGCGGAAAGGGCGCGCCAGCGAAACCGAAGACGCGTACGTACAGTTATTCGGTGTCCATGGCGCTAGCGCTTTGCGAGGGTGAAATTCAGCGCGTTGGGCGTATCTGGGCTGACGGCAATGAGGTTTCTCCAGATGACCTGAATATGCGCGTATACAAGGGCGATATGGATCAGCAGCCCGACCCGAAGATGGAAGCTATCGAGGGCGCGGGAGCGGTCCCCTCGTATCGTGGGACAGCCTATGTTGTGCTAGAGGACTTGCCCTTGGAGCAATTTGGCAACCGCGTTCCTCAATTCAGCTTTGAGGTTATTCGTGGCACCCCGCAAGATGTCGGGGACGCGGATTCAGACATGGCTCGGAGCGTGAGTGCCGTCGCCTTGATGCCGGGCTCGGGAGAGTATGCTTTGGCAACTACGCCCGTAAGAATTCGCGGAGATGTGGCGGAATTCCGTACGGTGAATGAGCATTCTCCATCAGGAAAGACCGACTTTGTTACTTCTGTTGATGCGTTGCGTGATGAGCTTCCCAACTGTGGAGCGGCGTCGCTTGTTGTCAGCTGGTTTGGAGATGACCTTCGTGTCGGTGAGTGTCAGTTGCGCCCAAAAGTCGAGCAAAAAGATGCTGACGCGATGGAGATGCCCTGGCGTGTTAGTGGATTGACCCGCGAGTCGGCGCAGCAGATTCCCCGCAAGGACGGTATACCCGTATACGGGGGAACACCCTGTGACCAATCTGTTCGGGATGCGATCCGGCATCTCCAAGGTAATGGATTACAGGTAATGTTCTATCCCTTTATCCTGATGGAACAGTTGGAGGGGAACGGTCTGCCGGATCCTTGGGACGGCGCGGATAACCAACCGGTTCTGCCCTGGCGCGGGCGCATCACGCTTTCTGCGGCGCATGGGCGCGACGGTTCTCCTTCGGGAAGCGAAGCGGCGGATCAGGAAGTTGTAAGCTTTTTTGGGACAGCGAGCGCTGCTGATTTCACCGTCGGCGAAGATAGCGTGGAATACAATGGACCGGAAGAGTGGAGCTATCGGCGCTTCATATTGCATAATGCGGCGTTGTGCGCGTCAGCTGGTGGTGTAGATGCTTTTTGCATTGGCTCGGAAATGCGTGGGCTGACGCAAATTATCGGGCAGCACGGTTTCCCGGCTGTGCAGGCGCTGATCACTCTTGCAGCTGAAGTACGGCAGGTTCTGGGCGCTGAAACCAAAATCGGCTACGCGGCAGACTGGAGCGAGTACTTCGGCTATCAACCTGACGACGATTCGGGCGATGTCTATTTTCACCTCGACCCATTGTGGTCTGATGCCAATATAGATTTTGTCGGCATCGACAATTACATGCCTCTGTCCGACTGGCGTGACGGAAAGGATCATATCGATGCAGCCGAGTGGGGGTCGATCTACGATCCGGAGTATCTGAAGGCCAACATCGAGGGAGGTGAAGGCTATGATTGGTATTACCATTCGGAGGAGGCGCGTTTCGCGCAGCGCCGAACCGCGATTTCCGACGGAACTCATGATGAACCATGGGTGTTTCGCTACAAGGATATCCGAAACTGGTGGTCGCATTCTCACCATGATCGCATCGGTGGAATTCGATCCGCGGAATCCACACCCTGGGTGCCGGGTAGCAAACCCATCTGGTTCACGGAAATCGGGTGTGGTGCGATCAACAAAGGAACCAATCAGCCGAACAAGTTTGTTGATCCTAAATCTTCGGAGTCTTCGGTGCCTTGGTTCTCGAATGGGGCAAGGGACGATTTCCTTCAACAACGATATCTTCAGGTGATGCGCAGTTACTGGGAAGATGAAGAAAACAACCCAGTATCGGCTGAATATCAAGGTCGGATGATTGATGTCTCGCGCATGTATGTCTGGGCATGGGATACTCGACCTTTCCCCAGTTTTCCAAATAACACGACGGACTGGAATGACGGCGAAAACTATAAAACGGGGCATTGGATCACGGGGCGGAGTTCCAACAGAACGCTTGAAAGCGTGGTGTCAGAAATTTGCGAACGTTCAGGCATGATGCATTTTGATGCGTCCCAGTTGGAAGGCGTGGTACGCGGTTATGTTGAGGAAAACGTCGCCGACGCCCGTGCGATGTTGCAGCCGTTGATGCTGTGCCACGGTTTTGATGCGGTTGAGCGGGACGGCGTTTTGAATTTCGTGATGCGTGGTCGCAACGAAATCGTCGCGCTGGAGAGGAACCAATTGGCGGTGGCCGGAGACCTTGATGCCGTAGTTGAAAAAACACGAGAGGCTCAGGGGTTGGAGACCGGCCGTGTCAGGTTAGGGTTCATCGAGGCGGGAAGTGATTTTGCAACGGTTTTCGAAGAGGCGATCTTGCCTGATGAAGCGACGAATGCTGTCTCCTTCAGCGAGTTCCCCATCAGCATGTCTCGTTCTGAAGGCCGTCTTGTCGCCGAACGATGGATCGCGGAGGCCGCTCAGGCGAAAGAAAGTATCAGGTTGGCACTGCCGCCTTCAAAATTCGGCCTCGGTGCGGGGGATGTCATCTCGATTTCGTCGGAAGATGGAGTCGAGAACCCATTTCGGATCGATCACGTCGATCTTGGTGAAATGCAGATCGTTGATGCCACGACAATTGAGCAGACATTGTACCAAGTGCCGATGTTGGATGATGACCTTCCCCACAGTTCGGTCTTTGTGCCGCCAACTCCCGCACTAACGTTGTTTCTTGATTTGCCACTGATGACGGGTGACGAGGTCCCGCATGCGCCACATGTTGCAGTAACCGGCAAGCCTTGGACAGGGGCTGTCGCGGTGCATGAGTCTTCGGTTGATGCGAATTACCGACTAAATACTTTGGTGAATTCGCGTTCGACCATTGGGTTGACGCAGACGGCAATGTTCGCCGCTAGGCCCGGGTTGTTGGATCGCGGGGATGGCCTGCAAGTCAAACTCACAAGCGGCGCGTTGGAGAGCATTCCACTTGAGCAGTTGTTAAGTGGCGGCAATCTCGCGGCAATTGGAGATGGTTCCACGGACAATTGGGAAGTGTTTCAGTTTCAAGTCGCAGAGCTGATCGACACCGACACCTTTCGACTTTCAGGGCGGCTTAGGGGGCAACTCGGATCAGACGTCAGGATGCCAGATGTTTGGCCGGCAGGGAGTTGGTTCGTAATGCTTGACGGGAACCCGCGCCAGCTCGATCTTCCAACGTCCTCGCGAAATGTGGTACATCACTATCGTGTAGGTCCGGCGGGGCGTTCGATGGAAGACAGTTCGTATTCCCACCACATTAGGGCGTTCTCTGGAAATGGTTTGAAACCCTATGCGCCCGTTCACTTGCACTGTGCAACAAATGCAAATGGTGAAAAAAGCTTTTCCTGGATACGGCGTACTCGGATCATGGGTGACGGCTGGGACGGCCTTGAAGTGCCCTTGGGCGAAGAAATCGAAAGCTATCTCGTGAGAGTTCTCAAGGATAATCGCGTTGTCAGGGAAGACGTCATTTCTTCGCCCAATTGGGTCTACAGCATCGCGGATCAATCTGTAGACGGGTGCACTGGCGGGTTCACTTTTCAGGTCGCTCAGATTTCCGCACATTTCGGAGCCGGAGGGTTCGGTTCGTTGGGGGTTGAATAGATGCGTGACGTGCTGCCGGGCGATGTCGTTTCTGTCGCCCGGTTGCTGTTCAGGGTTTCGGATGAGGAGCGCGCGCTGTGTTGTCGTAAGATAATGCTGCAAGCAGAAGCCGCTCATCGATACTTCAATCGGTTTGGCAAGTCACATCCGATGTGGGGCAATGGCTCCTTGTGCAGTGCAGTTGCGCGGTTTCATCTTCCACCGGAGCCGAGTTTCTCAGACCGTGACTATCGAAGGTGCCATTTGGTGGTGCAGAATGAAATCGAAGGTCACCTGTCCGTCGCCGAAACCAAGCCGTGCGCCTGTAAAGAGATGCTGGAGGTAGGCTTTTTGACTCTACCAACAAGGCTATGACAACGAGCATCGAAGGTTTGCCTATGGGGCAAGTCGCGCCGAAGGTTTCTAGCCGTTTTGGGTATTCGAAGCCGTGATCTTTGCCATTCCGGGTTTGAATTTGCAGGACAAGCGCTATCTGTAGTACTCTGGACGCAAAGGAGAATGCAGTTCATGGCCGAAAAGCGCGCAATACTGACCGAATTGGATCCGGTTTGGCAACGCATCACGGAAGAAGCCCAAACAGCAGTTCGGGAAGAGCCGCTGATGGGGGGGCTTATCCACGCATGTGTTCTGCACCACAAATCAATCGAACGGGCTTTGAGCTATCGGTTTGCAGCCAAGCTTTCTTCAAATGAGATGTCCATGGTGATCTTGCGAGAGATCGGAGACGAAGCGTTTGCGTCGGATCCCTATCTTGCTGAAGCTGCGCGGGCGGACCTCATGGCCGTGTTCGAGAGGGATCCGGCCTGTCATAGGCTTTTGCAACCAATTCTGTTTTTCAAAGGCTATCAGGCGATGCAGGCCTACCGGATCGGTCATTGGCTTTGGAAGCAGGGGAGACATGACCTCTCCTACTTTATCCAGATGCGCACGTCGGAGATTTTTGGCATTGATATCCATCCCGCTGCGCGGATCGGCAAAGGGATCATGATCGACCACGCCCATTCGATCGTCATCGGAGAGACCGCGGTGGTCGGGGACAATGTTTCCATGCTGCATTCGGTCACACTTGGCGGTACAGGCAAGGAAGAAGAGGATCGTCACCCCAAGATTGGTGACGGTGTTCTAATCGGGGCAGGCGCCAAAGTTTTAGGCAATATTAAGATCGGTCATTGCAGCCGCATCGCTGCCGGTTCAGTTGTGCTTGAAGATGTCCCTCCTTGTTCGACGGTTGCCGGTGTGCCGGCAAAGATTGTCGGCGAAGCCGGGTGTCCGCAGCCTTCCATTGAGATGGATCAAATTCTGAAAAGCTGATTATTCAGCGAATTGTAACAGAAAACGCCAGCTCGCTGAGCTGGCGTTTTCGTGCATTTAGGCAAGCATTGCTATCGGGTTCTCAAGATTGGACACAATGTGATTGAGCACCTCTGCACCCAATGCCCCATCAATGACACGGTGGTCGACCGATAGTGTTACCGACATGACGGTTGCTGCTACGATGTTGCCATCTTTGCCAACTACCGGCTTTTTTACCCCGGCACCTACAGCCAGAATGGCTCCGTGCGGAGGATTGATCACCGCGTCGAAGTTGTCGATACCAAACATCCCCAAATTCGAAATTGCAAAACTTCCGCCCTGGTATTCATGAGGAGCGAGCCTGCGATCCCGGGCACGCGCCGCTAAATCTTTCATTTCGGACGACAGTTTTGAAAGCGATTTTGCGTCAGCATCCTGGATAACTGGTGTGAACAGGCCTCCTTCAATTGCCACGGCTACCGCGATATCTGAAGGTGCCAGTTTCAAAACGCGATCACCAGCCCAAACAGCATTGGCATCTGGAACGGCCTGCAATGCAAGCGCGCAAGCTTTGATGATGAAGTCATTGACGGAAAGCTTGACGCCACGGGTTTCAAGCTGCGCGTTCAACTCGCCTCGGAACTTGAGCAGTGCATCCAGTCGGATGTTTCGGCGAAGGTAGAAATGCGGAATGGTTTGCTTGGCTTCAGTCAATCGAGAAGCGATTGTTTTGCGCATCCCATCGAGGGGCATTTCTTGATATTCGCGGCCCTCGTAGATTTTCGCGATGGCTGATGCGTCCACGGTCGGAGCTTTTGCAGGTGCGGATGCAAGCGCTGGCGCGGCAGCAGATAAGGGTTGTGCCGCATCCGGCGCTTTGGCCGCGGGCGCACTTTCCAGATCGGCCTTGACGATCCTGCCTCTTGGGCCGCTACCGGAGATGGCCGTCAGATCAAGGCCTTTTTCCGCCGCAATTCGGCGGGCCAGTGGAGAGGCAAACACACGTGCTCCAGAATCCGTTCGCGTTGCTTTCGGAGCAGGAGGGGTGAGGGGAGCCTGGCGCGCTGCGGCGGCTTCCGGTGTGGCCGCGGAAGCACTTGTTGTTGACGACGAGATTTCCAGGTCATCGGTATCTTCACCGTCTTCAAGCAGCATCGCGATGGGGGTATTGACCTTGACCCCTTCGCTGCCTTCGGGAACCAGTATCCTCCCGACGATCCCCTCGTCGACAGCCTCGAACTCCATCGTGGCCTTATCGGTTTCGATTTCAGCAATGATGTCGCCGGATGCGACAGTATCACCTTCCTTTACCAGCCACTTGGCCAAGGTCCCTTCTTCCATTGTCGGCGAGAGGGCGGGCATGAGGATTTCAATAGGCATATCCGGGTCTCCTCAGCGATAGGTCACTTGCTTGACGGCTGCGATCACCTCGTCGGTGGTCACGAGCGCCAGTTTTTCAAGGTTTGCCGCATAGGGCATGGGGACGTCCTTGCCGGTGCAGTTGATCACGGGGGCGTCCAGATAGTCAAAGGCGCGCTCCATGATCGTTGCCGAAAGGTGGTTGCCGATCGAGCCGACGGGCCAACCTTCCTCGACGGTGACGCAGCGGTTGGTTTTCATGATCGAGTTGATCACGGTGCCATAGTCGATGGGGCGCAGGGTCCGAAGGTCGATGACCTCCGCCTCGATGCCATCTTCCGAGAGCTTTTCAGCGGCTTCCAAGGCATATTGCATCCCGATTCCAAAACTCACGATGGTGACATCACTGCCTTCGCGCCAGATCCGGGCTTTGCCAAAGGGGATCGTGAAGTCTTCCATTGCCGGGACTTCAAAGGAACGCCCATACAGGATCTCGTTTTCGAGGAAGATCACCGGGTTGGGGTCGCGGATCGCGGACTTGAGCAGGCCCTTTGCGTCCGAGGCGCTGTAGGGCATGACCACCTTGAGGCCGGGAATCTGCGCATACCAGGCCGCGTAGTCCTGACTATGTTGTGCACCGACGCGTGCGGCGGCACCATTGGGGCCGCGGAACACCATTGGGGCGCCCATCTGGCCACCCGACATATAAAGTGTCTTCGCCGCTGAATTGATAATATGGTCAATGGCTTGCATGGCAAAGTTGAATGTCATGAACTCGACGATCGGTTTCAACCCGCCAAAGGCCGCCCCAACGGCGATCCCGGCAAAGCCATGCTCGGTAATCGGCGTGTCAATCACGCGCTTGGAGCCGAACTCGTCAAGCAGACCCTGGCTGACCTTGTAGGCCCCTTGGTACTCGGCAACCTCTTCGCCCATCAGGTAGACGTCTTCGTCGGCACGCATTTCCTCGGCCATGGCGTCGCGTAGCGCTTCGCGCACTGTCTGCTGCTTCATCGGGGTGCCTTCGGGCCAATCCGGCGTAAGGTCGGCCGACGGCGCGGGCTGAGGCGCTTGGGAGACAGAAGCAGGGACCTCTGAGGGGGGCTCGGCGGCGGATGAGGCGGCTTGGGCTGGGGCAGTAGCTGTAGGTGCCTCTCCGGCTTCTTCGCCCTCCTCCAGAAGGGTCGCGATGGCCGTGTTGACTTTTACGTTCTCAGTGCCTTCGGGCACGAGGATGTGGCCGATAACACCCTCATCCACGGCTTCAAACTCCATCGTGGCCTTGTCGGTTTCGATCTCGGCCAGAATATCGCCTGCAGAGACCGTATCTCCTTCTTTCACGAGCCACTTGGCCAAAGTGCCCTCTTCCATCGTTGGGGACAGGGCGGGCATCAGAATTTCGGTTGCCATCTTTTCAACTCTCCTCTGTCAGATCACGCGTAAATGTCCGTCCACAGCTCTTCGGCTGCGGGCAGAGGGCTTTCCTTGGCGAAGTCGGCGCTGGCGTTTACCACCGCCTTGATTTCCTTGTCGATCGCCTTGAGATCGTCTTCGCTGGCGTGTTTGCCTTCAAGGATCAGGTGGCGCACATGTTCAATGGCGTCACGCTCCTCGCGCATCTTTTGGACCTCTTCGCGGGTGCGGTACTTGGCCGGGTCTGACATCGAGTGACCGCGATAGCGATAGGTTTTCACTTCGAGAATATAGGGGCCCTTGCCCTTTCGGCAGTGGGCCACTGCGCGTTCGCCGGCGTCTTTGACGGCCAGCACATCCATGCCGTCGACCGCTTCACCGGGAATGCCGAACGCCTCACCGCGGGTGTGGATATCGGGGGTCGATGTCGAGCGTTTCTGCGCGGTACCCATGGCATACTGGTTGTTTTCAATGACAAAAATCACAGGCAGGTCCCAAAGGGCCGCCATGTTGAAGGTCTCATAAACCTGGCCCTGATTGGCGGCGCCGTCACCGAAATAGGTGAATGTGACGCGCCCATTGCCCTTGTATTTGTCGGCAAAGGCCAACCCTGCGCCAAGCGGCACCTGCGCCCCCACGATGCCATGACCGCCGTAGAAGTGCTTCTCCTTCGAGAACATGTGCATCGAGCCGCCCTTGCCCTTGGAGTAGCCGCCCTCGCGGCCCGTCAGTTCGGCCATGACTCCGTTGGGGTCCATGCCACAGGCCAGCATGTGGCCGTGATCCCGGTATGACGTGATCCGCTTGTCGCCTTCCTCGGCAGCGGCTTCCAACCCCACGACGACCGCTTCCTGACCAATATAAAGATGACAGAAGCCCCCGATCAGCCCCATTCCGTAAAGTTGACCCGCTTTCTCTTCGAAACGCCTGATCAAAAGCATGTCCCGATAGAACTGTTTGAGCTCATCCCCAGAGACATTCGTCTTCTTGGTGGTGCGTCTGGCCGCCATTCCATTCCCTCCCGAACGCTGAATAGTTTAGCGTTAAACAATACAGGATTTCAGCGTAGCGCAGACGTGCGGCACTTGCGAGCGGAAAAGTACGTTTCTTTTCAGTGTTTTGAGGAGTCTAGCGGATCACGATCTCGTCGGCGCGGATCATCCCAAGCACATCGCGCACCTGCTGGTCCAGCAAATCAAGGTCGAGATACTCGTCCGACAGGCGGTGCGTGATGTTTTCCATATGCGCCACTTGCGCCTGCACTTCGGCCAGTTCGGCTTGTAGCTTGTCTTTTTCTGCAAGGATTTCTACCCGGCGAAACAGGCCATAGTCGCCCTGAACGGCGGCGAAAGTGAAATAGGAAGACAAGGCGAAAGCCAGCCCGAAAAACACGAGCGCACCGATCGCTGGTCTGGATTTTTGCGTTGTCATGTCTGCCTCTTGTGCCCTCTTGCCGGGGCGTGTGCAGGGACTATGCCATATCTGATTCGTCCTGTGAATCCCCTAAACCCACGTTCGGGCAACAAAAATGTGACGCAACGGCGAGCTTGGTCGGGGTGGATTCCTTTGGCAGGCTGGCGACGAGGGAGAACAACATGACAGTTTCAGATCCGGTCAGCCGCTTGGGCACGCACGAAGTCTTCAACCAGCCGACACCGCGTGGGGTGCGTGACTTGTGGGCCAACGATTTGGCTCTGCGCGACCATGCCGGGGCGGCGGGTGCGGATGGGGCCCGGTTGGCCCGGGTCGGGGCGCTTTATGGGTCCGAGGCGCTATTGCAGGCGGCCACGGATGCGCAGCGTGACCTGCCGCGGCTCAAGCTGTTTGACCGCTCCGGGCGACGGGTGGATGAGGTCGAGTTTCACCCCGGCTATCACAAGTTGATGCAGGAGGGGTTGGGCGCAGGCTATGCCAGCGTGGCCTGGACAGCCGACAAGGGCGGACATGCGACCCACGCAGCACTGGCCTATTTTCAGGCACAGCTGGAGCCGGGCGTGGCATGTCCTATGACGATGACCTATGCGGCGGTTCCCGCGCTGCAGGCGGATCAGAAGTTGGCCGAGACATGGATTCCGCGTTTGTCGTCAGGGGTTTATGACCCGTCGATGCGCCCGATTGAAGAAAAGGCGGGGGCGACGCTGGGCATGGCGATGACCGAGAAACAGGGTGGCTCGGACGTGCGGGCCAACACCACGCGGGCGGTGCGGGAGGGCGATGCGTATCGGCTGAACGGGCATAAATGGTTCTGTTCGGCGCCGATGTGTGACGGGTTCCTGACGCTGGCACAGGCCGAGGACGGCTTGACCTGTTTCCTCGTGCCGCGCTGGCTGGACGGGGAGCGCAACGGGTTCCGCATTCAGCGCCTCAAGAACAAGCTGGGCAACCAGGCCAATGCCAGTTCCGAGATCGAATATGTCGACGCGCTGGCCTATCGGCTGGGCGATGAGGGGGCCGGGGTACGCACGATTATCGAGATGGTACATCATACGCGGCTCGACACCGCGCTGGCGCCTGCCGGGTTGATGCGGGCGGCGCTGGCCGAGGCGCACTGGTGGGTTGAGGGGCGGTCTGCCTTTCAGCGTCGCCTGATTGACCAGCCGTTGATGCGGTCGGTGCTGGCCGATCTGGCGCTGGACACCGAGGGCGCGCTGGCGGTGGCGATGTTCATGGCGGCCGCGTTTGATCGGGAGGATGAGGAGAGCCGGGCGTTGGCGCGGATCGGAGTGGCGCTGGCCAAGTATCTGAATAACAAGCGTTGTATCGCCGTGGTTGGGGAGGCGATGGAGGTGCTTGGGGGCATCGGCTATGTCGAGGAAACGCCGATGCCGATGCTCTATCGCGAGGCGCCGCTGAACTCGATCTGGGAAGGATCGGGGAATGTGATCTGCCTTGATGTGATGCGCGCGTTGGTGCGCGAACCGGAGACCGGGGACGTGCTGCGCAAAGTGCTGGAGAGCGTGACCGGGGCGGATCGGCGCTATGACGCGGCGCTGAAAGGCCATTTTGAGCGCTGGCCGGGCCTGCCGCAAGAGGCCGAGGCGCGCTGGTTTACAGAGAGCCTTGCGACGTTGCTGACGGCGGCGGCATTGATCCGGACTGCTCCAAGCGCTGTGGCCGAAGGCTATGTCACCAGCCGGGTCGCAGGCGCGCGCGGGTCGGTTCATGGCGCGGTGTCGGGGCTTGATGTCGACGCGATCCTGAGCCGGTTGGCAAACGGGTCGTAAAGACGCGATGAAGGGGCCGGGCGCCGCGCCCTCCGGCCATCGGTGGCGAATCACGCGGAATCCCTTGGTTAACAGGCCAAAAGGCTCCAATAAGACGATCGGTTTTGCGTCGGTATAACGTCGGTATTGCGTCGGCAAACAGGCGCGCCACGGCGGCGTTAAACCGCCGTGCGGTTCTGTTTCTGAATGGTCCCGAAATACCCTGGGGGAGTCACAGCAAGGCTGTGACGGGGGCAACGCCCCCCGGATGCGGGGCGCCGCCGGTGCGTGTCGCGTGTCAGGCTCAGCCTGCGACGGAGGCCTTATAGATGCTTTCGATCGAGTCCGCGATCTTGGCATTGAAGGCAGCATCGTCCTGCTGGGCGCTCAAACCTTCGGTCAGGGCGCGGGAGAAGCTGGCGATCATGCCGGTCTGACGCGACAGGCGCTCATTGGCTTCATCGCGGCTGTAGCCCCCGGAGAGCGCAACAACTTTCATCACGCGCGGATGGTTGACCAGCGGCAGGTAATGGTTGTCGGCCTCGGGCAGGGTCAGCTTGAGCATGACCTGCTGATCTTCGGGCAGGGCGTCGAGCGCGCTTTTGAGTTCGGCCAGAAGGATGTCTTCGGCTTCGGCCTTGTCCGCGGCGTTGATGTTCACTTCGGGTTCGATGATCGGTACCAGCCCGTGGCGCAGGATCTGTTCTCCGATCATGAATTGCTGCGCCACGACAGCCCTGATGCCTTCGGCATTTGCCGAGTTCACCACCGAGCGCATCTTGGTGCCGAAGATGCCCTTGGCCACGGCGCGTTCGCAGAGCGTGTCGAGTTCGGGCATGGGTTTCATGACCTGCACGCCGTTGGCTTCATCTTCCAGACCCTTGTCGACCTTGAGGAAGGGCACCACGCCCCGCTCTTCCCAGAGGAAGGTCGCGGTCGGGATGCCGTCGATTTCGCGGTCCATGGTCATTTCGAACAGGATCGCGCCAACCACCTTGTCGCCGGTAAAGGCGGGCGCCTTGGCGATGCGGGCGCGCATGTCGTGGATCAGGGCGAACATCTCTTCATCGCCGGAATAGGCGTTTTCTTCGACCCCATAGAGGCGCAGCGCCTTGGGGGTCGAGCCACCGGATTGGTCAAGGGCCGCGATAAAGCCTGCGCCGTTGGAGATTTTTTCTGCTTGGGACTGTTTGGACATATCTGTTTCGCCTTGAAATGTTGGTGGTTTGGCCCGGCCGGGCACGTTTGACCTGCTTCTAGTCCACGCACGCCGGGCTTGCAATTATGGTGGCGCTAACCCGATGGCAAAACAGCGGGTCAGCGTCAGTGATTGCTTATTGGTCGAGCGCGGCGACGCCGGGGAGGACCTTGCCTTCCATCCATTCAAGGAAGGCGCCCCCGGCGGTGGAGATATAGGTGAAGTCCTTGGCCGCGCCGGACGCGTTGAGCGCCGCGACAGTATCGCCGCCGCCTGCAACCGAGATCAGGTCGCCCGACTTGGTGCGCGCCGCGGCCTTGAGCGCGGCTGCGTTGGTGGCCGCGTCGAAGGGTTCGATTTCAAAGGCGCCCAGCGGACCGTTCCAGATCAGGGTCTTGCTGTCCTGGAAAACGGCGTCGATGGCGGCGACGCTCGCGGCACCGGCATCAAGGATCATGGCGTCCTCGGGGCATTGATCGGCGGGGACGGTTTCGTTCTCGGCGTTGGCTTCAAATTTGCGCGCGACCACGACATCGCGGGGCAAAAGAATGGTGCAGTTCAGCCCGTCGGCCTTGGTCATGATTTCGCGGGCGGTGTCGACCATGAGCCGTTCGGCCAGCGATTTTCCGATCGGGTTGCCCTGGGCCATGAGGAAGGTGTTGGCCATGCCGCCACCAATGACCAGCGTGTCGACCTTTTCAACAAGGTTGGAGAGGAGTTCGAGCTTGGTCGAGACCTTGGCCCCGCCAACTACGGCGGTCACGGGGCGCTGGGGATTGCCGAGCGCGCTTTCGAGGGCCGAGAGTTCTGCCTGCATCAGGCGCCCTGCGCAGGCAGGCAGATGTTCGGCCAGACCGCAGGTCGATGAATGGGCGCGGTGGGCGGCCGAAAAAGCGTCGTTGCAATAGGCATCGCCCAGCTTCGCCATTTTGGCGGTCAGCTCGGGATCATTCTTGGTTTCGCCTTTGTGGAAACGGGTGTTTTCGAGAAGCAGAACCTGTCCGTAGGTCAAGGCGTCAACGGCGGCCTGTGCCGCGGGGCCGATGCAGTCGGCTGCAAAGAGAACCGGAGCACCAAAAGCTTTTTCAAGGGTCGGGACCAGCTGTTGCAGGGAAAGGTTCTCGACCCGCTCGCCGCCCGGGCGGCCGAAATGCGCCAGCAGGATCGGCTTGCCGCCAGCGGCGAGGATGTCCTTGACCGTGGGAACGATGCGTTTGATGCGGGTGGCGTCGGTCACGGTGCCTTCGACAACCGGCACGTTGATGTCGACACGCGTGAGCACGCGTTTTCCTGCCAGGTCCATCTGGTCGAGGGTTTTCCAGGCCATGTTCCCAATCTCCATATGCAAATGCGTTGCGCCTTTCCTAGCCGAAACAGGCGTGGGGTCAATGCGCTCTCTTGGCATTCGGCGCGACGGTGATTAACTAGCGCACAAGCAAACAGACAGGAGAGCCCCATGGCCGAGATCAAAGACCCCGAAAACACGATCCTGATGGAACTCAGCAGCGGCACCGTCGTGATCGAGCTGATGCCGGACATCGCGCCCGGGCATTCCGAGCGGATGAAGGAACTGGCGCGTTCGGGCCAGTATGACAACGTCTGCTTTCATCGCGTGATCGAGGGGTTCATGGCCCAGACCGGCGACGTGGCCAACGGCAACATGGAAAACAACTTTGACCTGCGCCGCGCGGGCACCGGGGGCAGCGACCTGCCCAACCTCAAAGCCGAGTTCAGCCGCATTCCGCATGACCGTGGCACGCTGGGCGCGGCGCGCAGCCAGATGCCGGATTCCGCGAACAGCCAGTTCTTCATCAACTTCAAGGACAATCATTTCCTGAATGGTCAATATACGGTTTATGGCCGCGTGATCTCGGGGATGGAACATGTTGACGCGATCAACCGCGGTGAGCCGCCTGTCAATCCGGACCGTATGATCAGCGTGAAGGTGGCGGCCGATGTCGACGGTTAAACTGGCTGCGGCGTTCGCGCTGTTGGCCGCACCGGTTTGGGCAAGCGGCCTCCAGATCGAGATCGCCGGGGAAGGGGCCAACGGCACCGTCACCATCGACCTGTTCGAAGACGTCGCGCCAAAGCACGTGGAACAGATCACCGCGCTGGCCTCGGAAGGGGCCTATGACGGGGTGGTGTTTCACCGCGTGATCGAAGGCTTCATGGCCCAGACGGGCGATGTGCAATTCGGCAAGATGGGCGGCGACATGCGCATGGCCGGGCGTGGCGGTTCGAGCCGCCCCGACCTGCCGGCAGAGTTCTCGTCGATGCGGTTCCAACGCGGCGTTGTCGGCATGGCGCGCTCGCAGGACCCCGACAGCGCCAACTCGCAGTTCTTCATCATGTTTGACGATGGTGACTTCCTGAACGGTCAATACACCGTTGTTGGCAAAGTCACGGATGGGATGAATGTCGTGGATGCAATCAAGCTGGGCAAGGGGCGCAATGGCGCCGTGATCGGCCAGCCGGACGCGATGAAAAAAGTCACCGTGACCGAATAAGTGATGGGCGGGTCAACCGGATACGAACCGCTTGATACGCCGAAAGAAATTGCGCCGGGCCTCTGGATCATAGATGGCTCGGCGATTTCGTTTTACGGGTTGCCGTTTTCGACCCGCGCCACGGTTGCGCGCCTGTCGGACGGGCGGCTTTGGGTTCATTCCCCAACACGGCTAACACCCGAGTTGCAGGCCGAGATCGCCGCGCTTGGCAAGGTTGCCTTTCTGGTCGCCCCGAACTGGATACATTATGCCTATGTGGCCGAGTGGCAGGCCGCCTTTCACGATGCGGAGAGCTGGGCCGCGCCGGGTGTGGTTGAGCGGGCCGCGAAGAAGGGGCTTGCGCTTCACTTCGATCGGGCGCTGGAGGGGGCGGAGATGCCCTGGGGCGATGAGATTGACGGGTTCGTTGTTGAGGGCAGCAAGGTACATCGGGAGGCGGTGTTCTTTCACAAGGCCAGCCGGACGCTTATCCTGACGGACCTGATTGAGAACTTTGAGCCGGCGAAACTGCCTTGGTGGATGCGGCCCGTTGTACGGCTGGCCGGAATTGCGGCGCCTCAGGGACATATGCCGCCGGATATGAAGGCCACATTTGACAAGGCCGTTTTACGACCCCAATTGCAGCGCATATTGGCGTGGGACCCGGAGCGCGTGGTGCTGGCGCACGGGGCGTGGATGAAGACGCGTGGCAGGGCTTTTCTTGAAGGCGCGTTCGGAGCGGTTCTGAAACACGGGTGACGTGGATGTGAAAAGGCTTGGCTTGGTTCTGACCTGCACTGCGCGCAAAGTTGCGTTGGGAGGGACCCAATCATGATGAAACAGCTTGTTGTTGCCATGTCCTTGGCTTTGTCGGCACCCGTGTCCGCAGATCCGGAGTTCTGGAAACACGAATGGCCAGACACGGATTTCAGCCAAACCAGTGTTGAAAACTGGGTTGAAATCCTGTCCGGTGGACCGCCCAAGGACGGGATTCCGGCGCTGAGTGATCCGCAGTTCATCCGGGTCAGTGATGAGACCGGAATCATGGGCATGGAGCCAGTGGTTACGGTCGAGATCAAGGGGGCGGAGCCGCGTGCCTATCCGATCCGTTACCTGACGTGGCATGAGATCGTGAATGACAAGGTTGGTGGCGTGCCGATCGCGGTCACGTTCTGCCCCTTGTGCAACTCGGCCCTGACCTTTGACCGGCGGGTGAAGGGCAGGGTGTTGACCTTTGGTGTGTCGGGCAAGCTGCGCAACAGTGACATGGTGATGTACGACCGCGAGACGCAAAGCTGGTGGCAGCAGGCGCTTGGCATCGGGATTGTGGGGGAGATGACGGGGGCGGAGCTCAGGGCACTGCCAACGTGGATGGAAAGCTGGGACCAGTTCCGGGCGCGCCATCCCGAGGGGTTGGTGATGGCTCAGCCTGCGCATGCAAGGCGGTATGGCAGCAACCCATATGTGAACTATGACAGTTCTTCCCGGCCGTTCCTTTACAGCGGAGAGTCGCCGCCGCATGGCATCGCTGCGCTGGCGCGGGTGGTGCGTGTTGGGGACCGCGCCTGGCCGCTTGAAAGGCTGGTCGGAGCAGGCGAGTTGCGCGAAGCGGGGGTGGTGATCCGCTGGGAGGCGGGGCAGGCCTCGGCGCTGGATACCGGGACCATTGGGCGGGGCAAGGATGTTGGGTCGATCCGGGTGCGAACCGCGGGCGGACAGGATATGCCCCACGATGTGATGTTCGCTTTTGCGTTTCACGCATTCTGGCCGGACGGACAGTGGATGCTGGGCCGCTAGAGCAGTGTTTGGGTGGCCTTTATTCGGCCATGCGCGGCGTGCGAATTCGCCGGGTTCTTAACCAATTTTGGACATGTTTGAACACTAGCCTGAGGGGGCGGGAAAACCGACCCAAAGTTCGGCTCTTTTCCGCGTGTGACGCGTTTCAGGCAGTACGATGGCAGTCGAGACAGTACAGGTTTACCGGATTACCGGGGGGGATAGCACCTACCCGCATTCCGGCACGTTCACCATTTCGGACGCAGGTCAGATTTCGATCGACGATTCGAATGGCTTCCGGGACAGCGAGTTTGGTGACTTTACCCACACGGGTGGCTCGGACGTGACTGACCAGAACGTGATTGCGTCGGATGTGACCGGGATCAACATAGGTGACACCGTCGACGTGCGTTACAAATACACCGTGACCGGATCGGACGGGTCGAGCGGCACGGTCTATTTCCTCGCCTCGAACGGGCAAGCGAATTACGGACCGCTGATCGTTTCGGATTTCCTGCTGGACCCAAATGTCACCTATACATTTGGCACGTTCAACACGGACGGGGCCGTTGCCTATGACGATCTGGTGGTGTGCTTCACTGCAGGCACCATGATTGTCACCGACATGGGGCAGAGACCCATCGAGACCTTGCGCGAAGGGGATCGGGTGCTGACGCGGGACAATGGGTTCCAGCCGTTGCGCTGGATCGGCCGGAAAACGATCAAACCCAGCCGCAGGACTGCGCCTGTGCTGATCGGGGAAGATGTGCTTGGCACGCACGGGGCCTTGCTGGTGTCGCCCAATCACCGGATGCTGCTGCGCCCGCCGCAGTCCGAATTGTACTTTCAGGAACCCGAAGTGTTGATTGCCGCCAAGGGGCTATTGGGGATGAAGGGGGTGCGCCAGGTGTTGGAACGGTCGGTGACATATGTGCATATCCTGTTCGACCGGCACGAGATCGTGTTTGCCAACGGCGCGCCGAGCGAGAGCTTTCTTCCGGGACCTCAGGCCCTAGACACACTCGAAGAGGAAACGCGCAGTGAGGTGTTGCATCTTTTCCCTGAACTCGGTGAGCGCGAGAGTGCGTTTTCCCATGCGGCGCGGGTGTGCCTGAAGCCGCATGAGGCGGACATCCTGCGCAAATTGATGGTGGCATGAGACGAGACAGTATCGCGCCATGGCGCGTACCGCGCCGCCAGGCCCAACAAAAAACGCCGCCTCGAACGGGCGGCGTTTCAAGTTGATCTGGTTGGTTTCTTAACCGTTGGCTTTGGGCGCGGCGGCCTTGGGCGCGGGGGCTTCACCTTTTTTGGTGAGCGGATCGTCCTGACGCTGAACCGAGCCTTCGAAATGGGCGCCGCTTTCGATCGCGATGGTCTTGTGAATAATGTCACCTTCGACGCGGGCGGTCGATGTCAGGCGCACCTTCAGGCCGCGTACACGGCCCACGATGCGGCCATTGACCACGACATCATCGGCGGTGACTTCGCCCTTGATCGTGGCGCTTTCACCGACGGTCAGCAGGTGGGCGCGAATATCGCCTTCCACGGTGCCTTCGACCTGGATATCGCCCGTGGTGCGCAGGTTGCCGGTAATGTGCAGGTCCGAAGACAGGACAGACGCGGGCGGCTTGGCCTTGGGGGCGGATGCCTTGAAGTCGCTGCCCTTGGCGGGGGCGGCAGGGATTGCCGGCGAATCCGGGGCAGCGGGCTTGGCCGGATCAGCGGATTTCGGTGCAGGTTCGTTGATTTTGCTCTTAGAAAACATCTCTTCCAGCCTTGATAAAGGTCATCGGGTTCACGGCTCGACCGTTCACGCGTACTTCGTAATGCAAATGCGTGCCGGTAGAACGTCCGGAGTTGCCCATATCACCAATAAGCTCGCCACGCGAGACCCTTTGCCCCTCTTTTACGCGGATTTTTGCCAGATGGGCGTAGCGGGTCTCGATGCCGAACTCGTGCTTGATCTTGATCAGGCGACCGTAGCCCGACAGCCAGTCGGCATGAACGACCACACCGTCGGCGGTCGCGTGGATCGGTGTGCCGTAGCGGGCGGCGAAATCGGTGCCCTTGTGCATCCGGCCCCAGCGCATTCCGAAACCGGAGGTATAGCGGAACGCGGATTTCAGCGGGTTGGCGAAGGGGGCAGTTTCAGCGGCAATGCGGTACATGTTGAGCTGGTCCATCTGGTCCAGCAGACGATTGGCGCGCTGTGCCTCGGGGGTTAGATCGCCGCCCGAGGTGGAGAAGGAGATCGGCATCATCGGACCACCCTGACCGCTGTAGCCACGCCGGACCTCTTCCATGAGGGTCTTGGTGTCGAGTCCGGCAGCGTTGAACATCTTAGTCAACGGCTCGACGGATACGGTCATGGCGTCTTCGAGTTGGCGGAAGATCTGCTCGTTCTTTTCTTCCATCAGGGCCAAATCAAGGCGGGCCTCTTCGGCGTCGTGCAGGGCGGCCTGGGCATCGGCGATGACCTGGTCGCGTTCCTGCGCGGTTTCAGCCAGCGCTTCGGACAGAATGCCGAGCATGTCGTTTCCCTGCAGCGAATTGGCGGCCAGCGAGGTGCCGTTTTTGTCCTGTTGCGACTCTCGCGACTTCAGTTCGGCCAGTGCGGTTTCACGTTCCTTCATGGTGCGGCGCAGCGTGGCCTGAATGACCTCGATCCCGGTTTCCAACTCGCGGCGGCGGGTTTCGGATTCCAGAAGCTGCGACTGCATTACGGAAATCTGCTGCAGGGCAGTGTTGAAGCGGTTTTGTGCAGCGAGCGCTTCGGATGTACGGGCATCGCGTTCCGCCGACATTTCATTCAGGCGCAATTCATAGGTCTGCTGGTCGCGCTTGGCCTGTTCACGGAAATTGCCCGAGCCGATGCTGTCCATCAGCAGGATCGCGGTGGCAACAATGGTCCATGCGACGATCAGCGTGGAGCCGACGAAGGCGATCAACTGCGTGGAGGGCCGAAGCCGGATAAAGCGGGTGTCTGTGTCGGATCTCAGAAAGAGGCGGCGTTCCGGAAAAAAGCGCTCCAGAAAGGCATGCAGCCGGATTTCGAGTGTTGTTCTCACCAGTTCGTTCCTTGTCCCATCCCCAAGGTGGGCGCTCTTGAGTGGGGGCGCCTCGCGGCAAGTTCTTAACGGCAGGTGACTGATCGGGCAAGGAAATTGACCCATTCCATACGGAACGGTTTGTCGCGGGCGCGTTTTTGCGCGGCATCTTGCCGATTGGCTATCGGGCGTAGGCCGGTGGCGTTTCGTCCGAAAGCGGCCAGTAGAAATCGGGTGGCAGACCGGCGTCGGCACGCTTTTCCTCGTTGAAAGGCGGTTTCAGGAGGCCATGGAAATAGCGACGGACCAGTGCGTGGAACTCGGCTTTGGGATCGAGCGCGTGGCGCCCGCAAAGGAAGTTGAACCACTTGGACCCGTAAGCGACATGGCCGACCTCTTCGGCGTAGATCACGTTGAGCGCTTCGATGGTCTGCGTGTCCTTGGCATTCTCGAAAATCCTGATCATGCCGGGGGTCACATCCAGCCCGCGGGCTTCGAGCACCATGGGGACGACGGCGAGCCGCCCCATGAGATCATTCGCCGTATCCTCGGCGGCACGCCACATGCCAGCATGGGCCGAAAGGGCGCCATAAAAGCTGTCTTTGGCTTCAAGACTGTCGCATATCATGTTGAAATGGCGTGATTCTTCGTCTGCGGATTTCACCCAGTCATCGTAGAAGCCCAGCGGCATTTCCGTGTCGGTGAAGCGGGCCACGATGTCCCAATGCAGGTCCACGGCGTTGAGTTCGATATGGGCCACCGCATGCAGCATGGCGATGCGGCCCTGCGGACTGCCGGGGCGGCGGCGGGGCACGTCGCGCGGGTCAAGCAATTCGGGTTGCGCGGGGCGCGCGGGGCGATCCGGCGGGGTGGCCTGACCGATGGGCAACGGGGTGCCCGCCTTGCGGGAGTCAAACCACAAGGCGGCATTGCGCCGGGAGATGGCGGTTTTTTCCCGTCCGTCGGCTGTGGTCAGAACCTCGACGGCGAGTTCGGCAAGGCTTTTGTCACTCACAGCGCTTTCACCGCCTCGAGCACTTCGGCGGCGTGGCCGTCAACCTTGACCTTGGGCCAGGCGCGGGCGATGCGGCCCGAGCCATCAATCAGAAACGTGGCGCGCACGATGCCCATGAAGGTCTTGCCATACATCTTTTTTTCCGCCCAGACGCCGAATTTTTCGCAGACATCGCTGTCGGCATCGGTCAGGAGCGGCACGGTCAGGTCCTGTTTGGCGATGAACTTGTCGTGGCTGGCCATTTCGTCCTTGGAAATGCCAAAGACGCGGGCGCCTGCGGCCTCGAACTCACCCTGCAATTCGGAGAACTGCTTGCTTTCCTTGGTACAGCCCGAGGTGTTGTCTCGCGGGTAGAAAAACAGCACGACCGGAGCAGGACGCAGGGCGGAAAGGGTTACATCCTCGCCTGTGGTGGCGGGCAGGGTGAAATCGGGGGCCATGTCATCGGCAGTAAGCATCATCGGACTCCTTGGGTCGGTTGGGCATAACGTATATAGTTGCTACGGGTGGGCAACCGATAACAGATCAATCCGAGGCAGAAACTCTGAACGACCAGCCCGAAAAAGCGCCTGAACAGCGGCGCAGGCCCCGTAGGGCAAGGCGCATCGGCCTGTTTGCGCTGGTGGGTCTATTGGTGCCCGCCGGATTGATTGCCCTTGTTCTGCTGGCTGCCGTGGACAGGCCGCTGGTGGCGCCGGAGTGGATGCGGCAACGCCTGGAACAGGCAGCCGCAGCGCAGGTTGAAGGGGTCGATATCAGTTTCGGCGAAGTTTCGCTCGTGATCGAGGACAATTGGGATCCACGGCTGCGGGTGCGCAACCTTGAACTGCGCGCACCTGACAACCGGGGCGGCGTGACGCTGGCGCGGGTGGATGCGCGCCTTGCGCTGGCTGAGCTGCGCAATGGGCAGGTCGCCCCGCGCGAGATCCGGGTTTCGGGCGTGTTTCTCAGGATCATTCGCCTTGCCGACGGGACGGTCAACATCTCGGTTGGGGATGGCGGCGGTAACGGGCCCTTTGGCGAGGATACCCAGATTGCGACCATCGGGGACCAGATCGAGGGGTATCTCGACCTGCCTTTGTTGGCGCAGCTTGAAACCTTTCGGCTGGATGACATGACCTTGCGCTACGAGGATGTGCGGGCGCGGCGCGGCTGGACCGTGGACGGCGGGCAGATGCGGTTGGATCGCGATGGCGAGGATATCGAGATTTCCACGCAGATGACGCTTTTGGGCGGGCGGGCCTATGCCACGAGCATCGAGGCATTTCTGAACACGTCGTACGAGACCTCGGCCACGCAGTTCGGCGTCAGCTTCGAAGACATTCCTTCCGGGGATATCGCGTCGCAGACGGCGGCGCTGACGTGGCTGGAGATCGTGCGCGCGCCGCTGTCCGGTTCGTTGCGTGGCGAGACCGACAGCGAAGGGCGGCTGGGGCCTGTGAATGCAACGCTTCGGGTAGATGCGGGGGTGCTGCAACCCGATGATGCGGTGCCGCCTGTCCCGTTCGAGGGATTGCGCAGCTATCTGACATATGATCCGACGCGCGGGTCGATCACTTTTGACGAGCTGTCCCTGGACAGCAAGTGGATCAAGGCCACGGCGTCAGGCAAGGCCATTCTGCAGGATATGGAACAGGGGCTTCCGGGGACGCTGCTGGGGCAGCTCGAACTGAGCCGGTTCGAGGCCAACCCCAAGGAGCTTGATGACGTCCCGATGGTGCTCAACCGGTCTTTTGCCGATTTCCGGCTGCGGCTGAACCCGTTCGAGCTGGACCTTGGACAGATGGTGATTTACCAGGGCGAGCACCGCATGACGTTGAGCGGGGAGTTGGACACGACCGATGATCAGTGGGAGTTCTCGGTGGACGGGCATTCGGATGGGCTGGACGTTGCGCGGGTTTTGAATATCTGGCCGGACCGGCTCAAACCCAACCTGAGGAAGTGGATCGCAGAGAATATCCACGCCATCACGCTTCACGATATCAATCTTGCCATGCGCAGCAGGGTTGCCGCGCCGCCCGAGGTCTATGTCGATTTCCAGTTTTCCGATGCCGAGCTGAAAGTGCTCAAGACCATGCCACCTGTGCAGGAGGCAAGCGGATATGCCAGCCTGATCCGGAACCAGTTCCGCGTGGCAGCCGAAAGCGGGACGGTGCTTGCCGATCAGGGTGGGCGGGTCGATGTGACTGGGACGGGGTTCATCGTCGAGGATACCCGGATCAAACAGTCACCTGCATTGGTGCAGCTCAGGGCACGGAGTTCTGTGACGGCGGCGGCGTCGCTTCTGGATCGTGAGCCGCTGCGGGTTTTCACCAAGGCGCGGCTTCCTGTGGACCTTGCCAAGGGGTGGGCGGAGGTCGAGGGCGAAGCCCGGTTGACGATGAAACCCAAGGTCGAGCCGGAAGACGTGCAATACGAGGCGCGGGGCGTCTTGCGGAACGTGGTGACGACGCACTTCATCAAGGACAAGGTAATCCGCGCCGACATGCAGCTCCTGGCAACCAACAAGGAGGTCGCGCTGCGAGGGGCGGGCACGGTTGGGGCGCTTCCATTCGAGGGGCGTTGGCACATGTTGATGGGCAAGGAGAACGCCGGAAAGAGCCAGTTGACCGGCACGGCAGAACTGAGTCAGAGGGCGGTAGACGAGTTCAACATCGGGCTTCCCAAGGGGACGGTGAGCGGCGAAGGCAAGGCGGCATTCGTGATCGACCTCGTGGGTCAGGAGCCGCCGCAGATGACGATGACCTCCGACCTTGCCGGGGTTGTCCTGTCGGCTCCGCCGCTGGGATGGCGCAAGCCCGCCGACAAGGTGGGGACGTTTGAGGCGGACGTGACATTGACCAGCCCGCTGAAGGTTGAGCGCATCGCGTTTGATGCTGACGGACTGACGGCCGAGGGCGATATCACGTTGAGCGCGGCAGGTGGCCTTGAGATCATGCGGCTTGAACGGTTCGAGGTCGGGCGCTGGCTCAGGGGCACGGGGATGTTGCAGGGACGCGGGGCAGGCAGTGCCCCGGCGATTGTGATGACATCCGGCATGTTTGACATGCGCCATATGCCCCGTGCGACCGGCGACTCGGGAAGCAGCGGCACCGGCGGCGCAACCAGCCCGATCAGCGCCCGGGTGGATCTTGTGCAGGTCACGGATGACATTTTCCTGACGGATGTAAAGGCAGACCTGAGCACGCATAACGGCATTGCCGGTACCTTCACAGGAGCGTTCAAGGGGGGACCCGGTCTGACCGGAGAACTGACACCGCACGAGCACGGCACGGCCTTGACCGTAACCTCGCCCAAAGGGGGCAAGATTGCCGTTGCAATGGGGGTGGTCAACTCGGCAACACGCGGCGATATGCGCCTGACCCTGACGCCACACAAGACGCGTGGCGTATATGATGGCCGGCTGAATATGGAGAACGTCAAGGTGCAGCAAGTCCCGGTCGTGGCCGAGCTTCTGAACGCGATTTCGGTGGTTGGGCTGATTGAACAGCTCAATGGGCCGGGGCTTTTGTTCTCGGAAGTTTTTTCGAGGTTCCGCATCACACCCCAGCAGCTCGTAATTGCCGAAAGCAGCGCGGTTGGGCCGTCGCTGGGCATATCGGCGGACGGTATCTATACGTTCGAAACCAAGCGGTTCGATGTTCAGGGCACAGTGTCGCCGCTTTATGCGGTGAATTTCATCGGACGGCCTATTTCGAGGCGCGGCGAGGGTTTGATAGGGTTCAACTATACGATGAGGGGGCCCTCAAACCGCTTGCAGTTCGGTGTCAATCCGCTATCGGCATTCACGCCCGGATTCTTTCGGGAGATTTTCAAACGCCCTCCGCCTGACCTGAGCAACTGACGACCATGCAGCTTTCCGATTTCGACTTTGATCTGCCCGAGACGCTGATTGCGACCCGGCCCGCAGAACCGCGCAGCTCGGCGCGGCTTTTGGTGGCCGAGGGGGACCGGATCACCGATGCGCGTGTCACCGACCTTGTGGATTGGCTGCGCCCCGGTGATCGCCTGGTGCTTAATGATACCAAGGTGATCCCGGCGCGCCTGTCGGGCTATCGCGAGCGCGTGGGGCCGGATGGCCCGACGCAGGCGCGGATCGAAGTGACCCTGCTTGAGCCGCGCGCGGGCGGACGCTGGGCCGCATTGGTCAAGCCGCTCAAGAAAATCCGAGAGGGTGAACGGATTGTTTTTGCCGCCGGGCTGACCGCGACGCTGGAGGCCAAGGAAGACGGGCAGGGGATTCTGGGCTTTGACCTTGAGGGCGAGGATTTCGATGCCGCGCTGGCCGAGGCCGGGTCGATGCCCTTGCCGCCTTATATCGCGGCCAAGCGTGCCGCCGACGCGCGTGATAAAACGGATTACCAGACGGTCTGGGCCAAGCATTCGGGCGCCGTGGCGGCACCAACCGCTTCGCTGCACTTCGATGCGCCATTGCTGGCCGCGCTGGAGGCAAAGGGGGTGCTCTTCACCCATGTGACGTTGCATGTCGGGGCGGGGACGTTCCTTCCGGTCAAGGTCGAGAACGTCAAGGACCACAAGATGCACGCCGAATGGGGGCGGGTGACACCCGAAGCGGCGGCCGAGATCGCGGCGACCAAGGCGGCAGGCGGACGTGTGATTCCGGTGGGAACGACCGCGCTGCGCCTGATCGAAAGCGCGGCTCGCAGCGGTGTGATCGCGCCTTGGGAAGGTCCGACGGACATCTTCATTTATCCCGGCTTTGATTTTCACGTTGCCGACGCGCTCATGACCAATTTCCACCTGCCAAAATCCACGCTGATGATGCTGGTTTCAGCGTTGATGGGGGCGGAGCGGATTCGCCGGATCTATGACCATGCCGTGCGTTCCGAGTACCGGTTTTTCTCCTATGGGGATGCGTCGCTATTGCTGCCATCCGGGTAATTGTCTGATTCTCAAAGCCTTGAGACGTAAAACCGACATCCGGTGTCGGTCATGGTCATGTCGCGGGGCTATCGGTTTTGCATCCAACGATAAACGTGCGAAGGTTTCATCATGTTTCAGTTTCTAAAAAGCGCATGGGCTCTGCTTCTCGGGATGATGCTCCTGATGGTGGGCAACGGGATGCAGGGCACGCTGCTGGGTATTCGCGGCGAGCTGGAAGGGTTTTCGACTTACGAGATGTCCTTTGTGATGTCGGCCTATTTTGTCGGGTTTCTCGGCGGGTCGTGGGTCGCGCCGGATATGATCCGGCGTGTCGGGCATGTACGGGTCTTTGCGGCGCTGGCGTCGTTCATTTCCGCCGTGATGATCCTTTACCCGACACTGGTCGAGCCATGGGCATGGGTTCTGGGGCGTGTCGTGATCGGGTTCTGTTTCTCAGGCGTGTATGTGACGGCAGAAAGCTGGCTCAATAACGCAGCCACCAATGAGAACCGCGGCAAGGCCTTGTCGCTTTACATGATCGTGATGATGATCGGCATCGTGTCCGCACAGGGGCTTTTGCTGGTGGCCGATCCGTCCGGATATGTTCTTTTTGTCATTCCCTCGGTGCTGGTTTCGATTTCGTTTGCGCCGATCCTTTTGTCGATCTCGCCCACGCCTGCGTTTGACACGACCAAGCCGATGAGCCTTGGCGAGCTGTTCAAGATTTCGCCGCTGGGTGTCGTTGGCATGACGCTGTTGGGAGGGATATTCGCAGCCCAGTTCGGCATGTTGGCGGTTTTTGCTACGCGCATCGGGCTGAGCCTTAGGGAGCTGTCGATCTTCGTGGCGGCGTTTTACATCGGAGCGACCCTGTTCCAATTCCCTCTTGGCTGGCTTTCGGACCGGATGGACAGGCGTGTTCTGATCATGATGGTGGCATTTGCCGGAGGTTTCGGTGCCGTTCTTGGCTGGCTGTTCATGGACAACTACTTGATGCTGCTTGTGGCTGCTGCGCTTGTCGGGGGCACGTCGAACCCGCTTTATTCGCTGCTGATTGCCCATGCGAACGACTTTCTGGAGACCGAGGACATGGCGGCGGCCTCGGGGGGGTTGGTGTTCGTCAACGGTGTGGGCGCAATTGCCGGGCCGCTGGTGACAGGGTGGATGATGGAGGCGACGGGCCCGTCGGGCTTCTTTGTATTCCTGGCAATTCTAATGGTCGCGACCGGCGGCTATGCAGCCTATCGTGCCACACGCCGGGCGGCCCCGTCGGTGGAAGACACTGCCAGTTATACCCCCGTTATGCCTTCGGCGTCACCAGTGGCTGTCGAAGCTGCTCAGGAATATGCGATCGAGGCAATTCAGGAAGAAGAGGCGCAGCAACAGTGACTTGTGTGACCTTTTGTTGTAAATTGTTACTGTTCGCATAAGTTATTTTCAGTGTAGCCTTTTTACTGACACCCTCGGGGGGGGGCGCAAAAAATACAAGGAGTTGGGGCGATGGTGGGTCCCGAAGAAATACTTGAGTTCTGGCTGGACGAGGTGGGTCCGGCCGGGTGGTACGAAGTCTCCGACGCGCTTGACCAGAAAATCCGTGACAGGTTCGAAGCCACCTGGGATCGCGCCCAGGAGGGCAGTTTTGCGCATTGGCTGACGTATCCCAGCGGAACGTTGGCCTATATCATTCTGAACGATCAGTTCTCGCGCAACATGTTCCGGGGGTCTCACAAGGCCTTTGGATCGGATCGCCAGGCGATGGCGGCAGCCAAGATCGCGATAGGCAAGAAATGGGATCTCAAGATCGATGAACCGGCGCGGCAGTTCTTTTACATGCCGTTGATGCATTCGGAAAACCTGTGCGATCAGGAGCGGTGTATACGCATGTTCCTTGAGAGGATGCCCGAAACCGGGGCCAGCAACCTATTGCATGCACGGGCGCATCGAGAAGTGATCCGCAAGTTTGGCCGGTTTCCCTATCGGAACGAGGCGCTTGAGCGCATCTCCACGTCGCCCGAACGGGCCTATGTGGCTTCAGGCGGCTATGGTGAGACGGTGCGCGAATTGCAGGCTGCGAGCGCCTGATCAACTTTCGGGTGACGCGGCCTTGTCGTCCAGTGCGGTGCAGCCGCGCAGGGCGTGGAGGCCGTCGATCATGCGGTCTGCGGTTTCATCGATCGCGACGGTCATCAACCGATCAGGGGTGTCTGCGATCCGGGTCAGGGAGGTTTGCAGATTGTCGAGTTTCCCATCAAGCAGGGCAAGGCGGACCTCTACATCCCGGCGCAGCTCCTGCGAGCGATCCCCGCTTGCCTGCGCCAATGCCCCCAGATCGGTGCGCAGGCCCGCAACCTCAGCGCGAAGGGCCTGAGCCTCGCCTTCCAAGGGTGTGACAATCTGCAGGTTCTCGGAAAACTGCCCGGCGATGTCCTTGGCCGTTCCCGACAGTTGCCAAAGCAGGAACAGGCAGAGCGCGACGAGAATCAACGTCGCGTTGATCATCGCCAGAAAGAGATCCTTGAGGGTTTTCATACGGGGCGCTCCGGATTTTGTTCAATGGGGGACTGACCGCATAAAACACCACGTCGCAAGCAATGAAAACCCTACGCGAAGGCGCGTTGCGGGAGGCGCGGAGTTGAACTAGGCTCGGTTGTGGACTTGCACGTGAGGAGGGCCAACATGGCGTCGCAAAGCTTTGACATGATTGTAATCGGGGCGGGACCGGGGGGCTATGTCGCCGCGATCCGGGGCGCGCAGCTTGGTCTCAAGGTGGCGATTGTCGAGCGTGAACACATGGGGGGTATTTGCCTGAACTGGGGGTGCATTCCAACCAAGGCGCTGCTGCGCAGTTCGGAGGTGTTTCACCTGATGGAACGGGCCGGGGAGTTCGGGCTCAAGGCCGAGAAGATCGGCTATGATCTCGACGCGGTGGTCAAGCGGTCGCGCGGGGTGGCCAAGCAGCTCAACGCCGGCATCGGCCATCTGATGAAGAAGAATAAGGTCACGGTGTTCATGGGCGAGGCGACGTTGCCCGCCAAGGGCAAGGTCAGCGTCAAGACCGACAAGGGCACCGAAGAGCTGACGGCCAAGCACATCATTCTGGCAACCGGCGCGCGGGCGCGGGAATTGCCGGGGCTGGAAGCGGATGGCGCGCGGGTCTGGACCTATAAACACGCACTTGTGCCACCGCATATGCCCAAGAAGTTGTTGGTGATCGGTTCGGGCGCGATCGGGATCGAGTTCGCCAGTTTCTACAACACACTGGGGGCGGATACGACGGTTGTCGAGGTCATGGATCGGGTGCTTCCGGTTGAAGATGCCGAGATAAGTGCTTTTGCCAAAAAGCAATTTGTCAAACAGGGCATGAAGATCATGGAGAAGGCCATGGTCAAGCAGCTTGACCGCGCCAAGGACAAGGTCACGGCGCATGTCGAGGTCGGCGGCAAGGTCCAAAAGATGGAGTTCGACACGGTGATTTCCGCTGTGGGGATTGTCGGCAATGTCGAGGGGCTGGGGCTTGAGGCGCTGAGAGTCAAAGTCGACCGGACCCATGTCGTGACGGATGCCTATTGCCGGACCGGGGTCGATGGCCTTTATGCAATCGGTGACATCGCGGGCGCGCCCTGGCTGGCGCACAAGGCGAGCCATGAAGGCGTGATGGTGGCCGAACTGATTGCGGGGGGCAACCCGCATCCGGTCAAGCCCGAGAGCATCGCAGGGTGTACCTATTGCCACCCGCAGGTCGCCAGCGTGGGTTACACTGAAGCCAAAGCCAAGGAGCTGGGGTACGAGGTCAAGGTGGGTCGGTTCCCGTTCATCGGCAATGGCAAGGCCATCGCGTTGGGCGAGCCCGAAGGCATGGTCAAGACGGTGTTCGATGCGAAGACCGGAGAGCTTCTGGGCGCGCATATGGTCGGTGCGGAGGTCACGGAAATGATCCAGGGCTACGTGGTGGGCCGCACCATGGAAACCACCGAAGCGGAATTGATGGAGACCGTGTTTCCGCATCCGACACTCAGCGAAATGATGCATGAAAGCGTGCTGGATGCCTTTGGGCGCGCCATCCATATCTGAGGTGGCGCGGTGGGGAGCCTGAACCGGATCGTGATGAACCGGGTCAGCCGGGGCTGGTTGCGTGCGCTTGACCTCGAAAACATGGATATTGCCGAGGTCTCGGGCAAGTGGGGGAGCGAGCTGCCCAACCGAAGCTATCGCAGTTATCGCTATCCCAAATTCGATATCTGCGCGGGCCCGTACCTTGATGGGCGCGGGCGAGTGCGCCAGTTCGATCTGATCCTTGCGAACCAGGTGTGGGAACATCTCGACCGGCCTTTCATGGGGCTGGTCAATGTGCTCGAGATGTTGCGACCGGGGGGGTATTTCTGGCTGGCGGTGCCGTTTTTCGTGCCGTTCCATGCCGCGCCGCAGGATTGTTCGCGCTGGTCGGCGCGCGGTTTGAAGAACCTGCTTTTGGAGGCGGGGTTTGCCGAAGAAGACATCCGTGCCGAGCAGTGGGGCAACCGCGCGGCGGCTGCGCGCAATCTGGAACAACCCTGGCCGCCGCCTTATCATCCGGACACGGATGACCTCACCAATGATCCGGATTTTCCCATGGTATCATGGGCGCTTGCGCGAAAACGTTAAGGTCTTTTTCTAAGCAGAGCCCCGGGGTCGGACCCGGGCGATCTTAGGCGCGCTCGATGGCGCCACCAGCCTGAACCCAGTGGCCGAGGCCGCCGATGTTGTGCACGTTCTCATAGCCCAGCCGACGCAGGATCATCTCGCCGCTTTGGGACCGGCCTCCACTGGCGCAGTAAAGCGCAATGGTGGAGACCCCATTGAGATCTGGGTGGAAATCGGGGTGGCGCGGATTGGCCATGTCGGCCAATCGCATCAGAGGGATGTGCAGCGCCCCCTTGGCCTTGCCGCTGGCGGCGACCTCGGAATGCTCGCGCACGTCAATCACGGTCAATGCTCCGTTTTGGGCGTCCTTTACGGCCTGTGCCGCGCTCATGCCGGTGGGTTTGGGTCTGAGAAAGAACATGTGGCGCCCTGTCCGCTGGGAAATGCTGTCAGTTGCAATATAACATTCAAATAATGGAATGCAATAGTTTTGCGCCCGGACCGGGGCGGGGCCGGGCGCAGCTGCCTTAATTCACGTCAACGACGTTTTCCGCCAGCGCGCGGGCGTCTCCCCAGATGGAAACATAGCGCAGCGCATAGCGCCCCGGCGTTTCCGGCACGGGCACGGTGACGGAGGTCTTGTCGAAGACATACTCGTAAGTTTCATAGGCGTCCGCGCCAGAGTCGAGAGGGGCGAAGGTGATGTAGTCGCCATCATAGGCCGGGCCGTCATGGGTTACGTTGATGGTGCCGCCGACCTGGGCCGAAGAGGGCGCGGTCAGCGTGACGGTCCTTTCGGTCAGCGTGATCGGCACGGCGTGGGCGATCGTGCTGTCCTGACCGTTGATATAGCGCAGCTCGTAAGTGCCGGGGAACAGGGTCAGGCGTAGCGCCACCGGGTTGCCCTTGGACACGTATTCATAGGTTTCATAGCTGGCGCCATCGCTGCCGGGTTCGGCCAGGGTAATGTAATCCTCGCCATAGCCGCTGCCGGTCCAGTCGACATTGATAGTTTCTCCGATCACGGCCCTGTCGGGCGCGTTGAGACCAAAGCTGCGTTCGCTGAGCGTGATGGTTTTGGTCGCAAGCACGGTCGGGCCGACGCTTTGCAGGTAGCGGATGTCATAGGTGCCGGGTTCGGTGGGCATGCGCAGCATCACCGCGTTGCCCTTGTGCACGTATTCGTAGGTTATGTAAGTGCCGGCATCAGACCCGGGCAGGGCCGTGTCGAGATAGTCGTTATCGGTGGCGGGCCCTTCCCATGTGACAGAGATGGTGGCGCCGGTTTCGGCGGTATCGGGTGCGGTGAGGGTTGCCGGGGGTTTGAGCGGTTGCAGGCGCAGCGAGATTTCCGCAGCCATGCCGGGGCCGACGAAAAAGGCAGTTTCGGCTCTGGCGCCGTCTTCGGGGCGGGTCAGGCGGACGGTGTAGTCGCCCTCGGTCAGCTTGAGCATCCCGGTGCCGCCATCAATCGTGCCTGCGGGGGTCCCGGCGGCGTCGAAAATCTCCCAACGGGCCGGGAAAACCAAGGCGTCGCCATTGGGTTCGAGGCTGCCTGCAAAATGGGTGTGGTGCAGGACGGGGTCTGGATCGGGGGTCGGTTCGGGTGGGGGGGGCTGTTTGATTTCGGCTACCTGTGTCAGCGCGGCGCCAAGCTCGTCGGCATTGGCCGCCGACAGGAACTTGCCGCCCGTGGCTTCGGCCATGCATTGGAACTGGGCGCGGGCCTTGGGGTCTTTGACGTCAAAGCCGACGACATGGGCGGTGAAATCCACGCCGGTTGCCTCAAGCTCGCGCGCGACGGCGCAGACATCGGGGGCGCAGGTTTCGATTCCGTCAGAGACAAGGATCACGGTGGCGGCGTTTTCATGGTGACGCAGCGCCTGTGCTGCGGCGACCACGGCGTCGGCCATGGGGGTCTTGCCCTTGGGTTTGATCCCGTTCACGGCGCTGGTGATGGCGGCGCGGGTGTCCGGGCCCGGCATGACCAGCGTTTGAATATCCGAACAGTCGCCCTTGCGGCGGTGCCCATAGACCGTCAGGCCAAGATCGAGATCGGCGGGCAGGGTGGTCATCAACTCGCCCATGACCTCTTGGGCAATGGTGATCTTGGCCACCCCGTCGATCTGGCCCCACATCGAGCCGGACCCGTCCAGAACAAGAATGGCGGCGGGGTTGGCTTGGGCAAGTGTTGTCATTGGAAGAAGACTCGCGGCGAACGCGAGTGGTGCAATGCGGTTCATTTTAATCCCTCGGTCAAATTCCTGCGTAACTTTATGAAGCGATTTCAGAGGGCTGCAAGTCAGCGGTTCCTGACCTGCGGGTCAGGAGGCATTTGTTCCCTTTATGTTCGCAGATTTTGGTTGGCACTGGGGCCGTGCTGACTTATGTCTAAAGCGTAAACCGGGGGCTTTTATGGCTGAGCTGAAAAACATCGAAGTGCGCGGCGCGCGGGAGCACAATCTCAAGAGCATCGACGTGGATATTCCGCGTGATCAGCTGGTGGTGATCACCGGACTTTCGGGGTCGGGCAAGTCGTCGCTGGCGTTCGATACGATCTATGCCGAGGGGCAGCGGCGTTACGTCGAAAGCCTGTCCGCCTATGCGCGCCAGTTCCTTGACATGATGGAAAAGCCGGATGTGGACCATATCAGCGGTCTCAGCCCGGCGATTTCGATTGAGCAGAAAACCACGTCCAAGAACCCCCGTTCGACCGTGGGCACTGTGACCGAGATTTACGACTATCTGCGCCTGTTGTTTGCGCGGGTGGGGACACCTTATTCGCCCGCCACCGGGCTGCCGATCGAGGCGCAGCAGGTGCAGGACATGGTCGACCGGATCATGGGGTTGGAAGAGGGGACGCGTGGGTATCTGCTGGCCCCGATCGTGCGCGATCGCAAGGGCGAATACCGCAAGGAGTTCCTTGAGCTGCGCAAACAGGGGTTCCAGCGGGTCAAGGTGGATGGCGTGTTCTATGAGCTGGACGAGCCGCCGACGCTGGACAAGAAGTTTCGCCATGACATCGACGTGGTGGTGGATCGTCTTGTGGTGCGCGAGGGGATGGAGACGCGGCTGGCAGACAGCTTGCGTACCGCGCTGGACCTCGCGGACGGGATCGCCATTCTGGAGACAGCACCAAAAGACGGCGAGCCGGAGCGTATCACGTTTTCGGAGAATTTTGCCTGTCCAGTGAGTGGGTTTACCATTCCCGAGATTGAGCCGCGTCTGTTCTCGTTCAACGCGCCCTTCGGAGCCTGCCCGGAATGTGACGGGCTGGGGATGGAGCTGTTTTTTGACGAACGGCTGGTGGTGCCGGACCAGACGCTCAAGGTGTATGACGGGGCGCTGGCGCCGTGGCGCAAGGGCAAGTCGCCCTATTTCCTGCAGACCATCGAGGCCATCGCCAAGCATTACCAGTTTGACAAGAACACGCCGTGGAAAGACCTGCCCAAGAAGGTGCAGCAGGTGTTCCTTTATGGCTCGGGGGAAGAGGAAATTCCGTTCCGCTATGACGAGGGCGGTCGGGTGTACCAAGTGACGCGCGTCTTTGAAGGCGTGATCCCGAACATGGAGCGGCGCTATCGCGAGACGGATTCGAACTGGATCCGGGAAGAGTTTGAACGCTATCAGAACAACCGCCCCTGTGGCGCCTGCCGTGGGCATCGTCTGCGCGAAGAGGCGCTGGCGGTGCGGATTGCCGACAATCATGTCGGTCACGTGGTGCAGTTTTCGATCCGCGAGGCTTTGGCGTGGATCGAGGATGTTCCGAACCATCTGACCCCCCAGCGTCAAGAGATCGCCCGGGCCATTGTCAAGGAGATCCGCGAGCGACTCGGGTTCCTGAATAACGTGGGATTGGAATACCTTACGCTTAGCCGCTCAAGTGGCACGCTGTCGGGCGGAGAGAGCCAGCGCATCCGTTTGGCAAGCCAGATCGGGTCGGGGCTGACCGGTGTTCTCTACGTGCTGGATGAACCTTCTATTGGCTTGCACCAGCGCGACAATGACCGTCTGTTGGGTACGCTCAAGAACCTGCGGGATCAGGGCAATACGGTGATCGTGGTCGAGCATGACGAGGAAGCCATTCGCGAGGCGGATTACGTGTTCGACATCGGCCCCGGCGCGGGTGTGCATGGCGGGCAGGTTGTGTCCAAGGGCAAGCCCGAGGAAATCGCCGCCGATCCCGCGTCGCTGACCGGGCAGTACCTGTCGGGGCAGCGCGAAATCTCCGTGCCGGTTGATCGCCGCAAGGGGAACGGGAAAAAAGTGAGCGTTGTCAAAGCGTCAGGCAACAACCTTAAATTCGTGACGGCGCATTTTCCGCTGGGTAAATTTGTCTGTGTGACCGGGGTCTCGGGCGGCGGGAAATCGACGCTGACCATTGAAACACTGTTCAAGACCGCTTCGATGCGCCTGAACGGTGCGCGCCAGACGCCTGCGCCTTGTGAAACCATCAAGGGGCTGGAGCATCTCGACAAGGTGATCGACATCGACCAGCGCCCGATCGGGCGCACGCCGCGGTCGAACCCGGCAACCTACACCGGGGCGTTCACCCCGATCCGGGACTGGTTCGCGGGGCTGCCCGAGGCCAAGGCGCGCGGCTATAAGCCGGGGCGGTTCAGCTTCAACGTCAAGGGCGGGCGCTGTGAAGCCTGTCAGGGCGACGGGGTGATCAAGATCGAGATGCATTTCCTGCCCGATGTCTATGTCGAATGCGAGACCTGCAAGGGCGCGCGGTACAATCGCGAGACGCTGGAAATTCGCTTCAAGGGCAAGAGCATTGCCGATGTGCTGGATATGACCGTGGAAGAGGCACAGGAGTTCTTCAAGGCGGTGCCGAGCATCCGCGACAAGATGGATGCGCTGGCGCGTGTCGGGCTGGGTTATATCAAGGTTGGCCAGCAGGCGACGACGCTCTCTGGTGGTGAGGCGCAGCGGGTGAAGCTGTCCAAGGAACTGGCCAAGCGGTCAACCGGGCGCACGCTCTATATCCTTGATGAGCCGACCACGGGTCTGCATTTCGAAGACGTGCGCAAGCTGTTGGAAGTGCTGCATGAATTGGTAGATCAGGGCAACACGGTTGTGGTGATCGAGCATAATCTCGACGTGGTCAAAACTGCCGATCACATCATCGACATTGGCCCCGAGGGTGGCGACGGCGGGGGCGAGATCGTGGCCGTTGGCACTCCCGAAGAGGTGGCCGAGGTCGCGCGCAGCCATACGGGACGCTATCTCAAAGAGATGCTGACCGGGCGCAAGGTGGCGGCGGAATGAACCGGCTTGGCCTTGCGCTTGGCTCGGGCGGAGCGCGGGGATGGTGCCATGTCGGTGTGCTGCGCGGGCTGGATGAGCTGGGTATTGCGCCGGACGTTGTCGCGGGCTGTTCCATGGGTGCGCTTGTTGGCGCGGCCTGGGCGGCAGGGCGGCTCGATGCGCTGGAAGACTGGGCGCGGGACCTGACCCTGACTCGGATGGTGGGGTTCATTGACCTGCATTTTGATCGGGGCGGGTTGATGCGAGGCGGCACCGTGGCCGAGATGATGAAGAGCCTCGATTTGCCGGAGCGGATCGAAGACCTTGATCGACCATTTATTGCGGTGGCAACGGATATGGCGACGGGACACGAAGTCTGGCTTCGCGAAGGATCGCTGTTTGACGCGGTGCGGGCGTCGATCTCGATTCCGGGCCTGTTCAGCCCGCATGAGATCAACGGACGGTGGATGCTGGATGGCGGCTTGATCAACCCGGTTCCGGTATCGGCTTGCCGGGCATTGGGTGCGACGACAACTTTGGCGGTCAATCCGAATGCAAAAACCGGACCTCTCTGGGAACCCGGAGACAATATCTATGAACAGCTTGGCGTAAAGGACTGGGTGGGCAGGCTACCGGACCCGGTGCGTGGGTTGCTGAAGCATGACGAGGTGCCGGGACCGGGCATTCTCGATGTTGTATCAACCTCGATCGACATCATGACCGAGTTCCTGCGCAAGGTGCGCACGGCGTCGGACAGCCCCAGCCTCACGCTGGAGGCGGACCTCAACCACATGTCTGTTCTGGACTTGTATCGTGCCGACGAGGCGATTGCCGAGGGCCGCCGCCTTGTCGAGGTGCATTCAGACGCTTTGCGGGCCTGCTGCGCCTAGTTTTTGTTGAGCGGGCAGGTCGACATGCCGAAGATCGAATAGAGCGGGCAAGACGACATGAAACCGGTGACAAGCGGGATAACCCCGATCCACATCCAGACGCCATAGCCCATCAGGGCGCCCAGAACGAGCAGCGCGCCGATGACGATGCGCAGGATACGGTCAACGGAACCGACATTTTTCGTAAACATGGTGAGACTCCTTTTTTGCTGTCTTGGAGGCACGATAGCGCAAAGGAGACGGTCCGTATGTGACTGGGGTCACAAAAGCGGATCTTCTCCGGCCGCCGCAATCTTGTGCAGGCGGTTGGGGTCGTTGATCGTGACTTTGCCCCGGGCGGTTGTGACCCAGCCTTTGGTTGCCCAGTTTTCCAGCTTGCGCGAGACCACTTCGCGCGCAGTGCCCACGGCCGCAGCGAGTTCAGCCTGGGTGCTGCGTAGGGTGGTTTCGCCTTCGGGGAGTTGCCGCAAGAGATGCTCTGCAAGACGGCATTCAACAGTTTTAAAGGCAAGCTTTTCAAGGAGTTCCATCATGGACTTCATGCGTGATCCAAAGGCGGAGAACACAACGTCGCGAAAGGCAGGCGAGTCTTCCATGAGCGCGTCATAGTCGTGACGGGGCAAGAGCACGAGGCGGGTCGGTCCGGTGGTTTCGGCTTCGGCGGAATAGTGTGTGTCCCCGCCCATGAGACCTAGCGTCGACTGAATACAGGACTGCCCCGGCACAACGGAATAAAGCAGGATTTCACGACCCGAGGCCGTGGTCAGGCGCACGTCGACGCGGCCCGAGAGCACGATGGCATATCCCTGAATCGCGTCGCCCGGCTGAAACAGCCGGGCGCCTTTGGGCAGGTCGAGCGGGTTCAGACGGTCCAGCCGGGCGCGGTCCCTGTCAGACAGGGTCTCAAGACCGGGGGCGTCTGCGGCCCAACTCATGCGTCGCGGCTACGCTTTTCAAAGCGCGGAAGCATGGCCGAGAAATCGGTGCCAAGACCGCCTTCGCTTTCGACGAATTTCTCGTAGAGCGCGGTGGCGATTTTGCCCATGGGGGTATCTGCATCGGCGCTTTCGGCGGCCTGTTGCGACAGGCGCAGGTCCTTGAGCATCAGTTCCGAGGCAAAGCCGGGTTTGTAATCGTTGTCCGCAGGTGACGTTGGGCCAACGCCTGGCGCGGGACAATAGGCGTTCATGGTCCAGGAATAGCCCGAAGAGGTGGACACCACGTCAAACATCTTCTGGCGGTCGAGGCCGAGTTTATCGGCAAGCGCAAAGGCTTCGCAGGTGGCGATCATGGTGACGCCAAGGATCATGTTGTTGCAGATCTTGGCGGCCTGGCCGGCGCCGGAGTCACCGCAATGCACAGCCTTTTGACCCATGATGTCGAACAGAGGTTCGGCCTTGGCAAAGGCTTCGGCGCTGCCGCCGGCCATGAAGGTGAGCGTGCCGCCGGCGGCGCCGCCAATGCCGCCCGAAACGGGGGCGTCCACGGCGAGAAGACCGGCCTCGGCCGCCTGAGCCGCTACGGCACGGGCGCTGTCGACGTCGACGGTCGAGCAATCGACCAGTGCCGTCCCTTCGGACATGGCCGGGATGATTTCGTTTGCCACGGCGCGCAGGATATTGCCATTGGGCAGCATAGTGATGACCACGTCGGCCCCGGTTGCAGCTTCGGCGCCCGAGGCGGCGAGAGTCACGCCCTCGATCGCCACGTCCGCCTTGTCGAATCCGGTCACGTCATGGCCTGCCTCGGCGAGGTTCGCGGCCATGGGGCCGCCCATGTTTCCCAGTCCGATGAATCCGATCTTCATGGCTTAGTCTCCCTTTTCAAATGTCAGTGTCGCATCCCCCAGCGGCATCAGCATCTTTGTCACCTCGATTTGGGACATGTCCTCAAGCTGATGCTTCCATTGCGGGTTGCGGTCCTTGTCGATGATCTGCGCCCGGATGCCTTCAAGGAAATCGCCGTGCTCCATGGCGCGATAGGTAAAGCGGTATTCCTGTTCGAGCGCAAAGCGGATGTCGCTGCGGGTGCGGATGCGGTGAATGATCTCGAGCGTACAGCCCATGGCGAGCGGCGAGTTGCGCGAGAGTTTCTTGAGCGTGTCGCGGGCAAAATCGCTGTCGGCAGCGTTCAGCGCATTCAGGATATCACGCAGGGTTTCGCCGCCAAAATTCGCGTCGATCTCTTCAGCCTGTTCGGCGATCGGGCCGGGGGCGATCCATTTGCCGGCATCGTCAATCAGTGACCAGTCGCCGGTGTCTTCGAGCTGTGTGATCAGGGCAGGCCACTGATCTTCGGGAATGTAGTAATCCGCGAATCCTGTGTGGATGGCGTCTCCGGCGTTGAGCCGGGCAGCGGTCATTCCGAGATACTCGCCCAGTCGTCCAGGGGCCGTGGCAAGGATGTAGGAACCGCCCACATCCGGCACGAGACCGATGCCGCATTCGGGCATGGCGATCTGGCTGCTGTCTCCAACGACGCGGTGCGAACCGTGACAGCCCACACCGACGCCGCCGCCCATGGTGAAGCCCTGCATGAAGCTTGCCACGGGCTTGGGGAAGGAGAACATCTTGGCGTTCATGCGATATTCGTCAGACCAGAATGTCCGGCCATAGTCGAAATCGCCCTTGGTGCCGGTTTCATATAGCTCGGCAATGTCGCCGCCCGCGCAGAAGGCTTTTTCGCCCTCAGCGTCGATCACGATCATCTTGACCGCGTCGTCGTTTTCCCAAGCGTCGAGCGCATTCTCGATGGCAATGCACATCTCGTAGGACATGGCATTGAGCGCCTTAGGACGGGTGAAGGTGATGCGCCCGGTCTTGCCGACCTTGCGGATATTGATGTCGCTCATGCCGTGTCCGCGATCAGCTGGCGCGAGACGATCAGGCGCATGATTTCATTGGTGCCTTCGAGGATCTGGTGCACGCGCAGGTCGCGCACGATTTTCTCGATGCCATAGTCGGCAAGGTAGCCGTAACCGCCGTGCAGCTGCAGGCAGCCATTGGCAACTTCGAACGCGTTGTCGGTGACCATCAACTTAGCCATGGCGCAGAATTTGGACGCGTCATGCGCGCCGTTGTCGAGTTTCCAGGCGGCCTGGCGCAGGAAGATGCGCGCGCTTTGCAGCTTGGTTTCGAATTCGGCCAGCTTGAACTGCAACGCCTGGAACTGGTTGATGGACTTGCCGAAGGCCTTGCGTTCGGACATGTATTGCAGCGTCATGTTGAGCGCAGCCTGCGCACCGCCAAGCGCAGAAGCCGCGATGTTGAGGCGGCCACCGTCGAGACCAGCCATGGCATAGACAAAGCCCTTGCCTTCTTCGCCGATCAGATTGTCGGCAGGGACCTTGCAATCATCGAACTGCACCTGTGCGGTGGGTTGGGCAAGCCAGCCCATTTTCTTTTCCAGCGCTCCGAAGGAAAGCCCTTCGGCCCCGTCTTCGACAACCACGGTCGAGATGCCCTTGGGCCCGTCTTCGCCGGTGCGCACCATGGTGACATAGGCGTCCGAATAAGAGCCACCCGAGATAAATGCCTTGGTACCGTTCAGGACATAGCCGTCATTGGTACGCTCGGCGCGGGTTTTCAGCGCGGCGGCGTCGGAACCGGAGCCGGGCTCGGTCAGGCAGTAGGAAAACACCTTGGACATGGTGCAGAGGTCGGGCAGCCATTTCTGTTTGGTTTCTTCGGAGCCGAACTTGTCGATCATGCCGCCGCACATGTTGTGGATCGACAAGAAGGAACCCACGGCGGGGCAAGACATGGCGAGCGCTTCGAAGACCAGCGTTGCATCGAGCCGCGACAATCCTGATCCGCCATATTCCTCGGAGACGTAGATGCCGCCCAGACCGAGCTCGGCAATCTGTGGCCAAAGTTCTTTCGGGATGGTGCCGGCGGCCTCCCATTCCATTGCAAAGGGGGCGATATGCTCTTCGGCAAAGCCTTTGGCCATGTCAAAGATCAGCGTCTGTTCCTCGGTCAGTGCAAAGTCCATGGGGCTCCTCCAAGCATGTTTGTCGTGCGACTTAAATGAACACGTGTTTAATAATACAATCCTTGCAGGATTATGTCAGGCCGCAAAAATGCAAAACACTTTGCAAAATTACAGGTCTGCGTGGAATTCCTCGGTTAGGTGTTTCACCACGGCGCGCAGGGCCTGATCATGGCTGTAGTCAGCCTGTACAGCATCCGCGTAGACGGCACGTTGGCGATCTGCGCTGGTTCCGGTTTGCAGAATTGCCAGAGCGTTTTCGATTTCCCTCAAACTTTGAAGCGCGGCGGCGTCCTCTTCGACCAGTTCGACAATCTCGTTCAGTAGGTCCGCAAAGGGAACGATTTCGCGCCGCCCCCAGTCGATCAGCCCCTCGGTGATACCATAGCGCTGTGCCCGCCAGCGGTTTTCCTCGATCAGGAAGCGATCGTAGAGGCGCCAGCGCTGGTTGTGGGTGGCCAGCCGCCAGAGCATCCGGCACAAGGCCTGGGTCAGCGAGGCGATGGTGAGGGTGGTTTCCAGAAGCGGCGAGACATCGCAGATGCGGCTTTCGATGGTCGGAAAGCGCGACGAAGGGCGCAGGTCCCACCAGATCTTGCTGGCGTCCTCGATGACACCGACATTTGTCATGGCCTGCACCGAGCGTTCATAGGTAGACCAGCTGTCCATCTGTGGCGGGATGCCCGTGCGGGGCAGGTTGTCGAACACGGTCAGCCGATAGCAGGCCAACCCGGTGTCCTGCCCCTGCCAGAAAGGCGAGGAACAGCTTAGTGCAAGCATGTGTGGCAGGAAATAGCGCAGCTGATTCATGACGTCGATGCGAAGATCAGGGCTGTCCAGACCGACATGCACGTGCTGACCGCAGATCAGCATCCGCCGGACGACGCCGCCCAGATCGTCGCGCAGAACGTTGTAACGCTCCTTGTCGGTATGGTGCTGGTCACGCCAGTCGGAGAAGGGATGGCACGAGGCAGCAATGGGGGCAAGGTTGAACCGCGCGGCTTCCTCGGCGACGGCGCTGCGCAAGCGTTTGAGGTCTTCGCGGGCCTCTCCGACGGTCTTGCAAACACGCGACCCGATTTCGATCTGGCAGTTGAGATATTCCGGCGCGACCTGATCCTGAAGCCGGGCGGCACAGGCGTCCATCAGCTCTTGCGGGGCAGGGGCGAGGTCCAGCGAGTCCTTGTCGACGAGAAGATATTCTTCTTCGACGCCGATGGTGAAATCGGGTTCTTTCAAGGCCATGCGCCGTCCTCCCAAGTCGAAACACGGCAAGTTGAGCAGGAATGCGGTTTCTTTTCAAGCGCGGGGCGGGGGCGCGGCAATTTTGCCCGGCGATCGGAGTCAGCGCTGTGCGACCGGCTCGCTGTACGGTTCGAGATCACGTTTTTCGAGCGAGAGAACGGCCCGTGCTTCATCAAGGCTGGTCAGGACAAGCGGGATCACACCCGGCAGGTTCTGCCAAGACCGGACAGCGGCCATGGCCATGGTACGCGTCAACTCGGTGGGGGCCACGAAAATCAGGTAGATTGGTGCGTCCGCTTTAAGGAAGACATCCACCTGGTGCGCCTGAAGCGCCATAATCTTCGTGAAATCCCGTTCGTATTCTGTCACGGCGCTCAGATCGACGAGATGCGATTGGCCGGGGCGCGCATCAGGATGTGAACTGTAGCGGTCGAAGGTCTCGGTCGTTTCCGCCAGCGTCACCGTGCCGGAAAAGGTCACAAGGACAAGGTTGTGATCAGGAAGTACGCTGAACTTGACGGGCATTTCGGGTAATGGGCGTCCTACGTGAAAGGGGCGACCGCAGCCGCCCCCGAATTTCTGTCACACTTGGAATTCTGAATCAATCCATCGGTTTGAAGTTGAACTCGCCGCCTTCCTTGATGCCCGAGGGCCAGCGCGAGGTGATGGTCTTGGTCCGGGTGTAGAACTTGAACGCGTCCGGGCCGTGCTGGTTCAGGTCCCCAAAGGCCGATTTCTTCCAGCCGCCGAAGGTGTGGTAGGCCAGCGGAACCGGGATCGGAACGTTGATGCCGACCATGCCGATGTTGATACGGTTCGCGAAGTCGCGGGCCGCGTCGCCGTCACGGGTAAAGATCGCGGTGCCGTTGCCGTACTCGTGATCCATGGCATAGCCGATGGCCTCTTCGTAGGTTTTGGCACGGACCGTCGACAGAACGGGACCGAAGATCTCTTTCTTGTAGATGTCCATGTCCGGAGTCACGTTGTCAAAAAGGTGCGGACCGACAAAGAAGCCGTCCTCATAGCCCTGAAGCGAGAAATCACGGCCATCGACGACCAGCTTGGCGCCTTGTTCGACACCGGATTCCACGAGGCGCAGAATATTTTCCTTGGCCGCCGCGGTCACGACCGGACCATAGTCGACGTCATCACCGGCGGTGTAGGGGCCGACTTTGAGTTTTTCGATGCGCGGCACCAGTTTCTCGATCAGGCGGTCGGCGGTTTCGTCACCCACCGGAACAGCCACCGAGATCGCCATGCAGCGTTCACCCGCTGCACCATAACCTGCACCCACGAGTGCGTCTGCGGCCTGGTCCATGTCGGCGTCGGGCATGATGATCATGTGGTTCTTGGCGCCGCCGAAGCACTGAACGCGCTTACCCTGGGCACAACCGGTGCCATAGATGTATTCGGCGATCGGGGTCGAGCCAACAAAGCCCACCGACTGAATGATCGGATCATAAAGGATTGCGTCCACGGCTTCCTTGTCGCCGTTCACAACCTGAATGATGCCCTTGGGCAGGCCCGCTTCTTCGAGCAGTTCCGCCAGCATCAGCGGCACGGAGGGGTCACGCTCGGACGGTTTCAGGATGAAGGCGTTGCCGCAGGCGATGGCCGGGGCGAACATCCACATCGGGATCATGGCGGGGAAGTTGAACGGGGTGATACCCGCGGTCACGCCGAGTGCCTGGCGCATCGAGTAGATGTCGATGCCGGGGCCGGCGCTGTCGGTGAATTCGCCTTTGAGCATCTGCGGCGCGCCGATGCAGTATTCCACCACTTCCAGACCACGCTGTACGTCGCCCTTGGCGTCGGGGAAGGTCTTGCCGTGCTCGCGCGAAAGGGCTTCGGCCAGCTTGTCCATGTCGCGGTTCAGCAGGTCCACGAACTTCATCAGCACGCGAGCGCGGCGCTGCGGGTTGACGGCGGCCCATGCGGGTTGGGCGGCGGCTGCGATGGCCACGGCGTGGTCCATTTCCTCCTTGGACGCCAGCGGACATTTGGCCTGCACCTCACCGGTGGCCGGGTTGTAAACGTCCGAGAAACGCCCCGACGTGCCTTTGACGTGCTCGCCGTTGATGTAGTGGGTCAGTTCTTGCATGAGATCCTCCATCATGGTTTGGCCGGAGAATAGACTTGCAAAAATCCCCTGAAAAGGGACATGTTTTCAAAACGGCATTGCAAAAATGCAAGGGGGGGGTGAATGAAGACGAACTGGGACGATCTGAAAGTCTTTCTTGCCGTGGCCCGCGAGGAGAGCCTTTCGGCGGCGGGGCGGCAATTGTCTGTGGATCCGGCAACGGTGGGACGGCGGGTGGCGCGGCTCGAGGCGACCTATGGAATGCCGCTTTTTGCCAAGTCACCAACTGGTTATGCGCTGACGGATGCCGGGCAGAGGCTCATGGGGCATGCCGTGCGCATGGAGCAGTCGCTCGAGGAAGCAGCCGAAGAGATCGTTGGTCAAACCTCTGGATTGTCGGGGCAAATACGCATCGGCGCGCCGGATGGGGCGGCAAATTACTTGCTGCCGCAAGTTTGTGCAAAGATCGCCGAAGACAATCCCGACCTCGAAATACAGATCGTCGCCTTGCCCCGCGTGGTGAGCCTGTCGCGCCGGGAGGCCGATCTTGTCGTGGCCGTGAGCGCGCCAACCGCTGGGCGCCTGACGGTACAGAAAATCGCCGATTACAAGCTGCACCTGGCGGCGGCGCGCTGGTATCTGAAACAGCATCCCCCCATCAACACGCTGGAAGACCTGAGGCACCACATGGTCGTGGGATACATTCCGGACATGATTTTCGACAAGGAACTGGACTACCTGCATGAAACCGGGGTGGAGCGGGTGCGGCTGGCGTCGAATTCGGCCTCTGTTCAGTTCAACTGGGTCCGGCGCGGGGCAGGGATCGGGATCGTGCATGATTTCGCGATCCCGTCAGCCAAGGCGCTGATCAAGGTTCTGCCGGAACAGGTTTCGCTGACGCGCAGCTTTTATCTGATCCGTCACGCGGATGATCGGCGGCTGGAGCGGATGAACCGTTTTTCGCAAGCATTGTGCGACGGGTTGCGACAGGAAGTCGCCAGACTGGAAGCACAAACTTGACAAGACCGATTCTTGCGGCAACGCTTGATTTTACGAATTATTTTTAGGGAGGTCCGCCTATGCTTGTTCACCAAATTCTCAAGTCGAAGGGCTCGGAAGGAGTCTTGACGGTGAAGCCCGGGACATTGGTGTCCGAGGCAGCGGGAATCCTTGCGGAAAAAGGGATCGGGACCGTGGTCGTGTCGCCCGATGGCGAAACCCCGGCGGGCATCCTTTCGGAGCGCGATATCGTGCGGGAACTCGCGCGCAAGGGCGTGGGCTGCATGGGGGACACGGTCGATGACTACATGACTACCGAACTCGTGACCTGTGGGCGCAATGACGACGCTGTGACCGTGCTTGAAAAGATGACGGCGGGCCGGTTCCGTCACATGCCGGTCATGGAAGACGGCAAGCTCGTGGGCCTTATTTCGTTGGGGGATGCGGTCAAGGCGCGGCTCAGCGAACTGGCCATGGAAAAAGATGCGCTCGAAGGCATGATCATGGGCCACTGAGGCCCGGTGGCGCGGTCTATCCCGTAGGAATACCCATGTCAGAATGTCCACTTGCAATCGCGCACGCAATAATGTTGCGTGCGCGTGAGTGATTTGCGGAGTTTTGAAATGCGAACAGCGCTGTATCCGGGCACGTTTGACCCGATCACCCTCGGGCATATCGACATCATCCGGCGAGCCGCTGTGCTTGTGGACCGGCTGGTGATCGGGGTTGCGATCAACCGGGACAAGGGGCCGTTGTTTTCGCTGGAAGAACGGGTGGCGATGATCGAGGCGGAATGTGCGGCCCTGTCAAAGGAGACCGGGACCGAGATCGTGGCGCATCCGTTCGAGAACCTGCTGATTGATTGCGCCAAGGATGTCGGCGCGCAGATCATCGTGCGTGGGCTGCGGGCCGTGACCGATTTCGAGTATGAATATCAAATGGTTGGCATGAACCGCGCCCTGGATGACAGCATCGAGACCGTGTTCCTGATGGCCGATCTCAAACACCAGGCGATTGCCAGCAAGCTGGTCAAGGAAATCGCGCGGCTGGACGGGGACGTGTCGAAATTCGTCACCGCGCCGGTGAATTCGGCGCTGATGGAGCGGTTGGGCAAAGGCTGAGGGTTCAACCCCTCCGGTCTCGGCTGGCGCTGTGGGTGCGCATTTGAGTATTTTTGGCAAAATGAAGATGAACGGGGTGTGAACGCACCGCGCCGCGGCAGGTTCATGCGGTGCTGACGGCGCGCAGGCGCGTTTCGTGGAGAATCACGGTTAACAGGCGGGAAAGACGCAATTCTTGTATTCGGTATCGGGTCGGTATCACGTCGGTATTGCGTCGGTATGCAGTGGCGGTTTTCCGAGGTTAACGGCGCGCGCGCCAGATGCGATGCGCAACGCCGGGCAGGGGTCTTGCACGTCCGGGCCCGGCGGGTCAGGGTGGCGGAGACGGCGCAACAGGGCGAACAGGGGCAGATGACATGAGTGGATTGCTGGCATTGCTGGACGACGTGGCGGGGATTGCCAAGGTTGCGGCGGCCTCGATCGACGATGTGGCGGCGGGCGCGGCCAAGGCCAGTGCCAAGGCGGCAGGGGCGGTGATCGACGATGCCGCGGTGACGCCGAAATATGTGCACGGGTTCGAAGCCAGGCGGGAATTGCCGATCATCTGGAAGATCGCCAAGGGGTCGATCCGCAACAAGCTCTTGATCCTGTTGCCCGCCGCGTTGCTGCTGGCAAATTTTGCGCCGTGGCTGATTGCGCCGCTGCTGATGCTTGGCGGCGCCTACCTGTGTTTTGAAGGGGCTGAGAAGATCGCGCATGCGCTGTTTCATAGCGATGCCGGGCATCATGTGTTCAAAGAGGACGAGGCGGGTGACCCGGTGCACCTGGAAGAGCAGAAGGCCGCCGGGGCCATAAAGACGGATTTCATCCTCTCGGCGGAGATCATGACGATCATCCTGTCGGGCATTCCGGAAAGCAATTTCTGGATGGAGGCGGCGACGCTGGCCATGGCCGGGGTGGGGATCACCGTGGCGGTCTATGGTTCGGTCGCGTTGATCGTGAAGATGGATGATGTGGGCCTTGCCATGTATGCCGGAGGGCGGTTTGGACTGACTCGGGCCGTGGGGCGTGGGCTGGTGCGGGGGATGCCGGTTTTCATGAAGCTGCTGACCATCGTGGGCACGGCGGCGATGCTTTGGGTTGGCGGGTCGATCGTGATCCACGGGCTGGTGGAGCTGGGCTTTGGCTGGCTCGGGCACCACATTCACGACTGGGCCTATGCGGTGGGGCATGCGGTGCCCGCCGATTGGACCGGAGCCGTTGAGTGGATTGCAAAGGCGACGATGGACGGGGTGTTCGGGCTGGCGCTGGGGCTGGGGCTCATTCCGGTGGTGAGCACGGTTGCCGGGATGTTTCGCGGTAAGAAGGCCCACTGACCCAAGTTCCAGTGAGGCCGGATATAGGTTGCGGGGCCTTGTTCGTGTATTCTGGGGCGGGACAATGAAAGGATCAGACCATGACCATCCGGCAGACTATGGGGCGGGGCCGCCTGTTTGACAGCGTTCTGGACACGGTGGGGGACACGCCCTGTATCCGCGTGAACAGGATCGCGCCTGAGCATGTAACCGTGTTCGTGAAGTTCGAAGCGTTCAACCCGGCGGGGTCTGTCAAGGACCGTCTGGCGCTCAATATTATCGAGGCGGCAGAGCGCGAGGGGAAGTTGAAACCGGGGCAGACCGTGGTCGAGGCAACCTCGGGCAATACCGGGATCGGGTTGGCGATGGTTTGTGCGGCCAAGGGCTATCCCTTGGTTGTGACCATGGCGGACAGTTTTTCGGTCGAGCGGCGCAAGCTGATGCGGTTTCTCGGGGCCAAGGTGGTGTTGACGCCGCGCGCGCAGAAGGGGTTTGGCATGTATACCAAGGCCAAGGAGCTGGCCGAGGAAAACGGCTGGTTCCTGGCGAGCCAGTTCGAGACCGCGGCGAATGCGGATATGCACGAGAACACCACGGCGCGCGAGATCCTTGGAGATTTCGACGGGGAGCGGCTGGATTATTTCGTGAGCGGGTATGGCACCGGGGGGACGGTGTCGGGCGTGGCGCGGGTGCTGCGCAAGGAACGTCCGGAGACGAAGATCATCCTGACCGAGCCTGCGAATGCGGCAATTGTCGGGTCAGGCTATGTCAATACGCGCAATGACGCGCATCAGCCGACCGAAAGCCATCCGGATTTCGAGCCCCACCCGATCCAGGGCTGGACGCCGGATTTCATTCCGTGGGTTCTGCAGGAGGCGCTGGACAAGGGCTATTACGACGAACTGGTGCCGATTGCCGGGGCGGACGGGATCGCGTGGTCGCGGCGATTGGCGGTGGAGGAGGGGATCTTTACCGGGATTTCCGGGGGGGCGAGTTTTGCCACGGCGATGAAGATGGCCGAGACCGCGCCGGAAGGGTCGGTGATGCTTGTGATGTTGCCGGATACCGGGGAGCGGTATCTGTCGACACCGTTGTTTGACGGGATCGAGGAAGAGATGACCGAGGAAGAACGGGCGATTTCGGCCTCGACGCCTTCAGCGCAGATGTAGGTGGGGCAATTTCAGGCAAAGGGTTCCCTGATGGGGTGCCCTTTGCATGGGATGTTGTAATTGTAGGACGAGAAGCCAATTCATAATCAGCGTGTTCGCGGCGACGGTCCCTGCACACCAAAAATAGTCCTGAGTTTGGCAGCTTTGGTGCTTTCTGCTTTGCGGCGCGTCGCAATGATCGCGAGAGTGTGATTGCGGTCAAAGCAGTTAGAGTGGATGCTCGACCAAAAGCCTGTCTATCAGTTTCCCCAGTAATTGCGTTCGGCTTTTTACGTCGGCCTTTCGATATATCGAATTGTTCTGCGCCTTGATTGTGCCCGGGCTTGTGTTGCGAAGCTCTGCTATCTCGTTGACTGTCATGCCTTTCACTGTGAGTAATGCGACATCCCTTTCGGCTTCAGTCAATTGCCACCTGCCGAACTGCAGGTTTAGCATTTCAAAAAATTCACCTTGGGCAGATCGCAATAGTCTTTCAATTTCCTCGCGGCTTTTTTGCGAGAACTGGTAGCTGCGCCAAATAAGAAACCCACCAACTGTGAAGCCGAAAAAAGTTGCGAGTGATATGATTTCGTGAACCAACCAACTGGCGCTGAATAGGTAATAGCCTGAAATCTCTCCGACCAACTCGGAAAGAAAAGCGAATGCAGAGGCGGTGTAGAGCGCCACCCCTGCATAAAATGTTCGGTCGACCGGCCTGTTATCGCTCAAAGCAACGTCCAGCAGCTGAAGTGTTTTGACGTAGTTTAGTCATCGCCCTCGCCATCACCTTCGCCGTCGCTATCACCATCGCTGTCACCTTCGCTATCACCATCACCTTCGCCATCACCATCGCTGTCACCATCTCCTTCGCCGTCGCTATCACCATCGCCGTCTCCTTCGCCATCACCATCACCATCGCTCTCGCCATCACCGTCTCCATCACTTTCGCCGTCGTCATCCCCCTTATCGTCGCCTTCGCTGTCATTGCTTTCGTCGTCATCGCTTTCGTCGTCATCGACCTCGTCATCATCATACTCATCATCGGATTCCGATCTGTCACGAACGATGGTTCCGTCTTTTCCAAGAACGATTTCGCGTTCGATACCTGGTCCCGTCGCTTCAAAACGGGTGTTGCCGAACAGCGTGCGACTAATCTCGATGTGCTTGAAGCCTTGTTGCGTCAGCTCGTCGATAATCTGGTCTCTTGACGTCTGCGACAGTGCCGTGCTTGCCATCATGACAAATGACGTGCTCAACAGGATCTTTCCAACTCGCATTGTGCTACCTCTCAATTGGGTTTTGGTTGCAACAAACAAGCATCAAAAAGGGTACCCAGGGAATATAACTTTGGATGAAATGGGGTGAATTCATCCAAAGAGATATTTTCTGGTTTGCCGCGCTTGTGGATACCGAAGGGCGTCAAGGACAAGACGCGAACGCTCGGTACAGGAAACCGGGAAGCCCTTGGTTTGGTCTTGGTAATAAGGGCCAGTCGCGGGAAAACTTACGATTTGGAATGAAACCAGAAGAGCCGGAAAATGATACACCAGACGAAATACCAGAAGCTTTTCTCCACACCGCTCATTCGGTTCAAGGTCCAGGATTGCGCGGTTTTGAACGCTGCACTCTTGATGGAGGCCGAGCGACTGCGCGAAGCGAGCCCCGGTGTGTCAAAATCTAACCGCGGCGGGTGGCACTCTGAAGGCAATTTGTTCGAGAACGATGCCCCAAGCATTCAAAGGTTGCGCGACGCGGCACAGAGTGCTGTTTTGCAACTCACAAGCAAGGTAAACGAAAATTTCGACCATGAAAATTTCCACCTGAAACTCTTTGCTTGGATGAATGCAAATCCGACAGGTGGGTATAACGCGCCCCATACGCATCCCGGCGCGCACTGGTCCGGTGTCTATTATGTTGCGCAGCCAGACGTCGAAGAAGGTTCTTCGGGAATGATCGAGTTTCTTGATCCACGATCTGATCTCCAACATTGGAAGATCCTCGGCGCAGGGGCTTTTCAAACGAAGAAGAGCTTTCGGCCATCTGTTGGTGAATTGATCTTGTTTCCTTCGTACCTCGTGCATTGGGTTCACCCAAATCAGAGCGACGAAGAGAGAGTGAGTATCGCCTTTAACGCAACCTTCCGACGCAAAACCAAGAGCCAATCACCAACCCGATCTCGTGCTGGGTCGAGCGCTTAACTGACATGGTAAGGCACCGGAAATTCTGACAAAAAAGGCGCCCCGATGAGGGCGCCTTTTTCGTGTCCCGTATCCTGAAATGATCAGAGCAGCGCGTTGACCTTGTCCGCCACATTGGGTGCGGTGATGCCGAATTTCTCGAACAACCTGCCTGCCCGGGCCGACGCGCCGAAGCGGTCCATTCCGACGAAGTCGGATTTGTCTGGGCGATGGCAGGTTCTTTGACCCGACGCTACAGCGTTATTGCAGGTCAACGAAGATTTGCGAGTCGACCCCGGCCCGGAACAGGGCATCCTTGATTTCGTCAATCGCGTTGGCGTCAGCCGAGCTGACAATGACCACATCGTTGACGACCAGCGAATAGAGCGGCGCGTCGGGTGACAGGTTTGCGAGATACTTTTCGGCGGCCAGCTTGGATTTCGGTCCCCATTTTCCGTCATAGCCGACGCCAATCGTGTACTGGGCGTCCATGGTCAGTTCCTTGCTGACCGATCTTCCTGCGTTCAGGTCCTGCAAGACGGTGCGCAGCGCGGCTTCGTCGGTGATGCGGTCGGGCACGAACACGTTTGTGCAGGTTTCAACGTCCCTGTACTTGGTGACGGTCTTCTTGGCGGTTTCATTGGCGATGACGCCGCCGACGATGGCCCCGGCGGCAGCACCGGCGTTCTTGTCGGTCACGACACGTCCGACCACGCCGCCCACGACGGCGCCGCCGATGACCCGCTCGGGGCTGCCGCCTTTGACAGTTTCCTGATAGGGCACGGATTTTGTTTCGCACCGTGTTTCGTAGGACCCGGCAAAGGCCTGGGTTGCCAGCAGAACGGCCGCTGTTGTTGTCGCAATAATTCTCATGACTCGCTCCTTGTTATCGCAGTTCAACAATGTCTCATTCCCAACGCATTACGCCGGGCTCCGGTTCCAAGTCTTGCGAAGAAAAAGCTTGCGTTGGTGGACCGGGGGATCTTTCGATCTTGTGGGTAACTGGGCATGTCCTCAATTGATATTCAATATCAAGGCGGGAAACCGCTGGTTTATGGATGTGATGCGATACGAGAGCGCGAAGCGGACAAAATGTGTACCCCGCAGATTGCCATAGCGAGCGGCAAACGGCTGATGGGAGCGGGAAGGGAGGAAAGGGTCTCAGAAACGCCTGAACAGAGGGTTTACCGACTCGGGGTGTTTACCGGATGTGTTGTCCGCCGTTGATTTCGATCTCGGTGCCCGTGACGTAGCTGGACTGATCCGAACACAGGAAATAGATCACATCCGCGACTTCCGAGGTTTGTCCAATACGACGCATGGGCAGTTTTTCGACGATTCTGTCCGTTCCCGGAGACAGGATCGACGTTTCGATTTCCCCGGGCGCAATGGCATTGACGCGCACGCCGAGCGGCCCGAAATCATGCGCCATTTCGCGGGTCAACGCAGCCAGTGCCGCCTTGGATGTCGCATAGGCGGCCCCGGCAAATGGATGGATGCGAGAGCCTGCGATCGAGGTGACGTTTACGATGGCCCCTTGCGCTTTCTCAAGCTCGTGTCTCAGCCCGCGGGCGAGGACAATCGGCGCGAAGAAGTTGACATGAAACACTTTTCCCCAGTCGGTCAGGTCCGTGTCAATCGCGTTCAATCGCGCGCCGTCCACGCCTTTTGGAGAAATGCCGGCGTTATTCACCAGCGCATCGAGGCGACCGTCGAGTCTGTCCTTTATTACTTCGACAGCTTCAATCGTTGAAATCGGCTCGGAGAGATCAAGTTGAATGTGGTTCTCTTCACCGCCCGGCCAAGGGCAACTTGTGTCGAAGGGCTGGCGAGAGCAGGTCAAAACCCGCCAGCCTTCTTCCGCAAACCTTTTGACCGTTGCATGTCCGATTCCCCGGCTCGCGCCTGTCAACAGCAGGTTTTTTTGCATGTCGCCTTCAGCTCCTGATCCCGATGGCCGAAGCATAGTTGGCGGGAGTATCAAGACAAGGTGTTTCGGGGGTGTCTACGGCCGAAGGGTGGATGTTGGGCTGCGCGCTGTCCTGCTTGGCATTTCGCAAAAAAAGGCGCCCCGCTGGGGCGCCTTGTGGTGTCTCGTGTCGGGCGCGGGTCAGAGCAGGGCCTTGACCTTGTCCGCGACGTTCTGGGCGGTGATGCCGAATTTCTCGAACAGCTCGCCTGCCGGGGCGGAGGCGCCGAAGCGGTCCATGCCGACGAAGTCGGACTTGCCCGGACGGGCGCGTTCGCCCAGAAGCCACTGGTCCCAACCCTGACGCACGGCGGCTTCGATACCGACGCGGACGGCTGCACCTGCAGGGAGGACCTTGCGGCGATAGGTTTCGTCCTGCTGAGCGAAAAGCTCCATACAGGGCATGGAGACCACGCGCGTGCCGATGCCCTCGGCTTCGAGCAGCGCCTTGGCTTCCATCGCGGTGGCAACTTCGGAGCCGGTGGCGATCAGAATGGCCTGACGCGTGCCTTCCGCCTCGGCGAGCACATAGGCGCCTTTGGAGGTCAGGTTGGCAAGCTTGTGTTCGGTGCGCACGGTGGGCAGGTTCTGACGGGTCAGCGCCATGACCGAAGGCGTTTCCTTGGAGGAGATCGCAATCTCCCAGGCCTCGGCGGTTTCCACGGTGTCGGCGGGGCGGAACACATAGGTGTTCGGCGTCGCGCGGCAGATGGCGAGGTGTTCGACCGGCTGGTGGGTGGGGCCGTCTTCGCCTACGCCGATGCTGTCATGGGTCATGACGAACACGGTGGGAATCTTCATCAGCGCGGCCAGACGCATCGAGGGGCGCGCGTAATCGGTGAAGCAGAAGAAGGTGCCGCCATAGGGCCGGACACCGCCATGCAGGGCCATGCCGTTCATCGCGGCGGCCATGCCGTGTTCGCGGATGCCCCAGTAGACGTAGCGGCCCTTGCGGTTGTCGGTGTCAAACACGCCGAGATCGCCGGTTTTGGTATTGTTGGAACCGGTCAGGTCCGCCGAGCCGCCAACGGTTTCGGGCATGATCGGGTTGATCACTGCCAGTGCCATTTCCGAGGATTTGCGGGTGGCCACGGAAGGCTGGTCTTCGGAAACCTGCTTTTTCAGGGCCTTGATGGCGGCAGAAAGCTTTTTCGGGGTCTCCAGCGCGTAGGCGCGGTTGAACCGGTCCTGTTTCTGTTTGGACACCTCGGCAAAGCGCGCTTCCCACTCTGCGCGGTCGGCAGCACCACGGGCACCGATGGCTTCCCACTGGGCCTTGACGTCGGCAGGGACGTCGAAGGCGCCGCCGGGCCAGCCGTAGAGCTCCTTGGCGGCGGCCAGCTGATCCGCGTCGGTCAGGGCGCCGTGGCCCTTGGACGTGTCCTGAGCCGCGTGACCGATGGCGATATGGGTCTTGCAGGCGATCATCGAGGGTTTCTTGGTTTTCTTGGCGGCGGTAATCGCGGCGTCGATGGCCTCGGGGTCGTGACCGTCGATTTCCTGCACATGCCAGCCAGACGCCTTGAAGCGCTGAACCTGATTGGTGCGGTCGGACAGTTCGACTGTTCCGTCGATGGTGATGTTGTTGTTATCCCAGAGCACGATCAGCTTGCCCAGCTGATGACGTCCGGCCAGACCAATCGCTTCCTGGCTGATGCCTTCCATTAGGCAGCCGTCGCCGGCAATGACGTAGGTGTTGTGGTCCACGATCTTGCGGCCGTACTGGGCACGCTGCATCTCTTCGGCCATGGCGAACCCCACGGCGTTGGCGATGCCCTGACCCAAGGGGCCGGTGGTGGTTTCCACGGCATCCAGCAGGAAGTTTTCCGGGTGGCCTGCGGTCAGCGCGCCCATCTGGCGGAAGTTCTTGATCTGCTCCAGCGTGACCTGCGCATCGCCCATGAGATAGAGCAGCGAATAGATCAGCATCGAGCCGTGGCCTGCAGACAGGATGAAACGGTCACGATCGGCCCATTTGGGAGCAGCTACGTCGAATTTCATATGCTTTTCGAAAAGCACGGACGCGACGTCTGCCATGCCCATCGGCATACCGGAATGGCCGGAGTTTGCGGCGGCAACTGCATCAAGGGCAAGGGCCCGGATGGCGGTGGCCTTCATCCAGTGGTCTGGGTTCTTTTCGCGCAGGGCTTGGATATCCACGGCTGCGTTCCTCTGCTTGGGAATTTGGATCGCGTGCTCAATAACAGCCTATGTGTGAAGTGCAAGCATTGAGGGTTGCATCCCCTGCCAAGTGCTTGATGTATATGGGGGCGCATTTTCCCGGGGCTTTGGCTAATATCGGGTCAAGACGGTCGGGGGCCGATTCGCAGGGCTTTTGTGACAGGCACGACCCTTGGGGCACCAAACCCCGAAAAAGAACGAGGACGAGGCAAATGAGTGACATCAGTGATCTTGAAAACAGGATCAGCGCCGCAATGGACCGGATTGGCCGGGGGATCGAGGCGCTGTCATCCGCACCCGCCGCCGCGCCGTCGGACGGGGAGGCAAAGCTTGACCAGCTTGAGCGCGCGCTTGAGGACGAAAAGCTTGCCGGGCAGCAGCTTGAAGAACGTATCAAGGCCCTGACCGGGCGGCAGGAAGCGCTGGAAAGCGATCTGGCTGCGGCCCGAGAGGCGGCGGATGCGGCCGAGGCGGCACGGGCCGAAGCCGAAGCTGCCAGAGAAAAGGCCGAGCAATCCCGCGCCGAGGCCGAGGCGGCGCTTGAGGCGGCGCAGACGGCTGCCGCTGAGACCGCGCCTGCGGTGTCGGAGGAGGATTTGCAGGCAACCCGCGAGACAATGGAAGACCTGGCCCAGCGGCTGCGCCGGATGCGTCGGATGACGCGCAATATCCGCGAAAACAACCAGCGCCTGCGTGAAGCGGCGGAAAAGGGCGTGTCCGATCCGGACCTGATCAATGCTTCGCTGCGTACGGAGCTGGAAACGCTGCAGACGCTGCGGGAGACCGACCTGGTGGAAACGGATGTGATCCTGTCCGGGCTGCGCCCGCTTCTGGCAGGACAGCAGGCCGCGCTCGCGCAGGATGGCGAAGTCATGGGGGATGGATAATGCCAGAGGTTGAAATCGAAATCGGCGGGCGCGTGTTCGAGGTGGCCTGTCAGGACGGCGAACAGCATTACCTGCAAAGCGCGGCCAAGATGCTGGATACCGAGGCACAGGTGCTGACCAGCCAGACCGGGCGCATTCCCGAGGCGCGGATGCTTTTGATGGCGGGGTTGATGCTTGCGGACAAAACGGCTGGTGTGGAAGACAAGCTGCGCGAGTTGGAAGCCAAGCTGGCCGAGCAGGAAAAGGAGCTGGACACGTTGCGCAATGCGCCCGCGCCCGAACCGCAGAAGGTCGAGGTGCCGACCATTCCTGTCGAAGTGAGCGAAACCCTTGCCGAACTGGCGGCGCGGGCCGAAGCGCTGGCTGCCGAGGTCGAGGAGAAGGCCGCCGGGTGATCCCGAGGGATGGAGATTGGAACAAGCCGGGCCGGGATGCCCGGCTTTTTCGTTTATGGGGCGACGGAAAGGCGGGGCTGGCGCGTATGAGACATGAGGAGTGCCAATTGCAGGAGCGTCAGATGCGCCTTTCAGAACAAGTTTATGACCGGGTGTCGCGGATCAACCACTGGGGGATTGCGCTGTTGATGATCGCGATGCTGGTGATGGGGATTTACGTTTTCAAGATCATGCCCGACGGGCCGGACAAGGGCGCGCTGGTGGGGCTGCACAAATCCTTTGGATTGTTGATCCTAATGCTGGGCAGCTGGCGCGTGGCGTGGCGGTTGCGGCAGGGGTTCCTGCCAAGCCTGCATGGTGGATGGCAGGCGCGGCTCGCGCATGTGATCCATTGGTTGTTGCTGGCCGGGATCGTCGTGATGCCGGTGTCCGGGCTGCTCATGAGCTATTTCGGTGGGCGTGAAACCGGGTTCTTCGGGCTGTTCACGATCCCGGCGGGGCCAAAAATCGGCCTGCTGAACGAGATTGGCCATATCGCGCATGGGCTCTTTGCGATGCTGATGATCGCGGCCGTGCTGCTACATGTGCTGGGGGCGGTAAAACATGCGCTGATGGATCGGGACAGCACCATGGCGCGCATGACGGGACGCATCTAGGCGCAAAGAAAAACCCCGGTTCCAAGGAGCCGGGGTTTGATGTTCTGTTGCTGGACCGGACGGGATCAGCCGTTGGCCTCGCGAATGCGGTCAGCGGCTTCCTTGTCATAGGCGACACCGTTGTCGTCGAACATGGTGTCAAGCTCGCCCGAAAGGGTCATTTCGGTGATGATGTCGCAACCGCCCACGAACTCGCCCTTGACGTAAAGCTGGGGGATGGTGGGCCAGTCGGAATAATCCTTGATGCCTTGGCGGATTTCATCGTCGGCCAGCACGTTCACATCGGTGTAGTCGACACCCATGTAGTTGAGTACACCGGCCACGCGGGACGAAAACCCGCACTGCGGCATGTCCTTGGTGCCCTTCATGTAGAGCACCACGTCATTGGCTTTCACGGTTTCGTCGATGCGGGTTTTTGCGTCGGTCATGATCCTGATCTTTCTTTCAGGGCGCTGCCCTGTTTTCGGCGTGGGCTGTCTTCGAGGATGTCCTGAAGCAGACTGGTATCGGTTGCGAGCTGCCCCGGCGCCCTGTGCATGACCCGTGTGGGGCGGCTTTGGGCAAGGGGGCGTTTCGTCTGGCCTCTGACATAGGCTTCGATCCCGGCGGCGACAACCACCAAAAGGATCACGATGCCGATGATCAGAAGCGCAGTGTTCATCAGTCGGGCGCCTTGGTGGTCAGGCCGAGGGCGTGGATTTCGCCATTCGCGCCGTCCATCTTGCCCTTGAGCGCGGCCATCACGGCGCGCTGTTGTTGCACGCGGTTCTTGCCGCGGAAACTTTCGTCGATTACCTCGGCAGAGAAATGCACCCCGTCATCCCCGACGACAGTGATCTTGGCATCGGGGAAGCTTTCGCGGATCAGGGCTTCGATGTCAGAAGCAAGAACGGCCATGGATTTATCCCTTGTTGGTTGTTGGTTATGAATTTAGGCGCGCGCAAAGACAGGTGCAAGCGGCCAAAACGGCCACTCGCCCCTTCTCAATGGTCAAAAACACCCGATTGCGGGCGGGTCAGCCAATCGACTCTGCAAAGCTTGCGCGGAACAGCGCCGCCAGTTCCTCCAGCGGCGCGCCGGACTTGCCGAACCAGACCTGATCGCCGGTGAATTTGCCCACGGAGGTGATCGGAACCCCAGCCTGACCTGCGGCGATCATCAGCGCCTCGGCCTGATCGAAGTTGCAGGCCACGAGATAGCGCGCCTGGTCCTCACCAAAGAGCGTGGCGGTGTCGTCGGCGTTGATCTGGACGCCCACACCGGCGGCTTCGGCCATTTCGAAGGCCGCAAGCGCAAGACCACCGTCGGCGAGGTCCGTGCAGGCCTTGATCATCGCACGGTTGGCACGGATGAATTCGCCGTTGCGGCGCTCGGCCTCAAGATCAACGTGCGGCGCGTCGCCGTCTTCGCGGTTGAACACTTCGGCCAGAAGCGCCGACTGGCCCAGATGCCCCTTGGTCTCCCCGATGACAAGCGCAACGTGGCCGTCACGCGCGGTGCCGTTGATCGGCTCTTCGTCGGCGGCGATCAGGCCCACGGCGCCGATGGTGGGGGTGGGCAGGATGGCCGACCCGTCGGTCTCGTTATAGAGGGATACGTTGCCCGAGACGATCGGCATATCGAGCGCGGCCACGGCGGCGCCGATACCCTTGATGGCACCGACGAACTGGCCCATGATTTCCGGTTTCTCAGGGTTGCCGAAGTTCAGGTTGTCGGTGGTGGCGAGCGGCTTGGCGCCCACGGCAGAGAGGTTGCGGAAGGCTTCGGCCACCGCCTGTTTGCCGCCCTCGATCGGGTTGGCGCGTACGTAGCGCGGGGTCACGTCTGAGGTAAAAGCCAGTTTCTTGTCGGTGCCGTGCACGCGGATGATGCCTGCGCCCTGACCGGGCAGGCGGGCGCTGTCGGCCATGACCATGGTGTCATATTGTTCATAGACCCACTGTTTGCCCGCGTAGTTGGGCGAGGAAATCAGGCCCTTGAGCCCGTCGATCGGGTCGATCTGGGGTACGTCGGCAAGTTCTTCGGCGGCAGGGGTTTCGACCCATGGGCGGTCGTATTCCGGGGCGCGGCCCGAGAGCGGCGACAGCGGCAAGTCGGCTTTCACTTCGCCGTTATGCATGATCAGGAAGCGGTCTTCGGCAATCGTTTCACCGACGATGGCAAAGTCGAGGTCCCATTTCTCGAATACGGCGCGGGCTTCGGCTTCAAGCTCGGGTTTGAGGACCATGAGCATACGTTCCTGGCTTTCCGAGAGCATCATCTCGTAGGCGGTCATGTTGTCTTCGCGCTGTGGTACATCTTCGAGGTTGAGCTTGACGCCCAGTTGCCCCTTGTCGCCCATTTCCACGGCGGAGCAGGTGAGGCCAGCGGCGCCCATGTCCTGGATCGAGATCACGGCGCCGGTCTGCATCAGTTCGAGCGTCGCTTCCATCAGGCGTTTTTCGGTGAAGGGGTCGCCGACCTGAACGGTGGGGCGTTTTTCTTCGATCGTGTCGTCAAATTCGGCCGAGGCCATGGTCGCGCCGCCAACACCGTCGCGGCCCGTTTTGGCGCCGAGATAGACGACGGGCATGCCGACGCCCGATGCGGCCGAGTAGAAGATGCTGTCGGTCTTGGCGATCCCTGCGGCAAAAGCGTTTACAAGGCAGTTGCCGTTATAGGCGGGGTGGAAGCGGACTTCGCCACCAACTGTGGGGACGCCGAAACAGTTGCCGTAGCCGCCGACACCTTCGACCACACCGTTCACGAGCTGGCGGGTCTTGGGGTGGCTGGTTTCGCCAAAGGAGAGCGAGTTCATCGCCGCAATCGGGCGGGCTCCCATGGTGAAGACATCGCGCAGGATGCCGCCCACGCCCGTGGCCGCGCCCTGATAGGGTTCGATATAGGAGGGGTGGTTGTGGCTTTCCATCTTGAAGACCACGGCGTCGCCATCACCGATATCCACGATACCGGCGTTTTCGCCGGGGCCGCAGATGACCTGCGGGCCGTCGGTGGGCAGGGTGCGCAGCCATTTCTTGGAGGACTTGTACGAACAGTGTTCGTTCCACATGGCCGAGAAAATGCCAAGCTCGGTAAAGGTGGGCTCACGGCCGATGATCTCAAGGATCAGCGCGTATTCGTCGGGCTTGAGCCCGTGTGCTTCGATGAGATCGGTGGTGATGGCCGGTTCCTGCATGACAGTCGATTCCCCAAAGGCATGTTTGGGGGTCTCTTAAGCCATGTCACGCAAGGGGGAAAGGGGGCGCGGGCGCGCAGGGGCGCACCCGCGGGTTTTATGGATCAATCAGGGCCTTTGGGCGCGGAAGAGGGCGCCTGATCCTGTTGCTGGGCAGCATCGGCAGCAGCCCCGGCAGCGGCGGCGGTGATGGCGGCCTTTTCTTCCTCGCTCAAGTCCTCGTGATGTTCGAGGCCGGGAATGGCCACGCGCACCTCGCGGCGGGCAAAGTCAATACCGGCCTCGGCAAAGGCGGCCTTCACCTTGTTGTAGATCTCTTTGCGGATCATGAACTGTTTGCCCGGTTTGGCCATGAATTTGCCGCGGATTACCATGCCCACATCGTCGATGTCGAACACACCCTGCGATTTGAAGGGTTGCAGGAAGTCGTCCTTGAAGAGCGGGTCTTCCATCATCTCCTGACCGATCTTCTTGAAGATCTTCTTGATCTGGTTGGGGTTGGTGTCAAAGGGCACGGTGAACTTGAGCTTCATGATCACCCAGTCGCGGCTGTAGTTGGTCAGCTGCGGGATCTCGCCATAAGGAATGGTGTGCACGGGGCCGCGATGGTGGCGCAGCTGCATGGAACGGATCGAGATCTTCTCGACGGCGCCCATTGTGCCCGAGATTTCGACGTAATCGCCCACGCGGAACGCGTCATCAACGAGGAAGAACACGCCCGAGACCACGTCCGTAACCAGTTTCTGAGCACCAAAACCGATGGCCAGACCCAGAACACCAGCACCGGCCAGAAGCGGCGTGATGTCGATGCCAAGGTTGCCGATGGCCAGAAGGCCGAAGACAACGATGATGGTCGAGCGCGCGGTCAGCAGCATAAGCGGCAGAACCGTGGAGAGGCGTGAGCCGCTGGCACCGCCCATTTCGGCGTCGGCGTCTTCCTGGCTCATGCCAAGTGCGGTCATTTCCGCCGCAAGGCGGGAGTTGATCCAGAGCGAGACGGCCTCGTAAGCGACGTAGCCCACTACGACGGTCATCAGGAAGCTGAACAGGTTGTCGGCGATTCCGGCGCCACCCATCAGAAGCTCGGCGACAGACATGTCCCAGGCACGGGCGATCAGCGAGAAGATGATGCCGATGGCAATTACGCGCCCGATGCGCACATAGCTGCGCTTGGTCGAGAGATAGGCAGCTTCGGCGGCGGGGCCTTCGCCGGACATGGGCGGAACCAGGTGCCGGACAAGACCACGGATCGCGGTGTCGATCACCGGGGCCGCCAGCAGCAGGAACATGGTGGTGTAATGCGCGCCCTGCAGCAGGGGCTTGATCGTGCCGAGGCCGATCAGAGTCGTGACAAGCGCCCATGTCGCGGCGGCAACGACGATGGCGAAGATTGGATAGGCATCGGCCACACGGCGGTCGAAGCGCGTGGTGTCGGGATCCGAGCCAAGCATCATGGCGCGCAGCCCATCGCGTGCTGTCAGGGCGATGAGGATGATGTAGATGTAGAGCGCGCTGTCGAGCATGTAGCCAAGGCGGGTGCTGCCCGGCGGTACGCCATTGGTGGCAAGGAAGGTCACACTGTAGATCGTGAGACCGCCAAGGAATACGACACCGACGATATTGCGATGCAGGAAGCGGGCCCAATGATCGTCGATGCTGACCAGACGCAGGTCGGGGCGGTGCGGCGCCAGCAGGAAGCGTGATCCGGCAGCGGCGAGTCGTGGCATCCAGATGAGGTAGCCGACAAGAGGTGCTGCAAAAAGCAGCATCTCGGGGGAGAGCAGGCTGCGCCCCAAGGCGCGGATGACCACGTAGAACACGATCAGCCCAAGGATTTCCCGCACGAACCGGCGAAACAGGAACTGAACCGCGTCACGAAGGTTTTCTTCACCGTCAGGGTTTGCCTTTTGACGTACCCGGCGCATCAGGTAGGCGCGCACCGCGAACTCCACGGCGAAACCCACCGCCAAAACAAGGGCAATCAGGCCAATCCAGAGCAGCAATCCACCCGAGTTGCTGGCCTTGTCAATCTGGTTCGAGATTGCGACACCAACGAAGTGAAACGTGTCGGGCAGCTTTTCAAGTGTCTGCAGAAGAGGCGTCGTAAACGCACCCCAGAGATTTGCCATCTTGTCGGAGAGTGTCACCACCTCTTCGGGGGCCTGGGACTGCATGGCGACCGCGTCGAGCCGCTCGAGAAGGAAGGCGCGCACCTCGTCATCGGACATGCGGGCGACCATCGCGTCAATGGCTTCGGGTGTCATGGTGGCCGGGTCGACCTGTGGATCTGTGTTTGTGGTTTCCTGGGCCGCCAAAGGCGTGGCGAGCAGGAAGGCGGCTATAATCAGGCCAATAACCTTTTTAAAAAGCGCGGACATTTATCCCTCGAATGGTGATTCATTTTCCCGGCAGCTTACCACTGGCCGTGGAAAATGCATTCTCTTTAGGAGGGTTTCTGCTTTTGAAACGACCCTGCAGTTTTTTGAAACGGGGTATTCCGGCCAAAAAAAAAGGCCGAGCATAAGCTCGGCCGAAGTCCAACAGGGAGGTATGAAGATGATGCGCTGTTAAGCAATCATCGTCTTCGAGAGATGAATTAGTGATCAGTTTGTGAACGATCAAGGGTTTTCATGTCGCAGGTGCAGCAATGCCGCTATGCACTCATTGCATGGCTTAGGGATTTCCCTTTTGTGCCAACTGTTTGCGATGTGAAATGATTTCTTCCTGAACGAAGTCCCGAAAGGCGGCAATGCGCTTGGATTGGCGTAGTTCCTCGGGATAGGCAAGAAAGACAGGGACCTCGGCCGATTCATGGTCGGGCAGGACGCGCACCAGATTTGGAAAATCCTGGGTCACGTAATCGGGCAACACGCCGATGCCAAGCCCATGCAGCACCGCCTGAAGCACACCGAAGTAGTTGTTGACGTAGAGCAGCGATTGCACGTCGTCGGCCAAAAGGCTTTGCACGAAGCTGGCGCCTGCACCGACCTGCTCGGAAGTGATGTTCTGGCAGATCAGGCGATGTGCGGACAGATCACTCATCCGCTCAGGGGCGCCATGTTCCTGGATGTACTCCGGCGTCGCATAAAGGCGCATGCGCACGCTCATCAGGCGTTTGCGGATCAGGTCGGCCTGGGACGGTTCTTTCATGCGGATGGCGACGTCGGCCTCGCGCATGGGCAGGTCGAGCACCTTTTCCTCGAGCATCAGGTCGATATTGAGGTCGGGATATTTCTCGTAGAGCTTGGTCAGGCGCGGAGCGAGCCAGAGCGTGCCGAAGCCGATGGTCGTGGTGACACGCAATTCACCGAACACTTCTTCTTCGCTGTCGCGGATGCGGGCGGCGGCGGCGTCGAGGCGTTTGGTCATCGACTTGGTCGCGTCAAACAGCAATTCGCCCTGTTCCGTGAGAATCAGCCCGCGCGCGTGGCGGTGGAACAGGGTGGTGTTGAGCGATTCTTCGAGGGCGCGAATCTGTCGTGACACCGCAGATTGCGACAGGTGCAATACGTCACCGGCATGGGTCAGGCTGCCGGCATCGGCAACCGCGTGGAAGATTCTAAGCTTGTCCCAGTCCATTCCGGCAACTTTCGCGACGTTTTATTTTGTCTAGGCGAAAGACGTGAAAAACGAAACCGATTGTTCGAAGAATGTGCCGAGATCACAAAAAAATAATTGCTTAGGTCAGAAATTATGACCTAATATTGCCCCTATATTGATCTCAAGAGATCATCCAGCGAGGGGAGCGCAAGATGAGCATCCAGAAGGTTTCTTTGAACGACAGGCTCGACCTGGAAAAAAGCCACGTGCTTTTGAACGGGACGCAGGCGCTTGTGCGTTTGATGTTGATGCAGAAGGCCCGCGACACGAAGGCCGGGTTGAATACGGCGGGCTATGTCACTGGTTACCGTGGATCGCCGCTTGGCAATGTGGACGGTCAGATGATGCGGGCCGAGAAGCAGCTCAAGGCAAATGACGTACTGTTCCAGTCCGGGTTGAACGAAGACCTCGCGGCGACCGCACTTTGGGGGAGTCAGCAGGCGGAGCTGCGGGGCGAGGGCAAGTTCGACGGGGTTTTTGGCCTTTGGTATGGCAAGGGGCCGGGCGTGGACCGCACCGGGGACGTGATGCGCCATGCCAATATGGCGGGGACGTCGCCGCTTGGTGGTGTGCTGATGGCGATGGGCGATGACCACACCGGCGAAAGCTCGACCGTGCTGCACCAGTCGGAATGGGCGCTGGTGGATGCCTATATGCCCGTCGTGTCGCCTGCAGGCGTGCAGGAAATCATGGATTACGGGCTTTACGGTCTGGCCCTGTCGCGGTTCTCGGGTCTTTGGGTCGGTCTCAAGACCATGAAGGACACGATCGAAGCCACGGCGGTGGTAAATGGCGATCCGCATCGGTTGTCTTTCGTGACACCCGAATTCGACATGCCGGAGGGCGGGCTGAACATCCGGTTGGCGGACACGCCGCACGCGCAGGAAGCGCGGATGATCGACTATAAACGCTTCGCTGCCGAGGCGTTCAGCCACGCCAATAAGATGGACAAGCGCATGTGGGGCAAGCCCGGCGCGAAGATCGGGTTTGTCGCGGCGGGCAAGAACTGGCTCGATCTGGTGCATGCGATGGACCTTTTGGGCATCGACGAGGCCGAAGCCGAACGGCTTGGTATCACCACCTATAAGGTGGGCCAGACCTTCCCGCTCGACATGAAGGGCTTTTATGACTGGGCCAACGGGCTCGACCTGATTGTTGTGGTGGAAGAAAAGCGCAAACTGATCGAGATCCAGATCAAGGAAGCGCTGTTTGATGACAACCGGTACCGCGTTTACGGCTGGTACAAGGGTGGTGCGGGCGGCATGCACCGCGAAGAACTTTTCCCGACCCGCGGGGCGCTGGATCCGATCTGGATTGCGCAGAAGCTGGGCGAGATCCTGATCGAAGAGGGGCGCGGTACGGAAAGCGTGAAAGCCGGGCTTGAAAAGCTGGCCGAGGCGCAGCGCGCCGACAATGCCGAGGATATCGCGGTGCGCACACCGTGGTTCTGTTCGGGCTGTCCGCACAACTCGTCGACCAAGGTGCCGGACGGCAGCCGTGCCTATGCCGGGATCGGCTGTCACTACATGGTGCAGTGGATGGACCGGGAGACGCAGGGCTTTACCCATATGGGCGGCGAAGGCGCGAACTGGATCGGGGAGGCGCCGTTTTCCAAGACCGGGCACGTGTTCCAGAACCTTGGTGACGGGACGTATAACCACTCGGGCGTGCAGGCCATTCGGGCGGCATTGGCGGCCAACACAAACATCACCTACAAGATCTTGTTCAATGACGCGGTGGCGATGACCGGTGGTCAGGCCAATGATGGCGGGTTGTCGCCCCAGAAGATCGCCGACGAAGTGCGGGCGATGGGGGTCGAGAAGGTCTTTGTCGTCTATGACGAAAAGGAAGACGTGGATCAGGCGGTGTTCCCCAAGGGGATCACGTTCCATGAACGCGCCGAGTTGATGAACGTTCAGGAGGAATGCCGCAAGATCAAAGGCGTATCGGTCATTGTTTATGTGCAGACCTGCGCCGCCGAAAAGCGCCGCCGCCGCAAGCGGGGGCTGTTCCCGGACCCGGATCGCCGGGTGTTCATCAATACCGATGTCTGTGAAGGCTGTGGCGATTGCGGGGTGCAGTCGAACTGTATCTCGATCGAGCCGGTGGAAACCGAACTGGGCCGCAAGCGCAAGATCAACCAGTCGAGCTGTAACAAGGATTTCAGTTGTCTCAACGGGTTCTGCCCGAGCTTCCTGACCATCGAGGGTGGCAAGATTAAGAAGGCGGCGACCGCGACGCTGGACCTGCCGGACATGCCGATGCCGGACATCAAGCCGATTGAAGGCACCCATAACGTGGTGATCACCGGGGTTGGTGGCACCGGGGTTGTGACCATTGGCGCGGTGCTGGCACAGGCGGCGCAGATCGATGGTAAGGCCGCGGGCATGATGGAGATGGCAGGGCTCGCCCAGAAGGGCGGCGCGGTGCATATCCATTGCCGTCTGGCCGAAACGCCCGAGGATATCAGCGCTGTGCGTGTTGCCACCGGCGAGGCGGATGCGCTGATCGGGGGCGATCTGGTGGTGAGTGCCGGGGCCAAGACGCTGGGTCTGACCAGCACCGGGCGCACCGGGGCCGTGGTCAACAGCCACGAGATCATCACAGGGGCGTTCACGCAGAATACGGAATTCCGTTTGCCCACCGGGCGCCTTGAAGTGGCGCTTCAGGCGCGGATTCGCGAGAAGCTGGCGATGTTCGATGCCTCTGAGCTGGCGCGGATCGTGATGGGCGACTCGATCTTCTCGAACATGATGGTGTTTGGCGCTGCGTGGCAGAACGGGCTGGTGCCGGTGAGCCATGAGGCGATTGTTGCGGCGATTGAAATCAACGGCGCGGCTGTCGAAAAGAACCTGCGTGCGTTTGAGATCGGTCGCTGGGCGGTGCTGTATCCGGAAGAGGCGGCGGCGATGCTTGAGCCGAAAGTGGTGCAGTTGCCCAAGTCGCTGGACGAAAAGATCGCCTTCCGGGCCGATCACCTGGTCAAGTACCAGGGCAAGCGGTTGGCCAAGCGCTATCGCAAGATGGTGGACGGAATCAAGGATGAGCGCCTGAAGGAGGCGGTTGCCAAAGGCTATCACAAGCTGCTGGCCTATAAGGACGAGTACGAAGTTGCGCGGTTGCATCTGGAGAGCCGGGCCAGGGCGGAAGAGGTGTTCGAGGGGGATTTCGAGGTCAAGTTCCACCTTGCGCCGCCGATGCTGTCGAAACAGGGGCCGAACGGGCGTCCGCTCAAGAAGGAATACGGCCCCGGCATGATGCGGTGGTTCCGAATGCTGGTGAAGATGAAGGGGCTGCGGGGCACGCCGCTGGATGTCTTCGGGCGTACGGATGAGCGCAGGATGGAACGTGCGCTGATCAAGCAGTATGAGACGGATATGGCAACGGTGATTGCCGAGCATGGGCAGAAGGCGTCGGACGCGGCTGTGGCGCTGGCCGAGCTGCCTTTGCAGATCCGTGGCTTTGGTCCTGTGAAACAGGCCAATGAAGCCAAGACGGCCAAGCGGCGCGAAGAGCTTTTGGCGGCGCTCAAGGCGGGCGATACGGCCAAGGCGGCGGCAGAATAACGCCACCTTGCCATCGCGGCAAAATGGGGACTTCTCAGGTTTTTCTAACCTGCGTATATCGCGGGCAGGAAACCTGAGCGGACCCGCGCCCATGCACAGCGATGTGACCCGAGAAATCAGCTATGCCCACTCCGCAGAAACGCGGGGCGGGCGCACGGTTATCCGGTTGCTGGAAAACGCCACCGGGCGGCTTGGCCTGATCAAACGGGCGGCGGGGTACGAGGATGAAGTTGCGCAGGGACGCGATTTCTGGCGCGTGATGATGGAGCGCTATGGCATCAGCCTTGAGGTCATCGGTGGGTCGCTTCAGGACATACCACAGGATGGCCCCTTGTTGATGGTGGCCAATCACCCTTTCGGCATTCTGGACGGGATGATGATGGGCCATATGCTGAGCGAGGTGCGGGGCGATTTCCGTATTCTGGCCAACAGCGTTTTCCAGAAGGCGGAAGAGATCAACCGGATCGTTTTGCCGATTTCCTTTGACGATGACAAGGAGGCGGTGAAGCTCAACCTGCGGACCCGCAAGGTAGCGCTTGATTACCTGAAAGACGGCGGGGCGATCGGGATTTTCCCCGGTGGCACGGTGAGCACATCGGCCAAACCCTTTGGCCGCCCCCTTGATCCCGGCTGGCGCAGTTTCACGGCGCGCATGATTGCCAAATCGAAAGCGCAGGTGGTGCCGGTCTATTTCGAAGGGCGAAACAGTCGCCTGTTCCAGATCGCAAGCCATCTGCATTCGTCCCTAAGGCTGGGGCTGTTGATCAAGGAGTTCGGCGCGCGCGTGGACGCACCGGTGCAGGTGGTGGTCGGCAAGCCGATCCCGCGCGAAGAACTGGACCGGTTCGCAAGCGATTCCAAGGGGCTGATGGACTTCTTGCGGCGACGGACCTATGACTTGTCGCCAAGACCTGTCCCGGTGAGTGGGTACGGGTATGAATTCGAAGAGAAGCACCGGGCATAAGCCCCTGATTGGAATGTAAAATGGCAGTTGGCATTTTTGACAGTGGACTGGGTGGTCTGACGGTTCTGGACGCCGTGAGCAAGCGCCTGCCGGATCAACCTTTTGTCTATTTCGGAGACAATGCCCACGCGCCTTACGGGGTGCGGGATGCGGATGATGTCTATAACCTGACCACGTCGGCCGTGGAGCGGATGTGGGAGGCGGGCTGTGATCTTGTCATCCTTGCCTGTAACACCGCCAGCGCGGCGGCGCTGCGGCGGATGCAGGAGAGCTGGATTCCAACCGACAAGCGGGTGCTGGGCGTCTTTGTGCCACTGATTGAGGCGCTGACCGAACGCAGTTGGGGCGACAATAGCCCGCCGCGTGAAGTGGCGGTGAAACATGTGGCGCTTTTTGCGACGCCCGCAACCGTGGCTAGCCGTGCGTTCCAGCGGGAGCTGGCGTTTCGCGCCATTGGCGTTGATGTCGAGGCACAAGCCTGTGGCGGGGTGGTGGATGCCATTGAAGACGGTGACATGATTTTGGCCGAGGCTTTGGTGCGCAGCCATGTCGACGCGCTCAAGCGCAAGATGCCGAACCCGGAGGCGGCCATTCTGGGCTGTACCCATTACCCATTGATGCACGAGACCTTCCAGGATGCGCTGGGTGCGGATGTGAAAGTCTATTCGCAGGCCAACCTCGTGGCCGAGTCGCTGGCCGATTACCTTGAGCGCCATCCCAACATGAAGGGATCGGGGACGGAGTCGGTTTTCCTGACCACGGGGGACGCGCGCAAGGTGTCGGACCGGGCGACGCAGTTCTTGCGACGACGGATTACTTTTGAGGCGGCGTAAGCGCGCAGCCCTCGTAATTTTCCCCTATCTCGATTACATAACGCCTCGAAGTGTGAGGGGCGGCACGCCGGGTGGCGTGTTTCCAAGGAAGGAAGAGGTCTGATCATGACCCATAAAATCGCAATTCTGGGCGCCAGCGGATATACTGGCGCAGAGCTTGTCCGGCTGATTGCCACCCATCCCAACATGGAGATCGTGGCGCTGTCGGCGGACCGTAAGGCGGGCATGAAGATGTCCGAAGTGTTCCCGCATCTGCGTCATCTGGACCTGCCGGACCTGTGCACGATCGAAGAGATCGACTTTTCCGGTGTGGACCTGTGTTTCTGCGCGCTGCCGCATGCCACCAGCCAGAAGGTGATCCGCGATCTTCCCAAGACGCTCAAGATTGTTGACCTGTCGGCGGATTTCCGGCTGCGTGACCCCGAGGAATACGCAAAATGGTACGGCGGGCAGCATGACGCGCTCGAATGTCAGGGCGAGGCGGTTTATGGGCTGACCGAGTTCTATCGTGACGAGATCAAGGCGGCGCGGCTTGTGGCCGGGACGGGCTGTAACGCGGCGACCGGGCAATATATCCTGTCGCCGCTGTTCAAGGCCGGGGTAATTGACTTTGATCATGTCATTCTGGATCTGAAATGTGCTGTATCGGGCGCAGGCCGGTCTTTGAAGGAGAACCTTTTGCATGCCGAGCTGAGCGAAGGGTATCACGCCTATGCCGTGGGCGGCACGCACCGCCATCTGGGTGAGTTCGACCAAGAGTTCAGCAAGCTTGCCGGGCGTTCGGTGCAGATTCAGTTCACGCCGCATCTTGTACCGGCAAACCGGGGGATCCTTGGGACGGCCTATGTGCATGGCAATGCGCAGGAGGTGTATGACACTTTGGCGGCGACGTACAAGGACGAGCCGTTTATCGAGGTGCTACCCTTTGGCGAAGCGCCGAGCACGAAACATATCCGGGCGTCGAACTTCTGCCATATCGGCGTGGTGGCCGACCGGATCGAGGGCCGCGTGATCGTGATCGCGGCGCTGGACAATTTGACCAAGGGCTCGAGCGGGCAGGCGTTGCAGAATGCAAACCTTATGCTTGGGGAAGAGGAAACAGAGGGCCTGATGTTGGCGCCGGTCTTCCCGTAGGGTCCAAAGAGGGGAAAACAGGATGAAGAACCTCAAGAAACGTCGCCGCATACAGGTCATCGTCGTGGCCTTTGTGGCGCTGGCCGTGTCGACGGCGCTTATTGGCTATGCGATGCGGGACGGGATCAATTTCTTCCGCTCACCCAGCCAGGTGGCCGAGGCGCCGCCCGATGCCAGCGAAGTGTTCCGCATTGGCGGGCTGGTCGAGGAGGGCACGCTGGTCCGCGGACAGGGCGAGACCGTGACCTTTTCGGTGACGGATGGCGGGGCGTCGATCAAGGTGGCCTATACCGGCGTGTTGCCCGATCTGTTCGAGGAAAATCAAGGCATGGTTGGCACCGGTCGCTACATCAACGGTGTGTTTGAAGCCGATGAAATCCTTGCCAAACATGATGAAACATACATGCCCAAGGAGGTCGTGGACGCGCTCAAGGAGCAAGGTGTTTACGTGGAGCCCGACGCCGAAAGCTGAGGCCGGTTTCATCTGAGACTGTCGAAACCCGTCCGGACATTCCGGGCGGGTTTTTTGCATGCGTACGGTGGTCTTTGAGCGCGTTAACCTGTTTGCGGCAGGCTTTGGCGGTGTTTTTGGAAAACCGCGAGGATGCGCCATGCAGGATGTCCGCCAGATTGCCGAGGAAATCGTCGCCCGTGAAGGCGGCTTTGTGAATGATCCAGATGATCCGGGTGGGGCCACCAAGTTTGGTGTGACTCTGGCCACAGCACGCCGCCTTGGTTTGGACAAGGACGGCGACGGGGATGTGGATGTGGCCGATATTCGCGCGGTGTCGCGTGAAGACGCTGTGCGGGTGTTTCTGGAGCACTATTTTCAGGGCCCCGGCGTGGATCGCCTTCCCGAGGTGCTGCAGGCCAGCGTGTTTGACATGTATGTGAACGCCGGTTCGAACGCGGTGAAGATCCTGCAGGAACTGTTGGGGCAGATGGGGCAGCGCGTCGGCGTGGACGGGGTGATCGGGCCGCAGACCGTTGCCGCTGCCGAAGCTGCTGCTGCGGCGGCACCCAATCACCTTGCCGACGCCTACGGGATTGCCCGGCGCAACTACTATTTCCGGCTGGCAGACCGCCGTCCGGCCTCGCGCAAATTCGCGCGTAGTCGCAAGGGCGGCAAGGGCGGTTGGATCAAGCGGGCCGAAGAGTTCATCTCGGCGCGCTATCACATGAGCGAGGTGGAGTTTCAAAAGCGGGTGGCAGCATGGGGTTGATCGAGAAGCTCTTTTCGCTGGTGTTCGGAAGCGGGCGCAACTTGGTCAAGGAGACTGCGGAAGTGTTTCGCGAGAATGCTGAAGCAGGGGCGGTCCGGGCCAAAGATGTGCAGATTGCCGCCATGCAGGGATTTTCGACTGAGTTTCGACAGGCCGGGCGTGGAAGGTTTGACCGGATCATGGATGGTGTGAACCGGCTGCCGCGCCCGGCCATGGCGTTGGGCTGCCTGGGATTGTTCGTGTCGGCCATGATCCACCCGGTCTGGTTTGCCGAACGCATGGCGGGGATTGCGCTGGTGCCCGAACCGCTTTGGTGGCTGTTGGGGGTGGTCGTGAGCTTTTATTTCGGTGCGCGTCACCAAGCCAAGGGGCAGGAGTTTCAACGTTCGATCGCCGGGACCATGGCGCAGGTGCCACAGGTGGTCGAGAACATCCGAGAAGTCCGTGCGCTGGAGACCGGGGCAACCGGTGAAAACCCGGCCCTTCAGGATTGGAAAAACATAAAGAATCGATGAGGCGCGACATTGTGATCGGCCTGCCTTGACGAAAGCCATTGGCCGCGCCTTTTGGAAAGAATATACAAGGCGCATGATAGTCGAACTAGGCCACTTTGCCCTGATTTTGGCCGCCGTCACCGCATTGGTGCAGGCGGTCGTTCCGCTGATTGGAGCCCACAAACGCTGGCCCGGCTGGATGGCCGTGGCGGAACCGGCGGCGGGGTTGCAATTCCTCTTCACCCTGTTTTCCTTTGCGGCGCTGACCTATGCGTTCGTGATGTCGGATTTCACCGTGCAACTGGTGACGTCGAACTCCCACACGCTCAAGCCGATGCTCTACAAGGTGAGCGGTGTCTGGGGGAACCACGAGGGCTCGATGCTGTTGTGGGTCCTGATTCTGACACTGTTTGGTGCCTGTCTGGCGTGGTTTGGCGGTAATCTGCCCCCGAGCCTGCGCGCGCGGGCGCTGTCCGTTCAGGCAGCCGTCGGCGTGGCGTTTTTTGGGTTCATCCTGTTCACGTCCAACCCGTTTCTGCGCATGGGCGTGGCCCCGTTTGACGGGCGTGGTCTGAACCCCTTGTTGCAGGATCCCGGGTTGGCCTTCCATCCGCCGTTCCTGTATCTTGGCTATGTCGGTCTCAGCATGGCGTTTTCCTTTGCTATCGCCGCCCTGATCGAAGGCCGGGTTGATGCGGCCTGGGCACGCTGGGTGCGGCCCTGGACATTGGCGGCGTGGATTTTCCTGACTATCGGGATCGCGCTTGGGTCCTGGTGGGCCTATTACGAACTTGGCTGGGGCGGATTCTGGTTCTGGGACCCGGTAGAGAATGCCTCGTTCATGCCGTGGCTTCTGGCGGCGGCGCTGTTGCATTCGGCCATCGTGGTCGAGAAGCGCGAAGCGCTGAAAAGCTGGACGATCCTGCTGGCCATTCTTGCCTTCGGCTTTTCGCTGATCGGGACGTTCATCGTTCGATCGGGCGTGATCACTTCGGTGCATGCCTTTGCCAATGATCCGGAGCGCGGTGTTTATATTCTCGCGATTCTGGCGCTGTTTACCGGGGGCGGGCTTGTGCTCTTTGCGGTGCGGGCGGCGGCGATGGAAGCCAAGGGTATCTTTGGCATGGTTAGCCGTGAAAGCGCGCTGGTGCTCAACAATATCCTGCTGGCGGTGAGCTGTTTCGTGGTCTTTATCGGAACGATCTGGCCGCTGGTTTCGGAGATTTTCTTTGTCCGCAAGCTGAGCGTGGGACCGCCGTTCTTCAACATGGCGTTCACACCGTTCATGGTGATCCTCGGGGCGGTGTTGCCGATTGGGGCGATGTTGCCATGGAAACGCGCAAAGATCGGCAAGGTGGTGAAACCGCTGATCCCGGCCTTTGTGCTCGCGCTCGCACTGGGCGGACTGGCATGGGCCATGCAGAGTGAACGTAGCCTGCTGGGGCCGGTTGGCCTATTCCTTGGATCGTGGCTGATTTTCGGATCTCTGACCGATGTCTATTCGCGCACCGGACGGGGCGGCGTTGGCACCCGGCTGGGACGGCTTACGCGTCTGCCGCGGGCAGATTGGGGCAAGACCATTGCCCATGCCGGTCTGGGTGTGACCATGTTGGGTGTCTCCGGGCTGATGGCCTGGGACATGGAAGACATTCGCGTGGCCTATAAGGGCGAGCCTTTTACCGTTGGCGCCTTCGAGATCACGCTCGAGGATGTGCGCGAGGTTGAGGGGCCGAACTATCTGTCGACCATGGGGGATATCCGGGTGCGCAAGGATGGGCGCGAAGTTGCGATGCTGCATCCCGAAAAACGCGTTTATCCGGTGTCGGCCATGCCAACCACGGAGGCGGCGATTGATTATCGCCTGATGCGCGATGTCTATGTTGTGGTCGGAGATCCGCAGGCAGACGGGGGCTATACCGTTCGGACCTATATCAAGCCGATGACCAACTGGATCTGGATGGGCACGTTCCTGATGTCTCTGGGCGGTTTGTTCAGCCTGACCGACCGGCGCTATCGTGTGGCGGCAGGCGCGCGCAAGGCGCCAACCGGGGGAGTACCGGCAGAATGATCAGGAAGACACTTGCAGCGATTGTGATGGCGTTTTGCGTTGCTGGCCCGGTCTGGGCCGTGCAGCCGGATGAGGTTCTTGACGATCCCAAGCTTGAAGAACGGGCTCGGGATATCTCCAAGGACCTGCGTTGTCTGGTGTGTCGCAACGAAAGCATCGACGAGTCCAATGCCGAACTGGCCCGTGACCTGCGTCTCTTGGTTCGGGAACGGCTGGTGGAAGGGGACAGCAACGAGGAAGTCGTGGAGTTCGTGGTCGGACGCTATGGCGAATACGTGCTGCTGCGTCCTCAGACCAGCGGGTCGAACATGCTCTTGTGGCTGGCGGGGCCGGTGGCCTTTCTGTTGGCGCTGATCATGGCCGGGATGTACCTCAGGGGGCGCAGTTCGGCGACGCCGCAGAATGTGACGGGTCTGAGCGCCGAGGAAGAGGCGCGGCTTAAGGAAATCCTGAAAGACTGACGTGAGGTCTTGCTTGGTGCCGGGGCTGCGCAGTGCCATGTTGGGCTGCGCAGCGGAGAGGATTCATGGACTATCAAACCATTACGCTAGAGAATACTGACGGCATCGCGATTGTGACGCTGAACCGTCCGGACACGTTGAATGCCCTGACCCAGCAGATGCGGGCCGAGATCACCGATGCGGTGATCGAAGCCGGGCGCACAGCGCGGGTCGTGGTTCTGACCGGGTCGGGCAAGGCCTTTTGTTCGGGGCAGGATCTTGGGGACGGCGCAAATGCCGCCGCGCTTGATCTGGAGCGCAGCCTGCGGGACGAATACACGCCGATGATCCGCGCGATCCGCGACTGTCCGGTGCCGACGATCAGCGCCGTAAATGGCCCTGCTGCGGGGGCAGGGGCGAACCTTGCGCTGGCCGCTGACGTGGTGATTGCCACCGAGAGCGCCTATTTCCTGCAGGCTTTTGCCCGGATTGGCCTGATGCCGGATGCCGGGGGCACCTATGAGCTGCCGCGGTCTATGGGGTCGGCCAAGGCCATGGGGGCTGCGCTGTTTGCCGACAAGATCACCGCGCGTCAGGCAGATGACTGGGGCATGATCTGGGAAGCGATTTCGGATGACGCCTTTGACGCCCATTGGCGGGGGCGTGCGGCGCATCTCGCCAAGGGGCCGACGCTGGCCTATCAGCGCATCAAGCAGGCAATCCACGAAAGCTGGGACAAGGATTGGACCGGCCAGATGGAAAACGAAGCCAAGCTGCAGGGCAGCCTTGGCAAGACCCGCGACTTCCAGGAAGGCGTGATCGCGTTTCTGGAAAAGCGCCCCGCGAAATACGAGGGGCGCTGATCTCTCTGCTTAACCCCGCAGGCGCGCCATCAGGGCCAGCGCCTCGGGGGTGGGTTTGCGCTCAATCCGCCGGTAGACACGCCCGTCCACCGTACGCTCTGCAAATCCGTGGTCGATGAGTGACCGACGCAAAAGCACGTGATCTTCAAAGGCGAGACCCTGTTTCAGGATCGCGTTGACGTCTTTTTCGCCCAAATCTTCATGCGCGGGCATGCGCGCCCAGAAGGGCCAGAGGCAAAGGCCCTGAACCTTGGTTTGCTTGGGCCAGCGGGCCATGCGCCCGGTATCGTCGAACACGCGCAGCGCCCGCTTGAGCGCGAGTTCGTCCAGAACGGGCGCGGGCGGCGTGGCGCGCAAATGCTGATGATTTTGGTAGCCGGCGGCCTTGGCAATCAGGCCGAGCATGGCCGCATGTCCGGGCACGCTGTCTTGTTCGGACAACGTTTTGCGCAAGGTTTTCGAAAATGCCGACACATCGGCAATAAAGAGGGATGTCACGTCTCTCGACATGGCCTGAATCCTTTTGACTGATCGTGCCCCCCATTTGGTCGGGGTCGATGGCCGCCCTTGTCGACGGCACGGGTTCAAAAGAACATGCTGTCGGAGGTATTCGGCAGGTTTAGCAGGGTCATGTGACCGGCGGCGCCTCGGTGAACTGCGGACCGTGGCAGAGACATAGGCGGCGCACGCCGGGATTGCAAGGGGCGCGTCAGATTGCCTGAAGCCGTACGTCGCCGGCAAAGAATGGCCCGCCGTCGCCCTGCACGCGCGCGACAAGCTGTCCATCGGCATAGACGTGGCGAGTGTCGTCCAGCATGGAAAGAGTGATGCGCGGTGCGGACTGGGACTGGGAATAGCGTACGATCAGCACGTCGTCTTCTTCGTCGAAATCGGTGATCAGCGGGGCCTCTTGATCGTTGCTTGCATCGACCCATTCGCCGATCTCGAAGGCGTCATCGCCTTCGCCGCCGACCCCGGTGTCATTTTCACCGAGCAGAAGCGTGTCATTGCCTTCTTCACCCTCCAAAAGGTTGCTTTCGGGGGCTGTTGGCGGTTGGTAGCGATAGTTCAACTGTTCGGGGGTGGCGCCGTTAAAAAGAGCGTGGATATCGTCTTCGGTCAGATCGCGATTTGTCGTGTCGGCGCCGATCAGAAGGTCATTGCCTTCGCCGCCCTTCAACGTGTCGTTGCCACCGTCCCCCTGAAGCAGGTCATCATCCTGTCCACCGCGCAGATTGTCATCGCCGTCGCCGCCGAACAGCAGGTCGTCACCATCGCGGCCCTTGAGCAAATCGTCGCCATCGCCTCCAAGCAGGATGTCGAAGCCACCCCGGCCGGTAATGTCATCGTCCCCGGATTTTCCTGCAAGAAGATCGTCGCCATCGCCGCCCACAAGGGTGTCATCTCTGCCGTCGGCAGCTGTGTCATTCTGTTCAGAAGAGTCGGAATTGTCTCCGGACTCGGAAATTACCATAAAACCGGCCAAAACGAGGCCCATCATCAAAAAAGCTGCGATACCCATGAAACCAATACCCAATTGAAATCAAATTGAATTTGCCGCCTGCCATTATACAGGTCAAGGCGTGGAATGCATTGGCTTGGAATGAGCAACAATGGCGCCCTCAGCTGACATTGTCGCAAAAATTAAAACGCCCGGACAACAAGGTCCGGGCGTTTTGAGATGTCAGGGATCCTTGAAGGATCAGCGGCTTTCGATGTCCACGTAGTCGCGCGCGGTTTCGCCGAGGTAGAGCTGACGCGGGCGGCCGATCTTGTGGCCCGGATCCGAGAGCTGTTCCTTCCACTGCGAGATCCAGCCGACGGTACGCGACAGTGCAAAGATCGGGGTGAACATCGAGGTCGGGAAGCCCATCGCCTCGAGGATGATGCCTGAATAGAAGTCGACGTTCGGGAAGAGTTTCTTCTCGGCAAAGTAGGGATCGGCCAGTGCGGCGCGTTCCAGTTCCTTGGCGGTGGCCAGGATCGGGTTGTCTTCGACGCCCAGCAGATCAAGCACTTCGTCGGCGGACTGTTTCATCACGGTCGCGCGCGGGTCGAAGTTTTTGTAGACGCGGTGGCCAAAGCCCATCAGGCGGAACGGGTCGTTCTTGTCCTTGGCGCGGGCGATGAACTCGGGGATGCGATCGGGAGTGCCGATTTCCTTGAGCATTTCCAGGCACGCCTGGTTTGCGCCACCGTGGGCGGGTCCCCAGAGGCACGCAATGCCCGCCGCGATGCAGGCGAACGGGTTGGCGCCGGAGGACGAGGCCAGACGCACGGTCGACGTCGATGCGTTCTGTTCGTGGTCGGCGTGCAGGGTAAAGATCCGGTCCATCGCGCGGCTCAGGATCGGGTTGACGTGGTATTCCTCGGCCGGAACCGCAAAACACATGTGCAGGAAGTTGGCTGCATAATCCAGATCGTTGCGCGGGTACACGAAGGGCTGGCCGATCGAATACTTGTAGGCCATCGCTGCGATGGTGGGCATCTTGGCGATCAGGCGGTGGCTGGCGACCTCGCGCTGCAGAGGATCGGAAATGTCGGTGCTGTCATGGTAGAAGGCCGACATCGCGCCAACCACACCGACCATGGTGGCCATGGGATGCGCATCGCGGCGGAAACCGCGGAAGAAGTTGTGCATCTGCTCATGGATCATGGTGTGGCGGGTGATCGTGGTCTCGAACGCTTCCAGCTCGGCCGGGGAGGGCAGTTCACCGTAAAGCAGCAGGTAGCAGACTTCGAGGTAATGCGATTTGCCCGCCAACTGATCGATCGGGTACCCGCGGTGCAGCAACTCGCCCTTTTCACCGTCGATATAGGTGATGGTCGAGTCACAGGCAGCGGTAGACGTGAAACCCGGATCGTAGGTGAACACACCGGCCTGGCCATAGAGTTTACGGATGTCCAACACGTCGGGACCCACGGTCGGCGAGTGGATGGGCAGCTCGTAGGACTTGTCGTCAATCGTCAAAGTCGCGGTTTTCTGAGTGTCAGACATTCATGTTCCCTTCGTCTCATGCCCAGGCGCGGACCACGCGGGCGGTTTGTTATGTCGGGGCGCAAATCCGTTCAGCCGGTCTGCGCCTCCGCTTCGTATGTGGTCGCTTCCTCAAGGCGGGCGATGGTTTCATCGCGGCCCAGAACGAGCATCATGTCGAAAACGCTGGGAGTCACGGCGCGCCCTGCAAGCGCCGCCCGCAGCGGGCCTGCCATCTTGCCGAACTTGATTTCCCTTGTCTCTGCAAAGGCGCCTGTGACGGCTTCCAGCCCGTCTCGCGTCCAGCTAGCATTTTGCAGCTGCGGCGTCAATTCTCCCAGTATACCACGGGATACCGTATCAAGGTTTTTTGCGGCCTTTTCATCATAGTCCAGCGGGCGATCCGCCAGGACAAAATGTGCCTTTTCAATGAGTTCCGGGAAAGTCTTGGCCCGCTCTTTGAGGCAATACATCGCAGCCTCCATCAAGGTGGACTTTTCGTCGCTGAGGGGGTTTTGGTCGGTGGCCGCAAGGAATTCCTGCAATTCTTGCAGCAGTGCGGCATCATCCGCGGCGGCAATGTGCTGACCACAGAGGTTTTCGAGCTTTTTTGTGTCGAACCGCGCAGGGCTTTTGCCGATTCCATTCAGGTCGAACCACGCGCGCGCTTGAGCGTCGGTGAAATACTCGTCGTCGCCGTGGCTCCAGCCAAGGCGGGCAAGGTAGTTGCGCATGCCAGCCGCCGGGTAGCCCATTTTCTGGTATTCTTCGGCGCCAAGCGCACCGTGGCGCTTGGACAGCTTTTTGCCATCCGCCCCGTGGATCAGCGGGATATGGGCCCAAACCGGCACGTCCCAGCCCATGGCTTCGTAGATCATCATCTGGCGCGCCGCGTTGTTGAGGTGGTCATCCCCCCGGATCACATGTGTCACGCCCATGTCGTGATCATCTACAACAACTGCCAGCATGTAGACCGGTGTGCCATCGCTGCGCAACAGGATCATGTCGTCGAGCTGATCGTTGCGGATGGTCACATCGCCCTGCACCTGATCGCGGATCACGGTAGTTCCGTCCTGCGGCGCCTTGATGCGAATGGCATAGGGTGCGTCGGGATGCGTTGCCGGATCGGCGTCGCGCCACGGGCTGCGATAGAGGGTCGATTTGCCTTCGGCGCGCGCGGCTTCGCGGAAGGCCGCAATTTCGTCCTGGGTCGCGAAACATTTGTAGGCCTTTCCTTCGGCGAGCAGCCGGCGCGCGACTTCGGCATGACGTGCAGCCCCTTCGAATTGGCTGGTCACGTCGCCGTCATGGTCCAGCCCGAGCCAGCTCAGACCCTGAAGAATGGCCTCGGTGGCCTCGGGTGTGGAGCGTTCACGGTCAGTATCCTCGATGCGCAGAAGGAACTTGCCGCCCCGGCCACGGGCATAGAGCCAGTTGAACAGCGCCGTGCGGGCGCCGCCGATATGCAGGAACCCTGTGGGCGAGGGAGCGAAACGGGTGACGACCTGGCCTGTCATGTGGGGTTTAACCTTTCCGTAACCTTGGGTGATCTAGCGTTGGCGTCTGTCTATCGACCCGCCCGAGAGAGGACAAGGCTTGCGCGTGCTCAACATGATCCGGCTGGCCCTTCTGGGACAGAGGGGGCATTTGTTTGCCTGGACGCCGGTGTGCCTGGCGGCCGGGATCGGGATCTATTTCACGTTGAAGATTGAGCCGCCGCCGTGGGGGCTGGGGGTGTTGTCCCTCTGCGCCGTGGCGCTTGGCATGCAAGGGCGCAGAGGGGGAGCTGTTGGCGCGCCGGTGATATGGGCCTCCGCGCTGGTGATGTTCGGGTTTGCGCTTGCCGGCATGCGGGCGCATCAGGTGAGCGGACCGGTGCTTTCCTGGCGGTATTACGGGCCGATTGAGGGCACGGTCATAGGGATTGACCGCTCTGCGTCGGACGCTCTGCGGGTCACGCTGGCGGACGTGGTTCTGGAACGGGTGCCGCCCGAGCGGACGCCACGTCGGGTACGCGTGGCGATGCATGGACAAGATGCGGGCGCGCGGCCTGCGCCAGGTATGCGGCTGGGGCTGACCGGGCATTTGGCGCCTCCCTCAGGGCCGGTTGAACCGGGGGGGTTCGATTTTCAACGACATGCGTGGTTTCTGAGACTGGGAGCCGTGGGATACACGCGCGCTCCAGTGGTGGAGCTTGGGCCACCGGGAAGCGGCGGCGCGGTGTTCGCGTTCCGCATGTGGATTTCCGGCGCGATTCAGGCGCGCATGCCTGACGATGTCGCCGGTTTCGCCGCAGCCGTGACGACCGGTGACCGATCAGGCATTCCCAAGGAGACGGTCGAGGCCTTGCGTATTTCCAACCTCGCGCATCTGCTGGCGATTTCCGGGCTGCATATGGGGCTGTTGGCGGGTTTTGTCTTTGCCGCGGTGCGGATGGGGTTGGCGCTTGTTCCTGTCGTCTCGTTGCGCATCAATACCAAGAAAACAGCCGCGGTTTTCGCGCTTCTTGCCTCGGCGGGTTACCTCGCATTGTCCGGGGGAAGCGTCTCGACAGAGCGGGCTTTCGTGATGACGGCCGTGATGCTGTTGGCGGTTCTGGTCGACCGGAGGGCGCTGAGCCTGCGGGCCGTCGCGGTGGCGGCGCTGGTGGTTCTGTCCCTGCGCCCCGAGGCGCTTTTGGGGCCGGGATTCCAGATGTCCTTCGCGGCGACGACGGCGCTGGTGGTGGCGTTCGGCTGGTTGAGGGATCGCGAAATTGGATTTGGCCCCAAGTGGCTGCGCGCGGTGGGCGCGGTGTTTGTTTCATCCCTTGTTGCGGGTCTGGCGACGGCGCCGTTTGCGGCCTTTCATTTCAACCAGGTCGCGCATTATGGCTTGCCTGCGAACCTCTTGTCGGTGCCGGTGATGGGCATGGTCGTGGTGCCCTCGGCGGTGGTGGCGGCGCTGTTGGCGCCCTTGGGGCTGGAGCAGGTGGGCTTGTGGCCAATGGCGCTTGGGCTGCGCTGGATTTTGGAGGTGGCCGCCTTCACGTCTGGGATAGAGGGCGCACGAGGCGTGGTGCCGGGGGCCGGACGCGCGGTTTTGCCGATGCTGGCCATGGGCGGTCTGATTGTTGCGCTATGGCAGGGGCGTGGGCGATGGGCCGGGGTGGCGTTGGCCGGGATGGCTTTGGTGTTATGGGCAAAATCCGAACGCCCGGACGTTTTGATCGCGGATAGCGGTGGCCTTGTAGGGGTGATGACCGACAGGGGACGCGCTCTGTCCAAGGCGCGTGGACAGGGGTTCGTGGCGCGAAACTGGCTGGAGAATGACGGGGCGACGATGGATCAGGTGGCGGCGTCGCAATTGTGGGACGAGGGGATACCGGGACTGAAAATCATGGAGATGGGCGCCGGGGGGCGGTTGATCCATGTGCAGGGGCAGCGTGGCCTTGCGGCTTTCGGGGGATGCACGCATGGGGACGTTGTGGTGTTCACCCACGCCTACGACAGCCCGCTGCCTTGTGAAAGCTATGATCCTGAACGGCTGGGCAGTCTGGGGGCCGTGGCCATCCGGCTGGGCGGGGCGCAGGCACCCGTGATCTCAGCCCGGGAGATGACCGGGCGAAGGCTCTGGAACATGCAGGGCCGGCAGGGGCGTCAATAGGTGCGGATCAGGCCAACCAGCTTGCCCTGAACCTTGACCTTGTCCTCGGGAAAGACACGCGTTTCATAGGCCGGGTTGGCCGCTTCGAGCGCGATGGAAGTGCCGTTGTGGTGGAAGCGTTTGAGTGTCGCCTCCTGATCCTCGACCAGCGCCACGACGATGTCGCCATTGTCGGCAGTCGAGGATTCGCGGATGATCACCACGTCGCCGTCATTGATCCCTGCCTCGATCATCGAGTCGCCCTTGACTTCAAGTGCATAGTGGCTGCCGCCGGACGACAGCATCTGGCCGGGCACGGCGACATGGTGATCGACATGGCTGATCGCTTCGATCGGGACACCGGCGGCGATCTTGCCCATGACGGGCAGTTCGCGGGCAAAAAGCTGAACCTCGTCCGGGGAGATATTCGCGGGTTGTGCCGGGGAGGGATGCGGGCCGTCGATCACGCGCGGTTGGAACCCGCTGGTCGGCGCGCCACCCATGCTTTCGGGCAGTTTCACGATCTCGATCGCGCGGGCGCGGTGGGCAAGGCGCCGGATGAAGCCACGTTCCTCAAGAGCGGTGATCAGGCGATGGATGCCGGATTTGGAGCGCAGGTCCAGCGCATCCTTCATCTCGTCAAAGCTGGGTGGTACGCCGTCACGCTGGACGCGTTTGTGGATGAACTCCAGAAGATCGAGTTGTTTCTTGGTCAGCATGGGCGCTCCCTCGGATCAGCTTTTGCCTTTGTTCTATACATGTTCTGGTTTTGTGTCAATTAATTGGTGAACAGAAGGGCAACACGCCTTGACGCCGTGCCTGTGCAAGACGTGGCGTTTTGAGTATTTTTGGCAAAATGAAGAGGGTTCAGATGGGCAGGTAGGCCAGCGTATCGCCTGTGTTGCGGGCCGAATCGTTTGGGGGGCGGATGGCAAGGGCATTGGCGGTGGCGAGAATGGAGAGCAGGGAGCTGTCCTGGTTCTCGACGATCGTGAGCTTGCCGTTTTCGAGATGCGCGCGCATGTAATGTTGGCGTGGGCCATTCGGACCGACCGGGACGGCGAGCGGGGCGGACTGGGCCGGGGCGGCGGATTGGCCAAGGCCTAGCATAGCCCGGATGACCGGCGTGACGAAGACATGGCCGCAGACCATGGCGGAGACGGGGTTGCCGGGCAGACCGATCATCATGGCGCCGGTTTTCAGGCGGCCTGCCATGAGCGGTTTTCCCGGGCGCATGGCGATCTTGTAGAAGCTGCGCTGCATGCCAAGGCTAGCGGCAACGTCGCCGACAAGGTCATGATCGCCCACAGAGGCGCCTCCGATGGTCAGCAGCAGGTCCGCGTCATCGACCAGTGAGAACGCCATTTCCAGGGAGGCAATGCTGTCGCGCGCGATGGGCAGAAGGCGCGCTTCGGCACCGAGATCGCGCAGCATGGCCTGCAGGCCGAAGCTGTTGGAGGCAATGATCTGGTCCGGGCCGGGGTTTTCGCCGGGCATGACCAACTCGTCCCCCGTGGCCATGATCGCGACCCGGGGTTTTCGGGTGACGGGCACTTCGGCGATGTTCATGGCCGCCATCAATGCGATGTCAGCCGGGCGCAGGAGGCGCGGGGCGTCGATGGTCTGGCCAGCGTGGAAGTCGCCGCCTTTGGGGCGGATATGGAAGCCTTTGTCCAGGTTGTCGGACAGTGTGATGATGTCACCGTCGCGGATCACGTCTTCCTGGATGATCACGCGGGAGGCGCCCTTCGGCACGGGGGCGCCAGTGAAGATGCGGACTGCTTGGCCGGTTTCAACGGTTCGATCGAAGCTGTGACCGGCGGCGGCTTCGCCGATGACACCCAGCTGGGAGCCGGGGACAGCGTCTTCTTCGCAGATTGCGTAGCCGTCCATGGCCGAGGCGGAAAACGGGGGCTGGTCACGGCGTGCCGTCACCGGGGCGGCCAGAACACGACCATTGGCACGGCTCAGAGGTACGGTTTCGACCGGTAGGGTTTTGGTCAGGTCAAAGAGCAGGGCGAGGGCTTCGACGACGGAGATCATTTCGCTTCGTACCGCCCCGATTTGCCGCCGTCCTTGAGGATCACGCGGATGCCGCCGATTTCCATCGCCTTGTCTACGGCCTTGCTCATGTCATAGACGGTGAGTGCGGCGACATTGACGGCGGTGAGGGCTTCCATTTCGACCCCGGTCTGGCCGGTGGTTTTGACCGTGGCCTCAATGCGGATGCCGGGGAGGGTCGCGTCGGGGGTGAGTTCCACGGCGACCTTGGTAATCGGCAGGGGGTGGCAGAGCGGGATCAATGTCGCGCATTGCTTGGCGCCCATGATGCCGGCGAGTCGGGCCACACCCAGAACGTCACCCTTCTTGGCGCGCCCTTCGGTAATGATATCAAAGGTTTCGCGCGCCATCTTCACCCAGCCTTCGGCGGTGGCGACGCGCGATGTCACGGCCTTGTCGGAGACATCGACCATGTGGGCGTCTCCCTTGCCGTCAAAATGCGTGAGGCCGGACATCACATCGCCCCTGCGGTCAGCGGGTTCTCCAGAAGGTCGCGGGTGGCACTGGCCACGTCATCCTGACGCATCAGGCTTTCACCGATCAGGAAGATGCGAGCGCCGTAGCGCGCCATGTCGGCGAGGTCTTCGGGCGTGTTGAGGCCGCTTTCCGAAACGATCAGACGGTCGGCAGGCACCAGTTTGGAGAGTTTGCGCGTGGTGTCGAGCGTGGTCTCGAACGTTTTAAGGTTGCGGTTGTTGATGCCCATCAGTTCTGATTTCAGCAGGCTCGCGCGTTCAAGTTCTTCCTGGTTGTGGACCTCGAGAAGCACGTCCATGTCCCAGGAAAAGGCAGCTTCTTCAAGCTCTTGCGCCTGCGCGTCGCTGACCGAGGCGAGAATGATCAGAATACAGTCCGCCCCGAGCGCACGAGCTTCGGCGACCTGGTAGGTGTCGTACATGAAATCCTTGCGCAGGGCAGGCAGGCTGGTGGCCGCGCGCGCCGCTGTGAGGAAGGATTTGTCCCCCTGGAAGCTGGGCGTGTCGGTGAGCACGGAGAGACAGGTGGCCCCGCCTTCCTCATAGGCCTTGGCGAGGGCGGGCGGATCGAAATCGGGGCGGATCAGACCCTTGGAAGGGGACGCCTTTTTAACCTCGGCAATCAGGCCGTAGCCAGAGCGTGACGCCATGCGCAGCGCGTCGGCAAAGCCACGGGTGGGACCGGCTTCGCGGGCCTCGGCCTCGACGGCCTCGAGCGGTTTGGCAGCCTTGTCGGCGGCGATTTCCTCGAGCTTATAGGCCTTGATCTTGTCCAGAACGGTTTCGGTCATGTCGTCGTCCAGTTGATTGCAGGTTCACCGCGCGCGGTGAGCCATGTGTTGATGCGCGAGAACGGGCGGGAGCCAAAGAAGCCGCGCCGCGCCGAAAGCGGCGAAGGATGGGCGGTTTCGATCAGCAGGTGATCGGTCTCGAAGTTGGGGTCAGTTTTAGGGGATGAGATGTGAGGTGCAAGGGCCTGTGCCTGTTTTCCCCACAGAACAAAGGCGGTCGGGCGCTGTGATACGTCTTGCAGGACGTCATGCGCCAGCTTTTGCCAGCCGAGCGCCTTGTGGCCGTTCGCCTCACCGGCGGGAACGGTTAACACGGTGTTAAGCAGGAGAACGCCTTGAGCTGCCCAAAATCGCAGATCGCCGGTTTGCGGGGCGTCCCCGAGATCTTCGCGCATTTCCTTGAAGATATTGTTAAGCGAGCGCGGCAGGGGGCGGACGTCTGGTTCGACGGAGAAGGCAAGGCCATGCGCGTGGCCAGGGGTCGGGTAGGGATCCTGGCCGAGGATGACGACACGGACCCGGTCAGGCGGTGTCAGGTCAAGTGCTGCAAAGCGTTGAGGAACCGGGGGCAGGATCTCGCGTGCATCCTTGGCCAGAGTGTGTTCGATGGTGGGCAGGGTTTCGGCGAAAAAGGGCAGGTGGGACCATCTGGGCGGTGGGGTCATGGGGTTGGTCCGAAAGCTGTGCCGGGCAGCGCCCGACTGCGGGTGGGCGCAGCCACAATGAAGGAACCTGCTTTATGCCGGGGCGTAGTTCCATTCCTTGCGAGGGAGCGGGGCGTCACAAAAGCGCTCGCCCGGGGGGCGGTCGGGCGCGGCCCGGCGGCGCGCTTTGGCGCGCCTTGATTCCGGGCAGAGTGCATCCACGTCAAGCCGCTGCCGAGGTGACTTTGGCCAACGCCTCGACCTTGCCCCGGGCTGCGCCGCTGTCGATGCTTTCGCGCGCCTTCTCCACCCCTGCGCGCAGGTCTTCTGCGGCGTCGGCCACCACCAAAGCGGCGGCGCTGTTGAGCAGGACCGCATCGCGATAGGCCGAGTGTGCCCCGTCAAGTAGGGCGCGGAACGCGGCTGCGTTGTCCTCGGGGGTGCCGCCGACGATGTCTTCGAACGGGTGCACGGGGAGGCCCGCATCCTCCGGGTGCAATTCCACGTCCTTGATGCTGCCGTCTTCCTCAAGTGCCGAGACCCAGCTGATGCCGGTGATGGTCAGTTCGTCGGTGCCGTCCGAGCCATGCACCAGCCATGCCCGCTCGCTTCCGAGCTGGCCAAGGGTTTCGGCCATGGGGCGGATCAGGTCGCGGGTGAAGGCGCCGGTCAATTGGCGTTTTGCCCCGGCAGGGTTGGTCAGGGGGCCGAGTATATTGAAGATGGTGCGCGTGCCCAGCTCGGCCCGCACCGGGCCGACATGGGCCATGGCGGGGTGGTGCATGGGGGCCATCATGAAGGCGATGCCGCACTCCGCGAGCGCCTTTTCCACCACGGCAGGGCCAACCATGACATTGATGCCCATGGCGGTCTGCACGTCTGCGGTGCCGGATTTGGACGACAGGTTGCGGTTGCCGTGTTTGGCCACCGGAACGCCCGCGCCAGCCACGACAAAGGCGGTGGCGGTGGAGATATTCAGCGTATGTTTGCCGTCACCGCCCGTGCCGACGATGTCCATAGCTCCTTCCGGGGCTTTCACCGCGTTGCACTTGGCACGCATCACAGCGGCGGCGGCGGCGTATTCATCCACCGTTTCCCCGCGCGTGCGCAGGGCCATCAGAAGGCCGCCGATCTGGGACGGGGTGGCTTCGCCTTCAAACAGGAAAGTAAAGGCAGCCTCGGCTTCTTCGCGGGTCAGGGGGCGGTCCGCGGCGGTGCCGATGAGGGGTTTGATGTCGTCAATCATGCGGGCACACCTTCGGTCTGGGGCATCATGTCGAGAAAGTTCTGCAACATGGCGTGGCCGTGCTCGGACTTGATGGATTCGGGGTGGAACTGAACCCCCTGAATCGGCAACTCGCGGTGTTGCAGGCCCATGATGGTGCCGTCTTCGAGTTCCGCCGTGATTTCGAGACAGTCCGGCAGGCTTTCACGCTCGACCACGAGAGAGTGGTAACGGGTGGCCTCGAACGGGCTGGGCAGTCCTTTGAACACGCCTTTGCCCGTGTGATGCATCAACCCCATCTTGCCATGCACGATTTCATGACAGCGCACGACCTTGCCCCCGAACGCCTGACCGATGGTCTGATGTCCAAGGCAGACGCCCATGAGGGGGGTGCGGGTTTCCGCAGCGGCCTCGGTCAGGGCAAGGCAGATGCCCGCCTGATCGGGATCACAGGGGCCGGGAGATAGCAAGATTCCCGCAGGGTTCATGCCCATCGCGTCCTGCACGGTCAGCGCATCGTTGCGCCAGACCTGCACATCTGCCCCCAATTCGCCGAGATAGTGCACAAGATTGTAGGTGAAACTGTCGTAATTATCGATCAGGAGCAGCATTTTTCTGGTTCTTTTCCCAAAGATGCGAAACGGGGTAGAGGCCGGGGCCCACGTCGCGGTATACATGTTCAGGCTTGACGCACAGGGTCAAGGGGGGCGCGGGCAGTATCGCCTCATAAAGCAATGCCAAACAGAGGGCAGGACAGATGTTGCGTGGATTTTTGTCAGGGATATTCTGGGGAGCGATCGTTGTGGCGGTGGTTGTGGGATTCGCCTCGCTGTTGGCGCCGCTCCCGGCGACGGTGACGCCGCAGACCTCTGCGGTCGAGGGAACAGCCGGTGCAGTCGAGGCCGCAGATAGCGGCGCGCCGGAAACCACGTCGCGGACCGACACAGCCGTGGACGAGCCGGTACAACCCGAAGTGGCCGCACCCAGCGAAGATGTGGAGCCGCCGCTGACGGATACGGCGCCGGCGCCCAAACCGGAAGCCGGGATGGACGAAGCCGCGCTGATGCAACCGGAAAACCCGGATGCAGACGGCGCGGTAGAGGTGGAGGGCGAAAGCCCGGTCCTGCCCAATCCGCAAGCGGAGACCCCGGATGCGCCCAGCACCGAGGACGAACCGTCGATCTCGGTCAATCCGCCGCAGCCGCAGGCCCCGGACGTGAGCGAGGAGGGGGCTTTCCCGACACCGGCGAAGGAGGACCCCGAGCCGATGGAAGAGGAGGTGGCCGAGGACGTGACGCCCGAGGCCGAGGCAGGCTCTCCCCCAGCGGAGGAAGACGATGGGTCAATGCTGAAACCGGCAGGTGATCTTGGCGAGACCTTCCCGCAGCACAAATCCGAACGCCTGCCCACGGTCGGTGGCGACGAAAGTGCCGAAGCGACTGCGGCCCCCGCTGCACCGCGCCCCGTGGTGGCCAATTCGGCACCGCTGGAGAACCCGGAAGGCAAGCCGGTGATGGCGATCGTGCTGGTGGATGTGGGCGATACAAGCGTCGATCCCGACGCGCTGTCCGCCTTTCCCTATCCATTGAGTGTCGCGCTGTCGACGCTGGACCCGGAGGTTCGGGAAAAGGCCGCAATGTATCGGGACAAGGGCTTTGAAGTGCTGGCCATGGTGGACATTCCCGGTGCCGCGACGGCGTCGGACGTTGAGGTGGCACTAAGCGCGCATCTGTCGGTGATGCCGCAGGCGGTGGGCGTGATGGAAGGGCTTGGCGATGGCCTGCAGGGGACCAAGGTGGTGTCGGACCAGGTCGCCGGTATGCTCGCTCAGAGTGGCCACGGGTTGGTGATGTTCCCCAACGGGCTCAACACGGCACAGAAGCTAGCCGCGAAGGAAGGTGTGCCCTCGGCGACGGTGTTCCGCGACTTTGATGGCAAGGGGCAGTCGGCGGTGGTGATGCGCCGTTTCCTGGACCAGGCGGCCTTCAAGGCCGGGCAGGAGGATGGCGTGATCATGCTGGGCCGCCTGCGTGAAGAGACGGTTGCGGCGCTTCTCGTCTGGGGATTGCAGGACCGGGCGGGAACCGTTGCGCTGGCCCCCGTTTCAGCCGCGTTGAACACGATCGACTGAGCAAATTCCGGCATTCTGGGGAAAACAGGATTAACTCGCTGAAAAGGCGCGTTTTTCCGGTTCGGTATGACGTCGGTATCACGTCGGTATTGCGTCGGTGCGGGATCGGGGTTTTGCCAAGATCGGCATGTCTAACGCAGCGCTCGCAAGGTTTTGTTAAGCAGGTAGACGCCTAGCAGGGGAGCGGGGCAACGATCCGTCCCCCCGGCAGCGGTATGGACGGCTTGTGGCAGGAGACTTTGCCGACTCCGTCGCGCCAGAAATAGTTCGGATCAACATGGCATGTGGGCCAGTCGTTGCAGCGGCGCACAGCAAAATGAATGTGGGGGGTGTTGCCAATACTGGGGCGGTTGGCCTTTTGGATATGCCCGACCAGTTGGCCTGCCTTGACCTTTTGCCCGACGCGCAATCCCTTGAGCGGAACGATATGGACCATTTCGACAAAGATGCGTTGGGCACGTTTCCCCGGGCGGGGGCGGACGGAGAAATCGGTGGTCACGGCGACCACGCCGCCCCAACTCTTGTTATCATTCTCGATGAACCGGATCTTGCCATCGACGGGCGAGAGCACTTTGGTGCCGGCCGGTTTGCAGAAGTCCATGCCCTCGTGGCTGGTGATCGTGCGCGCCGGTTCTACGACACGATAAGGCGTTCCGTTGCGTAACCGCGTGGCGCCATAGTCCAGACACAGGCCGCCCTTGTTTCGAAATCCGCGCGCCACGCCGTAGACGATGGGTTTTCCATTGGCGTCAAGGATGGACGCTTCTTGCGCGATCGCGAAGTGGGGAGAGGCCGTCAGGAGAAATGCAAGGAGAAGAAACCGGAAGGGTGCGAATTTGAAAACGAAATAAAACATACGCAACACAGGAGCAGATATGCGAGTTCTGTCAACTTTGCATGACACGGGAAAAGGGAGTTTCGCCCTTTGCAGGCTAAGCCTTCATGGGAGAATACGCACGGGTTCCCAGATGCTGGAGCCATGCTAGGCTGGGTGGGACGCAAACCCGACTCATCACGGAGATTGTTCCATGCCCCATGCCGATCTGAACGGAGCCCATATCCATTATACGGACACGGGCGGAGACGGGGAGGTGATCGTCTTTTCCCATGGCCTGCTCTGGAGCGGGGCCATGTTCGAGGCGCAGGTGGCGCATTTCGGTGCGCTCGGGTTTCGGTGTATCACCTTCGACCATCGCGGACAGGGGCAGAGCGGGGTCACGGCGGATGGCTATGACATGGACACGCTGAGCGAGGATGCGGCGGCATTGATCGAGCATCTGGGGCTGGCGCCGGTGCATTTTGCCGGGCTGTCGATGGGAGGATTTGTCGGTATGCGGTTGGCGGCGCGGCGGCCTGACCTTCTGAAGACACTCATGTTGCTTGAAACCTCGGCGGACGGTGAACCCGCGGAAAACGGGCCAAAGTATCGCAAGCTCAACTTCGTGGCGCGCTGGATCGGGCTTTGGGCGGTGGCAAACCAGGTGATGCCGATCATGTTCGGTCAGACCTTTCTGAACGATCCCGCAAGGGCCGAGGAGCGGGCGCGCTGGAAAGCGGCGATGATCGCCAACCATCGGATCGGGATCACGCGGGCGGTCATGGGGGTGGTTGAGCGCACGCCGATCATGCCTGAACTGGGCAAGATCGAGATGCCGATGCTGATCGTGGTGGGGGACGAAGACGTGGCGACGGTGCCGGAGAAATCCGAGCGGATGCACGCGGCCATCAAGGGGTCCGAGTTGGTCCGTGTGCCACGAGCCGGGCACAGTTCGACGATCGAGGAACCGGAAGCGGTGAATGACGCGATGGAGCGGTTCCTGATGCGGAACGCGCGCGCCTGAGGGGCAATTTCGGCGGGGCTTGGGGGCGGACCTGCTCAGAGCGTCGGGAAGACCGACGTTTTCTTGACCGTGCCATAGACAAAGCTGGTGTCGATGGAGGCAATCCCACCGATGCGGTGGATGCGGTTGCGGATAAAGTCTTCGTAGGCATCGAGATCGGCCACCGCGACGAGAAGCTGGTAATCCGACGCGCCGGTCAGGACGTGGCACTCCAGCACTTCGTCAATATCCATCACCCTGCTTTCAAAGCGCTTGACGTCTTCTTCATTGTGCCTTTCCAGCCGGACACGCACAAAAACGGTGATGGGGAGCCCGTAGGCCTTGGCATCGACCTCGGCGCTGTAGCCCCGGATTGCACCGCTTTCCTCGAGCAGGCGCAGGCGACGCAGGCAGGGAGAGGGCGAGAGATTGACGCGCTCGGCCAGATCCTGGTTCGTCATGCGGCCGTGGGCCTGCAATGTGCGGATGATTTGGCGGTCTTTGCTGTCCATGGCGGGCCTTCTTGGCAGATAATGCTAAAAATATATTGAATGATGGCAGTATTGGCAAGCAAATGCCCTTGGGGAGGGAGCAGGATATCTGTGTTGTCCAGTCAGAAGGTCGCCCAGGAGGTCGCCATGAAAAACAGTTCCGGATTCGCAACGCGCGCCATTCATCACGCATATGATCCCATGCAGAACGAGGGCGCGTTGACGCCTCCGCTGCATCTGACGTCGACATTTGCCTTTGAGACCGCCGAAGCCGGAGGCGAGATGTTTGCCGGGGAGCGGCAGGGCCATATCTATAGCCGGATTTCCAACCCGACCTGTGATCTGCTGGAACAGCGGATTGCCGTTCTGGAAGGGGCCGAAGCGGGGCTGGCGCTGTCCTCAGGGATGGGGGCGATCACGGCGGTTCTTTGGACGCTACTGTCGCCGGGCGACGAGGTGATCGTGGACAAGACCCTTTATGGCTGCACCTTTGCCTATATGCGGCACGGGCTGGCCAAGTGGGGGGTGACGATCACTCATGTGGACATGACTGATCCTGTCAAGCTTGAGGCGGCGATCAGCGACAGGACCCGGGTTGTTTATTTCGAGACCCCGGCCAATCCGAACATGCGGCTGGTGGATATCGCGGCCATGTCGGCTATTGCCCATGCGGCAGGGGCCTTGGTTGTCGTGGACAACACCTATGCAACGCCTTTTCTGACGCGACCGATCGAAATGGGGGCCGATATCGTCGTGCATTCCGCGACCAAGTACCTGGGCGGGCATGGCGACGTGGTTGCCGGGCTTGTGGCGGGCAGTGCCGAGTTGGTCGAGCAAATCCGCCTTGTGGGGATGAAGGACATGACCGGCGCGGTGATGGCGCCGTTCAATGCCATGCTGATCCTGCGCGGGTTGAAGACGCTGGCGCTGCGGATGGAGCGCCATTGTGCCTCGGCACAGGTGGTGGCGGAATACCTGGAGGGTCATCCGGCGGTGCGCAGCGTGTCCTTTCCGGGGCTGGAAAGCTTTGAGCAGCATGGCCTTGCCCAACGGCAGATGGACAAACCGGGCGCCATGATTGCCTTTGAAGTCGAAGGCGGCATGTCGGGCGGGATCGCCTTCATGAACGCATTGGGGATGATCAAGCGGGCCGTATCGCTGGGCGATGCGGAAACGCTGATCCAGCATCCTGCGTCGATGACGCATTCGACCTATACGCCCGAGGAGCGGGCCGAACACGGGATCAGCGACGGGTTGATCCGCCTGTCGGTCGGGCTTGAAGAGGTTGAAGATATCCTTTCAGATCTGGAACAGGCGTTGCGTCTGCCGACCCGCCACGCCGCCGAATAAGGAGCCGGGATCATGAGCGCCGATATTGCCCATCTGAAAACCATCGAGCAGCGCCTGCTGTGGTTGTCGCACTGGATGATCCACCATGCCAACCACGTGCGCCCCAAGGTGGATGGGATCAAGATCGGCGGGCACCAGGCGAGCTCGGCCTCGATGGTGTCGATCATGACGGCGCTTTATTTTCACACGCTTAGACCCGAGGACCGGGTGGCAGTCAAGCCGCATGCCTCGCCCGTGTTCCATGCGATGCAGTATCTCATGGGCCAGCAGACCCGCGAGAAGATGGAGAATTTCCGCGGCTTTGGCGGGGTGCAGAGCTATCCCAGCCGCACCAAGGACATTGATGACGTGGATTTCTCGACCGGGTCGGTGGGGCTGGGCGTGGCGATCACCTCGTTTGCGTCGATCATTCAGGACTATGTTGCCGCCAAGAGCTGGGGCGGGGCGTTGCCGCTGGGCCGGATGGTGGCGTTGGTGGGGGACGCGGAGCTTGACGAGGGCAATATCTACGAGGCCCTGCAGGAGGGCTGGAAAAACGATCTGCGCAATACCTGGTGGGTGATCGACTACAACCGCCAATCGCTGGACGGGATCGTACGCGAGGGGCTGTTCGAACGGATCGAGAAGATCTTTGACGCCTTTGGCTGGGAAGTCGTGCGGGTCAAATATGGCACCATGCAGCGCGCCGCCTTTGAAGAGCCGGGCGGAGACCACCTGCGGGACTGGATCGACGCCTGCCCAAACCAGGAGTATTCGGCCCTGACTTTCATGGGCGGGGCGGTCTGGCGCAAGCGGCTGATGGACGATCTGGGCGACCAGGGGGATGTGAGCGCCCTTCTGGAACGGCGCAGCGACGACGAGCTTGCCGCGTTGATGGAGAACCTTGGCGGCAATTGCGTCGAGACCATGGCCGAGACCTTTGACGCCATCGACCACGACCGCCCGACCTGTTTCCTGGCCTATACCATCAAGGGGTGGGGGACGCCGATCGCGGGCCACAAGGACAATCACGGCGGGCTGATGAACAAGAGCCAGTTCGCCGAATGGCAGGCCCACATGGGCGTGGCCGAAGGCGCAGAATGGGAGCCGATGGCGACCGTCGAGGATGTGGACGGTTTGCGCGGGTTCCTGTCGGAGGTGGCTTTCTTTGCAAAGGGGCCCCGGCGCTTTGTCGACGACAAGCTGGCCGTGCCGGAAATCGGGATCGACGCGGCACGGGAGACCTCGACCCAGATGGCCTTTGGCAAGATCCTTGATGACCTGTCCAAGGGGGACAGTTTGCTGGCCCAGCGGATCGTGACCACGTCGCCGGATGTGACGGGCACCACCAACCTCGGACCCTGGGTGAACCGGCGCAAGCTTTTTGCGCGCACGGCGCAGGCGGACGCGTTTATCGAGAACCGCATTCCATCGACTGCGAAATGGGAGTTTGATCCCGAAGGGCAGCATATCGAGCTTGGGATTGCGGAGATGAACCTGATGCTGCTTTTGGGCGCGGCGGGCTTGTCGCATTCGCTTTTCGGAAAACGGCTGATCCCGATTGGGACGGTCTATGATCCCTTCGTGGCGCGCGGCCTCGATGCGCTGAACTATGCCTGCTATCAGGACGCGCGGTTCATCCTTGTCGGGACACCGTCCGGAGTGACGCTGGCACCCGAGGGCGGTGCACACCAGTCGGTCGGCTCGCCCCTGATCGGGATGAGTCAGGACGGGCTGGCCAGTTTCGAGCCTGCCTTTGCCGACGAGCTTGCGGTGATCATGGCTTGGGCGTTTGACTATGTGCAGCGCGACGGGGAGGGCGATCCGGATGAACGCACGTGGTTGCGGGATGAAACCGGCGGGTCGGTTTACCTGCGCCTGACAACCAACCCAATTGAACAACCGGGCAAGCGTAACGATGCGGTGTTCCGGCAGGGCGCGATCGACGGAGCCTATTGGCTGCGCGAACCCGGTCCGAATTGCGAGGTCGTGATTGCCTATCAGGGCGCAGTTGCGCCCGAGGCCATCAAGGCCGCAGGAATGATCGGTGAAGAGCGCCGCGATATCGGGGTGCTGGCCGTGACGTCGGCAGATCGGCTCAATGCCGGGTGGACAGCTGCCCAGAGGGCACGGTCACGCGGGAACAGGTCCGCGCGGTCTCATATCGAGACGCTCATGGAGCCGCTGCCGCCCCATTGCCGGATCGTCACGGTCATCGACGGGCATCCAGCGACGCTGTCGTGGCTGGGGGGCGTGCAGGGACACCAGACATTGCCGCTCGGGGTCGAGCATTTTGGCCAGACCGGCACCATCAGTGATCTGTATCGGCATCACAGCATTGATGCCGCCGCAATCGTCGAGAAGGTGAACGGGCTGACGGATGGCAAACGCACCCGACTTGGCGGATTCTCGGAAGCGTTGCGGGGTTGAGGCCCGGCCAAGGCAGGGGTTAGCCCACGAGCCCCAGTTCCGCGTCGCTGGCCGTGTGGTCATACTTATTCCGGGGTGGCCAGGGGCGATCCTGCCATGCGGGGGAAAAGGCAAAGCTGGACACGCTTCTTCCCTGTGGCAGCGCCCCGTTTCCAGCGCCGAGTGCGTAGTCATAGTAGAGCTTGACGATTTCCTCTTCGCTGACCTGAACCGTCGCGGGATGATCCAGACAGGCACGGTGCCATTCTCGCACCCGGTCGTATTCCTTGCCCTCGGGAAGCTTGAAGTCTTCGTAGTAGTCAAGGAACCAGAACCGTTTGAACATGGGCGCAAAGACTGCTTCGGCCAGGCCGAAGCATTCAAAGAGCCATGGGCCCTGGGGGGCGTGATAGGCGAGGAAATCGTTGATGTCGCGGTAGAGTGCCAGAAGCTTTTCGTTGTGATCATCGCGGCGGGCGAGGTCCTGGTTCATCACGTAAAGATAGCCGGCCATGGTGAATGGGCCTTCCTTGGCAATCAGCATGGATTCAATCGCATGTTCCGTGGGATCGCTGCGCCGAAGCGCGGGACCTTCGAGAACCTCGTCAAAAAACCGCAGGATGACGAGGCTTTCCTTGAGGATGGTGCCATCCGGTGTTTCGAGCACGGGCAGGGCGGTGGTGCCCCGCGTTTTGGCCAGAAGTTCGGGATCGCGGGGCTTGGTGATGTCGACAACCCGAAAGTCAACGGCGTCTTTCTGGCCACGCAGCGTGAGCAGGATCTCGAGACGCTGGGAAAACGGGCAGACGGGGATGTGATAGACGATGGGTTTGCTGTGCATTGGGGGCTCTCTACCGCTGGGAAAGGCTTGGATGGTGCATTTGTTGACAGCAGGGTACGGGTCCGTCACGGTATTGGGCAAACCGATTTTCTGAATAATAGGTATCGGCAAGGTGAATTTCGCAACTTTTGACCTCAACCTTTTACGCGTGCTCGACGCCCTGTTTCGGGAAGGGTCGACCGTAAAGGCCGGAGAGCGGCTGGCCCTCTCGCAATCGGCGGTGTCCGGGGCGTTGTCGCGGTTGCGCCAAGGGTTGAATGATCCGCTTTTTGTCCGGCAGGGGAACAGGCTTGTGGCAACCGACTATGCCAACGGGCTTCGTGAGCCGGTCCGAGAAGAGCTTGAACGGCTTGAGCAGATGCTCGCGCCGCCCACCGCGTTCGATCCCGCCACGGTCAGCGGTGCCTTCAGGATCGCGGCCAGCGATTTCTTTGCCGATCTTTTGATGCCACGGCTTGGCGACCTGTTGCAGAAACGCGCGCCGGGTATTCGCGCGCAGCTTGTCGACCTGGTGCCGCATGACTATGTCGCCAGTCTTGAACAGCGCAACGCCGACATCGCGCTTATCCCGGATGCTGAAATGCCGGAATGGGTCAACCGGGCGCCGTTGTTTCATTCGCCGTTCAAGGTTATCGCGCGGCGCGCCAATTCGGGTCTCGCGGGGCTGACGCCCGGCGCGGTCATGCCGATGGACGTTTTTTGTGCTTTGCATCACGTGTTGTTTTCGCCGGAGGGCAACCTTGCGGCGATGGGGGATGCCGCACTTGCGCAGGTCGGGAAGAAAAGACAGGTCGCCATGACGGTGCCGGTTTTTTCCGGGGTCTGTCGCGCGGTGAGCGAAAGCGACCTGATTGCGCTGGTGCCTGCGCAGCTCGCCGAAAAGGTGGCCCCGACGTTCGGTTTGCGCGTGTTTGAGCCACCCATGCAGATCGACCCGCCGCTGATCATCGGCATTTGGCACAAACGGTCGGATCGGGCACCGCTTGCCGTCTGGATGCGGGAACAGGTTTTTGATCTCTTGAGGGCGCTGGAGGTTTGACTTCTTTCTAAAATGACATTGTGCATGTCAAGTAGACAAGTATAGTGTCAAATATGAAAAACACAGATCTATACCGACTCGTCTGGATGTCGCGCCCTCTGATGCAGGCTACCGAAGCCTGCGTTGAGGCGGGACTCCGGGAAACGGAACTGACCGTGCGCATGCGTGCGGTGCTTGAAATATTGTGGGAGCATGGCGATTTGACCGTGCCCGACCTTGCCCAGCGGCTCGAAATCAAACGGCAGTATGTGCAGGTGATGGTCAACGAGACGCTGACGTCCGGGTTCACGGAACAGCGCGCCAATCCACGACACAAGAGATCGCCGCTTCTGATGCTGACGGCGCGCGGGCGGGAGGTGATCGAAGAGATCATCTCGCGGGAAATGGCGTTGCTGGACAGGATCGGCGCGGGATTGGACCCCGAGGAGATCGCGACGGCCTTGAAGGTGGTTCTGGCGGTGACGGACAAGATGAAACAAGCTGCGGGGGACGGGAAATGACCTATGTCTATGCAGGGGGTTTGGCCGTTCTGATTGCCGTGGGATGGCTGGGGCTTGGTGTCTGGCGGATCGGGGCGGTCAGTCAAGGCGTGACGGTTGGGGCGCGGGCTGAAACGGCGCTCTTGCTGGTCGATCTGCAAACGGCGTTCTGGGACGACGGCCCCTATGACGACGCGGCCAAGGCGGCGGCGCAGGTGGCGATTTTTCGGGAGATCGACGCGGCCAAGGCGGCTGGGCATCCGGTAGTCGCATTGCGTCAGGAATGGTCGATCCCGTCTACCAAGGTTGTCGCACGCCTGACCATGCAGGGCGCGGCAGTTGAAGGTACGGTAGGGACCGGGTTGGCCGATCCGTTTGTCGGGGTGGCGGATCACGTTCTGGTCAAGCGGGTGCAGGACGGGTTTGAGACCGGCGAACTGGACGCGCTGATGGAACAGCTCGACGTGGGGCGCTTGCGGATTGTGGGGCTGGATTTTTGCTACTGCGTGCAGAAAACCGCGCTTGCCGCGCGCAATCGCGGGTACGAGGTCACGGTGGTGCGGGACGCAACGCTGGCTTCGGGTCCGACGGAGAAGGCCGTGCAGGCGATGACCGGAAACAGGATCGCGCTGAACTGATGCCTTCCGTCAGCTGTTGCCGCTGCCCGAGAAGCGCGCGGCATCGGCGGCGGCGCGGCGGATGGCGTTGGATTTGTGCACAGTTTCCATGTACTCGGCCTCGGGATCGCTGTCATAGACCACGCCGCCTCCGGCCTGGATATAGAGCTTCTGATCCTTCACGATCGCGGTACGCAGGGCGATGCAGATGTCCATGTCGCCACCCGAGCTGAAATAGCCGACGCCGCCGCCGTAGATGCCGCGTTTTTCCGGTTCCAGCTCGTCGATGATCTCCATCGCGCGCACCTTGGGTGCACCCGAGACGGTCCCGGCGGGCATGCCTGCAAAGAAGGCATCAAGCGCGTCCTTGTCCTCGGCCAGTTCACCGACGACGTTGGAGACGATGTGCATCACGTGGCTGTAGCGTTCGATGATGAACTGCTCGGTCGGACGCACGGTGCCAATCTTAGACACGCGGCCCGTGTCGTTGCGCCCGAGATCGAGCAGCATGAGGTGTTCGGCCAGTTCCTTCTTGTCCGCGAGCAGATCCGCTTCGAGCGCGTTGTCCTCTTCGGGCGTGGCGCCACGGGGGCGGGTGCCTGCGATCGGGCGGATGGTGACTTCGTTGCCGAAGACCCGGACAAGAATTTCCGGACTCGCGCCGATCACCTGATAGCCGCCGAAATTGAAATAGAACATGAAGGGTGACGGGTTGGTGCGGCGCAGGGAGCGGTAGAGCGCGAAGGGCGGCTGGCGGAATTCCTGTGTCCAGCGCTGTGCCGGGACAACCTGGAATATATCGCCCGCGCGGATGTAATCCTTGGCCTTCTCCACGGCGGCCATATAGCCTTCCTTGGTGAAATTCGACACCGGGGGTGCGATTTCATGCGCTTCGCCCAGATCGCGCGCGGCCTGCGGCATGGCGCGTTCAAGATCGCGCACCGCGTCCATCACCCGTTCGGCGGCCTGCGCATAGGCGGCCTTGGCCGATTGGCCGTCGCTGACCCATGCGGGGGAGACGACCGTGACCTCGCCTTTGACCCCATCGAGCACGGCCACCACGGAGGGGCGCATCATGCAGGCATCGGGCAGGCCAAGCGGATCAGGGTTGATGTTGGGCAGGTGTTCGACGAGCCGGATCATGTCATAGCCGAGATAGCCGAACAGGCCCGCTGCCGCCTGTGGCAGGTCCTCGGGCAGGTCGATGCGGCTTTCGGCAATCAGGGAGCGCAGGTTGACCAGTGGATCTCCGTCCTGTGCGACGAACCCGTCAGGATCGAAGCGGGCCGCGCGGTTGATCCGGCTTTCGGTCCCGTGACATTGCCAGATCAGGTCCGGCTTCATGCCGATGATCGAATAGCGCCCGCGCACTTCGCCGCCTGTAACCGACTCGAGCATGAAGGCGTCCTTGTGGGCGCCGGTAAGCTTGAGCATCAGCGAGACGGGCGTGTCGAGATCGGCGGCCAGACGGGTGTAGACGACCTGATTTTGCCCGGCGTCATAGGAGGGGGCAAACTCTTCGAAAGACGGGACGAGATCCAAGGGGCGGCCTTTCTCGTTACTGGAGCTGCGAATGCACGGCGTTCAGCGCCTGCTGGTTCAGGTTGACCGGATAGGCAGACTGAAGGCTTTGGGCGTAGGCGTTGAAAATGTCCTGCGCGATGCCGGCCGATACCTGCTGCGTGATGCTGCCTGCGACGGCGGCAATCTCGGGGGCATCGGTGCTGGGCGCGTTGATCGCGTTCAATCGCACGAGGGTCAGGCCCGCGCCGTCCGGCATGGTGCGGATCTCGCCCGGAGCCATGTCGAACACGGTCTGCATGAAGCCTGCGGGCGTGCCGGGGACAAAGGCGCTGCGATCCTGACCGGTTTCCTCAATGGCGTTAAAGCCGAAAGAGGTGAAATCGGTACCTTCTTCGAGGCGTGGCATCAGGGTTTCAACCAGCGCGTTCAGGGCGGTGGCGGTTTCGGCGGCGCGCCATGCGGCGGCCACGTCATCGCGCACATCGTCAAGCGGGGCCGGGTGGGCCTCGGTTTCGCCGTCAAGGCGCAGCGCAAAGATGCCGCCATCTTCCAGCACGTCGATCTGCGGGAAGTCGTCCTTGGTAACTACGCCCACCACAGCGCGGAAAGCTTCATAGCCGGCGATCGGATGTTCCACGGTTTCGTGCCAGTCCAGCGTGCCGGTCTGCATCTCGGTTTCCTTGGCCAGTTCCTCGAGCGTGGCCCCGGCGGCCAGAAGATCGTCGATGTCGCCGATCTGGGCGTCGATCACGCGGCGGGCGCGTTCGGCGGCCAGTTCCTCGCGCAGGTCGGCGCGGGCGTCTTCAAAACTTGTGGACTGCGCGGGCAGGATGCCGTTGGTGCGGAACAGGGCCGGGCCAAGGTCGGACTGCACGGGACCTGCAATGGCACCGGTCGGGACCTCGAACACGGCGGCACCCGCCTGACCAAGCTCGGCCATGGAGACATCGCCCATGTCGATATCCGTCAGCTCAAGGCCACGGCTCTGAACCAGGGCTTCGAACGTGGTCTGACCATTGTCGAGCTGTTTGCGCGCGACTTCGGCGGCTTCCATGTTGGGGAAGACCAGCCGTTCGACAAGGCGGCGCTCGGGGCGGTTGAACTCGTCATTGCGCTCGTCATAAAGCGCGCGCAAGGCCTCTTCGTCCACCTCCACGGAGTCGATGATCATCTCGGGGCTGAGCCACGCATAGGTGATCTGGCGGGTCGCCGGGACCATGAAATCATCGATGTTGGCTTCGTAATAGGCCGAGATCTGGGCTTCGGTCGGTTCGGGGATTTCGCGGGTCAGGTTGTCCTCGGACAGGCGGGTCCAGGTGAAGTCGCGCTGTTCGGCGACATAGCCGATCACCGTGTCGGCGTAGATGGCGGGCATGGCGATGCCGGACACGACAGCTCCCTGAAGAAGCGAGCGCGCGGTTTCTTCGCGCACGCTGTCTTCGAAATCGCTTTCGTTCATGCCAGCCTGGTCGATGGCAAAGGCATAGGCCTCGCGGTCGAAGCCGCCGTCAAGTCCCTGAAAGGCCGGGATCGAAATCAGTTCACGACGCAGGTTTTCATCCCCGATCGAAACTCCGAGACGGGCGTTTTCGGCGTCCATCGCGCGGCGCACGACCAGCTGTCCGAGCACGGCGCGATCAAGGCCGAGCGCCTGTCCCTGCGCAAAAGTCATGGGCTGTCCGGTCTGGGCCTCGATGGCGCGTAGCTCGTCCTGAAGGGCGCGGGCATAGTCGTTGATCGAGATTTCCTTGCCTCCGACATCGCCGATGGTGCGCACGGCGCCCGAGAGGTTGGTCACGCCAAAGCCGCCAAGGCCAAGGATGAGCATGGCCATGAGGATCCAGACCATAGTTTTCGAGGTTTTGCCCTTGGACATGCGCGCCCCCTGCAAGGTGGTGTTTCTATTGGTTGCGCGGATGTCTACGCGGTTGCTGAGAGGGGGGCAAGGGGCAGCTTAGCAGGAGACTTGCGCCAGCCGGTCGAACAGGCTCGAAATGCCCTGTCGATCGACATTGGCAAAGGCGATCCGCAACTGGGACGCGCCCGCCGGATCGTCGGCGGGCATGAACATGGTGCCGGGCAGGCACAGCACGTGATGATCGCGCACCAGCGCCTGTGCAAATTGATCGGACGGCATGTCGAACGGGTGCGAAACATAAGCGAAATAGGCGCCGGCCCCCATCAGCCGCCAGCCTTTTTCAGCAAGTCGGGGCATGTTGTCGGCAATCGCGGCGCGCCGGTCGAGAATCTCGTCGCGCTCGCCCGCAAGCCACTGGCCAAGATTGCGCATGCCCCATAACGCGGCGTGCTGCCCCAACTGGTTGGGGCAGATGGTGACGGTATCAAGAAACTTCTCGACCTGCGCCAGAAGCACCGGATGCGCAACCATGGCCCCCACGCGGTGCCCGGTCAGCCTGTATGCCTTGGAAAAGGAATAGAGTTGGATCAGGGTGCCGCTCCAGTCGGGATCGGCAAAAAGATTATGCGGGGCCCCGGTGCGGGCGTCGAAGTCGCGATAGGTCTCGTCCACGATCAGCTTGAGACCGCGCGCCTGCGCCAGCGTGTAAAAGGCGCGGACAAGGTCCGACGGGTATTCCACGCCGCCCGGGTTGTTTGGCGTGACCAGCACGATCGCTCGCGTGCGCTCGGTGATCAGCGCCGCCGCGCGCTCTGGGTCGGGCAAGAGTGCCGCGTCGGTCGTCAATGGCACCGCCCGCACACCGCTCATGTCGAGCCACATTTTATGATTGAAATACCAAGGGGTTGGCAGGATGACCTCATCGCCTTCACTGCAAAGCGCGGTGATTGCGGCGCAAAAGGCCTGGTTGCACCCCGACGTGATCGCCACCTGCGACGAGGCAATTTCGCCGCCATAGGCATGCGACCACTGCGCCGCCACTTCGGCGCGCAGGTCCGGCAGGCCCAGCACGGGGCCGTAAAGATGCGCGTCGGCCACGTTGAGCGCCGTATCGGCAATATGCTGGCGCAGGCTTTCAGGGGGAGGATCGACCGGTGCGGCCTGGCTGACATTGATCAGCGGTTTGGCGTCCGAGAAAGCCACGCCTTCCAACCAGCGGCGCGCCTCCATCACCGGGGGCGCAAATGTTGTGGCTGTACGGGGCAGGGACATGGGAGCACCTCACTCAAACGACTACGGGCGACCCTAGTGGCCGCCCGCAAAAGGGGCAATTCCCCCTGTCTTCATTTTGCCAAAAATACTCGCGCCGCAGGCGTCCCGCCCGTGTGGCACGCACAACCCTCAGTCGGTGCCGCGATAGGGTTCGACATATTGCAACGCCATGTCCCAAGGGAAGAAAATCCACGTGTCCTGCGAAACCTCGGTGATGAAGGTATCCACCATGGGGCGGCCCTTGGGTTTGGCATAGACGGTGGCAAAATGCGCTTTGGGATAAAGCTTGCGCACCAGCTCGAGGGTTTTGCCCGAATCCACCAGATCGTCGATGATCAGGATGCCAGTGCCGTCGCCCATCATGTCCTTGTCCGGGGCTTTAAGAACGATGGCTTCGCCCTGGCTCTGGTGGTGATAGGATTTCACGCTGACCGTGTCGACAGTGCGGATGTCCAGTTCGCGGCTGACGATCATCGCAGGGGCCATGCCGCCGCGGGTGATGGCAACCACGGCCTTCCATGCACCGTCATCGGGGCCTTGCCCGTCCAGGCGCCAGGCCAAGGCGCGGCTGTCGCGGTGGATCTGGTCCCAGCTGATGTGGAAGCCTTTTTCGTGGGGCAGACGTTCACTCATCTCATTTTCTCCCGGTTGCGACGTCGATGTCGGGGGCATCCACCGCCTTCATGCCGACCACGTGATAGCCCGCATCCACATGCAGGTTTTCGCCCGTGGTGCCGCTACCCAGATCCGACAGCAGGTAGAGGGCTGATTTGCCCACGTCCTCGATGGTCACGTTGCGGCGCAGGGGCGAGTTCAGCTCGTTCCATTTCAGGATATAGCGGAAATCGCCGATTCCCGAGGCAGCCAGCGTCTTGATCGGGCCGGCGGAAATGGCGTTGACGCGGATGCCGTCCTTGCCAAGGTCTTCGGCCAGGTATTTGACCGACGCTTCCAGCGCGGCCTTGGCAACGCCCATGACATTGTAATGTGGCATGACCTGTTCAGCACCATAATAAGTGAGGGTCAGGGCGCTGCCGCCGTCTTTCATGAGTTTCTCTGCGCGCTGCATCACCGCCGTGAAGGAATAGACCGAGACGTCCATCGTCATCAGAAAGTTGTCGCGCGATGTTTCAAGGTAACGGCCACGCAGCTCGTTCTTGTCGGAGAAGCCGATGGCATGCACGATAAAGTCGAGCCTGCCCCATTTCGCTTCGATTTCGGCAAAGGCCGCGTCGATCGAAGCCGGGTCCGAGACATCGCAGTCAATCAGGGTATCCGAGCCGAGCCGCTGGGCCAGAGGTTCGGCGCGTTTCTTGAAAGCGTCCCCCAGATAGGTGAAGGCAAGCTCCGCCCCGGCATCTGCGCAGGCCTGTGCGATGCCCCAGGCAATCGACTTGTCATTGGCCAGTCCCATGATCAGGCCGCGCTTGCCCGCCATCAGTTGATTTGACATCCCGTCCACTCCGTCCCAATTCCTTGTTGGACCCCTTTAGGCGATAGAAACTGTTGCATCAAGGGCAGGAGCGGGCATGAATGGCGCGCAAAACACCTCAGGCGTTGGAGAAAGACATGAGCGACAGAACCGGGATTTTTGCAGGGGACGACCCTTTTGTCATCGCACGCGCCTGGCTGAACGAGGCAGAAAAGAGCGAGGTCAACGATCCGAACGCCATTGCGTTGTCCACGGTCGACAAGGATGGTCTGCCCAATGCGCGCATGGTGCTCTTGAAGGATATCGAGGACGCGGCCTTTGTCTTTTACACCAATTACGGCAGCGCAAAGGCGCAGGAAATCGAGGCGGCGGGCAAGGCGGCCTTCGTGATGCACTGGAAGTCGCTGCGCCGCCAGATCCGGGTGCGCGGCGTGGTCACGCGGGAGGACGGGCCGCAGGCGGATTCGTATTATGCCTCGCGTTCGCTCAAGAGCCGACTCGGGGCCTGGGCCTCGAACCAGTCGCAGCCGCTCGGATCGCGCACAGAACTGATGGCGGAAGTGGCAAAAGTGACAGCCAGGCACGGCCCCAATCCAAAACGTCCGCCGTTTTGGGGTGGCTTTCGGATCACACCGCTGGAAATCGAGTTCTGGGCGGACGGCGCCTTTCGTCTGCATGACCGGTTCCGTTGGCGCCGCGAAACCCCTGAAAATGCGTGGGAAATTCACCGGCTGAACCCCTGACATTCACGTGACGTGAATTGCAAAGCCTTGAAACAAGGTGCGTTTTGACCTTGCAGCGGGCAGGTGAATGCCCCAGAGTCCGCCCCATCATGGGGATGATAAATGACTAAGGTTGAGACTTTGGCGCAAGCAGAAAATGGCGCCACGAGAATCGTTGGTGAGGTTAAGTGGTTCGATCCGGTAAAGGGATTTGGATTCGTCGTGGCCGAAACAGGAGGTCCGGATATTCTGCTGCACGCGAACGTGTTGCGGAACTACGGGCAAAGCTCGGTCGCGGATTCCGCGCGGATCGAAATCTCGGTGCAGGAGACCGAGCGGGGTGTTCAGGCGGTGGAAGTGTTCCGCATCGATCCGCCAATGCACCAGGCCGCCGTGCCTCTGACGGATTTTCAGGAAATGGACGAAGAGGCCATTCGCGCCGCGCCGCTCGAACCGGCGCGGGTGAAGTGGTTCGACAAGGGCAAGGGCTTTGGCTTTGCCAATGTGTTCGGCAAATCCGAGGACATTTTCCTGCACATCGAAGTATTGCGGCGTTCGGGGTTGGCCGATCTGCAACCGGGCGAGGCGCTGGCCTTGCGGGTGATAGACGGCAAGCGCGGTCGTATGGCGACAGAAGTGCTTGCGTGGGAAAACGCGGTTTCGCTGGACGATTGATGCTGCGCCGTACCGTGGTTGGGCTGGTGGCGATGCTGACCCTGTGGTCGGCCTCGCCAGTTTTGGCCGAGGGTGCCTGCACGCCAACATCTCTGGAGATTCGCGGTGATTGGGGGCAGGCGCGCTTCAATGTCGAGGTTGCCGATACCGAACGGGCGCGGGCGATCGGACTGATGCACCGCGAAAGGCTGCCGCGCAGTGCAGGGATGCTGTTCGTCTACGAAGAAACCGGACCGGTATCTTTCTGGATGCGGAACACGCTGATCCCGCTTGATATGTTGTTCGTCGACCAGTTCGGGGTCATCAGCCATATTCACCACGATGCCGTGCCACTGGACGAAACCCCGATTCCGGGGGGCAGGGCGGTACGATACGTGTTGGAGATCAACGGTGGGCTGGCAAAAGCGCTGGGGATTTCGGTGGGGAGTGAATTGCGCCACCCGGCCATGATACAGAACTTCGCGAAATGGCCATGTTGAGGCGTGCCGCCTTTGACTCGAGGCATGGGGAAGGTGGGGCAGGCTGAAACCTCGCGCTGTTTTCCGCGGAGCGCTTTTTAGGCTTTTCAATCCGGCGCGGCTTGGCTAAACAGCGCCACGGTCCGGGGCGTAGCGCAGTCTGGTAGCGCACCTGTTTTGGGTACAGGGGGTCGCAAGTTCGAATCTTGCCGTCCCGACCAGTTCATTCACATCATGAAAAACATCCGACGCGGCGCGCGAATCGCCCGCTTCGTAGGCAGTGATTGTGACGAAAACATCTCTGTGACATATATGTTGTGTGACACGCGCAGTTGTCCCCAGATGTTGTGGGTATCTAGGGCCGGGTCAGGCCTCATCCGGATTTTTGGTTAGGTTCCAACAGCTTCTCCGGGGTGGTTGAAATACTGCCTGAACCCGGGGCTGTGGATGTTAACCCTTGGAATCGGAAACCGGGCCCGATGGGTCAAGAAAGGCCGAACAGGTCAACAGCCAAAATCTCAAAAATCGGTAAATAAATCCGTTGACCCATTAGGGGTGAATACGTCAGGTTGTGGGGGCGGTTCCGGAGAGCCACTAGATATAGTGGGGTGGGGCCGGATAGGGACAGACAGCACTTACATTCCGCTTGGCCGGGACAAAGAAAGCGACACATCTCGTGATGGGTCGCTCGGGGATACTTGTCGCTTATTCGACCCGCTTGGGGACCGCATCAATGGCGCGCGCAAGACGCGTGGATGGGGACACTAAGCTGGGACGTGAGGCAGCGATGAAAATCGAAAGAAGATTTACCAAGGCAGGGCAGGACGCATACGCGGAGCTGGATTTCGTGACGACGGAATCCGAGATTCGGAATCCCGATGGTACGATCGTGTTCCGTCTAGATGAGGTTGAAGTTCCGGCAAGCTGGAGCCAGGTGGCCAGCGACGTGATTGCGCAGAAATATTTCCGCAAGGCTGGCGTTCCAGCTTCCATGAAGAAGGTGCGCGAAAAGGGTGTTCCAGAGTTCCTGTGGCGCTCGGTGCCCGCAAATGACAACACCGAGATAGGCGGCGAAACCAGCGCGAAGCAGGTTTTCGACCGTCTGGCCGGTGCTTGGACCTACTGGGGATGGAAAGGCGGTTATTTCTCGACGGAAGAGGATGCGCGCGCCTATTTTGATGAGATGCGCTATATGCTCGCGACACAGCGGGCGGCGCCGAACAGCCCGCAGTGGTTCAACACCGGCCTGCATTGGGCCTATGGCATCGATGGACCGGGGCAGGGTCACTATTATGTGGATTACAAGACCGGCAAGCTGACCAAGTCGAAATCGGCCTATGAGCATCCGCAGCCCCATGCCTGCTTTATCCAGTCGGTTGCCGACGATCTGGTGGGTGATGGCGGCATCATGGACCTGTGGGTGCGTGAGGCGCGCTTGTTCAAATACGGTTCGGGCACCGGCACCAACTTCTCGTCGCTGCGTGCTGACGGCGAATCGCTCTCGGGCGGTGGCAAGTCGTCGGGCCTGATGGGCTTCCTCAAGATCGGTGATCGGGCTGCGGGGGCGATCAAGTCGGGCGGCACAACGCGCCGCGCGGCCAAGATGGTGATCGTCGATGCGGACCACCCGGATATCGAGGAATACATCAACTGGAAGGTCAAGGAAGAGCAGAAGGTTGCGAGCATCGTGGCCGGTTCGAAGATGCACGAGCAGAAACTCAACGGCATTTTCGCAGCGATCAAGGCATGGGACGGGGCCGAGGCGGATGCCTATGATCCCAAGGTGAACGAAGGGCTGAAGGCGGCCATTCGCGACGCAAAAAAATCCATGATCCCCGAGGCTTATGTCAAGCGGGTGTTGGATTACGCCAAGCAGGGTTATGCCAGCATCGAATTCCCGACCTATGACACCGATTGGGACAGCGAAGCCTATGCGTCCGTGTCGGGCCAGAACTCGAACAACTCGATCCGTGTCACGGACGCCTTCCTGAAGGCCGTTGAGAATGACGACGATTGGGAACTGATCCGCCGTACCGACGGCACGGTCGCCAAGACCATCAAGGCGCGCAAGCTTTGGGAAGACGTGGGCCACGCGGCATGGGCCTGTGCCGATCCCGGCATCCAGTACCATGACACCGTGAACGCATGGCACACCTGCCCGGAAGATGGTGAAATCCGCGGCTCGAACCCATGCTCGGAATACATGTTCCTCGATGATACGGCCTGTAACCTTGCGTCGATGAACCTGCTTTCGTTCCTGAAAGACGGCGAGTTCCAGGCCGAGGATTACATCCACGCCACGCGCCTGTGGACCGTGACGCTGGAGATCTCGGTGACGATGGCGCAGTTCCCGTCGAAAGAAATCGCGCAGCTGTCTTATGACTTCCGCACTCTGGGTCTTGGCTATGCCAATATCGGTGGGCTGCTGATGAACATGGGCCATGGCTATGACAGCGACGAAGGCCGGGCGATGGCCGGGGCGCTGACCGCGATCATGACCGGGGTGGCCTATGCGACGAGCGCCGAAATGGCGAGCGAGCTGGGCGCGTTTGATGGCTATGCCCGCAACAGCGGTCACATGCTGCGGGTGATCCGCAACCACCGTAACGCGGCCTACGGCAAGACCGAAGGCTACGAAGACCTCGCAGTCAAGCCGGTGGCGCTGGATCATGGCAACTGCCCGGATCAGAAGCTCGTGGCGCTGGCCAAATCCGCGTGGGACGAGGCGTTGAGCCTTGGCGAGAAGCATGGGTTTAGAAATGCGCAAACCTCGGTGATTGCACCGACCGGCACGATTGGGCTTGTCATGGATTGTGACACGACGGGCATCGAGCCGGACTTCGCGCTGGTCAAGTTCAAGAAGCTGGCCGGTGGCGGATACTTCAAGATCATCAACCGCTCCGTACCAGCGGCGCTTGAGAACCTTGGCTATTCGTCGAGCCAAATTGAAGAGATCGTGTCCTACGCTGTGGGTCATGGCTCCATCGGAAACGCGCCGGGTATCAACCACACCTCGCTGATCGGACATGGCTTTGGCCAGAACGAGATCGACAAGATCGAAGCCTCGCTTGGCTCGGCCTTTGATATTCGCTTCGTGTTCAACCAGTGGACGCTGGGCGAAGAGTTCTGCACCAATGTGCTGGGCATCCCCACCGAGAAGCTGAACGATCCGAGTTTTGATCTGTTGGCGTCGCTGGGCTATTCCCGTGCGGATATCGAAGCGGCAAACGACCATGTTTGCGGCACAATGACCCTGGAAGGGGCGCCGTTCCTCAAGGAAGAGCATTACCACATCTTTGACTGTGCCAACCCCTGCGGGAAAAAAGGCAAGCGTTATCTGAGTGTTGAAAGCCATATCACCATGATGGCCGCGGCCCAGTCCTTCATTTCGGGTGCGATTTCGAAAACGATCAACATGCCCAACGATGCCACCATCGAGGACTGCCAGAAGGCCTATGAGCTTTCGTGGTCGCTGGGCATCAAGGCGAACGCGCTTTATCGCGATGGCTCGAAGCTGAGCCAGCCTCTGGCGGCGGCGCTGGTCGAGGATGACGACGAGGCGGCAGAGGTGCTGGAAAGCGGCTCGATGACCGAGAAGGCCGCCGTGCTGGCCGAGAAGATCATCGAGAAGATCGTGGTCAAGGAAGTGGCCCGTGGCCGCGAGAAAATGCCCGAACGCCGTAAGGGGTACACCCAGAAAGCCATTGTGGGCGGCCACAAGGTCTATCTGCGGACCGGGGAATACTCGGACGGCAGCTTGGGCGAAATCTTTATCGACATGCATAAAGAGGGCGCCGGGTTCCGCGCCATGATGAACAACTTTGCCATCGCGGTGTCGGTTGGTCTTCAGTATGGCGTGCCACTGGAGGAGTTCGTGGATGCGTTCACCTTCACCAAGTTCGAACCGGCAGGCATGGTTCAGGGCAATGACAGCATCAAGAATGCGACCTCTATCCTTGACTATATCTTCCGCGAACTGGCCGTGAGCTATCTCGACCGGACAGACCTTGCCCATATCAAGCCCGAAGGCACGACCTTTGATGACTTGGGCCGTGGTGAGGAAGAGGGTGTTTCAAATGTCAGCGAGCTGAGCGAGAGCGCGGCGTCGCGGTCGCTGGAGGTGCTCAAACAGATCTCGTCGACGGGTTATCTGCGCAAGCGTCTGCCGCAGGAACTGGTGGTGCTGAATGGTGGCGGCGCCGGTGGCGCGGTTCTTGGCGGAGTGGCCGATCCGGTGGCAACCCTGCAGACATTGGTGCCCGAAACGGCGACGGCTACGGGAACGGTGGCGGCGATGAGCACAACCACGACCGCCGTGGCAAGCGGCTCGGTCAGCATGGATGCGCGCACAAAGGCCAAGATGCAGGGCTATGAGGGCGATCCCTGTGGTGACTGCGGAAACTACACGCTGGTGCGCAACGGCACCTGCATGAAATGCAACACTTGCGGGGCAACCAGCGGGTGCAGCTGATCCCGGGGGGGAACCTTGGGTAGGGGGCTCCGGCCCCCGACGAAACACAGAGACACGGGGCGGGTGCGCTCGCCCCGACGACATTCAGGCCGCAGGCAAAAAACATCGAGCGGTATATAGAGTGAGCCTGAATGGCGAAACTGGGGGGCGGGACGCCCCCCATTTTTTATGCGTCGGTCAGATCGCGCAGCCGTGCGCGGGCGCGGGCCAGACGGGAGTTCACGGTGCCAAGGGGCAACCCGGTCAGCATGGCGATCTCCTGCGGGCTTTCGATGCCATCCCGCACGAGGCGCAGAAGCGATGCGTGATGTTCGGACAGCGTGTCAATGGCGGCGAGTGTTTCCTTGACCGCAAGCAGATCACTGGCGTCGGTTTCGGTTATGGACATGTAATCCTCAAGCTCTTCGGTTTCGACCTGTCGCCGCCAGCGGGACCGGGCGAGGTTGCGCAGGGTGGTCATGGCGTAGGCTTCGAGATCACGGATATCGCGGTCCTCGGATAGGTGCGTGCACAGGCGCAGCATGGTTTCCTGAACGAGATCCTCTGCATCCGGGCCAAAGCGACGGGCGCGCTGGTCGAGCTTGGTCCGCAACTGTGCGATCCGGTCAGGGATATTTGGGGATAGGCGGCTGTCCATGGGGTGATGCTCCGAAGCTTGTTATTGTTGCGAGGCAACATGACGCTTTGGAACCTATTGAAAAGATGGGGGTTTCCCGCCGGCGGGCGGGCAGGGGGCTTTTTGGGCAATCGCTTGCCCATAGGTCAGGCGGAAAATGGCGGGTTTTGGCTTGTTGCCCCCGGGCCCCACCTGTCGAGGAACGCAAACCGCGTTTGCGGCGTCCTACCTAGTGAAGGCGCCGCAGTGGCGTTTTCGATCTGACAACAAGACATGTTTGAAAACAGGAGAATGCAAAATGAAACGTATTGCGATGAGCGTACTCGTGACCCTTGCCGGGGCTTCGCTGCCCGTTCTGGCAGTTGCCATGGGCGCGGATGCAGACGGTAACGGCGTGTTGAGCATGGAAGAAGTCAAGGCGATGTATCCAGAGATCACCGAGTCGGTATTCGCCGAGATTGATGCAGACGCGGACGGCGCCGTGTCCGAAGCGGAATACGAAGCGGCGGTGAAGGCGGGTCTGCTGCCGTCCACGGACGGGTAATCCGATTGGCGCCCCGGTCGCCCACCTTATCCCAAGATCGGGGTCCAGTTGGGCCGGGCATGCGAGGACATGCCCGGCCTGGCATCATTTTCTGGGCAGGTGAATGTTGAACCGGTCGCGCAGGGCACGATCGACATCTTCCGGGAAGCGCGCGGCCGACGCTTCGGACAGGATCTGTTCTTTGCGAGCCGAGGCCTTGGCGATCAGGTCTGGTTTGTCCTTCTCGGCCCATTCCTTTGGTGAGGTTCGGTCCGCAAGGGCTGGATAAACATGGTCTTTTTGCATGCGCCCCAAAGTGGCATCCGTGCCGAGGTAATGCCCGGGCCCGCCCATGCAGACGGCGCGGACCTGATCGAGTGCAAGGGTTTCGTCATCCACTTCGATGCCGCGTACGCAACGCAGGGCCTGTCCGATGAGATCGTCGCTGAGGATCAGGGATTCGTGGCAAAATCCCAAAAGTGAGGCATGCATGCCTGCCGCCTCATAGACCATGTTGAGGCCCGAGAGCCCGGCCATGACGTTGGAGCACATCTGTTCCCAGCCTGCCTGCATGTCGGGCAGCTTGGAATCCGATGCACCGCCTGCCGCGCCACCGGGCAGTCCATAGAACTTGTGCATCTGGGCACAGCCTGCCGACAGCAGCGCCTGTTCGCCGGACCCCACTGTCATGGCTCCGGTCCGCAGGTCGAGACCAAAAGGCCAGGTGCCGAAAATAGCCGGATGACCGGGCGCGATGGCGTTTACGTAGACGAGGCCCGCGAGGCATTCGGCGGTGGCTTGCATGATGGCCCCGGCGATGGTTGACGGGGCGGTGGCGCCGGACATACCCGCCGAGAGCAGAAGCACCGGCATGCCGCCGCGGATACAGGCCTCCATCACCTCGCAGGATTCGGTGGCGAATTTCATCGGCGGAACGACGAAACAGTTGGAATTGCTGACAAAGGGGCGCGCGCGCCATGCGTCTTCCCCCCCGGCGATCATGTGCAGCATCTCGAACGCGTCGGCGACATAGCTGGGGTCGGTGAACGAAGTGCCTACGTGTTTCGTGGTGCCCGAACAGCAGGCATAGATGGTATTGAGGTCCATCTCGCGGTTGTCGGGGATGTCGCGGGCCACCATCGGGCGCTGAACGAAATGGATATTGTCGAGCACATCGCAGATGCGGGCCGCGTCGTGCAGGTCCTGCACCGTGCTTTCGCGATAATTGCGCCCCAGTGCGTCAACCATGTGGACTGCGGCGCCAGCCGTGCCGAAATGAACGCGGTGACCGGAAAGGTGGAGATCATTTTCCGGAGTGCGACCCGGTAAAGTGATTTCTTTACAGGATTTTGCGAGCGTATCTTCAACCAGCGCGCGGGGGAAGCGCAAACGGCCATCGCCGCCCAGTTCAGCGCCTGCGGCGGTCATGATGTCGATACCGCTTTGCGGCGCATCAGCGAGGCCGATCTGCTCCAGCGCATCCAGCGCGGTTTCGTGAATACGCTGCATCTGCGCATCGGTCAGAGGGCGGTACTGGCCGCCTTCGAGGCCCGGGCGCACGGGGCGCACATTCGCGGCGAGTGGCGCGGCGCGGGCGGCGCGGCGGGCGGAGCGTCCGCCGGAACGGCGGGAGGCTGGGGTGGTCATCTCTTGTGGTATCCTCGGTTTAACTGCTTGTTTTCTGTTTAAAAAGCAGTTTTGGGGCGTCCGCGCGCGGCACGTCCGCGTTCGGCCCCGATGGTGAGGATCACCAGTTGGATTTTGCTTCGATCACCTTGCATCGCGTCTCCTCTTGGGGGCAGCGTGCATAGGCGACGAAGGGTTGTCTGACATGTTTACGACATATGTCGTTTTTGGACCTTGAAGTCAGGTGGCAAGGGTGGTCGCGTGATCCACCAGGGTTTGCAGGGACGCGGCAAAACGGGCGTCATCCACCGTCATTGCGACGCGGACATGACCCGCCGCAGAGGTGCCAAAGCTTTCGCCCGGCATGACCGCGATGTGATGCGCATCAAGCAGGGAATGGGCAAAACCCTCGCCTGAGAGGCCGGTCGCGCGGATGTCGAGCATGAGGTACATCGCGCCTTGCGACGGGATCATCCCCACCGTGTTCTGCCCCGCGAGGATAGACTGCGCGAGGTCGCGGCGGCGGCGGAAAGGTTCGGCGATTTTCTTCTCGAGTTCAGCGCCTTGTGAAAGCGCAAACTCGGCGGCGTCCTGAATGAACCCGGCCACCCCATAGGTGGTATGTGTGGCCAGGGTGATCAAATGATCAACCACGTGTTCGGGCGCACATATCCAGCCGATCCGGCTTCCTGTCATGGCGTGGGATTTGGACATGGAGCCAATGACCAACGTACGATCTGCCATGCCGGGCAGGGCGCGGGGGCTGATGTGCTGTCCATTCCAGATCTGCGTGTCATAGACCTCGTCCGAGATTAGCCAGAGGTCATGCGCGATCGACGTTTCGGCAATCCCGGTCAGCGTTTCGCGATCATAGACCGTGCCAGTCGGGTTGTTGGGGGTATTGATCAGAAGCGTCGCGGCGCCCTTGGCCGCTTCTGCCGCGATGGCTTCGGGCTGGGGCAGAAAGGCTTCGCGCGCGCGGGTCGGGATAGGAACGGGAACGCCGCCAACGCTGCGGATGGTTCCGGGGTAGGTGGCATAGTAGGGGTCGATGAAGAGCGCGCGATCCCCGGCGTTGCAGGTGGCAAGATGGGCGGCAAAAAGTGCCGACTGTCCCCCCGGCGTGATCAGGATGTTGCGATAGGTGGTCGCAACACCTGTGCGGTCCTGAATGCGGGCGGCGACGGCCTTGCGCAGGGAGGTGATGCCCGGAACGATGGCATAGCCCGTGTGCCCACCCGTGGCTGCCCGATCCATCGCGGCGAGGATCGCGGGATCCGTGCCAATGTCATGTTCACCGATGGTCAGTTCGGTCACGGAAGTGCCTTCGGAGATCAGGCGGCGGGCCTTGTAGAAAACGTCCCAGCCGTCCGAACCGCCGCCGGTAATGTTGGTAATTCTCTGGGAAAGCTGCATTTCAGGGTCCGACAATTGAGGGAGGTTCGCCCTCAGGGGCGCAGAGCCACCGGGATTCGTCAAATGAGAATTTGTGATTGGCCGGATCGCGACCCGTCATGCCGGGATCAGCCGGCTGCAGGGTGGCTCGGGGTGCTGAGGGGGAAGATACCCTTGCTGGTGAATGTCATCACCTGATCGCCGTTCTGATTGCTGACGGTTGTGCGGCTTGTCACAAAACCGATTTCGGGGCGGCTTTGCGAGGGTTTCGTGGCGAGAACGGTCATCTCGACGCTGAGCGTATCGCCCGGATAGACCGGCTTTATCCAGCGCAGGTCGTCAAGACCGGGAGAGCCGAGGGAGCGGCCGCGGGTTTCCATGTCTTCAACCATCATGGCCATGGTCATGGCACAGGTGTGCCAGCCGCTGGCACAGAGCCCGCCGAAAAGCGAGGACTTGGCCTTTTCATCGTCGAGATGGAAAAATTGCGCGTCGTATTTCGAGGCGAATTCGATGATCTCGTCCCGCGTGACCTTATAGGCGCCAAAGCGGCGGACCTGGCCCACTTCGAAGCTTTCGAAAGGAATGAAGGGGATTTCGTCCGGGGAAGTCATCATGATGCTCTCGGTCCTCGTTTGGATGGCTGCGGACGAGGGTGCAGAAGCGCGAGGCCGGGGACAAGAGGGCGCGCCGGGACGTGACGCGGCGTTATGCTGTGGACTCAGCGCGCCTTTGCAGGGGGAGGCGCATCCCCCATCAGATAGCGTGGTCCGGTGCCACGTGTGCGAGCGCCGTCGTCGGGGTTGTAGAGCTTGCAGTTCTGCAAGGAGAGGCAGCCACAGCCGATACAGCCGTCAAGCTTGTCCCGGAGCGCGGTCATCTGCGCAATCCGGGCGTCGAGATGGTGGCGGAAGCGGGCCGAGATGCGTTCCCAGTCTCGCTTGGTGGGGGTGCGGTTCTGCGGGAGTGTTTCAAGGGCCGCACGGATTTCGGCGATCGAAAAACCGAGGTTCTGAGAAATCATGACGAAGGACAGGCGCCGGATGTCGGCGCGGTCGAAACGACGCTGGCCGCTGTCGGCGCGAAACGGGTGGACGAGACCCTGTTCCTCGTAGAATCGGATGGCCGACGGGGCGAGGCCCGTGCGGGCAGAAATGTCGCCGATGCTCAGACCATGCTTTCGTGGTTCTCTGTTTTTCATGGATAATTTTCATTTGACCTCAAGTTAACTTGAGAGATTAGGCTTGAATGAATGGAAAAGCAATTGAAAGGACGAACCATGAAACTTGAACATGTGAATATCTGTGTGCCTGACGCCAAAAGCCACGCGGCGGTGTTGATGGACCTGTTTGGCTGGAAGGTGCGCTGGGAGGGGCCGGCCAAGGATGACGGGTACACGGTGCATGTGGGCGACGATGAGAGCTATCTGGCGTTGTACACACCGGCATGGGCGCTGAAGCCCGAGGCGCAGCGCTATCATCATCTGGCAGGGCTGAACCATGTGGGGGTGGTGGTCGAGGATCTCGATGCTGTGGAAGCGCGGGTCAAGGCGGCCGGATACATGCCGCATAGCCACGCGGATTACGAGCCGGGGCGGCGTTTTTACTTCGACGGGCCGGATGACGTGGAATACGAGGTGGTCAGTTATGACTGAGTGGATGATTTTGGGGCGGCGCACGCGGGCGCGGCTGATGCTTGGGCAACTGTCTGTGGGCAGTTGCGTTCATGAGTCGGGCGGGGTGTGCCAGATGGTCCCGGTGTCGAAGCTGCCGGGACGGGAAGCTCAGTCGCGGGGCGGAAGGGCGTCCTGGCGCTTTTTGGGCAAGCTGGCCCGGATCGTGTCATATGACGCGTGGATGCGGTGGGCCAGCTCATCGGTCTCGGCATCCAGCGGCAGGTGAATCCAGCTGCGGTGAAAATACGGGGCCTTGGTGCCGACCCCGGCGTCGATCAGCATTTGCGCAGTGTCGGTGTCGGGGGTCTTGACCGAGACCCCGGTGCCTTGTGCACCGATGGCGGCAAAGATCTTGTCTCCGACTTTCCAGACGTCATGGCCCGGGCCAAAGGGCTCGGACCATTGGGCGCCGGGCAGGGCGCGGCAGATGGTATTGATGGTATCACGGCTCATTGTGGGACAGTGCCTGTGGGCGCGTGCCCGGGTCAAGCCTTTGGCGTCTTTGATCTTGACCGGGCGGTCTCTCTGGTCGTAAGGGTGGGATCATGAAGACTGCACGCACCATTATTATCTGCTGCATTCCCTGCTGAGACAATTGGCGGGCCGTTCTTCTATTTCCAACATGATCTGAAGTTGTTAAGCCCGCCGCGAGCGTAACTGCGCGTGAGGACGAGACATGACGACGATCAGACTGCACAATACCAGAACCCGCAGGAAAGAGGTTTTCGAGCCGATTGATGCGCAGAATGTGCGGATGTATGTCTGTGGGCCGACAGTTTATGATCGGGCCCATATCGGCAACGCGCGCCCCGTGGTGGTGTTTGACGTGCTCTACCGGTTGTTGCGCCATGTCTATGGGACCAAACACGTCACCTATGTGCGCAATTTCACCGACGTGGATGACAAGATCAACGCCCGCGCCAAGGAAAGCGGGCGCGCGATTGGCGAGATCACGGCGGAAACGACGCAGTGGTATCTGGATGACATGGGCGCGCTTGGGGCGCTGGAGCCGAACGCGATGCCACGTGCGACCCAGTACATTCCCCAGATGGTGGCGATGATCGAGAAGCTGATCGCGGATGGTTATGCTTATGAGGGAGACGGTCATGTGCTTTTCCGTGTGCGCAAATACGCCAAGTACGGCGCGCTGTCGGGGCGGTCGGTCGATGACATGATCGCCGGCGCGCGGGTCGAAGTGGCGCCCTATAAGGAAGACCCGATGGATTTCGTGCTCTGGAAGCCGTCGAGCGCGGACCTGCCGGGCTGGGACAGCCCGTGGGGACGGGGGCGTCCGGGCTGGCATATCGAATGCTCTGCCATGTCTTATGAGTTGCTGGGCGCGTCGTTTGACATTCACGGTGGTGGCAATGACCTCATGTTCCCGCATCATGAGAACGAGGTGGCGCAGAGCTGCTGTGCCCATCCCGAGGGCGAATTCGCGCGCTATTGGTTGCACAATGAGATGCTGCAGGTCGAGGGCAAGAAGATGTCCAAGTCGCTTGGCAATTTCTTTACCGTGCGGGATCTGCTGGACCAGGGATTTCCGGGTGAAGTGATCCGGTTCGTGTTCCTGTCGACCCATTACGGCAAGCCGATGGACTGGACCGCGAAAAAGGCGGCGGAGGCCGAGGCGACGTTACGCAAGTGGCGCACGTTGACCGAGGGCGTCGAGCCCGCGGCCAACGTGCCCGCAGGCGTGGTGGCTGCGGTGGCGGACGATCTCAACACCGCCGGGGCGATCGCCGAACTGCATCGGCTTGCCAATGCGGGCGATGTGGCGGGGTTGCTGGCTGGAGCGCAGATGTTGGGGTTGTTGAGCGATGCGATGGGGGATTGGGCGCGGAGCGTGGACCTTTCGCGTTATGAGTTAGCCCTTGCCGAGGCAAGGGAAGCGGCTATGGCGACCAAAGATTTCTCGGAAGTGGACCGGCTGAAGGCTGCACTGATTGCGGCAGGTGTTGAGGTCCGCATGAGCAAAGCAGGGGTCGAGTTGCTGCCTGCGGCCGGGTTTGACGCGGCCAAGCTGGAGGGTCTGTTGTGAAAATCGCGCAAGGGGGCGCTGCCCCCGTCGCACAGAGTGCGACTCCCCCGGAGTGTTTTTGGCAAAATGAAGAAGCGGGTGTGACGGGATGAAAGAGCGTTTGTATATCTACGACACCACGTTGCGCGATGGGCAGCAGACGCAAGGCGTGCAGTTTTCCACGCCGGAAAAGATGCAGATCGCCGCTGTGTTGGACGGGCTTGGGGTCGATTACATCGAGGGCGGCTGGCCCGGGGCGAACCCGACGGATAGCGAGTTTTTTGACGCCCGGCCGAAGTTGAAGGCGACATTTGCGGCCTTTGGCATGACCAAACGCGCCGGGATGAGTGCCGAGAATGATGATGTTCTTGCCGCCGTGATGAACGCCGGGACACAAGCGGTTTGTCTGGTGGGCAAGACGCATGATTTCCACGTTGAAACCGCGCTGGGGATCAAGCTTGAGGAAAACACCGAAAATATATCGCGGTCGTTGGCCTATCTTGTCGCCCAGGGGCGCGAGGCGCTGTTTGACGCGGAGCATTTTTTCGATGGCTACAAGGCCAATCCCGCCTATGCATTGGAGACGGTAAAGGCGGCCTTTGATGCGGGGGCGCGCTGGGTTGTGTTGTGCGACACCAATGGTGGCACGCTGCCGGCGGAGATCGGGGAGATCACGGCGGCGGTGATCGGTGCGGGGATTCCCGGCGATCATCTGGGCATTCACACCCACAACGATACCGAGAATGCCGTGGCCGGGTCACTGGCAGCGATTGACGCGGGCGCACGGCAGGTGCAGGGGACGCTGAACGGGTTGGGGGAACGCTGTGGCAACGCCAACCTGACAACGCTGATCCCGACGCTGTTGCTCAAGGAACCTTATGCCAGCCGGTTCGAGACCGGGATCGCGGTTGAGAAGCTTTCTGGGCTGACGCAGGCGAGCCGGTTGCTGGACGACATCCTGAACCGTGTGCCGGTCAAGCAGGCGCCCTATGTGGGTGCGAGCGCCTTTGCGCACAAGGCCGGGTTGCATGCCAGCGCGATCCTGAAGGACCCGACGACCTATGAGCATGTTGCGCCGGAAGTGGTGGGCAACAGCCGGATCATTCCGATGTCGAACCAGGCTGGCCAGTCAAATCTGCGGCGCCGGTTGAGCGAGGCGGGGCTTTCGGTTGAAAAGGGCGACCCGGCGTTGGGACGCATTCTGGACGTGATCAAGGCGCGCGAGGCTGATGGGTATTCCTATGATACGGCGCAGGCGAGCTTCGAGCTTTTGGCGCGCGAAGAGCTGGGCCTGCGGGAGCGGTTCTTCGAGGTGGAGCGCTATCGGGTGATTTCCGAGCGGCGGCGCAATGCGCGGGGGCACCTTGTGGTGGAATCCGAGGCGGTTGTGACCGTGCAGTTGCCCAGCGGCGAGAAGCGGACCTCGTTCTTCAAGAACGAACACGCGCAAGAGATGAGCGACGACGGCCCGGTGAACGCGCTGTGGCAGGCGCTCAAGCAGGACCTGGGGCCATATCAGAGCCTGATTGACGATGTGCGGCTTGTGGATTTCAAGGTGCGGATCACCAATGGGGGGACCGAGGCGGTCACGCGCGTGATCATCGACTTTGAGGATGATGCCGGGCGGCGATGGGCCACGGTGGGCGTGTCGGCCAATATTGTCGATGCGTCTTTCGAGGCGCTGCTTGAGGCGCTCAATTGGAAGCTGACGCATGACGGGGCGGTGCGGGCGGTCTGATGGATATGGAGGCGTTCTTTGTCCTGCATTCCGACCTGCCGCGCGAGGGGCCGGGAACCGAGGCGGATGTGGCTTGGGCCTGTCAGCTTGCGGGAGTTGTGCGCAATGCAGCGATCCTGGATGCAGGTGCGGGACCGGGGGGCGATGTGAACGCGTTGCTGGCCGCCGCGCCGGAGGGATCGGTTTTGGCCGTGGACAGCCATGCCGGGTTTGCCAAAACTGCGCGGGCGCGATTTGCCGGAGATGCGCGGGTCAAGACGCTGGCCGGGGACATGATGGCGCAGCCGGGGCCGTTTGATCTTATCTGGTGCGCCGGGGCGATCTATTTCATTGGTGTCACCGAGGCACTTAGCGGCTGGCGGTCTTGTCTGGCACCGGGCGGTGCGGTGGCCTTTTCGGCCCCGTGCCTGTTTCAGGACGCCCCACCGGAGGCTGTTGTTGATCTGTTTGAGGGATATCCGGTGCCGAATGCGGACGGGCTGGCAGCACAGGTTGCGGCCGCGGGTTTCACGCTCTTGGGTACGCGCGTGGTGAGTGATGCGGGCTGGGAGGCCTATTATCAGCCGCTCGAGACTAGGATTGCCGAACTGCGGCCGGATGCGGATGCTGCGCTGGTCGCGGTGCTGGATGAGGCGGCGACCGAGATTGCGACCTGGCGTGCGTATCGAGATGCGTTTGGATACCTGATCTGCGTGGTTCAACCAGAATGAGTAACGGAGTGACAGACGATTTTGCAGCTTGCGCCGGTCTTGTCGAACGGGGCGATCCGGACCGGTTCCTGGCAGCGATGGCCGCGCGGCCATCGGCTCGGGACGTATTGTTTCCGATCTACGCTTTCAACATTGAAGTGGCCCGTGCCCCGTGGGTGACGCAGGAAAGCATGATTGCCGAGATGCGGCTGCAATGGTGGGCCGATGCGCTTGACGAGATTGCAGCAGGAGGCGTGGTGCGTCGTCATGAGGTGGTAACACCGTTGGCGCTGTCGCTGGATGCGGCAGGGGCCGAGGTGCTCGGGGCGCTGGTCGAAGCGCGCCGTTGGGATATCTACCGCGACCCGTTTGAAGATGAGGCCCATTTCGCACGCTATCTCGACGCCACGGCGGGTGGGTTGATGTTCGTGGCGGCACGCGCCCTTGGAGAGGTCCCCGAGGATGTGGCGCGCGATATCGGCGTGGCGCTTGGGCTAGCCAATTGGTTGCGTGCCATCCCAGCGCTTGAAGCCCAGAAACGGGTGCCGTTGGTGGATGGACGCCCGGAAGCGGTGGCGGCTTTGGCCGAGGATGGATTGTCGCGGTTGAAGCGTGCGCGTGCAAGACGAGGAGAGGTAAACTCTCAGGCGGGGCAGGCGTTTTTGGCGGCTTGGCAGGCCGAGGGACTCTTGAAACAGGCCGCCGAGGAGCCCGGGCGCGTTGCAGAAGGCGATCTGGGGCTGAGCGAATTCGCGCGCAAGGCCGGGTTGATGGCGCGGGCGCTGAGCGGACGCTGGTAAAAAAGGGGGCGGTGCCCCCCGTCGCCTTTGGCGACTCCCCCCCGGGTATTTTCGGAAAAAGAAAGTGTGCTTGTGTGCTCAATCTTCCTGAGGGCGCAGCATCAGCCAGATCAGCGCGCCGCCCGCGAGCATCAGGAAAGGCGCCATGGCGAGGTTCACGCTGGTCCAGCCGGTGACGGCATCGCCACCCGAACAGTTCATCAACCCGCCAGAAGCCAGAGAGGCCACGGTCACACCGCCAAAAACGATCAGGTCGTTCATGCCCTGCATCCGGCCGCGTTCGTGTGGTTCATGCGCGCCTGCAAGCATGGTCGTGGCGCCGATGAAGCCGAAGTTCCAGCCGACACCCAGCAGGATCAGTGCGACGAAGAAGTTTTCGAGGTTCACGCCCTGAAGCGCGACGGCGCCGGCACCGGCGAGGATCAGCAGGCCGGTGGCGACGATCTTTTCCACGCCGAAGCGGGCGATCAGGTGGCCGGTGAAGAAGGACGGTGCGAACATGGCAAGCACATGGGCCGTGACTACGTCGGCGGCATTGTTCTGGTCGAAACCACAGCCGACGACGGCGAGTGGCGTCGAGGTCATAACGAGGTTCATCAACGCGTAAGAGACCATGGCGCAGATCACCGCCACCGCGATGCGGGGCGTGGTGATGAGTTGCCAGCGGGTGCGGCCCTGAGGCGCGTCGGCGGCGGGGACCTTGGGTTTGGGGATGTTGATGAACAGGAACAGCGCCGAGCCGATCACGTTGATCAGGATCACGCCGAGGTAGGTGCCCATGAAGGGGATCACCATGCTGTCTGCCGTCACCTTGACCAGCTGTGGGCCGATGATGGCCGAGGCCAGCCCGCCTGCCATGACATAGGAAATGGCCTTGGGACGGTAGTCGTCGGAAGCGGTGTCGGCGGCGGCAAAGCGGTAAAAGCCCTGTGCGCTCATGTAGATACCGGTCAGGAAGGACCCGACGAGGAAGATCGTGAAGGAGTTCTGGTAGAGACCGTAAGCGCCGATCGCGCCCCCCAGAGCACCGCCGGTGGTTCCGACAAAAAAGCCGACGCGACGGCCATAACGTTGCATGATGGTCGAGAGCGGCGTTGCCGCGAGCATCGAGCCAACCACGATCAGAGAAATCGGCAGCGTGGCAAAGCAGGCATTGGTCGCCAGCGATTGCCCGGCCAGCCCGCCAATGGTGAAAATCATCGGCATCTGGGCGCCAAGAAACGCCTGGGCCAGTACCAGAATCAGCACCGTGCGGCGCGCTTTGCTGTCGTCAATATCGTGGCTCATGGGCAAAGCGTTAGCTTGTTAAGCGATGAAGGTCCAGAGGTTGCCGATGTCGCACGGGCGGGCTTATTGTGGCGGGCGCGACAGGGAGCAACCAATGAGCGTTGGGCGGATTATCAGGACGGACGACTGCGTTGCGGAGGGGGCGGCGTGGCTGGCGGCGCGTGACGCCCGCTTTGCGCGCGCCCTGGACGAGACCGGGCCATTGCCGTTACGGCTGAGGGCGGACGGGTTCGAGCAGCTTTTCAGCGCAATCATCAGCCAGCAGGTCAGCGTGGCATCGGCCAATGCGATCTGGGCGCGGCTTAAGGCGGCGCGGCTCACGGGACCTCGCAAGGTGCTTTGGGCGAGCGAGGCGGATTTGCGCGCCTGTGGGTTGAGCCGACAAAAGATCCGTTATGCCAAGGCCTTGGCGGAGGCGCGGATCAATTATGGTGCTTTGCGTGAAACGCCGGACGCGCAGGTGATCGCGACGCTGACCGAAGTGACGGGGATCGGGGTCTGGACCGCGGAGGTCTATGCGATGTTTTCGTTGGGGCGGGCGGATGTGTTCGCGCCGGGGGACCTTGCCTTGCAAGAGGCAGCGCGGGTGCTGTTCAATCTTGAGGCTCGACCAAGTGAAACGGCGCTGCGCGCCATGGCCGCAGAGTGGACCCCGTGGCGATCGGTTGCGGCGCGGCTTTTGTGGGCGTACTACCGGATGGTCAAGGACAGGGAAGGGATACGATGACTCGCGTTTTGCAGACAGGCCGCAAGGAGCCGGTTTCCGGCACCACCAGATCCGCCGTGATCTTCCTGCACGGGTACGGGGCCAATGGCGCCGACCTGTTGGGGCTGGCGGATCCCTTGGGAGAGCATCTTCCCGATACGTTGTTTCTTGCCCCCGATGCGCCTGAGGAAATTCCGGGCATGCCTTTTGGCCGCCAGTGGTTCCCGATCCCATGGATCGACGGGTCTTCGGAAGAGGAAAGCGAGCGGGGCATGCGGGCGGCGGTTGACGATCTCAACGCCTTTCTGGACGCGGTGATGGTGGACGAGGACTTGCTGCCCGAGCAGGTGGTGCTGTTCGGATTCAGTCAGGGCACGATGATGAGCTTGCATGTCGGGCCGCGCCGCGAAGACGCGCTGGCGGGAATCGTGGCGTTTTCAGGTCGTTTGATGTCACCTGAATTGCTGGAGGACGAGGCACGGACGAAGCCGCCGATCCTGCTCGTGCATGGGGACATGGACGATGTCGTGCCGGTGCAGTCGCTGCCCGAGGCCGCCGAGGCGTTGCAGAAATCCGGGTTCACGGATGTCTATGCCCATATCATGAAGGGTACGGCACACGGGATTGCGCCGGATGGATTGAGCGTGGCCTTGGCCTTCATGCGCGACAAGCTGCATTTGTAAGCGCTTGTGGCGCCTGATGATCCGTCATGCGCCTGTTACGAAACCGCTTTAGCTATTGTGATGTCCGCCATAGATCGTGAGGCTTGCCAGATGCAGGCCACGAGATATAGTGGAGCAAAGTGCTGGGGCGGGGCTCCTGCTTCGGTGCCGGAAGACGGGCAGACCGGGCGGAGAGCGACTCATCATGGACGGCGATTTCAGGACGGAATTTACGAGGCACCCTTCAGGGCTGCGCCAGCATCCTGCGCTGGTCCTGAATGCGGATTACCGACCGCTTTCTTACTATCCGCTGTCGCTTTGGCCTTGGCAGGATGCGATCAAGGCGGCCTATATGGATCGGGTGGACATCGTTGCCGAATATGACGAGGTGGTCCGCAGCCCCTCGACGGTGATACGGATACCGAGCGTGGTTGTCCTGAAAGACTATGTGAAACCTCAAAAGCGCGTGGCCTTCACGCGCTTTAATTTATTTTTGAGGGATGAATTCCGTTGTCAGTATTGCGGTGGTCGGGGTGATCTGACCTTTGATCACGTGGTGCCGCGCGCGGCGGGCGGGGTGACGAGCTGGCAGAATGTCGTTGCGGCCTGTTCGCCTTGCAACCTGAAAAAAGGCTCCAAGAGCCTGCATCGGGCCGGAATGCATCTGAGAAAACCGCCCCGACAGCCCGGTGCGGAAGAGTTGCGGAACCTTGGCCGTAAGTTCCCGCCGAATTTCCTGCATGAAAGCTGGATGGATTTTCTCTACTGGGACGCGGAATTGCAGGCGTGAACGAGAGGAGCGCCCGAAGAGCGGCCGCACTGCTTTGAGCGCTTTTGAGCGCTGACGCGCGAATGGGGGGCTCTGCCCCCGCCTCAGCAGGGCTGAGACTCCCCCGGGATATTTCTGGCAAAAGGAAGGCGAAATGTCGTCCGGTTTTCCTTTTGCGGGAAATATACCGGGGGTGTCGCATGAGGGCGACGGGGAGCTGGCCCCCCGCTTTTCAGGCTTTGGCGCGTTGCAGCATTCCGAAGAGATCGCGCGGGTCGTCCGGGTCGGCAAGCATGTCGAGGTCGATGTGATAGGGCGTGTCGCGGACCTTGTCGCGGATGTAGCGCAGGGCGGAGAAATCCTCGATCGCAAAACCGACACTGTCAAAGAGGGTGATCTGGGCGGCGTCGCGGCGTCCGGTTTCCGTACCGGTGATTACCTTCCAAAGCTCGGTGACGGGATGGTCGGCGGGCATCTGTTGGATTTCGCCCTCGATGCGGGTCTGTTCGGGGTATTCCACGAAGGTGTCGGCGCGGGTGAGGATACCGGGGGCGAGCTCTGTTTTGCCCGGGCAGTCTCCGCCGATCGCGTTGATATGTACACCGGCCCCAATCATGTTGTCGGTCAAAATCTTGGCATTCTGCTTGTCGGCGGTACAAGTGGTGATGATCTGGGCGCCTTGGATGGCGTCTTCCGGGCTGGTACAGATCACCACGTCAAGACCGCTGTCGGCCAGGTTGCGGGCGGCCTTGCGCGTGGCGTCCGGGTCCTTGTCGAAGAGACGCACCGATTTGAGCCCGACAATGGCTTGCATGGCGAGCGACTGGAATTCCGACTGGGCACCGTTGCCGATCATCGCCATGGTGTCGGCCCCTTTGGGGGCGAGGTACTTGGCGGCAAGAGCGGACATGGCGGCAGTGCGGAGGGCGGTCAGGAGGGTCATTTCGGTGAGCAGAACCGGGTAACCGGTGTAAACATCGGCCAGAAGGCCGAAGGCCGTCACGGTTTGCAGCCCTTCCGCAGTGTTCTTGGGGTGGCCGTTCACGTATTTGAAACCATAGGCCTCGCCATCGGAGGTGGGCATGAGTTCGATCACGCCGACATCGGAATGGGACGCGACGCGCGGGGTTTTGTCGAACAATTCCCAGCGGCGGAAATCTTCCTCGATATAGGCGACTAGATCCTGCAGCATCTGGTCTATGCCGATGTGATGTACGAGGCGCATCATGTTGTCGACGCTGACGAAAGGCACGAGGGCTTTGGCGGAAGGTTGGGTCATGGTTTTCGTCTCTGTTGATCAGGAGAAGCTGCGGGTGGTGCGGTCGAAGACACGGCGCCCGAGTGCAGAGGCGGCGAGATCGACCATGAGCTTGGCGGTGCGGCCCCTTTCATCGAGGAAAGGGTTAAGTTCGACGAGGTCCATCGACGTAAGGAGGCCGCTGTCATGCAGGAGTTCCATGACAAGATGGGCTTCGCGCACGGTGGCGCCGCCCGGAACGGTTGTCCCGACAGCGGGTGCCACGGACGGGTCGAGGAAATCGACATCGAGCGAGACATGCAGCAGGCCGTTGGCTGCCGCGACCTTGGCGAGAAAGGCATTGAGAGGTTTCGCAATGCCGTGTTCGTCGATTTCGCGCATGTCGTGGCAATGGATGCGGGTGGCTGCGAGGGCCTCGTGTTCGGCGGCATCCACCGAGCGTAGGCCGATCATGCAGATATTTTCTTCGGGCACCGGGTTTTCGACCGTAGGAAAACCATCAAACCCGTCGCGGCCTGCGAAATAGGCCACCGGAGTGCCGTGCAGGTTCCCGGAGGCCGAGCTCTTGGGGGTGTGAAAATCGGTATGGGCATCCAGCCACAGGACGAACAGCGGGCGGCCCTCACGCGCGGCATGGTTGGCGACCCCGCGCACCGAACCGGCAGACAGGCTGTGATCGCCTCCAAGGAACAGGGGAAAGCCGCGCGTCATGGCGGTTTCGGCGGCATCGCTGAGCGCGGCTGTCCAGCCGATGGTTTCATTGAGCGCATAGGCCGGGCTGTTGGGGTGATCCTGATCATGGGGCGCAGGCGCACAGTTGCCCAGATCCACGACCGCATGGCCGAGGTCGCTCAGGCTCTCGGCGAGCCCGGCGGTGCGGTAGGCATCCGGGCCCATCAGGCAGCCGCGACGACGTTTGCCGGAATCGACCGGGGCGCCAATCAGAAGGCAGGTTGTCGGAGTCATGGAAGAATTACCTGTCGCGTGTTTCGTTTCCCTATAGATGCTTCCGAAATGCGCGCATTTGGACTGGATATTTTGGTCAAAGAGGTGGTAAATCGTCCGAAATGAATGGGAACCTTGCCGATATGGATGATGTGGACCGCAAACTGATCTCGGCGCTCAGGCATGATGCGCGCGCGTCGCTTTCTGATCTGGCGATTCTGTTGGGCGTTTCGCGTACCACCGTGCGGGGGCGGATTGAACGGTTGCGTCAGCGCGGGGATATCGTCGGTTTTACAGTGGTTCTTCAGGACGATACCAAGCGTGACCCGGTGCGCGGGTTGATGATGCTGGGAATCGAGGGGCGCGGGACGGATCGGATCGTGCGCCAGCTTTCGGGCATGACTGCGGTGCGCGCCATTCACGCGACAAACGGGCGCTGGGATCTGATCCTGGAGCTGGGCACCGAAACGCTTGAAGAACTGGACGGCGTGTTGGGGCAAGTGCGTCGGCTTGATGGTGTGGCCAACAGTGAGACCAGCCTGTTGTTGTCGACGCGCAAGTCCGGTTAGCGGGCCGACATCCGGGCGGCGATGATCCACAAAACTGCCGCACCCAACGAAAAGATCGCGTTGAGGTTGGCCATTGTGACGCCCAGCATCTCCCACGGGATTTCATCGCAGCGCACCATGGGTGCGCTCATGATCTGGTCGAAGAGTTCATCTGCGGACAGGCCATCAATGCTGGACGAGGTGCAGGTGGAGGGGCCTTCCCAAAGCTTGCGTTCCACGCCGCTGTGATAGACCCCGATGACGCCCGTGATCGCCGCAGAGAGCGCGGCGAGATAGGGGAAGATAGCGCCACTGATGCCCAGTGCCATTAGGCCGAACCCTGCGGCGGCCCAATGCGGATAGCGCTGATAGTAGCAGAGTTTGCATGGCGGGTAGCCAAAGACATATTGGAACACCCACGCGCCGAGGATCATCGAGATCGAGAACGCGGTCAGCAGAAGGATCAGGTTGCGACGGGAGAGAGTCATCAGAGATACCTCACGAGCAGGAAGCCGCCGAACAGCAGCACAAGAAAGACGGTGGCGACGAGGCCAAGGCGGTTTTCGATAAAGTCACGCACCGGCGCGCCAAATTTCCAGAGCAGAGCCGCCACAAGGAAGAAGCGAATGCCTCGGGCGAGGATCGAGGTGGCGATGAAGGTGCCAAGGGGCATGGATGTCCAGCCCGACATGATCGTGATGACCTTGAACGGAAACGGTGTCACACCAGCGCCCAGCACGGCCCAGAAGCCGAAGTCGTTGAACCTGGTGTTGAATTCAGCCATGGCGTCGGCCTTGCCCAGTGACGCCAGGATCGGCTGGCCGATCTGTTCGAAGGCCAGAGCGCCGATGGCATAGCCCAGCAGCCCACCGAGCACCGACGAGACCAGCGCAACCAGCGCAATCAGCCACGCGCGCGAGGGGCGGGCGAGAATCATCGGGATCATCAGAACATCCGGCGGAATCGGAAAGAACGAGCTTTCGACAAAGGAGACAATCGCCAGCGCCCAAATCGCGCGAGGATGATCCGCGAGACGCATGGTCCAGTTGTAAAGCCCTTGCAGCATTGGGTTTCCGCTTTCCTGCCTGTTGCTCTTGCCTAGGGAACTGCGCGCGAAGTGCAAGCAAATAATCGGTATGTCACGCGGGTGTCATTTGGGCTGGACGTTGCCGCAGAGCTTGGGTAGATCAGGGACAAAGAGGCCCAAGTGGCGGAATGGTAGACGCAGGGGATTCAAAATCCCCCGCCTTTGCGGGCGTGCCGGTTCGAGTCCGGCCTTGGGTACCAATGATCTTCGGGTCATGCCTCTTATCCCGACAAAACAGCATCAGTGCCATGGACCTTTTATGGACAGAAGTCTGATTGCGCCGAGGCGCGGCGATTGTGTCAGGCGCTTTGTGCCGCGCGGTAGGCCGTGATTTTTTCTTCGAGATACTCGGTCGCGCTCACGCCGCGTTGACGCGATTGATAGGCCGCGGGGCGCGCCAGCGGGACGGCGTGCATCTTGGGATCAAGCTGTTCCATGATCTCATTGTAGAACTTGGTGCGCATCCGTTGTTTGCCATCCACCCGCATCGACGTCTTGAAAATCAGGCGATCGCTGCCCGGTGCGACATAGAATTGCCGGTTATAGCCATGGAAATTGGCCTGCGGTGGGGCCGTGGTCAGGTCCATGTAAGTGAAATCGTGGAAATGGCGTTCGAAATCATAGTCGAAGCTGGCCGCCCACTCCTTGAGCTGGACCATCTTGCGGGCGCGATCCGCGTCATCGCCAAGGCCGATGCGGATGCGTTCCAGCGTGAATTCCATCTGTTCTTCATAGGATTCGGCCCGGCGGGGCCACCAGCGGGCGGTGGCAATCTCGAGGAAGTTGCCGCGCAGCCAGACGCCACCCGGATCAAGTTTGCGGGCAAAGCCGCGTTGCCACCAGTCATCCCCCATGTGCATCAGCCCGGAAGCGACCGCGAAGCGGTGGCGCAGTGGAATGGCGCGGCGTTTGCGCGGCAGGAAGCTTCCCCGGAATCCATCGTCGGGAACCTGTGCGAGGATTGGCTGGCCGACAAGGGCTGCCAGTTCCTCGGCCACGCGCAGATCAAGCGTGGTGATATAGTTGTTGGCGTAGCAATAGAGCTGGATACCGGAGTCGGTCAGATCAGGACAGGCCGCGAGCAACATGCGGGAATCGCGCCCGCCGGAAATCGCGAAATAACCCGACAGGTTGTTGCAGAAGGCCGCCATGAGCTGCCGCATGCGGTGCGTCACGATTTCGGCGGCTTCGCGCATGTCCATCGGGGCGAAATCTTCTTCACCGGGCCAGAAACGGTGCTCGGTAAAATCGGAGAGATCGACATATCGGTTGGCGAGAAGACGGCGCACGTGCGCATCGCAGGTTTCGCCAAAACCGAAGCCACCGGGGGGCAGGTTTGGATCGAATGCGGGCAGAAGGGCCGCAAGCGGTTCATCGGCCATGATGTCGTCATGCAGACGGTAATTCGGGCTTGGGTCGATGTCGCGGTCAAGACAGAGGAGCAGGCTTGAGGCCAATGTCCGGGTTTCCGGGTCGTAAACGACACCATAAGAGCCGACGGGGTCGTGATAGACCCGTCGTACCGGCTTGGTGCCGGGAAGATCGAGCAGCACGACATAGCGGCCGCTCAGCCAACGCACCCAGTCCTGGAGCTTGTCGTCAAGGGCGTCGTCATATTCGGAAAGGTCAAGGCGGTGGCGGGCCGCAAGCAGCGTACCTTCGGCGTCGACTGCATGACCAAGAACCAGTCCCAGCGGTGTGCCTTCGATCGAGGTGATTTCGCACAGGGGAAGGTCGGGGCACAGGTAGAGGGTGCCATCTGCAAAGGGTCGCCGGCCAAAGCCGGGCAGAGCGCGTTCAGACGGGGAAAGAACGAACTGGTAGTGGAAGGTGGACTCGAACTGAAGCCCCAGCGCGTCGCAATATTTTTGTCCCAGAAACAGGGAGGGAGTGCCTGACATAACCTGTACTTTTTAACCGCTCTTTTTTCGGTGATCTTGGCACAGGCAGGTGATTTCAGCCAGAAAAAAATGGGATTCGTACCCGTTTGGCGGGGTGGGCAGGGGCAGCTTGATGGCTCAGGGTGCGTCGCTGGGGTTTGTCTGAGCCTGGATCGCTTCGGCAAGAACCTCGGCGCTTGCACCCGCGTTTGTACTGTTGCTTTCGATGGCATTGGTGGCGCGCACCCGGACTTCGCGCACGGCGACGTCGATGCCTTCTTCACGGAACATGCGGCGGACCGCCTCGTAGACCACCCGGCGGAGCTGGAACTGTTCCCCGGGGCGGCATTTGAACTTGGCGCGGACGATCATTGCGCTCTCGTCCATGCGCACGACACCTGCCGATTTGAGCGGTTCCACGAAGAGATGACCGTGCACCGGGTCTTCGCTTAGCTGCTGGCCCAGCACCTTGAATTTCTTGCGCAGGCTGTCCGTGTCCGTGTCGAAAGGCACGCGGAAGTCCATCTTGAAAATGGCCCAGTCGCGAGAGTGGTTCGAGATCGTCTTGATCTCGCCAAACGGTACCGTGTGGAGCGCACCCTCGGTGTGGCGGATGCCGAGGCTTCGAATGCCCGCGCGTTCGATGGTGCCGATGGCCACACCTGTATCGACGAAATCCCCGACGCGGAACGCGTCATCCAGCAGGAAGAACACGCCTGAAATCACGTCGCGTACGAGTGTCTGGCTGCCCATGCCGATGGCGAGCCCCAACACACCGGCCCCGGCAAAGAGGGGAAGCACATCGACACCGATGGCCGAAAGGCCAATCATGCCTGCGATAATGGCGATGGCGACAAGGGTGATATTTCGGATCAGCGGGAGCAGCGTGGCCACGCGTGTCTGGCGCACCGCGTCGGTTTCCCCGGATTGCGAAGCACTGCGTTGAAGCATGCGTTCCGAGCCGATGGCAACAAGTTGCCACAGCACATAGGCGATGAACAGGGTGACGCAGAGTTGCGAAAGGGCCGGCACGACCGCCCCGGCGCGCCCCGTGACAAAGCCGGACCACGGTCCGCTCCAGAGGCGCAACAGCACCAGAAGCGTGATCACAGTGGCGCTTGCCCGTCCAAGGCGGGCAAAGAACTGGGCAAAGCTTGGCATGTCTGGATGTTTCTCGCGTTCGGGTGCGCGGGAATCCACGCGCGCGGCCCAGTCATCAAGCGCAAGGCATGCGGCGGTCAGCGCCATGAGGGCAAAGAAGCTGAGCACCGCGAGGCGGTTTGCTTCCATCCGGCCCAGCAGCAGGAGGATTGAAGCAGCGAACCATGAGACCACCACGTAAAAACTTACCAGAAGGTGCCAGATACTGGCAAAGGACGACCATCCACGCCCCCGGTCGCGCCCATCGGACCCCTGGCGAAAGAAACCGGCAATGGCGCGGCGATTGGCAAAGCAGGCAAGGATGACCGCCATCGCAATGAGGGTGCGCGTGATCAGAACGAAGATCAGGATCGCGTTGCGCTCCATGCCGCCTGATTGGAACAGCGTTGCGGTTACGACGAAGAAGATCGCAAAGGCGGCGATCAGAAGCGCGTGCCAGTAGAGGCGACGGGCATCCGCATTTGACAACATGACAAGGCGCATCTCGGGCTTGAAGGGGGCAAGAACCTGTCGCGTGCCGATTGCGAAGAGCCGTACGCCGAGGATGGCCGTGAGATAGGTTACGACGACGGTTTGAGCGACGGGGTCGGATTGCGTGCTCATCAGGAGCGGCCAGCCGCCCAACACAGCAAAGATCAAGAGTCCAACGAGATTGGCGCCCAGCCAACCGAGGCGATGGCCAAGGCGGATACTGCCGTCGCGATTGCGGGAAAAACTGATGCGGTTGAGGATGGTGCGAAACAGCAACTCTGCGATGATACCAAGTCCGAGGTAGAACGCAGAGCGCCACAACAGGCCGAGGGTCGAAAAGCCGCTGGCATCGAGCCGTTCGAAGAACAGGGCGACTTCGGAGGGGAACCGCCCGAAATCATCGACCAAACCTGCCAGCTGAAGCGCGGCGCGGGCGGAGGCGGTTGTCAGAAGGTCAAAAACCGCGAGCGTGTTTCCGAAAAAGTCGTCGGTGGAGATTTCGGGTGTCGTTTCTGCGGCGAGCGCGGCGCCCACAGGCAGCAGCACAGCCAGCACCAGCATGATTAGGCGCATTTTCCGAGTGTCCCCATATTCCGTCCCGATGTCAGAACGCTAACCACAAACCTTTGATGGGACAAGATAAACTGTTTTGCCATCGCGGGGCTGCGTGTTAGCGTTCCTTCAGGAGGACGCGCAGTGGCCCGGATCCGGGTCTTTTTGAACAGGTGTTTTCCATGAAAATGGCATTGAACGGGAACCGGACTTGGGGGGATTCCTTGATGCAACGTGTTAAGGCCTTTGCGCTGATCCTTGGGGTTGTCGGCGCCAGTATCGCGGCGGCTCAGGACGTATCGAAAGTGCCGCAAGTGGCCCTGCTTGAGGCGTTTGCAGAATTTGAAGAAACGCGGAAAAGCGATCCGCAGGCTGCCCTTGAGATTGCGGATAGAATGTTGGCAGAAGCCGAGGATCCCGACCTGAGGTTGGTTTTTGGCCGTGCAGCCTTGGACGCGGGTGACGGGGCGCGGGCGCGTGCCTATCTGGAACCTCTGGGCGTGCAATTGGAACGGGCTGACCCGAGGTTGACCGAGGTGCTGGATCTTCTGGTGGCGGCGTTCGACCTTCTGGGGCTGGAAGAACAGGCGCTTCAGCATGCGCTGGCCGCTTATGACACGGCCGAGGCGCGACTTGGCGCGGAAAACCCGGCCCTGCTTGCGCGGCTTGACGCGCTGGAACCGCGGGCGGAAAAGCTACAACCAGACCTTCTGCCGCTGATCGCCCAGTTGCGTGCGGCGATACCGACTAGGCCGCCTCTGAAAAAGACGATGCGGGCCGAGGGCGATCCGACGGCTGTCGAAGTCTGGTATGGCACCAACCGGGTTGCGACCGGATCAAAAGATCCCGCGCAGTTTTATGGTACCGCGCTTGGCGAATTGAGCGTTGGAACCCTAACGGTGACGATCCCGCCGGGGCATCTGGCCGGGTTGATCGAACGTCCGGAAGGTTGGTTTTTCACAGATCACCTCGATCCGGACAAACATGTGGTTCTGGCCGGATTGCAGGAACTGACCCGTGATGCCTTTGCCGAAGGGTGCTGTGGTGATCAGGACCGGATTTTGTTCGTACACGGGTATAACGTGACGTTCCATGACGGTGCGCTCAGGGCGGCGCAGCTGGCGTTCGATCTCGAATTTCCGGGGCAGGCGATGTATTATAGCTGGCCCTCGAAGTCGTCGCTTTATGGATATCTGAGCGACTCCAACAATGTCGTGCCGTCGCGCCCGGCGATGGAAGCTTTCCTGGAAATGGCCACACGTGGGAATGGGAAGCTGCACATCATCGCGCATTCCATGGGCAACCGCTATACGCTCGAGGCGTTGGAGACCTTTCTGTTGCGCAACCCGGACAGGCGTATCGGGCAGTTGATCCTTGCGGCACCCGATGTCGACCGGGCCGAGTTTCAGGCGCGGTTCGGCGGTATTCGGGACAAGGCGGATGGCGTGACGCTTTATGCCTCGCGGCATGATCTGGCGTTGCAGGTGTCGCGCCGGGTGAACGGCGGCTATCGGCTTGGTGATGCCAATGGGGATGTGGTGCGTCTTGCCGGGCTGGACACGGTTGATGCCTCGCAAATCGAGGCGGATTCCCTCGGACATTCCTATTTCGGTGACGCCCCTCAGTTGCTGGGTGACATTCTTGGCGTGGTGCGGCTTGGATGGGCTCCGCGTGAGCGTTGTGGCGTGGCCGAGCGTGAAAGCGGAGCGGGAGGCAATGTCTGGGATGTTCGCCCTGATGGGTGCCCGGTAGAACAGATCCGCACAGCGGGTGATCTGATCCGGAACTATGGCGGAGATGCTTTGAAGGAGGCGCGTCGGCGCTTTGACAAAGCACCGGGTGACCGGATGGATTTCTGGCTGGGTGTGCTGGACGTGGTCGAGGCCCGTTTGGGGGAGTAGGCGCGCCAACGAGCGCGCCGGAAGACTGGAACGATTGGAACTTGCAATGAAAAAGACATTCTGGGCGGCGTTGTCGGTATTTGTCCTGACAACACAGGGGACATTCGCGGCACCGGAACCTGACCCTACGGGGGCGGTGTCAGCGGAAGGGATCTATATCGCACCGAATGTCAGGGAGTTGCAAGGCGCGTTTGTCGGGGCCAACGCTGACGCGGCAGACGCACGCATCGGCCAGTGGATCGCGCTCAAGAACGCAGGGCAGTTTCGCGGGCTGATCACGGCGACTGAAACGGACATGCGCTCAGATGCGCCGCACGCCTATGCCCCGCATGTGTGGAGCTGGGCGCAGTGGAAGCTGGGCAGTCTGACCCCCGATACCTTGCCTGAAATCCCGATGGACCTTTCGGAAACCCTTGGGTTGGCAGCGCGCGGGTTTGCCTATGAACAGGCGGACCGCGACGGTCTGCTCGTGGGGCTGGCCGACGACATTCTTGCACGCCCGGCGCCGGACTACTGGTTGGATTACGAGGTGGCCTATGCCGCCTGTGCGACGGATTTCTTTTCGCTTTGTCGCCAGATCGGGCGGCGCCTTGTGGAGCATTTTCCGGGAGATTTCGGCGCGGCCTATCTTGTTGGCGACTATGCGCCGGGTGATCCCCTAGGAACGATGGCATGGCTTGATGGGCGACCCGAACTGAAAGAAACACCTGCCGGTAAACTGATCCTGTGGATGCTGTCGCGACCGGATGACACGGCAGCGGATCGGCTGGCCTTGTCCGAATACTGGCTGGAACAGGCGCCACAGGACCCCAACGCGCTGCGGCGTCTTGGTTATCAGCAGGAGACACTCAAGCATCTGGATGCGGCGCTTGGGTCGTTCCGGCAAGAAGAGACGGTCTATCCGTTCCGGGATGCTCAGGTGCGGATTGGGCGGGTGCTCGCTGCCCAGCGCAGGTTTGACGAGGTTGTGAGGGAAACGCGCGACTGGGCGATCGGTGTTGAACCCGAAGGAGCCGTGCTGGGGCGCACGGCGCGGGCCCTGTTGCGGATCTATACCCATGCGGGGGAATACGGCCTGTTGCGTGAAGTTGCTATCAAGGCGCTTGAGACAGAGCCGGAAGATGATCTGCTTCGTGTCTTGTTTGGCACGGCCTTGCGTCAGGAGGGCTTTCCCAACGAGGCGGTTGTGACATTGGCGCCGGTGTTGGAAAAGCACCCAACCCATTATGAGGCCGCCAACCAATTTGCGCGCGCGCTGGACGCGGCGGGCCGGCCGCGTGATGTTTTGGATGCGGTCGCTCGGTATCGTGCGGCAGGCGGGTTGCCCAATGACGGCGTACTGAATTATTGGCACGAAGCTTTGCTTGATCTTGAGCGCGAGGATGACCTCGTCGAGGTTCACGAGATCTTCAAACAGGAGTTGCCCGAGGCCTCCTGGTTGCAGGGCAATGCGGCCTGGGCGCTCAACAAGTTTGGACGCACCGACGAGGCCTTGGCAGAGATGCAGCGCATCGTCATGCAAGATCCGGCTTCGAACTGGCGGATTGATCGTTTGGGGGATTATGCGCGCGCGACGCTTGGGGACGCCGGTGCGCGCGATCTGATGGCCCAATTCCTTGGCCGATACCCATACAAAAAAAACGGATGGCTTCAGTTGATCAAATCAAGCGTCCCGGTGCTTGAGACGTGGGAAATCGCGATCAACAAGAATCCGCGAAGTGGATTTCCGGTCGTGGAACTCGCGCAGGCGATGGCGAAGGAGAACCCGTCCGACTGGCAGGCTGTGCAGGACCGCTTGCAGAGTGAGATCGAGCGGTTGCTGGCCGCAGGGGCGCCAGATTCCGAAATTGCGTTGGTCTATGCCGAGCGAGGTCGCCAGATCGACGACGCGTTGCTCAACAACCATGCCCACGATCTGTCCCTGATTGGTCCGGCGAGCGACGACCTCGACCGTGCGCGTGACCTGGGGATAGGTCTCGATGATTACTGGAAGTACCGCTACTATCTGCTGAGCCGTGCCGGAGCTTCTCGAGAACTGACCTTTGCCGCGTTGCGAAGGATCGACACGCACCCTGATGACCGGGATTCCTATGCGCATCTGTTTACCGCGGCTCCTGCAGAGCACCTTGGCAATGACGCGCAGGCTTTGATCTATTTCCATCGGTACCTCGATCGCCAGCCGCGATCGTCCAAACGGCTCAAGGAGATGGCACTTCGCCATAACAAGTACGGCGGATCGCCTGTCGTCGCGCTTAGCCTGTTGGACCGGGCCAAACGATGGGATCCGAATGTGGATGTCGATGAGGAAACCGAGAACGCCTATGGGACATTGGGTGCGCATAAGCGTTTTTTTGACACCCGCTACAACCGAGGGACGCAGGTTTCGAACTCGCTACGCTATGTAAACTGGTTCGAACGGGCGCGTGCCGACACCGGCAACGAACAGCTGACAGTCAAATCGCTCGATTTCGAGACGATGAGCGTCGTTCAGATTCGCCCGGACGGGCTGGAATGGGAGCGCCGGTATCATCCGGTCACAGGGCGGTTGCTTGGGTTCCGGCTGGGCGCCGTCACCGGCGAAGTGCGCTATACTGAAGATGGTTATTTGCAGGCCATGGAAATCGGGCGCAACGCCGGAATCGAGCTGGGCTATGCACCGCAAGGGGAAGGCGGGCTGGAGCGGCTTATTACCTCAATGCGGGTGGCCGACGGGAGCGAACTGACGCTGGAATATGGCGATCTTGGAAAACCGACGCGGATTATCGTGGTTGGCATGGGGCATCTGGACGTCACTTATGATGACAGCGGCGAGATCGCCAGCGTCAATGCGGTAATGGACGATGGATCGGAGAGCGGGTTTGGCTTGTCGAGCAGGATCAACGCGGCCTTTGGTCAATTGAGCACCCAAGCTCGCACCCTGCGCGAAGTGCAGTTGGGCGATTTTTCCGGGTTGAGTGCTGATGATCCGCAACTGGATGCGTTGCGCGCGGCGCAGGCTGACGTGTGGAATGCACCTGATTTGGCATTTTCGGAGAGGGTCGACGCCGATCTTGCGCTGGCGCGCGCCTTGCTGGACAAGGTGGCCGATCACCCGGATCACATGGGCGAGGCAGAACGCACACTGAGCGAGGTTTTCTTTGGCTTTTCCTACATGGCCGACCAAGAGGATATCTCTGCGGATGACCTGCCGGCGGCGCATCGTCAGGTCATCGAAGCGATACGCCTGTGGCGTGGGCTGATGATCCGGACGCGGCCCGGAGGTGTGCCACGGGATATCTGGCAGGTCTGGGGAGAAATGCGCGATTGGATCGGATCATTGTCCCCTCAGGACCCCGAAACGATCGGAGCGTTGGCCCGGCTGCGGGCCGAGATGGATCAGGGGGGCTTGCGGGTGCTGTCCGATGTGGGTTGGCTCAAGAAAACCCACCTGACAAATCCCGGCTTCTGGCGGATGCACCGCACGGATGAGGTGTTTCCCCGGGTTCTGAGCGAGCGGGGCGTGCGGCTGCGCGACATTCTTGTGCGGCGCAACGGGGACGTTGTCGTGGTGAGCGACAAGGGATTTGCCGTGCTTCGGCGCGGGTTCTGGGAGTGGTTTGGCCATGATGCGCAAGCTGAGCGATTCTCGGCCTCGGCGGATGTGTCCGAGTTGAGCGGATCGTCCAACCTGTCGGCGGTCGTGGAGGACGAAAAGGGACGGCTTTGGCTTGGGGGGCGGTCCGGTCTCTTCATGCTGGAGGGCGACTATGACGCGCCGCCAAGGCTTTGGCGGAGTGGTGAAGACGGGTTCCCCGCTGGGAGTGTTGACGCGCTCGCGGTCAATGCACGAGCGGTCGCCGTGGGCACCAATACCGGTTTGGCTGAGGTAGATATCGAGACGCTTGCGCATGCCATGGTCGAGTCCACACCGGTCGAGCGGCTGCGTGCGCATGACGGCGGTTGGTTGGCAATGGGGCGCGACGGGATGTGGTGGCAGTCAGACGACACCCGCCGCATATTGACCAACTTTCATGTCCGTGACGTCTTGGGGGACGAATGGTCGGAGCGGCTTTTTGTTCTTCGTGGCGATACCTTGATGGAGGCGCCCTGGGACAATTCCGCGACGGAGTTGCTTGAAACCCGCATTGTCGAGGGGCAGGAAACCATCGAAGCCAGCGACGTTCCCTTTGGTCTTACGCGGTTGGCGCTCGATGAATACGAAACAGCGCTGGCGGTTCTGACGGATCGGGGCGGGGCCGTCATGGGCGACGGGGTGTTCGAGAGTTTTTCCCAGCCTGGAGCAGATCGACCCGTGGGCATTGAGAAAGCCCATGAACGTGATGGTCGGCTTTACATGATCACGTCGCAAGGGGTCGCCGGGATCGTGCGCGGGCAGGCCACTTATGCAACGACTTCGAGGGTTCACGACCTGCTCAGCGATCCTGAGCTTGGGGTGACTTACGTCGCGCTGGAACACGGGATCGACGTGGTGGATCATGCCGATGACAGCGCGGAGGCAGAGTATTTTTCCGGCGTGAATGCCCGCATTCTGGAACCGGCCCCGGATGGCGCGCTGATCACGCATGATGACCTGACGGTATTGCGGTTCGATCGCGGTTCGCTCAGCCCAAGAGAATTGTTCTCGGCAGAGCAGACCGGGCCGGATGGACCGCGATATGCCGAAATCCAGGACATTCTGGCGGCAAGCGACGGCACGATCTGGGCCGTGGCGGGGGCGAGCGTCTTCCGATGGCGCGAGGGGGAAGAAACACGGGAGTATTCGATGTTCCTGAATGACCCTGATTATCCGGTGCGATCGGACATGTTGTACGCGATGCATGAACATGCGGATGGACGCATTCTCTTGGTCGCGTCGAACGAAGGGCATCGTACCTATCGCAACCGCAACATGATCGGGGGGCTGTTCGAGCTTCGGGGCGATCAGTTCGTGAAGGCCGATGTAGATGTTCTGGGCAGCTGGTTCTTGCGCAGTTTGACGCGAATTGATGATGATCTCTCGATTGCGGGCACCGCAGGCGGGTTCGCCCGGTTGCGCAAGGGGGCGTTGGATGAGTACGACCGGATTGAGGACAGTTCCTATCTTGCTTTGAAGGACGTGCAGCCCGCGTTGTATCTGGGCACTGAGGGCGCGCGATTGGGCAAGGACCTTTGGTTGTTTGGTTCGGCAGGTGGCGTGGTGGCCTACAAGGCGGGGACCTGGTTCCACGCGGATCGCCTGAACTGGATTTTGCCGCGCGCTGACCTAGCCAATTACGGTGCGCGCACGGTGCATGCGATCGAGACCGATCCGCGAGGCCGGGTCTATGTCGGGACGGATTTCGGGCTGACGATCTATGACCCGGAGGGCGCTGGGGCCGAGTCTTTCCTGATTTCGGAGCAGCGGGGGGATTATGCCTTTTCTGCTTTGGAGCAGGACCAGATGCAGAAGGTCAACGATATCCTGCTGGACGCGCTTCCCGAGGACAGTGAGGCAGGCAAGGTTGCCACTGCTTTCCGCAAGTCACGCAAGCAGATCGTGGCCTTGGAGGAACAGCTGACCCTGGCACAGGCTTCGGGCGCGCCGCAGGCGAGCAAGATCGAGAAAAAGCTGCTCAAGGCGCGCCAGCGCGACATTGCTATCCTGGCACGTCTGGAAAGGGACCAGCCGGCATTGTTCAACATGTTGCAACTCAATCCTCTGGACCTGCGCGCGCTTGGTCAGCGTTTGCCTGATGACGTGATGGTGGCGCAATACCTGCCCACGGACGAAGCCCTTTACATCAACCTTGTGGGGGCGCAGGGGGCCGTTCTCAAGACCGTGACCCTCTCCAAGCGCGACCTGGAGGCACAGGTCAAAAGCGTCGTTGGTGCGATGGCGGCGCAGGCGCGGGGGCAGTTGCGTGGCTTTGGCACCAAGGTCGGCAAGGCCGCCAGCACCGAGGATGCACCGCGCGCTGCAGAAGCTCTGGAAGACACGGCGGCGGCGGTTGCGACGGTTGAGACCGGTGCCGCTGCGCTCGAGGCGGGGCTGCACTGGCTTTACGAAGCGCTGTTGCGTCCAATCGAGCATGACGTTCCAGACGGAACGACGCTGGTGGTTTCGCCCAACGGAGCGCTGGCCTATTTGCCCTTTGCCGCGCTGGTGCGCGAGATCACGGAGCAGGGGCCACAATATGCGGTTTCGCATTTCGATCTGGCCACCGCGCCCAGCCTTTACGCTGTCGACATGATGATAGACGCGGTGCCGTCGGCGGCGTTCTCACATGTGGTGTTTGGTGACCCTGACGGAAGTCTGCCCCACGCGCGCGAAGAGGCCGAGCAAATTGCCGAGATCCTGAGCGAAGACATTGTCGAACTCAGGATTGGAGAGGAGGCAACCTACGAAGAATTGCTCGACTATGCCGGGGATGCGCGGTTCGTGCATTTGGCGATGCATGGCAAGCTGGATCATCGCTCACCCAAGGACAGTTATCTTCTTCTGGCCGACAACACGCGGATGAGCATTCCCCAGATCATGACCCTTCCCATGCAGGAAGTGGAACTCGTGTTCCTGTCCGCATGTGAAAGTGGGTTGGGGACCGATGGACTCGAATACAGGACGATTGCCCATGCCTTTGCGCATGCCGGGGCGCCGGCGGTGATTGCGACGCTGTGGCAGGTGGATGATGCCGCGACACGCACGCTTGCTGAGTCTTTCTACAGTTCCAAGATGGAAGGAGAAGGCAATGCGGCGGCCTTGCGCGCCGCGCAGCGGGGCATGATCGAAGCGGGCGGCAAACATGCACGGCCCGGCTATTGGGCGGGGATGGCCCTGTTTGGCAAACCCTAGGGCCGCGCGCGCCACGCGGCCCAGTCTTCGGGGGTGTCGAGATCAGTCAGGGCGTGGGTGCCGGGCAGGGGGATCATCTGTGTCTCTCCCTGAAAGCGGCGCAGCACGGGTCTGGCGCCGGTGTCGCCGCTGATCCGCTTCAGCGCGCCAAAACAGTTTTCGGGAAAGATCACCGGATGACCGGGGATGCCGTCGGCGCTGGTGGCTTGCAGCAGCGCGGTGGGCGCAGCGTTATGGGCTTCTATCATGGTCATGAGGTCGTCTCTGGTGATTTCAGGCATATCCGCGGGCAGGATCAGCGCGGCGGTGCAGTCAGCGGGCAGGGCAGCGATCCCGGCGCGTATGGAATGAGCCATGCCGAGATCGGCGTCATCGACAGGAACCCGCAAAACCGGAAGGCCCGACAGAGCGGCGTGCCGTTCACCGGGTTCGGGTGGCAGGCAGACCGCGACGGGACAACCGGTGGCCTGCGCCCGTTTGGCCATGGTTGCTATCTGCGGTGTTCCGTTGACGTCCTGCAACAGCTTGTCCGCGCCGCGCATGCGCGAGGAACGTCCGGCGGCTAGGAGCAGGATGGTCAGCATGTAAGCATGATTGGCCTGTGTTGCGTCGGAGGCAAGGGGAGGATGCCTCCGGTGGGAGTATTTTTGGCAAAATGAAGAGCGGATCAGCCCCGCATCCGGGCGCCGTCGGAATCAAATAGCGGGTCGGTGATCAGCGTAGCGTTGCGCATGGCGCCGAGGATTTCGATTTCAACCTTCAACCCGGCCTTGGCCTGTGACGTGGGCACGAAGCCCATGGCGATGGATTTCTGCGCGTGGTGGCTGTAGCCGCCGGAGGTGCAGAAACCAACCACCGAACCGTCAAGCCAGATGGGTTCATAGGCGTTGACGTCTGCATCGTCGGCATCAACCACGAAGGCACATAGTTTGCGCGCGGGTCCGTTTTCGCGTTCTGCTTCGGCAGCGGCGCGACCGATAAAGTCAGTGTTCTTGGCGAAAGAGATGAAGCGGTCCAGTCCGGTTTCTGCTGCCGTGTAGTCGGGAGAGAATTCGCTGAGCCATGAGCCGAAGAACTTGTCGAGGCGCAACGACATCATTGCCCGCATGCCAAAGGGCTTCATGCCAAGGGGTTCGCCTGTGGACCAGAGTGTGTCCCAAAGGCTGCGTTGGGCCATCGGATCGCAGTAGATCTCAAAACCGAGATCGCCGGTGTAGCTGACACGTTGCACGAGGCAGTCGACCATGCCCACCGTGAGGTGACGCAGGTCCATGAAGCGCATGTCGGACATGTCCGTACGGGTACAAGCCTGCAGAACTTCGCGTGCCTTGGGGCCCGCGATCTGGAAGCCGTTGAGACGGTCGGAGATGTTTTCGACTTTGACGCCATCGGCCTCGTTCTGTTCGAACCAGCGCATGTGATACGCTTGGCTGCCGTAAGATGCGGTCAGTTGGAAGGCTTCATCGCTGAGGCAGGACACCGTGAAATCCCCGATCAGGCGGCCTTTGGGTGAGAGCATCGGTGTGAGCGACAGGCGGCCCGGTTTCGGGATGCGGCCTGCCATGATGTGATCCAGCCAGTTGCGGGCATCGGGGCCGGTAACGAGGTATTTGCCGAAATTGTGCACTTCGTTGATGCCCACGCCATTTCGCACGGCCGAGACTTCGCGCGCGGTGGCGGCAAAGGCGTTGGAGCGACGGAACGACGGAGTTTCAAAACGCGGTTCGCCCCCTTCTGCAAAATAATTCACTACTTCGAGCCCGTATTGATGGCCCCAAACGGCGCCCATGCGGTCGAAGAGATCATACATGGGGGTTTGACGGAAGGGCCGCGCGGCAGGGAGTTCTTCGTTGGGATAGGAGACAGAGAAGCGTTTCTGGTAGTTCTCGATCACTTTGGGGCGCGTGTAGCCGGGGGTGATCCAGTCTCCAAAACGGGCGCAGTCCATGGCGAAGGTGTCGCGTTCGCATTCGCCTTCGACCATCCATTGCGCAAGCATCAAACCGACGCCACCGCCCTGGCTGAAGCCGGCCATGACGGCGCAGGCGGACCAATAGTTGCGCATGCCAGGTACGGGACCGACCAACGGGTTGCCGTCCGGGGCAAAGGTGAAAGGGCCGTGGATGACGGATTTGACGCCGGCTTTTTCCAAAGCGGGGAAGCGTTTGTAGGCGAAGGCGATGCTGTCTTCGATCTTGTCGAAATCATCCGGCAGCAGCTCATGGCCGAAATCCCAGGGCGTGCCGTCGACCGCCCAGGGACGGCAGGGTTGTTCGTAAAAGCCGATACAGAGGCCGCGCCCCTCTTGCCGAAGATAGCTTTCACCGGCCGGGTCCATCACATGGGGGTGTTCGCCGCCCGCGTCGATGATCTCGGCGATCATCGGGATTTCATCGGTAACGATATACTGGTGTTCCATTGGGTGCAGGGGAAAGTAGATTCCGGCCATTGCACCCACTTCACGCGCCCACAGGCCCGCGGCGTTGACTACGTGTTCGGCGTGGATCGTTCCCTTGTCGGTGACGATATCCCAGGTGCCGTCGCTGCGTTGGTTCGTTTCGATGACCTTGGTGTGGGTCTGGATCGTGGCGCCGCGCATGCGGGCGGCCTTGGCATAGGCATGGGTCGTGCCGGAGGGATCAAGGTGGCCGTCGAGCGGATCATAAAGCCCGCCGATGATGCCGTCCGTATTGGTGACAGGGGCAATTTTGCGGATTTCCTCGGGGGTGACGATCTCGGTTTCGAGCCCCATGAAGCGGTGTTTGGCCCGCTCGGCAACAAGCATGTCGAAGCGATCCTGGTTGTCGGCCAGCGTCACACCACCGACATGGTGCAGACCGCAGGACATGCCGGTGATGTCCTCCAGTTCCTTGTAGAGGCGGATCGTGTAGCCTTGCAGTGCGGCCATGTTGGTGTCGCCATTCAGGGTGTGGAACCCGCCCGCCGCATGCCATGTTGAACCTGATGTCAGCTCGGAGCGTTCGAGCAGCATGACATCGGACCAGCCGAGTTTCGTGAGGTGATAGAGTACGGAACAGCCGACAACGCCGCCGCCGATCACGGCCACTCTTGTGGTGGTTTGCATGGGAGACCTCCGGGATGGTTTTGATCATGAAACGGCCAAAGTGGACTGTGCGGCAAGTCTGAAAACGACAATAGGTGTCGTTTCGAATGAGCCTGATTGGCAGGAAGGGGCACCAGAGCGTGCAACTGGGTATTTGTGACCAATGAGAACGGGCAGGTCGAATATTGTTTGCGGCTTGTGGGCTGGCGACGAGAAGTGTCGCAATCCGGCAATTTCATGGTGGCAGGCGGCGTAACTCTTGGGGAAACTCTTGAGGTCGGAGGCGCAAATGCGGACCCATGCTCAGGCCGTCGTGATTGGCGGCGGTGTCATCGGATGCTCTATCCTATATCATCTGACCAAGCTTGGCTGGTCGGACGTCGTTCTTCTTGAGCGCAATGAACTGACCAGCGGCAGCACGTGGCATGCGGCGGCCAATATCCACGGGCTGCATGACAGCGCAAATATCAGCCGTCTACAGCACTACACCATGCGGCTTTATGATGAGCTGGAATCCGAGACCGGGCAGAGCTGCGGCGTGTTCCGGCCCGGGTCGCTTTATCTGGCGCAGACCGAGAATCGGGAACATCAGCTGCGCCTTCAGGCAGCCAAGGCCAAGCTCTATGGGATGAACTTCCGTGAAGTCAGTCGAGATGAGGCTGAGCGTCTGCACCCGTTGGTCAATTTCGACGGTATTCGCTGCATCATGTGGGAGCCGGATGGTGGCAATGTCGACCCGTCGGGTGTGACCAATGCCTATGCGGTGGGTGCGCGTCAGCGCGGCGCGGAGATCCATCGCTTTACTCCGGTGACAGGAACCGAGCAGCAGCCCGATGGCAGCTGGATCGTGCGCACACCGAAAGGGGACATTGCGACGCCCTGGGTGATCAACGCGGCCGGACTCTGGGGACGCGAGGTTGCAAGACTGGCCGGGGTCGAAGTGCCCCTGCAGCCCACGGAGCACCAGTATTTCGTGACAGAGACCATTGCCGAGATTGATGCGATGGACCGTCGACTTCCCTCGGTCGCGGATCGTGACGGCGAGTATTACCTGCGACAGGAAGGCAAGGGGCTGCTTATCGGTGCCTATGAGCGCGACATGCGATTCTGGGCAGAGGAAGGCACGCCGCTCGACTTTGCGCATGACCTGTTCCCGGATGATCTTGAGCGGATCGAAGAAAACATGATGCGCGCAATTGACCGGGTGCCGGTGGTAGGCACGGCTGGGATCAAGCGGGTGATCAACGGGCCGATGATCTGGTCGCCGGACAGCAACGTGATCCTTGGACCGGTGCCCGAGAAGAAGGGCTATTTCATGTGCGGCGGCATCATCCCAGGTTTCAGCCAGTCGGCGGGTATGGGTCTTATGGTGGCGGATTGGATCGTCGAGGGCGAGATGCGCTATGACATGTTCGCCTGGGATGTTGCCCGTTTTGGGGAATGGGCCAATGACCGGGAGTTCGTGAAGGCCAAGGTGCGGGATGTTTATGCGCACCGTTTTGCCATTCATTTCCCGAACGAGGAGCGCGTTGCGGGGCGGCCTCTGCGTACGCGACCCGCGTATGAGAGGCAGAAGGAGATGGGTGCCGTCTTTGGGCTGAACTATGGCTGGGAGCATCCCTTGTGGTTTGCCGATCAGCCGGGCGTGGTCGATACCAACGGGTTCACGCGGCAGAACTGGTGGGAGCCGGTGGGCGCGGAATGCCGGATGTTGCGCGATCGGGCCGGGATCATCGACATCTCGAATTTTGCCAAGTATCGGGTCAAGGGGCAGGGGGCCGAGGACTGGCTCAATGCGGTTTTTGCGAACCGGATGCCCAAGGCGGTGGGGCGCTCGTGCCTGACGCCGTTGATCGGGGTGCGTGGTGGGATTGCGGGGGACGCGACGGTAACGCGGCTGGCCGAAGATGAATTCTGGGTTGTCAGTTCGGGCATGGCAGAACGCTATCACAAACGCTTCTTTGATGCGGTGCCTTTGCCGGAGGGGACGATTTTTGAAAGCCTGACCGACAGCGTGTGCGGGTTCAACGTGGCCGGGCCAAAGTCACGAGAGCTGTTGCAACGGTTGACCAATTCGTCGCTGGCAACCGACGACTTCCCGTTCATGCGATCGAAACGGATCGAGATGGCTGGGGTCGAGGTCATGGCGCTTCGGGTGAGTTTTACCGGTGATCTTGGTTGGGAACTGCATTGCGCGGTGGCAGACCAATTACGCCTTTATGAAGTGCTTCTGGAGGCCGGGAAAGCCTTTGGCGCGGGGCCGGTCGGTAGCCGCGCCCTGATGAGTTTGCGCGTTGAAAAGGGGTATGGTAGCTGGAGTCGGGAATACAGCCCGGAATACTGGCTCCAGGAAGTGGGGTTGGAACGGCTTTGCAAGATGGACAAGGATTTCCTCAACAAGGCGGCGGTGGCCGAAACGCTTGGGAAAGCGCCGCGGGAAAAGCTGGTTCTAATGCACCTTGAAGAAGAAGAGGTCAGTGCCTCGAACGCGGATGCCACAGGTGGCGAGCCGATCTTCAAGGATGGCAAAGGAATTGGGCGGGTGACGTCCGGTGCCTATGGCTACAGTGTGGGCATGTCACTCGCACTTGGGTTCGTCAAGGATGCTGAACCGGGGGACGCGGTCGAAGTCATGGTGCTTGGCCGCCCGCATCGTGCGGTAATCCTGTCCGAGCCACCGTTTGATCCGAAGGGTGAAAAATTGCGCGCCTGATCCGTTATTTGCGGATCGGTACGCCGTAGAGTTCGAGTTTGTGCCCCTTGAGGCGGTAGCCGAGCTTTTCGGCGATCTTTTCCTGAAGGGCTTCGATCTCGGGGTCGACAAATTCGATCACCTCGCCCGAGTTGATGTCGATCAGGTGGTCGTGGTGCTCACGCTCGGCATCTTCGTAGCGGGCGCGGCCATCGCCGAATTCGAGTTTGTCGAGTATGCCGGCCTCTTCGAATAGTTTTACCGTCCGGTAGACCGTGGCAAGGGAAATCCCTGAATCGCGGGACGAGGCACGGGCATAAAGCTCTTCCACGTCCGGGTGATCGCGGCTTTCCTGCAGAACGCCCGCAATGGTGCGGCGTTGTTCGGTCATGCGCAGCCCCTTGGCCTCGCAGCGTTCCAAAATCGTGTCGGTCATGCCCATCGCGGTCGTTCGGTTCCCGTGTCTGACTTACTTCTCTATCCAATGCGACTGGCTGTGACCACCGCTTTTCTGAGGGTTATCCACAGGAGAACGCCCTTGACAGGCGCCTCGCAAAGCCCCATGTGACCCCAACTGTCTTCTGCCGCGTGAGCAGCAGGGCCGCATTGACCGAAGTCATGGCCCAACATGAGACAGTGATTTGATCCCAAAATCACGCGTGGGGCCAGGGTCTGGATCGGCTCATCTGCATCAGGCAGAGAGTTGGGATTCACGGCCGACCACACCAAGGCTGCGCGGGATGCGTGGCGAAATCAAGGGTCCCTGCGGGTAACGCAAGGGGGCCGGAAAGACTGTATTTTGACGACTTTTTCTGAACTGGGCTTGCCTGAACAGATGGTGGCCCGTCTGACTGAAACCGGATTGACCACACCGACCCCGATCCAGGAACGTGCGATTCCGCATGCGTTGGACGGACAGGACGTGATGGGGCTTGCCCAGACCGGTACTGGCAAGACGCTGGCTTTTGGCCTGCCTCTGATTGCGCGGATGAAAAGCTATGGCCAGAAGCCCGAAAGGCGCACCGTGCGTGGGCTGGTTCTGGCGCCGACACGTGAACTTGCCAACCAGATCTGTGACAGCCTGCGCCAGCAGGTCGAGGGCACGCCATTCAAGGTGGGGCTGGTTGTCGGGGGTGTCGGCATCAACCCGCAGATCAAACGTTTGGAGCGTGGTACGGACATTCTCGTTGCAACACCGGGGCGCCTGATCGACCTGATGGAGCGCAATGCGCTGGATCTCGATCGGACCGATTTCCTTGTGTTGGACGAAGCTGACCAGATGCTGGACCTCGGGTTCGTGCACGCCCTGCGCAAGATCGCAGCCTGGTTGCCGAGCGAGCGCCAGACCATGCTGTTTTCCGCTACGATGCCGAAACAGATGTCGGAGATTGCCGCGGCCTACCTGAAGAACCCGGTGCGGGTACAGGTGTCGCCTCCGGGCAAGGCAGCGGACAAGATCACGCAGGAAGTGCATTTCATTGCAAAGACCGAAAAGACCGCTTTGCTGATCGAATTGCTGGACGCGCATCGCGACGAAGCGGCCATCGTGTTTGCGCGCACCAAACACGGGTCGGAACGGCTTATGAAAGCTCTGGTCAAGGCCGGATATGCGGCGGCGTCGGTACACGGCAACAAGAGCCAGGGTCAGCGTGAGCGCGCGCTCAAGGGGTTCCGCGATGGCGAAACCCTTGTCCTCGTGGCCACGGATGTAGCGGCGCGTGGGCTGGACATTCCGCAGGTGCGCCATGTCTACAACTTTGACCTGCCCAATGTGCCCGAGAACTACGTGCACCGGATTGGCCGCACCGCGCGCGCTGGGATGGACGGGGCGGCGGTGGCGTTCTGTGCCCCGGATGAAGTTGAAGAGCTGAAGGCGATCCAGAAAGTCATGAAGCTGGACATCCCGGTGGCGTCGGGCCGTGCGTGGGAAGGGCTTGAAGCACCGGCCAAGAAGGGTGGAAACCGCCGCCGGGGGGGCAACGGCCCGCGCGGTGGCACAGCAGCTCAGCCGGGTAAACCGGCTGGCAACGGGCAGCGTCGCCGCCGTCGGCGTCCTGCACGCGGCAAGGGCGCGCCCAAGGCGGCCTAAGTCCGATAGGTCAATTGACCCTGCATGACGCGCAGCGCGGTGCCCGAAATGGTGACGGCATCGCCCTGCGTTTCCAGACCGATCCGGCTGGGTCGGCCCATGTCGTCCCCTTGGTGGATGGTCAATTTCTGGTCACGCCCTTCGATCCGGCGCAGAAGCGCGCCGAGGGTCGCACAGGCGCTGCCCGTGGCCGGATCCTCTGGGATGTTGTCAAGCGGTGCAAACATGCGCGCGTGGATCACGTTTCCGTCCCGCACATAAGCAAACTGAGCGAAGTCCAGACCCGAGGGGTAGGCCGCGTTACCTTTGCGAAAGGCCCCGATGTCGGGCAGCAGGTTCGCCAGCACATCCCGGCATTTCAGTTCGGTGATCGTGAAGGCCAGCCCAAGTGAGGCCATGACAGGCGCGTGGTTTTCGAAGGAGATGTTCGCAGGACTGGTGCCAAGCGCCGCCGCCACCAGATCAGGATCGGGCTCTGCGGTGATTTCGAGAGTTGCAGATGTGGTAAAACGGGCGGCTCCGACTTCGACCCTGCAAGTGATCGGGCCGATCCCCAGTTCCAGAACCATGTCCGGTCCGGCGCCTTCATCGGACAGCGCGACGGCTGTTCCGATCAGCGGATGGCCCGCAAAAGGAACTTCCATCGTCGGCGTGAAGATGCGCACGTGGGCGGTATGGCTCGGTTCCCGGGCGGGATAGACGAAGGTCGTTTCCGAGTAGTTGAACTCGCGCGCAATGCGCTGGAGGTCTTCCTGTGGAAGGTCCGCCGCATCAGGAATAACGGCCAGCTGGTTTCCACCAAAGGCTTTTTCCGAAAAGACATCATAGACAAAATAGGCGGTCATGGATTCATACCAGATCGGGTTCGCGTCCGACCCGGTTCGCCAGCGGCGCCACGGTCAGACCCTGAACGATGATTGAGAAGACAACGACGATATAGGTGCTGGTCAGGATCAGCGGTTTCCAATCATTGTCGGGTAGGGAAAGAGCCAGCGCAACGGAAATGCCGCCCTTGAGCCCGCCCCAGGTCATGATCGGAACGACGCCGCGACTGAAGCTGCGGAACGGTTCGAGGATCAGAACCGGCACGGCAACGGCGGCAAGGCGCGCGACAAGCGCGAGTCCAATGGCCATAACACCGGCCAGCAGGAACTGAATGTCAAAGGCGACGGCAAAGACTTCGAATCCGATCAAGAGGAACAGAACGGCGTTCAGAATCTCGTCGATCAGTTTCCAGAAGGCATCCACGTATTCGCGGGTCTGGGCGCTCATACCATGCTTGGTGCCGATATCCCCGATCAGCAACCCGGCGCAGACCGCCATGATCGGGGCCGAGACATGCAGCCAGACGGCAAGTTCATAGCCGCCAAAAGCCAGTCCGAGCGTCAGCAGAACCTCGAGCGAATAATCGTCGATCAAACGCATCACGCGGAACGTGAGCCATCCCAGAACGATGCCAAGTACCGCGCCGCCAAATGCCTCTTGCACGAACAGAAAAGCCGCGTCGTCCAACTCGGATGAGCCGTGATCCGCTCCGTGCCCGCCGCTGGCAAAGGCAATGCCCGAGATCACGAGAAACACCACGTATCCCACTCCGTCATTGAACAGGCTTTCGCCGGCGATCTTGGTTTCCAGAGATTTTTGCAGCTTGGCCTCGCGTAGTACCCCCAGAACAGCCACAGGGTCGGTCGGGGAAATCAGCGCACCAAAGACCAGCGCCACGATAAGTGGCATACCGGTGATCCAGCTGAAACCGAAGCCGACGATGGCGGTCGAGAGACCCACGCCAAGGGTCGCCATGAGCGCAACCGGAATCCATTGGGCGCGCAGATCGGCAAGCTTCACATGCAAAGCCCCGGCAAAAAGCAGGAGGCCCAACATGCCTTCGAGCAGTGCATCGGAAAAGTCGATCCCAACGACCAGATGACGGGCCGTGTCGGCGATTTCGAGTTGCGGCCAGATGAGATCGATACCAAGCACGCCGAACGAGGCGAAGAGCGCAACAACAAGAATGCCAATGGCGGAGGGAAGCTTCAGGAAAAGGTAGTTTATGGCGCCAAAAACGCCCGCAAGAACAATGAGAAGAGACGTAATCTGTAAAAAATGCACGCGCAAATTTCCTTTTGGTGATTGCACTTGCGTAGCATGGGGATTGGGGCGCTGGCTAGGCGCGTGTGACCTCGATCCAAACCGGCAGATGATCAGACGCGACACGGGCCGGACGGCGGTTGTGGACCGCCTTGTTTACGGGTGTGAGGGTCTTGTCGAGCGCAAACCCATCCAGCCCGGCAATTGGGCGCGCGGCTGGAAAGGAATGGCCCGGTTCCACGAAATCAAGGCCCGGCGTCGCCACGTCCAGCGCGCGCTTGCTGCCCCATTCGTTGAAATCGCCGGCAAGAATGGTCGGCATCGGCGCGAGCCTGCGCAGGTGGCGGGTAATCGCAGAAAGCTGCATCAGGCGATAGCGGCGCAACAGGCCGAGATGCACCCCGATCACCCGCAACGGGCCAATCGTCGTGTCAAGATCCGCCCGGATGGCGCCGCGCGGCTCGAGACCGGGCAGGTCGAGCGCGTCGGTTTCGATGATCGTCGCACCGTTGCGCACAAGCATGGCGTTGCCGTGCCAGCCAAGTGACCCGCCGGGTTGTCCGAAATCGACGATATCGAATCCGTGGGTTTCAATGAGATCGAAAGGGAGCGCGGTGGGACGCGGCGGCAGGCGCTTGTCGGCTTCCTGCAATACAACCACATCCGCACGCAGAGCGCGGATGACCAGCAGGGAACGGTCGGGTCGCCTTTGCATATCGAGGCCGACGCATTTCTGAAGATTGTAGCTGGCGAGGCGGAGCGGTGTCATGGCGGGTCTTCGTTGTCTGTCCCTAGCATGTAAGGCGGCGCAGGGTCGGCGACCAGCAGGTTTTTGGCCGCTGCGGCATTTGTGGCCTGGGTCGCTTGACTTTCAGGCGCCAACAGCGCCGAGTGCAGGAATGGCACGCAAAGAACATATGGATGGAACTGGCGCGATCTGGCTGACGCTTTTTGCGCTGTTGCTGGCGTTCAACCAGGTGGTAATCAAGGTCACGGTGGGCGGTTTTGGTCCGGTCTTTGCCGTCGGGATGCGCTCGTTCTTTGCGATCGGCGTGGTCGCGATCTGGATGGCGCTACGTGGTCAACGGATGGACCTGTCGCGGCGCATGTGGGTCCCCGGTCTCCTTGTTGGAGCATTATTTTCGTTTGAGTTCATGGCGCTATTCAGCGCTCTTGATCTTACGGATGTCGCTCGCGTGAGTATTATCTTCTATTCCATGCCGGTCTGGCTCGCGCTAGCATCACATGTGTTTCTACCGGGCGAACGTCTCAACCGGAGCCGACTCATGGGGTTGGCGCTCGCGATGGCGGGCGTCGTGGTTGCCTTGTCGGATCGTGCGGGCGGAGAGGCGCGCCCGTTGGGGGATGTCCTGGCGTTGTGTGGTGCGATTTTCTGGGCGGGGATTCCGCTGACGGTCCGGTTGACCGCGCTTTCCGAGACAAGGCCGGAAACACAACTGATGTATCAGCTTGTGGTCTCGGCGTTGATCCTCCTGCCGCTGGCGCCCGTTTTCGGAGCCACGTTCAGAGACCCGGAGCTGATCCACTGGGCGGGCATGGTGTTCCAAATTGTCGCCATTGCCTCTCTGGGTTTCCTGGCCTGGTTCGTCTTGCTGACGATCTATCCCGCCGCGTCGGTGGCGTCGTTCAGCTTCCTGTCGCCAGTGTTGAGCGTTATCCTTGGTTGGTGGCTGCTTGGGGAGACGATCGGCCCGGCGATCTGGCTGGCGCTGGGTCTGGTAGCGGCGGGGTTGGTGTTGATAAACCGCCGCTAAGTGCCACAGAAGGTGGCGTGCACGCGTTCGTTTTCGCTGGGCGGGCGAGTCAGGTCGGCGGCGTCTCCGGGATCGGCAAAGGGAGTCGACAGGGCACGCATCAGGCGGTCGAAGGGGCGGTAGTCTCCGTTGACTGCGGCGGCAATCATTTCCTCGATACGGTGATTGCGCGGGATCAGCGCCGGGTTGGCCGCATTCATAGCGGCAACCGGGTCCTGTGTTTCGCTCTCCAATCGGGTCCGCCAACGTTTGTTCCAAGCATCAAAAGCGTCGCGATCGGTGAACTGATCTCGCGCCGACCCGCTACTCAAAGCTCTGAAACTATTGGTGAAATCGGCGCCTTGCGCGGCCATCAGCGACAGCAATTCGGTGATTAAAGCTGTGTCGCCTTCCGTCACCGCGGTGAGGCCGATTTTCGCGCCAAAGCGTCGTTGCCAGGCGGCGTTCAGAAGGCCAGGCATTGCGTGGACCGAGTTGGTGAATTCGGCAACCGCCTGCTCTGCGTCGGGCATGAGTGGAACAAGTGCGGTGGCCAGCTGGGCAAGGTTCCAGACGATGATGTCGGGCTGATTGCCGTAGGCATAGCGCCCCTGCCTGTCGATCGAGGAAAACACGGTCATCGGGTGGTAGGCATCCATGAAGGCGCAGGGGCCATAGTCGATGGTTTCACCGGAAACCGCGCAGTTATCGGTGTTCATCACGCCATGAATAAAGCCGACAGACATCCACGCCGCGATGAGTTCAGCCTGCTTTTTTATTACAGAATCAAGGAATTCCGTCGGTGTGTCCACGTCGGGATAATGGCGCTCTACCGCATGTTCAAAAAGCGCCCTCAATCCAGCGATGTCCTGTCTGGCGGCGAGCGCCTGAAAGGTGCCCACCCGGATATGAGAGGCCGCAACGCGGGTAAGCACTGCGCCGGGCTGCAGACCGTCTCGCATGATGTCTTCACCGGTCTCGACGGCGGCAAGAGCACGGGTCGTGGGGATACCAAGGGCGAACATGGCCTCGGAGACTACGTATTCGCGCAACACTGGCCCAAGCCACGCGCGTCCATCGCCGCGCCGCGAAAATGGGGTCCGGCCAGAGCCCTTGAGCTGGAGATCCAGCCCGTTGACCTCGCCCAACAGTACGGCGCGCCCGTCACCCAGCTGCGGGTTCCAGTGGCCGAATTGATGCCCGGCATAAAGCTGCGCCAAAGGCTCGGCACCATTGGGCAGACGGGAGCCGGAAAACACCGCTGCGAGTGTGGTGTCATCGTCGATCCCGGTCAGGCCAAGCTGGCCGGCAAGCGCGTGGTTGAAGGCGACAAGGCGCGGTGCACGGACGGGCGTGGGCTCTTGCCGCGCGAAAAGCCGTTCAGGCAGGCGGGCGTAGCTGTTGTCGAAGGGAATACGAAGATCCATACCGCAAAAGATAACCCTTGCATGCAGGATTACCAGAGCCGGGTTAACATTGTGTCAAGCGCGCGTCATACCATGCGGCGCGACATCAGCATGAAGCGTTCGCGGGCCCGGAATCCGGCGCGCAGGTACAGCTTTTGGGCGGTGGTGTCATCGCGGTCAACTTCAAGGTGAAAGGCTCGGATTCCGGCGTCGGCCAATGCCTTGGGTAGGGCAATCAACACGTCGCTTCCCACGCCGCGCCCTCGGATGGCCGGACGGATGAAAATCTCGTCGATAATGGCGTCCAGCCCGCCGAACTCAACCGACCAACCAAAGGTGACAATGACATAGCCGATAGGCGCGCGGGCGGGGCCGAGGAGATAGGCGACACCGTAGGGTGAGCCTTCGAGGAGAGGGCGCAGGGCGGCTGTACGCGTGGCGTCGTCCTGTTTGATGTCCATTTCGCCGTGGAAGGCCGCTACCAACCGGTCCAGTACGGCAAAATCGTCGGGTCCGGCAAGGTGCAAGGCGGTGCTCATAGGCGGGCAAGCCTTTCTGTCAGAAGGGAAAAGAAGCCATCCGCGTCAATATTGCCCATGAACGTGGCGTTGGGGGGGCGATCGGTGACGCCCCACCAGTCCGCGACAGTCATGCCCATGGTGAGTTCCGAATGGGTTTCGATTTCCACGTTGATGTGGCGGCCAGTGAACAGGTCGGGTCGGATCAGGTAGGCGGTGACGCAGGGGTCATGCAGCGGGGCGCCCTCTGAGCCGTATTTCTCCTTGTCAAAACGCTCAAAGAAATCAGTCATTTGCGCGACGGCAACGCCAACCTTGGTGCCCAATGCGCGGAACGCATCGTTGCGGGGTTTGGTCACGAGGGCCTTGTGCGTGACATCCAGCGGCATGACGACGATGGGCGCGCCGGAACGGAACACAATATTGGCAGCCTGAGGATCGACATAGATGTTGAATTCAGCCGCCGGGGTGATGTTGCCCACCTCAAAATAGGCACCACCCATCAGAACAATTTCCTGAACCTTTTCAATAATATCCGGGGCCTTTTCAAAAGCCATTGCGATGTTTGTCAAGGGGCCAAGCGGACAGAGCGTGACGGTGCCAGCCGCATGGCTGCGCAGCGTGTCGACGATGAAATCGACCGCGTGCTGTTCCTGCAAGGGCATAGTCGGGTCGGGCAGGTTAGGGCCGTCGAGCCCGGTCTTGCCATGCACATGTTCGGCAGTGACAAGGTCTCGTCCGAGAGGGCGGTCGCACCCGGCAAAGACCTTTACATCAGCTTTGCCAACCAACTCACAGACAATGCGGGCATTTTTGCTTGTAAGTGCAAGTGGAACGTTGCCTGCGACAGCAGTTATTCCAAGTACGTCGATGTCCTCGGGGCTGGCCAAGGCCAGCAGGATTGCGACGGCGTCGTCCTGTCCCGGATCGGTGTCGATAATGATTTTACGCGCGCTCATGTGGGTCCCTCGTGATGTGGGGGCACAGTGTCAATGGTTGCGCGCAATGGCAAGCGCTGCGCCGTTTGAGGGCGGAAATCCGCGTTCGGTTTCACGTCGGTATAACGTCGGTATTGCGTCGGTATTGACATCGGACTTCGGCGCACTGACGAAAAAGGGCAGCCCCCGAGAGGACCGCCCGTCGTGTCTTGCATGAGCAGGTCGTGATCAGCCGTCGAAATCGACTTCTTCGGTGATCTTGAGCGCGGTTGCGCGGTGGCCGGCCAGCGTCATCAGGTTGGTGTTATCGGCGGTGAACGCCCCCCAGCTTTCGACCAGCGGATCAGGCTTGGTGCCCGGTGCGATCGGGTATTCGAAGTTGGCCTTCGCATAGATTTCCTGTGCTGCAGGCGAGGTCAGGAATTCCATCAGCTTCAGGGCGTTTTCCTTGTTGGGGGCAGATTTGGTCATCGCCACGCCCGAGATGTTCACGTGTGTCCCATTGCCTTCGAAGGTCGGGAACACGACGTTTACGCTCTCGGCCCATTCTTTCTGTTCTTCGTCCGCCAACATCTTGCCCATGTAATAGGTGTTGCCGATTGCGACGTCGCATTCCCCGGCCCAGATCGCCTTGACCTGTGCCCGGTCGTTGCCCTGCGGTTTGCGGGCGAGGTTCGACTTGATGCCGTCGAGCCATGCTTTGGCGCCTTCTTCGCCGTGGTGCTCGATCACGGCCGAAGTGAGGGCGATATTATAGGCGTGGGTGCCCGAGCGGGTGCAGATACGGCCTTTCCATTTGGGATCAGCGAGGTCTTCGTAGGTGGTGATTTCACCGTCCGCGACGCGATCCTTGGAGGCATAGACGATACGGGCGCGGGTGGTCAGGCCGTACCAGTGGCCTTCGGGATCCTGGTACTGCGCCGGGACATTGGCCTTGAGGGTGGCGCTGTCGACGGGCTGGGTCAGACCAGCTTCGACGATGCCGGATAGGCGCGAGATGTCGACTGTAAGAACCACATCGGCGGGCGAGCGTTTACCTTCGGCCTGCAGGCGTTCGATCATGCCCTTGGCGAGATAGGCGACGTTCACGCGGATACCGGTTTCAGCTGTAAAGGCATCGGTCAGCGGCTTGATCAGTTCGGGCTGACGGTAGGAATAGATGTTGACCTCGTCGGCGAGGGCAGGGGTGGCCACGGCAAGGGTTGCGGCGGCGAGGACGGTTGTTTTGATCGAGTCGAGCATTGCTGGTCTCTTGTAGTTGCAAATCAATTGCAGCGACATAAATCCGACTTTTTTACTTGGGTCAATACCTGAATAAAACATTCAGGAATTTGAGTCTACTTTCTCCTCGGCCTTGACCTGATTCCAGAGCGCGTCCATTTCTTCGAGTGTCGAGTCCTCGGGGCGTTTTCCGCGCGCGGCGAGGTGGGCTTCAACTGCTTCGAAACGCCGGATAAATTTCTGGTTCGTACGGCGCAGCGCGGCTTCGGGATCGACATTCATGTGGCGGGCCAGGTTGGCCATGACAAAAAGAAGGTCGCCAAATTCGTCTTCGATCTCGTCCTGAGACAGGCTGTCGCGGGCCTCGGCAAGCTCGTGCGCTTCTTCGGTGATCTTGTCGAGAACGTGCGAGGCGTCGGGCCAGTCAAAGCCGACGCGCGCGGCGCGTTTTTGCAATTTCAAGGCCCGCAGCAGAGCGGGCAGACCGACGGCGACCCCATCAAGGGTGCCTTTTTGGGCCTTGCCTGCGCGTTCGGCGGCCTTGATGGTTTCCCAATCTTGGGTTTGTTGCTCGGCCGACTTATCGCGCGATTCGTCGCCAAAAACATGTGGATGGCGGGCGACCATTTTGTCGGACATGGTGTCGGCCACTTCGTCAAAGGTGAAGAGCCCCTTTTCGGCGGCCATCTGCGCGTGAAAGACCGATTGGAAAAGAAGATCGCCCAGCTCGCCCTTGAGTTCATCCCATGCTTCACGCTCGATCGCGTCGGCCACTTCATAGGCTTCTTCGATCGTGTAGGGCGCAATGGTCGAGAAATCCTGATCGATGTCCCATGGACAGCCATTCGCGGGATCACGCAGGCGGCGCATGATTTCCAAGAGGCGGGGCATGCCCCCGTGGGGATCAAGGATCAGCGGATTTTCGGCCATTGCAGCGCGCTCCTTTTTGGTTTCTGGTGCATGGATGGGAATGTTGCGAGGGGAGTCCAACCATGCCTGTTGTTAACCGGATTGCAGATTATGCGGAAGATATGAAGACCTGGCGCAGGTATCTGCACCAGCATCCGGAATTGATGTTCGAGTGCCACAAGACGGCGGCCTTTGTGGTCGAGCGCCTGCGCGAATTCGGAGTGGATGAGATTCACGAGGGGATCGCCACCAGCGGGGTCGTGGCCATCATCAACGGGCAGGGCGAGGGGCCGACGATTGGCTTGCGTGCGGATATGGACGCCTTGCCGATGGACGAGACAACCGGGCTTGAACACGCAAGCACGGTGCCCGGGATGATGCATGCCTGCGGGCATGACGGACACACGACGATGCTTTTGGGGGCGGCGCGCTACCTTGCGGAAACGCGCAAGTTCTCGGGGCGTGTGGCGTTGATTTTCCAACCTGCCGAGGAAGAAGGTGGCGGGGCCGACGTCATGGTGCAGGAAGGGATCATGGATCGGTTCGACATTGGCGAGGTCTATGGAATCCACAATATTCCGGGCGTCGAGGCCGGGTATTTCCTGTCAACGCCGGGGCCGGTGATGGCGGCGGTGGATACGTTCGAGGTGTTCATTCAGGGCCATGGTGGGCACGGGGCGTTTCCGCAGGATACGGTTGATCCGGTGGTGGCGGCGGTGGCCATGGTCAACGCGATCCAGACCATCGTCAGCCGCAACCACGATACGCGTCAGGAAGTGGTTGTTTCCGTGACGCAGATCCACGCCGGAACTGTCAACAACGTGATCCCGGATACGGCCTATCTCAATGGCACGATCCGCACGTTCGACAAGGGGGTGCAGGAGATGGTGCACCGCCGGCTGCGCGAAGTCGTGGACGGAACCGCTGCCGCTTATGGCGTGGAGGCGCGGACCGAGATCGAGATCGGATACCCCGCGACGGTCAATGATCCTGAGAAAAGTGCCTTTGCCGTCGGCGTGGCGCGCGAGATTTCGGGCGAGGACGCGGTGGACGCGGACGCACAGATGGAAATGGGCGCCGAGGATTTTTCCTACATGCTTGAGGCGCGCCCCGGGGCTTATCTTTTCCTTGGGACGGGCGAGGGGGCCGGGCTGCACCACCCGAAATACGATTTCAACGACGAAGTGGCGCCGGTAGGGGCGTCGTTCTTCGTGCGACTGGTCGAGACGGCACAGCCCGTCTGACGGAAGCCTGCGGCGGGGCGAGTGGGCCCCGCCTGCTTGCGTATTCGCCGTTCTGAAAATGAAGGGGCTTGACCTCATTTCCCGTATATGAATAATTTGATCAAATTATTTGACGGGGAGCGCAAGTCATGGCGTTGGAGGATGCAAAGCACCAGGTGGACACGGCGTTCACACGGGAAAACCTTCGGGGGGCAAGCTTTGAGAATACGTTTGGCGGGGCAAACTCGTTCCTGCGCCGCAAGTATACGAAGGACCTTGAGGGCGTGGATATCGCGGTAACCGGGGTGCCGTTTGATCATTCCGTGACCAACCGCCCCGGTACCCGCCTTGGGCCGCGCGCCATTCGAGAGGCCAGCGCCCTGCAGGCATTCGATCCGCCCTATGGCTGGGATTACGATGCATTGGAGGAACTGCTGATCGTGGACTATGGCGACCTCGCCTTTGACTATGCGCGGGTCAGCGATTTTCCCGAAACGCTCACCAACCATATCCGAGGCATTCTCGAGGGCGGCGCGGCCAGCATCACACTTGGGGGGGATCACTATATCAGCTTTCCGATCCTGAAAGCCTATGCCGAGAAATACGGACCGCTGAGCCTTTTGCAGTTCGATGCCCACACGGACACCTGGCAGGACGATGACATGGATCGCATTGACCATGGCACCATGTTCTACAAGGCGGTGAAGCTTGGGCTGATCGACCCGAAGCGGTCGGTGCAGGTGGGCATTCGCACCCAGAACCCGGACACGCTGGGGATCAACATCATTGACGCGCGTGAAGTGCACGAGACCGGTCCGGTCGCCGTGGCCAAGAAGATCAAGTCGATCCTGGGCGACAACCCGACCTATCTCAGCTTTGACATTGACGGGTTGGATCCGGCCTTTGCGCCCGGCACCGGCACTCCGGTCTGGGGCGGGCTGACCAGTGGTCAGGCGAGCATCATCTTGCGGGATATCGCCGGGATCAATCTTGTGGGAGGCGACATTGTCGAGGTGTCCCCGCCATATGACACGACGGGTGCAACGGCGATTGCCGGGGCGCATGTTGCGACCGAGATGATCTGTTTGTGGGGCTGGACACGGCGCAAGAACCGCAAACCTAACGCCGTGTAAGGCTTGATCCCGCGCCCGGTTCCCGTGCAGTCTGCGCGCATAGATTGAAGGGAAAACGAGGTTTGCGCGCCATGTGGATTGTCTGGATTGTTCTGGGGCTTTTCGTGGCCCTGTTTGCCTATGTGCGGCTGGCCCCGAGTGACCCGGCCCGCTGGCACAGGGTTCCTGAAGTTGTCGGGGACAAGACATTCCGCAACGGGGCGACCCGGATCGTGACCATTGGCAAGGACGGGTTGCGACGTCTCGCTGCGGTGGCCGAGGGCGATCCGCGCACTCATGTTCTGGCCGGATCGGTGGAAGAGGGGATGATGACCTTTGTCACGCGCACCCGCACCGTGGGCTTTCCCGATTACACGACGGTGTTTCAGGATGGTGAGGATCTAAAAATCCTCGCGCGGTCACGCTTTGGGCGGCGTGACATGGGGGTCAATGCCGCGCGGGTTGACCGTTGGATCGAGGCTTTGACCGCCTTTTAGATCGGAACTGACGCAACCGGGCGCAATCTCGCGCCAGATCGGGACGTTCAGCGACATCTGGCATTGCGCCATGAACATGCGCCCGTCGACCTGAAGGCAGATGGTATCCCCGATCTCGACCCGTTGCCCCTTGGAATCGGTACAATAGCAATCGATCGGCACACCATTCATGAACCCGTCCGACAAGGCCGGGGTGGCGACAAGGCAGAGTGCTGCAAGAAGCTTGTTCATGCACCGATGATACACCCTCAACGGCCCTTGACCAAGTCCGCGGATTGTCCCACTTAACCGCATGGTTCCAATAGAGCGTCTTGAACAGATCACCCAGCGTTTCGAGTTTCTCGAGGCGCAGATGGCCGAGGGGGGCAGCGCCGATATCGCGGCGCTGGCCAAAGAGTATTCCGAGCTGAAGCCGGTGGTCCAACAGATCGCTGCCTATCGCCGTTTGCTGAGCGATATCGAAGAGGCCGAAGAGATGTTGGCCGATCCGGATATGAAGGAACTGGCCGAAGAGGAACTTCCCGAGCTGCGCGCGGCGGTGCCGGACGCGGAACATGCGTTGCAGCTGGCGTTGTTGCCCAAGGACGCGGCGGATGCGCGGCCCGCGATCCTTGAAATCCGTCCCGGTACGGGCGGGGACGAAGCGGCATTGTTCGCCGGCGATCTGCTACGCATGTATCAACGCTATGCCGAGGCGAGGGGTTGGAAGCTTGAAATCCTCGAAGAGCAACAGACCGAGCTGGGCGGGATCAAGGAAGTGGTGGCCCACATCAAGGGTGAAAATGTCTTTGCCCGCATGAAGTACGAATCCGGTGTGCACCGGGTCCAGCGTGTGCCGACCACAGAAAGTGGGGGGCGGATTCACACGTCGGCGGCGACGGTGGCGGTGCTGCCCGAGGCCGAGGATGTGGACATCCAGATTGATGCCAATGATCTGCGGATTGATACGATGCGATCTTCGGGCGCGGGTGGCCAGCACGTGAACACCACGGATTCGGCGGTACGGATCACGCATTTGCCGACAGGGATTGTCGTGACCAGCTCGGAGAAATCTCAGCACCGCAACCGCGAGATCGCGATGCAGGTACTCAAAACACGGCTTTATGATCTTGAGCGGCAACGGATCGACAGCGAACGCGCCGCCGATCGCGCGGGACAGGTCGGATCGGGTGACCGTTCCGAACGGATACGGACCTATAACTTTCCACAGGGAAGGATGACGGATCACCGAATCAACCTGACGCTCTACAAGCTGGATCAGGTGATGCAGGGTGATCTGGACGAGATCATCGACGCGCTGACGGCGGATGCGCAGGCAACTGCGCTGGCGGAGATAGACGGGTGACCCTGCGCGAGGCGCTGGCGGCCAGTATCGCCCGGCTGAAGGCGGCTGGGATCGAGGGCGCGGCACGCGATGCGCGGGCGCTGGTGGCCGAGGCAGCCGGGATCAAGCCGAGCATGGTAACGTTGGAAGCGGATATGGTCCTGGCCGACCCTGATGCGCTTGAGGCTTTGGTGGCGCGACGCGTTGTGGGAGAGCCTGTTTCCAAGATCATCGGGCGCCGGCAATTCTGGGGGCGGGATTTCGTGGTGACGCGGGATACGCTGGACCCACGCCCCGAGACAGAATGCCTGATCGCGGCGGCGCTGGACCTTGGTCCGGTGGCGCGCTTTGCCGATCTGGGGACCGGGACCGGGATCATCGCGATCTCTCTTTTAGCCGAGTGGCCAGAGGCAACGGCATTGGCAACAGATGTCAGTGGGCCTGCGATTGCGATTGCGGAGTTGAACGCCATTGGACAGGACGTGCGCAAGCGTCTTGAATTCTATCGTGTCCGTAAGGCGGGGGAGTGGCTGCCGGACGGGATCGGGATGTTTGACATGATCTTGTCGAATCCACCCTATATCTCGGTCCAGGAAATGACCGAGTTGTCACGCGAGGTACATGACCACGATCCGCACGAGGCGCTTACTCCGGGCGGCGACGGGCTAATGCCCTATCGGGAGATTGCCGCCCGCGCCGGGGCGCATCTGAACGCGAGTGGACATGTGCTTGTAGAGATCGGATGGCGGCAGGGGGGCGACGTTGGGGCAATTTTCAAAGCCGCAGGATGGCGGGATGTGCGCGTTTTTCCTGACCTTGACGGGCGGGATCGCGTGGTTTCGGCAAGGAAACGCTGAGGAACTTGCGATATTTTTGCAATATGGCGCCAAGAAGGACGAAATGGACTTGTGCCGGGTGGCAGGGGCGATTAGTCAGAAGGTGTCCTTTTGGTGGATGCCCTTGTTGGCGGTCCCATGGGACGCCAAGCCAGAAATTGTCGCAACCAGATTGAGCACACGAGGTGCAAGACAGGGTTAGCGACTGCAATTGACCAAGGCTGGATTGCAAGGATTATGAGATCTTCCAAGTCACGTTCGCGGAACAAGTCGAATCGTAACCGCCCCTCGGGCAACATTGTGAACCGCGTGTTCGACAGCTCGGGCCCCGAGGGCAAGGTGCGCGGCACGCCGCAGCAGATCATCGACAAGTACAACCAGTTGGCGCGGGACGCGCAGCTGGGCAATGACCGGGTTGCCACGGAAAACTTCCAGCAGCATGCCGAGCACTATCAGCGCATGCTGAATGAAGCGCAGCGCGAGCAGGAGGCCCGCCGCGAGGAACAGGACCGCCAGAACCGGGAACGCCAGGCAGAGCGGGATCGCGAACGTCGCGAGCGCATGGAGCGTCAGGAACGTGAATCCAACGGCGCGGATGCGCCGCAGCAGGATGACGTGATCGACCCGTCGGAAGCGGATCAGCCTGACCTCTTGGTGGATGCCCCCGAAGCCGAACTGGTGGAAACACCCGAGAGCAAGGTCGAGGAAAAGCCGAAAGCGCCGCGCAAAACCACAACGCGCAAGCGGACATCTACTCCGCGCAAGAAGAAGACCGAGGATGCTCCGGCGGAGCCGGTTGCGGCTGCGCCGGAGGATAATGCCGCCGAATAAGAGTGGTGCTCATGATTTGAAAAAGGCCCGTTCCGGTTGGAACGGGCCTTTTTGTTTCAGGCGTCAAGTTCCCGGGCCAGCGCACAAAACTGTTCGAGACTGACCTGTTCGGCGCGCTCGGTAGGTTTGATCCCGGCGGCAATCAGGCGGTCCTCGATGTCAGGCGCCTGTCCCTTAAGCGCGGCGCGCAGCATCTTGCGGCGCTGATTGAAGGCGGCAGCAACGACGCGGGACAGGGTGGGTGCCCGGGCCGGAAAGCGGGGTTCGGGCAGGGCCTTGAGATGCACCACCGCTGAGCTGACCTTGGGCGGCGGGGTGAAGGCACCGGGAGGAAGGGACATGACGATCCGGGCCTCGGCGCGCCACTGGGCGAGGATGGCGAGACGGCCATAGGCCTTGCTTCCCGGTTGGGCGACAATGCGCTCGGCTACTTCGCGTTGGAACATCAGGGTCAGGCTTTGCCAGAAGGGGGGCCATTCGGGCGGTGTGAGCCAACGCACCAGAAGCTCGGTGCCGACATTGTAGGGCAGGTTGGCCGCGACGTGGATGGGTGGGGTCAGGTGGCTTAGCGGGTCGACTTCGAGCGCGTCGCCATTGATCACTTCGAGCCGTCCGGGATAGGCGTCGGCAATCTCGGCCAGCGCGGGCATGCAGCGGCTGTCTTTTTCGATGGCGAGCACCCGGCGTGCGCCTTCGGCCAGAAGCCCGCGCGTGAGACCACCGGGACCGGGGCCGATTTCGAGCACGTCCGCCTCGCTCAGATCTCCGGCCTGTCGCGCAATCTTGGCGGTCAGGTTGAGGTCAAGAAGGAAGTTCTGCCCCAGAGACTTGCGGGCCGAAAGACCATGCGTTGCGATCACATCGCGCAGCGGGGGAAGGGAGTCGATGGCGCTCATGGAACGGGCCTCTGGCATGCTTGGGTTGGGCGGTTTTCGCATAGCGTTCGCCAGCATACAACGGGCAAGCGCGGATGGGCTATTCCTGATACCACCAGAAAGCAGGCATCCACTCGGCCCCGTCGCCATAGATCGGCAGCGTGTCGGGGTAGCGTAGTTCCTTGCGATGGGCAATGCGCCCGACGGCATAGGTCCAGATCGGGATCACATGGCGCCCGGCTGTCAGAACACGGTCCAGCGCGCGGGTGGCGGCGGTGAATTCTTCCTGAGTTTCGGCGGTGAGCATCGTGTCGATCAGCCCGTCCACTACCGGGGATTTGAGTCCCATCAGATTGCGGGACCCCGGTTGATCGGCGGCGTCGCTGCCCCAGTAGAGATGTTGTTCATTGCCGGGGCTGAGTGACAATGCCCGGCGGAAATCGGTGAGGTCGAAATCGAAACTGCTCACCCGTTGGGTATATTGGGCGTTGTCCGTAAGCGTCACGGTCACCTTGATGCCAAGGCGTTCGAGCGATTTTCGGTAGATGTCGATGATCGCCTTGTCCTGCGTGTCGCTCTGGCGGAGCAGGATGTTGAGGGTCAAAACTTCGCCGTCGGCGTTTTGCAGTTGCCCGTCCACCACGTCCCAGCCTGCATCGTTTAGAAGTTTCATGGCGCGGCGCAGGTTCTTGCGGTTGCGCGCCGAGCCGTCCGACGCGGGTAGGGTGTAACCCGAAAGTGTATCGGGGGGCAGATCATCCGCGAAAGGTGCCAGCATTTCCGCAACCCGACCCGTCGCGGCGCCGGGCTGCATGGCAAGTTGCGAGCCCGAAAAGTAAGACGTGATCCGGGGTTGGCGTGCCCCGGTGAGCGTGTCGTTGATGAATTCGAAGTTGAAGGCGTGAATCAGCGCGTCACGGACACGGATGTCATCAAATGGCGCGCGCCGGGCGTTCATCACGAAGCCGGTCATACCCGAGGGTTTCTGGTGCGGGATTTCGGTTTTCACGACGTTGCCCGACAAAGCGCCGGGAAAGCCGTAACGATTGGCCCAGGATTCGGCGTTGAACTCGCGCATGTAGGACAGGGCACCTGCCTTGAAGGCTTCGAAAAGCACGTCGCCATCGCCGTAGAAGTCGATGCGGATCTCGTCGAAATTGTGCGTGCCGCGGCGCAAGGGCAGATCCCGGCCCCAGTAGGCCGGATCGCGAGTCAGGGTGACGTGGCGACCCGCCTCGAAATCGGAAACGACGTAGGGGCCGGTGCCGATCGGAATGTCATTCAGGGTGGCGGCGGTGAAATCCCTGTCCGCCCATTGCGCCTTTTGCAGGATCGGGCGCATGCCTGCGATCAGGGCAAGTTCGCGGTTGTCGGTGTTGAAGGTAAGGCGCACGCTGTGCGGACCCGTCGCCTCAATCCGGTCGACCTGGGACCAGAAGCTGAGATAGCGGGGGTGGCCCAGGGTGCCCAAGGTCTCATAGGACCAGATCACGTCTTCCACTGTGACCGGGCTGCCATCGGAAAAGCGGGCTTCGGGGCGCAGGGTGAACTCGACCCATGAGCGGTCAGGCGCAGTTTCCACAGTTTCGGCCAGAAGGCCGTAGAGGGCAAATGGTTCGTCCCAATTGCGCCCCATCAGCGACTCGTAGGAAAAGAATCGGAGCTGCCAGGGGGAGGTGCCTTTGCGCAGGAACGGGTTGAGCGAATCGAATCCCCCGGTGTTTCCGGTCACGATTCGTCCGCCCTTGGGCGCGTCGGGGTTGGCATGGGGCAGTGCGGCAAACTCCGGCGGTAACGCGGGATCGCCGTACATTGCGATTCCATGGGCGGGTTCGCCCAAAGCCGGTGCAGCCAAGAAAACAACGGCTAAAGCTGCGCGGATGGCCCCTTGGAGGGGGAAACATACTGATGTCATTGCCCGAACAATCCTGCTTTGGCCTTGTTTTATTGCCCCCAGAAGTAACCGGGGATTCGTGGGTTATCAAACTTTTAGCTTGGAGGTCGGCACCGGATTGCTTATAAAGGAGTCACTGCTCGATAGGTTTCTTGCCTGTATGAAACCTGCCTCAATAACTTTACGCCCGCCTTGTGCGGGCGTTTTTTTGGCCGCCCCCGAGGTTCCGTAAGACTACGTATTGCAGCGCTTTCCTCTTATTTTGCTGGTGCAGCATTGCTATGGTGCGCCAAATCATTTGAGGAAGGATGAGGCATGACGCTTTCTGGAAAAACGGCAATCATCACCGGGTCGAACTCGGGAATCGGTTTGGGAATCGCCCGCGAGATCGCCAAGGCCGGGGCCAACGTGGTGTTGAACTCGTTCACGGACCGCGAAGAGGATCACGCGCTGGCCGCCGGGATCGCGCAGGAGTTCGGTGTCGAGGCGCGCTATATCAAGGCGGACATGTCCAAGGGCGCGGATTGCCGGGATTTGATCGAACAGGCGGGCGGCTGCGATATCCTCGTGAACAACGCCGGGATTCAGCACGTTGCACCGATCGACGAATTTCCGGTGGACAAGTGGGACGCGATCATCGCGATCAACATGAATTCGGCCTTTCACACCATCGCTGCCGCGCTCCCTCATATGCGAAAGCGGGGCTGGGGGCGCGTGGTGAATATCGCCAGCGCACATGGTTTGACCGCGTCGCCTTTCAAGGCTGCTTATGTCGCCGCAAAGCACGGGGTTGTGGGTATGACCAAAACCGTAGCGCTGGAGACGGCGGAAGAGCCGATCACCTGTAACGCGATCTGTCCCGGCTATGTTCTGACGCCATTGGTGGAGGCTCAGATCCCGGACACGATGGAGAAATACAATATGGGCCGTGAAGAGGTGATCAAGAAGGTCATGCTGGAGCGCCAGCCCAGCCGGGAGTTTGCCACGGTGGAGCAATTGGGCGGCACCACGGTGTTCCTGTGTTCGGACGCGGCGGCACAGATCACCGGGACGACAATCTCGGTGGATGGCGGCTGGACCGCGCTTTAAAGGCGCACGTCGGCGAAGGGGCGACGTGGGGGCCAGCCCCCACACCCCCGGAATATTTCTGGCAAAAGGAAGAATTGGGGGCAGGGCTTGGCCGAAAAGAAGCGGATCAACCTGGCACTTCAGGGTGGGGGCGCGCATGGCGCTTTTACCTGGGGGGTGCTGGACGTGCTGTTGCAGGATCCGGGGATCGAGATCGCGGCCATTTCGGGGACCTCAGCCGGGGCGATGAACGGGGCGGCGCTCAAGGCAGGATTACTGGAAGGCGGGCCGGAGGCGGCGAGGGCCAACCTGGAGTGGCTCTGGGGGCAACTTGGCGCGGTAACGGCGCCGGGGGCCGAGGCGTGGTTGCGGGCCATTGGGCCGGGGCCGGGGGCGGTCAGTCGGGCGCTTGAAAGCAGTTGGCCTTTCATGATGGCGGACCTGATGCAGCGCATGATGACGCCCTATGTCTACGGGCCGTTTTATGCGCATCCGCTGCGGCGTGTGGCGGAGCAGTTTCACTATGACAGGGTGTGCGACCTTCATGGGCCGCAGCTTTTCATATGCGCCACAAATGTGCGCAGCGGCAAGGCGCGGGTGTTTTCGGGGGAAGAAATCAGCACGGACGTTCTTTTGGCGTCGGCCTGTCTGCCGACCCTGTTCCAGGCCGTGGAGATCGACGATCCAAAAACGGGGCGCCGTGAGGCGTTCTGGGACGGGGGCTATACGGGAAACCCGGCCTTGTGGCCCTTTTTTCGCCCCGAGTTGCCAGAAGATGTGGTGATCGTGAATATCAACCCGCTTGAGCGGGAGACCTTGCCGGTGACGCCTCAGCAGATCGCCAACCGGGTCAACGAGATCAGTTTCAACGCGTCCTTGATGAGCGAGTTGCGCGCCATCGGGTTTGTTCAGCGCCTGATTGCCGAAGGGCGGTTGTCGCGTGATGAAAAGCGGGATGTGAAGGTGCACATGATCGCCGATGACGGATTGATGAACGACTTGTCGGTCGCCACCAAAACCACGCCGGTGCCTTATGTATTGGCTGAATTGAAAGTCGCGGGACAGAACGCCGCGCGCGCTTTTCTCAAAGCGCGTCGCGCGGACCTCAATCTTCGGGGCACAGTCGATCTTGCCGGGATGGTGGGCTGATCAGCTTTCGACCGGCTTTGTCGGATCCTTGGGGTTGGGATAAACCAGCCCCGCCGAGATCACGAGCTTGGCCGCGTCTTCGACGGACATGTCGAGTTCGATCACGTCGTCCTTGGGAAAGAACAGCAGAAAGCCCGAGGTCGGGTTCGGCGTAGTGGGGACAAAGACACTCATCAGCGCGCTGGATGTGGCAGCGGTTTCTGCCACCTCGCCTTTGGCATTCGTCGAGATAAAGCCAATCGCCCAGATGCCACGGCGTGGGTATTCGATCAGGCAGGCTTTTTCGAAGCTGCGCTCGGTTTGGGCAAAGACGGTTTCGGCGATCTGCTTGGCGCCGGAATAGATCGAGCGCACCACGGGCATGCGATTGACCAGACCCTCGGCCCACAGGATCAGCGAGCGGCCAATCAGCCCTTTGGCCACCCAGCCGACAATAATCGTGAACACGAGGAAGATGATTACGCCGACACCGCGCAGGTTGATGCCGATGTACTTCTCGGGCTGGATCGTGTCGGGCACCAACGGCAGGACAAAACCGTCGACCCACCCCATGAGCGTCCAGATCAGCCAGATCGTCAGGCCGATGGGCAGGATCACGACGATCCCGGTCAGAAAGCTCGACCTGAGCCCGCCGAAGAAACCGGAGCGGTGCTTGGGAGGGGGTTGGTCGTCAAAGGGTGTGGTCATGGGCGGGTTCCCGGTAAGGCCTGTTTCTAGTTAGGGCTTTCGCGGGGCGTGTTCAACGGGATTGCGCATCCTTCAGCCGCGTGATTTCAGCGCGCTGATTTCACGAGCGATTTCGGCAGCGAGGCGGGCGTTGTTGCGCACCAGCGCGATATTAGCCGTGAGCGATCGTCCTTCGGTGAGCTCGAAGATGCGCTGAAGCAAATAGGGCGTCACGCCCTTGCCGGAGATGCCGTGTTCAACCGCGTCGGCGGTTGCGCGGGCGATAATCGGGGCGATGGTCTGTTTTGGAATCTCGTCGTCTGCGGGGATCGGGTTGGCAACCAGCTGGCCGCCCTGAAGACCGAGCCTGGCGCGCATCACATGCGCTTTGGCGATGCGGGTTGGGGTGTCCATCCGCAGGGGCGCGGTGAGATCGGATCGGGCCGACCAGAAGGCGGGAAAGCTGTCCTGTTGGTAGGCGATGACCGGCACGCCGTTGGTTTCAAGCACCTCAAGTGTTTTCGGTACATCGAGAATGGCCTTAGCGCCCGCGGCGACAACCGTCACAGGGGTTTGGGCCAATTCGGTGAGATCGGCGGAGATGTCAAAGCTGGTTTCCGCGCCCTTGTGCACACCACCGATGCCGCCAGTGGCAAAAACTTCTATCCCGGCCAAATGGGCGGCGATCATGGTTGCGGCAACCGTGGTGGCGCCATTGCGCCCCTGCGCCATGCAAACGGCGAGGTCGGCGCGCGACAGCTTGGCGACGTTTTCGGCCTTGGCCAACTGGTCAAGTTGGGTGTCGGTCAGGCCGATATGCAACGTCCCGTCCAAAACTGCGATGGTCGCCGGGACAGCGCCCTTGTCGCGGATGTCGGCTTCGACCTGACGGGCGACCTGGACGTTTTGCGGGAACGGCATGCCGTGGGTGATGATCGTGCTTTCCAACGCGACGATGGGGGTGCCATCGGCCTGAGCGGCGGCAACTTCTGGCGAAAGAGTGAAGAGGCTCATGTGGCGTGTTCTCCGGAAACATAGGCGGCGGCGGCTTGCAGGGCGCGTGAAAGGGCTTCGTCGCGCGCGCATCCGGCAGCTTCTGCGGCGATGTGGGCCGCCATGAACGTATCCCCGGCGCCGGTCACGCGGGTGACCAGAACAGAGGGAGGGGTTTGAGTGAGTACGCCATCCGTGGTGGCATCAGAAGCCGAATTCCCGCCATCGGTCACGAGGGCGCGCCGGGCACCACGTGCGACCAGAGCCTGAGCGGCGTCACGCGAAGATGTGAATTCGGTCTGGCACAAGAGCCCGGCCTCTTCGAGATTGACATAAAGCACCGCGCGGGCGTGGGTGAGGAAGGGGAGCAGACGCTCGGCCTTGCCCGGCGAAGCAGGGGCGACGCGCAGGTCGGCGTTGTCAAACAGGGGGGAGCGCGCGATCTGATCCAGAAGGCGTTGGGTCAGGTTGCCGTCCAGCGCAATGAAACCGGTATAGGGGCGGTCCTCGTCGCCCAACATGCCGTTTTGCATTGGACGCAGGATCTTGTCGCCGGCGGCTTCGAGTGAATGGGCATCAGCGATGGCCGCGATCAGCCCGTTGGCGCCTTCAACGGCCATGTATTTGTCGGTGGGCAGATCGTCGGAGCGATAGACGTGATCCGTGATCATACCCATCGCCTCACAGGCGCGCATCAGTTCATGGCCCTCGTCATCCTGTCCGATCGCGGTCAGGAGCGCGGGGCACAGGCCGAACCGGGCCAATGTCATGGCGATGTTCATGGCCACGCCGCCCGGCAGGCGCGTGATACGTCCCGGCACGTCGGAACCTTGCCGCATATGGCTGGGGGAGCGTCCGATCACGTCCCAGAGGACGGAACCGATGCACAGGATATCGGGATCATGAGTCATGGGATTGGTTATGATCGTAAATCGCGAGGCGACGCAAGGCGGGAGATGCGTCAACCGTCAGGGCGTGAGAATGTCATGCTGGTCCAAAGGGTTTCCCAGACGATGCTTGTGTCCTTGGTGCGCTCCGGCTCTGGGGGGCGCAGGATTACTGCGTTGAGCAAGTAGTCATGTCCCGGTTTCAACGGAACCTCAACGAATCCGGCGGCATCGGTGCGTAGGTGGTGGGTGGTGACCGTGTCGTCCGGGGTGCGTTCAAAGATGTCGACCTGTGTGTCGGCGCGCGGGACATCGCGATAGATCAGCCGTACGGGCAGGGTGGCGGCCTTTGTATCGGTGTAGGGGTTGGCAAGGGCGACCAGTTCAAACTCCATCCCCTTGTGGCTGTCCGCGCCCGCGCCGCTGCCGATCGCGACGAGGGATTTGACGAGCCGGGTGTAGCCTTCCTTGAACGGCGGGGCGGGCAGGGCGCGTGCATCATGGAGAGTGCGGGCATCGCCAAGGCCCTTTTCGGCAACGAAGGCGGCGAAGGTGTCCCAATCTCGATAGGTTACAACGCTTTGCGTGGTTTCGTGAAGAATGACCATCAGGCCGGGTTCGGATGTGGGCAGGGACAGCGCCGGAACATCGCCCGCGCGTCCGGTGTTTTGTGAAATGTCGCCATTCAGATGGCGTTCGGAGCGCAGCACGCGGCTGTCGAACCACGCAAACTCCGTGCCCTGAAAATTCTGTCCATTCTTGAGATCGGCAGAGAAAGTGACGCCGGGATCCACTTGAAAGAGATGCGGTTCGATCCAAAACTCGTGGCAGAGAGCGGGGCCGCTTGCTAGGAAGGCGGTGCAACAGGCGACGAACAGGCGGGGCAGGAGCATGAGAAAACCACTTGGTTGGACCGGGGTGAGGCTGCCTGTCGTGCTGACTTTGTCAAGTCTGGTTTGGCTTTGGGCGCAGCTTGCCAATGCCCATGAAGTTCTTCCGACCATCGCAGATTTGCAGGTTGCGGATGGTCAGGCGCAGCTGAGCCTGCGTATGAACGCCGAGGCATTTGTGGCCGGCCTCAATCTGGATGAGATCACCGATACGGACGAAGTGGCCAGGGGCAATGATTACGACGCGCTGCGCGCGCTATCGGTTGCCGACTTCGAGGCGCGTTTGCGCACGGCCTTGCCGGATGTGCTGAAGGGGGTGACCCTTCGGCCTGGCGACGTGTCGGGGGTCTGGGAGGTTGTAGAAGTACGGGTGGCACCGTTGGCGGATCTCGAACTGCCGCGTGCGACCGTCGTGACACTGCGCACGGATATTCCTTTGGGGGCGCAGCAGGTGACGCTGGTCTGGCCCGAGGGGCATGGTGCGTTGGTGTTGCGGCAGGTCGGAGTAGAAGACCCCTATACCGGCTTTTTGAACGGGGGGGAGACCAGCCCGCCGATCGCGGTACTGGGGGGCGATGCCTTGTCGGGTTGGCAAAGCTTTGTTGCCTATGTGCCAGTGGGGTTCGATCATATCCTGCCCAAGGGGTTGGACCATATCCTGTTCGTATTGGGGCTGTTCTTCCTGTCGTTGCATCTGCGTCCACTGATCTGGCAGATCAGCGCCTTCACGCTCGCCCACACGGTGACGCTTGCGGCGGGCGCGCTTGGCTGGGTCAATGTGCCCGGCGCCATCGTCGAACCGCTGATCGCGGCCTCGATCAACTTTGTAGCTATTGAAAACATCCTGAGCCGCGGACTCAGCCCGTGGCGGCCGGTGGTTGTTTTTGGCTTTGGCCTGCTGCACGGGCTTGGGTTCGCCTCTGTGCTGGAAGAATTCGGGTTGCCCGAAGACACCTTCATCCCGGCCTTGTTGGGTTTCAACGTTGGTGTCGAGCTTGGGCAGTTGACCGTGATCGCGCTGGCCTTCTGCGCAGTCGGTTTCTGGTTCGGGAAAATGCCATGGTACCGGACACGGATTGCCGTGCCCGCCTCGGCGGTGATTGCGCTTATTGGCGCGTGGTGGTTCGTGGAGCGTGTGTTTCTCTGAGGTGTCAGAACGCGGCCCGGAGAGCGCCGAGTGCGGCCACCGGATCGTCATGGCGCCAGATTTCCTCGCCGATGCCGAAAAATTCGGTGACGGAGGACATGCGGGCAATGATGTCGGCGTCCAGCGCGCCTTCGGCGACGACGGGCACTTCGATCATCTGGGACCACCACTCGAACAGTTCGTGTTCGGCGCGGGTGCCATCCCCCAGCGGCGTTGCGCCAACGGGACCAAAGCTGATGTAGTCGCAGCCCAGCTCGCCGGCGGTCATGCCGTCATGGCGCGACGCGCCGCAGAAGGCGCCGACGATTGCGTCATCACCCAGATCCTTGCGGGTCTTACGCACTGAGCGCGATCCGTCAGTGAGGTGCACCCCGTCGAGACCCAGCCGTTCGGATAGCAGCACATGTTCGGAGATTACGATGGCCACGTCGCGGGCATGGGTCACTTCGCGCAGCGCATCCGCCGCGCGTGAGAGGCGGTCTTCGTCACGGGTGGCAAGCGCAAGGCGCACACAGGCGATCTCGGTCGAGTCGAGCACCCGCGCCAGCGCGTCGGGAAAACGGCTGAGTTCGATCTCGGGCGGGGTGATGAGATAGATCTGGGGCAGCTCGGTATCGGCCATCTTCGGGCTCCTTGAAAGGTCTTCGCGCCGCTATAGCGCGGATTCGCGGGCTTGGCTACTTGGCTGGCAGGCTGGTCACGAAATTCAGCGCCAAGGCCATGACTTGCCCGCGCCGTGTGTCGTCGGCCATCAGGTCTTCATCCACATCGACCATCCCGCCCATCGGGCGCCCGGTGAAGGCCATGGGGCTTGCCCCCTCGATGGCGAGTGCGGCGGCATGGTTGTCTTTGCCCACCCGAAACATGCCGCCCCCCATGTGCACACCACAGAGCATGTTGCCACTCAGCATGAAGCAGAGCCCGCCGAACATTTTCTTTTCGGTCACGTTTTCGCTCTCGGCGAGGTCGTCGCGCAGGATGCTGGCAAGTCCTTCATCATAGGCCATTGGTTGTGTCTCCCTTTTGCGCCAGTGATTTTATGCCTCCGGCGGGCGTATTTGTAGCAAAATGAAGGAGGGGCGGGTTGTTTGTGGCGCGGACGGGCGGTATCAGCGGCCAGATTTTCGTGGAGAATGACATGCCGAGCGACACATCTCAGCCCGCCTTTGTTCTTGTGCGTCCACAGATGGGGGAAAACATCGGTGGGGCGGCCCGTGCCATGTTGAATTTCGGGCTCGACCGGATGCGTGTGGTCGCGCCGCGCGATGGCTGGCCAAACGAACGGGCCGTGGCCATGGCCAGCGGCGCGGGGCGCCTACTGGACGAGGCGATGTTGTGTGACACGACCGAGGAAGCGCTGCGTGACTGCCATTTTGTCTTTGCCACCACCGCGCGGGCGCGCGGGCTGACCAAGCCGGTGGTGACACCGGAACGCGCGATGCAGATGGCGTCGGAAAAGATTGCCGCCGGAGAGAAGGTCGCCGTGCTGTTCGGGCCGGAGCGGGCCGGGTTGGAAAACGAGGATATTGCGCGGGCAAGCGCGATCATCAACGTACCGGTGAACCCCGAATATGCGTCGTTGAACCTTGCGCAATGCGTGTTGCTGACCGCCTATGAGTGGCGCCGGGCCAGTGCCGAGATCGTGGCCGAACGGGTGGATATGGCCAAGACCGATTGGGCCAATGGGGCCGAGATGGAAGCCTTGCAGAGCCATTACGAAGATCGCCTGGAAGAGGCCGGGTTCTTTTTCCCACCCGAGAAGGCGGAAGGCATGAAGATCAACCTGCGCAACATGTGGAGCCGGATGCCGCTCACGCGGGCCGATGTGCAGATGTTGCATGGTGTCATGCGGCAGATGGTGCGTTGGAAAGACCGCGCGGATTAAACGCGTACGGGGTGGTTGAAGGCGCGCCGGGGCGTGCCTAGTGTCGCTATCAAGTTCCGGGGAGATACCATGAGCCAGAAACGCAGTATTTTCGAAGAGGTCGACAGCGAGGCGCCTAAGGAGGCCCCGAAGGCTGTTGGGGTGATCGACAAGGGCGCGCGTGGTGCGCGGCGTGGGATCCGGCTTTGGTTGATGGCGTTGTTTGCGCTGGTGGTGATCATGATCGCTGTGGGTGGGCTGACCCGTCTGACCGAGAGCGGCTTGTCCATCACCGAATGGCGCCCTGTGACCGGAGCCATTCCGCCGATGAGCGCAGCGGATTGGCTGTTGGAATTTGACAAGTACAAGCAGATCGACCAATGGCGGATCGAGAACCAGTGGATGACACTGGCCGATTTCAAGACGATCTACTGGTGGGAATGGGGCCATCGTCAGCTGGGCCGGGTGATCGGCCTTGTCTGGGCGTTGGGGTTCCTTGGGTTTCTTGTCGCGCGCCAGATCCCGACGGGTTGGACCGGCCGGCTGTTCCTGATCGGGGCCCTTGGCGGCGTTCAGGGCGCGGTGGGCTGGTGGATGGTCGCATCAGGGGTAACCTCGGGAGAGGGGGTGACGACGGTTGCGAGTTATCGTCTGGCGACACATCTCGGGCTGGCATTCGTGATCCTCGGGTTTATTGGCTGGTACATCCTTTTGCTGGGACGGAGCGAACGGGATCTGATGCAGGCGCGACGCGGCAAGGAAGACAAGTTGTTTTCCATGTCTACGGGGCTATTGCACATGGGATTCATCCAGATTCTATTGGGCGCATTGGTGGCCGGGATTGATGCGGGGCGGTCCTATACGGACTGGCCGCTGATGGGCGGGCAGATATTTCCGCCGGATGCCTTCATGATCGAGCCGGTTTGGCGCAACTTCTTTGAAAATCCGGGGTTGGTGCAGTTCATTCACCGGATCTGGGGTTATCTCTTTGTGATCTTTGCGGTTGTTGTCTGGCGGCGGAGCCGGGCGTCGGCCCACGTGGGTACCCAGTTCGCGTTCAATACGCTGTTGGCCGGGGTTGCGCTGCAACTCGTGATCGGGATCGCCACGGTGATCTATGCAGCCCCCGTCGAGATTGCCATCGTGCACCAGGTGATGGCAGTTCTGGTCTGGACCCTGATCCTCAAGGCGCGGTTCCTGGCGCATTACCCGGTTGCGACCTCCATTCGAAAAGGATGATCCATGTCTGCCTATGATGAGTTGATGGCCTTCCAGCATCAGACCGAAGCGCTGGCGCAAGTGGCCGGGCGACTGGGCTGGGACCAGGAAACCATGATGCCCCGCGGGGCTTCCGAGCAGCGCGCCGAGGAGATGGCGGCGATGGAAGCGGTTCTGCATTCACGCCGGATGGACCCGAAAGTTGCAGATTGGCTGGCGGCGATTGATGACGCCGCGCTGGACGTGGTTGGACAGGCGCAGATGCGCCATATCCGCAAGAGCTATGCCCGGACACGCAAGGTGCCCGGTGATCTGGCTGCCGAAATCGCCAAGGTGACAAGCCGGGCGCAGGGCCAATGGGCGCAGGCGCGGGCTGACGAAGATGTTGCCGCCTTTCTGCCGGTTCTGGACGAGGTGGTCCGTCTCAAGCGGCTGGAGGGGCATTCGCTGGCGGATGGTGGTGATGTCTATGACGCCATGATCGACGATTACGAACCGGATATGACCGCGGTCGAGCTGGGCGCAATGTTTGATGCGATGCGGCCCCGGCTGGTGGCTTTGCGCGCAGCGGTTCTTGCCGCCGAAGCGCCCAGGGCACTTGAGGGTCATTTCCCGGCAGACAAGCAGATGAAGCTGACCCGGCAGCTGGCGCGCGCGTTTGGATATGACATGAGCCATGGGCGCGTGGACAAGGCGGTGCATCCGTTCTCGTCCGGCTCCGGGTTGGATGTGCGGATCACCACGCGGACCAATGAGCTCGACCCGTTCAACTGTTTCTATTCGACGATCCATGAAGTCGGTCACGGGGCCTATGAGCAGGGGATCGACCGGGCTTATCTGCTCACGCCGCTGGGGCAGGGCGTGTCGATGGGTGTGCACGAGAGCCAGAGCCGGATTTACGAAAATCAGCTGGGCCGCAGCCGCGCCTTTACCGGGTGGCTTTTCGGGCAGATGCGCGATGTCTTTGGCGAATTCGGCATCCCGGATGCAGAGGCATTTTACGGTACGGTGAACCGGGTCCACGACGGCTATATCCGGACCGAAGCGGACGAGGTGCAATACAACCTGCACATCATGTTGCGTTTCGATCTTGAGCGGGCGCTGATGGCAGGGGATCTGTCGGTGGATGATCTGGAAGCCGCCTGGAACGATCGGTTCGCAGCGGATTTCGGCTATGCGGTGGACAAGCCCAGCAACGGCGTGTTGCAGGACGTTCATTGGTCGGTCGGGTTGTTTGGCTATTTCCCGACCTATTCGCTGGGCAATGTCTATGCGGGTTGTCTGCACGAGACGTTGCGCCGGGCGGTGCCGGACCTGGATGCGCAATTGGCAACGGGAGATACGTCGGCGGCGACAGGTTGGCTTCGGGAAAACCTGCAACGGCATGGCGGATTGCGGACACCGCGCGAGACGATTGAACATGCGAGCGGGATCGTGCCTTCGCCTGAGCCGTTGCTAAGCTATCTGGAAGAGAAGTTCAGCGGGATCTACGGGCTGTAGCGGGATCTCATTGTGCGCTCTTGAGGGCGCGCAGTTTGGGCGCCTACGGCGCGGGGGCGCTGCCCCGTCGCGCGCGCGGCGCGCGACTCCCCGGGATATATTTGGCAAAAGGAAAAACGGGTCTGCTAAGGTTGTCTTGGGAGGAGACCTCATGCAGCTGATCAGTCTGGAGAACCCGGTTTTTGTGACTTATGCAATCGCCTCTGCGCTCATGGTGCTGAAGATCATGGGACAGGGGTGGATGACGGTCTACCGGATGTTGAAAAGTGATTCCGGATTGGCGAGCCCGGAGGATTTGCGTCCAACCCTCCTGAACAGGTCGCCGCGCCCTGAGCAGTTGGAGGTCAACGACTACGTGGATCGCTCGCGCCGGATGCATCGCAACGATCTTGAAAACATACCCGGTTTCTGGATGGCGGGGTTTCTGTTTGTCATGGTGTCGCCGCCTCTGTGGCTGGCGCAGGTCTTGATGTACGGGTTCGTTGCAGCGCGGGCCGTGCATGCAGTGGGCTATGCCACCCGCCAGAACCACGAGTTCCGCGCGACTTTCTACACGATCGGGTCGCTGATCGTGATTTTCATGGCGCTCTATGTGCTGGGCGTCGTGATTTTCTGAGCCTTTAGCGGGCGATGCAGATCATCGCCTTGCCGTCCGCGCGGGTCACAGTCAGCGAGCCGTCAGGATTTTGTTCGACAATGCGTTCCGCACCATAACCGTCCGAGCTGAGGCGGCCGTTGGAGGTGATCTCGTATTCGGCTTCCACGGTCTTTCCACGAACAACCGCCGTGTAGCCCACGGTGGTGGCATCAGGTGAAATTTCCGAGACATGCCATTCCAGCGGGATTTCCCCCTGAACACAGTCGTAGCTCCGGCCGCTGATCGTGGTCAGCAGTTCCGCGCCTGAAACTTCGTCGGCCATCACGGGAAAGGCACAGAAGCTCGCGCCGGCGAGGGCAAGGGAAAGGAGGCTGTGTTTCATGCGAGATCTCCAAAGAAAACAGGGGGCTGTGAATGCCCCCGTCTTGTCAGCTTTCGTTTGACCCGTCGCCTTGACTTTCGTCATCTTCGGATTGTTCCGCGATCCATGCGACCGACACGACTTCTTCGCCCTTACCGGTGTTGAACACCTTGACGCCCCCGGCGCTGCGCGAGCGGAAGGAAATGCCATCAACGGGCACCCGGATCGACTGGCCCTTGGAGGTCGCGAGCATGATCTGGTCGCCCATTTCCACGGGGAAGGAGGCGACGAGTTCGCCACCGCGCATGGCCTTGTCCATGGCGGCCACACCCTGGCCACCCCTTCCGCGCACGGGGTAGTCGTGGCTGGAGCTGAGCTTGCCCGCGCCACCGGAGGTGATCGTGAGGATCAGGTTCTCAGCGGCGGACATCTCGGCATAGTCGAATTCCACGGATCCGTCAGCGATGGCCTCCTCTTCGTCCACACCTTCGGCATCGTCCGTCAGACCCGCCATGGCGCGGCGCATCTTGAGATAGGCGGTGCGTTGCTCGGGTGTGTATTTCGAATGACGTATGATCGACATGGAGACGACCTCATCGTCGCCCGCCAGCTTGATGCCGCGCACCCCAACAGAAGCGCGGCTGTTGAAAACGCGCACCTCGGTCGTCGGGAAGCGGATCGCGCGCCCCGAGTTGGTCACGAGCATGACATCGTCGTCTTCCGAACAGATGCGCGCATTGATCAGCTTGGTGGCTTCGTGTTCGCCCTCGAACTTCATCGCGATCTTGCCGTTCGACTTCACATTTGTGAAATCTGACAGGCGATTACGGCGCACAGTTCCAGCGGATGTTGCAAAGACGATCTGAAGGTTTGTCCATTCGTCTTCGGGGACGTCGACCGGCATGATCGCCGCCACGGACACTCCCTGCGGGATCGGCAGGATGTTGACGATGGCTTTGCCCTTGGAGGTGCGTCCGCCCTGCGGCAGGCGCCATGTCTTGAGCTTGTAAGCCATGCCGTCGGTCGTGAAGAACAGGAGCTGCGTGTGGGTATTGGCCACGAAGAGGGTCGTGACGACGTCCTCTTCCTTGGTCGCCATGCCCGACAGCCCCTTTCCGCCGCGTTTCTGAGCACGGAAATCGGCCAGCGGCGTGCGTTTGATATAGCCACCCGAGGTCACGGTCACGACCATGTCCTCGCGCTCGATCAAGTCCTCGTCTTCCATGTCGCCGGACCAGTCGACGATCTCGGTGCGGCGCGGCACGGCGAACTGGTCGCGCACTTCGCGCAGTTCGTCGGCAATCAGGCCCATGATGCGTTCGCGCGACCCGAGAATTTCGAGGTATTCCTTGATCTTGCCTGCCAGGTCCTCGAGCTCGTCGGTGACTTCCTTGACCCCAAGTTGGGTCAGGCGCTGAAGGCGCAGTTCCAGAATGGCGCGGGCCTGTGTTTCAGACAGGTTGTACGTACCATCGTCGTTCACTGGGTGCAGCGGATCATCAATCAGCTTGAGATATGGCACGATGTCGCCAGCTGGCCAGCGACGTTCCATCAGGCGCCGGCGCGCCTCGGCGGCGTCGGCAGACGACCGGATCGTGGCCACAACTTCGTCCACGTTCGACACGGCGACGGCCAGACCACAGAGGATATGGCTGCGTTCACGGGCCTTGCGCAGGTCATGCGCGGTCCGGCGCGCGACCACTTCTTCCCGGAAATCAATAAATGAGGTCAGGAACCGGCGGAGCGTCAGCTGTTCAGGCCGCCCGCCATTCAATGCCAGCATGTTACAGCCGAAATGGGTTTGCATCGGCGTGAAGCGGAACAGTTGGTTCAGCACCACCTCGGCGGTCGCATCGCGCTTCAGCTCGACCACAACGCGCACGCCATGACGGTCGGATTCGTCCTGAACATGGGCAATGCCTTCGATCCGCTTGTCGCGCGCGGCTTCGGCGATTTTTTCAATCATCGAAGCCTTGTTCACCTGGTAAGGGATCTCGTCGATGACAATCGCGTAGCGGTCCTTGCGAATTTCCTCCACGCGGGTTTTCGAACGGATAATCACGCTGCCACGGCCTTCAAGATAGGCTTTGCGCGCGCCCGAACGACCCAGAAGAATCCCGCCGGTCGGGAAGTCGGGGCCCGGAACAAACTGGATCAGTTGCTCGCTGGTCAGGTCGGGATCGTCGATCAGGGCAAGCGTTGCATCGACTACTTCGCCAAGGTTGTGCGGCGGAATGTTGGTTGCCATGCCGACGGCAATGCCCCCTGCGCCGTTGACCAGCATGTTGGGAAAACGCGCCGGCAGCACGGTTGGCTCGCGGTCCTTGCCGTCATAGTTGTCTTGAAAATCGACGGTTTCTTTCTCGATGTCGGCCAGCATGAACGCTGCCGGTTTGTCCATGCGGACCTCGGTATAACGCATGGCTGCCGGGTTATCGCCATCCATCGAGCCAAAGTTGCCCTGACCATCCAGAAGCGGCAGGGACATGGAGAAGTCCTGTGCCATGCGCACAAGCGCGTCATAGATCGCGCTGTCGCCATGCGGGTGGTATTTACCCATGACGTCACCAACCGGGCGCGCCGACTTGCGGTAAGGCTTGTCGTGCGCGTTGTTGGTTTCGTGCATCGCGTACAGAATACGCCGGTGCACGGGTTTCAGCCCGTCGCGCAGATCGGGGATCGCGCGGCTTACGATCACGCTCATGGCGTAGTCGAGATAGGACGCGCGCATTTCCTCTTCGATCGTGACCGTCGGGCCGTCGTGCACCATCCGCTCGTGAACTGGATTTTCGTCTTCGTTTTCAGGGGTTTCCGGCGTGTCGCTCAAGTCCTGTGCTCGCTTCTTTGTGGCGGTCCATATGTTGTTGGGAAAACTATATCAGAGGCAGGATATGGGGTGCAATGGCACAAGTCCGAGAGTATTAGCACCGGTCGATGAATAGTGCTAATAGTCTGTTTTTATTGAAAATTAAATCTTGTCGCGCCATCCTATGTGTACGAGCAAAAGGAGGCGCACAGAATGGAGATGTCCGAAACGGAAATGATGCTCAAAGGATATGGGCTGACTACGGCAGAGTTCTTTTATCATATGCCGGACCACATTCATGTTCTCAACAGCTATATCTGGCAGGAGTACGATCTTGCGCCGGACCATCCCAAGTTGTTTGAATTCATCGAATTCTGGCAGCGCGAGCTGGAAGGTCCACTGCATTCCGTCAGGTTCACACACCGCAAGTTGGTGGCTGTCGGAGAATGGCGCAATGTGGTGGGTGAATTTCGAATACACTGACGCGCCGCTTTTCAGAAACCGCTTCCTATGCTCTGATGTTTGCGGAGATGGAGTGGATGAAATAAATGTGGAAAAGACTTCTAGGTTGCGCCCTCGCGGTTGGTCTGTGCGGGCCCGGTCAGGCGGAAACCGCGTGGCAGAAGATCAAGAAGGGTGCCAAGGAAACCGGTGAGGCCATCGGCAAGGGCGCCGAAGCGGTGGGGAACACTGTCAGCGATGGCGCGGACGCCGTTGGGAAGACGCTCGATTCGACAGGGGAGCTGATTTCGAACGAGGAAACGCCCGAAGCCACCCGTGCACGGCTGGATGCGTCTTCCGAAAGCATCATGGCGCGGTTGCTGACCGAGAATGCCAAGGCCAGGGCGCTTTACGACCAAAGTGCCGGTTACGCGGTGTTCGATTCCCGACGTGTCACCGTGTTTCCCGTAACAGCCGGGTACGGGCGGGGCGTTGCCGTAACCCTACCCAAGGGCGAACGCACCTACATGAACATGAGCAGCGGCGGTGTGGGCGCGGCGATCGGGATCGGCGGATTCGTCAACCAGTTCGTGATCCTGTTCGAAACCCCGGCGGATTTCGAGGATTTCGTGGTCAACGGACTGGATGCCAGCGCCGGGGGAGAAACCATGTCCGGTGAAGACCGCAGCGATGGAAACATGCGTTTTGTTGACGGGCGATCGTTCTTTTTTCCCAGCAAGAAGGGGTGGCGCGTAGGGGCCACCGCCGAGGGGACGAAATATTGGCGCTCGCCTGAGCTTAACTGACTCGTGACGTGGCGTAGCGGCGGGAACACGCGTTTGGGAGGCGGGTGCGGACGGCCTATGCTGTGACGACCAGCAACAGGGGAGCGCGCCGCATGAAACGCATTCTGATAGACCAGGCCGAGATCAAGACCACGACCATGGATGAAGTGGGCCAGACGCCATTGGAAAACGGGCAGGCGCGTTTGGCCCTGCGGCGGTTTGCGCTGACGGCGAATAACGTGACATATGCGGCGACTGGCTTTGTGATCGGTTATTGGAAGTTCTTCCCAAGCGGAGTTGCGGGCAAAGGGCTGGTGCCGGTTTGGGGCTTCGCCGAAGTGGTGGAAAGCCGAACGGATACAGTGGCCGTGGGCGAACGTCTCTACGGATTTTTTCCGATGGCCGAGGAGTTGGTGATCTCGCCCGAGGCGGTTGGGGAGGCAGTGATTGTGGATGCAGCCACGCATCGCGCAAACCTGCCACCGGTCTATAACCGATATGTGCGCAGCCGGGAAAAATCTGCGCGGGACGAGGGGCTTCAGGCGCTGTTGCAACCCTTGCTGGCAACCTCTTACCTGCTTTGCGACTGGTTGGAGGACAATGCATTTTTTAATTCGGAACAGGTTGTTATCGGAAGTGCTTCATCCAAGACAGGGCTGGGTCTGTGCAAGTTTCTGGCCGAGTTGACGCCACCCCCGGTAAAGATCGTCGGGCTGACATCGGCGAGTAACAAGGCTTTTGTCGAGGGGTTGGGCGCCTGTGACACAGTGCTGAGCTATGACGACATTGAACAGCTAGAACAGGTTCCGTCCGTTTATGTGGACATGGCCGGAAATGCTGCGGTCAAGACGCGTCTTCACACGCATCTGGACAAGGACTTGCGCCATTCCAGTGCTGTCGGGACCAGCCACTGGGACCAGTTCCAGCCGAAACAGGCGCTTGCTGGCCCAAAACCGGAGTTCTTTTTTGCCCCGTCTCAGATTGAAAAACGCCGAGCCGATTGGGGGCCGGGCGTTATCGAAGGCCGTATTTCTGAAGCCTGGAAACGCATTGCCGAGGATGCCAGTTCCTGGCTGGACCTGCGCGATCACTCAGGGTTGAACGCTGCGGCGGAAGTGTACGACGCCCTGGCCCGCGGTAAGGCCAATCCGCGTGACGGGCATGTCATCAGGCTTTGAGCCGGTTGTCAGGCTGAACAGGAGGCCCCACCCAGTACGCAGAACTTGGCGCAATGCGGGTGGTTGAGCTGCACCGGGCGCTCGGCGTCTTCAAGAGTAGCCCCAAGGTCGAATTGCGGATCGTAGGGCAACAGCGTGCAAGCAATCACCGAGGGTCCGTCCGCGCCCTTGTGGCGTACAACCATGCGCGAAGATGCGCACATCACGTCCTCTGGTGACTTGTTGAGAATCCCCCAACAAGCCGTTGTGATTTCAGGAACTTCCACGGTTTCGTCCATCTCCGGAAACAGCACGGTCGTGGCCGGGTTGTTGGCGTCGATCTCGTATTTTTGCTCGGCATAGAGACGTGCATAGCCCTCTCGCGCTGCGCCATCGTCTTCCCCCCAGACTGTGCGTCCGGCGACAGTCATGCGGAACCCGTTGTCGCGTAGCCAGTTCATGCCCTCGATCGTGCGCGCGAAACTGCCTGCGCCGCGTTCCTTGTCATGCAGCTCTTCCGTCCAGTGATCAACGGAGACACGCAAAGTGAGCTTGTCCGCGAACGTGTCCCGCAATTCCAGAAGCCCGGCCCTGACCCGTTTGCGCATCATGGGCTGCATGGCATTGGTCAGGACCAGAACGTCATATCCCCGCTCAAGCGCGCGGCGCGTCATCTCGATCATTTCGGGATTCATAAAGGGTTCGCCGCCAGTAAACCCGATCTCGCGCACGTTCCAGCCGCGATGTTCGAGCTGATCAAGATAATCGGTCACCTCTTCGGCTGTCAGGTACACAAGCGCGTCATTCGTGGGAGAACTCAGAATATAGCAGTTCTCACATTCGATATTGCACAAGGTCCCGGTGTTAAACCAAAGCGTTTCCGGGTTGGACAGCGCAACCTGCGCACGGGTATCACCATTCGCCGTTACGAAGGGATCCAGGAATTTTGCGGTATTCGCCTGATCTTTCACGGGTTTGTCTTTCCACTGCGTTATGGTTTCCTATCCAATTCGCTGCAGCAGGAAAACTGCTTTGACGGAGCCTGACAGAGTTGTGATGCGCGGTTGCGATGATAAGATCGACATGATAGAGCGTTCGTTAGCGCTAACGAAATCTGCTCCAATCGGGGCCGCAAAATAGGGCGGGGCAATGGCATCGCGTATCATCCCGGTCGACACGTTCGATCTGGTCGTGTTTGGAGGCACGGGCGACCTTGCCCAGCGCAAGATCCTTCCGGCCTTGTTCAAGCGCTTTTGCGCCGGGCAGATGCCCCGGGGGTCGCGCCTGATCGGCGCTGCACGCACCGAGATGGACGCGGCGGCTTATTGTGAATTCGTACGCGGGGCATTGTCAGAGTTTGGAGGAGAGGCTGCGCTCGACAGATCGGCGGTCGATGCGTTCTGCGAAAAACTGACCTATGTTGCGATAGATGCCCGGGGGGATCAGGGTTGGGACACGCTGTCGGACATGATGGTGCCCAACCGGGTGTGTGCTTTTTACTATTCCGTTGGGCCGAGCCTGTTTTCGGATTTGTCGCAACGGCTGCACCGGCATGGGTTGGTCAATGCCAATACCCGGATCGTGGTCGAGAAACCCTTTGGTCACGATCTGGATTCGGCACGGGCGCTCAACCGCGAGCTGTCGCAGCATTTCGAGGAAAGCCAAATCTACCGGATCGACCATTACCTTGGCAAGGAAACCGTGCAAAACCTGATGGTTGTGCGGTTTGGCAACATGCTTTTCGAACCGCTCTGGAATGCGCAGTATATCGACCATGTCCAGATCACCGTGGCCGAAACCGTTGGGGTGCGCGGGCGTGGCGAATATTATGAAAACGCTGGCGCCATGCGGGACATGATGCAAAACCACCTGATGCAGCTGTTGTGCCTGACGGCGATGGAGCCGCCCTCGATGTTCGAGCCGGACGCGGTGCGCGACGAGAAACTCAAGGTGATCCGCGCGCTTGACGTGGTACAGCCGCACCATATCGTACGTGGTCAGTACACGGCAGCGGACGGGCATTCCAGCTATCGCGAGGACGTGGATAACCCGCGGTCGAAAACCGAGAGTTTCATCGCGTTGAAATGCCATCTGAACAATTGGCGATGGGCAGGAACGCCGTTTTACCTTCGTACCGGAAAAAGGTTAAAGGAGCGTGACAGCGAAATCACGGTGGTGTTCAAGGATACGCCGCATTCGATTTTTGGCCCCGAGGCCGGGCGCCATCGAAACGAGTTGACCATTCAGTTGCAGCCCGACGAAGGCATCACCCTTGGGGTGACGATCAAGGAACCGGGGCCAGGGGGAATGCGGTTGATCGACGTGCCGCTGGACATGAGTTTTGCCGAAGCGCTGGGACCGGATGCGGATTCTCCGGATGCTTATGAGCGGCTGATCATGGACGTGATCCGGGGCAACCAGACCCTGTTCATGCGCAACGATGAGGTCGAGGCGGCCTGGGCCTGGACGGATCCGATCATTCGCGGCTGGGAAGCGCGTGGCGACGCCCCCAAGCCATATGATTCATTTTCCGCCGGACCGGACGATGCAGCCATGTTGATGCGACGGGACGGGCGCGAATGGAGAGGTATGAAGCATTGATCTTCAAGGAATATCCCGATTTCGACATGCTGGTTATGGATGTGGCCAGCGCGCTTGCCAACGATCTGAGCGAAGCACTGCATCACGAGGACAGGGTCCTGTTCGCGGTACCCGGCGGAACGACGCCGGGTCCGGTATTCGATGCGCTGAGCGTGGCGGATCTGGATTGGGAGAGGGTGGATATTTGCCCGACGGATGAGCGATGGGTGCCGGAAATCAATCCGCGATCCAATGCCCGGTTGATCAAGGAGCGATTGCTGGTCAATCGCGCGATGGCGGCACGGTTCCTGCCGCTTTATGCATCAGCCCTGCAGCCCGAAGACGTGTTGGCGGAGCTGGAGGCCATGATTGCCCCAAAGCTGCCCCTTGCGGTGGCGCTCTTGGGAATGGGTGCGGACATGCACACGGCGTCTTTGTTTCCCAAGGCACAGGGGCTTGAAAAAGCTTTGTCCGAGAATGCACCGATCCTCGTGCCGGTGCGGCGCGAGGACCTGCCTGAGACGCGCGTAACTCTGTCCGCGCGTGTGCTCGACGGGGCGATGCGCAAACACCTGTTGATTCAAGGCGAGGACAAGCGCATTGCGCTTGAAAAGGCGCGCAAGTTGCGGGCCAAGGAGGCGCCGATACAATCCGTTCTGGATGGTGCAAATGTTCACTGGACGGTGTGATACCATGTGGAAAGCATTTGAGGATCTGCGTGCTGGTGCTGTGGAAACAAAGATAAGCGACCTGTTTGGACTCAATCCGAACCGAGCGGCGGATTTCACTGTGTGTTCTGATGGTCTTTGGTTCGACTATTCAAAAACCACGATTGACGGGCCCGCGCGGGCGAGTTTGATCGCCTTAGCGCAAGAGGCGGGTGTTGCGGCGTGTCGGGATGCCATGTTCCGTGGTGAAAGGATCAACAAAACCGAAGACCGTGCAGTGTTGCACACAGCGCTGCGCCGACGGGATGATGAACCGGTCCTTGTCGACGGTGTGGATGTGTTGACCGAGGTCGCGGAGACCCGCGCGCGAATGGCCACGTTTTGCCGCGCCGTGCGGGATGGGAGCTTTCCCGGTCACGGCACGCGCATCACCGACGTTGTCAATATCGGCATCGGGGGGTCCGACCTTGGCCCGCTGATGGCCGTGATGGCGCTTGCGCCGTATCATGACGGGCCGCGTTGCCATTTCATTTCGAATGTAGATGGGGCCGACCTGACGGATACGCTTGCACCGCTGGACCCCGAAACGACGCTGTTCATCGTGGCATCCAAGACGTTCACCACGCAGGAAACCATGCTGAACGCCCGATCGGCGCTGCAATGGGCCGGTGGGGACAAGGCATTGAAGCGGTTTGTCGCCATCTCCACGGCGGTCGACAAGTGTCAGGAGTTCGGCATTCCCGAAGAGCGGGTTTTCGGATTTGGCGATTGGGTCGGTGGGCGGTTTTCGGTTTGGGGACCGATCGGGTTGTCATTGATGCTGGCCATTGGTCCCGCCGCCTTTGAAGGGTTTCTCGACGGCGGAGAGGCGATGGACCAGCATTTCCAAACCGCGCCATTCGCAGAGAATATGCCGGTTCTGCTGGCGCTTGTCGGATTGTGGAACCAACAGGTTTGCGGGTATCCCACGCGTGCAGTTTTGCCTTATGAACAAAGGCTTGCGCGGCTTCCAGCCTATCTGCAGCAGCTCGAGATGGAGTCCAACGGCAAGCGTGTCGCCATGAATGGCGAGACTCTTCCGGATGTTGCCGGACCGATTGTCTGGGGCGAACCTGGCACCAACGGGCAACACGCCTTTTATCAGCTCATTCATCAGGGCCAGCAGGTGGTGCCGTGCGAATTCCTTGTCGGCGCGCAGGGGCATGAACCTGCATTGGCCGAACATCACCGCGCGCTTGTCGCCAATTGCCTTGCCCAGTCCGAGGCGCTTCTGAAGGGGCGCAGCGAAGCGGAAGCCCGCGCGCAGTTGGTTGCGCAGGGCGTGACGGGACCGGAGGTTGAGAGGTTGGCCAAACACAAGGTCTTTCCGGGCAACCGCCCGTCGACAACCTTGGTCTATCCCAAGCTAAACCCTTATGTTCTTGGGCAAATCATCGCCTTGTATGAGCATCGCGTGTTTGTTGAAGGGGTGATCTACGGGATCAATTCCTTTGACCAGTGGGGGGTGGAACTGGGCAAGGAGCTGGCCGGGGGGCTTGTTCCGGCAATGGCGGGAATGGCACCTCCGGAAGGGACCAGTGCGTCAACGCGTGCTCTTCTGGCGCATGTTCTGAGCTTTGTGCATTGAGCCATGACCAAACCGCACGCGGTCGGTGACGTGGTGATCCGAATTTGGGGAGGGTTGGAGCGGGTGAAGGGAATCGAACCCTCGTATGCAGCTTGGGAAGCTGCCGTTCTACCATTGAACTACACCCGCAGCGACGCTTTAGGTAAATGAGGCGCGCGCGGGGGTCAAGCGGGGAAAATACACGCTTTCCCGATTTGGGTGCGAATCGAAGGTTAACACTCTGGAAAAAGGGGAAAATGGCGGCTCGGTATCGCGTCGGTTTCACGTCGGTATCGGATCGGTGAAATCCCGGCGTTACCGTGGCGCGCGGTAGAAGAAGGCGGCGTCAACGCTTGTGCGTGAGGCCGCCTGTTTGTCACCCTGATCTGGTCGTGGTGGCGCGTGTCAGCCACGCCGACGGCGTCGACGTCCGCCTCCTGCGGCCTCGCCGCTGCCACCGGTGTTGAAGCTCGGTTCGGGCAGGCTCACGACGCTGCGCAGCACGGGGTAGGGTTCAACCGCGTTGGGCATGGCCGAGGCATTCACAAAATGCTCCTGGAAGCGCGGCTCGACGGCGGTTTCGACTTTTTCGATCTTGCGCACGAGGGTTTCGATTTGCGTGCGCGCCGCGCGGTTCAGAAGCGCGATACGCGCGCCGGTTCCGGCGGCGTTGCCTGCGGACGTGACCTTGTCGAGCGGGCAATCGGGGATCATGCCCAGAACCATCGCGTGCTTGGCAGAGATATGTGCGCCGAACGCACCGGCCAGCACCACGCGATCCACGGTATCAACACCGCGCTTGTCCATCAGCAGGCGCGCGCCCGAATAGAGCGCGGCCTTGGCCATCTGGATCGCACGAATGTCGCCATTGGTGATGGTGATGGGGCCGTGATCGGCGTCACCATCCCACAGACGATAGGAATGCGTGCGCCCGTCCGCGAAACAGCGCGGGGTGCCGGTTTGCTCGGCCGAACCGATCAAGCCGCTGGCGTCGACAATCCCTGCCATGCGCATTTCTGCGATGACCTCGATAATGCCCGAACCGCAAATCCCGGTCACACCCGTGGCGCCGATGGCGGCGTCAAACCCGTCTTCGTCTGACCAGAGGTCGACGCCAATGATACGGAACCGGGGTTCCTTGGTCACGGGGTCGATTTCCACGCGCTCGATGGCGCCGGGGGCGGCGCGCTGTCCGGCGCTGATCTGCGCACCTTCAAAGGCAGGGCCGGTGGGCGAGGAACAGGCCTGAACCCCGTTGCGGTCGCCCAGAAGGATTTCCGCGTTGGTGCCGACATCGACCACGAGGACAAGGTCTTCGGACCTGTCGGGCGCCTCGGAGAGCGCGACGCCCGCAGCATCGGCACCGACATGGCCCGCGATACAGGGCAGGATATAGGCGCGGGTGCCCGGTGCGATGTCGAGACCAATCTCTGTGGCGTTCAGCGACAGCGCATCAGAGGTGGCCAGCGCGAAGGGCGCCTGACCGAGTTCGAACGGGTCGATGCCAAGGAAGAGGTGATGCATGACCGGGTTCATGACAAAGACCGCGTCGAGGATCTGCGATTTGTCGGCCCCGGCCTCGGACGCGATGTCGGTGACAAGCTGGTTGAGACCGGCGCGCACGGCCTCGGTCATCTCAAGATCGCCGCCCTTGTTCATCATCGCATAGGAGACCCGGCTCATCAGGTCTTCGCCAAATCGGATTTGGGGGTTCATCAGGCCGGAAGAGGCGACGACTTCGCCGGTGGAGAGGTTGCAGAGGTGCCCCGCAATGGTGGTCGAACCAAGATCCACGGCCAGACCGTAAACCGGGCCGTCGAAATAGCCGGGCCAGAGCGCGATCACGCGCGGGGTGGCCCCGTCGCGGGCGCGGTGAATGGCGGCGGTCACAGTCCAGTTGCCCTTGCGCAGGATCGGCTGCAGCGGCCGCAGGAGATGGGTGTCGAGTTCTATATGGGTCTCGCCCGTGGCGACCTGCAGCGCCTGCAGCAGGCGTTCAAGGTCGCCCGAGGGTTTGTGCATGTCCGGTTCGACGACTTCGACATAGGTCAGGTGCACGGTTGGATCGAGGGTGATGTCGCGCGCTTCGGCGCGTTTGCGCACCACTTGTTTGTGGACCTGGCTTTCGGGGGGGACGTCGATCACGACATTGCCTTGAACCGTCGCCTGACAGCCCAGGCGCCGCCCCTTGGGCAGGCCGCGTTTTTGGTCATAGCGTTCTTCCACGGCGTTCCATTCGGAAAGCGCGTTGTCATGTACCGTCACGCCATGCTTGGGAAACTCGCCATAAGACGGGGTGATCTGGCATTTGGAGCAGATGCCACGGCCACCACAGACCGAGTCCAGATCGACGCCAAGCTGACGGGCGGCGGTGAGGATCGGGGTGCCAACCGGGAAATGCCCACGCTTGCCCGAAGGCGTGAAGATCACGAGGGGATCACTGCTCATGGAACGGTCCTTGGATATGTGGTTTCTGTTCGCGTGTTTCGACCATATCTGGCGTGGAGGCAGGGGAAAGGCAAGGCGCGGCACAGTTTGCTCTGTAAGCGGCATCAATCGTGCCAATCCCACAATTTTGGGCCCGGATGCCCCCCATGCGCGCAGGCAAGGGGCGATTTAGGGGTTTTCCACAGGGCACGCCCATGTAATAGGGAGGCGTCAAACGAGGTTCCCCCAAGGAGATGTGTGATGGAGATTCGTGAGGCGCTTACTTTCGATGATGTTCTGCTTGTTCCAGCTGCGTCGGCGGTGTTGCCGTCAACGGCGGATACGCGCACTCATGTGACAAAATCCATCGCATTGAATATCCCGCTTCTGAGCTCGGCGATGGACACCGTCACCGAGAGCCGCATGGCGATTGCCATGGCACAGGCCGGGGGCATGGGCGTGATCCACAAGAACCTTGATGTCGAGGCACAGGCCCGCGAAGTGCGCCGGGTGAAACGGTTTGAATCGGGCATCGTCTACAACCCCGTCACGCTGCGTGCGGATCAGACGCTGGCCGACGCCAAGGCGCTGATCGAGCGGTACAACTTCACGGGCTTCCCGGTGGTGGATGACAAGGGCCATGTGGTTGGCATCGTGACCAACCGCGACATGCGCTTTGCCAGCTCGGATGACACGCCCGTGCATGCGATGATGACGAGCAATGATCTGGCGATGCTGGCGGAACCGGCGGACCTTGAGGAAGCCAAGAGCCTGATGCGGGCGCGCCGGATCGAAAAGCTGCTGGTGCATAACGGCAAGGGCAAGCTGACCGGGCTTCTGACGCTCAAGGATACGGAACAAGCCGTGCTGAACCCGACCGCCTGCAAGGACGATCTGGGCCGACTGCGGGTGGCGGCGGCAAGCTCGGTTGGGGATTCCGGCTTTGAACGCTCTGAAGCATTGATCGATGCGGGCGTGGATATCGTGGTGGTCGACACCGCGCATGGCCATTCCGAAGGCGTGATCGAAGCCGTAAAACGGATCAAGGCGCAATCGAACCAAGTGCAGGTCATCGCGGGCAACGTGGCCACCAGCGAAGCCACCCGCGCGCTGATTGATGCAGGGGCCGATGCGGTCAAGGTGGGGATCGGGCCGGGCTCGATCTGTACGACGCGCATGGTGGCCGGTGTCGGCGTGCCGCAGCTTACCGCAATCAGCGATTGCGCCAAGGCGGCCGGGGATGTGCCGGTGATTGCCGATGGCGGGATCAAGTTCTCGGGTGACTTTGCCAAGGCGATTGCAGCCGGAGCAAGCTGTGCCATGGTTGGCTCGATGATCGCGGGTACGGATGAAAGCCCGGGAGAAGTCATTCTGTATCAAGGGCGTAGCTTCAAGAGCTACCGTGGCATGGGCTCGCTTGGGGCGATGGCACGCGGTTCGGCGGATCGCTATTTCCAGAAGGACGCGGCCAGCGACAAGCTCGTGCCGGAAGGCATCGAGGGACAGGTGCCCTACAAGGGCCCGGCAGGCACGGTGATTCATCAGCTGGTGGGCGGTTTGCGCGCTGCAATGGGGTATACAGGGAACGCCACGGTCGCGGACATGCGCAGTAATTGCCAGTTCGTCAAGATCACGGGGGCGGGGCTCAAGGAAAGCCACGTGCATGACGTTCAGATCACCCGCGAGAGCCCGAACTACCGGATCGGCTGATGACACCGGCGGCGCGGGTTCAGACGGCGATTGAGCTTCTGGACGACATTCTGGCAGGGACACCGGCGGAAAAGGCGCTTACGGGCTGGGCGCGGCGAAGCCGGTTTGCCGGGTCGAAGGACCGCGCGGCGGTGCGCGATCATGTCTTTGACGCGCTGCGCCGCCGCAACACTGCGGCAGCGCGGGGCGGCAGCCTGACGGGGCGCGGGCTGATGATCGGGGTCCTGCGTCAGGATGGCGTGGACATCCCGACGGTTTTTACCGGTCAGACCTATGCTCCTGCCACGCTGAGCGATGGCGAAGTGTCTGATAATGATGGTGAAAATCCCGCAGATGTGCCGGAGTGGATTCTGCCTTTCATGAGTTCTGGCCTTGGACCGTCGTTTGAGACCAGTCTTGACCATTTGCGTATGCGCGCGCCGGTGGCGCTTCGGGTGAACCTGCGCAAAGGAAGCGTAGAGTCGGCTCGGCAAAAACTGCAGAGCGAGGGCATCGAGACGCGAGAAAGCGACCTCGCAGCAACGGCCCTGATCGTGGAAAGCGGCGCGCGCAAGGTCGCGCAGAGCGCCGCCTACCGCGACGGTCTTGTGGAATTGCAGGATGCGTCGAGCCAGGCGGCCGTTGCCGCGCTTCCGCTCGAAGATGATATGCGCGTTCTGGACTATTGCGCCGGGGGCGGGGGCAAAGTTCTGGCCATGGCCGGACGGACAAAGGCGCGGTTTTTCGCCCATGATGCTGATCCCGGGCGTATGCGCGATCTGCCTGCACGCGCGGACCGGGCAGGCGTGGCGGTGACGCAAATCAAGTCGCCCGCAGGGCAGGCCCCCTATGATCTTGTACTATGTGACGTGCCCTGTTCGGGCAGCGGAACATGGCGCCGCACGCCGGACGCGAAATGGCGGTTTCAACCGGCGGACCTGGACCGACTTGCCGGTATCCAGGCCGGTATTCTGCACACGGCGTCTGAAATGGTCGCCAAGGGAGGCGTGCTTGCCTATGCCACCTGTTCGGTGCTGCCACAGGAAAACAGGGATCAGATCGAGGATTTCCTGAGCAGACATGAAGGTTGGCGCTGTAAGACGCAAACCCAATTGCCGGTCAGCCGGGATGGCGACGGGTTCTACTTTGCAGTGTTGACGCGAAATTCCTAACCCACTATTCAACCCGTAGTAGTTCTTCATGTTGTTAAGCTGCTGTTAAGCAACCTTTGCGACGCTGCGCTGCAAACAAGGTTGTACAAGGACACGGGTTCACAGGTGTCTCGATCAGTTTCAGAACAGGTGATCGGCGCCACGGATGGGATGTGGCGCATTTCCGGCGCGTTGATCGCGACCGGTCTTGGGGCGCTGGCCATGGCCGCGATCCTGGGGCAGGGTTCTGTGCGCGATGTGTTCCTTCTTGTGGGCAGTGTGCTTGGCTTTCTACTAATGGGGACCACCGGTGCACGTGGATGGGCACGATGGCGCAGGGCGCGCGACGTCGCATCGTTTCGTACGATGATGCTGCACGACCCCGAAGCGCGCTGGCTTAGTACCGCATCGGGGGACATTCTTTACGCAAACCCAAAGGCCATCACCCTTTTCGGCGCGTTGCCGGATGTGCCCAATATGCGCCTGTTGTTCGATCACCTGCTTGTCGGTCGCGGTGATGTGGTGTCCGACTTGCTTCAAGACAGTTGTTCACATGAGTTTACAGAGCAGAAATTTAGTCTTCAAAACAATATTCTACGGGTAACTGTTTACCCGATTGAACGCTCTTTGTTTTGCTGGTCGATGACGACAGAGAAACTTCGGAGCGATCATGGCGGTGAAGGCGAACTGGCTCAGGTGCCAGCGTTGAGCGTGAAAGCCACCGGCGACATCCTGTTCATGAATACGGCGGCACGGGCGCTTCTGGGTGAGGAAAAGACGCATGTCTCGCAGGTGCTGAGCGACGCGGCACTCGATCAGGCGGATACGCGGACGGTCATGACGGCTGGCGGAGAAAGGCAATGTCTGGTCGGGGCATTCGATCAGGCCGAGGGGCGGCGCTCCATCTATCTTCTGCCCACCGAAGTGCCGACCGTGCAAAAAGGCGTGATCCAGTTCGATGAATTGCCGGTGGCCTTGCTCAAGGTGCGCAGGGACGGGCGGGTTGAGATGGCCAACCGAGCCGCGCGCCGCTTGATCCATATGGAAATAGATTCGGAGACCAACGTTGGCGATCTAATGGAGGGTTTGGGGCGGTCGATCCGGGATTGGCTGAACGAAGCCGCGGCCGGGTACGGATCGAATCATTCGGAATTCCTTCGGTTGAAGCGGGGAGACCGGGAAGTTTTTGTGCAGGTGGGCCTGAATCGTGTTGTTGAGGGTGATACCAGTTCGCTGATTGCGGTGCTCAGCGACGCGACCGAACTCAAGACCCTTGAAGCGCAGTTTGTACAAAGCCAGAAGATGCAGGCAATCGGCCAGCTGGCGGGCGGTGTGGCGCATGACTTCAACAATCTTTTGACTGCAATATCAGGGCATTGCGACCTTCTGTTGCTGCGACATGATCAGGGTGATCCCGATTTTGGAGATCTCGTGCAGATCAACCAGAACGCCAATCGCGCGGCGGCCTTGGTGGGACAGCTTCTGGCATTCTCGCGCAAACAAAATCTGCGGCCCGAGGTTCTCGACCTGCGCAATACACTGTCGGACCTGACGCATCTTCTCAACCGTTTGGTGGGGGAGCGGGTCAGTCTCATTCTCTCCAATGATCCGGAACTGCCCACGATCCGCGCTGACAAGCGGCAGCTCGAACAGGTGCTGATGAACCTCGTGGTGAACGCTCGCGATGCCATGCCTAGCGGTGGCGAAATTCGTATCCTGACCGAGAAACTTGTCCTGTCCATGCCGCTGGAACGGGATCGCGTGACGGTGCCCAAGGGGGAGTATGTCAGCGTCAGGGTTGCGGATGACGGAACAGGAATCGCGCCCGACAAGCTGCAGAAGGTGTTTGAACCCTTCTACACCACCAAGCGCACCGGTGAAGGCACGGGGCTGGGGCTCTCCACGGCCTATGGCATCGTGAAGCAGACGGGCGGGTATATCTTTGTCGATAGCACGATCGGGATCGGCACGACCTTTACGCTGTTGTTTCCCGTTCATGAATTCAGTGGTTCAGAAGTTGCGGCACCACCGGCCGAGCGCCCCGAACCCAACGCGTATTCGGCCCAGAAGGACGGCGTCGTTCTGTTGGTAGAAGACGAGGCACCTGTGCGCTCGTTTGCGTCGCGCGCCCTGCGGCTGCGAGGCTTTACCGTTCTGGAGGCCGGTTCCGGGGAGGAGGCACTGGAACTGCTCGAAAACGAGGCGCCGGTCGTTGATCTTTTTGTAACGGATGTGATCATGCCGGGGCTGGACGGTCCTGGCTGGGTGCGCAAGGCGCGCCGTGATTATCCGCAGACGCCGGTGATTTTTGTGTCGGGTTATGCTGAGGACAGCTTCTCAGATGATCAGTCACAGATCGAGAACTCGAGCTTTCTTCCAAAGCCGTTTTCCCTGTCCGATCTCACGAAAGCGGTTCAGGAGCAGGTGGGATTGGTTCAGGAGACGCTTTCATAAAGTTCGAACTCGCTCTGGAATTTGCGTCGGAAGCGTGCCTCGGTTTCGGGAGACAGGTCGAGATCGGCGCGTGGCGAGATATTGTGGCGTTCGATTTGCACAGGGTGGCCGAGCCGGTCTTCCAGAAAGGCCAGCAGTCGTGGTTGATTCTCATACCGGAAAAGGTGGTCTACGCGCAGTCCGTTGGGGCGCGGTTCAAGGAATTTAGATTGTCGGCCCACATTGGCATGGGGCGGTTGATCCCCCCGCATGTAGTCCTGAACAAATGTATCAAAGCTGATTCCGTGGGTGGAATTGGGCCGGCCTTTCATGAAATCACGCTGACGATAGCGATACCAGCTTGATAGCCAGCTGATCGGTTCGCGCACAACGGCCATGGTTTCAAGGTCGGTCGTGTTGCAGGCCCGTTCGAACATGGGGCGGAAAAACCGGTTGTATCGGTAGAGCGGCGCGTGCTTGAGCTCGGGCGGGTTGGACACCACGATGTCGGCGAATGGCGCGAGCGCCGCCTCAATTGCGGTTGTCCCGGTCTTGGGCACTGATAGAAACACCAGCTTTTTGTTCCAGAACACAAGCATTTGCACGGCCTCACACGCAGGTTTTGTCGTTTATTCTTGGGGTATAAACTACTCCTTAACACTTCGCGGCAAAAGCTGTTTGGGTAAAATTCTATTGAAATGTTCTCTTTTTGGTCTCATAAGGTTTGAGAACAAGAGGTGAACGCAGGCAATGATTGCCGCCCGTCGACGGGTGTGGAATAAGGAAGCAAGCAAATGGCAACGGCAGATCTATTAACGATGAGCAGCAAATCTTCCACGGACAAACAAAAGGCGCTGGACAGCGCACTGGCCCAGATCGAACGGCAGTTCGGCAAGGGGTCGATCATGAAACTGGGCGCGGACAATCCGATCCAGGAGATCGAGGCGACCTCGACCGGATCGCTGAGCCTTGACATCGCGCTGGGGATTGGCGGCCTGCCCAAGGGGCGGATCATCGAGATTTACGGGCCGGAAAGCTCGGGCAAGACCACGCTGACGTTGCACTGTATTGCCGAGGAGCAGAAGAAGGGCGGCGTTTGCGCCTTTGTCGACGCGGAGCACGCGCTGGACCCGCAATATGCCAAGCGGCTGGGTGTGAACCTTGACGAGCTGCTGATTTCGCAGCCCGACACCGGCGAACAGGCGCTTGAGATCACTGACACGCTGGTGCGGTCAGGGGCGGTGAACATGGTGGTGGTCGATTCGGTTGCCGCGCTGACCCCCAAATCGGAACTGGAAGGCGACATGGGCGACAGCAGTGTCGGCGTGCAGGCCCGGCTGATGAGCCAGGCCATGCGCAAGCTGACCGGGTCGATCGCACGCTCCAACTGCATGGTGATCTTCATCAACCAGATCCGCATGAAGATCGGCGTGATGTTCGGCTCACCGGAAACCACGACGGGGGGCAATGCGCTCAAGTTCTATAGCTCGGTGCGCCTTGATATTCGCCGGATCGGCTCGATCAAAGACCGGGACGAGATCGTGGGCAACCAGACCCGTGTCAAGGTGGTCAAGAACAAGGTGGCGCCGCCGTTCAAACAGGTCGAGTTCGACATCATGTATGGTGATGGCATTTCGAAGACCGGCGAGCTTCTGGATCTTGGTGTGAAGGCGGGTATCGTGGCCAAATCTGGATCTTGGTTCAGCTATGGGGATGAGCGGATCGGTCAGGGGCGAGAAAATGCCAAGACCTTCCTGAAGGAAAACAACCGAGTGGCGCTTGAGATCGAAGACAAGATCCGTGCGGCGCACGGTCTTGATTTCGACATGCCGCCGGGAAGCGCCGAGGATGACGACGCGCTTCTGGAAGGCTGACGGCCTGTGTCGCATGTGACGCTAGACGAATTGATGCGGGCATTGCCCGAGGTGATGGCCGCTCCGAAAGACGGGGCGGCCATTGACATGTTGTGTCTGCGCCCTGCACGGAACCAGCGCAGGTTCGTGGATGAAATGACCCTGACCCGTGCGGAGGGTATTCCGGGCGAACGCTGGAAATCCGAACCTTGGCTGCGCACAGACGACGGCGCGCCGCATCCCGGTATTCAGGTCTCGATCCTGCCACGTCGGGTGCTGGACCTTGTCTGGCGCGATCGGGAAAATGTTCTGCACCCTGGCGACACGTTTGTCGCGGATATGGACATGTCACTGGAGAACCTGCCCGTCGGACAGTTGCTCGACGTCGGGACGGCGGTGCTCCGGGTGTCGGACGTGTTCAATGACGGGTGCGTCAAGTGGAAGGCACGCTATGGCGCGGCGGCCAAGGACTGGATTACAGCGCCGGGGCACCCCGCGCTGCGCCTGCGTGGCATATTGTGCAGTATCGAGCAGGACGGGGTGATCCGGACGGGCGATATCCTGAAAAAGCGCGCGGCGGATTGAGCCAGCGGGACGCGCGCGCGCTTTGACATGTGGACAGGCGCGGGCAGGGGCATTAAACCCGCACGCACACGAATTCCTTCCGCGAGAGATCCCGAGAACATGCCCAGCCTGAACGACATCCGGTCGACCTTTCTGAACTACTTTGCCAAGCAGGGCCACGAGGTGGTGCAATCCTCTCCGCTCGTGCCGCGCAATGACCCGACGCTCATGTTCACCAACTCTGGCATGGTTCAGTTCAAGAACCTGTTTACCGGGGTCGAACACCGCGATTACAAGCGCGCCACGACCAGCCAGAAATGCGTGCGCGCCGGGGGCAAGCATAACGACCTCGACAACGTGGGTTACACGGCGCGCCACCACACGTTTTTCGAGATGCTCGGCAACTTTTCCTTTGGTGACTACTTCAAGGATGACGCGATCCCCTTTGCGTGGGAATTGATCACCAAGGATTTCGGCATCGACAAGAGCCGCCTTTACACGACGGTCTATCACACCGACGACGAAGCCTTTGAAATCTGGAAGAAAGTGGGTGTTCCCGAGGACCGGATCATCCGGATCGCGACGTCGGACAATTTCTGGCAGATGGGGCCGACAGGTCCGTGCGGGCCGTGCACCGAGATCTTCTATGACCATGGCGATCACATCTGGGGCGGCCCTCCGGGCAGCCCGGAAGAGGATGGCGACCGATTCATCGAGATCTGGAACATCGTTTTCATGCAGAACGAGCAGTTCGAGGACGGCTCGATGCGCGCGTTGGACATGCAGTCGATCGACACGGGCATGGGGCTCGAACGGATTGGCGCGCTGTTGCAAGGGTCGCATGACAACTATGACACCGACCTGTTCAAGTCGCTGATCGAGGCGTCTGCCAATGCGACGTCGACTGATCCTTATGGCGATCAGAACGTGCATCACCGCGTCATTGCCGACCACCTGCGTTCGACCTCGTTCCTGATTGCGGACGGGGTAATGCCGTCCAATGACGGGCGCGGCTATGTTTTGCGCCGGATCATGCGCCGCGCCATGCGTCACGCGCATCTTCTGGGCGCAAAGGATCCGGTCATGCACCGGCTGGTGCCGTCGCTGGTCAGCCAGATGGGCGCAGCCTATCCCGAGCTTGGACAGGCGCAGGCGTTGATCGAGGAAACACTGCGGCTCGAAGAGACCCGGTTCAAGCAGACGCTGGATCGGGGGCTGAAACTGCTGGACGACGAATTGGCGGGTCTTGAAGAAGGCGCGCCGCTGGCCGGGGAAGCCGCGTTCAAGCTTTACGACACTTACGGGTTCCCGCTGGATCTCACGCAGGACGCGCTGCGCGAGAAGGGGCGCGAGGTGGACACCGACGGGTTCGACGCGGCCATGGCCGAACAGAAAGCCAAGGCGCGTGCCGCATGGGCGGGTTCCGGCGAAGCGGCGGACAGCACGATCTGGTTCGACATTGCCGAACACAAGGGCACCACGGATTTCCTCGGCTATGACACCGAAACCGCCGAAGGGCAGGTTGTTGCCCTGGTCAAGGACGGCGCCGAAGTGGACAAGGCCGTGAAAGGTGACACGGTGCAGATTGTTCTGAACCAATCGCCGTTCTATGCCGAAAGCGGCGGCCAGGTCGGGGATACCGGGACGGTGAAAATCGAAGGCGGTCTGGCCAAGGTTACGGATACGCGCAAGGCGGCCGGAGTATTCATTCACATTGCCGAGGTTGTGGAAGGTGAGATCGTAGTGGGTGCGGGGGCTGTTCTCGAGGTGGATCATGCGCGCCGCACGGCCATTCGGGCCAACCATTCGGCCACGCACCTGTTGCACGAAGCGCTGCGCGAAACGCTTGGTGACCACGTGGCACAGCGCGGGTCGCTCAATGCGGATGACCGCCTGCGGTTTGACTTCAGTCATGCCAAGGCGTTGACGGCGGAAGAACTGCACAAGGTCGGCACCGACGTGAATGCCTATATCCGCCAGAATGCACCGGTGGAAACCCGGATCATGACCCCGGATGATGCGCGTGAGATCGGGGCGCAGGCCCTGTTTGGTGAAAAATACGGCGACGAAGTACGTGTGGTGTCGATGGGCCGTGCCGATACCGGCAAGGGGCTGGATGGGATGACCTATTCGATCGAGCTTTGCGGCGGCACGCATGTCAAACAGACCGGTGATATCGGGGTGTTTGTGCTCTTGGGCGACAGCGCGTCGTCGGCCGGTGTGCGCCGGATCGAAGCGCTGACCGGTGCGGCGGCCTTCGAGCATCTTGAGCGCGAAGCGCGCCGGATGGGCGAAGTGGCCGGGGCGCTCAAGGCACAGCCCGACGACGTTCTGGACCGCTTGAAGGCGCTGATGGATGAACGCAAGGCGCTGCAGAACGAAGTAGCGCAGCTGCGGCGCGAACTGGCGATGGCCGGGGGTGCCGGGCAGGGTGCTGCACCCGAGGACAAGCAGATCGCGGGCATCAAGTTCTTTGCGCAGGTTCTGTCGGGGGTGACGGGCAAAGACCTGCCGCCTCTGATCGACGAGCACAAGGCGCGCATGGAAAGCGGTGCGGTGTTGCTGATTGCCGATGCAGGTGACAAGGTGGCCGTCGCTGCCGGGGTGACGCAGGATCTCACCGGGGCGGTTTCGGCTGTTGACCTGGTGCGCGCCGCAGTCGAGGCCCTTGGTGGAAAGGGCGGCGGTGGTCGCCCGGACATGGCGCAGGGTGGCGCCAAGGATGCAAGCAATGCCGAGGCCGCTGTCGCAGCCGCCGAGGCCGTGATCGGAGGATAAGGATATGGGTGCACTCTGGATTGCCCACGTGACCGTGACGGATGACGAAGCCTATGGCAAATACGCAGCCCTTGCGGGGCCGGCGATTGCCAAGCATGGCGGCAAGTTCATCGCGCGCGGTGGCCGTTTCGTGCAGCTTGAGGGAAAGGAACGCCCCCGCAATGTCGTGGCGACCTTCCCGGATGTCGATACGGCGGTGGCCTGCTATCACAGCGCGGAATACCAGGAGGCGCTGAACCACGCGCGCGGGGCATCCGAGCGTGAGTTGATGGTGGTGGAAACCACTGAATAAGCTTGAACAAACACAGCTTCAGGGGCCGTGGGGTAATCTCTCGCGGCCCCTTTTTTTTGTGGCGTTCAGATCAGATAGAACCGGACCGCCCAGAACAGGAACCCGAGATACATCAGCGGATAGACCCAGACGATCAGCGAAAGGTCGATCCTGCGGGCGAGCGACTCCCGCCCCATAAGCTTGAGGCGGCGCAGTGCGATGTTCACGAGCACCATGGACCCGGTGATGATGAACATGCCGACCAGCAACATATCCATGAAAGTCAGGTAGCCAAGTTTTGGCAGGGTGGTCGAGATTGCAAAGTTGAAGGCCACGAACACAAGCAGATTGGCATTCGCCATGTCGATGCGCCGCCGGTACTCCTCGAGAAAGAAAGTCGCCCAGGACACGAACAGAATGATCATGAGCGGCAGCATGAAGCGCAACAGGTAGTATTGAACGTGGCGCTTGGCTTGAAAGGAAAGCTGCACCTGAGAGGTTTCCTGACCGGTTAGTCCCTCGACAATGGTGGCGGAAATGCGCGGGCTGTGCATGATCCATTCTTCTTCGCCAAGAAGATCGCCCAGCCCGGAGAGATCCTCCAAAGGATGATACTCAACATATCTCAGCGGGAAGACCGAAGAAACTTCTATAAAAAACTTCTGACTATCAAAGGGATATTTCTTGAAGTTAAAGTACGGCGCCTGAAAAGTGGCAGAGAAGCGTTCGACAAAGGTCACTTCGCCCGCATCGTTGACGACCAGTTGCGATTGCTGGACAAAGCGCCGTCCTTGCTGATTGCGGATCAGGAATATCGGCACGAGCGCTTTGCGTTCATGCGCATAGGCGCGAAAATCGTCGACATTGAAGCTGCGCAGGGAATAACCGTGCTCGGTCGCATCAAAAGCGAGTGCGGGATCCGTGTAGCGCATGACGAGCGTGCCAACGGCGCCAAAGTTTTCGGCTTGTTGGTCGACAAAGGTGATCTGGTCAACCTTGATCGCGACATCAACGTCAAGCTTGCCTACGGTCTGAACTTCGATCCCGGTATCAATGCTGCCGAGACCTTCGGCTTGGGCGCGATGGAACAGGCCGCCAACAAGGCAGAGGACAAGGAAAAGCAGGGGCAGAAGTCGCATCGGCAGATCATTTGGCAGCAATCAATTGGCCGCAGCTTCAACCAGAACCGCTTTTCAAACAACCCGTCATGCAAAAGAAAAGGCCACCGAGACGGTGGCCTTTGAGGTTTATTGGGCAGATTTGGCCATGCGTTTGCGCTCGTGCGGGTCGAGATAGCGTTTGCGCAGGCGCACCGCGTTGGGTGTCACTTCGACCAGCTCGTCGTCGTTGATATAGGCAATTGCCTCTTCAAGGCTCAGCGTCATCGGCGTGGTCAGGCGCACCGCTTCGTCGGTGCCGCTGGCGCGCACGTTGGTCAGCTTCTTGCCTTTCAGCGGGTTCACTTCGAGGTCGTTGTCGCGACTGTGTTCGCCGATGATCATGCCCGTATAGACCGGGGCCTGCGCGCCGATCATCATCTTGCCGCGATCTTCGAGGTTCCACAGCGCATAGGCCACGGCCTCGCCGTTTTCCATCGAAATCAGAACACCCGCGCGACGGCCCGGAATGGGGCCCTTGTAAGGGGTCCAGCCGTGGAACACGCGGTTCAGCACCCCGGTGCCACGCGTGTCGGTGAGGAATTCGCCGTGATAGCCGATCAGGCCGCGCGACGGCACGTGGGCAATGATGCGGGTTTTGCCGGCGCCAGCAGGGCGCATCTCGACCAGTTCGCCTTTGCGTGAGCCGGTCAGTTTTTCGATCACGGCGCCGGAATATTCGTCATCCACGTCGATCGTGGCCTCTTCGACCGGCTCCATGCGCTGGCCGTTTTCTTCGCGCATGATGACCTGCGGGCGTGAGATCGACAGCTCAAAACCTTCGCGTCGCATGTTTTCAATCAGAACACCCATCTGGAGTTCGCCGCGGCCCGAAACTTCGAAGGCTTCGCCGCCGGGGGTGTCGGCAATCTTGATCGCGACGTTGGACTCGGCCTCTTTCATGAGACGATCACGGATCACGCGCGATTGCACCTTTTTGCCGTCGCGGCCTGCGAGCGGGCTGTCATTGATGCCGAAGGTCACGGTGATGGTGGGCGGATCGATCGGCTGCGCCTCGAGCGGTTCGTCCACGGCGAGGGCACAGATCGTGTCGGCCACGGTGGCCTTGGACATGCCGGCAATCGAGACGATGTCGCCGGCCTGCGCCTCTTCGATGTCCTGCTGGGCAAGGCCACGGAACGCTTGAATTTTCGTCACACGGAACTGCTCGATCTTCTGGCCGATACGGGAAATCGCCTGCACGGTTGCCCCAACCTTGAGCTTGCCGCTTTCGACACGGCCGGTGAGGATGCGGCCCACGAAGGGGTCAGCGCCCAGCGTGGTGGCCAGCATGCGGAAATCTTCGTCCTGATGGGCGACCTGTTTGGGGGCCGGGACGTGGTTCACGATCAGGTTGAAGAGCGCATGCAGATCCTTGCGCGGTCCGTCGAGTTCGGCATCGGCCCAGCCGTTGCGGCCCGAGGCGTACATGTGCGGGAAGTCCAGCTGATCTTCGTCGGCGTCAAGCGAGGCAAAAAGGTCAAAGCATTCATCCAGCGCGCGATCGGGTTCGGCGTCGGGCTTGTCGACTTTGTTCAGTACCACGATCGGGCGCAGGCCCAGCGCCAGCGCCTTGGAGGTCACGAACTTGGTTTGCGGCATCGGGCCTTCGGCGGCGTCCACCAGCAGAACCACGCCATCGACCATCGACAGGATGCGCTCGACCTCGCCGCCAAAATCGGCGTGACCGGGCGTGTCCACGATGTTGATGCGGGTGCCTTTCCATTCGACCGAGGTCGGCTTGGCAAAAATGGTGATGCCGCGCTCACGTTCGAGGTCGTTGGAGTCCATGGCGCGTTCGGCCACGTCCTGATTTTCGCGGAATGCGCCGGACTGTTTCAGCAGCTCGTCCACAAGGGTGGTCTTGCCGTGGTCAACGTGCGCGATGATCGCAATGTTACGAAGGTCCATGAGGTATCTCTTTTCCTGTTCGCGCCCGCCCTATACGGGGTTGCGCAAAAAGGCCAGAGGTGAATGCGCCCGCCCGCGCGGAAATCCGCATCAGGGCGAATTCGCCCCTTGCAAGCCTGCGAAACTTGGCGCTTTGCTGCGCGAAACAATGTGAGGGACGTACCATGTGCCGCTGGGCCGCCTATCTTGGCAAACCGATCTTTCTGGAAGAGGTCATCACCAAGCCCGAGCATTCTCTGGTCATCCAGAGCCAGGATGCAACCAAGGCCAAGACCGCGATCAATGCCGACGGGTTCGGTATCGCGTGGTATGGCGAGCGCGCGGAGCCGGGTTTGTATCGCGATATCTATCCGGCCTGGTCCGATCCGAACCTGCGGGCGCTGGCGCACCAGGTCCGTTCAGGGCTGTTCCTTGCGCATGTGCGGGCCTCGACCGGCACCGCGACCAGCCGCAACAATTGCCATCCGTTCACCTGTGGCAAATGGAGCTTCATGCACAACGGCCAGATTGGTGGCTTTGAAGGGTTCCGCAAAAAGGCCGATATGGCGATCCCCGACGCGCTTTATGCCCATCGCAAGGGCGCGACCGACAGCGAAGTTCTTTTCCTGTTGATGCTGGGGCAGGGGATGGAGGATCCGGCAGCCGCGCTTGCCGCCTCGGTACGTCAATTGCGCGGCCTGTCCGAAACATATGGCGCGACGCCCCATATGCGGCTTTCCTCGGCCTTTTCAGATGGCACATCGCTCTGGGCTGCGCGCTATTCGTCGGACGAGATCGCCCCGTCTGTGTTCTATCGCTGGAGCGAGAGCCGGGCAGGGTGGGCGGTGGTGTCCGAACCGCTGGAGACCAGCGAAGGCGGCTGGAGCGAGCTTGCGGCGGGCACGGTTGCACGCTTCACGCAGGATGGTGTTGAGGTGATGCCCTTCGAACCTTGAGGGGGGTTAGTGAACAGCCGATTTTGAAAAGAGGTGGATGATCAGGATGCCTCCAAGGATCAACGCCATCCCGACGATCGCGGGCCAATCGAGCCTTTGCCCGAAGACCACGAAACCAATGGCCGCGATCAGCACGATGCCAAGGCCGGACCAGATTGCATAGGTGATTCCGACGGGCAGGTAGCGCAGCACAATGGCCATGAAAAAGAAGGATGCGGCATAGGCGGTCACGACGATCATCGACGGGACAAGGCGCGAGAATTGCTGACTGGCTTGCAGTGCAGAGGTGCCGATGGTTTCGAAAAAGACGGCAATGAGCAGGTAGAAATAAGCCATGAACAGGGGTCTCCTCAGCGCGCTATGTACCGGTCGCGGCGGTGGTTGGTGGCGACCATGACATTGGTCACAGCCGCACCGATAAGGGAATAGACCACCATGCGCCCGTCAAAAAGCGACCACGCAAGGCCAAAGACGCAGAGATCGAAGCCGAGCTGGACCCACCCGGCCTTGATCCCGCGCGCATCCTGAAGCCAGACGGCGACGATCCCGACACCGCCAAGTGTTGCGCCATGCCGGAACAGCACGATCAGCCCGGCGCCCGACGTGATCCCAGCCAGAATCGCGGCGGCCCCGACATGCAGGTCGGCAAAACGCATTACTTGCGGCAAGAGATAGGTCCACGCGGTCATCAACCCGACGGCGGCAAAGGTTTTGAGCGTAAACGCCCAGCCCATGCGCAGTAGGGCGACGGCGTAAAACGGCAGGTTCAACAGGAAGAACACCAGACCAAAGGCAAATCCCCCGGCATAGGCGATGGTCAGCGACAACCCGGCAATCTGCCCGGTGATGAGCCCGCCGCCCTGCAGGAACTGCACGCTGAGCGCCATCAGCAACGTGCCGACGACGATGCCTTGGGCATCTTCGAGAAAGCTGTGCCTGTCTGTGGTGGAGGGTTCGAGAAAACTGACCATGGGAGGGAAGTGTCAGAGGCGCCCGGAAATGTCCAGACGCCCCGAAACATCGCGCGACGGGTCCTAACCTGCGAGGGCCTTGTTCAGGTTCTCGTCGATCTTTTCGAGGAAGCCCATGGTGGTCAGCCAGCCCTGATCCGGGCCAACCAGCAAGGCGAGGTCCTTGGTCATCGAGCCGCTTTCCACGGTATCCACGATGACCTTTTCCAGCGTCTCGGCAAAGTTTGCCAGCGCCGCGTTATCGTCGAGCTTGGCGCGGTGTTTCAGCCCGCCGGTCCAAGCATAGATCGAGGCGATCGAGTTGGTCGAGGTCGCTTCGCCCGCCTGGTGCTGGCGGTAATGGCGGGTGACGGTTCCGTGCGCGGCCTCGGCCTCGACGATCTTGCCGTCCGGCGTCATCAGTTGGGAGGTCATGAGACCCAGAGAGCCAAAGCCCTGCGCCACGGTGTCCGACTGCACGTCTCCGTCATAGTTCTTGCAGGCCCAAACAAATTTCCCGTTCCACTTCATCGCGCAGGCGACCATGTCGTCGATCAGACGGTGTTCGTACCAGATGCCCTTGGCCTTGAATTGGTCCTCGAACTCTTCCTCGTAGACCTTCTGAAACAGGTCCTTGAACCGCCCGTCATAGGCCTTGAGGATGGTGTTCTTGGTCGAGAGGTACACCGGCCAGCCAAGATTCAGGCCGTAGTTGAACGAGGCGCGGGCAAAGTCGAGGATGGAGCTGTCGAGGTTGTACATCGCCTGGTAGACGCCCGCGGACGGCGCGTCATAGACTTCGCGCTCTATCACGGTACCGTCTTCACCTTCGAATTTCATGGTCAGCTTGCCAGCGCCGGGGAAGGTGAAATCCGTGGCCTTGTATTGATCACCGAAGGCATGACGGCCCACGACGATGGGGCTGGTCCAGCCCGGAACAAGCCGGGGCACGTTGCGGCAGATGATCGGTTGACGGAACACCACGCCACCAAGAATGTTGCGGATCGTGCCATTGGGGCTGCGCCACATTTTCTTGAGACCGAATTCTTCAACGCGGGCCTCGTCGGGTGTGATCGTGGCACATTTCACGGCAACGCCGACTTCTTTGGTTTTTTCGGCGGCATCAATCGTGATCTGGTCTTCGGTGCGGTCGCGTTCCTCGATCCCGAGATCGTAATACAGCAGGTCGATATCGAGATAGGGCAGGATCAATTTGTCCTTGATGAACTGCCACATGATACGGGTCATTTCATCACCGTCCATCTCGACGATGGGGTTCATTACCTTGATCTTGGTCATGGGGTGTCTCCTGACATCCGAGTCGTTTGCACGGGCCGCTTCTAGCGCAGATCGGGGGCTATGAGAAGAGTGTGTATGCAATGGTATACAATTATTCCCGCTTTTGAATGTCACGTCCCGTGTTGGGAGTTGACGCCAGCGCGCCCAGCCCCTAGTCTGGCCCCATTGGAACAGGAGATTGCGCGTGACTGAGAGTATTCGAGAGGTTCTGGCCGCATTTGGCACTGCATGGCAGCTGAGATGGCGGCTTTTGGCGGTGCATGTGGCCTTTAACGCGGTGCTGGCCGTCATTCTGGTTCCACTGATGGCCCTAACCGTGCGTTTAGCACTTTGGTTTGCGGGGCAGCCCGCATTGTCGGATTTCGACATCGCCTTTTTCCTGCTGTCCCCGGTCGGTTTCCTGTGTTTCCTGATCATCGCCGGGTTGGCGGTGTTCATATATGTGCTTGACGTGGCCTGCATGATGGCGCTGGCAGGACGGTCCCGGAACGCGGGCCGGGTGAGCGGGCTTGACGGTCTTTGGGAGATCCTGCCACAGGCGCCCCGGTTGATTGATCTTGGGGCGCGGCTGACTTTGCGGGTGCTGGTCCTCTGCCTGCCTTTTGTCGTGGTGGCGGGCGGGCTCTACCTTTTGTGGCTGACCGAGTATGACATCAACTACTACCTGAGCAACAAACCCCCGGAATTCATGCGGGCGGTGGTCGTGATCGGGGCCGTGCTCGCGGTTATGGCGCTGGTGTTGCTGCGTGCTCTGATCGGTTGGGCGCTGATCCTGCCGCTGGTCCTGTTCGACGGTGTCAGACCCCGCGAGGCTTTTGCAAAAAGCCGCCAGTTCATGCGGGGAAAATCTTTCACTTTGCTGCGCAATATATTGATTTGGAGTGCAATTTCGTTTGTGGGCAGCGCTGTGCTCCTAGGAGTTGTCGGCGGGGTTGCGGACGTGGTCCTTCCCTTGGTCGGGGACAGTCTGCGCCGTATTGCGGCGGTTCTGCTGGTATTCGGCGGGCTTGGGGCGCTGGTGAACCTTCTGGTCGTCACGCTGACCACCGGTGCGTTGGCGGTGATCCTGATGGCGCTGGCGAACTGGCCGGAACGATCAGACCGGTCGGAGGCGACACTGCCGCGCGGATTGCTTGTCGGAACGCTGGTGGCGGTTGCCGCGGCGGCTGTGTTCAGCGTTCTGGGGCTGATTGATCTGGCGCGGGTCAAGGCCGATCCAAACGTCCAGATCATCGCGCATCGGGGCGCGGCGGGAAGTCGGCCGGAGAACACCATGGTGGCCTTTGAAAAGGCAATCGAGGACGGCACGGACTGGATCGAACTGGATGTGCAGGAATCTGCGGAAGGCGAGGTTATCGTCGTGCACGACGGCGATTTCATGAAGATCGCCGGGGTCAACCTCAAGGCGTGGGATGCGACCGCCGCCGATCTGGCGGACATCGACATCGGCGGCTGGTTCGACCCGGCCTACGCCGATCAGCGTACGCCGCTTTTGCGTGACGCTCTGACATTGGCCAAAGGCAAGGCGGGCGTGGTGATCGAGCTGAAGTACTACGGTCATGACGAGAAGCTTGAAGAGCGCGTCGCGGGCATCGTGGAAGAGTTGGAGATGCAGGACCAGGTGCGGATCATGTCGCTGAAATACGCGGCGATCCAGAAGATGCGCGCCTTGCGCCCGGATTGGAACATGGGGCTCTTGGCGACCGCGTCGCTGGGGCGGATGTGGGAGTTGGACGTCGATTTCCTTGCCGTTAATCAGGCGGCGGCGTCGCACCGCATGGTGCGCGAGACCCGCAAGGCAGGCAAGGAACTGTTCGTGTGGACCGTCAATGATGCCTTGTCGATGTCACATATGGTGTCTTTGGGGGTGAGCGGGTTGATCACGGATGAACCGGCGCTGGCGCGGCAAGTGCTGACCGAGCGGCGGGACCTCAACACCATCGAACGAATGATCATCGGGCTGGCCGGGTCCATCGGGCTTGATGTGGAAAACCGGAGCTATCGCGATGAATCGCCTTAAATGCGTTTCGCTTCTGTTGATCATGGGTGGCTCTTCGGTTGGCGCAGAGGAGGTCCAACTTGGGCCGACCGCGCGTCTGGAAGTGTGGCGGCATGCGCGTCTGGAAGCCACGCGCACCGCCCCTGACGCGGTTTTGGCGCCTTTCACGACGGACGGATGTTCCGGCGGGATGTCGTCGGCATGGACCACGGTCGCGCGCCTGTTTCCGGAATTTGCCGAAGCGCATGAAAACCAACCCCCTTGGGAAGAGTGCTGTGTGATCCATGACCGCGCCTATCATCTCGGAGGGGTGTCGAGTGCACCTGAGGACAGTTATTTCGCCCGGCTGGCGGCGGATGAGGCGCTTGAAGCCTGCGTTGTCGCAACAGCCAACAGGCGCGGCGACGATCTGAAGACGCTTTATGACCTGTCTGATGCGCAGGTCACCACCGCCTATGAGCTCATCGGCAAGGCCATGTTCGATGCGGTTCGCGTTGGCGGCGCGCCCTGTTCGGGACTGTCATGGCGCTGGGGCTATGGCTGGCCGCAATGTTGGTAACTACTCAGGCGCGGCCGTTGCGGTGAAACCAGCTTTCCAGCTTGGGGCGCAACCAGCCCCAGACGCCGGGGGCGCCACCGTTGATCGGCACGCCGACGCGATGGTCGAGCTGTTCGAGCGTCACGTTGTAATCGACCCAGGAGCCACCGCCCAGTTCAAGGTTGGTGATCGGTGTGGGCATCCGGTCAATCGCCTTGGCAAAGCGCGACTCCGGCGTCTCCTCCGATTCGAATTCGCGCCACAAGCCGTTGAATTCATGTCGTAAATCATCCGGCAGAAGACCAAAAAGACGCTCTGCCGCCGCCTCTTCTGCAAGCGCCTTTGCGGCGTGATCCACATCGCCGTGGATCGGCGCATCGCCAGCGTCGATTTCGACGATGTCATGCAGCAGAAGCATCTTGAGCACGCGCGCGATGTCGACGGGCTCGGCGGAATGTTCGGCCAGAACAAGTGCATAGAGCATGACGTGCCATGAATGCTCGGCCGAGTTTTCAAATCGCGAGTCATCCAGAAGGCGCGAGGCACGCAGCACGGCCTTGAGGTGGTCGGCTTCTTTCAGAAAGGCGATTTGGGCGTCGAGGCGGGTGCTCATTCGGCTGACCCGGCAGCTTCGCGGGCTTCCTTGACCTTGCCGACAAGAAAGGCGCGGGCCTTTTCTTCGGCGAGACGTACGCGTACCTCGGTCAGGAACGCCTCTTCCAACGATTGCGACGCGGCGGCCAGAACGGCGCCAACCTGAACGAACAGGCGGTCATCGCCCGTTATGCGCTGAGCTTTCAGCGTGTCCTCGGCGAGCTTGGCCGCCAGCGTCTCGATCGTGCTCATCAGCGCGTCGTTTCGGTCAGGCGGCGCTTTACGTAATTGGTCACGTTGCCCACCATCGCATCCATGTATTCCTCGGTTTCGAAGAAATGGCCTGCACCTTCGATCTCGGTGTGGGTGATGGTGATTCCCTTTTGCTCATGCAGCTTGTTGACCAGCGCATGCGTGTCTGCCGGGGGCGCGACACGGTCATTGGTGCCGTTGATCATCAGGCCCGAGCTGGGGCAGGGCGCAAGGAAGGAAAAGTCATACATGTTGGCGGGCGGTGCGACAGAGATGAACCCGGTGATTTCAGGGCGGCGCATCAAAAGCTGCATCCCGATCCACGCGCCGAACGAGAAACCGGCCACCCAGCAATGCTTGGAGTTGTTGTTCATCGACTGCAGGTAATCGAGCGCCGACGCCGCATCGGAAAGCTCACCCACACCCTGGTCATATTCACCCTGGCTGCGGCCAACGCCGCGGAAGTTGAACCGCAACACGGTGAAGCCCATGTTGTAGAAAGCATAATGCAGGTTGTAGACCACCTTGTTGTTCATCGTTCCGCCAAATTGGGGATGCGGATGAAGCACGATGGCAATCGGTGCGTCTTTTTCTTTTTGCGGGTGGTAGCGGCCTTCGAGGCGGCCTTCGGGTCCGGGAAAAATCACCTCTGGCATGGTGGCTTCTTGTCTCCTGCAAAAGGTGCGATGCAATTCTTGACGAATTTGCTAAGCTACCTTAGAACGGTTCTAATCATTGATCCGGCGTTGCCACCGGCAAGGGCTTAAGGGACTTAAGCACCTGAGCGGCTGACGTCAATCTATTCGCTGGGGGTGCAGGATGAAACTGTCGACGAAAGGGCGCTACGCGGTCGTGGCTTTGGCCGATATTGCCTTGCAGCCACCAGAGGGGCTGGTGAGCCTGTCCGAGATCTCGAAACGTCAGGATATTTCGCTGCCCTACCTCGAACAGCTATTTGTCAAGCTGCGCCGCGCCGGGCTGGTGGAATCGGTGCGCGGCCCGGGGGGCGGGTATCGGCTTGCAAAGAGCACGTCCGACATTCGCGTGGTCGAAATTCTGACGGCGGTGGACGAAACCGTATCGGCACTTCATACCGGGGCCGGCGCTAGCGGGGGCCTAAGCGGATCGCGCGCGCAATCCATGGCCAACCGGCTTTGGGAGGGGCTCTCGGCGCATGTCTACGTGTTCTTGCACCAGACGCGCCTTTCGGACGTAGTGAAAAACGACCTGGCCCCCTGTCCGGCGGTGCCAACCCTGTTTTCGGTGGTGGATGACGACACCTGATGCGCGTGTATCTCGATCATAATGCAACGGCGCCGCTGCGGCCCGAGGCGAAAGCCGCGATGATTGCCGCGATGGAGCTTGTCGGCAATCCGTCGAGCGTGCATGCCGAAGGGCGCGCTGCCAAGGGGTTGATGGAGAAGGCCCGGGTCGAGATTGCAGCAGCCTTTGGGGCGGACGGCGCCGATATCGTCTTTACCTCGGGCGCAACCGAGGCCGCAGCGCTGGCCCTGCAGGGGCGCGGTTTGCACGCCGGGGATATTGAACATGACGCCGTTTCCGCCTGGGTCACGTCCGATTTGCCGGTTGATAGCCATGGGCAGGTTGCCGTGGAAGACCCGGCGCGGACCGCACTGCAACTGGCCAATTCCGAGACCGGGGTTGTCCAGGCCCTTCCAGAGGGCCTTGCCGTCAGTGATATGACACAGGGCTTTGGCAAGCTTCCCGTGGCCTTCAACTGGTCGGGCGCGACGATGGCGCTGATTTCTGCGCACAAGCTTGGCGGACCCAAGGGCATCGGCGCGCTTGTGGTCCGGCGGGGCACGGACGTTCCGGCGCAGCTTTTGGGCGGAGGGCAGGAAATGGGCCGCCGCGCGGGCACGGAAAACCTCATTGGAATGGCCGGATTTGCGGCTGCGGCGACGGCTGCGGCAAAAGAATTGGCCGATGGAGTGTGGGAACGGGTTGCCAATTTGCGCGATTTGCTTGAAGAGGCCCTTGCTGCAGAGACAAAAGATACCATTTTTGTCGGGAAAGGCGCGAAACGTCTTCCCAACACCACCTGTATCGCCACACCTGGCTGGAAGGGCGAGACACAGGTCATGCAGATGGACCTTGCCGGTTATGCGATTTCCGCAGGATCGGCCTGTTCATCGGGCAAAGTGCGCGCCAGTCGCGTGCTCAGGGCGATGGGCCATGACGATGCCACCGCCGCGAGCGCAATCCGGGTCTCTTTGGGGCCGGATACAACGGAACAGGACGTTTTGGGTTTTGCCGAATGCTGGCTGACCCGAATGAGGAAACATCGCGACCGGACCCTGAAAGGGGCGGCGTGAACGCGAACGAACAGGAGAACACGATGGCCAGTCTGGACCAGACAGACGTCAAGGAAGGTGTCGATCAGGAAACCGTGGATGCCGTTCGCGAAGTCGGCGGCAAGTACAAGTACGGTTGGGAAACCGAGATCGAGATGGAATATGCTCCCAAGGGGCTGACCGAAGATATCGTGCGCCTGATATCGGACAAGAATGACGAACCGGAATGGATGACCGAGTGGCGGCTTGAAGCCTATGCGCGCTGGTTGACCAAGGAAGAACCGGATTGGGCGATGCTAGATTACCCGGAAGTGAATTTCCAGGACCAGTATTATTATGCCCGCCCGAAAAGCATGGAAGAAAAACCCAAGTCGCTGGACGAGGTCGATCCCAAGCTGCTGGCAACCTATGAAAAGCTGGGTATCCCTCTGAAAGAACAGATGATCCTTGCCGGGGTCGAAGGCGCGGACGCGACCCCTGCCGAGGGGCGCAAAGTGGCTGTGGACGCTGTTTTTGACTCGGTTTCGGTGGGCACCACCTTCCAGAAAGAGCTGAAAGAGGCGGGCGTGATTTTCTGCTCTATTTCCGAGGCGATTAGGGAGCATCCCGAGCTGGTCAAGAAATACCTGGGCTCGGTTGTGCCTGTGTCGGACAATTTCTATGCCACGCTGAACAGTGCCGTCTTCTCGGATGGTTCGTTTGTCTACGTGCCGCCGGGGGTACGTTGCCCGATGGAATTGAGCACCTATTTCCGTATCAACGCGGAAAACACCGGTCAGTTCGAGCGCACGCTGATCATTGCCGACAAGGGTTCTTATGTGAGCTATCTCGAAGGCTGTACCGCGCCGCAGCGCGACACGTCGCAGCTTCATGCCGCCGTGGTCGAGATCATCATCGAAGAAGACGCCGAGGTAAAATACTCCACGGTGCAGAACTGGTACCCGGGTGACGAGAACGGCAAGGGCGGCATCTATAACTTTGTGACCAAGCGTGCCGATTGCCGGGGCGATCGTTCCAAGGTCATGTGGACGCAGGTTGAAACCGGTTCGGCGGTGACGTGGAAATACCCGTCCTGTATTCTGCGTGGTGACGACAGCCAGGGCGAGTTCTACTCGATCGCGATCACCAACAACCACCAGCAAGCCGATACCGGCACTAAGATGATCCACCTTGGCAAGAACACCAAGTCGCGGATCGTGTCGAAGGGGATCAGCGCAGGCGTTGCCCAGAACACCTATCGCGGACTTGTGTCGATGCATCCCAAGGCGAAGAACTCGCGCAATTATACCCAGTGCGACAGCCTGCTGATCGGGGATAAATGCGGGGCGCATACGGTGCCTTACATCGAGGTCAAGAACAACTCGTCCCGCGTGGAACACGAGGCAACGACGTCCAAGGTGGATGACGACCAGATGTTTTATTGTCGCCAGCGTGGCATGGACGAAGAAGAGGCCGTGGCGCTGATCGTGAATGGCTTTGCCAAAGAAGTTCTGCAGGCGTTGCCGATGGAATTTGCCATGGAAGCACAACAACTTGTGGCGATTTCGCTCGAAGGGTCGGTGGGCTGATATGGGCCGTGGTCTCGAAGCTTGGATCCCGATCGGCATGCCCGCCCTAGGCGGGTTGGCCGGTGTTATCTGGGTCAACGCGTTCAAGATGGACTTCATCAACCCAGTGCTTGGCATCGGCGGCGGGATCCTGCTCGGATGGATCGCGGGGAGAATTGTCCTGAAACTGATGCAAAGGCGGCGTTGATGGAAACGATCCAGCTTCTCATGCAGAAATCTGCCGGTGTCGGGGCGGGTATCGCCATTGGCACCGCCGTGGGCCTTATGGTTCGGCGACACCGCAAGGGCAATGTCGAAGGCTTGATTGGCGGGTCGATTTTCGTGACCTCGGCCATTTTCGGCATGGTCGCTATGGGTGTGATGATGCTGATCACCTATTTCGGAGGGTTCTGAGACATGATCGTAACGACAACTCCGGCGATCGAGGGCCGCAGGATCACCGCCTATCACGGTATTGTCGTGGGCGAGGCGATCATGGGGGCGAACGTGGTGCGCGATATCTTTGCATCGATCACCGACATAGTGGGTGGTCGATCCGGCGCGTATGAAACCAAGCTGCAGGACGCACGGGAAACCGCGCTCTCCGAGCTGGAAAACCGTGCGGCGCAGAAGGGTGCCAATGCGGTTGTGGGTGTCGATCTGGATTACGAAGTGGTGGGTGACACGATGCTGATGGTTTCGGCCAGCGGCACGGCTGTTACCGTGGAATAAACGGCGGCGCGCGAACCGCCTGTCGAATGACGAAGGAAAAGAACATGTTGGAAATCAAGGGCCTGAAGGTCAAACTTGAAGAAGAAGACAAGCAAATCCTCAAGGGCGTCGACCTGACCGTCGAAGCGGGCAAGGTGCATGCCATCATGGGGCCGAACGGATCGGGTAAGTCCACCCTGTCCTATGTGCTTTCGGGCCGGGACGGATATGAGGTGACCGGCGGAAGCGCCTCGCTTGAGGGCGAAGACCTGCTGGAGCTGGAAGCGGAAGAGCGTGCCGCACTGGGGCTGTTCCTGGCGTTCCAGTACCCGGTGGAAATCCCCGGCGTGGGCAACATGACCTTCCTGCGCACCGCGGTGAACGCCCAGCGCAAGGCGCGCGGACAGGAAGAAATGTCGGCGGCCGAATTCCTCAAGGTCGTGCGGGCCAAGGCCAAGACGCTCAAGATCGACGCGGACATGCTCAAGCGTCCTGTGAACGTCGGCTTCTCGGGCGGCGAGAAAAAGCGCAACGAAATCCTGCAGATGGCGATGCTGGAACCCAAGATGTGCATCCTTGACGAGACCGACTCGGGGTTGGATGTGGATGCAATGAAATTGGTGTCCGAGGGTGTGAACGCCCTGCGCGACGCGGGTCGTGGTTTCCTCGTGATCACCCACTATCAGCGTCTGCTCGATCACATCAAACCGGACGTCGTGCACATCATGGCCGATGGTCGTATCGTGAAAACGGGTGGGCCGGAGCTGGCGCTTGAAGTGGAACAGAATGGTTATGCCGACATTCTGGCCGAGGTGGCGTGATGGCGCTTGATGATCGCAAGACAAGCGCAACCGAAACCCGGCTGACCGCGATGGTCATGCCGGACGTGGGATGCACCAAGGACGCCCGTGAAGCGGCCTTGGGACGCGTACGTGCTATGGGCCTGCCGCAGCGCCGGGACGAATACTGGAAGTTCACCCGGCCTGACACGCTGATCCAGCCCGAAGCGCCCGAGGCGGCGTTGTTCGACGCAGGCGAAGAGCCGATGTTTTCTGGTGTGGAGCGGTTGAAGATCGTCTTTGTCGACGGTGTGTTCAGCCCGGAGAAATCGGACGACCTGTCGCTTGAAGGGGTTCAAATTGACCGGCTGGAAGACGTCTGCTGCAAGGATGATCACTGGGCCGAAGACCTTTATGGCGCGCTTGAAGCGGACGGCCATGACCCGGTGCATCGCCCTCTGGCCGCGCTCAACACGGCTTATGCAGGCGACGGAGTCACCATTCGCGTAACCGGCAAGCCCGGCAAGCCGATCAGCCTGATTTACACCCATGAGGATGTGACGTCGGACGTGTTCCTGCATCATGTTATTAGGGTGGAAAGCGGCGCCGAGGCGACGATCCTCGAGAACGGCCCGGCGGCTGCACGGTTCAACAAGTGCATGGAGATCGACATTGCCGATGGCGGCACGCTGCATCACATCCGTGCACAGGGGCGCGACCATGAACGGCGTGCCGTCACGCATCTCTTTGCCCGCCTTGGCACGGAGTCGGTTTTCAAGAGTTTTACACTGACCGTGAATGGCGTCCTGACCCGAAATGAAGCAGTTGTGACCCTGACCGGAGACGACGCGGTGGCCCATGTGGCCGGAGCGGCGCTTGGGGATGGGGACTTCCATCATGATGACACGGTCTTTGTCACCCATGACGCACTCAATTGTGAAAGCCGTCAGGTCTTTAAGAAGGTACTGCGCAACGGGGCAACCGGTGTGTTCCAGGGCAAGATTCTTGTCAAACCCGGCGCGCAGAAAACCGATGGCTACCAGATCAGCCAGTCGCTCTTGCTGGATGATGACAGCCAGTTCCTCGCCAAGCCCGAGCTGGAAATCTATGCCGATGACGTGGCCTGTTCTCATGGGTCCACGTCGGGCGCCATTGACGAGGATGCGCTTTTTTACCTGCGGGCGCGGGGCGTTCCGCGTGACATCGCCACCGACCTTTTGACGCTGGCTTTCCTTGCCGAAGCCGTGGAAGAGATCGAAAGCGAAGAACTTCGCGACGAAATCATCGGTCGGCTCGAAGGCTGGCTGGAGCGTCGGCGCGGCTGATGTCTCTGACGCGTGACATGGTGGCGACCTATCGGGGGCCGCATCGCGTCGTGGCGCGGCTCCTGTCCATGGGGCAGCGTGAGGATCGTGCGCTGGCCATCCTCATGGCGGGTTGCGCGATCGTGTTCGTCGCGCAATGGCCACGCCTTGCGCGCGAAGCGCATCTTACGGGACAGGAGTTGAACGCGCTCTTGGGCGGAACGCTTCTGGCGTGGCTTTTCATTGCGCCGTTGCTGCTCTATTTCATCGCCTTTCTGTCCCATATCCTTCTGCGCGCAGTCGGGCGAAAGCAAACCTCATACGGAGCCCGTCTGGCGCTCTTCTGGGCCTTGCTTGCAGCTGCGCCACTGATCCTGTTGCACGGTCTCGTGGCAGGGTTCATCGGTCCGGGGATCGGATTGAGCGTGGTCGGGCTGATTTGGCTGCTGGTGTTCCTGTGGTTCTGGATCTCGGGTCTGTTGCAGGCCGGAAAGGGTGCGGTATGAGCGCGTTTCTGCGTCAGCTTTTCATGCTCACCATCTATAACCCGCCACAGGCGGGGCAGGTGTTGGTGGCACAGCAGGTCGATCGCGCGGCAGGTTGGCTGATCCTTGCGCTGGCGGTGATCCTCAACACGCTGGCTTATTTCCTGTCCATCACGCTGTTTCCGGTTCCGGCCGAGATCGCCCTGCCTCTACTGACCTCACCTGTGTTGGTCTGCATGGTGCTGGGCTCGGTCACGGTGATCTTTGTCTTTGCCTTTTACTGGGTCGGACGCGCGATGGGTGGTCAGGCGCGGTTCGAAGACATCCTGCTCATGATGGGCTGGCTGCAATACATGCGGCTGGCAGTGCAGCTTGGCGCCCTGGTGCTGATGATCTTCCTGCCCGGTCTGGCCCAGATTTTTGTCATGGCCACGGGTCTTTATGGCGCGTGGATCGTGCTCAACTTTCTCAAGGTCGCGCATGGTTTCGACACGATGGGCAAGGCCGTGATGATGCTGGTTTTCACGCTGGTCGGGATGACGGTGGGGCTGTCGCTCTTTCTCTCCCTGATCGGCGTCACTGCAATGGGATTCTCTTGATATGTATGACGTCGCCAAGATCCGTTCGGACTTTCCAATCCTTTCGCGCGAAGTGAACGGCAAGCCACTGGTCTATCTCGATAACGGCGCCTCGGCCCAGAAGCCGCAGGTGGTGATCGACGCGGTGACGCGGGCCTATTCGCATGAATATGCAAATGTGCACAGGGGGTTGCATTACCTTTCCAATCTAGCCACCGACCAATACGAGGCGGTGCGGGGCAAGATTGCGCGGTTCCTTGGTGCTGCAAGCGAAGACGAGATCGTCCTGAACTCGGGCACCACCGAAGGTATCAACATGGTGGCTTATGGCTGGGCCATGCCGCGCATGCAGGCCGGGGACGAGATTGTCCTTTCGGTAATGGAGCACCACGCCAATATCGTGCCCTGGCATTTCCTGCGGGAACGGCAGGGCGTGGTGATCAAATGGGTGGACGTGGACGCCACCGGGGCGCTCGATCCGCAGGCGGTGCTGGATGCGATCACCCCCAAGACCAAACTTGTCGCTGTAACGCAGTGTTCCAACGTTCTAGGCACGATGGTTGACGTGAAGGCAATCACCCAAGGTGCCCATGCCAAGGGCATTCCGGTGCTGGTGGATGGATCGCAGGGGTCGGTGCATGCGCCGGTCAACGTGTCAGATATTGGTTGCGATTTTTACGCGATCACCGGGCACAAGCTTTATGGTCCCTCCGGCTCTGGCGCGATCTATGTCAAGTCCGAGCGCATGGCCGAGATGCGCCCGTTCCTCGGGGGCGGCGACATGATCAAGGAGGTTTCGAAGGAAGGCGTGATCTACAACGATCCGCCGATGAAGTTCGAGGCTGGCACGCCCGGCATCGTGCAAACCATCGGCTTTGGCGTGGCGCTGGACTACCTGATGGAACTGGGCATGGACAACGTTGCTGCGCATGAGGCGGGCTTGCGGGACTATGCGATGCAGAAATTTGCCGGGCTGAACTGGATGCAGGTTCAGGGTACGACACCGGACAAGGCCGCGATTTTCAGTTTCACGCTGGATGGGGCCGCGCATGCCCATGATATATCGACGATTCTCGACAAGAAGGGCGTCGCTGTGCGGGCAGGGCACCATTGTGCAGGGCCGCTGATGGATCATCTTGGCGTCACGGCCACCTGTCGGGCGTCCTTTGGCCTTTACAACACCGCCAAAGAGGTCGATGCGTTGATCGATGCGCTGGAACTGGCGCACGAGTTGTTCGCCTGATCGCGCATTTTTCCGATTGCGGCGGATTGCGGGGCTGGCTATACCCCGCGTCAGGCACCTGTAGCTCAGCTGGATAGAGCGCTGCCCTCCGAAGGCAGAGGCCAGAGGTTCGAATCCTCTCAGGTGCGCCATTTCTCTCTTTTTTGAGCAAGAGCGTTGTGGCTAGCCATTGGTCTGGTCCTTGGCCTATGGTCGCCACAGATCCAAGGACCCGCCCATGCTGAATTTCTACAAACGTATCTGGCTCCACACCGGTAAAGCGCAAATTCTGCTAATCGTGCTGTCGTTGGCCGTCGCCGCGCTTGCCGCTGCGCCGCTCCGTTTTCAGAAAGATATCATCAACAGCCTTGGCCCCGACCTCGACGTCGAGACCCTGACGCTGCTGTGCCTGGGCTATCTTGGCGTCATCGTGATTTCGAACATCTTCAAGTTCCTGTTGAACTATCGAAGCTCGATCCTGGGCGAGGCGACAATCCGCATGATCCGCCAGCGCATCTATGGTGCGCGTCATCAGGAAGTGGTGCCTGAACAGCTTGATGACATGGGCACGCTGACAACGATCATTGCCGCCGAATCCGAAGAGGTGGGTCGGTTTGCCGGAACTGCGATTGCCAATCCGCTGCTTCAGGTCGGCACGCTTGTTTCGGTGATCAGCTACATTGCCAGTACGCAGCCCTATCTGGGCCTGTTCCTTGTCGCAATTGTCGTGCCGCAGGCGGTGATCGTCCTCTTGCTGCAGGAAAAAGTGAATCGCAGGGTCAAGGCGCGGACGTTGATCCTTCGGGGGGCCACTTCGGCGATTTCGGAAGAGGATGTCGCGCAAGTCAGGGAAGCGCAGAAGGCAATTCTGGACGATTTTGACCAGATATATTCGACCCGGCGAGGTATTTTCCGTCTCAAGCTGTCGATGAAGTTCGCCATGAACCTGCTGAACGGCATTGGTTTGGTGGGTATTCTGATGATCGGGGGATTGCTGATGATGGAAGGGCGCAGCGATATCGGGACAGTTGTCGCCTCGATCGCCGCGCTTGAACGGATCAGCGATCCGTGGCGCCAGCTGCTCAACTTCTACAAGGAGCTGAGCGCCGTGCGGGTCAAGTTCGACCTGATCCTTGGCGCCCAAGCCGTGTCCGACAAATGAAAAGGCGCCCGGTGGGCGCCCTGACGGTGTGTTGCGGTGAAAAGGGAGATCCTTAGCGACCCCAGGTGCGGACCGGGCCGCAATCCATATGCACGAAGTTCGAACCGGAATACCGTCCGACGCCACCGGCACGACAAGCGCTTGCCGCCTTGGCCACCTGGTTGACCGAACGCGAACCGAGACGAAGGTCGGCGGCCTGGCCCTTCATGTGCAGCGAATTCTTGGCAACGCCGCGCGAACGCGAGCGCAACATGGCGTTGGTGGCCGGGCTTCGGTAGCCTGACAGAAGCATGTAGGGTTCGTTGACATCGAGAAGGTTGTGCGCGGCGGCCATGATGTCGATGGTGCGGATGTCCATGGTTTTGACGTCGTTGGTGCGCCAGTCCCGCATGAAGGCGTTGATTTCCTTGACCGCGTCCTTGATGTAGTTGCCTTCCACCCAATAAATCGTATCGAGCCGTTCCCCGGTGCGACCCGAGTACATCCGGATGCGCCGGATGTCGCCGCCGCCACGCAGGAAACCTGCTGCATTCGAGAAGGTGGGGGCTGCTGCCACTGTTGTGGCGGCGAAGGCGGCCAGAAGGCCACGTCTGGTCATGCTCAAAGAGCTATGTTGAGTCATAGTATAAGCGCCTGTCCCGTCGCTACCTGCCACCGCGATGTTACGCGGCAATGTCTTCATCCCCAGATGTGCGCGTTTTATGGCATATTCCGATTCGTGCACCAAGCGTTCATTTCCGCGCACTTGGGCATATCAACAGAGTTCGGCAAAAATTTGCTTAATAGGCGAAGGATGTGGTTTCGGTGCCGCGCCCAGATTGCAACACTTGGCGTGGGCTTTTTGTTCTGGCGATCTTGTGATTGGACTGGGGGAAAAGTAGTTTCAAAGATAATTAAACGAATTATGTTCCCGCACGAGGAAAACTCCATGTTTTACGCGCTTCGGCCCAGCTTTGCGTTTTTGGTCGCCGGTCTGTTTCTGAGCTTGTCAGTGTTTTCGGCAGAGCCCGCTCAGGCGTTCACGGCCTTTAAGCAGGCGATTGCCGAAGCAGCCTCACGCGACGCGGATGTTGCCACATATTATCGCGGAACCAAATATACACCGGTCTGGACCGGACCGGGCGAGTTGGACCAGGCGCGGCGAAAGGCGCTGATCGCGGCGCTGGTGCGGGTCGAGGATCATGGGCTGCCGGCCGCGCGCTATGATGTGGACAGGCTTGTGGCACAGATGGCCAATGCCCGGACAGCGCGTGATCTGGGGCTTGTCGAAGTGGCGCTGACGCGGGCGTTTCTGAAATATGGGCGGGATGTCTCCTCGGGCATGCTGGTGCCGTCGCAGATTGACGACGGGATCGTGCGCGAGGTTCAACGGCGCGACCGTGTCGACATGATCAAGGGATTTGCCGCCAGCGCCGAACCCAAACGTTTCCTTAGGGAACTTGCCCCGATTTCGCCGGAATACCTGCGGCTGCAAAAAGAGCGCCTGCGTCTGGAGCGGCTGATGGCTCAGGGCGGCTGGGGGCCGAAAGTGCCGTCGAGCAAGCTTGAACCGGGAGACAATGGCCCGAAAGTTATTGCCCTGCGCAATCGTCTGATCGCGATGGGGTTCATGGAACGCAGCGCAACGGCAACCTATGACCGCGCGCTGGAAAAGGCGGTGCAGGCGTTCCAGATCGCACACGGTCTCGAGGTTGACGGCGTCGCGGGGCCGGGCACCATCGACGAGATCAACAAATCCCCGGATGCGCGTTTGAAATCCGTGCTGGTGGCCATGGAGCGGGAACGCTGGATTGGCCGCGCCAACCAAGGGCGCGAGATCATCGTCAACCTGACCGACTTCACGGCCAAGGTATACGACGATGGCAAGCTGACCTTTCGCACCCGTTCGGTGGTGGGCAAGAACCAGTCGGATCGCCGCAGCCCCGAGTTTTCGGACACGATGGAGCACATGATCATCAATCCGACATGGAACGTGCCGCGTTCGATCGCGACCAAGGAATACCTGCCGATGATGCAGCGTAATCCGAACGCGGCAGGGCATTTGCGGCTGATCGACTCGCGCGGGCGCACGGTGAACCGTGAGAATATTGACTTCAGCCAGTACAATACCCGCAACTTCCCGTTCGACATGAAGCAGGCACCGGGCAACCGGAATGCGCTTGGTCTGGTCAAGTTCATGTTCCCGAACAAGCACAACATCTACCTGCACGACACGCCGGCCAAGAACCTCTTCGCGCGCGAAGTTCGTGCCTACAGTCACGGCTGCATCCGCCTGCACCAGCCGTTCGAGTTCGCCTATACGCTTCTTTCCAAGCAGGTCGAGAACCCCAAGGAATATTTCCATCGGCGGCTCAAGACCAACCGGGAAACACAGGTCGACCTCGAAACGCAGATCCCCGTGCATATCATCTATCGCACCGCCTATACCGAGCCTAAGGGACCGGTTCAATATCGCCGCGACGTCTATGGGCGTGACGCCAAGATCTGGGCTGCACTGGCCAATGAAGGGGTGGTGTTGCGCGGCCATCAAGGCTAAACACGCCCCGGAATGATGACCGGGGGACGCATGGCATACACGGTTCGCGACATCGCATCCGCCTTGGATGCCGAAGCGTTTGGGCAGACGGATATCGTTGTAGAGCGTGTGTCGGAACCGGCCATGGCAGGTCCGGACGATCTGGCGCTTCTGACCAACCCTAAATTTGTTGAAGGTCTTGCCAAAGGGCGGGCGCGCGTGGCGTTGCTTTGGCCCGGTGCGGACTGGCAGGCGCTGGGTCTTGAAGCGGCCATTGTTGCGCCGCGTGGGCGGTTTGCCATGGCTGCGCTGACGGCCATGATGGACGCCGGACAGGATTTTCCGGCAGGTATCCATCCGAGCGCGGTGATTGATCCCACAGCCATTCTTGGCGCGGATGTCACAGTCTGCCCCTTTGCAGTGATCGGTCCGCGCGCGCGCATTGGTGCCAAGAGCGTGATCGGACCCCATTGCCATATCGGCGCGGACGCCGTGATCGGGCCGGATGCCTATCTGCGGGATCATGTCTCGGTCGGGGCGCGGGTCACGATCGGTGCGCGGTTTCGTGCGCAACCGGGGGCGCGGATCGGCGCGGATGGCATGTCCTTTGTGACGCCGGAAGAATCCGGTGTCGAGAAAGTGCGCGAGACGCTGGGCGATCAGGGCGAGGTCAAAAGCCAGAGCTGGGCGCGCATTCATTCGCTGGGTGCCGTCACCATCGGCGACGACGTCGAAATCGGCGCCAACACATGTATAGACTATGGCACAGTCCGGGACACGCGGATCGGCAACGGCACCAAGATCGACAACCTCGTGCATATTGCGCATAACGTGGTCGTCGGGAATGACTGTCTGTTCGCAGGACAGGTCGGGATTGCCGGGTCGACGACCGTGGGCAACAACGTGGTCCTTGGAGGACAGGTTGGCATCACCGACAATACCCGGATCGGGGACAACGTGATTGCAGGGGGGGCGTCCAAGATCATGACCAAGGTGCCCACGGGGCAGGTCGTGCTGGGATACCCTGCGGTCAAGATGGACACGCATCTGGATATGTACAAAGGATTGCGCAGATTGCCGCGGTTGGCCAAACAGGTCGCCGCGCTTCAAAAAGCTGTTTCAAAAAGCGGGTCCAATGACTAAATCAAGCCGCAGATCGGGCAAAAGGAACACGTCATGAGCGTCAAGGACAAGGTTATCGAAATCATCGCGGAACAGGCCGTGCTGGAACCTTCGGACGTGAAACTGGACAACACTCTGGAAGATCTCGGGATCGACAGCCTAGGTCTGGTGGAAAGCATTTTTGCTATCGAAGAGGCGTTCGACATTTCGGTACCGTTCAATGCCAATGAACCCACCGAAAGCGATTTCGACATTTCTTCCGTGGCCAGCATCATTGCCGGGATCGAAAAACTGATCGCCGAGCAGTCGTGAACGGGAATATCGCATGAAACGGGTCGTCATCACCGGGGCGGGTACAATCAACGCGCTGGGGCAAAACGTGTCCGAAACGCTTGCAGCCATGCGCGAAGGCCGCTGTGGCATTGGTGAACTCGAGATGCGCGACGTCGACCGGCTCGCCGTCAAGATCGGGGCTCAGGTCAAGGGGTTCGAAGGGGAACATATCTTCAACCGTCAACAAATGGCGCTGTTTGATCGCTTTACCCAATTCACCCTTGTGGCCGCGCGCGAAGCCATGGCGCAGTCGGGGCTGAGTTTTTCCGGTGAATTGTCCGCCAAGTCCGGTGTCGTGCTTGGCAACTCGGGCGGTGGCATGCAGACGCTCGACGAGAATTACCGCACAGTCTACGAGGACGGCAAGAACCGGGTGCATCCCTTTGTTGTTCCGAAACTGATGAACAACGCCGCCGCAAGCCATGTCAGCATGGAGTTCAATCTCAAGGGGCCCAGCTTTACCGTGGCCTCCGCCTGCGCAAGCTCCAATCACGCCATGGCCCAGGCGTTTCAGATGGTCAGGTCTGGCATGGCTCCGGTCATGATCACCGGCGGGGCCGAATCGATGCTGTGCTTTGGCGGGGTCAAAGCGTGGGAAGGTCTGCGCGTGATGTCCAAGGACGCTTGCCGCCCGTTTTCGGCCAACCGCAACGGTATGGTTCAGGGCGAGGGCGCCGGGGTCTTTGTATTCGAAGAGATGGAACACGCCCGCAAACGCGGCGCCGAAATCCTTGCCGAAGTTATCGGCTTCGCGATGAGTTCGGATGCGGCGGATATCGTGATGCCCTCAAAGCAAGGCGCGGCGCGGGCCATTTCCGGCGCGTTGCAGGATGCTGGGGTGAACCGGGACGAGGTCGGATATATCAACGCCCATGGCACCGGGACTGCCGCCAATGACAAGACCGAATGTAGCGCCGTGGCCGATGTGTTCGGACCGCATGCAGATCGTTTGATGATCTCGTCGACCAAGTCCATGCACGGACATCTGATCGGCGGCACAGGGGCTGTCGAGCTTCTGGCCTGTATCATGGCGGTGCGGGACGGGGTGATTGCGCCCACAATTGGCTACGAGGAACCCGATCCTGAATGCGCTCTGGACGTCGTGCCGAACGAGGCCCGCGACGCGGATGTGGATGTTGCGCTCTCCAATGCCTTTGCCTTTGGCGGCCTGAACGCGGTGTTGGCGCTGCGCCGGGTCTGAGGCTATCGGAATGTTTCAAACGAAAAGGCCGCCCGGTCCAGGGCGGCCTTTGTGCTTTTGGCATTTGCCTTGGGCGAGTTATTCCTGCACCGGGTTCGCGCTGTCATAGGTCTTGGTGAAGCCGTTCAGCGACATGTTCACGGTCACGACCTGCGCTGGCGCGGCGGCTGGGACGATGGCAATCTTGGCAACACTTCCCGACTTGAATGCGTCGACATCTTCCTGTGTCAGGCCGATGCGGGCAAAACAGCCGACCGGGTTGCAGAATGCATAAGGGTAGCGTTTGGCATTTTCGCCATCGACCGCCACGGTGAGCTGACCCGTCAGCAGGGTTTCAAGCGGCACAACAAAGGTGCCCCCACCAATCGCTTCACCAGCGGGTGTCTTGAGCTTGTAAAGCGTCACCTCGGCCACGGCATTGCCGGCGTTGTCCTTGAGCAACTGATACATGCGGCAGGGGCGGGGTTCCGGGCCGGATTTCGCGCATTGCAGCGACCAGTCGCCGATCTGCTCCACAGTGATGTCTTCGGCATCCGACGGTGCCGGCGCGGCTTCGACTTTCTGTCCCATGGCAAGCGAGCCATCGGACAACGAGCCGACGCCCTGAGCCAGAACGGGGGCAGCCAGAAGAGAGATTGCGGCGGCACCGAGAAGAAGTTTGAGCTTGGGCATGAGGATTCCCGTGTGGTTGATTGAATCTGTCTTCGCTTAGCACGCCCGGATGCGAATGTCAGGGTAAAGCCTGGGGTATTGTATGGCGTTCTGGCGGTTTTCCGCGCGCAGGTGCCAGCCATTACGCGCCAATGAAAAAGGGGCCCGAGGGCCCCTTTTCCGGTATTTTCACTCCCCGTCGGACTGGCCGACTTATTCATTGACGAAAAGCTACGCAGAATCACGGAGAGCGTCAACCGGAAAACTGTGTTCCTTCCTGATTTTCCACGAAAAAACGGCCATGCCTTTGGCACGGCCCAGTCTGACAGGGAGGAAGTCATTCCAGAACATGGAAGACATGGTCCCGGAATGCAGAACAGGCTGGCAGAGAATGGTTAAGAATGTATTTTGAATGCGTGACGATGCAATTGACGTGAGGACTGGTGGCGATGGACGGAAAGATCTTCGTTGGGGGTGGTGGCGAAAACTATGCTGAAAAACAGGGGCTTACGCTCAAGTACGCCAACCGGCACGGTTTGATTGCGGGCGCCACGGGCACCGGTAAGACCGTGACACTGCAGATACTGGCAGAAGGTTTTTCTGCGGCTGGGGTGCCGGTGTTCCTGTCCGATGTGAAGGGCGATCTCTCGGGGCTGGCCGCGGCCGGTCGGGAAGATTTCAAGCTGCATACCGCCTTTCAGGAACGCGCCGTCAAGATCGGCTTTGACGACTATGTGTATGAGGCATTCCCGGTCACCTTCTGGGATCTTTTCGGGGAACAGGGGCATCCGGTGCGCACCACGGTGGCCGAGATGGGACCGCTTCTTCTTGCGCGGTTGATGGAACTCACAGAGGCGCAGGAAGGTATTCTGAACATCGCGTTCCGTCTTGCCGATGAACAGGGACTTCCGCTTCTTGACCTCAAGGATCTGCAGGCCCTGCTGGTCTGGGTTGGAGAGAACCGGGCAGAGCTGGCGCTTCGCTATGGAAATGTGTCGGTCAACTCGATCGGCGCCATCCAGCGCCGTCTTCTGGTTCTGGAAAACCAGGGTGGCGCCAAGCTTTTTGGCGAACCGGCGCTGGACCTTGGCGACATCATGCGGACCGACCTTGATGGACGGGGGCCGATCAACATCCTGGCGGCGGACAAGCTGATGGGGTCGCCTCGGCTTTATGCGACCTTCTTGTTGTGGCTTTTGTCAGAGCTCTTCGAAGAACTGCCCGAGGTCGGTGACCCCGACAAACCCAAGCTTGTCTTCTTCTTTGACGAGGCGCACCTGCTGTTTGAAGATGCGCCCAAAGCGCTGGTCGACAAGGTGGAGCAGGTGGCACGGCTGATCCGCTCCAAGGGGGTGGGCGTGTATTTCGTCACGCAGAACCCGGACGACATTCCCGAAGATATCCTTGGTCAGTTGGGCAACCGGGTGCAGCATGCGCTGCGCGCATTCACGGCGCGGGACCGGCAGGCGCTGCGTGCGGCTGCCGAGACCTATCGGGACAACCCGCGTTTTGAAACCGAGGAAGCGATCCGCGAGGTCGGTGTCGGGGAAGCGGTCACGTCGATGCTGATGAAGAAAGGCGTGCCCGGCATTGTGGAACGGACCCTGATCCGCCCACCCTCATCGCAGCTGGGGCCGCTTGACGTGGACGCGCGAAAACAGGTGATCGAAGGCTCGCCGGTGTCGGGCAAATACGAAAAGCTGGTGGATCGCAGATCCGCCTACGAAATCCTGCGCGAACGCGCCGACAAGGCGGCAGCGGAAGCCGAGAAGGCAGAGGCGCGGGAAGAGGAGATGGACGCGGCCCATCGCGAATTCAACGCGGCACGGCGATACTCGGGCAAGCGGGTAAGCCGGTCATCGTCGCGGACTTTGCGGGTGCGGGCGGATGATACATACGGCGAAGCGTTGACCAAGATGGTGGTCAAGGAACTCTCCGGCACCACGGGACGGCGTATCGTGCGCGGCATCCTGGGCGGGTTGTTCAAGGGACGGTGATCCATTGGAGCGCCTTACAGGCGCACAGGATATGCACGCCCAAGGGGCGCGCGGGATGGGGCGCTGCCCCGTCTCAGCAAGCTGAGACTCCCCGGGATATTTTCTGGCAAAAGGAAGAAGGGCGCCCGGTTTGTGGGGCGCCCTTTTGATTTTCTTAGCGCTCGGGGATGAGGCCGCGCGGGCTGAACCGCAGGACCAGCAGGAGGATCACCCCCATGGTCAGGAGCCGCATATGGGCCGCACTGTCGATCAGGTGCTGCCGCAGGCCCGAGTCCTCGGCCATGCCGCTCGTGATCAGCTGCATCAGCCAAAGTCCGATCGGTTCGACCTGCACCCAGAGGAACCAGATCAGGAAGCCGCCCAGAACCGCGCCCAGATTGTTGCCCGAGCCGCCGACGATCACCATTACCCAGATGAGGAAGGTATAGCGCAGAGGCTGGTAGGTGCCCGGCGTGAGCTGACCATCAAGGGTGGTCATCATCGCCCCGGCGATCCCGCAGACTGCGGAGCCAAGCACGAAGATATGCAGATGGCGGCGGGTGACGTCCTTGCCCATGGCTTCGGCGGCAACCTCGTTGTCGCGGATGGCGCGCATCATCCGCCCCCAGGGTGATTTCAGCGCGGCCTGAGCCATCAGGAAGATAACCAGCAGCACAATGGAGAACAGCACCGAATAGCCCAGTTTCACATAGAGGGTCGACGCGGTGACGGGATCCAGACCCAGACCCTGTGCCCGTTCGACAAACGTGGCTGATTGCTGAAGGTCGATTTCGTAGGGCAGGGGCCGTGGCAGGCCGACAACGTTCTTCACACCACGCGCCAGCCAGTCTTCGTTCTTCATCACGGCAATGATGATTTCCGCGATCCCCAGAGTGGCAATCGCAAGATAGTCCGAGCGCAGGCCGAGCGCCGTCTTGCCAATCAGCCAGGCCCCGCCTGCCGCGAGCAAGCCGCCCACAGGCCAGGCCAGAAGCACCGGCAGGCCAAGCCCCCCGAGAAAGCCCGTGGCTGCCGGGTCGATCGCCTCGACGGCGGCGACACCGGGATCGAAGATCGCGCGATAGATGAAGAATCCGCCCAGCAGAATGCCAATCATGACAATACTGCGCAGACGCCCCGGTGCGAGGTTCTGGTAAGCCATGACGGCGGCGACGATGGTGCCCGCCCCGGCCAGCAGGCCGATGACCACGCGCGTGCCACCTGCTGCCCAGGCCTCGCCCACGGGATCAACCGAGGTGAGGACAACGGCCAGACCGCCCAGCGCGACAAAGCCCATGACACCCACGTTGAACAGGCCCGCAAAACCCCATTGCAGGTTCACGCCTAGCGCCATGATGGCCGAGATCAACCCCATGTTCAGGATCAGCAGGGCCGAGTTCCAGCTTTGCATGATCCCGGTGATCAGGATCAGTACGCCTATAATCGCGAAAAGCGCCGTGTTTTTCACTGTATCGCTCATACCGATTTCCCCTTGAACAGGCCGGTGGGCTTGAAGAGCAGCACCACGATCAGGATTACGAAGCTGACCGCGAACTTGTAATCCGTGCTCAGAAGTTGCACGAGGCCGGAAGGCTCGAGGCTCTCGGGCATCAGGTAGACCAGCACCTTTTTCCACGCATAGGTGATTGTGACCTCGGAAAAGGCAATCACGAAGCCGCCGGCGATCGCGCCAAGCGGGCTGCCGAGTCCGCCCACGATGGCGCTGGCAAAGATCGGCAGCAGAAGCTGGAAATAGACGAAGGGTTTGAACGTCTTGTCGAGCCCATAGAGCACACCCGCCGTGGTGGCCAGCGCGGCCACGATCAGCCACGTGTACATGACGACACGCTCGGGGTTGATGCCTGACAGCAGGGCCAGATCCTCGTTATCCGAATAGGCGCGCATGGATTTGCCGGTGCGGGTCCGGTTCAGGAACCAGAACAGCAGCGCAACGCAGATCACCGCGACGACCACGGTGATGCCCTGTGTCGTCTTGATGGCCAGCCCCTCACGCAACCCGGTCATGGCCTTGAATTCGCGGACCGAGATGATGAAGCGCTCGCCATCGGCGAATTTCTGGTCATTGGGGCCGATGATAAAGCGCACGAGTCCGTTCATGATGAACATGACGCCCATGGACACGATGACGAGGATCACCGGCTTGGCCTTTTGTTCGCGGTAGAAGCGATAGACGACCCGGTCCGTGAACAGGACAAGTGCCATGGTACCAAGAATGGCAAAGGGCAGGGCCAGTAGCGCCGTGGGCAGCGGGCCAAAGCTCACGCCCATCGACTGGAACCACCAAGTCACCAGAACGGCGATCATCGCGCCAAAGGCCATGGTGTCGCCATGGGCAAAGTTCGAGAACCGCAGGATGCCATAGATCAGTGTGACCCCCAGAGCGCCCAGCGCCAGCTGGCTGCCATAGGCGACCGCGGGGATGATCACGAAGTTGGAAAGCGCCACGATGGCGTTGAGGAAGTCCATTTGTCAGCCCCCCAGGAACGATTTGCGGACTTCTTCGTCCGCCAGAAGGTCTTTGCCCGTACCCGAATAGGCATTGGCACCCTGCACAAGGACATAGCCCTTGTCGGCAATTTCGAGCGCCTGGCGGGCGTTCTGTTCGACCATCAGGATCGGGATGCCGGTGCGCGAGACTTCGATGATGCGGTCAAAGAGTTCGTCCATGACGATTGGCGACACGCCCGCCGTGGGTTCATCGAGCATCAGCACTTTGGGTTTGGTCATCAGCGCGCGGCCAACGGCGACCTGCTGACGCTGACCGCCGGAGAGTTCCCCGGCTGCTTGGTGGCGTTTTTCGTGCAGGATCGGGAAGAGGTCATAGACCTGTTCCATAGTTTCCGTGAAATCGTCGCGCCTGATGAAGGCACCCATTTCTAGGTTCTCCTCCACCGTCATCGAGCCAAAGATATTGTTGGTCTGCGGCACAAAGCCCATACCCTTGACCACGCGATCCTGCGGCGAGAGGTTGGTGATGTCCTCGCCATCAAGCCGCACCGACCCCTGACGCAGGTCCAGCATGCCGAAGACAGCTTTCATTGCGGTGGATTTGCCTGCGCCGTTCGGGCCGACGATCACCGCGATTTCGCCCGGATCAACGGAAATGGTGCAGTCATGCAGGATGTCCGGGCCATTCTTGCCATAGCCGCCGGTCATGCTGTCACCGATCAGGAATGCGTTCCGGGTGTGCATTTCCTTGCCCGTGCCAACAGAGGGGCGCATTTCGCCGCCGCCCTTGGCATTCGTGATCGAGGCGTCCTTGTTGCCCCGGTCGCCATATTCGCCGTTGCTCATGCCCCCACCTTGTCCTTGTTCTTGAGACCCGTGCCAAGATAGGCTTCGATCACCTGTTCGTTGGCCTTGATCTCGTCCAGTGTACCTTCGGCCAAAACCTTTCCCTCGGCCATGCAGATGACCGGGTCGCAGAGGCGGCCGATGAAATCCATGTCGTGTTCGATCACGACAAAGGTATAGTTGCGTTCCTTGTTCAGGCGGATGATCGCATCGCCGATGGTGTTGAGCAGGGTGCGGTTCACGCCGGCGCCGACCTCGTCAAGGAAGACGATCTTGGCGTCCACCATCATCGTGCGCCCAAGTTCGAGCAGCTTTTTCTGACCGCCTGAAACCTGACCGGCCTTGTGGTCTGCCAGATGCTCGATGGTCAGGAATTCAAGCACCTCGTCCGCCTTGGCGCGCAGCGCGCGTTCCTCTTCGGCGATGCGCTTGCGCCCGAACCATGTATTCCAGAGGGTTTCGCCCGATTGGCCACCCGGCACCATCATCAGGTTTTCCCGGCACGACATGGACGAGAATTCATGCGCGATCTGGAAGGTGCGCAGCAGCCCCTTGTGGAACAATTCGTGCGGCGGCAATCCGGTGATGTCCTCACCATCCATCGTCACCTTGCCCGACGTCGGTTCGAGAACTCCGGCGATCACGTTGAAAAGAGTGGTTTTTCCGGCGCCGTTTGGGCCAATCAAACCAGTGATGGAGCCCGGCTCAATGGTCAGACTGGCGCCGTCGACGGCGCGAAAGCCGCCGAAATGCTTGTGCACGTCCCTTGCTACGATCATCACTATCCCCCTGTGGATGGCCGCCTTGCGGCCCACGGTGCTTTTTTTCGCTCTCGTTCCCGCTCAATGCCATTGTGCCAGTCCGGACACAAGGCCCAGACTGACACTGCATATCCTTCGTGAAGGATCAGCGATAGCCTGCGGTGGTGAATTTTCCACCTTCGACCAGCACTTCGCGGAAACTTCCGGCGGCTTCGCCCGGTCCGATAAGTTCCACATCGGTGGCACCCACATAGTCGATATCGCCGCCCGCCTTCAGGATTTCGAGCGCCTTGGCCAATTCGCCGGGATTGATCTTTTCACCGGGGGCGTTGGCGACCTCGAAGATCTTTTCCTTGTAATCGGCCGATTCCGACGATCCGGCGGCCTGCATCGCAAGGATCATCAGAGCAGCGGCGTCGTAGCTTTCCGGCGCATAAGGAGAGGATGCGTCGAATGCCTCGCCCACGAGGTCAACGAAGATCTTGGCACCCTCGGAGTTGGATCCCGGATGCTGGCCACGCGAACCATCCATGCCGGTACTGAAGCGTTCTTCCATCGAGGCACCGATCATGCCGTCTGCGAAATGGAACCGATCGAATGCGCCGGAATCGAGCGAGGCTTGCACGATACCGCCGCCGCCCTGATCCAGATAGCCCAGGACGACCAACACATCGCCACCCGCAGAAGCAAGAGCCCCGATCTCTGCGGAATAATCCGCCTTGCCGTCTTCATGAGCGGCGTTGATGGTGATGGTGCCGCCCATCTCGACATAGGCCGCCTCGAAGCTTTCCGAAATACCCTTGCCATAGTCGCTGTTGGTGTAGGTGACAGCAACTTCCTTGACTCCATTGTCCAGCAGGATCTGTGCCATCACTTCGCCTTGGCGCGCATCCGATGGGGCGGTGCGGAAGAAAAGGCCGTTATCCTCGGCTGTCGACAGCGCGGGAGAAGTGGCCGAAGGCGAAATCTGAACGATGCCATAAGGCAGCGCGACGTTCGACAGGATCGCGCCGGTGACGCCGGAACAGTTTTCTCCGATGATGCCCTTGACTCCGTCGGCGGTCACAAGCCGTTCCGCGGCAGCGGTCGCGGCGGCCGCGTCGATGCAAGTACCGTCGCCGCGAATGGACACAATTGTGCTGCCGTCCATGAACTTTCCGCTATCGCTAGCTTCCTTGAAGGCCATTTCCGAGGCCGCGGCAATCGGGCCGGCAAGGCTCTCGATCGGCCCGGTGAAACCGGCCATCAGGCCGATCTTGATTTCATCCGCCATGGCGCCGCCTGCCAAAAGCGCCGCGGTTGCGGTGCCCAGTGTTAGTGTTTTGAATGACATGTTGTTCCTCCCTTCATTCCGACAGACCGATGGAGCACGACGTGCCACTGTCCCGGTCTGAACACGGCGCGATCGTTGCAATTTTCCGTGCATTTTCCAATAGGAAAATTGTCGTATCGGACAATTTATATTTAACGACTGAAAACCAAAAAAAACCCAGGCCGATGTGGCCTGGGCAAAACTTCAGTATGTTTTCAGATTAGCGATACTGCGCCGTGGTGATCTTGCCACCTTCGATGACGATCTCGCGATAGCCACCGGCTGCTTCGCCGCCACCGATCAGCTCAACGGCGGTTGCGCCGACATAATCGATCTCACCACCGGCTGCGAGGATCTCGAGACCCTTGGCCAGCTCACCTGTGCCGATTTTTTCGCCCGGCGCGTTTGCCACATCCATGATCTTGCCTGCATAGGCACTGGGATCGCTCGATCCGGCGGCCTGCATGGCCAGCATGATCAGGGCAGCCGCATCATAGCTTTCGCCGATGTAGGGGCCCGAGGAATCATAGGCATCCGAGGTGATCGCCTTGACGATCATGTCGGTGTTGGCCGCTTCGCCACCGGGAACGGTACCGACCGAGCCTTCGATTTCGTCGCCAAAGGTGGTTTCAAGTGCGGCGCCGATCATGCCGTCAGGCAGGGCGAAAGTGTCGAACGCGCCGGTGTCCAGTGCGGCACGGATGATGCCGGGACCGCCCTGGTCAACATAACCCGCAACGATCAGCACATCGCCACCCGCCGATGCCAGTGCACCGACTTCGGCCGAGTAGTCTGCTTTGCCATCTTCATGCGAGGTCATTGCAGTGACTTCACCACCCGCTGCTTTGAACGCGCCGGCGATGCTGTCGGCAAGACCCTTGCCATAGTCGTTGTTGGTGTAGGTGATGGCTGCCGACTTGAAGCCCTTGTCCATCAGCACATCCGCGAGAACCTGACCCTGACGGGCATCCGAAGGCGAGGTGCGGAAGAACAGGCCGTTGTCCTCGGCATCCGAAAGCGCGGGCGAGGTTGCAGATGGCGAGATCATCACGACGCCGTTGGGCACTGCGACGTTGGCCAGGATGGCACCGGTCACACCGGAACAGTCGGCACCGACGATGCCCTTTACCCCATCCGAGGTGATCAGGCGTTCGGCAGCGGCGGTTGCGGCACCGGAATCAACACAGGTCGAGTCACCCCGGATCGGGGTCACGGTTGCGCCACCCAGAAGTTTGCCCGAATCCGACACTTCCTTCATGGCCAGCTCGCCACCGGCGGCCATGGCGGGGGTCAGCGATTCAATCGGGCCGGTAAAGCCCATGATCACGCCCAGTTTGATCTCTTCCGCCGAGGCAACCCCGGTCAGAAGAGCGCTTGCGGCAGTCGCCAGAAGCAGTTTTTTCATTGTTTATCTCCCAAGTTGGTCTTTTTTCCGACGGTGAGCCTAAGCGCGGATATTTGAAAAGAAAAGGGGCATCTGACCATAATTTGATCACCTGAACGACACCGGTTCCTGCTGGGCTATGGTATGGTTAAACCCTGATGTTATAGCCGGAGAAACCCCATGTTGCTGCGTGCCTTTACTGCTCTCTTTCTGCTTGCCTTGGCGTCATTGGTGCAGGCGCAATCCATTGAAACCTCGGTGGGTGCGCTACGGGTAGAGACCATGGCGAAGGATCTCAAAACACCCTGGGGGTTTGCCTTTCTGCCCGATGGTAGCACGCTGATCACCGAGCGCGGAGGCAGCATGAAACGCCTGATGCCGGACGGGCGGCTCGCGCAAGTTTCCGGCGTGCCCAAGGTGCATGCGCGGGGGCAGGGCGGGTTGCTGGATGTGCTCGTTCCCCGTGATTTCTCGCAAACGCGGCATGTCTTTCTGAGCTACGCCAGGAAACAGAATGGCGGTTCCGGCACCGCCGTCGCCCGTGCGCGCCTCTCTGAGGACGGGCACCGCCTGACGGATTTGACCGTCATTTTCGAAATGACCCCGGGCAGCAGTGGCGGGCGCCATTTTGGCAGCCGGATTGTCGAAGCGTGGGATGGAACCCTGTTTGTCACCATTGGGGAGCGGGGCGATCGCCCCTCGGCACAGGACCTGTCGCGCCACAATGGCAGCATTATCCGCATCACCAAATCGGGCGCGGTTCCTGCGGACAATCCATTTACGGCTACGGCGGGCGCGCGGCCTGAAATCTGGTCCTACGGGCACCGCAACCCGCAAGGCGCTGCGCTGGATGCGCAGGGGCGGCTTTGGGCCGTGGAACATGGCGCCAAGGGCGGAGACGAGATCAATCGCATTCGCAAAGGGGCCAATTACGGCTGGCCAGTCATCGCTTATGGGCGCCATTACTCCGGTGGCGCGATTGGCGAAGGCACCGCCAAGCCGGGCATGGAACAGCCTGCATTTTACTGGGACCCGTCGATTGCGCCATCGGGCATGGTCATTTACTCGGGCAAGCTCTGGCCCGAATGGCGCGGCCATATTCTTGTTGGAAGTCTCAAATTCGACCATATCGTGCGCCTGTCAGGGACCCCTCTGAAACAGCGTGAAACGATCCGATCCGCCCGCACCAAGCGTGTGCGGGACATTCGCGAAGCTCCGGATGGAACCTTGTGGTTCCTGTCCGAAGACCAAGGCGCACTTTACCGCATGAGCCCGGGCGGCTAACCTCTTTTCAGAACATCCCTTTCACCCTCACCCGTAGGAATTTCCATGCTTCGAATATTGGCTCTGGCCCTTTCCCTGTCCGTTTGTTTGACGACCCCGAGCGCGGCACAAACCAACCAGCGCACGTTGTTCAATGAAAGCGTGGCCGAGTTCAACAATCTGATCATGGCCGGGAAGCTGGGAACCGCGCTGTCGCATGTCCGGTCCGAGCTTGAGATGGACGAGGCCGAAATCGCAGCGGTCAATGAAAAGTTGCAAAGCTTGTATGAAGGGGATTTTGTAGGTCACGCCACGGTGCGTTCCGAAACGCTCAAAGGTGGGTTCCGTCAGGAAATGATAGGTTACTGGACGGAAAAGGGCGAGTATTTCTATGTCTATTTCCTGCTGCACACCCGTGAAACTGGTGGCAACCGGGATGTGCTCGAATTTCGTTATGGAACCGATTTCAACGAACTACACGCCCTGTTCTGATCATTCTGTCCGTTTGGCGACGGAAAGGAGCGCCCATGTCCAGTTCCCATCTCGCCCTGGCCTGTGCTTTGCTTGCGCCGCTGGCTGTGCAGGCCCAGGAATCGGTGTTCACCGACTATGACGACTATGCCCGTTACGTCGACGCGCGCGTCATGAACCGTGATTTCATTCCCCTGATCAAACGGCTGGGTGGGAGCAGCAAATATACCGAGCCCGAAATCGTCGCGATCAACAATCAGCTGATGAACGCAATGCGGCATGATTTCACCGATGCGGCAGTGATCAAGGATGTCGACCTTGGCAACGGGTTCCGGCAAGAAGCGCGCGTCTATTGGCATGACCGGTTGGGCTATACCTATTTCTACGCCTTTCTACACGACCGCGGCGACAGCCTCGTGGTGCTGCGCTTTGATCTCAATACAAATTCGAACACGATTTTCGAGAAGTTCTGATCAGATGGACAGCCGCGCAGCGTGGCTGCCGCGCTCGCGATAAGGCGTGGTGTCGTAATGTGCGCGATAGCATTTCGAAAAATGACTGGGCGAGGCAAAGCCACAGGCCAGCGCCACGTTGATCACGCTCATATCGGTCTGCATCAACAGGTTGCGCGCCTTTTGCAGGCGCAATTCCATGTAATACCGCTTGGGTGAGCGGTTCAGGTAGCGCCGGAACAGACGCTCCAACTGACGCGTGGACAGTCCGACTTCCTTGGCCAGCAACGAGGGGCTGATCGGTTCCTCGATATTGGTTTCCATCATCTGGATGACCATGCTCAGCTTGGGGTGACGCACCCCGATGCGGGTCGGCACGCTCAGGCGCTGACTGTCCTGATCGGTACGAATCGAACTGTAGATCTGTTGATCTGCCACCCAGTTGGCCACGTCTTCGCCAAGGTCGTCGGCGATGATCTGCAGGAAAAGGTCGATGGAGGATGTGCCCCCGGCGGTGGTCAGTCGATTTCCGTCGATCGCGAAGACTGCCTTGGACAAGAAGACCTCTTCGAACTCTTCAGCAAAACTGTCCTGGTTTTCCCAGTAAATCGTCGCCTTCTTGCCATCCAGCAAACCAGCCTTGGCCATTATGTAGCCGGCCGTGCACAAACCCGCGATCCGCGACCCTTTACGCGCTTCGCGCCGAAGCCAATTCAGCAGTTTCTTGGTCGCGGCTTTCTGGATGTCGATCCCGCCACACAGCACGATCGCGTCGTCCCGATGCAATTCCTCAAGATCACCGTCAAGCTTGAACGTGGTCCGTGTCGAACAGCTGATCGTATCGCCGCCTTCACCGACCAGTTTCCACTTATAGTAATCCCGCCCAAGATTGCGGTTGGCCAGACGCAGGCAATCCAGCGCCGAGGCAAAGGACAACAGCGTGAAATCCTGAAGAAGGACGAATACGAAACGCCGGGTTCCGGTCTGCGAAGATACGTCTGGGCGGGGTGCCTTGAGGGCCATGGCTGCCTATCCTGAGTCCCCGTCTTTGACGGTCTGCTTGTGGTCTTCTAATGGACATCGACTTTAGCGCCAAACACACAGGGCGCGTCAAGGGCGCATATTTCAACTGTGGCGCTTGCTCAAGAGCTTTTGTATAAGGCGGGCTCAACCTGTCCAACCGGAGTAAAGACAATGGCAGAATGGCAAAAATCTGACTGGCGCAACAAGCCGCGCGTTCAGATGCCTGACTATACGGATACCGAGGCCCTGCACGCCGTCGAGGCGCAGCTCGCAAGCTATCCGCCGCTGGTCTTTGCCGGAGAAGCGCGGTCGCTCAAGGCGAAACTGGGGGCCGCATCTCGCGGTGAAGCCTTTATGCTGCAGGGCGGCGACTGTGCCGAAAGTTTTGAACAGTTCTCGGCCGACGCGATCCGTGACACGTTCAAGGTGATGCTGCAGATGGCAATGGTGCTGACCTATGGCGCCAAGGTGCCTGTGGTAAAGGTCGGCCGCATGGCCGGCCAGTTCGCCAAGCCGCGCTCGGCGCCGACCGAGGTGGTCGATGGCGTCGAATTGCCCAGCTATCGCGGTGACATCATCAACGAGTTGGATTTCACCCCCGAGGCCCGCATTCCCGATCCCAAGAAGATGCTGCAGGCCTATACGCAGGCCGCTGCAACACTGAACCTGTTGCGGGCATTCTCGACCGGGGGCTATGCCGATGTGCACCAAGTCCACGCCTGGACGTTGGGGTTCACCGAAAGCGAAAGGGCCGCGGATTACCGCGACATGGCCAACCGCATCAGCGACACGCTTGATTTCATGCGCGCCGCCGGGGTGAGCAGCAGCACATCAAGCGCGCTGCGCACGGTGGATTTCTATACCAGCCACGAGTCGCTTCTCCTGGAATATGAAGAGGCGCTGACCCGCCTCGATTCGACGTCCGGGAAATGGTTGGCCGGATCGGGCCACATGATCTGGATCGGCGACCGTACCCGCCAGCCGGATGGCGCCCATGTCGAGTTCGCGCGCGGCGTTCTGAATCCGGTTGGTCTCAAATGCGGTCCCACCACTACGGCTGATGACCTCAAGGTGCTGATGGAGAAGCTCAACCCGGAGAACGAAGCCGGGCGTCTGACGCTGATTGCGCGTTTCGGCGCCGGGTCCGTGGGCGAACACCTGCCGCGCCTGATCAAGGCGGTTCAGGAAGAGGGCGCCAATGTTCTGTGGACGTGCGACCCGATGCACGGGAATACGATCAAGTCGGCCACAGGCTACAAGACCCGCCCGTTCGACAGCGTGCTGCGCGAAGTGCGCGAGTTCTTTGGTGTTCACAAGGCCGAAGGCACCGTGCCGGGCGGGGTGCATTTCGAGATGACCGGTCAGGACGTCACCGAATGCACCGGGGGCGTGCGAGCCGTGACTGAAGAGAACCTGTCGGACCGTTACCACACCGCGTGCGATCCGCGTCTCAATGCGTCGCAATCGCTCGAACTGGCCTTCCTTGTTGCCGAGGAATTGTCCAATCTGCGGGAAACCCGCGCGGCCGAAGCGGTCTGATCCGGGCTGCAAGAAGCTGTTAAAAAAAGAAAAAGGCGGGGTGCCATGTCCAGTGGGCCCCGCCTTTCCTTTGGTCGAATGGGTTCTCCAATTCGTCCGTCAACTCTTTTCCACCACCAGCCGGAGATGCGCGTGCCGTGTCGGCACGGTGTTTGCAGTGATGTATTCGGCCTGCGGTGCGCGCGACGTGATCCGGTGTTTGTCCTCACCCCCGTCGATCCTGCGCAGGAAACTGCCCTGGAGGTGGAAACTGCGCGGCGCCCGCCCCGAGCGCCCGTCATGCACCAGCACACCCAGAACCCGTGTCACGGTGCCGTCATCACCACGCAGCGGCAACAACAACATTTGCGCATCCAGCGCCGGTTTGCCAAAGCTGCCGTCGGCGCGTAAATGCAGATTGGCCGTGGCCGGTCCGGAAAACACATCCTCAAGTGTCCGGCGAAACGCCTCTCGCGTGTCCGATGAAACCAGTGCGGAAACCGGCATGCCCTGCATTTCCATACCCATCACGTCGGTCAGCGTCTGTCCCGCAACGCGGATGCGCGCCATACCCGGCGCAATCCGCTCCAGAATGAAAGCATGTTTGAGCGCGCGTTGAATGCCTCGCGGATCGATATCGGCGCGATAAGGCACCTTGTTGTCGTTCCGCAAAGCTTCCCAATAGGCGCTGACCTCGCTCAGAACCGGATGGTTGCGCAAATCCGTTACGTTCGATTTCCTGCCACGCAAAAACGCCATTTCTCTCACCCCAGGCCAATGATGACGGCCCCGGAACCACACCTCAACTCACGGTGCTTAACCTTTGGCCCATCTTTCTTACCACTTCGTTAATATGGCCAATTTTCTCCAAAATGGGATAAAAACCGCTGCGAATGGTTAACTGCCCTTGCGGACTGGTTGCTCCGGACAGGCGAATGGCATTAGGTGCAACCAAGGAAAACGCAAGGAGACAGGTGTGCTGCAATCAATGACGGGCTTTGCTGCGCTCAAGGGCAGCCTTGGTGCCCATAGCTGGACTTGGGATATCCGCTCCGTGAACGCCAAGGGGCTGGATTTGCGCCTGCGGATGCCGGACTGGATCGAAGGTTTGGAGCCTGCGGTGCGCGGCGCGCTTGGCAAGTCCATGGCGCGCGGCTCGGTCAGCCTTGGTCTGCGGGTGCAGCGCGAGGAATCAGAAGGCACGCTGACGCTCAACCGGGTGCAGCTGTCCAACGTGCTTGCGGCCTTGCACGAGGCCGAAACGCTGGCCGCCGAACAAGGCATTGCGCTGTCCGCGTCGCGCAGCGCCGATATTCTCAACGTGCGCGGTGTTCTGGAAACGACCACCGACCAGGACGACAGCAAACCCCTGCGCGAGGCGCTGATGGCCCAGTTGCCAGACCTGATCGAAGCGTTTCTTGACATGCGCCGCACCGAAGGGACGGCGCTGGAAACGGTGTTGCGCAGCCAACTTGATGAGATTGAACGCCTGACCGCAGACGCCACCGCAGCTGCCGAAGCCCGCCGCGCGGAAACCGCCCAAACCCTTCGAACCAACCTCGCGCGGGTTTTGGAAAACACCGATGGCATTGACGAGGCCCGCGTGGCCCAGGAACTGGCGATGATCGCGGTCAAGGCCGACGTCACCGAGGAACTCGACCGCTTGCGCGCCCATGTCGACGCGGCCCGCGAGCTGATCGCCAAGGGCAGCCCGGTCGGACGCAAGCTCGATTTCCTCATGCAGGAATTCAACCGCGAGGCCAACACGCTCTGTTCCAAGGCCCAATCCGTCGCGCTGACCCGGATCGGGCTGGATCTCAAGACGGTAATCGACCAGATGCGCGAACAGGTTCAAAACGTGGAATAATGACATGACCCCAAGACGCGGCCTTCTCATCATCCTGTCTTCTCCTTCCGGGGCTGGCAAATCGACGCTCTCCAAACGCCTGCGCGCGTGGGACCCGACCATCCGGTTTTCGGTTTCGGCCACGACCCGCAAGCCCCGCCCAGGCGAGGTCGACGGGCAGGACTACCACTTCATGTCCGAGGAGCATTTCAAACGCGACGTGGCCGCCGGGGACATGCTGGAACATGCCCATGTCTTCGGGAATTTCTACGGCTCGCCCAAGGGCCCGGTGAAACAGGCCATCGACGCCGGTCAGGACCTTCTGTTCGATATCGACTGGCAGGGCGCGCAACAGGTGCGTAACTCGGATCTGGGGCAGCATACCCTGTCGATCTTCCTGCTGCCGCCCTCGATCACCGAATTGCACCGCCGTTTGGTCAGCCGTGGACAGGACAGCGACGAGGTGATCGCCAAGCGGATGCAGAAAAGCTGGGACGAGATCAGCCACTGGGGTAGCTATGACCACGTGCTGATCAACGATGACCTGGACGCCACCGAGCGCGATCTGATTTCCATTGTCACCGCCACCCGCCTGCGCCGCATCCAGCAACCCGCGCTGGTCGATCATGTGCGCAAGCTTCAGGCCGAATTCGAGGAGATGCAATAATGCCGATTTATGAACTGGACGGGCTGCGCCCCACAATTGCCGAAACCGCCTGGATTGCACCGGATGCCAACATTATCGGCAATGTCGTGATCGAAGAGGGGGCCTCGGTCTGGTTCGGGTGCACGCTGCGTGGCGACAACGAGAAAATCGTGATCGGCAAGGGTACGAACGTGCAGGAAAACACCGTCATGCACACCGATCTCGGCTTTCCGCTGTTGATCGGCGAAAACTGCACGATCGGGCACAAGGTCATGCTACACGGCTGTACGATTGCCGACAATTCGCTGATCGGCATGGGAGCCACTGTTCTGAACGGCGCTCGGATCGCTACGAACTGCCTGATCGGGGCAGGGGCGCTAGTGACCGAGGGCAAGGAAATTCCCGAGGCATCGCTTGTTATGGGCGCGCCGGGCAAGGTTGTGCGTACTCTGGATGAGAAGGCGCTCACGGGGCTGGAATTTTCGGCGCTGCACTACCAGGACAATGCGCGTCGCTTCAAAATGGGATTGAAGGAAGTGTGATCCGCGCGAAGAGGCGACGGTAACAGTCTGAAAAAATGGCAATATCCACCCGTCATCAAACTGTTACATGAACACTGTTGTGTCAGTCCGTCGATTCGCTCGTTGCAACCCTGATGGAAAACACGCTGATGGCCGAACACTTTGACCCGTCTTACCTTGAAGCGATTCCGCTGCCCGCGATTTTCGTGGATCAGGACGCACGGGTTGCTGGGGCCAATGAACGGGCGGTGTCGCTGCAGCCCCAGGCGCGCAAGGACTTGCCCTTCATCCTGGTTTTTCGCCAACCGGCGCTGAACACCGCCGTGGAAACCTGCCTCAAAACTCGGTCGCGTCAACGGGCTGTCTACTTCCACAACGAAGGACCTCAGGAACACCGTTTTGACGTCACCTGTGCACCGGTGCAGGGCACGTTCGGGCGCGGTGCGGTGATCTGCTTTCGCGATGTGACCGAGCTGCGCCAGCTTGACCAGATGCGCCGCGATTTTGTCGCCAATGTCAGTCATGAACTGCGCACACCGCTGACCGCGATCCTTGGCTTCATCGAGACCCTGCAGGGGCCCGCGCGCAACGATCCTCAAGCGCAAGAGCGTTTCCTAAGCACCATGGCCGCCGAAGCAAGCCGTATGAACCGGCTCGTCGGAGACCTGTTGTCGCTCAGCAAGGTCGAGGAAGTCTCGCGCATGCGCCCCACGGATGCGGTGAACCTTGGGGATCTGGTGCGTTCCGTCGTGCGCAACCTGATGCCGCTGGCGACGGATGCCGGCTCGACGATTGATTTTATTGCGCCGGGCGGGGCGATGATCGTGCCGGGTGATTCCGATCAGCTTGTGCAGGTGGTGACGAACCTGATCGAGAACGCACTGAAGTATGGCGGGCAGGGTACTCATGTCACGATTCGGCTGGACGAAGTTGAAAGGGACCGTAGCCTGCGCGGCCCGGCCATCTGTCTTTCCGTCAAGGATGACGGCTCGGGAATCGACCCGGTGCACATTCCGCGACTGACCGAACGATTCTATCGCATCGATTCCCACCGCTCGCGGGAAATGGGTGGCACGGGCCTTGGCCTTGCGATCGTAAAACACATCATCAACCGTCATCGCGGTCGCATGACCATCGAAAGCGCGCTCGGAGAGGGCAGCACTTTCCGGGTTTTTCTTCCAAAACTCTGAGTTTTTTTGCCCCCGGCGGCAAGCGTCATAAAACCGTTACGTTCGTGTCACAAAAGCTTTGCCAGCGCGTCCTAATTCACGCTCCGAGACTGATCTTCTGACAGTCAGAGACAAATGGAGTTATTTACATGTCCGTCAAACTGACCGCATCCGCCCTGGCCATCGCCGCCGTCGCCGCCACCTCCGCCGCCGCGCGTGATCAGGTTCAGGTGGCCGGGTCGTCGACCGTTCTGCCTTATGCGTCGATCGTTGCCGAAGCCTTTGGTGAAAACTTTGACTTCCCGACCCCGGTAGTTGAATCGGGCGGGTCCTCGGCAGGTCTCAAGCGCTTCTGCGAAGGTGTGGGTGAAAACACCATCGACGTGGCCAACGCCTCGCGCAAGATCAAGGACAAGGAAATCAAGGCCTGCGCCGAAAACGGCGTTACCGACATCATCGAAGTGCGCATCGGCTATGACGGCATCGTCTTTGCCAGCGACATCAACGGCAACGGCTTCGAATTCACCCCGACGGATTGGTTCCTGGCCCTGTCGGACAAGGTCATGGTTGACGGCGCGCTGGTCGACAACCCGAACAAGACCTGGGCCGACGTGAACGCCAACTTCCCCGCTCAGCCGATCCAGGCATTTGTCCCCGGCACCAAGCACGGCACCCGCGAAGTGTTCGAAGACAAGGTGATCCTGGCGGGCTGCGAAGCCACCGGCGCGTTCGAACACCTGCTGGCCCATGCCGAAGGCGACACCGACAAAGCCAAGAAAAAAGCAGCCGAGAAAGCCTGTATCTCGCTGCGCACCGATGGCGTGTCGGTCGACATCGACGGTGACTACACCGAAACGCTGGCCCGCATCGAAAGCAACAAAGACGGCATCGGCGTCTTTGGTCTGGCCTTCTACGAGAACAACACCGACAAGCTGCAGGTTGCGACCATGTCTGGCATCGTTCCCTCCACCGAGTCGATCGCAACCGGCGAATACCCGGTGTCGCGCCCGCTCTATTTCTACGTCAAGAAAGCCCATATCGGCGTGATCCCCGGCCTGAAAGAATACGCGGAATTCTTCATCGCCGACGAGATCGCAGGCCCCGACGGCCCGCTGGCCGAATACGGTCTGGTTTCGGATCCCGAGCTGGCCGACACCCAGTCCGCCGTAGCGGACGAAGCCATCATGGGCTCGAACATGTAACCGACCTTTCGGGCGGCGCATCCACCTGCGCCGCCCGTTCCCTTCCAAACGCATAGGCTTTCCTCCATGCCTGTTTCCTGGCTTGTCCTGATCATCCTCGCCCTTGCCGTGGCGGGGTATTTTGTTGGACGCTCCCGCGCGCTGAGCTCTGTTCAGGGTGACGGGCGCAACCTGCATTCGCTGCCCGTCTATTATGGCGCCAATGTCGCGATCAGCGTTCTTGTGCCCGCCCTTGGGGTTCTGGTGCTCTGGTTGCTGGCCCAGCCGATGCTGATCGAACGCTCGGTATCCGGCCTGTTACCTGCCGAGTTGATCCCCGAAGGCTCGAACCTGAACTTGGTCATGGCCGATGTGCGCCGCGTGGCTGATGGATTGGACGCGGCGGTTGTGCAGGGCGCGCTCTCCAATCAGGACGCCAATGGGCTGCGCGTCGAGGAAACGGATATCCGGGCGCTACTTGGTGACGTCGGTGTGGCGCTGGGGCAGGAGGTTCGCCCCGAAGTGCTGAACGCCGCACAGAGCTATCGCAGCCTTTCGCATACCGGCAATCTGGCCATGACCGTCGTGGTGATCACGCTCGGGCTGATCGGGTTTGTCCTGTCGGTGCGTAATAGCCACGGGGCCTACCGCGCCCGCAACGTGGTCGAACGCGCGGTTCTGATCCTCTTGATGTCAGCGGCCTCGCTGGCAATCCTGACCACCGTTGGCATTGTTCTGTCGATGCTGTTTGAATCGATCAACTTCTTCCGCCTGCACTCCGCCGCCGACTTCTTCTTCGGCGATACATGGGCGCCCAACTTCCGGGGCGACTCGGATCTGTCGATCCTGCCACTCTTGTGGGGCACGCTCTATATCTCGTTCATCGCGCTTCTGGTGGCCGTGCCCGTGGGCCTCTTTGCCGCGATCTATCTGTCGGAATATGCCGGCCCCAAAACCCGCGCCATTGCCAAGCCGCTCCTGGAAATCCTCGCCGGTATCCCGACCATCGTTTACGGTCTTTTTGCGCTGCTGACCGTTGGGCCCATGCTGGTCAACCTGTTTGGCCAGAACGGTGCATTGGGCGTTGACTGGATGTCGGGTGCGACCTCGGTGCTGACCGCCGGGGCGGTGATGGGCATCATGCTCATTCCCTTTGTCAGCTCGCTTTCTGACGACATCATCAATGCCGTACCGCAATCCATGCGTGACGGCTCGCTGGGCCTTGGCGCAACGCCGTCCGAGACCATCCGCCAGGTTGTGATCCCCGCCGCCCTGCCGGGCATCGTCGGTGCCATCCTGCTCGCAGCCAGCCGCGCCATTGGTGAGACCATGATCGTGGTCATGGGGGCAGGGGCCATTGCCAAGTTCTCGCTCAACCCATTTGAGTCGATGACCACCATCACCACCCGGATCGTCAGTCAGCTGACCGGCGACGGCGATTTCGCCAGCCCCGAAACCCTCGTGGCCTTTGCCCTGGGCCTGACCCTCTTTGTCCTGACCCTAGGCCTCAACGTGCTCGCGCTCTTCATCGTGCGCAAATACCGGGAGCAATACGAATGAGTGACGCCTCCATGCCCACCGCCAAGACCCACGGCTCAATTCATGAACAGGACGTCCGCACCAAACGCCGCAATGCAGCCGAAGTCCGGTTCAAAGCCTATGGCGTTGTCGCCATTGGCATTGGCCTGCTGATGCTGATCGCGCTGGTTTACACGATCCTGTCCAAGGGCGTCGGCGCGTTTCAACAAAGCTTTATCACGATGCAAGTCGAACTTCTGGAAAGCAAACTCGACAAGACCGGCGAACGCGACATCGAAAAGATCAAGAAGGTCACGACCTTCGGCTATGCGCCGCTGATCAAGACGGCCTTTGAAAAGACCACTGCGGCCAACGGCATCGACACCGCGCTCAAGTCCAAGGACATGGCCGGGATGCTCTCGAAATCGGCAGCGGCCCAACTTCGCGACTACGTGATTGCCAATCCCGAGAAGATCGGGGAAACCATCGAGTTCCGCTTCCTCGCCAACAGCCGCATCGACGGCTATCTCAAGGGGCGCGTGACCCGTGACAGCATCGCCAACGACAAGAACGTCACCCCGGCGCAGCTAGATTTCGCCGATCAGCTTGTCGACGCGGGCGTGCTGAAAAAGACCTTCAACATAGACTTCATCATCGGTGCTGACGCTTCTGACCAACGCCCCGAAGCGGCTGGTATGGGCGTGGCGATGATGGGGTCGTTGTTCATGATGCTCGTTGTCCTCGCGCTCGCGCTCCCGATTGGTGTCGCGGCGTCGATCTATCTCGAGGAGTTTGCGCCCAAGAACTGGATCACAGACATCATCGAAGTGAATATCTCGAACCTCGCCGCCGTGCCGTCGATCGTGTTTGGTATCCTTGGCCTTGCGGTGTTCATCAACTACATGCACCTGCCGCAATCCGCACCGCTTGTGGGCGGGCTGGTGCTGACGCTGATGACCCTGCCGACCATCATCATCTCGACGCGCGCGTCGCTGAAATCGGTTCCGCCCTCGATCCGCGACGCGGCACTTGGGGTAGGGGCCTCGAAAATGCAATCCGTGTTCCACCATGTTCTGCCGCTGGCTGCGCCCGGTATCCTGACCGGAACCATCATCGGTCTGGCACAGGCGCTTGGTGAAACAGCGCCATTGCTGCTCATCGGCATGATCGGCTTTATCGCCTCCAACATGCCCGAGACCATCGGCGAAGGGCTGTTGTCGCCCAACTCGGCCATGCCCGCCCAGATCTATGAATGGGCGAAACGCGCCGACCCGGCCTTTTACGAACGGGCCTGGGGCGGGATCATCATCCTCTTGATCTTCCTGATCTCGATGAACACTCTTGCAGTCATCCTGCGCCGGCGGTTCGAGCGCCGCTGGTAAGCAAAGGAACTCTAATATGTTTGACGCACCTACCCTGGGGGACACCGTGGTCCAGACCGAAACAAAAATCTCCGCACGAAACGTTCAGGTCTATTATGGTGACACCCATGCCATCAAAGACGTGAATGTCGATATCGAGGCCAGATCCGTGACCGCATTCATCGGTCCATCTGGTTGTGGCAAATCGACTTTTCTGCGTTGCATCAACCGGATGAACGACACAATTGATGTATGCCGCGTTGAGGGTGACATCCTTTTGGACGGCGAAGACATCTATGACAAGAAGGTCGATCCGGTCCAGCTGCGCGCCAAGGTGGGCATGGTGTTCCAGAAACCCAACCCGTTTCCAAAGTCGATCTATGACAACGTGGCCTATGGTCCGCGCATCCACGGCCTTGCCAAATCCAAGGCCGATCTTGATGAGATCGTCGAGAAGTCCCTGCGCCGCGGGGCCATCTGGGACGAGGTCAAGGATCGCCTGCAAGCGCCCGGGACCGGACTTTCGGGCGGTCAGCAACAACGCCTTTGTATTGCCCGTGCCGTGGCCACCGAACCCGAAGTTCTGCTGATGGACGAACCCTGTTCGGCGCTCGACCCGATCGCCACCGCGCAGGTCGAGGAATTGATCGACGAGTTGCGCAACCAGTATTCGGTTGTCATCGTGACCCACTCGATGCAACAGGCCGCGCGCGTCAGCCAGAAAACCGCGTTTTTCCACCTTGGGAACCTTGTTGAATACGGCGACACCTCGCAGATTTTCACCAACCCCAAGGATGAGCGGACCGAAAGCTACATCACGGGCCGTATCGGCTAAGGAGCGAGACGACATGAACGAAGAACAGCACATTGTCTCGGGGTTTGACCGGGACTTGGAGGCCATTCAGGCCAAAGTGATGAAAATGGGCGGGCTGGTCGAAGCGGCCATTCTCGACGCCTCAAAATCGCTCAAGAACCGTGACGAGGAACTGGCCGAACAAGTGCGCAATGCCGACCAGGCGATCGACGAACTCGAAGACCAGATCAACGCCGATTGCGCGCAGGTGCTCGCATTGCGCGCGCCCACGGCAGTGGACCTCCGTGTCGTTCTATCGGTGATGAAAATCGCTGCAAACCTCGAACGCATTGGCGACTATGCCAAGAACATGGCCAAGCGCACTTCGGTTCTGGTGCATATGACGCCGGTCGAAGGGGCGCGTGGCGGACTTCGGCGCATGGCCCGCGAAGTGCAGCTGATGCTCAAGGACGTGCTGGACGCCTATATCCAACGTGACGCGGAACTCGCGCGTGATGTACTCGAGCGGGACCGCGACATTGACCAGATGTACAATGCCCTGTTCCGTGAGTTTCTGACCTTCATGATGGAAGATCCGCGCTATATTTCGCCCTGCATGCATCTGCATTTCATCGCCAAGAATACCGAGCGTATGGGCGACCATGTCACCTCGATCGCAGAGCAGGTGATTTATCTCGTGACGGGGCAGATGCCGGAAGACACACGCCCCAAGGCAACCCGCATCGAGGCGGAATAATCGAACACGACGGAGCAAATGCGCCATGGTCAAAGATCATCCCACCGTCCTTGTCGTCGAAGACGAACCGGCACAGCGCGACGTGTTGACCTACAACCTGCAGGCCGATGGCTTTGAGGTGCAAACCGCCGCCGACGGCGACGAAGCGCTCTTGATGGTTGAAGAAGCCAATCCCGACATCATCGTGCTCGACTGGATGCTGCCAGGCACTTCCGGCATCGAAATATGCCGCCGCCTCAAGACTCGTGCGGCTACCATGGCGATTCCGATCATCATGCTTTCCGCGCGCAGCGAAGAGGTGGACCGGGTGAGGGGGCTGGAAACCGGCGCCGACGATTATGTGGTCAAACCCTATTCGGTGATGGAACTCATGGCGCGGGTGCGCAACCAGTTGCGTCGGGTGCGTCCTGCGGCAACCGGACAAAGGCTTGAGTTTGATGACATCGTACTGGATGCGGAAACCCACCGCGTCACGCGTCAGGACAAGCCGCTAAAACTCGGACCGACCGAGTTCCGTCTCCTGACGACGTTCATGGAGAAACCCGGCCGCGTGTGGAGCCGCGAACAGCTTCTGGACCGTGTCTGGGGCAGGGACATATATGTCGACAGCCGCACCGTCGACGTGCATATCGGGCGTCTGCGCAAGGCCTTGTGCGTGCATGGCGGCGCGGATCCGTTGCGCACGGTGCGCGGCGCTGGATATGCGCTGGGTTAAGAATTCCTGCGACTGTGTGGAATTGTGGAACAGATAGTCGCAGGCGGAGAAGGAAACTTGTCTTCTCTTATTCTGGATTTAGGGATCTCGGGACTCCCGGTTGCGATACAGGTTAAGTTCTGCCCGTAGGGGATTGTATTAACGTCACAAAATTTACCAATCAAATTCGCATAAGACATATTATGTTAATATCAACATTTACACATAAAACACGGCGCCCCAGCGGGTCAAAAAGTATCTCTAGACAGTAAAAAGATGTTTCCTTTATGAAGTATTTTGACCCTTGGCTTGGGATTACTCAATAAATACGACAGAGGTCATCAGCCCGAATGCGCGATACGCTGGAACACATCGAAGCCGTTATGAACGAAACGAGCCTCGAATCCCTCTGGGATATGCATCTCATGCGCATGAGTGGCTATGGCTTTGACCGTCTCCTCTATGGCTACACCAATTTCCGTAGCGGTGTCTCGCTCGGTGATGTGGAAGATTTCTTCATTCTTTCAAACCACAAGCGCGCGTATCTCGACAAGTTTCTCGGAGAACAGCTCTATTTTCATGGCCCCATGATGGATTGGACATTGCACAACTCCGGCTCCAAGAGCTGGAACATCGTGCAAAGCGCCCTGGAAAACGGAGAGCTGGACGCAGATCAACTTCGGGTGCTTGAGATCAACCGGCAATTCGGACTGAACGCCGGTTACGCAATCAGCTTTCCTGCCGTGTCTTCCCGCACCAAGGGTGCGATCTCGCTTGTGGCGCGCGAAGGTCTGAACCAGGACGATGTCGACGAAATCTGGGCCCGCAACGGGCGTGAAATCGAACTGATCAACAATATCACCCACCTCAAGATCCACTCCCTGCCCTATTCCAATCCGGAACGGGAACTGACGAAACGACAGCGTGAAGTGTTGGAATGGGTCGGAGACGGTAAGACGATTCAGGACATCGCGATGCTGATCGGACGTACACCTGCCACCGTGGAAAAGCACCTGCGACTCGCCCGAGAGGCGATGAACGTGGAAACAACCGCGCAAGCGTTGCTGAAGGCGTCGTTCATGCACCAGATTTACTTGCCAGATGGTCATGTTTGACGCATAGTAGCGTCAAAAGTAGGGTATACCTGACTTGTTTACCGTAGGGTTTACATGTCATTTTGGCATTGTTCCGTGAGTGGTGGCTTTGGCCTTTGGAACAAATCGGCGCTTATCCCCGTAATTGCGGGGCTCTGTGTGTCGACCGGTAGCCAATCCGGCATCGGTTTGATGGCCTATTTTGACCATCGGCCGATTTTTCTGCGGGTCTCCTCATCCCCATGTTATGGAGGCCGGGAATGGAAACGGCGTCGCCTCGTGCGGCGCCGTTTTTTGTGCGCTGATGATCACAAGTGTGTACCCTGCAACCGCACAAAAAAACCGCCCGCGCAGTATCTGCACGGGCGGTTCTTTTGACAGAAGAAAATGTTCGGGCTTAGCCCTGAGCCGCCTTTGCCACTTCTGCGGCAAAGTCTTCTTCTTTCTTCTCGATGCCTTCGCCCACTTCCATGCGGACGTAACCAACGATCTCGGCGCCCGCTTCCTTGGCCGCGGCTTCCACGGTCAGGTCGGGGTTGATGACAAAGCTCTGACCCAGCAGGGTGACTTCTGCCATGAATTTCTTCATGCGGCCGACGATCATCTTCTCGATCACCTGCTCGGGTTTGCCCGATTCACGTGCGATCTCGATCTGAACGCTTTTCTCTTTCTCGACAACGGCCGGGTCCAGGTCCGCCTCCGACAGCGACTGCGGGTTGGCCGCTGCGATGTGCATGGCGACCTGCTTGCCGAACGCCTCGTCACCGCCTTTCATGGCAACCAGAACGCCGATCTTGCCCATGCCGGCGGTGGCCGGGTTGTGGACATAGGACACCACGGTGTCGCCTTCGACGGTCGCCATGCGACGCACCGACATGTTCTCACCGATGGTTGCAACGGCGTCGGTCACGACGTCTTTGACGGATTTTCCGCCCATGTCAGCGTCGAGCAGAGCTTCGGTGTTGTCTACGGTCAGGGCAACGTCCACGATCCCGCCAACCATCTTCTGGAAGTCGGCATTCTTGCCAACAAAGTCGGTTTCCGAGTTCACTTCAACGGCAACACCTTTACCGCCGTCAACCTTCACGGCCACCAGACCTTCGGCTGCGATACGGCCCGATTTCTTCGCCGCTTTCGCCAGACCTTTCGTGCGCAGCCAGTCAATGGCGGCTTCCTGGTCGCCGTCGGTTTCGGTCAGCGCTTTTTTTGCGTCCATCATGCCTGCGCCGGTCATCTCGCGCAGTTCTTTAACCATTGCAGCAGTAATCGCCATCTTGGTTCTCCTAAGTGTTGTTGCGAAACGCGAAGGCCCCGATATGGGCACCGGTTTCGCTGAATTCAAGACTGGGTGACGAGGGCGGGCTTACCCTGCCCTCGTATCAGAATTGTTACGCTTCGGCCGGAGCTTCCGCGGCCTCTTCGGCGACAACTTCTTCCATCGGGGCTTCTTCGAAAGCACCCAGATCGACACCGGCGGCGCCCATCTGTGCGGTCATGCCGTCCAGTGCGGCGCGTGCTGCCAGATCGCAATAAAGCGAGATCGCGCGGGCTGCGTCGTCGTTGCCGGGGATGATGTAGTCCACACCGTCGGGCGAGCAGTTGGTGTCAACCACGGCCACAACCGGGATGCCCAGCTTGTTGGCTTCGGCAACGGCGAGGGCTTCTTTTTTCACGTCGATGACGAAGAGCAGGTCAGGAACGCCGCCCATGTCACGGATACCGCCCAGCGACGCCTGCAGCTTGGCCTGGTCACGTTCCATGCCCAGACGCTCTTTCTTGGTCAGGCCTTCGGCGCCGTTCGCCATCTTCTCGTCGATTTCCTTCAGACGGTTGATCGACTGCGAAACGGTTTTCCAGTTGGTGAGCGTGCCGCCCAGCCAGCGGTGGTTCATGTAGTACTGAGCCGATTTTTCGGCTGCGTCTGCGATCGGGCCAGCTGCCTGACGCTTGGTGCCCACGAACAGAACGCGGCCGCCCTTGGCAACGGTTTCACGCACTGCGTTCAGAGCCGCGTCCAGCATGGGAACGGTCTGGGTCAGGTCCATGATGTGGATGCCGTTGCGCGCGCCATAGATGAACTCGCCCATGCGGGGGTTCCAACGCTGCGTCTGGTGGCCAAAGTGAACGCCAGCTTCGAGCAGCTGACGCATGGTGAACTCGGGAAGAGCCATGCTATTTTCCTTTTCCGGTTTACGCCTTGGCGGGGAGAAGTGAGGACCGTTTGGCCCCAACCGGCGGATTGACAGGGATGTCTCCCCTGCCCGACCCAAACCCCGCCTGCGGGTTTGAATGCGCGCGCGATACCAGAGGGTTTTGGCAATGGCAACCCCCGCCATGCCGAAAGCCCGCGTTTTATTGGCCTCAGCCCCTCTGGAGCCTGTGACCACCCCGGATTTCCGCCTCGCAATGCGCCGCCAGCGCCTTTCGGTTGGCAAAATCCCGCACTGCGACCGGCGCGTGATAGATCAGCTCGACCCGTCCCTGTTTGCGCGCTGCCAGCACATGCAACAGGTGCGGTCCAAAATCCATGTCGCCCCACCAGCCATAGAACCGCGCGTCCTGCCCTTTGGGCGCGTGATAAAGCACGGTGACGGGTTGCACATGCAGGACATTGCGCAGATCGGGGGCAAAAAAGGCTGCAAACAGCGTCGGCTTGAACGACAATACCCGGATCGCGTCCGTGCTGGTGCCCTCGGGAAAGAACAAGAGCTTGTGCCCCGCCAGCAACCGCGCTTCGAAAACTTCTTTCTGGGCCCGTGCCTCCTTGGGATCACGATTGATGAACACGGTCCCCGTCGCCTTGGCAAGCCAGCCAATGCCGGGCCATTTCGCCACCTCGGCCTTGGACACGAAATAGATCCGTTTGCGCGCGTTCAGAGCAAAGATGTCGAGCCATGAGGAATGGTTGGCCACTACGGCGCCGCGCTCTGTCATCAGTTCCCCATGGGCCGAGAATCCCATGCCTAGAATGCGGAACGCATTGCGACAGACGAACTGCGTGATCCAGGGTGTCCAGGGGCGATGCAAGCCAAAGACCGGCTTTTCCACCAGCCGTACCAGGAGAAGGATCAGAAGACAGCCAAACACCAGCGTCGCCAGCACAAGCCCGCGCAGGAGCACCCGGACCCAGCCCATCACAGAGATCGGAGGTAGGATCAAATAGTCGGCCGGATCATCCCACTCCCGGCTCACAGGTCGCGCCCCTTGGTATAAAGTGCTGCGTTCTTGGCGTTCATCCGCGCCGTATCCATGATCAGACACACATCCGTGGTGTTAAAGGGATGGTCGATAAACGCCCCCTCCCCAACGAACCCGCCAAGACGCAGGTAGGCCTTGATCAGCGCCGGAACCTGCAGCATCGCGGCGCGCCGGTCGATCTGACCTTCGGGGATCAGGTCCATCCTTTGGAAATGCGACGGCTGTGCGCGCACCCGCAGATCTTCGGGCGCAAGATGACGGGCATGCAAAAGCGAAAGCGGCTGTGCCAACGCGTCAATATCGGTACCGTGAAAACTGGCGACGCCAAACAGCACTTCTATCTCGTGCTCTGCAACATACCCGGCCAATCCGTTCCAGAGGTGAAACATTGCCGCGCCGCCGCGGTAATCGGCGTGCAGACAGGACCGCCCCAATTCAAGCAGCTTGCGTCCCGAGCCCTTGAGCACGCCAAGGTCATATTCGTCTTCCGAGTAGAACTGCCCGATCTCGTTCGCAGCCTCCTGCCGCAAAAGCCGATAGACTCCCACGACCTGATCAATCGGGTCGGCTTCCAACGCACTGTCGGTCAGGATCAGGTGGTCGAAGAACGGATCAAACCGGTCTTTTTCAAGCTGGGTCACATGATCCACCATCGGCCCCGCGCCGCCCAGCTCCTCGACAAAGACCCTGTACCGCAACCGCTGCGCGGCTTGCAGCTCAGCGTCGGTCTCGACCAGTTTGAGGTGGAAATCGGGTTCGGGTCGGCTCATGGGTGCGTCACTTTTGAAACAGTTTGCGCCTTTTATCAGCCGCAACGATGAAAGCAACTGCCGGCTCTTGTACGCGCGTACGGCCTCACATAATCTCTACCCAAGGTCGAGTAAACGGTTTCTTAAGCACTTTGCTACTCACTGGCAGGCATCAGCATCACTCGGGACCCATCAATGACAACTTTCCCCGCTTCCCTGAAATTCACGGTGATCTTCCCACCAATATTGGATTGCACCTGTCCCAGCCCCCAATCGGGCCGTTCGGGATGTGTCACCAACATGCCGGGTTCCAGAAAAGCGTTCAGATTGTCCATCGGCGGTGCCCCTGCGAGGAGTGTTTGACATGACTGATACCGCTGAAATCGCCGGATTGGTAGGCTCTCGAATCTGCCACGACCTGATCAGCCCCGTGGGGGCCATCGGGAATGGTTTGGAACTGATCGGCCTGACCGGAGGCCAGCCGGGCCCCGAGCTCGACCTGATCAGCGAAAGTGTCGGCAACGCCAATGCGCGTATTCGTTTTTTTCGGATTGCCTTCGGACTGTCCGGTTCAGAACAAATGGTCCAGGAGCGTGAAATTCAATCGATCCTTGACGGGATTTCCGTGGGGGCACGGCTGCAGATTGACTGGACGGTACAGGGGGCCGTGGAACGCACTGATCTGCGCCTGGCCTTTCTTGCGTTCATGTGCATGGAAACCGCCCTGCCCTATGGCGGAATGGTCTCAATCTGCCACGACTCGACGGGCTGGTCTCTTTCTGGAGAAGGTCGAGCGCTCAAGGTCGACCCGGACCTGTGGGAACCGATCACCCGCGCAAAGGCGCCGGACCGGGTGATCCCGGCCCATGTGCAATTTGCCCTCTTTCCACTGGTGGCATCAGACCACGACCGACAGATTTCGGTGGAGCACACCGAAACCCGCCTGACCTTGCGTTTTTAGGCGCGGGTCGTTCCGTCGCCCTCGACCAGGTATTTGAAGCTGGTCAATTGCGCCGCACCGACGGGTCCGCGCGCGTGCATCTTGCCCGTCGCGATCCCGATCTCGGCGCCCATGCCGAATTCTCCGCCATCGGCAAACTGGGTCGAGGCGTTGCGCATCAGGATCGCGCTGTCCAGCCGCTCGAAGAACCGCGCGGCGGTGGCGTCATCCTCGGTGAGGATGCAATCGGTGTGGTTTGATCCGTATTGACGGATATGGGCAATCGCGTCGTCGACATTCTCCACGACCCGCGCGGCGATATCAATGTCGAGATATTCCTTGCCCCAATCCTCGGCGGTTGCCGGAACCGTGCCAGCGATCTTTTGCAGGGTTTCATCGGCATGCACCCGCACCCCGGCGTCGATCAGCGCGCGCAACACGCCCTGCCCGATCGTGTCGACAAGGCTTTCGTGGATCAACAGGCATTCCGCGGCACCGCAGATCCCGGTGCGCCGGGTCTTGGCATTCATCACCACGTCCAGTGCCTTTTGCGGGTCTGCAGCCGCATCCAGATAGACATGCACGATGCCTTCCAGATGGGCAAAAACCGGTACGCGCGCTTCTCGCTGAACCAGCCCCACCAGCCCTTTGCCGCCGCGCGGCACGATCACGTCCACGGTGTCTACCATGGTCAACAATTCCTGCACCGCCGCGCGGTCGCGCGTCGGCACAAGCTGGATCGCGGTTTCCGGAAGACCAGCCGCCTTGAGCCCCTCGACCAGACAGGCATGGATCGCACCCGAGGAATGGAAGCTTTCCGACCCGCCGCGCAGGATCACCGCATTGCCGGACTTGAGGCACAGCGCGCCCGCATCTGCCGTCACGTTGGGGCGGCTTTCATAGATCACGCCGACAACGCCCAGCGGTGTGCGCACGCGCCTGATATGCAGCCCGGAAGGCATGTCCCATTCGGTCAGAACCTCACCCACCGGATCATCCTGACCCGCAACCGCGCACAAACCATCCACGATGCCCTGAATACGCGCCTCGTCCAGCATCAGCCGGTCCATCATCGCCGCCGACAGACCTTTTTCGCGGCCAAACTCCATATCCTTGGCATTCGCCGCGATGATCTCGGCGCGATTGGCCCAGACCGCATCGGCGGCGGCGTTGAGCGCCTTGGTCTTGGCCTCGGCTGGGGCAAAGGCCAGTTCCGCGCTTGCTGCTTTGGCATTCGCGCCAATCTGAGCCATGAGAGCGGGGATATCTACGATGTCTTTCATCGGTCTGGACCTTTCGCCGTTGTTGAGATGCCGGGAGCCTCCGGCAGAAGTATTTTTAGCAAGATGAAGATCAGAGGGCCATATCGTCCCGGTGAATGAGGGCGGTGCGCCCCGGATAGCCAAGGATGGCTTCGATCTGTGATGAATGCGCGCCCTTGATCGCGTCGGCCTCGTCCGCGGCATAGGCAACCAGCCCCTGCCCCATCTTGTGCCCCTCGGCGTCCAGGATCGCCACCGGATCGCCGCGCCCGAAAGCACCGCTCACCACGCGAACCCCGGCGCTGAGCAGGCTGTTGCCTTTTTTGAGCGCGCGGGCGGCGCCGGCGTCGACGGTGATTTCGCCCTTGGGTTTCATCGACCCGATCCAGCGTTTGCGCGCCAGTTGCGGCGTGCCTTGGGCCATGAACCACGTGGCATTGGCGCCGTTTTCAAGGGCGCTCAGCGGGCGCATGGCGCTGCCTTCAGTGATGGCCATCGCACAGCCGCCCGCCGTTGCGGTCTTGGCGGCAAAGAGCTTGGTGATCATGCCGCCCTTGGACAGTCCGGACGTGCCTTCGCCCGCCATTTCCTCGATCTCGGGCGTAATGTCGTCGATCACGTCAAACCGGCGCGCTTGCGGGTTGGTCATCGGGTTGTCCGAATAGAATCCGTCCACATCCGAAAGCAAAATCAACTGGTCCGCCCCGGTGGTCAGCGCCACCTGCGCCGCCAGGCGGTCATTGTCACCATAGCGGATTTCGTCCGTGGCCACGGTATCGTTCTCGTTCACGATCGGCACGACGCCAAATCCCAGAAGCGCCTCGAGCGTGGCGCGGGAATTGAGATAACGGCGGCGGTTGGCGCTGTCTTCCAGCGTCACCAGAACCTGCGCGGTCTTGATGTCATGCGGTGCCAGAACCTCTTCATAGGCGCGCGCCAGACGGATCTGGCCCACGGCCGCCGCGGCCTGCGACTGTTCCAGCGGCAATTCGCTGCGCGGCAGACCGAGAACCCCGCGCCCCAAAGCAATCGAGCCGGATGAAACCAGGATCACATCCGTGCCGCGCGCCTTGAGCATGGCCACATCCTCGGCCAGTGCAATCAGCCAGTCGCGGCGCAAATCCCCGCTGTTCCGGTCCACCAGCAAGGCGGACCCGATCTTGACCACAACCCGTTTTGCCCCGCTCAGGGTTGCCAAGGCGCGTCCTCCTCGTCGGATTTGGTCTGACGCAGGCGGTCTTCGTCGATCTCGCGGCGCAAGGCGCGCAGCACGTCCACAGTGCCTTCGCTTGAAGCCCCCGACATCAAAAGAACCTCGGTCCCGGCCACGGCCTCAAGCTCTTCCTTGAGGAAGGCACGTTCCTCTTCATCAAGCGAGTCGATCTTGTTCAACACCGTAATGCGCGGCTTGTCAACAAGGATTTGTGCATAATTTCCAATCTCTTGAACGATGGTCTTATAGTCCTCGAGCAAGGTGCCCGAGGTGCCATCGACCAGATGCAGCAAAACGGCGCAGCGTTCGACATGGCCAAGAAACAGGTCGCCAAGGCCACGCCCCTCAGAGGCGCCTTCGATCAGACCGGGAATATCCGCGACGACAAATTCCACCCCGTCGACCCCCACAACCCCAAGGTTGGGATGCAACGTGGTAAACGGATAATCCGCGATCTTGGGCCGCGCATTGGACGTGGCAGCCAGAAAGGTCGACTTGCCCGCGTTGGGCAGGCCCAGAAGCCCGACATCGGCAATCAGCTTGAGTCGCAGCCAGATCGTGCGCTCGACGCCCTCCTGCCCCGGATTGGCGCGGCGCGGCGCCTGGTTGGTGGCCGATTTGAAATGCAGGTTGCCAAAGCCGCCATTGCCGCCCTTGGCCAGCAAAACCCGCTGCCCCACTTCGGTCAGGTCGGCGATCAGCGTTTCCTGATCCTCGTCAAGGATTTCGGTGCCGACCGGCACGCGAAGTACAATGTCGTCGCCGCTCGCCCCGGTGCGCTGTTGTCCGCGCCCCGGCTGACCGCTGCGAGCAAAGAAGTGCTGCTGATAGCGGAAGTCGATCAGCGTGTTCAGCCCTTCAACCGCTTCGGCCCAGACCGAGCCGCCATTGCCGCCGTCGCCGCCATCCGGTCCGCCATATTCGATGTATTTCTCGCGCCGGAACGACACACAGCCGCCCCCGCCGCCGCCTGAACGGATGTAAACCTTGGCAAGGTCCAGGAATTTCATAGTTTACATCCTCTCAAGATGTTTGCCCCGCCTGATACAGTGCCCGGCGGGGCGGCTCAATTCATTTTCCACGCAGGTTCAGCGTGTACGTCCATGTCGGCACCGACGCCTTGCGCGCCACCGAGAAGCTTTCGGCATCGCCGAGATATTCAAACCCGCAATTGGTCAGCACACGGGCCGACGCCGGGTTGTCCTGGAACACGCTGGCGAACAGCGCGCGGTTGTTCAGCGGATTGGCCTCGATCAGCGCACGCACCGCCTTGGACGCCAACCCCGTATTCCAGAAAGCCGGGCCAACCCAATACCCAACTTCGCTGACCTCTGAGTCCAGCCGCTTGAGGCCAATCAGCCCCATGATCTCGGGTTGCTCGGACGCGCTTCCATCCATGGCCCAGACATCTTCGATCCGCTCATCGCTTTGCGCACGGGCGATGAAAGCCTCGATCGCGCCTGGCGGCAGCGGGTGCGGGATGGATGTCGTCATGCGGGCCACGTCCTCCTGCCCGGCATAAAAATCGATCAACCCCTGGTCCGAGCGCCGCAACGGGCGCAGCACGAAGCGATCCGTTTCAATGATGGGCTGATTCACGATCGTATCAAGTTTCATGCGTGTCCTCCTCAAAACACAACATAGAGCACCGAGGCGACGGTCAGTGCCGCCAAGGTGCCCATCAAATACCGTTCCGCGGGGCGTCCCGCGACAAGCCGGGCAATCCGGTCCCCTGCGAGGGTCCAGATCGGATGAAATACCGCCTGCGTGGCCAACAGGCAGATGGCGATGCTCACCGTGGCCTGCAAGGCCGGGGTGCCGGGGGTCACGAAATTGGTAAACCCCGTGATGATCATCGCCCAGGCCTTGGGATTGAGCGGATGCACCCACAAGCCAGCCAGGAAGCCGGGCGCCTCCTCCACAGTTGCCCGGTCCGGATCAAGCCGCAGATGCGCCACCCGCCATGCCAACCAGCAGATGTATCCTGCCGAAATCCACTTCAGCGCAAGAAACAGCCCCGGCACGGAGTCGGCCAGCGACATCAGGCCAAAACCGATTGGCCAGATGATCAGTTGCTTGCCAAGCGCCACGCCCACCACGAAAGGCAGGGCGGCACGAAATCCATAACGCGCACCCGTCGCCAGCAACGCCATGTTCGCCGGACCGGGTGTGCCCACCTGGCTCGCCGCAAAGACGCTGAAACTGGCCAAGGCCACGCTCATGGATCTGCCTGTTTGTTCAATTGCCCAAAAAGAAAAGGGGGACCGGCGCTTTGCCGATCCCCCTTCATGTTCGAAAACCTTTAAGGTCGGCTTACTCAGCGGCCTCCGCCACTGGCAGGACCGAAATAAAGGTGCGGCCTTTGAGGCCCTTGTGGAACTTCACGTTGCCGTCGACGGTCGCAAAGATGGTGTGGTCACGACCCATGCCAACGCCTTCGCCCGGCCACATCTTGGTGCCGCGCTGACGCACGATGATGTTGCCCGGAACGACGACTTCACCGCCGTATTTCTTGACGCCAAGGCGGCGACCAGCAGAGTCGCGTCCGTTACGGGAGCTACCACCAGCTTTTTTATGTGCCATATCGCTGTTCTCCTAATCCTTGGGCCTTACTTGGCCAGTTCCTTGGCCTGTTCAACCCACTCGGGTTTCACTTTGACGGCATCGAACGTTTCCACGTCCACGGCTGCCAGCTGAGCATAGCTGGAAATGCCTGCGTCGACCAGTTTCTTTGCGGCTGCGGGACCAACGCCGGTGATGGCGGTCAGGTCGTCAGCAGCAGCGGCTGCGGCGGGGGCTTCGGCCTTGGCGGCCTTCTTGGCGGGGGCTGCTGCGGCAGGAGCGGCAACAGAGCCAGTCCCGATTGCGGCTTTCACGCCCGACTTGTCGGCGCCCGACGCCAGAATGTCGGTGATCTTGACCAGGGTCAGCTTCTGACGGTGGCCAACGGTGCGCTTGGAGCTGTGCTTACGACGACGTTTGACGAACTTGATCAGCTTTTCGCCTTTGATCTGGTCAATCACGTCTGCCTGCACGGCGGCACCTTCAACAAACGGTGCGCCCACGACGGTGTTCTCACCGCCCAGCATCAGCACGTCGTTGAACTGAACTTTTTCGCCAGCGTCTGCAGCCAGTTTCTCGACACGCAGGATATCACCTGCCTGTACCTTGTACTGTTTGCCGCCGGTCTTCAGGACTGCGAACATGTCCTTCTTCCTTTGATCTATCCGCGTCCTGTGGCCCCCTTGCGGGCGTTTTGGCAAAGCCGCCTCGAACAGCGCGCCCTTGATCCGGGCTGTGTTTCAATAAAACACGGCGCAAAGCACACGCTTCACGCCGAGATGGGCGGCTTATCGTGGGAAAGCGGAAGTTAGTCAAGGGGTAAATGACCACCCGTTCAGGTCTTCGCCCGCCCGCAAACAGGGCGGGCTCCGACTGCCACCATCAGGCGTCAAAATTCCAGATGTCGCGATGGATGCGCCATCCGTCCTTTGTCCTGCGACTGGAGACGATGTATTTGCCAGACAACGGCTGACCGCCCATTTCTCCGCTCAGCGTGCCCACTGTCAGCGCCGTGTCCCCGTCGATATCTATGCTGTCCCCGACAATGCTCACCCCACTCAGCCCGGCATCCATGGCCGCCTGCCAATAATCCTGGATGGCGTCGATTCCTTCCATCATCGGTGCGCCGGGGGGCATGATCGCGCCGTCATCCGTATAGAAGTTGCGGATCGCCCCGCCGTCTTTTGTGTTGATCGCGTCGGCCATGCCGCTGTCGAGATATTTGATCTGGTCAAGATCGGTCATGCTGTTCCCCCTGTTCTAAGAGACCAAGCCCCGATCATAGCACAAAACGCCCCGATTTGCGCGGCTCACAATTCCTGCTCCGGCTGCATCTGCCCCAGTTTCAGCGCCAGCGCCTCGAACCGGTTCGACATGACTTCGAAATGCACCGCGTTCATCAGCTCATAGACCGTCATCATGTCAGGCTCCTCAAGCGCTTTGGTGTAGGTCTCAAGTTCCTCGAAGGTGAAATCCTTGTACGTATAGGCCGCGTTCTGCAGGGACGACATCTCCACCTCCTTGGCGACCTCGTCCGCATTCTCGGCCAAAGCCGCGCGCAGCCCGTCTTCGTCGACCCGCAAGCTGATCACCCCCGCATAGGAGGCCGCAAGGATGAACCGCACCTGGATTTCGGTCATGGCCTGCATCCCGATGTCATTGGGGTCAATTGCATGCCCCATGCGCCGGAACAGGTTGATCCTGGGATCGTCGTTTTCCTCAAGCACCGCCAGCAATTCGGCCCCTTCGGCGTATTTCGCATCATCATCCGCCAGATGCGCTTCATTTTCCGCGACCACCAGCCTTTGCCCTAGGTCCGTGGCATAGAAACCCGCGGCGTGGGCCAGCAGATCATCTTCCAGCGTCGCCTCGAGTATATCGGTCGCCCGTTCGCGCATCAGGACCGTGTCGAACACCGACTCGGCCAGATAGGTCCACTGCGTCCCGAAATCATCCGCCTCCAGCCCCAGCATATTCGGCGCCGACGTCGCCGACAGGGCGATGGAATCAAGCGCGACATCAAAACCCGTGACCTCAAGGAAGGCTTCGACTCGATCGCGATCCGCCGCCCGTGCGCCCCCCGTGCCCATCACACCCACAAGGGCCAGCGCCATGATCGCCAGACCCAATATCCGCAGCGTTCCAAGCTGCATTTCCCGCAAAAATACCGTCATGACTCCACGCTATCCAATTTCATCGTCAAAACAATGCAAAACGCTCTTGCGCCCCATTTCAAACATCATTAAACGACGCCCTCACCAAGACCCCCGCGGAGAGGTGCCGGAGTGGTCGAACGGGGCGGTCTCGAAAACCGTTGTCCCTTCACGGGGACCCAGGGTTCGAATCCCTGTCTCTCCGCCATCCATCCCAACGACAGTGTGCGCAAGACCGTTTCCGGTTTATCGGAACAGCGTTTGGGCCAAACTTTTTGCCACCTGAAACCAAAACCCGCGCCGCACCACATACCATATTTGTCCTGAGCAGATGTGCCGGTGACATCTTTGGTCGACTTCCGTCTCCGAGCCGCGCCGTCTTGTCCCAAAAACTTTACACCACATCCCTTTGCGTCTAGCACGACAGGGCATTTCACGGCAGGAGACCACCCCATGTCCAACCGCTCCATCAAAATCGGCAACCGCGAAATTGGGCCGGATCATCCGCCCGTCGTAATTGCCGAGATCGGTATCAACCATGGCGGCGATCTTGCAGTCGCCAAGGAGATGGTGCGCCTTGCCGCGCTGTCGGGCTGTGAGATGGTCAAGCACCAGACGCATTTCGTTGAAGACGAGATGACCGACGAAGCAAAGGAAATCTTCCCCCCGAACGCCGATGTCTCGATCTGGGAGGTGATGGAGCAATGCGCGCTCTCGGGCGAGGAAGAGCTTGAACTCAAGCGCTATACGGAAGAGTTGGGCATGATCTTCATCTCCACGCCCTTTTCCCGTGCGGCGGCGGATTTCCTGAATGACGCGGGCGTGCCCGCCTTCAAGATTGGCTCGGGCGAGGCCGATAACCTTCCCCTGATCCGCCACATCGCACGCTTCGGCAAGCCGGTGATCCTGTCGACTGGCATGCAGACAATCGACACAATGCGCCGCTCGGTGGCGATCCTAGAAGACGCGGGTGTGGACTATGCGCTGCTGGAATGCACCAACCTTTACCCCTCGCCGCCGGAAATCGTTTCCCTGCAGGGTGTTACGGACCTCAAAAACGCCTTCCCCAATGCGGTCGTGGGTTTTTCGGATCATTCGATCGGCCCGGAAATGGCGCTGGCCTCGGTGGCGCTAGGCGCGTGCATTCTCGAACGGCACTATACTGACACGCGCTATAGGGTTGGCCCCGACATCATCAATTCGATGGACCCCAGCGAACTGCGCCACCTGATTGACCGCTCCCGTGAAATCTGGATTGCGGCCAACAATCCCAAACAGCGCACCGAGGCTGAAGAGCCGGTCTACAAATTCGCCCGCGCAAGCGTGGTGGCCGATCGTGACCTGCCCAAAGGCCACGTGATCACCGAATCCGACATCTGGGCGCGCCGCCCCGGCTCGGGCGAGATTCCGGGTTATGAATTCGACAAGGTCGTCGGCAAACGTCTCACCCGCGCCGTCACCCGCAACACCCAGCTCAAATGGGCCGATCTGGACTGACCGCATGATCCTGTCTGAAAGCCATAACTTCATCTTTGTGCATGTGCCCAAGACCGCGGGCACCGCGATGACAAGTGCACTCGAACCGTTTGGCGTCTACCCGCCGCGTACGCTCTGGCGGTCGTTCGTCCGTCGCCTGCCCATCGTTGAAGCGCCTGACAAGGTCTATTTGCGCAAGCATGAAACAGCTGCTGGAGTGCGGCGCAAGCTGGGTCAGAACGTGTTTGACCGCTTTCATCGCTTCGCCGTTGTGCGCAACCCCTACGACCACGCGGTTTCGCATTACGAGTTCATGAAACAGTTCCGCATCCCCAAGATCGCGGAAAAGGTCGCCAACATGTCCTTTGCCGACTACCTTCGCTACCGCATGAAACCACCCTTCTGGAACGACACGTTCTTTGCCCGCTTGCCCAACCAGTCCTATTTCCTTGTAGATAATCAGGAAAAGATGCTGGTGCACCGCCTCTTGCGGTTTGAAAGTCTGGCGGACGATTTTGACGAGATGGCACATGACCTTGGCATGGGCGACGTGACACTTCGACGTGAAAACGAAACCATTTCCCGCGCGGATAAACGGCCCTGGCAAAGTTATTTTAACAGTGAATCCAAGGCTTTGGTGGACGAACTTTATGCGCGTGACTTTGCACTTCTGGGCTATGAACCGGTGATCACATGATCCTGTCCACCTCGCACCGCTTTATCTTTGTCCACGTCCCAAAAACCGCCGGTCAGGCGATGATGCGCGCGCTGATGCCCTACAGCCGGCACCGCAACAAGCCGCTTTTGCGCCGCGCTTCGCGTCACCTGCCCATTCGCGAGTCCGTCGAGAACGCCCATTTCCGAGGCCACGAAACCGCGCGCGGATTCATTCGCAAGCTTGGGCGCGCGCAGTTTGACGATTTCTTCACCTTTGCGGTGGTGCGCAACCCCTATACTCATGCCGTGTCCCATTACGAGTACATGAAGCAGTTCCGCGCCGAGAGCATCGCCAAGCGCGTTTCGGCCCTGTCCTTTTCGGAATACCTCGATGACCGGCGGAAACGTGCCTTTGGTAAGGACAACTTCTTTGCGCGCATGCCCGATCAGGCGCATTTCGTGATTGATGACACGGGAACGGTCGCGGTCGACCGCATCCTGCGTTTTGAAAACCTTGCTAGCGATTTCAATGCGTTGATGCAGGAGCTGGACCTTGATGCCGAACTCAAACAGGTGAACAAGACCAAGGCCGCCAAGAAGCCGCTTGATGATTATTACACCGACGAAACCCTTGCGAAGGTTCGCAAGCTCTATGCCCGCGATTTCGATCTCTTCGGCTATAGTCGCGACCTGCCCGCTCGGGGCTAGCCCCCCTTGCCCTTCTCCCCGTTTCCAAGCTAGCGTCCCAGCGCGCCCGACCGCACGAAAGACCCTGTGACCATGTTCCGAAACATCCTGTTTCTTACCGGCACCCGCGCCGATTTCGGCAAGCTGAAGCCACTCGCCGAAGCCCTGCACGATGCGGGGTTCGGGGTGTTCTTTTTCGTGACCGGCATGCATATGCTCGAACGCTACGGGCTGACCAAAATCGAGGTGCACCGCCTGCCCGGCATGCGGGCACATGAATTCCTGAATCAGCGGCCCGGCGATCCGCAAGACATCATCCTGGCCAAGACAGTTGTCGGATTCTCGGACTATGTCACCGAAACCCGCCCTGACCTTGTCGTCGTGCATGGCGACCGGATCGAAGCGCTTGCCGGGGCGCTTGTCGCGGCTACGAACTACATCCCCTGCGCCCATATCGAAGGTGGCGAGGTCTCGGGCACGATTGACGAAATCTATCGTCACTGCAACACCAAGCTCGCCAGCCATCATTTTGTCAGTTCCGAAGACGCCAAGCGGCGGGTCATGGCGATGGGCGAACCCGAAGGCAAAATTCACGTCGTCGGCTCGCCCGAACTGGATTTCCATGCCGGTGACAGCGGCGTGACGCTGGCCGAGGTCAAGGCGCACTACGACATCCCGTTTGACGATTTCGGGATCGTCGTCTTTCACCCCGTCACCTCCGAACAGGCCACCATGGGCGCCCAGGCCCACGCCCTGTTCTCCGAACTGGACGCCTCGGGCAGGAATTTCATCGTGATCGCTCCCAACAACGATCCCGGTTCCGAAGACATCTTTGCCGTGCTCAACGCGCTGCCCGCCGACCGCTTTCGCCAATTTCCGTCGATGCGGTTCAACCATTTTTCCGAACTGATGAAAAACGCCGCCTGCATGGTCGGCAATTCCTCCGCCGGAGTGCGCGAAGCGCCGTTCCTTGGCCTGCCGTCCCTTGATATCGGCACGCGCCAGACCAACCGGGCCCAGTCCGACACCGTCTTTTCCTGCAGTGCGGATGACCGGTCTGCCATTTCCGATTTCCTGAAAACCCAATGGGGCCAGCGTCATAGCGGCCATACCGGGTTTGGCGAAGGGCGCGCCGCCGACCGCTTTGTCGCCACGCTTCAGGACGAGTCGTTCTGGCAGCAGGACCTGCAAAAGGCGTTTCACGATCTTGCCTGAGCGCCGTCCCACAAACGGCCTCGCGCTGATGGGCTATCAACTGGCAAGCCGCGCCCTGCCCCTGATTGCTCCGCCACTTCTGCGCCGCCGCCTCAAGCGGGGCAAGGAAGACCCGGTGCGCTGGCGCGAGAAACTGGCCGAACCCACGGCACAGCGTCCCGTCGGCCCGCTTGTCTCGCTGCACGCCGTGGGATTGGGAGAAGTGCTCGCCCTGCGCGGCCTGATCACCGCCATGGCCGATCAGCGCCCCGATCTCAGTTTTCTCGTTACCTCCACCGCGCGCTCCTCGGCGCAGGTCATGGGGGCCAACCTGCCTGCCAACACACAACACCAGTTTCTGCCGGTCGACGCCCCGCAATACATCGCCCGGTTTCTCGATCACTGGCGCCCGGATCTTTCGATCTGGTCTGAACAGGATCTCTGGCCCAACGCCGTGATTGCCGCTCACAAACGCGCCGTTCCGGTGGCGCTGGTCAATGCCCGCATCACCACCCAAAGCTTTGAAAAACGCAAGGCAGGCCGCGCACTCTACCGCGCGATCCTGTCTCGCATGTCGCTCATCGCGGCACAGGAAGATGGCACCGCCCGCCGCCTTGCTGCGCTTGGCGGCGAAAACATCCGCGTGACAGGGTCGCTCAAATCCGCCGCCCCGCCCCTCGGACTTGATCCCGGCGCGTTGCGCGCTTTGCAAACCGCGCTCAAGGGGCGCAAGGTCTGGCTGGCGGCATCTACTCATGCAGGAGATGAGGCCGAGGCCATCGCGGCGCAAAAGGCGCTCCATCAGGAAGATACGGCATCTCTCCTGATCCTGATCCCGCGCAACCCCGACCGTGCGCCTGACATCGAAAATGCGCTCACCATCGCCGATCTTCCTCATTCCCGGCGCAGCGAAGCCCTGCCCGACCCGGCCGACGCTGTGCATATCGCCGACACCTATGGCGAACTTGGCCTGTTCTACCGCCTTGCCGACAGGGCTCTGATCGGCGGCGGGTTCGATGACATTGGCGGCCATAACCCGTGGGAAGCCGCCGCCCTCGACACCGCCATTCTCTTTGGTCCCGACACCTACAATTTCGCTGCCGACTACGACCACCTGACCGGCGCCGATGCGGCGCTTTGTGTGTCTCCCGGCCAACTGGCGGCAGCCCTGTGTGATCCGCGCCTACCAGACATGTCCCGCAACGCCCACACGCTCTGGCAAGCGGCGCGCACCGCGCTCGATCCTCTTGCGACCGACCTGCTCGCTCTCATGAAGGACACGCCATGAGCCTGAAATTTCGCGCCTTTCTCGGCCTCTGGTCGCTCTTGTGGCATCTCGGCATGCCCGCCGTGCTGCTCTATATCCGCAAACGCGCAAAGCGGGACCCGGCCTACGGCGCACATCTGGCGGAACGGTTTGGCCGCTATCGCGCACCCCTGCCCGGTTCGGTCTGGATCCACGCTGTGAGCCTTGGTGAACTACGTTCCGCCGTGCCCCTTATCCGGGCGCTGCTCGACGCCGGGGAAACCGTTGTCACCACCCATTTCACCCCGGCAGGGCGCGGCGAATCCGAGAAGGTCTTTGCCGACGCCATCGCAACCGGAAACCTGCGTGCGGTCTGGGTGCCCTTTGAAACCTCCTGGGCCTTTGCCGGGTTCTTCCGCGCCTTCCGCCCAAAATACGGGCTGGTGATGGAAATCGAGATCTGGCCCCGCATGGTCATGGCCGCACGCCGCGCCCGCATCCAGCTCTTCATGTGCAACGCACAATACCCCACCAAGTCCATTACGCGGGACAAGAAATGGTACAGCCCGATCCCCGATGTCATGCGCAACATGGCCGGGGGATTTGTCAAATCCCAGCTTCAGGCAGATCGTTTCGACGCCATCGGTGTACCCAACCTGCATGTCACCGGAGAGCTGCGCTTTGATCAGCCGATCCCGGCGCATCTGCCCCCCGCAGGTGTCGCCGCGCGCCGCTGGCTCGGGGCAAAGGACCGCCCCGTCATCACCTTTGCCTCCACTGTTGAGGGGGAAGACGAAATCTATCTCGATGCGATCGGACGTCTGCGCGAGGGCAGCGGCCCGAAACCCCTGATCGTTTACGTACCCCGTCGCCCAGAACGCTTTAACTTAATCGGTGATATGCTTGAAAAAGCTGGGTTAAATGTGATGCGTCGCAACCGTGATCTGCCCGAAGCCCTCTCCGAGTCCGCCTTTGGCGATCCGGTCGAAACCCCGGATGTCCTGCTGGGCGACAGCCTCGGAGAGATGTATTTCTATCTCGCAATGGCGGATCGCGTGGTTGTCGGCGGCGGTTATGTTCCGGCGGGCGCGCATAACATTATCGAACCGCTGGCCCTGAAAAAACCGGTCATGACCGGGCCGTCGATCTGGACCATCGAATACCCCTTTGTCGAAGCCGAGGCCGCGGGCGTTGCAGCCCGCCCCGCGGACGCCGCCGCATTGGCAGAGGCGCTTGCCGGGGGCTTTGCACCCGACAGTCAGGCAATCGAAACCTTCTTCGCCGATCACGCCGGGGGCACTCAAAAGCTGATGGATGCGATCCCGCGCGCGCTTGAAAACACGCGGTTCTGACCCTCAGAACCGCCCGGCCAGCCGCTCTTTCATCAGGAACTCGACCATCGTCCAGTCAAGCGGCGAATCTACGTCCAAACAGCGCTCTGCAGGCAGGACAAACGGGATCACCCGCCCTTCATAGATGGTTTCGGCGCTGCGCAGATAGTCCGGCGCCACCACATAGACCACGCCGACATGGTCATAGACCACTGGCGCATTCTGGCGCGCCCAGACCCCGCCGGGCAGCGGTTTTGACACCTGCAACGCGCCGGTTTCGTCCGGTTCCACCATGTTGAAATAGGGGTTCTTCCGCGATTCACAGACGCTCATCACCATGTCCGGCGCTTCGCTGGCAAACAAATCCAGCGCCCCCGTGATGTCCTCCGGCAAGCGTAGCGGCGATGTGCAGTCAAGGTCCAGAAACGCCGTCACCTCCTGCCCCAGCTTGGCCTGAGACGCCTCAAGCGCATGTTGCCATACGCCCCATTTCGGCGCTGAATCCGTGGCCAGTTCAGCGGGGCGCAACCCGATATCCAGAGCCCCCTTCGCAACCGCATGCGCGTACATCTCTTCATCGTCGGTCGAAACAACCACAGCATCCACCTGCGGGTTGTCCAGAAGCGGGTCCAGCGACCAGTCGATCAGCGGCTTGCCGCACAGGTCGCGGAAATTCTTGCCCGGAACCCCTTTCGAGCCCTTGCGTGCCCCGATATGCCCTAGGATCATCTTGCTTGCCTCCGGTTTCCGTTGCTGCGCACCAGTTAAAAGCCCCTCACGTCGGTTGCAACCGCCCGCAAGGAAGGTTGCGGTATAAATCCTTGCGCCGACAGGGTGCTATGACTAAGTATCCCGCGCCAAGACGGCACAATTCAGGAACGCTCCCCACATGGCCAAAAGGTCTCAGAATTTCGGACATTGGGTGTCAAACCTCGCGATCCGCGGATTTCTCGGTTTCATGAACCTCTTGCCGTATGAATTGCGTTTGCACGTGACCGGGCTGGCCATGTCCCGCGTCGTGGCCCCGCTTTCCGGCGCGCGACGGCGCATCCGGGCAAATCTCGCCCTGGTCATGCCCGACCTGTCCCCGGATGAGGTTCATCGCATCGTTCAGGACGTGCCCTATCACATGGGCCGCTCTGTGATGGAGCTATATGCCGAACGCGCTTTTGCCGACCGCATCCGCGCGCGCGCGCTCGAAGACAGCCCCGGCCTCGCCGCGCTCGAACAGGCCCGCGCCGAAGGGCGCGGGATCATCCTGATTTCAGGGCATATCGGCAATTACGACGCGGTGCGTGCCGCGCTTGAAGGACGGGGGTTTTCCATTGGCGGCCTCTACAAGCCTATGAAGAACCCCTATTTCAATACCCACTACGTCAAGGCCCTGTCCCGTTTCGGTGCTCCGGTCTTTGAACGCAGCCGCCGGGGTATGGCCGCCATGGTCAAGTTCCTGCGCGGTGGCGGCACGGTGGGCATCATCTTTGATCAACGCATCAACAAGGCGCCGCTTCTGAACTTCATGGGCAAGCCCGCCCGTACCGCGCTTTCTGCGGCGGAACTTGCGCTGAAATATGATGCGCTTCTGGTGCCTTGCTATGGCATCCGCAAAGCCAACGGCAGCTTTGACCTCATCATCGAGCCTCCGGTCCCCCACTCCACGCCCGAGGCCATGACCCAGGCGCTCAATGACTCGCTGGAACGCCAGGTCTATGCCCATCCGGAACAATGGATGTGGACGCACAACCGCTGGAAAAAGGCGGGCAACGACACGCCGGACGATCGCTGAATCCCGCCCGAACCGGCGCAAAAGCCCTGAAATCACCCCATTTTCGCAAGAATTTGGCCGGAGCAACCGCCCATGCTGGTGCCGTGATCCCCTTGCTCGCCGATCACGCTGCCACAGGAGTTGTCCCATGCAACACGTCCGTCAAACGGCCCTTGTGCCCACCACGCGCCATGCGCGCCTCTTCGAACTGATCCGCCAGGAAACCCTGGCGGGCAGCCGCGCGCCGCAGTCGCGCCTTCAGGCCCCGACAGCAAGCGTCTGTGATTACCTGAAAAAAACCGCGGCCGCCTCGCTCGGCAAACCGTCGTCCCGGCTCAGCCCCTGAACCCGGTCGCCACCACGAATTTTTCCGAAGAATCCGACCGCGACGAAGGCGGTTTCACATTCGCCACCTTGGTGAATTTCTGCTTCAACAGCTTCTGCAACTCGCCCTCGGCACCCCCGGCCAGCACCTTGGCGACAAACGTGCCGCCCTCTTCCAGCACGTCGAACGCGAAATACGCCGCCGCCTCGCACAGCGCCATGATCCGCAAGTGGTCGGTCTGTTTATGCCCGGATGACGCCGCCGCCATGTCGCTCATCACCACGTCGGCCTTGCCGCCCAGCCATTCCTTGACCTTCACATCGGCGTCATCTTCCATGAAGTCGAGCTGATGCAGTTCGCAGCCCGCAATCGGCTCGACCTCCTGCAGATCGATGCCAAGGATCGTGCCGATCTTCTTGCCTGATTTCTCGCCAAGCGCATTCACGCGCGGCACCGCCACCTGGCACCAGCCCCCCGGCGCACAGCCCAAATCCACGACCCGCGCCCCCGGCACGAGGAACCGGAACTTGTCATCCAGCTCCATGATCTTGAACGCGGCCCGCCCGCGATAGCCCTCGGCCTTGGCGCGCTGCACATACGGATCGTTCAACTGCCGCTGCAGCCAGCGCGTCGAGCTCAACTTGCGTCCGCGCGCAGTTTTCACCTTGATCGTCAGGTCACGCTGCCCGCGCCCGGATGTGTTCTTGCCTGTGGGTTTCTTCGCCATTCTCTTCACCTGACACCATTTGGGTGCCTCTTACCGTCAAAACGGCCCGTCTTCCAGAACCCCGTCCATGCTCATCTGCGCATAAAGCAATCCTTCGCGCAGACCCCGGTCTGCCACCGACAACCGATCCGTCGGCCATGACCGCAGCAACGCCTGCAAAATCGCCGATCCACTCATGATGAGGGCCTGTCGATCCTGCCCGATGCGCGGATCCATCCGCCGCCCCTTGGGACCCAACTCCAGATAGCCCCGGATCACCCTGTCAATCTGGTCCGAAGTCATGCGCAGTCCGTCCACCTTGGTCCGGTCATAGCGGCGCAAACCCAGATGGCTCGCCGCAACAGTCGTGACCGTGCCGCTGGTGCCGACGATCTGGAAGCCCTCGCTCTGCGGAATGTCCTTGTAGGGGGCAAACTCGGCCAGATTCTCTTCGAAAAACCAGCTCATCAGCGCAAAACGCGCGGCGTCATCCTCGACATCGCGAAACTGGTCACGCAGCGTCGCCACCCCCAAGGGAACGCTGATCCAATCCACGACCTTGGCCGCCGGGAACGGGCTTTCGACCGTGTGGAACCCGCTATGCAGCCGCATGATCGCACGTGGGCGCTCGACTTTAGGAACCGCGCTCAGATCAATCCAGACAAGCTCGGTCGAGCCGCCCCCGATATCCACCACCAAAAGCTGGTCCGTCTTGGTGCTGACCAGCGGCGCACAGGAAATCACCGCCAGCCGCGCCTCTTCCTCGGGCTGGATGATCTCAAGGCTCAGCCCGGTTTCGCGCTTGACCTGCCGAATGAACTCCTTGGCATTATGCGCGCGCCGACAGGCTTCGGTCGCCACCAGCCGCATCCGGCGTACCTTGTGACGCTTGAGTTTCTGCTGACAGATGCGCAGCGCCTGAATCGTGCGTCGCATCGACCCGCGCGACAGGCGCCCGGTCGTTTCAAGCCCCGATCCGAGCTGGACCGACTTGGAAAAACTGTCCACCACATGAAACTGGTTGCCCTTGGGTTGGGCAATCAGCATACGGCAACTATTCGTACCCAGATCCAGCGCCGCATAAAGCTCGCTCGGATCCGGCGGTTTGGGCGCGGGGCTCTCGACCGGTTTCAGGAATGCGCCCGCACCTTCGGGACGCTTGGGCGCCATGACTCACGCCCTCCATTTCGTGTTATCCTCAACCTAGTCACTCGCCTTGGGTCGCGCAATCCCCCGCGCGTGATGATGGCGCGCCTTGGCGCTGCCGCTCATCTTCTTCATGCGCAATTTTCAAGCCCCGGCCTGTGGTCAAACCGCCCCCCGCGTGGCACCAAAGCGACCACCATGTCGGCCGCGCGTCGCGGAAAGCCGACCAGTTGTCGAAATTGAGCGAAACGGAACGGGCGGTCTGTCTTACGACTGTCTTACTGAAACCGGAGGAATCACCCCCCATGCCTGACGTCACCATCGTTTATTGGCGCGACATCCCTGCCCAGGTTATCGTGGGCAAAGGCCGACGTGGAGCCAAGAAACAGCTTGCCGAGCGCTTTGAACAAGCGATTGACCGGGCGGCGATGAAGATCGGCGCGTCCGACACGGACGCCTATCTGGCCGAATGGCGCAAGGGTGATCCCTACCCGGTCGAAGGCGAGCCGCAGGCCGTCGCTGAGAGCGAGGCCGCCCGGCTTGAGGCAGAGTTCGATCAAGAGCGCATCAAGCAAATGATCGCCAATGAAGGCTGGGCATGAAGAAGCGCCCTTCGCTATGGGAGTCCGCGATGGCTTTGTTGAATTTCAAGCGTAAGACCCAAGAGGTCGTTACCAGCTCGCCCGAGGTCGAAGCCTTCCTGCAGGGCTATTCGATCGAGGTGATGCCCCGCACCGCCGCCAAGGTGGAAGATTTCCGCGCCCTTCTGCCCGAAGGCACGCGGGTCTATATCGCCCATATCGAAGGCACCCCCATCGAAGAGATGGTCGCCACCGCCAAGCGTCTCGCCGCGGATGGCTACCCGGTGATGCCGCATTTCCCGGCGCGCATTATCAAGGACAAGGCGACGCTGGAAAACTGGATCGCCATGTACCAGGGCGAAGCTGGTGTAAACCAGGCGCTGATGCTTGCCGGTGGTGTGGCCGAGCCACATGGCGATTTCTCGGACTCGATGCAGCTTCTGGAAACCGGTCTGTTTGACAAGGCGGGCTTCAAGCGTCTGCACGTCGCCGGTCATCCCGAAGGCAACAAGGACATCGACCCCAAGGGCGGCACTGCCAATGTCGACGCCGCGCTGCAGTGGAAACAGGATTTCTCGCAGCGCACCGACGCCGAGATGGCCATCGCCACCCAGTTCGCTTTTGACGCCAAGCCGATCATCGCATGGGCCGACGCGGTCAAAGCAGCGGGCGTGGACATCCCGATCCATATCGGCATCGCCGGTCCGGCCAAGCTGCAGACCCTGATCAAGTTCGCCATCGCCTGCGGCGTCGGCCCCTCGCTCAAGGTGCTGCAGAAACGCGCCATGGACGTGTCCAAGCTCCTGCTGCCCTACGAACCCAACGATGTGATCGCGGAACTGGCCGCCCACAAGGCCGCCAACCCCGATTTCAACATCGACAAGGTCCACTTCTTCCCGCTGGGCGGCATCAAGACCAATGCCACCTGGGCAATCAACAATGGCGGCGCGTCTGGCGTCCCTGCAAACCCGCAGTAAAAAGCTGAAATCAAGGATCAACAATGACCCGTACCGTCATAGAATCTAAAACAAAAACCGCGATCATCGGCTTTGATCAGCCCTTCTGCGTGATCGGCGAGCGGATCAACCCCACGGGCCGCAAGATCCTCAACGAAGAGCTTGAGCGCGGCGATTTCTCGCGTGTTCAAGCCGATGCGCTGGCACAGGTCGCCGCAGGCGCAACCGTGCTCGACATCAACTCGGGTGCCGTCTTCTCCAACAAGATGGCCGAAGACCCGCGCTATGCCGACAACAACTTTGTCGAACCCACGCTGATGCGCGAGCTGGTGGAAAAGGTACAGGAAGTCACTGATTGCCCGCTCTGCATCGACAGCTCGGTGCCCGGCGCGCTTGAAAACGGCCTCGCCGCCGCCGAAGGCCGCCCGCTTCTGAACTCGGTCACGGGCGAAGAAGAGCGCCTCGAAATGGTGCTGCCGCTGGTCAAGAAATACAACGTCCCGGTTGTCGCCATCTCCAACGACGACACCGGCATTTCCGAAGACCCCGACGTACGCTTTGCTGTCGCCAAGAAGATCGTCGAACGCGCCGCCGATTTCGGCATTCCCGCACATGACATCGTTGTCGACCCGCTGGTCATGCCGATTGGTGCCATGGGCACCGCCGGGCTGCAGGTCTTCACCCTCGTGCGCCGCCTGCGCGAAGAGCTGGGCGTCAACACCACCTGCGGCGCGTCCAACATCTCGTTCGGCCTGCCCAACCGTCACGGCATCAACAACGCCTTCCTCCCGATGGCGATGGGGGCCGGCATGACAAGCGCGATCATGAATCCGGTCGCCCTGCCTGTCGGCCCCAAGAAACTGGCCGAGAAAAAGGCCGAAGTCGAGGCAGCTGGCATCATCCTGCCTGCGGACATGGACGACGAAACCTTCTGCAAGCTGTTCGGCATCGGCTCGACCCTTCCCATGGCAGGCAAGGAAATGGAGGCCATTCGCGCCGCCAACTTCCTGACCAACAATGACGAAGGCGGCGCCGAATGGATCCGCTTCAACAAACCCCCGTCGGCAGATGGCGAAGCCGGAGGCCGTGGCGGTCGTCGCGGTGGCCGTCGCCGCCGCGCCTGATCGGGTCAATTCTTAAGACAGTAAGGACGGGCGGATTTGAACGGATCCGCCTTTTCTTTTTCGTCGCCCGGAATCAAGGCGCGCATTGCGCGCCGCCGGGCATCGCCCGACCGCCCCAATGGGCGGGCGATTTGGCTCCCTTGCGAAACCAAAAGACATGGCTGAGCGTCGCGAGATAAAGTGGCAACTCATTAGGTTGCATCGCCCACCCTCGGTCGGGCGACACCCGGCAGTCCCCTTACCCAAAACTGCTCAGCACTCCTCCAACCACAACATACCGGATGCGCCACCGCTTCCCCGGCTCAATCACCAACAGATCAGCCCGCTTTCCCGGAACAATCGCGCCGCGGTCATGTAATCCCATCGCCCTGGCCGGATTGCTGGATACAAGTGCCCAGGCGTCCCCCAGCGCCATTCCATCGCGCACCAATTGCTCCACCACGTAAAGCAGGCTGGGGTAATAATAATCCGACGCCAGCACCGTACACGTGCCGCCCTTCACCGCCTCCCACGCTGAAAGGTTTCCCTTGTGGCTTTGCCTGCGCGCCGCATTCGGTGCCCCAAGCACCACCTGCTCCCCCGCCGCGACAGCCGCTTTCGCCACCGCTTCGGACAAGGGAAACTCACTCACCAGCACCCCCAACGCCCGATGTGCCGCGCGCTCCTCGCCCGTGGCCTCATCATGGCCCAGCATCACGGCCCCGGCCTCGCGCGCCATGGCGGCCACTTGCTGGACCATCTCCGGAACCGCATCGCGCGGTGCAGCCAGCATCTCCAGATCAGCCAGATAGGCCTCAAGCGAAACCCCGGCCCTTCGCGCCCATTTCTCAAGCTGCCCGGTCTGCCCCGCCGCCACGGTCTCAAGCGTTTCGGTGGTGTGATCGTTGAAGGCCAGCGCCGGAACCGGCGCCTGCCGCAACCAGCCTCGCAGATCATCGACCACTTCATGCGCAAACACGTCCCAGCGCAGTTGAACCCTGTGATCTGCGCTCAGGTCTTCCCGCAGGTCCGCAAGCCCCGACATAAACCGCCGCGCCGCCGCGATCCCGCGCGCGCCCGGCTCCCAACCGACCGACAGCCCGTGATAGGCCGTGGTAATCCCGCAAGCCAGCAATTGCCGGTCCACCGCCCCCATGGCCATTGCGAAATCCATCTCCACACCGGGGCGCGGAAACAAGGCGGTCTCGAACGCGTCCCCGTGCACATCCACCATCCCCGGCAGTACCCAGCAGCCGGAAACGTCGATCTCGGGGCCGCCTGCAGAGGTCGCGATTTCGCTCCCGGACACATGCACCTCGTCGGCGCGCAATGCCCCATCCAAAGTCAGAACTTCGCCGCCGATAAACCGCATCTTCTCCCCTTTCCGGCCTTCGGCCCGCGCCGCGCGCCCGTCCATACCGACGCAATACCGACGTTATACCGACACGATACCGAAGCGTCTTTCAGGCGCAAAACGTGCAACTACCGCGCCCCGCGAAGCCTATCCGCGCTTCTTGCGTGACCGGAAATCGAACGCCCCGTCGGTTGGCGCTTCTCCTTTGCCAAACATCGCGTGTTTCTGAATTTTCTGGGTTCCGGTGATCGGGATTTCATCGAGAAACCGCACCCAACCCGGCGCCTTGTAATAGGCCAAATGCTTGAAACAATGGTCAAATAGCTCTTCCGCCATGGCCTCGCTACCCGCCGAAACGGGCTGAATACAGGCCATGACCTCCTCGTCGCGCATCGCGTCTTCCACCGCGATCACCGCCACTCGTTCCACCGCCGGATGTTCCTGAAGACAGGCTTCGATCTCAGCGGCAGCAATATTTTCACCACTGCGCCGGATAATGTTCTTTTTCCGGTCCACGAAGAAAATCATGTCCGTCTCATCCATCGTCACCGTGTCCCCCGTATGGAACCATCCCCCGCGCCACGCCTCCTCGGTGGCCTCCGGCAGGTTGAGATAGCCCGAGAATGCCCCCTTGCGCGGAGTTTCGGCATCATAGCGAAGCACCATTTCGCCTTCCTGCCCTCGCGGCACCTCTTGGTCGTGTTCGTCGACCACACGCACGTCCAGCCCCGGCTGTGGACGCCCCATGGCGCGGGTGTCGATCTGGCGGGGTTCGTGGCAATCGGCAAGAATGCGGCACATCTCGGTCATGCCCCACACCTCGATCAGCGGAAAACCAAAGCGTTCCTCGAAGGGGCGATGCAATGTCGGCTCCACCCCAGCGCCAACGGCAAACTCGACTTTGTGTTTCTTTTCAAATGGATCGGGAGCGCGGTTCATTAGGGCCGGTATGACGATTCCAAGGTAATGCGCTGCTGTGGCCCCGGTTTCGGCAAGCTCTCGCCACCAAGCGCTCGCGCGGAACCGCTCCGGGATGACCTGCGCGCTTCCCTTCTCGATCATGCCCATGAACAGGATGATCGCCGCATTGACATGAAACAAAGGAAGCGGGCAGTAAACCTTTGATTTTCCTGCAGTAAACTGAATCAACCCACCCCGCGCGGCATACCATTCACCCATTTGGACTTCGTAGTCGTGGCTCATGATGCAACCCTTGGGCCGCCCGGTTGTCCCAGAGGTGTAAATCAGGCTCGCCTCGGTCTCGCCCGTCACCGGATCGCTCTTGGGCGCGTCGCAGGACATCGGCAGCTCAGGCAAATCCCGCTCCATCACGACCAACGGCAAATCACGCCCGCTCTCGGCGATCCCGTCCCGCATCAGCGGCTCCATGTTCGGCGCCGAAATCGCCAGCGCGGCACCGCTGTCCTGCAACAGGTAGGCCAGCTCTGACGGGCGGTAATCGGGGTTCACCGGCACCCAGCTGATCCCCAGCCGGGCCAGGGCAAGCTTCATCAACAGCATCTCCGGCCGGTTCTCCAAAAGAACCGCCACCCGATGCCCATGCCCATAACCTGCAGACTCAAGCCGGGCACACCACGCATCCACGACCTTGGCTGCATCACCATAGGAAATCTCATATCCGTCAGGGTGATAGCTACGTTCCTTGTCCGCAGGCACGATCAGAAACGGAAAGGTCGCGTGTTCTGCTGCGCGCCGTTCGAACAGCGCTCCGATGGTCCTGGACATATCTCTCTCCCGGCTTGATCCGGCGGCCAGATTACAACCCTTTGCGCCATGGGCAAGCGTACCAACGCAACGTCTTTCGCGCCGGCCTCCGATCCGCTAGCCTTCCCGAAACAGGAGACTCCGCTTGGCCACATTCTTTGTCATCTTTGTCCTACTGGTGGAATCCGTCGCCGTCTGGTTTGCCTTCCGCGCTATGTCCGGTTCGCGCACGCCCCAGGGCGCCGTGGCGTGGGTCGTTTTTCTGATCGCCGCGCCCTATGTCGCCATCGTCAGCTACCTTTTCCTCGGCCATTCCCGGATCAACGGCTATGTCGTGGCCCGCCGGGAATACCAAGAGGTCGTCACGGCCATCGAACAGGCCAGAACGGCCTTTCCGCCCAAGCCGGACGAGCTAAACCGGGGATACAAGGCCTTTGAAACCATTGCCGAAAACCCCATCCTCTCCGGCAACAGCGGCGAGATACTGGTCGATGGCGAGGAGAGCTTCGAGGCCATGTTCGACGCCATTGATGCGGCGACGTCCTACATTCTGGTTCAGTTCTACATCGTGCGCGACGATCAACTGGGCCGCAAACTCAAGTCACACCTGATCGCCGCGCAAAACCGTGGGCTGAGAGTCTTTTTCCTCTACGATTCCGTGGGCTGTTCACGCCTTCCCAAAGCCTATGTGCAGGAGCTTTCCGACCTTGGTATTCGCATCTATGACACCAATGCGCTGCGCGGCCCGACCAAACGCTTTCAGCTCAATTTCCGAAATCATCGCAAGACCTTGGTGGTCGATGGCACGGTTGGATTCACCGGTGGACTGAATGTCGGGGATGAATACATGGGCCGTGATCCGGCCTTTGGCGACTGGCGCGATACGCATTGCCGGTTACAGGGCCCGGTGGTGTTGCAGTTGCAACTGGCCTTTTGCGAGGACTGGCACTGGGCGACACAGGAATATCTCTACGATCAGCTTGACTGGCCGCGCATCGCGGTTCCGGAAAACAGTGATGCCTTGCTTCTGACGTCGGGACCAGCGGATGCGTTGGAAACCGGAAATCTCTATTTCAATGCAATGATCGTGGCGGCCCGTAGCCGCATCTGGATCGCGTCACCCTATTTCGTGCCCGACCCGGATGTCACCACGGCATTGAAACTGGCCGCGCTTCGGGGGATTGAGGTAAGAATCCTGGTGCCCGCACGCGCCGATCACTGGATCACCTGGCTGGCCGCTTTTGCCTATTTCGACGAGCTGCGCGACGCTGGGGTCGAGTTCTGGGCCTATGAACAGGGGTTCATGCATCAAAAGGTGGTGCTGGTGGATGATGCCATTGCCTCGGTTGGAACGCTCAACCTTGATAGCCGGTCCTGCCGTCTCAACTTCGAAGAGACGGCGATATTCTTTGACAGTCATCTTGCCGAAGATCTCGAAATCATCCTGAAAGATGACTTCGCGCGGTCCATGCCACTGACCAAGCCCATAAGCGAACAGCCGACCTGGGTACGCCTCATGGCGCCGGTGGCACGTCTGTTTGCACCGCTTCTGTAGCGGCACGCCTTTGGTCGAAAAGGCTCCCGTTATACTCGGCCCCGAGAACAAAGATGCTGGCCATCAGGTAAAGATAGACCAGAGCCGACATGATCCCGGCCAACCCCGCATAGGTGACGGAATAGGTCGAGAAGTGGCTGATGTAATAGGAAAAAATATGTGACGCCAAAGTCCAGAGTATCACGGTCAGGATAATCCCTGGCGCAAGCGAGCGATCCGAATGCCGTATCCCCGGCAGCCATTTGTGGCAGGAATAGACCGCGAAAAGCAAAATGGCAGCAATCACAAGCTGTCGAAACTGGTCATTGCTCAGGATCGAATCCTGCAACCACGGCACCCATTCCTCGAAGAAATGAAGCGCCAGCGGTACGGCGACGCTGAACAGCCCTGCCGCAATGATCAAAAGCGTTCCGGCGAGGACAAAGCCCACTGACAATGTGCGTGTCTTCCAAAAGGGACGCGGATCGTCATCACGATAGGCGCTGGTAATCACCAGCCGGATCGCATCGACCCCGTTCGAGGCGAACACGATCGACAGAACCGCCCCAAGGGTCAGAGTTCCACCGCCATGCTGCAGCACGGCGCGCAATTCGTTGGCGATCGGTTCCGAAATCTCCTCGGGCCACGATCCGAACACCACGTCGACCAGATCGTCCACCTGTGTATCCGCGCTCAGTACACCTGCCAGCGACAGCACGAAAATGCAGAACGGAAACATCGCCAGCATCACGGAAAGCGCGACATGGCTTGCGCGCACAAAGCCGCCCTTGGTGGTAAAGCGCTGCAGCGCATCAAGAAATGTCGTCCAGAAAAGCTTCATGGCACCCCGCCCTGTTCGCCCCGCATTAAGGCCCCACAGGTCCCCCGTGGTCAACCCGAAGCCGGTTTCGCACATGAAATCTCCGGTGGACAGGTTCTGCAAAAAACGGATCGCATTTTACAAAGTTGGAACGATCAGCCCCTCCCATTTCTGTTTGGAAGAGAGCAAACGAGGCGTTTCAAACAAACAAGCATCCCTATCGAGCACATCAATCTCATGGCCCCTTTCTTCCTCCTCTCCCTCCCTCTCAGGGGCCGCACGCCGACATCCTTTGGGACCTTGGGGATGTCTGGCAATCGGGTCGAGACGACCTGAGCACTCACGGAACCAAGGTCCGCGTCAGCCCTGATTTAGGGGCTGACGCAATCCCTTTCCAATCTGCGCCCAGCAGAAGGTTGCCCTGCCCCGGATCGCGTCCTGTCCCTTCGTGATCCGGGAAAGCGGCCACCCCCAATCCCTTATTGTCGCACGGCATTTACGCCGACGACCCTGAACAGGAGCTGACTATGATGGACGCGGAATTCTCGATGTCATACGGCACGCTTGCCGGTAGCACACGCACGACGCGCCTGTTGCGCCTGACCGACTATGCGCATTGCCAAAAGGCACCTCTTGTCCTGATCTCCGATCTGACCGGAGCGAGGCGCTCGGATATCCTGATCCGTGTCAGGCAAGTGGCATCGCTTTTGGCCCTGCGTGATCGGCCACTGTACCTTGTGCACTGGGCGCGACCCTGGCGCGAGGGCGGTGGTGAACGGTTTTCGCCCCTGGTACGCGATCTGGACGCGCTGATCCGATCCGTCCTGCCTAACGCAGGCGCCATGCATCTTGCTACGCTCGGCTCGGGCGCGCTGGTCGGGTTCAAGTGGCTGACGCGCGGCACCCGTGAAGGCAACCCCGTGCCTGTCCGCTCATTGTCCCTTCTCGCCCCATCGCTGGGCGTGCTGGGACGTGTCCCGCGCACGTCCCTGGCCAGTGCACCTGCGCGCTCCTGTGTGGTGACGGACATGGCGGGTCGTGCAGCGGACTGGGCCGAGACGATATCTATTGCCAAACGCCTGCCGTACCCGCCCGAGTTCATCGCGCGGGACAATCCGGAACAATATCTCGTCGCGCGCGACACCCGGACCCTGACCGACACCGATCCGGGCGAGTTCATCGCATTTGCAGGATCGTGGAAACAGGCATGGTGCGATTGGCTGAACGCCGCCGAGCCCGACACGGCGCGGCTTGCCAGCTAGGGTAATCAGGCCGCGCTCAACCCCTCGCGCCGCCGCACCTTGAGCGGCGTGCGTCCGAACCAGCGTCGGAAAGCCTGGTTGAACGCGGTCTGGTCCGAATAGCCCACGGCAAGCGCCACTTCGCCCAAGGGCAGGTCCGTCTGCTGCACCAGCGCCAACGACCGACGTCGGCGCTGTTCGTCCATGATCTCGCGGAAATTCGTGCCTTCCTGCTTGAGCTTGCGTTGCAGCGATCGTGGTTGCATCCGGAGCGCCGCTGCCACCTTGTCCTGCGAACACACCCCCAGCGACAATTGCCGGAACACCTCGAGCTTGACAGTTTCCGAAAACGGTATGCCACGCTCAACCGTGATTTCGGCAAGGTACCGGCGGATGATCGGATGAAAGGCGACATCCTGTTTGGTCAGCTTGACGTCGAGGACATCATTCCGAAACAGGAAGGAATAGCTGTTGGCGCCGTAGCGGACCGGGCAGCCAAGCTCGGCCGAAAGGTAATCCTTGCCCAAGGGCGCGGCAAACATCACCTCCGCCGACAGGATTTCCGGCGCGCGTCCGGCCAGCTCGCGCAGCACGTTGCGACCCATCACCAGCGACATTTCCCGTGCCTGCCTTGGCCGGGTAATGCTCAGCGGGGCATAGATCACCTCGGCCAGCCCATCCTGCGGGATTTCTCGCAGCGAGGTCACAACCCCATTGGTGTGCAGGAACTGGTTGCGCAACAACGCCTTGGCCGCGTCGCGCACAGTGCGTTCCATCCGGGTGACAAGGCTGATCACGCCCAAGGTTTCCAGAGAATGCAGGCGAGCCAGCTGAATGCCGAGATCGGGAAGCTTCCAACTGCGTGCACAGTCTTCAAGAATAGAGCAAGCGTCCTCGAAATCGATCTCGGTTTCCCGCGCTTCGAAAATGGAATGATCCAGACCATAGCGCGCAAGGATCGTTACGAGGTCCTGTCCTTCGCGGGCGGCAATATGATCCAACCCTTCCAGAACGGACGCCCGAATATACCCTGCCATGCACCTGCCCCCAGTCGACTGAACACAGGATAGACCGCATAGGGTTCCCCGGTCCACCCGCGTCATGCTACGCGCTTATCGCAGCCCGTCCTTGCCCTCGACCTCGTGCACCTGCAATCCACCCATGCGGTGATGAATACGCGCACCCCGGCTCATGGCCAGCGCAAACAGCAGCTCGTCCGCCCTGGGGCCATCCGGCACGCCCACCTCCATGCCGTCAAAATGGCTGCGCACATAGGCGGCGTTGATATGGCCCAGAGGGATGTCGATCCGCGTCCCCACCCCACCAATCTTCATCGACGAAGGCACAATCGCCTTGGCCTCTCCCAGCCGTGCCCGCATGGCGTAGCCCCCCGGCACATGCCAGAGCGCCGTGTGCTCCAGTTCGCCCGCCTCACCGGCAAGCCCGGCCTTGCCATAACCGTCGATCCCGTCGATCCCGCCCATTGCCTCGATCAGGCGGTCGGTCATCATCAATCCAAGAGGCTTGAGATCGTCCATCGCCGACTGCAGGTCCTCGACATAACGTCCCGCAAACGGATTCCTGACAAGCGCGACCATGGCCGCGCGGCGGCGGGGATGATCGGCGACCGGCCCGCCATCATGATGGATATCCTCGATGAACAGCATGGTCTTGCGCAAAGCAAAGTCAGGCATGGGTCAGATCCTCTTTTCGGTTAAGATGGTATTCCCCGCCAACAAGGCGGGTATCGGAGTTCAGCGTCAAATGGGCCGCTTGGATCAGCCCGCGATCAAGACACTGGCGGGCATAGGCCACCCCACGGTCAAGGGCCTCTGCGACTTCACCTTGGTCAAGCAGGCCAACATCAACCGTCACGGCCCGCTCGCCAAGGTCACTATCCGGAAAAAGCGCGCAGGCCGCCATGCGCGCAATGGCTGGATGTCCCGGCAGATCGACATGATTGGCGATCAGCGTCGCGGCCACATCCGCCTGGGCTGCGCTTTCGGCAAGAACCGTCACCGCGTCGGCAATGCCCAATGATTGGCTGCGTCCGCGCCAGCCCGACGTCGCCACGCCACGCACGGGGCTGTCATGACCGATCTCGGCAAATCCACCCTCGGCCAGGGCCGCACGCAAACTTGTTCCCGGTGCCAGCACAAGCGCGACATCGCCGCCGTTGTTCACGTATGCGGTTTCAACGCAATCATGATCCCCGATCACCCGTGCGATTTCATCGGCCACGGCGCCCGCCACGGCGGCCATGGGGGTTATGAAAATCGGCAAATGCGCCTTCGCGGCCTGCCTCATGGTTTCGGCGACCGGTCCAAGCGGCCCATTATACGCGTCAACTGGGCACCGAAGCTGTTCTAGGTCAAGCACCAGCTCGTCAAGAAGTGTCTCAAACCGCCGTGCCGCTGCTTGCAAGGCCTGCGCACGCCCGGCCCCGGTCACATTGACAATCAGGTCGATCGGCCCGTGATGCAGATGCAATCTTTGGCCGTCCGGCAAAAAAGCGACCTGTGCGCCGGTCATTTCGCCGCTTTGGGTGGTGCTACCGCGCGTACCTGGTCGCCATATTCCCCACCTTTTTCAAGCACATCCTGAACATCGCGCACCGCGTCATCGTGACCGCCAAGCGCGCGGTACTCTTCACGCGAAACCGTGAATTCCAGCGGCGCCACGATCGCCGGTGTCGGCACATAGCCAAAGGCGTTGTCCGGCATCCGGGTCACATCCGCCATGATGGTGATCCCGCCGCCGGGCCAGACATAGGCTTCTGCACCACCCACCGTGACCCTTGTGCGCCGCTCCTGCACCGAGCGCGTCAGGCGCACCGGGTTCTTGGTCACACCAGAGCGCAATGATCCGCCAGCCCCACCCATGAACATCACCGTACACAGCGCCGGTTCGCAGTTTTCGGCAATCAGGTCGACGGACGGTTGCAACGTATCCGGCAAGGGGTGCGGGCGCGGAACAAGATCGTCATCCAGTACGTAATAGCCGAATTGCTCGCCCGTCGTGGACACCATCAGCAACGTCAATCCCGCTCGCGCGCCCTTCTTGGGAAGCCAGTCGCCCAGAATGGTCAATGGATTCTCGATATTGGTGCCGCCCCAGCCAAGACCCGGCTCGGCCACTTGGAAGTACCGCCCCGGCGTCGACCGGCGCCCCTTTATGCGGATTCCGGTGTCGGGCCAGTCCAGAACCTTGCCCGCCTGATGCTCGCTCACCACGCCGGTTATGTGGTCGTCAACAACAACAACTTCGTCGACTAACCCTTTCCATTGACTTGCAAACATGCCAATCGTCGCCGATCCGCAGCCTACCCGCATCCGCTCTTCCCGGTGCCCGTCTACAATGGGGGCTTCGCCGGCCTGCACGACGACGGAGGCTCCACCGTCAACATTCAGTTCCACCGCCTCACGATTGCAAAGACGCATCAACACATCACAGGTGACACGCCCCTCGGGCTTGGAGCCTCCGGTGAGGTGGTCGACCCCCCCAAGAGACATCATTTGGCTGCCATATTCACTGGTAATCATCAGCCCGACGGCCTCGCCCGCATGGCGCACCACCGCGCCTTCATGACCAAGGTGGCGGTCGGTGTCGATCTTTACCTTGACCCCGCAATAGCTAAAAATCGCCTCGGTCACGACGGTCACGAAATCGGCCCCGTCCACCTCGCGGCTCACAAGGAAAGGCGCGGGCTTGTAATCAGGATAGGTTGTGCCCGACCCGACGGCGGTCACGAAAAGGTCATCCGCCGCAAGCGTCCCGTCCCATTCCGAGATCAGGAAAGGGCGCACCTCGCGCCCGTCGGCAATGGTTCGGTCCAGCACCGTCAGCGGATCACAGCGCACGATGCGCCCACCCTCGTTGGCATAACGATCACAAGCCCCGATCCGGCCTTCGGCGATGTAACACATCACCGGACAGGCATCGCAACGGATCTTCTCTACGCGCACCCGGCGCTCGCGTGTCTCGCTCATTGGTTTCCCTCCGCCTTGCGAATGGCCGCCAACACCCGATCCGGGCGTGCCGGAAGCTGGTCGATCCGCGCGCCGCAGGCGTGGCGGATGGCATTCAGGATGGCTGGCGCGGTCGGGATCAGCACATGTTCTCCTAACCCCTTCGCGCCGAACGGACCCTCAGGATCGGGTTTCTCGATCAGGATCGAGCGGATCTCGGGCATATCCCCGATGGTCGGGATCAGGTAGTCATGCAGGTTGTCGGTCCGCCCCGGCACGTATTCCTCCATCAGCGCCAGCCCCAACCCTTGGGCGATCCCGCCCTCGATCTGCCCCTCTGCCAGCAACGGATTGATCACCCGCCCCAGATCATGCGCCGCCGTGATGCGCTCGACCCGCACCGTACCAAGTCGCGTGTCCACCGCCACCTCGGCCAGCTGCGCGCCATAGCCATAAACCGCATAGGGCGTGCCCTGCCCGTTTTCATCCAGCGCGCTGGTCGGCGGGTCATAGCTTTCCTCGGCCATCAGCACATAGCCGTGTTCATTGACCGCGAGTGTGGCCGGATCAATCCGCGCCGACCGCGCCCCGTCGCTGACTACAAGCGCACCGTCACCAAGCGTGATCCCGGCCCCGTCGCCCATATTCGTCAGCGCCAACACCTGGGCGCGCAGCGCTTGTCCCGCCAGCATCGCGGCCTTGCCGGTGACAACCGTTTGCCGGCTGGCCGAGGTCTTGCCGCAATCGGGCGTCACCCCTGTATCCGCATCCACCAGTTCCAGCATATGCACCGGCATCCCCAGCGCATCTGCCGCGATCTGGGCAATCACCGTGTTGGCGCCCTGCCCGATATCCATCGCTCCCTGATGCAGCACAACCTGACCCTTAGGTGTCAGCCCGATGCGGATCGTCGACGGGTTCGGCAAGGCCGTATTGCCACACCCGTACCAGCACGAAGCCACCCCGATCCCATGGCGCACCGTGCCGCCCAACGCGTTCAGCTCCCGCACCCGGTCCATGGCTGCGTCCCACGACGCCTGCAACGCTTCAAGGCATTCCGCGATGCCCACGCCCCGCATGTGCTGACCACAAACAGACACATCCCCGTCCCGCATCGCGTTCCTGAGCCGGAACGCCAGTCGGTCCAGCCCGACCGCTTCGGCCAGTTCGTCAAACAGCGTCTCCTGGATAATCGCCGCCTGCGGCACGCCAAAGCCCCGAAACGCGCCCGACACCGGACCATGTGTATGCACGGCCCGCGCCTCAGCCCGGTAAGCAGGCATCACGTAAGGTCCCGAGGCATGCACCGGCACCCGCACCGCCACCGTCGGACCCCAGCTCGAATAGGCCCCGGTATTGAAATCCCCGTCAAACCACATGCCTGTCAGCCGCCCCGCGTCGTCACAGCCAATCCGCGCCATCATCTTTGAGGGATGCCGCTTGGTGGTCGACATCATGCTTTCCCGCCGCGAATAGACCATGCGCGCCGCGCGCCCGGTCCTGAGTGCGACCAGACCAATCAGCGGCTGCAGGGAAACATCCAGCTTCGATCCGAACCCGCCCCCAGTCGCGGCGGGCCGGATCCGCACTTTCTCGGGCGCAAGGCCCAAGACCCGCGCCGTGTCATCGCGGTCCATGATCGGCGCCTGTGTACAGGCCCGAATGTTGAGAACATCGCCCTCCATCCACGCGATCCCGGCTTCGGGTTCGATATAGGCATGTTCCACATATCCGGACTGCATGGCGCGTTCGACCACATGCGCCGATCGCGCCAACGCTTCCTGTGCCGCGCCACGTTCCACATGACCCGCGATCAGGATGTTCTCGGCGCGATCCGCATGGATCAACGCGGCCTGCGCCTTTCGCGCCTCTGTCACGTCTTCGATGGCGGGCAATTCTTCCCAACGCACCGGAAATTCTTCAAGATCCAGCCCATCCATGACCTCTGCGTCCCCGGCAACAAGCGCCACCGCTTCGCCCCGCATCCGGGCAACGCCCTCGGCAAGGGCGGGCTGGTCCGCAAAAGCGGGGATCACACTAAAGCTGTTTTCTCCGGGGATGTCCGCCGCCGTAAAAACCTGCACCCCATGTGCGGAGGCCCACCCTGCAAGATCGCTAAAATCAAACCGTGCATGGGCAAACGGCGACCGGACGGCGCGCACCTCAAGCACCTCTTCCGCCACCGCGTCGGCGCCATAGCTTTCCGTGCCAACCACCTTGGCCACCCCGTCCAGCCTCTCGACCCGCGCTCCGATGGCCTCCCCACCAATCGGTTCCGGCCCGGCGCCCTGCCCGGCCACGTCCAGCACCGCGTCTACGATCTTCGTATATCCGGTGCAGCGACACAGAACCCCACCCAGCGCGTCTTCGACCTCGGCCCGCGTTGGCGTCTGGATCCTGCGCACCAGCGCGGTCGCTGCCATCAACATCCCGGGGGTACAAATCCCGCATTGTGCCGCGCCGTGCCGCAGAAAGGCGCGCTGCAGATCATCCGGCCCCGGATCGGCAAGCGCCTCGACCGTCTCAATCCTTTGGCCTGCGACATGGGCCACCGGGGTCAGGCAGGCACAAACCACCTCGCCGTCCACCAACACCGAACAGGCCCCGCAATCCCCGGCGTCACAACCCACCTTGGTCCCGATCAGCCCAAGGTCATTGCGCAACACATCGGAAAGCCGCCGACCGGGGGCCGCCGACACGTGATGTGGTTCGCCGTTCACAACCAGATCAAGCCCGGCGCCATCCTTCATACGTCCGCTCCTCCTAGGTCCAGCAATGCACGCCGCACCAACTCGAACGCGACATCCTCGCGATAGGTGGAGCTGCCGCGTACATCCGAAATCGGGCTCAGGGCCGGATCAATATCAACCCGACGCAGCGTCGCGGCCGCGTCCCGAAGCGGCACACCGCGCAAGCTGTTCTCGACGCGTGACAGGCGCTGCGCCGCCGGGCTGCATGCGCCGACTGCAATCGCCGCGTCCTTGATCACGCCCTGTTCCGAGACAACCCGTGCCGCAACCATCGCTATGGAAATCACGAGGTATCTGCGCGCGCCAAGCTTGTGAAACACGCTCTGCCCACCCCCCGCCCCAAGTGGCACATGTACCGCGACCACCATTTCGCCCGGGCGCAGCGCGGTCTGACGCACCCCGATCAGAAAATCGCTCAGCGCCACATGCCGGGTGCCTTCCACCGATGCCACTTCCACCTGCGCATCAAGGGCCAGCAAGGGCGGCACCCCATCCGCCGCCGGGGACGCATTGCACAGGTTGCCCGCAAGGGTGCCAGCATTCTGGATCTGGACGGAACCGACCTCGCGCGCTGCCGCCTTGAGCATGTCGAACCCGCCGGGCAGTTCTGCGCGAAGCACATCCGTCCATGTCGTCGTCGCCCCCAACCGCCATCCCGCCTCGGTCCGCGTGATACCGCGCAGGCCCTCCACAGCTGTGAGATCGAGCACAGCGCCGGGCATTTCCTGTGCCTGTGTCGCGGGGAACAGGTCCGTGCATCCGGCGGCAAGCGTCACGTCGCCACCCGCCAACACGGACAGCGCGTCTTTCAGGTTGCAGGGGCGATGATACTTCCCCATTCTGGCGTCTCCCCTCCCTGCTGGAGGTTGGTTGATTATTGTTTGTACGCAAATGAGTTTGCGGCAGCGTGCAAAACCTGTCAACAAAAGCCGCGCGAACCGGGATGTTGCCATGACTGATGCCGCCGCCAAAGACTATGTTTTGGATGATCAGATCGGTTTCGTCATGCGTCGGGCCAACCAACGCCATCTCGGGCTGTTTGCCTCACATATCCCGGACCTGACCCCAACCCAGTTCGCCGCGCTGGCCAAGCTGTGCGAATTGGGCGAGGTTTCGCAGAACGCGTTGGGCCGGGCAACGGCCATGGATGCGGCCACCATCAAGGGTGTCGTCGACCGCTTGCGCCGCAAGGGGTTTGTCGACCAACGCCCTGACCCTGACGACCAGAGACGCCTGCTGCTCAAACCGAATGCGGCCGCGTGGGAAGCTTATGACGCGCTTGTGCCCGCGGCACACGCCATCACGCGCGATACGCTTGCGCCGCTCACCGAGGGTGAACAGGCCATCTTCCTGATGCTCTTGCACAAACTGACCTGAGCGCCTGTTTACCGACGCAATACCGACGTGATACCGACGTCATACCGAAACCCGGTTTCAGACCCCGAGGTGACGCTCGACAATGCCGTGATCTGCGCGGATTTCGTCTGCAGATACGGTTTCAAGATTTCGCCCATTCTCGATGAAAGCGACCCGGTCGGCGACTGACAAAACCGCGTCAACCCGTTGTTCCACAAGCAAAATCGCAACGCCGCGCTCGCGCATGACAGTGATGACCTGACGGATCGCCTCGATCATCGAGGGCTGCAACCCTTCGGTGGGCTCATCCAGCAGCAGGACCTTGGGTTTCAGACACAAGGCCCTTGCCGTTGCCAGCATCTGCTGCTCCCCCCCCGAAAGCGTCTGCGCCCTCTGCGACCAACGCTCTCTAAGTCTTGGAAAAAGCTCAAGAACATTGCCCAAAACCTCTTGGCCCGAGCGGTTGGCCGCCAACCCGATTTCCAGGTTCTGCGCCACGGTCAATTCCGAAAACAACCGCCGCCCCTGCGGCACATACCCCACCCCGGTCCCCGGCACCTTGTACGCCGGCTGATCCGAGATCACGGCGCCCCCAACAACGACCTGCCCGGACATCAACGGCAACAAGCCCATGATCGCCTTCATGGTCGTGGTCTTTCCGGCCCCGTTGCGCCCCAAAAGGCACAGGATTTCCCCGGCCTCCACGCGCAACGACAGGTCCCGCAGTACCTGCGCCTTGCCATAGGCCACGTTGATTGCATTCACCTCAAGCATCACCCAGTCCCCAGATATGCGGTCTGAACTTCCGCATTTGCGTGAATCTCGGCGGGCGTACCCTCGGCCAAAACCTCCCCAAAGTTCAAAACGGTGACGATATCAGCGGTTTCCATGACAACGCTCATGTTGTGTTCGATCAGAAGAATCGTCGTTGTCGCCGACAAATCCCGGATCAGCGACTTGAAAGCCGCGATTTCGCTGTCCGCCAGACCCTGTGTTGGCTCATCCAGAATTAGAAGCCGCGGCGCCTGCGCCAACCCCATGGCGATTTCCAGAAGCCTTTGATGGCCATAACTAAGATCCCCTGCCACTTGTTCCAGCCTGTCCGCCAATCCCACCTTTTCCAGAACCTGCTGAACAACCGTCATCACCGATGGCCCGCGCACGCGTTTGCGGGCCGCAAGAGCCACGTTTTCAGACACGCTCAAATCGGCAAAAACGGAGGTGATTTGAAACGTATAAGCCATGCCCAGGTTGATCCGCTTGTGGGCTGGCAGTTGCGAAATATCTCGACCGTCAAAGGACACCGAACCGCTGCTTGGTGTGATCCGGCCACAAAGCAGGCTGACAAACGTGGTCTTGCCCGCCCCATTTGGTCCAATCAAGGCGCGAATTTGTCCCTCTGGAAGATCAAAATCGACATTGCTGACGGCCTGTAACCCATCAAAATTCTTGGACAAACCGCGTGTAGATAAAAGGCTCATGGAAGTCCCTTCCACAGCCGGTTGCGCAGCTCTCCAACAAGCCCCTGTGGCGCAAACAGCGTTAACAGCACAAGAACCACACCCGCAATCAGCATATAGGCCGAGGTCAGCCCCGAACTCAGGTCGATCAGGTAGAACATGAACAGGGTTCCGACAAATGGCCCAAGGACCGTGCCCGCTCCCCCGAGCAGCACCCAGAGAAGAGGAAATATCGAGTATTGGACCGAGGCAAAACTGGCCCCGACATAGCCGAACAACAGCCCATAACCTGCTCCGGCCATTGCTGAAATCGTGCCAGACAGCACAACAGCAGCAAGCTTGTGGGCAAAAACATCATAGCCCAGCATGCGCGCGCGTTCTTCGTTTTCACGGATGGCGATCAGGACCCGGCCAAAGGGCGTTTGCACCAACCGTAGCGTCAGCAGGAGACTAACGCCAAAAATCAGAAAGGCGGCGAAATACCGATTGGTCGGATCGGAAAGATCAATTCCCCAAAGCACCCGTTCGGCCTGCTGAATAACGAATCCTTCATCCCCCCGCGTGTATGTTCCGAAATACAGCACGGTCAGGTATCCGGCCTGCGCGAACATCAGTGTGACGATCATGAACGCCACCCCTTCGGTACGCAACGCAAGGAATCCCAAGGCCAAAGAAACCAAGGCGCCCGCCAAAAGCCCCGCGATCAAGGCCGGAAAAGGTGCGACGCCAAGCTGGTTGATCATCAGCCCCATGCCGTACATTCCGGCGGCAAAGAACAGAGCGTGTCCGAGGCTCAGGAGACCGGTGTAGCCAAAGAGGATATTGTACCCAACCGCATAGGCGGCAAGCACCATGATCCGGGCGAGATTGCCATGATGGTAGGCGGGCAAAACAAATTGCAGCGCGAAAAGCACCACGAGGAGCCCAAGGTGCAAGACCAGCGTCTTCTTCGTGTTATTCATGCCCGGCGCGCTCCGAAAAGCCCTTGGGGGCGAAACACCAGCACCAGTGCGACGAGCAGTGTCGCGAGGATCTTGGCCAGCGTCGGCGAGAAAAAGACCGAGATGATCCCGTCCGAAACCCCGATCAGGATGGCCGCCACCACGGTTCCGGGAAGGCTTCCCAATCCGCCAATGATCACCACGATAAAGGACAGCAGCAAGGGGTCTCCCCCCATCAGGTAATGAGCTTGCTGGATCGGGACGATCAACACCGCGGCCAGCGCGGCCAGTCCGGCACCCAGCCCGAAGACCAGTGCATAGACGCGCTCGACAGGAATACCAAAGGCAAGCGCCATCTCGCGATCAAGCTGCGTGGCCCGCATCAACAGCCCGATCCGGGTATGGGTCATGAGCGCCCAAACCCCCACAAGCAAAGCTGCGGCCGCCCCGATGACACCCAGTTTGTAGCTCGTCGTGCTCAGCCCCCAGGGCCAGTAGATCTGTGGGCGCCCGTCGGCGAACTCGAACCACGGCAATGCCAGCCGCGTATTAAAAGGCGCCTCGACAGGGCGGGCCTCCGGACCGTAGGTCATCAATGTAACCTGCTGAATGATATACAAGATACCAATCGTCGCAACGATGGTGCGTTCCGGATCGTAATCAATGCGCTTGAGAATTGTTACATCCGCAGCCACGGCGATCAAACCGACCAGAACCGGTACAACTAGAATTGCAAGACCAAACCCCAACGCTGGATGCCCGCCCACGAGGCCAGCGGCCCACCAAGCCAGCACAGCGCCAAGCATGAAGAACTCACCATGCGCCACGTTCACCACGCGCATCACCCCGAAGACAAGGCTGAGCCCGACTGCGGTCAGCGCCAGAACTGCCGCCGTCACCGCGCCTTCCAGTGTGGCCAGCATCAGATACGGTCCAATTTCCATGTACTGCTCGCCACCCCTGCCCGGTTCGCGTTTTCGTGGAATAGTGCCCGGCGCCGTCAAATACAGCGCCGGGCGGCATTTGCCTCAGAGCGGCTGCGTGGTGTAGTCCACCTCGTCGGGATAGAGCGTATCCTCGATGGATGTGGTGTGCACAAGCAGAAGTTTTCCGTCCGTCACCTTGGTGATGTACTGGTGTCCGAAGACCTGGTGCGTCTTGCCATTGAAGACCTTGGCGCCTTGCGGATGCGCGTTGGAGTGCGGCATGTCGCTCATGGATTCGACGGCTTCGATCAGCTTGGCGCGATCAGAGGGCCCCTGATACCCTGCCGCTTCCATGCCGGCCTTGACCACATGAAGCGTTTCCCAGCACCCGAACATGTGCGCATAGGTCGACACGTCCTTGGGATCGCTCACGGAAGCGCCATTTGCATCCACGCCGACCCGTTCCCGGAAGAAGGCATCATAGGGTGACTGATCAGCCTGAGCATAGCGCGGGTTGCCCTCCCAGAAATAGGTCCCTTCGAGAAATTCGAGCCCCGGACTGCCAATGTCCACGGCCTCTAGACTGTCGATAAATCCAAACATCTCGGGGCGTTGCGGCCCAAAGAACTCGCCCAGCTCCTTGACGAAGGTCAGAACCGCAGGCCCCACCATGACGTGATAAATCACCTCGGTATCGCGGGGAATCTTGGGAAAGTACTTGGTAAACGACGTTTCCGTCGGCGGGATCGCGATATGTTCCAGAACCTCGCCGCCCTGCGCTTCAATCGCCGCCGTGAAATAGTCGCGGTGGTCATGCCCAAATGCGAAATCCGGGAAGATCATCGTGACCTTCTTGCCAAGGTTGGATGCCACGAAAGGCGCCATCGCCTGCACCTGGCTCTTCACGTCGGTAATGCCCGGTTGAAGCGTGTAACGGTTCAACATGCCACTGGCGACGTGATGTCCTTCGGAGACCACGAAATAGGGCAGCTTCAATTCGCCGGCGCGCGGCGCGGAGCCGATCACCACATGGCTGAACAGCGTGCCGAAGCCGATGTCGCAGTTGTGCTGGGTGGCGAATTTTTCGACAACCTCCGCCCCACGTTTCGGGTCGGTACCGTCATCTTCGGCCACGATCTCGACCGGGCGGCCATTGATTCCGCCGTTCTCGTTGATCAGCTTGGCCGCCGCCATCGTCGTGCGGTCATACCAGCGCCCATAGGCCGCGCCGATTCCGGTGCGGTGCACCTGAAAGCCAACGCGGATCGGCTCCGAGCTCTGGGCGCTGGCATAGCGGGCCCAAAGCGGAAGGCTGGTGGCTGCTGCGGCGCCACCAGCGCCAAGCGCCAGTGTTTTGAGCGCATCGCGGCGCGTGGGTTGCAGTGGTGGTTTCTTGGTTTTGGTCATCGAATTTCCCCCTTTGTCGGCATCAAATTTCGGACCGTTACCCGGACTCGTTATACTTGTTAGAGTGCAAACGAACCGGCGTTCTGTCTAGAGGGATGGCCTTTTTTCAAAACCCGCGGGGCGATGCAAGCAGCCAAAGTCCAAAAAATGTATAAAAAATCATGAACATGGCAAGTGGCGCCTGTGAGAGTGCCGCGCGCCGATTGCTGCCGAAATGCTGCAACGCGACCGCATGGGCAAGCAGTACAGCCAGGATGTGACCCAAAACAACCGCCCCCGCCTGTGTCAACCAAAGCACTCGCACGCTGTCATGCGTGTTGAAGAACCCGGTCGTGACGTAGAACGTGCCAAGGCCAAGGTAATCCGCTCCGTTGGCCATCGGATCGGATGCCGCCGCCAATGCGTATTGTGCATCCACAAGGAAGCTCGTGAAGTAATGGGCAAAGTGATAGCCGAGGGCGATCGGCAAGATCGTGGGGGCGAACAGGCAAAACGCGGTTCCAAGCGATAGGTCCGCCTTGGCAAGCCGCAAACCAAGCCAGACCGCACCCGCAAAAACCGATATCAGAAGCCCATTGGCGACCCCGAGGCCGATCAGGTTCTGGGCAATCACTGCCGAACGACCGGGATACTCCAACGGGTTGATCCCAATCAGGTCCAGCCACCAGAACGTCTCGTTCAACCCGTCAAAGCTGCCACTGCCAAGGATGACGAGCATGAAAACCGCCAACCAGGGTGCGGCCTTGCGCATTCGCAATACCTGCCAACCATTGAGCCCAAGGCGTAACCGCCCGCCGATGCGCCCGAATACACCCAAGCGGGCATAGAGGCGCAGAAACACCGTGAACCCCTCGCCCCGATGAAGCCAGCGCGGCCCGAAGGCAAGTATAGCCAGAAAGCTGAACAGCCAATAGCCGCCAACATACCCCGCCAGTCGCGCGGGATCCGCAGGCGCCGGATCGGCAAGCAGAACCGCAACGAACAGCAAAAAGATCAACACGGCGGGACTGTGCCCCAACCTGGAGGGCAACGACAGAAACGGCTTTATTCCCAATATCTTGCGCGCAAGAGCCACCGGCCCCGTCCACGGGTTGATCCATCTCCAGAGGTTACCAAACATGCCTTGAAGAAACACGAATGCAATCCACCACAGCGACCAGATCGTCAGCGGCAAAGGGTTCGCCAAGGGATCGCGTGGGCCTGTCTTGCCAACATGCACCAACCAGAACAGGAACAGGCAGACAAGCGTGCTCGTAATAAGTGGCGCCAACGACCCCCGCGTCCTCGACATGGGAACAGAAGAAAACATCGGAGACAGCACGCGTTCCGGCAAGAGGGCCAGAAGCAAGACGGTCAGCGCAACACTGGCCGCCCCGGAAAAAATGTAGACATCGGTGGGGAGCAGCAGCACGAATCCCCCTTCCGAGGCATGTGCCTGCGCAAGGCTGGGAAGGGCCAGCGCGATCAAGAAGGTGGCAAATGGCGTCGCGGACTTGATCCGCAGAATGGCATGGGGGATCATCATGGCGCGATCATAGCGTCGGAGCATCTGGATGAAAGCCACAAACACTTTACGATTTGTTCTCGCAGCGCTGATGCTCATCGCCGTGGCAATCTGGCAATTTGTCCCGCGAACTTCCCATGAAATCCTGATCTCCGATGCCGTTGCGGCACCGATAGACGGGGACCCGGGCGCTATTGGCGTGTTTTTGAAGCTGACCAACACGGGCGGGCCGGATCGGCTTGTTGGTGCATCCTCCGAGGTCGCCGCGACAACGCGGATCGAGGGCCCAATGCCAACCTTGGCGATTCCTTCGGCTAGCACCCCGTCGCTCTCGGGAGACGGCGCGTTCCTGTATTTGTCTGATATCAATGGTCATTTGGACGACGGGCGCACCCTACCCGTGACGCTGAAATTCGAGAAGGCTGGCGATATCACGACCCGGGCACGGCTTGTCGCGCCCAAAACCAAAGGCGCAGCGGCATCCTTTGGCCTTTTTGGCATCGGCGATATCTGCCAGGTCGGCGACGGAGAACCAGCACCAAAAATCGCTTTGCACGTGAACCACACGGCGCAAGGCTGGGAGGTTGGTGTCATCTCAAGCGACTTCGAATTTACCCGTGATCTGGTCGACGGCCCGCATGTACCGGGCACCGGGCATGGCCATCTCTATCTGGACGGTCTCAAGATTCAGCGGCTCTATGCACCGTCCGCGTCGCTCGGGGTTTTGCCCGCGGGAAGTTACGAAATCCGAGTCACGCTCAACACGAACGATCACCGCGCCTATGTTCTGGACGATGTGCCCGTAACTGCAACAGCGCGACTCACCGTGGATTGACAGGTGGCGTGACCTGCGCACATCATTCGTATACAAACAAGTTTTCTATCGGAGGGCCGGATGGGCGAATCTTCGCGGGCCGTTGTTGGCGTCGATGTTGGCGGTACTTTCACGGATCTCGTTGCACTGGATCAGACCACCGGGCAAGTGAAGCTCGCCAAGGTGCCCAGCACGCTGGACAATCAGGCCTTTGGGGTGTTGAACGCGCTGAAGGCGGCAGAATGCGACCTCGCCGCGCTTGACCTGATCGTGCATGGCACCACCACCACGACCAACGCTGTGCTGGAGCGAAAGCTTGCCAAAACCGGTCTCATTACGACGGCCGGTTTCCGCGACATCCTTGAACTCGGCCGACGCACCCGACCGCAGCCCTATGGAATGAAGGGGGAGTTTCAGCCACTGATCCCACGCGATCTGCGACTTGAGGTACCAGAGCGGATGGATTTTGACGGACAGGTTGTGACCCCGCTCGACGAAAATGCAGTGCGCGATGCGGGGCGGCGACTCCTTGACTTGGGCTGTGAATCCGTCGTGATTCACTACCTTCATGCCTATGCCAATCCCGATCACGAACGGCGCAGCGCCGACATCCTGCGCACCTTCTGGCCCAATGACCACATCACGATGGGGCATGCGCTCTTGTCGGAAAGCCGCGAATTCGAACGCGGCGTGACTGCGGCCGCCAATGCAGCTGTGCAACCCCTGCTCGACCGCTACATCCGCCGCCTTGTCTCGGAACTGGGCGCCAATGGATATGACGGGGACGTGCTCGTCATGAATGGCAATGGCGGGATGGTCAGCTCTTCCCGCGTGGCCTTGGAGGCCGCAAAGACAGTGATGTCTGGCCCGGCCTCGGGCGTCATGGCCGCTGCCTATGTCGGACGCAAAGCGGGGCAAGGCAACCTGATCACCTATGACATGGGTGGAACGTCAACCGACGTCGCCTTGATCCGAAATGCCGAACCTTCGGTCTCGAACGAGATCGAGGTCGAGTACGCCATGCCGATCCATGTGCCCATGGTCGATGTCCGCACGGTAGGTGCCGGGGGTGGCTCGATCGCGCGCGTAAACCCGGCAGGCCTTCTCGAAGTCGGCCCTGAAAGCGCGGGCGCCACGCCCGGCCCGATCTGTTATGGGCTGGGCGGCACGGAACCCACCATTTCCGATGCCAATCTGCTGCTCGGCCGACTGGACCCTGCACGCCTCAATTCCGTCAAGGGCGGCATAACGCTTGAACAGGTAGAGAACATCTTTGCCGAGCGGTTGGGAAGCAAACTCGCGCTCTCCCCGACGGAAGCCGCCGAAGCCGTCATCCGGATTGCCAACACCAAGATGGCGGGGGCAATCCGCATGGTGTCGATTTCGCTCGGGGCCGATCCTCGCGATTTTGCGTTGTTTGCTTTTGGGGGCGCGGGGCCATTGCATGCTTGTGCCCTTGCGCGCGAACTTGGCATTCCTCGCGTTTTGATCCCGTCTCGCCCGGGTATCACCAACGCCATTGGTTGTGTGGTGGCCGATTTGCGACATGATTTCGTGCGCACCATCAACACGCCGCTCAACGCTCTGGAAACTGCCCGCCTGCACGGCATCTTCGAGGATCAGGCCAAACAGGGCGAACGGCTCATTGCCAAAGAAAACATCGCCATCTCCGAAGTGCGCCACCTTTATTCGGTCGATATGCAGTTTGTCGGTCAAACGCATCTTCTTCGGGTACCGCTCGAACGCCCCGATATCGACCTAGACACTCTACAATCCCTGTTCGAAACCGCGTATTTCGACCGCTTCCATGTGGCTCTCGACAATATCCGCGCCAATGTCGTCAACGTGAACTGCTCGGTCATCGGCACCCGCGCCGCGCTTGACTTGTCGGTGCTCCTGAACCCGATTTTGCGAAAATCCACGCTGGACGAGGCGCAAATCGGCACCCGTCCTGTGTTTTTCGCAGGGACATGGGTGAATACACCTATCTTCCAACGCGAACACTTGCCCATCGGCTTTGCCCTCGACGGCCCCGCCATCCTTCAGCAGATGGATACGACCATCCTCATTGAACCGGGCGACCACGCCCAGGGCGACGGGGATGGCAATATCGTCGTTCGGATCGGAGACATCTCATGAGCCTTGATCCCATCACCCTCACCGTCATTCAGGCCGGTCTGCAGCAGGTCTGCGATGAGATGGACCTCAGCTTTTCCCGCGCCGCCTTTTCCCCTGTGATCGCCGAAGCCAATGACCGCTCGGACGGGATCTATGCGGCCGAGGACGGCGCCTTGATCGCACAGGGGGCCGGTGGCCTTCCGGTGTTTGTTGGCACGATGCAATATTCCACCCGCACTCTGATCCGGATGATCGACGAGGGCAAAGCCGCAAAGCCCAAGCCCGGCGACATCTATATCGTCAACGACCCCTATCTTGGGGGCACGCATCTTATGGATGTGCGATTTGCCCGCCCGTTTTACCGCAATGGCAAGCTCTTTTGCTGGCTTTCCAACACGGGGCACTGGCCGGACACCGGCGGTGTCGTGCCCGGTGGTTTCTCTGCCTCGGCAACAGCAGTCGAACAAGAAGGGCTGCGCCTGCCCCCGGTGCGATTGTTCAAAGAGGGCGTGCTGGACGAAGAGATCTTCGCGATCATCTCCTCCAACATAAGGGTGGCCGACCAGAGGATCGGAGACGTCAAGGCACAGGCGGCAGCCCTTCTGGTAGGGGAAAAGCGCCTCAACGAGCTGCTCGATCGCTACGGGGATGACGCCGTTTCCGAGGCGATCTCTGAACTGCGGAAACGCGCCGCGCTTCAGATGCGCGCCTTCATCTCCGACATCCCGGACGGGCATTACACCTCTTCCGCATGGATCGACAGCGATGGTGTGATCAATGAGCCACTCGAAATCCGCCTGCGAGTCACCAAGGAGGATGACTCGCTCCTCTTCGACTTTGCCGGGTCCAGCCCGCCCTGTCAGGGGCCCATGAATTCGGTACAGGCGACCACCTACAGCGCAGTCTACCTCGCCATGCGGCATATCTTTCCCGAAGTGCCGATGAGCGCCGGAGCATTTGAGCCTCTGAAAATCACCGGCATCGCGGGCACGTTCCTTGATGCACAATACCCACGCCCTGTGTCGGGCTGCGCGGCCGAGGTCTCGCAACGTATTGCCGAGGCTGTCTTTGTCGCCCTCGTACCCGCCCTGCCCGATCGTGTCACCGCGGCTCCGGCCGGCACCAGCGGCAATTTCGCACTGGGTGGTCATGATCCCCAACGTGGGCGGGATTTCGTGATGTACCAGATTTCTGGCGGTGGCTATGGCGGCAATGCCGATCACGATGGCCTGTCCAATGGTTGCTCCACCATCGGCATTTCCAAAGCCCCGCCCGTTGAAATCATGGAACAGGCTTTCCCGGTACTTTACCACCGATATGCACTACACGAAGGATCAGGCGGCGCGGGACTGCACCGTGGCGGCTTCGGACTGGACTACGAAGTCGAACTGCGCCGCGGCGCGGCCAAGGCAAGTTTCGTGATGGATCATGGCCGGTTCGGGCCTCAGGGGGTTCTCGGAGGCAAGGATGGCGGCGTGAATACTGTCACGGTTTATCGCGACGGCGCACCCTACACCCCCGAACACCTTTCCAAGGAACAGGATATTCCGCTCGGACCTGGGGATCGGGTTCATGTCCGTACGCCGGGCGGCGGCGGCTATGGCGACCCGTTTGAAAGATCGGTTGACGATGTTCGAAATGATGTTCGGCTGGGCCGCTACACCCCCGAACAGGCCCGCGACCTGTTCGGAGTTGATTTCACGGGATCACCGCCCGAGGTGGACAGCCGGGCCACGGCCCGGCTGCGCGGCAAGGCTTAAGCAAACGCCTGCAGACCGGTCTGTGCGCGCCCCAAGATGAGGGCGTGGACGTCGTGGGTGCCTTCGTAGGTGTTCACGGTCTCCAGGTTGACCATGTGACGGATCACGTGGAAATCAAGGCTGATGCCATTGCCGCCATGCATGTCGCGCGCGTGGCGGGCGATTTCCAGCGCCTTGCCGCAGTTGTTGCGCTTGATGATCGACACCATTTCCGGCGCAGCGTTGGCCTCGTCCATCAGCCGGCCCACCCGTAGCGCCGCCTGCAGGCCCAGCGAGATCTCGGTCTGCATGTTGGCTAGTTTGAGCTGGAACAGCTGCGTCTGCGCCAGCGGCTTGTTGAACTGCTTGCGATCCAGCCCGTATTGACGCGCCGCGTGCCAGCAGAACTCGGCCGCGCCCATCGCACCCCAGGCAATGCCATAGCGCGCCCGGTTCAGACAGCCGAACGGCCCCTTCAGCCCCTCGACATTGGGCAAGAGCGCATCGTCGCCCACCGCGACATTGTCCATCACGATCTCGCCCGTGATCGAGGCCCGCAACGAGGCCTTGTTCTCGATCTTGGGCGCGCTCAGACCCTTGGCGCCCTTCTCGAGCACGAAGCCGCGGATCTTGCCGCCATGCGCGTCGGATTTGGCCCAGACCACGAACACATCCGCGATCGGCGCGTTGGAAATCCACATCTTCGAGCCGTTCAGCACATAGCCGCCGTCGACCTTTCTGGCGGTTGTCTTCATGCTGCCCGGATCAGAGCCGGCGTCCGGCTCGGTCAGGCCGAAACAGCCGATATACTCGCCCGAGGCCAGTTTCGGCAGGTATTTCTGACGCTGCTCCTCGCTGCCATAGGCATAGATCGGGTACATCACCAGCGAGCTTTGCACCGACATCATCGAGCGGTAGCCTGAGTCAATCCGCTCAACTTCGCGCGCGACCAGGCCATAGCTCACATAGCCCGCGCCAATGCCGCCGTATTCCTCGGGGATCGTGGTGCCCAGCAGGCCCATTTCGCCCATTTCACGGAAGATCTCGGGGTCGGTCTGCTCATTCTCGAACGCCGCCGTCACGCGCGGCATCAGCTTTTCATCGCAATAGGCCTTGGCCGCATCACGGATCATCCGCTCGTCTTCAAGCAGCTGACTTTCCAACAGGAAGGGGTCTTCCCAGTTGAAGGCATTCAGGTCGGGTTTCGATTGGGGGGCGAGTTCTTTGGCCATGAAAGCCTCCTTCTTTGCCGCGCGCGGTGCGTCTCTTTGTGTCCGGGGCATCTGGCATGCGCCCCGGCAATCACCGCTTGCTTCACATGTTCACGCACCTATTGCGCATTTTTTTGAGCGCTTCTAGTTAAAAATTGCGCATCAGCTTCGAATCTGCCAAAACGTCTGCGAAACACTGAAGGAAACCCGCCCCGGATGGAAGAGCTTGACCCTGGCGCAACGCTACAGTTCCGTTCTTTCGTTCTGGCGCCTTGGCCAAGCCGAACTGAATACCCTCCATTGCCCTCTGTTAAAACCGCCAAAGGAAGCCCATGAAACCGCTCGAAGGTCTGAAAGTTGTCGAACTGGCCCGCATTCTCGCAGGCCCCTGGGTGGGCCAGTCTCTGGCCGATCTAGGTGCCGAGGTGATCAAGGTTGAAGCCCCCGAGGGCGATGACACCCGTCGTTGGGGACCGCCCTTCATTGAGCGTGACGGTGACAAAACAGCGGCGTATTTCTATTCAGCCAACCGGGGCAAACGCTCGGTCACGATTGATTTTCGCTCTCCGGAGGGACAGAAAAAGGTCCGCGACCTCGTGGCCGATGCCGACATCCTCATCGAGAATTTCAAGGTCGGGGGTTTGAAGAAATATGGGTTGGACTATGCGTCGCTGTCAGAACTCAACCCTCGCCTGATCTATTGCTCGATCACCGGCTTCGGGCAGGACGGCCCATATGCCACCCGTGCCGGGTATGATTTCATGATCCAGGGCATTTCCGGCCTGATGTCGATCACCGGAGAACCGGAGCGCCAGCCCCAGAAAGTTGGCGTTGCCGTCACCGATGTTGTCACCGGCCTCTACGGGACAATCGGCATTCTTGCCGCCGTCGAACAGCGCCACCGTTCGGGACGTGGCCAACACCTCGACATGTCCCTGCTCGATTGTGCCACTGCGCTTCTGGCCAATCAGGCCATGAACTATCTGGCAACCGGCGACAGCCCGACCCGCAAAGGCAACGCACACCCCAACATTGCGCCCTATCAGGTGGTGCCGACTTCGGACGGTCATATCATCATCGCCGTCGGCAATGACGGACAGTTTCAACGCATGTGCGACGTGCTCAAGCGCGCGGACCTTGTTGCCAACCCGAACTTTGCCAGCAACCAGTTGCGGGTTTCCAATCGTGACGATCTGACTTCCGAGATTGAGCAGGAAACCTGCAAGTTCACTTCCGCAGAATTACTCGACGCGCTTGAGGCGGCCACGGTTCCGGCTGGTCCGATCAATGCAATCGGCGACGCGCTGAACGACCCGCAGATCAAGGCCCGTGGCATGGTGATCTCTCCCGAAGGCGTGCCGGGTGTTCGTGGGCCATGGGTGTTTTCGGACGCGGAACTGGCGCTGGATCAGAGCGCACCGGTGCTGCCGCAATCGGACAGCAAATAAGCGCATCGGGGCGACATGGTCGCCCCGACATGATCTCTCTTACATTTTGCACTCGGACGCATAGGCATCCGCGTGGTTTTCCAAGCCAACCGCGATGATCTTGTTCGTAAAGATGTCGCCTTCCTGGATCACTTCACGCACATAAATGTCCTGTATCGGGTGGTGGTTGTTGCCAAAGGCAAAATCGCCGCGCACCGAGTTCGAATTCCGCCGCCTTCAGCGCTGCCCGGAACGCGTCTGCGTCTTTCACATCGGCCTTGTCCATGGCCGAGAAAAGCAGGTTCGCGGTATCAAACCCCTGACTGGCATAAAGAGACGGCAAGCGGCCATATTCGGCCTGGAAGCTTTGGACAAATGCCTTGTTTGCGGCGTTGTCGATATCCTTGTTCCACTGGCTCGTGTTCTTTACGCCGAGTGCTGCGCCACCAACAGCCTGCAGAATCCCTTGGTCAAAGCTGAAGGCTGGCCCGACAACAGGAAGATTGACACCGCTGTCCGCGTATTGCTTGAGGAAGGAAATCCCCATGCCACCGGGCAGGAAAAAGAACACGCTATCTGCCCCGCTGGCCCGGATCTGGGCGATTTCGGCGGCATAATCAGTCTGTCCAAGTTTGGTATAGACTTCGCCAGCCAGTTCCCCGCCATATAGTCGCTTGTAGCCGGTCAACGCATCCTTGCCGGCTGGGTAGTTGGGCGCGAGAATGAAACTCTTCTCATAGCCGGTGGCCTTTGCATATGCGCCCGCTGCTTCATGCAGGTTGTCGTTCTGCCATGCCACATTGAAATAGTTCGGGTGGCATCCCTTTCCGGCCAGCGCGGAAGGTCCGGCATTGGGCGACAGGTAGAACTTTCCTTGCGCAGTCGCCGCAGGGACAACCGCCATCGCAAGGTTCGACCAGATGATACCGGTCAGCACATCAACCTTTTCTGATTGGATCATCTTGTCTGCCAGTTGTACGGCGATATCCGGTTTGCGCTGATCATCTTCGATGACAAGTTCAAGATCGTTGCGGTCAGCCTGCTTGACGGCCAGCAAGAACCCGTCGCGCACGTCGATCCCAAGTCCTGCGCCCCCTCCGGACAGCGTCGTAATCATCCCGACTTTGACATCCGCCGAAACGGCAGTTGCCAGCCCCATGGCAAGGGCCGCAGTGGCCAGCCTCGAAAATAACATGTCTAGTTCTCTCCCTATTGTCTTAACCATTGGACTTTGTGCGCTGCATGGCTCCAGGGTCAAGCGATCCTTCTTGTTGAGCGCCGAGAGACGCGCGGCATCACGTCAACGTGACGCGTCAAGTCTTGCCGAAAATGCTTCAAAACAAGCCATTTTCCCGAAGAGCGTGCACTCTTAAGGTGACCTGCAAAGATCAATCTCTGGTCGGTTTTGTGAGATGAATGGCGGAGCGACAGGGATTCGAACCCTGGAGACGGTTTCCCGCCTACACACTTTCCAGGCGTGCGCCTTCGACCACTCGGCCACCGCTCCATGCTGCGCTCTTTAGCGTCCCACGACCACCATTGGCAAGGGGTCCCGGCACGAAAAACGACGCTCAGTTCGTTTCTTATGCAGCAACGTCTTCAAACGCGTTCGATGACCTTGCCACAAGACCCGCTGATCCCGTGATATTCGGGTCAGGAGACATGTACTCAATCCGCCTGCACCTATGCGCCCCAATACAGCGGTTTCTGGCGCATTGCGTAAAACCGCAGAAATTTCTATCTTTTCCATCGGCTTGGAGAGATGCGCAGGCGAATTCGCCGCGCCGGAACGGCTCAATCGTCCAACAAAATGTTTACGCGACGGTTCTGACGTCCTTTGTTCTCGATCTTGCCAAGTCGCACACGTCCAATTTCCGATGTGCGCGCAACGTGAGTCCCTCCGCAAGGTTGCAGATCAACCTGATCGACCCCCCTTCCAATCCATATGAGCCGAACGCGCCCCGCCCCCATGGGCGGCTTGACAGACATGGTCTTGACCAGCCCCGGATTGGCCTCGAGTTCCTGATCCGTGATCCAGCGTTGAGAAACTTGATAATCCTGGTCGACAAGCGCATTGAGGGCCGCCTCCAGGGCCTCCTTGCCCTCGGGAGCCTCGGGCATATCGAAATCCAGACGTCCTTTGTCCGGCCCAATCGATCCGCCGGTCACGGGAAGTGGAATAACGACCGACAACAGGTGCAACGCCGTATGCACGCGCATATGCCGATAGCGCCGCGCCCAGTCCAGTTCCTGCTGTACGACAGCCCCCACAGGGGGCAAAGCCTGTGCCGCAGCGGGAACCAACGCGATGTTGTCCCCATCAACCTTGACGGTCGTTGCCACGTCAAGACTGCCGCCGTTCCATGTCAGTTGCCCGCTGTCGCCGGGCTGACCGCCGCCGGTTGGATAGAAAATTGATCGGTCCAGAACGACCCCACCCTCGGGCGTATATGCCACAACACGGGCCTCTGCTTCCTTGAGATAGGCATCCTCACGAAACAACAACTCTGTCATCTGTTGTCCCCTTCCCCATCCGCACCGCCGTCAAAATCCTGCATATCCGGCCGCATGGTTTCGCTCACCTGGGCTGTCTCGGCAGGTTTTTCCGGATTGGTGGATTTTTTTCCGGGAACGATTGCCTCTGGATTGCGAATCCAGATGTCTCGCTGCGCAAATGGGATCTCGATCCCGGCTTCGACAAACCGACGTGCGATTTCATGATTCATCTCGGATTTGACAGATAGCATCCAATTTACGTCACGCAGGATTGCCCGGATTTCGAAATCCAGAGAATCCGCCCCGAATCCCTGGAAAACCACACTGGGAGCCGGGTTACCGAGAACCATCGGATGGGCTTCGGCAATTTCCCTTAGGATTCTCTCGACAAGCCGTGTGTCGGTACCATAGGCAACCCCTACCGGAACAATGACTCGCCCGACGGTATTGCCGCGGGTGTAGTTCGTGACAGTTCCGGAAATCAGGTCAGAGTTCGGCACGATCACGTCCGTGCGGTCAAAGGTCTCGATCCGGGTCGAACGCACCGAAATGTCGCGGACATACCCCATCTGCCCGCCAACCTCGATCCAGTCCCCTTCAGAAACCGGGCGTTCGATCAACAGGATTATGCCGCTGACAAAGTTCGACACGATGGTCTGAAGGCCAAAGCCGATCCCGACCGACAAGGCGCCGGCAAACAGCGCGACATTGCCAAGGTCGATCCCCGCCGTGTTGATCGCCACGAGGGCAGCGAGGAAAATCCCAATATACCCAAGGCCAGAGACCACTGCCGTCTGCCCCCCTGGATCGATCTTGGTCTTGGGCAGGACGGTCGACCGCATCATACCTTGTGCCAGGCGGGTCAGCCCCAGCCCGATCAGGAACACAAGGAAGAACACTGCGATCGCCTTGGGTGAAATCACCGTGTCCCCGACCCGCAAGCCGGTGGCAAGTCGCGACCAGAACTCGGTAAGATCAGAGACCCGTGCCCCCCAGATAAGGGCCAGCAAAGGCGTGGAAAGGATGACCAGCAAAGTCCCGGCAATCACCGGTGCCAAAAGCGCGTCTTCGTCATCACTGCGCCCTGCCAGAGCCGCGAAAATCTTTTTCAGCAGACGCTGCGCCACAAGCAAGAATGCAATCAACAACACGGTCTTGGTCGTGGCGAAGGCAAGAAATGCGGCCCCCCGCGTCAGTCCGACAATGCCCAACAATATGGCAAATCCCGACGCTGCTATCATGAACCGTGTGACGAACAGGATCAGTTGCGCGACAGGGGATTTGATCCCTTCCTGTACCTCCAGAACCTGACGTGCGTGAATCGAGATCAACATGGAAATCCGCACAAGGACAACCGCCGCCATGCTCGTCAGAATGAAGAACACCACCGCCTGCGTTTCCGGCGACCAGTTGTCGTATCGCGCCAGAACGCCGAGCAGCGTATTGCTGCCCAATGCAAGACCCAGCACAAAGCTTGCTGCACGCCCCCGGGCCCTTTGCCTCTCATTCAGGTGAATGGTCAAAAGCGGCGTCTCATGACGCGAAAAAAGCCTCTCCCCCAGCCACTTGGCGATAAGAATCTCGTAGGTGACAAGCGGAAGAACGGACAGAATCACGTCCCCCCTGAACCCCGGCAAGTCCGTCGCGTAAACTGCCTTGGTCATTGCAAAGATGCCAAGCATTGGCAAAATGACCTGCCCAAATGACAGCACGAAGGCAAGAATCCACATCCCAGCCGACATTTGGTCATGTACGACCCGGGCCAGTCCTTTTTGCGTCCAGTAGGTTCCCCTTGAAATCAGAACCAGTCCAATCGCCAGGAAAAACAGCATCTCGGGAAGCGATTGGCGAAGCTGCTGGCGCTGGCGCTCGTGCACCCATCCCGTAACGAACTCCGAGGCGACCAGACTGAATGTCTGGCTCACGTCATGTATCGCCTCGCTCCACAAGGCCGGGTTCACAGGTACGGGCCCCGGACTCAGAAGCAGGTTCGCCTGACGATTCCGTAACAGACTGTCCACCGCCCGAATGAGCTCTTCCGCCTCGATCCGCGCAAGTTCAGCCTGCCGCGCTGGCGCGCGCGCTTGCGCGAGCGCTTCTTCCAACCGATTACGCTGCTCGGCCACGTCCGCGGCTTCGTCCCCGCCCTCGGGCTTGGCACCGAGCCCCTGCAACTGCGCTTCCAGCGTCTGCACGGAAATGCGTCGCCGCGAGCTCTCGGACGAGAATCTTTCGCGCCATTCGACCAGCTGGTTCCGTAATGTGGCCATCGCCGCTTCACTGGCGCGATCATTTTCGATTGCCTCTTCGGCCCGAGAGGCGACGCTGGTCCATGTCGCATAATCAGGGGCAACTTGCCCCTGATCCTGTGCGATCCCCTCCCCGACACTCAGAAAAACGAGCGCGGCAAGCACCATTATCATTCTGAGCAGGGGTTTCATTTTGGCCTCACACGTCTTCAAAGACACCCGGAATGCTGGACGGACCCGTGTCCCCAAGCCATTCCGGCGCCGGCAATCCCTTTTCCCGCAGGAATGCCGGGTTGAACAGCTTGGACTGATAGCGGGTGCCATAGTCACAGAGAACGGTCACGATTGTATGACCACGCCCCATTTCCTTCGCCATCCTGATCGCGCCAGCGACGTTCACACCCGATGACCCGCCAAGGCAAAGCCCCTCGTCCTGCAGCAGGTCAAAAACGACCGGCAACGCCTCTTCATCGGGAATCTGGAAGCTCATATCAGGGGTAAACCCTTCGAGGTTGGCCGTGATACGACCCTGCCCGATACCTTCGGTAATCGACCCACCCTCGGCCTTGAACTCACCAGATGTGTAATAGCTGTACAAAGCGGCACCCATCGGATCGGCAAGACCGATCTTCACGCCCTTGGGTTGAAGCGCTTCGGCTACCCCGGCCAACGTGCCGCCCGAACCAACGGCGCAGATGAACCCATCCACCTTGCCGTCGGTCTGGCTCCAGATTTCGGGCCCAGTGGTTTCCACATGCGCCTGTCGGTTGGCGACATTGTCGAACTGGTTCGCCCAGATCGCGCCGTTTGGTTCGGTCTTGGCCAGCTCTTCCGCCAGGCGTCCTGAATAACGGACGTAATTGTTCGGGTTCTTGTAAGGGGCGGCAGGCACCTGAACCAGCTCCGCTCCGGCAAGCCGAAGCATGTCTTTCTTTTCCTGGCTTTGGGTTTCCGGGATGACGATCACCGTCTTGAACCCCATGGACGCACCAACCAGAGCAAGCCCGATGCCAGTGTTTCCGGCCGTGCCCTCCACAATTGTACCACCGGGTTTCAAAGTGCCCCGCGCCAACGCATCCCGAATGATAAACAGGGCCGCCCGGTCCTTGACCGATTGGCCGGGGTTCATGAACTCGGCCTTCCCGAGGATCTCGCACCCGGTCGCCTCGCTGGCTTTGTTCAGGCGGATCAGGGGCGTATTGCCGATTGCCTCGGCCAGGTCACGTGCAAACTGCATTCGGACGTCCTTTCAAATCTGTCTTTTCCTGTGTAGGCAACCGGTGGTGGGAACTCAAGCCGCGCCGCGCAGTCTGTCCCTGTGTCGCGCCAGCCAAAGTGCAGACAAAGCCAAAGGCGCATTCACGATCTGCATCTCATCAACTAGTCGCATCAAGTCATTGAAACTAAATATGAATGACCGAATGTCTTCGGCTTCTTCCTCAAGTCCGTTCACCCCTGCGACTTCATCCGGAAGATCGGCAATCCCGACATAGATGTCGAAATACTCCGTGCTGCACCCCGGGGACGCATAACAATGGGCCACTTCTTCCAATTTGGACAGCGTCAAACCGGCTTCTTCCATCGCTTCCCGGTGGGCGGTTTCTTCGGCCGTTTCATTGGTGTCGATCCGCCCGGCGATCGGCTCAAGTAGCCAGGGCTTTTGATCTCCGCGCGCATAAGGACCGGGGCGGAACTGTTCTACCAAAAGAACCCGATCCCGCACCGGGTCATAGGGCAGCACGATTATCGCATCTGTCGCCACAAAAACCTCGCGCCGCACCATCGCGCTCGTCGAGCCATCATAGCGTTTGAAGGCCAGATCGTATTCTTCCAATGTGTAGAACTCTGCAAATGGCCTTGCGACATGTACATCGCTCACATCCGCGCGCACCATTCCGCCGGGACTGTAGCCCAGATCGCAATTGCTGGCATTAACCTTGGCTGTTGCCCTTGCCTGAATCATGGATAGCATCTGGTCGACCTGCTCACGGCTGCGCTGGCCGAAATAGCTCATCTCCTCCTGTGCGCCGTAGACGGACCAGTCCCCAAAATGTTCAATCCAATTATCAAGCGACCAAGGGCCATTTGCGGTCCAAACGCCTGGCTCAGGAAAAAAAACCTGCGCTTCTAGCGTTTGCCCGTCGGCCGTAACCGTCATCTCCGCGAGATCATAGTCGAAACCGCCTTCGTAGAACTCCATCCGCGCGACATCGTCCTGTGCAAGACCACGCACGAGAATACCCTCAGCACTGTGTCCCCCCTTCCGGATCATCGGAAATACTTCACCTTCCACGGCGCAAACCTCGTGTCCGGCAAGTGTAGCCTGTGTGACATCGAGGTCTGCTGCGTCACGCCCCAAAACGGCAGACAGCAAGGGCACGTGTCGCAACGTGCCGTACAAAAACAAAGACTTCATTAAATTATCTCCAGCGCCGATAGGCGAATTCCGTAATGAGACCCGACAGGACGGCACCGACGACCAAAGCAGTGATTACCTTGGTATCCAGCAGGGTGAAACTATAATCTGCGGCAAGGGAAACGATGTCCTGAATGGCCGTGATCGGATCCTGATAGCGCCTGTTCAGAGAGCGATCCAGCATCTCGATGGCGCCGAACAACAGCAAACCAGCAATCACCATCGTGATCACCCCCGTGATACCATTGTTGATGGCCATCGTAGTGCCCTTTCCGGCACGGGGCCCCATGATTTTCCAACCAACCCACACACCAAGTCCCGCGCTGATCAGCGTGAAATGTCCAAAGTTGAACCCTTCGGGCATTTGCGGCTTGATGAGCTCGGACACTACTGCTCCAAGAATGGCAAGGCAGAGTGCGGCGACCAGGTTGTTGGCTGTAGGCATCAATTCGGTCTGGATATCGTGATTTGCGTTACGTCACAACTTCCACTGTGAAACGCCGCAGCGCAAGAGGTCAGATAGAAATTCCACATGCGGCGGAACCGTTCGTCAAATCCCATGTGTTGAATATCATCCCATCTGTCGTTGAAGGTTTCATACCATCGCCGAAGCGTCTGGCTGTAGCTTTCACCGAACTCGACCGATTTCACCACGTTCATGCCCGCATTTTTCACCTCTTGTCGAAGTGCGCTTGGACTGGGTAACATGCCTCCCGGGAAGATATATTTCTGTATGAAATCAACACCTTTCCGGTATGCGTCAAAGCGCTCGTCTCTGATCGTAATGATCTGTAGCGTCGCCTGCCGCCCAGGCTTCAAGCGGTCCCGCACCGTTTGGAAATAGACCGGCCAGTATTTTTCGCCAACCGCTTCAAACATCTCGATGCTGGCAATCCCGTCATATTGACCCGTCTCATCGCGGTAATCCTGAAGCTTGAACTCGACCATGTTGGAAAGGCCCGCCTTTTCAATGCGTTCCTGGGCATACTTCAACTGCTCTTCCGAAATGGTCAACCCGGTAACTTTGAGCCCTCGCTCCCTTGCGGCATATTCCGCGAAACCACCCCATCCGCACCCGATTTCAAGCACATGATCCCCCGGTTGTGCCCCCATCTGATCCACCATGGATGCGTATTTCGCGGTTTGCGCTGCCTCCATGCTTTCCTGCCCAGTCTCAAACAGGGCCGAGGAATAAGTCATCGTGTCGTCCAACCAAAGCGCGTAGAACTCGTTTCCCAGATCGTAATGGAACGAAATGTTCTTGCGCGCCTGCCGCTTGGTGTTGGAGTTCATCCAGTGGCGAAGCTTTTCAAAGGCCCGGACAAAGAACATGCCCGGAAACCCGTCATAGAGTTCGTCATTGTCAGTCCGAAGGAAATCGCAGAACGCCTGAAGGTCCGGCGTGCTCCACCAGCCTTCGATGTAGGCATCACAGAAACCAAGCTCACCTTCTCGCATCAGGCGCGCAAATGTATCGCCATTGTGCACGTGCAATTCGCAGACCGGTCCCGGATTTGGTCCCTCGGCGCGAAATTTGCGCCCATCCGGCATCACAAAATCAATTCGCCCGTGATTGATCTTGGTCGCCATTTCGAAAACGGCGGGGAAATACCTGGGCAAATCGTTCTGGTTCTTGGTGGTGGTCAGGTACATCCGCTTCCTCCCATGCGCGGTTTGGTCTCAAGGCTAGGCGCTAATTTGCCGGATCGGCAAGAATTTATTGCGATTTGAAGTTTTCATAGGCGGCAAGTGCCGCCGCGCGCCCTTCTTTCAGGCCCACAATCGGCACCTTGGGGGCTTCGAGTGAATCAAGGAGCCAGCTCCGTGGCGCCGCCTCGAAGAACTGCAAGGCGGATTCTGTCGGATTTCCATAGGGTTCAGCAAGCCACCTGCGCCGATACTGTTCCTTGGGGTCGAACTTGTCCGCCTGGGTGTCCGGGTTGTAAATCCGGAAATAGGGTGCCGCATCCGGCCCAGATCCGGCCACCCATTGCCATCCCATCGCGTTCGATGCTACGTCCCAGTCCACGAGACAAGCCTCGAACCAGGCAAGTCCCAAGCGCCAGTGAACCCCAAGGTGTTTCGTTAGGTAACTCGCCGCGACCATACGTGCCCGGTTGTGCATTTTCCCGGTCACATACATTTCGCGCATGGCCGCGTCGACAATCGCCACACCGGTCCGTCCTTGGCACCAGGCCAGAAAATTGGGATCAGAACTGTCTTCGATCCATGGAAACGCGTCCCATTCGCGGCGCCAATTGTCTTGCGCCAAGTTCGGGAAATGCCACATCAGGTGCCACGCAAATTCTCGCCAGACCAGTTCCTTCAGGAAATGCTCCGCCCCCTGCGCGCCTTCTTGCATGGCGCGCTGTGCCGCGTGCCAGCATTGCGCCGGGCTGATCTCGCCCAGGCTGAGCGCATCGGAGAGTTCCGACGTGACAGCCCGGTCGAGGAAATCACGCTCTGCCTTGTACGCATCGATTCGCTCGTCGATGAATCGGTTCAGCTTTCCGAGAGCCGCCCGCTCTCCGGCCTGCACATGTTCGGCCACAATCGCCCGACCCCGGTGCATGTCCCGTGACAGGTGCCAGTCTTCCGGCTGGTCCGATGACGCCCCCCTGTCCGACCCGACTAGCTCGGGAACTGGCAACACATCCGGAACTTCCCGGGCCCGCACGGCTTTCCAGAAAGGGGTATAGACCCGATACGGCCCGCCCTGCCCGGTCTCGACCGTCCAGGGTTCGAACAAAAGCGTTCCGGCAAAACTCCGGGCGTCGATGCCATCCTTGCTCAGCGCAGCCTTGATCTCCGTGTCAATCGCGACCCCATCCGCATCATAGCGGCGGCTCCAGAACACGGCAGTTGCCCCGGTCTTGGAAATCACCTCTCTCAATACTCTTTGAGGGTCGCCGCGGCGCAACACCAACGAAATCCCCTGCGCTTCAAGATCCGAGGCCAAAGCCTTCAACGACATCTCAAGGCGCATTTTCGGAGCTGCCCCAAGCGCTTCTACGGATGCGTCATGTATGAACAACGGCACAATCGTGCCACGCTCCGCCGCCGCGCTCAGCGCGCGGTGATCTTCCAGCCGCAGATCACGCCTGAACCAAAGGATGGTCGTGTGCTCGGTCCCCATGGTGCCCCCGTAATTTTTCAATTGATACGGGGGCTTCTGGGCATTGGATCACAAAACAGCTTCCAGCGCGTTCAAAAGCTGGTCGACCTCTTCTTGTGACGTGTAATGTACGAAACTGACCCGCAGGACCCCTTTGTCCATATCAACCTTCTGCGCTTCGAGCGCACGGTTGGCATAGAAATCGCCGCCGCCGGCCATAACCCCATGATCCGCCAGATTAGCCGCGAGCTCTTCTCCCGGCACATTGGCCGCGATTGTCACGGTTGGCGCGCGCTTTTCTGCCTCGGACGGACCGATAAGACGCACGGAATTTCGGGACTGCACATAATCAAGAACCGGCTGCAACAACGCGGTCTCATGTGCGCGCATGAGGTCATGCACAGCAGCCCCGGTTGCGGCCGTTGTTTCACCAAGAACGCCGTGATGAGCCGCCAGCGCCTCGGCATAGTCCACCATCCCCGCACAAGCGGCGACCTGGGCGTGATCCGGACCAGCCGGGGTGAACCGTTTGTAAAGCACATCCGCATTGAAGTAGTGCGCCTGATTGGGTAGGAGCATGCCAAGGTTCCGGCGGATCACCATGACGCCTTGATGCGGGCCATAGGTCTTGTAGGCGGAAAACAGGTAGATGTCGGGCCCTAGCGCACCAACATCCGGCAAACCGTGCGGCGCGTAACTCACGCCATCGACACAAACAAACGCACCTGCCGCATGCGCAAGGGCCGCAATCTCACCCACCGGGTTGATTTCTCCGACGACGTTCGAACAATGCGGAAAACAGACCAGCCTGACCCGGTCGTCCAGCAGGTCGGACAGATGCTCGGGATTGAGATGCCCGGTTTCGGGGTCAATCTTCCACTCCCGCACCTCGATACCGTCCTCTGCCAACCGTCGCCATGGACCGGTATTGGCCTCGTGATCCTGATTGGTCACGATGATCGCGTCACCCGGATCCATCCATTTGCGAAAGGCCTGCGCCAATACATAAGTGTTCTGGGTCGTCGAAGGACCAAAGCTGACTTCGTCGGTCTCGACACCCAGCATCGCCGACAGACGCGCACGGGATTCATCCATCTCCGCCCCGGCCAGCTCTGACGCCTGATAAGGCGCATAGGGCTGCACCTTGCGCTGGGTATAGAACCGGGTTAGCCGCTTGATCACCTGCCCACAGGTATAACTGCCCCCAGCATTCTCAAAAAACGCCTGCCCCTCAAGGGACGGTTCGGAAAATGCCGGAAACTGTTTCCGGACAAAATCGACATCCAACATGACTCACCTCTCGCTTTCGCGGTGAGAAAATCGGCCCCGCCGCAGAAGGTCAAGCCCGCGCGATCACGCCAGCGCCGCCCGGATCTTGTCCGCATGCAGTTTCAGAACGTCGAAATCCGCCATTTGGCCCGGCGGGCGCAGCTTCACACCCTCATGGCGCGGCAGGATGTGGAAATGCAGGTGATATACCTCCTGCCCGCCCGCCGGTTCGTTGAATTGCTGCAGGGTGACGCCCTCGGCCCCAAATGCCTCTAGGCACGCATGGCTTACCTTTTGCACCGTTTTCATACAGGCCAACAGCTGTTCGGGCGACGCATCCAGCATGTTCCGGCAGGGCGTTTTCGGGATCACCAGACAATGCCCGTCGGCACGCGGCATGATATCCATGAACACGAAAGTGTCCGCGTCTTCATACAGCTTTTCGCTTGGGATTTCACCGCGCAGGATCTTGGCAAAGATATTGTCGTTGTCATAAGCCATCAGGACACCTTTCTGTCGCGCTGAAATTCTGTGAACCGGGGGCAAGCTGCCCGTGTATCGTTCTTTTCGAGGTTCGCGCGGACGAGGTCAAGCAACCTCACCCGTGCGACACCGCGGTCAGCGCCCCATGCCAAAAAATTCTTCATTGGGGCGCATCGAGATGAAATTGGCCATTCGGTTCGACAGGCCAAAGAAGGACGTGACCCCAGCAATATCCCAGATATCCTCGTCGCTGAACCCGTGGGCACGCAGCGTTTCGAAGTCGCCCTCGCAAATCGCACGGGCATCGTTCGACACTTTTATGGCAAAATCCAGCATTGCCATCTGCCGTGGCGTGATATCAGCCTTGCGATAATTAGCGGCAACCTGGTCGGCAATGGTCGCATCCTTGGCCCGAATACGCAGGATCGCCCCATGCGCGACCACGCAATACTGGCAGCTATTGTCACTCGACGTCACCACCACGATCATTTCGCGATCCGCCTTGGTCAAACCGCTGTCTTTCTCCATCAGGGCGTCATGGTAAGCCATGAAGGCGCGGAATTCGTCGGGACGATGGGCCAGAGTCAGGAACACGTTGGGAATAAACCCTGCTTTCTCCTGAACGCCAAGCATCAAGTTTCGGATGTCTTCGGGAAGGTCGTCAAGCGCTGGCACGGGATAGCGGCTGATGGGTTTGTCGGTCATAGACTTGGTCCTTTCAAAAATAATGTGCAGGCGAAAAATCATGCGCGGCAAAGGCCCCGTGGTCGTGCCACGGGAACTTTGCAAAAATGTATCAGGCGATCAGCCGTTCACATCCACCACGACGCGACCCTGAACCTGCCCCTTGAGGATATCCGCCCCCAGTTGCGGCAGGTCTTCCAGCCTTGCAGGCCGGATCATCGCTTCAAGCTTGTCCATGGGCAGATCGCTGGCGATCCGTTTCCAGGCGCGAACCCGATTGTCATAGGGCTGCATCACGGAATCGATTCCCAAAAGGTTCACCCCGCGCAGAAGGAACGGAATGACGGTCGCAGGCAGCGCCGCCCCACCGGCAAGCCCCACCGCGCCCACACTGGCTCCGTATTTCAACTGCCCCAGCACGCGGGCCAGCATCTCGCCGCCCACCGCATCAACACAGCCCGCCCATGTTTCCGCTTCCAACGGGCGCTTTGTGGTTTCGTTGAGCTCTTCGCGGGCCACGATCCGCGCTGCACCAAGGGATTTGAGGTAGTCCTCTGTATCCGGCCGCCCCGTGACACCGGCCACCTCGTAGCCCAGGTTGGCCAGAATGGCGGTCGCCACCGAACCAACGCCCCCTGCGGCCCCTGTCACCAGCACAGGCCCCTGCCCGGGTTTCAACCCATGGTCTTCCAATGCCATAACAGCCAGCATCGCGGTAAAACCCGCCGTCCCCACGGCCATCGCCTGTTTGGTGCTCAGCCCTTCGGGCAAAGGCACCAGCCAGTCACCCTTGACCCTCGCCTTCTGGGCATATCCACCCCAATGGATCTCGCCCACGCGCCAACCGGTCAGGACAACCTTGTCACCGGGCTTGTACCGCGCATCCTCCGAGGTCTCGACAGTTCCCGCAAAATCAATGCCCGGCACATGCGGATATTTGCGCACCAATCCGCCCCCCTTGGCGGACAGGCACAGCCCATCCTTGTAGTTTACGGTCGAGTATTCCACTGCCACGGTGACATCACCTTCGGGCAACAGGTCTTCGCCGATTTCCTTCAGTTGCGCTTCCGCCACCCCTTCGGCGTTTTGTTCCATCACCAGTGCTTTGAACATTCGTCTCTCCATATCCCCGGTGCCAAACACACCGGGCCTTTCTTGCTTCAATCCATTCGACGCAGGGCCCCAGCCCCGCCAGATTTCCTAGCGCCAGAATTTGGCCTGAACGCTGGCCTTGCGCATGCCGTGCTCGGTCGCGATTTCCGTCTCGGTCCCGGCCTCCCAATGCGACCGGTCCACCATGCCGATCGCGACATTCGTCTCGAACTCGGGGGACCACACGGCACTGGCCACCAGCCCCACCTGCTTTCCATCGGCCAACATGGGCCAACCTTCGCTGCAGGAATGGATCGGGTCGCCGGAAATCGCCACCGCACGGATCTGGCGCGGCGGTCCATCGCGCAATTGCGCCTCAAGTGCTGCGCGTCCGATGTAATCTTCCGGGCTGTTGCAGAACTTGCCCAGCCCGCATTCGATCGGTGTGTTATCACGGCGCATGTCCGAACCAAAACTCAGCAACCCGCTTTCGATCCGCTCGATATTGTTCGGGCACCCAGCTCGCACATTCAGGTCTTCACCAGCGGCAAACAGGGCCTCCCAAAGCGGCATGCCATAGGCACTTCCCTCGACATAGATTTCGAACCCGCCCTGTTTGGACCAACCCGAACGCGCAACCACGAATTCCGTGTCCTGAAAGGCCATCCTCTTGTAGCGGAAGAACCGGATGTCACGCACGCCCTCACCAAAAACACGGGCCATCAACTCGTCAGACTTGGGGCCTTGCACGGCCAAAGGCGACACATCCGGCTCCTCGATCTCGACATCAAACCCCTTGGCGATGGCAATCCCCAGAGCGAATTGGAGCGCGTCGCCGTCCGCCAGCGACAACCAATAGTGATCATCGGCCAGCTTGATCGACACCGGGTCATTCAGCATGCCGCCATTGTGATCCACTGTCGGCACGTAGTAGCATTGATCCGGCGCCATCTTGTCCATGTCACGGGGGCTGATCAACTTCATCAATCGGAGCGCGTCCGGCCCCTTGATGGAAACCTGCCGCTCCACCGCCACGTCCCAAACCTGAACATGCGCCTTAAGATGCGCAGCATCGGCTTCAACGCTTTCGAACACCACCGGCAAAAGCATGTGGTTGTAGACCGTATAAGCCTTCACGCCAGCTGCCTCGACGCCGGGTGTAAACGGAGTTTTGCGCACGCGGCGCGACGGTACAATTACAGCCATGTCATATCCTTTGATGTAAGCACCGGACTGGTACCTGCTGCACACGGCCCCGCCGCTGTCAGCAGGAAAAATCCGTGCCCGCGGTGATGGGTCAGTTGATAGATGGACGACGCATCAAGGTGCGCAGTCAACCGGGTATCGTGAGATGTCGCGTGGGTTGCGCTTTTGATCAGGCCAACAAGCATTTCCCAATCCCCCCTTTTGCGACTCACCTCTTGCCATCAAAATGTCAGACATTTAAAGTTCGATCAAACAATAAATGTCTGACAAATGAAAATTGACCCCCAAAGCCGCTCCGATCTTTCCGCACAAATCGCCAAAGCCATCCGGGATGCCATCATTTCCGGTGACCTGATCGTCGATGAACGCCTGCCTTCTGAAGCAGAGCTTGCGGACCAGTTCGAGGTCTCTCGCCCAACTGTGCGCGAAGCCCTAAAGCGGCTTGCGGCGCAGAACTTGATCCGCACCCAGCGCGGCGCCACCGGAGGGGCTTTTGTGCGTCGTCTGAGCTATGATGAAGCCTGCGCCCATCACATCACGACCTCGACACTTTTGTTGTCCATGAATGCAGTCGACTTTCAGACAGCCTGCGAAGCGCGGTTTGCACTGGAGCGGGCCTGCGCCCCCTTGTCCGCCGAACGCCGCAGCCCGGATCACCTGGCGACCATGCGCGCCGAAATCCACCGGCAAGGTCAGCCCGGCCTGTCGGACGAAAGCTTTTGCGACAGCGACGTCGCCTTTCACCGCGCCCTTGTGGATGGCGCCTCCAACCCCGTTCTGTCTTACCAGCTTGCGGGCGCGGTCGAGGCGATGCAGCCCTTGATGAACATGATCACCTTCACCCAACGCAACCGCGACGTGATTGTTGCTCTGCACACCAGAATTGCCGATGCCATCGAGGCCCGGGATGCCGCCAGCGCGGACGCGGCCCTGTCCGAGCTGACAGCCTGCACACTCCAGCTTGGCAGGGATGCCATGGCCGCTCGCGCGGCACGCGCATCGCCATGACCCAATGCGGAAGCCTACATATTCTCGTTGGCAAGGTGGCTGCCGGGAAATCAACCTTGGCCGCCAAACTGGCGCTTGACCCGGCGACCGTGGTTATTTCCGAAGACCAATGGCTGAACTCTTCGGCCCGGATATGTCCTCTCTCGCGGATTACGTACGCTATTCTGCCCGGTTGCGCGCGGCCATGACCCCACACGTGACCGGATTGCTGCGCGCGGGCGTCTCAGTGGTTCTGGACTTCGGAGCCAACACGCTTGAAAGCCGGGCTTGGTTGCATGACATCCTCAAGGATAGTGGCTGTCCCCATATTCTGCACTATTTGGATGTACCGACCGAAACCTGCCGTGAGCGGCTGCGCATCCGAAATGCCTCCGGCACTCATCCGTTTTCCGTCAGCGAAGAGCAGTTTGAACACATTACCCGACATTTTGTTGCGCCATCACTGGATGAAAGCTTTAGCATCACAACATATACCTTTGAATAAATTAACTATTTTCAAATTTGATCTTGTAGGGGCATCGGTGAGCTTCTCGAAATCTGCGGCTTGCAACGGAACGGATCGGGACTTATATCTTGGCTGTTCCCTCGGGAACTATGGACATAAACGCGCTCGTAATAAGCGGATCGGACCCGGGGGCGGTACCCGGCGGCTCCACCAAAACCCTTCATTTGGGGGTCATGGGGCCGAAACAGGATCGACGAACGTCTAAAGGGGTTAGCTTTGTCTCGGCTGTCTGCCACCGTTATCGGCGAAACTTGTACAATTGCAAATGACAATCGTGCTCCGGTTGCAGTTGCTGCGTAAGCAGTAGCAAGACCGAAACTTAAGTCCTGATGCCTAGCAGTATCAGGCGGGGTTCGCAGGCACCTGGCAACAGAAGCCTGCACTTCCTCGCGTTAACCTGACGATTATTCTTTCGCGTTATGCCTGTGTCAGACATTCCGCAGCTAGGCAGGTATTTCTCATGGAAAAGCGTGACATCTTACAGGAATGGTATCAGCGGGTCTGGATCGACGCCGACCTCGATGCCATTGACGAATTATTCAGCCCGGACACACAGGCACAGGGGTTATTGCCCGACTTGCAGGTGGGGCCGGATGATTTTCGCGAACTCGTTCCGATGTTTCTCGACATGGTCGAAGACCCCAAGGTCTCGCTCGACAAGGTCATGGAAGACGGAGACTGGGCATCGGCTTTGTATTCGATGCGCGTGACCAACCCCGCCAATGGTCAGCCCGTAATCGGTTCGGGACAGCTTTTCGCCCGGTTCGAGGGCGACAAGATGGTAGAAACCTACAACAGCTTCGACTTCATGAGCTTCTTTGAGCAAATGGGGCTCCTGCCGGAACAGTCGATGGCGCTCTGCCTGACGGGTCAACGGATCGGATAGAGTCCGAATCGCCTTGCTTTTTGCACCGCGTCGTGGTGCCAAAACGGCATGGCGCGCACCACTGACCTTTCTCGCATGTTTTCCGTGTTCGGGCGAATTGGCCTCCTGTCCTTTGGAGGTCCTGCGGCCCAGATCAGCCTGATGCACCGTGAACTGGTGGATCGGACAGGCTGGCTTTCCGAGAAAGATTTTCTGGGCGCCCTCTCCTTCTGCATGTTGCTTCCCGGCCCCGAAGCTATGCAACTCGCCACGTTCTGTGGCTGGAAGATCCGCGGCACAGCGGGTGGACTGCTCGCGGGTCTGCTTTTTGTTCTGCCCGGCGCGTTGGTCATCGCCGCCCTTGCCGCGCTCTACATCACTTTCGGAAATGTGCCTTTGGTTCAGGCCGCGTTTTTGGGCGTCAAGGCGGCGGTTGTCGCCATCATCCTGCAAGCCTTGGTTCGTCTTTCCCAAAAAGTTCTTACCGGCCCCCTGGAATGGGGCGTGGCCCTTGCCAGCTTCATCTGCCTTTATGCTGGCTGGCTTCCTTTTCCGGCCCTGATTGCGGCCGCTGCGCTTGTCGGGATAGCGCGCGCCACCGAACAAAAGACCCCAGCCATATCACCCGCGCGCGCCCCGGTTTCCACGACCTTCCGAACCATCCTGATCTGGGGCACGCTCTGGCTGGCCCCGATTGGCTTTCTCCATCTCGTCAATGCGACATTCCTGTGGGACGTGGCGGTATTTTTCTCCAAGCTGGCAATAGTGACATTTGGCGGCGCCTACGCAGTGCTGGCCTATATGGTGCAGGCCGTTGTTCACGATCACGGCTGGCTCAGCACCGGGGAAATGATCGACGCGCTTGGGCTTGCAGAGACAACCCCCGGCCCGCTGATCCTCGTCACGCAATTCGTAGCCACTCTCGCCGGACATCATCAGGGCGGCGCAACCCTCGCCGCGCTTGCTGGCATCACGGCCCTATGGTGCACTTTTACTCCTTGTTTTCTATGGATATTCGCTGGTGCTCCACATGTAAGCCGTATTCTCGCCAATCCGCGCCTATCCGCCGGACTGCATTTCATTTCCGCCGCAGTGACCGGCGTCATCATCAATCTGAGCCTGTGGTTCACGCTGAACCTCCTCTTCAAAACTGTCACACCGCATCCGGTGCCGCTGCCCGACCTGTCGAGCTTTTCCCCCATGATGGCGGCGCTCGTTGGCCTCGCGTGCTTGACGCTGTTTGCCTTGCGACTCCCCCTTCTCGCGGTGCTTGCGCTCTGCGCTTTCGCAGGGCTCGTTCCCAGCCTCCTCTGAGGGCAAAAATTTGCCCGCCCTCATCTTTTGTTTCCCGACGAATCTTCTATTGTAAATGCAGCCCTTATCGAGAAAGCCGCCATGTCCCGAAGCATCGACTATGGAAACCTCATGCACCGCGCCATGCGCAGCCTGATTCAGGAAGTATTGAGCGATGTGCAGAAAAACGGTCTTCCCGGTGAGCACCACTTTTTCATCACCTTCGACACGCAACACCCTGATGTAGAAATCGCGGATTGGTTGTCTGACCGCTACCCCGGTGAAATGACCGTGGTCATGCAGCACTGGTACGACAATCTCGAGGTTGGAGACGAGGGATTCGGGGTCACGCTGAACTTCGGGGATTCACCGGAGCCGCTGTACATTCCCTATGACGCGATCAAGACATTCGTGGATCCCTCGGTCGAATTTGGTTTGCGCTTCGAAACGCAGGAAGACGATGAGGACGACGATCTCGACGACCTGCTCGAGGAAAAAGACCTCGAGGCGGACGAAGAAGACTCCCCTCGCAAGGAAGCCGACGTTGTCAGCCTGGACAGCTTCCGCAAATAGCATCCACCCGCGACGATTTGCATCCGCCTGTTAGCGGTATCCCACGGTATACAGTATTGCACTTTGCGCCCCGTCCGGTATGACATTCCCAAGTGTTTTACCGGAGGTCATGATGGCTCAAACCCGCACCGAAACCGACAGCTTTGGCCCGCTCGAAGTTCCCGCAGACAAGTATTGGGGCGCTCAGACACAGCGCTCGATCATGAATTTCCCCATCGGCTGGGAAAAGCAGCCTGTCGCCATCGTGCGCGCGCTCGGCGTGATCAAACAGGCTTGCGCCATGGCGAACAAGGCCTCGGGCAAGCTCGACGCCACGCTCGCGGACGCCGTCATCCAGGCCGCATCCGAAGTGGTTGCCGGCAAATTTGACGACAACTTCCCGCTGGTCGTCTGGCAGACAGGCTCGGGCACCCAGTCGAACATGAATTCCAATGAGGTCATCGCCAACCGCGCGATCGAAATTCTCGGCGGTGTGATCGGCTCCAAAGATCCGGTCCACCCCAACGATCACTGCAACATGGGTCAATCCTCGAACGACACTTTCCCGACCGCCATGCACATCGCCACCGCGATGTCGGTACGTGACGTGCTGATGCCCGGCCTGACCAAGCTGGCCGAAGGGCTCGAGCAGAAGTCGGAAGAATTCAAGGACATCATCAAGATCGGCCGGACCCACACCCAGGATGCCACCCCTCTCACCCTGGGTCAGGAGTTCTCGGGTTACGCCCATCAAATCCGCCAGGGTATCGCCCGCGTCGAAGCAGCCCTGCCCGGCATCTATGAGTTGGCGCAAGGTGGCACCGCGGTCGGCACGGGCCTCAACACCCAGAAAGGCTGGGGTGAAACCGTGGCGGCCAACATGGCCGAGATCACCGGCCTGCCCTTTGTCACCGCTCCTAACAAATTCGAGGCGCTGGCCGCCCATGACGCCATGGTCTTCATGTCCGGCGCCCTCGCGACCGTGGCCGGGGCCATGTACAAGATCGCCAACGACATCCGCTTCCTCGGCTCTGGCCCGCGCTCGGGTCTTGGCGAACTGATCCTGCCGGAAAACGAACCCGGCTCCTCGATCATGCCGGGCAAGGTCAACCCGACCCAGGCCGAAGCCATGACCCAGGTGGCCGCACACGTCATGGGCAACAACGCAGCCATGACCTTTGCCGGATCGCAGGGTCACTTCGAGTTGAACGTCTACAACCCGATGATGTCTTACAACCTGCTGCAGTCGATCCAGCTTCTGGGCGACGTCGCTGACAGCTTTACTGAACGGATGCTGCTGGGCATTCAGGCCAACGAGCCGCGCATCGACAAGCTGATGAAGGAATCGCTGATGCTGGTCACCGCGCTGGCGCCGACCATCGGCTATGACAACGCGACCAAAGTGGCCAAGACCGCGCACAAGAACGGCACCACTCTCAAGGAAGAGGCCATCGCGCTGGGTTTTGTCGACGCCGAAACCTTCGACAAGGTCGTGCGCCCCGAACAGATGATCGGGCCCAAAGACTGATGTCCGAACCGGTCAACCTGAACCGGTTTCGAAAACAAAAGGCGCGGGCTGACAAAAAGGCCCGCGCCGACGAAAACGCGGTCAAATTCGGCCGCACCAAATCCGAAAAGCAACGCGACAAGGCCGAAGCGGACAAGGCCACCCGCCATATCGACAGCCACAAGCGTGACGACACATGAGCGCCCGGCCCGTCAAACGCTCCCTCACCCTCAAAGGGCACCGCACCAGCGTTTCCCTCGAAGATGACTTCTGGCGCGCCTTCCGGGATATCGCGGAAGAAAAGAACATGCCAATCAACGCGCTCGCCGCCGAGATTGATGCAGAACGTGATCTGGAAACCGGATTGGCCACCGCGATCCGGCTTTATGTCCTGGCCCATTTTCGCGCCCGGCCCTGAGCTTCATTTTGCCAAAAATACTCGCGCCGCAGGCATCCGCCAAAGGCGGATATCAACCCGCCGCCGCGACTGTGCGGATGCGTTCGATCATTGCGCGCAGCCCGTTCGAGCGTTGAGAGGACAAATGCTCGTTCAACCCCAACCGCGTCATCTCGGCACGGGCGTCCACATCCAGAACTTCGGCAAGCGTCAACCCATTGTAAAGTTTGCGCAGCAGCGCGATCAGCCCCCGCACGATCATCGCGTCACTGTCGCCGTCAAACTGGAATACGCCCCCCTCGATACGGGGATGCAACCAAACCTGGCTGGCACAGCCATCAACTTTGGTGGCAGGCACCTTCAGAGCGTGGTCCAACGGTTGCATCTCCTTGCCCTGCTCGATGACATAACGATAGCGGTCTTCCCACTCTTCGATGAAATCGAAATCATCGACAATCTCTTCGAATGCTTCCGTTGCCATGCCCGGCCTCCTTCACTTACCCATCACCTAAGTTGGACTGCGCAAAAGGTCCAGACCTGCCATTGACGCTTTTCAAGATGGTTCCGATGCGCTAACCCATTGAAGCAACGAAAGAGGCCTGATTGATGCGTATTGTCCTGTCCCTTCTGCTGATCTCCACACTGGCTCTGACGGCCTGCCAGTCCCGCTGGAATCCGGTCAACTGGTTCGGAGCAGACGAACCGGCCCCCGAAGGAACGGCGAACCCGCTTTTGCCGGGTCAGGAGGACACCGGCGTCTTCGCCAAGCGGCCTGTTGCGGTTTATAGCGGCATTCCTATCCAGACCGTCAAATCAGTGACTGTTCAGAAGGTGCCCGAAGGCGCCCTGGTCACAGCCGTCGGTGTGCCTCGCGTACACGGCGTCTTCGCGGTGAAACTCAAACCGCGCAATGGTGGCGTGCCGGAAAACGGCGTGCTGACCTACGATCTTCTGGGCGTTCACCCGGCTGGCGCCCCCTATGGCGGCCCGGAACGGTCGCGTGAAGTCACTGTCGGACATGTCGTGACCACGCAGCAGCTCAAAGGCGTGCACACCATTCGCGTCGCAGGCCAGCAAAACGCGCGTCAGGCCCGGCGCCGCTAAAGGCACCGACACAATACCGACGTTTTACCGATGTGATACCGAACCCGGTATTTCGCGGTTTTTCGCGGTTTTTCAGAGCTTGATGATCCGGACGGAACCACCTTTTGCCGCCAGCGCAACCTGACCGTCGCACAGGCGTAGGGCGTCCTCGCCGAACACTTCTTTACGCCACCCCTGCAGCGCCGCCACGTCACGTTCGCCAGAGGCCAGCGCATCAAGCTCCGAAGCCGTCGCAATCAGTTTCGGCGCCACGCCCGAACTCTCCGTCTTGGCCTTCAAAAGAACCCGCAGAAGGTCCGCCAAAGCCGGATTGACCTGCTGCCGATCATTCTTGGCTTCCACCTTCGGCATGTCTTCCGGCGGGCATTCCAGTCCGACCTGGATTGCACTGAGGATGCCTTCGGCAATCTCCCCCTTGCGCGCTTCGCGCAGCAACAGACGAGACCGTCCAAGATCGTTCATGTTACCCGGCTTGGTCGAGGCAAGCTCAACCAGCGCATCGTCCTTGAACACGCGGTTGCGCGGCACGTTGCGACTTTGGGCGTAGCCTTCTCTAAAACGGGCCAACTCCCTGACAATGCTCAGGAACTTGGGGGAAGTTGTCCGTGTCTTGACCCGCTGCCATGCCTCGGATGGCTTTATGACATAGGTATCAGGGTTGGTCAGGATGGCCAGTTCTTCCTCAACCCAGTGGCTGCGCCCGGTTTCCTTCAACTTCGCCGAAAGAAACTCGTAGATCTTGCGCAGATGCGTCACATCCGCCAGCGCGTATTTCATTTGTGCTTCAGTCAGCGGGCGCCGCGACCAATCCGTGAATCGGCTTGTCTTATCAACACCCTGTTTGGCAATCTTGCGGACGAGTGTTTCATACCCGGCCTGTTCACCAAAGCCGCAGACCATCGCCGCGACCTGCGTATCAAACAGCGGATCGGGGAACACGCCAGCCTCTACAAAAAAGATCTCCAGATCCTGCCGCGCGGCGTGGAACACCTTGACTACGGATGTGTCGCGAAACAGCTCATAAAGAGGCTCAAGCGACATTTCGCCCACCAGCGGGTCAATAAGGACAGCGCTGTCCTCACCCTCTTCGGGCACGGCCATCTGGATCAGGCACAGCTTGGAGTAATAGGTCCGCTCACGCAGGAACTCGGTGTCGATGGTCACATAGGGGTACCCGCGCGCCATCTGGCAGAATTGCGCGAGTTCTTCCGTGCTTGTCAGGGTTTTCATATGCGGCAGTTCTTCTTCGTTTCTGTGCGTGCCTTGCGTGCCCACCAAGCTCTACGCACAAAGCGTGGGAAATGCAAATTTGCCCGGCTCACAGGTACACCGGCGTCCTGTTACCTTCGGCAAACCTACGTAAAACAGCTGGATACAGTTTGTGCTCCATAGTCAGAACGCGCGCCGCAAGTATTTCGGGCGTATCGTCCGCTTGGACCGCGACCTTCGCTTGCCCAAGGATCGGCCCGTCGTCCAACGCAGGAGTAACAAGATGCACTGTGCAACCGTGCTCTGTATCCCCAGCTTCCAAGGCGCGGGCATGGGTATGCAGGCCCTTATACTTGGGAAGAAGCGACGGGTGGATATTGATCATACGTCCTTCCCAAGGGGCAACGAACCCTTCGGTCAGAACCCGCATGAACCCCGCCAGACACAGGATATCCGGGCGCACCTTGTCGAGTTCAGCCTGAAGGGCCTGCTCAAAGGCAGGCCGATCCCCTTTGAAGGGACGGTGATCCACGACAGCGGTTTGCACGCCCATCCCTGCGGCTTTTTTCAGCCCGCCAGCCTCCGCGTCATTGGCCAAAACCAATACGGGTTCCGCCGGGTGGTCCGGTGCGGCCATGTCTTCCAAAAGGCGCACCATGTTCGATCCGCCTCCGGAAATGAAAATGGCAACGCGTTTCTTCACAGGAGCTTGCCCGAATAACGCATTCCCGCCCCCTTGGTCACGTGACCGAGCCGGTAAACGGTTTCGCCTTCGTCACGCAGCAACGCCTCAAGCGCGTCGGCCCGCGCCGCGTCCACCGACAGGATCATGCCGACGCCGCAATTGAAGGTCTTGAGCATTTCCGCCTCTTCCATGCCGCCGGTTTTGGCCAGCCATTTGAAGACGTCGGGCAGATCCCAGGAATCAAGGTCCACATCCGCGCCCAAATCTTCCGGCAGCACCCGCGGTAGGTTCTCGGTCAATCCGCCGCCAGTGATGTGGGCCAGCGCGTGAACGCCCCCTGCCCGCACCGCCGCCAGCGTCTGTTTCACATAAAGCCGGGTCGGCGCCAGCAAGGCCGCGCCAAGCGTTCCCTCGGACCATGGACAAGCATCGCCCCAACCAAGGCCCGAAAGGTCCACAAGTTTGCGAACCAAAGAGTAGCCGTTCGAATGCACGCCGTTGGACGCCAATCCAAGCAGCACATCGCCCTCGACCACACCATCGGGCAAGTCCGCACCGCGTTCCATCGCGCCGACGGCAAACCCCGCTAGGTCGAAATCACCCGCTTCGTACATGCCCGGCATTTCGGCGGTTTCGCCACCGATCAACGCGCATCCCGATTGGAAACAACCCTCTGCAATCCCTTCGACGATCCGTGCCGCCTGCTCAGTCTCAAGCTTTCCAGTGGCAAAATAATCCAGGAAAAACAGGGGTTCGGCGCCTTGACACACGAGGTCATTCACACACATCGCGACAAGGTCGATCCCCACGCCATCCACATTTCCGGTATCAATCGCAATACGTAGTTTGGTGCCAACACCGTCGGTCGCGGCAACAAGGATCGGGTCGACATAGCCCGCGTCCTTGAGATCGAACAGGGCTCCAAAACCGCCAAGGCCCGCCATTACACCACTGCGCGTGGTCCGCTTTGCGGCGGGCTTGATCCGTTCCACCAACGCATTGCCCGCATCAATGTCTACACCTGCATCCGCATAGGTAATGCCGTTCTTGCCGTCGCTCATGGCCCACTCCATTTTTCGCTTGCGAGAGGCACTAGACCATCCTGGCGTCAAGGGCAACGGTATCCCTTGACGCGCCTGTCTGTTCTGTTAGCAAATGGCCTCAGGCGGGCCTGTAGCTCAACGGTTAGAGCAGAGCGCTCATAACGCTTTGGTTGCAGGTTCGAATCCTGCCGGGCCTACCACCGCCAGCCAGTCACCCTTCCTGTGCCTCGGCCTTGCCCTGTCCTTTGACCCATTCACGTGCGCCTTGCAGCAGAACGTAAAGGACAGGCACGATGATGACCCCGATCACGGTCGCCGCCAACATGCCACCAAAGACCGCGATACCGATCGCCTGCTGCGACGCCGCGCCGGCGCCGCTGGCCACAACCAATGGAACCACCCCCAGAAGGAAGGACAACGCGGTCATCATCACGGCGCGGAAACGCTGGGATGCGGCCTCTATCGCGGCTTCGCGAATGGACAGGCCGGATGCCCGGCGTTCCATGGCGAACTCCACGATCAGGATCGCGTTCTTGGAAGCCAGACCAATCAGCATGATCATCCCGATCTGGGTATAGAGGTTCACATCCCCACCGGCGATGGCCACCGCCGCCAAGGCCCCGAAAAGCGCCACCGTCACCGACAACAGAATACCAATCGGCATGGTCCAGCTTTCGTATTGCGCAACAAGGAACAGGTACCCAAAGATGACCGCCATCGCGAGAATGAGCGCCACCAGCCCCCCGGCAGCCTGTTGCTGCTGGGCCGTACCGGTCCATTCGAACGCATAACCCGGCGGCAAGGCATTCGCGGCCTCTTCCTCGAGCACCCGGATCGCATCGCCCGTCGACAATCCTTCCTTGGGAACCGCCGTCACCGTTGCCGAGCGGAACATGTTGTAGCGATTAAGCGCAACAGGCCCCAGTTCCTTTTTCACCGTGACCAGTGTGCCCAACGGCACCATTTCCCCCGATTGCGACCGCACATACAGGCTGTTGATATCCTCGACCCGGTCGCGATATTCACCCTCGGCCTGGATCATGACGCGATAGACCCGCCCGAACAGGTTGAAATCGTTGACATAGATCGATCCCATATAACCTTGCAGAGTCTGGAATACGTCCGCGACGGATACATTGAGAGACTTGGCCTTCTCCCGGTCAAGATCAACGAACACCTTTGGCACATTGGCCCGGAACGTAGAATAGGCCTGCGCAAGCTCGGGCCGCTGGTTCGCTGCATAAACAAGAGATCCCACAGCTGCGGAAAGATCCTGTGCCGAGCCACCTCCGGTCTGTTGCACTTTCATTTCCACACCGGCGCTCATGCCCAGGCCCGAAATGGGCGGCGGGTTGAACGCGATGACGCTGGCGGCCACTTCCTGATTGGCGATGCCAAGGATGTTTCGCAGAACCCCGTTGGCACTCAACTCCGGCGTTTCCCGCTCAGTCCATGGCGCAAGGTTCGCGATGATCATAGCGCCGTTTGAGCTACCGCCACTCAACAGACTGAACCCGTTCACAAGAACAGTCGACACCACGCCGGGCACTTCCATGATCTGTTCGTTCAGCCGGTTCGTCACCGCTTCGGTACGCTCAAGCGAAGCCGCGTCGGGCAGTTGAACATCGACAAAGAGATAACCGTTGTCTTCAAGCGGAATGAACCCGGCCGGAAGCGCCTTCATCAGAGACCCGCCACCAAGGATAAGCCCGCCAAGGATCGCCAGAGCGATCAGGGGAATGCGCACCATGCGCTTGACGATCCCGACATACCCGCCGCGCACGCCTCCTATACCCCGTTCGAACACCGCCAGCAGCCCCTTGGGCGGACCCGAGCGCGCCTTGAGGATCAACGAGCACAACGCTGGGGACAAGGTCAGCGCGTTCACTGAGGAGATCACGACAGCCGTCGAAATCGTCACAGCGAACTGGGAATATAGCCTCCCCGTGATTCCCGGCATGAAGGTCACGGGGACAAACACCGCCAGCAGAACCAAGGTGGTTGCAATCACCGGACCAGTGATCTGTTGCATCGCCTTGCGGGTCGCGTCCGGCGGACTCAACCCCTCTTCGGCAATGATCCGTTCGACGTTTTCAACAACGACGATCGCATCATCCACCACGATCCCGATCGCCAAAACCAGCGCGAATAGCGAAATCGTGTTCAGCGACATCCCGAATGCCAGAAGAAATGCAAAGGTCCCGATTAGCGACACCGGAATTGCGACTGCTGGAATGACCGTGGCTCGCACACTCCCGAGGAAGATGAAAACAACCGCGATCACCAGAACGAAGGTCTGCATCAGAGTGACCATCACATCCTTCAGCGACTGGTTCACAAAGCGCGTGGAATCGAACGGAACCGCAAATTCCACATCATCCGGAAACGCGAGGGACAGGCGCTCCAGTTCGGACATCACGCCATCGCGAACGGCCAAAGCGTTCGCGCCAGGCGCCTGGTAGATCGCAAGAACCGTCGCGGGATTGCCCGAAAAGCGCCCCGAGGCGTTGTAGTAGCTTGATCCCAGCTCAACCCGCGCAACATCCCGAATTCGCACGATGCTTCCGGCGTCACCAGTCCGAAGAACGATGTCTTCGAACTCCTTGACCGTCGTCAGGCGCCCTTTTGACTTGATCGTATACTGAAATTGTTGCCCGGTCGGCACTGGCGGGGTTCCCACCTGCCCTGCAGAGACTTCAAGGTTCTGCTCGCGAATCGCTGCCACAAGGTCTGTCGGCGTGAGCCCCAACCCGGCCATGCGGTCTGGATCCATCCACATCCGCATGGAGTATTCGAAATTGGTCATGACGTCGGCCTTGCCGACCCCGCCAACACGCGCCAAAGCATCCTTGAGGTTGATCGACGCATAGTTGGACAGAAAAACTTCATCATACGTCTTGTTGGGGGAGGCCAGCGTAACGATCAACAGCATGTTGGATGACGATTTCTGTGTCACAACACCCGAGTTGGTCACTTCCGTCGGCAGAGAGGCGACCGCCTGAGCCACCCGGTTCTGGACGTTCACCGACGCAATATCCGGATCGGTACCGACTTCGAATGTGACTGAAAGATTGTAGGACCCGGTATCCGTGCTGTCCGAGGACATGTAAATCATGTCATCCACACCATTGACCTGTGCCTCGATCGGCGCTGCGACGGTATTTTCAACGGTTTCCGAGTTGGCACCGGTATAGTTGGCGCTGACATTCACCACCGGCGGCGTGATCTCTGGGAATTGTTCCACCGGCAGCGCGACAAATCCGATGATCCCCATGAGGGTCAGAACCAGTGAAATCACGAACGACGTCTTGGGACGCGCAATAAAGATCGAGGAGAACACGGTGTCTTACTCCTCTTTCGACGTGCCGGCGAGCACTGCGTCAACCGCAACGCCCGGACGCACACGCTGCAAGCCTTCGACAATCACGGCCTCGCCTTCGCGCATCCCGTCCTCAACTACAACAGCCGTTTCAACCTGACGTCCAAGAGTGACATAGCGCTGTTCCACCGTGCCCTGCTGACCGACCACCAGGACAAAATCGCCCCGCTGATCCCGCTGGACAGACGCCTGAGGGATCATCAGCACCTGCCGCGGTTCCGGATCCTCGACCCGCACGGTCAGGAAGGATCCGTCAACGATAAAGCCCCGCTTGTTTTCGAATTGCGCCCGGATGGTGATGGTCCCGGTGGACGGATCGATACGGTTGTCTGCAAAGACCACGCGCCCTGCCTCATCCAGCTCTTCACCGTTGGGCAAAACCACAAAAACATCCGGCATTCTCGGGTTGTTGCCCACCTCGGCAATGGTCGCGTCAAATTGCTCCATGATGTTCATCAATTGCCGTTCGGTAAGCGAAAACTCGACATAAATCGGCGCAAGCCGCACCAGATTGATCAATGGAGGGCTGCTTGGTCCAACCAGTTCACCGACACTGGCACTCGTTCGCCCGACGCGACCGTCAAACGGTGCATGTACTTCCGTGTAGTCCACGTCCAGCTGTGCCATACGCACGGCGGCTTCCGCAATCTGCACACCGGCAATCGCGACCTGGTTGTTCGCATAGGCCACATCTCGATCCGCCTCAGTGCCGACTTGACGTTCGAAAAGCTCTTCCTTCCGCGCAAGCTCAACTTCAGACAGATGCAGGTTCGCATGCGCCTGCGCCAGATCTGCCTCACGTGCGGCAAGCGTGGCGGAATATGTGTCATCCTCAATCCGATAGAGAACATCGCCCTTTTTGACGAACTGCCCGTCCTCAACCAGCACCTCTTCGACAAATCCGCCGACCCGCGCGATGATATCCACCTTGTCGATGGCCTCACCTTTGCCGATGAACTCGGCCGTATCGATCAGCTCGTCCATATATGCGGCCGCAACAGCCACTTTCGGAGCGGCCGCGTCCTGAGCAAACGCAACTGCCTGAGACAACATCAAGGCCGCCAGACCATTCAACCCGAATTGCAGGACTTTCTTCATCAATAGAAACCTCTTTTTTGCAGCGATCCTGGTGCAGGATTTCCAGCAACAAACCTTTGGGCATTCAAACACGGCATACGGATTCCCACAATGGTTGTCGCTAAGGAACCACCGGACAAAAAACGTCACGAAACAGACAAGTTAGCGGGCAAAGACCAAATCGGCGCACAGACCGCCAAGCCGCTCGCTCCTTTCTAGCCGCAGCACGCCACCATGCGCGCGCGCGACGTCCGCGGCAATGGACAGGCCAAGCCCGACCCCCAATCCCCGGTTCTGATTGCGACCCGGTTCCAGACGGGCAAAAGGCTTGAGCGCCTCTTCCCGATCCTGTGGCGCGATTCCAGGCCCGCAATCTTCCACGCGGATTCGCACGGATTTTTCGGTGATGCGAAGCGAAACTTCTGCCCGCTCACCATATCGAACAGCATTGCCGATCAGGTTCTCGACGGCACGACGTACAGCCAGAATACGCCATGACACTTCGCCATGACCCTCACATTCAATCAGGGTCACATCCTGCCCGCCACGGGCACAGTCCTCAACGATACGCTCTATCAGCGTTCGCGGATCAACCGTTTCCGGTTCTCCCTCATAAGCCCCGCGTGCGAAACTCAAGAAAGCGTCTAGCATCCGCTGCATGTCCTCCACATCCCGTTCCAGCGGCTCACGGTCTTCGTCTTCCAGCATGGACAGGCCAAGCTTCAGCCGGGTCAAAGGTGTGCGCAAGTCGTGGCTGACCCCTGATAACATGAGGGTGCGTTGTTCAATCTGACGTTCGATCCGGTTACGCATGTCCAGAAATGCATTTCCGGCGGCACGCACTTCGACCGCGCCACCCGGTGAATAAGGCACGTTCCGTCCCCGTCCAAAGGCTTCGCTCGCGGCAGCCAGTTTGGTGATCGGACGCAGCTGGTTGCGCAGATAAAGATATGCCACAAGCGTCAGAAGCCCGCCAAAAAACACCATGTTCACCAGAAGCTGATGAGAGTTTGATGCCGACACCCGTGACCGGTCGAAGGCGATAACCACGGGTCCGGTATCATCAGAAATTCCCAAGCGAACCCTCTTGTTTTCGGCAAGCTGCACAAATTCCAGCCCAGGCACTTTTTGGTAGAGATTGCGCCCCACGATCAGAGCCGAGAAATCGTACCAAATCCGCGTGTCTTCCCCGGATAAATCATCCGGGAAGGACATCTCCATGGCCAATGTGTCCGTTATTCTCCGAAACTCCTCTGGATCTTCATTCCGGCGTTCCGCTGCAACCAGAACAAGCGAAATCTCTCGCGCCACGGCGCGGGTCATCTGATCGGTCACGCCTTCGAAATGGCGCTGAATGAAGACGAATGAAACCACCAGCTGCAAGAACACAACCGGGAAAATCAGGATAAGTGCGGCCCGTCCATAAAGGCTGCGGGGCATATAGCGTTTGAGCCATTTGAAAAACATGTCTAAGTCTTGCCGCGACCCGCCAAGGAAGGAAAGCCCATGGATGCCGAAATTCTTGCATTTGATCCGGAACCCGGTCTTGTCGAAGCGCTGTCGCCGAACGTGCGCCGGGTATTGGCGCCAAATCCATCGCCAATGACATTTCGCGGAACCAACACGTATCTTGTCGGCACGGACGACATCTGCGTCATTGATCCGGGGCCGGACATGGCAGACCACAACAGCGCCATTCTCGCCGCATTGGAACCCGGACAGCAGATAACCCATATTCTCGTCACGCATGCGCATGTCGACCACTCCCCGCTGGCCGCCCGCCTGTCGCGGGACACCGGTGCGCCGGTCTATGGATTCGGAGACGCCTCGACGGGGCGTAGCCCCGTTATGCAGGAGCTTGCCGCCAAGGGTCTTGCCGGCGGAGGAGAAGGAGTTGATGCGCATTTTGCTCCCGACCACCTGCTCAAGGAAGGCGACATCGTGCAAGGGGGCGGCTGGTCACTCGAAGCGATCCACACCCCCGGCCATTTTGGAAACCACCTGTCCTTCGCCATGGGCGATGCCTGCTTTGTGGGGGATCATGTCATGGGCTGGGCCAGTTCCCTTGTCTCTCCCCCGGATGGCGACCTGACCGACTTCATGGCATCCTGCCGAAAACTCCGGTCGCGGGACTGGTCCGTCTTCCACTCAGGTCACGGCGCCCCGATCACCGCCCCCTCTGAACGCCTCGATTGGCTCATTGCGCACCGCTTGGGACGTGAAGCCGAGATTCTCGCGGCCCTCGGACAGGGACCAGCCCGCGCATACGACCTCGCATGCTGTATCTACACCGAAACACCCACGGCCCTGATGGGCGCTGCCACTCGAAATGTGTTTGCACACCTCGTTGATTTGACAGGAAAATCAATCGTTTCACCACAGGGCGAGTTACATTCCGAAGCAGTTTTTGCGCGTCTCTGATTTTTTTCTCCGAAATTGGAAAAAATGTGAAAGAACCCTCTGGACGTCCTCAAAAACCAAGGCTATACCCCGCTCCACATTCCGGCGTAGCTCAGCGGTAGAGCAGTTGACTGTTAATCAATTGGTCGTAGGTTCGATCCCTACCGCCGGAGCCAAAGTTTCCAGAGCCCAGTGTGAAAGCACTGGGCTTTTTTGGTTTTTCCAGATCATTTCGGCACAGTCTCGGCAGAAAATGACCTGTTTCCCGGCATCACAACGCCATTTCATTTGGCCATGCTTCCTTCACCAATGCGGCGCAGCTGAAACGGATCGGCGGCAGATAATAAGAGAGCAGAGAGATGCCTTTTGTGACGAACATCAAACCGACTCCACGCCCAGAACCGGAAAAGAACGATCAGAATCCGGGCACGTCAAAACAACAACCTGTCAAGAAATACGTATTCACCGACTGGGCCATGATCTGACGGTCTTGCAGGCGCGGTGACATGGATTAATCTGGCCCACATGACAGACCCCGTCTCCTCGATCCGCAATCTTGGTCCGGCCTTCGAACAGGCATGCAACCGGGCAGGTATTCACTCAGCCCAGGAACTTCGTGCGCTGGGGGCGGACACTGCCTACACCCAACTCCTGAAAAGTGGCGCCAGACCGCACTTCATCGGCTACTACTTACTCGTGATGGGTCTGCAGGGCCGGCCGTGGAATGACTGCAAAGGCAAGGAAAAGGCCGCCCTGCGCAAACGTTTTGATGCAATCAAGGCCGCAGCCCACGACAAAGGCCGCTCCAAACTCGAAGCGGCCCTCGACAGGATCGGCGTCATCGAAAAACGCCCCTGATCTTTCTTTTTCCAGAAATACCCCGGGGGCGTGGGGGCTGGCCCCCACTTGGGCATGTGTGTCGGGGCTGGCCCCAACGTCGGCCGGATCGCGTTAGCGATCCGAAACCCTTAGCCCACCAGTTCAAGGCCCGAGAAGAAATATGCGATTTCAACTGCGGCTGTTTCAGGAGCGTCCGAGCCGTGCACCGAGTTCTCGCCAACCGACTCGGCGAATTCAGCGCGGATGGTGCCGGGTGCCGCGTCGGCAGGGTTGGTTGCACCCATGACTTCGCGGTTCTTCGCAATCGCGCCTTCGCCTTCCAGAACCTGTGCAACGATCGGAGCCGAAGCCATGAATTCGCACAGTTCGTCATAGAAGGGGCGTTCCTTGTGCACGGCATAGAATTCGCCGGCTTGTGCCTTGGTCAGGTGAATGCGCTTCTGGGCAACGATGCGTAGACCGGCTTCCTCGAACTTGGCATTGATCTTGCCAGTCAGGTTGCGGCGGGTGGCATCGGGTTTGATGATCGAAAAGGTGCGTTCCAGCGCCATTGTGTATCTCCTTATTGAGCGGAGCGGCCTGCTCCACTGATGTTCGAATTGGCGCTCCGATAACATGGGTTCTCCCCCATGAAAAGCGATGATTGACGCCGCTCTCTTGTTCAGTCAAACGGTCTCACATGCTCAAGATTTCAGATATCAGCTACTCCGTCGAAGGCCGCCCCCTGTTTCAGGACGCTTCCGCCACGATTCCCCCCGGTCACAAGGTGGGACTGATCGGTCGTAACGGGGCTGGCAAAACCACGCTTTTCCGCCTGATACGTGGCGAACTGGCCCTAGAAGGCGGCTCGATCACCCTGCCCCAGCGCGCGCGCATCGGTGGTGTGGCTCAAGAGGTGCCGGGCAATGAGGTGTCGCTGATTGACACGGTGTTGGCCGCCGATACCGAACGCGCGGCCCTGATGGTCGAAGCCGAAACGGCAACCGACTCCAATCGGATCGCTGAAATTCAGACCCGACTGGCCGATATTGATGCCTGGAGCGCAGAGGCCCGCGCAGGTTCCATCCTCAAGGGGCTTGGCTTTGACCATGCCGAGCAACAGATGCCCTGCTCGGCCTTCTCGGGCGGGTGGCGGATGCGGGTTGCCTTGGCGGCGGTCCTGTTTTCACAGCCCGACTATCTGTTGCTGGACGAACCGACAAACTACCTTGATCTTGAAGGGGCGCTTTGGCTGGAAAACTATCTGGTCAAATATCCCCATACTGTACTGATCATCAGCCACGACCGAGAGCTTTTGAACCGTTCCGTCGGGGCGATCCTGCACCTTGATGAACGTAAACTCACCTACTACTCCGGCCCCTACGACCAGTTTGCCCGCCAGCGCGCCGAACAGCGCGCCGTGCAAACCGCAGCGGCCAAAAAGCAACAGGCACAGCGCGAACATCTTCAGGCCTTCGTGGATCGTTTCAAAGCCAAGGCCAGCAAGGCAAAACAGGCCCAGTCGCGCGTGAAGATGCTTGAAAAGATGACACCGATCACCGCCCCGGAAGATGCGGCACGTGTCGTTTTCACCTTCCCAAAACCAGAGGAACTCTCGCCGCCGATTATTGCCATGGAGGGCGGATCGACCGGTTATGGCGATACGGTGGTGCTCAAGAACCTTAACTTGCGCATTGATCAGGACGACCGCATTGCTTTGCTTGGCAAAAACGGTCAGGGCAAGTCCACGCTGGCCAAACTCCTCTCCGGGCGCCTCGCTCCGATGAGCGGCAAGTTCACAACCTCCAGCAAGCTGCGGATCGGCTTTTTTGCCCAGCATCAAGTGGACGAACTCTACATTGATGAAACCCCGATCCAGCACCTGATGCGCGAACGTCCCAGCGAAGCGCAAGCCCGGCTGCGCGCCCGCCTTGCCGGGTTCGGACTGGGGGCCGCTCAGGCGGAAACCGAGGTCGGGCGTCTGTCGGGGGGGCAAAAAGCCCGCTTGTCTTTGTTGCTGGCCACGCTCGACGCACCGCATCTCCTGATCCTTGACGAACCGACCAACCACCTTGACATCGAAAGCCGTGAAGCGCTGGTTGAAGCGCTCACAGCCTATTCCGGAGCCGTCATTCTTGTCAGCCACGACATGCACCTTCTCACGCTGGTCGCAGATCGTTTGTGGCTGGTTCAGGGCGGCACGGTTAAACCCTATGAAGAAGACCTTCCCGCCTATCGCAAACTCCTGCTCAGCGCTGACAAACCCGTGGGTAAAACCAAGGAAAAACCCGCCGCCAAGCGCGCCTCGCGCACGGATATTCAGGCCCTGAAGACCGAAATTCGTAAATGTGAAGCGCGGGTGGAAAAGCTCAACGAAATGAGCGACAAACTGGCGAAAAAGCTGGCCGATCCGTCCATCTACGAGGACGGAAAGCAGGGGGAACTGGAAGTCTGGCAGCGCAAATACGCCGAAGTCCGCGACGCTCAGGACCGCGCCGAGGATTTGTGGATACGCGCCTTGGAAAAGCTTGAAAAAGCCGAAAGCTGAGGGCTAGGGTTCCCGATGGACACGTCTGCGCTGATAACTGCCTTCGTCACGCTCTTCGTGATCATCGACCCCATCGGGTTGATGCCTTTGTTCGTGGCTCTGACTCAGGGTGTTCCCACCGCGCAGCGTCGTGCCATTGCCTTCCGCTCCTGCCTGATCGCTTTTGCCCTTCTGGCAATGTTCGCCTTTCTGGGCGAGGCCGTCCTGGGGTTCGTGGGCATTTCCATGCCCGCATTCCGTATTGCCGGTGGCGTTCTCCTGTTTCTGACTGCGCTTGACATGCTATTCGAACGACGTAGCAAGCGTCGCGAAGATCAGGCGGGCGATGCCGACGAGGACGATCACCCCGATCCATCGGTTTTCCCGCTGGCCATTCCCCTGATCGCGGGACCGGGTTCGATCGCAACGATCATCCTCCTGTCCGGTCAGTACCCCGGAGTGCAATCCACGTTCCTCGTGCTGGGCGTTGCCATGGCGGTTCTGGTCGTGGTGCTGGGACTCTTCCTCATGGCCGGACTATTTGAACGGGCGTTGGGGCGCACCGGTATCAACGTCGTCACCCGGCTTCTGGGCATGTTGCTGGCGGCCCTTGCGGTTCAGTTCATCCTGACGGGTCTGCGCGATTTTGGTTTTGTCACCTGACCCTTCCCGACAGATCCGTTCACGCCTATATGCTCCACATGAGCAATATCGAAATCGGAAACCTCGCCTACCTCGTCCTCCTGACCGCCGCCGTCGGTTTCTGGTTTTTTGTCAGCAATCGCAACTCATTGGGAAAGACGCTCCAGCAGGCCGTGATCTGGGGGCTGATTATCCTCGGCATGATCGCGGTCGTCGGCCTGTGGGACGATATCCGCTCGACGGTCAGACCCACGCAGGCGGTCTTTTCCGATGCTGGCAGGATCGAGATTCCACGGGGGCCGGATGGCCACTATCGCCTGACACTGGATGTGAACAACACACCGGTCACGTTCATCGTGGACACCGGCGCGTCCGATATCGTTCTGAGCAAACAGGATGCGCGCCGGGTGGGGTTCGATCCGGACGCCCTGCCCTATTATGGACGCGCCATGACCGCAAACGGAGAGGTGCGCACCGCACCGGTCCGGCTTGAGTCCGTTTCACTGGATGGCATCCAAGACCACAACGTTGCCGCCCGCATCAATGGTGGCGAGTTGCAGCAATCCCTGCTCGGCATGTCGTATCTTCAACGCTACGAGCAGATCACCATCGCAGGCAATCGAATGATCCTCATTCGCTAGCCGCGCCTAGCCGCTTTCTGCCTTCTTCTGCCAGGCACCGCTTTCTTCGCTCCAGTATTGAGCGCTGCAGCCTGCATCCACCAGCGCCTTCCATTGCCCCCGTGCATGCTGGACCGCGCCCGGGTCGTGTCCATCAAACAGGATACACACCCGCTCAAGCGCATTCACTTCGTCTGCCGCAACATCCGCCCCATCAATCGCCATGACACAGGCGGCATTGTTCGGGCGTGCATCGCCAGAGGTCAACAGGACTGGCTGCAACGCGTCGTGGGGCCCGCCTTCGAGCCCATGTGCCAGAAAACTCTCGTCGCCCAGTAACCAGAGTTTCTGGTCGAGCCATTCCATGCGCTGCGGATCCCGTCCGCGCACGGCGATTTTCCAGCCCGCCCCACGCGCCTTTTCAATGAGGCGCGGCAAGGTCGCCTCCAGCGGCGCACGGGTCAGGTGATAGAAATAGGCTGCGCCCACGCCTCTATTCCCCAGTTTCGAACTGGTCCGCCACCAGCCGGTTAAGCGCCATCACCCCCCATCCCGTTGCCCCTTTGGGCGCATAGGCGGTGTCGGTTTTCACGCTGGCAACCCCGGCAATGTCGAGATGTATCCACGGCACGCCCTCCTGAACGAACCGGTGCAGGAATTCTGCCGCCGTCACCGACCCAGCCGGACGCCCGCCAGTGTTCTTGAGATCGGCAATACGCGATTTCAACTGATCGGCATAAGCCTGTCCCAGCGGCATACGCCACGCCCCCTCGCTCTCGGCATCCGCGGCCTTGAGGAATTGATTGCACAAGACATCATCATTGGCAAAAACACCGGCCTTCTCATGGCCGAGACCGATGATAATCGCCCCTGTCAGCGTGGCCAGATCAATCATCGCAGCCGGTTTGAACCGATCCTGTGCGTAATGCATCACATCACACAACACCAAACGCCCCTCGGCATCGGTGTTGATCACCTCGATCGTATCGCCTTTCATTGACGTCACCACGTCCCCCGGACGGGTCGCCCGCCCCGACGGCATGTTCTCGACCAGACCGACAAGCCCCACGACATTGGCCTTGGCCTTGCGCAGCGCAAGCGCGCGCATCACGCCCGCCACAACACCGGCGCCGCCCATATCCATGGTCATATCTTCCATGCCGGCCGCCGGTTTGAGCGAAATGCCGCCGGTATCAAAAACGACACCCTTGCCAACAAGCGCCAGCGGAGCGGCCTCCTTGTCGCCGCCATTCCATTGCATCACGGCCACTTTGGACGGGCTGTCCGACCCTTCCCCAACCGACAACAGCGCACCCATCCCGAGGTCTTCCAAGGCCTTTTCCTCAAGGATTTCGACCTCAAGACCAATGCCCCGCATCGCCTCCAGCCGCGCTGCGAACTCACTGGTTGTAAGAACATTGGCCGGTTCATTCACCAGATCACGCGTGAAAAACACACCCTCAGCAACCGACAGGAGTGGTTCCGCTGCTGCCGAAACCTCTTCGGGCTTGGAGACCATGAAGCGCACTTTGCGCGTGTCCGGGGCAGCATCGGCGGTCTTGTGGTCGTCGAAACCATAGTCGCGCAGTGCCAAACCCATTGCAATTTCAGCGGCTTTCGGATGATTTCCCGCCAGAACCAGCATGTCCTTGCCGCCCCGCTGCTGCGCCAATTTCGCGCCGGCCTTGCGTGCCTCTTCGACGGTACAACGGCGCGGAAGGAAAACCACGTCGACGGCCTGCGCCGCCAACCCCATCGGCCACGCAAGCGCGGCATGATCCCCGACCTTGGCCTTTTCTCTCTGCGCTTCGCGCATGCGCTCGATGCCCCCCCGGCTCAGCCGGTTCACCCGTCGCGCTTCCTGGCCCAGGTTCCCCTCCAACGGAACCAACACGCAAATCCGGCCTTCTGCCGCCGCCACAGCATCCAGATTTGTCTCCTCAAAGGAAATGCTCACAGGTTTCGACACGTCTCAACTCCCCTACATTTTGCGTGAGTCCTAGCCTGCACAGACTGTATTTGCCAGATAGCAGTTTTCCCAGTGTTCCAATTCCTCTAATGTTCGCTCAAAACAAGATGCTTTGGGGGATTCTTGGGCAGTGAGCAGAATTCGACAGATATATCCTGTCGCAGCTCCTGACTCTGTTCGGCTTTTTTTCACTGGTTCTGGTGTCGGTCTACTGGGTCAATCGCGCTGTCGTCCTGTTCGATCAACTGATCGCCAGCGGTCAGAACGCGACCGTCTTTCTTGAACTCACGATCCTCAGCCTGCCGAACGTCATTCGGTTGGTGCTGCCCATGTCCGTCTTCGCTGCAACGGTCTATGTGATCAACCGTTTGAGCAGCGAAAGCGAACTGACCGTGATGCAGGCAACCGGGTTCAGCCCCTGGCGCCTCGGGCGGCCCGTTCTGTATTTCGGTATCATTGTTGCGGTAATGATGTCAGCCCTCACTCATTTTCTTGTCCCGGCAAGCCTTGTCCAGCTCACCGAGCGCCAAAAGGAAATCGCCGAGAACGTTACCTCTCGGCTGTTGACCGAGGGAACATTTTTGCATCCGACCTCCGGTGTCACGTTCTATATCCGCCAAATCTCCAATGATGGCGTTTTGCGCGACGTTTTCCTTTCGGACCGGCGCAACCCGGCGCGCACGACAACCTACACAGCAGAAGAAGCCTATCTGGTTCAGGACGACTCCGGCCCCAAGCTGATCATGGTCAGCGGCCTCGCTCAGATTCATTCAAGCAAAGATGGACGTCTGATCACCACCAATTTCTCGGATTTCTCATACGATATCGGTACCGTTATTAACCGCGATGCCAAGCCAAGACGCGAAATCAAACACCTTCAAACCACCGAGTTGCTTTTTGATAGCCACAGGCTTGCGCGAGAAACGAATATCGACCGGGGCGTCATTGTCTACGAAGGTCACGGCCGCTTTGCTCAGGCCCTTTCCACAATCGTCTTCCCGTTGGTCGGATTTGCCGTGTTGCTCGTCGGAGGATACAGCCGCTTTGGCGTCTGGAGACAGATTCTGATCGCCTTCGTCCTCCTGGTCATTCTTGAGTTGACAAAGAGCGCCATGACGGACCCGGTTCGAAACCATCCGAACATGTGGCCACTCGTTTATGCCCCGGCCTTGCTCGGCACCGTTCTGATCTTCGGCATTATGCGCTTGGCATCGAATCCGATCCATTGGCGGCGGAGGTCCCGCGCATGACCATTCACTTCTATTTCGCCCGCAAGTTCCTTTGGATCCTGCTTGGCCTGTTGGGCATCTTCTTTGTCTTGATGGCGCTGATTGACTTGATGGAACAACTGCGCCGTTTCGATGTCGATCAGGTTGGCTTTTCGTCCGTCGTGTTTCTCACGCTGCTCAAAACGCCGGAGGGGCTGTATCAGCTTCTTCCGCTCATCATCATCCTGGCAACCATCACTCTCTTCATCAGCCTGGCGCGCACGTCCGAACTTGTTGTGGTTCGTGCAGCAGGGCGTTCAGCCATTCTTTCACTACTGTCCCCCGTGACCGTGGCGCTCATGATCGGTATCTTGGCCGTCACCACACTCAACCCGCTCGTGGCCGCGACCAGCGTGCGCTACGACGAGTTGTCCGAACAAATGCGCGTCGAAGGACGCAGCGCCCTGTCGCTGTCCAGCGAGGGCCTCTGGCTGCGTCAGGGAGGCGCTCAAGGCCAGGCGGTCATTCACGTGGCGCGAAGCGACCCGGATGCGTCGATCTTCTATGACGTCACCATCGTGAGCTATGCCAAGGATGGCGGGCCCAAAACGCGCATCGAGGCCGCATCTGCGCAGCTCATCGAAGGCGCCTGGGAATTGCGCAACGCCAAGGCCTGGCCGCTCGTGCACGGCATTAATTCCGAATCCAATGCCCGTGAACATGAGCTCTTGCGCCTGCCAAGCACGCTTACCCCCGACCGCATCCGCGACCGCTTTGGAACCCCGTCCGCCATTTCCATATGGCATCTTCCCTCCTTCATCGAAGAACTGAAGGAAGCCGGGTTTTCCGCCCGTCGCCACATAGTCTGGCTCAACATGGAGCTTGCCCAGCCGCTGTTCCTGATGGCGATGGTTCTGATCGCTTCGGCGTTTACCATGCGCCATACCCGTTTCGGCAACACCGGGGTTGCCGTGCTGGTTTCGGTTCTCATTGGTTTCGCTCTCTATTTCGTCCGAAACTTTGCCCAGATCCTGGGGGAAAACGGGCAGATATCGCCCGCGCTCGCGGCTTGGGCGCCACCTGTTGCAAGTGTCATGTTGGCACTGGGTTTGTTGTTGCATATGGAGGACGGATGAACGCTGCCTCCCGTTTTCTGTCCGGCTGTCTGCTGTCGGTTACTCTGGCGTTTTCCGCCGGGGCTCAGACTGTTTCCGACCCCGGAAACGTCATGCTTGTTGCGGACCATGTCTATGTGTCGGGTGAATCTGTCCTGACGGCGCGCGGCCATGTCGAGGCCCTCATGGACGATGTGCGCCTGATGGCGACCGAAATCCAATATGACGCCAATGCCGACAAGATCACCCTGAAGGGCCCTATCCGGATCATTCAGGGGGACGAGGTCACGATTATTGCCTCTTCGGCAGAGCTGGACAGTGCTTTCAACAACGGGCTTCTTCGTAGCGCTCGCATGGTGCTTGACCAACAAGTGCAACTTGCCGCCAACCAGCTCAACCGCGTGGATGGTCGCTACTCGGTGCTCAGCAAAACCAGCGCGTCCTCGTGTCGGATCTGCCAAACCGGAGAGCCGCCCCTTTGGCAAATCCGTGCCCGGCGCGTGGTGCACGACCAGTTGGAGCGCCAGCTCTATTTTGACCACGCCAGCCTTCTGATCCGGGACGTCCCGGTGCTCTACTTTCCGCACTTGCGCCTCCCGGACCCCACGCTGGATCGGGCCACAGGCTTCCTGATCCCGACCGTGCGCACCACGAGCCAGTTGAGCTACGGCCTCAAGATGCCGTATTTCATTACCATCGGTAATCACCGAGACATCACCCTGACGCCCTATGTCTCCTCTGAGACAAGGACGCTAGAGTTCCGGTACCGCCAAGCCTTCAAGAAAGGACGGATCGAACTGAATGGAGCCGTGTCTGACGACACGATCCTGCCCAGCAAGACCCGTGGCTATCTCTTCGCCGAAGGCCGTTTCGACCTGCCACGCGACTTCAAACTCAGCTTTGATCTCAAGGCTGTCAGCGATGACAGTTATATCACCGACTACGATTATTCGGATGACGACCGTCTGGTCAGCAATATCACGGCGCAGCGTTCCTACCGTGACGAGGCGACGCGCGTTGCATTGCTGCACTATCAATCTCTTCGCCCGAATGAAGATAATAACACTTTGCCGACACTTGTTGCGGTAGCCACCACCGAACGGCGGTATTTCCCAAACGCGATTGGCGGAGAACTGCGCACAAATGTTGAGTTGCACGGCCACCAGCGCCGGTCCCACGCCGATATCGTGGGCCGGGATGTGGGACGCGCCCATGCTGACATGTCCTGGCGGCGCAACTGGATTCTGCCAAGCGGTGTACGCACTGGCGTGACGGGCGAACTGGCCTTTGACGCTTTTTATACCAACAACGACTCGACCTACCCTGACTATACCAGCCAGCTCACGCCCACCGTTGCGGCCCATGTCCGTTATCCCATGAGCAAGATCGGCTCTGATGGCGCCACCTATGTCATCGAACCCGTTGCCCAAATCGCCTGGACCGGCGGCAGTAATCTTGACGTGGCCAATGACGAAAGCACGCGCGTCGAATTTGATGAGGGCAACCTTCTCGCCTTGTCTAGATTTCCTTCATACGACCGCCGCGAGCGCGGCTTGGCCGGCGCTGTCGGGTTCAACTGGTCTCGTTACAGCGCGGCAGGCTGGCAGGGCAATCTCACGATTGGCCAGGTGTTCCACGAAGAGGACCAGGTGGATTTCACCCGGACATCCGGTTTGGACGATGTCGTTTCGGACCTTTTGCTCGCCGGGCAGATCAAAACCCGAAACGGTTTGTCCTTCACCGCGCGCACGATCTACGACTATGACGCCGGTATCAGGAAAGCCGATGCGCGGGTCGGCTGGAGCAATAGCAAGCTCTGGCTGGACGGACGTTATGTCTGGCTCGCGCCGGACGTGGCCGAAAACCGAACATCAACCCTTTCGGAATGGGCGCTGGACAGTCGCTATCGCCTGGCCCGCCACTGGACCGGCCTGTTTGATTGGCGATACGATGCCGGCAACAACAAAACCGCCGAAGCGGGTGTCGGACTGGAATACCGCAACGAATGCGTCAAGGTCGAGCTTTCGGTCTCGCGCCGCTTCTCAACATCCACTACGGTGCAATCGAGCACGAGTTTTGGCCTGACGGTCGCCTTGCTGGGCTTCTCGGTCAAATCGAGCCAGAAAAGTTACGACCGCACCTGCGGCTAGACGTAAATGAGCAGGAAGAACCACATCATGATATCCCGCCTTTTCACTGGAATAGCAGCCGTTGCTTTTGCTCTGTTCACGTCTCAGACCGCGCAGGCACAAAGTGCATTTTCGCCTGCCATCATCGTGAACGACCGGGTCGTCACATACTACGAAATCGAACAACGCGCTCTGTTGCTCGCGATCATGAACACGCCGGGCGATGTCCGCAAACTGGCGCGTGAACAGTTGATCGAGGACCGGCTCAAGCTCGAAGCCGCCGAGATTGCCGGCATCACCCCAAGTGAGGACGGTATTCAGGCCGGTATTGCAGAGTTTGCACAACGCGTGAACATGCCGCCCGAAGACATGATCAAGGCGCTGGCCGCGGAAGGTGTGGACGAGGAAACTATGCGGGCCTTTACCTTTTCGGGACTGGCCTGGCGCGGCGTGATCCAGACACGGTTCGGATCACGGGTCCAGATTACCGAAGAGGAAATCGACCGGGCCATTGCCTCGAACAGCGGCGCCGGCGGAATCCGCGTTCTCCTGTCTGAAATCGTTATCCCGGCCACGCCCCAGACCCGCGAGCAGGTCACGTCGCTGGCCGCGCAACTCTCACAGATCCGCTCGTTTGCAGATTTCGAAAATGCCGCGCGCACATATTCTGGCGCCCCGACGAAACAGGACGGCGGCAAGATCGACTGGATGTCGATCACCAACCTGCCTCCGCAGTTGCGCCCGCTGATCTCGGCACTTGGCCCCGGAGAGGTTACCGATCCGGTGCAGCTCCCCAATGCGGTTGCGATCTTCCAGATGCGGGGCATCGAGGAAACCGGGCGCCGCGCGCCCTCATATTCGGCAATCGACTACGCGATGCTCCACATTCCCGGCGGACGCACCCCGGAAACACTCGCCCGCGCACAGAAAATCCGGGACACCATTGACCGCTGCGACGATCTTTATGGTCTGGCCAAAGGGCAACCTGCCGGAACACTTGTGCGCGAAGCGCAAGCCCCCGGAAAGATTCCGCGCGATATCGCGCTCGAACTTGCCAAGCTTGATGATAACGAAGTCTCGACCGCACTTACGACGGCCAACCGCCAATCATTGATTTTCCTGATGCTTTGTGGCCGCACAGCGCAGCTTGGCGAAGAGCTTTCCCGCGAAGACGTCGCCGGGGCCCTGCGCCAGCAGCGCATGCAGTCCTTTGCAGACAGCTATCTTGAACAATTGCGCGCCGACGCGATCATCGTCGAAAAATGACCGCGGCCCCTATTGCTCTTACCTGCGGTGAACCCGCAGGTGTCGGTCTAGAACTGGCCGAGAAAGCCTGGCGGGCCCTGCGCGACGAGCTTGCGTTTTTCCTCATCGCCGACCCGGACCACCTACCGGGCACCGTTCCGGCCACGATCATTCAGGATCCCGGCGAGGCGTGTGCCATCATGCCCGGCTCCCTGCCCGTTCTGCCACATCCTTTTTTTGGTAAGGCCGTACCCGGTGAGCCCGACCCGGACAATGCCGAAGGCGTGATTGAGGCGATCGCGCGTGGGGCTGACCTCGCGATGTCCGGTGCCGCTTCTGCGCTCTGTACCGCGCCAATCAACAAGAAGGCGCTCAAGGTTGGCGCCGATTTTCCGTGGCCCGGCCATACGGAATACCTTGCCTATCTGGGGGATGTCGAAAACGTGGTTATGATGCTCGCCAGTGACGAGTTGCGCGTTGTGCCGAGCACCATCCACATCCCGCTGTCCGATGTACCGGCGGCCCTGACGCCGGACCTGTTGCGCCAAACCATCCGCATTACCGCAGAGGGGCTGCGTGCGCATTTCGGCATTCCGAACCCGCGCATCGCCGTGGCCGGCCTCAATCCGCATGCCGGCGAAGGCGGAACCATGGGCCAAGAGGATGCTACGATCCTTGCGCCGATCATCGAGGAATTTCGCGCCGGAGGGGTCGATGTCACCGGCCCCCTGCCCGCCGACACCATGTTTCACGCCGCCGCACGAGCCCGCTACGATGTCGCGATCTGCGCGTATCACGATCAGGCACTCATCCCGATCAAAACGCTGGCTTTCGATCGCGGGGTCAACGTGACGCTCGGCCTGCCATTCATCCGCACGTCCCCAGACCACGGAACCGCCTTCGACATTGCCGGGAAAGGTATCGCCGCCCCCACCAGCACCATCGAAGCCCTGCGCCTGGCCCATCGCATGGCCTCGCGCGCCTGACGAACGCACGCGTGTCGGCTCAACGGCGCTCCAGACGCAGCCGAATGCCATCTTTGGAGCGGACTGTCAGATAGGCCACCGGCACAGGCGAAGGCCCCTCCGGGGTGATCCGGAAATGTCGAAGGATCATGGAGAGGATCAGAGGCCCCTCGACCATCGCAAAGCCGGCCCCCGTGCAGACACGCGGTCCCGCAGAGAACGGCATATAGGCATCCCGTGCGCATTGACGGCCGTTCTCCGTCTGCCAACGCGTCGGATCGAACCCGTCCGGGTTGTCCCACAGCCGTTCATGCCGGTGCAGGTGCCATGGTGACAGCACCATCTGAGCACCCGGTCTGATCTCCCGGCTCCGGAACGTCTCGGGACAGGTGGACTGGCGCACCATCATTGGCACAGGGGGATAAAGCCTCAACGCTTCGCGAAACACATCCCGGCTCATTTTCAAACGCGAGACCGCCGAAAAGCTCTCCTCCAAATCAACGGCCTCTGCCGCGATCATTTCCTGCCAATCCGGGTAAAGCGCCATGAGATACAGCGCCCAAGCCAAAGCCGAAGCGCTGGTTTCATGACCCGCGAGAAAGAAGATCGCCACCTGATCGACCATTTCATCCGCGTCAAATGTGTCGCCGGTCTCCGGGTCGCGCGTCGTCATAATCTTGGTAGCAAGATCATCCGGTGCTGTCCCTGCACGGATAGCCGCCATACGCTCTTCCGTGAGTTGTTTGATCAACCTGCGGATCGCCGCTGCCGTCGCCTTTGTCTCTGCACGAAAGAACCGCGGCACCCACCGAGGCAGCGGCACAAAGGCCCCAAGGTTCAGAATGGGCTGACTGCGCTGGTAGTCCCTGAACTGCGAAAACACCTGGCTGGCGATCTCGTGTTCGATCGGGATCGAGAACAACGTGCGGAAAATGACGTCCGCCGCCGCGTGGCTGGTTTCTTCCTCGATCTCGACAACCTGCCCTTCAAGTTTTGCCAGACGCGTGATGGCAGCTTCGCTCGCCGCCCACATCGCGCCAAACGTGTCACGCAGCCGCCCGCCTTCAAAAGCCGGGTCAATGATCCGACGCTGACGTTTCCAAACCTCCCCATTGGTCAGGAACACCGAATCCCCCAACAAGGGGCGCAATCCCTCACTGATGCGGCTTGACTTGGGAAAATCATCGGGGCGTTCCTTGAGCACCGTCTTGATCAACTCGGGTTGGTTCAAAAGATAGGATCGGAAGAACGGTGTGCGAAACTCGGCCATCCAGGCGCGGTATAGCTTTGCTGGCTGCGCGGAAAGAATGTCCTCGCGAAAGAGCTTCACGTATTGGCGCAAGGATACCTTTTCGGGCCTCGAAGCGGGCTTTGGCGGCAATGTCATGGTGCGATTTGCGGAAACTTGTTTACCGCCCCCTCAATCCTAGATTTCGACGGGCTGCGCCCTTCGTAGCGCACCGCCAGCGTTTTCGGACCGGCCGTAATGCGGAAATAGTCATAGTCACCCGGTCGATCGAAGGCGCAAAGATACTGGAAATGCAGCCGGAAAAACCGCCACCGCAGCTCTTGCCAACGCTCGGGGCTCAGCGTCTGGGTAAAGGCTGCCGACACGACAAGCGGCCAACGCTTGTCTTCTGGCGCAACACCGCTCACCGACACGGGATCACACAATGCAAAGGCACAGCCATCCCCCGGCGCGGTCACATCCACCCATGTCAGCTCAGTGCGCGCCGACAAGTAAGCAAGATCCGCCCGCAACCGAAAGGCGCGCGGCAGGAAAGACACCATCGGCACCACCTGCCCCAAACTCAGGAAAGACAATGCCGGGCCATCCTCGGGCACCAGCCCCGCCCGGATGACATCCGACAGGATCGACACCGCCAGATGCGCACCCGACGAATGACCGACGACCAGCACCTCATCGACATCCTCTTTCAGGGCCGCTGCGATCCGCACACCGAACTCGGACATACGCGCCTCGAGCTCGGGAGGGTTTTTCCCCTTGCTTGCCGCCGAATAGGCATAGTCATGCATGAGGTAGTAGGCAAAGAACTTGCCGTCCTTCTTGCGAAACCACATCAGGACTGGCGGCACTACGGCAAGCCCGGCAAAACCGAACCACCATGGAAGGAAAAGGGCAATCACCTGACCCAGACCCCAAGCCAGCAAAAGCGCCAGGGCCAATTGCCCAATCAGGAACAATACAGGATATAGCGCCGCGATCACCGGCCCCTTGCGCAGCCGCATCAGCCGCCCCAGTGCCCCTGTTCCGATATAGGTCCAAGCGGTCCGGGCTAACTGCACATAAGTCGCCGGGATCGAATTCGACATGCTGTCCCGCACGATGTCCGACCAGACCAGCACCTCGACATCCGTCCCGGTTTCGCCGCCCTCTATGCGCCCCGCGACATGCCAGCCATACGGCCCGCCCTTGGTCTTCTTGGTCGTCAACGCAATCTCATAACCCGAGATGTCCGCCTGTGCGGCGCTTTCCGTGCGATAAAGCTCGCGATAGCGCCTTGGGTGAATGGGATCATAGCCGGGAATGTAAAACACCCGGCGGCGACGCACAATTGCGTGGCTGCTCTTACCCATTTGCCTGCCCTTTCTTTTCTGGCAGACTACCTCACTTCTGGGGCAAGAATATGCCCCTAACCAAGCGTTGCCAAGGCAGGGAATGTCTCAAGCAACCACCAGCTAAAGGTTGAGAATGCGCCTGTTACCAACATGATACCGACAAACAGAAGCAATCCGCCCATTATCTTCTCAATAAGCCCCATATGGCGTTTGAGCTTGTTCATGACCCCCATGGCCCGGCTGAGAAAAATCGCGGCCAAAAGGAAAGGAATACCCAAACCTGCCGCATAGACGCCAAGCAAAAGCGTACCCCGCGTCACCGACTGTTCTCCGGCCGCCATCGACAGGATTGCCCCCAGCTGCGGCCCGATACAGGGTGTCCAGCCAAAGGCAAAGGCCAACCCCAGAACATAGGCCCCAAAAGCCGACCCACCGGACTCCCCGGCATCAATACGCGCTTCGCGATCGAGGAAAGGAATGCGGAACACATTAAGGAAATGCAGGCCGAAAATAATCACGACGACCCCTGCAATCTGCCCAAAAAGCGTTTGATTCTGCAGGAAAAACGCTCCGAACGCCGACGCCGTGAACCCAAGGAACAGGAACACGGTCGAAAGCCCCATGACAAAAAACAGCGCCGCGATAATCGCCTTGCGCCGTGCCGCGCTTTCGTCGGTCAATTCGGCCATGCTGACCCCGCTCATATAGGCGAGATAGGGAGGCACAATCGGGAGCACACAGGGGCTGAGGAACGAGATCACGCCTGCAACCAGCGCGACCAGCATGGCGGGGATCAGGCCCGCGTCGATGATATCGATTCCGAACATGGCTCACCCTTATCCCATCCCAAAACCAAGGTCACGTGCACACCCGGTCACAGCTGCGTCACATCTCGGTTTACACAACAAATCTCGCGGAATATGTCATTGTCATGGATCATGAAATCGACGCAATTGGTCTCCTGTGCCCGCTACCAGTCCTGCGGCTACGCAAACGGATGATCCCGCTTGCGTCCGGCACCCGTATCCGACTGCTCGCGGATGACCCCGCTGCCATTATCGATGTTCCGCATTTTTGCAACGAATCCGGACATATGTTCCATGGCATGAGCGAACAGGACGGTCACATGATCTTCATCGTCGAAAAGCGATAGCGCAAAAGAAAACGCCGGGGTCTCCCCCGGCGCTTCTTGTTAAACTCAGCGGCCCATGGACCACCATCCGCGGCGCTTGGGCTTGGGCGGTTCGGCAGGCGCTTCAGGCGCAACCGTTTCTTCTTCCTTCGGCGCCGGAACCGGTTCCAAAACCTCTTCCGCAACCTCTGCGTCTTCGACACCGGTCTCGTCTGCTTCATCGGTCGCAACCTCGGCCTCAACCGCAGGCGCTCGCGCATCGACATCCTTACCGTTCACCACTTCGTGCGCAGCTTCGGCGGTTTCCACCTCCGGGGCCTCTTCCACCGTTTCCGGTTCGCCTTCGCCAGCAGTTGCTTCAACCGCAACAGTATCTTGCGACTCCGCCACTTCTTTAGAAGGTGTCTCGGATTTCTTCGACCGTGAGCGGCTGCGCGAACGGCTTCTTGACCGAGATTTGGGTTTTTCCTCTACCTTAACCGCTTCTGCGACCTCGGCTTCACCCTCGGCATCCGACTCGCTTTCACCAGCTGCGCCGTCGTGATCTTGGATCTCGTCGACTTCGTTGGCATCCGAAGCCTCGGCGTCATTTTCGGAAGACCCGCCCGACGATTTGCTCCGGCGGCGGCGGCGACGGCGGCGCTTCTTGGGTTTTGCCTCCTCCTCACCTGCTTCGGGCGTTTCCGGGGTTTCACTTGCCGCAGCGTCCATCTCGTCAATTTCGTCCATCAGGGACGTATCGACCGACACGACCGGGGCAGCGACCTCGGCAACCACGCGTGTCGCCGTCTTGAATTTCTCAAGCGTAAACTCAGGAGAGATCAGATGCATGTCGCCTTCGATGCGGACCGAAAGCCCATAGCGTGCCTCGATCTGCGCCACGTGCTCGCGCTTCTGGTTCATGATGTAGTTGGCAATCGCAACCGGACATTTCACCAGAACTTCGCGTGAGCGGCGGCGCGTACCCTCTTCCTCGATCTGGCGCAGGATTGACAGCGCAAGGTTGTCGTCCGATCGGATCAGCCCTGTGCCATGGCAGGCCGGGCAAGGCTGGGTCGTGGCCTCGATCATACCGGGCCGCAGACGCTGACGGCTCATTTCCATCAGGCCAAAGCCCGAGATGCGGCCAACCTGTATACGGGCGCGGTCGGTCTTCAGCTTGTCCTTCATGCGCTTTTCGACGGCAGCATTGTTCTTGCGTTCGTCCATGTCGATGAAGTCGATCACGATCAGACCCGCAAGGTCGCGCAGACGCAGCTGGCGCGCCACTTCGTCAGCGGCCTCAAGGTTTGTCTTGAGCGCGGTTTCCTCGATCGAGCCTTCCTTGGTGGCACGGCCCGAGTTCACGTCAATTGCCACCAGCGCTTCGGTCACGCCAATCACAATATAGCCGCCCGACTTCAGCTGAACGGTCGGATTGAACATGCCCGACAGATAGCTTTCCACCTGATAGCGCGCCAAAAGCGGCAGCGGATCGGTGTATTGTTTCACGTTCTTGGCGTGGGACGGCATGATCATCTTCATGAAGTCCTTGGCGATGCGATAACCACGCTCGCCTTCCACCAGAACCTCGTCGATCTCACGGTTGTAAAGGTCGCGGATCGAGCGTTTGATCAGGTCGCCTTCCTCGTAGATCTTCGCAGGTGCGATCGACTTCAGCGTCAACTCGCGGATCTGCTCCCAAAGCCGCTTGAGGTAGTCATAGTCGCGCTTGATCTCGGTCTTGGTCCGCTTGGCACCCGCCGTGCGCACGATGAGGCCGGCGCCCTGCGGCACTTCGATCTCCGACGCAATTTCCTTGAGCTTCTTGCGGTCCGCCGCGTTGGTGATCTTGCGACTGATGCCGCCGCCACGCGCCGTGTTGGGCATGAGAACGCAATACCGACCCGCCAGCGACAGGTAGGTCGTCAGCGCAGCACCCTTGTTGCCGCGCTCTTCCTTGACCACCTGCACCAGCATGATCTGGCGTACCTTGATCACTTCCTGAATCTTGTAGCGGCGCGGGCGCGGCTTGCGCGGCGGACGAATATCTTCGCTATCATCCTCCTCGGCGACGGATTCGATGCTGTCATCTTTGGCAGCGGCATCCGCCCCTTTTGATGGCGTTTCATCGCTTTCATCCACACCATCCACGTCTTCCGATGGCGCGTCCGTGTCAGAAGAAACATCTTCCGCTTTGGCATCCAAAACCGTGTCCTCTGCCGATGGCGTGCCGTCGGTATCAGCAGCCTCCTCGACGTCCTCATCCGGTGCGCTTTCCTCGGCTTCCGCCGTTTCTGATGCTTCCGCCGTTTCCACGACTTCTGCTTCGGAATCGTCGCCCTCAGATTCGGACGCGGCCGTTTCTGCAGGTTCCGGTTCTTCCGAATCCTGCGCTTCTATCACGGTCTCTTCGCCGGTCTCCGGGTCCTTCGTGGCCACCGAATCCTCGGATTCAGACTTGGCGGCCATGGTTTTGCCGCTGTCTTTGCCGTCGTCTTCTTCCTTGTTGCCCTCATCCGTCGTCTCATCTTCAGACGCCGCTGTAACTTCGGGTTCCTCGACTGACTCTTCCACCACCTCAGGCTCTTCTAACACCTCAGGCGCTGCCTCTTCTTCGACGACTTCCACCGTCTCAGTCGCGTTTTCAGTTACTTCGGAGGGCTCATCGACCGGCTCTTCAACCGGTGTTTCCGCGACAAGCTCCATCGGGGACAAACCTTCGGTGTCCTCCGCATCTCCCTCATCAAGGTCGATGGTCTCCATGCCGGCAATCGGCGCAGCTTCGGCCTTGTCAACAGCCTTGGAGGCTTCGTCCGCCGTTGCGACCGACTTATCCTCGGTGGCCTCGTTAACCGCGGTGTCCTTGGACTTTCTCGAACGCGAACGCGAGCGCGAACGGGACCGCGAGGATTTGGGTTTTTCCTCTTCCTCGTCGCGGGTCTTCAGCGACTCTGCATAGGCGCGCTCCTCTTCAAGCAGCGCTTCACGATCCGCAACTGGGATCTGGTAGTAATCGGGATGAATTTCCGAAAAAGCGAGGAAACCGTGCCTGTTTCCGCCATAGTCAACAAAAGCGGCCTGAAGCGACGGCTCCACGCGCGTGACTTTGGCGAGATAGATGTTTCCTGCTAGCTGACGTTTGTTTTCCGATTCAAAGTCGAACTCCTCGACCTTGTTTCCGTCCACCACCACGACGCGGGTTTCCTCCGCGTGGGTGGCATCAATGAGCATTTTCTTAGCCATGTTATCCGTGTGCACCCACGCAATCGTCCGCGCCCTGGTGGGGCGTTGAGGGCAAATTCCGAAGGGTGGCTTGTCTGTGCAATGTCAGGCGCGCGGACAAGAGGGCCGCTGGCGGCCTCTGCTCTGTCCAATAATTTGATCGCGCGCTTCATCGCGTTTCTTCTCCGACGCATCAGGCCTGCTTTGGCCCCGCGCCTGTTATTTGCCCTCCGCCATGCGGAGAGGCATCTCATTGGCCCCTTTTGAGGGCCTAATCGGTCTGAACAATGCGCCCGGCCATGGGCCTCATGCGTGACACTGTTCAGCGAAACTCATCTGGTCAGACTGAAAAACCCAAGTCTGCCGTGTATCTACATAAGACCAGCCAACTAGAAATTACAATGCCGAAACGACACCACCGACACGGGGAAGTCTGCATTTGACCTGACAGGGCCGAAATTCAATGCGCATGCGCATGGTCAAGCACGACACGCCGCGTCCGCTCAAAGATAATCCGCCCGTTGCAATCCGTATTTTGCCATTTTCTCGTTCAGCGTTCGGCGCGGCAGGCAAAGCTCTTCCATGACCGACGCAATCGACCCGCGATGCCGCCGCATGGTGTTGTCGATCAACATCCGCTCAAAGGCTTCCACATATTCCTTGAGCGGTTTGCCTTCGGTTGTCATCACCGGCTGCATGTCTTCGTGGTCGCTCATCAACAGCGACGCGATAGTCCCCCCACCCCGGCGCGATTGAAGCACGGCGCGTTCCACGAGGTTTATCAGCTGACGCACATTTCCGGGCCAAGGTGCCTGCAAAAGCTGCGCGGCTTCCTGCGCACTGACCTGGGGCGCATCACACCCGTACTCCTCGGCAAATTGTTCGCCCAATCGGGTAAACAGCGTCAGAATATCTTCACCTCTCTGACGCAGAGGGGGCACGGTGATCCGCAGAGCGGCCAGCCGATAGAACAGGTCCGGTCGCAGGGCGTCTTCGCAGGTGCGATCCTGCTCCTGCATGTTGCAAATCGCGATGATCCGGGTTTCGGCAGGCGTGCCCTGTTCGTTGATCACGTTGAGCAACTTGGCCTGGAGACCATCGCTCAGCATTTCCACGTCTTCCAGAACCAGCGTACCACCGCGCGCTTCTTCGATCGCGGGCAACTGGCTATCCTCGGGCTGCATCGGGCCGAACAAACGCCGCCCCAGCGACTCTTCCTCGAAAGCACCACAACTGACCAGCACGAATTTCTTCCCGGCGCGGCTTCCGACGGCGTGCAGCGCATGCGCGACCAGCGTCTTTCCGGTTCCGGTTTCCCCGTCGATCAGTACATGTCCATCGGCCTGACCCAGGTCGAGAATGTCTTCCTTCAGCCGCTCCATCACCGGGCTGGCCCCGATCAGCTTTTTCATGATCTGACCGCCATCGCTCAGTTCCCGGCGCAGGGCCCGGCTGTCCAGCGTCAGACGACGTGCATTGGTGGCCTTCTTGGCAAGCTGGCTCATGCGATCCGGGTTGAACGGTTTCTCGAGGAAATCATAAGCCCCGACCCGCATCGCCTCCACGGCCATCGGCACATCCCCGTGACCGGTAATCATGATCACCGGAAGCGCCGAATCCGCCCCCATCAACTTCTTGAGAAACTGCATCCCGTCCATTCCGGGCATCTTGATATCCGTAATCACGATACCCGGATAGTCCGACCCCAGCGCCTTGAGCGCATCCTCGGCGCTGGCAAAGGTCTCCGTGTCATAGCCCGAGAGGGCCAGCCACTGGCTGATCGACTGACGCATATCCTGTTCGTCATCCACGATCGCAATCTTCATACCTTGTGCCACGCGTTTACTCCGCTGCTTCCATATCTTCACTCAAGATAGGCAGCTGCACTTCGAATACAGCCCCCCGTCCATGACCATTGCGCGCGGTCAGCCGCCCGCCCAGGTCGTTCACAATTCCCGATGAAATCGCCAGCCCCAGCCCAACGCCTTCGCCCGGCTGCTTGGTGGTAAAGAAGGGCTCGAACAGATCATCAAGGTTTTCGATTCCGGGGCCGTTGTCGCGCACCGTCAGCGTCGCGGTTTCCCCCGCCGCAAGGATGATGTCGATTTCGGGGTCATCCACGCCTTCGGTCGCATCCAGCGCGTTGCGCAGCAGGTTGATCATCACCTGTTCGATCCGCACCCGGTCCCCCATCACACGCACCGGTTCATCCGGCAGGATGGGGCTGATACGCACCTCGCGCTGGCGCAATTGCGGCTCCATCATCGACAGGGCCGAATTCAGCGCATCCAGCATGTTGACGGGGGCAAAGTCATCGCCGCCTTTTCGGGCATAGGATTTCAGCTGCTTGGTAATGGCCCCCATCCGCTCGATCAGATCGTCAATTCTCTGGAACGAGGACAGTGCCTCTTCCGGGCGATTGCGCCGTAACAACAACCGCGCCCCGGCAAGATAGGTCTTCATCGCCGCCAGCGGTTGGTTCAACTCGTGGCTCACCGCCGCCGACATCTCTCCCAACGCGGCCAATTTGGAACTTTGCGCAAGGCTGTGCTCGGCCACTTCAAGGCTCTGCTGCATCCGTTCCCGTTCGGCAATCTCGCGCTGCAGGCGCTGGTTGAGGGCACGAAGATCGGCCGACTCCCGCTGGAACAACGCCATGCGCACCGCGCTTTTGCGGCTCAGCACATAGAAAGCCAGCGCCAGAAGAATAGCGAACCCCATGATCTCCAGTGCCAGAACCGCGTTCACCTTTTCCCGCACGCTGGCATAGGTCGTGAACGAGGTCATGCGCCAGCCGCGGAACGGAATCCGCACGTCCTTGCGCATGACCGCTTCGCCCTGAAGATAGGCATCCGCAGGCACCTGCGTCCAATCCGCAGTTGCCTGAATGGCGCGCTCGATCGCCCCCTGCGCGGGTTGACGCGCCAGCGCCTCGGCCTCGGTCCGACCACGCCAGCGTGGTTCCGACGCCAACAGGATCGTCCCTTGGCTGTCGGTGACATATACCGCATCCGAAATCCCGGCCCAGGCCCGCTCGAACTTGTGAAGATCCACCTCAACAACGATCACGCCGATCGCCTGCCCCTGGCTGTCCAGACGCCGAGAATAGGTGAACCGATTGGCCCCCGCATCGTCCTGCGTCGCCGAAAACAGGGTGGCATTCGAACGCAGCGCATTGACAAAGAACTCACTGGATCGGTGATTGACCCCAAGCCGCGTTCGATCCGTCGCCGCCACTGTGCGCCCGCTTTCATCCAGCAACAACAGCGATGCCGCCCCGATTTCATCGACAAAGGAAATCAGCCGCGCGGTGGATTGCGAATAGTCGTCGGAATTGAGCGCCCCGATCAACGCCGGGTCCTTGGCCAGAAGCTGCGGCACGATAGCGTTGCGGCGCAATTCCGAAAGCAGGTTTCCCGAATAGAGCGCCAACCGCAGCTCTGCGCGATTGCGCGTGTTCTGCGTGAACCGGTCCGTCAAAAGGCTGTTCGTAACCCAGATCGTCACCCCGGCAAATATGCAAAGCGCCGCCAGCGCCGCGCGCACGCGCCAGCTGGCGGCTCGCGGCCGAGGCATATCCGGAATTTTCACAGGGGGCGGGCTCATGCCCCCCAGATTACGGACCACGGTGGCTGATCTCAAGTCAGGCGGTGGCCAGCTGATCCATCAACGAGCGGAACATTGCCACCCCATCGGTGCCGCCGTGGCCTGCATCCGCCGCGCGTTCGGGGTGCGGCATCATGCCAAGAACCCGGCGGTTCTTGGAAATCACACCCGCAATATCGGCCACCGACCCGTTGGGGTTGTCGGTGTAGGTAAAGGCGATCCGTCCCTCGTCCCGCAGCTGCGCCAGCTTTTCGTCGGTGACAAAATAGTTTCCGTCATGGTGCGCGATCGGAATGTCGATCACCTGCCCCAGGTCATAGCCGCTGGTAAAGGCAGTTTCGTTGTTCTCAACTTTCAAACCCACCGTGCGGCAGATATATTTCAGCCCCGCATTGCGGCGCAGCGCCCCCGGTAGAATGCCGGTTTCGGTCAGGATTTGGAAACCATTGCAAACGCCAATGGCATATCCGCCCCGCTCGGTGTGGCTGATCAGCGACTTGCAGATCGGAGAGTTCGCCGCGATCGCACCACAGCGCAGGTAATCGCCGAATGAGAAACCGCCCGGCACGCCCACGATATCCAACCCTTCGGGAAGTTGCGTGTCCTTGTGCCAGACCATGGTCACATCCATGCCAGCCTGCTCAAAGGCAACAGCAAGGTCACGATCACAGTTCGATCCGGGAAAAACGATGACAGCAGCGCGCATTTTGGCGTCTCCTAGTTCTGAAAATCGGTGATGACCGCCACGCCCGGCGGGGCCGGACGGTCAAAAGCGGCAAGTTCCGCGCTGACATCTGACAGCGCAATCGTACGGGTCACGAGCGGGCTCAGATCAACCTGCCCCCCCGCGATCAGGTTCAACAACGACGGGTATCTCCAACTCGGCATACCGCGCGTGCCATGCACGCTCAATTGCCCGGAGTAAAGCACATCCATCGGCAGGCGCATCTGTGCATGATCTCCAGCAGGCATGCCGATCTGCACCATGCGCCCCATCTTGCGCAGGGACCGCATCGCCGCCACGGTGGTGGTCTCGATGCCAAGCGCCTCGACCGACACATGCGCGCCCCCGCCTGTAATCTCGCGCACCGCGTCCACCGATCCCTGCTCGGCCGCATTGACCACCGCATCCGCACCCAGCGCGCGGGCATAGTCCAGTTTTTCGGGAACCACGTCGACCACGACAACCCGCGCGCCCAGAGCCCGGCCGAGCAAAAGCGCGGAAATCCCGACGCCCCCGCCACCAAATACGGCCAGCCATTCGCCCGGCTTCAACTCGGCCCGCCCGACCAGCGCCTGCCAGGCCGTCGTCACCCGGCAGCCAAGACCGGCGGCAATCTCTGGCGCAAGCGTGTCCGGCAAAGCGGTCAGGTTGGCATCGGCATGCGCAACCGCGATCATCTCGGCAAAAGCCCCGTCACAGGTGAAACCAGGCACAACCTGCGTTGCACAGGTTGTCTGGTTGCCCGCCGCACAATCGCCGCAGCGTCCACAGGCAAGAATGAAAGGTGCAATCGCTCGGTCGCCAACACGCCAGCGCGTAACTTCGGAACCCACGGCAACCACCTCGCCGCAATACTCATGACCCGGCACCATCGGGAGCACCACATCCGGGTCTGCCCCGCTCCAGGCATGCCAGTCCGACCGACACACGCCGCACGCCAGAACACGCAGGACCACGCCATCCCGTAGCGGCTCCGGATCCGGGATCGTGGCCAGCGTCAAAGGCTGTCGATAGGCTGTCAACTGGGCGGCTCTCATGGGCTTCCCCTAGCCTATCTTGCCCTTGGGTTCCAGCCCCAAGAGGGCGCTCAGAGCCAGTTGCCCATCAACACGAAAGCCGACCAGAAATAGGGGTGCTGAAAGCCGCTATCACCAAACTCCTCGACAAGCCCCTCGGCAGTCCGGGTCGCGCCCGTCACTTGCCCCTCACTTTGCAGCATCTTGATCTGAGACCGGCGCAGCGCCTCGGCCTTATCGAGTCCCTCTTCGATCATGCCGCGATAGAAATCCTGCATTAGGATCGGCGTCGCCGAATCCGCCACCGGCCAGAGTGACGCCATCACCGAACTGGCTCCGTTCAACTGTGCCGTCGCGCCGAACCCGTCGATTTCCGACCCATCCCCGCCCCGCGCCGTCTGGCAGGCAGACAGCGTCAACAGGTCCACGCCGCGAAACCGAAAAGCGCGGGTTTCCCGGATTTCACTCAGGCTCAGATGCGACCCATCCCCCAGCAGCAAAAAGGAATCGTCCTCCTGCCCCGGCAAAAGAGCAAAATGGCTGGCGATGTGGAGGATGCCGGGCTTACGCATCAGCACCCGGCGCAGGCTTTTGGTGTCAAATCCCTCGTCCAGCATCGCGTCGCCGTGCAGCACGCCCTGCCCGTCGCTGGCCGCAAAAATCGTTTCAATTTCATCCGCAACACCGGGCAAAGGCGAAAACCCCGGATGGGCGCGCGTCACCCCGAACCCCGCCGCCGCATCTGCCACACGGGGACCACGGGCGAACTGGGTCGGTACCGCCGTCGAATAGAGCGAAAACGCAAAGCTCTCGACCAGATAGCGTTCGCCATCATGCAGCGCTGCAAACGGCACGTATCGCAGGAACCCTTCGAGGTTGAGCATGACCACCTCGGTTCCAGCGGCATCCAGCGACCCGCGCACCGGCGCAAAGACCACATCATGCAATGTTTCCAACCGGGCTTGCGCCTCCGGACTCTGCCCTTCGATCGCCTGCAAAACATCCAGCACCTGCTGCGCCAATGCTCCTTTGGAAAGTGCAACCTCTTCGTGCAACGTCACCCCCGGTAAGGTGAGGAAAAGGTGCACGGCCTCGTCAAGGGCGGCGACCTGAAGGATTGCGGTCGGACGATCCAATCCAGCCAGCACATCCTGATAGGCGCCCACCGCGTCAAACTGGTCTTGCAGACCTGCCTTCGCCGCCTCGTCTTCAACCTGTTCAAGAAACGCATCCACCGCGGCGTTGAACTCATCCGATGCCACCTGCAAGGCGTCTTCCAAAAGCATCAATTGCTCTTCTTCGGCTTCGGTCGCCGTTCCCGCATCGAGCTTGGCATAAAGCCCATGCAACGCCTGTTCGGCCTGGATCGGGATTTCGGCAAGCGCCGCCAGCCGCGCCTCAACACTCAACTCACCGTCGGTCAAAATTGCGCGCGTATTGCTCAACTCCGCCCCGCCATCGCGGCGCAGGAATTCGAAAACTTCCTCTTCCTTTTCCATATTGAGCACAGCCTGCGCTTCGCTGATCCGGCCTTCGGCGATCAGCAGATCGGCAAGTTCCTCGTATAGCCGCCGCCACTCGGCACGCAAATCCTCGGTCCCGCTCTGGCTTAAGGTGGCGTTCAGTGCGCGCAGCTCCTGCTGTGCATTGACCGCCATCTTTCCAAAAAAGATCGCCCGTTCCCGGTTCCCCTTGGCCGCAAATGCGCGCGAGAACATCTCGAACAGCCACCGCTGGTCACTCAGCGACTGGGTCCGGTTGGCCGCGATATAAGGCATCGCCGACATGCCCCACCGGATCGCCTCGTCATAGCGCCCGGTTTCGGAAATCACGATGCCGATATTCATCCGCGCCTTGCCCGTGGTATCCGAAAGCGGCCCGTCGACGCGCTCAATGACCGGCAACGCCCGCTTGATCCACGCTTCCGCCGCCTCGAACTCCTCTAGCTTCCAGTAGCTTACGCCGATATTGTTGGCGATATAGGCCGCAATGATCTCGCTCTTGTTTCCCTTCTGCCCAATACCGCTATCTGCCTCGAACACCTCAAGCGCGTCTTCATAAACCGCGATCGCTTCGCGAAAGCGCTTCAGGCCGTCCAGGCCCACGCCCTCGTTCAAAAGCGTATTCGCCGCAGACAACTCCATGCCTTCGATCGTGTCCTTGTGCGCGAGGTAAATGCGCCGCGCCTGCCCCAAGTAGTCAAGGCTCGCTTCGTGGCGCTCCAGAGCCTGCAGGGTGATCGCCATGTCCTCGTAACATTGCGCAAGCAACACTTCGTTGCCCGGATCGTCCAGATTGAACAACAGGATACGTACCGCGATGCTGAGCCATCTGAGCGACTCGGCATGTTCCGACAGATGCCCCAACGACTGACCGATCTGGCGCGCGGCATAGGCGGCATAGACCTGCTCCTGGTCCGATCCCCCACTCCAGCCCTCATAGGCAATTTCCAGATACGGCAGCACTGCGCGCAGCGTGGCTTCACTCATGCGCGGACCGTTGAAGATCGGGATCACATAGTTGTAGGCCGCATAAGGATCACCCGCATCCGCCCCCGCTCGCTGGCTGTGGTCGGCCAGCGCGAGCGGGTCATCGGGTGCAACGGGTTGACTGTCCTGCGGGTCTTCCGCCCGGACTTGCTCCGAAGCGGTTCCCCTCTGGGTCGTCCCCGTGCCGTCCTGTGCTGTGGCGCGACCACCCTCACCGCCATTTTGCGCAGCCGCGCTGCCGCCAGAACCCTGCGCCAATACCACGCCACCCGCAGTCCAGACGAAAGCAGCACAAAATACAACGCTCAGAAATGCGGTACGATGGATCATCCGCGACCCCCGGCCCCTTTGAAAATTGGTTCAAAGGCTAGGCCAAGCGCGCGTTTGACGCAATCAAAACTCTACGAGGGGGCCTCAGCCCATTTCCACGCGGTAGCTTTCGATCACAGTGTTGGCGAGCAGCTTTTCGCACATCTCGGTCACGGTGGCCTCTGTGGTGCCATCGGCCAGATCAAGCTCGATTACCTTGCCCTGACGCACGCCTTCCACGCCATCGAACCCGAGGCTGCCAAGCGCGTGCCGCACCGCTTCGCCCTGCGGATCCAGAACCCCGTTTTTCAGCATCACATAGACACGCGCTTTCATGTTCTTCTTCTCCGAATGGAAGGCACCGTTCCAAGGTGTCTTCATCTTGCCAAAATACTCAATTCCGTCGCGCGCCATGCACGCGACCGGGTCAGTTGACCAATGTCGGTTTGCTCGGCCCCGAGTTCTTGGGCATCACGCCCAGTCGCCGCGCCACTTCGGCATAGGCATCCGTCAGGCTACCCAGATCCCGGCGGAACACGTCCTTGTCGAGCTTTTGCCCGGTCTCGATGTCCCAAAGGCGACAGCTGTCCGGGCTGATTTCATCGGCGACGACCAAACGCTGGAAATCCCCTTCATAGACGCGACCGATCTCGATCTTGAAGTCGATCAGCTTGATACCGACGCCATACATCACACCCGACAGGTAATCATTCACCCGAAGCGCAAGCCCGAGGATATCGTCCATGTCCTGCTGCGTGGCCCAGCCAAAGGCCGCGATATGCTCTTCCGTGACCAGCGGATCACCAAGCGCGTCGTCCTTGTAGCAATACTCCACGATCGGGCGCGGGAGTTGTGTGCCTTCCTCGATGCCAAGACGCTTGCTCATCGACCCGGCGGCAAAATTGCGCACGATCACTTCAAGCGGAATGATCTCGCACGACCGCACCAGTTGCTCGCGCATGTTCAGTCGTTTTAGGAAATGCGTAGGCACGCCGATCTGGTTCAGGCCGACCATGAAATATTCGCTCAGACGGTTGTTCAGAACGCCCTTGCCATCAATCACGTCTTTCTTCTCGGCATTGAACGCGGTGGCGTCATCCTTGAAATACTGCACGATAGTGCCCGGTTCGGGCCCCTCAAACAGGATCTTGGCCTTGCCTTCGTAGATTTTCTTGCCGCGCGCCATGGCTGCCCTTCCTCATGTGCCGGGCTGAGTCCCGGAGTCAGGCGCTCTCTTACTGGATGGGCGGCATTGTCGCAAGCATACCCGACCCTCTTGCAGCATCCGCGCCCAAAGGGCATATCTGGGACAACTTCAACGCTTTCAGGGGAATCTTCTGATGACCACCTTCGACGACCGCGAAAACGCCTTCGAGAACAAATTTGCCCATGACGAGGAAATGAAGTTCAAGGCCGAGGCGCGCTGCAACAAGATGCTGGGCCTCTGGGCTGCCGAGCAGATGGGCAAGTCCGGCCAAGAGGCTGACGATTATGCAAAAACCGTAGTGATTGCCGATTTCGAAGAAGCTGGCCACGAAGACGTGATCCGCAAGGTTGTCGGTGATCTCGAAGGTCACGTGACCGCAGAGGTGATCCGCGCCAAACGCGCCGAGCTTCTCGCGCAGGCGCAGGAACAGATCATGAATGAGGTCTGATCCCCCGGGATCGCTTCATGACACTGATGTGACAATGGCGCGCAGGCAGCAGCTTGCGCGTTTTTTTTTGCGCGGATTTTCGACATTAAGCGGGCCGAAACCCTGACCTCTCATAGTGAGAGTCGACAAGGGACAGTCGGAGTCGCCCAGATGGCCATGCAATCTCTCCATCGAACCCGTCAGGTGCTGCGCCATGCGCTGCCCCTGCTTCTGGGTGTGGCGTGCTGCGTATTCCTTGCACATCAACTGGACGGGTTCGACATGTCCGCTATGTGGGCTGGTGTTCAACAAGTCACGCCATGGCGCTGGGGCCTCGCGCTGGCCTTCACCGGGTTCAGCTTCCTCGCCGTGGCCCGCTATGACGTGATTGCCCTGCGCCACTTTCAGATGTCCCGCCCATCTTCCCAGGCCATGCGCGCCGGCGCGACGGCCATCGCGCTGGGTCAAACGCTTGGCGCGGGCGTCGTCGTTGGCGCCTTTGTGCGCTGGCGGATGATGCCGGGCCTACCGCTCAGCGATGCGGCGCGCCTCGCCGGTTTCGTGGCAGTGACATTTCTGGCTGCCCTGTCCGTGGTGATCGCCGCTGCCGCGCTGGTTCTGCCGACCCCGCACATTCCCACACTCCTGCCACCTCTGATCCTGATTGGTGCGGCGCTTTTGGTGCTCGTCGCCTTTTTCTTCCCGGTTCTGGGACGGGGGGGGCGCGTGATCAGCCTCCCGACTCTGCCCGCGCTCCTCGCCCTGCTCTCCCTTTGTGTTCTTGACACCGTCTTTGCCGCCCTCGCGCTTTACGTCCTGCTGCCCGAAACCCTGACCCTTGGTTTCGCCACACTTCTTCCGGTCTTTCTGATCGCCCTTGGCGCAGCCATCTTTTCCGGCACACCGGGTGGGGTTGGTCCGTTCGAACTCACCCTGCTTGCGCTGTTGCCCCATGTGCCCGAGGCCGAACTGCTGGCCGGGGTGCTGGCCTTCCGCGCGGTCTACTACGCCCTGCCCGCTCTGATTGGCGGCGCCATCCTGCTGTCGCGCCTTGCCCGCAAATCCGCCACCGATCAGGCCGCCGCCGCTCCGGCGCTCTTTCTGCCTTTTGAAACACTGCCAGACACACCGCAGGCTCGGGCCGAACTTGGCGTTTTACGTCAGAACGGCGGCGCCATCCTGCGCTGTGAAACCGGCAGCTGCGGAATCGTGCGCACGGGCCAGACACTGACCGCTCTGTTCGATCCGCTGGACGGACATTCCGGTTCTCTCGCTGCCCCGCTTCGCCGCGCGGCACGGGCCCAGAACCGGATTGTCTGCAAATACAAGATCACCGCCCGCCAGGCCGTGCACGCCCGCAGCGCGGGCTGGTCCGTTCTTCACATTTCGGACGAGGCCGTTCTGGATCCCTCCCTGCACGCGCTCGATGGCCCTGCTTACCGTCAGCTGCGCCGCAAGATCCGCCAGGCCGAAAAAGCGGGCATTTCCCTGAGCGAGGCCAACACACCTTTGCCGCTCGAAGCCATGGTGCAGGTATCGCGCGCCTGGGAAGACAAACACGGTGTCCCGCGCGGCTTTACCATGGGGCGGTTTGATGGCCCTTACGTATCCGGTCAACGCGTCTACCTGGCCCATGACAACGGACAGTTGATTGGTTTTGTAAGCTTCCATGTCTCCCAGCGAGAGTGGTGTCTCGATTTGATGCGCGTCTTGCCAGAGGCTCCTGATGGCACCATGCACGCGCTCGTTCATCTCGCCATCACACGAGCCGCCGCCGCAGGGGCGGCACGCCTCTCGCTCGCAGCCGCCCCCGCACTACCCGGAGGAGCGACGCTGCTCGAACGCGGTCTGCGCCGGCGCTTCCACGTGCTTGGGGGCGGCCCGGGATTGCGTCAGTTCAAGTCCTGCTTCAACCCCGAATGGCAGCCGCTTTTCATGGCCGCCCCCGGTTTTGCGCAACTCACACTCGCAGCGCTTGACCTGATCCGTTCGGTTCGCCTGCGCAGCGCCCCGGCCACCCCGATCACAGTAGCGGTACAGCCCTCGATTTCGCCCGCCTCATAATCTTCCTGCAAAGATTGCGATTGCGCTGCGTGGCCGCGCGTGCCAAACCCGCGCGCAAATCTTACGCGCCCCAAGGAGTGTCCAATGACCAATGCCCTGAGCAAACTGCTGGAAACCCGCGACTGGCTCATGGCCGATGGCGCCACGGGCACGAACCTGTTCAACATGGGGCTCAGCTCGGGCGACGCCCCCGAAATGTGGAACATCGAGCACCCCGACCGCATCAAGAAACTCTACAAGTTCGCCGTGGACAATGGCTCGGACATCTTTCTGACCAACTCCTTCGGTGGCAACAGCTCGCGCCTGAAACTGCATGACGCGGGTCACCGCGCCCGTGAGATCTCGCGCGTCGCCGCGGAGCTTGGACGCGACGTGGCAGATGCCGCCGACCGCCCGGTCATCGTGGCGGGCTCGGTCGGACCGACCGGCGACATCATGGAACCGGTCGGCTCGCTCAGCCATGCCGACGCCGTCGAAATCTTCCATGAACAGGCCGAGGGTCTCAAGGAAGGTGGCGCAGACGTGCTCTGGCTGGAAACCATCTCCGCCCCCGAAGAATACCGCGCCGCCGCCGAAGCCTTCGCGCTTGCCGATATGCCCTGGTGCGGCACGATGAGCTTTGACACCGCCGGGCGCACCATGATGGGGGTGACCTCGGCCGACATGGTCCAACTGGTGCAATCCCTGCCCAATCCGCCGCTTGCCTTCGGCGCAAATTGCGGCACCGGGGCCGCCGATTTGCTGCGCACCGTGCTCGGCTTCTCGGCGCAGGGCGTGGAAATTCCGATCATTGCCAAGGGCAACGCCGGGATTCCGAAATATGTTGACGGGCATATCCACTATGATGGCACGCCGGAACTGATGGCCGATTATGCGGTCATGGCGCGCGATTGCGGGGCAACCATCATCGGCGGCTGTTGCGGCACCATGCCCGAACACCTGCACGCCATGCGCGCCGCGCTTGAAACCCGCCCGCGCGGCCCGCGCCCGACGCTGGACAAGATTACCGCGGCCCTTGGTGCCTTTTCCTCGGCCAGTGACGGCACCGGAGACGACACCCCGCCCACGCGTGAACGCCGCCGTTCCCGGCGCCGCGGCTAACCCAAGCGCGTTCTTTCTTTTTCCGAAAATACCCTGGGGGAGTCTCGGCCCTGCTGAGACGGGGGCAACGCCCCCTGGAACAGGTCCATCTGCCCGCCGCGCGCCAGCGGCGGCGCAAAACGGTCACAGCGTAGCTCGGGCAGTGTCCGAACTAGACCGTAGCGCTTCATCGCCATCTCGAACCGGCGTGCAATCATCTCTGCATAGACGCCCTCACCGCGCATGCGCCGCCCCCAGCGGGCATCGTAGTCCTGCCCGCCATGCATTTCGCGCACTCGCGCCATGCATTTCGCGCACTCGCGCCATGACCCGCGCGGCGCGCTCCGGGAAATGTGCCGACAACCATTCCTGGAACAACTCCGAAACCTCCAGCGGCAAGCGCAGCATGATCCAGCTCGCCGCTCGCGCCCCGGCTTCGGCCGCGGCCCGCATCACCGCTTCAATCTCCACATCCGTGATCGCGGGCACCACCGGTGCCATCATCACCCGAACCGGAATACCCGCCGCACTCAGACGCTCGATGGTCTGCAGTCGCCGCTCCGGCGCGGGCACGCGCGGCTCCATCAACCGCGCCACCTTCCGATCCAGTGTCGTCACCGAAATGCCGACCTGGGCAAGTCCCTCGCTCGCCATCTCCGCAAGAATGTCGATGTCGCGTTCGATCAATGCCCCCTTGGTCACGATCGCAACCGGGTGGCGAAACGCCTGCAGCACCTCGAGCACGCCGCGCATCACCTCATATGTGCCTTCGATCGGCTGGTAGGGATCGGTATTTGTCCCAATGGCCAGCGGGGCGACCTTGTAGGATTTCCGGCGCAACGCAGTCGCCAGTATCTCCGGCGCGTTTGGCCGGGCGACCAGCCGGGTTTCGAAATCCAATCCGGCCGAATAGCCAAGATAGGCGTGGGTTGGCCGGGCAAAACAATAGATGCAGCCATGCTCACACCCGCGATACGGATTGAGTGATCGGTCAAAAGGCACGTCCGGTGACGCGTTGCGCGTGATCACGCTGCGCGGCTCCTCGATCTCAACGCTGGTACGGAATTCTCCAAAAGCCTCGGGCATGCCCCAACCATCTTCCATGTCCTCGCGCAAAAGGTCGAACCGCCCGCTTCGATTGCTCTGCGCAGCCCGCCCGCGACGTCTTTCCGGTGCAATATCGACCCATTTCATTCAGTTTCTCCGCTTCCGACACCCCAAAATGGAACAAAACGGGAACAATTGCAACAAACCCCATATTCGACATGAAAAACTTTCACGCCCGCCCTTCATTTTCCGACTTACAAGTCGGAACCGGCGTCGGCTATGTCGCTATTCAGACAGTCTGAATGGTCCATTCGGACAATGTAGAGACAGAAAAACACTCAACAGGCGCGCGCGCCGGCAAGCAAGGAAACGGCCATGTCGGAAGAAGAAGACGATATCATCCTGTCGGAACTTGATGACGAAGAACTGGTCCAACAGATGTTCGACGACCTTTACGACGGTCTCAAGGAAGAGATCGAAGAAGGTGTGAACATCCTGCTCGAACGTGGCTGGCAGCCCTACCGCGTTCTGACCGAAGCCCTCGTGGGCGGCATGACAATTGTCGGAAACGACTTCCGGGACGGTATCCTCTTCGTGCCCGAAGTTCTTTTGGCGGCGAACGCGATGAAGGGTGGCATGGCCATTCTCAAGCCGCTTCTCGCGGAAACCGGTGCCCCGCGCATGGGCTCCATGGTGATCGGCACCGTCAAGGGCGACATCCACGACATTGGCAAGAACCTTGTCTCGATGATGATGGAAGGCGCCGGGTTCGAAGTGGTCGACCTCGGGATCAACAACCCGGTGGAATCCTATCTCGAAGCGCTTGAAGAGCACAAACCCGACATCCTCGGCATGTCGGCCCTGCTGACCACCACCATGCCCTATATGAAGGTGGTGATCGACACGATGATCGAACAGGGTCTTCGCGATGACTATATCGTTCTCGTGGGCGGCGCGCCGCTGAACGAGGAATTCGGCAAAGCCATCGGCGCCGATGCCTATTGCCGCGACGCCGCCGTCGCGGTCGAGACCGCCAAAGATTTCGTGGCCCGCAAACACAACCAGATGAACGCCTGAAGCGGGCATCTTCTTCTCATTGGCCCGCCCCTGACCGGGCGGGCCTTTTTCATTCAAGGCGTCCCATGCCCCTGCCCACGGATTCGGAACTCACGACCAAGGGACTGGCCCCGGAAAAGGGTTCCGGGCGCGTGCTTTTGCTTGCCTGCGGCGCGCTCGCCCGCGAAATTCTCGCACTCAAAAAGGCCAACGGCTGGGATCACATGGATCTCACCTGCCTGCCTGCGATCCTCCACATTCATCCCGAAAAAATCCCAGAAGCCGTGCGCGACGCCGTCGTGAAGCACCGCGACGCCTATGCCGACATCTTCGTCGTCTACGCGGATTGCGGGACCGGCGGGCTCCTGCAGAAAACCTGCGAAGAACTGGGTGTCGCCATGGTCGACGGCCCCCACTGTTACAGCTTCTTCGAAGGCAACGAGCGCTTTGCAGAGATCGCAGAGTCCGAGTTCACCGCTTTCTATCTCACCGATTTCCTCGTGCGCCAGTTCGACGCCTTCGTATGGAAACCGATGGGGCTCGATCGTCACCCCGAGCTGATCGACATGTATTTCGGCAATTACGAGAAGCTGGTCTACCAGGCCCAGACCGACGATCCCGACCTGACGGAAAAGGCCCGCGTCTGCGCCGACCGGCTCGGACTTGCCTTCGAACGCCGTTTCACCGGCTACGGCGACCTTACCAACGCTCTGGAATCCCTCTAAGGCTCAACGGTGTAGCCGATCTGTTCCATCAGCGGACCCAAATGGGCGCGATAGGGCTGCCATGCCCGCGAGCTGCCCTGGTACACTTTTTCTCGCACCTGAATCATGCTTGCTGTGCGCGCGGTGCGCCGCGTTTCGTGAAACGCGAGACAGGCCTCTTCGAATGGAAGGCCACAATCCTTGAGCAACTGTCGCGTGCTCTCCTCCGGCGCCTGCGTAAAGGCGTCGTAGTCCAGATCCAGAATGCGCCCGGGAAAGGTCTCGTGCCAGAACGCCATTTGTGCGCGATACATCAGGTAGAACGCCGCGATGTCGTCCAGATCATACGAGAAGTTGATCAACCCGCCCGAAAAACTATGCTTGAAGATCGACCAGCAAACGGCCATCGCATCACGCCGCATATGGATCACACGCGCTTCGGGGAAAGCTGCAAGAATGACGCCTATATCCCTGAAATTCATCAGGTTCTTGTCGGTCACGACCCGCTTGGGTGCGGCAAGTCGGGCAACCTCACCAAGATAGGCATCCCGAATGTCGCGCAACAATGGCTTGTCCAGACGCGCGCCTTCGGGCCGTTCCCGAACAACTGTCGCCATGATCGCGTCGAACACGCCGATCTCACCCGCGCCATACACGCGCGAATGGCTTGCCAACACCTGCTCGATCAGCGAACTGCCCGAACGCGGCATTCCGACGATAAAGATCGGAGATACAGCGCCATGCCCCACCTCGGGCAGCACAAGCTGCTCAGACGCCCCGCTTTCGAACCATGACCGCACCTGCGCCATCCGCCGGGCATCCCCTGCCCGATCATAGGGCCGCGCGCGCCGTGCCGCCTTGTTGGCCGCCACGAGGCTTGAAAAAGACGAGTCGATCTCGCCCAGATCGGCCTGCGCCTTGCCCAACGCAAACCGCGCCTCGGCCTCGCGCACATTGGACAACCGCCCCTTGCGCAAAACACCTTCAAGCCGCGCCAAAACCGGATCGCCCGCTTCGAACCGGCGCAGCGCACCAATCCGCACATAGGCGTCGGTTTCCTCGGGATGACGCGCCACCAGCTCCTCGTACTGCGCCAGCGCCTGTTCCGTCTGCCCCGTCGCAGAATATACCGCCCCCAGCCCGGACAGGGCAGTGACGTGATCAGGGTGCGCCTTCACCACCTGCTCGAAACAGGCACGCGCTGCATCAAATGCGTCCATATCCGACAAGACAAGGCCCAGCGTCGCGCGCAAATCCGGATCCAGCGGTTCACGTTCCACCGCCGTCTCCAACACCGCGCGCGCCTCGTCAAACCGCCCCGCCTCGCGCAGGCAAACCCCGAGATTGTGTCGCAGGTCAGTGCGCGCCGGATCGCAGACCACCGCCTGATCGAACAGCGAAACCGCCTCCGCCAACTGGCCCCTGCCATGCGCGGCAACCGCCCTTTTGGCCAACATTCCCGCGTCCGCGCCCTTGGACGGCACCGCGCCGGGCGTCAATGCCCCAAGGCTCTGGGGCTGGGGCGCCGTCGCCACGGGCTTGGCCGGAACGGCAAACGGGTCCTCGATCCCGGAAAGCCGCGCGCCAGAAAGCGCGGCCAACGGATCGGGCGTGACCACCTGTTCCAACCCGGCCGGAAAACCATCCCCCTTTTGCGACCCGACCCTCTTAAGCCCGGCCTTGGCCTTGGCATTTCCGGGAAAGCGCGCCACAACCTCGGAAAACAAGGCGCGCGCCTCGTCCAGCCGCCCCGCCTTTTCCGCCGCTGCTGCCGCGCGAAGCTTGTCACCTGCCTTGAAGGATTGTCCTGCCACCGCGTCGCACCCGCCTCTTAAACCAGCGACGTCACCCACAGGATCGTGGCGTCCTCGTCGCTGACCGACACCACGTTATGCCCCATGGCGCCGTCATAATAGGCGCTGTCACCCCGACGCATTTCAACCGGCTCGTAAAACTCGGTATAAAGCCGGATCACCCCCGTCAGCACATACAGAAACTCTTCCCCGTCATGACGCACCCAACCGTCGAATTCCTCGACATTGCGTGCCCGGATACGAGCGCGGTACGGCAGCATTGCCTTCTTGCGAAGCCCCTCGGCCAGCAACTCGTGCTCATAAGTCACCGTGGCCTGATGCACCCCCTCGCCGGATTTAACCACGGACATACGCCCCATGACCTGATCCTTCTTGGGGGGCGTGAAAAGCTGGGGCACCGAAATCTCCAGCCCCACGGCCAGTTTCTTGAGCGCCTCATAGGTCGGAGACATCTGTCCGTTCTCGATCTTGGAGAGGGTCGAACGGGCCAGCCCCGCCTGCTTGGCCGCCTGTTCCAGCGTCCAGCCATGCGCCTTGCGCAATTCGCGCACCCGCACCCCAAGGTCGAGCGGCTCGACATGGTCCTGCACCCCGTTTTCGCGGGCGATCCGGATCAGCGATTTCGGGTCTTTGTCCACATTCATACCCGCGCTTCTAGCGCAGCGGCGCAAAGACTTGCAACCTTCTCCACACGGGCTTAGCTACGCCTCATGACCTCCCTTTTCGACCAAGGCCCGCCCCCGCCCTGCCCAGCCTCCTTCAACATGGCCGCCCATGTTCTGGCACTGGCTGATTCACAGCCCGACAAGATCGCGCTTTCGGTGCTGTCTCTTTCCGGCTCCGAACGCTGGAGCTATGCCCGCATGAAGGCCGCCGTGCTCGGCACCGGCACCGGGCTTTTGCAGGCGGGATTGAAACCCGGCGACAGGGTGCTCATGCGCCTCGGCAACACGGTCGAATTTCCCATCGCCTATCTCGGCGCCATTGCCGTCGGCCTGATCCCGGTGCCGACCTCTTCGCAACTCACCGAAGGTGAGGCCGCCAAGATGATCGCCGATCTCAGCCCCGGCGCCATCCTGCGCGACCCGGATATCGCCTGCCCGGACACGCCCGGCATCCCGCAAATCCTGCTCGATGATCTGGAAGACATGCGCGATCTGCCCCCCGCAGAGTTCGACATGGGCGATCCCGACCGCATGGCCTATATCATCTACACCTCCGGCACCTCCGGCATACCCCGCGCCGTGTGCCACGCGCATCGGGCCATCTGGGCGCGCCAGATGATGCACGAGGGCTGGTACGGTCTAAAATCCACGGACCGCCTCTTGCATGCTGGGGCCTTCAACTGGACCTACACGCTGGGCACCGGCCTCATGGACCCGTGGTCCGTTGGTGCGACCGCCCTCATCCCGGCCCAAGGCGTCGACATCAAGGCCCTGCCCCTGCTGCTCAAGCGCCATCAGGCCACGATCTTTGCCGCCGCACCGGGGGTCTACCGCAAGATGCTCTCGGATCACCCCGACATCCATCTGCCAGACCTGCGCCACGGGCTGACGGCGGGCGAAAAACTCTCCGAAACCATCCGTGAAGAGTGGTTCGAGGCAACAGGCACAGCGCTCTACGAAGCCTACGGCATGTCCGAATGCTCGACCTTCATTTCCGCCAGCCCGTCCAATCCCGCCCATCCCGGCACGCTGGGCCGCCCGCAAACCGGGCGCCGCATCGCCATCGTGGACGAAACCGGCCCCGTACCACTGGGCACCGAGGGCACCATCGCCGTGCATCGCTCCGATCCCGGCCTGATGCTGGGCTACCTGAACGCCCCCAAAGAAACCGCCGCCAAGTTTCAGGGCGACTGGTTCCTGACAGGGGATCAGGGGGTCATGCATGATGATTTCTACATCACCTATGCGGGCCGCGCCGATGACATGATGAACGCCGGGGGCTATCGCGTCTCCCCGCTCGAGGTCGAAGCTGCGCTCTCGCGCTTTCCCGGCATCACCGCCGTTGGCGTCACCGATGTTGAAATCAAACGCGACGCCCGTATCATCGCCGCCTTCTATACGTCTGCCGGTGAACTGGACGAAACCGCTCTGAAAGCGTATGCCGAACAGACGCTGGCCCGCTACAAGCAGCCCAAACTCTTTCAACGGCTCGACGCCCTGCCGACCAATCCCAACGGCAAGCTCAGCCGCCGCGCCCTGCGCGACCAATTCGAGGCAAAGTCATGATCAAGCTCGACATTCTCTCCGACCCCATCTGCCCGTGGTGCTATATCGGCAAGGCCCGGCTGGAAAAGGCGATGGAGGCCGAGCCCGATCACCCCTTTGCCATCGAATGGCACCCGTTCCAGCTTAACCCCGACATGCCGCCAGAGGGCATGGACCGGCGCCAGTATCTTGAAGCCAAGTTCGGTGGAAAGGAAAACGCCGTGCGTGTCTATGCCGAGATCGACCAGCACGCCCGCGACGAAGGGCTCGACATCGACTTTGCCGCGATCAAACGCACCCCCAACACAATAGACGCCCATCGCCTGATCCACTGGGCCGGGATCGAGGGCAAACAGAACGCCGTCGTGGACGCGCTCTTCAAGGCGTATTTCAAGGAAGGCCGCGATATTGGCGACAGCGAAGTCCTCTGCGACATCGCCGACAGCGCCGGACTGGATGCCGCGGTCATTGGCAAACTGCTCGCCTCGGACGCCGACGTGGACAACATCCGCCAGCGCGATGCCCACAGCCGCGAGATGGGCGTGAACTCGGTACCGACATTCATCGTGGCCAACCAGCATGCGGTTCCCGGCGCGCAACCCACCGATCTCTGGCGCAAGGTGATCGGCGAATTGCGAGACCAACAGGCCGCCGAATGACAACACTTGAGCGGCTGATCACCCTGCTTCTTCTGCTCGCCCCCGTCATCGTGGGCGGTACGGTCTTCTTTCATTTTGTCGAAGGCTGGAGCTGGGTCGACAGTTATTTCTTCTCGGTTGTGACTCTGTCCACCGTCGGCTACGGCTCGCTGGTGCCGGCCACCACGCTGGGCAAGATCGGAACCACCATTTTCATCTTCGTCGGTCTGGGCATCTTTGCTTTCGTAATTCAGCAGATCGGACATATTGCAGCCGAGAAACGCGCGGCCCACACCGAATGGCTCGTTGCACGGCTTGGGCATCACAAGGCCGAACACGAACCGCAAGCCGACAACATGGACGACCCGCCCAGGCCATGACCAAAGATAACATGCCCATGAGCCGGGTCGAATTCATCGCCATGTGCGCGATGCTCTTTGCGACCGTGGCCTTTTCCATCGACGCCATGTTGCCCGCACTTCCCGAGATCGGACAACAGCTCAGCCCCGACAACATCAACCGCGCGCAGCTGATCCTGACTTCCTATGTTCTGGGCATGGGCTTGGGCACGTTTTTCACGGGGCCGCTGTCGGACCGTTTCGGGCGCAAACCCGTGCTGATCGGCGGTGCGGTGATCTATTCGGTCTGCGCCTTTGTCGCTTATGTCGGCCAGACACTCGAAATCATCCTGATCGCCCGCGTCGTCCAGGGCATCGGCACGGCCGGTCCCCGCATCGTCACCATGGCCATCGTGCGCGACCTCTATTCCGGTCGCGAAATGGCGCGCATCGTGTCCTTTGCCATGATGATCTTCACGCTGGTTCCGGCCATCGCCCCGGCACTGGGCGCGGTGATCATCGACTTTTCCGGCTGGCGCGGCATCTTCATCGCCTTCATGCTGTTTTCTCTGATCACGGTTCTCTGGGTAAGCCTCCGCCTGCCCGAACCGCTCGCCGTGGAAAACCGCCGTCCATTTTCGCTGGGCAAGCTGATCTCCGGTGTCGGTGAGATGTGGCGCATCCCCGCCGTGCGTATTTCGATCCTCGTCCAATCCCTGATCTTCGGGTCCCTTTTCGGAATGATCAGCTCCGTGCAACAGGTCTATGACCTGACATACGGACGCGGGGATCAATTTCCGCTCTGGTTTGCCGGGGTCGCTCTCGTGTCCGGGAGCGCGAGCTTGCTCAACGCAAAACTCGTCATGCGCCTTGGCATGCGCTTCCTGATCACGGTGGCCACGGGTGTCCAAATCGCCCTCGCAGCCGCCATGGCCTTGGCCGCCATCGCCCTGCCCGTAGGCGAGGCACAGTTCTATGCCTTCGTTCTCTGGCAAACCACAGTGTTCTTTAGCGTCGGGATGACACTGGGCAACCTCAACGCGCTTGCCATGGAACCGCTGGGCCACATGGCGGGCACCGCCGCGTCGATCATGGGCGCCATTGCCACCGTCCTTGGCGCGGCCATCGCTGCCCCCATCGGGCTGGCTTTTGACGGTACCGCCCTGCCGCTGGCGGTGGCGCTCTTCGTGCTGTCCACCCTCAGCTTTCTACTGATGCTGCGCATGCGCCGCGTCGAAGCTCTGTCCTGACCTCCAGCAAACAATCGAAAACCGTGCTATACTGCCCCTTGACATGAGGGGGCAACGACCATGGATACTTACGATTATGACCTCGGACAACACAGCTTTACCGTCTCCACAACCAGCCCCGACGCCCAACGCTGGTTCGATCGCGGCCTGAACTGGACCTATAATTACAATCACGAAGAAGCCGTCGTCTGTTTCCAAAAAGCCGCCAAGGCCGACCCGAATTGCGCAATGGCCCACTGGGGCATCGCCTATGCGGCAGGCCCCAACTACAACATGTGGTGGGAACATTTCGATGACGCCGGACGGGCCGAGGCACTCGCCACCAGCTTCGCCGCCACACTGGCCGCCATGGATTGCCTTGCCAACACCACCGAGGTGGAAGCCGCCCTGATCCGCGCCCTGCCCGCCCGCTACCCGCAAGAGACCGTCACCGACATAGACACCATGGAAACGTGGAACGACGCCTTTGCCGACGCCATGCGCACGGCCCACGCCGCACTTCCCGACAGCCTTGAGGTCACCACCATCTTCGCAGAATCCCTGCTCAACCGCTTTCCATGGAACATGTGGAACCTGCCCGCCGCCGCCCCGACCGAAGGCGCCGACACACTGGAATGCGAAGCGATACTAGAACGCGCGATGGCCAACAACCCGGCCGCCATGCATCACCCGGGCCTTTTGCACCTCTACGTGCACCTGATGGAGATGTCGCCCTATCCCGAAAAGGCGCTCAAGGCTGGCGACGTCCTGCGCACGCTGATGCCCGATGGCGGCCACCTGATCCACATGCCGACCCATATCGACGTGCTGTGTGGCCACTACGAAAACGTCGTGCGCTGGAATCAGGCTGCGACCGTCGCGGACATGAAGTTCTACGAACGCGAGGGCCCCTACAACATTTACACCGGCTACCGCATCCACAACTACCATTTCGTGATCTACGGCGCGCTTTTCCTTGGACAGATGCAGCCCGCGCTCGACGCCAATCAAGGCATCCTGGACACCTGCCCCGAGGAAATGCTCCGCGTCCCATCGCCCCCCATGGCGGACTATTTTGAATCCTACTGCGCCATGTACCCGCATATCCTGATCCGGTTCGGCAAATGGCAGGAACTTACCCAGCTTGAGCCGCCCGAAGACCCCGACCTTTACTGCACGCTCAACGCCTACACCTACTACGCGCGCGGCGTCGCCAACGCCGCCCTCGGCAATGTCGCACAGGCAGAGATCGAGGCCGCCGCCTTTGCCAAAGCCCGTGCCGCCGTGCCTGAAACCCGCCTTCTGCACACCAACACCGTCGTCGACCTGCTCGAAGTTGCGCACCACATGCTGCATGGCGAACTGGAGTACCGCAAAGCGAACTACGACCTTGCCTTCGACCACCTGCGAAAAGCGGTGCATTTTGAAGACAACCTGAACTATGACGAGCCATGGGGCTGGATGCAGCCCGTCCGCCACGCCCTTGGCGCGCTTCTCTTTGAACAGGGCCACGTGGCCGAGGCCGAAGCCGTCTATCGCGAGGATCTGGGGCTGGGCGGTCAACTCTCTCGCGCCACGGTGCATCCCGACAATATCTGGGCGCTGCGCGGATTGCATGACTGCCTCAAGGCGCGCGGCGACACCGCGGAACTGCCCCACATCCGCCAACGCCTCGATCTAGCCGAAGCTCGCGCCGACGCCTCGGTCAAAGCCTCCTGTGCCTGTGCGCAGGCCGCAATCGCAGCCTCCTAGGCCGCCACCGACGTAATACCGACACGATACCGACGTTATACCGACGTCGGTTTCTGGCCTTTCGCCTTGGCCCGCTTGCGCTCGTCGCGCACCTTCACGGCGAGGTCACGCGCAATCGCAAACGCGCCCTTGATCTTGTCCGCTTCGCTCTTCCAGTCACGCCGCACCACGATCTTGTTATCCTTGACCTTGGCCAGCCCCTTCTGGTTCTGGATGAACTCCACAAGCCCCTGCGGCGAGGCGAACTTGTCATTGTGGAACTGGATCGTCGCCCCTTTTGGCCCACCATCCAGCTTGGCAATCCCGGCCTTCTTGCACATCTCCTTGATGCGAACAACGAGCAGCAAAGTGTTGACTTCTTTTGGCAATTTCCCAAACCGGTCGATTAGCTCCGCAGCAAAACCCTCAAGCTCGACCTTGCCCTGCAACCCGCTCAGACGCCGGTAAAGCCCAAGGCGCACATCTAGATCGGGCACATAGCTTTCCGGGATCAGAACCGGCACCCCAAGGTTGATCTGCGGTGCCCATTGGTCATCGGCATCCGACAACCCTTCCATTTCACCCGCCTTGATCTTGGCAATCGCCTCTTCCAGCATCGACTGGTAAAGCTCATAGCCGACATCGCGCATCTGGCCCGACTGTTCCTCGCCCAGCAGGTTCCCGGCCCCGCGGATGTCAAGATCTTGAGAAGCAAGGGTAAATCCGGCTCCCAGCGTATCAAGTGACCCCAGAACCCGCAGCCTTTTTTCCGCCGCCGGGGTCAGCTTCATTCGTGGTTTCGTGGTCAAATACGCATAGGCCCGCGTCTTCGAACGTCCCACACGCCCCCGGATCTGATAAAGCTGTGCAAGGCCGAACATGTCTGCACGATGCACCACCATCGTATTGGCCGTCGGGATATCCAGCCCGGATTCAACAATGGTTGTTGCCAACAGAACGTCATACTTGCCGTCATAGAAGGCGTTCATGCGATCATCCAACTCGCCCGCCGCCATCTGGCCATGCGCAGTGATGACCGACACCTCCGGCACTTGATCACGCAAAAACGCTTCAATATCAGGCAGATCGCTGATCCGCGGCACAACATAGAAACTCTGCCCGCCCCGGTAATGCTCCCTTAACAACGCCTCGCGTATGGTGACGCCGTCAAATTCGCTGACATAGGTGCGGATCGCCAAACGGTCCACGGGCGGCGTGCCAATGATCGAAAGGTCGCGCACCCCCGACAGGCTAAGTTGCAGGGTGCGCGGGATGGGTGTCGCGGTCAGGGTCAGCACATGCACGTCCGAGCGCATCTGTTTGAGACGTTCTTTGTGGGACACGCCGAAATGCTGTTCCTCGTCAATGATCAACAGGCCGAGGTTCTTGAACCGCACTGATTTGGCCAGCAACGCGTGGGTGCCAATGACAATATCCACCGTACCCCGCGCAAGCCCGTCCCGCGTCTTGTCCGCTTCGCCAGCAGAAACAAAGCGCGACAAGCCTCTGACTTCCAAAGGAAACCCCCGGAACCGTTCGGCAAAACTCTTGTAGTGCTGGCGCGCCAAGAGCGTGGTTGGCGCGATCACCGCCACCTGCATGCCCGACATCGCCGCCACAAATGCCGCGCGCATCGCCACCTCGGTTTTGCCGAAACCCACATCGCCACAAACCAGACGGTCCATCGGTTGCCCCGACCCCAGATCGCCCATTACGTCTTCGATGGCGCGCAACTGGTCATCGGTCTCCTCATAGGGGAACCGCGCGCTGAATTCCTCCCACGCGTGATGCTGTGCTTCCATTACGGGTGCCGTGCGCAAGGCCCGCTCGGCCGCCACCCGGATCAGGCGGTCCGCCATCTCGCGAATGCGTTCCTTGAGCTTGGCTTTCTTGGCCTGCCATGCACCACCACCTAGGCGGTCGAGCAACCCTTCGTCATGGCCAAATTTCGACAGCAGCTCGATATTTTCGACCGGCAAGTAAAGCTTTGCATTTTCAGCATATTCAAGGCTGATACACTCATGCGCCGCGCCCGCCGCGGTGATCACCTCAAGCCCGTGATAGCGCCCGATCCCGTGATCCACATGCACCACCAGATCCCCGGGGCTGAGCGACTGCGCCTCGGTCAGAAAATTCTCTGCCCGCCGCTTCTTGCGCGGCGCTCGGATCAAACGGTCCCCCAGAACATCCTGCTCCGAAATCACCGTCATGTCCGGCGTTTCAAACCCATGCTCAAGCGCCCAAACTGCGAGATACAGGCCGGTTTTCCCGATCCGAGCCGCGTCCGTGACATGCACGGTTTCGGCCAGACCTTCATCTTCGATCAACCCGCTCAGACGTTCCCGCGCCCCTTCGGAATAGCTGGCCACAACCACCGGCCCTTCGGGCAGTTTCTTGCGAATGTGATCCGCCAAGGCCCCGAAAAGGCTCAGGTTTTCCTGCTGGCGTTCGGGCGCGAAATTCCGGCCAATTCGCCCGCCGGCATCGATCGCGCCGGGTCCGCTGGCCTGGGGCAACGGCTTAAATTGCAACACGCGTCGGCTGGCAATCGCCTCAACCCAATCCGGATCGTTCAGATACAGCAATCCCGGCGGCACAGGTTTGTAAACCGTGTCGATCCGAGCCTTCTGCTGCATGGCAAGCTTGCGGGTCTGGTACTGATCCTCGACCATATCCCAACGTGATTGACGGGCGGCATCTACCTGATCATCAAGCGAAACCACCGCGTCCGGCAGATAATCGAACAGGGTCTCTAGGCGATCATGAAAAAACGGCAACCAGTGCTCGACGCCCTGATGCTTGCGCCCCGCGCTGATCGCTTCATAGAGCGGATCATCCGTTCCGGCAGCACCAAATTCGATCCGGTAATTCTGTCGGAACCGCGTGATTGCGGCTTCGTCCAGAATGACCTCGCTCACAGGCGCCAGCTCGATCCGGTCGAGTTTCTCTGTGGTCCGCTGTGTCGCCGGATCAAACCGGCGCGCCCCGTCCAACACATCCCCAAAGAGATCAAGCCGCACCGGACCACTGTCGCCCGGTGGATAAATGTCGATGATCCCGCCCCGAATGGCGTAATCCCCCGGTTCCATCACCGTGGGTGCCTGAGTGAACCCCATCCGCACCAGAAACGCGCGCAGCGACCCTTCATCGACGCGATAACCCACTTCGGCCTTGAACGCCGCTTCCCGCAGCACTTCGCGCGCCGGAACCCGTTGTGTCGCCGCGTTGAGCGTCGTCAGCAGCACGTATTGTTCCGGCATCCCATGCACGAGACCCGCCAGTGTCGCCATGCGCGTGGCCGAGATATCCGCATTCGGTGACACCCGGTCATAGGGAAGGCAATCCCAACCCGGAAAGGTGATGACCGGCATATCGGGTTGGAAAAACGCCAATGCTGCCCGCATGGCGGCCAGCCGCTTGTCATCGCGGGCAACATGCAGAACCGGGCCATCGCTGCGGGCCACTTCACGCAGGATCAACCGTGCGTCATAGCCCTCGGGCGCCCCGCCCACCAAAATGTGTTGCGCATCCTGCATGACTTATTCGTCCCGATCAGCCCAAGGGCGAAATTTGAAAATTCTGGTACATACCCCAAAGCGAGGTGACAAAAATGGAAATCATGCCAACGAATTGTACCCAGAAACGATGTCGTCCCAACCGCTTGCGCAATAACTCTCCTGTGGCCTCTTCGACCTGGATACGATTGGCTGTTGAAATGCTCATCGCACCCACGAAGGACATCGGGAACATGAGCAGGAACACCGCCTGGGCAAATTCAACCGCATAGAACCAGCCCAGGACCGCGAGGCCAGTCAGCACGAAACAGGCCAGTGCCAAAAGCCAAAGTCCTGACACTCGCGCGATGTAAAGAATACGGTTCGTGTTGATCCGCACCATATCCTGCAGGTCGATTTCTGCCTGCGCGCCGACACGTTTCGCCCGAAGCACCATATCCCAAGGCACGCCAAGCACCCAATGGCTTGCCGAGGACCAGAAAACAGCCAGCGCAATCCAGAACCAGAGGTTCGAGAAGCTGCGCATATCGATGAGTTCGAATACGGTCTGGTGCCAGTTCAAAATCTGCTGCCCTTTTGGATTTCTCCTTCACATAACGCGGCTCTGCGGCAATTCCTAGCCTTGAGATAGGGGAAAATCCGTGGCACCAGTCAGTGAGCAATTCCCGAGGATGCCATGACCGTCACACCCCCCGCCTTTCCCACCGCGCGCCCGCGCCGCACTCGCCAATCCTCTGCCATCCGCGGCCTCGTGCGTGAAAACACGCTGAGCACGGATGATCTGATCTGGCCGGTTTTCGTGCGAGACGGCGAGGGTGTGGAGGAGCCTGTTCCTTCGATGCCCGGCGTCGTGCGCCGTTCGGTCGACAAAATTGTCGAAGCCGCGCGTGAAGCGGCGGATTTGGGCATTCCGGCGATCTGCCTCTTCCCCTATACGGACCCGGCACTGAAGACCGAGGATTGCGCCGAGGCTTGGAACCCGGACAACCTCTCGAACCGTGCCACCCGCGCTATCAAGGCCGCCGTGCCCGAAATTGCGATAATGACGGACGTTGCGCTTGATCCGTACAACATCAATGGACATGACGGCTTTGTCGTGGACGGTCAGATCGTGAATGACGAAACTGTCGAGGCCCTTGTGAAACAGGCACTCAGCCAAGCCGAGGCCGGGGCAGACATTATCGGTCCATCCGACATGATGGACGGGCGTATCGGCGCCATTCGCGACGCGCTCGAAACCAATGGGCACAGCAACGTAATGTTGCTCAGCTACGCTGCTAAATATGCCAGCGCCTTTTATGGCCCCTTCCGTGATGCGGTGGGCGCGTCCGGCGCGCTCAAGGGCGATAAGACAACTTACCAGATGGACCCGGCAAACAGCGACGAGGCCCTGCGTCTTGTCGCGCGGGACATTGCCGAAGGGGCCGACATGGTCATGGTCAAACCGGGCATGCCCTATCTCGACATTTGCCGCCGGGTCAAAGACAGGTTCGAGGTGCCAACCTACGCCTATCAAGTGTCCGGTGAATACGCGATGATCATGGGGGCCGCGCAAAATGGCTGGATCGACGGCGACAAGGCCATGGTAGAAAGCCTGATGGCCTTCAAACGCGCAGGCTGCGATGGCATCCTGACCTATTTCGCGCCCGCTGTGGCACGCAAGCTCAACACGCGCTAACCTGCTCAGAGCCTGACTGCGCTAGTGACAGCAGGCCCTGCGCCCCATATACTGCGTCGCAGAACCCGGATCAAAACCGGCGGTATAAGCAGACAACAATCAAAATACGGGCAAACCACTATGGACAGGATGACAAGACGCGGCTTTGCGCTGACCGGCCTCGCGGCGGCAGGCATGACAGCCGCCTGTGGCAACGGTGTCGGCAGCAATGGCGCCAACGAGATCGACGCACGGGTCGATGCCACGTTGAACTATCTTTACAGCAACTATCCCAATACTACCGACCTGCGTGACAAGGCGTCGGGCATGCTGGTCATGCCGGTCGTGACCGAGGCCGGGTTTGGTGTCGGCGGCGGCTATGGCCGCGGCGCCTTGCGGGTGAATGACGTCACGGTCGACTACTACTCGGCAACCAAGGGCAGTGTCGGATTCCAGATCGGAGCCAACCAGTATGCGCATGTGCTGTTCTTCATGACAGAAGGCGCTCTGACCGAGTTTCGTCACTCCAGCGGCTGGGCCGCCGGTGCAGGTGTGGAATACGTGGTGGCCAACGAAGGCGGTGATCTGAGTGCGGAAACCACCAACCTCCTTGCCCCGGTGATCGCGGTGATCTTCGGACAGGCGGGCCTCAAGCTGGGCGCGACACTCGAAGGCATCAAATACACCCGTATCATCCCCTGATCGCGCGGGTGCGCCAGACACGGAATATCATCTATGCCGAGCGCCCGGGCCAGCCCCTGGCGCTCGATTTGTATCAGCCGGACGGTCCGGCATCAGGCCTGGTGATACAGGCCCATGGCGGCGGTTTCTTCAAAGGCGACCGGCACGGGCCACGGGTCAAAACCCTTGCCGAGCGCCTTTGCGATATGGGGGTGGCGCTCGCGTCTATCGACTATCGACTCGGGACAAGTCTCGACGCTTTTTCCGCGCCGGATCGGCGCGCCATTCAACACAACCGCAGGCGCGCGCTAAAAGGCGGTGTCAAGATCGCCAAACGCATGCTCGGCCCCGCACTCGAAGCCGCAAGACAGGATCTCGGCGCGGCCATCGACTTTCTGCGCGCCAATCGCAACCCGTTCGACATCGACAGTGACAAGATCGCCGTTCTCGGTGTTTCCGCTGGCGGGATCGCCGGGCTGGCTCTGGCTTATCCGCCCGACAACCTGCCCGCAGCGGCCAAACCGGATGCCGTCATTGCTTTGGGGGCCGCGCTGGCCCATCCTTGGGCACTTTCTCCAACTGGACCGCCCGTATTGATGCTCCATAGCCAGCAGGACCGCATCATCGCGCCTGAAAACGCGGAACTGGCCCGCGCCGCCGCCGAGAACCATGGCACGTCCTTCACCCTGCTCACCTGTACCCGACGCGGCCACAACGCGCCTATGCAGGCGCTGCTGCAGGACGGTGCCCCGGACGGGACGCCGTACTGGGATCACATGATGTCGCTGTTTTCCAAGGCCGGGCTGATCAGCCCATCGCCCTCAGGCGCTTGATAAGACTCGATGTGTCCCACCGCCCACCACCCAGCTTCTGCACATCTTTGTAGAACTGATCCACCAGCGCTGTCACCGGCAGGCTCGCGCCATTCTCATTGGCCGTGGCAAGGCAAATCCCAAGATCCTTGCGCATCCAGTCCACCGCGAACCCGTGGTCGAACTCATCGTCAATCATGGTTTCATAGCGGTTCGCCATCTGCCAGCTGCCCGCAGCGCCGCCCGATATCACTTCAACCACCGCGCGCCCGTCAAGCCCGGCTTTCTCTGCAAAATGCAGCCCCTCGCTCAAACCCTGCACCAGCCCGGCAATGCAGATCTGGTTCACCATCTTGGTAAGCTGCCCGGCCCCGCTTTCGCCCAGCCGTTTGATCGTGCGCCCATAGGCATCCATGATCGGTTCGGCCGCCTCATAGGCCGCGGCATCGCCGCCACACATGATCGACAATACCCCGTTCTCGGCCCCCGCCTGACCGCCCGAAATCGGCGCGTCGACAAAGCTGATGCCCTTGTCCCTGCCCGCGGCATACATCTCGCGCGTGACCTTGGCCGACACGGTAGTGTGGTCGACAAAAGTTGTACCTTCGCTCATGCCGGCAAAGGCCCCGCCTTCCCCTACACAAACCGAGCGCAGGTCATCGTCATTGCCAACACAGGCCATCACGAACGCGGCACCTTGCACGGCCTCCTCGGGCGTGGCCCCAAAATTACCGCCATGCGCCTTGGCCCAGGCCTCGGCCTTGGCCGTCGTGCGGTTGTATACAGTGACTTCATGACCGGCCTTCACCAGATGCCCCGCCATCGGATAGCCCATCACTCCCAAGCCCAGAAATGCCACTTTTGCCATTTGCTTTTCCCTCGCAATCATTCGTCGTAATACTTGTCCCGCCTGTACGGGCAGAACGCAAGACACAATGCGGAGCGGCACTTTGGCCTCAATAATTCAATGGCTTCTGCGGATTGCCAGCGGTTTGGTGATTCTGGCCGTCGTTACGGTCTTGTTTGTTTACTATCTCGCCTCGCGCTCTCTGCCCAATTATGACAAGGCTCTGATCACGCCGGCCGTGACCGCCCAAGTCAATATCGTTCGCGACAATGCAAACGTCCCGCATATCTTCGGCGAAAGCGATCAGGACGTGTTCTTTGCCCTTGGCTACGCCCACGCACAGGACAGGCTTTGGCAGATGATCACCCTGCGCCGCACGGTTCAGGGGCGCCTGTCCGAAGTCTTTGGCCGCAGCACGCTCGAAGTCGACAAACTCCTGCGCCGCCTTGATCTATACACGCTGGCCCAGCAATCGGTCAGCGCTCAGGATGCCGACACCACCCGCGCCCTGCGGGCCTATGCCAACGGCGTGAACACCCGCATTGACGAGATCAACGTCAGCTCACTCGGGCGCGGCGCCCCCGAATTGTTCCTCTTCTCGCAAGCCATCGCCCCCTGGCAGCCCGCCGACTCTCTCGCCGTGCAAAAGCTCATGGCGCTCCAGCTCTCCGGTCATCTGGAAGAAGAGGTGCTGCGCGCACGCACTTCGCTCGCGCTCAAGGATCAGACACGCCTGTCCGACATCCTGCCCGACGCCCCCGGCGCCGGTGTGGCCGCGCTGCCGGAATATGCCGCCCTTGTTCACGACGCCCCGCGTTACGCGGCCTCGATCCCGATGCCCGACACCCCGCTCTCGCCCTTTCCCCAACGCGGCCTTGCCGGCGCTTCGAATGCCTGGGCCGCCGCCGCCACCCGCAGCGCTTCAGGGGGCACGTTGCTCGCCAATGATCCCCATCTTGGCCTGTCTGCCCCGGCCATCTGGTACCTGGCACGCATGGAGCTTTCCTCGGGCGGGGTGATCGGCGGCACAATACCCGGCATTCCGGCCATCTTGACCGGGCGCTCCAACGCATTGGGCTGGGGGCTGACTTCGTCCTATCTCGACGATCAGGACGTGTTCATCGAAAAGCTGAACCCCAACAACCCCGAGGAGTACCAAACTCCTAGCGGCTACAAGCGTTTCGAGACACGCAAATCCATTATCCATATCAAGGATGAAAGCCCGATCACCATCACCCTTCGCTGGACAGACAATGGCCCGGTCCTGCCCGGCACCCATTACAATCTGGCCAGCATAACGCCCAAGGGACATGTCGCCTCGCTGAGCTGGACCGCCCTCAGCGGACAGGATACCTCGACGAGCGCCGCTGTCGCCTTGATGCGGGCGCAGAACGTGCAACAGGCCCTTGCCGCTGCCGAAGCCTATGTTTCACCCTCCCAGAACCTGACGCTGGCCGATCAGGAAACGATTGCTCTCAAACTGGTCGGTGCCATGCCCCGTCGCGACGCGCGACACCAGAGCCAGGGTCGCCTGCCCGCGCCCGGCTGGCGGACTGAAAATCGCTGGCAGGGCACCTTTCCCTATGTGTCCAACCCCGGTTTCGTGTCCCCCGTTGGCGGCATCGTCGGGAACACCAACAACAAGGTGGTCGAACGCCCCTTCCCGCTGCATGTCTCCTTTGAATGGGGTGACAGCCAGCGGATCCAGCGCTGGCAACGGCTCATGCAGGAGCGCCAGGTTCACACCCGCGACAGCTTTGTCGAAACCCAGCTTGATACAGTGAGCTTCTCGGCCCGCGCGCTGCTGCCCCTGATCGGCGCCGATCTCTGGTTCACTGGCGAGGCTGCCCCAGACGGCACTCGCGAACGCCAGCGCCAGCGTGCATTGACTCTGCTGGCAGAATGGAATGGTGAGATGAACGAGCACATGCCGGAACCGCTGATCTATGCGGCTTGGGTGCGCGCCTTGCAGGATCGCCTGATCCGCGACGATCTCGGTCCGCTTGCCGATGAGTTTACCCGCGTGGAGCCGCTCTTCATAGAACGTGTATTCCGCAACCTGGACGGCGCAAGCCACTGGTGCGACGTGGCCCAGAGTGCGCCCAAGGAAAGCTGCACAGACATGGCCCGGCTCGCACTGGATGATGCGCTGATCTGGATCGAAGAGCGCTATGGCACCCAGCTTGAGTCCCTGCGTTGGGGCGATGCCCACCAAGCCACCCATGACCATCAGGTCCTTGGAGAGGTGCCGCTCCTCAAGTATTTCGTGAACATTCGCCAGTCCACTTCCGGCGGCGACAACACGCTTCAGCGCGGCCGCACGAGCGGGTCCGCACCCGACCCATTTCACAACGTCCACGCCGCCGGATACCGCGGGGTCTATGACTTTGCCGATCCGGACAGCTCGGTTTTTGTGATTTCAACCGGACAATCGGGCCACTTCCTGTCACGCTACTATGACGACATGGCCCAGCTATGGCGGCGCGGCGAGTACATCCCGATGTCGCTGGACACGGAACTGGCCCGTGCCGCAGCGGTCGGTGTCACCCGGATCAAGCCACCCCAAGCGCGCGATTAAAGGCTTTCGAACTTGCGGGCTTGACGCGCGGTCCAGACCACTTCGATCTCGAAGCCGTCCTCGCCCTGTGTCTCAGACTCCACCACGCCCTCCTTAAAGAGCCACGCTCGTTCCTTGCCTTTGGCAAATGCCAGATGCAGCGTTTCACGCGTCTTTTCCGAAGCGAGAACCTTGGCAATCGCGTCAAACAGATCGCCCAACCCTTCGCCCGTCACAGCAGACACCGCGAAAATGTCGTCCTCACGCCCGGCTTTGGCCTGCATCGCAGCGCGCTGTTCCGGGTCAAGCAGGTCGATCTTGTTCCAGACCTCGATCTGGCGCGTCTCGTCGCCAATCCCAAGCGATTCCAGAATGCTGCGCACATCCTCGGCCTGATGTTCGCTTTCCGGATGGGCCACGTCGCGCACATGCAACACCAGATCAGCCGCCAACACCTCTTCCAGCGTGGCGCGGAACGCCGCGACAAGTTCAGTCGGAAGGTCACTGATAAAGCCCACCGTGTCCGACAGGATCACTTCCGGGCCGTCGGGCAATTGCACCGCGCGCATTGTCGGGTCCAGCGTGGCAAAGAGCATGTCCTTGGCCATCACGTCCGCCCCGGTTACGTGGTTGAACAGCGTCGACTTCCCGGCGTTGGTATAGCCGACCAGCGCCACGATCGGGAAAGGCACCTTGGCGCGCGCCTTGCGATGCAGTTCGCGGGTTTTTACAACCTTGGCCAATTGCCGACGCAACCGCACCAGTTGTTCGTCAATCGCCCGGCGGTCGGCCTCGATCTGGGTTTCCCCCGGTCCGCCCACGAACCCCAGCCCGCCCCGCTGACGTTCCAGGTGGGTCCAGGCCCGCACCAGCCGCGTGCGCTGATAGCTCAGCGCCGCCATCTCGACCTGTAACACGCCTTCGCGCGTACGCGCCCGATCGCTGAAAATCTCGAGGATCAGCCCGGTCCGATCAAGAAGTTTGACCTTCCACGCTTTTTCAAGGTTGCGTTGCTGCACCGGTGTGACCGGCCCGTCGATCAAAACCAACTCAATCTCGTTGGCCTTGAACATCGCGCCAAGCTCTTCGATTTTTCCCGATCCGAACAACATGCCCGGATGCGCGCGGGGCAGTTTCACGTTGGTCGCACCGACCACTTCAAGCTCTGGCAAAGCAGCCGCAAGAGAAACGGCCTCTTCCAAAGCGAAAGAGGCCTCGCGCCGCTTGTCGGCGCCGTAAATGTCGGGATGCAGGACCCAGGCACGGGTAACCTGCGTATCATGCTCCATCAAGAGGCGTCTTCACCTTCATAAAGGCTGATGGGCTGGGCCGGCATGATGGTCGAGATTGCGTGCTTGTAAACAAGCTGGCTCTGACCGTCGCGGCGCAGCAGCACACAAAAATTGTCGAACCATGTGATCACGCCCTGAAGCTTCACACCATTGATCAGAAAAATTGTGACCGGAACCTTGGTTTTCCGGACGTGGTTTAAAAATGCGTCTTGGAGATTCTGTCTGTCCGAAGCCATCGCGCGCTTGCCTTTGTTCTTGTTGGGTGCATCGGGTGCGTTCATTCTTATCGGGGCGAGTATGGAGTGCGGTTTCCAGAGTTTCCACCCCAAAATTCGAATGCAACGACGCGTGCCAGCGGCAAACGCATCATTTGTGCCACAACTCGGGCGATATCAACGCGATGATCGCCAGCGTTTCCATCCGCCCAAGCACCATAGCGCCACACAGAACCGCCTTCTCCCACGATCCCAGCACAAGGAGGTCAATCGGCGCCTCGGCGGCGATCTGGGTAAGCGGACCGGTTGTGGTCAAAGCCGAAATGGCCAATACCAGCGCCTGTTCAAAGTCGCTTCCCAGAGCCGCAAGAATGATGGTGATCCCCGCCAGCGAGATCGCAAAAAGCATGAAGAACACCCAGGCAATCACCGCGCCACGGCGCCGGATACGGCGCGCACCACCGCCTCGGCTGCCAACCACCACCGACGGGTGCACCAGCTTTTCCATTTCGCCCAGTCCCTGAAGATAAAGCGCATAGACCCGCAAAAGCTTGACCCCGCCCGCCGTTGTCGCCACCCCACCGCCGACAAGCGCCAGCCCCAGAAGAATGAGCCCCGGAGAACTCAACCCCGACCAATCCCGCGCCACATGCCACTCCGCACTCTCAAAGCCCGTCGTCGTCAGAAAGCTCAAAACCGTGAATACCCCGCCCCACGCGGCCTTGAGCGCCGCAAGCGTATCCGGCGTTTCACTGACCTCGATCGCACCAAACCAATGGCGCAGGAACAGGATCAGCGGCACCAGTACCACCAGAAGAAGACCAAGCCGGAACTCCGGGTCCTCGACGAGGCTTTCTCGGCGCACTGCCCCGGTATCTGCCGAAAACGTCATTCGGGACAGGGCGAACAGCATGAACAGAAAGATCACCGCTTCCCCGGCGATCCCCGCACCGGCGTTCTGCACCCCCCCAACCGATGAAATCCCGCTGGTTGCCATGGTCGACATGGCATGCATCAGCCCGGTCAGCGGCTTGTCCCCGAGAACCATGAGCATCACCCAGATCGCCAGTGTCAGCCCGGCATAGACCGGCACCAGGGCCTGCGTCGCGCGTTTCCAGCGTTTCATGGGCGCGGCCTGCCGCATCTGGCCGCCCAGCTCCGCCTGCCCCGGTTCGCCCCGCGCGGTCACTTCGAACCCCCCCAGCGACAGCGGCGCAAACACCGCCGACGCTGCGATCCACATCATCAAACCGCCCATCCAGCCGACCAGCCCCCGCCACAGATGCAGAGAAGGAGCCAATCGGTCGGCATCGGCAAATACCGTGGCCCCCGTGGTTGTCATACAGGACACCATCTCGAAATAGGCGTTGATGAAACTCGTCGTATCAAGCGCTTCATAGAATGGAAGGGCCAGCACGGCGGGCAACACCGTAAAGGCAAGCAGCAGAGCCAGCAAAAGATCCACCGTGCGCGCCGCCGCCCGCGTTCCCGAAATGGCCATCGCGATCAACGTGCTGACAAACAGAACCAGTGTCCCGCTGTAAAAGAACATGCGCGCGATGAAGTCATCGTTCTGCGCCGAAGCCATCGCCGCCGGAACGAACATCAACAGCCCCGAAAGCGCCACCAAGTGCAGGAAGAGGGGCAGTTTTGAAAGATGGGACAGCATCGGATCAGAAGAAGTCAATCGACACTTGCAACAGGCGCTCGACCTCGGGCACATCCGCCGCCATGCTGAAAAGCGCGATCACGTCCCCCTCTTCAACCCGCGTTCCACCCTTGGGTTTGATCACGTCCTTTCCCTTCATGATGGCTCCGATCAGAACCCCTTCTGGGAAATCAATGTCGCGTACCTGCTGTCCGGCGATTGGCGAGGTCGACAGCACCTCGGCCTCGATGATCTCGGCCTCTGCGTCCCCCACGGAATAGACCCCGCGCACACGGCCATGGCGAATGTGGCGCAGGATCGAGCTTACCGTCGTGGCGCGTGGATTGATAAAGGCGTCAATCCCCAGGGGCGCCATCAGCGGCGCCAGCGTCGGATCATTGATCAGGGCAATCGCAAGGGGGCACCCGTTCGCCTTGGCCCGAACGGACGCCAGCATGTTGGTCTTGTCATCGTCCGTTACCGCAAGAATGGCGTCTGCGCGCGCGACCCCGGCCTCTGCCAAAAGGGCGGAATCCAACCCGTCTCCGTGCAGGACAATGGTGCGTTCGAGCGACTCGGCGGCCTTTTCCGCGGTCGCCCTGCTGCGTTCGATCACCTTTGTCCGCACCCGCTCCGCGCCGCTTTCGAGGCGTTGCGCAACCATCAGACCGACATTGCCGCCGCCCACGATAATGGCGCGTTCCTGTTTCTTCTGCGTCTTGCCGAAAACCTCCATGGTCCGACCTACATCCTCCGAGAATGTGAAGACGTAGATCTCATCTCCGGTAAAAAGCTGGTCTCCGGGTTCGGGCGCAAACAACGATCCGCGCCGCCTGACCCCGACCACCACGGCACGCAGGGTTGAGAACAGATCGGTCAGCTGGCGCAAGGGCGTGTTCAACACCGGGCAATCCTCGTCCAGCGACAGGCCCAACATCTGAACCTTTCCATCAAGGAACAACTCGGTGTCAAAGGCCGCAGGCGCCGTCAGTCGCTTGAGCGCGGCTTCGGCCACCTCGAGCTCGGGCGAAATCACCACGTCAATCGGCATGTGATCGCGTCTGTACAAGTCCGAATAGACCACGTCGAGATAGGCCTGGCTGCGCAGACGCGCGATTTTGCGCGGCACCGCGAACACGGAATGCGCCACCTGGCACGTGACCATGTTCACCTCGTCCGAATAGGTCGCGGCAATTATCATGTCCGCGTCCCGCGCCCCCGCACGGTCCAGCACATCGGGATAGCTCGCAAACCCGGCGATGCCCTGCACATCCAGCGAGTCAGTGGCACGGCGCACCAGCTCGGGATTGTTATCCACCACGGTGACGTCGTTTTTTTCGCCGGAAAGATGTCGCGCGATCTGCCACCCGACCTGACCGGCCCCACAGATAATGACCTTCATGACTTGCTTCTCGGCCTCCCCGGGATTTGCTCCAAGCCATGACAGAATGCCTCGCAGAGGTCAAATGCAACCATTGACCTTGCCCCATGACATGCGCTTTCATCGGCCTGAGAGCCGGGGATTTGATCATGTACAAAAACACAAAGCTTTTCAGTGCCCTTGCCCTGGTCGCTATGGTGTTGGCCGGGTGCTCGTCCAACAGTTACTCGGCCTATATCAAACCCGGAACCGGCGTCGACCGCGTTAACCGCGACCGAGCCGAATGCGACATCGAAGCCAACCGCCTGTTCCCCGCGGCCAATTTCCCGCAGACCATTCCCTATGGCGGTGTGGGGTATTATGGCGGCGGCTGGGGCTGGGGCGGCGGCATTGTCACCTCGACCGACGTGAACGCCAATATGCGCAATCAGCACCAAACCCAATGCATGCGACTCAAGGGATATGAACCCTATACCTTCCCGGTCTGCACAAGCGATCAGCTTGCCGGGCGGTCCTATGCGCCCCTGACCCGCTCACCAACCCCGTCTGCAAATATCTGCGCCGTAACCACCGAAGGCGGTGGGCGCGCGCTGATCGACCTGTCGCGCCCACTGTGAACCGGTCGCCGCGATCCGGTCCATGACCCAAAGGAGGGCAAAATGAAACGCCTGCATCTTTCCCTCGTCGCCCTTGCGAGCCTGTCCGCCTGTCTGGATTATACCCCCATGTACAAGGTCGGCGCGACCACGCAGGAGGCCAACGTTACGCGGGCCCAGTGCAACACCTATGCCGCCAACACCGTGCCGCCGATGATCATCAACGACCTGATCCCGGTCTTTGGTGCGGATGGTCGGATCATCGGTTATCGCAACGAAATCTATGACGCCAACGAAGGGCGCCGGAACTCGACGGTGCAACGCTGCATGGAACAACAAGGCTACTCGCGGGTCAGCATTCCCTACTGCCCGAAAGAAGCGCTCGAGGGGCGCAACTACCGCCCGCTCACAACCTCGCCGCCCATTGGCCCCTCGATCTGTGCCGTGCGGCAACCGGGCGGGGGCCGGGTTCTGGTCGACCTGAGCAAGCCGGTGAATTAACCGGCTTCGCGCGCTTCCTCATCATCCGAGATATGCGCCACCCGTGCGCCCGCCTTGTTCGATGTCACCACGCCCAGCGACTTCAGCTTGCGGTGCAGCGCGCTGCGCTCCATGCCCACGAAATTCGCAGTCCGGCTGATGTTGCCGCCAAACCGGTTGATCTGGGTCAGCAGGTATTCCCGCTCAAAGGCTTCGCGCGCTTCACGCAACGGCAATGTTGCCAGCGCCCCGGAAAGAACCACACGGTCCTCTTCCTGCGACCCACCGGAATCGCTGGGCAACTCGCGGGCTTCGATCTCTCCCGTGCCATCCCCAAGGATCAGAACCCGTTCGATCAGGTTCTTAAGTTGCCGCACATTGCCCGGCCAGACCATCGTCTGCATCAGCGCAACCGCCTCTTCGCTCAATTCACGCATCGGCAACCCTTGCGTTTCATTGAAGCTCTCGATGAAGTGCCGCGCCAGCATCGGGATATCTTCCCGCCGCTCCTCCAGGGACGGCACCGGGATCGGCACCACGTTCAGACGGTGATACAGTTCTTCGCGCAGGCGCCCGGCTTCGATTTCCGCCTTCAGGTCGCGGTTGGTCGACGAGATCACCCGCAGGTCCACCCGCACCTTGTCCGACCCGCCCACACGCTGGAACTGCTGGTCCACCAGCACCCGCAAAATCTTGGACTGCGTGGCAAGCGGCATGTCCGCCACCTCGTCGAAATAGACCACCCCGCCGTGCGCTTGTTCCAAAAGGCCCTGTTCGACGCCGCGTTCGGCCCCTTCCCGGCCGAACAGCAATTCCTCAACCCGGTCGGGCTCCATCCCCGCACAGTTGACCGTGACGAAGGGCCCCGAAGCCCGGTTCGAATTGGCATGCACATAGCGCGCCGCCACATCCTTTCCCACGCCCGCAGGCCCAGTCAGCATCACCCGTCCGTTGGATTTCGTGACCTTGTCGAGCTGCCCCAAAAGCGTGCGGAAAGCAGCGCTTTCCCCGACCATGTCCGCGGGTTTGACGTCCTGCCGCTTCAACTCGGTGTTCTCGCGCCGCAGGCGCGAAGTTTCCATGGCCCGGCGGATCACGACGAGCAACTGGTCAATATTGAAGGGCTTTTCGATGAAATCATATGCGCCCTGCTTGATCGCCGCGACGGCGATTTCAATATTGCCATGGCCCGAAATGATCACCACCGGCACTTCGGGGTAATCCCGCTTGGCCGCCTTGAGGATGTCGATCCCGTCCATGTTGCTGTCCTTGAGCCAGATATCAAGGATCAGCAAGGCGGGCTGCTCGGCAGCGATCTCGGCCATTGCGTCGTCCGAGTTCCCGGCAAGCCGCGTGGTATACCCTTCATCCTGCAGAATATCCGAGATCAACTCGCGGATATCGCGTTCATCATCAACGATCAGAATGTCACTCATGAGACCTCACTTGTCATTTTTCTGCCCGCCGGCCTGCCCGCTCCCACCTGCCAGTGGCAGCTGAATTTCGGCCATCGCGCCAGCGTGGTCGTTGTTCTCAAATATCGGGGCGTCCAACAGATCGAGCGTCCCCCCGTGCTCTTCGATAATCTTTTTCACGATCGGCAGACCCAGTCCGGTCCCCTTGTCGCGGGTCGTCACATAAGGCTCAAACAGCCGCGCCCGGTCTTCGGGAAGGCCGATCCCATTGTCGGCAATCCGGATTACAGCCTTGCTGCCTTCCACTTCACAGTGAATGTGGATTTCGGGTACAAACCCGTCGGGTGCCCCCTTTTCCACAAGCGTTTCAATCGCTTCGCCCGCATTCTTGATAAGGTTCGTCAATGCCTGTGAAATCATCGTGCTATCGAGGTCCGCGCTAAGGGGACCATTGCAAATATCCGTTTCGAACCGTACGCCCGGCTGTCCGGTTTCCTGCAACAACACGGCGCGGTTCAGCAACTCGACAAGGTCGATGGTCTTGCGTTCCGGTTCTGGCATCCGCGCGAATTTCGAAAACTCGTCCACGATCCGGCGCAGATCATTGGTCTGGCGCACGATCACGTCTGTCATCTGTTCAAGCGTTTCACTGTCCTCGCCCACCTTGCTGGCGAATTTGCGCCGGATACGCTCCGCCGAAAGCTGGATCGGTGTTAGCGGGTTCTTGATCTCATGCGCGATCCGCCGCGCCACATCACCCCACGCCGCCATGCGCTGCGCGGTGACGAGGTTGGTCACATCGTCGAATGCCACCACATATCCCTCGAGCGATCCGTCCTCACGCCGCCGCGTCGACATGCGCACCAACAGGTTTTCCAGCCGTCCCGACCGTGTGACCTTGATTTCTTCCTGCGCGATCTCGTTGTTCGAGTTCTTCAAAGCATCGAACATCGCTCCGAATTCCGGCACCGCAACCGAAAGCGCCATGGTCTGATGGTCATCCGACCAATCCAGCAGCCGCTCTGCAGAGCGGTTCACGAAAGACACGCGCCCCGAGTCGTCCAGCCCCACGACCCCCGAGGTGACCGAACTGAGAACGGAATCGAACATCCGTCGCCGCCGCTCAATCTGGCGGTTGTTGTCCAGAAGCGTGTCGCGCTGTGCCTTCAATTGCCGGGTCATCTGGTTGAAGTACCGCCCCAGCATGGCAATCTCGTCATCGCCCTCTTCCTCAAGGACCTGAACGTCCAGGTCCCCTGCGCCCACGCGCTGCGCCGCCCCGGTCAGGCGCCCGACCGGTCGCGACAATCGTTCGGCAAACCACATCCCCATCCAGATCGCAGCCAGAATCAGGATCACCGCAAACCCGATATAGATCAGGCCGAATTCAAAAAGCACCCGCCCCCGTTCGCTTTCCAACTGCTGATACAACTGCGCCGTTTCGCGGGTTTCATCCAACAGCGTGAAAATCTCGGCATCTACGTCCCGGCTGACATAGAGATAGCGGTCAACAAATGCTTCAAGTGGGACCAATGCCCGGATTTCACTGTTTTCCAGATCGCGGATGATGGCAATGCCCTCATCGGTCGCCGTGTCGAAATCCGCTTGCGTGGGCGCAACGAAATAGAACAGGTAGGACCGCTCCCCGCGAGCGCGGATTTTGGCAGTACCATCAATGACATAGGCTTGCTTCAACCCGCGCTGGATCTGGTTCTGACCGCTGGCCAGCACCACCCGGATATCGCCTTCATCCATGAAAAACGTTGCTCGGCGGCTGGCATTGAGAAACTCCGCCAACGCCTTGGCATCAAGTTCAAGCCCCTCGACATGCTCCGCCTCATAGGCTTGTGCCGCCGCCAGAGAATTTCCCACCACCTGGCGCACCCGATCGCTGAACCAGCCCTCCAGACCGATATTCACCGTCAGCCCGGCGAAAACAGCAACGGTCACTGTCGGCACCAGCGCCAGCGCCGCAAACGCCCCGGTCAGGCGCAAATGCAAACGCGACCCCGCTGACTGGGCCCGGCGCGACGCGATCATTCGCGCGACGCGCTGCAGCACAAGCGCCGCGACCGCCAGCACATAGACGAGGTCTGTCAGAAGGATCGTGCGCAGCGCGCCCGAGCTGGCGCCCTGCCCAAGTGGACCGAGAATCAGATAGGTGCAGACCGCCAGAACAGGCCCCAGAACCACCAATCCCCAAGTTGCGACATTCTGGACACGTCTCTGACGACGCAAACGCCTGAATTTCGCCCAATGGCTCGTATCTGTCCGGCTTGCCACCCGACGCCCTCAATTGATTTTGCACCGCTTGCGCGGTCAACCGCCATATCTTGTGGTCTGCCCAAGGCCTGCGACCTTTGCGCCACGCTTATGTGGCAGTTTTACATCAACTTGCGGCGTCGTGTCACGTGAATATCCAGATCAGTGATTTTTTTACGCAGCGTATTCCGGTTAATGCCCAGAAGATCTGCGCATTTCGCCTGATTGCCGCCCGTCGCATCCAGGGCAATCTCGATCAGCGGCAATTCGATCTCACGCAGGATTCGCGCATAAAGCCCCGCCGGCGGCAGCATGTTGCCATGCAGATCAAAATACCGCCGCAAATGCCGCGCCACCGCCGCCGAAAGCTTTTCCGTGTCCTCGCCACCCAAGAGCGGCCCGACCTGCGGCTGGGTGCCCATAACGGCCTCGGCTTCGGTCTGCGTGATCTCTTCTGCCCGCGCGGTCAGCACAAGCCGACGCACAGCGTTTTCCAACTGGCGCACATTGCCCGGCCAGCTATAGGCGCGAAACATCTCCATCGCTTCCTTGGAAAAGCTACGCATCGGCGCGCCATCGCGTTCGGCACGCGCCAGGAAATGCTCAACCAGTAACGGGATGTCATCGACTCTCTCGCGCAGACTGGGCACATGGATCGTCGCTCCGTTCAGTCGGTAGTATAGATCCTGGCGCACAGTGCCCTTTTCCATCGCCTCGCCAAGGTTGCTCTGGCTTGTCGCCATGAAACGCGGGTTTTGTTCGCCCGGATTGTCGATCATGCGCACGATCCGCGCCTGAATCTCGTCGTCAATATCGCCGATCTCGTCAAACAGGATGGTGCCGCCCTTGGCCTTGGCCAACACCCGCACCGGCCCTTCAAGATCGGTCAGATCTGCCGCATTCACCACCACAAATGGCAATGTGCGACGATCCGAAAAGTCGTGAATTTCGCGTGCAATCAACGATTTACCTGTACCACTTTCCCCGGAGATCAGCACCGGAAGATCGGTGTTCATCACCCGCGCGACCAGCCGGTAGAGCGCCTGCATCGCCGCAGTCCGCCCTACCAGTGGCAGCTCGTCCGGGCGCTCGGTGTCGGTGCTCTGGGGGCTTGGTACCCGCCGCTTCTGCTCAAGCGCCTTGCCGGTGCGCTTCATAAGGTCCGGCAGGTCAAACGGCTTGGGCAGGTAATCATAGGCCTCGGCCTCGGCGGCCTGAATGGCCGTCATGATCGTGTTCTGCGCCGAAATCACGATCACCGGAAGACCCGGGCGGTCCTCGGCAATCTTGGGCAGCATCTCGAGCCCATTGCCGTCCGGCATCATCACGTCCGTGATCACCACGTCGCCCTTGCCCTCGCCCACCCAGCGCATCAGCGTCGTCAGCGAAGAGGTGGCATGCACCTTGCACCCGGCTCGGGTCAGCGCCTGGGTCAGCACGGTCCGGATTGTGCGGTCATCATCGGCGACAAGAACGGTACCATCCATCAGAGGCTCTCCTCGTATTTCTTCAGTGTTTCATTTCCCGCTCGTGGCAGAGACAGGCGGAACACGGTCCGCCCAGGCACACTGTCCACGGCAATCATCCCGCCATGGTCCGAGATGATCTTGCTGACCAGCGCGAGCCCCAGCCCGGTGCCGTTTTCCCGGCCAGAGACAAACGGATCGAACACGTCGCCCTGTATGTCGGCAGGAAGCCCCGGTCCGTCATCAATCACCTCGACCTGCAGGGGCAAGGGCTGGCCTGTGCCATCGGCCCGACGTAGCCGGAACGAGTGTTCGTAATAGGTATGAAGCCGAATTGTGCCATTTCCTTCAGAGGCTTCCGAGGCATTCTTCAGCAGGTTCAGAAGCACCTGCAAAAGCTGATCTGCATCCCCTTCGGCATATGGCAACGACGGGTCGTAATCCTCGATGATCTTCATATGCGCCCCAAATCCCAGCTGCGCCGACCGGCGCGCACGATCAAGGACATCGTGAAGGTTCACGGGTTTTCTCTGTGGCAGTGACAGATTACCGAACTGCTCGACCTGTTCCAACAGCTTCACGATCCGCCGGCTCTCCTCGACTATCAGGTCAGTGAGCTCAAGGTCTTCCGGAGACAGGTTCATCGACAAGAGCTGTGCCGCCCCGGTGATCCCGGCAAGCGGGTTCTTGATCTCATGCGCCAGCATTTCCGCCATCCCGATCGCCGATTGCGCCGAGGATTTGACGCCGTGACTGCGCGTCATGCGCCCGGCAAGTTCGCGTGAGGAAATCAGGAACAGCATATGCCCCGGAACATCCGCCAGCGGGGCGATCTGCAGATTGCACTGCACCGGGGGACCGTCCCCGGTGCCGACATCGGCATCGTTCACGAAAAGCGGGGTGCCATGCTCTCGCGCGCGGCGGAATGCTTCTTCGAGCGGCGCGTCGATCATCACCTTGTCCCAGATCGGCTGCCCCCGCATCGCCTTGGCCGATGCATTGAGAAATGTCTCGGCAGCCGGGTTGATCTCGGTGATGGTGTCGTAGGCATCCACCATCAGCGCCGGAACCGGCAAAGAGTTCCAGATCGGGTTTTCAGCGCTCATGCCGCCTCTTCTTCTTGTTGTTCGGGATCAAAGGCGCGTGGCAACAGCCGCAACACCTCGGCCGGGGCCCGTTCGGTCAGGATTTTCCGGCGCAATCTGGCATTGGTGCACGCATCATCCATGTACCAACCCAGATGCTTGCGCGCGACGCGCCCACCAAGCTCATCTCCATAAAACGCAAGCATCTCGCAATAGTGATCGCTCACCATCTCCACCAGCGCGTCCCCCTGCGGTATCTCGGGCGTCTGAGCGCCGAATAGGTCAGCCGCGATCCGGGCCAGCAGCCATGGCCGCCCCTGCGCGCCCCGCCCCACCATGACCCCGTCGGCCCCTGATTGAGTCATCGCCTGACGCGCGGCGGAGGTCGACACGATGTCGCCATTGGCAATGACCGGCACCGACACGACATCCTTGACCGCCGCAATCGCTTCCCAATCCGCCTGCCCCTTATAGAACTGACACCGTGTGCGCCCGTGGATCGTGATCATCTGCACACCCGCGTTTTCCGCCCGCCGCGCCAGCTCCGGCGCGTTCAACATCGCATCATCCCATCCCAGCCGCGTCTTTAGCGTCACCGGTATGTCGACCGCGTCCACCACGGCCTCGATCAGGGTCAGCGCGTGATCCAGATCCTTCATCAGGGCCGATCCGCTTGCCCCGGCCCCGCTGGCGCTGGTCACTTTCTTGGCCGGGCAGCCCATGTTGATGTCAATGAGCGCGGCCCCGTTGGCTTCGACCTGTCGTGCAGCCTCGGCCATCCAATGCGCCTCGCGCCCCGCCAGTTGCACCGCGGTATTGGCCCGGCCATAACCCAGCTCCGCCCGCTCGCGCACACCGGGCTTGGCCTGCACCATCTCCTGGCTGGCCACCATCTCACTGACCACCAGCCCGGCACCAAACCGGGACACCAGATCCCTGAACGGCCGATCCGTGATCCCGGCGAGGGGCGCCAGGAAAACCGGGGGCGAAAATGACAGATGTGCGACTTGAACGGTCAAATGCCTAATCCTTGTGCATTGATTTCGTGCTACCCGACTCACTTAACAAGAACAATGTTTCCGCTGAGTGATTTGTAGGGGATTTACGCATTTGCCTATTTTTTGGGCAAGCGCAAGGGGTCGATTGCCACTCTGACTTGCAGGTTCTAGACATGGCCCATGACAAACAGTGATTTCAAAACCGCCGCCGTGATCGTCGCCGCGGGGCGCGGCACCCGCGCCGGGGGCGGCTTGCCAAAGCAATGGCGCCCATTGGCCGGACGCCGCGTGGCGGACTGGACCCTGACGCGCTTTAAGGCCCATCCCGGCATCGACCATATCGTGCTGGTCATTCATCCTGACGACCACGCTTTTGCCGACGGACTGGAGATCGAGGTTGTGCATGGCGGCGCCACGCGCGACGCTTCGGTTCAGGCTGGGCTCGAAGCCCTCCAGGGGCATGGCTTCAACCATGTGCTGATCCACGATGTCGCCCGCGCGGGGATCTCCGATCAAACCATCACCGCCGTACTGGACGCGCTCCGGAAAGGCGCGGTCGGCGCCGCTCCGGCCCTGCCGGTCACCGACGCGCTCTGGCGTGGTTCCGATGGCAAAGTGTCCGGCACCCAAAGCCGCGAAAACCTGTACCGCGCCCAAACCCCTCAGGGGTTTGCCTATGATGCAATTCTTGCTGCGCACCGGGCTCATCCGGGCGGCGCGGCAGATGATGTCGAGGTCGCACGCGCCGCTGGTCTTGACGTTGCCATCGTGGCGGGCGACGAGGGCAATCTGAAAATCACCACGCCGGAGGATTTCGCCCGGCTTGACGCGCATCTGAGAGGCAGAATGGATATTCGATTGGGCAACGGCTTTGACGTGCACGCCTTTGAAGACGGAGATCACGTCACGCTTTGCGGCGTGGACATCCCGCATGACAAGGCGCTCAAGGGGCACAGCGACGCGGATGTCGGCATGCATGCGGTGACCGACGCCATCTACGGCGCGCTGGCGCAGGGTGATATCGGTCGCCACTTCCCCCCCTCCGAAGCCGAATGGAAGGGCGCAGACAGCGCCATTTTCCTGCGCCACGCGGTCAATCTGGCCAAAGAGATGGGCTTTGCCATCTCCAATATCGACTGCACCCTGATCTGCGAACGCCCCAAGGTCGGCCCTCACGCCGCTGCCATGACCGCCCGCATGTCCGAGATCATGGGCCTTGATGCTGACCGCATTTCCATCAAGGCGACCACATCTGAAAAATTGGGCTTCACGGGCCGCGAAGAAGGGATTGCGGCGCTGGCCACCGCAACATTGGTGAAATCATGAGCAGACAGGTTGCAACCTTTTTCGGCGTCGGCCTTCTCCCCTGGGCACCGGGCACTTGGGGCTCGCTGGCGGCCCTGATCCTTGGCTGGGGCATCGAGCGCTACCTCGGCTTCTGGCCATTGGTCGTGGCCACGATCATGTCGCTTGTCGCAGGGTTCTGGGCCTGTCGCACCGAGCTGCGGGACAAACCGGGGGATGATCCCTCGGAAATCGTGATCGACGAAGTCGCAGGCATGTGGATCGCCATGCTGTTCCCCGCCGCAGGTTTTTACATGCGCGACATGTCCATGGTCTGGCCCGGTCCGATCGCAGCCTTCCTGCTTTTCCGCCTGTTCGACATAAAGAAACCCTGGCTTGTGGGCCGCGCGGATCAGCGCCACGACGCTGACGGCGTCATGCTGGACGATATCTGGGCCGGGGTATTTGCGGGCGTTGCGACCTTGGTCGCGGCGGCGCTCTACCATATCTTCCTGATCTGATGACACAAGCCGACAACATCCTCGATGCGGCCCGCAAAAAGGGTCTGCGCATCGCCACCGCAGAAAGCTGCACCGGGGGCATGGTCGCGGTTGCCCTGACCGATGTGCCCGGCTCTTCGGACGTGTTCGAACGCGGGTTCGTGACCTACACCAACACCGCCAAGACAGAGATGCTGGGCGTGCGCGAGTCCACCCTTGCCGCTGTCGGCGCGGTCTCCGAAGACGTGGCACGTGAAATGGCGCTTGGCGCGCTGGTCAACAGCAACGCGGATGTCGCCGTATCCATCACGGGTATCGCCGGACCCGGAGGTTCCGAATTCAAACCCGAGGGCCGCGTCTGCTTTGGGCTGGCGACGCGCGAGGGTTGCACGACCGAAACCATCGAATTCGGCGCACCGGGGCGCAACAAGGTGCGAGAAGCGGCACGGAATCACGCTCTCTCTCTTCTTCTCGATGCAATTTGCGCAAAGTGATGCCATTTCGGGCGCGCCCCCGCATATAGCGCCCAATTTTTAGACAGCTTACAAAATGCCCATGATTAAGGCGCCCTCCCGGCGCCTTGCCTCTTTGTTTTGCGCTGCTGATCCGCTTTTTGGCCCCAAAACTCCCGATACTCACGGAAAGGAAGGGAAATGAACGGAGCGGATACCGCATGGATCATCGTGGCGACAGCCCTGGTCCTGTTCATGACATTGCCGGGCCTGGCGCTGTTTTACGGCGGGCTTGTGCGGGCACGCAACGTGCTCAGCGTTTTCATGCAAACTTATGCCATCGCCTGCCTGATGAGCGTGCTCTGGCTCGCCTTTGGCTACACGATCGCTTTTGGTGACGGCGGCTCGGGTCTCTGGGGCGGCCTTGGCAAGATGTTCCTCGGCGGCGTCACTGCCGACAGCCTCTCGGGCACCCTGCCCGAAGTCCTGTTCTTTGCCTTCCAGATGACCTTTGCCATCATCACCCCGGCGCTAATCGTTGGTGCCTATGTCGAACGCATCGGCTTTGGCTTCGTGCTGCTGTTCTCCGGCCTCTGGATGCTGCTCTGCTATGCCCCCGTGGTCCACTGGATCTGGGGCGGTGGCATGCTGGCCGATGGCGGCATCTTTGGCGAAACCGGCGTGCGTGATTTTGCCGGCGGTATCGTCGTGCATGAGACCGCAGGTCTCGCAGCCCTGATCATCGCCGTCTTCCTTGGCCCACGCAAGAACCGCACAACCCCGCCGCATGCGCCTTGGATGGTCATGATCGGCGCGGCGATGCTCTGGGTTGGCTGGTTCGGCTTCAACGGCGGCTCGCAGCTTGCCGCCGACGGTGGCGCCGCCATGGCCCTGACCGTGACCCATATCTCGGCGGCAACCGCCTCGCTGACATGGGCGCTCTGGGAACGCATCAAGTATGGTAAAGCCTCGATGGTGGGCCTTGTGACCGGCACCATTGCGGGTCTGGCCTCAATCACCCCTGCCTCGGGCTTTGTCGGCCCGGTCGAAGCACTGATCATCGGTGCCGTCGCAGGCATCCTCTGTCAGGAGGCCGTGAACTTCGTGCGCAACAAGCTCAAGATCGACGACACGCTGGACGTTTTCGCCGTGCACGGTGTCGGTGGTATCTTCGGCACGATCATGATCGCGGTTTTCGGTCAGGGCACGTGGTTGGCCCAGCTTGGCGGCCTTGCTGTGGTGGGTGTGTTCACCGCTGTTGTGACCGTTGTCCTGATTAAAGTCTGCTCTGCTATCACTCCGCTGCGCGTCGATGCCGAAACCGAAGTCAACGGGCTCGACCTCTCGGCCCACGGCGAACGCGCTTACGACATCGTGTCGTAAGCGCCTCTAGACCTTCAACCAAAAAGCGGCCCCTATGGGGCCGCTTTTTTTCATTTCCAGATCAATATCTTGCGCCGATCACTTCAGCGCTGCGCCGATCGCTCCCGGAGCCGCCGCCTCTTCGATCAATGCCAACAGATTTCCGGCCCTCTCGGCGCCAATCAACGCCGCTGCCTTGGCCTGTAACCGCTCTGCACGCGCAGCCAGCGCCACAGGCGCATCCAGATCATGAAACCCGTCATGGGTGGTGCCATCCTTCTGCGTGATCCGGACCCGCGCCTGCATCTCGCTCAGGGTCTCATCCGCCGTGACCGACACTTTCTCACGCAGCGCCACAACCTCCCGCTCTGCACAAAGCGCATCCGAATAGCTGTCCAATGCGGCCGTATCATGCCCAAGCAAGGCCATGGCCGTCACCATGCGATAGGAAAACTTGGCGCCCAGCCCGGTTTCGGGATCTGGCTGGTTGCACACCGTCATCCAACGCGGATGCGTCGTTATCTCTACCGCCGCCACATCCGAAGCCGCCGGGCGGTTCATCGCCGCCAGCGCCTCAAGCGTGGCGTGCAGACCGTGACAGCAGGCATGGAACTTGTGACTGATCCGATCAAACACCCAGTCCTGCCCCAGCCCATCAAGCGCCCGCGCATTGGCCTCGCCAGCATGGGTCGCCCCAAAGCCCTGCGCCACCTCAAGTCCGCCGGAATTGGGCACAAAGCCCCGCGCCACCAACTGCGCCGCTTCAACGCCATTCGCCGCCGCGATCCCGGCATTGTACGGCTTACCCATGGTCCCGAACTGAAATTTCAGCCCTGACGCGCGTGTTGCAACCAGTCCCAAGGCCGCTGCAATCCCGTCCTCACCCAGCCCCAAAAGCCGCGCACTCGCCGCCGCCGCGCCAAAGGCGCCCGCCGTGCCCGTCTGGTGAAACCCGCTCTGGTAATGATCCCGCCCCAGCCAGACTCCCACGCGAATGCTCACCTCAATACCGATCAGCGCGGCCAACTGCACGTCGTCTCCTGACGCCCCAACGGCCTCTCCCACGGCCAAAGCTGCCGGAATCACCGCAACGCTGGGATGGCCGATATGCGCAAAATGCGTATCGTCGTAGTCCAATGCATGGCTGGTGGCCCCATTGACCAGGGCCGCCGCCCGCGCTGGCACCCGGCCCCCGCCAAAAAGATGCGCCTGAGCCGCACCGGCTTCGTCCATCGCCATGGCCCGCGTTATCCGCGAGACCGGCTCTGACACCCCGGAAATCCCCACCGCCGCCCAGTCGAGCATCGACAGCCGCAGCATCTGCAACGTATCACCCGGCACGGCATCCGCGCTCGTTCCCGCCACGAACGCGGCCAGTTTCTCGGTAATCATGTCGTCCTCCCGGACAGTTTCAGCCGTGCAGCGCCTTCGCGCGTGCCTCGAACGCCGCCACGATGCGATGCATCGCTTCATTGAACACCAACCCGATTGCCTTTTGCAAAATCAGGTTACGGAACTCGAAATCCACAAAGAACGCCACCTCGCAGCCGCCATCCACATCTTTGAAATCCCATGTGGATTTCATGTATTTGAACGGCCCGTCGAGGTATTCCGTGTCGATATGCTTGATCTCGGGATACAGCACCACGCGGCTCCCGAACCGTTCGCGGAACACCTTGAACGAGATCACGAGGTCCGCCAGCATCACTTCGCTGGCCCCTTCCGGCGTGCGCGAGCGGATGCGCGCCGCCGCACACCATGGCAGGAATTTCGGATAAGACGCCACATCCGCGACGAGATCATACATCTGCTGCGCCGTGTAGGGCAGCGTGCGGGTTTCTGAGTGGGTCGGCATGTCGCCCCCTGACGTTCGGGTTTTCGCGTGACACTGGGCGCCCATTTCGTATTCTGCGGCGGGAAAATCAAGGGGGTCTCATGCCAGAGCGTCCATATGTCATCGATCAAATGATCTCGGCCAAGTCCATCGCCGCCCGGATCGAAGAGCTTTGCGACGAGATTTCGCGCGAATACGAAGGCACCGACAAGCTTGTCGTGGTCGGGCTTTTGCGCGGGTCCTTCGTGTTCATCGCCGACCTCGTGCGCGAACTGGACCTGCCGGTCGAGGTCGATTTCCTTGAAGCGTCCTCGTATGGAAACTCCATGGAGAGTTCGAGAGAAGTCCGTATTCTCAAGGATTTGCGCGGCGAAATTGAAGGCCGTGACGTGCTGGTTGTCGAAGACATCGTGGACACGGGCCACACGCTGACCCATGTCATGCACCTCTTGGAATCGCGCAATCCGCGAAAACTCAAGACCATTGCGTTGCTCGACAAACCCTCGCGTCGCGAGGCCGATATCGCCGCCGATTGGATCGGGTTCTCGATCCCGGACGAATTTGTCGTCGGCTACGGTATCGACTTTGCCCAACGCAACCGCAACCTGCCCTTTATCGGCAAGGTGCGGTTCACCGAGTGAACATCCGCCATTTCTTGCGCATGGCCCGCTGGGCCCGCAACCCGCCCTCCGAGCGGCGGGTCAAACTGGTGTTCGCGATCATTGCCATCTGCCTTGTGGTTTTTGCTTTCGAAAGGGTCTTTGGCTGGCCCGACTGGATGACTCTCGGCAACACGCCAAAGGGGCGCATGACCCGATGAAGCCCCTTCTCACGCGATTGTGAAAGCGCGCAGAATCCCGGCGCACGGCATGGGCTTCCTGCGTCATCCCCGTCAATTCGCAATGCGCCCGGCATCGCTGGAGAACAGCAAGGATCACATCAGCGCCACCATTTAAGCACTTATTTTTAAACAATTAATACAACAAGCAACATTGCGGGGAACTCGCACCTACCGGCCACCAACGCGTGCCGCACACCCGAACCTCCCTTGCATGCATCCATCCCCCCAAAGTGGCAATATATGACCTTTTACCTCTGTGCGTTTTTTGAGGCTCAATCTACAAAAGTGATAGATAGGTTTTTGCATCAACCCGGATAGACTTTTTTTCAATCAATTTGCCACAGGAGGTTCCCATGAAACGCAGACTGAAAACTCTTGCCACCGCGACCACTCTAGCCCTGCTCGCAGGCGCCGCTTTTGCAGACGGCCATGTCAACGCCGCGATCAAGGCCCGCCAGTCCCAGATGCAGCTCTATGCCTTCAATATCGGCCAGCTTGGCGCCATGGCCAAAGGCGAAATGGACTATGACGCTGCCGTTGCATCGGCTGCGGCCAACAATCTCGTCACGCTGACCAAGATGGATCAGTCCGCCATGTGGCCCGGGGGGTCCGACAGCATGTCCGTCGACGGCACCCGTGCCAAACCCGACATGTGGGACAACTTCCCGGACGTGATGGCCAAGGGCAAGGCCATGGGCGACGCCGCCATGGCCATGCAAGCGGCCGCTGGTGGTGGGCTCGATAGCCTGCGCGGCGCCATGGGCGCGCTTGGCGGGTCCTGCAGCGGGTGCCACAAACCCTATCGTGAACCGGAAAGCTGATCCGCACACACATGAATGACCGCACCGATGGCCTCGGCCATCGGTGCTTTTTGCCTTTAGGAGCCCCCCATGCGCCGCCTTATCGTTCGCCTGTTTCTGCTTGGCCTTCTCGGTTTCGCGGCATTCTGGTTCCTGACCCGCCCTGAAACCCTTCCCTCTGGCGCGCTTGACGGACTGACCGCAAATGCAACGCGCGGTGAAACCGTGTTCCACGCCGCAGGCTGCGCGTCCTGTCACACGGCCCCCAATGCCGAAACCGAAGGAGCGCCAGTGCTCTCTGGTGGTCAGAGCTTCCCTTCGCCCTTTGGCACATTCATCGCGCCCAATATTTCGCCCGACGCAACCCACGGCATCGGCAACTGGAGCGCGCTGGACCTCGCCAACGCGATGAAACACGGCACCTCCCCCAAAGGCGCGCATTATTACCCGGCCTTCCCCTACAGCTCTTACAGCCGCGCGACTTTGCAGGACATCACCGATCTGCACGCCTTCATAATGACCCTGCCCGCCGATGCGACGCCAAGCCAACCGCATGACATCGGCTTTCCGTTCAACATCCGCCTCTCACTTGGGGGCTGGAAGTTCCTGTTCCTGAACGATGACTGGATCGCGCAAGCCGCCACGCCAGAACTCGAACGCGGGCGCTACCTTGTCGAAGCGCTCGGTCATTGCGGTGAATGCCACACGCCCCGCGGCCCGTTGGGCAATGTCGATCTCGACCAATGGCTGGCAGGCGCACCCGACCCTTCGGGCAAGGGCAAGATCCCAGGAATCACCCCGGCACAGCTCGACTGGCCCGCACAGGATCTGGTCTACTACTTTGAAACAGGCTTTACCCCCGACTACGACAGTGCGGGGGGACATATGGCCCATGTCATTGAAAACCTGTCGAAACTCGACGCCAGCGACCGCGAAGCGATTGCCGCCTATCTCAAAGCGCTGCCCGCGGGCCAATAGACCTCGGCAGAAGTTCTCAGCCCTTGGCCAACTGCGCCTCACGCGCGGCGCGCAAACGCGCGAAATCATCCCCCGCGTGATAGGATGACCGGGTAAGCGGCGTTGCCGACACCATCAGGAATCCCTTGCCATAGGCGGCCTTTTCATAGCCTTCGAACTCTTCCGGGGTCACAAACCGATCCACCCCGTGGTGTTTCGGAGTCGGCTGCAGATACTGCCCAATGGTTAGGAAGTCGATATCGGCGGCGCGCATGTCATCCATGACCTGATGCACGGCCTGCTTGTCTTCGCCCAGTCCCACCATGATACCAGACTTGGTAAAGATCGACGGGTCCATCTCCTTGACCCGCTGCAACAGGCGCAGCGAATGGAAATAGCGGGCACCGGGGCGAACCTGTGGGTACAGCCCCGGCACGGTTTCAAGGTTGTGGTTGAACACATCCGGCTTGGCCGCAACAACAACCTCAAGAACCTCGGGCGCACATTTCAGGAAATCCGGCGTCAGGATCTCGATCGTGGTCGTGGGCGCACGATGCCGCACTGCGCGAATGGTCTGGGCAAAATGCTCTGCCCCGCCATCTTCAAGGTCATCCCGGTCGACCGAGGTGATCACCACATGGTTCAGCCCCAGCTTGGCCACCGCATCCGCCACGCGACCCGGCTCGAAAGCGTCCAGAGCGTTGGGCTTGCCCGTGGCGATGTTGCAGAAGGTACAACCGCGCGTACAAATCTCGCCCATGATCATCATGGTCGCGTGCCCCGCGCTCCAGCATTCGCCCGCATTCGGACATCCCGCCTCCTCACAAACCGTGACCAGCTTGTTGTCACGCATGATTTTCTTGGTGGCGTTATAACCTTCCCCAGTGGGCGCCTTGACGCGAATCCACTTGGGTTTGCGCGGCTGGGCATTGTCCGGACGATGGGCTTTTTCCGGGTGGCGCTGTTCGGGCAGTTTCAAGTCACGCAATGGTCTTTACCTCGGGGCAACATGGATTCCTGAGTGCATACCATAGCGCACGGTTCCCGCTAGTACCAGAATCGCAACCCAGCCATGTGTCTCGCACAATTCCCGGTCGCTTCGCAGCTGCAAAAAGATACTTAGCAAATGCAGCATTGCGCCCTAGTTTAGAATTGTTATAAGTCGCGCCGGACCAATCAAATCAAAGAGGAATCACCCGATGCAAGTTGGCGTAAAAGTCCCCAATGTCGTTTTCAAAACCCGCGTGCGTGACGAAGCCGTTGGCGGCCCGAACCCGTTCCGGTGGCATGATGTGACCAGCGATGATTACTTCAAGGGCAAGCGCGTGATCCTGTTCTCTCTGCCGGGTGCCTTCACCCCGACCTGCTCAACCTACCAGCTTCCGGGCTTTGAGGACAATTTTGCCAAGTTCCAGGAACTGGGCATCGAGGACATCTACTGCATGTCCGTCAACGACAGCTTCGTGATGAACAAATGGGCCGAAGCGCAGGGCGTCAAGAACGTCAAAGTGATCCCCGATGGCTCCGGCGAATTCACCCGCAAAGTCGGCATGCTGGTGCGCAAAGACAACCTCGGCTTTGGCCTGCGCTCGTGGCGTTATGCCGCCATTATCAACGATGGCAAGGTCGAAGCATGGTTCGAAGAGCCCGGCCTCGAAGACAACCACGGCGCTGACCCCTACGGCGAAAGCTCGCCCGAGAACCTGCTCAAGTATCTCGAAGCAGCCAACGTGGAAACCGCCGCGTAAACCGCTTCGGCTTCAAAAAGAAACGGCCCGCATGTCCTGCGGGCCGTTTCTTTGTTTCAACCGATGTAATCCCCGGCGCCCCCAGCCTGCCCGCGATAATGTTCGCGCAGCCGCATCAGCGCAATCCGCAGCACGATCTTGCCCGAACGCGCCGACCAACCCAGCCGCTTTTCCGCGGTTTCCAACCCTTCCAGGAAACAGCAACAGCGCAGCGCCACATCCGACAGCCCCTCGCCAAGGTCTTCCAGAGCCTTCGCCACGCGCTCGCGCGCGCCATCGGGGCCGGATCCGACGCCGCTGTCGGGCCGATACCCGCCGCGCTCGCCCCCGGTCAGGAACCGCTCCCAGTTCTGCCCGACACGTGGCCCCATCTGCGCCAGCTCGAAATCCTCGCGCAGCCGTTCGCCCGCCGCCACGAGATCGGTGCTCAGGAACGGTTTGCCATCCTTGTCCTTGCGCCGCGCCAGCGATGTGAGCGGGCTCTCGGCCATGTTGAACCGCATCTGCCGCGTGCGTCCCTTCTCGCGCACGGTCTTCTCGCCCCACGCGCGATGCTGCTCGGCAAACGGGCTTTGTGCCTCGGCAAAGCCCTGCGCGGCATTTTCCGCCTCGGCCAGCATGCGCTGCAGCGCCGCCTTCCCTGCTGCCGTGATCGTGTATTGCGCGATGCGCCCCTGCGCCGAACAGCTGATCCAGTCCTTCAGGACCATGGCCTGTGCCACGTCCCTGTCCACCACGGCCGTCCGCGCCGAGCCTCCGTCGCCCCGGTCGCGCACAACCACCGCCTTGTCCATGTCTCGCGCCACGGCCAGCACCGCACCCGTTTCGCAAAGGCGGCTCAGGACACGCCGCCCTTCCTGCATCACCGTGTCTTCGCTTGGGACCGCCTGCTGTGCCTTCGGTTTTGCCGGACTGTCCCGTTCCGACGCGCGACGGAACCGGTCCAGGGCCGCATCGATCAGCGGATCATCCCGCTTGGATTCCAGCTTGCGGATCTGGCGCAGGATGGTGGATGCATGGCATCCGTCACGCCGCGCCAGTTCCCGGATCGACAGCCCGTCCTCGGTATGCGCCACGTACCGCGCAACACTCTCAGGTACCCAGGCAGGCAAATCTTCATTGCGGCTTTCCATACGCATCCCACCGTTCTCCTTCTGCTCCGTACGGGTCAGGACAAGTGCCCTAGTTACCCACAAGGTTTTCCCTCGAATTTTCCACAACTTAGAATTGAATTCTTACCTAGCTGTTAACATTCGAGCCGTGAGATCAGTATTGTTTCCAAAACGTGAACGCTCCCGAAAGACCGCGTACGCTGTTCTGCACTACAGGCAACACCCGCTATGGTTGTGCATCCTAGGGTCAATCCAAGACAGGAGTGATTCCATGAAAGACATCCTCGCCATGCTCAACAGTCTGAACCGCCCCCGCCTGCTGATCCGCGCGGCCCGCGCGGGCGCAAACGAATACCGGCGCGAACAGCACCTCAAGCGGCATCTGGGCTATGGTCCTCTACCGCGCAGCGGCGCGGCCCTGATGCGTCTGATGGAACTGGAAGACGACCTGAACCGGCAGCGCCGAGCAAGCGACGCCGCCTATTCATTGGTCAAACATGTCGACATTCTCATCGCCATGATGGGCGAAGCCCGCGTCTTGCGGGCCTCGCAGGGCACCTGCTAGGCCGGTTGGATCAGATGAAGCTGTCCGGCATCGAGGCCTTCTTCTCGGCGACATAGGCGTTGAGCGCCTCTTCCACGCCTAGGTCCATGGCGGGTTTCTGATAGCCCGCCAACAGTTTCTCGACCCGCAGCGACGCCAGCGCCTGCGTATCGCGCGCGCCCTCGTCTTCCCAGGTCTCGAACGGTTTATAGTCAAGCAGTTCAGAGCGCCAGAACGCCTCTTTGAAGTTCGCCTGCGTGTGCGCACAGCCAAGGTAATGCCCCCCCGGCCCCACTTCGCGGATCGCGTCCAGCGCCTGCGCGTTCACGTCATGGCTCACGCCGCGCGCCATCTGGTGCAATACGCCAAGCTGATCCGCGTCCATCACGAATTTCTCAAAACTCGACACCAGCCCGCCTTCCAGCCAGCCACAGGAATGCAGCATGAAGTTCACGCCGCCCAGCAGCGCCGCGTTGTGCGTGTGTGCGGTTTCATAGGCTGCCTGCGCATCCGGCAGCTTGGAGCCGCACAAGCCCCCGCCCGAACGGAACGGCAAACCAAGACGACGCGCCAGCTGCCCTGCCCCATAAAGGATCTGGCTCGCTTCCGGCGTGCCAAAGGTCGGCGCCCCCGAGTTCATGTCGATCGAGGTCACAAAGGCCCCAAAGATCACCGGCGCACCGGGGCGGATCAACTGCGAATAGGCGATCCCCGCCAGCACCTCAGCCAAGACCTGCGTCAGCGTACCTGCCACCGACACCGGCGCCATGGCACCACCCACGATAAAGGGCGACACGATACAGGCCTGGTTGTTGGCCGCGTAAACCTCAAGCGCCCCCATCATGACGTCATCAAAGGTCATGGGCGAGTTGATGTTGATAAGCGAGGTCATCACCGTGTTTTCCTGCACGAACTCCTTGCCGAACAGGATTTCACACATCTCGACGCTGTCCTGCGCGCGGCTGGGTTCAGTGACCGAGCCCATGAACGGCTTGTCCGACAGGGTCATGTGCGCCAGCAACATGTCCAGGTGACGCTTGTTCACCGCCACGTCGGTCGGCTCACAAACCGTACCACCCGAATGGTGCAACCACTTGGACATGTAGCCCAGCTTCACGAATTTCTGGAAATCATCCATCGTCGCATAGCGCCGACCACCATCCACATCCCGGACGAAGGGCGGGCCATAAACCGGGGCGCAAACTAGCGTGTTGCCACCGATCTCGACGGTCCGCTCGGGGTTGCGCGCGTGCTGCGTGATCCGCGACGGCGCCGTCTTGCAAAGCTCCCGCGCAAGGCCGCGCGGAATGCGCACACGTTCGCCCTCGACATCGGCACCCGCATTGCGCCAGCGCTCCAGCGCCCCGGGATTGTTGACGAAATTCACGCCAACCTCTTCAAGAATCAATTCCGCATTGGCCTCGATGATCTCGAGCGCTTCCTCGTTGAGGATCTCGAACAGCGGAATGTTGCGTTCGATGTATTTTGCGGTCTCGATCTTGAGCGTGGTGCGTTCGGCCCGACGTGCGGCCCCTCCACCCGAGCGGCTCCGCCGACGTGTCGTTGCTTCTGCCATGTCAATTCCTCGCGCCTGAAGCGTTATCCTGCTCCTGATCTAGCCTGCAATTCACCCGCGTCACGGCAAATTAGCGGCCATTGGAACAAGAATGCGACATCGCCCCGCAAATTTCCGCCCATTCCCCTTCCTTTTGCCGGAAATATCCTCGGGGGGAGCGCCTGCATTGCAGGCCGGGGGGCAGACAGCCCCCCTTCCCCTTGTCACAGCGCGCAAACACGCTTGCGCAAACCCTGCGCAGGCGCTAATCCGCGCTCATGTCTGACACATCTCACGCCCGCCTCCTGATCATCGACTTCGGCAGCCAGGTTACGCAGCTCATTGCGCGCCGCCTGCGTGAACTGAACGTCTATTGCGAAATTCACCCCTACCAGAGCGTCACCATGGACATGGTCCGCGAAATGGCGCCAAAGGCGATCATTTTCTCGGGCGGTCCCGACAGCGTCACCCGCGAGGGCAGCCCGCGCGCCCCGCAGGAAATCTTCGACTATGGCGTGCCGATCCTCGGCATCTGCTATGGTCAGCAGGTCATGATGACCCAACTGGGCGGCAAGGTCGAAAGCGGCCACGGCACCGCCGAGTTCGGCCGCGCCTATGTCGAACCCAGGGGCAAGCTCGACCTGCTGGATGGCTGGTTCGAAGGGGGCCGTGAACAGGTCTGGATGAGCCATGGCGACCACGTCAGCGCCATCGCGCCCGGTTTCGAGGTCTTCGGCACCTCTCCCGGCGCACCCTTCGCCATCACCGCCGACACCGCGCGCCACTTCTACGCCGTCCAATTCCACCCCGAGGTGCACCACACCCCGAACGGTGCCAAGCTTTACGAGAACTTCGTGAAACTCGCCGGGTTCACCGGTGATTGGACCATGGGTGCCTACCGCGACGAGATGATCGCCAAGATCCGCGAACAGGTTGGCGACAAGAAGGTGATCTGTGGCCTCTCGGGCGGCGTCGACTCTTCTGTCGCCGCGATCCTGATCCACGAAGCCATCGGCGATCAGCTCACCTGCGTCTTTGTCGATCACGGCCTGTTGCGCAAGAATGAAGCCGAAGAAGTCGTCGGCATGTTCCGCGACAACTACAACATTCAGCTGATCCACGCCGACGAGAGCGACCTTTTCCTTGGCGAACTGGAAGGTCAGTCCGACCCCGAAACCAAGCGCAAGATCATCGGCAAGCTGTTCATCGACGTGTTCCAGAAACACGCCGACACGATCGAAGGTGCAGAATTCCTCGCACAAGGCACGCTCTACCCGGACGTGATTGAATCGGTTTCCTTCTCCGGCGGCCCGTCGGTGACGATCAAATCGCACCACAATGTCGGCGGCCTGCCCGAAAAGATGGGCCTCAAACTGGTCGAACCCCTGCGCGAACTCTTCAAAGATGAAGTCCGTGCGCTGGGTCGTGAACTCGGCCTGCCGCAAAGCTTCATCGGTCGTCACCCCTTCCCGGGACCGGGCCTTGCCATTCGCTGCCCCGGTGAAATCACCACCGAAAAACTCGACATCCTGCGCGAGGCTGACGCGGTCTATATCGACCAGATCCGCAAGCACGGACTTTATGACGAGATCTGGCAGGCCTTCGTCGCCATCCTGCCGGTGCGCACCGTGGGCGTGATGGGTGACGGGCGCACCTATGACTATGCCTGCGCCCTGCGCGCCGTGACGTCCGTGGACGGCATGACCGCAGACTACTACCCCTTCACCCACGAGTTCCTTGGCGAAACCGCCACGCGGATCATCAACGAGGTCAAGGGCATCAACCGCGTGACCTATGACGTGACCTCGAAGCCTCCGGGCACGATCGAGTGGGAGTGATCCCCGATCACGGCAACACGTCGGAAAACGCCGCTCCCATCGGGGCGGCGTTTGTCTTTTGCGCCCTCCCCGCGGCGGTTGCACATGTGCAGAAAGCACTGGCATTCCGGCATCCGCTCGGCCAAACAGGGGCCTGCACACAAGAGGTCCATCATGCGTACCGCCCCGTTGACAGTCATTGCAATGATCTGCGCCACGACAGGCCACGCCCTGCCACCGCTGGCCTGCGAAGACGCCGCAGGGCTTTCGTTCATGACCGTTTCCGGCCATCGCCTGCATATCCGAAACATCTCCGGCGAAACTGTCTCCGTCCCGCTCACACCAGGGCAACCCCATGACCGGTTTCCCATGGTCTGGACAACGCACCTGAACGGGTCCCCGGCGCACCTGATCTTTGACGAAACACATTGCGACATTCCCTCGGGCCGATTTCCGCTCCGCTACTACCTGTTGACCGATCATCCAAACGAACCGTTACGCTTCGGCTGCTGCGGCGTTGCGGAATAGGACAGGGCAATGAGCGACACTTTCAAGGCCGCACTCTGGATGAGCGGCGCGATCCTTTCCTTTACCTCGATGGCCATTGCCGGTCGCGCCGTCAGCTTCGAACTCGATACGTTCGAAATCATGATGTACCGAAGCTTTGTCGGCGTCGCCATCGTGCTCTGCGTCGCGATACTCACGGGCACCCTGTCCGAGGTCAACCGTCGCGATCTCGGCCTGCATTTCATTCGCAATATCAGCCACTTCACCGGGCAGAACCTTTGGTTCTACTCGATTACGGTGATCCCCCTGGCACAGGTCTTCGCGCTCGAATTCACCTCGCCGCTCTGGGCCATCATGCTCGCGCCACTAATCCTTGGCGAACGCATCACGCCTGTCGGGGCGCTCTCTGCCGTGGTCGGGTTCATCGGTATTCTCGTCGTGGCACGACCGACACCCGAAACCTTCGAAATCGGTCAGCTCACCGCCGCGGTTGCAGCCATCGGCTTTGCGCTGTCGGCGCTTTTCACCCGCAAGCTGACACGCACGCAGACCATTACCTGCATCCTTTTTTACCTCACCGTCATGCAGGCCGTCTTTGGTCTGATCTGTGCCGGGTATGACGGGGACATCACCCTGCCCTCGCTCGCCTCTATGCCGTGGCTGGTGCTGATTGGCTGCGCCGGGTTGCTGGCGCATTTCTGCCTCACCACCGCGCTCAGGCTCGCTCCGGCCACCGTGGTCATGCCCATCGACTTCATCCGCCTGCCTCTGATCGCGATTGTCGGCATGCTGCTTTACCAGGAACCGGTCGACCTTTTCGTGGTCATCGGCGCGCTTCTGATCTTTGGCGGCAACTACCTCAACATCTGGTCACAAACCCGGCGCTGACAAAACCGCATGATCCGGGTCGCGACAGCCTTTTGGCACGCATAGTGTCGCGCCATGACCACGATTACGCAAAAATCCCTCTCCGCATCAGCCTGGGCCGAACTCTTGCTGCTCGGCCTGATCTGGGGCGGCGTGTTCCTCGCCAACCGCCTTGCCCTGAATGAGATTGGCGTTCTCACCCTTGTGGCCCATCGCGTGGTCTGGGCGGCCTTGGTGCTTTGGGCTGTGGTGTTGATACGCCGCCTGCCCGTGCCACGTGATCCACGCATCTGGGGCGCGTTTCTGGTCATGGGTCTACTCAACAACATCCTGCCCTTTGCGCTGCTGAACTGGGCGCAGCTTTCCATCGAAAGCGGTCTGGCGTCTATCTTCAACGCGACGACCGCCATCTTTGGAGTCGTGGTCGCCGCGGTCTTCTTTGCTGATGAGCGCCTCAGCGCCCGCAAGGCGCTTGGCGTGGGGCTTGGCTTTCTCGGCGTCGCCACAGCCATCGGCCTCTCCAACCTGACCCGTCTTGATCCGCGCAACCTTGCCCAACTGGCCGCCGTCGCCGCCACGCTGTCGTATGCCTTTGCCGGCGCATGGGCGCGCGCCACGCTTAAGGGGCTGTCTCCGCAGGTCGCTGCCGCCGGGATGCTCACCGCCTCAAGTGTGATGATCCTGCCCATGGCATGGAGCGTCGAAGGCCCGTTTGACCTGAGCCTGATGCCCGTCACATGGGGCGCCATTGGCTTTGCTTCGCTGATCGCCACTGCAGGCGCCTACCTGCTCTACTACCGCCTGCTTGCCGTCGCAGGGTCGGGTAATCTTTTGCTCGTCACCTTGCTGATCCCACCCTTTGCCATCTGCCTTGGCTGGCTGGTTCTGGGGGAAACCCTCGCGCCCCGCGCCCTGATTGGCTTTGCGCTCCTCGCCCTCGGGCTCGCCGTGATCGACGGGCGGGTTCTTCGCATCTTCTCTGCCAAACCGGCCTAGTCGGATTCCATCGGCAGCGACCGGTCATTGGCCCATTCGCTCATCGAATTGTCATAAACGGCCACATCCTCGCACCCCAACTGGTGCAACAGGAACGCATCCAGCGTCGCAAAAATCCCGCCGCCGCAATAGGTGATCTGACGCGCTGCGCCACTTGCCCCGGACGCCTCGAACGCCGCCGCGATCTCGCTATATGGTTTCAGGATTTGGCTCTCCGCTTCCACCACGGACGCCGCTGGTACGTTCACGCTCCCCGGAATGCGCCCCGCCCGCCCATAGCGGTCATTCTCACCGGAATGCAGGTCCGGGCTGAGCGCGTTGACCACACAGGTCTGCGCCGCATCTGTCCCTGCCAGCACCTCTTCCTTCCCGACAAAAATTTCGGGCCGTGGCCTGGGCGTGATCATTCCAGCAGCATAGCGATTTTCGCCCTTTTCCACCGGGCGCCCCTCGGCCTGCCATTTGGCGAACCCACCGTTCAGGATCGCCGCGTTGTCAAAACCGATCCACCGCAACATCCACCAGAACCGTGTCGCCCAAGGCAATGTCGTTCGGCTGAAAAGCACGACCCGCGTGCCATCTGAAACCCCATGCATCTCAAAGGCACGCACGGCCTCCTCGATGCTCGGCAAGCTCATGGCAAACGGTGCGTCCGGATTCGAAAACGCTCCCTGCAGATCAAGATATCCTGCTCCGGGAATATGGCCATCCACATAGGTCGGATGCCCGCTCACCACGTCATAAGGCCGCCCTTCCTCGGGGGTGAATTCAAGATAGGTGGTACAGTCAAACACCCTCAACCCGGGGTCCGAGAGATGCGCGGCGAGCCAGTCGGTTTCGACAACCGCCTCGGGGAACCGGAAACAGTGATGGGTCATGGGCGTCCCTCCTCTTACCAACACCTTACCGTTTTGCACCCGTTTTCACCAAACAGAGGTCAATACCGACGCAATACCGACGTTATACCGACGTAAAACCGAAGCCCGGATTCGCAGGTTCAGGGATTGCCGTTGACCCCTTGGGCGCGGGCGGCTACCACCTGCGGAGAGATCGTAAAGGAACGGGTTGATGATCTATCCAACCGCACAAACCTGGCAAGACGCCGCGCGCCGAAAAGTTGTGCTTTTCGGCATGTCCGGCCTTGGAAAAACACATGTTTCCAATATCTTGCGAGACAGCGGTGAATGGTTCCACTACTCGATCGACTACCGGATCGGCACCCGCTACATGGGAGAACACATCGCCGACAACGCCAAGCGCGAAGCGATGAAAGTCCCGTTTCTGCGGGAACTCCTGATGTCGGACTCGATCTATATCGGTTCCAACATTACTTTCAATAACTTAGCCCCCCTTTCCACCTATCTCGGCAAACCTGGGAACCCCGATCTGGGCGGTGTTCCCTTTGACGAATACATGCGCCGTCAGGATCAGCACCGCGTCGCCGAAACCGCCGCCCTGCTCGACACCGCCCACTTCATCGACCGCGCTCAATCGCTTTATGGATATGACCATTTTGTCTGTGATACGGGCGGATCCATCTGCGAAGTTGTCGACCCGAGTGATCCACAAGACCCTGTTCTCAAAGCACTTTCCGAGAATGCATTGATGGTCTGGATCAAGGGGTCCGAGGCCCACACAGAAGAGCTGATCCGCCGCTTCGACCGCGCGCCCAAGCCGATGTATTACCAGCCCGACTTTCTTCTCGCGCGCTGGAAGGAATACCTTTCGGAGACCGGAAAATCCGAAGCGCAGGTCGACCCGAACGCCTTTGTCCGCTGGACCTATGCCAAGGCGCTGGCTCATCGTCAGCCCCGCTATGCCGCCATGGCGCGCTGGGGCGTGACCGTCACCGCAGAAGAGGTGGCACAAGTCGCAAGCGCGGCCGATTTCAACGCACTGATCGCCCAGACCCTTGAGAAACAAGGCAAAACTTCCTAACTACTTGTGTCACAACGCTTATCAAGAAAGACCCTGACATGCCTATCAAGCTTCCTTCGGACCTCCCTGCCTTTGACGTGCTTTCGCGCGAAGGCGTGATGGTCATGTCCGAGGACCAGGCCGCCCGTCAGGACATTCGCCCCTTGCGCATCGGCCTTTTGAATCTGATGCCCAAGAAGATTCAGACCGAGAACCAGTTCGCACGCCTGATCGGCGCAACCGCGCTGCAGATTGAGTTTTCCTTAATCCGTATGAGCGAACATCAGACCAAGAACACCGCGGCTGAACATATGGCCGAGTTTTACCGCCCCTTCTCCGAGGTGAAGGAAACGGGTGAGAAATTCGACGGCCTGATCATCACCGGTGCGCCCATCGAACATCTCCCGTTCGAAGACGTCACCTATTGGGACGAGCTGGTCGAGGTCTTTGAGTGGACCCAGACCCATGTGCATTCCACCTTTGGCGTCTGCTGGGGTGGCATGGCGATGATCAACCATTTCCATGGTGTGAAGAAACACATTCTGGACGCCAAGGCATTTGGCTGTTTCCGGCACCGCAACATGGACCCGGCGAGCCATTATTTGCGTGGGTTTTCAGATGATTGCGTCATTCCGGTAAGCCGATGGACCGAGATGAAACAGGCCGAGATCGACGCCGTTCCCGCCCTCAAGACCCTGCTCAGCAGCGATGAGGTCGGCCCCTGTCTGGTCGAGGACCCGGAGCATCGCGCGCTCTATATCTTCAATCATTTCGAGTATGACAGCGATACGCTCAAACAGGAGTATGACCGCGACATCGCCAATGGCACTCCGATCAACGTGCCCTGTAACTACTATCCCGAAGACGATCCGTCCCGCCCGCCACAGAACCGCTGGCGCAGCCACGCGCACCTTCTTTATGGCAACTGGATCACCGAGGTCTACGAAACCACGCATTACGACATGAATGACATTGGTCGTTAAGGCGCTCATATTATTTTCTTTTCTGCTGGTGGCCGCGACAGCCTGGACCCTGCACCGCGCCCGCCAGCACGAGGCCCGCTCCGAAGCCGCATTCCCACCCGAAGGCCAGATCATCGAGGTCGACGGGCACAGCGTGCATGCGGTTGTCATGGGGGACGGGCCCGACCTCGTTCTGATCCACGGAGCCTCGGGCAATGCCCGCGACTTCACACATACCGTCGCTCCTGCGCTCGCGCACCATTATCGGGTGATAGCATTTGATCGCCCGGGGCTTGGCTATTCCACACGCATCAACACGAGCGGCGCGACGATCCGTCAACAGGCCGATCTGTTGGCAAGGGCCGCCGCACAGCTTGGCGCCGACGCCCCGATCGTGGTCGGCCATTCTTACGGTGGCGCCGTCGCCCTTGCCTGGGCGACCTACCACCCCGAGCGCCTTTCCGCCCTTGTAACATTGGCTGGACCGGCTCTGCCATGGACCACGCCGCTGAGTCCCTACTATCGCGTTCTGTCGCACCCAATCCTTGGCCCGTTGGCGTCTCCTCTGCTGACCGCCTATGTCCATGACGAGCGCGTTGTGCGCGAAGTATCCGAGATATTCGCCCCCCAGACCGCGCCCGATGGCTATATTGATCACATTGGGGCTGGTCTCACTCTCAGGCGTGTCTCCCTACGGGCGAATGCGTTGCAGCGAGCCAATCTTCTTGACGAGATCACCGAGATGGCCCCGCACTACCCGGACATTCGGGTGCCAACCGAAATCGTGCATGGCGACATCGACACGATTGTGGGGCTCGATATCCACGCCCGTCCCCTCGCCGCCATCATTTCGGGTGCAAAGCTGACTGTTCTGCCCGGCATTGGCCACATGCCGCAACATACCGCCCAGACCGAAGTGATCCAAGCCATCCACCGCGCCGCCGCCCGTGCTGGATTGCGCTAACGGCGCGCTGCCGTCATAGTGTGAAAAAAAGGGAGAGGTTTCATGGAGTTGCCATTTGATGGAGCAATCAGCACGTTCTACAAGGACGACGCTCCCAAAGCGATCCACAACGCGATCAAGCGCGCCGACAAGAATGAAATCCTTGACCCGTCCTACCCACATGGCGAACGGCTCAATCGCAAGGCCTACGACGCCGAACTCAAGGCGCTGCAAATCGAACTGGTCAAGATGCAGCACTGGGCCAAGGAGACAGGCGCACGAATCGCGATCATCTTCGAAGGTCGGGATGCGGCGGGAAAAGGCGGCACAATCAAGCGCTTCCGGGAAAATCTTAATCCACGTGGCGCCCGGGTTGTGGCGCTGTCCAAGCCCACGGAAGCAGAACAGACACAATGGTATTTCCAGCGCTACATTGATCACCTGCCAGCGGGTGGTGAGATCGTGTTCTATGACCGCTCATGGTACAATCGCGGTGTCGTGGAAAAGGTCTTCGGTTTCTGCGACGATGACCAGCGTGAGCGCTTTTTTCGTCAAGTGACCCCGTTCGAAGAAACTCTGGTAAATGACGGGATTCATGTCTTCAAGATCTGGATGAATGTCGGGCGCGCCGAACAGCTGCGCCGTTTCCTCGCCCGCGAAGGTGACCCGCTCAAGCAATGGAAACTCAGCTGGATCGACGTCGAAGGTCTGAAACGCTGGGATGATTATACCAAGGCGATTTCCGAAACCCTCGCGCGCAGTCATAGTGACCTCGCCCCTTGGACAATCGTGCGTTCGGATGACAAGCGGCGCGCACGGCTGAACGCAATCCGCGCGGTTCTCTCCGGCCTTGACTATGATCGCAAGGATGCCAAGGCCATCGGGGCTGTCGACCCGGCCATATGCGGAGGCCCGGACATCTGGAATGCCTAAGAAACGCGGCTATCATCACGGCAATCTCCGACAGGCTTTGGTCGAAGCAGCGCTCAAGCTGATCGAAACCAAGGGCCCAACCGGGTTTACCCTCTCCGAGGCCGCGAAACAGGCTGGTGTGACACCGGCCGCCGTGTATCGGCATTTCGAAGGCCGTGAAGACCTGATCGCCGAAGCCGCGCGACAGGGGTACGAAATTTTCGCCGACCTGATGCAATACGCCTATGACAAGGGCCAACCCTCTGCGCTGGCGTCTTTTGAGGCCACGGGCCGCGCCTATCTGGCCTTTGCACGCCGTTATCCTGGACACTACATTGCGATGTTTGAAAGCGGGATTTCCGTCAATCGCACCCCAGAACTGGCCGAAGTCGCCGCCCGCGCACGTGGTGTGATGGAGCGCGCAGCCACAGACCTCAGCCAGCACATCCCACCGGAAAAACGCCCGCCCGCCAGCATGTTCTCGGCCCATATCTGGGCGATGAGCCACGGCGTCGTTGAACTTTATGCCCGCAACAGCCCCGGCACCCAATCCCCGTTTTCCCCCGAAGACCTGCTCGAAAGCGGCATCGGCGTGTACTTGCGGGGACTTGGCCTGATCAGGCCGGATTCGTAACGATGGCGCGCAAACTCCTTCTTCTCCTGGTCCTGTTCGTCACCGCTTGCGGAGAAAAACAGTACAATGAAATCGAGCTGATGCCGTCACCGGTCTCCGTCACCAGCGGCGCGATTGATCCTTTCAAGGGAGACACTTCGCGCGCGCTGAGCCACAACACCTTGTTCTACGCGACCGACCGCGCGCCAGCCACGCCCGAAGATGCCAGCGACTTCTATGCCAACCGGCGGGGCCAGATCCTCAGGGTAGGCACGGCCGAAGTCACAATGTCCCCGCCCATCACCACGCTGGGCGAGTTGCGCGAACTGACACTTTCCAGCGAGTCCAAGACAAAACGCACGCTTTCCGTTACCGGGGTCAATGAGATCGGCCCCCTGCCAATCGAGCCACTCAACCCGCTGATCAGGCACCCCGAAGCGGCGGCTCTCGCCAAGTCCAAGACCGACTTTCGCAACCAGATCAACCAACAGCTCGCGCGCTCCGGAGGGCGCGACGCCTATATCTATATCCATGGTTACAATGTCGATTTCGAGTACCCGACCCTCGCGGCCAAGGAGCTGCACCACTATCTCGGTTATCGCGGCGCGTTCATCAGCTACAACTGGCCTGCCACGCCCAAACGCCTCGCCTATCTCCGCGATCTGGAAACCGCTGATGCCACGCGGCGCAACCTGCGTTCGCTAATCGAATTTCTTTCCAGCGAGACCAACGTCCGGCGCGTCCACCTGATCGGATACAGCGCGGGATCGCGTCTGGCCTTCGAAACCGCTTACCAGATCGCGCTGCAACACAAAGCCGGACACAGCCCAGCACGTCTGGGGCAGGTCGTTCTGGTCGCCAGCGACCTGGACCGCGGCTATTTCGCCGAGGCTGTCGCCGACGGGCTTCTGGATGCAGTCGACCGGTTTTCTCTCTACCTCTCGGGCAGCGATTCCGCCCTGGCCTTGTCGCGAATATTGTTTGGTCAATACCGTCTGGGACAGGTCTGGGAGAGCACCCCCGAGACAGCCCATGTCGAAGAAGCACTGGCCGGGATGGAAAAACTGTCCCTGATCGACGTAACCGACGCGCCCGGCGCGGCAACAGGCAATGGGCATTGGTATTTCCGCTCGTCACCCTGGACCAGCAGCGATATCCTGTTGTCCCTGATGCACGGTCAGTCGCCGCAAAACCGTGGTCTGGAACGTACCGTAGGCCCAGTTTGGCGCTTCCCTGCAAACTATCCGGAACGGCTGCACCAACTCTACAACTGAGCCGCAAAAGAAAAGGGCCACCCAACCGGGCGGCCCTTTTGCAATACTGTCCCTCGTGCGTCGGATTAACGCTTCGAGAACTGGAACGAACGACGTGCTTTGCGCTTACCGTATTTCTTACGTTCCACAACGCGGCTGTCGCGGGTCAGGAAGCCAGCGGCCTTCAGCGGGGCGCGCAGGGAGGGTTCATAAAGCTGCAGAGCTTTCGAAATCCCGTGCTTCACCGCACCGGCCTGACCGGTCAGACCGCCACCTTTCACGGTGGCGTATACGTCGAATTCACCTTCAACGCCGGCAACTTGGAACGGCTGGCGCAGGATCAGCTGCAGAACAGGACGTGCAAAATACTTGTCCTGATCCTTGCCGTTCACGACGACCTTGCCCGAACCGGGCTTGATCCAGACGCGGGCAACAGCGTCTTTACGCTTGCCGGTGGCATAGGAACGGCCCAGCTCGTCACGGACGGGCTCACGCGGGGCTGCGACTTCGACTTGAGCTTCATCACCGGCCACGGCGTTCAGCTCTTCAAGCGAGTTGATTTGATCGGCCATTGATTAGCTCCGGGTGTTTTTCTTGTTCATGGATTTGACATCCAGCACTTCAGGCTGCTGTGCCTCGTGCGGATGTTCGGCACCGGCGTAAACGCGCAGGTTGGTCATCTGCTTGCGCGACAGGCGGTTGCCGGGCAGCATGCGCTGAACAGCTTTGATAACCACGCGCTCAGGATGCGCGCCTTCAAGGATCTGCTGCTTGGTGCGTTCCTTGATGCCACCGGGGTGACCGGTGTGCCAGTAGTAGTTTTCTTCGCGCTTCTTGCCGGTCAGCTGGATTTTGTCGGCGTTGATCACGATAACATTGTCACCCATGTCCATGTGCGGGGTGAAGGTGGCCTTGTGCTTGCCGCGCAGGCGCATGGCGACGATCGACGCAAGACGGCCCAGCACCACGCCTTCGGCGTCGATGATGATCCATTTCTTGTCGATGTCTGCCGGAGTAGCAGAAAAGGTTTTCATATTGGTCTACCTGAGATTTGGTTGACGGATACACCGATGACGGTGCACCGGAATTCGATGCGCGGGTTATAAAGCAGCGAGTGGTCACGTCAAGCGGAGTATTGCCGTTTTAATTATGCAAAAACAATATGTTACAAATTAGGTATTATATTACCCCACAAAAAGACGCTGCATTTGCCCCTATTCCGGAACGCAAATCTCTCCGCGCAGCACAGCAAGGCAGGTGCGATAGATCAGTCCGGCCATGATCAGAAACAGAACCGCCAGCAATCCCACCCCGATCACCGCATGCGCGCCCGATCCGGTCATCGCGGCAAAGCGGAAAGATGCAATGGTCAGCGCGGCAATCGGAAAGCTCAACGCCCACCACGGCAGGGCAAAGGGCAGCTTGGTAAACTTGGGCGCCTGCACCGCAACCAGTGCCGCAAAGACATAGCCCGCATTCAGCAACACCCGCGCAAAGCCGTCCACGCCGCCATTCAGCGACAGATATGCAAGGAAACCCACCGCAGGTGGCGCCACGAGGATCACCAGTGTCGGCAACAGCTTGCCAGGGATCGGATCATGGAAAATCAACCGGTTGAACACCAGCGTCAGAAGGACGATCCAGAAAATGATCCCGGTCGAGAAGAACAGCCAGGACAACTCAACATATCCCAGCTGCGCCCCTGCGATGGGCACCACGACATTCCCCACCGCCGGGATGAACCATGCCGGGGTCAACTGCCCAACCTGAAAGGACCGGTGGCTGATCCAGCCCGAGATCACCGCGAGCGTCAACACACCCTGAAAAGCAGCGCCCACGATCCACACCAACCGCGCCACATCCTTGGCCTGAGGCAAAAGCGCGGTCGCAATCAGCAGCATCGAAATCGAAATCGCCGGGAAAAAGGCAAGCCGAACCGGATGGTTCCATTCCCCCACGACGGCCTGCGGATGACGCACCAGCTTGGCAAGGTAGAAAAAGGCGATCACCCCAAACACGATGATCCCGGCCCAAGTCACCCAAATGGACAAAATCTCCGCAACCGGCAACGCAGCGTGTGCGCTGTGCAACGCCAGAGCCAAGCCCATCAGCCCCATCACGATGGCGAACATCGGCACCGGGAAATGCATCAGCCGCGCATGGGGCATTTCGGTTTCTGTCTGGACCTCTGCCATGGCTTGGCTCCCTGAAAAGTCACGAATTGAGCCCGCGAAATACCGGGTTCAAACCTCATATATCATTTGTCGAATGTATTTCCAGCCCCATCAACCGCGTTTGGGCGGAATCGCATAGGTCATATTGGCGCGCGCAACCGGCTCTTCCATGCCTTCCGAAAAAATCAGGATATCCGTCACCGACAGGCTCCGCCCCAGCTTGAGCAACCGCGCCTTGGCCAAAAGGTCCCTGCCCGAAGCAGGTTTGCGCATGAAATCGAGCGAACAGTTGGTCGTCACGGTCAGCGGCTCTTTCCCGATCCGCGCCATGGTTGCAACATAGGCGGTCACATCGGCCAGTCCAAACATTGAAGGTCCGGAAATCGTGCCTCCCGGGCGCAGGTGTTTCTCGCCCACGAGCAACCGCACCACCGTATTGACCCCGTCCATTTCCTCGACAAGGAACTCACCCCGCACCTGTGGAAACACGGTCTCAAGAAACGCCATCATTTCTTCCGGGCTCATGACTGCCTGCATGCTTTTCCTCCCTGCTCAGCACCGTTAAGCTTGCCGCAAAGAATTTGGAGAGCAAGATGGGAATTCTGGAACGTCGCGACACAAATGCCGTCGCCCACCTGACAATGAACAGCCCCGAGCGGCTGAACGCCTTGTCCGACGAGATGTTGGCAGAGCTGCAATCCACCTTCCATGCGTTGGCCGAAGACCGCTCGATCCGTGCCATCGTGCTCTCGGGCGCAGGCAAAGCCTTCTGTGCCGGGCACGACCTCAAGCAGATGACCGCAGGACGTCAGGCAGAGGATGGCGGCAAGGCCTATTTCAAGGATCTCTTCGACCGCTGCGCCACCATGATGCAGACAATCCAGAAACTGCCTCAGCCGGTGATTGCGCAAGTCCACGGCATCGCGACCGCCGCAGGGTGTCAGCTTGTGGCCACCTGCGACATGGCTGTTGCCGCCGAAGGCACCCGGTTCGGCGTGAACGGTGTCAATATCGGCCTGTTCTGTTCGACCCCGATGGTCGCCCTCACCCGCAATATCCCGCGCAAACAGGCGTTCGAGATGCTCACCACCGGGCAGTTCATCGACACGTCCCGCGCCGAAGCGCTTGGCCTGATCAACCGCGCCGTCCCCGCCGACTCGCTTGAAGCGGCCACCACAGAATTGGCCGAGACCGTGGCGGGTAAACTTGGCGCGGCGGTCAAGATTGGCAAGGAATCCTTCTACACCCAACTGCAGATGCCGCTTGATGCGGCTTATGACTATACCGGCGATGCGATGGTCCAGAACATGCTCTATCGCGACACCGAGGAAGGGATCAGCGCTTTTCTCGAAAAACGCGACCCAAACTGGCAGCAATAACGCGTTTCGACTGCGGCAACGGTGTTTTTCCGATGCCCCACTTTATTTCCCGCGCGTTTTCAACGCAATATTGCCATCGGAACGCCCAGCACCCCAGTTGCGGCGGTCAAGCCGGGCGGCCAGGGCTGTTCCGGCTCTCGTAACGGTTCCCCACAAGATACGACCGTTACTGTGTTCGCTCAGCGTGAGGATTGCCCTCATCGCGGGTTGCGCGGCCCTTCGGGGGTCAAACAAGCTTACCTCGATCCTTCGAAGGCCGCGCCACTTCTTCCTGATCTGAATAATATGAACGGTTTGAACCAATTGTTTCCGACTTGTGGCACCTGTTTTTCCGAATTGTGGCTTTGCGTTAAACGGATCGCGTGTCATAACCAGAACAGAGCGAACGCGAATTTTTCGCATACTTCGGGTCGCCGCCGGCAAAAGGTCCCTCCTGGGTCACCTCTCTCTGGCCAAGCCAAATGACCGCGGCGACCCGAAAGCCATCTCCCCCCTTTCCAAAACCGCGCCCCTACCCTATGTGCCCTTGCATGACACAGGAATTGCATATCGTCGGCGGTGGCATGGCCGGATCCGAGGCCGCATGGCAGGCCGCAAACATGGGCGTCAACGTGGTGATCCACGAAATGCGCCCAAAGGTGGAAACCTTTGCCCATCGCACCGGCAATCTCGCCGAGATGGTCTGTTCCAACTCCTTCCGCTCGGATGATGATGAACAGAACGCCGTGGGCCTCCTGCATTGGGAGATGCGCGCAGCCAACGGGCTGATCATGGCGATGGCAGACAAACACCGCCTACCTGCGGGCGGCGCGCTGGCCGTTGACCGCGATCCCTTTTCCGAAAGCGTGACCGACACCCTGCGCGCCCTGCCAAACGTGCGGGTGGAATACGGTGAAATCACCGAGTTGCCCAGAGATGGTCACTGGATCATCGCAACCGGCCCGCTGACCTCTTCCGCACTTGGCGCCGCGATCCAGGCCGAGACAGGGGCTGAAAGACTCGCCTTTTTCGACGCCATCGCCCCCATCGTCTATGCCGAGTCGATCAACATGGACGTCGCCTGGATGCAGTCGCGCTATGACAAGGGTGAGACCGAGGAAGAGCAGAAAGCATATCTCAACTGCCCGATGAACCGCGATCAGTACGAGGCCTTCATCGACGCCCTTCTGGCCGCCGACAAGACCGAGTTCCACGAGGGGGAAACCGCTGGCTACTTTGACGGCTGCCTGCCGATCGAGGTCATGGCCGAACGCGGCCGCGAGACCCTGCGCCACGGACCAATGAAGCCGGTCGGCCTGACCAACGCGCACAAACCGGACGAGAAAGCCTATGCCGTGGTGCAATTGCGCCGCGATAACGCACTGGGAACGCTCTATAATATCGTCGGCTTCCAGACCAAGATGAAATACGGCGCCCAGACCGAAGTGTTCAAGATGATCCCCGGGCTTGAGAACGCCTCGTTTGCGCGGTTGGGTGGCATTCACCGCAACACCTTCCTCAATTCACCCACGCTTCTTGACGACCAGATGCGCCTTAAATCGCGCCCCAACATCCGCTTTGCCGGTCAGGTTACGGGCGTTGAAGGCTATGTCGAAAGCGCCGCCATGGGCCTTCTTGCCGGGCGTCTTGCGGCGGCGGAAATTCTTGGCAAACCATTGCCCACCGCCCCGCTCAACTCGGCCATGGGCGCACTTGTGCACCACATCACCGGTGGTGCCGAGGCCAAGACCTTCCAACCGATGAACGTCAACTTCGGCCTGTTTCAGCCCGTGGACGGGCTGAAGGGCGGACGGCGTGGCCGTAAGGATCGCTACAAAGCCTATACCGACCGGGCCAAGGCCGACTGGCAAGGCTGGCTCGACGCGCAAAGCTGACTGGACGAAGGGCCGTGCCTGCGCCTATTCTTGGGACATGACACGCAAGTTCCTCGACAAGGTTTATGACTATATCGGCAAGGGCGTCGCCGAGCTTTATGACGATTGGGCGACCTCTTATGAAGAGGAAGTCACCGAGAACGGCTATGTCACGCCGGGCCGTTGCGCCTCGGCCCTCGCACGATTCCTCAAAGACAAAGACACCCCGATTCTGGATTTTGGATGTGGCACCGGTCTTTCGGGCCTCGCGCTTCACACCGAAGGGTTCACCAATCTGCACGGGCTCGATCTTTCGTCTGAAATGCTGGCGCAGGCGGAGGAAAAGAACCTTTATCGCACGTTGACCAAAGTGGAACTCGACGCACCGCTACCTGTTGCCAAAGGGGACTACACCGCCATCGCCGCCATCGGTGTGATCGGCCCCGGAGCCGCACCGCTTGATACGTTCGACACACTGGTTGGCCTTTTGAACCGGGGCGGCCTGATGACCTTTTCCTACAATGACCACGCGCTCAAAGACCGCGCATATGAAGCCCGGTTGAATGAATATGTCGACACCGCAACTGTGCGCCTGCTCTTTCGCGAACGCGGCCCCCACCTGCCTGCACGCAACATCCACTCCACCGTGTATGTGATTGAAAAACTGTGACATTCACCGCGCGCTTTGCACCATCTCCCACAGGTCCATTACATCTGGGGCATGCCTACTCCGCGCTTCTCGCGCACGACATGGCGCGCGCCGCCGATGGGCGCTTTCTGCTTCGGATAGATGATCTCGACCAATCCCGTGCCCGCCCCCGCTGGGAAGACCAGATCTATGAAGACCTCGCCTGGCTCGACATCTCATGGGACGGCCCCGTGCGCCGTCAATCCGACCATTTCAACGATTACGCAGATGCACTCACACAGCTGCGTGCGCGTGGATTGACCTTTGAATGCGGCTGCACCCGTCGCGACATCGACGCCGCTGCCAACGCCCCTCAGGAAGGTGTGCCGGAATTCGGCCCCGACGGGCGCATCTATCCCGGCACCTGCCGTGACCTGAACCTTTCTCCGAGCGCCGAGACCTGCACCCGTCTCAACATGGCAGCTGCCTGTGACTTCGGCCTCCCCGCCGCGTTCTCTGAAACTGGCCCCGCCCACGCAGGCCACCACGAACTCGACAAATCAGACCTGGTTACCACGATCGGCGATGTCGTGCTGTCCCGCCGACAAATGGCCGCGTCCTACCACCTCTCCGTGGTGCTGGATGACGTCGCGACGGGCGTCACCCATGTGATCCGCGGCGCCGATCTCTTTGAAGCGACCCGCATTCACGTATTGCTGCAACACCTGCTCGACCTGCCGACACCGATGTACCACCACCACGACTTGATCCGCGACGATCAGGGAAAGCGCCTCGCCAAGCGCGACGACGCCCGCGCCATCGCCAAATACAGGGCGGACGGGGCAACCCCGGACGACATTCGCGCGATGGTCGGCCTCTAAGCCGTTTTCATCTTGCCCAACAGACGCGCGCCGCAGGCACGGTCCAAAGGACCGTTCACGCCATCGGCGCCATCAGTTCGACCTCTTTCCCATCGCGCACCGCAGTGTAAAAGCAACTGCGTCGGTTGGTGTGACAGGCCGGTCCGGTCTGGCTCACCAGCACCAAAAGACAGTCCTTGTCGCAGTCGAACCGGAAATCCACCAGTTCCTGCACATGGCCCGAGCTTTCCCCCTTGATCCAAAAGCTCTGCCGTGACCGGCTCCAATAGGTCACACGCCCCGTGTCCAGTGTGCGTGCCACCGCCTCGGCATTCATCCATGCCATCATCAGCACTTCGCCGCTCTCGGCATCCTGCGCAATTGCCGGAATCAACCCCGCCTCGTTGTATGTCAGCGAATTCGGATCAAAGCCCATACCATCGTCCCTCTTTGCATCGGCCGTTTTGACCTCTATCTAGGAATCACAGAGCAAAGGAAACCGCGATGTCCGTCGATAATGACCTGATCAAGCTTTACTCGGGCCAGATTCTGCAACTGGCCGCGGCCATTCCGCATACCGACCGGCTCGCAGCCCCGGATGCCACAGTCAAAAAACGCTCGCCACTTTGCGGTTCGACTGTCACCGTGGATGTCGTGCTCAAGGATGGGCGCGTGGAGGATTTCGGACAGGACGTCAAAGCCTGCGCCCTGGGTCAGGCGGCCGCTTCGGTGGTTGGGGCCAATGTGATCGGCCAAAGCCGTGCCGAGATCGAAGCCGCCCGTGATGCGCTCAAAGAGATGCTGAAACAGGACGGCCCGACACCGCCGGCCCCGTTCGATGGCCTCGAAGTGCTGCGCCCGGCGCGCGATTACAAGAACCGCCACGCCTCGATCCTGCTCGCGCTCGAAGCGACTGCAGAAGCCATGGAACAGGCCGAGCAGGCCAACTGCGCCTGATCTCTTCCCGCGACGCCCCCCCCAAAAAAACCGCCGCGCTCTCACATGAGAGGCGGCGGCAGTTTAGTGCGTCTTTACGTGGGACCCGGGCCATCACGAAGGGGGATTGAGGCAGAATACCCTTCAGGACTTGGGACAGGCAGTGTCAGTCAGAGCCGCATCAAATTGGGGACAGGATGCGGGCGGATGGACCGGCGTAAAGGCCGCAGGCAGAAAACTCAGGCAAAGCCGGGCACGTGCAGCGCCACGACCATCATGACAACAAGAGCCAGCCCCCCCAACGCATCCTGAATCAGCGTCTGGCGGGAATTGCGCATCACGGATTTGATCTGCTGCATCATTGGCTTGCTCCTGCTCTCGCGTTTGTTGCTTATTTGTTCTCATATCCTTAACGCCCTGTAAAGAACTTTTTGAGAACATTTGAGAACATTTCAAGAATATGCAGGCTAACCCACTGTAATCAAACGGATCGCCTGATCCTGTTCCATCAGCCACAAGAGAACACGCGCCGCCTGTCCGCGCGGGCCGGTGAGATCGGGATCATCCACCAGCAGTTTTCGCGCATCACTTTGCGCTATGGCCATCAGGGCCGCCTGTCCTTCAAGATCGGCAATCCTGAACCGCGGCACCCCCGATTGTGCCGTTCCAATCAGATCCCCCGCCCCGCGCATCTCAAGATCCGTTTCGGCAATCCGGAAACCGTCCTCGCTCTCGCGCAGGACCTTGAGCCGCTTTTCCCCGCTCTCACTCAAGGGCGGCTGGTACATGAGAAGGCAGGTCGACGCCTGCGATCCGCGCCCAACACGCCCCCGCAACTGATGGAGCTGGGCCAACCCGAATGTTTCGGCCCGCTCGATTACCATGATCGTGGCATTTGGCACATCCACCCCCACCTCGATGACCGTCGTCGCCACAAGCACCTGCGTTTCACCTTTCTGAAACGCAGCCATCGCTGCGTCCTTCTCCGCAGGGGGCATCTGACCATGTACAAGCCCCACGACGCCCTCTCCAAGAACCGCGCGCAAATGCTTGAAGCGTTCCTCGGCCGCCGTCAGATCCACGCTTTCGCTTTCCTCGACCAACGGACAAACCCAGTAACACTGTTTTCCTTCGGCCACGGCGCGCCGAAGATGCTCAACCACTTCCTCCATGCGCCCCGTCGACACCAGCGCGGTCGTGATCGGCTGACGTCCCGGCGGCTTTTCATCCAGCACCGACACATCCATGTCGCCATATTGCGCCAAAGCAAGAGACCGTGGGATCGGAGTCGCCGTCATGACCAGAACATCCGCCCCGGCCCCTTTTTTGCCCAGCTCCAACCGCTGGCGCACGCCGAAGCGATGCTGTTCGTCCACGATCGCAAGACGCAAGTCCGCAAAATGCACATCGGCCTGGAATACCGCATGGGTCCCCACCAAAATGTGAATATCCCCCCGCGCCAATGCTTCAAGCTTGGCCCGACGTTCCGCCCCCTTGTCCCGTCCGGTCAGAATCTCCAGAACAACCCCGGCGCTTTCGGCCAACGGTTTCAGCCCGGCCAGATGCTGGCGCGCAAGAATCTCGGTCGGGGCCATCATCACCCCCTGCCCGCCGGCCTCGACCGCCACGAGCAGCGCCATGAACGCCACCAGCGTCTTGCCCGCGCCCACATCGCCCTGCAACAACCGGTTCATCCGCGCCGGACGCGCCATATCCATTGCAATCGCCTCAATCGCCCGTTTTTGCGCTCCGGTTGGCTTATAGGGCAATGCCCCTAGAACCCGGCCTTGCAACACACCCGTGCCCTCGGAAATCACGCCCTTTGCCCGTTGCAGGCGCGACCGAGCAAGCGCGAGCGTCAACTGGTGGGCAAAGAACTCGTCATAGGCCAACCGCTCGCGCGCGGGTTCTGACGGGGTCATTTCCCGCAGGTTCGTCGGCGCATGGGCTTTGCCCATTGCGACGTCCCAATCCGGCCAATGCGCCCGATCCTTCTGTGCCGGATCAATCCACTCCTTCAGCTTCGGCAAACGCTCAAGCGTCGATGCCGCCGCCTTGACCATCGTCTTTTGCGTTACCCCAGCGGTCAGCGGATAGACCGGTTCAAACTCCGGAATCTGCTCCGCTTCATCAGGGCGCAGGATGTATTCCGGGTGCACCATCTGCGCGATGCCATCGAACAGCTCGACCTTGCCCGACACCACACGGTGCTCTCCGACCGGCAGCACTTTCTGCAAATAGTCGCCGCGCGCATGGAAGAACACGATCTGGAAACTGGTCTGCGCGTCCTGCACGTTCACCCGATAGGCGCCGCCGCGCCCCCTGGGTGGCCGATGTGTACCAATCTCGACCTCAACCGTTACCGTATCGGGCAAATCCGCCCCCTGCACGCTCTCGCGCCGACGTCGATCAATCCCGGAGTATGGCAACAAAAACAATAGGTCACGCGGTTTTTCCACGTCAATATGCGCGAGGTTCTGCGCCGTCTTCGGGCCAACCCCGTCCAGCCCGGTCAATGCGCTGAACAGCGGAAACAGAATTTCGGGCCGCCCGCTCATAGTCCTTCGATCAGGCGCAGCCAGGCGTCTTCGTCAATGGTTTCGACACCAAGCTCGGCGGCCTTCCTGGCCTTTGATCCGGCCCCCGGACCAGCAACCAGCAAATCGGTCTTGCCCGAAACCGAACCGCTGACCTTCGCCCCCAGGGATTCCGCCCGCGCCTTGGCCTCATCGCGGGTCATTTTTTCGAGCTTGCCGGTGAACACTACGGTTTTTCCCGCCACCGGGCTTTCGCGCGATGGCGCTTCCGGGCTCTGGATATCCAGTGCGGCAACCAATGCATCAATGGCGGCCCGCTCCTCGGTATTGGCAAGCGCATCCGACAAGGAAAGTCCAACCGTCGCGCCAATGCCGTCAATTCCGGTCAGATCCTCCCAGGCCGCCTGCGCGTCTTGCGGCACATGGCACCCTGCGATCGCGCTATCCCGGGTGTCCTTGATGCGCGCCCGCCGGCCTTCGTGGGCTGCAGCGACCCGTTCGGCGTCTTCCGCCATGTCGGCCGCCCGATGCGCCAACGCCGCCGGGCGGGCGCGATCCACGGCCTCGGCAAGATCTTCCCACCGCGAATAGTGCAGCGCGAGATCCTTGGCGGCCACTTCCCCGACATGACGGATACCCAGCGCAAAAATCATGCGGGCAAGCGGAATGCGCCGCTTTTCCTCGATCGCGGCAAACAGGTTCTCCGCGCTCTGCTCTCCCCAGCCATGGCGGTTTTTCAACCGGGTCAGATTGACCGCGTCCCGCGCCTGCAAGGTGAATATTTCCGCAGGTTTGCGAATGGGCAGGTCGCCATCCTCGTAAAACATCTCCACCTGCTTCGCACCAAGCCCCTCGATGTCAAGCGCCTTGCGAGACACAAAATGCTTCAGCTTTTCAATAGCTTGAGCTGGGCAGATCATCCCCCCTGTGCAGCGACGCACGGAATCCCCTTCTTCGCGAACCGCCTCGGACCCGCACTCCGGGCACCTCGTCGGAAAGGAAAAACGCTCTGAGTCGTGCGGCCTCTTATCAAGATCGACATCGGCAACCTTGGGAATGACATCCCCCGCGCGATAGACCTGCACCCAGTCGCCCACGCGAACATCCTTGCCGTCGCGAATTTCGGCCCCGTTATTGTCACGCCCTTCGATATAGTCTTCGTTATGAAGGGTTGCGTTTGACACGACGACTCCGCCCACCGTCACCGGTGCCAGGCGCGCGACGGGGCTCAAAGCGCCCGTGCGCCCCACTTGGATGTCGATCGCTTCTAGCCGGGTCCAGGCCAGTTCCGCAGGAAATTTGTGAGCCACGGCCCAGCGGGGTGTCGTTGCGCGAAAACCAAGGCGGTCCTGCCAATCGAGCCGGTTGACCTTGTAGACCACGCCATCGATGTCATAGCCCAGCGTGGCCCGCTGCGCCTCGATCTCACGATATTGCGCGATCAACGCGTCCGGGCCAGCACATTCCTGTGTCAACGGATTGGTAACAAATCCAAGGGACGCGAGGCGTTCAATTGCCCCGATTTGTGTGTTGGAAAGCGGCTCGGAAACCTCGCCCCAGGCATATGCAAAGAATCTAAGAGGACGGCTGCGCGTGATCTCCGGGTTCAACTGCCTCAACGATCCGGCGGCCGCATTTCTCGGGTTGGCAAAACGGGGCAACAGGCGCTTGCCCTCTGCCGCGCGCATTTCATTTTCCTGGTCTATGCGTGCATTCAACGCCTCGAAATCGGTGTGGCTCATGTACACCTCACCACGTACTTCGAGCACATCCGGAGCCCCCACGATCTCGACCGGAATGTCGGAAATCGTGCGTGCATTTTCGGTAACGTTCTCTCCTGTGCTGCCGTCTCCCCGCGTTGCCGCATGGACCAGCCGGCCCTGTTCGTATCGCAGGGACAGGCTCAGTCCGTCGATCTTGGGTTCTGCCGTGAAGGCAACAGGCGTGTCGCCAAGAGAAAGGTATCGGCCAATGCGCTCGACAAATTCATGCACATCCGCATCGTCAAAAGCATTTCCAAGGCTCAGCATTGGCAGTGCATGGATGATCTTGCCAAAGCCGCTCGCCGGAGCCGACCCGACCAGATCGCTGGGGCTGTCGGGACGCTTCAATGCAGGAAACTTCGCCTCGATCGCTGCGTTGCGCCGCTTCAGGCGGTCATATTCGGCATCCGAAATTTCCGGCGCATCTTCCGTGTGATACGCCTTGTTTGCCTGCCCCAGCAGCGCCGCAAGCCGCGCCAGTTCCGCCTTGGCCTCATCCGCGCTCAGTTGGGAAACTTCGATGTCTTCGCTCACGCCGCGCGCTCCCTGATCACTTGTTCCAAGTGATAGGGCGGCACGCGCTCAAGGTCCAGAGGTCGCGTCGAGCGCGCAGTTTCAGGAAACAGTCAGGCGCGCAGCGCCATCTGTTCTTCATCACCGATGCTGCCCGGTTCAGGGTCGCGCAGAACATACCCTCGCCCCCAGACTGTTTCGATGTAATTTGCTCCATCCGAAGCCTCGCTCAGCTTCTTGCGAAGCTTGCAGATGAAAACGTCGATGATCTTGAGTTCTGGCTCATCCATGCCGCCGTAAAGATGGTTCAGAAACATCTCCTTGGTGAGGGTTGTTCCCTTGCGCAGGCTCAAAAGCTCGAGCATCTGGTATTCCTTACCGGTCAGGTGCACCGGTTTGCCATCCACCTCGACGGTCTTGGCATCCAGATTGACCGACACACGCCCGGTCTTGATGATCGACTGAGAATGCCCCTTGGACCGGCGGATGATAGCATGAATTCGTGCCACCAGTTCGTCTCGATGGAATGGTTTGGTCAGGTAATCGTCCGCCCCAAACCCAAATCCCTTGAGCTTGCTTTCCGTGTCATCCGCGCCTGACAGGATCAGGATCGGCGTATCCACCCGCGCAATGCGCAGCTGGCGCAAAACCTCGTGCCCATTCATGTCCGGCAGTCCAAGATCCAACAGGATCAGGTCATAGTCATACAGTTTTGCCAGATCGATGCCCTCTTCCCCAAGGTCCGTCGCATAGACATTGAGATTGGCATGGGTCAGCATCATCTCGATACTTTTGGACGTTGTCGGATCATCCTCAACCAACAGAACACGCATAGAAAACTCCTCGCATCAGGGGCGTCGTTGGACCTAACCGTGAACAAAAAAGGTTAATCCCGAGTTACCGACACCCAGAAACTAGGGCATTCTCCTTATGGTTGTCTATATTTTTGTAAACTTGTGGCTTTCAAGGCTTCAACGCCGTGCCGCGAGACCGCCGTAACCCATTCACCAAATTCTTCTTCACTCAACCCGTACATGCTCAGCGCCTCATCCTGACTTATCAACCCATAGGCGACCCCGCGCACCACCGCAGCCTTTCGCGACGCCACCCACCGTTTGGTATCACCGGGGGGCAAATCCGCGCGGGTCATCACCCGCCCGTCGGCCAGGGTAACACATCTCGGCCCTTCCACTTTCTTCAGAAACATCACTCTCATCCTCGTTCTGGCGCTCATGCTGCGCCAAACCGCTTAACGAGACCTGAAACCGGGGCTTGAGAGTAATTAAGATTTTCCTATATTCTCGACGACTTCAGTTTCGGAGATTCCCATGGCCCTTGACGGCGACACGACCCTCAACTCGCTTGGCTTTGCCAAGCCACCTTCTGAAACCCGCGTGGTGGTGGCCATGTCGGGCGGCGTAGACTCCTCTGTCGTCGCGGCCAAGCTTGCTGACGAAGGCTATGACGTGGTTGGGGTCACGCTCCAGCTTTATGACCACGGCGCGACGCTTGCCAAGAAAGGTGCATGCTGTGCCGGGATCGACATTCACGACGCGCGTCGCGTGGCCGAAGAAAAGGGCTTCCCTCATTACGTGCTCGATTACGAAAACATCTTTCAGGATGCGGTGATCGACGAATTTGCCGACAGCTATCTTGCCGGGGCCACGCCCGTTCCCTGCATCCGCTGCAACGAACGCGTCAAATTCAAGGACCTTCTAGAAACAGCCAAGGATCTGGATGCCGATTGCATGGCGACTGGTCACTATATCCAGCGCATGGTCGGGGAAAATGGCCCCGAGTTGCACAGCGCGGCGGATGCTTCGCGCGACCAGTCCTATTTCCTGTTCTCCACTACGCCGGAACAGCTTGACTACCTGCGCTTCCCGCTGGGTCACCTCCCTTCCAAGGACGCTACCCGCGCATTGGCGGCGGAGTACGGCCTCGCCGTGGCGGACAAACCCGACAGTCAGGACATCTGTTTCGTGCCCAATGGCGATTATGCCAGCGTGATCGAAAAACTGCGCCCCGGATCCGCCGAACCGGGCGAGATCGTGCATGTCGATGGCCGCATTCTGGGCAAACACAAGGGCGTGATTCACTACACGATCGGGCAGCGCCGTGGCCTTGGTATCGGCGGGCTAACCGAACCGCTTTACGTCGTGAAGCTGGATGTCGACGCCAAACAGGTGGTGGTCGGTCCAAAGGACATGCTCGCCACCCGCATCATCCCGGTGCGAGAAATCAACTGGCTTGGTGATGCCCCGTTTGACAGCCAGCCGGAATGGCACCTCGCGGTCAAGGTCCGCTCGACCCGCCCACCGCGTGAAGCGGTCATCCGACCGACCGGACCGGACACGGCCGAGATTGAACTCCTGACGCCCGAAGAAGGTGTATCGCCCGGCCAGGCCTGCGTATTCTACGATCCGGAAGGAAGTCGCATTTTTGGGGGCGGCTGGATCTGGCGCGGCGCCTGAGCCGCGCCGTCAAAGAGCGTCGGTGCCGGTGTTCAGCAGCACATAGAACCCGACCGCGATCATCACCAGCGGCGCGAGCCGCTCCAGACGAGAAATCCGATCCAACGAAGTGGGCGCCAATCGCGTGACGCTCATGCCGACCCCGGCCAAAAGCAGCGCGCCCAAACCACCGCCGGCCAATGCGGTCCATCGATAGGCTCCGACCGAGTCCGCCAGAAGCGGCACCATGACGGAAAAACTGTCTACCGAAATGCTGAGGTACAAGGCCACCGCCGCAACCAACCCGCCGCGTTCAATTGCCTTGACCGGCGCCTCGTCCTCTTGCCTGCGCCACTGCCGCCACAGACCGAGAACGCCCAACCCCAGGGGAATCAGCCCGAGATAGCCGACCCGATCGGGCAATCCGCTCTCAAGCCCCTCGGCAACAGCAAGCGCCAGAACCAGAATCACCGTCTGCGCCACCAAGTAACCACCGATCGCCCGCCGGGCGCCGACCGCCACCATCATCGCCATCATCAAGGCAAGATTGTCCAGATTGGTCAGCACTTGTGCGAGCGTGGCCGACAGGCCAAAAGTCAGGACGTCCATGCCTTAACCAAGCCCATCCAGCACAGCCCTTGCCGCCCGCAAACCCGGTGCTTCGCCGCCCCGGCCCAGCCGCTGCATGGTCAGGTCCATCGCCTCTGTCTGCGCACTCGGATCACCCAGAACATCCAGAACAACCGGAGCAATCCTCTCGGCCCGGCAATCCCCCCCGATCAGTTCAGGCACGATGCGCGTCTCGCTCACGAGGTTGACCAGCGTTACTGTATCCACCTTGAGCATCATGCCGATGATCTGGCGGCTCAGCCAGTTCATGTCATAGGCAATCACCATCGGTGTCCCCGCCGCGGCCAGTTCCAGAGACACCGTGCCAGAGGCCGCCAGGGCCACATCCGCTGCCCGAAACGCTGCCCGCTTCTCGGCCTGCGCTTCGTGCTCTGGCCGATCCCGCGGGTCCAGCACGATCACCTGCCCCGGCCAGTCGCGACACATCTCCTTGACCATTGCGGCCACGGGTGCCGCTGCGGGCAGGACCACCCGCAGGTCAGGACGCGCATTCAGCACATCCCGCAACACCTGCCCAAAGATCGGCCCGAGCCGCGATACCTCACCCCGGCGCGATCCCGGCAACACCAGCAAAACAGGCGCTTCCCCAATCCCATGCGCTTCACGGAACTGCAGCACGTCGGCATCGCTGGCAACTGGTTCTGCTGTGACCGGATGACCGACAAAATCACACCGCATCCCGGCCGCTTCCATATAGGGCGGCTCAAAGGGCAGCAGCGCCAGAACCTGATCAATCATCTTCGCCATCTTTCCGGCCCGCCCCGAACGCCAGGCCCAGACCGTCGGCGCCACGTAATGCACCGTGCGAATGTCGCTCTTGTCCTTGACGATCCGCGCCACGCGCAGCGAGAAATCCGGGCTGTCGATGGTGATCAATACATCCGGTCGCGCCTGTAGAACCGCCTCGGCGGTCTCGGCAATCCGCCGCTTGAGGTGACGGTACTTGGGCAACACCTCGGCAATGCCCATCACGCTCAACTCTTCCATCGGGAACTGGCTCGTCAGGCCTTCTGACTGCATGGCCGGTCCGCCGACCCCCAGGAAGGTCACCTCCGGCACAAGCGTCTTCAACCCCGCCATCAGCGCGCCGCCAAGCTTGTCGCCCGACATCTCGCCCGCGACCAGGAACACCTTCATCAGAGCACCCGTCCCAAAAGGAACAGCCCCGTCTCCTCAAGCGCTGCGCGTGTGGCTTCGGCTTCGAGCAACAAGACCTTTCCAGCTGACACCACAATCCCCTCAAGCCCCGCCTGCGCCGCAGTGCGCACCGTTTCGGGGCCGATCGCGGGCATGTCCACACGCAGATCCTGCCCCCGTTTCGGGGCCTTGACAAAAACGCCCCTGGCCCTGCGCAAATGCGAAGGCGTCGCACCAACAAAGCGCAGCATCGCGTCCGTGCCCTGCAGCGTTTCCACCCCCAGGCACAGCCCGGCCGCGACCACCGCGCCCTGCCCCACATCCAATGGCGACAGCGCCAAAAGAATGTCGGTCGCCTTCGCTGCATCCCTGAGCGCATCCGCACCGGGTTCCGGCCCGGCAAACAGCCCCTCGGGCACGGTCAGGCCGGGCAACACCTCATGTGCACCGACCACGCGAAACCCCTGTTCCTCGAACACGGCGATAATCAGGCGCAGGATCGCATCATCTCCGCCTTGCAAGGCGGGCAACAAGCGCGGTGCAACCGCCATCATCCCGGCGTCGAATTCGGCCGGGTTCAGAGCCGGACGCCCCATTGCCCCAGCCAAAACCAATTCGTCAACGCCAGCCGATCGCAGAGCGTCAAAAAGGCCACCCATCTTCTCAAAGGAATGCAATTCAACCGGGTCGGGCATGTCATGGGCCACACCCTTGAACACCACGCGCAGCGCTTCGGGGTGCGCCTCGGCCAGCAAACGCGGTAGTGCGCCATCCCCGGACAGGATTGCCAGACGTCCCATGGCTCAGCCCGGCGTCAGGAACGACCGGTCCGTGTCGCCCAAAATGAAATCCACGATTTCCTGAACATAGGCGCTCTCGGTTTCCTCCCCGAGACGCGTTGCGCGTTCCATGAACGCCCCTTCGCCCTGTGCCAGCATCTGGAAGGCGGCCCGCAGCGCGGTAATGTCCGCACGGGCCACGCCCCGGCGCTTCAAACCGACAAGGTTCAGCCCGTCCAACGCGCCGCGCGGCCCCTGAACAAGGCCATAAGGAATCACGTCATTCGTCACCATCGAGAGCGCGCCAATAATCGCGCCATGCCCGATCCGCACCCATTGGTGAATGCCGCACAACCCGCCAATGATCACGTCATCCTCGATTACGCAATGTCCGGCAACGGCAGCGGAATTGACCACGATCACCCGATTGCCGATCTGGGCGTCATGCGCGATGTGGCAGCCTGCCATGAACAGACCGTCATCACCAACGCACGTGATACCGCCACCACCCTCGGTGCCGGTGTTCATCGTCACGTGTTCCCGGATGCGGTTGCGTTCCCCGATAACAAGTCGTGACGCCTCGCCCTTGAACTTGAGATCCTGTGGAACCTCGCCGATCACGGCAAAGGAAAACACCACGGTGTCCGCCCCGATCTCGGTCTGCCCGGTCACGACCACATGTGATTTGAGCTCAACCCGCTCCTTGAGAACCACGTGCGCTCCCACCACGCAAAGTGGGCCGATCACGCAGCCTTCTCCGATGACGGCACCTTCTTCAACAACCGCCGAAGCGTGCACTGTTGCACTTTGCGCAATTGCCATCCGGGTTACTCCTTGGGCAGGTCCATCATGGCCGTGAACTCGACTTCACAGGCCATTTCTCCTTCGACAGTGGCCACACCTTCGAACTTCCACACCTTGCCGCCCGGCCGCCCGCGCACGGTTTTCACATTCATTTCCAAAACATCGCCCGGCACCACCATCCGGCGGAATTTGCATTTGTCGATGCCCATGAAATAGACCAGCAACTCCTTGTCGGCCATGTCCATCGCCACGCCCACCATCACGGCGCTGGTCTGTGCCATCGCCTCGACAATGGTCACACCCGGCATGATCGGCTTGCTCGGAAAGTGCCCCTGAAAATGCGGCTCGTTCATCGTGACGTTCTTGATGCCCCGTGCCGAGGCATAGCCGTCGATATCGACGACCTTGTCCACGAGAAGAAACGGATAGCGATGCGGAATAATCCGCTGGATCAGGCCGATATCTGCGCTTTTCAATTCTTCGGACATCCCGAGAAGCTCCCGTCATTTGTGTGCATGTGTTGGAACAAGTCCCTAGCAACCCTGCCCCGGTTGGGCAAGCGCGCGCATGGTCCCGCGGCCTATTCCCGCTGAAGACCCGACCCGTCGCCGATGGCCGCATCCAGCCGGCCAATCGCTTCCTGCGTGACGTCGATTGCGTTGTCCGAAAGCAGAATCGTGCGCTGTTCCAGAATAACCGAAGCCCGCGCTTCGCGCATCAACTCGGCCAGCACCGGGCGTGCCGCCTGAACGAACTGCGCTTCCTCTCGCTCCTGGCGCAAGGCAATCTCGCGCGCCTTGTTGTCCTGGAAATCGCGGATCTCCTCGACCCGGCGGTCAAACGCATCCGCCACGGCCCGAAAATCCGCCGCCGTCATTTCTTTGCGTTTCTCGGTAAGAACCTTTTCTTCCTCGGCCAGCTTGGCCTCCATCTGGCGGTTCTCGGCCCGTAGAACCGACTGCTCGGCGGCAATTTCGCGTGCCACGCGCTGGCCGAATTGCGAGTCCGTGAAAAGACGCTCACTGTCGATCGTCAGAATGGTCGAAATCGGCGCGCCCGTCTCTTGTGCCTGCCCTGGCCCTGCCAGCCCAAAAGCCAGCAAAACCGAGGCAATAAGCGCAAACAGCCGGTCCATCACGACTTAGAATTGGGCGCTGACGGTGAAGTCAAAGTTCTGCTCCTTGTCGAACTTCTCTTTCTGGATCGCCTTGGAGAAGTTGAAGCGCAGCGGCCCAATCGCCGTTTCCCAGAACAGAGAGAAGCCGACAACGTGGCGCAACGAAAAATCTTCATAGATCACGTTGGGCGACGAAACATCCAGCCCCCAGAGCGATCCGATATCATAGAACAGACCACCCCTGATCCCGAGTTCATCGGGCAAGCCCAGCGGGAACTCTGCCTCGAACCGGGCCACGGCATAGTAGTTACCGCCAAGCGCGTCATCCTGCACTCCTCCGCCCTGATATTCACGCGGGCCGATCCCGAAGGGCTCAAAGCCGCGAATATTGCGCGCCGTGGTGATGAAACGGTCATCCGCGCGGCTGTCTTTGTCGGGCGAATAGAGCGCCCCGCCCTCAAGCACCGCACGCAGGGTGATTTCCTCGTGGTAAACCCGGGTTTCCGCAATCGCACGCGCAGTGGTCTTGATAAAAGTGTAATCCCCACCAAGGCCACCGAAATCCTGACCAAACTCAAGCAAGACGCCCCGGTTCGGATCAAGCCCGCGGTTGCGCGTGTCAAAGCTGTAGGTATAGCCGACCGAGCTTTTCCAGATATCGCCGCGCGCCGCTTCAGTGTCGATGATCGACCCGGGAAGCGCTTCGCCATTGTTGATATCCATTTCCGAGTTCTGCAGCGTATACCGCAACGCCATCTCACCATATTCACTGACCGGGAACGCCAGTGTCGGCTGAAATTCACCAATCGTGTTGCTGAAGCGGGCCTCGTTGGGCTCATACTCCTGATAGCGCAGCGCAAAACCGGCCGCGAGATCACGACCCAGGAACGCCGGTTCAAGGAAGGTGAATCCATAATCGGTGATGGTCGACGCCGTCGAGAACGAGAACCCAACAGTTTGACCACGACCAAGGAAGTTGCGCTCGTTGAAGCGCACGACGAGGCCGAACCCGTCATTGGTTCCGTAGGTCGCACCAAATGAGAGCGAACCCGTGGGCTTTTCGACAACGTCAACGTCGATCACCACCTGATCGGGCGAGCTCCCCTCACGGGCATTCACCTCGGCGGTTTCAAAGAACTCCAGCGCGCGAATGCGCTCGGCGCTTTCGCGGATTTCGCGCGGGTTGAACGGATCGCCTTCGACGATTCGGAACTGGTGCCGGATCACCCGGTCGATCGTGGTCGTGTTGCCTTCGATGTCGATACGTTCAACAAAGATGCGCGGGCCTTTGACAATGGCGAACTCCACATCGAGCGCCAGATTGGCATCGTCGCGCGTAATGCGCGGGTCGACCCGGACGAAATCCAGACCCTGCTTGAGCGCCTTCGTTTCCATGCGCGCGATGGCGTTTTCCACCTGCAACGGCGAATACATGACGCCGGGCTTGAGCTTGATCGCGGCAAGATATTCGTCTGGATCCGCGCCTGCCACTTCGCTGGTCGCGGTGATCTTGCCGAATTCGAACTGCTGCCCTTCCTGAATGTTGAAGGTAATGAAATAGCTGTCCCGTTCCCGCGACAGTTCAGCATTCACGCTGGTTACGCGAAAATCGACAAAGCCGCGCGACAGATAGAAATCGCGCAGAACCTGTTTGTCGAACTCGATCCGGTCGTCGACATACGTGTCCTGTTTGAACAGGGCCCGCAGAAGACCCGCCTGCTTGGTGCCCAGCACGCGGCGCAGGCGACGGTCCGAGTATTCCTGGTTGCCGACAAATCCGATCCGCTCGATCTCAACAATGCCGCCCTCGAAGATCTCGAAGATCAGATCGGCGCGGTTGTCGCTGCGGCGGATGATGCGCGGCGTGACCCGCGCGGCAAGGCGCCCGGACTGCGCATAGGCCTCGGTGATCCGCGCCGCGTCACGCTCCGCAACTGTCGGGTTCAGCACCCGCCGCGATTGCGACTCGATCAGGCTGGCCAGCGCATCATCTTTGAGTCGGGCATTGCCTTCGAAGTTGATCAGGTTGATCGTCGGGTATTCCTGCACCTTGATGACCAGCCGGTTTCCGCTGGGAACAAGCTCCACGGTCTCGAACAACCCACTGGCCAAAACCCGCTGATAGGCCGCGTTCAATTGCCCGGCAGAGACGGTCTGACCCGTCTTGAGCCCGGAATAGCTGATCACCGCAGCGGATTCGATCCGCTGGTTGCCCTCCACGCTGATACTGCCGAACTGGTACTGCTGCGCCGAAGCCAAATTCGGAAGCGCAAGCAAAACCGCTGAAATCAAAAAGAAAAACGCAAATACGATCTGTCGAAGTCGTGTATTGCCGCCGTCTTTGGCCACCGCCAAAGCTCTTTCATGTTTGGCCATTCCCAAACTCCGCAAGACATCCCAGTTGGAACGTCACTACCGAGTCTGAGGCCTCTTGTCAAAAGACCAATACGCGCAGGTGTTTGTCGAGTTATCCACAGGGCTTGGTAGAATGACAATGACCCGCCACATCATCTGGTGGCGGGCCATTGCCGTCAAACCGGTTCCTAAGGGGGCTCAGAACTGGCTGAGGAACATGCCCAGATACGCACCAAGCATCAATCCGCCCAATATCGCCGCCGGAAACAACAGGCGATCCCAGTTGATATCAATCAGCAATCCGAGTGCGCGGTATCCGTCTTCAATCGTGTGCATGACATTGGCCTTGGTTCTGTGTTCGTCACCGCCAAAGCTAGGCAGGGAATCTGGCAGAAATGGGGCATGCCCGTGGCGCTTATGGGCAAAACAGGTCGTTGGTCAGGCCAAAGGCCATCAATCCAAGCACGATTGTCAGGCCAATCGTCATCAGGATACGCAATGCCCCGTCGCTTGGCGGTTTGCCGGTCACGGCCTCATATGCATAGAATACCAGGTGCCCTCCATCCAGGATCGGGATGGGGAACAGGTTGAGCATGCCGATCGCCGTCGACAACACCGCGATGAACCAAACAAAGCTCTGCAGGCCCTGACTCGCCATCGCGCCCGAGGTCTGGGCAATGCCCACCGGCCCCGAAAGGTTGCAGCTGCTGATCGCGCCCGTGACCATGTGATACAGCCCCGAGATCGACCCCTCGATGATGCGCCCGGTCTGCTTGACCCCGCTCCAGACCGCGGCCCCCGGACCCAGCGCTTCCGTGGCTGGTTCGAACGCCAGCCCACCGCCGATACCGATCCGCCAGTAAGTCTTGAACCCGCCATCTTCCTGCGGCTCGTCCACCCGGCGCGGTGTCAGGTCAAATACCTGCTCCGCCCCACCCCGGTTGACCGTGATCTGCAGCGTCTTTCCATTGCCGTTCTCCACCGCGTCCTTGAGCTGTGCAAACGCCACGATGGGGGTCCCGTCAATCGCCGTAAACACATCTCCCACCTGCAATCCGGCAGAATAGGCCGCCGATTTCGGCGCCAGATGAAGCACGATCGGCGGATAGAGGTAAGGCCCTGTCACCTCGATGGTTTCCCCGGCTCGCACCACCTCATAAGGCAGCGGATTGGCCTTGGTCATGTCTTCCCAGAAAGCATCATACGCGTCGCCATCTTCCATCGAAGGCAGCGCCCGACCGTCAATCGCCAGAACCTCGTCACCTTCTTTAAGCGTATAGTTCACCCCCGGAAGGTCACGCAGTTCGCCCACGATCAGCGCGTCGCCCACCTTGCCATTGGACATCAGCACGCCTGCAAAGATCAGGATCGACAGGATAAAGTTGAATACAGGTCCAGCAGCCACCGTTGCCGTGCGCGCCCAAAGCGGTGCGCCATGCATGGTGTGGCGCCGCTCTTCATCCGACAGCCCTTCCATGGCTTCGCCGTCCTTGCCGCTGGCCGCGTTCGCATCGCCCTTGAAGCGCACATAGCCCCCGAGCGGAAACGCCGCGAGCTGCCATTTCGTGCCCCGCTTGTCGTGGCGCGACCAGATCACCGGTCCAAACCCGAGCGAGAACACTTCCGCCTCGATCCCCGACCAGCGCCCGACAATGTAGTGCCCGTATTCATGGATCGCGACGATGACCGACAAGGCCACGATAAAAGCCAACACCACAAGAATCGAGTTCCCGAAACTCGGAAGAAGGGAAAAAATGTCCAAAACGCGTTCCTACCTGTCCTGCTCAGCCATGACCTCTTGGGCCGTCTTGCGAGCCAGATGGTCAGTTTCCTGCACGGTATCAAGGGTCATTTCGGCATTCTTAAGGCATTGTGATGCCACGAGGCGCTCAAGCACCTCCTCAACCACCTCGGCCATCTGAAGAAAACCGATCCGCCGGGCCAGGAACCCGTCCAACGCGGTTTCCTTGGCGGCGTTGAACACCGCCCCCGCCAGGCCGCCCGCCTCCAACACCTCATGCGCAAGCCGAAGTGCCGGGTAACGCACCGGATCGGGCTGGCGGAATGTGAATGTTCCGATCTTGGCGAGGTCAAGCCGCTCGACCGGCAGTTTGCGCCGGTCCGGCCAATGCAGCGCATACCCGATGGCATGACGCATATCGGGCGGACCGACATGCGCCATCAACGCCCCGTCCTTGAAACCGACCAGCGCATGCACCATCGATTCGGGGTGCACAAGCACCTCGATCATGTTGTGCGGACAACCAAAGAACTCCTTGGTTTCAATAACTTCCAACGCCTTGTTGAACATGCTGGCGCTGTCGATGGTGATCCGCAGTCCCATATCCCAGTTCGGATGTTTCGCGGCCTGTTCCGGGGTCGCCCGGGCCATCTCCTGCAGGCTCCAATCACGAAACGCACCACCACTGGCGGTGATGATGATCCGCTCCACCGCGCCCATGTCCTCGCCAACGAGGCCCTGGAATACGGCGGAATGTTCACTGTCCACCGGCAGGATACGCCCGCCATGCTGACGCGCCGTGCGCATGATCAGGTCGCCCGCCGTGACCAGCGATTCCTTGTTGGCAAGCGCCAGCGTCGCCCCTTGCTCAAGTGCCTTCATTCCCGGCGCCAGCCCCGCCGCGCCGACAATCGCGCTCATCACCCAATCCGCGGGACGCGTGGCCGCCTCGACGATGGCGCGTGTGCCTGCCGCCGCCTCCACACCAGACCCAGCCAGTGCCTCGCGCAACTCGCCAAGGCGTGACTCGTCTGCCGTTACCGCGATCTGTGCATCAAGCCGCCGCGCATCCGCCGCAAGGTGCGCGATATTTTGCCCCCCGGTCAGCGCCACCACATCATAGGCACCGGGTTCACGCGCGATCAGATCGATCGTGTTCTGTCCGATCGACCCCGTCGCCCCGAAAATACTGACTTTTCTCATAGTGCCGGCAGCCCCAGCGCCGCCCCCATCAACAAAACGAACAATGCCGCGCCCATCATAGCGTCAAACCGGTCAAGCAATCCGCCATGCCCCGGAATGAGGTTCGAGCTGTCCTTGATCCCTGCCCGCCGCTTGAGCGCGCTTTCAGCCGCATCACCCATCTGCGAGGCAAAGGAGGTCAATACGCTTAGCACGATCAATGCCGGCCCACCGAACACAACACCCACGGCCCCTGCCGCAATCCAGCCCGCAATCGTCCCGGACCAGGTTTTCTTGGGGCTGACCTTGGGCCAGAATTTCGGCCCGCCAAGCAGACGCCCGGCAAAATATCCAGCAACGTCTGTGGCCACCACCACCGACACCAGCCAGACAATCCAATAGGCGCCGCGCACATCGCGAACAACGATCAGCCCATAGCATGCAAGGATCAACGCCGACGCATAAGCGCCGTATATCAAACGATCTTTCTCAAGCTGCGTTGCCCCTGCGATGGCCACCGCCAAAAGCACAGGCAGGACCGCCTGCCCCGGCAGGAACATGGTCGCCGCCATGGCCGCCGCCGCCAAAACCCCCATCGGAATCGCGAAACGGCGCTTTTCCGGCCCCATCAGTCGCGAGAATTCCCAGATCATGCCGCCACAGATCAGCGCCACCAGTTCGTGAAACCACACGCCGCCGGCCCAGATCGCCGACGCCCCGATGATCAGCATGACCGCTGCCGAGCCCAACCGCGCCGGCAGATCGCCCCATGTGCCGCCCGCCCCGCTCACGCGCTTACTGCACCGAATCTGCGGTCACGCATGGAATAGGAAACAACCAGCCGCCGGAACTCGTCTTCCGAGAAATCTGGCCAAAGCGTGTCGATGAACTCGTACTCCGCATAGGCTGACTGCCATAGAAGAAAGTTGGAAATCCGTGCCTCTCCGCTTGTACGGATCACCAGGTCGGGATCGGGCAACACGCAGGTATCAAGGTATTTCGGAAGGGTTTCTTCGTTCACCTCTTCCGGTTTGAGCCGCCCGGCCTGAACATCTTCGGCAAGGCGCTGGGTCGCGCGGGCCACCTCGTCCCGCCCCCCGTAGTTGAGCGCGATGGTCAGGTTGACCTCGTCATTCTCCGCCGTCAGCTCTTCCAGCTCATCCATGAGCGCGCGCAGCTTGGCATCCAATCCCGGACGGTCGCCAATAAATCGCACCCGCACACCTTCGGCCTTCAACGCCCGCGCTTCCTTGCGGATATAGGCGCGGAACAGGCTCATCAGCCCGGCCACCTCGGATTGCGTCCGCTTCCAGTTTTCCGTCGAAAAACCAAATATCGTCAGGTACTTGACGCCCAGCGGTTTGCAGGCGCGCACGATTTCCTTGACCCGTTTGGCCCCTGCATGGTGGCCGAACAACCGAGGACGCCCCCGGGCCTGGGCCCAGCGGCCGTTGCCATCCATGATGATGGCCACATGGCGCGGACCTTGCGCAGTGATGTCCTCGGGCATTTGCGTTACACCTGCATGATTTCGGCTTGCTTGTGCTCAAGCGCCGCGTCGACCTGTTTGATGAAACGGTCGGTCAGGTCCTGTACTTCGCCTTCCCAGATCTTCTGGTCATCTTCCGACATGCCAGCGGCCTTGGCCTTCTTGATCTGGTCCATGCCGTCACGACGCACGTTTCGGATCGCGACACGGGCATGTTCGGCATATTGTGCGGCCACCCGTGCCAGCTCTGCGCGGCGTTCCTCGTTCAACTCGGGAATCGGCAGCATCACGATCGTGCCGTTTGTCTGCGGGTTGATGCCGAGGCCGGAATTCATGATCGCCTTTTCCACGGCGCTGACCAGCGACTTGTCCCAGACATTGATCGTCACCATGCGCGGCTCGGGCACGTTGACCGTTCCCACCTGGTTGATCGGGGTCTTCTGACCATAGGCATCCACCATAACCGGTTCCAGCATCGTCGCCGAAGCCCGCCCGGTGCGCAGCGATGCAAATTCGGTCTTCAACGCCCCCATGGCGCCATCCATGCGGCGGGTCAGGTCGTCGGTATCAATCTCAAAGTCTTCTTCGGACATTGGCTTGCTCTTTTTTTTGCCGGGGCCATGCACCCCTGTTTCATTTTTTACTTTAAAGGCTTCACTGGACCTTTGTATAGGTGCCCCGGCCCGCGAGAATGCCCTTGAACCCGCCCGGCTCGTCCAGACCGAAGACGATGATCGGCAGGTTGTTTTCCCGCGCCAGCGCAATTGCGCTGGCATCCATCACCTTCAGACGCTTGGTCAGCACGTCATCATAGCTCACCTGATCATAGCGGGTGGCGTCGTCATGTTCCTTGGGGTCCTTGTCATAAACCCCGTCCACCCCGTTCTTGCCCATGAAGATCGCTTCACAGGCCATCTCGTTGGCACGCAGCGTCGCCGCTGTATCGGTGGTGAAATAAGGGTTCCCGGTCCCGGCCGCAAAGATGCAGACCCGTTTTTTCTCCAGGTGGCGCACCGCGCGGCGGCGGATATAGGGCTCGCACACCTCATCCATGCGGATGGCCGAGATCACTCGGGTAAAGACACCTTCGGCCTCAAGAGCCGACTGCATCCCAAGCGCGTTCATCACCGTCGCCAGCATGCCCATGTAGTCGGCCGTGGTGCGCTCCATCCCCTGCGCCGAGCCCTGCAGCCCCCGGAAAATGTTGCCGCCGCCGATCACCATGCAGATTTCGACGCCCATATCATGAACCGATTTCACCTCGCGGGCGATCCGCTGCACGGTAGGGGGATGCAGGCCAAAGCCCTGGTCTCCCATGAGCGCCTCCCCCGAAATCTTGAGCATCACACGGTTGTAGGTGGTCTCGTTCGGGGCGGTGTCGTCGCTCATGTTGCACTTCCTCTGCGCGTCGATTTAGGATCGCGCGCAAAATGTCGGAAAACGCGGTCAGGTTCAATGCGAGAGTTCCCTCAATTCCATGATTTCGCGTTTTCGGGCGCCCCACTGCCATGACAGTCCTGCCAGACATTCCAAAAGATCAGCCCGTCCTGATCGCTGGACCGACCGCCAGCGGCAAAAGCGCGCTTGCGCTCGAGATTGCCGAACGGGACGGCGGTGTGATCGTCAATGCCGACGCCATCCAGGTGTTTGCCAACTGGCGCGTGCTGACCGCGCGGCCCTCGCAAGAGGATGAGCGGCGCGCGCCACACCTGCTTTACGGGCATGTCCCCTTTGACGCCGAATACTCGGTGGGCCACTGGCTGCGCGAGGTTGCCCCCCTTCTGAAGGGCACCGAACGCCCCATCATCGTCGGCGGCACCGGCCTCTATTTCACCGCGCTCACACAGGGTTTAGCCGATATTCCGGCCACCCCCCCAGATATTCGCGAAACGGCCAATGCCCGCGTCGCTCGAGAAGGATTCGAAACGCTTCTGGCCGAACTCGATGCCGAAACCGCCGCCCGAATCGACCGTCTCAACCCGATGCGCGTGCAACGGGCATGGGAGGTCCTGCAAGCCACGGGGCGTCCATTGGCCGACTGGCAGGACAACACCCCGCCGCCCCTGCTGCCCTTGCCAGAAACGACCGCCATTCTGTTCGACGTGGACAAGGATTGGCTCAACACCCGCATTGCCCGCCGCTTTGACCTGATGCTGGAACACGGCGCGCTCGACGAGGCTCGCGCCAACCTTGCCACGTGGAATCCGGCCCACCTCTCGGCAAAAGCCATCGGCGCGCCTGAACTCGTCGCGCATCTACAAGGCGCCCTCACGCTCGACGACGCCCGCATGCAGGCCACGGTTGCAACGCGCCAGTTCGCCAAACGGCAACGCACGTGGTTCCGATCCAAAATGCGAAACTGGATCAGGTACAGGCCGGAATCCGCCTGACCATCAATCGACGCACTTGCCAAAAAAGGACATCCGGGGCATCAATAATGCCCAGATGACCACACGGAATTTACATATCCCGTCATTCATGACACGTCCGGGCCAGCAACCCCTGCAGTCGGCCAAGTCCGCAAGCGTGCCCCTGCATCCCTCTCCGGATCGACCGCTCTCCCAGATCAAGGTGCTGACCATCGCGCAGCTTGTCAAAGGCGAACCCTGGCTTCTTGAACAGCTGCATGTGCGTCACCACCATATTCTGCTCTGGACCACCCGAGGACAGGGGCGTGTCCTCCTGCACGGACTGCGCCGCGGTTTCGGCCCCCACAATGCGCTCTTCATTCCGGCGGGCAAGCTTCTGGCCTTCGAACTTGGATTGCAGGTTCAGGGTCAGGCGATCCTGATCCCCGATGACGGTCGCGTCACCCTGCCCGACCGCACTCAGCATCTGCGCCTGACTGATGGACTTGCCCAGGCCGAGATGACCGGCATCCTCGATGACATGCGCCGCGAACTGCACGAAGATCGCCCCTTTGTTGCCGAGGCACTCAACGCACAGGCGCATCTCATGTCGATCGCGCTGCGCCGCCAGATCCAGAGCATTGGCCCCCTGCCCCCGGCCAAGGCCGGCGAACGACTGGTGCGCCGCTTCTGCGATCTTCTGGCGCTCGAATTCCGCTCCGGGCAATCCATGGCCGCCTATGCCGAACAACTCGACATCACGCCAACCCACCTGACCCGGGTCTGCCGCCAATGCGCCGGACTGACCGCTGCCGATATGCTGTCCCAAATGGTCCAGCACGAGGCCCGTGCCCTTCTGATCCACACCGAAAAGCCGATAAACGAGATAGCCGCATCGCTCGGGTTCGGCAGCGCGGCCTATTTCACGCGGTTTTCGCAACAGCACTTTGGCCACGCGCCCAGCCAGATTCGCAAACAGGCCCAGGGCGACCGCCCCCGTATCTGATCGGGCCTGCAAGCCCCTCATTTGCCAAATTCGACACCGGCGATGTCGTTTTTTGCCCCTCAAATGACGATAGCAACCGTTGACGTAACGCCAATTCTGTTGCCGAATGAAGCTCATAACCAAAACAGATGCCGCATCTGACGGCATCTCATAACAAAACCGCTTGTTCAGCACGCGACATGGCACGCCGGGGGGGAAATCGTTGCCAACACGCCAGCCAGACCACTGTTACCGCATCTGCGGCGTCTTTCTTTTCGATCTCAAACGCCCCCTTGCGCGGGCATTCTGCCCCGCTTGCTGCTGAACAAAAACTGACACAGGGGGCGCCTTTGCGGGCGATCCCGTCCTTGCCACCAGCGCTTTGACCCCGATTCTCAGGGCACGGGCGCGGTCAAAAGAACAGGGAACCACATGGGACTATTCATACTAAGGCGGTTCGGAATGATGTTGCTCACGGCAATCTGCCTGACATACATCGTTTTCTTCCTGACCAACCTGTACCCCAATCTTGAAAAACTGGCCAAGACCCAGGGCAACTTCCGCATGTCGGAAGAAGCTGTCGCCAGCTATCTCGGGGATCGCGGCTACCTGCAGCCCACCCCGATCAAATACCTGCAATGGCTCGGAGTTCTGCCGGGACACGCGATGACCAAGGAAGACGGATCCGTCGTCGGCAAATGTGTTCGTCCGGGCGTGGCGCCCGAGGATACCCCTCGTTACTGCGGCATCCTGCAGGGCGACTGGGGCTTTTCGACCGTGGCCAAGGAACCTGTTGCCAATGTTCTGGGCTCTCGTCTGGCCAATACAGGCAAGCTGATGTTCTGGGTCATGGTGGTCATGGTCCCCTCGGCCCTGATCATCGGCGTGTTGGCGGGCATGAACGAAGGCTCGCGCACCGACCGCACCCTGTCGACCGCCTCGATCCTTTCAACGGCAACACCCGAATACGTCTCCGGCGTGATCTTCATCGCGCTCCTGGCCTCAACCCGGAACGGGATTGGGCCGTGGCTGCACGAGATGGGGCTGATCGAGGGCAAGGCGCTTTTCAAGGGCACCGCAAAAACGGCGATGGACAAGGTGACCTTTGAAAACTTCACCCTGCCCGTGCTGACCGTGGCGCTTTATGGCATGGGCTATATCGCCCGCATGACACGCGCCTCCATGGCCGAGGTGATGACCGCGCAGTATATCCGCACCGCGCGGCTCAAGGGCGTCAGCTTCCGCAATATCGTGATGAAACACGCGCTTCGCAACGCGCTGATCGCGCCCTTCACCGTCATCATGCTGCAGTTCCCATGGCTGCTCAACGGCGTGGTGATCGTGGAAACGCTGTTCTCCTATACCGGCTTCGGCTGGCAGCTGGTGAACGCGGCGGGCAACAACGATATCGAGATGCTTCTCGCGGTCTCGGTGGTCTCGGTCTTCGTGGTTCTGGTCACGCAGCTGATCTCGGATATCGGCTACGTCTACCTCAACCCACGTATCCGGATTTCATAAGGGAGGGTCTGAGACATGGAACCACTTACCTGGACAGGCTCTTTCGGCGCAATCGTCGATCCGGTCTTCACCCTCGTCGCCTATATCTTCATCGCCGCCGTGGTGTTGCAGATCATCGGCTCATACCTCCTTCCGCCCGTCAGCGAAGTGATCAATGCCGATGGCACGATTGGTCGCGGCTCCGGCCCCAACGCGATGATTGGCATGGGCGTGAAATACAGCCTCCTGGCGCTGGTTGCGCTGGTGCTGCTTTACATCCTGGCTGGCATGTTCACGCCGCTTGGAACGGTTGGCATTGTCGGCGCGCTCGCCGCCCAGTTTGCCCCGGTCTGGATTGCCCTCGTGGTGACGTTCCTGCTGTCGATCACCTACAAGCGCAGGCTTGGGCTTTATGGCAAGCTGTTTGACAGCATGATTGGCATGATCGGTTTCGGCCTTCTGATGTTCTGGTTTTACACGGCGCTGTTTGTCGGGCTTTTCGACATGATCGCGGTGCATGACCCCCTGACCCAGCTCTCGGGCATGAAGAACAAGGTGCCGGGCACGCCATTGCGCAATCTCGAAGAAGGGGTCTATCCCTATTACCTTCTGGGTGGCGACAACCTTGCCCGCGACGTGTTCAGCCGCATGGTGCACGGGTCGGTCATCGTGATCGTGATCGCGCCCTTTGCGACACTGTTCGCCTTCATGGTCGGGATCACGCTGGGCCTTCCGGCGGGGTATTTCGGCGGCAAGCTCGACGCCTTCCTGTCGTTTCTTGCCAATCTCGTGCTGGCCTTCCCGGTGATCCTGCTGTTCTACCTTCTGGTGACACCCGAAATCGTGGCAACCGGCATCCCGAACTTCATGGCCATGGTGCTTTTTGCCTTCCCGATCATCTTTGTCGGCGTGTTGCTGAACTCGCGGTTCTACACTCGTCCCAAGCTGCGCACGCCGCTTTTGTCAGCGATCCTGCTGGTGATGATCTGGCTCTATCTTTCGGCGATTTCCGCACCGGGTACGGTGATCAACGTGCTGCCAGGCTTCATGGATCTCTTCAACATCAACTCAGGGATATTGGTGGTGTTCGTGTCGGTGGTCTTCGTGAACTCACCCACGGTGTTCCGCATCGTGCGCGGGCTGGTGATGGACATACAGACCCGCGACTACGTCGCCGCCGCCCAGACACGGGGCGAAGGTCCGTGGTACATCATGCTGTGGGAGATCCTGCCCAATGCGCGCGGCCCTCTGATCGTCGATTTCTGCCTGCGTATCGGCTACACCACGATCCTTCTCGGGACACTGGGCTTCTTTGGCCTTGGCCTGCCGCCCGAAAGCCCGGACTGGGGGACCACGATCAACGATGGACGCAAGCTGTTGTCGATCTATCCGCACCCCGCGATCGTGCCGGCACTGTCCTTGCTGAGCCTTGTGCTGGGCCTGAACCTGCTGGCCGACGGCTTGCGCGAAGAAAGCCTGAGAGACTGATACCTTCGGTGGCCGGGGGGCTGGCCCCCCGGTCCCCCCGGAGTATTTCAGGCAAAATGAAGACATATAGGGCGCATGCCCACCGCTCCAACAGGGAGAACGGAACATGAGCAAGTTGGCAGATTATGATGGCCCGATCCTTGAGATCGACAAGCTGTCCATCTCCTTTTTTACCCGCCTGCGCGAGATCCCCGCAGTGATGGATTTCTCGGTCCGGGTGCAACCGGGCGAGGCCGTGGGCCTTGTCGGGGAATCCGGTTGCGGCAAATCCACCGTGGCGCTGGGCGTCATGCAGGACCTTGGCAAGAACGGCAAGATCGTCGGCGGCACCATCAAGTTCAAGGGCCGCGATCTTTCGGAAATGAGCGCTGACGAGCTGCGCGATATTCGCGGCAACGAGATCGCCATGATCTATCAGGAGCCCATGGCCTCGCTGAACCCTGCGATGAAGATCGGCAAGCAGCTCATGGAAGTGCCGATGATCCACGAGGGGATCGGCGAAAAAGAGGCGTGGGACCGTGCACTCGAGGTGGTCACGGATGTGCGCCTGCCCGATCCGGAGCGGATGCTCAATTCCTTCCCGCACCAGCTTTCGGGCGGCCAGCAACAGCGGATCGTGATCGCGATGGCGCTGATGTCCAAACCGGCGCTCCTGATCCTTGATGAACCCACCACCGCGCTTGATGTCACCGTCGAGGCGGCGGTCGTGGAACTGGTCAAGGATCTGGGCAAGAAATACGGCACGTCGATGCTCTTCATCTCGCACAATCTCGGCCTTGTGCTTGAAACCTGTGATCGCCTCTGTGTGATGTATTCCGGCGAAGCGGTTGAGCGCGGCTCGATTGAAGATGTGTTCGACAACATGCAGCACCCCTATACGCAGGCGCTGTTCCGATCTATCCCACTTCCCGGAGCGGACAAGAATGCGCGCCCGCTGGTGGCGATTCCGGGCAACTTCCCCCTGCCCCATGAACGCCCGCCGGGCTGTAATTTCGGCCCACGCTGCGACTATTTCGAAGAAGGACGCTGTGATGCACAGGACATTCCGATGGTGAATGTCAAAGGGTTTGAGCGCCATTCAACCCGTTGTCTGAAATCCGAGGAGATCGACTGGAACGCCCCGATCACCGTAGGAGAGCAAAAGGAAAAGGCCGAGGTCGGCAAGGTTGTTCTCAAGATGGACAATCTCAAGAAATACTACGAAGTGGCGGCCAATGCCCTCTTTGGCGGCGGCGACAAGAAGGTGGTGAAAGCCAACGAAACCCTATCCTTTGAGGCGCGTGAATCCGAAACACTGGCGATCGTGGGCGAGTCGGGGTGCGGCAAGTCCACCTTTGCCAAGGTATTGATGGGGCTGGAAACCGCCACGGACGGCCAGATCCTTCTCGATGGCAACAACATCGAACAGACCCCGATCCAGAAACGTGACACCAAGACGGTGGCTGATGTGCAGATGGTGTTCCAGAACCCGTTTGATACGCTGAACCCGTCGATGACCGTGGGCCGCCAGATCATGCGCGCCCTGGAAATCTTCGGCGTTGGAGAGTCCGAAGCCGACCGGCGTAAGCGCATGCTGGAACTGCTCGACCTCGTCAAACTGCCGCGCGCCTTTGCCGATCGCATGCCGCGCCAGCTTTCGGGCGGACAGAAACAGCGTGTCGGCATCGCCCGCGCCTTTGCGGGCGGGGCCCGCATCGTGGTGGCAGACGAGCCTGTCTCGGCGCTGGACGTGTCGGTGCAGGCCGCCGTGACCGACCTCTTGATGGAAATCCAGCGCGAGGAAAAAACCACGCTGCTCTTCATTTCCCATGACCTTTCCATCGTGCGTTATCTCAGCGATCGGGTCATGGTCATGTATCTTGGCCACGTGGTCGAGATGGGATCCACCGACCAGGTCTTTGCGCCGCCTTATCACCCTTATACCGAGGCGCTGCTCTCGGCGGTGCCGATTGCCGATACGTCCGTGGAGAAGGAGCACATCGTTCTTGAGGGCGACATTCCTTCGGCCATGAATCCGCCGCCGGGCTGCCCCTTCCAGACGCGCTGCCGCTGGAAATCCGAGGTGCCCGGTGGCCTGTGTGAGCAAGAGGTACCGCCCGTCCGCCAGCTCGCCGAAGGCCATCAGGTCAAATGCCACCTCGCGGATGATATTCTTGCGCGCATGACCCCGGTGATCAAGATCGCGGCCGAGTAACGCACGACCAATCGCTCAAAGCGCGAATGCCGTGCCATGCGTGCGGCAGTCGCGCGCTATGACCGCGTCCCAAAACCGATCCTCAGCAAGAGAGCGCGCACCGAGGCGCCGGGCGATGCAGATGTTCCACGTCATCGTTCGGTCCAACCGGATTGGGCGCAGATCACCCTGGGCGACATGCTCGGCAAAGGTTTCAGCCATGCCGCCAACAACCATGGTGCTGGTCTGGCAAAGCGCGGCAAGAAACGCATAATCGTCACATTGCACCTGTGGCAGACGTCGCGTCTTTCCCCCTTCCGCCGCGTCGTCGTCCAGCATCGAGCTCAGCGCGGCCTGCCAGTGCTTGTGGAGAAATGGCGAGCCCAGAGGATATTCGCGCAACACGTCAGCCAGATGATGCGGACCATCCCGATGTAGGGGATGATTACGACCGGCGACAAAAACAACCGGTCGCTTGTCCAGCACCTGTATCTCGATCTGGTCGGTCCATGGCGTATGCGTCAGATCGCCGACAAAGATGTCCAGTTCTCCGCGTTCCAGCTGGGCAATCGGTTCCTCTGCCGCACCAACCGTGATCTGGCTTTGAAGGTCGGGCATGTCCGACATCATCTCGCTCAGGATCGGGGCGACAATGGTGCGGGTGGTCAACGGCCCGCAGCCGATGACAAGCCGTGCCCCGCCACCATCAACCAACGCATCCGCCTTGTTGTGAAACCGTCCCAGATCATCCAACAGCCGCTCGGCCAGCGGCAGGAAGGCGCGCCCGTTCCCCGTCAGGGTAAAGCCCAACCGGCCTCTTGTGAACAGGACCATGCCAAGCTCTTCCTCGGCGCGTTGAATGATGCGCGACAGGGTGGCGTTTGACACCCCCAAGGCGCGCGCGCTGTCCTGAAGGCGCCCGGTCCTCGCCAGGCTGAGAATTGCCTTCAAGGGAGTTTCGTCAATCATGGTCTGCCTTATCATTTCAGAATTTTTCGCTTTCCTTTCATAATGCGAAACAATTGCATCGGCAAATTGAGAGGCGGCAACCCGGAAGCTAGGCTTTTTTCAAGCCGCCAGATGGGCGGCCGTCCATCAATTCATTTAACAGGATTCCGACATGCGACACTTCTCATTGTCCAGTCTGATGCGCCCCTTTGCCACCGGCCTTGGTCTGATGGTAGCACTCACCGCCACAGCGCACGCACAGGACAAACCCAACATCCTCGTCATCATGGCGGACGATGTCGGCTGGGCCAGCCTTGGCAGCTACCATCAAGGTGTCAAAAGCATCGAAACACCCAATCTCGACACTTTGGCATCTCAGGGTATGCGCCTGACAGACTATTACGCTCAGCCCTCCTGCACCGCTGGCCGTTCCGCCTTCATCACGGGACAGTTTCCCGTTCGGACCGGCATGCACACCGTTGGATTGCCCGGCGATCCCATCGGCCTTACTCCAGAAGATCCGACCATTGCCAACTTGCTGAAATCAATGGGCTATACCACGGGCCAGTTCGGCAAGAACCACTTGGGCGATCAGAACCGCTTCCTGCCAACCAACAAGGGTTTTGACGAATATTGGGGCTGGCTCTATCACCTCAACGCGATGGAATACACGTCCGACCCTGATTGGCCGGATGACCCGGAATTCGCGGCCCAGTTTGGTCCGCGCAACATCATCCACGCATGGGCCACCGAGGAAGAGGACGAAACCGTTGATCCCCGCTGGGGCAAAGTCGGCAAGCAACGTATCGTGGATGACGGCCCCGCCCCGCCCGAACGTCAGAAAACGCTCGAAGACGAAGTGACGGCCAAGACGCTCGATTTCATCAACCGCGCCGTGGACAGCGAGACGCCGTTCTTTGTCTGGATGGCCCCGGCCCGCGCGCATGTCTGGACCCATCTCAGCCCGAAATACGAAGCGATGCTGGGGAACGGTCGCGGGCTTCAGGACGTCGTGATGAGGGAACTCGACGACAATGTTGGCAAGGTACTGGGACATCTGGACGAACTGGGCATCTCCGACAACACCCTTGTCGTTTTCACCTCGGACAACGGTCCCGAAACAATGACCTGGCCCGATGGCGGCACCACGCCCTTCCACGGCGAAAAAGGCACCACTTGGGAAGGTGGCTTCCGTGTTCCCGCCATCATCCGTTGGCCCGGCAAAGTGCCCGCGGGTGTCGTCGCCAATGGTATCTTTGACGGTCTGGACTGGATGCCCACCCTTGTCGCCGCCGCTGGTGGCCCCGAGGACCTGCCCGCGCGTCTGAAAGAGGGCTACGAAGGCTACAAGGTGCATCTCGACGGCTACAACCAGATGTCCTTCCTGACGGGTGAAACCGGCTCCAACCGGAACGAGATCATCTATTACGAAGGCACAAACCTGCAGGCGGTGCGCTATCGCGACTGGAAGGCGCATTTTGTGATCCAGGAAAAAGGCTGGGCCGGGCCCAAGGAAGAGCTGAACGCGCCGCTGTTGTTCAATCTCCGGCGCGACCCCTATGAAAAAGCGGCCGAGGAATCGGGCATGTATACCCGCTGGATGGGGAACAAGATGTGGGCCTTTGGCCCCGCGGCCCGGCTTGTGCAGGCGCATCTGGGCACCTTCGCGGATTTCCCCCCGCGCGGTGCCGCCGTCAAGAACGAAGCGCATGTGCAGGAGCAAACCGCATCCGAAGGCGGCTTCTCGCAATAGAGCGCCCACCACTGCAAAAAAACGCGCCGCCCCTGCAAGGGGCGGCGCTTTTCCTTGCCAGAGTCCGCACGCGGGCCTAGCCTGCGCCCATGACCCGTTTTGCCCCCTTGCCCGAACCGCCCTATTACGCCGTCATCTTCACCGCGCAACGTCGCGAAGGGGATCAGGGATATGGTGCCATGGCCGACAGGATGGTGGAGCTTGCCGCCGCCCAGCCGGGCTATATCGGCATCGAAACCACACGTGATGCGGAGGGCCTCGGCATCACCGTCAGCTATTGGCAAGACGAGGCCGCGCTCATGGCCTGGAAACAGGTCTCGGAACATCTTCTGGCGCAAAAACTGGGCAAAACCCGCTGGTACGAGCATTACACCCTGCGCGTCGCCAAGGTCGAACGCGCCTATGACGGCCCCGAGGGGCGCTAGGATCAGCAGCTCCTAGTCCTCAAGCAAGTGCTCATACCGCGCATCTGTCAAGGTTTTCAGAAACGCCACGATCGCGTCGATATCGCGCTCGGAAAGGGCTTCCCCTTCGGTCAGCTCTCCCACCGCCAGCGTCATGAACACCTCCGGCAAGGCCCACGGCTCACCGGTTTCCGGGTTGACCTGCCACTTGCGTCGCTTGGACTGGTACTTGTTGTAAAAGCGTACCGCCGTGCGCAGGTCGGTGAACACGCCGTTATGCATGTACGGCCCCGTTACCGCGACATTGCGCAGGGTCGGCACCCGGAACCGACCGGCCTCCGCCGGATGATCAACACCCGGATTGTCCAGCAATCCCGCGTCCCGTCCGGCACGCCCATGCGCGGCGCGCACGGCTTTGTTCACCGGGACTCCGATATTGTGATACTCGAAACTCGTGAAGATCTCGCCCGGATCATCGGCACGCGGAGATGACTGGTGGCAAAGGCTGCAATTCGTGGCCTCCGGGTCAAAAAACAAGTCCCGTCCCCGTTCTTCCTGACGACTGAGCGTGGCCTCTCCCCTCAAATAGCGGTCAAACCGGCTGTCAAACGGCGAAAACGGGTCTGTGCGCTCGAACGCGGCAATGGCTTCGGTCATCGCGGCAAAACCAGCCTCGTCCTCGTGCAGCACCCCCGCCCCAAAGGCCTCTTCAAAGGCCAGCATGTACTCCCGATCCTCCGCCAGCCGCGCCACGAGTGCCGCCCTGTCCGGCATGGCCATTTCGAGCGGATTGAGCGGCGGTCCCCCGGCCTGATCTTCCAGCGTCTCCGCCCGACCGTCATGAAACAGCCCGCCAACATAGCGCCCCGCCCCGTTGCGATGAAACGCGGGAACATGGGCGGCATAGCCAAGCGTCGGCGCATTGCGATCCCCAAGCGAAACCCCGTCATCCCCCAACGACACCGCCCGCCCCACGATGGTCACGCGCGGATCGGTGAAGGCGTGCGCCGGGTCGTGGCAGGTGGCACAGGATTGCGTTTCATTCAGCGACAGGCGCGTTTCAAAGAACAGCCGTTCCCCCAACGCCTCAAGACGGGCTTCGCGCGGCTCGGCCAGACCGGTTCCCACCAGCCCCAGCGCAAAAGCACTCAACAAGACAAACCCGCGCATCACTGCTCCTCTTCTTTTCGGAGCCGTTCTATCAGGTCATGCAAAGGGGGAATTGATATCCGTCAAACGGCACGTCAGAGCCCAAGGATCACACGCACGTAATTCTGGGTTTCCTTGTAGGGCGGCACGCCGCCATATTTCGTCACCGCTTCCGGCCCCGCGTTATACGCCGCCAACGCAAGACGCCACGAACCGAACTTGCGGTATTGCTGGCTGAGATAGCGTGCGCCACCCTCAAGGTTCTGCTGCGGGTCCAGAGGGTCCACCTTAAGAACCCTTGCCGTCTCGGGCATCAGCTGCGCCAGCCCAAGTGCCCCCTTGTGCGATTTTGCCGAAGCGTTCCAGCCGGATTCCTGCTGAACCAGTTTCAGGAACATGTCCACCGGCACCCCATGCAGCAACGCTGCCTGCCGCGCCATTGCCAGATAGGGGCCGTTGTACTTTCCCTTGTAACGCCCATCACCCCATTTCGAAGGCGTATAAACCGGCTTGGGTTTGAGACGTACCGAGTTTTTGTATTGCTCTGACGCACGCCCATCCAGAAGCTTGGTCTGGTTCTTGAACAGCCGCGCCTGCGACTTGGTCGAAAACGCGCTCTGCGCCAGCGCCGGAGACGCTGCCAGCAAGGCTGCAACCACAATACCACTCACTTTCCACGACATGACTTTGTCTGTCCCACCCGTGTTTTGCGCAGTTTTATAACATTTTACCGGGAAATTTCCAGATCAACCGCACAGGCCCCGCGCCCGATGGCCGAAATTCGCCACGGCATTTGCGCGGTCAAAGGGGTTTTCCACAAGAATCGACTTCCCATTTGGCAGGGGCAATGGTGTATGGTGCCCTGAACAAAGCAATACAGATTCCGAGGGAGACAGGCGCATGGCCGGATCGGTGAACAAGGTAATTCTCGTGGGCAACCTGGGGCGCGACCCAGAGGTCCGCAGCTTCCAGAATGGCGGCAAGGTCTGCAACCTGCGCATTGCCACCTCTGAAACATGGAAAGACCGCAACACCGGCGAACGCCGCGAACGGACCGAATGGCATTCCGTGGCGATCTTCTCCGAGGGCCTCGTCCGCGTCTGTGAACAGTATCTTCGCAAGGGCTCCAAGGTCTATATCGAGGGCCAGCTGCAGACCCGCAAATGGCAGGACCAGTCCGGCCAGGACCGCTACTCGACCGAAGTTGTCCTTCAGGGCTTTAACGGCACGCTGATCATGCTCGACGGTCGCAGCGGCGGCGGCGACAGCGGCGGCTTTGGCGGCGGCTCGCAGGGTGGTTATGATCAGGGCGGCAGCTATAGCGGCGGCTACGATCAGGGCGGCGGCAATTTCGGCGGCGGCAACCAGGGTGGCTCCGCCCCCTCGCGCGACCTTGATGACGAAATCCCGTTCTGAGCGGATCTGACACATGACCGGTTTCCCCGATTTCGCGGCAGCATTGCAGGCGCGTCTTGTCACCTATTGCGCGATTGACAGCCAAAGTGACGAAAACACGACGTCGCAACCCAGCACCGCGATTCAGCTCGACATGGCGCGTCATCTCGTGGCCGAGCTGGAGACCATCGGGGCATCGGACATCACCCTGACCGCCTATGGCGCGGTCCTCGCCACGGTGCCCGCCACCGTGGCCGACGCGCCTTCCATCGGCTTTTGCGCCCATGTCGATACCGCGCCCCAGTTCAACGCGACCGGCGTGAAACCGCGCGTGCATGCGAATTGGGACGGGTCCGACATCACCTACCCGGACGCGCCCGATCTGGTGCTCAGCCCATCGACATCGGATTACCTTGCCTCCAAGGTCGGGGATGACATCATCACGGCTTCCGGCCTGACGCTGCTTGGCGCGGATGACAAAGCCGGCGTGGCCATCATCGTGACCATGGCCGAGTACTTGCTCACCACACCGGGCCTCGAACATGGCAAGGTGCGTCTGGCTTTCACCCCGGACGAAGAGATTGGCCGCGGTGTCGATCCGCGACTGCCCGCCGATTTCGATGTCGATTTCGCCTATACGCTCGACGGCGCCCGCGTGGGCGAGATCGAGTTTGAAAGCTTTTCCGCCGACGGTGGCCTGGTCCGGATCACGGGGGTTTCCGCCCATCCCGGCTATGCCAAGGACAAACTGGTCAATGCCCTGCATGTCGCCGCGCATATCGTGGCCGATCTCGACAAGCCCGGCGAAACCCCCGAAACCACGTCCGATCGCGAAGGCTTCATCCATGTCTACGGGCTCGAGGGCGGCTCGGCCGAGGCCGAGATTCGCTTCATCCTGCGTGATTTCGAACGCGACGGCCTCGACGCACGACGCTCCCGCCTTAAGAATGCCTGCAACGCTGCCGAGGCTGCATTCCCCGGCGCAATCGTGACCTGCGAGATCACCAAGCAATACCGCAACATGCGCTACTGGCTCGAAGAGGACATGACCCCGGTCGACATTGCGCAAGACGCCTATCGCGCCGAAGGCATCACGCCCAAGCCGGGGATCATCCGGGGCGGCACCGATGGCTCGCGCCTGACCGAACTGGGCGTGCCCTGCCCCAACCTCTTCACCGGCATGCAGGACATTCACGGCCCGCTTGAATGGATCAGCGTTCAGGACATGGTGCTCTCGACCCGCATCTGTGCCCAGCTCGTTCAGATCGCCGCCAAACGCGCCTGATACAGTCTTCCATGACCAAAAAACGCCGGAGGTTATCCCCTCCGGCGTCTTTCTATTGCTACCGCCCGCTTCAGCGGGCCCGCGTGCCTGTTCCCTTGATGGGGACAGGCACGCGCCCTTGGCTCAGCTCTCGTCCCCAAACCCGTAGGTTTCGGTGACGTAATCAATATCCTTGTCACCCCGCCCCGACAGGTTGATCAGGATAGACTTGCCCGGATGGTTCTTGGCTTCACGCATGGCAAAGGCCACCGCATGCGCGCTTTCCAGCGCCGGGATGATGCCTTCACGCCGCGACAACGCATAAAACGCGTTCAGCGCCTCCTTGTCGTCCGCGGCCACGTAATTGGCCTTGCCGGTGCGATAAAGATGCGCGTGTTCCGGTCCGACGCCGGGGTAATCCAGACCCGAAGCCACCGTATGTACCGGCGCAGGTTCGCCGTTTTCATCCTTGAGCAGCATGGTGCGGAACCCGTGAATGTCACCGTCTTCGCCATAGGTGATCGTCGCCGCGTGATCGCCAAGCTTGGACGACGTGCCAAGCGGTTCAACTCCATAAAGCGCCACGTCCTCGTCCTCGATGAACCCGGCAAAGATGCCCATCGCGTTCGATCCGCCCCCGACACAGGCCGCCACGATATCGGGCAGGTTCCCTGTCATCTCAAGGAACTGCTCGCGCGCCTCGATGCCCACGATATGCTGGAAATCCCGCACCATCATCGGGAAGGGATGCGGCCCCACCACCGAACCGATCGCAAACAGCGCCGTGTCGGCCTGAGGCACATAGGACTGGAACGCCGAATCCACCGCTTCCTTGAGCGACCGCCCGCCAAAGCCTACCGGTACCACTTCCGCGCCCAACAGCTTCATCCGCGTCACGTTCGGCGCTTCCTTGGCGATGTCGATTTCGCCCATGTGGATTTCACATTCCATGCCGAAATAGGCCGCCGCCGTGGCCAGCGCCACGCCATGTTGCCCGGCGCCGGTTTCCGCCATGAGCTTGGTCTTGCCCATATGCTTGGCCAAAAGTGCTTCTGCCATGCAATGGTTGAGCTTGTGCGCCCCGGTATGGTTCAGGTCTTCGCGCTTGGCATAGATCTGCGCGCCCCCGGACATGTCACTCAGGTTCCGCAGATACGAAACCGGCGTCGGCCGCCCCTGGAAATGCTTGCGCACGTAACGCAGGTCCCGAATGTACTCCGCCGAGTTCGAAATCTTGGCATAGGCCTCGGCGATCTCCTTGAAATGCGGCTCCAGAACCGGCGGCAGCATCGCGCCACCATACTCCCCGAAATAGCCTTCCGCGTTCGGTGTCGATTTCAAATAAGATGACATTCAGCTTCTCCCAAAAATTCAGTCCACGGCACTTTGACTGTTTTTTGGGCAACCGTGATAAGACGTTTTGACGCGGCGCACCGGATCACGTCAGCGGCGCGCCAGCTCTTCCCGCAGCAAGGTCAGGACCGTTTCGCGCGGCACATCCGCCGTCACAAAAGCCTCGCCAATCCCGCGAGCGAGGATGAAACGCAACTGCCCGTCGACCACCTTCTTGTCCTGCCCCATCAGGTCAAGAAGCACTTCCGCCTCCGGCAAGTCGCCCGGAATATCCTTGAGATCGACCTTCATTCCCATCTCCGCCAGATGCTGACGCACCCGGCTCGGATCTTCCTGCGAACACAGGCCCAGCCGATACGAAAGCTCGAACGCCAGCGCACAGCCAATCGCCACGCCCTCGCCATGCAGCAACCGGTCGCCATAGCCCGTCGCCGCTTCGAGCGCATGACAGAAGGTGTGGCCAAGGTTCAACAGCGCCCGATCCCCCTGCTCGGTCTCGTCGCGCATGACGATCTCGGCCTTCATCTCGCAGGAGCGTTTCACCGCCGCGATCCGCGCGCCCATGTCCCCCGCAGCCAGTGCAGGCCCCTGCCCTTCCAGCCACTCGAAGAAATCGCTGTCCCCCAGCAGCCCGTATTTCACCACTTCTCCGTAGCCGGCAAGGAAATCGCGCGGTGTCAGCGTGCCCAACACCTCGGTATCCGCCAGCACCAGCGTGGGCTGATGAAACGCCCCGATCAGGTTCTTGCCCTGCGGCGCATTGATCCCGGTCTTGCCGCCAACCGAACTGTCGACCTGTGCCAGAAGGCTCGTCGGGATCTGCACAAAGCCCACGCCCCGGCGCAAAACAGCCGCCGCAAACCCGGTCAGGTCGCCGATCACACCGCCCCCAAGCGCGACCACCAGATCGCGCCGCTCGACCTTCTGCTCCAGCAGCCATTCCACCGTGCGCTCAAAATGCGGCCAGCTCTTGGTGCTTTCACCGGCGGGCAGCACGATCGCCTCGCAGGCAATCCCTTCTGCAGCCAGTCCCGCGCGCAAGCCCTCAAGATGCAGTGCGGCGACGTTTTCATCCGTGACGACACAGACCTGCTTGCGCTTGAGAAACGGCGCGATCAGCGCGCCGGACCGCGCCAGAAGCCCCGGCCCGATGTGAATGTCATAGGCACGCCCCTCAAGGCCGACATGCAACGTTTCCATCATGCGTCATTCTCCACCAAAACATCCGGGCGCGTCTTCAGCGCCTCAATCACCCGCTCTGCGGTCTGTTCAATTGAAAACCCGGCCTGTGTGGCGACCGGCAACTCTGCCAGCTGGTAAAACGGCACCCGCGCGGCAAAAATCTCTTCCAACGTCTTGCGCGGGTTCGACGTGCGCAACAGCGGGCGGGTGTCCTTGTGCCTGACCCGGGTCCACAACAGGTCCACATCCGCATTCAGCCAGACCGCCACGCCCTTCTCGGCGATCATCGCCCGGTTGCCCTCGGCAAGGTAGGCCCCGCCTCCGGTCGACAGGATGCAACGTTCACTTTCCAGCAGACGTTCGATCACCTGGCTTTCCTTGGTGCGAAAAAACGGCTCGCCGTCGCGGGCAAAAATCTCGGCGATAGTCATGTTGGCGGCTTTCTCGATCTCGGCATCCGAGTCCAGAAACGCCACGCCGAGCTTGGCGGCCAGGGCGCGCCCAACGGCGGTTTTCCCAGCTCCCATCATGCCCACAAGCACAACCGTTTTTTTTAATTCATAGCCCATGAACCGCCCATCACTGACCCCTGATCGGCCAAGCCTCGCTCATATTTCACGATTTCGCACTGAATGACGTGATCTTGGCCAAAAGGCCAGTTATATGTTGGAAAAAAATGGGCAGGAAAATTGAGGGCAATCATGGGCAAACTGATCCGTGCAATTCTGGGGCTGGTGCTGTTGGCGGTGATCGCCCTTGTGGCCTATGCCTATATCGGTCCGATCTTCGGGGCCGATTTCTCGGCACCCCAAAGCGAAACGCGCATTCCCGTGGAACTGCATGGTAACTAAACCTATCCTGCTGGCGGCGCTGGCCGCGCTCGTCCCCACCACACCGCTTCTGGCCGAGGACGCCCCGCTCTCGGCCATCGAATGGCTGAACCCGACGCCCACGGTGACGCTCGACATGGGCCTGCCCATTGCCGAGCCCCCGGTGAGCGAAGGCGTCGCCACGCCTGCTATCGACGTCACGACGCTTGATCAGGAAGGGCGCGATTCGGTCGGCCTCCTGCCGTCTTCGGTGACCGGCCTGCCCAGCACGCTCTGGTCCAACTCCAACGCATCGCGTCTGGCCGACATGGTCCATGGCCAGCGCGCCGAGGTCGTTCCTGCGATGCAGGCGCTGCTCTATACCCTGCTTTTGGCCGAGGCCAACGCACCATTGGATGCAGGAACGGCCAATGAATTGCTTCTGGCCCGCGTAGACAAGTTGGTCGAAATGGGTGCCCTGGAACAGGCCGCCGCCCTGCTTGAACGCGCCGGCCCCGACACGCCCGCGCTGTTTGCCCGCTGGTTCGACGTGACGCTTCTCATGGGACAGGAAGACGCCGCCTGCAAGGAGTTGACCGCAGCCCCGCACCTTGCCCCGGGGTACGGCGCACGTATCTTCTGTACCGCCCGCGCGGGCGACTGGCGCGCCGCCGCCCTGACGCTCGACACCGCCAAGGCGCTGGGCCTTATTTCCGAGGAAATGGACGCCCTCCTGTTGCGCTTCCTCGACCCCGACCTTTTCGAGGGCGAACCTCTGCTGGTCGCGGCCACCACCCCGAGCCCTCTCAAGTTCCGCCTCTACGAAGCCATCGGCGAAGGCCAGACCACCGCCACCCTGCCGCGCCCCTACGCCCATGCCGACCTGCGCGATACCGCTGGCTGGAAGGCCCAGCTTGAGGCCGCCGAACGGCTGGCCCGTACATCCGCCCTGCATGAAAACCGCCTTCTCGGCATCTACACCGAACGCAAACCGGCCGCATCCGGCATGATCTGGGACCGGGTCTCGGCGCTTCAGGCCTTTGACCGTGCCATGAGCGATCGTGATCCCGGACGCGTTGCGGAAACCCTGCCCGGCGCATGGGCGGCAATGCAGCAGGTGCATCTGGAAACCCCCTTTGCCCGGCTATACGGCGGCGCCCTGCTCACGCTCCCCTTGCAGGGCGTGACCGCCCGACAGGCCCGCGACATCGCGCTGTTGTCCGCCGAATACGAACGTGCCGCCCATGCCGGACCGCGCGATTTCCTCGCCGGCCTCGCGCTGGGCATGCCGCCCCGCCTGCCGCAGGACCGCACGCACCGTGCCATCGCCGATGCATGGCACGGCGCAGGTGTGCCACAGAAAATCTCGGCCATGCTCGCGCGGGGGCAACTGGGCGAAGCCATTCTGCACGCCATGGCGCTCATGGATGACGGGGCCGCGGGCGATCTTGGCGCCCTGACCGAGGCGCTGGCCACCCTGCGCGCCGTCGGTCTCGAAGACACGGCCCGGCGCGCCGCCCTGCAGGTGGCGCTGCTCGATACACGGGGGTGATGCATGGACAACCTACACTGGATATCCACCTTTCTCGATGCACAAGCCGCCGAGCTTGGCGCGGCCCGGAACACCCAGCTGGCCTATGCCCGCGACCTGCGCGCCTTTTCGGACTGGGCCAAGGGCAACGGTTCGGATTTCGCCGCAATCCAGCGCAGCGACATCGAAGCTTATCTCGTCGCCTGTGATGCCGAGGGTCTGGCCCAGTCCACCCGCGCCCGCCGCCTCTCCGCGATCAAGCAACTCTACCGATTTGCTTTCGAAGAAGGCTGGCGCAAAGACAACCCCGCGATCCAGATCAAGGGCCCGGGCCGGTCCAAGCGTTTGCCAAAGACGCTTGATGTGCTTGAGGTCGATCGCCTGATCGACGCGGCCCGCACCACGGGCCGCTCCGAAACCGACCGCCTGCGTAACACCTGCCTGATGCAACTCCTCTATGCCACGGGCATGCGCGTCACCGAGCTCGTAAGCCTACCGGTCTCCGCCGCGCGCGGCGATCCACGCATGCTTCTGGTCATGGGCAAGGGTTCAAAAGAGCGCATGGTGCCGCTCTCGCCCCCCGCGCGGACGGCGCTCGCGGCATGGCTCAAAACCCGCGATGCCGCCGAAGACGCGCGCCGGGCCGATGGGTATGCGCCATCGCGCTTCCTATTTCCCTCGCGCGGCAAATCCGGCCACCTGACCCGGCATCGTTTCTATATGCTGATCAAGGAACTGGCGGTGTCCGGGGGTGTTTCACCGGACAAGGTCACGCCCCACACCCTGCGCCACGCCTTTGCGACACACCTTCTGGCCAACGGCGCCGATCTGCGCGCCATCCAGACGCTTCTGGGCCATGCCGACGTGGCCACAACCGAGATCTATACCCACGTCCTTGATGAACGCTTGCGCGATCTGGTGCTGGAAAATCACCCGTTGGCACGTGACAGTGACGACAACTGACCCCCCAGCCCCTTGATTGCGCCCCCGCCTGCCCCCATAACCCAACAGGAACCAACGGGTTAGGATCATGGACGCAACCACCGCCACACTCGACAGCTCTTTCTGGATCAGCGCCGGCGCCATCGCCGGACTTCTGATCCTCTCGGCCTTCTTTTCAGGCAGCGAAACCGCGCTGACCGCCGCTTCGCGCGGCAAGCTGCGCACCCAGGCCGACAAGGGAAACCGCGGCGCTCAGAAGGCCCTTGATATCACCGAGGACAATGAACGCCTGATCGGCTCCGTTCTTCTGGGCAACAACCTCGTCAACATCCTTGCCGCCTCGCTTGCCACCGCGCTCTTTACCCGCGCCTTCGGCGAAAGCGGCGTGGCGCTGGCCACGCTGGTGATGACCTTTCTGGTGCTGATTTTTGCCGAGGTGCTGCCCAAGACCTATGCCATCACCGCCCCCGAAACCGCCGCCTCGCGCGTCGCCGGAACGATCGGCATCGTGGTGCGCGTCTTCGCCCCCGTGGTCTCGGCCGTGCGCCTCTTGGTGCGCGGCGTGCTGCGCGTGTTCGGCGTGCAGACTGATCCCGACAGCCATATCCTTGCCGTGCGCGAGGAGATCGCTGGCGCGATCCAGCTTGGCCATTCCGAAGGCATCGTCGAAAAGGAAGACCGAGACCGTATCCTTGGCGCACTGGACCTCTCCGAACGCGCCGTCGAAGAGATCATGTTGCACCGCTCCGGCATCGAGATGATCGACGCCGACAGCGACCCCGCCGACGTGCTCGCACAGTGTCTCGAAAGCAACTACACCCGCTTGCCGGTCTTCAAGGACGAGCCCGAAAACATCATTGGCGTGGTCCACGCCAAGGATCTCCTGCGCGGCATGCACCGCCAGATCGCCGATGCCGAAGGCAGCCTTGCCGACCTGACCAATTTCGACATCACCAAGGTCGCCAAGAAACCCTATTTCGTGCCCGAAACCACCTCGCTCGACGACCAGATGCGCCAGTTCCTGCGCCGCCGCTCGCATTTTGCGCTCGTGGTGGATGAATACGGTTCACTGCAGGGGCTGATCACGCTGGAAGACATTCTCGAAGAGATCGTGGGCGAGATCACCGACGAATTCGACCCCGACGCAGAACACCCGATCGGCAAATCCGAGGACGGCCAGTTCCTGATCGAGGGCGCCATGACCATCCGCGATCTCAACCGCGCCACCGACTGGAACCTGCCTGATGACGAGGCCAACACCATTGCCGGTCTGGTCATCCACGAAGCCCAGATGATCCCCACCGTGGGGCAGGTCTTCTCCTTCCACGGCTTCCGCTTCGAAGTCACCGGGCGCGAGGACAACCGGATCACCCATCTCAAGATCCGACCCCTCTGAGCGATACCGCAAGCGCGGGATTTGGGTATTTATGACCATTGAGAAACAGCACGTCTGCCCTTCTCAATGGTCCTCAAATACCTTGGGGGAGTCACAGCCTGCTGTGACGGGGGCAACGCCCCCTGATGGGCGGCCCCACAAAATTTGATAACATGTGCAATATTTCACCTTGCTCCAGCAGGCATTCGGTTCCACACACGAAACCGTACCCATCGGAGCGGGACCATGCACAATCTCCAAGGCATCTTTCTCGTGATCGGCGCGATGCTCGGCTTCACGCTGGGGGATGTTTTTGTGAAACAGCTTTCGTCCACCCATGCCACGGGCCAGATCCTGTTTGCCATGGGCGGAATTTCCGCCCTGATCTTTGCCGCCATTGCCCGCGTCCGGGGCGCGCGCCTCCTGCAACGCGCGGCGTGGCAGCCGCTCCTGGTGCTGCGTGCCGTTGCCGACGGCGGCGCGGCGATGTTTTTTACCTCCGCCCTGGCACGGGTCGACCTCTCCACCGTCGCCGCCGTGTTTCAGACCCTGCCACTGGTCATCACACTCGGTGCCGCCCTGTTCTTGAAGGAAACCGTCGGCTGGCGCCGCTGGAGCGCCGTGATCGTCGGCTTCTGCGGTGTCCTTCTGATCATCCGCCCCGGTTTCGAAGGGTTCGATCCTGACACACTCCTGGTTCTTGGCGCCGTCGCCCTGATCGCCACCCGTGACCTGATCACCCGCCGCGCGGATGTCGCGGTGTCGTCCTACGTCCTCGCTGTTCAGGGCATGGGCGCGCTCAGCATTGCCGGGGTGATCCTTCTGGTCCTGTCGCCGCGCAACCTCGCGCCGATGGACATCCCCGAACTTGGTTTTCTTGCCGGAGCCGTCATCTTCAATACCTTGGGCTACTGGGGCATCGTGATCGCGATGCGCATCGGCGAAGCCTCGGTCGTGGCCCCATTCCGCTACACCCGCCTCGTCTTCTCGGTCATGGGCGGCATCCTGGTGTTTGGCGAACGCCCCGACCCGCTGACCATGACCGGGGCCGCGCTGATCATCGGGTCCGGCCTCTATACCTTCCTGCGTGAACGACACCACAAACAGTCCCGCACCCCTGCCAGGACTCAGTCCAGCTCGGCTGGAAAGGCCACCCAGAACGTCGCGCCGCCGTCATCGTTGTTGAAATAGCCGATCTGGCCCTTCATATCCTGCGTCATGCGCCTCGAAATCGCCAACCCAAGCCCGGTCCCCTGCACCGATCGCTTGTCCGACGAATTCGCCTGGGCAAACCTTTGGAAAATCCTGCCTTCCAATTCCTTGGGCACGCCGGGCCCCCGGTCCTGCACCGACACGCGCACCCATCCGGGCGCCAATGAGACCCGTATCGTGATACAGGCTTCGGGTGGTGAGATTTTCGACGCGTTCGACTGCAGGTTCGTCAGGATCTGCAGAAACCGTCCCCTGTCCGCGACAATCTCGACACCCTCCGCACGAGGACTCACGTCGGTCTCCACCCTCTGTCCGGGCTTCAGGTAACCGGCCATGTTCCCGATCGCCTCCCTTACCGCCTCGGCGACCCTGAACTGCTCATTGTAATAGCTCAGCTCTCCTGCCTCCAACGACTTGAAGTCCAGCAGCTCGTTCACAAGGCGCAGCAGCGTTTCACACCCCCGCTCGGCGACCGCCATCAGCTCTTTCATTTTCGGGCTCATCTCGCCAATCGCCCCCGAATTGGCAAGCCGGATCACCCCGGCGATCGAGGTCAGCGGCGTGCGCAACTCGTGGCTCACCGTGGCAAGGAACTCGTCCTTCTGCAGTTCCGCCTGAACGCGCTCGGTAATGTCCGAGCACTGGAACAGGAACCGCACTTCGTCCTCCTTGTTCACGAACCTGACACCGCGGACCATGGCATGTTTGCGATCGCCATTCTTGCACAGCAGCTCTGTTTCAAAGGTGATTTCCTTGGACTTGCCGTTGTAGAAATCCTGTTTCCTACGCACCTCGTCCGGGTCCATGTCGAACCACACAAGCTTCATCAGGCTCATCCCCAGAACTTCGTTCGGCGCATAACCCAGCATCTCGGCAAAAAGCGCGTTGCAGTCCTGCAATCGCGCCTTGGGACAGAACACCGCGATCCCGACCGGCGAATGGTTCAGCATCAGGCGGTTGCGTTGATCGGTTTCCTTCGCAATCCGCCGGATCGTTTGTTCCGTAGTCACATCGGTATGTGTCCCGGCAAGCACGAGCGGATGACCATAGTCGTCGCGCTTGATGATATGGGCGTTCGACTCGATCCAGACCCAATGCCCGTCCGCATGGCGGATGCGATAGGTGTTCCGGTTTTCCGAAGCCTGCCCGCCAAGGAACGCGGCATCCCGTTCAAACAAACGTTCAAGGTCGTCCGGATGCATGCGCGCATGCCATTCTCGCTGCGGTTCGATGTCCGCATCCGGTTCAATTCCGAGCATGGTTTTCCAGGTTGGCGACACCTGCGATTTCCCGGTTTCCAGGTCGACACTGAACAGCCCGACGCCGGACGAGGCCAGAATCTTGCAGATTGTCGACCGTTCCATGAAGTCGCCAAATCCGTCGTCGCCACTTATGCGTGGGTTTACCGACGCACAGGTGGTGGAGGCGGGGTTCCGGTCATCGTTCCTGCCGTCAGCCATCCCATTTCCTTTCCCGAGTGATCGGTTCTGATCACCCACCGCACAGTTGCAACCCCCGGCCTGTCCCTCAATGCTAACAAAATCTTAAGTTGCATCAACAGGCAATCACTCAACACAGGGAATATTCACGCAGCTGTTCCCCAACCGCCTCAAACGGGCACGCAGGATTGCAGCGGTGCCATCATGTCACTGTCAGCGCTAACGACCAAGAAAACAGGCCGTTAGCGCTATCGGCCCCGGTTTACATTCTCTCCGCCCCTGCTATAGCTGCGCGCAACACACTGGCCATTTCAGGGACCTCAAAGATGAGCACCATTATCGACATCCACGCCCGCGAAATTCTCGACAGCCGGGGCAACCCCACCGTCGAAGTCGACGTGATCCTCGAAGACGGCACCATGGGCCGCGCTGCCGTGCCTTCGGGCGCCTCGACCGGCGCGCATGAGGCGGTGGAAAAGCGGGACGCCGACAAGAGCCGTTACATGGGCAAAGGCGTTCTGGAAGCGGTCGCCGCGGTCAACGGCGAGATTGCCGAAGAACTGGTGGGCATGGACGTGACCGAACAGGTCGCCATCGACATGGCCATGATCGAACTTGACGGCACCCCCAACAAGGGCCGTCTTGGTGCCAACGCCATTCTCGGCGTCTCGATGGCCTGCGCCAAGGCCGCGGCCGATTTCACCGCGCAGCCGCTCTTCCGCTATATCGGCGGCACCTCGGCCCGTGTCCTGCCGGTCCCGATGATGAACATCATCAACGGCGGCGAACATGCCGACAACCCGATCGACATTCAGGAATTCATGATCATGCCGGTCAGCGCGGCCAACATCAAAGAAGCCGTGCGCATGGGGGCTGAGGTCTTCCACACCCTGAAAAAGGAACTCTCCGCAGCGGGCCTGTCGACCGGGATTGGCGACGAAGGCGGTTTTGCCCCCAATATCGCCTCGACCCGCGCCGCGCTCGACTTCATCAAAACCTCGGTGGAAAAAGCCGGCTACAAGCTTGGCGAAGACATCTACCTTGCCCTCGATTGCGCCTCGACCGAGTATTACAAGAACGGCAAATACGAGATGGCCGGCGAAGGCAAATCGCTGACCTCGGAAGAAAACGCCGAATACCTCGCCCAGCTCTGCGCCGATTATCCGATCATCTCGATCGAAGACGGCATGAGCGAAGATGATTGGGAAGGCTGGAAAATCCTGACCGACAAGATCGGCGACAAGGTCCAGCTGGTGGGTGACGACCTCTTCGTGACCAACCCCGTGCGCCTTGCCGACGGCATCGCCCAGGGCGTGGCCAACTCGATGCTGGTCAAGGTGAACCAGATCGGCTCGCTGACCGAAACGCTGAAAGCCGTCGATATGGCCCACCGCGCGCGCTACACCAACGTGATGTCGCACCGCTCTGGCGAAACCGAAGACGCCACGATTGCCGACCTTGCCGTCGCCACCAACTGCGGCCAGATCAAGACCGGCTCGCTCGCGCGTTCGGACCGGCTCGCCAAATACAACCAGTTGATCCGCATCGAGGAACTGCTCGGCGAGACCGCAGAATATGCAGGCCGCTCGATCCTGAAGTGATTTCGGCGCCAGCGCGACACATTCAAACCCCGCGCCCTTCGCGCGGGTTTTTTTTCACCCCATACCACTGACGCATCCGCGTCACAGGGATCTGATCTGCCCCGGCCCTATTGTTCCGATGCCCCGTGCAGCCGGGCGTAGTCCTCGGACTCGTAAAACGCCCGCGCCCGGGACATCGACGTGAAACGAACGACCATGGCCCCTGATCCAGACGCCTGCCCCGTACTTTCCGTGCCGTCCGATTCCTGAAAATGCCCATCAAAGGCCGCAACAACCGGCCGGGATTTCTCAACAAACCTGTCAAATGCCGCATGCCCCTTTTGTCCGGGACGCGCCACCATAAACACATAGCTCATCGCAATGCCTTTCATCAAACACGGGCGCTATCCTACACGAACGCGCGGCATTTTTCACCTGATGGTTGCGCAACACCGTGCCTGGACATTAAAGTACTGATAAATCAAACGGATACGCACCATGCCCCCCGCCAACACCATGACCGCCCGCGAGGTGATCGACCACCTTGATCTTTCACCGCACCCCGAAGGCGGCCATTACCGCCAGACGTGGATCGCCGCCTCCCCCCGCGACGTGCGCCCATCGGGCACGGCGATCTACTTTCTTCTGGCCGAAGGCGAGGTTTCCCATTGGCACAGGGTCGATGCGACCGAGATCTGGCATTTCCATGCAGGGGCGCCCCTGGTGCTTTCCATGGCCGAGACCGAAACTGGTCCGGCGCTAGACCATCTCCTCGGGCCCGACCTCGCTGCGGGCCAGTCCCCGCAGTTGATCGTGCCCCCCCACCTCTGGCAAGCCGCACGCAGCACAGGCGCCTGGACACTTGTCGGATGCACCGTCTCCCCCGGTTTCCGCTTCGATGGATTCGAACTGGCCGCACCGGGGTTTGATATCCCGCGCTAGGCGGTCTCCGGCCGGCTCACTGTCCCGCCGCCAACCAGCGCCCGCACCCCCGTCGTGGAGGGACAAGAGGTCGCCAGCCCACGCGCCACGCGCACCGCTAAAAAGGCAAAGGCCTGCGCCTCGAGCATATCCCCGTCCAACCCGACCTCTTCGACCGGGGCCACCGGGCAATCCAACGACACCGCCAACATTTCCATAAGCACGGGGTTGTGCCGCCCGCCCCCCGTCACAAGGACCTGCTCAGGCGGCACCGGACAATGCTCCATCCCCTGCGCCACGGCGGCGGCACACATCGCCGTCATGGTCGCCGCCGCATCTTCGTCCGACAACTCGCTGACCAGTTCGATCATTTCCGAAAAATCGTTCCTGTCCAGAGACTTGGGCGGCATTCTTGCGAAATACCCCTCGGCCAGAAACAACTCCAGCGCCCCGGTCGCCACCTTTCCACGCGCGGCGATCTTTCCGCCCTCGTCAAAGGCAAGCCCCCGTCGCTGCCGCAACAGATCGTTGAGTGGCGCATTTGCCGGCCCGGTGTCAAAGGCCAGCAACGCGCCCTCGTCCTCCGGCCTGGCTTTGCCCGGATCTACCCAGGTGATATTCCCCACGCCCCCGAGGTTCAGAAACGCTACCGGCTTGACCGCGCCAATCCACTTGGCACAGGCAAAGTGAAAGAACGGCGCAAGCGGCGCACCCTCTCCGCCCATCTCAACATCCGCCGACCGGAAATCCCAGACCACCGGCACCCCCAGCGCCTCGGCCAGCGCCTGCCCGTCTCCCACCTGCAACGTGCCCCGTCCGCGTGGCTCATGCGCCAGCGTCTGTCCGTGAAACCCCACGATTGCGACGTCCTCGAACCCGGCCAGCGCCTCAACATGGGCCGTATCAACCACCGCCGTCGCCGCCTCCACCTCGGGGCCCGCCCATTTGCCAAGCGCGGCCATCAACACCGCCTGTTCTTCCCTTGAATAGGCCCTGTACCCATGCGCCCCGAACGCGTGGATCACCGCGCCGTCGGTCTCTACGACCGCCGCGTCCACCCCGTCCAACGATGTGCCCGACATGGCCCCCAAAGCACGCACAACCGCCTCTGTTCCCCTGGCCTTCAACATGGCCTTTTCCTTCTGCTCTTCCGCCCCTATACACAGGCCCGCAAATCATACGGGACCGACACCATGACCTACCAGCCCAAATCGGATTTCCTCACCGTGATGCTCGAGCGCGGCTTCGTCGCGGATTGCACGGATTACGAGGCATTTGACACCGCCCTGACCAAGGGCGTGGTGCCGGGCTACATCGGCTTTGACGCGACCGCCAAGTCGCTGCATGTCGGCTCGCTGATCCAGATCATGATGCTGCGCTGGCTGCAAAAAACCGGCCACAAACCGATCACCCTCATGGGCGGTGGCACCACCAAGGTGGGCGACCCGTCTTTCCGCGCCGACGAACGCCCGCTTCTGACCGACGAACAGATCGACGCGAACATCGCCGGCATCAAGCAGGTCTTCGCCAAATACCTCACCTATGGGGACGGCGACACCGACGCGCTGATGCTCAACAACGCGGAATGGCTCGACGATCTCAACTACCTCACCTTTCTGCGCGACATCGGCCGCCACTTCTCGGTCAACCGCATGCTCTCGTTCGAATCGGTGAAATCCCGCCTCGACCGCGAACAGTCGCTCTCGTTCCTCGAATTCAACTACATGATCCTGCAGGCCTATGACTTCCTCGAACTGAACCGCCGCTATGGCTGCATGGTGCAGTTCGGCGGCTCGGATCAATGGGGCAATATCGTCAACGGCATCGACCTCACCCGCCGCGTCGATGACAATCAGGTCTTTGGCCTGACATCGCCCCTGCTGACCACCTCGGACGGCAAGAAGATGGGCAAATCTGCGGACGGCGCCGTCTGGCTCAACGCCGACATGCGCGCGCCTTATGAATTCTGGCAGTTCTGGCGCAACACCACCGACGCCGATGTCGGTCGCTTCCTCAAGCTCTACACCGAGATGCCGCTCGACGAATGTGACCGCCTCGGCGCGCTTGCAGGCTCGGAAATCAACGCCGCCAAGATCATCCTCGCCAACGAGGTCACAACGCTCTGCCACGGGGCCGACGCCGCCACCGCCGCCGAAGCCACCGCGCGCGAGGTCTTCGAAAAAGGCGGCGTGGGTGATGATCTGCCCACCCTGACACTCTCCGCCGACGACCTGCCTGCCTCGATCGTGCAGATCATCGTAAAATCCGGCCTCGCCAAGTCCGGCAAGGAAGCCAAGCGCCTTATCGCCGAAAACGGCGCCAGGATCGACGACGCCCCGCTCACCGATGCCGGGCTGATGATCGACGCCGCCGCACTCAGCAGCCCGATCAAGCTCAGCGCAGGCAAGAAACGCCACGCGCTGGTGCAACTCGGTTGATCGGCGGGGCCGCCCCTCACCGGCAAGGCGGCCCACCCCTCCTTCATTTTGCAGGAAATACTCCGGGGGAGTCGCGAGCTTGCTCGCGACGGGGGCAGCGCCCCCATGCCCGCCCCCTGACTGCGACGCCGCGAAACACTGGACAGAACACGCCTCCCCGGCTATTTGAACACATGTTCATTTCATGATGTCCGAGGAGAGCCCCATGAAACTTGCCACCACCTGCGCCGTGATCACCGGCGGCGCCTCAGGTCTGGGCGCGGCCACCGCCCGTCATTTTGCTGAAAACGGCGCCAAGGTTGCCCTGTTCGATCTCAACGAAGAGGCCGGCACCGCCTTGGCTGCCGAACTCGGCGGCACCTTCCACAAGGTCGACGTCACCAACGAAGACAGCGTCGCCAGCGCCATCGCCGCCGCCAAAGAGGCCATGGGCAGCATCACCGCGACCGTGAACTGTGCCGGCATCGCGCCCGCGGCCACCACTATCGGCAAGAACGGCCCTCACCCGCTTCACACCTTCCAGCAGACCATCGACATCAACCTCGTCGGCTCCTTCAACGTCGCCCGTCTTGCCGCCGAGGTCATGGCCCAGAACGACCCCGAGGCCGACGGCGCGCGCGGCGTGATCATCAACACCGCCTCGATTGCCGCCATGGACGGTCAGCGCGGTCAGGCCGCCTATGCGGCCTCCAAAGGAGGCATCGTCGGCCTGTCGCTGCCCATGGCGCGTGACCTTGCCCGTTCCGGTATCCGCGTCATGGCGATTGCGCCGGGCATCTTCCTCACCCCGATGCTGCAGGGCCTCCCGCAGGAGATTCAGGACCAGCTCGCTGCCGATGTCACCTGCCCGGCCCGCCTTGGCGATCCCAGCGAATACGCCCGCCTTGCCGGGTTCATCGTCGAAAACGGCTACCTCAACGGCGAGGTCATCCGCATCGACGGCGCTCTGCGCATGCAGTGATCAATAACAAGAATGAACCGGGATGCGCAGCACAACAGCCCGCGCATCCCGGTCCATCGGTAAAAATCCGTTACCGGAACATCTTCCAGCAGTGTTCGTAGCCCTGCTTGAAATACGGTTCGAACCGACGGTCATACATGCCGGCATGGCGCTCATAGGCCATGCTCATGCTCGCTTGGGCGTCGCCGGTCCCTTCATGACACCCATCGTCATAATAGGCCCGCTCGTTTGATCCGGGCGTTGGGGCATTGTCATGGCTCGGCCGCGCGGGCCTTTTCTTGGCGTCCGCTGCGGCATTCTGGTACCCGATATCGTACCCCTCGCGATAACAATCCCCGCGGTGGTTCCATTTCAAACTCACCTTGCGGCCGTGGCTCAACGGGTTGTATTCACGCAGATGCGCCCCATCAGCCCGACCATCCCGCACACCCTTTTCATAGGCATGCTGAAAATCGGCCCCGCAGTTTAGAGCATACGATGCTGATGTTGAGAGCAGAACAACGGCCAACGCCGCGAGCGGGGTAAATAGCCAGTGCTTCATTGATATTCCTCCTATATCGCACGATCGAATAACCGTACCACAGTGAGGCTCTCATCCAAACCCGGCCTGTCACAGAGATCTTGCTGGCCCCGAGCCTGAGCAGGCATGTGGCATTCGACTCGCAACTGCTTGCCCAATCGCGCTGCATGAACCTAACGCTTTTGACTATCCGTTTCCCTTGCCTGCCAGCCTAACTTCCCGCACGCTCCTCCCATGACCTTGCAAAACCGCGTCCAACCCACCGGAGATATCCTCGCGCATCCCGCGCGCGGCGCGTTCATGGGCAATCGCGGCATCCTGCATGACACAAAGGAACTCACCCATCGCCGCTGGCGTCACAAGGCGTGGGTCTGTTGTGTTCTCAACTTCAAGGGCCGCAGGCGCACGCTCATGTCCCCCGGTCGCTACACCGAACTCTTCTTCCATGACGAAGCCGTTGCGCTCTCTGCGGGCCACCGTCCCTGCGGCGAATGTCGCCGCAATGATTACACCTCTTTCCTTGCCGCGGCCGGGCATACTGGCCCCATTGCGGCTTTTGACGCCAAACTGCACGCGGCGCGCGCCATCCCGCGCCGCTACACCCAACGCCGCCACATGGCAGAGGCCGCGGCCCTGCCCGACGGTGCCTTCATCTTACGCAACACTGGCCCGGCACTTATCTGGCAGGACGCGCTTTTGCCTTTCCGCCCAAATGGCTACGGCGCACCGCAACGCCGCCCCAACGGACAGGTCACGGTTCTCACACCCGAACCGACGCTAGACGCCTTGCGCGCCGGGTACACACCGGATGTCATAGCCTCACCCTAGCGATCATGGGTTATCAAATGGTTACGTACGATGGGGTAACACTTGCCCGAAACTGCCCCAAAAGGGCCGCGTACCGATGCAATACCGACGTGATACCGACGTAGTACCGACGCGCAAATCCAGCAAAACAAGGGCGTTAACCTTTGAGTCGCCTATCCGGCCTACCCTTCGGCCTTTTCTTCGAGCATGAGCCATTCTTCCTCGGCGGCCGCCAGGGCCTTCTGGCGCTCGACCAGCGCCTCGGTCGCCTTCTGAAACTTGACCGGCTCCTTGGTGAACAATTCCGGGTCGGCCATGAACTCTTCCAGCTTGGCGATTTCCGCCCCCAGCCGGTCAATCAGCCCGGGCAGCTCTTCCAGGCGGTGTTTCTCGGTAAAGCTCAGCCCTTCTTTCGGCGCCTTCTCCTGCTTGACCTTTTCCGCCTTGGGCTTTGTTTTCGCAACGGTTTTCACCGGTGCGTCATCTGTGCGCTGGCGGCGGTAATCCGTCCAGCCCCCGGCATAGACCACGGCCCGTCCGTCGCCTTCCATCGCAACCGTGGTCGTTGCAACCCGGTCAAGAAAGTCCCGGTCGTGGCTCACCAGCAGAACCGTGCCGTCATAGTCGTCCAGCAACTCCTGCAACAGGTCGAGCGTCTCCACATCAAGGTCGTTGGTCGGTTCATCCATCACCAACAGATTGCTTTCCCGCGCCATCAGCTTGGCCAACAGCAATCGCGCCTTTTCACCGCCAGACAGCGAGCGGACCGGCGCCCTTGCCTGACGTTCGTCGAACAAAAATTCTTTAAGATAACCAACAACATGCTTGGGATTCCCGCGCACCATCACCTGGTCCGCCTTGCCCGAAACCCGCATCTCAGGATCGCCCGTCAGACTATCCCAAAGGCTCATCTCCGGGTCGAGCTTGCTGCGCGCCTGATCGAACACCGCGGGCAACAGGTTGGTGCCCAAGGTCACGGTCCCCGCATCCGGTTCCACTTCTCCCATCAGCATCTTGATCAGGGTCGTTTTGCCCACCCCATTGGGCCCGACAAAGGCCACCCGATCGCCGCGCTGCACCGTGATCGAGAAATTGCGCACGATGTCCTTGCCATCATAAGCCTTTGACAAGCTCTTGGCATCAATCACTTTTTTCCCGGATTTCGGCCCCGCGCTCAACTCCAGCGCCGCAGCACCCTGCCGCTTGATCTGCGCCGCGCGTTCTGCCCGCAGATCCTGCAGCGCCCGCACCCGACCCATGTTGCGCTTGCGCCGCGCACTGATGCCTTCCACGGCCCACCGCGCCTCGGCCTTGATCTTTCGATTAAGCTTGTGGCGGGCCACGTCCTCGTCTTCCCAGATCTTGTCCCTCCAGGCTTCGAACCCCGCGAACCCCTTTTCCTGACGGCGCACCATTCCCCTGTCAATCCAGAGGGTTGCGCGTGTAAGTTCACGCAGGAATGCCCGGTCGTGGCTGATCAAGACAAAGGCCGCCCGTGTCGCCTTCAGCTCTTCTTCCAGCCAGCCGATTGCCTCAATATCCAGATGGTTGGTCGGTTCGTCCAAGAGCATCAGGTCCGGTGCCTCGGCCATCAACCGCGCCAGCGCCGCGCGGCGGCGTTCCCCCCCCGACGCCGTCGACACCGCGCGATCAGGATCGAATTTCAGCCCTTCGCCCGCGCGTTCCACCTTGTACATCTCGCCCGGATCAAGCCCAGCTGACGCGAACTCGCCCAATGTGGAAAACCCTGCCATGTCAGGGTCTTGCTCCATGTATCCGACGCTGATGCCCGGCGGCACCACGATGTCGCCCCGGTCCGGCTCCACCAGTCCGGCCATGACTTTCATCAGGGTCGACTTGCCGGACCCGTTCCGTCCTACAAGCGCCACCCGGTCACCGGGTTGCACCACAAGGTTCAGGTCATCAAACACCGGATCCCCGCCAAAGGTCAGGGATATGTCGCTCATCTGCAAAAGGGGTATACGTGCCATGGCCCCCGGCTAAACCGCCGCGTCGGTCCGGTCAACTGCCTTTCATCGGCCCGGATTGCTCAACCGGCAATCGCCCGTAGCAACCGCTTGCGCTCCGGGGGAATCGCCCGGATTTCCAGCCCGGTAAACACATGCAGCGTGTTCATTTGCGGATCGACCACCGCATGGTCGCTGACCCAGCCCCCCATCATCAGATAGGTCCTCAGCAAGGGCGGCATCCTCATATGCGCGCGCTTGGGGTCAGGTTTGCGCCGGAGCCGCGCCGCGAAACGGAACACGTTGGGCGCCTTCACCTTGGGCAGCCAGCGGCGCGGCGCGATATGGCGATCGCGCAGCATGGCAAACGCATCTAGGTACTCGCCAGTATCCGTGCCCGCAAATGACGAGCACCCGAACAACATTTCCACATTGTTTTCATCAACATAGGCCGTCATCGCGCCCCAGGCCACACGCAGGATGTCCGCATCCTTGAACGCCGGGTGAATACAGAACCGTCCCATTTCGACCATGGGGCCGTCAAAGGCCCTGAGCGCGCTCAGCTCATAGAACTGCGCCGAATAACTGCGTTCGATTTCGTCCCCCCCATTCAAGGTAAGGAAACGGAAACAACAGACCAACTGCCCCGAGGCACCATCTTCGACAAGGATATGTGTGCAGATGTCGTCAAACGGGTCCACGTCCAATCCATCCACGCCCCCCCCAAAAAAAGCGAGGTGCCGCAGTTGCTGCGCCGCTTCGATATCAGATGTATCGCTTGCCACTCTGGCGCGATACCGCCCCCTGCTCAATGCAACCATACCCGGCCTCGCATCTGTCTCTGACCTCAATATAGTGCCAGACGCGTGACAGAGGAATGACACCGGCGATCAGCCGCCGAAGGTGGTCGGGCTGAAGTTGCCGATATTGCCGAGCAACGCCTTGATAACACTGGTTTCGGTCAACCCGTTATCCGTGATCCGCCGCACCAGTGGAACAACTTTTCCATCCTGCAACGAATAATGCTGCACGTTGCGGGCAATTCCCCGACTGTCAAAGTTGATGGCAACAACCTGGCGTTCGATGACCTCGGGTTTCATGGCACCAAAATGCCTTACCTTCGAGCGGACATAGTAATAGCCACTATCGTCCAGCACACCTCCGGCCGACGGGGTGCCAAGGGACTCGGCAACCGTGTCGCGCGTATCCACGCCCAGCGTGACCGCAGCGAGGTCTTCCGAAGACGGGATATAGCCATGGTTCCGGTACTGCGTAGTACAGGACACCGCCACCAACAGGGCCGCCCCGAAGACGATTGATTTCAGCGCTTTGCCGCGACGTGCCATGCCTGCCCTCTTGCGTTGGCCTTTTCTGCCTTCTATCCCGCTTACAGAAGGAATGCCCTCGGTTCAAGAATGGAAGCTGCCTCACATGCCCGGGAAATCAGACATCTCAGCCGTTTTTCGCGTTGCCGATCTGCCTCAGAACCGTGCCACCGCGTTTGAATTGCGCCCCGCCGCCGCGGCGCTAGAGAAGATTGCCGTGGATCTCGGGCTGCTTGGCCTGCGCAAGCTGCTGTTCAAGGGCACCTTGTCCGCCATCGGTTCCGCCGACTGGGTCCTGCAGGCACATCTTGGGGCGACGGTGATCCAACCCTGCGTGCTGACCCTTGATCCGGTCACGACCCGACTCGAAGTCGATGTTGAACGGCACTTTCTCGCCGACATGCCCGACCTTGGTGACGAGGAAGAGGTGGAAATGCTCGAGGACGAGAATGCCGAGCCGCTTGGCACAACGATCGACGTTTCGTCGATCATGGCCGAGTCGCTTGCTCTCAACCTGCCGCTTTATCCGCGCAGCGAAGGGGCCGCGCTTGACGAAACGGTCTTTACAGAACCCGGCAAACAGGCCATGACCGACGAAGATGCACGCCCATTTGCCGGGCTTGCCGCGCTACGGGACAAACTGTCCGACGAGGGTGGCAAATAGGGGCTTGCGTTGCGCGAATTTCACAGTATTTTCGCGCGCTCATTGGAATTTAGAGTTGGACTCGGGCGCGCAGGTCGCGTAGAGGCTCGGGACGCTCAGGAAATCGGGTGCAATGCGCTGTCATTCACCCCAGTAAATCGAAGGTTGCGACAATGGCTGTCCAGCAGAACAAAGTATCGAAATCGCGCCGCAACAACCGCCGTGCACACGACGCCCTGGTTGCAGCGAACCCCAACGAATGCCCCAACTGCGGCGAACTCAAGCGTCCGCACCACGTGTGCGCGTCCTGCGGCCACTATGACGACCGTGAAGTCGTTGCAATGGTCGATGACGTCGATCTGGACGAAGACGCGGCATAACCTTTCGGGATCTGCGCCCTCATGGCCGGTTTGACTCAGACAGCAAACGCGGAAGACGGGCGCACCATCGTCTCAGTTGACGCCATGGGTGGCGATCGCGGGCCGGCAGCAGTTGTTGCCGGCATTTCGCTGTCTGCCAAGAAGAACCCCGATATCGGGTTTATTCTGCATGGTGATAAACCCCAGCTGGAAAAACTGGTCGCCCGCAAGAAGCCTCTTGCTGGCCGTGTCGAGATTCGCCACGCCGAAGATGTCGTGTCGATGGAAGACAAACCCAGCCAGGTGATGCGCCACGGCAAGAACACCTCGATGTGGTCGGCAGTGGATTCGGTGCGCAATGGCGAAGCGGATGTCTGCGTCTCCTGCGGCAATACCGGTGCCCTGATGATGCTCTCCGTGGTCCGCCTGCGCAAACTGCCCGGCGTGAACCGCCCAGCAATCGCCGTGCTCTGGCCGTCCGCGAATCCTCAGGGGTTCAACATCATGCTTGATGCCGGTGCCGATATCCGCGCTGACGAACATGACCTGCTGCAATACGCGCTCATGGGTGCGTCCTATGCCCGCAACGGTATGGAGCTTCAACGCCCCCGCGTGGGTCTGCTGAACGTGGGCACCGAAGAGCACAAGGGCCGCCCTGAACTCAGGGAAGCTCACGAGTTGATTGCCCAAAACGCGGAGAGCGCGAATTTCGAGTTCGTGGGATTCGTCGAAGGCCGTGACCTGCCCGGCGATGTGGCCGACGTGATTGTCACCGACGGGTTCACCGGCAACGTGGCGCTCAAGACCGGTGAGGGCACCGCCAGCTTGATCGGGCGCCTCCTGCGCGAGGCGTTCAAGTATTCGCCCTTGTCGCGTCTCGCTGCCCTGCTCGCCTATACCTCGCTCAATCGCCTGAACAAGCGTATCGACCCGCGCCGGGTCAATGGCGGCGTGTTTCTTGGCCTGAACGGTACCGTGGTCAAATCACACGGCAGCTCTGACGCCACTGGCGTTTCCGCAGCCGTCAAGCTCGCTTTCAAACTTGGTCAGTCAGGCTTTTCGCAAAAGCTTGCAGCGCGGGTTGCATCCGCTGTCTCACTGCCCCAAGATACGCTGCAAAGCAGCGAAACAAATAACTAGCAAGGCATTGATATGACGACACGCGCCGTGGTGATTGGCGTAGGCCACTACTTGCCGGAACGGGTCGTTCCTAACTCCGAGTTCGAAAAATCGCTGGATACGTCGGATGAATGGATTCGCACGCGCTCGGGAATCGAGCGCCGGCATTTCGCCGCCGAAGACGAAACCACCTCGGATCTGGCCACCTTTGCCGCACGTGCCGCATTGGAAAACGCCGGGCTGACGCCGGATGACATCGACGCGATCGTCGTCGCCACCTCGACACCTGACCTGACCTTTCCCTCGGTCGCCACCATGCTTCAGAGCAAGCTCGGCATGACCCGTGGCTTCGGTTTCGACGTTCAGGCCGTCTGTGCCGGGTTCATCTTTGCCCTGACCAATGCCAATGCCTTGATCGTTTCGGGACAGGCCAAACGCGTGCTTGTCGTCGGCGCCGAAACATTTTCACGTATCATGGACTGGACCGACCGGGCCACCTGTGTGTTGTTTGGCGACGGTGCGGGCGCGCTGGTTCTCGAAGCGCAGGACGGCAGCGGAGAGGTTTCGGACCGAGGCGTGCTGTCCTCCGATCTCAATTCGGACGGGCGCTACCGCGATATGCTCTATGTCGATGGCGGTGTGTCCACCACAGGCGATTCCGGAAAATTGCGTATGCAGGGCAATGCCTTGTTCCGTCAGGCCGTCGAAAAACTGACCTCCACCGCCCACGCGGCCCTGACCAAGATCGGGCTCGATGACGACGCCGTGGACTGGATCGTTCCGCATCAGGCCAACATCCGCATCATCCAGGGGACCGCTCGCAAGATGGGCGTCCCGATGGACCGCGTCATCGTCACGGTTCAGGACCACGGAAACACCTCCGCGGCTTCCATCCCGCTGGCCATGTCGGTCGGTGTGAGCAGTGGGAAAATCAAGAAGGGCGATCTTCTTGTGGCCGAGGCAATCGGTGGCGGTTTGGCCTGGGGCGCGGTCGTTCTGCGCTGGTAGGCTCAAAAATCGCCTCTAACCCATTGGTCTGCATCAAAGATAATCGGCTGATCACAAGCCGTTGTTATTGACTCGGAAATTCCATTCCCCCTATGTTTCTAAAAACGAGGAACAGGGGGGACCGGAATGACCGGCAAGACATTGACACGCATGGATCTCAGCGAAGCGGTTTTTCGTGAGGTTGGACTTTCCCGGAACGACTCTGCACAGCTTGTCGAAAGCGTTCTGGCCCATATGTCCGATGCGCTGGTTGACGGCGAACAGGTAAAAATTTCCTCCTTCGGCACGTTCAGCGTGCGTGACAAGGCCGCCCGTGTTGGCCGCAATCCCAAGACCGGCGAAGAGGTTCCGATCAACCCACGCCGCGTACTGACTTTCCGCCCCTCGCATCTGATGAAGGACCGCGTCGCGGCTGGAAACAAGAAGTAAGACAGGACGGCCGCTATGGGCAAATCCCGCGACGCGTTTCGAACCATCAGCGAAGTCGCTGAATGGCTGGATACCCAAGCTCATGTCCTCAGGTTCTGGGAAAGCAAGTTTCCCCAGGTGAAGCCCGTCAAACGCGCCGGGGGCCGCCGCTATTACCGCCCACAGGACATGTTGTTGCTCGGCGGGATCAAGAAACTGCTGCATGATGACGGCCTGACCATCAAGGGTGCCCAGAAGCTGCTCCGGGAAAAGGGCGTCAAATACGTCTCTGGCCTCTCCCAACCTCTTGAGAGCGAAGAAGAAGTTTCAGAAACGGTCGAGGCCGCTGTCCAGCCCGCGCAACCTGTCCCCGCGCCGGTGAATGTGACGTCAGAAGCCGAGGACTACCTGCCGGAAGATGACGAACCGCCCGAAGAGGAAGAGTATTTGCCTGAGGCCGAAAGCGCCTCCAGCGAAGAGGACGACCTGCCAGAATTGGCGCAAGCCGACGCGACGGCCCTCGCCGATACCGGGGACGACGCCGACGAAGACCCTCAGGAAGAAGACGGTGTGACCGCGCCATTTGCCACCCGCGACACCCCGCCAGCCGGGGGGATCAGCGATCTTTTCACCCACGCGCAGGACACGCTTGAAAGCGGCGCAGCGGATGGCTCGGATGACGATGACATGGCCCCGGCGGAGGATACGATCCCTGCCTTCATCAATCGTGTGACCGATCAGACCGTCGCTGACGACGGACCCGAGGACCCGGCAGATGACAGCCCCTCCGAGACGCTTTCCGCACTCGTGAACGCGGCCGACGACACACCGCCCTCCACTTCAGATCACGCGGAAGATGAGGAACTGGACGAGGCCGACGACGACGCGAAACGCCCGGCCTCGGCGCAGAACGAGTTTTCCCGCGATGCCTTCCTGATCGAACTCTCCAAGGCCGACAGAATCGCCGCCAAGGACCGCCCCCGCGCTGCGGAACTCGTGGCACAGCTCGAAGCCCTTCGCACCCGCGCCGGTGAATCCGAAACCGCGTGAGAAAAGTTGCGTTTTTGACTTGCCCCTGCCCTCAAATTCGCTATGAACAGCCCATCGTCGGGCTATGGCGCAGCCTGGTAGCGCGTCCGTCTGGGGGACGGAAGGTCGCAGGTTCGAGTCCTGCTAGCCCGACCAATCAAAACCGCCCGCTTGCCGCAAGGCACGGGCGTTTTTTGTATCCGGGGGGAAGACGATGACAGGCGTATTGCCCAGCCAAACCATTGAAAACATGCTGGTCTCTGGCGAGATCACCACAACCCACCCGGTTGTCGAGGGACAGGTGCAACCCGCCTCTCTTGATCTGCGCCTTGGGCAGGTCGCCTATCGCGTGCGCGCCTCTTTCCTTGCCGGGAACGATCGCACGGTGGCCGACCGGCTTACAGAATTCGAGATGCACCGCATCGACCTCACCGATGGGGCCGTGCTGGAAAAGGGCTGCGTCTATGTCGTGCCGCTCATGGAAGGTTTGGCGCTCCCCGACACGGTGCAGGCTGTCGCGAACGCCAAAAGCTCAACCGGTCGGCTCGACCTCCTGACCCGCACCATCACCGACGGCGGGACCGAGTTTGACCGCATCCCCCAAGGGTACACTGGCCCGCTTTACGCCGAAATCTGCCCCCGCTCTTTCTCGGTTCTGGTGCGCCCCGGCATGCGGCTCAACCAGATACGTTTCCGCGCCGGACAGAGCATCCTCACGGATGACGACCTGCGCGGCGTCCACGAGCGCACTCCCTTGGTTGATGGCGAGGCCGTGATCGACGATGGCCTGGGCTTTTCAGTCGATCTGAAACCCGCCTCGGGCACGCTGGTCGGCTATCGCGCCAAACCACACACCGGGGTGATTGATCTCGACAATATCGGCCATTACGACCCGGCCGAATACTGGGAAGAACTGCACAGCTCGGACGGCCAGATCATCCTTGATCCCGGCGCGTTCTACATTCTCGTCAGCCGCGAGGCCGTGCATATCCCTCCGGCCTATGCCGCTGAAATGGCACCATTTCTGGCGATGGTTGGTGAATTCCGCGTGCATTACGCAGGCTTTTTCGACCCCGGGTTCGGCCATGACGCCGCTGGTGGCACCGGGTCACGTGGCGTTCTGGAAGTGCGCTGTCACGAAGCGCCCTTCGTGCTCGAACATGGGCAGGTCGTCGGGCGTCTGGTCTATGAACGCATGGCGGATGTCCCGGATCAGCTTTACGGCGCGGGTATTGCTTCGAACTATCAGGGCCAGGGCCTCAAACTGTCCAAGCACTTCAAAACGCCGAAAACCGCCTGACGGCGGCTTGGCAATCCCTCAAAAAGCAAGAGTTCAGAACTTGCTGGCGCGACGCGCCATGCGCATCGCCTGACGTGCGCGCTTGGTGTCCATCTTTGGACCCTGCCCGCCGCCCTGTTTCTTGCGTGGCTGGCCACGCCCGGCGCTGTCCGGAGTCGACATGGCGTTCATGCCAGCGCGAATGCCGCCATTCACGGCCTTACGCACGAACATGCGGGTGATCATGTTGACGAGTTGATTGACGTTCATGACGCCCTCCATTTCTGCTCGTCATCCAAGATAGGGATCAATTGTGCCCAGAATAAGACCACAGCCCCACCAATCAACGGATTGTCCTCAATCCTCGAACAATTCACTTTGCCCTTCAGCCGCCTCTTCGTCGTCCTCATCTGACGGTGTCAATGGCATGGCACCGGGCGGCGGGCGGTTCTCAAGCAGACCAGCCGAGCGCAGTTCCTTTAGCCCCGGCAGATCGCGCGCGCTTTCAAGGCCGAAATGGTCAAGGAACTCGGACGTCACCACAAAGGTCACGGGTCGGCCCGGCGTCATACGCCGCCGTCCAAAGCGAATCCACTCCATCTCAAGAAGCTGATCCACTGTCCCCCGGCTTACCGATACACCCCGAATCTCTTCGATTTCAGCGCGTGTGACTGGTTGGTGATAGGCTATGATTGCCAGTGTCTCGATCGCCGCCCGCGACAGCTTGCGGGTCTCGACCATCTCTTTCTGCATCAGGAACCCAAGGTCCGGCGCCGTGCGCATCGCCCAGGCATCCCCCACCTTGACCACCCGTACCCCGCGCCCTTCATAGCGCTTGCGCAGATGCACCATGGCCTCTGCGGCATCACACCCATGCGGCATGCGGGCGTTCATTTCCTTGATCGTCACCGGTTCGGCACTGGCAAACAGAATCGCTTCACACATGCGTTCCTGTTCCGCCATCGGCGGCGCTTCAAATAGGCTTTCTTCTTGGGTTTCAATGTCTTCAGACATAACCTTCATCTTTCCTGCGCACTTGAATCGGTGCGAATGTCTCGGCCTGTCGGATCTCAACCTTGCCTTCTTTGGCCAGTTCCAGAGATGCAGCGAAGGTCGCCGCCGTGGCCGAGCGCCGTTTTTTGGGATCGCTCTCCCACCCAACGGGCAGATAGCTCAGGATATCCGTCCATGTCCCGGCAAACCCGATCATGCCCCGCATCCGCTCAAGCGCCTCTTCCATGGTGAAAACCGAATCCCGATCCATGACAAAGGGGCGAAACTCGTCCCGCGTACGAATACGCGCATAGCCCTGCATCAGGTCCAATAGCGAGGCCGAATAGGTCACCTTGCGCACCCGCATCACGTCTTCCGGGATACCCCGCACAAAGAAATCCCGTCCCATGCGATCCCGCGCCATCAGCTTGGCCGCCACATCCCGCATCGCCTGCAGGCGTTCCAGCTGAAAGGCCAGGTGCGCCGCCAATTCCTCGCCCGACGGCCCCTCTTCGGTTGGATCGGGAGGCAGCAAAAGGCGCGATTTCAGAAACGCCAGCCACGCCGCCATGACCAGATAGTCCGCCGCCAGCTCAAGCCGCAGCTGCTTGGCTTTTTCAACGAAAGCAAGATATTGCCGTGCCAGTTGCAGGATCGAAATCTTGCGCAAGTCCACCTTCTGTGTCCGCGACAGCGTCAACAACAGGTCGAGCGGCCCCTCGAACCCATCCACATCCACGATCAGGGCTTCCGCTGCCAATCGCTCGGCAACAGAAATCTGCTGTGTTTCCTCGAAGTCCGCCTCGCTCATACCCCAGCCCGTTCAGAACGCTTTAAGTTCCGCAGTGAGGGCCTCAATGTCAACCTCGTCGGGCGTTTTCCGGGCGGCAAGCACGGCTTCGGCCCGCGCCTGGGCCGCTTCGCCCATCCGCCCGGTGGCCTCTGCCACCTTGATCTTTTCGGACAAGAGGCCATTGCAATGCAAAACCACGTCGCAGCCGGCTGCAATCGCGCGCGCCGATCGCTCTGGAACGGTGCCCGAAAGGGCCTCCATCGAGATGTCGTCGGTCATGATCAACCCGCCAAAGCCGATCCTGTCGCGGATCAGTTGCATCATGACCGGCGACAGTGTCGCGGGGGCCTCTTTGTCGAAAGCTTCAAACACCAAATGTGCCGTCATGCCCATCGGCAGGTCATTCAAGGCACAAAACGGCGCGAAATCCGCTTCCAACTCGGCCTCGGATGCGGCCACAAAGGGAAGATCGAAATGCGTATCCAGCACCGAACGCCCATGCCCCGGTATATGTTTGAGCACGGGCAGAACCCCGCCATCCATCAGCCCGTCCGCCACCGAGCGCCCGATGTGCGCGACCTGCGCCGGATCATCGCCGTAACAACGGTTTTTGAGGAATTCATGGGTCTCTGCACGTGCGACATCCACCATGGGGGCACAATTGGCATCAATACCCAACGCCAGCAGCTCATGCGCGATCAGACGATAGCGCAAATACATGATCCGCGCAGCCTTGTCCCCCGCGGCCTTTACGTGCTCCAACGGCGCAGGCCAGTCAGTCGCCAGCGGCGCGCGTGCGCGTTGAACGCGCCCGCCTTCCTGATCAATCAGGATCGGCGCGTCATGTCCGACGCTCTCGCGCAGGTCTGCACAGAGGCGAATGACCTGATCACGGTCCACGATATTGCGCGCGAACAGGATGAAGCCAAAGGGGCGCACCTCGCGGAAAAAATCCCGTTCATCCGGGCGCAGCTGCGGTTCTTCGCATCCGAAGATGCACGCGCCAAATCCGCTCACCGGGTTGTCACCGGGATACAATCGGCGTTCTCCGCCTTGAGCGCCGAACACAGGCGGCGCGCATCGCTCACGTCGGCAAAGCCCATGGCACGCAGGCGATAGAACACACGCCCACCGCTCGTTGCCTTCTGGATCACGCGTGTTTTGTCGGTCAGGTAATCCTCAAAACGTGCATTCAGCTTATCCCACTCCGCGGCGGCAATCTCGGGGCTGGCAAAGGCGCCAAGCTGCACCATGCGCGTGCCAGCGGGGATTTCCGAGGCTTCAACCGCACGCGGGACGGCATCAATCGCACCTGTATCAGCCGAAGCCAGCTCGACCGGCTTCGTTTTGGTCACGGCCAGATCGGCCGGACGCGGCACCGGGCGCAAAGACCGCTTGATGCCGCCCTCGATCACCGGCTTGCGTGTTTCCACCTCGGGTTCCGACGCCGTCACATCCGCCAGCGCGGTCTTGACCGGGGGCGTCTCTACTTCTTCGGTTTGGCTCAGCGGTTTTGCCCCTGCCGCCAACTGCTCGGCCAGTTCCGCGACCGACAGGCTTTCCTTGTTCTCAAGGGGGGGGGGCGCGACAATCGCTGACGCGCGCGGCGCAGGCTTGGCAGCTTTCAACTCTTCGCTATCCACCGACGGCAGGTTCGACGGCGTGACCACGGCGTCATTTTCAGACAGCGCAATCGGCGGCGGCGCAAGCACAAGCCGATCCGCAGGCTTTTCTGCCGACCCGTCCGCAGCAACCTTGTTCACGGCCAATCCCTGATGTTCCGCGGGGAGCCCCCCCGGCGTTTCGGGTTTTTCCCGCATCGGTCCTTCGAGCGCGCGCACAACGGGCACACCGCTCACGTCCCGCATCAAGAGCTTGTAACCCCAGACACAGGTGCCCGCGACCAGCGCCATGGACAGGATCGCCCCGGCCCAGTTCGCAACCTTGCCAGCGCTATGAGTCTCATCCGGGTTGACGCCATGCGTCCCCAAGGGAATCTCTGCCATTATCGCCTCACTGCCACCGGCGATACGTTGTCGCCGGGGTTGTCTTGCCTTTGCCTCAACCCCGCGCGACGTACAGCTTGTTTACCGCATCTCCTGCGCAGGAGTTACGCCAAGAATACCAAGACCAGCAGAAATAACAACGGCTACAGCCCGCGCGAGGGCGATTTTCGCCTGACTTGTGGCGGCATCACCCTCCTGGACAAAGCGCAAGGCGGGATCGTCGTTGCCCCGGTTCCAAAGCGCATGCAGCTCGCTGGCCAGTTCATAAAGGTAGAAGGCCACGCGATGCGGCTCGTTCGTGCGCCCGGCAATTTCGACAAGACGCGGCCATTCAGCCAGCTTCTTGGCCACGGAAATCTCGGCCTCATGGTCGAGTTTCGACAAATCCGCACCGACCAGCGTAGCATCATCAGCCGCAATCCCGGCCTCTTGTGCCTTGCGCAACACCGAACACACGCGGGCATGGGCGTATTGCACATAGAACACCGGATTGTCCTTGGACTGCTCCAGAACCTTGTCGAAATCGAAATCCAGCGGCGCGTCGTTCTTGCGGGTCAGCATCACGAAACGCGTCACGTCCGGCCCCACCTGATCGACCACGTCGCGCAGCGTCACGAAATTTCCTGCGCGTTTGGACATCTTGAAAGGCTCGCCATTCTTCCACAGCTTCACCAGCTGCGTCAGCTTGATATCCAGCGGCACCTTGCCATCGCTGAGCGCCAACACGGCCGCTTTCATGCGCTTGACATAGCCACCATGGTCGGCGCCAAATACATCAATAAGAGCGTCGAACCCTCTGGAAACCTTATCATAGTGATAAGCGATATCCGGTGCAAAATAGGTCCATGCCCCGTCCGATTTCTTGACCGGACGGTCCACGTCATCACCGTGTTCCGTCGATTTGAACAGGGTCTGTTCGCGCGGTTCCCAATCCTCGGGCTTCTTGCCCTTGGGCGGCTCAAGCACGCCCTCATAGATCAGGCCCTTGTCTTCCAGCGCCTTGAGAGCCGCCTCGATCCGGCCCGTGCCGTAAAGCGACTTTTCCGAGTAGAAATTGTCCATCTCAACGCCAAGCGCCTTAAGGTCCGCACGGATCAGATCCATCATCGCCTCTGTGGCAAATTCGCGGATCTCCTCGAGCCAGACATCCTCGCCCTTGCCGACATAAGCGTCGCCGACTTTCGCCTTGAGCGCATCACCCACCGGGATCAGGTAGTCGCCCGGATAGGTGCCGTCCTCGAACGCGACCTCCTGCCCATGCGCTTCCAGATAGCGCAGGTACACCGAGCGCGCGAGCACATCGACCTGCGCGCCACCGTCGTTGATGTAATATTCGCGGGTCACGTCGAAGCCCACGAAATCGAGCAAACTGGCCAGCGCATCGCCAAATACCGCACCACGGGTGTGGCCCACATGCAGCGGCCCGGTCGGGTTGGCGGACACATATTCCACGTTCACCCGCTTGCCCTGCCCCATGGTCGAGCGTCCGAAATCAATCCCCTCTTCCAGCGCCGCCTTGACCAGCCCCTGCCACAACTCGGGGGCAAGACGCAGGTTGATAAAGCCCGGCCCGGCCACTTCCGCCGAGGTAATGCGCGCATCCCCGGCCAGAATGCTTGCCAGGTTCTGTGCAATATCGCGCGGCTTTGTCTTCGCCGGCTTGGCAAGAACCATCGCCGCATTGGTCGCCATGTCGCCATGTGCGGCATCGCGCGGCGGTTCAACCGCCACGTTGGTGAAATCCAGCTCTGCGGGCAGCGTGCCCTCGGCCTGCATGCGTTCCAGCGCGCCGATCACAAGCGCGCGCATCTCGGTAAAGAGGTTCATTTGGCCCCGTCCTTTTCGATTTGGATCGGGTTTATCACCATGGACGGTCAGGTCAATGAGGCTTGCCCAACAGGCGGTCGTGTTCCTGCAACGCAAAACGGTCCGTCATGCCCGCGATATAGTCGGAAACCTTGCGGGCCACCGCCACTTCATCATTGCAGGCCCGCAAATCGGGGTGCCAGCGTTCCGGCAGCAGCATCGGGTCAGCCATGTACAAGGGAAAAAGCGCGTTCACGACCTCTGTCACCTCGCGCCGCATCTCGACAACAGAAGGCGCCCGGTACATCCGGGTAAACAGAAAGCTGCGGATTTGCTTCAGATCGGACCACAGCGCGGGTGAAAACTGTACCACCGGCGCGCCATATTCGCGGATCTCTTCAACCGATTGCGCCCCGCTCTGCGACAGCAACCGCCGCGATGTGTCGATCACGTCCGATACCATCACCCCGAAGACCCGCCGCAGGGCCTCATGCCGCCGCCGGATATGCTCCAGCCCCGGATAAAGCCGGTCCACCTCTGCATAGGCATCTCCGACGATCGGCAGGTCCACGATTTCCTCTTCGGTGAACAAACCGGCGCGCAACCCGTCATGCAGGTCATGGTTGTTATAGGCCACATCATCAGACAGCGCTGCAACCTGTGCCTCTGCACTGGCATGAGTGTGCAGTTCAAGGTCGTGCTCGGCGTTGTAATCGGCAAGCGCATAGGGCAACTCACCCACCACCGGACCGTTATGTTTTGCAATGCCTTCAAGGGTTTCCCAAGTGAGGTTCAACCCATCAAACTCGGCATAGTGCCGCTCAAGCGAGGTCACGATTCGCACCGCCTGCGCGTTATGATCGAACCCGCCATAAGGCGCCATCAGCGCGTCCAGCGCGTCCTCTCCGGTGTGCCCGAACGGCGTATGCCCAAGATCATGAGCCAAGGCCACGGCCTCGGTCAGTTCCTGGTTGAGCCCCAGCGCCCCGGCCATGGTTCGTGCCACCTGTGCCACCTCTATGGAATGGGTCAGCCGCGTGCGAAAATAATCGCCCTCGTGTTCAACGAACACCTGCGTCTTGTGCTTCAGCCGCCGGAATGCGCCGGCATGAATGATCCGGTCCCGATCCCGCTGAAAACACGATCGGAAACTGCTTTCCTCCTCCGGAAAACGCCGTCCCCTGGCGCGCACCGGATCAGAGGCATAGGGTTCCTGCATGTCTGCTGGTCCTTGTAGCCTGTCCTTGGCCCTTCTATATTGCAGGGTGGCCCCGGTTTGAACCGGGGAAACGCGCGAAACGGCCTCAGGGTGATAAAATGCAACTGCCTCCCAAAGTGACCGAACGGGCCTTTGCCCGTCTGGCTGAAATCGGTGCCGCCTCTCAGGGGCAGGCGCTACGCGTGGCCGTCGAAGGTGGCGGTTGCTCGGGATTCCAGTACGAGATCAAGCTTGATGAACCGAAAGCCGACGATCTGGTGCTCGAACAGGACGGTGAAAAGGTATTGGTGGATTCCGTCTCGCTACCGTTCCTTGCCAACGCGACGATTGATTTCACCGAAGAACTGATTGGCGCCCGGTTCGTGATCAACAACCCGAATGCCACCAGTTCCTGCGGCTGCGGAACAAGTTTTTCCATGTAAATCCAAATATTTATTTGGCAAACTTTATCTTCTGACGAAGCGGCGGCCACAGCGCCATAATCCGCACCGCCCAGGGGTAAGGCTGTCCTTCCGGTTGCATCTGATCGTAGACAAGGAACACTCCCGACCCGATCACGATTGCAACACCGAGATAGATGTTCAGTTCGGGCGTTTCGCCAAAAAACACTGCGCCAAGAACCACCATCCAGACAAATTGCAGGTTCATGAGCGGCGTCACCGTATAGGCCGCCAAAAGCCGGAGCGCGATCACCGACACCCAGCGCGCGCCGAACAGGAACAGCCCATAGGTCAGCACCCACCCGAGGTCCGCCAACGGCATCGGCTTGTAAACAAAGGGCAAAACCACCGCCATCGACGCGGCCAAGGCAAGGTTGGGATAAAACACCTGCGCAAGTGCATTCTTTTCGTGCCGACCGATAAATCGGGCCAAAACAAGCGAAAGCGTGCCACAGACACAGGCAAACAGCGCCACCCAATGCCCTAGCGTGATCGCAGAAAGCCCACCCGGAAACAGGCACAACATGCCAACAAAGCCGGTGGCCAAGGCCAGCCACGACATCGGTCGTACATGTTCACCAAGGATCGGCGCTGAAAACAACCCAGAAAAAATCGGCATCATGCCAATGAAAACAAAGACTTCTGCGAGGGGCAGCAGCCGGAACGCATAGAAAAACGCGACCGACCCGATCACAGTCAACCCGGACCGAAGTGCCATGGCCCTGGGGCAGATCGTCCCCAGTCCCTGCCCCCCGCCGGAGAGTCGCGCCGAGGCAAGACTCAGTGCGACCACCAGAAGGCCCGACACCGCAAAAAGCTGCGGTGCCGAGTAGCCAGAGGCGATCAGCTTGGTAATCGCGTCCGCCGAGGAAATCATCAGCGTGTAAAGCACCACAAGAATAGTGCCGATCACAACCGGTCGACGCGCGGTCATCCTGCGCACTCCACCATCGTGTTGGCGCGGGCAAAGCCTTGGAAAAACTCGTCAAATACATCGCTTGAGCTTTCCGCACAGGCCACGACCACCTGTGCATCCGGGCTGAGGCTCTCGAGCACGACGGGGCGCATCTCGTCCCAGTCGCCAGAACGGTCCTCGTCCAGCCGGTACATGCATTCCGACAACTCGCGCAGCGCGCCGCCAGCGTTGTCCGGGCGGAAGAACCCGTTGCGTTCCGGCAGGAATTCCCGTTGGAACGGTGCTTTTTCCGTCGCCGCCAGCATCCAGTTGCACACGAGAAACTCGTGGTAGTCATCCTGCTGGGCCACATGATCGCCGGTTTCCACGTTAAACAGCGCAGTATGGCGCACCAGCCAGTTCTGCCAAAGCTCCGGCACCGCGATTCCGCCAAAGCGCATCGCCACACAGACCTCTGCCAACAGATCGGCATTCTGTTCCAGCAGAGCCAGAACCCCCGTGAACTCCAGTGATTTCGCCACATCCGCGTTCAATTGCGGATCTTTGCGCCCGTACTCGGAGAGATAGAACACCGCATGGGTCAACTCGTATGCCGCTTTCTTGTTGGGCATCGAGAATGTCGCGGACCGCGCCATGAAGCCCCGCATCCGCGCTTCCAACGTCCCGTCTTCAAAAAGCGGATCAACACCCCTGCGCAACATCAGGCGGCGCGCTTCCATGCGTTGAAGATCGGACAGTTCCGCCTGGGCAAACCCTTGGTCTGAAACCCATTCGCAAAGCTGCGCGCCCTTGTCGCCCGGCATGCCGAGATCTTCGAGATCAAGACAGATCGACAACAGAAAGCGATAATATTGCGGGAAGAACTGCAACCGTTTTTCCACGTTTTCATAAAAGCCCCGGTAGGCGTCCAGTGCGGGCGCATCCACGGCCGCCCCGGTGCATTCAAGAATATTGAGCAACTCCGCATTTTCCTTGAGCCAGAACACATCGTCGCCAAAGCGGCGATGGCGGGCAAAGCTCTGCATGAGCGCGCCGTGGCGCTCAGCAGGGGTTTGCCGCTGGGACGGGACGATCAGTTGCACGACATTGGACATCGGATTGTTCCTTTCTTGACCAAGGGCGCACCGCGCGCCCCGTTCCCATGCGCCAGATCACAGACCCGAGGTGAAAAGCTCGGCTCCTTCGCCGGCTTCGGCCTTGGCACCGGCATTCGGGGCAAGACCACTGGTGAACATCTGGACCAAGCCGCTGGTAAACATTTCCACCGCGTCACCGTCTTCGGCCGAAGTGCCGCTGGCCGACAGGCCGCTGGTGAACATTTCGACACCTTCGCCTTTGGTCACATCTGCCGATGCGGTCGGGGCAAGGCCGCTGGTGAACATCTGCACCAAACCGCTGGTAAACATTTCCACAGCGTCGCCGTCTTCGGCCGAAGTGCCGCTGGCCGACAGACCGCTGGTGAACATTTCGACACCTTCGCCTTTGGTCACATCTGCCGATGCATTCGGGGCAAGACCACTGGTGAACATCTGGACCAAGCCGCTGGTAAACATTTCCACCGCGTCACCATCTTCGGCAGAGGTGCCGCTGGCCGACAGACCGCTGGTGAACATTTCAAGGCCCTCGCCGCGGCTGGCATCCGCCGACGCGCTCGGAGCAAGGCCGCTGGTGAACATCTGGGCCAAGCCGCTGGTAAACATTTCCACCGCGTCGCCATCTTCGGCAGAGGTGCCGCTGGCCGACAGACCGCTGGTGAACATTTCAAGGCCCTCGCCGCGGCTGGCATCCGCCGACGCGCTCGGAGCAAGGCCGCTGGTGAACATCTGCACGAGGCCGCTGGTGAAAAGCGCGGTCGCGCCGCCATCCATCACATCGCCGGCCATTTCTGGCGAAAGACCCGACGTGAACATCTCGGTCGCCACGCCATCAAGTGGGCTGGCTTCGGTGCTGCGGGGCGAACGCTGTGCAAAGGTTTCGTTAACGATTTGAGTGGATTTTTGAGCGAGCATTTTTGAATTCCCAGTTGAGGTTTCGACCCCTTCACGCTTGCACTCATTCCGTGTTTTTCAAACTATTTTTTCTCGCTAATCGTGTTAAGCAGCGTCATATTTACATTAACTTTTGATCGCAACATTTTGTATTTAATTGAAGAAAGCACACAAAGTGCCGGGTCTATTTTTCGCCAGATTTGCGCCACATTCTCGCCGCATTTGCCGTAGTGTCCATCCAGTCCTGCACGGGTCTCGCTAAGAATCACCCCCCGAATCCGCAACGATCCGATCCAGCGCACAGGTGATTCCGGTCGGGGTTTCGGGACCCGATTCCCTCCCGCTTCCCCCCTTGCCGTCCCGTCTCATCCGGGGGATAGTCGCCCCAGACGGCGCGCAAAGGGGACACGTCATGAAGATCGCCACCTTCAACATCAACGGCATCAAGGCCCGCATCGACACCCTGCCGCGCTGGCTGGACGAGGCACAACCCGATGTCGCGCTGCTGCAAGAGATCAAATCCGTGGACGAAAACTTCCCGCGCGAGATTTTCGAAGAGCGTGGCTACAACGTCGAAACCCACGGGCAGAAAAGCTTCAACGGGGTTGCGATCCTGTCAAAATATCCGCTCGAGGATGTCACGCGCGGACTGCCCGGAGATAACGACGACGAACAGGCGCGCTATATCGAGGCCACGGTCGTGGGTGACAGGGCCGTCCGCCTCTGCGGTCTCTACCTGCCCAACGGCAACCCGACACCGGGGCCGAAATACGACTACAAGCTGGCCTGGATGGAACGGTTGATCGACCGGGCGCGCGAGCTGCTCACATCAGAAGAGCCATTCCTCATGGCGGGTGATTACAACGTCATACCCCAGGATGAAGACGCCAAGCGCCCCGACGCGTGGACCAAGGATGCGCTCGCCCTGCCCCAGAGCCGCGCCGCCTTCCGCCGCCTGCTCAATCTGGGCCTGACCGAAGCGTTCCGCGCTCGCACCCAGGGGCCGGGCCACTATTCTTTCTGGGATTATCAGGCCGGGGCATGGGACAGGAATGACGGTATTCGAATCGACCATTTCCTCCTGAGCCCGCAATGCGCCGACCTGATGCGGGACTGCCAGATCGACGCCAGCGAACGCGGACGGTCGAAACCCTCCGATCACGTTCCGGTCTGGATCGACCTCGCCGCCTGACGCCGATTGACTTGTGGGGCCAACGGCCCCTCAAGGCGCAAACCTGTGTGCCGCAGGCACGCCACTGGGTCAGGCCCCAGCGCGCTCCGAGGTGACATCGTGGCGATAGATCCAGTCGTATTGCGCCATCATCCGCCCCGGCGCGAGTGCCGATCCCAGGCGCAACCCCAAATGCGCCGCCGCCCGCAAGGGTGGTGTACTCAGGTGGTATTTCCAAGCGTTCTTTGAAGCAGTGTCGACCACCTTGCGCACCCGCCCTTCGCGACGGCGCTGATAGGCGACGAGGCCTGACGGCACGTCTTGCGCTGCAGCCAGTTCCTCGGCCAGAACCCAGGCATCCTCCATTGCCATCACTGCGCCCTGCGCCATGAAAGGCAGGGTCGGATGCGCCGCGTCTCCAAGCAGGGCAACATTGCCACGTTGCCAGACAGGGGCCACCGGATGCCGGAACAATCCCCAGCGCCGCACATGTTCCACCGCTTCCAGAAGCGCAGGCACATCCCCGCCGAAATCGGCAAACACCGCGCGCAGGTTGTCCGGGTCGTCCGCGATATGCCAGCCTTCCTCGGCCCAAGCGGCCCGTTCCTGAACCGCCACGATATTCACCAGTTCGCCGCCGCGCAGAGGATAGCTGACCACGTGACGGTGCGGTCCCATATGCACCTGCGCCACGGGGCCGTGCCCCATCGTATTGGGCACTGTCGCCCGCCAGGCGACCTGTCGCGTGAAAAACGGTGCCACCGTGCCATTCAGGGCCGCGCGCGCCCTGCTGTGCAACCCGTCGGCCCCCACCAGCAACGACGCCTTCACTTCGGAGCCATTTGCCAGATGCGCCACCGGCGCGTCTCCGGGCAGGATGTCCTGCACTTTCTGCAACAGGAAAACCTTGATTCCGGCATCGCGTACGGCGTCCGCCAACAGGTCGATCAGGTCGGCACGATGCACAAAGTAATACCCGGCGGCCTCTCCAAGGCGTCCCAGGTCCAGCCGCGTGACCAGACGTCCCCCGGCATAGTCGCGCAGTTCGACCGCCTGCGCGCGCACCGCTTTTTCCGCTAGCCGTTCTTCCAGCCCCAGCTTGCGCAGCACCGCCACACCGTTCGGGCTGACCTGCAATCCGGCCCCGACTTCGGTGATCGCGTCGGCCTGTTCCAGCACGCTGACCCGCGCGCCCTGCCGGTGCAGGGTCAACGCCGCGGTCAGACCGCCGATCCCGGCGCCGATCACCTTGGTTTTCAAGTCGTTCAATTCCATGCGCGACCTATGAAACGAAAAACGCCGGGACAAAAGCCCCGGCGCGATGTTTTTTTTCTTCATGCCCTGCGGTTTAGTCGTCGCGGTGCACTTTTTCGCGCCGTTCATGACGTTCCTGCGCCTCAAGGCTCATGGTTGCGATCGGACGTGCGTCCAGCCGCTTGAGGCTGATCGGCTCGCCGGTCACTTCACAATAGCCATACTCGCCCTCGTCGATCCGGCGCAGGGCCGAGTCGATCTTGAGCACCAGTTTGCGCTGACGGTCCCGGGTGCGCAGTTCCAGCGCCCGGTCGGTCTCTTCGCTGGCGCGGTCGGCCACGTCGGGGATATTGCGGGTGCTGTCCTGCAATCCTTCGATCGTGTCCCGGCTGCCTGCCAGCAGCTCTTCGCGCCAGGCCAGCAATTTGCGGCGGAAATATTCCACCTGGCGTTCGTTCATGAATGGTTCGTCTTCTGCGGGACGATAATCGTCGGGCAGGAAAAATTCTGCTTTCATTTCTGCTCCCTCATCGTGGTCAACGTCCATTGCGGTAGAATTCTCAGACATCGGACCCCCCTTCTCTGCGCCTGCCAATACTCGTTCGCCGTGGGATTGTCACTACCTCTTAACCCCGCATTGCGGACAAAATATGTCTAATGTAGGGTGCCGCTCGAATTAGCGAACGCGCGGGGAAACTTCATGAAATTCGAAGGCACCAAGGAATACGTGGCAACCGAGGACCTCACGGTGGCCGTCAACGCGGCCGTGGCGCTGGAACGCCCCCTTCTGGTCAAGGGCGAACCGGGCACCGGCAAGACCGAATTGGCCCGCCAGGTGGCAGACGCGCTCGGGCTGCGCATGATCGAGTGGAACATCAAATCCACGACCAAGGCGCAGCAGGGGCTCTATGAATATGATGCGGTTTCTCGCCTGCGCGACAGCCAGCTTGGCGACGAGCGGGTGCATGACATTTCCAACTACATCAAGCGCGGTAAGCTTTGGGAAGCCTTTGAGTCGGATGAAAAGGTTGTTCTGTTGATCGACGAGATCGACAAGGCGGATATCGAATTCCCCAACGACCTCTTGCAGGAACTCGACAAGATGGAGTTCCACGTCTACGAAACCGGTCAGACCATCCGGGCCAAGCAACGCCCGATCATGATCATCACCTCGAACAATGAAAAAGAACTTCCCGACGCCTTCCTGCGCCGCTGTTTCTTCCACTACATCCGATTCCCCGATGCCGACACGATGAAAAAAATCGTCGAGGTGCATCATCCGGGTATCAAGGAACAGCTGCTGACCACCGCGCTCACCCAATTCTACGAAATCCGCGACATGGCGGGGCTCAAGAAAAAGCCCTCGACCTCCGAAGTTCTGGACTGGCTGAAACTGCTGCTGGCCGAGGATATGGACCCTGCGGATCTCAAGCGCGACGGCGTGAATGCCCTGCCCAAACTGCACGGGGCCCTGCTCAAGAACGAGCAGGACGTGCATCTATTCGAACGCCTCGCGTTCATGGCGCGGTCCGGGCGCTAGGGTCCACGTAGCAGGATCGCATCTTCGGGGCGCGATATGCCCCGAGGCCACCGCGCCTTCACCGCGCAACTGCCGAACCTGCTCCAAAATCTTGCCCCAAAGCCCCCATATGCTAGGCTGACTTACCCGAGCACAAGGAATGCGACATGGCCGACCCCCAGACCAAGATTCGCCCGCTGACCCATGCTGACGAATCCGACTGGCGCCGCCTGTGGACCGGCTACCTCGCCTATTACGAAACCACCGTGCCGGAAGAGGTCTACGCCGCCACCTTTGCCCGCCTTCTGGGCGACGACCCGCAGGATTTCAACTGCCTCGTTGCGGAACAGGATGGCACGCTTGTCGGGCTCACCCACTTCCTGTTCCACCGCCACGCATGGAAGATCGAAAATACATGTTATCTTCAGGACTTATACGCCGATCCTGAAGTGCGCGGTACGGGTATCGGCCGCAAACTGATCGAGGCTGTCTATGCCGCCGCCGATGCCGAGGGCGCACCGTCGGTCTATTGGCTGACGCAGGATTTCAATACCACCGCCCGCCAGCTTTATGACCGCGTGGGCAAACTCACCCCCTTCATCCGGTACAACCGCCCGTGAAGCTGCGCTTTCTTTTCCCGGTCCTGCTGACCCTTGGCGCCTGCATGTCCACCGGCAATGTCGACACGCCCACCCGTGCCGCCATCTCGGACACGACCCTGCCCCCGATGAAGAGCTTCGCGACGCCCCAGCCGGCGCCGCCCGCGCGCTCCAATCGCGACATTGCCCGCGACTTCCTTGATCTCAGCTTCGAACTGGAAAGCGGGCGCAGCCTTGACACCCTCACCCGCTTTGAAGGCCCGATCACCCTGCGCGTCACCGGCAAGGCCCCGCCCGCCATGATGCCCGACCTCCAGCGCCTGATCACGCGTCTGCGGACCGAGGCGCGTATCGACATCCGCCTCGTGCGAGACGCCTCTGCCAAAATCACCATTCAGGCCGTATCGCGCCGCGAGATCCGCAAGGCCCTGCCCCAGGCGGCCTGTTTCGTGGTCCCCAATATCTCCAGCCTGTCGCAATACCGCTCGGCCCGGCGCAACGCCTCGACCAACTGGGCTCTACTGGAAAGCCGAGAAAAAATCGCGATTTTCGTGCCCAACGACGCCAGCCCGCAGGAAACCCGCGATTGTCTGCACGAGGAACTGGCGCAGGCGCTTGGCCCTCTCAACGACCTTTATCGCCTGCCCGACAGCGTCTTCAACGATGACAACATCCACGCCGTTCTGACCGGTTTCGACATGACGGTCCTGCGCGCCTATTACGACCCCTCCCTGAAAAACGGCATGACCCGCGATCAGGTCGCCGCCCGTCTGCCCGCCATCCTTGCGCGCATCAACCCGCGCGGTGAACACCTGTCGTCGCGCTACCTTCCTTCCACGCCCCGCGCATGGATCGACGCCGTGCAAACCGCGCTTGGCCCCGGCACACCGCCCGCCAACCGCCGCGCGGCAGCGCGCCGCGCCCTGCAGATCGCCCAGCAGCAGGGCTGGCAGGATCACCGTCTCGGCTTCTCCCACTACGCGCTTGGTCGCCTCATGCAGTCCCAGGACGGCAACGCCGCCCACGCCCATTTCCTCAGCGCAGACCGCGCCTATGCCCGCGTGACCCAGTTCGGACCGCACCGCGCTTTCGTCGCCACGCAACTGGCCGCACATGCGCTCTCGTCTGGGCGCACCCAAGAGGCGCTCAACCTGATCGCCCCCCAGCTCCCGCCCGCCGCGCAATACGAAAACGCGGCCCTGCTTTCAACACTCATGCTTTTGCGCGCCGAGGCGCTTGATGTGCAGGGCAAGCTGGACGAGGCCGGCGCCGTGCGGCTGGACAGTCTGGGCTGGGCACGTTACGGATTTGGTCCGGATTGGGCGGTACGCTCCAAGCTGCGTGAAATATCCGCGCTCAGTCCGCTGAACAGGAGATTCTGAGGCGCATGTTCGTACTAATCGGAGCCCTTCTCGGGGCCATAATCGGCGGTGGCCTTGCCAAAAAACGCGGCGGCAAACGGCTTGATATCCTTCAATATGCTGCGATCTATGCCATCGCTTTCGCGATCCTTGGCCTCTTCGTGACCATCTTCATTCACCGGATGAGTGTGTAAACCCATGTTCCTGCGCTTCTTCGAAAACCTACGATCCGGTGGCGTGCCTGTCTCGCTGCGCGAGTTTCTGGGGTTCCTCGAAGGCTTGCGCGCCGGGTTGGCCACCTATGATGTCGAGGCGTTCTATTACCTTGCTCGCACCATCATGGTGAAGGATGAGCGCAATATCGACAAGTTCGACCGCGCCTTTGCCGCAACGTTCGAGGGCCTTGGCGAGATCACCATGGAGCAGGTTCTCGAAGCCGTCGACATTCCCGAGGAATGGCTGCGCAAGATGGCCGAGAAACACCTGTCCCCCGAGGAAATGGCCGAGATTGAATCGCTTGGCGGGTTCGACAAGCTCATGGAAACCCTCAAAGAGCGGCTCAAGGAACAGGAAGGCCGCCACCAGGGCGGCAACAAGTGGATCGGCACCGCGGGCACTTCGCCCTTCGGCGCCTATGGCTACAATCCCGAGGGCGTGCGCATCGGCCAGAAAGAAAGCCGCCACCAGCGCGCGGTCAAGGTCTGGGACAAGCGCGAGTTCAGGAACTTCGACGACACCGTCGAACTGGGCACCCGCAATATCAAGGTGGCGCTCAAACGCCTGCGCCGCTGGGCGCGCGAAGGCGCCAACGAAGAACTCGACCTTAACGGCACCATCCGCGCCACCGCCGAACACGGTTACCTCGACGTGAAAACCCGCCCCGAGCGGCACAATGCGGTCAAGGTCCTTCTGTTTCTCGACGTCGGCGGTTCGATGGACCCCTACATCAAGGTGGTCGAAGAGCTGTTCTCGGCCGCGCGAGCGGAATTCAAGCACCTCGAATACTTCTACTTCCACAACTGCCTTTACGAGGGCGTGTGGCGCGACAACCGGCGCCGCTGGAATGCCCAAACCCCGACACACGAAGTTCTGCGCACCTACGGCCCGGATTACAAATGCATCTTCGTTGGTGACGCCTCCATGTCTCCCTACGAGATCGCCTATCCCGGCGGTGCCAATGAACACTGGAACGCGGAACCCGGTCAGGTCTGGCTGGAACGTGCGCGGGCTCAGTGGAACTCGAACCTCTGGATCAACCCGATCCCGGAAAAGCACTGGGGCTATACCCGCTCAATCCAGATGATCCGCGAGATATTCGAAGACCGCATGGTCCCGATGACCTTGCAGGGGCTGGAACAGGGTATGCGCGACCTGACGCGCTAACCCTTTGATCCGATAACAATACCGACGTAATACCGACACGATACCGACGTGTTACCGATCGCGGTTTTTTGCGGTTTTTCTTGCTCCAAACGCGCGCTGCGGTTTCAGTGGTTCCAACCACAGGAGCCCCAGCAATGCCGCATCACTTCAGCGAAGAAGAATACACCTCCCGGCAGTCCCGCGCCCGCTCGGCTTTGACCGAAAACGGTCTCGACGCAATCCTGCTCTTTGCCCCGGAAAGCCACTATTGGCTGACAGGCTATGACACGTTCGGATTTGCCATGTTTCAATGCATGGTCATGACGTCGAAGGGTGAAACTCACCTCCTGACCCGCGCTCCGGATCGTCTGCAGGCCCTGCAAACATCAACCCTTGCCCCGGATGAAATCCACGTTTGGATTGATCGGGAAGGTGTTGATCCTATTGAGTATTTATCGCGACTTCTCGACGACCTCGGGGTCAGATCGGGCACGCTTGGTGTTGAATCCCGCACCGCTGGCCTGACCGATTATTGGGGCCAGCGCTTGCGCGCATCCCTGCTCGATTTGCAGGACGCATCCGACATTTTCCCCGATCTGCGCCGCCACAAATCCGATGCCGAGGTTGCCATGCATCGCCGCGCCGCCGCCCTGTCTGATGACGCTTTGGATGCCGCAATTGCCCTGACGAAACCCGGCGCGTTCGAGGGTGACATCCTTGCCGCAATGCAGGGCGCCGTTCTTGCTGGCGGTGGCGATTATGCGGGCAATGAGTTCATCCTCGGGTCCGGTCCCGCCGCCCTTCTCTGTCGCTCCAAGTCTGGCCGCCAACATCTTGATAAAAATGACCAAATGACAATCGAATGGTCCGGCGCATACGCCCGGTACCATGCCGCGATGATGCAAACCCTGATCATCGGAACGCCCACCGACCAGCATCGCAAGATGCACGCTGCTGCCGAAGAAGCCCTGAACGCCTGCGAAGCCGCCATCCGCCCCGGCGCCCCCATGGGCGATGTCTTCGAGGCCCACGCAAACGTGTTCGACGCCCATGGTTTGCACCATGCCCGCCTCAACGCCTGCGGTTATGGCATGGGGGCGGTCTTTGCGCCGATCTGGGTCGACTTCCCGATGTTTTACGAAGGAAACCCCACCATCATGTTGGAAAATCAAGTCTTTTTCCTGCACATGATACTGATGGACGCGAATTCGGGCAATGCCATGTGCCTGGGCCATTCGGTTCTGGTGCGCGCCGATGGCTGTGAACGGCTCAGCCGCCATACCCCCGACCTGGTCACCTGCTAGCGCTTGCTCCGCGCCTTATCATACCCCATATCTGGAGCATGTTGCGCTTTGCCCCGATCCTGATTGCCATCGTCTATGGCCTGCTCCTGTTCCGCTTCTCTGCGTGGCGCACTGCCCGCGAACTCGATGCGCGCTCCACAGAGCTGGCCGACCCGCAACTGGTTCCCCTGATCAGGCAAATGGCCCAGGCGCTCGATCTGCCCCGCATCCGTGTGCATATCTACGAGATCGAACCGGTGAATGGCCTCGCCGCCCCGGACGGGCGCATTTTCATAACCCGTGGATTTTACAACAGATATCGCGCCGGAGAGGTCACCGCACCCGAACTTGCCAGCGTCATCGCCCATGAATTGGGCCATGTCGCGCTGGGTCATTCCCGGCGCCGCATGATCGACTTTTCCGGCCAGAACGCCCTGCGCACCGCGCTTGCCATGGTGCTCTCCCGCTTCCTGCCCGGCATCGGCCCGCTGATCGCGAACTCTGTCATGTCACTTCTGATGGCGCGTCTCTCACGTGGTGACGAATACGAAGCCGACAGCTATGCCGCCGCTCTTTTGACCAAGTCGGGTATCGGCACCGGGCCACAGAAGTCCTTGTTTCGCAAACTGGAAGACCTGACCCAATCCGGCGCCGCCCCGATGCCCGCATGGTTGCTGAGCCATCCGAAAACCCCCGAACGCATTGCCGCGATAGAGGAACTCGAACGGAAATGGGGCCTCTCCACGCCCTAGCCCTGTGTCCCGTTCCCGAGAAAGCTGCGCGCCTCTTCCGCCGTTTCGAAGATATGCGCCCCCCGGCCGCGCTCGAACACGTCGCCCAGCTTCATTCGCATGAAAGCAGAGCTGGAATACCGCGTGACCTGCCCGTAAAACCTGTCTTCCAATGCGTTCACCATGGCGCCATAGGCGTCTTCAACCTCCGGGTCGATCCGCGCCCCGTCATAGTTGGCAATCACGTCCACACGATGCCCAAGCGGTCCACATACCTCTTCTACACGGCGGCGGATCATCTCGACCTCCCTGAGTGACCTCAAGCGCAACTTGCCGAAATTGATGAACAGGACCCGCGCTGCCCCATCAAGCGCGATACGGTCCGCCAGATCGAGATGCAACAGGTCCACACGCAGTTCCATCGGCTCGGATTTGAAGATCCGCGCATCCATCTCCACCGGATCGCGCAGGATGGGGCGAAAGCCCATGTGATCAAGGATGTCGCGCTCGATATCCATGCCCGGCGCAACCTCGGTCAGTTCCACCCCTTCAGGCTTCAGCGAAAAGACACAGCGCTCGGTCACATAGAGTACGGGCTTGCCCAGCCGGGCCGCCCGCGCCCCTGAAAACGTGACCTGCTCGACCTGTTCAAGAAACTTTGCAACCTTGCCTTCGCTCCGGATTTCAAGTGCTCCATCCTTGACGCCAACATCCAGACCCACGGAGGTGAACGTACCCGCGAACACAACGGCTTGCGCGTTTTGACTAATGTTGATGAAACCGCCGGCACCGGCCAGCCGCGGCCCAAAACGTGACACGTTCACCGCACCGTCTGCACCAACCTCGGCCATGCCCAGAATGGCCAGGTCCAGCCCGCCCCCATCATAAAGATCAAACTGCTGGTTTTGTGCGACGATGGCGTCGGTATTGATGGCCGCCCCGAAATCCAATCCCGAAGCAGGCTGACCGCCGATCACACCCGGTTCTGCCGTCAACGTCAGGTGATCGAGTAGTTTTTCTTCGCTGGCAACGGCGGCCACCCCTTCGGGCATGCCGATCCCGAGGTTCACGATCCCCCCGACCGGCAATTCAAAGGCGGCACGCCGCGCAATGATCTTGCGCGCGGTCAGCGGCATGTCGCCTGCGCCATCGCCCTCGACGCGGAACTCCCCGGCAAATGCATGATTGTAAGGTGTGGCATAGGTCTGCATGTGGTCTTCGGGCGATGCCACGACCACCGCATCGACAAGCGCACCGGGAATTTCCACGTCCCGTGGGTTGAGCGCCCCACGCGCCGCGATCCGCTCGACCTGCACGATGACCACCCCGCCCGAGTTCTTGACGGCCATCGCCTGGGCCAGATTGTCGATGGTCAGGGCCTCCCGCTCCATCGTGACATTGCCTGCCGGATCGGCGGTAGACCCCCGCAACAATGCCACCTGGATGGGCCGCGCCGCATAAAACAAAGCCTCTTCACCGCCCACATCCATCAGCCGCACCACCTCTTCGGTGCTGATGTCATTGACCCTTCCACCCTGCAATCGTGGATCGACGAAGGTCTCAAGCCCTACATGGGTCAGCGTGCCGGGCTTGCCCGCCGCGATGTCACGGAACATGTGACTGATCACGCCCTGCGGCAGGTTCCAGCCCTCGATTTCACCCGCAACGGCCAGTGCGGCGACCTTGGGGATCAACCCCCAATGCCCGCCAATCACCCGCCTGAGCAGCCCCTTGTGCCCAAGACGGTTCAACCCACGCTCCTTGCCATCGCCCTGTCCGGCTGCAAACATCAACGTCAGGTCGCGTGGCGCACCGCTGTCCACAAATCGTGCCTCCAGCGCCTTGAGAAGCGCCTCGGGCACGCCGATACCGACAAAACCTGATGTGGTGATGGTGTCCCCATCCGAAACCAGCCGCGCGGCGGCCTCGGCTGAAATGATCTTGTTGGGCATGGTGCGGGTTCCTCCAGACCCCAGCCTTGCCAAGTCCGCCGCGTAAAGCAATCCCGTAGAACTCCGCGATCCGGGCAGCGCCTATCAGGCGATCCCGCCCAAATGAAAACCCCGCCAAATGGCGGGGCTTCACGAACCTAGATCTTGAATATCGGCTGCAACATGCGCGGTATCAGGCTGTTGAAGCGCAGCGGCGCATCGGTCGCCGCAAGGCAGATACAGGGCGGCCCGGTATCGGCCACCGGCGTGTGTTCAAGGTCTTCATCCCCGATTTCGACATCGCCCACACCGAACCGGCCTGTCTCATCGCTGAAACTGCCCTGCAGGACAAGGGTAAGCTCCAGCCCATTGTGACTGTGATCCGGCACCGCCCGCCCCCCGGGAATATGCAAAAGCCGCACGGACCCGGCATCGCTCGTTTCAAGAATGCATTGCTTCACGCCCATCCCTAGCGATTTCCAGCGTGGCGGACGCCCCTTCAAAGCCTCCATGACCGGCCCCGGATACACTCCCGATCGCCTGACCGGCGCCGGTTCCGGGTCAAACGGCGCATCCAGAAGCGCCAGCACACTTGCCTTGAGGTCTTTTTCAACGGGGGCCTTGACCATCTCGTCAAGCACCACCCCGCCCGCTGCCTCGTGGGCCTCAAGCGTAGCACGGCAAGTGTCACACATTGAAATATGGGTCGCGACCACCAGCGCATAGGGGCGCGGCAGGCTGCCCGCGGCATAGGCCGCCATCAGCGGCTCCGGGATATGATGACTGATCGCGCTCATTCTGCACGCATTCCTTTTAACTCGTGACGCAGTTTGTCCAGACCCAGCCGGATACGGGACTTGATCGTCCCGAGGGGCAAACCGGTTTTTTCACTCAACTCGCGATGCGACAACTCCCCGAGATAGGCCGCCTCGATCATTTCACGCTGAGCAGGCTTCAGACGCGCCAAAGCCTCTTTCAACTGTTTCGCTTCCTGCTCCATGCCAAGCACCTGGCTCGCATCCGGCTCGGCATCCGGCTCCTGTGCCAGTTCTTCCGGCATGGGACGACTTTCCTTACGGATTACGTCGATATGACGATTGCGCGCGATCTGGAAAATCCAGGCCGATACCTGCGCACGCTGCGGATCGAACATGGCCGCCTTGCGCCAAACCGTCAGCATGACATCCTGCACGATCTCGTCGGCCTGACCATGCCCGCACCCCTTGCGCATCAGCATGCCTTTCACACGTGGCGCGTAGTAATCGAACAGCGCTCCAAATGCGGCCCTGTCCTGACGGTCACGCACGGCCAGCATCCACGACGTCTGCTCCGTGTAGGATGAACTAGTTGGCAACGTCACGTTCCGACGTTCCCCGCGGGAGACCGCACGGCACGCTGCCGCGGAAGGTGCGTCATTTTCCAAAGGTTTAGTGTCATGGCTCAGTGTCAGCATACCCACTCTACGGACGCAACAAAAACCCGGATCATTTTTTGATCTGCCCTGAAATAAGGCCCGTAAACACCTTGATCAACGAGCGGAGTTTCCATGTCTTTCGACGCCCTTTCCTTTCAGCCGCAGCGCATTGCCATCGTTGGCGGCGGTATTTCCGGTCTCGCCGCGGCATATCTTCTGGCGCCACACCACGCGGTCACGCTTTTCGAAGCGGCGCCGCGCCTTGGAGGGCACGCTCGCACCGTGATGGCGGGGCGCAATGGGGATCAGCCCGTAGATACAGGGTTCATCGTGTTCAACTACGCGAACTATCCGCACCTGACGCGGATGTTTTCCGATCTCGACGTTCCGGTGATCAAGTCGGACATGACCTTTGGCGCATCGGTTGACAATGGCCGCGTCGAGTATTCTGTTCAATCGCTCGGAGCTTTGGTCGCACAGCGCCGCAACCTTGCGCGCCCCGGTTTCTTGCGGATGGTGCGCGACATCCTCCGTTTCAATGCCTGCGCCGAAGAACTGGCCCGCGATGATCTGACACCGTTGGGCGACCTCATGGATGAACTGGGCACCGGGGAATGGTTCCAGCGCTATTACCTCACACCACTTTGCGGGGCCATCTGGTCCACTCCGACAGATCGCATCCGTCAGTTCCCAGCGCAGGCACTGGTGCGCTTTTTTCGCAATCACTCCCTCTTGTCCGCGCGCGAGCAACATCAATGGTGGACGGTCAAGGGCGGCTCGATCGAGTATGTCAGCCGCCTAACCCACCACTTGCGCGGGCGCGGCGCGGCGCTGCGTCCCGGAACGCCGGTGACGTCTGTCAGACGTGGGCCCGACGGTGTATCCGTGTCGACCCGCGCTGGCGAACCCGAACAGTTCGATCAGGTAATCATGGCTTGCCATTCCGACCAGGCCCTCACCCTTTTGTCTGATGCCAACGCTGCGGAACGGGCCGCGCTATCACCGCTCAGATACCAGGACAACGAAATCTTCCTGCACCGCGATTCCCGCCAGATGCCCAAGCGGCGCAGCGTGTGGTCAAGCTGGGTCTACAAGGCGGACACCACGAAACCGGAACCCGCCATTGGCGTGACCTACTGGATGAACCGCCTGCAAAGCATTCCGGAAACCGATCCCATGTTTATCTCGCTCAACCCATCCGATCCGATCCCGGACGAGATGGTCTATGACCACAATACGTTCCGCCACCCGGTCTTCGATACCGACGCGATACGGGCGCAAGGCGCGTTGCACGCGCTGCAGGGCCGGAACAGGACATGGTTCGCTGGCGCCTATACCCGCCACGGCTTTCATGAAGACGGCTTTGCAAGCGCGGTCCGCGTCGTACGTCAGATGGACGAAATGGACCAGACACACAGGCTCCTGGCATGAATGTCTGGCCCGAACACGTTCGCGGCGTCACGACCCACACGCGCCGTGGTTCCATCAGGAACAGCTTTCGCTACGGCGTGGATTTCGTGCTGATTGATCCGGACAGCAGCGCCGGCCCGTGGCTTTTCGGGCGCAACCGCCCCGGACTGATCTCGGTTCAGGACCGTGCCCATGGCGGCGCGCTCGGTGCCGGGCGCGGCGCGGCATGGGCACGCGACGCGCTCAAGCTGCGCGGTCTTGCACCGGACAGCTACGAGTTGCGCCTCCTGACACAGCCGGGCTTTCTCGGACATGTCTTCAACCCGGTCAGCTTCTGGCTGGCCATGAAGGGGGACAATCTCATCGCTGTCATCTCCGAAGTATCTACCCCATTCAAGGACCGCCACTCCTACCTGACCCACCTGCCCGAATTTGCCCCGATCGCACCTTCCGACACACCGCGGGCGACCAAACGCATGCATGTCTCCCCGTTTCAGGACGTCGCCGGAGACTACACGTTTTCCTTTTCGATCCAACCGGACCGGATCGCCATCCGCATCCTGTTCCGTAACGGCCCTGAAGGCGTCGTCGCAACGCTTTGCGGTACGCGTCGCCGCCTCTCCAACCGAGCCATCCTTGGCGCAACGCTGCGGCGGCCATTCGGCACCATCCGCACCGTTGCCCTGATCCACTGGCAGGCGTTGAAACTCAAACTCAAGGGCGCCCTCTGGCGCCCCCGCCCGACCCCTCCGTCCGAGGAAATCTCCTGATGTCCATCTTCACCAAACACCGCAAGACCCGATTTCTGAACAACTGCGCTTCCATCTCTGACGGCGCACTGCGACTGACAACTCCGGAAGGCGATCGGTTCGACTTCGGCCAGGGCAGCAACGCAGCCGAGATGCATGTCTACGACTGGTCCGCCATCACATCGCGCTCGCTCGGGCGCACCTTTTCGGCTGGACTCTGGGACAGCCCCGACCTGCCCGCGTTGACACATGTTCTGTTGGCGAACCCGCATGCCTTCCGGACAAAGTTCCAAGCCAGCCCGAAGATCCCGAATGGCCTGGACAACGAGTTTTTCCAACCTTGGCTCGACCCCGGGATGAGTTTCACCTCCGCACTTTTTGCGCCTGGCGACACGGATCTCGCGCGCGCTCAAAAACGCAACCACGATCGAATACTGGGCATGCTAGCACCGGGAACGCGTCTTTTGGACGTTGGGTGCGCTTGGGGTGCAATGGCCGAACATGCGGCGAACGTCGGACATGAGGTGACCGGATTGACCCAATCGGCCGCCCAAAAAGGGTACGCCGACGCACGGCTTGACGGGCGGGCCGACATCCGCCGTCAGGATCCCCTGCGCGAAACCGCCATCTACGACAATATCGTTTCGCTGGAACAGCTCAACAGCCTGTCGCCCCGCATTTGGGGCCGCTATTTGGCGTCTCTCCGTTCGCGTCTTGCCAAGGGTGGGCGCATTGTCCTGCAGGTGGTGACCGCACCTCAGGCCACACTTAACACGCCCAGCCAAGCGCACCTGAACGGGATGATCCATGCCGCTGGCCTGCAGGTGCGCCACAGCTTCGCCTTCGCAGACAGCTACGCCCGTACCGCGGCGGACTGGCAGGATCGTTTGGCGGCACAATCGGCGCGCCTGTCCCACCTGGGGTTTGATCTGGAGTTACAGCGCGAATGGCGCTTCGCGCTGGCGACGCGGTCCGCGCGCTTCCGAACCGGCCAGAATGATGTGGTGCAGCTTGCCCTGTCTCACCGCGCTTCGGCCCGTAGCTCATGAGGATGACCATGTCTTTCTTCTGGATAATCGCAGTTGTACTGATCGTTGCAATCGTGCTGATCGGACGCACAAAGATCGGCTTTGCCGCGCAGGACCCTGCGCATTACGCCGACTCCAGCCCGGCCTTTGAACTGAACAACCACTTGAATGGCCCGATCCTCTGCGAAGGCGTCATCTACGGGCCACTCGGGCACGTGGCCAGCCGTTTCGTCGCCCGGATGCAGGGTAACTGGTCCAGTGAATCGGGGACGCTCGACGAACACTTTACTTACTCCACCGGAAACACGCAGTCCCGACAATGGCAGCTGGTTCTTGGCGAAAACGGGCGTTTCACAGCCACAGCCGATGACGTGATTGGCACGGCCGAGGGCATCGTGAGCGGCGCGTCCGTTCGCATGACCTATCGAATTCGCCTTACCGAAGAAGCCGGCGGTCATGTGCTGTCAGTCACCGACTGGCTCTATCTCACCGAGAACGGCACCATCATCAACCGCTCGCAAATGCGCAAATTCGGCATAAAGGTCGCGGAACTCGTCGCCACCATGCGCCCCGATCCGTCCGAACAGCAATCAGTGCGCGCCGCCGAATGAAACTTCATGGAAAAACCTATTGGATTGTCGGCGCATCCGAAGGGCTTGGGCGCGCGCTGGCGACCGGCCTTTCGCGCGAAGGCGCCCATCTTATCTTGTCCGCCCGCAACGCCGAAAAGCTCTCGGACCTTGCGGCGCGTTTGCCGAGCGCAGAGGCGTGTCCGCTCGATGTCACCGACCCGTCCTCGGCGCGGGACAAATGGATGACAGCTATCCGGGGCAATAGACTGCCGGACGGGGTGATTTATTGTGCCGGGGCCTATGATCCGATGACGGCGCAGTCTTGGGACACTGAGGCGGTGGAGCAGATGGTCCAGGTCAACTTCACCGGTGCGCTGCGCGTTCTCGGCAACCTGGTGCCTGCCATGATCCGGCGCGGTGAGGGTCATATCGTCCTCATCGGCTCCCTCGCAGGTCATCGCGGCCTGCCCGGCGCGATCGGGTATGGGGCGTCGAAAGCCGCGCTGATGCATCTGGGCGAGAACCTCCGTGCCGACCTGCGCGGCACGGGCGTTCGCGTTCAATGTCTGAACCCGGGCTTCATCCGTACCCGCCTAACAGACAAGAACAGCTTCGAAATGCCCATGCTCATGTCGCCGGAAAAGGCTGCAAACCACTGTGTTCGGGCCATGAAAACGCGCAGGTTCTCAACCTCGTTTCCTGCGCCCTTTTCATGGCTTTTCACCATCGGGCGGTATTTGCCCCTGTCGTGGTTCCAAGCGCTGTTTCGCCACGGAAGCTGACGCCAATACCGACGCAATACCGACGTTTTACCGACGCGAAACCGACCGGTGTTTTCCGTAAAAAATACGGTTCGAAATTCCGAGAAACCGTGGTGCGGGTGGAGGGACTTGAACCCCCACGCCTCGCGGCGCCAGAACCTAAATTGGGCGAAGTTCTCAGACGCTCAAACACTTGGCGGAAAAGTTTCGCAGGACATAGGCAGAACGCCTTGTGAACCTGCGAAACGCCAGATCGGGGATAAACCAAAGAAAAACCCCGACGCGCTGGCGGGCGCAATCGGGGCTCAATGCTCTTGGAAAAGCATCCTGTGTGATCAGGAGGTTATCACGCCTCGGGCCGCCCCCGCAACCTTTGTGACGACTGGAGGGTGCCATGGCTGACCTCAACCGTTACGAATGGCTCAAGGCCGTGCTCCAGCTGCCCGAGGTGGCCGCATCGACGAAGAACGTCGCAGCCGCCTTGGCGATTGAATTTGCCAATGATGAGACGGGCAAGATTTGCCCCGCGCTGCCGACTTTGGCGGAATATCTGAAGCTGTCTATTGCGACGATCAAGCGGGCGATCCGCGAACTGGTCTCTTTGGGCTGGCTGAATCGCACTGAGGGGCGTGGGGCCGGAAACTTCACCCGCTACCTGCTGAAATCCCCCTGCAAGATCATTCCGTTCCGTCACCGCAAAAAGAGTTCGTCACTGAGCCTTCAGGCGCAGGAAAAGGGGTCATCCGTGAGCGAAAAAGGGGTCAGGGGTGAGCCTTCCTATAAAGAACAATCCTTTGAACAAAAAAGCGCGGGCGGGCCGGATCGGCGGGATGGCAAGCCATCCGCCCCGCCGCGCGCAGGCTCTGCCCCCGTCTTTGTTGCGCAGTCTTCATGGGCTGGGAAATGCTGGCGAGAGTTTTGCAGTGACATGTTTGGCCGCGACCTGAATCGGCTGGTCGAGGAGATTATGTGGGACGGGAAGAGAGGGCATTTCTTGCCTTGTGCTGAGCCACCGTGGCGGCGTGCGGATTGGCCTGCGTTTCGGACAGACCTTCTGGCCGCCGGTTTTGGGCAGCCCCAATCGAGGGCCGCAGCATGAGTGGGGGCGGTTTCAAATCCTTCGTCCGCGCAGCGAATGTGAAGGCGGGATCGACGGGGAAAACGTCGATGGGCGGGATCGAAGCCCATGCCAAGCGGCTCGACAAGACCTCGTTGCTGCGCCGTGTCCGTGAGCTTGACCCCTTGGCATGGTCGAAGATGGGATCGGGTATCAACGCGGGCGGTTGCGACCTCTGGGATGCCTTCAAGCGGCGCAAAGAAGAGACCGGCGCGGTTGAACGCGGTGGCGCGTCCTTGGCCCTGCACATGCTGGTGGGCGTGTCGCGGGAGTGGCTGGAAGAGGACGGGCGCGATGCGCATTCGGCTCAGAACGACCGGATCCAGCGGCTGTTCGATGAAGCCAAGGCGTGGGCGGAAAGCTGGGCGGGCGAAGGCTCGGTCATTCACACGCGCTTTGATCTCGACGAGCAAGGCAGCGGCAATGTCGATCTGGTGGTCGTGCCGGTGCGTATGCAGCGCCGCAAGTCCCGCAAGAACGCGGCGGCAAAAGAGGTGCTGACGATCTCGACGCGGATGGCGAAGGAAGAGCTGCGCAAGGCGATGAAGGCCAAGAATTCCGGTCAGGCGATGCAGTCGAGCTGGAATGCGTGGTGCAAGGACCGCCTCGATCTGCGGATCGAACGGGGCAAAAGTTCGGATCAAACCCGCCGCAAACACATCCATGCCGATATTCTGCGCGCAGAGGGGGACAAGCAGCGGGCCGCGCATCAGGCGGCCATGGCGGCGGTGGAGGTTGAGAAGCAGGACGCTGCCGCGCGGGCAGAGGCCGAAGCCAAGGCCGCAAGCGAGGCGCTGTTCCTCTGGGCTAAGGCGGCCAGTGGCCCCTATCACGGGCTGCTGCTGGAATATCTGAGCGAGGCCGAAGAACAGGCCTATGACCTGCATCGCATGGTCGTGGGGCGCTATCGCGGGGCGCTGCGGGCGGAACGCGATGGGCGGCTTTACCCCGAGCAAAGCCGCTTTCTGTCGGAACTGCGCAATGCCGAACCGGACCCCGATCGCTATGTCGCGGCGGCCCTGACCGAGGAGACCAGCGGCGCGGGTATCGGCCTCGACATGATCGAGCGAATTTCGGAGCTGATGCGGCGGCTGTTGCAGCGCATCGTTCAGGCTGTCGATGCGCATCTGTTGCGCTATTGGACGCGCGAGGATGGCGGGCATAAATGGGATGTGACCACCGCGCGGCTGTGCTTGGGTTCCGCAGAACTGGTTGATCTGGAAGCGCGGACGGAGCGCGAGGCCGAAGAATTGCGAGCGGCGGAACCTGTCTATCGGCGCTTGGTCGATCGTGTGCGGGAGCTTGATGTATGATTTGCGGTGCGGCGTAAAATGTGAAAATTTACGTTGAGGCGTAATTCGTTTTGATTTACGCTTTGCCGTAAAAGGAGCCGCATCATGGACCTCTCAGCCAGAACTGCCGAACAGATCGGTGAAGCGATCCGGCGCGCGCGCAAGGCGCGTGGCTGGACGCAGGGCGATATCAGCGCGCGCACCAATCTGCGCGTGGCGACGATTTCGTCGCTGGAAAACGGCGATGCGGGCACCAAGCTGGCGACGCTTTTGGCCGTGATGGCCGCGCTCGGGCTGGAGTTCCGGCTGGTCGAACGTGGCGGCTCGGTCGAGATTGAGGACATCTTCTGATGGCGAAACGCGGGCGCAGCGGCACAATGCAAGTGCTTCTGAATGGGCGGCTGGTGGGGCATCTGCGCCTTGCCAGCTCCGGCGCGATCAGCTTTGCCTATGATCCGGGTTGGCTGGCGTGGGAACATGCCATGCCGATCTCACTGTCGCTGCCCCTGCGCGAGGAGGCACATCAGGGCGCGCCGGTCATCGCCTATCTGGAAAACCTGCTGCCTGACAATCAGGCGATCCGCGAGCGTGTGGCGGCGCGGGTGCGCGCGGGTGGCACCGATGCGTGGCACATGCTTGAAAAGATCGGGCGCGACTGCGTGGGGGCATTGCAATTCGTCTCAGGCGAGGTGCCGGAGGCGGGCGGGCTGGAGGGTGAGCCGGTGACGGACGCCCAGATCGCCGCCCTGCTGCGCAATCTGGCGAGCGCCCCGCTTGGCCTCGACGAGGACGAAGATTTCCGCATTTCCATTGCGGGCGCGCAGGAGAAAACCGCGCTCTTGCGCCACAACGGCGAATGGGTCCGGCCCTCGGGTATGACGCCCACGACCCATATCCTGAAAACCCAGCTTGGCGTGCTGCCGAACGGGATCAACCTGTCGGACAGCGTGGAAAACGAATTCTTCTGTATGAACTTCTGCCGCGCCATGGGCGCGGATGTGGCCGAGGTCGAGATCGTCGATTTCGAGGAGGTGCGCAGCCTTGTAGTGACACGGTTTGACCGGCGCTGGACCGCTGACGGGCGCTTGATCCGCCTGCCGCAGGAGGATTTTTGTCAGGCGCTTTCGGTACCGCCCAGCCAGAAATACCAGATGGACGGCGGGCCGGGGATTACCGAGGGCATCGGCCTTTTGGCGGGCAGCGATGATGCACTGGCCGATCAGCGCGCCTTCTTTCGCGCACAGGTGCTGTTCTGGCTCTTGGGCGCGACGGACGGCCATGCCAAGAATTTTAGCATCGCGCTGCGCCCCGGCGGCTTCCGAATGACGCCGCTCTATGATGTGCTGAGCGCGCAAAAGGCAGTCGATGGCGGGCAGATCCGCCAGAACCGGATGCGCCTCGCCATGGCGGTGGACGGGCATTATCGGATCAACGAGGTGGTGCCGCGTCACTTCCTGCAAGCCGCCAAGGCGGCGGGGTTCGGCGTGGCGCTGGCGGAAGAGGTGTTGACTGATGTTGCGGGGCGCGTTGAGGGGGCGCTGGAAGAAACGGCTGCCCGGATGCCTCAGAACTTTCCCGAAGATTTGGTGCAGACCATCGCGCAAGGCGTGAAGCAGCGTGCCAAATCTCTCCAGATCGAGGAAGGGCTCGGCGCGGAATGAAGAAGCTCGAACTCCCTAACGGTATTGTGTTGGAAGAGATAGAAGAAGGGCTTCTCGTGCGGCAAGGGGATGAGGCCTATGTCGCGCGTGATTGGTGCCTGACGGCACCTGTGATCGAGCTGGTGGAGAACGCAATGGCGGCAGGCCTGCACAGGATGATCCGCACCGATCACCCGCGCCGCAATGCGCGCTGGCCGAACCGGCGCGGTGTCGTCTATCTGGCATTCTCGCCATCAGAGCATCAGCAGTGGGCCTTGGCCATAGACACGATCCGGCCTGCAAGCGGCGACTTTGGCCATGGGGTGTTCAACGGTAAGTATCACGAGCAGTTCATGGCAGTCGGGCTGCCCTTCACTTTCGAAAAACGGAACAAAGGCGCCGGGCACTTGGTTGTCGCGCGCGAGCATGTCTTGCCGACCCTTACGGCCCTGCGCGGATTTGACCATCGGGTGCTCGATTTGGGTCGCACCGAGCGTAGTCATGCCGGTTTTACCACCGAATACGACATTCAGCGGGCCATCCTGAACCAATGGGCTGAAACGCCATTCGCCACCCGTCATGCAGTCGTGCAGGACGAATACCCCGTGGATGGCGGGCTGAACTCCCGCCGGATCGATGTGCTGGCGCAGGATCCGCAATCGGGCGACTGGCTGGTGATCGAGATCAAACGAGCCGAAGCCAATGCGGATGCCGTGCGGCAGGTCGAAGATTACCTGCTGGCACTGGGTCAGAAGGACGAATTTGCCTTTGGCAAACTTGACGGCGTGCTGATCGCTGAGCGTATATCGGCGACAGTGCGTGAGGCAGCACAACGCGCAGGGATCGCTGCATATGAGATCGAATGGCCTGTGATTCTGCGCCGGGTGGCATAGCGCAGCCGCTCAATCCTCGATCGCAACGGTTCTCAGCTTACGCGCGGCGGTTTTCAGGTCTTCGGAGATCGCCTTCTCCAGCCGCGCACGATGATCAACCAGCCATGCAATCATTTCGGGCCAGTTGTCTTTGTTGAAGCCGTCGCAGTCATGCGCGGCGACAATCCGGCTGACTTTGTTGTCGTCAAGCCGAAGCCACTTCAACGCCCCGCCAAATGCCGCCTCGATTTTGGCTTTCTGTGCTTCGAGCGCGTCGAAAATCGCTTTGTTCTGATCACGCTCCGCGCTTTCAAGGTTCAACTGAACACGGACCTCTTTGCTCGATAGAATAAGCGAATAGTGGCAGCCAGATACGCCAGAGCCGGTCGAAATCCAGTTGTCCTTCGACGGGCTGATATTGGCGTAGCGTGTTTGGCCCGCCGAACGCAGGGCGGCGAGTGTTTCCGTCCAGAACTCCAACCGCAGTCGGTGACTGCGCCGCACGGCCCCGGCTGCCTGCGCCTCACTCTTTTCCTTCCCCGCGATCCCGATCATGAATTCCTCTGCCTCGGGCGTCGGAATGATCTGCTGCATGTCGAGGATCAGCTCGTCGCCAAGGCTGTAGGGCGTTACTTTGAAGCACTGGATCGACAGCCCGTGCCCTAGCAGCCACATGACCGTGGCCGTCACCTCCTTACGGAAATTCGCCGCGACCATCATGATGCGCTGGCTGTTGCCCTCGTTCAGGACGGTTTCCTCCAGATCCGCCCCGTCGAGAAATTCGCTGATGATCGTGGCGGCCTCGCTCCCCGTGCCGCCATGGTGACGGTCGAGGTAGGAGCGGAAGATTTCGATGATCTGGCTGGTTTTCAGGCTGGAACAATAGGCTGCGTATTTCAGCGATTGCCAGACCAAATCCCGCCCGGAATCGTCGAGCTTGTTCTCGATCAGAACGAGTTGGCCGTTTTTATCGAGCGCCAGCAGGTCAAGTCGTTCGCGCGTCTCGTCGAAACCGTCGAATTCCTTCTGGATGATCAGCAGGTCTTCCCCGAAGGCATCGGGCGAACTGATCAGCCATTCCTGAAGGTTCTCCCGTTCCCGGAAGCCAAGCTCACCAAAACTGCGGTGTTTCAGGCGCGATAGACGGTTGGTGGCAGGGTCGATTTTGAACATGGATCAGGCTCGGAAAATGAAATTGGTTGCGATATTGTGTAAGAGTCTCAGGCGGATGGCGCAAATGCTCGCGCCCGGCTTTGGATCAACTTGATCCATCATGACCTATTTCCCACTTTTTAAGTGGTAACGCACTACCACTTATCCGGCGAGCCGGACCGCTCCGCTTAAGTTCATGCGCCCTGCGGGGCGGGTTTGCGCTGACAATGGCGGGGATTCCTCATTCCTCAATCTGGGTTTTCTGCTGCCGCCTCCGCCTTCCCCTGCCATGTGGGAGGCGATGTCAGGCGGGGCCGGGATGTGCAACGGTAGCCGGAAAATCCACATGAGCGAGACGCCAAGTATCGAGCGATTGTGGAGTTTCTGGCGGGCGTCAGCGCTTGCTCCCAAACTCTGCCGATAGCTGATCGAACATCTTCGCAAGCTCTGGATCGGCATCCAGTTCTGCTTGAAGGCGTTTCATTTCTTCCTCGGCTTCCTGAGCCACACGGTTGCGATCTTCTTCTATCCTTCGCGCAGCGCGCTCATTGAACCGTGCCATTTGCGCATTGAACTTGGTTACACCCGCCCCCATGCGATCAAGGCCAGTTCCAACAGAGGCCACGAGATCCGATACGCCGAATTTAGGCACCTGCGTGAGCCGCTTGTGATCGGCCATCATTCCATCCGCCACTTGCGCACGGCTGGCGCGCGCCTTTGCCTTGCGGGCCAGCCAGCCTGAGCGCGCTTGGCGAACCTGCTTGATCGCGTCTTCGGGCTTGTAGAGCGTGACTTTTGCGGGAATGCGCAGGATTTCATAGCCTTTCGCCGCGAGCGCTTTGTCTCGTTCGGCATCGCGCTCGACGGCTTCGGGCGAGGAATGCCATTGTGCGCCATCGACTTCGACGATCAGGCCGTCGTCGATCAGGAAATCTAGGCGGTAATTCATCACCGGCACCTGCATCTGCAAGGTCAGCCCGCCGCCGCGCAAGCGGCCCTTTTCAGGTGTGAGATTGAAGGCTTCGACCATAGCGTCGAGAAAGGCGACTTCCGCCGGAGATTCACAATGGTGCTGGAAATATCGGTGCCAGTCCTCGTCGTCTGCGGTCAGCGTTTCAAGCTTGCTGGGCGGATCGGGTTCATCTTCGTCTTTCGGCCTGATCCACGCGGTGACGCCCCAAATCACCACGAGCTGCAAGAGGATGAGCGGGGACGCGAACACGAAGGCAAAGGTGAAGGCGGTCCAGCCGAATGCGGCCCAGAAAAGCCAATCGGGCTTATTGTTCGCGGCCCCCAGAATTCGTGCCACGACCAGAGACGCGGCGATCATTGCCTGAAATCCAATTACTGCCAGTGAAAGCACAAAAATCCCCAATGCTATCGGCTAAATTTTTGGATCATCTTCATTAGCTTTGTGTCATTTCCAAGAAGATCAGCGGGTTATGTTCGGTCACTGCCCAATAGCGCTATAGCACTATCGCCCTATCTACCGTGCTCAGACCTCCAGCACGAAGGTCGGATCGAACGCCACCTCCTCGCCCGGATATCCCCGTTGGTTCGTGACGAAGCGGATCGGGCCGTGGTCGCCTTCGAATGTCCGGCTCTCTCCCTCGTGGCTGTGACCCCAGATCCATGTGTCGATGTTGAGGCCCCGGATTTCGTCCCATAAGTCGCAGGCAAACCCGTTACTCATCGCGCGCTTCTCATGGCCGCCGATGGTGCGCCACGGGGCGATCAGGTCGCGCAGCGGCAGGTGGTGGGTCATAACCACGGTCGGGCCGTCGTGCGGGGTGCGCAGGGCGGCTAGGATCGCAGTCTTGTCCTGCGCATGACGTTCCAGCATGTCGTCGATGGTAAAGTAGGTGTCGGGCGCGGTGCGAATGGCGCGGTAGTCCTGCATGTAGGCCAAGACCATGATCCGCGCGAGGTCGTCGAACTCGGGGTAGAGTTGCAGATCCGTCCAGAGCGTCGCGCCGATGATGCGGACGCCTGCGATTTCGGTCGCGGCACCATGTAGCACGCGGATATCAAGGCCTTCGGCGCGCAGTTCGGCAAGCTGGCGCTCTTCGTCCGCCAACAGTTCCGACCAGACCGAGCCATAGGCCTCATGATTGCCCCAGATCACGACGATCGGGCAGTCATATTTGCGTGCGGCCCGCGCCGGGATCTCCAGATGGCGCCCCCGCGTGTGCGTATCGCCCGCAATCAGAACCCCGTCCACCGGCGCGGACAGGTCAGGCTGATCGAAGCCGCCCCAGAATTCGTCATGCAGGTCGCTCCAGACCAAAAACCGCGCCATGCGATGCCCTCGTTGATCGTGTGATAGTGCTATCGCCCTATATCACCATCGCGCACCTAGCGTAGATACGCCCTGATCGCATCCAGTGCCTTCGCCGATCCCGTAAGGCTGAACCTGTGCGCCCGCCCGCCGAAGCTGACCTCGACCCATTCCGCTGCGCGGATGTTCTCGACGAACAGCGCGGTCGCGCCGATGCCTGCGGTGGAATAATTGTCGAACAGAACCTCACCGCCGCGCGCCTCAAAGTCCAGTGCCTCGCCGTTCGAGAACGTTATCTGCACCCGCTCTCGTGCCGCAGGAACCTGCCCGCCCAGCATCACTTTCACCGCGCAGTTGTCAAAGGTGCAGGCCCCGTTCGGACCAAGCTCGCTCACCTCGTCCGAGCGGATGATCCAGATTTCATCGCCCATCTGGCGGCGGGGGCTGACATCGCCTGTGGCGTTGGTGAAGGTCCAGAATTCGGCCCCGCCTTCCAGCGATGCCTCGAAATACCAGCCCTCGGCCATAATGGGGGAGGCAAGCGCCATCAGCGCGGCGGTGAACAACGATTTCATTTCTTTAAATCCTCTGCCGGAATATCGACGCCTGCATCGGCCAGCGCGCGGGCGATGAGCTGGCTCATCGACAGGCCGCGCTTGATCGCCTCCAGCCGCAGGGCCTTGTGGCCCTCGGCGCTGATGTAGAACGAGGTGTGTTTCTGCGCGCTCATGCGGCCGCCTCGCGGTGCAGGGCGGCGAAACTGCGCAGCGCCATGGTCAGGGCTTCAAAGCTCATCGCGTGGTCGGTGAACACGGTGTTGCCCACCGTGACGCGCAGATCATAGCCACCGCGCGCGCCCACGCGGATATCGAATTGCGCACCCGTTTCCGGCGCGTGCAGACGGCGCGGGCTGTGCCAGAATTGCGCGTCATCGGCGGGGACCAGATCGGCCACCAGCCCGAGGTGTGCATCGAGCAGGATATCCAGAACGATGTCCAGCACCTCGGCGGCGCGTTCCTGATCTTCGATCGTGGCGTCGGTCTGGGTCTGCGTGACCCATTGCGGCGCGGTGAATTGGACAAGAAAGGCCTGCAATCGGCGCTGAACGCCGTCCGGGTCGTGAAGGTTCAGCGATACCATTTTTCGCGCCCCTCCGATGCGACAAAGATCCCGGAGGCGATAGCGAAGGGGATCGCGGCAAGGCCAGCTAAAAGCATGAAGCCAATGACGTCGCCTGTGACAAGAAAACCAAGCCCGACGAGGAGCGGCAGCAGGCCAATCGCCGCCACAATGCCAGCTCGCACCTTCAGATCACGCCCGGTGAACCCTGCGCCCAGAACACCCTTCTTCGCGCCGCAGGACGGGCAAACGCGCGCCTCTTCGTGGACCTCGGTCATGCAGTGGGGACATTGGGGCATGGGAACTCTCCAACTCGTCGAATGTATGTTAAAACAGGTAGAGTTAAAAGCGTCAAAGCACAATAGCATTGTGCATGAAGACGACGCCCAAAAGCCCCCTGCGAGACATCGTTGCGCGCAACATGCGCAAGCTGCGCGCCGAGCGTGGCTGGTCGCAGGAGTATCTGGCAAACGAGGCCGGGCTGAACCGGACCTATCTCAGTGCCGTAGAGCGCTCGGAGCAGAACATCTCGATCGACAACCTGTATCGGGTAGCCGAGGGGTTTGGCGTTGAGGCTTGGACGCTGCTGAAGCCTTAAGGCCAGCCATCCTGTGCGAACGTGCGTCATCATGATCAAGTGCCTTGGTGCTTAAACACCAGAAGACATAACCCAAAATGGGATAATCCTCAAGCGGGATTATCCGAATTCCGGATTTATTCGGAGTTCAAAACATGGGAAGAACCCTACGCAGTCCGGGGCATCTGGCCCTCATGGCGGCATTGAAACAGGCGCGGTTGGATGCGGGGCTGACGCAGACCGAGCTGGCAGATCGCCTCGAACGGCCCCAGTCTTTCGTCGCGAAATACGAGAATGGCGAGCGGAAGGTGGAGGTCGTCGAATTCGTCCAGATCGTGACAGCCATCGGCTGTGATGGCCAAGTGATCCTCGATGCCGTAACGCGGGCTGAGGCCAGAGGCTGACACAATCACTGGTGGATTCCGATTGTCGTGCCCGCTAGAAATATGAGTGGTAGGAGGAGAATCCTGCTCACAAAAACACTTTGAGGCAGACGAGCAGATGTCGTTACAGGATTTGTTGAATTCATACCGGAGCGCCGCGCGCACCGAGCGCGACAAGGGAACCTACTTTGAGCGCTTGGCGGTCGCATTTCTTGCGCATGATCCGGTTCAGGTCGAGCAGTATTCTGACGTCAAACATTACGCCCAGTGGGCGCTCGAAAATGGCTGGGATGGCCGTGATACAGGTATCGACCTTGTAGCGAAGCTGCGTGACGAAGACGGTTTCGCGGCGATCCAATGCAAGTTTTACGACACGAATTATCGCATCCGCAAAGAGGACATCGACAGCTTTATCTCTGCCTCCGGCAAGGATCCGTTCAAACGCCGCGTTATCATCGACACCACAGAGAAGCCTTGGAGCGAAAATGCCGAGGCGATGCTTCGTGGCCAGAACATCCCGACAATTCGCATTGGGTTGAATGATCTTCAGGAAAGCCCGATCCTTTGGGAACGCTTCGGCGATCAGGGGACTGTCGTTCTGGCCGACAAAAAGCGCTTGCGTCCCCATCAGGAAGAAGCGCTGCGCGATGTTCGTTCCGGGCTGACGGATGCCGACCGAGGCAAGCTGATCATGGCCTGTGGGACGGGTAAGACGTTCACCAGCCTTAAGATCGCAGAAGATCTTGCCGGTGCCGGTAAGCAGGTTCTTTTCCTCGTGCCTTCCTTGGCCTTGATGGCGCAGACCGTTCGGGAATGGACTGCGGACACCGAAACGCCGCTTCGATCCTATGCTGTTTGCTCGGATACGCAGGTCGGCAAGCGGCGTGTCGGAGCCGATGATATTGCCGAAATCGATGTGCTTGATCTTGCCTTCCCCGCGACGACCGATCCGCGCAAACTTGCCGAAGGCGTCCTGCACCCCGCATCTGACAAGATGACGGTCATCTTTGCGACCTATCAGTCGATTCAGGTCATCGCAGACGCCCAAGGTGATCACGGACTCCCTGAATTCGATCTCATTGTTTGCGACGAGGCGCATCGGACAACCGGCGTGACGCTGGTGGGCGAGGACGATTCCAACTTCGTCAAGGTCCACGACAACAGCGTCATTCAGGGCAAGAAACGCCTCTACATGACTGCGACCCCGCGGATTTTTGGGGAGAATGCCAAGTCCAAAGCGGATGATGTTGGGGCCGAACTCTGCTCGATGGATCGCACCGATCTGTTCGGCGAAACGCTGTTCTATCGCGGGTTCTCGTGGGCGGTGCAAAACAACCTGCTGACCGATTACAAGGTAATCGTGCTGGCCATGGACGAACAACTGGTTTCGGACAGCGTGCAAAAGCGCCTGAACGATGGCGGCAGCGAACTGCGCCTTGATGACGCCACCAAGATCGTGGGGTGCTACAAGGCGTTGACCAAGGCTGATTTGCAGGCCGATGTGTCCACCGATCCCCATCCCATGCGCCGCGCCTTGGCCTTCTGCAAGGACATCAAAAGCTCGAAGCTGATCGAGACCGAATTCTCAGCCGTGGTCGATGAATTTCTGGGGAACGATCCGGTGCTGGATGACGACCCGGACGATGACAGCCTGCGCTGCGAGATTGAGCATGTGGACGGCACCTTCAACGCCAAGGAGCGCGGGCGTTTGCTCGATTGGCTCAAGGCAGATGCCCCGGACCATACCTGCCGGATCCTGACCAATGCGCGCTGCCTGTCCGAAGGCGTGGATGTGCCCGCGCTCGATGCGATCATGTTCCTGCATCCGCGCAAAAGCCAGATCGACGTGGTGCAATCGGTCGGGCGCGTGATGCGTCGGGCTGAGGGCAAGAAGATGGGCTATGTCATCCTGCCAGTGGGCGTGCCCGCCGGTATCCCGCCCGAACAGGCGCTGGCCGATAACGACAAATACCGCGTCGTCTGGCAAATCCTGAACGCCCTGCGCGCCCACGACGAAGACGGCATGGGTGCGACGATCAACCAAGCCTCGCTTGGCCAAGACATCAGCCACAAGGTCGAGATCGTCGGGATCACGGCCAACCACCCGGAACTGGCCGCCGTCACCGCAGTGGTCGATGATCTGCCGACCCGTGCGCAGCCTGCCAGCGCCAGTATCGGCACACCTGGGCGCGATCCCGTCACGACAGGGCCGGTGCAGGCCGAGATGGTCTTTTCCGTCGATGAGTTTTCGCGCGCGATCATGGCGAAGATCGTCAAGAAATGCGGAACGCGCGACTATTGGGAAGACTGGGCGGGCAACATTGCCGAGATCGCAGGCGACCACATCGTCAGACTGAAAAGCCTGCTGGACGCGCCCGACACCCGCGCACGCGAAGCCTTCGACGCCTTCCTTGAAGAGTTGCAAGACGATCTGAACGAAACCGTCACCCGTGAAGACGCGATCGAGATGCTGGCCCAGCACATCATCACGCGCCCCGTCTTCCAGACCCTGTTCGAGGGCCACCAGTTCACCTCAGAGAACCCTGTTTCCCGCGCCATGCAGCGGGTTCTGGATGTCTTGGATGAGGCCAATCTGGACAAGGAATCCGAAGACCTCGACAAATTCTATGCCGATGTTCAGCGCCGCGCCAAAGGCATCACCGATCCGGCGGCCAAGCAGAACCTGATCAAAGAGCTTTACGAGAAGTTCTTCAAAAAGGCCTTCCCGCGCACCACGGACAAGTTCGGCATCGTCTACACCCCGCCCGAGATCGTCGATTTCATCATTCATTCGGTCAACGATGTGCTGCAAACCGAGTTCGGCCAGACGCTCGGGTCCGAGGGCGTGCATATCATGGACCCGTTCACCGGCACGGGCACCTTCATCACGCGGCTCTTGCAATCGGGCCTGATCGCGCCCGAGGAGATGGAGCACAAATTCCGCCACGAGATCCACGCCAATGAAATCGTGCTGCTGGCCTATTACATTGCCGCGATCAACATCGAGGCGGTCTATCACGGGCTTCAGGGCGGGGACTATGTGCCCTTCGAAGGCATCTGCCTGACCGACACCTTCCAGATGTATGAAAGCGACGATCTGATCTCGCATTACATGCCCGACAACTCGGAACGGCGCAAACGGCAGAAGGCGACCGATATCCGAGTGATTCTTGGCAACCCGCCCTATTCCAAAGGGCAGGACAGCGCCAATGACGACAATGCCAATGTGGACTACCCCACGCTGGATGGCCGCATCCGCGACACCTATGCCGCGCTGACCGAGGCGCAGAACAAGAACGGCCTTTACAACAGCTATCTGCGGGCTTTCCGCTGGGCCAGTGACCGGATCGGCGATGATGGTGGTGTCGTGGCCTTTGTGACCAATGGCGGTTGGCTGGATGGGAACGCTACAACGGGCGTGCGCAGGAGCTTCGCCAGTGAGTTCTCCGACCTCTACATCTTTAATCTGCGGGGTGACGCACACCTGACCGGTGAACGCCGCCGCAAGGAAAAGGGCAACGTCTTTGGTGCGGGCACCCGCACGCCGATCACGATTTCGGTCCTCGTCCGCAACCCCGAGGCCGCACATCGCGGTCGCATCCATTACCGCGACATTGGCGATTACCTTGAAGAAAAGGAAAAGCTGGCGATCATCCGCGACTTCGGCTCGACGCGCGGCATTGCCGAGGCCGATGGCTGGACCCGGATCGAGCCCGACGAACATGGCGATTGGCTGAACCAGCGGGATGCGTCTTTCGATCAGTTCATCAAGATCGGTGACAAGAAGGACAAGACCGCTGAAACGCTGTTCGAGACATATTCCGCAGGGGTGAAAACCCAGCGGGATGCGTGGTGCTACAACCGCTCTCGTGCCGATCTGGAGCGCAACATCGGGGCGATGATCGACACCTACAATGATGAGCTGGCCAAGGCACGGCAGGCGCAGGATGCAGGCAAGCCAGCGCCGAAACTATTGGGCGATCCGAGGCAGGTAAGCTGGACGCGGGCGCTTTTGGCGGATCATGGCCGTGGCAAACCCTTGTCGATCGAGGACGGCCAGTTTGTGCCGTCGATCTATCGTCCGTTCGGGAAGGAATGGTTGTATTTCAGCCGCCGCCTGAACGAGATGGTTTATCAGATCCCGCGCCTGTTTCCTGATGCCGACAGCCCCAATCGCGTGATCGCCATGTCGAGCCCCGGCGCGCGCGGATCGGTTTCGGCGCTGATGACGGATTGCATCCCGAGCCTTCACGCCGCCGATATGAGCGGTTCGCAATGCTTCCCGCTCTACATTTACAACGATGCCGACACGGGCGCGGATGACCTGTTTTCGGGCGCGGATCAGGCCGCCCGCCGTGATGGCATCACCGACGCAGGCCTGCGCCATTTCCAAGCGGCCTATCCGGGCCAGCAGATCACGCGCGAGGATATCTTCTATTACACCTATGGCCTGCTGCATTCCGAAGACTATCGCGCCCGCTACGCCGATAACCTGACCAAGGAACTGCCCCGCATCCCATGCGTGAAGAAGGTCGAGGATTTCCGCGCCTTCGCGCAGGCGGGCCGTGATCTGGCCGATCTGCATGTGGGTTACGAGACGGTCGAACCCTATCCCGTCACCTTCAAGCAGGGCCATCCCGACACATGGGTCATCGACGATCCGCAGGCCTTCTACCGCGTCACCAAGATGAAATTCGCGGGCAAGCGCCCGAACCTCGATAAATCGACGGTGATCTACAACGCCAACATCACCATGCAAGATATCCCGTTGGCAGCCTATGACTATGTCGTCAACGGCAAGCCCGCGCTGGAATGGGTGATGGAACGGCAAGCGGAGCTGAAGGACAGCTACAACCCCAAGACCAAAAAGGGCAGCGACATCGTCAACGACGCCAACCGCTACGCCAATGAGACCGTCGACAACCCCGCCTATCCGCTGGAATTGTTCCAGCGCGTGATCACGGTCAGCCTGCGGACGATGGAGATCGTGCGGGGTCTGCCGAAGCTGGATATTGATTGAGGAATAACGCCATGGAACTAAAGAAATTTCGCGTCACGAATTTTCGCTCGATTGTTGATAGCGGCTGGATCGACGCGTCGGATGTCACCGCTCTGATCGGTGAGAATGAAGCAGGTAAGACCAACCTCTTGCTTCCCCTCTGGAAACTAAACCCGTCTGGCAATGGCGCAATCAATCATCTCGATGACATGCCTCGGTCGCGCTATGCCGAGATGCGCGAGGAACCTGAGAAACATAATTTCATCCGCTGCATTTTTGAACTGAGTGATGCTGAGCGCGATAAAGCAGCAAAATTTGGAGCGGATCGGAGCAAGACAGAAACCGTAGAAGTGGTTCGCGACTTCAAGGGGCGTTTTGGTATCTGGTTTTGTAACGACCGCACACTCAAACCCAGCGATATGTTCGAGGTGAAAGAGGCGCCAGAAGTCGCGGAAGGCGAAGAAGCCCCCGCCCCAGAAAAAGGCCCGAGCCTGTTTGCGCACTTGAAAGCTTGGCTCCCGAAGTTTGTCTATTATTCAAACTACGGCAACTTGGACGCCCAAATCTATCTGCCCCATGTCGTGGATAACATGAAGCGGGATGATCTGAGCGCAAAGGAAGCCGCAAAGACCCGCACTCTTCAGGTTCTCTTTGATCTTGTGAACCTCAGCCCAGAGGAAGTGCTAGAGCTTGCACGAGCGACAGGCGTCACTGAACGGATCAATCAGCATGGGCAACGCGTTGACGTTATTAAGAAAACAGATGAACAAATTCAGATCGACGACGAACAATTGCGGACACGTGCCGCTTTGCTTCAGTCAGCGTCATCCAAGCTGACAAAATCTTTCCGGGACTGGTGGAAGCAAGGCGACTACCAATTCAGATTGCAAGCTGATGGTAACTATTTCCGCATCTGGGTTGCTGACGACAGGCGACCAGAAGAAATTGAGCTGGAAAATCGCAGCACCGGTTTGCAATGGTTCCTGAGCTTCTTCCTCGTTTTCACATATGAGAGCGAGGACACGCACGACAACGCGATCGTACTGCTGGACGAGCCGGGACATTCGCTGCACCCGCTAGCCCAACGTGATCTGTCGGCCTTCTTTGACAATTTGTCGAAGACACATCAGATCGTGTTCACCACCCATTCGCCCTTCATGATCGACGCTGACCGTCTCGACCGAGTTCGTAAGGTCTATGTCGATGGAGACGGCGGCACAGTCGCGTCGAGCAATCTGGCCGCGAACAAGGGCAAGGGTGCAGATAAGGGCGCAGGAGCCACTTACGCGGTGCACTCGGCTTTGAACCTGACCGTTGCTGAAAGCCTATTGCTTGGATGCACTCCGGTGATTGTCGAGGGGCCGTCAGACCAACATTATTTGTCTGCGATCAAGAACATCCTGATTGCAAAAGGGCGTATCAATCCGACTGCCGAACTGGTGTTTCCGCCTTCAGGCGGGGCGAAGACGGCCAAGATCATCGCGGCAATTTTGATGGGGCGCGACGATGCACTGCCCTATGTCCTGCTGGATGGTGATGCTGCCGGCAGGCAGGCAGCAAAAGCGCTCCAAGACGGTCTTTATCAAGGGGCAAAGGACTTGGTCTTTACCATCGACGCCTTCACCGGGAAGTTGAAGGACACCGAGATCGAAGACCTGCTTCCCCCGCAACTTTTGATCCAAGTGTTGGATCGACTGGAGCGCCGCGCGGATCGTGACTTCGAGGATTTCTATGAAGCAGGCAAGCCAATTGTTCCTCAGATCAAGGCGTGGGCCGCTGGAGAGGGCTTTGATCTCGCTGACGACTGGAAAGTGCAGCTCGCACTGGGCGTGAAATCAAAACTACTGGCAAACCCCGACAAGCAAGTAGATGACGAAATGCTCGACCTTTGGGCATCGATTTTTGAGAAATTCAAATAGTTACCCTGTCGGCGTTTTGACTTGCTTCCTCTGCTATGCGGAGGCCGATGCAAATCGGCTTCGGCTGGAGGCGGCTATCTTCCGCTGGCTAACGAGCCTCGATTTGAGAAAAATCTCAAAAGCTTCTCCTGTTGGTTGAAAATTTAACGGTTTCGTATAAATGTTTGACAACGCTACAAAAATTTAAAAATACCTTGATCTCAAACTGCGCCCGCGCTATCAAAGCTCAGGCATCATTGAAATTCAGGTAGAGAGGGGCTTGCCCCTCGACAAGCGATCAAAAGTTGTAGCGTGAGAGCACTGCTCTCAAATCCCCATCAAGACATTGAGCGAAAACCGGTGCCTCTCCAGTAATTATATGGGCGGGCGAGCTATGCTTGATCGAAACACCTTGCAGCAGACATCTATCTATCTGCCGAAACATCTCCACGCCGCGCTGCGGATGCACTCTCTGAGCGAGAGCGCGACCATGTCAGAGCTGATCATCAGGGCTCTGGAGGGACCATGGAACCTGAGCGACAGCGAATTTGCGACGATCCTGCTCGAACGCGCTGCCAAGGCGCAGGGAGCATGACATGGCCAAACTCGAAAGGCTCGCCGTAGAGGCGAAAAGGGCGGCGGGGATGTTGTCGCTGACCGTGGGGGAGTTCCTGTTTCTGGTCGAACAAGGCGCGCTTCCGCCGCCGATCCGGCTTGGAAAGCGCACCCTCTGGGTGGTAGCCGAGATCGAGGCGGTCCTGACGGGCAACAAGATCGAGCCGGAGGCCTTTGTCGTATGAAACGGCCAGATCTCCCCTATCTCGAATTTCAGACCGTCAAGGGCAAGACCTACATCTACTTTCGCAAGGGCAAGTTCCGGGAGCGGCTGCCTGACGACCCGGACACCGAGAAATTTGCCCTGAAATACTGGTCAATTCGCAACGGAAAGACCCGGTTGATCACCACGACCTCGTGGGAAGCGCTGATCGTCAGTTACTATTCCAGTGCCGAATTCAAGGAGTTGGCCGCTGGCACCAAGAAGAACTATCGCCGTCATTGCGAGGATATCCGTGAGAAGAACGGCTCCAAGGATGTGCGTCACTTCAAGCGGGCCGACGCGCTGCGTGTACGGGATGAGCTGAAGGAGACGTGGTCGAAGGCCAATGAACGGATCGCCGTGCTGTCGATCCTTTTGCGGCGGGCAGTGGATATTGAGTGGATCGAACGAAACCCGGTGGTGGGTATCCGCAAGCTGAAGGGGGCGGCCTATGAGGCTTGGCCTGCGGACAAGCTGGAGGCCTATGAGCGGTATTGCGACGAGCATGGGCTGTCGGTCGCGCGCACGATTTACGAGCTTGCGATCGGCACGGGCCAGCGGCTTGGGGATTGCGTGGCAATGAAGTGGGATGATTTCGACGGCGAGTATATGTCGGTCGTTCAACAAAAGACGGGCGCGAAGATCGACGTTTACTGCCCTGCACGGTTGCAGGCATACCTCGCGGGACTTCCCCGGCGCGGAAAGCACATCCTTGCCAAGACCGCGACCGAGCCGCTTGGCAAGCGGCAGGTGCAGAAAGCTGTAGAGGACGTGCGCGAAGCGATTGGTGTCAAGGAGGGGCATGACAGGCTGGTGCCCCACGGATGGCGCTACACGGCAGCCAAGGAGATGGCAGATGCCGGTGTCGATATCCGCGACATCCAAGCCGTCACAGGGCACAAGACCCTTGAGATGGCACAGAAATATGCCTCGGGCGCGGATCAGAAAAAGGCGTCGAAACGGGCTCAGCAGAAGCGGGAACGAAACAGCGACAAACCGGGAAAGTGCGAAACAAATTGCGAAACTTTACCCGGGTCGCAGGACCAGACAGAGGAAGAACCCCAGAATGACAAATGATTTCAAAGTGGTGCGGGTGAAGGGACTCGAACCCCCACGCCAAAGGCGCCAGAACCTAAATCTGGTGCGTCTACCAATTTCGCCACACCCGCACGGTTCGCGCGTCTTAGCAAAGCCAATTGCCGGATGCGAGCAGAAAATGCGCCTAGAGCTCCAGTTTCCGGAATACTGCGGGTAGTTGTTCGGGCAGGTCTTCCGCGATCAGTCCCGGGCCAAATTCCAGCGCACATTCCACATGTAGATATGCCGCTGTTTCCGCCGCCTGCATCGGAGAAAAGCCGCGCGCCAGAAGCCCCGTGATGAACCCGGCCAGCACATCCCCCGACCCCGCCGTCGCCAACCAAGGCGCGCTGCGCTCATAGTGTGCCGAATTGATGCTGCATTGCCCCGTCGGGTCCGCAATCACCGTGTCCGGCCCCTTGAACAGAACGGTGCACCCTGCCCGCTTTGCCGCCTCGCGCGTGGCATCCACCTTGGAATAGGCCGGACCCTTGGTTGGCACCTCGACCAGCTTGGCATGGAGGTCCGGAAACAGCCGCCTGAACTCCCCTTCATGTGGGGTCAGTACACAACGCGCGTGTAACAGATCAAACAATTGTGCCGGGTCATCTGCAAAAGCGCTGAGAGCATCCGCATCCAACACAACGTAGGGTGCGCGCTTGGCACGCACCGCCACCGGAACCAGCTCCCGCGCCCGCTCCTGACCCAGCCCCGGCCCAAGGCAAAGTGCGTTGAAGCGCGCGTCCTCCAAAGCGCTTTCCAGCCCTTCCGAACCGTCCACCCGCCGCAACATAAGCGCGGTAATCTGGCTGGCAACCTCCATCTGCGCGCTTGGCGGCACGCCCAGTGTCACCAGTCCGGCCCCGATCCGAAGCGCCCCCCGTGCCGCCAACCGAGCCGCACCCGTCTTGCCGGGGCCGCCGGATAGGATCAGGGCGTGGCCGTGGGTGTACTTGTGGGCGTCTTCTTCACCCTTTGTGATTTGAAAAGTTTCATCCGTTAAATGGACTTTCTCCCTGTAAGACGGCACCTTTTGGGGTGAATTACCTTGGCTCATTAGAATGAGAATGTCCCGAGATAGTCCGATGCCCTTACAAACGACTCCCCCAGTGGCCGCTGGCCCGTTGGCAACAAAGTGACCTAATTTTCTTTGATGAAAAGTCACCGTTAGCGAAAACCTATCCAACCAAAAGCAATCATCCCCCCCGCCCAGTAATTTTCCGCTATCAGCACAGAGACCGCTCGGAATGTCGACAGCGATCCATTTGGCTTGGGACGGGAACACGCTATTTAGATTGTTGAGAGCCTGTTGCAGTTGGTCAGATAATTTCCGGGTCAAACCTGTCCCGAATATTGCATCGATCACGAGGCTTGGCTCATAATGCAATGGAAACGTGGAAGGAAAAGCCTCGTCGCTTGCCACGACAATCTGAGTACCGCCGCCTGAAGCCTCCCAACGCTCATAATTCACCTTCGCATCCGGCGGCAGTTTCTGGGCGTCTCCATAGAGAAATACCTCCACCTGCCAGCCCCGTTCCTTCAAAAGCCGCGCGACAACAAACCCGTCACCACCATTGTTGCCCGGCCCGCATAGCACCACGGCACCATGGGACCCATTCGCCAGTTCCGGCCACTCTTCAAAGATCGCCTCAACCACGCCCTTTCCTGCGCGCTCCATCAGCTCCAAACCGGTCACCTCACCCGACTCGATGGCCGCCTGTTCGATGGCGCGCATTTGTGCAGCGGTGAGTATTTCGCTCATTTCCAAATCCCTTGCGATTCAATTCAGCGCGTTTTTCGAGCGTACCGCCTAATTTTTAGGCATACCTATGAAATCCAACCCTTGCGCCCCGTCCGCGTCACCATAGCCAATTGTAGGCCGCCAATGAAAGTGATCTGAGCGTTGCCAAGGTATCAGGTGAGGAGGCATCTCCAGATGAAAAAGATCGAGGCAATTATCAAGCCGTTCAAGCTCGATGAGGTCAAGGAAGCGCTGCAGGATTTCGGCATCCAGGGGCTCAGCGTCATCGAGGTCAAAGGGTTCGGCCGCCAAAAGGGCCATACCGAGCTTTATCGCGGCGCGGAATATGTCGTCGACTTCCTGCCCAAGGTCAAAATCGAGGTCGTCCTTGATGACGACCAGGTGGACGGTGCGATCGAAGCCATCGTCGATGCCGCCAAAACAGACAAAATCGGCGACGGTAAAATTTTTGTCAGCCCCGTCGAACAAGCCATCCGCATCCGTACCGGTGAATCCGGCCCGGACGCGTTGTAACCCACTCCCTTTTCAGTAATCAGAAGGACAAAGAGAATGAGCGCAGACGCAGTTCTCCAGATGATCAAAGACGAAGGCGCAGCCTATGTTGACATTCGCTTCACCGACACGCGCGGCAAGCTGCAGCACGTAACCGTGGACGTGGACCTCGTGGACGAAGACTTCCTCGAAGAAGGCTTCATGTTTGACGGGTCGTCGATCGCTGGCTGGAAATCGATTGAAAACTCTGACATGAAACTGATCCCCGACACCACGTCGGCCTATGTGGATCCGTTCTATGCCGAGAAAACCATCTGCATTCACTGCTCGATCGTTGAGCCCGACACCGGCGAAGCTTATGAGCGCGATCCGCGCGGCACCGCCGAGAAAGCCGAAGCCTACCTGAAGTCCTCGGGCATTGGCGACGTGGCCTACATGGGTCCCGAAGCGGAATTCTTCCTGTTTGACGATGTGCGCTTCTCAAACACGATCAACAAAGTGTCTTACGAAGTCGACGCGATCGACGCTTCGTGGAACACCGACACCGAGTACGAAATGGGCAACACCGGCCATCGTCCGGGTCTCAAGGGCGGTTACTTCCCCGTGAACCCGACCGACGACGCACAGGATCTGCGTTCGGAAATGCTCTCGACCATGAAGCGTCTGGGCATGAAAACGGACAAGCATCACCACGAGGTGGCGTCCTGTCAGCACGAGCTGGGTCTGATCTTCGACACACTGACCAAGCAAGCCGACGAACTGCAGAAGTACAAGTACGTCATCCACAACGTGGCACAGTCCTACGGCAAATCGGCAACCTTCATGCCCAAGCCGATCTATGGTGACAACGGCACCGGCATGCACGTGAACATGTCGATCTGGAAAGACGGCAAGCCTCTGTTTGCAGGCGACAAATATGCCGACCTCAGCCAGGAAGCGCTGTACTTCATCGGTGGTATCCTGAAGCACGCGAAGACGCTGAACGCCTTCACCAACCCGTCGACCAACTCCTACAAGCGTTTGATCCCGGGCTTTGAGGCCCCCGTGCTGCGCGCTTACTCAGCACGTAACCGTTCGGGTTGTGTCCGTATTCCGTGGACTGAATCGCCGAAAGCCAAGCGCGTTGAAGCACGTTTCCCCGATCCGTCGGCGAACCCCTACCTCGCCTTTGCCGCTTTGCTGATGGCTGGCCTGGACGGTATCCAGAACAAGATCGATCCGGGCGAAGCCATGGACAAGAACCTGTACGACCTGCCCGCCGAAGAACTGGCTGGTATCCCGACCGTCTGCGGCAGCCTGCGTGAAGCACTGGAAGCCCTCGAAGCCGATCACGACTTCCTGCTGGCTGGCGACGTGTTCACCAAGGACCAGATTGAAGGCTACATCGAACTCAAGATGGAAGAGGTTCAGCTCTACGAGCACACCCCGCACCCGGTTGAGTTCGGCATGTACTACAGCTGCTAAGCCACGCTGGGACAGCGACTAAACACAGGGCGCCTCTCGGGGCGCCCTTCTTTTTTAGGTGGTCTTCGACAAACGTCTGTTTTGTGAGACTTAGCCGCCACTGACACTTTTCGAAATAAGTCTGCATTTTCTAATACGCTGCACATTAGATTGGTTTATCAGAACGGAGAAACCCGGGAAAAAGGACCAAAAGCGTGAATTTTCTTAAGTCTCTTTTTCAACGAAGGAAGCGAAATCACACGCTTCGGCAACTGAACACGGCCAATACCTTTCAAAAACACCAGCAAGAAAACATGTCGGCGCAACAGATCGAAAAGCGTCGTTGGCGTCAGGCAAATTCTCATCACAGACAGGAATGGCGTGAAAACGCGCGCGTATTGAACTTGCATGAAGTCACGCCGGATAGTGACGAAGGTCGCGCTTTTTTGGCCAAATTGGATGCAGGGGATATCCACTATCTTGCCAGCAACATCTATTTTGATGGCCCTTTTGATGAAGACTGGGCGATGGCCTGCCTGTTGCACCCAAAATGCGATCTTGGCACGGGATGGCTATTGTTTCTCGGCTCCGGCTCACCGCTGTCGATCGAAGAATATCTCTGGCAAATAGCTGCCAAGGACAAATCCTTGGCAATATTTGAAGCGGACGTACGTCGCAACGATGCCATTCTGAAGCGCATGAACGCCGAGAGTTTTGAGTCGCGAGACTACGCGCCGGCAAAGCCAGAACTTGTCCTGGCCTACAAAAAGGAAATGTATGCTGCGCTCTCAGAGGGCAAGGAATTGAGATGGCATATTCCAGAAAATGCGTTCACTGGTCTGAAAGGGTTAGATGCGAAATCGCGTTTCGAAAGAGTCGGGGATGACATCCTCGAAGCTTTTGAAGTCTGGCTGGCCAAGATTGGCCCAGATCAATGAGTGCGGCTATTCCTGCCGTACGCGCATACGAAAAAATGGGCTCGGCGCCGAAAATCGCCAAGTTCGCATCCCTCTTCCACATTGCATTCTGAGCAACAAACCCGCCCCTTCCCCTTCGCCCGTCGCCTGATATCCTGCGGCCCGCAACCGCCGGAACCGACCACAATGTCTGAACTCCTCATCGTCTATCATTCCCGCACAGGGGGCAGCCGGCAGATGGCAGAGGCCGCCCATGCTGCCGCCCTCAGCGAAATCCCAGCCACTCTTCTAACCGCCGACGCCACCCGACCGGACCACGTGCTTGGCGCTGACGGATACATCTTCTGCGCGCCCGAAAACCTCGCTACGCTGTCAGGGGTGATGAAAGACTTTTTTGACCGTTGCTATTACCCGGTTCTGGGCCGGATCGAAGGTCGCCCATATGCCCAGATGATTTGCGCCGGATCAGACGGTCAAGGTGCAGCCCGGCAACTGGCCCGGATCGCGACCGGCTGGCGTCTCAGAGAGGCGCAGCCGCCCCTGATCGTGAACACTGACGCCCAGACACCCGAGGCAATACTCGCGCCCAAAACCCTTGACGAACAAAAGCTTGCCCCCTGCCGTGAGCTTGGTGCGGCAATGGCTGCGGGACTGGCGCTCGGGGTGTTTTGAGTTTTCTCAGACCAGTAGCTTGGAATAGTTCAGCTCGTTCCATGGAACAAGCGCATCATGAACATGTCCCCAGAGCGATCCAAACAGCATTTCGTCCAGTCCGGTACGTTCACGCAAAACGCCCAGTGGAGTGCGCCCATCCACCAGAGACACGATCTGCGCAGTTTCTCTTGGCAGTTTGAGAACGGCGGTTTCCGTCTGGAAATCGAGCACGATCTTGCCTTTCTTGGCCACCAGTCCGGCAAGTTGCGGCCCAGCGAGACTCTTGAAATGCGGAACCGCCCAAGGATCCTTCGGGTTGGCCTGGGGCACGTCGCGCGCGGCTGGAACGGCATAAACGACATGGGTCTTGATCGTTCCGCGCAGTTTTTCGGCCACGTCCATGGCCGCAATGGCATCCATGCCCTCGGGGCGCTCAACACCCTCCGGCAACAGCCGGTCCAGATCATACTGGGCTGCCGGAAGAAATCCGGCAGGCTTGAGATCTGCTAGCCTCAAAGCCTCAGCCAGTTCGCCTACTGTGTAGGGACGATCCTGGGAATGCAGCAGCAGATCGTAGAATCCCGCATCACTTTTCTTATGGTCTACAAGCACCTGATTTCGTTTGAAAGAATGCGCGTCCGGCACGGCCTTGAGAACCGCTTTTCCAAGCTTGAGCCGATCCTTGGCCGACATTCCCTGTGACAAGGTGCCAAAGGCCGATTGCAACTGATAGACCCCTGCCCGTCCATATGGCGCATAGACCATCAAACCCATCCCCCCCTCGGGCGACAAGGCTGCGGACAAGGCCCGGAACCCCGCATCCGGATCAGGCAAGTGGTGCAGGACACCGCAACAGTCGATGTAATCAAACGTGCCAAAATCCGGCGCATCCAAAAGGCTGGCCGTGTGAAAGGTGACGTTTGAAAGCCTGCGCTCGGCAATCCGGGCCTCGGCAATCTCGCGCGCCTTGGTCGACAGGTCCAGATAGGTGATTTCATAAGGGCGCTTTGCGCTTGTGAGTGTTTGCGCCAGTTGTACAAGTGCATCCCCAGTTCCGCCGCCGGCCACCAGAATGCGAATGGGCGTCCGCCAGTTGCGTTTGCCTCCAAACAGGAAGTGATCCATCTCGACGGGATGCGACGGCGACCCACGGACCAGCCTTTTACGCTCATCTTTCGGATCGCGGGCTGGGTATGGGTAGGTGTCGTATTGTTCGGTAATGCTCATTCCGTTCCCCTGATTGTCAGGCGCCACATTTGCAGAGCGTCGATCTGGCGCCAAGCCTGTTTCGGACAGAAACTGGCGTACAGAAGAGCGCTCATTCTGTCGCCACGTTTTCACGGGCGAGGACGAAGGTGTGAATGGAAAACACAACGGCCTCACTCCGGGGCAAACGAAGTATGCTCTGACGTTCGGATCTCAAGTACGGCGCGCGGGTTATGTCCACGGGCGTGCGTCTTTCGTGTTCGCTGCGAGGCTGAAACAGGTCGGGGTTGTTGTACCAAAGCACATTCTTGCGCCACATGGGCCTTTCTGCCCGCACCCCATCAAACAGGCGCTGAACACGACGCGCGATGTTGTCGTCATAGCTGTCGACCGGCACATGAATTCCCGTCAGCGGTTTTCCGAATTTCTCGGACAAAGACCAGCTGGCCGGAAAGCACAACACCGCGCCCGTCAGCACGTGCTGATCCCCTTGGCGCTCCAGGATACACATGTCCTCCTGCACAAGCCGCGCGACGGTGCCCAAAGGGTCCTGACCATCAAGGGTGACCTTTCGTCCATCCGGACACGTAACAACCTTGCCAGACACCAAGAACCCTTCCTTCTCCTCAAGCAGCTCAAGGATCACGTCCAACAGTTCTGCTGCCGCAGGGCAAGCGCGTTCATCAAGTGCAAGAACATCCCCGCGTCGCCTTACCAGCAGTTCCTCTCGCAACGCCATCTGCCCGGCATAAGCCTCGTCGATGATCAACCAGTCAGTCATTTTCATCGGCGAGATGCCCGGCAAGGCCACTTCGGCAAGGGCGTCATAGGGGATGTGTGTCTGCAAAATATCCGTCATGAGACCTTTCTTAGCCGCGCGCCATCCGCCCTGCATCCCAAAACGGACATCCCGCGTCGGAAACAGGCACGACCTTGATGATTCGCCAGATCAGACTGGCCTTGTGGGAAAATGGGAGGCCATGATGAACGACCACTATCGCGACGTACGGAAGATCGACCCGACCCGGGGGTCCCTCCTGGGTGACAACACCCCAAATGACGGCGATCGGGTCGAAATCGGCCCGACGCGGCTGGCGTTCGGCGAATGGGCTGATGCAGGTTTGCACCTTCCCGACCTTCCAGCCATGCGCCGCCACCGTTGGCAGCGCCTCACGCAACATATCGTTGATCGAGACTATGCCGGTCTTCTGATGTTTGACCCGCTCAACATCCGCTATGCCACCGACAGTACCAACATGCAGCTTTGGAACACGCACAACCCGTTCCGCGCCGTGTTGCTTTGCGCCGACGGCTACATGGTCATCTGGGACTACAAGAACGCCCCTTTCCTAAGCAGTTTCAACCCCTTGGTGCGCGAAGTTCGTTCGGGCGCCGACCTGTTCTATTTCGACCGGGGAGACAAGATTGACGTGGCCGCAGATGCGTTCTCGAACGAAGTGCGCGCGCTTTTGCAGGAGCATGCTCCGGGCAACAAGAGGCTTGCCGTGGACAAGGTCATGCTTCACGGGCTGCGCGCGCTCGAGGCGCAGGGGTTGGAGATCATGGAAGGTGAAGAGGTCACGGAAAAGGCCCGCGCGGTCAAAGGGGCGGACGAGATCCGTGCCATGCGCTGCGCTCATCATGCCTGCGAGACCGCTGTTTCCGAGATGGAGCGTTTTACCCGCGAAAACGTCCCCCTTGGCAATACCAGCGAAGATGACATCTGGGCTGTTTTGCATGCCGAAAACATTCGCCGCGGGGGTGAATGGATCGAAACCCGCCTCCTCGCATCAGGTCCAAGAACCAACCCCTGGTTCCAGGAATGCGGGCCCCGCATCGTCCAGAATAATGAGATCGTCGCGTTTGACACGGATCTGATCGGGTCCTACGGAATCTGCATCGACATCAGCCGAACGTGGTGGATCGGCGACCAGAAGCCAACGAATTCAATGATCTACGCCATGCGCCACGCACATGAGCATATCATGACCAACATGGAGATGCTCAAGCCAGGGGTGACCATTCCTGAACTGACGGCCAACGCGCACAAGCTTGACGATAAGTTCTGGAACCACAAATACGGCTGCCTGATGCATGGTGTGGGCCTTTGCGATGAATGGCCATTGGTTGCCTATTCCGACAAGGCTGTGCCAGGGGCCTTCGACTATCCGCTCGAACCGGGGATGGTACTTTGTGTCGAGGCGCTGGTTGGGGAGGAAGGCGGCGATTTCGCAATCAAGCTCGAGGACCAGGTACTGATTACAGAAGATGGCTATGAGAACCTGACGACCTACCCGTTTGACCCTGTCCTCATGGGAGAGTCATGATACACGGCGCCTCCCATTTCGTCACCATGGCGTGAGATTGGCGACAAGGCCCTTGGCCAGATGGGCGGCGCGTAGCAGTTTGGCGGGGCGCAGATCAAAGGACCGCCCATGCCCAAAAAACGCCTCTCGTTTCCCGGACACGGCGGCGATACGCTCGCCGCTCGGCTGGACTTGCCCGAGGGCCCGCACCTTGCGACGGCCCTGTTTGCACACTGTTTTACCTGTTCCAAGGACATTGCCGCCGCCCGCCGTATCTCGGCCCGTCTCTCGGCGATGGGAATTGCCGTTCTGCGGTTCGATTTCACGGGATTGGGACACAGCCAGGGGGAGTTTGCCAACACCACATTCACAACCAACGTGGCCGATCTTTTGGCTGCAGCCTCGCATCTCGAAGCACAGGGCATGGCGGCGTCGCTCCTGATCGGGCACAGCCTGGGCGGCGCGGCGGTATTGCGGGCAGCGGCAAGCCTTGAAACCGTAAAGGCCGTTGCAACGATTGGCGCCCCTTTCGATCCCGGCCACGTCATCCACAATTTCGGGGCGGCACTTGAAGAGATCCGCCAGAACGGCGCGGCGGAAGTCAATCTGGGCGGCCGCCCATTCACAATCCGGAATTCCTTTATCGAAGACATATCGGCAGAAAACCTTGCCCCTTCCATCGCCAACTTGCGCCGTGCGCTTTTGGTACTGCACGCCCCGCAGGACGACATTGTGGGAATCGAAAACGCATCCGAGATTTTCCGAGCGGCAAAACACCCCAAGAGCTTTGTGACACTTGACAAAGCCGATCACCTGATAACCGCGCCGGAAGACGCCGAATATGTTGCAGAGGTCATTGCGGCTTGGAGCGCGCGTTATCTCGATCTGCGCGCCCCCGCGCCGCCTCCAGGCGCTCCGGAAGGGATCGTGCGCGTGGCCGAAGCCGATCCGAACGGCTTTCTGCAGGATGTGAATGCCGGGCCGCGCCATCATGTGCTCGCCGATGAACCGATGGCTTATGGCGGGACCAATCGCGGCATGACCCCTTATGGCTTCCTGTCGGCAGGGCTTGGCGCCTGCACGTCCATGACCGTGCGTATGTATGCCCGCCGCAAGGGCTGGCCTCTGGAACATGTCTGGGTCGATGTCAGCCATGACAAAGTACATGCGCGCGATGCAGAAGCCGGGCAGTCAGCCAAGGTGGATACGTTTCGCCGTGTCGTGCACCTGATCGGTCCGCTGGAAGAAGACCAACGCGCCCGGTTGCTTGAAATCGCCGACAAATGCCCTGTGCATCAGACATTGGAACGGACCAGCCGGGTGATCACCGAACTGGCCGATCCCTGATCAACGACGCGGCATCGGGCGGGCAACGGGCGGTCTTGGCGCTATCGGATGCACCGGGCGTGGTGGCGGAGCGATTGGATGGACCGGGCGCCCGGGGGGGGGCGGGGGCTTCGGGCGATAATAGTCGTTCCACATCATCGAGTCGTAATAGATTCCGACATGGGCGCCACCGGACACGTAGGGATCATCGCAGGCCGACAGGACCAGCCCCCCCGCCAAAGTGAGACCCATCGCGCGCAAAAGGAAATATCGTTTGGATTTCATTTGCATCTCCCTCACCGCGCCCGAATGGAATTGTAAATTGCGTTCACGTCCTCAAGCGCATCAGCCCTGTATCCCGGATGGAGCGCCGTCATGCTGAAAATCACGTTGCCGTTGGGTAGGTCGATGAGCGATACCGTGAAATGCACTGTCGTACCATTGCGCCGCCCCGTCCCGCGATACACGCGCGCGGGGTAACCCGCGATACGGCGGGACTCGAACTCGGTCACTTCGGTGTCCTTGGCGATCTGCGGTGCCAGCGAACGGGCATAGTCCGCCGCCTCATCCAGCGTACGCAGGCCTTCGGGCACGACAAAACCAACCCAGACACCGCTGTCGCTTTCCGGTTCAAGGCCGATAACACGCTCCACATCGCGGGGCGCGTCCTCGCCCGGTGGGGTTAATGTGCGAGCTCCCCCGACACGCACCGTCCAGAAATCGGGCACGTCCACGCTGAAGATCGTCTCGCTTCCATCCCTGTAATGAACCGGGGTATCCGCCAACGCAGCACTCGCAGGCATCAATCCCGCAATCAGCGCAACAACCCCCTGTAAACTCATGATTTTTCTCATACTTTCCCACCAATTGCACTTCTCGAACGAGGACCATACTAGACAGTGTTTGCCACCTGTCCAGCCTTACAGGCGCCTCTATCAAGGTGAATTTCGTCTCCGCCCCTTTGATATCGAGCCATCCTTGCCCACAAATCTAATTTCATCTTCGCCACGACGTTCGACCCCGTAGCAGTCCCAAATGCCGCTTGGCGGCCACTGGCTGCAATACTGCCCATCCCGCTCGGTCCAGTACCCCCAACTTTCCTGGCCCGCATTGTAAAGCGTTCGACCCGAGGCATAGAACCGTTGCCACGCCGCGTCGTATTCGACCATCTGATCGTTCAGGAAACCCGTCAGGTCCTCGCCGCGAAGCGGCACCCAGTCGTCCGCCATGCCGCTCCCTGCCCAGACCATCAAAACAAGGGCAATCCGTCTCATGTGTGCGCTCCTGCCTTGCCGCGACGATGCTGACAGTCTAAACCGCGCGCAATTGCTCCCAATACACAAGGCCGTGACATGATCCCTCGCTATGCCCGCCCCGAAATGGTTGCCATCTGGTCGCCAGAAACCAAGTTCCGCATCTGGTACGAAATCGAGGCGCATGCCTGTGATGCCATGGCCGATCTGGGGGTGATTCCACGAGAAAACGCAGACGCCGTCTGGAAAGCCAAGGATGTCGAATTCGACGTCGCGCGCATTGACGAGATCGAAGCTGTCACCAAGCATGACGTGATCGCCTTTCTCACCCACCTTGCCGAACATGTGGGTTCGGAAGAAGCCCGTTTCGTGCACCAGGGCATGACCTCGTCAGACGTGCTCGACACCTGCCTCAACGTCCAGCTGGTGCGCGCCGCCGATATCCTCCTGGAAGGCATGGACAAGGTATTGGCCGCGCTGAAGAAACGCGCTCTGGAACACAAGGACACCGTCCGCGTCGGCCGATCCCACGGCATCCACGCCGAACCCACCACCATGGGCCTGACCTTTGCGCGTTTCTACGCCGAGATGGACCGCAACAAAAACCGTCTGGAAAAAGCCCGCTGGGAAGTCGCCACGGGTGCGATCTCGGGCGCGGTTGGCACCTTTGCCAACATCGACCCGGCCGTGGAAGAGCATGTCTGCGAAAAGCTGGGACTGCGCCCCGAACCGATCTCGACCCAAGTTATCCCGCGTGACCGCCACGCAATGTTCTTTGCCACACTGGGCGTCATTGCCTCGTCGATCGAGAACATCGCCGTCGAAATCCGCCACATGCAGCGCACCGAGGTGCTGGAAGGTGCGGAATTCTTCTCGATGGGCCAGAAAGGTTCGTCAGCCATGCCGCACAAGAAGAACCCGGTGCTGACCGAGAACCTCACTGGTCTGGCCCGCCTTGTGCGCATGACGGTGATCCCGGCGATGGAGAACGTGGCCCTCTGGCACGAGCGCGACATCTCGCACTCCTCCGTGGAACGCGGCATCGGCCCCGACGCCACCGTAACGCTTGATTTCGCCCTGAACCGTCTGGCCGGCGTGGTCGACAAGATGCTGATCTTCCCTGAGAACATGCTCGACAACATGAACAAGTTCCCCGGCCTCGTGATGTCCCAGCGCGTTCTGCTGGCCCTCACACAGGCCGGCGTGAGCCGGGAGGACGCTTATTCCATGGTCCAGCGCAATGCACTCAAGGTCTGGGAAGAACGCCTTGATTTCCGAGAACTGCTGCTGGCGGACGCCGAAGTAGTGGCTGCGCTTGGCGAAGATGGTATCAACGAAAAGTTCGACATGGGCTATCACACCAAACATGTTGACACGATCTTCAAGCGGGTGTTTGGCGAGTAAGCCTTACCGCAGCTGAGATTTGGGGCCGTTGCACATGCTGTGCAGCGGCCCTTTTTCCTTTGATGACACCAACGTGATGCATAGGTGATCAGCTGCGGTGATCCGGCAGATGAGCCTCTTCGTACAGTGCTCAATAACCCTTAAACTCTTGGAGACATCATGCGCATTCCCCTTATTTTCACGGCTGTTCTCGTCGCCACCCCGGTTCTGTCGGAACCTCTGCACAGCACACCACTCACGATCCATTCGGAAGCCATCAAGGAAAACTGCAATGATGGGTACTGGTGGAACGCATCTGAAAATATGTGCATGTCGGGGAACGGACGGTAAGATGACACTCCAGTGCGGCAAACTCCACAGCATGTTTGCAGCAGGGCTATTGATCCTGTTCCTGACGCTGCCGTCGGTCGCTCTGGCCGGCGGCGCAAACACCAAAACCGGAGTCGGCAAAGGCAATGGAAAATCCTGCCCGGCGGGCTTTTACCATGATGCAGATTCCGGGAAATGCGTTGCCGCGAACTGGATCTGATCATCTAGAGGCGTATGGCACGAAACGCTCGGCCTGCGCCACGAAACCATGGAGATTTCCGATGTCCAAGTTGTTAAATGTGACGCTCCTGACAGCCTTTTTGGCCGGTTCAATTCTCGCGACCGCGGCAAGCGCCGACCAGCGCAAGAAATGAGCGCCCGGCAGCTATTGGGACCCGCGGGATCAAAAATGCATCTGGGGCAACGGGCGTTGACGCGCGCGTGATTTTGGCTGGGGCCGCATCCATGTTAGTCTGGCGGCACACGCAATTCGGAGGTCGTCATGATGATACGAAAAATGGCACTTGCAATGATCATGGTGGTCATGCCTGTGACCGCTTATGCAATTGGGTGTTCCAGCCAAGAGCAGCAAGTCATGTCCTGTGGCGAGGGCAAGGTTTGGGATGCATCCAGCCGCAGCTGTGTAGAGCAGGTTTCCAGCTAAGAACTGCCTGCCTGATGAAATCCGTATGAGGGCGCAAGGACCGCCCCGGTTATTTTTGTGTTGAGGAAACAGTTGAGATGATTTTGAGAACCTCCCTTTCTGCGCTTGCTATCGTGGGCCTTCTGCCCTTTTCCGCTTTTGCAGCGGGCGGTGACGAACCGGCCCCACAACCGACGCAGACCACGAAGGAATGCAAGAAGGGCAAGGTCTGGAGCGAAAAGAAAAAACGCTGTGTGAACCCGGACAACGCGCAACTGGGAGATGATGTGCTGTACGGGGCCGTGCGTGAATTCGCCTATGCAGGTCAGCTGGAAAATGCGCAGCGGGTCCTGTCGGCGATGTCCAATCAGAATGAAGACCGGGTTTTGACCTATTGGGGCTTCACCCATCGGAAAATGGGACATGCAGAGCTTGGCATGGCTTTCTATGAAAAAGCGCTTTCGGCAAATCCCGATAATTACCTTGCCCGATCCTACAAAGGGCAAGCTCACGTAGAAGCAGGCGACCTTGTTCTTGCGCGCAGGGAACTCGTGCAGATCCGCAAACGGGGCGGTGCCGGAACCTGGGCGGAACAGTCGTTAGCCGCGGCCATCGAGACCGGCGTGACCTACAACTTCTGAGAAGCGCGTTGAGGGTTTCTTTAGTGTTGGGTGCTTAAGTGTGCCCAATACCAAGGAGCCTGAAATGAGCAACCAGAACTCAGCTTGCCCGTCTCACACCGCCAGTGTCGATGGACCCTGCGCCGTCGCGTGGCAAAGTTCTCAAACTGAGCAAACGGCATAAGGCGGCGGTTATTGTTCGTTTTCTTCTGAACGAAGGCGCAGAGGTGTCCCTGAGCGATCTGCCCGATGATCTGCAAGCCGAGTTGACCTATCTGATGGGCGATATGGGTTATGTCGACCGCGATACGCTGGCCACGGTCTTGATGGAGTTTGCCCACGAGCTCGAGTCCATTGGCCTCTCGTTCCCCGGGGGGCTTTCCGGGGCGCTGTCCGCCCTTGACGGACGGATCAGCCCGATGACCGCCGCGCGCCTTCGCAAGGAAGCCGGGGTGCGCCAATATGGCGACCCATGGGACCGACTGCGCAATCTTCCGATTGTAGCTCTTCGTGACCTGATCGAGGCAGAAAGTATCGAGGTGGCCGCCGTAACAATTTCCAAGCTCGATGTCGGCAAGGCCGCCGAGTTGCTCAGCGCCCTGCCCGGTGAAATCGCACGCCGCATCACCTATGCCGTGTCCATGACGGGTGCCATCACCCCCGAAGCGGTGGACCGGATCGGGTTGACCCTGGCGAGCCAGCTTGACGATGAGCCGCCCAAGGCATTTGCAGAAGCTCCGGTGGAGCGCGTGGGGGCAATCCTGAATTCCTCGACTGCCGCGACTCGCGATGACCTGCTGCAGGCGCTGGAAGACACGGATGCCGACTTTGCAGGAGAAGTGCGCAAGACGATTTTCACCTATGCTCATATTCCGACCCGCATCTCCCCGCGCGACATGCCCCGCATCGTCAAGGAACTTGACGAAGACACGCTTGTGGCCGCGTTGGGCTATGCCACCGAAGGCGATGCCGGTGCGACAACCGAGTTCATTCTCGAAAACATTTCGGCGCGCCTCGCCGATCAACTGCGCGAATCCGTCGAGGAGCGTGGAGCGGTGACTGCGCGTGACGGCGAGGCCGCGCTCTCCGGCGTGACGACCGTGATCCGGGAATTGGAAACGAATGGAGAGATCAAACTAATCCGTCCCGAGGATCAGGAGGGCTAGACAGCACCTCGAAGGATGCTTAGCACATTCACTATATGTGAATGATCGGCTTCCCATGTTCTTATTGCCCTCCCGCGATACCCGTGCACGTGCCATCCTGCTCATGATCGGTGCGATCTTTTTCTTTTCGGCCATGGACAGCACGGCAAAGGCGCTTGCGCAGGAAATCGGCGTGCTGCCCACGCTTTGGGCGCGCTACGCCGGTCAGACGCTGTTTGTTCTGGCTTTGGTGGCGCGCCGTTTTCCCGGTGTTCTCAAGACCCGCTATCCGAAACTTCAACTGGCTCGCTCGCTGTTTCTGTTGCTTGCAACAGCGAGCTATTTCGTCGGCATCTCGAATATCGGGCTGGCCGAGGCCGCTGCCATCATGAACATAAACCCCGTCCTGATCACTCTTGGGGCGGCAGTGTTCCTTGGCGAAGGGTTGGGCATCCGCCGTATTCTGGGCATTGCCGCGGCCATGACCGGTGCACTGATCGTCATTCGCCCCGGCGGAGAAGTTTTCACGATCTACGCAGTCTTTCCGCTGGCCGCGGCTTGTTGTTATTCGGCCTATGCCCTGACCACCCGCTTTGTTGGCCGGGATGAGGATGTCTGGACATCGCTTGTCTATACTGGCCTGATCGGGGCCGGCATCCTGACCTTGATGGTCATTCCTGTCTGGATCATGCCCTCGACCAAGCAGCTGGCTTTAATGGCGCTGATCGCCTTGTTCGGCACGATTGGGCAGCTTTGCCTGATCCGCGCACTGTCACAGGGTGAAGCGGGCATGTTGGCGCCATTCGCCTATACCGGGCTGATTTTTGCGACCTTTTGGGGGTTAATCTTGTTCGATGAATGGCCCGATGAATATTCGCTTCTGGGCGCGGCCATCATTGCCTGCGCTGGCACTTATGTCTGGTACCGGGAAACATTTGGCGCGCGCCGCCCCTAGCGCAAGCGCGCCGCGGCAAGGATCGGACCGCTATCCACACCTTGAATCAAAACAACAACCGGCGCATCCCCCTTGACCCGCATTTCCATATCCAGCGGAGCCTTGCCGTTCCAGTCGGCGGCCACCTTCCAGTCACTGACAATATTGCCGTAAATCACCATACGCCCAGCATTTTCGCCACGCTTGATCGACACTTTTTCTTCGGGCTTATAGCGGACAACATGCACCTGCATGGCTTGTTGGCGCGACGCGGTTGCGGCAATCCTGATCCGGTTTCCCTGTCGTGACAGGTCCAGATCGACAGGTCCTGCCTGCCCGCTGTGCCGGCTGATCAGTTTCTCTACTTTTTCAGGGTGGGTGCCGACCACATGATCCTTGCCGTTGACAATCATCTGGGGCGTATAGACCGACCGGTGCCCCGAGGCGCGGGCATAGTTCTTCTGGCGAGCGGTATAGGCCGGGTTCGCGAAACTGTCCTTCCAGCCGATGTAATCCCAGTAATCCACGTGCAGCGCGAGCGCGATCACGTCATCGCGATTGGCCAGTTCCTTGTGAAAATAGTCATCTGCCGGAGGACAGGACGAACATCCTTGGGAGGTATAGAGTTCCACGACGACGGGCTGCTCCTGAGCGACCAAAGCGCCTGCCCAGCAAATCAACGATAAAACGAGTGCTGCAAAGGTTCGGTTCATTATCCTGCCCGTGTTCTGGTTTTCATCCCCACCCCTTTCTAGGCCCATGCGACGTTACAAGCCAATCAAGGTTTTGCGATCCGCGCTTGAATGCAGCAGGGTGATGGGCCACAATTTTTTCCAGCGAGACCCAACTATTTCTGATCTGCAGGAGGCCACAATGCCCATCAAAGTCGGACAGGATACTGCCAAGGCCCGCAAGACACTTACGGTCAACGGACAGTCCATTTCCTATTATTCGATCCCCGCCGCCCAAGAGGCTGGAATGGGAGATTTTTCCAGATTGCCGGCAGCGCTCAAGGTAGTGCTGGAAAACATGCTTCGGTTCGAAGATGGCGGGTTTTCCGTTTCGACCGAGGACATTCGCGCCTTTGCCGAATGGGGCACCAATGGCGGCAGGAACCCCCGCGAGATTGCCTATCGCCCTGCCCGCGTTCTGATGCAGGACTTTACCGGTGTGCCCGCCGTGGTGGATCTCGCGGCGATGCGCGACGGGATCAAGGGGCTCGGGGGCGACGCGCAAAAGATCAACCCACTGAACCCCGTGGACCTTGTCATCGACCATTCGGTGATGATCGACGAATTCGGCAATCCACGCGCGTTCCAGATGAACGTGGACCGCGAATATGAGCGCAACATGGAACGATACCAGTTCCTGAAATGGGGTCAGAGCGCATTTGACAATTTTCGCGTGGTGCCACCGGGAACCGGGATTTGCCACCAGGTAAACCTAGAATACCTGGCCCAGACCGTCTGGACCGATACAGACCAGAATGGCGAAACCGTCGCCTACCCGGATACGCTTGTGGGCACCGACAGCCACACGACCATGGTCAACGGCATGGCCGTACTGGGCTGGGGCGTCGGCGGGATCGAGGCCGAGGCCGCCATGCTGGGGCAACCGATCTCGATGCTCATTCCCGAAGTTGTCGGTTTCGAGCTGACAGGGGTAATGGTCGAAGGCACGACGGGCACCGACCTCGTGCTGAAAGTGGTAGAAATGCTGCGGGAAAAGGGCGTTGTGGGCAAGTTTGTCGAGTTCTTTGGCGAAGGCCTGGACCGACTGCCGCTTGCCGACCGGGCGACCATTGCCAATATGGCCCCGGAATACGGGGCCACCTGCGGCTTTTTCCCGATCGACAATGAAACCCTGCGCTACATGCGGACCACGGGGCGCGACGAGGGTCGGATCGCGTTGGTCGAAGCCTATGCCAAGGAAAACGGGTTCTGGCGCGGCGCGGATTATGCGCCGATCTATACCGATACACTGAGCTTTGATATGGGCACGATTGTTCCCGCGATTTCAGGCCCCAAACGCCCGCAGGATTTTGTCGCCCTGACCGAGGCCAAGAGCGCCTTCCGCCGCGAGATGGAAGAGACATTCAAGCGCCCCATGGACAAGGAAGTCACCGTCGAAGGAGAGGACTATACGCTTTCGTCCGGGGACGTGGTGATTGCCTCGATCACCTCCTGCACCAACACTTCGAACCCTTACGTGATGATTGGCGCCGGACTGGTCGCGCGCAAGGCCGCCGAATTGGGGCTGAACCGCAAACCTTGGGTGAAAACCTCGCTCGCGCCGGGCTCACAGGTGGTGACCGAATATCTGGAGGCCGCAGGACTGCAGGACGATCTCGACAGGATCGGGTTCAACCTTGTCGGCTACGGCTGTACCACCTGTATCGGCAACTCGGGCCCGATCCAGCAAGAGTTGTCCGAGGCCATAGCCGAGGGCGATCTTGTCGCGGTGAGCGTGCTATCGGGCAACCGCAACTTTGAGGGACGGATCAGCCCGGATGTGCGTGCCAACTATCTGGCCTCTCCGCCGCTCGTGGTTGCCTATGCGCTGGCCGGGACGATGGATATCGACATTGCCAACGACCCGATTGCCCAGACGCCTGATGGCAAGGATGTCTATCTGAAAGACATCTGGCCCAGCACCCGGGAAATCGCCGAGCTGGTCGAGAAAACCGTGACGCGAGAGGCGTTTGTCAGCAAATACGCCGATGTGTTCAAGGGCGACGACAAGTGGCGCAGTGTCGAGACTGCAGACAGCGAGACTTATGACTGGCCACCGACCTCGACCTATATCCAGAACCCGCCCTATTTCCGGGGCATGGCGCCGGAACCGGGCACGATCAGCAATATCGAAGAGGCCAAGGTGCTCTTGATCCTTGGCGACATGGTCACCACCGACCATATCTCGCCCGCCGGGTCTTTCGCGCAATCCACTCCTGCGGGGCAGTATCTGATCGAACGTCAGGTCGAACCGCGCGAATTCAACTCATACGGCTCACGTCGAGGCAATCACGAGATCATGATGCGCGGCACATTCGCCAATATCCGAATCAAGAACGAGATGCTCGACGGGGTTGAAGGCGGTTACACCAAGGGGCCGGATGGCCAGCAGACCAGCGTGTACGAGGCGTCGATGGCCTATCAGGGCCTTGGCACGCCGCTGGTGGTGTTTGGTGGCGAACAATATGGGGCCGGATCGTCTCGCGACTGGGCGGCCAAGGGGACGGCGCTTTTGGGCGTCAGGGCGGTGATTGCCGAAAGCTTTGAACGCATTCACCGGTCCAACCTTGTGGGTATGGGTGTGATCCCGTTCGAGTTCACCGGGGGCGACACGCGCAAGACGCTGGGATTGCGCGGCGATGAAACCGTGTCAATCCATGGGCTGGACACGATCGAGCCGTTGCAGGAAGTGCCCTGTGACATCACCTATGGCGATGGCACGACCAGAACCATTACGCTCAAATGCCGGATCGATACCGCGCCCGAAATCGAATACATTGAACATGGCGGTGTTCTGCATTACGTACTGCGCAACCTCGCCAAGTAAAGCTTTGAATTTGTGGGGAAAGTCCTGGTTCGGCGCCGGGGCTTTCATCGTGTCAAGTCGTGAGTTCTTGCGCCACCTGCTGAAACAGGGCCAGCGTTTCCAGCGTGCGCATGGGCCCATCATGGGTATAGTTCGGATAGGCCGCGTTCATGGCAATCACCACCTCGCGCGCCGGGTTCACATAAAGAAACTGACCATAGATTCCGATGGCGGCAAAGTCCCCGCCATCCTGTCGCGCCGGAAGCCACCACTGGTTCTTGTAGCCATAGGTGCTTTCAGCAAGGGGAGGCCCGACACCGGGCATCAGCGGCGTCCGGTCAGGCACCGCCATACAGCATAGCCAACCTGACGGCACAATCCGTGTGCCATCCGGCGCACACCCGCCATCCAATACCATCTGGCCGATCCGCGCCATGTCACGAAGTTGCATGAACATACCGCCGAATACCACCGGCTCTCCGGCCCGGTCGATCAGGACGTGCATATCGCCCTCGACCCCGAGCCGATCCCAGAGCCGCGTCGCCAAATACTCCGCGATTGGTACTCCCGTGGCGCGCCGCAGCACCCAGCCAAGAACATGGGTTTCGATGCTGGCATATTGGTGAAAACTGCCTGGCGCGCGGGCGCGGATCATCTGGCGCGCAAAATCATCCTGCGCCCCCAGTTGAAAAGACGTTACCGAGCGGACCACTTCGGAAGTGGGATCGTCATAGACTTCGCGCCATTGGATACCGCTCAGCATGTCCATGACCTGCTGCACGCTCACGCCTTCATAGCCCGTCCCAGAAAGCTCGGGCACATAATTGGTCACCGGCACGTCGAAATCCGGCAGCACCCCTTCCCCGTGCGCGATTCCCAGCAACAGCGCCGTGACCGATTTGCTGACCGACCAAAGAATCGACACGTCCGTCGCGGCGCGCCCGCGCCCGTAATCCTCGAACACCAACTGGCCACGATGCAAAACCGCCAAACCGCTCGTCCGCATGGTTGCCAGATGTTTGCCGGTATCCAGCGCGCGACGACCAACCCTAAACTGCTCCGGTAAAGAAAGTGTTGCGCCGTCGGGCAAATCCAGAACCCTGCCCGTCCGGGGGATGGTCACAGACGGCCATTCACGCCAGAGATTGCGGAAATTCCCGTCAATGCGATTGGGGGCAAAGATGCCGTCCCACCGTGCCACGGCCCTTGTGACGTCGTCCATGTTCACCTGCGCGCTTGCTGTTGCCCCCAGAGAACCAGCCCGCCCGGCATTTGCCAACCAAAAAGGCCGGCGTCATCCAGCGAGCCGGCCTTTTTGAGAATGATGAAAGACGCCTAGCGGGTCACATCGGCCATGGCCGGGCGTAGACGCTCGGTCAGCTCGCGCTCGGTCAACGGACCGGCAACCCGGAGGATGATCTTGCCTTCGCCATCAATCAGGTAGGTTTCCGGAACGCCATACACGCCCCAGTTCAGCCCCATGCGACCTTCGGGATCGGCGCCCACCGCGGCATATGGATCGCCCAGTTCTTCAAGAAAGCTCAACGCATTGCGCGCCGGATCCTTGTAATTGACCCCATAAATCGCGACACCCTCGTCCTGCAGGGCTTCAAGCGTGGGATGCTCTACCCGGCAGGGCGCGCACCAGCTGGCCCAGAAGTTCACCAGCTTGACCTGCCCGTCCGCCAGCGTTTCGTCGCTCCACATGGGCTTGTCGCCAAGCGGAACAATCTCAACGGCGGGGGCTTGTTTCCCGGCCAACGCCGAGGGCAGCTCATTCGGGTTCTCCCGGTTCATGCCGACAAGAAACAGCGCGGCCAAAGCCGCGAAAGCCACCGGCGGCGCCAGCATCAGCGGTGAGACCTTAGCCATTGCGGCGGCCCTCCACCTTGTCGAGTTCACGGCGCGCCTTGCGGGCGGCGACAATGCTCCACCAGACCAGCGCGATCAGCAGGAGGATCGACACGGCATATGCGCTCAGCACCGTGTCAGCGTATTTTCCAAGATCGGGCATCATCCCAGTCTCTCCCGTGCCAGCAGCGCCTTGGCGCGGCGCTTGTGGATTTCAGTGCGTGTGCGCAGGAACACCAGCGCGATGAACAGCAGAACGAAACCGGCGATACAGACATAGAGCGGAGTCGAAAACACGTCCGCCACGTTTTCTTTCTTGTCCAGCGACAACGATGCGCCCTGGTGCAGGCCCTGGTTCCAGAAATTGACAGCATAACGGCTAAGCACGGCAAAAACGGATCCGACGATACACAGGACCGCGGTCAGGTCTGCCGCCGTGTCCGGATTATCAATCGCCTCCCAGAGCGCCATGTAGCCAAGGTAGAACAGGAACAGGATCAGGAACGAGGTCAGACGTGGGTCCCACGCCCACCAGGTGCCCCACATCGGCTGGCCCCAGATCGCCCCTGTCACCAGCGCAACCAGCGTCATGACGATCCCCACCGGGGCCGCCCCCTTGGCGGCAAGCGCGCTGACGTGATGGCGCCGCACCAGCCAGACAAGCGAGGTGACGAGCATCATGAACCACACGTTGATCGCCATGAGCGCAGCGGGCACATGCAGGTAGATGATCTTAACCGTCGATCCCTGACGGTAGTCGTCCGGTGTGAAAAAGAAGCCCCAGATCAGGCCCACGATAAGCGTCACTGTCGCAAGGACGGACACCCAGGGCAACACGGCCCCCGCCGTGCGGCTGAACTTGACCGGATTGGCATATTCCCAGATTGATCCCATGAAGTCTTCCTAACTGCCTATCGGCCTCTTTTGCACTTCACATCGCCGTTAGCGGCGCACACGTCTTTGACATTCATCAACCACGCACTTCAACACATGCCGATTATCGCAGATTGACCCGCAGCACCAAGGCGCTGGCAAAGGGCAAAAGCGCGATGACACCAAAGGTGATCCCGGCCAGCATGAGCAGGGGCGTGGTTGTGGCAAGCCCCTCGGCCCCGCGCCGGGCCAGTTCCGCGCCAAAAATCAACGTCGGCACGTAGAGTGGCAGAACCAACAGCGACAATAGCAGCCCGCCCCGCTTGATACCCACGGTCAGCGCCGCCCCGAAGGTGCCGATCACGCTGAGCGCAGGCGTACCCACCATGAGCGACAACACCAGCCAGAGGTATCCCCCTTCCGGCAGGCTGAGCAACAGACCGAAAAGCGGTGCGGCCAGGGTGAGCGGTAACCCGGTGGTCAACCAATGCGCCAGCGACTTGATCGTCACCACCCCTTCGAGCGGCAGGGGCGACGTCGCCAGCAGGTCAAGCGAGCCGTCCTCCCAATCAAGCGCAAGGATGCGATCAAGTGACAACAAGCAGGCCAACAAGGCCCCGAGCCACAGGATTCCCGGCGCGATCTTGGACAACAAGACGCTGTTCGGGCCAACGCCAAAAGGCACAAGTACTGTCACGATAAGGAAAAAAGCCAAGCCGAGGCCAAAGCCCCCACCGGCGCGAAAGGCCAGTTTCAAGTCGCGGATCAAAAGAGAGATCATAGGAACCCCTCGTCGAACGCGCCCGCCTGCGCCGCGCGCGGCTTGGCCCGGAATGGCCCGACATCGAACACGTCGGCCTCTTCCAGCCCAAGGTCGATATGCGTCGCTATCAAGGCACTGCCGCCACCCTTGAGATGCGCGCGCACCGCTTCGGCAAACATCTGCACCGATGCTGTATCCAGCGAAACCGTCGGCTCGTCCAGCACCCAGATCGGTCGCCCTGTCACAAGCAGCCGTGCCAATCCAAGGCGCCGCTTCTGGCCGGCGGACAATGTGCCCGCCATGCGATCGGCCAGCGCCTCGAGATCAAAAGCAGAAATCGCGGCAGAAATATCTTTCTGTCCAAAGACATCCGCCCAGAACCTCAGGTTTTCGGTCACGCTCAGCATGGCCTTCAACCCATCGCTATGCGCGGCATAGGCAATGGTTTCCGGAGGGCAGTCGACACGCCCCTCAAGTGGTGGCTGCAACCCTGCCACGGTCCGCAGCAAGGTCGTCTTGCCGACACCGTTCGGGCCGCGCAATACCAGCGCCCGGCCGGGCTCCAGCGCGAAATTCAAACCCTCCAGCACGGGAATCCCGCCGCGGGTGATCGTCAGGTCTTGAACGCTCAAAATCATGGCTTCGGATTACCCGAAATACCCCCCCAACAAAAGCGAAATGGCACCGGCGCGGCCATGAAGTGCGAATCACACCCGAAGCGCCTGTGTTAACAGGCAAAACCGGCTTCGGTATCACATCGGTATGACGTCGGTATCGCGCCGGTATTTGCCTACGAAAGCGCCGGCATGAACGCACCGGGCGCAATCGCAACGCCCCCTTCATACTTTTCTTTTTCCAGAAATACCCCGGGGGAGTCGCAGCTTGCTGCGGCGGGGGCAGCGCCCCCTGCCCCTGCTCAGAGCGGCAGGACCACCGCGGCCACGCGCCGCCCTTCGGAGACCAGCACGTTATAGGTGCGGCAGGCCGACGGCGAGGCCATGGGTTCCACCCCGATACCGGCCTCTTCCAGTGCCACGCGGAACGGTGTTGGAACGGGGGCCATCTTTTCTCCTGTGCCCAGAAGGATGAAGTCGATCTCGCCTCGCATCGCCAGAACCGTGGCCGTGTCCTCGTACCCCCCCCAGCTGCGCGCACCGGCGGCGTGAAACATTGCGCCGCCTTCGATCACCTGCCCGTCGATGCGAAAGAACCCCGGACCATAGCTTTCGATGGGCAGCGCTTCGGCATAGGTGATCTCAGTCAGTTGCATGTGCAAACCCTCAACTGGTCCAGAATGGCAGGCCGGATATGGCCGACACCGCAATAACAAGATACGCCACCCGGCGATAGAGCCGTTCCCGCTCGGGATTGAAAATCGCGGTGCCAAGCGCAATCCCGGCAATGCTGGGCGGAATCAGGACGATCCCAAGCCAGATCGCACCCACCTCCAGAACCCCTTGAAGCCCCAGCGTGGCCAGCAGCAATACATCGAAGCCCCAGAGATACAGAAGCGTATTGGCGCGAATGACCGCCGGTCCATGCGGGCTGGCCATGTAGAACAGGATCACCACCGGCCCCGGCAAGCCCGCGACGCCCCCCAGAAAACCTGCGCCGCCACCGATGCCATAGACGCCGCGCGGGCTGACCGTGCCGCGGTAGCGAAAGCCGCTGATCAGAAGGCCGAGCATGGCAAGCGCAATGAGCGAAATCGCATAACGATAGATCGCCGGGTCGGTCACGCGAAGCACCAGCACCCCGAATGGTACCGCCACCATCGTCGCCAGCAAAAGCCGCCCGAGATCCCTGCGGTGACAGGCCCGCCATGCGCCACGCGCCGCCGGAAGCGGGCCGAAAACGTCCATCACAGTAAGGGTGATCACCGCCCAGATCGGCGGCATGACCTGTGCGGCGACAGGCAGATAGATCAGGGCCGTGCCAAACCCCGAAAAGCCGCGAACGATCCCGGCCACGAACGCGGCCAGGATCGCCCAGTACACGCCCGGCAGGTCAAGGACCTGCCAGAGTGCGTCAGGCATCAATGTTGGCGTACTGGTTGCCGGCCGTGTTGGACGGCTTGGTCCAGTCCCGTTTCACGCCAAGCTTCAAAAGCACGGCAGACGCAATGAAGATCGACGAATAGGTCCCGACAATCACACCCCAGATCATCGCAAAGACAAAGCCACGGATCACGTCCCCGCCCAGGACAAAGAGCGAAATCAGCGCCAGCAGGGTCGTGACCGAGGTCATCACCGTCCGGCTCAGGGTTTCGTTGATCGAGAGGTTCAGAACCTCTTTCAGGTCAAGCTTCTTGTACTTGCGAAGGTTTTCCCGCACCCGGTCGAACACGACCACGGTGTCGTTGAGCGAATAGCCGACGATGGTCAGAAGGGCTGCGATGATGGCGAGGTCAAAGCGGATCTGCAGTTCCGAGAACACGCCAATGGTCAGAACCACGTCATGCACAAGTGCGGCCACGGCCCCGAGCGCGAACTGCCATTCAAAGCGCAGCCAGATATAGACCAACACCGCACCGATGGCGAGCAGCACCGCGATCACGGCGGTCTTGATCAGCTCGCCCGAGACTTTCGGGCCAACCAATTCAACGGATACGAAGGTGATGTCCGGAGCAACGGTCTTGAGCGCGGTTTCGACGCTACGGATGATATCCGCGGAGACTGACTCGGCCCCTTCCTGGGCCTGGATGCGGATCATGGTGACATTCTGGTCATCCGCAAAGGTCGGGTCGAACACCTCGGTGATCGACACATCGCCAAGACCGAGCGGCTGGATTGCTTCGCGATAGGCGGCCACATCGACAACCTGCGCGCTTTCGGTACGGATCGTGGTCCCGCCCCTAAAGTCGATGCCGAAGTTCAGGCCCTGAATGAAGAAGCTGACCAAGGCCAGCACCATCAGCACACCGGAAATACCGAGCCAGAGCACGGGGCGTGAGAAGAAATCCCACTTGGTTTCCTTGGGAACAAGTCTCAGGCGCATGGCTTATACCTCGATTGTCTTGGGACGGCGGCGTTCGAACCACATCACGATCATCAGCCGCGTCACGTAGATCGCGGTGAAGACCGAAGTCAGAATGCCCAGCCCCAGCGTGATGGCAAAGCCGCGTACCGGGCCGGAGCCCACGGCAAACAGGATCACGGCGGTGATGAAGGTTGTGATGTTGGCGTCCAGGATCGCGGAAAGCGCCTTTTCATAGCCAAGCTCGATGGCGCGGGCCGGACCCTTGGCGGATTTGAGCTCTTCCCGGATACGCTCGAACACCAGCACGTTGGCGTCCACCGCCATACCGATGGTGAGCACGATCCCCGCAATCCCCGGCAGGGTCAATGTGGCCCCGATGAGCGACAGCAAACCAAAGATAAGGCCCACGTTCAGGATCAGGGCAATATTGGCGAATACGCCAAAAGTGCCATAGCTGAGGAACATGAAGACCAGCACTGCGGCAAAAGCCACGATACAGGCGATACGGCCCGCTTCGATGCTGTCCTGCCCCAGTTCCGGGCCGATGGTGCGTTCTTCGAGGAATTCCAGCCCCGCAGGCAGCGCCCCGGCGCGCAGCAACACGGCAAGGTTGGTCAATTCCTCGACCGAGAAACGCCCGGTGATGATGCCGGACCCGCCCGAGATATGCGCCTGGATGACCGGCGCACTCACGACTTCGCCGTCCAGCACGATGGCAAAGGGTGACCCGATGTTTTCCGCCGTGTAATTCCCGAACTTGCGCGCGCCCGTCGGATTGAAACGGAAAGACACAGCCGGAGAGCCGTTCTGGTCGAACGCGGGCTGGGCATCGACCAGCTCTTCGCCGGTCACAACCGGTGCGCTTTCGACCACGTAATATACGCCCTCTTCGTCCAGCGACGGGAAAAGATCGTTTCCGGCCCCGGGGTTGGTGTCTGCAGTCGTCGAACGGCTGACAACCGGGTGAAAAGTCAGCTGCGCCGTGGTGCCGATAATGTCCTTGAGTTCCGCCGCCGAGCCGATGCCCGGCACCTGAATCAGGATGCGATCCGCACCCTGACGCTGGATCGTCGGCTCGCGTGTGCCGACCTCGTCGATCCGGCGACGAATGATTTCCAGCGCCTGTTGCACGGTGCGCTCGTCCGTGGCCAGTTTCTCGGCCTCAGAGAGTTCGACCACGACCACGTCACCTTCGGTAGAGACCACGATATCGGATTGCCCCGCCCCGGTGAGCGAGGTCACAGGTCGCGCAAGGCCACGCACCAGAGAGGCGGCGCGCTGAATTTCCTCGGGCTTGGAAATCTTGACGCGCAGCTGGTCGTTCTCGGACGGTTGCAGGCGGATCGTGCCGATCGTTGCACGCTCCTCACGCAGCATATCGCGGATTTCCGGCCACATGGTCTTGACGCGGGTTTCATACACATCCGCAACCTGCACCTCGGCCAACAGATGCGCGCCGCCGCGCAAATCCAGCCCTAGATTGACCAGCGAAGACGGCAGGAAAGACGGCCACATTGCCGCCTGTTCCTCAAGTCCGTTGCCGCCATGGCCCAGCTCGATGGCCGCGACAGCGTCATTGCGCGCCTCGACCCTCTGATAAAACGCGTTGGGCATCGCCAGAAGCAGCCCCAACGCACAGACGGACCAGATGAATATCCGTTTCCAAAGGTCGATTTGCAGCATGATCGCGGCCCTGTCGTTGACTTAGCTGTTTGCAGCCGGTTCGGTCTTGCTCAGCACCTGTGCAATGGTGGCCTTGACCACGCGCACCTTGACGCCTTCGGAAATCTCGACCTCGATTTCGCCATCATCCTTGACCTTGACGACCTTGCCGATCACGCCACCCTGGGTGACAACCTGATCGCCGCGACGCAGCGCCTCGACCATCGCCTGATGTTCTTTCACTTTCTTCTGCTGTGGGCGGATAAGCAGGAAATACATGATCCCGAAGATCAGGATGAGGGGCAGAAACTGGCCAAATGCTTCCATTTTGGATGTCCTTTGTGTTGGCGGGGAACCCCCCGCGAAAGTCGCAGGGAACCTATGGGGCATTCACGCCAATGGCAAGGCGGGAAAAGAGCCGGAAATGCCCGCCATGCAACACCCGAGCGGGAATGGCGCTTTCCGGTGCTTACGATCCGTCAAAAAATCCGTCATAAGCTGCCCATCGAAGTGAATCACCCACCGCCCCCCAATGCATGAAGGACAGATGAGATGCATGACATTAAAGCGATCCGCGAGAACCCGGCCGCTTTCGACGCCGCCCTGACCCGCCGTGGGACAGAGGCCGTCTCGTCGTCCATCCTCGCGCTGGACGAAGAGCGCCGCGCTAAGATTGCCGCCGCCGAGACCGCGCAGTCCGAACAGAAGAAAGCCGCCAAGGAAGTGGGCGCCGCCAAGGCAAGCGGCAACGAGGCCGAGTTCGAGCGTCTGCGGGCACTGGTGGGCGAGAAAAAGGCCGAGGTCGCGGCGATGCAGGCCGAGGCCAAGGCGCTCGATCAGCAGCTGACCGACATGCTCATGGGCATCCCCAACCTGCCCTTTGCCGACACGCCCGAAGGCGCGGACGAAGAGGACAACGTGGAAATCCACCGCTGGGGCACCCCGCGCGAGTTCGATTTCGACGCGGTCGAGCATTACGAGCTGGCTGGCGTAAAACCCGGCATGGATTTTGAAACCGCCGCCAAGCTGTCGGGCGCGCGTTTTGTCGTGCTGTCGGGTGCCGTGGCGCGCATCCATCGCGCGCTGGCACAGTTCATGATCAACACCCATGTCGATGAAAACGGCCTGACCGAAACGTGGACGCCGGTGCTGGTGAAGCCCGAGATGATGTATGGCACCGGGCAATTGCCGAAATTCGGTGAAGACAGTTATGAAACCACCAATGGCTGGTGGCTGGTACCAACCGCTGAGGTGACGCTGACCAATATCGTCAACGGTGTCACGGTCGAGGAAAACTACCTGCCGCGCCGCTATGTCGCCCATACCCAGTGCTTCCGCTCCGAAGCGGGCAGCGCGGGCCGCGACACCTCGGGCATGTTGCGCCAGCACCAGTTCGAAAAGGTCGAGATGGTCTCGGTCACGCACCCTGAGAATTCGCGCGAAGAACTTGACCGCATGACCGGCTGCGCGCAAGGCATCCTTGAGAAACTTGGCCTGCCCTATCGCACCGTGGTGCTCTGCACCGGGGACATGGGTTTTGGCGCACAGCGCACGCATGACATCGAGGTCTGGTTGCCCGGTCAGGGCAAGTATCGCGAAATCAGCTCGGTGTCGGTCTGCGGCGATTTCCAGGCACGGCGCATGAATGCCCGCTTCAAACCGGCCGCCGGCGGCAAGCCGGAATTCGTGCACACGCTGAACGGTTCGGGCCTCGCCGTGGGGCGCTGCCTGATCGCGGTGTTGGAAAACGGTCAGCAGGCGGACGGCTCGGTCGTCCTGCCGGACGTTCTCGCCCCTTACCTTGGCGGCAAGACCACGCTAAGCCCAGAGGGTAGATTGACCTGAGCCAGGCGCCAGCGTCCAAAAACACCAGACCGTTCCGCTGGGGGCGGCCTATTTCTTGAGTATTTTTGGCAAAATGAAGAGCAGACCTGCCCCCTTCATTTTGCCGGAAATACTCCGGGGGTGAAGTTTGGAAATGCCTACATTTTCAAACGAGGGGGCAGCGCCCCCTTGCCACCTTGCCTCACGCGACGGGCGTGGCTGTTGCCCCGCCAACCTGGGCCTTTGGAAACGGGACCAACCGTTGCTGATCCTCATCCCACAACTTCAAGGAAAATGACCGCAGCGCCTCGGGCCACTTGATCGTCGGAAGGTCGTATTCCTCGCGGATCATCTGGTGGCATTTGCGCAGGTTGTAATGCGGGATGCGTGCATTGAAATGGTGGATGTCATGATAGGCGATATTGGCCGAGATGATGTCCATCCAATGGCCGAGATCCAAGGCGGATGAGCCCTGAAGCGCGGCAATGCGCGGATCAAGATCCGGTTTGCGGTCCCAGTAAGTGTCTTCGAAGTTGTGCTGAAGATAGACCATGAACACACCAAGCATGCCGCCGAGAAACGAAGACAGGAACCAGATGAGCACGCCGACCCACCCAAAAAGCGCATAGATACCAAGCATGTACAATGCAATGGCAATGTTATGCAGGATCACGCTTGTCGCCATCTCTCCGGCGTTCTTGGGCCAGCGGTAGCGGATGAAATAGGTAAACAGGCTGCCTGCCGGGATCAGGATGAAAGGGTTGCGGTAAAGCCGGTATTGCAACCGTTCCCAGAACCCGGCGGCGTTCCATTCCCGCAAGGTCATGGTGTGGATTTCCCCGGTTTCACGCGCTTCGAGATTACCCAAATGCGCGTGATGCAGGTTGTGATTGTGGCGCATGGCGGCGTAGGGCGCGAAGGTCAGGAGCGAGAGCGCCTCGCCGGCCCAATCGTTATTCCTGCGCGACTTGAACAGGGAGGCGTGACCGCAATCATGCTGCAAAACATAAAGACGCACCGCAGAGGCGCCATTGATCAGCATCATCGGGATCAGGATGAACCAGGAGTCGACATGCGTGATCGCAAGGTAGAGCGAGGCGAAATAAACGACAAATGTCGGAAAAAACGCAAGCGCTCCGATACGGTCGTCCTTCACGGTAAATGGCTTCAATCGTTCGCGAATTTCCATCGCCCTGCCCCCGGATACGTCAATTCTCGCTGGCCCGCCAATCCTGCAGGCCTATCAAACAAATACGAAACCGAAGCGTGACAGGATCACGCCTCGCTGCAGAATATAACGTCAAACCGGCGCTTGCCAAACCCCGGCGGCGCGAAAGCCTGTTTTAGTCGGCGCTGCGCCCTTTGAGATGCTTGCGCAAGCGGCTGGGGGTCGACTTCTTGCGCCCCTTGTAAGGGTTCTTGTCACCCTGCCCCCGCATGGTGAGCCGGATTGGCGTGCCGGGCATTTCGAAATCCTCGCGCAAGCCGTTCACGAGATAGCGTGAGTAGCTGTCGGGCATCTTGTCGGGGTGTGAGCACATCACGACGAAGCCCGGCGGGCGGGTCTTGGCCTGGGTCATGTAGCGCAGCTTGATGCGCTTGCCCTGCGGTGCGGGCGGCGGGTGCTGTTCAAGCATGCCCGCGAGCCAGCGGTTGAGCTGGGCGGTGGAGACGCGACGGTTCCACACGTCATAGGCGCGCAGGATCGCATCGTGCAGCCGCTCAAGCCCCCGGCCCGTCTTGGCTGAAACGGTGATCAGTGGCGCACCGCGCAGCTGGGGCAGAAGGCGTTCAAAGGCCTCCTTCAAGTCTTTGAGTTTCTGCTGTTTTTCGTCCTCGATGTCCCACTTGTTCACGGCCACCACGACGGCGCGGCCCTCGCGTTCGGCGAGGTCGGCAATGCGTAGGTCCTGTTGTTCGAAGGGAATGGCCGCGTCCAGAAGCACCACCACGACCTCGGCGAACTTGACCGCGCGCAACCCGTCCGAGACCGACAGCTTTTCCAGCTTGTCCTGAACCTTGGCCTTCTTGCGCATACCCGCCGTATCGAAAATCCGCACTGGGGTGCCGGACCAGTCGGTGCGCAGCGAGATCGCATCGCGGGTGATCCCGGCCTCGGGCCCGGTCAAAAGACGATCCTCGCCGATGATCTTGTTGATCAGGGTGGACTTCCCGGCATTCGGGCGGCCCACGACGGCAATCTGCATCGGTTTGTTGGGGCTGATGCTGAGCGAGGGGCGCGCTTCGAAATTGTCTTCGTCCTCGTCCTCCTCGTCGAGGTCGATATCCACTTCGACCTCTGGCGCGTGGCTTTCGGCGCGTTTTGCAAACTCATCGGCCAAGGGCATAAGCTGGGTGTAAAGGTCGTTCAGACCTTCACCATGTTCGGCGGACAGGCGGATCGGTTCTCCCAGCCCCAGCGACCAAGCTTCGATCACGCCGGCATCTGCTGCCGCGCCTTCGCCCTTGTTGGCGGCAAGGATCACGTGGGCCGACCTTTTGCGCAGGATCTCGGCAAATATCATGTCGGTCGGTGTCACCCCGGCGCGGGCGTCGATCATGAAAAGGCAGATATCGGCCATGTCCACGGCGCGTTCTGTCAGGCGCCGCATGCGGCCCTGAAGGCTGTCATCGTTGGCATCTTCGAGTCCAGCGGTGTCGATCACGGTGAATTTCAGGTCGCCCAGACGCGCCTCGCCCTCGCGCAGGTCGCGCGTGACGCCGGGCTGGTCGTCGACCAACGCCAGTTTTTTGCCGACAAGGCGGTTGAACAGGGTGGATTTGCCCACATTGGGCCGCCCCACGATGGCGAGTGTGAAACTCATGTCCGAAACTCCGAAACGCTCGAAGACGCTTCGTTACAGCATTTGTGCGTCAACGGAAAGCGTGCAATTCGCCCTTGCTACCGACGACATAAAGAACACCACCCGCGACCACCGGGTTGGTGGTGGCGCCTCCGGGAATCTCGGTGCTGTAGAGCAAAGCGCCGGATTTCGGGTCAAACATCCGCAGCAGGCCATCAGATGACGCGACGGCCAGACGTCCCCCCGCAAGCACCGGCCCGTAATGGGCGAAGATGCGCGACTGTTTCTTGGGCTTTTCCTTGACGAACAGCGGCAGGTCCTGGGACCAGATCACGGTGCCATCCGATGCGTTGATCCGCACCAGCGTATTGCGTTCGCTGACAAGGAAGAGCGACCCGCCCGCCGGGAAGACCGGGCTGAGCGCGCCTTCGCTCGCCGTCCACAGGCGGTTGCCGGTATCCACGTCCAACGCGACAAGCCGCCCGGAGTGGTTGGACACATAAACCGTGTTGCCCACAATCACGGGGTCGCCCGAGAGATCGCCGACGGTATTGATGGCGCGGCCCGCACGCTGTCCCGAGATGCTGACATTCCAGCGCCCGACGCCGCCACGGCGGAAAGCCGCCTGCACTTCACCCGATCCGTAGGCAAAGATCGCAAGCCGGTCGTTGATGGCCGGGGCCGAAGGGCTCTGGACGTTCTGTACATCCGGGAGCGACAGCAACTGCCATTCGACCTTGCCGGTATTCTTGTTGATGGCCCAACCAGTGGAATCGCCGGACACGGCATAAACGAGGTCACCATAAACGGTCGGGGTGCCGCTACCCACGGCCTCGAACCGCTGCTCCCAGAGATCGTTGCCGGTGCGGGCATCAAAGGCGCGCAGGCTGCCGAACCCGGTGGTCACGAACAGCTTGCCCCCTTCAAAGGCGATACCGCCGGTCGAGGCTTCGCCTGGCTTGTCGCGCGCGGTGGCGAGGTCGCGTGTCCAGAGCGTTTGGCCGTTCAGAGAAGTCGCGGTGAGCGTCGATTCGGAATCGACCGTGTAGATGCGCCCGTCGCCGACAACCGGATCGGCCGTGATGCGGGTCTTGCGGGATTCGCCTTTGCCGATGGGTGCCGACCACGCCAACACTGGCGTGGGCGACAGGGCGGCGTGGGCCACGCGATATTTCGGGGTGCCAATCCGGTGGGTCCAGCTGGCATTGCGCGTCTGTTTCGGCAGGCTGATCGCGGGGGAAGCGTTCTGGATTTCTTCTTCTGCCGGGCGCAGGTCTTCACGTTCACCGGGAAGAATGCGCTCGGGTTCCGAACAGGCTGTCAGAACGGCCATGCCGACCGTCGCCATGATCAAGATCTTGCTATTCACCGCTCCGGCCCCCACCAGACTTGTTCTATTGGTCGGCAGCCGCGCCTGTTGTACCGGCAAGCGTACCGCCCAGTGACACAATCAACTGAGATGCGCGCTGACGCAAGCCCGCAGACACGTTCGCGTCAGCGATAATGGCATTCAGGCGTGAAATCGCCTCATCTGATTTGCCTTCCTCGATATCGGCCATGGCCAGTTGTTCCTGTGCCAGAAGGGCCAGCGGCATGCCAGGGGCGGCCATTGCTTCGAGCGCAATGCGGCGGTCGGCCATCGGCATGTCGGACCCACGTGCGAGGATCGCCTTGAAGGCGGCGATCTGGCGATAGATTTCGGGCACATCGCCACCGGCGCTGGCGATCCCGTCCAGCGTGGCAGCCGCGCCGGCGGAATCTCCGTCGGTGATTTGGTGGGTTGCCAGCAGGAAGTCGGCAATGATCTGCGCCTGGGGCGAGGCGATATCGGCCTCTTTCAGTGCAGCGATGCGGGCGGCGTCGTCATTGGCCTCGATCGCGGCAAGGAGCGCATCCCCTGTCGCCTCGGCGGCGGCGCGGGCCTGGGCCTTGTTCCATTCGTTCCAGGCCGCGGCCCCTACGATCAGAACGATCACCACAACCGCGATCCAGCCATAACGGCGGATCATCGCAAAAAGCCGGTCGCGGCGGACCTCTTCGGTGACTTCCTCGATGAAACTGTCGGTATCGCTCACGCCCGCTCTCCCTTTGATTTGCCCCCTCTTATCGCGTTGTTCCGGGACTGCCAAGTCATCGCGGGCCTGCCCCGGAGTGTGGCAAAGACGCGACAAGTTGACTTGCAGACAAGGGGCGAGGGCCATAAACTGAACAGATCGGTTCAGAAATTGGCCCTGGGCGCTTGTTTCTTCCGTCTGGCACGCCAATATGTCAGCCCAACACGCGCGAAATTTGCAAGGACGTACATCATGCGCTTGATTCCGGCTTTGACCGCAATCCTCGTGACAGTTTTCCTCTTTTTGATTGTGGTCGAAAGAGACCACCTGCTTGCCTTTGCTTCAGGCGGGGGCACCAAGGATGCCGCCACCACCACGCAGGATGGCGATACCGGCGCAGATCCGGCCACGTTGGCGGCACAGGAGAATGTCGTGCGCGTCGTGGCCATTCATTCCAAGGCACAGATGATCGACAGCGCCGTTGTGCTGCGCGGCCAGACCGAGGCCGACCGACAGGTTGAGATGCGGGCCGAAACATCGGCCCAGATCGTGTCTAACCCATTGCGCCGAGGCGCGCATGTCAAGGAAGGTCAAGAGCTGTGCCGTTTGGACATAGGCACGCGAGAGGCCGTTCTGGCCGAAGCAAAAGCGCGGTTGGCGGAAGCCAATGCGCGCGTTCCATCGGCACAGGCTGCCCAGATCGAGGCGAGCGCCCGGCTTGAGGAAGCGCTGATCAACGACAACGCAGCGCGCAAGCTCTCCGAAGGCGGCTATGCCTCTGAAACCCGCGTGGCCTCGGCCCGCGCCGCGGTGCGGTCCGCAGAGGCGGCAGTGCAATCGGCCAAGGCAAACCTTGAATCAACGTTGGCGGGGATCGAATCCGCACAGGCGCTGGTGGCTACGGCGCAACGCGAGATGGAACGTCTGTCGATCACCGCCCCCTTTGACGGCCTGCTGGAATCCGATACCGCGGAACTCGGCAGCCTGATGCAGGCGGGCAGCGTCTGTGCCACGGTGATCCGTCTGGACCCGATCAAGGTCGTGGGCTTCGTGCCGGAAACCGAGGTCAACCGCGTCAAGCTTGGCGCACTGGCCGGGGCGCGGCTGACCACGGGTCAGCAAGTCGCCGGACAGGTGACATTCCTGTCGCGCTCGGCCGATCCTCTGACCCGGACCTTCCGGGTCGAGGTGGATGTACCCAACCCCGATCTCAACATCCGGGACGGTCAGACGGCGGAAATCCTGATTGCCTCGGACGGCGCGAATGCCCACCGCATTCCGCAATCCGCCCTTACGCTGAACGATCATGGCACGCTGGGGGTACGCCTTGTGGGGGCCGAGAATATCGTGGCCTTCAATGCCGTCACCCTGCTGCGTGATGCGCCCGAGGGCGTCTGGGTCGAGGGCCTGCCGGATGAGGCCGACATCATCATCATCGGTCAGGAATATGTCGAGGAAGGCGTGCGTGTCCTTCCGGTGTTCGAGGAGCCCGCCTGATGATCGGTATCGTCGACTGGGCCGCCAGCCGGGCCCGCATGGTCATGGCCTTTATCCTCCTATCGCTTGCGGTGGGGGGATATGCCTATTGGGGCCTGCCCAAGGAAGGCGAGCCGGACATCCAGATCCCGGGCCTCTTCGTATCGGTCCCCTTCCCCGGCATCTCGGCCAATGATTCCGAAACCATGCTGGTCAAACCGATGGAGACCGAGCTTTCGGACATTGACGGGCTGAAAAAGATGTCGGCCACGGCGGCAGAGGGCTATGCCGGGATCTTTCTCGAATTCGAATTCGGCTGGGACAAATCCCGCGTGATGGCGGACGTACGCGAGGCGATGAACACCGCCGAGGGCAAGTTCCCGGACGGGTTCGAGAAATACTCGATTAACGAGATCAATTTTTCCGAATTTCCGATCATCATCGTCAACCTGACTGGCGACGTGCCGGAACGCACCATGTTCCGCATCGCCAAGTCCCTGCAGGACAAGCTGGAATCGCTGGACGCGGTGCTGGAAGCCGGGATCGCGGGCAATCGGGACGAGATGGTCGAAGTGGTGATCGACCCGCTGCGCCTTGAAAGCTACAACGTTACGGCAACCGAGCTGATCAATGTCGTGGTCAACAACAACCAGCTGATCGCGGCAGGCGAGGTAGACTCGGCACAAGGCTCATTCGCGGTCAAGATCCCGTCGAGCTTTGACAAGCCGCGCGACATCTACGACCTTCCGGTCAAGACCAATGGCGACCGGGTTGTCACGCTGGGCGATCTGGCCGAGATCAACCTCACCTTCGAAGACCGCGCCGGAACCGCGCGGTTCAACGGTGAAAACACGGTTGCCCTGCAGGTGGTCAAACGCAAGGGGTTCAACCTGATCGACACGGCGCAACTGGTCAAGGAAGTGGTCGCGGCCGAAGAGGCCGACTGGCCGGATGAGCTGCGCGCTGCCGTAGAGGTGGGAACCTCGAACGACCAGAGCCGCGTTGTCGGCTCGATGGTGAGCCAGCTTGAGGGTTCGGTTCTGACCGCGATTGCGCTGGTGATGATCGTGGTGCTGGCCGCGCTTGGCACACGTGCGGCGCTGTTGGTGGGCTTTGCGATCCCGACCTCGTTCCTGTTGTGTTTTGCGCTTCTGGCGATGATGGAAGTGACGATTTCGAACATCGTGATGTTCGGTCTGATCCTTGCCGTGGGGATGCTTGTCGACGGCGCCATCGTGGTTGTCGAATATGCCGACAAGCGCATCAACGAGGGCATCGGCCCGATGCACGCCTATGTCGAGGCCGCAAAGCGCATGTTCTGGCCGATCGTCTCGTCGACCGCGACGACGCTTTGTGCCTTTCTGCCGATGCTGTTCTGGCCGGGTGTGCCGGGCGAGTTCATGGGCATGCTGCCGGTCACGCTGATCTTTGTGCTGTCGGCCTCGCTGGTTGTCGCGCTGATCTACCTGCCGGTAATGGGTGGTGTGTCGGGGCGGCTCAGCCGCCTGTTCCACCGCGCCTCCGAAGGGCTGCGTGCTCGTACGCCCTATTGGCTGCGCGCGTTGCTTGTGCCGCCGTCTCTGTACCTGATCTTTGTCGGTGCCATGCAGACCCTGAACCCCGCCTACCTGCTTGGTGACGCGGCGCCCCAGGGTGGGCTGATGGCCTTCTTGCCTGGGTTCATCCTGTTCATGGCCGGGGCCTTTGCCGCGTCGATCACGCTGGATGCGGCGCGTATCGAGCGCAAGCGCAAGACGGTCAAGGCGGGTTTCCGCCTGACCCCGTTCGGCTGGTTCATCAAGCTGATCGCGGGCAACCCGATCATGCCTCTGGTCAGCATTGGCGCGGTGATTGCGGTAGTGATCGCGGTGTTCGGCTACTTTGGTGAAAACAACAAGGGTGTCGAGTTCTTCGTGGAATCCGAACCCGAGCAGGCCATCGTCTATGTCAAGGCGCGCGGAAACCTGTCGCTGGAGCAGAAAGACCGGCTTGTCAGCCAGGCGGAAGAGGTCGTGCTGACCCATCCCGGTGTGAAGACGGCCTTTGCCTTTGCCGGCGAAGGGGGGCTTGATTCCAACACCGGCGGTGCGCAGGCGCCCAAGGACATGATCGGGCAGATCCAGCTTGAGACAATCCCGTGGGAAGACCGCCCCGACGTGCATGAGCCGTGGTTCACGATCCCGATCCTGAACTACACTGTGACCCGTGCCATCAAGGATGAACGCTGGGACGGGAACACGGTTCTGGATGAGCTGACAGTCGAGCTTGACAAGATTGCCGGTGTGCAGATCGAGATCCTCGAAGCGTCGCGCGGCCCGGCCTCGGCCAAGCCCGTGCACCTGCGGGTCAAGGGCGACAACTGGGAAGATCTGCTTGCCGCGGCCACGATTGCGCGGGAAAAGATGGATGCCACCCCGGGGCTGACCCTGATCGAAGACACACGCCCCCTGCCCGGCATCGACTGGGAAATCAACGTGGACGTGGCCAAGGCCGGCCGCTATGGCGCGGATGTGCGCACCGTGGGGGCAATGGTGCAGCTCGTGACGCGCGGCATCCTACTTGACACGATGCGAGTCGACAGTTCGGACGAGGAAATCGAGATCCGCGTGCGCCTGCCCGAAAGTGATCGGGTGCTGAGCACGCTCGATACGCTCAAGGTGCGCACCACCGAAGGGCTGGTGCCCCTGTCCAACTTCATCACCCGCGAACCGGTCGAAAAGCTGGCAGAGATCAACCGCGTGGACCAGACCCGTTACTTTGACGTCAAAGCCGGGATAGAAAGCGGCATGATGGTGCTGCACAACGCCGAAACCGGCGAACGCGAGGTACTGTCTGCCGAGAGCTGGAATAATGACACCGCGCTTCAGGAAGACTGGCGCGCCAAGGGGTTCAAAGCCACGGTACTGACCCCGAACGAGCGGATCGCCACCCTGACCGAATGGCTTGAGACCGACCCGTTCCCCCGCAGCATCGACTATGAATGGACCGGGGATCAGGAAGATGAGGCCGAAAGCCAGGCCTTCCTGCAAACCGCCTTTGCCGGGGCGCTGGGGCTGATGTTCATCATCCTGCTGGCGCAGTTCAACAGTGTCTACAACTCGGTGCTGGTGCTTTTGGCGGTGGTGTTGTCCACGACGGGGGTTCTGATCGGGATGCTGGTCATGGATCAGGCGTTTTCGATCATCATGACCGGAACCGGGATCGTGGCGCTTGCCGGGATCGTGGTGAACAACAACATCGTTCTGATCGACACCTATCAGGAATACAGCCAGTACATGCCCCGGATCGAGGCGATCGTGCGCACCGCGCAAAGCCGTATCCGCCCCGTGCTTTTGACCACGATCACCACCATGGCGGGCCTCGCCCCGATGATGTTCGGCCTGTCGCTGGACTTTATCAATGGCGGTTATTCGATCGACTCGCCCACCTCGCTCTGGTGGAAACAGCTGGCTACGGCGGTGGTGTTCGGACTTGGCATTGCGACGGTCCTGACGCTGGTCTTCACCCCGTCCATGCTGGCGCTGCGGGTCTGGGCAAGCACCTATTTCCACTGGTTGATGATGCTGTTGGCGCGGCTGTCGTTTGGGCGCACCAGCAAGGCAGGTCAGGATTGGGCGCTGCGTCGTGCGGCGCGCAAGCTCAGAGGGCCTGTCATCATCTGGGACGACATCCCTGCCCCGGAGAAGACGCCTGAAGCCGATGACAGCGCCGAGGGCGAAAGTGAAAGCCCCCCGTCACCGAATGCGCCGGACGCTTTGCGCGCGGCGGAATAAGCGCCGTGTTCAGCGGTCTGCGCGTGCGATAACCACGCGCAGACCGGGACGTAGAACGCCTTTGGGATTGGGGAATTCGATGATCAGGGTGCCTTCGCCGGTTTCCCGGTTGATATCGTTGCCGATGCCGCTGAGGTGACCCATTTCTTGATAGGGCGTGCCATCGGGAAGCGACAAGGCCACGGGAATGCGCCGCAGCTCCTCGGCCGAATAGGTCCCGCGTTTCAGCTCGCGCAGAACCCACTCCAGATCGACCGCCACACGTACATCGATCGGATCGAGCTGAGCGACGGTGGCGATGGAGCCGCTTTCGACCACATTGAAATTCGCCCGCTCGTTGAGCCGTGGCGCGGAAATGATACCATTGGCCGGGGCCGTCAATCGCGTCGCCGCAAGCTCGGCTTCGGCGCGTTTGACATCAATTTCCGCGGTCTTGACCAAGAGCTTCGCGGCCTCGACGGCAAACTCGGCATCCAGATAGCTCGCCTCTGCAACCGCTTCGCGTTCGCGCAGTTCCTGCATCCGTTCCAGATCATCTTCAAGCTGCTGCAACTCGGCCCGTTGGATGTCCAGAAGCGATTGAACGCGCTCAAGTTCCAAACGCCGGAAGTCGTCCACGAGTTCCACCAGCAGATCACCCTTGGCCACGATGTCGCCTTCGACGAAATGCAATTTTTCGATCTGCCCGTCAATCACGGGTGCGATGTCCCAGCTGCGCGTGGGTGTGACATAGCCGGTGCCTCTGGCGACCCTCTCCTCGGCCTGCAACATTGCAGGCAGGACGACCGTGCAAAGCGCAGTTATGGCCGTCATTCGTTTCAGTTTAGAGATCACGGTTATTCGCCCCGATTGCGCCCATGTTGGCGCAAGCTTGCCGCGAGACGCACTTTCAGACAAGCCTGTTGTCCGACCAAAGCATTGACAATACCAACAGTTTCGCCCTCCTTTCTCAGAAAAGGAGTGTGAAATGCCCTGGCCCGCCAATTCTGGTACAACCGACAGCGACCGCAAATCTTGGCGCGACAGATATGGCAAAAGCGATGCCGAGGCCGGGATCGAAACGACCGAGAATTTCGAACCCTTTTCGCAGCGCAACGACCTGTTTACCCGCGCCTTCTGGGACCCGGAGGTGCGCAGCAAGCAGACCGACGCGTTCTTTGAGAGTTACCGGATGAAGGCCAGCTATCGCAAAGGGGATGGCTTCCGGCAAAAGGACTTTGCCCTGCGCAACGCAAGCTGGCTGATCTCGGACATCATCTCGAACCGCAGCGCCGCCGAAGGGCGAAGGGAAGGATTCCAAGCCCCGATCGGCTGTGACACGCCCGTGGCCGAGGTGCGCGAAGAGATCGACAATCCGGCCGCAATGAGCGTCGAGATCAAGCGGATTGCGCGGTTCTTTGGTGCGGATCTGGCCGGGGTGACGGAGTTGGACCCGCGCTGGCTTTATTCGGCGCGGGTGGATGTGCGCGATTTCTCCGAGGCCGAGAACACGCTTCCCGAAGGTCTGACAAGCGTCATTGTTCTGGGACACCAGATGGACAAGGAACTGGTCGCAACCTACCCTTCGGCGCTGGCGGGGGCCGCGACGGGGCGGGAATACAGCCATGAAGCCGCCATCGTGATCCAGCTTGCCGCCTATATCCGCAATCTGGGCTATGAGGCGGTGCCGTCGATGAATGACACCGGGCTGGTGATCCCCTATGCGGTCAAGGCGGGGTTGGGCGAATATGCCCGCAACCAGATGGTGATCACACCGGAGTTCGGCCCGCGCCTTCGGTTTTCCAAGATTTTCACCAATCTGCCGCTGGCTCATGACACGCCCAAACGCCCCGGTGTGGCCAGGTTCTGTGACATCTGCACCGCCTGCGCCGATGCCTGCCCCGCCAAGGCGCTGCCGTTGGGGCCGCCCGGGGAAAGCCCGCCCGATGATGTCTCGGCCATTCGTGGCGTGCGCAAGTGGACCTCGGACGCCAAGGCCTGTTTCGGCTATTGGGCCAAGCTGCAGTCGGACTGTGCGATCTGTATGCGGGTCTGCCCGTTCAACCGCGATTTCGACACGTGGCAGGACCGGCTCTGGTTGCGGGTGGCTCTGTCGCGGCTCCGCAAATTCGCGCTTTGGTGGGATGCGCGGTCAGACCGGGCCAAGCGGTTGAAGCCAAAGGATTGGTGGGACAGCGCCCAAAGGCGCTGAACACGCTAAGGCTTAGGCTGCTGCTGCGTCATCATCTGATGCCTGCCGCTGCCAGAGCTGAGCATAGCGCCCGCCCTTGTCCAGAAGTTCGGTATGGGTGCCCCGTTCCTTGATCACGCCCTGCTCCAGAACGATGATCTGGTCCGCCTCGGCAATGGTCGACAGACGGTGCGCGATGGTGATCACCGTGCGCCCCTGCCCGGCCCGTGCCAGCGCGCCCTTGATCTCCTGTTCGGTCTCGGTATCAAGTGCGGATGTGGCCTCGTCCAGCAACAGGAGCGGCGGGTTCTTGAGAAGCGTGCGGGCAATGCCGACGCGCTGTTTCTCGCCCCCTGACAATTTCAGCCCCCGTTCGCCCACCATCGTGTCATAGCCTTCGGGCAGGCTTTCTATGAAGTCGTGTATCTGGGCCGCGCGCGCCGCCTCGACAATCTCGGAGTGGCTGGCCCCGTCGCGCCCATAGGCGATGTTGTAGCGGATGGTGTCGTTGAACAGCACTGTGTCCTGAGGCACGACGCCAATGGCGTCATGCAGGCTTTCCTGGGTCACGTCGCGCACGTCCTGGCCGTCAATGCGCAGCGCGCCGTTGTTGACATCATAAAAGCGGAACAAGAGCCGTCCGATGGTCGACTTACCGGACCCCGACGCGCCGACAATGGCCACGGTCCGCCCGCCGGGCACCTCGAGGCTGACCCCATGCAGGATCGGACGTGTTTCTTCATAGCCAAAATCGACTGCATCCAGTTCGATCCGCCCTTCGGTCACAGACAGCGGCTTGGCATCGGGCTTGTCCGAAACCTCGGCGGGTTGTTCGAGAAGGTCGAACATTTCCCCCATGTCCACAAGGCTTTGACGGATTTCGCGATAGACCGTGCCAAGGAAGTTCAAGGGCATGGTGATCTGGATCATGTAGGCGTTGACCATGACGAAATCACCCACGGTCAGGGTACCGTTCTGTACACCAATCGCGGCCAGAACCATGACCCCGACAAGGCCGGAAGTGATCAGGAGGGACTGGCCGAAATTCAGGAATGCCAGCGAATAGGAGGTTTTGAGCGCAGCGCGTTCATAGCCCTGCATGGCCGCGTCATAGCGGGCGGCCTCGCGCTTTTCGGCGCCGAAATACTTGACCGTTTCAAAGTTCAGCAGGCTGTCGATGGCCTTCTGGTTGGCATCGGTGTCCTGATCGTTCATCTCGCGGCGCAGTTTGACGCGCCATTCGGTGACCTTAAATGTGAACCAGACATAGGCCGCGATCGTTACCGCGACGACGACCAGATACCAGACATCGAACAGCCAGAAGAGCACGGCCGCGATCAGAAAAAGTTCCAGCACCAGCGGCCCAATCGAGAACAAGAGGAACCGCAACAGGAACTCGACACCCTTCACGCCGCGTTCGATGATGCGGGACAGCCCGCCGGTCTTGCGGGTGATATGATAGCGCATCGACAGGCGGTGGATGTGTTCAAAAGTCTGCAGCGCCAGCGTGCGCAGCGCGCGCTGCGCCACCTTGGCAAAGATCGCATCGCGCAACTGCTGAAACCCGTTGGTCATCAGACGCGCCATACCATAGGCCACGGTCAGCCCGACGGCGCCAAGCGCGAGCGGTGGCACGCCCTCGCCCGCCAAAGCATCAACGGCGGCCTTGTAGAGCATCGGCGTGCCCACGGCGATCAACTTGGAGGCCAGCAGCGCGACCAGCGCCAGTACGACGCGGATCTTGACCCAGTTCTGGTCCTCGGGCCAGAGATAGGGTGCAACCCGGCGGATCGTGCGCCAACCAGATCGCTGTTCGTTGCGCGCAAGTTCCTCTTCAGAGGCCGTATGCCACTTTGTCATGCTGCCATTCCCGGTTGCTGGTCGCTAAGACCTAATATCTGCAACCGGAAACTACCACCCTTCACGAGACAACAAATCAGTCCCGCACAGGCACTTCAAAAATCTGACCCGGATAGATCAGGTCAGGGTCACGGATTTGATCCTTGTTGGCCTCGTGAACATGCACGAAATGCACGCCGCTTCCGTAATGTTCGGTGGCAATCGCCCAGAGCGTGAAGCCCGGTTGAACAGTGACAAGCTTGACGCTTGGGGCGGCGGGTTCAGGCTCGGCCGGTTGTTCCGGCGCGGGCGCTGGCGTCGGTGTCGGAACAGCTTGGACCGTTTCGCCCGAAGTTTCCGCCTCTGCGGCTACGACGACCGTGCTGTCGCTCGATGCCACCTCTTCCGACGCTGCTTGGGTCGAGGCGGCTTCCGCGGTTTGCCGCGGTTCGGGATCCGGCGTTGCCGCCGGGACGGATTCCGCCGTCTCCTGCGGTTCTGCGTCTGCCGTGTCCGCCGGTTTGGCGTTGGCAGTTTGCGTCGATGCTGTTTCCTGAGGTTGGTCGGTGACAGCTTCCGCCGTCTGCTCGGGTTCGGTCGCCCCGCTCTCATTCGCGGCGGGGGCCTCGGTCTCTGCCTCCGGTTCTGCCTCAGCCTTGGGCGCAAGGGCCGCCAGAACTTTTTCCTGTGTCTCACGCTGGAACGGGATCTCGACGCGCGACATCACTTTTCCGGTCTCATCAACTTCGTCGACCCGCATCTGATACAGACCGGGGTCGACATCGGTCAGCAGTACCTGCCACTGTCCGGCCGTCGAAATCGCAGCTTCGTCGGCCAGATCGTTATCAAGATACAGGCGAACAAACTTGTTTGCCTGTCCCCGCCCCGAGACCGCGACGTCTCCGGTTTCGGAATAGCTGATCCCGTCTATACTCACGGCCTGCAGCACTTCGGGTGCGTCGGTTTCGGGCGCGGCAGGTTGCACCACCCGAACGCCGCCCTCATCCGCCACCAGCACCGCAGGGGCGCGTTTGGGTGCAGTTTCTTCGACGTCTGACTGCACCATGTCGGTTTCTGCCACCTGTTCCGGGGCCGTTTCCTCGGCGGCTTCTGCCGTCTCAGGTGCCGCTGGCGCTTCTGCCTCGGCCACAACAACGGGCGTCTCGTCCACGTCTGGCGCAGTCGGAGCCGCGGGGGTCGGGATCACGGGCGCGATAATAAAGCTGGCGTCCGAGAAGAGATCCCCTTCTTCGCGCCGTTGAACAAGGGTTAGCACACGTGGTTGCGGGCTCGGTTCGATCAGGAGGATGCTCGCGAATTTACCCGCTTCGTCCGCGGAAGCCTGCGCCACCTCATCCCCATCCAGAAGAATGCCAATCAGTGCCCCCGACGCGGCACGACCGGCGATCACGGTGTTGCCCTCGCCGTCCACGCGCACCACATCAAAGGCGGGCAGGATCGGCGCGGCTGCCTCATCCACCTCGGCAGGTGTGGTCTCGGCCTCTGCGGTCGCCTCTTCTGCTGCGGGAGCGCTCTCCTGCGGCGACGGGGCCTCGGTCGTTTCCGTCGGAGTTGCGGGCGCAGGCGCGGAGGGCGCTTCGGCCTTTGATTCCGGCGCGACTTCCGGTTCGGGCTTGGGTTCCGGCGCACTTGGCGCGACGGCCACGGCGGGCGCCGGCTTGGTCGGTTCCACAGGCTCTGGTTGCTTCAATACGCCACTGGCGACCAGAGCCACGCCAATCACAACGGCCCCACCGCCCACAAGGGCTGCATTTCCCCCCAGAAGAGATGCTAATTTGCTCATCGCCGATTATCCCCCGAATTCGGCTGTCATAAGGTTGAGCGACCTTATCAACGCGCGTATCACTGGTCAAAAGCGCTTTGAACATATTGGAGAAATTCATGACAACGCACTCGGTCTGTGTCTTTTGCGGCTCACGTTCGGGCCAGGACCCCGCTTATCGCGCAGGCGCAGAGGCGCTTGGCGAGATTATCGCCGAACGCGGATGGCGTTTGGTCTACGGTGCGGGGGACATCGGGTTGATGGGGGCCGTGGCCAACAGCTGCCAGATGGCGGGCGGTGACACGTTCGGCGTGATCCCGACGCATCTTCTCAAATGGGAGGTAGGCAAGACCGACCTCAGCCGCTTTATCGTGACCGAAAACATGCACGAGCGTAAAAAGGTCATGTTCATGAACTGCGACGCACTGGTGGTACTGCCCGGCGGGGCGGGATCACTCGACGAGTTCTTCGAAGTGCTGACATGGCGGCAGCTTGGCCTGCACCAAAAACCGATCATCATTCTCAATATCAACGGTTTCTGGTCGCCGCTGGTGGCGCTGGTGGATCATGTGATCGAACAGGGCTTTGCCGAAGACTCGCTGCGTGAGTTCTTTCACGTTGTTGATGACGTGGCCGGGGCGACCGAAGTTCTCGACGCGACCTTTTCCTGACGCCACGAGGACAGGGAATAGAGCGCCAGCGCCGCCCAGATCATCGGGAAGGCAATCATGTGCCAAAGGCTGAACGGCTCGGCAAAGATCACGACAGCGCACAGGAATTGCAGCGTGGGGTTGAGGTATTGCATCAGCCCCACGGTAGACAGCGGCAATTGCCGCGCCGCGCGTGAAAACAGGATAAGCGGCGTTGCCGTCAGGGCCCCTGAAAACACCAACAGAACAGAATCCTGCAAGGATTGGCCGAAAACCCCACCCCCGGAACTGTGGAAATGCCACAGCACGAGGATCGCGATGGGACAAAGCAGCAGCACCTCGGCGGTGACGGACACCACGGGGCCAAGCGGCAGACGTTTCTTGAGCAGACCATAGAGCCCAAACGTGCCCGACAGGATCAGCGCGATCCAAGGTGCGACGCCAAGCCCGACCGTGAGCACCACAACCGCCAGCCCGGCCAGACCGACCGCCAGCCATTGGGCCGCTGATTGGCGTTCCCCAAGAACAACGCGCCCAAGAAGCACGGACACCAGCGGAAACAAGAAATACCCCATGCTTGCTTCGGTCGCCTGATCCGAGCCGACGGCGCTGATGAAGACAAACCAGTTGGTCGAGATGAGAAGTGCGGCGATCAGCACCCCGCCGCCCTGTTTCAGCGGACGCCCGGCATGCGCCAGTTCCCGCAGCCGTCCCTGTACCATGAGCAGCCCGGCAAAAAGCGTTGCGGACCAGATCGTGCGATGGGCCAGAACCTCGATCGGAGCAATATGGGCCAGAAGTTTGTAGTAGAGTGGCGACAGGCCCCAGATGACGCAGGCCAAGATCATCGCCAGAAATGCCCGCTTGCGTTCGCTCATGCCCCTGCTTCCTTGTCCAACGCCTGTTGATGGACCGGGCAAGCCGGGTTGGCAAGTCGCCTAGAGTTTTTTCGCCCAGCTTTCGCGTTCTATGGCAATGCGTTCCGGGTCCATGAAGTGATCCAGCATCGCCGCCCCGGCCACCTCGTAGGCCTGTTCCAGGGGCAGCGCGATCTGCGCATCAAAGGCCGCCTTGCCTTGGCGGATTGCGGGGGCGTGTTGCGCGGCCAGTCGCCGGGCAAAATCACTCACCGTGTCTGCAAGGCACTCGGGGGTCGAGACCCGGTTGATCAGCCCGACCCGATGCGCCCAGACCGCGTCGACGGTCTCGCCCGACAAGGCCAGTTCCATCGCGTGACGGCGCCCGATCGCCCGCGCCACCGCCACAAGCGGTGTTGAACAGAAACCGCCGTTTGTCACACCGGGCAGGCAAAAGCGCGCCTGATCTGAAGCAAAGGCCAGATCGCAAGTGGCCACCATCTGCAACCCCGCCGCCGTGGCGATGCCCTCGACTCGCGCAATGGTTGGCCTTGGAAACGTCGCCAGTGCCGTCATCATCGCCGCGCAATTGTCGAACAGGCGGCCAAGATACGCCCGCCCGTCATCAACCTCGGCGCGGCAGGCGGCGATTTCCTTGAGGTCATGGCCGGCGCAAAAGATATGGCCCGGCCCATAAAGCACCAGAACCTTGACCTCTGCATCCTGCCGCGCGCGCGCCAGCGCCGCATGAAGCGCGCCGATCATCTGGCTGGACAGCGTGTGCGCAACGCCACCGCCAAGTGTCAGCGTGAGTACGCCTTTCTCAAGCGTCTCTGTCACAAGCTTGGACTGGTCTTTGGCCATTGCGTTATCCTCCCGCCGCGCAGAATGCACAGGCCGCCCTGCCCTGACAATCCCTCGTGCGGAAACGAAAAAGGGCCAGCCCCATGGCCAGCCCCTTCCAATTCCATATCGCCCGCGGCTTACATGCGCGAGGCGACGTTTTCCCAGTTCACGAGGTTGTTCAGGAAGTTGTCGAGATACGCAGGACGCTTGTTGCGGAAGTCGATGTAGTAGGAATGCTCCCACACGTCGCAACCCAGAAGCGCGGTCTGACCAAAGCAGAGCGGGTTGACGCCGTTCTCGGTCTTGGTCACGGCCAGCGAACCGTCGGCGTTTTTCACGAGCCAGCACCAGCCCGAACCGAACTGGCCTGCGCCTGCGGCGGCGAACTGCGATTTGAACTCGTCAACCGAACCAAAGCTCTCGACCAGTGCTTTTTCCAGCTCACCCGGCATGGCCGACGCGCCCGGCCCCATCATTTCCCAGAACTGGTTGTGGTTCCAGAGCTGCGAGATGTTGTTGAAGATGCCGTTCTGAGCAACCGCGCCCGCGTCGTAGGTGCCGGTGATGATCTCTTCCATCGACTTGCCGTCCCACTCGGTCCCGGCGATCAGCTTGTTGCCGTTGTCGACATAGGCCTTGTGGTGCAGGTCGTGGTGATATTCGAGCGTTTCGGCGCTCATGCCTTTGTCGGCAAGGGCGTCGTGGGCATAGGGAAGATCGGGAAGTTCGAAAGCCATTTCAAAGTCCTCTTGGTTGTTCGAGCGTTAAATGATGGCCCCCAGATGCGGGGGATTGGCGGGGAAGGTCAAGGGAAAAGCGTCACATGCCTAGCGCGGTGTGCAGGTCCCGCCCGCGCTGTATTGGCCTGGCGAAAACGGCGATCTGGTCGGCTCATCCACGAGCGGTGCGATGGCGTTGGCGTTGGCCTGCCCGGTTTGTTTGAGATAGGAAAGCGTGTAGTCGATCGACGGCGCAAAGCCCACGCGGGTCTGGACGTTGCGCAGACGCCAGCGCACGGTCAGGCGCTTGTCGTTATTGGTGCTGACCTTGGCGGCGATGGGGGCGCCGAATTCCTGGTTGATCAGGCTGTCAAACACCGATGCGGTCTGAGTCGCGGGATCGAACTTGACGATGATCTGGCCCCGGATCCAGCTATTCACGCCCTGCTTGGGAAAGGTGCAGTTGAACTCCTGCGCGCCTGCCGCGCCCGCGGCCAGCAGCACGCCGGACAGGATTGTCGCCAGAAACTTCATGCTTTCGCCCCCCAACAGGCCCTTGTGACCCTTCTGTCCTAGATTTGGTCACGACCGAGGGGGGATTTCAATAGGTTGGCGCAGGATTTTCCAGGTAATCCTTGCCCGTACACCTGTTGCACCACAGCTCATCGCATCCCGCGCGGCAGCTTGCCGGGAACGCAGCGTCCGTTGGCGGCATCAAAGGCATGGGCCCCGGAGTAGGACCGCACCATCAGGCGTTTCTGCTTCTTGAAATAAGTCGCCTTGAAGGAAAAATCTCGATGGTCCCGCACCGCACCGGTCCGCGAGTCCTTCATCGGAATTTGGCGCACTTTCCACTTGAAGTGGAGCCGTTCATCCGTGTTGCGCGTGATCTTGGCTAAGACGGGCGTTTTCGCCACAATGAGTGTCACCTCGTCCATCACGACGACGCGGTTGTTCCCGGTATCATGGGAAAAGAAATACCGGCTCGTTGCTGCACCGGTACGCGGCAAGTCAGTCATGGTGCAATCCATCACGGTCTGCGCCTGTGTCTGACCGGCAAGCACCGTGGAGAAGGCCATGGTTGCGGCCATGGCCGCGCCCCGGAGGGAGATTAGCTTTTTCATTGTGCAGTACCTGTTTGGAGAAAGTTGCGTGTTTTGTCGATCATCAGGGGCACCAGCGATTACTGCTGGGACCATCTTGCGCGCTCGTTGACCCCACGCCGGCGCCCTGTTTCAAGCACCCATCGTCAGAACTGCGTGCTTGCTTTCGAGCCTTTGCGGCCCGCGCGTCTTGCTGCAACTTCGCAAGAACACGTGGGTCCTTGATGGCTTTGCAGGACCCACGGCCCAGATGCGTTCTGGAGTGAAGGCCGTTATGCATCGTTTGCCCGGTTGCTTCCAACGTCGCGGTCAAATCCTTCTTGTACACGACAAACCGGTAGACCGGACGGTTCATCACGGTCGTGCCGCCGGGTTTGGCGGCGACAAGATCCCAACGCGCGACAAGCGTGTCCGCCCGGTTGCTCAGGATTTCACCCTCTACCGGACCGCCCTGGTTCCTGGTCATCTCGTCCGAGACAACGACACTGCCATAGCTGGTCACGCCGACCACGATTTCCTTGGGGATTGCGCCCTTCTTGTGGGTGCTTTTCATCGTGCATTGCAGGGTGACGCCGCGTTTTTAGGTCTCTGCCTGCGCGGGCGCGAACAAAACGCTCATTGCGGAGCCAAAAAGCGCAATGCAGACAAGCGTTGCCCGCACCGAACGCGGCAAATTGTTTTCTGGTCGTATCAATTTGATCCTAATGCGCCGTCGTGCCCGGTGCAGCATAGATGATTAACCCGACAACCAGCAGAATAGCGGCTACCCGGAGCAGATTTTTCGATGTCATTTTCATTCGACGCCCTCTTCACGCGCCCCCACAAGAAACACTCAAAACGGCCTTTTCACTCTGGAATATTCCCCAAAAAACATCCCGGAGCGGCGTGCACCCGGCCCACAAATGACCCGGCGAACCCCATTGACCGACGCAAGACAAAGAAGCGAAACGCCTTCTGGGCGGCCTGTCCGTATGGATTTCATCCCGGCAGCAGAATGAAGACCCAAGACACCCAAAGGGGGAATGCCCCCCTCAGAAAAAGCCAACTCTCTGAACAATAACGATTCTAATACACCTCTGCGTTGTAATGATTTTGCACCGTCGCTACTTGGCGTCAACACAAAAAAATGCGCGGCCCTTGCGTCAGGACCGCGCATCACATGCAGATTCGTGTATTTATCAGGCCAAATGCCCGACTTCCCCTCCGGGCGTTGCCGACAACCTGAGAATGTCGAACACGTATTGCGCCACGGACCGGAAGCAGATCACTTCGAGACTGCCATCGTCATTGGCCCAGAACGCGCCGGCCACCTGCGCAAGGCGTGTGCGGCGGATGTCGCCTGCGCCAAAGGCGTCCGGCGACAGGTCGACCGGGGCAAGCTTGGCCAGAACCTCGCGGGCACCCTGCCCCGAAACGCGGAACACCGCCCGCGCGTCCGACACGTTGACCACCAGCGCATGCTGCCCGGCCAGTTCCGCCTTCAACGCGGCCACGATGTCGTTGGCCGACCCGTGCGCGACCATGACCAACAGTTCGTCTGGCGACATCCACGCCACCGCGCCGCTCTTGCCAAAGGCAACCTTGCGGGTTTCGGGCATCGCCGCGCCAATGACGTTCTGGACAGCCGCTGCCATCTCCTTGGACGCCAGATCACCGCGCACGGTGATCATGCCACGCAACCCGGTTTCCTCGACACGGGCGAACCCGTCAAAGCTTGCCCCATTGAGGGCGCTCACAGCCTCAGACATTCTGCTTCTCCCCGTCCTTGTCATAGAACACCGGATCGACGATCTTCGCCTTCACCGTGCTACCATCCACCTTGTTGAACTCGATCACCTCGCCCATGCGTTCAGGCCCGCGATGCACGATCCCCATGGCGATGCCCTTGTCCAGCGTCGGCGAATAATAGGTCGAGGTGACGCGGCCCTGGGTGTTGCGTTGACCGTTGGTATTGGTGCCCTCTGCAATCGCATAAGAGCCGTCCGGGATCACCGAGCGATCAAGCGTTTCCAGCCCGACCAGCTTCCAGCGGTTCGGATCGGTCATGTGCGGACGCTGTTGCGCGCGTTTGCCAAGGAAATCTTCCTTCTTCTTGGAAATCGCCCAGTTGAGCCCAAGATCCTGCGGGATCACCGTGCCGTCGGTTTCATCCCCGATCATGATAAAGCCCTTTTCGGCGCGCATAACGTGCAACCCTTCGGTGCCATAGGGCATGATGTCGAACTCTTCCCCGGCCTTCAGCAGAGCATCCCAGAAGGCGCGGCCCTGGCTTGCGGGCACGGCGATCTCGTAAGACAGCTCACCCGAGAAGGAAATCCGGTAGGCCCGCGCGTCAAAATCGCCGATCTTGCCGTCTTTCCACTCCATGAAGGCCAGCGCCTCTTTGCTGACATCCATGTCGCCGCCCAGCTTCTCGATCACCTTGCGGGCATTTGGCCCCACAACGGCGATCTGGGCATATTGCTCGGTCACGTTGGCGGTATAGACCTTCCAGTCCCACCATTCGCATTGCAGCCAGTCTTCCATCCAGCCGTGAATGCGCTCGGCCCCGCCGGTGGTGGTGTGGCAGAGGAACGTGTCTTCGTCGATGCGCGCAACCACGCCATCGTCGATCAGGAAGCCGTTCTCGCTACACATCAGCCCATAGCGGCATTTGCCGGGTTTCAGCGTCGACATCATGTTGGTGTAGAGCAAGTCGAGGAACTTCCCCGCATCCGGCCCCTTGACGATGATCTTGCCCAGCGTCGAGGCATCCAGCAGCCCGACAGAGTTTCGGGTTTGCAGGATTTCCCGTTTCACTGCGTCGCCGTGGCTTTCGCCTTTGCGCGGATAGCAGTACGGGCGGCGCCAGTGGCCGACCGGCTCGAAGAAGGCGTTCTGTTCTTCATGCCATTCGTGGATCGGTGTGCGACGCAAAGGCTGGAACGCCTCATCACGCGCTTCACCGGCAATCGCGCCAAAGCTGATCGGCGTATAGGGCGGGCGGAACGTGGTCGTGCCAACGGAAGGGATCGGCGCGTTGAGCTGACCAGCAAGCGTTGCCAGACCGTTGATATTGCTGAGCTTGCCCTGATCCGTCGCCATGCCAAGCGTGGTATAACGCTTGGTGTGCTCGACGCTTTCATAGCCTTCCTGCGCGGCCAGACGCACGTCCGACACCTTGACGTCGTTCTGATAATCCAGCCACGTCTTGATGCGCAGTTTCGGCCCCGCGCCCTGCGGCATGAGCCAGACCGGCTCCATCGCCGCTTCGGGCTGTGGTTCGGCCTTGGCCGGGTCCCAGTCACCGGGTTCAAAGCCACAGGCCTTGGCCGCGGCCAGACCCGCCGCACGGGCATCAGACAACACATCGGCCATGTCAAGCGGGCCGTTGGCGCTGCCTGCGGGGATGACGAACCCTTCGCCGTCCTGGTTGGTCGGCGGGCGGGTGGCGTCGGGCCGGAAATGGGCCTGATCCTCGTCCCAGACCAGCTTGCCGCCGCAATGGGACCAAAGGTGCACCACGGGCGACCAGCCACCCGACATGGCGACCGCGTCGCACTTGATCTCTTCCAGCACGCTGCCTTCGCCCGCCTGCGTGCAGATTGCCACGCTGGTGACGCGTTTGCCGCCCTTGACCTTGGCGATGCCTTTGCCGTTCTCGATCCGAATGCCAAGCGCGCGCGCCTCTTCGGCCAGCGCCCCGCCGCCCATGTTGCGGGCGTCCAGAATGACGGGCACTTCCAGCCCGGCCTTCTTGAGCGCAATCGCGGTGCGATAGGCGTCGTCATTGTTGGTGACGACCACGGTGCGGTCGCCAGCCGACACGCCCCAGCCGTCCACGTAATCGCGCATCGCTCCGGCCAGCATGACGCCGGGAATGTCGTTGCCTGCAAAGGACAGCGGGCGTTCGATGGCGCCGGTTGCGGTCACGATCTGTTTCGCGCGGATGCGCCACAGGCGGTGGCGCGGCGCATTGGCCAGCGGCGTGTGATCTGCCACGCGTTCATAGCCCAGCACATAGCCGTGATCATAGACCCCTGCCCCCATCATCCGGGTGCGGATGGTGACGTTCGACATCGCCTCGAGCGCCTCTGCGGCCTCGGTGACCCAGCCATCCACCGACATGCCGTCGATCTCACCCCCATCAATACGGGCACGCCCGCCCAGATGCGAGGTCTGTTCCATGATCAGCACCTTGGCTCCGGCGGCCCCGGCGGCCAACGCCGCCTCAAGACCGGCAATCCCGCCGCCGACGACGACCACATCGAAGAAGGCATAGAAATGCTCGTACCGGTCCGCGTCGCGGTCTTTCGGCACTTTGCCAAGCCCCGCCGACTGGCGCACGATCGGTTCAAAGACGTGTTTCCACGCGAAACGCGGGAACATGAAGGTCTTGTAATAGAACCCCGCCGGGAAGAAGCGGGTCATGTGGTTGTTGATCGCGCCCACGTCGAATTCGAGGCTCGGCCAGTGATTCTGCGAGGTGCAGGTCAGCCCGTCGAAAATCTCGGTCGTGGTGGCGCGCTGGTTTGGTTCGAACTTGCCGCCCTCGCCCATGTTGACCAATGCGTTCGGCTCTTCGGCGCCCGAGGCCACCACGCCGCGCGGGCGGTGATACTTGAACGACCGGCCCATCATCATCTGGTCATTGGCCAGAAGCGCCGAGGCCAGCGTGTCGCCTTCGTACCCGGCAAACTGCTTGCCGTTGAAGCTGAACTTTACCTGTTTGTTGCGGTTGAGATACTTACCGCCGGATGCGAGACGTGTGCTCATGAGAATTCCCTCCAGCGCCAGCCGGGATATTTCGCGGAAATCTTGTCCTTGATGTCCTTTGGCGGTTCCAGCGTCTGCGCCGGATAGGTGCCAAAGACCTCAAGCGTTGTTGTCGACCGGGCAGCATGGAAGAACTTGCCGCAGCCGTTGGAATGCCGCCAGCGCTCGAAATGCACGCCCTTGGGGTTTTCGCGCATGAAAAGATAGGTTTCGAACTCGTCATCGGTTGAGCCGGGGCCAAAACGCTTGAGGTGCGCTTCGCCTTCGGCATGCAGTTCGGTTTCCTCGGCATGAACGCCGCAATAGGGGCATTGAAGGGTTAGCATGTTGCGTCCTCCTGCAAAAAGTTGAGGGCAGCGCCCGAGCTTGGGCGAGTGCTGAAAGCGCCCTCCCGTGGGGAGGGTCGGGCGCTGCCCGGCATTGCCGGGCATGTAATTGCCGGGCATGTAACGGTCACGTCAAACATCAATGCGCCACCCCTGCGGCCACTGATTCATCAATAAACCGGCCTTCGATAAAGCGTTCCATGCCGAACTCGGCGCAAAGCGGACCCGGTTCGCCCTTGGCGATCAGCTCGGCCGTGGCCCAGCCGCCACCGGGAATGGCCTTGAAGCCGCCGGTGCCCCAGCCTGCGTTAATGAAACAGTTGCCCAACGGCGTCTTGCCGATGACGGGCGAGCGGTCGCCGGTCACGTCCACGATCCCGCCCCACTGGCGCAGCATCTTGAGGCGGCTGACCATCGGGAAGGTTTCGCACAGCGCGCGCACGGTTTCCTCGATATGGTGGAACGATCCGCGTTGGGTGTAGTTGTTGAATCCATCGGTGCCGCCACCAATCACCATTTCGCCCTTGTCCGACTGGGACATGTAGCCGTGCACCGTATTGGCCATCACCACGACGTCCATGCAAGGTTTGATCGGCTCGCTGACCAGCGCCTGAAGGGCGACGGATTCCATCGGCAGGCGGAACCCGGCCATGTTCGCCAGATCGCCCGAGTTCCCGGCCACGACAAGGCCCAGCTTGTCGCAATCAATCGGTCCTTTGGTCGTGTCGACGCCTTTGACCACGCCGCCTTCGGAACGGACGCCGATGACTTCGCATTTCTGGATGATGTCCATGCCCATATCCGAGCACGCCCGCGCATAGCCCCAGGCTACGGCGTCATGCCGCCCGGTGCCGCCGCGCTCCTGCCAGAGCCCCCCCAGAACCGGGTAACGCGGCCCATCAATATTGATGATCGGCACCAGCTCCTTGACCCGCTCCGGTCCGATGAACTCGGTCTGAACGCCCTGAAGCGCGTTGGCATGCGCCGTGCGCTGATAACCGCGCACCTCGTGCTCGGTCTGGGCAAGCATGATCACGCCGCGCGGGCTGAACATAACGTTGTAGTTCAGGTCCTGGCTCATGGTCTCGTAGAGCGAACGCGCCTTTTCATAAAGCGCCGCAGAGGGATCCTGAAGATAGTTCGAGCGGATGATCGTGGTGTTGCGGCCGGTGTTGCCGCCCCCCAGCCAGCCCTTTTCGATGATCGCCACGTTGGTGATCCCGAAATTCTTGCCAAGGTAAAAGGCGGTGGCAAGGCCATGCCCCCCGGCCCCAACGATGATCACATCGTATTTCTTCTTCGGTTCGGGCGAACGCCACGCGCGTTCCCATCCGGTATGGAACCGGGCGGCTTCGCGGGCGATGGCAAAGGCTGAATAGCGTCTCATGGGCAGTGATTCCGATTAGGGAGAGTCCTGATACGATCTTATTGAACTGCTGCGCCCTCGGACAGGCGGTTCAAACCGCCGCATTGCCGTTCGGTTGCGACATACGCTGTCGTGATCACGATTTGCCCTTTTTCCCGCGCCCCTCCGCCTATAGATGGGGGACACTTGCAGGAGGCATCGAGGCATCATGGTATTCTGGATCACGGCAGGCGCTCTGGCCCTTGTGGCAGCAGGCATCATCGCGCTGGCGGTTCGTCGGCAACGCGGCAACAGCGAACATCCGGCGGAATATGATCTGCGCGTGTATCGCGACCAGCTCAAGGAAGTCGACAAAGATCTCGCACGCGGCGTGATCGACGAGGCCGACGCCACACGCATCCGCACCGAGGTGTCGCGCCGCATCCTTGCCGCCGATGCCCAGCTCAAGGCGGAACAGGCCGGTGAGACCACAAAATCGCGCGGTGGCATGGCGTTGATCGTCGCCATGGGCGTGGTTCTGATCGGGTTGAGCTTTCTTGGTTACTGGCAACTGGGCGCGCCTGGCTTTCAGGACCAGCCGCTGTCGCTGCGCATGGAAGAAGCCCGCGCGCGCATGGACAGCCGCCAGAGCCAGGCCGAAGCCGAGGCCGAAGTGCCCGCCTCTCCCGGCCCGACGCCGGACGCGGATTTCGTCGCCCTGATGGAAAAGCTGCGCCAGACCGCCGCCGAACGTCCCGACGACCTGCAGGGACAGGAACTGCTGGCCAGAAACGAAGCCTCGATGGGCAATTTCAAGGCCGCCTATACCGCTCAGCAACAGATCATCCGCATCAAGGGTGACCGCGCAAGTTCCAGCGATTACAGCATCTTGGCCAACATGATGATCGCCGCCGCCGATGGCTATGTCTCGCCCGAGGCGCAAGCCGCGCTGCGCCGGGCGATGGAGATCAACCCGGCAAACAACCTCGCCCGCTATTACTGGGGCCTGATGCTCTTGCAGAATGACCGCCCGGACCTGACCTTCAAGATCTGGGATCAGGTGCTGCGCCAGAGCCCGCCGGACGCGCCCTGGGTGCCCGCGATCCGCTCGCGGATCATGGATCTGGCGTGGTTTGCCGGCGTGGAATACCAGATGCCCGCCGCGCCGCACTCCGGCGACGGTCTGTCCGGCCCAAGCAGCGACGACATGGAAGCGGCCAGCGAAATGTCGGCCGAAGACCGCCAGGAAATGATCCGCGGCATGGTCAGCAACCTCGCCGAGCGTCTCGCCACAGAGGGCGGCACACCCGAGGAATGGGCGCGGCTCATTTCTGCCTATGGCGTTCTGGGTGACAGCGAACGCGCACTGGTGATCTGGGAAGAGGCCAAGGGTGTCTTTGCGGAAAACCCCGAGGCGCTGGCTATCGTGCGCGCGGGTGCGGAACGTGCCGGGGTCGCGGACTGATGAACACGATCTTCGAGACCATCGAAGAAATGGCTGCGGTGCTGCCGCCAATGCAGGCGCTGATGGGGCTGGACCTTGGCACCAAGACCATTGGCGTTGCGGTATCGGACAGCTTCCAATCGGTGGCCTCACCTCTGGAAACCGTCAAGCGCAAGAAGTTCGGCATCGACGCCGCGCGCCTGATCGACATCATCGACAAGCGCTCGATTGGCGCGATCATCCTTGGCCTGCCGCGTAACATGGACGGCTCCGAAGGGCCGCGCTGCCAGTCGACCCGCGCCTTTGCCCGCAATCTTGCGCCCCTCGTGGCGATTCCGATCGGGTTCTGGGACGAACGCCTGTCCACCGTGGCCGCCGAACGTGCCCTTCTTGAGGCGGATACGACCCGAAAACGTCGCGCCGAGGTGATCGACCACGTCGCGGCGTCGTATATCCTGCAGGGAGTGCTGGACCGTCTCGGACATATCAGGAGCGCGCAATGACCAAGGACGCCGTGTGGAAACGCAACGAGATCGAAAGCCCCTGTGTGCAGGTCTGTGTCGTGCATCCCGAGGAACGTATCTGCACCGGCTGCCTGCGTTCGATTGACGAGATCACGCGCTGGTCCAAGATGGATGCCGACGAACGCAGCGCGATCATGGCCGAGTTGCCGTCGCGCGCGCCGCGTCTGAAGAAGCGCCGTGGCGGACGGGCCGCGCGACAGGCGCGCGGCGCCTAAGGCCGTCAGCCGCCGTAGATCCGCTGTGCCAGCGCCCGCGCTTCCTCCCACAGGGTCGCCCCCTTGATCAGGATAATGGCGTAAAGAAGGGTCAGGAAAATGGCAAAGTCGATCATGATCCCACCGCCATGACAAACTCGCTCTCCACGACTTCGATGTCTTCCGCGCTCAGGTCTGGAAAACCGCCCTCGACCCTTGCAATGATCTTGTCGGCATAGAGCACCAGCGCCACACCGGCATTGTCGGGATCTTCCGCCACCGACACTTCGCCGTCGTCCCCCACCGGGGCCAGCACCATCAACTGATCTTCCGCGCCGTTATAATCGCTGATCCACGGGCTGGTGAACTCGGCAACCCAGGGGCCGATCACGAAGGTATCTTCGCCTTCACCGCCCTCGGCCTGATCGCCGGTTCCAAGATAGAGCATGTCATCGCCATCGCCGCCCTTGAGCGTATCCGCATCAGGTTCGTCGGTTGGACCCCACATGTCATCGTCGGTCCCGTCCTCGATGCCATAAAGCACGTCGTTGCCATGCCCGCCCTTGATAACATCCTCACCCGTGCCGCCTTCGATCGTATCGTCACCCTGCTGGCCCAGAAGCGTGTCATCACCGTTGCCGCCGCGCAGGCTGTCCTCGTTGGCGCCCCCTTCAATGTCATCATCACCGGTGCCGCCGCGCAGTTCGTCATGCCCGTCACCGCCACGCAGGATATCATTGCCAGCCTGACCGTTGACAAAATCGTCGCCATTTCCGGCGCGCACGATGTCCGCGCCATCACCCGAGGTAATTGCATCGTCCCCGGTGCCGCCCTCGATGCTGTCGTCCCCGGCCCCGCCGTCGATCGAGTCATCCCCGGCCCCACCATTCAGGGTATCATCTCCGCCTTCACCGCTGATTGTATCGGCATTGTCCGTCCCGTTGAGCAGATCGTCCGCAGAGCCACCGATAACCATTTCTCCCTGAGGGTCGCCGTGATTGTCATTGTCATCATCGTCGTCGATCCAATCGACAACGGCATATGCAATGGCAATCCCCCCAAGTATCATCAAAGCCGTCAACATGGCGCTAATCCTCAAACAAAAGCAGACGCCAAAATGTTAACACATTCTTGCCCCATTCTGAGGAAATTGAGAAATCCGTTTCGCCATCAGGGACAGTTCCCCGCCACAAGCAAAACCTGTTTCCCCAGACGAGACAAAAGGCTCTCAAATCACGGTTGAACAAGCCACTCCGCAACGCTCACCGCCACATTCGGACGGAAATAGGCAACAATTCTAAGCGCGTTTTCGGGCGCTGATTCTGCGGACCACGGGGCAACACCGTGCAGGCAGAGACGATGCAGCAGATAGGCTTCTCCGGGTTTCGCACAGACCGGAACGCGCGGACAGGACTCAAAAATCCTGCGACGCGTGGTCTGGTAAACATCGGTGATGTCGACCTTTTGCCAATCCGTTTCCGGATAGGGCAGCAGCGCGGCCTGCAACGCCGCGCGCATGATCTCGTGGCTGCCCTCCCACACCACGAGCGGCGCTTCCTCGGGGGTGTTTTCCGTCAGCGGCAAACCGAGGATCCATGCGTGGCGCTCGTCAATGCGGCGGCGCCGATCCGTGCCAACGGCCTTGATCCCGTCCACATGCGCTGCATCGCGGTTTTCACGATAGCGGAACGCCGCCGCGCTCTCCCCATCGCGCGGCTTGGGATATCCCGGCCTCACCACCGAAAGCTGTGCCTTGTGAAGGTGTGGCAAAGCCCCGTATAGCGCCTCGATGGCGCTTTGCGGGGCGCCCCCGAGCGGCGCGCCGCCGGGCAAGGCCCCACGCCCGTCATTGGGCAGGGCATCCACTCCGACAAACCATGTCTTCTCGCACACCCACCAATGGGAAAGCGCCGGGTCGCGCATGGCGACCTCTCCGGCCTTCCGCGCGATCCCGGCCCAGCCCAACACCCCCGCATCAAACGGGATCTTCATCCAACCTTTTTCGGAAAACGCCGTCACCAACCCAGCGCTTTTCGCAGCATGTTCAACGCCACCAGCGTCAGGAACAGCGCAAATACCCGGCGCAGCGGTTTGGGGTCCATGGCGTGGGCGATCCTGACGCCGATGGGCGCGGTCAAAAGGGTCATTGACACGATGATGGCAAAGGCCACGAGATTGACCGCCCCAATGGTCAGCGGCGGTCGGTGCGCGGCATCGATTTCAAGAAACAGGAAGCCGATCACCGAGGGCACCGCGATCAGCACGCCAAACCCCGCCGCCGTCGCCACCGCCCGATGGATCGGCGTATTGAACAGGGTCATCACCGGCACGCCAAAGCTGCCCCCACCAATCCCCATCAGCACCGACATGAAACCCATGACCGTGCTGAGGACCCGCTGCAAGAGGCCCTTGGGCATCGCCTGTCCCAGCCGCCATTCGCTGCGCCCGAACCCCAGATAGGCCCCGATCACGATGCCAAGGCAGCCAAACACGAATTGCAGCGTCACCGAGCGCAGGTTGGCCGCGACAAGCACACCGATAATGGCCCCCACGGCAATCCCCGGTGCCCAGCCGCGCAGGATCTCCCAATCCACCGCGCCCTTCTTGTTGTGGCTCATCACGGACCGCACGGATGTCACGATGATCGTCGCCAGCGAGGTCGCAAGGCAGATCTGCATCAGCTGCGGCCCGCCATATCCCAGCGCCTGGAAGGCATAGAAAAACGCCGGCACCAGAACAATGCCGCCCCCCACACCCAACAGCCCCGCCAGCACGCCGGCCAGTCCGCCAATAGCAAGCAACAGGACAAACATCTGTATCAACAGGCTGGCATCAGCGGTCATGTAGGGGTCTCCGGGTCTGTTCGCTTGCGCGATGTAAAGCGGATTTCGCCCGCTCCCGCAAGCGCAGTGGGCGAACAAGAACTCAGGCCGCAGCCGCCCCACTTACATGACCAAGCGCCTCTTCGACCAGTTCCGGCCCCGCGCCGGGACGCGTCGCACGTTCCGAAAGCGTGCGCCGCCATGCCCGCGCGCCCGGGCGGCCCGCGAACAGCCCCAGCATGTGCCGCGTGACCTGGTTGAGCTTGCCCCCGGCGCTCAGGTGGCGCTCGATATAAGGCAGCATGGCGTGCGCCACGGTCTCAGCGTCGGTCTCCCGGTCAACGCCATAAATCCGGCGATCCGCCCCAAGCAGGATATCGGACGGGCTATGATAGGCTGCCCGCCCGATCATCACCCCGTCCAACCCCGCCGCGAGATGCTGCTCGGCTTCGTCCAGTGTCGCAATGCCGCCGTTGATCGAGATATGCATGTCCGCGAAAGCGGTTTTCATCTCATGCACCAACGCATAATCCAGCGGTGGGATGTCCCGGTTTTCCTTGGGGCTCAACCCCTTGAGCCATGCCTTGCGCGCGTGGATCGTGACCCGCGTCACGCCCACGGCGCGGATTTTTTCAAGGAAAGCAGGCAGCACGTCGCGCGGTTCCTGATCATCGACGCCGATCCGGCATTTCACCGTCACCTCGACCGGGCTGGCCTCGGCCATCGCCGCCACGCAATCGGCCACGAGATCCGGCGTCTTCATCAGAACCGCCCCAAACGTACCCGACTGCACCCTGTCCGACGGGCACCCCACGTTCAGGTTGATCTCGTCATACCCCGCTGAAGCCCCCAGACGGCTGGCCGCGGCCAACTCTTCCGGGTCGCTCCCGCCAAGCTGAAGCGCGACCGGGTGTTCCTCGGGGTTGTAGTCCAGAAGATGCACCGCCCCGCCCCGCACCAGCGCCGGGGCCGTCAGCATCTCAGTATAGAGCAACGTCTCGCCCGACATCAGCCGATGCAGATACCGGCAATGGCGATCGGTCCAGTCCATCATGGGGGCAATGGACAGCCGCGCGCCCCTTGAAACATTGGGTTTTTCATTCTTTAGCAGCACGTTACGATCCGCTCCGATGTAGTTTCGATTGCAGTCGATGTAGTGCAAACATGGTCTCGATGTGCAAACGATTGCAAACGCCATGCAAACAAGTCTATGAAGTGCAAACAACTCTCACACCGTTTGCAAACGAAAAACTCATCTGCATGGCAAGCATCTATAAATCACGCAACAAATGGACTGCGCAAGTGAACTTGGACGGCAAGCGCCGATCCCGGACATTCTCGCACAAACGAGACGCCGAACGCTGGGCACGACAAGAAGAAGCGACACAAGACACCACAGGCACCGTTGTGTCCGTTATTACCGACCTGCGCTTTAACGATGTCATCGAAGCCTATCTTGATGAATTCGGCGATCAGGCCAGCCGGTCGAAGCTGGGCACGATCCGCCACATCTCGGAACTGATTGGCCGCACGCCCCTGCCGGATCTGACATCCGCGCGCATCCGGGAATTTGCAAAGATGCGCCGGGCCGAAGGCGCTGGCCCCGCCACGATTGGTCAAGACCTGACCTATATCCACACGATCCTGAAAATGGGCGGCGCGGTGATGGATATTAACACCGACACGGCGCTTGGAGCCTACACCAAGGCCCGCGCTATCCTGAACGCATCCGGCGCGGTAGGACGCCCCAAAGAGCGCGACCGACGCCCCACCGACGTGGAACTGGTGGCCCTACGGGAACAGTGGTCGAAAAGTCGTCGGGTGGTGCCGATCTGGGACATCACGCAATTCGCCATTTGCACCGCAATGCGCCTCTCCGAGATTACGCGGATCACATGGGATGATCTGGATGAAGCCGGGCGCATGGTCACAATCCGGGATCGGAAACACCCGCGTTCCAAGATCGGCAATGACCAGAATGTTCCCCTGCTACTCGGTCCTGTTGTGATCGACGGCGAGGTGATCGACCCGCTGGAAATCATCCAACGTCAACACCGTGTCGATCCCCGGATATTCCCACACGATCCGCGAACGGTATCGACCACCTTCACCAGAGGCGTCGCGTCTTGTGGCATTTCCGATCTGCGGTTCCACGATCTGCGACACGACGGCGTGTCCCGGCTCTTTGAAGCCGGATACCGGATTGAACAGGTTTCCCTTGTTTCGGGTCATCAGGATTGGAGCATGTTGCGCAGATACACGCAGATCAAGCCGGAGACGTTGCACCGATGACTCCCGTCGTCTGGGGTCCGGTGTCGTGGTTGGTCGATCCCCCCGATCAGGAGACCGTTGACCACCTCATAGCTGAACATGCTCACCAGCTTTGGTTCGCCGACGTGTCCGCATACTGGGACGCCGTACAGGCCGGAAATCGGGCCGTTGATGGCGACGACATGGCCGCGCTTGCGATCCATTACATCGAACGTGATCGCGCCCGTGTGGCCCAGTCTCGGGCCGCTGCGGGCAGTGTGAGGCGTGGCAAGTGGGATGCGGTCCGGGGTGAGGCTTTGGACCTTGCCGTCAAGATCACGGCGCGCCGGCGCGATCTGACCTTGTCTGCAGTTGCCGATCTGGTCTTGGTGCGCCTATCCGATGATCACGACGAATTGCCCGACAAACGGACCGTTTTGCGCTGGATGAAGAAAGTCTGACACTAGCGCCGCTAGCGCGACGACTCGGGCCGAATCTGTGCATATGAGGGGAGTCACCAAACGAAAGGTGACTCCAATGTCAGAACCCAAATACATGACCGAAGCAGGTGCAGACCTGCCCGATTACAACGACGGAACCCATACCGCTTGGCAGGGTTTGAACGTCCAGACCCGCGCCGACCTGTTGTTGCAGGGTGTTCCCTTCCCGTCCGAAACGGCGACGGAAACCCGGTGCCGCTTGAAGCGCGATCTTCAACTCTACAACGACGACGATCTTGCCGCGCTCTTGGACAATGACCTGCCCCCCAAATTCTCCCTCGTTCTGATGTAGAGTTTGCTCAACCTTTCGAAGGAGCAAACAGATGCGAAAGAGCCGTTTCACGGAAGCGCAAATCATTGGGATGATCAAAGAGCAGGAAGCAGGCATGCCGACAGCGGAGGTGTGCCGCAAGCACGGTCTCAGCCAGGGCACGTTCTACAAGTACAAATCGAAGTATGGCGGCATGGAGGTGTCGGATGTCGCTAAGCTGAGGGCGATGGAAGACGAGAACGCCAGGCTCAAGCGCCTTCTGGCAGATACGATGCTGGACAATGCCGTTCTGAAAGACTTGCTGGGAAAGAACTGACGACGCCAACCGAACGGCGGGATGCAGCGCTCAAGGCGATGCGGGATCATGACATCTCGCAGCGCCGAGCGTGCAGGCTCGTTGGTGTCGATCCCAAAACTGTCAGGCGTGAACGCCCGCCCGACAATCCTGAGATCAGGGAGGAGATGAAAGCCGTCGCAGTCCAGCGGCGCCGGTTCGGCTATCGGCGGATCGGCGTTATGCTGGAGCGCAAGGGGATGATCATGAACCACAAGAAGCTGTACCGCCTCTACACGGAGGAGAAGCTGGGCGTCAGGCGACGAAGGGGTCGCAAACGGGCGCGGGGATCGCGGACGCCAATGCCCGAGGCTCTGAGGCCCGGCGAACGCTGGTCTCTGGACTTCCTGTCCGACACGTTCGGGGCATCGCGACGGTTCCGCATTCTGGCGGTGAACGATGATTGCTGCCGCGAGAACCTGTGTCTGATGGCCGATACCAGCATCTCGGGTGCCCGTGTGGCGCGGGAACTGGATGCGCTTGTCCGGGTCTATGGTAGGCCCGCCAGCATAGTCAGTGACAACGGCACCGAGTTCACCAGTCGGGCGATCCTGAAATGGGCGAACAACAACGGCGTCGATTGGCATTACATCGATCCGGGCAAGCCCCAGCAGAACGCCTTCATCGAGTCCTTCAACGGCAGCCTCCGGGACGAGTTGCTGAACGAGGAGATGTTCGACAGCTTGGAAGATGCACGGCGAATTCTGGCCCTCTGGCGCTACGACTACAACAACGTCAGGCCGCACTCATCGCTCGGCAATCAAACACCCGCGGAAGCGCGCCGGGCGCTTGAGCCAAATGAGGGCTCCGCGCCCGGCGCGCTTGCCCAAACCGAAACCGAAGAATATGAAAACCAGACCCGCAGACTCTCGTTTTGAATGAGGGACCATCGGGGGGCAGGTCAGGACCTTTGCCGCCATGGCCAGATGGCGACCCGGAACGCGCCGTTTTCTTCGCGTGTTGGATTTGCGAGCGACTTGAAGCGGCATATGGCTGGGAAAAGGTCTTCGGCGCGCAAATGATGGGCGGGTTTGGCGACCGGCAATTCAACGACCGAATGCAATCCGCACTGAAAAACCTCGCCCGCAACAATTCCCGGCAACTCGCATCCGGCGGGGAAACAGGACTTGCTCCCATCGTCCGCGAGGGACTGCATCCGTGAACCATTTCAGCGCCCGGTCATGCACGATAGCGCCGACCCGCGTTCAATCTTGAAGGCATTAGGATTGAATGAGGAGAAAGACCGATGGCAACAGACCAAGCCGGTTTCCTCTGACGACGCCAAAAGCTCCCATCTACCAGCCAAGCCCAATGAAACAAGGACCCTGCGTGGATTCTTGAAATTGGATACCGTTCAGGTGCCCATTCCATTCCATTATATTAATTTTCCCAGTGTTATCGAGAACAGCGTCCCAGCCTATGCATTTGATGAATGGCATACGCTCGTGCAGTCTGCTTACAGTTTCGACGGCTTCTTTGAACATCGGGTACTCAAATCCGGAGAATTTCTTCTTACTATCCGGATGTTCGGAAACTTCGACCCATTGATGGGTGAAGCCGGCATCATTGAGAAGACCGGTTCTTAAACATACTGGAACGCGAATTTGCGATGCGCCACTCACATGTTTATCTGCACCAGTTCCAAACCTCAAATTCGCGCTCCTAAGCTCCGCGTTGCCGCGTTCATTGATAACGGTGGTCAACCTTAATGTCGAAACGGCTGAAGAAAAAAATGATGCTAGACTTTCTTCCTGATCGACAAATCTTTGAAAGACACCGCTGCCAAATCCAAGCAACGCCTCTCTGTCAAAAGTATCTTTGTCGAATATCTTGATTCCCCTCCCCTGCCATGAATTATCTGGCTTGAAAATTATGCGGTCGCCTGAAGAAAACAGGGCATCTTTGACATGAGCGGCTTGGACCATATTACCGGTGGGGGTGATGAAAGTTCTGTTTGCGTACGATAGCAGATCAGGAAATGTGTCTGACCCAACCAGGAGGTAATTCATTGATTTAAATTCAGATACCCTACCATGCTCTCCCTGGATTTTGGGGACAACAAAACTACTCCAATAGTTCCAGGGGATCCATCCCTCATGGAAGCCGCCCCTCACCGCAGAATAAACATATAACCATGGCGCATAGCAGATGTCATTAAAAACACTTACCGCATAGTCATCACATTTCTTTTTTATATCGTCCGATAAAGGCCCTCTTTGTTTCTCCACAAAACCAAGCTGGCGAGCTGCCCTTCTGTTTTGGTCCAAATGATACCGGCGCGTTCTTCGTATCCTGTTCAGCTTGAACAGCGGTTCTAACAGACCTGTCATGGTAGACGATTTCCTTCCATCAAAAGTTCAAAAACATTATCAGCCAGTTTCTCTGCGCTCCAAACCTTTCAAAGAAACTCCGTTTTCCGTCGTCCACAACTGCTCTGCATCCAAGGACATCCGTCGCTATTGGTGGGCGTGCCATCGCCGCCGCGTCGATCGTCGGACGCACATCATCCACGCCCTAAGACATTCGATGTTGCCATCCTGTTTCCAGCTATTTTTAGATCAATAGCCGTTCGGTTCTCGATATCTACCAGCCGAGCCCAGTGTAGCACGGACCCTGCGTGGCTTCAGGGAATTGAATGTCGTTCTGTCGCCCATTCCATTCCATTATATTAATTTTCCCAGTGTTATCGAGAACAGCGTCCCAGCCTATGCATTTGATGAATGGCATACGCTCGTGCAGTCTGCTTACAGTTTCGACGGCTTCTTTGAACATCGGGTACTCAAATCCGGAGAATTTCTTCTTACTATCCGGATGCTTGGAAACTTCGGCCCATTGATAGGTGAAACCGGCATCATTGAGAAGACCGGTTCTTAAACATACTGGAACGCGAATTTGCGATGCGCTACTCACATGTTTATCTACACCAGTTCCAAACCTCAAATTCGCGCTCCTAAGCTCCGCGTTGCCGCGCTCATTGATAACGGTGTTCAACCTTAATGTCGAAACGGCTAAAGGAAAAAATGATGCTAGACTTTCTTCCTGATCGATAAATCTTTGAAAGACACCGCTGCCAAATCCAAGCAACGCCTCTCTGTCAAAAGTATCTTTGTCGAATATCTTGATTCCCTTTCCCTGCAATGAATTATCTGGCTTGAAAATGATACGGTCGCCTGAAGAAAACAGGGCATCTTTGACATGAGCGGCTTGGACCATATTACCGGTGGGGGTGAAGAAGGTGCTGTTTGCGTACGATAGCAGATCAGGAAATGTGTCAGATCCAACCATGAGGTAATTCATTGATTTAATTCCAGATACCCTACCGTGCTCTCCCTGGATTTTGGGGACAACAACACGGCCCCAATAATTCGAGGGGATCCATCCCTCATGGAAGCCGCCCCTCACTGCAGAATAAAAATATAACCATGGCGCATAGCAGATGTCATTCAAAACACTTACCGCATAGTCATCACATTTCTTTTTTACCTCAGCCGATAAAGGCCCTCTTTGTTTCTCCACCAAGCCGAGTTTGCGAGCAGCAGCTTTATTGCTGTTCAAATGATACTGGCGCGTTCTTCGGATTCTATTCAGCTTGAACAGTGGTTCTAACAGACCTGTCATGGTAGACGATGTCCCTTGTATAAAAAGCTAAAAAGCATAGCATGATCATGTATAGATCAGCTTAAATCGACATTCCCCAAGTGGCATGCCACTTGATGCCAAGATCACCTGATTTCGCTTGCAGATCAAGCGTTTTGGGTGCCTTGTTGCACAAATCGGGCAGGGGATTCACTGCATGAATATAGCATGATAGATGGTAGGGATGAGCAGTTGGGCCCCTACGAAGTACAAGACCACGAACTGGTCGGCTTACAATGACGCGTTGAAGCGGCGCGGATCGCCGACGGCTCCTACGACACCCGAAAGTGCCATGAAGCAATCGCCGCTCGAAACGCCGCCGCGGTCATCCCGCCCCGCAAGAACGCGAAACCCTGCAAGCTGACGAGCGCAGGCGCGGCGGCAAGGAAAGAAGCCGTGCGCGCCTCCAGATACCTCGGCCGCGCCATCTGGCGACGATGGTCTGGCTACCACCGCCGGTGCCGCGTCAAGAACAAGATGAATTTTATCAAACTGCTCGGCCAATCCCTGATGGCCCGCGACTTCGATCGCCAAGTTGCCGAGTTGCAGGTCCGTATCGCCGTCCTAGGGTCAGGACTCATAGCCAGAAAATGACGAGTGCCGCCAGCGCGATGGCTGACAGGAATACCTTTGGGGATCTGTCGTAACGGGTCGCGACCCGCCGCCAATCCTTGAGCCTGCCGAACATGATTTCTATGCGGTTGCGCCGTTTGTAGCGGCGCTTGTCGTACTTCACCGTTTTCTTCCGCTGTTTTCGACCGGGGATGCAGGCGCGTATCCCTTTGTCTTTCAAAGCTTCTCTGAACCAATCGGCGTCGTAACCACGATCTCCGAGCAGCCAATCTACTTTTGGCAGGCTGCCAACGAGAACCCGTGCGCCGGTGTAATCACTGACCTGACCGGCTGTCACAAAGAGGTTCAGAGGACGTCCTTGGCTGTCGCAAATGGCGTGCAGCTTTGTGTTCATGCCGCCCTTGGTGCGCCCAATCAGACGCCCACGCCCCCCTTTTTCACGCCCAGACTGGACGCCGTGCGATGAGCCTTCAGATAGGTGGCGTCGATCATGACCGTTTTCTCTTCACCATGATCAGCAGCCAAACCAATCAGCATCTCGGCGAAGATGCCCTTGTCGCTCCAACGCTTCCAGCGATTGTAGAGTGTCTTGTGCGGGCCGTATTCCTTGGGAGCATCACGCCATCGTAACCCGTTGCGATTGATGAAGATAATGCCGCTCAGCACCCGGCGATCATCCACACGAGGTTTGCCATGGGACTTGGGGAAGAAGGGCTCAAGGCGCGCCATCTGCGCGTCGCTCAACCAGAAAAGATCAGACATGTTTACCGCTCGTTTTTCGAGTCGTGAATCATGCCGCCAACCGGAAATCAATGGGTCCTGACCCTAGCTATCACTTTGGAAATATCGAACTCAGTCAATCAAGGGATATAAACCTCATCAACACTTTCAATTAGACGCGCTTCTGCTTCTTCCCACATTATTCCAAGCTTTTCATCCCACTCAGGATTAAATAGAGAAGACGCTTTCCTTTTCCAAAGACTCCCTGGCCGCAAAGTCGCTTCGCCGAAGTAAACCCCTTCGTCTGCCTCGTAAAGATCAACCCTAACAAACGGCGTCGTGATTCCGATTGAAATTTTTTTAGCTGCCTCCAATATTCCTGCCATATCCTTCGGCGGAGGCAAGGAGGAGTCATATCTTGCATCGTGACCATCGATTTTCCCCAAATCTTGACCATCCGGGGACCAAAACTTGTATCTCTTGTCCGGCTTATCGAGGTTCCGTTGCCCAAAGAATCCTACCTCGTCAATTTGCCTTATGAACGCCACTTCGCCATAAAACGCAAAAACCTTCCAGTTCATTGTCGGGGAACCGTCAAGTTCCAGCAACTCTTCCGTTATAAGTGGAACACCATCAAATCTGTCTAGGCCAGCTTTGCGAAGAACAGCCAGATCATTCGGATAAGCATCGCCGGTAAGGATGTTGAGGAGACCATCTTCTTGCTTCCTCAAAAAGAAAATCCCATTAACGCCAGAGCCTACTATTGGCTTCAGAACAAATTTTGACGGCAAGGCCTCCAAATCAAATTCAGAAATCGAGTCAACTGGCCCCTGAAGAACGCTTGCGGTCCTGACTCCACACTTCTCGGCGATGCGTTTGTGGCCGATTTTCGTTTCAATTTGATATATTGGTTCGTCGCCAATACCTCGAAGAGCACGAACACGGTCGGCTACTCGTTTTCTTTCCGCTAGCCTCCTGCGAAAGCTAGGTCGGCTAAGATTGCGAAGCCTGTAATCTTCCTTAACTCCGGCTATCCTATTTACAATTTTCGCATACATTATTGCTACTCTAGGCTTAAGATCGGACAAAATTGGTCGCTGCGCGGCACTTAGTGTACCGAACTGTTGTGGGTAAAACTTGCTCGGAAACGAAGTTGGAAACAAGTGATTTCTTTGTCATTTTGGCATCATCGTTAGAGCGATCACAGACAATAATGGCCTTGCCCCACAATCCGGACGCAGTCGCGTTTTTTGCCACTGACTTCTCCGAAAGGAAAGCCGCCGTTAGCATCGTGACCGGTCTATCGGTCCAGTGCACGAAAAAGTCAGCGGGCAGGGGCTGCTCATTTCTGCGCCTCCCCTTCTTCGGTTATTTTGCTGGAACCTTCAGCCCCTCTCGTCGCCAGAGCCGTTCGATACGACCATCACTGACAGACCAACCTGCATCTCTCAGCAACACCGCAATCCGGCGATAACCGTATCGACCGTACTGCCTGGCCAGCTCGACCATGTCAGCAACTAACCGGCCCTCATCTGCACGACCTCTCGGAGCATGCCTCTGTGTCGAACGATGTTGCCCCAACACGCGGCAGGCCTTGCGCCCAGATACTTTCAACTGCTACGCACATGGTCAGGCCAAGGTCGGCACGGATCGGCACTGCCTTGTCTGCGACACGACAATTCCAGCAACGACACACGCGCGCCGTAAATATTGCTCTACTCGCTGCCGGGTCGCGGCACATCGGGGAAAGAAATGACCGACAACGTCCATTACCTGCCCAACTACGAGCCGCCCCAGGAGCCGCCCGAGCTGCCCGTGGTCCGCGTGGTCCTCGTGCCAGCCCCTGCCCCGCCCGTGCCGCTGGTGACGCCCATGGGGCTTGTCGTGGCGGTGTTGTGCGGGGTGGTTTCGTTCGCGCTGGTATCGGCGGTGCTATCATGACCGATTGGAAAGAACTGTTGCCTCGCCCCTGTTACCAACGACCGTTTGTGTGCGATGGCTTTCCACAGGATCAGGATGTGATTGTAATCGGCGAAAACCCCGCAACGGTGATGGATGCGGACTGGTGGGGATATTGGGACGAAACTTCGGGATTTGATCGGGCGCGATTTATGGCTGACTATGCGCGCAAGCGGTCAATCTCGGGCACCCGCGCACGGCTGGAACGGATGCGGACCGTGCATGGCCTCAAGGTTCTGGAAGCGAACGTGGCTTCCAACGAAAAGATCGACGGCGCGGGGAGCGGTGCAATAGACAATTCCGCTTTGCTGCGTGTGCTGCTGGATTCCCGTCCGACGATCATCCACGGACGAAAGGCCGCTACGGCCCTAGATCGGCTTGGACTAAGACCAGATCACGCGATTGAAGTCGGTCACTTTTCCCGAATGTCTTATCGGACACTGGACGAACTGTGTCACCCGTATCGGCGCTGATCGGGTGAATGTACCAACACGCGCCGAACGACCATCAGGTCGAAAGCCCGCCCCCCTAGGTCATTGATATTGCAGGATAAACACCGAAATCCAAGTGGCCCGCTACGGCCCCTAAGTCATTGATATTGCATGATAAATTTGACGCCATGATCTAAGCGGGCCGTGTCGCCCGTATCGGGCCGGTGCGTGACGTAGGGTCAAGCGTGCTGTAACGATATTGTATCCGCCGTTTTTAGCGTTACATGCCGTCTTGTAACGGCAACTATCAACGGATGTTTTAGCGTAATGAACGACGACAACCAATTCGACCACATTGACTTCGGTAGCACGATTGCGTGGGCCATGATTTGCAGTGAAATCGAACTACGCGAACAGGGCAAAACAAACCTGTTCCTGACCGACGCGGAACTGCGCGACAAGATTGACGGCTTCGAGCGGGACGCCAAGGAAGCTATTCGCATCATGATGCAGTACACCCGACACCGGCTGGATATGGTCGCCGTGCAACCGACTTGCCAGCACTGTGGCGAACCGTTCGAACCGATACGCCGCACCGGCAAGTATTGCTCAACCCGCTGCCGTGTCGCGGCGCATCGGGTGAATGCAAACAAACCTGCAAACGCAAGCCCGACCGATTCGTCTAAGTAACTGAAAACGGGCCGCGATGTGCCGTTCCGTGCCTTCAATCCATCATGGGTGCCACGCTCAACCGGGCTGCCTTTTCTACGCTTTGTTTCAAGTGGCCAAACTCTCATGCCCCAAGGTTCCATGCCGCACGACGTTCCGGGTTTCACGTTGCTTCCGGGGAAATTCGAATCGCGCGCTCTAGGGTGTAACACATCCGGAAAGCGCAAACAGCGATCCGGGAAAGGGGCTATTGCACAGGTCCTTCGCATTGTTCAAGCAATTGACAACTCCGACACTGCCGCTCTGCGCGATCAGTTGCCACTGCACCATACGCAATCTGTTTGATTGATCCGTCAATGTGGCGACAGGGTTACTGCCACGAGATCAGTTGCGCCCCGCGCCCGTCGGCCATGGCGCGCGCCGTATAGAGAATACGGGACACCACATTCAGCTCCTCGACGATCAGGGCCCCCTTGTGCGCCCGTGAGAAGCCCGCCGAATATGCTTCGAGCACGGCCCCCGTGTTCTCGGGAAACTGTTCGATCAGCCCGATATATCCCAACACGTAGTCCCAGCCGCGCGGCCGCATCTGCGCCCGCTCGAAATCACAGCCCATCAGATGACCTTCCGCGCTGTCCAGGAAACTTGTCAGCGCGGTATCGTTGCGCGACATGGCCCGCCCGCAAAGCGGGATCTCGGACAGCATGTCCCGCGCAATGCGGATGCGTTCCATGTCAAACACGCCGCTGAACTGTTGCAGATAGGTGTACCAGTTGCCACAGGCATCCTCGCCCGGCACCACGCTGTCCAACTCTGCCAGCCAAACGCCGAGCTTTTCTGCGAACTGGGTCGGGCTGAGGGACGCGTTGCCTTCGGTCTCTGCCGCCGCGCCGGACCATTCGCACAAAAGGAACCGCGGCTTGTCCGCGTAGGCGAGAATGCGCGGCACGAGCCCGCTTTCCCGCAGGGCGCACAATGCGGCCTTTTCCCGCTGGTAGGCATAATCTGTATGGGCCGGATCAAACAGTTTTAGATAGGCGCGACGACCGCCCGCGCGCACTTCCAGCGACATCGCAGAGCTGCCATAGCGGATCAGGTCGAATTCAAGCGCCGCGCCAGATTTGCGCCCGGAAACGATCCGCGCGATGCCTTCGAACCGGCCCGCCAGGCGCGACCGCACGACCGCATGCCACTGCGCGCCCTGCGGTTTGACCCGCACTCCTGCCTTGTCCTGCATCAGTTCCAAAGCGCTGCCCTCCGGGACAGACGAAACCCTACACGTTCGCCTCAATCTTATAGTCACGATCGCCCCGACAGTTTTGGGGCTCAATGAACCGTATTCAGGCAATCGGGTCATCTTTGGGTAGAATCGCGATAAGATTGGGGCAACTCGGGGGCGCTCGGGGACAAGGATGGGCGGCGTTTCATCGTTTCGAATCCTGCCGCGACAAGACCGTGACGCGATTTGTCACACCTCACCAGTAGTGGGTATGAGCGCTAACAGCTTCCGCTTGGTAAACAGCCACGCCCATACGCCTCCTAAAGGCGCGTCACCAAACCATTGCAAATACAGTGAATTTTCATTGAAACGAAATATTTTTACAGATCTTCAGTGAAAAATGGAAAATACTTTACAAAAACTTTGTTATGTTTCCGTAGCTTATTCCCTTATTTTCAGTCTGCAATATGATCCTCTGGCAACTGGATAATGCTCTGCCACCTGTCAGGGCCCTTTTTCCAGATCCGCATTCTTGTACCGAGGGAGGAGCCTCTATGTCGTCTGAATCCACCGAAAACCGCACCTACCCGCCGTCATCTGCACTTGTTGCGCACGCGCATGCGGATGGGGCGACTTATGATGCGATGTATGCCGCGTCGATTGCCGATCCGGAGGCGTTCTGGGCCGAGCATGGCAAGCGGATCGACTGGATCAAGCCGTTCACCAAGGTCAAGAGCACGTCCTTCGCGCCCGGTGAGATCGACATCAAGTGGTTCGAGGACGGCACGCTGAATGTCAGCGCCAACTGCATCGACCGGCATCTGGAGACCCGCGCCGATCAGACCGCGATCATCTTTGAGCCCGACGATCCCAACGAGGCGGCGCAGCACATCACCTATAAACAGCTGCACACCCGCGTCTGCCGTTTTGCCAACATTCTCGAGGAACTGGGCGTGCGCAAGGGCGACCGCGTCGTCATTTACCTGCCGATGATCCCCGAGGCCGCCTATGCCATGCTGGCCTGTGCCCGCATCGGCGCGATCCATTCGATCGTGTTTGCCGGCTTCAGCCCGGACGCGCTCGCGGCCCGCATCAACGGCTGTGACGCCAAGGTCGTGATCACCGCCGACACCGCGCCGCGCGGCGGGCGCAAGACCGCGCTCAAATCCAATGCCGACGCGGCACTGCTGCACTGTAAGGACTCTGTTAAGTGCCTGGTGGTAAAACGGACCGGCGATCAGACCACGTGGATTGCCGATCGCGATTTTGACTATAACGAAATGGCGCTGGAGGCGAACGACTACTGCAAACCGGCCGAGATGAGTGCCGAGGATCCGCTCTTCATCCTCTACACCTCCGGCTCGACGGGACAGCCCAAGGGCGTGGTGCACTGCTCGGGCGGCTATCTTGTCTATGCGGCGATGACGCATCAATACACCTTCGATTATCACGAGGGCGACATCTTCTGGTGTACGGCGGATGTGGGCTGGGTCACGGGCCACAGCTACATCGTCTATGGCCCGCTCGCCAATGGCGCCACCACCGTAATGTTCGAAGGCGTGCCGACCTACCCGGATGCCTCGCGCTTCTGGCAGGTCTGCGAAAAGCACAAGGTGAACCAGTTCTACACCGCGCCGACCGCGATCCGCGCGCTGATGGGCCAGGGCAACGAGTTCGTCGAGAAATGCGATCTTTCCGATCTGCGCATCCTCGGCACCGTGGGCGAACCGATCAACCCCGAGGCCTGGAACTGGTACAATGACGTGGTTGGCAAGGGGCGCTGCCCGATCGTCGACACCTGGTGGCAGACCGAGACCGGCGGCCACATGATGACGCCCCTGCCCGGCGCCCATGCGACCAAACCCGGTTCGGCGATGAAGCCGTTCTTTGGCGTGCACCCGGTGGTGCTCGACCCGCAGTCGGGCGAGCGGATCGAGGGCAACGGGGTTGAGGGCGTGCTCTGCATCGCCGACAGCTGGCCGGGCCAGATGCGCACCGTCTGGGGCGATCACGAGCGCTTCGAGAAGACCTATTTCTCGGATTACAAGGGCTATTACTTTGCCGGTGACGGGTGTCGCCGCGACGCCGATGGCGATTACTGGATCACGGGACGCGTCGATGACGTGATCAACGTCTCGGGCCACCGCATGGGCACCGCCGAGGTCGAAAGCGCGCTGGTGGCGCATGCCGCCGTGGCCGAGGCCGCCGTGGTGGGCTATCCGCATGACATCAAGGGCCAGGGCATCTATTGCTACGTGACGCTCATGAACGACGTGGCGCCCTCGGACGAACTCATGAAAGAGCTGCGCACCTGGGTGCGCACCGAGATCGGCCCGATCGCCTCGCCCGACCTGATCCAGTGGGCCCCCGGCCTGCCGAAAACCCGCTCGGGCAAGATCATGCGCCGCATCCTGCGCAAGATCGCGGAAAACGACTACGGCGCATTGGGCGACACATCCACACTCGCTGACCCCTCCGTCGTCGACGACCTCATCGAAAACCGCATGAACAAGGGGTAAGGGCGGATGCTGGACACCAACAAAACCACCGCCCCCGTTCTGATCCTTCTCGGCCCTCCGGGCGCCGGGAAGGGCACACAAGCCCGCATGCTCGAAGAGAAATTCGGCCTTGTGCAGCTTTCGACCGGCGACCTTCTGCGCGCCGCCGTGGCCGCAGGAACCGAGGCAGGCAAGGCCGCCAAGGCCGTCATGGAGGCCGGTGATCTCGTCAGTGACGAGATCGTCATCGCCATCCTGCGTGACCGCCTTGGGGATGAAGACTGCGCGAAGGGCGTGATCCTCGACGGGTTCCCGCGCACCACGGTGCAGGCCGAGGCGTTGGACGCGCTGCTCGCGGAATCGGGCCAGAAAATCAACGCCGCCATCAGCCTTGATGTGGAAGACGCCGCCATGGTGACACGCATCTCGGGCCGCTACACCTGCGGCGCATGTGGCGAAGGTTATCACGACGAATTCAAGCAGCCCGCCAAGGATGGCGTCTGCGACAAATGCGGCGGCACGGAAATGAAACGCCGTGCCGACGACAATGCCGAAACCGTGGCCAGCAGACTTGAGGCTTACCACGCGCAGACGGCACCGCTCATTGCCTACTACGACGGCAAGGGCACCCTGCAACGGGTCGACGCCATGGGCGATATCGACGCGATCGCAGGAAATCTGAGCGCGATCGTCGCATCGGCGACCGCGTAAAGGGGAAGTGCAAGGGCGCGCGGGGGGACCCGCGCAAACTTGTGGAGGAAACGGAAACGAGGGAGGAGCCATAATGGCCGACAACTCATCCAACACTGCATACTGGTCCGCGAACGTGCGGATCATTCTGATCAGCCTCGTCATCTGGGCGCTGGTCTCTTTCGGGTTCGGCATCCTGCTGCGTCCGATGCTGTCCGGCATCGCCGTTGGCGGCACTGACCTGGGCTTCTGGTTTGCCCAGCAAGGGTCGATCCTGGTCTTCTTGGCGCTGATTTTCTTCTACGCCTGGCGGATGAACAAACTCGACGCCGAGCATGGCGTTGAGGAAGAGTAAAGGGACACACAAACAATGAGTCAGTTTGCAATCAACCTGCTGTTTGTTGGCGCGTCCTTTGCGCTCTACATCGGCATCGCGATCTGGGCCCGCGCGGGTTCCACATCTGAATTTTACGCTGCAGGCCGCGGCGTTCACCCTGTAACCAACGGTATGGCCACCGCCGCTGACTGGATGTCGGCTGCGTCGTTCATCTCGATGGCGGGCCTCATCGCCTTCACCGGCTATGACAACTCGTCCTTCCTGATGGGCTGGACCGGTGGTTACGTGCTTCTGGCACTGCTGCTCGCGCCCTACCTGCGCAAGTTCGGCAAGTTCACCGTGTCGGAATTCATCGGCGATCGTTTCTACAGCCAGACCGCACGTATCGTGGCGGTTGTCTGTCTGATCGTTGCCTCGACCACCTACGTGATCGGTCAGATGACCGGCGTGGGCGTGGCCTTTGGCCGCTTCCTCGAAGTCAGCAACACTGCTGGCCTGCTGATCGGCGCCTGTGTGGTGTTCGCCTATGCCGTTTTCGGCGGCATGAAGGGCGTGACCTACACCCAGGTGGCTCAGTACGTCGTGCTGATCATGGCCTACACCATCCCGGCCATCTTCATCTCGCTGCAGCTGACGGGCAACCCGATCCCTGCACTGGGTCTGTTTGGCGACCACGCTGCCTCGGGCGAACCACTGCTGGCCAAGCTGGACGCGATTGTTCAGGAACTGGGCTTCAACGAGTACACCGCACACCACGCCGACACCTTCAATATGGTGCTCTTCACCCTGTCGCTGATGATCGGTACCGCGGGTCTGCCCCACGTGATCATGCGCTTCTTCACCGTACCGCGCGTTGCTGACGCACGCTGGTCGGCTGGCTGGGCGCTGGTGTTCATTGCTCTGCTGTATCTGACTGCTCCGGCAGTGGGTGCCATGGCGCGTCTGAACATCACCGACATGATGTGGCCCAACGGCACCAACGGCGAAGCGGTTTCGGTTGAACAGATCGAAAACGAGGCCCGTTACGACTGGATGGCCACCTGGCAGAAAACCGGTCTGCTGGACTGGGAAGACAAGAACGGCGACGGCAAAATTCAGTATTACAACGATCAAAATGCTGAAATGCAGGCCAAAGCGGCTGAAAAAGGCTGGGAAGGCAACGAGCTGACCAAGTTCAACCGTGACATCCTGGTTCTGGCCAACCCTGAAATCGCCAACCTGCCCTCCTGGGTGATCGGTCTGGTGGCTGCGGGTGGTCTTGCTGCTGCTCTGTCGACGGCTGCCGGCCTTCTGCTGGCAATCTCCTCGGCCGTGTCGCACGACCTCATCAAGGGCGCCATCAACCCGAACATCTCGGAAAAAGGCGAACTTCTGTCGGCACGTGTAGCCATGGCTGTGGCCATCGCGGTTGCAACCTATCTCGGTCTGAACCCTCCGGGCTTCGCCGCGCAAACCGTGGCTCTGGCCTTCGGTCTGGCTGCTGCGTCGATCTTCCCGGCGCTGATGATGGGTATCTTCTCGACCAAGATCAACAACACCGGCGCCGTTGCTGGTATGCTGGCTGGTCTGAGTGTTACCCTCGTCTACATCTTCCTGCACAAAGGCTGGTTCTTTGTTCCCGGCACCAACAGCTTCACGGATGCTGATCCGCTGCTGGGCACCGTCAAGTCGACCTCGTTCGGCGCCATCGGTGCAGCCGTCAACTTTGCTGTCGCCTACCTCGTTGCAGGCGCCACCAAAGAGACCCCGCAGGAAATCAAGGACCTGGTGGAAAGCGTTCGTATCCCCAAAGGGGCCGGCGCGGCTCAGGACCACTGATAGCGGCTATGCGAGGGGTGCAACTGCGACCCCCCGCCCTCTTGCTAAACCTGTCCCGCCCGGTGCATTCCGGGCGGGACTTTTCTTTTCAAAGGTGTGCGCCATGCCGCTGACTCAGGACCAGATTTCCCGCTTTCTTCATTCGGTTCATCCCTATGACTCGCTGCCGCCCGAAGTGCTCCCCGAGCTTGCCACCAAGTTCGAGGCCTGGGAGGTCGAACAGGGGTTTTCGGTCTATGAACTGGGCGAAAAGCTGCGCGGCCTGTTCCTGATCTACGAGGGCGCCATCGAGGTGTCCGACGAAAATGGCGTGGTCGTCTCGCACCTTGGCCTGCGCAACTCGTTTGGCGAACGTGGGTTGATGCGCGACGGTGTTGCCGTCACCAGCGCCACGGCGGACGCCCATTCGATCCTGTTGATGCTCCCCGCAGAAGAATTCCACGCGCTCGTGGAAACCTACCCGTCTGCCAAGCGTTTCTTTGACCGTTCGCGCGGCTCTCGGAAAGAAGAACAAAACGACCTCGCCACCAGCCGCGTTGACACGCTCATGGCGCATGACCCGGTCACGATCGCGGCCAATGACACCGCCCAGCACGCGGCACAGATGATGCGCGAACACCGGATTTCTTCGCTCTGCATCGCACAGGACGGCGCGCTTCAGGGCATCGTGACCAACCGCGACCTGGTGTCCAAGGTCATGGCCCCAGCCCTGCCCTATGACACCGCCATCTCCGAGATCATGACCCGGTCTCCCCTGACGCTGCCGTCTTCGGCCATCGGCTCCGACGTATTGCACGCGATGATGGAACACCGCATCGGCCATGTGCCGATCGTTGATGCCGGGCAGCTTGTCGGCATCGTCACCCAGACCGACCTGACCCGTTTTCAGGCCGTGTCCTCTGCCGAACTCGTATCCGAAATCGCCCGTGCCGACACCGCCGAGGAAATGGCCGAAGTCACCGCCCGCATTCCCCAGCTTCTCGTGCAGCTTGTCGCGGGCGGCAACCGCCACGAGATCGTCACCCGCCTGATCACCGACATCGCCGATACCGCGACGCGGCGGTTGCTGGCGCTGGCCGAAGCAAAACTCGGCCCCGCACCCGTGCCCTACCTCTGGCTGGCCTGCGGTTCGCAAGGGCGTCAGGAACAGACCGGCGTTTCAGATCAGGACAATTGCCTGATCCTTGACGACAGCGTCACCGACGAGATGCGCACCGGCTATTTCGCAGAGCTTGCCAAATTCGTCTCGGATGGTCTGGATGTATGTGGCTATTTCTACTGCCCCGGCGACATGATGGCGACCAACCCGCGCTGGTGTCAGCCGGTCCGCGTCTGGAAAGACTATTTCAACGGCTGGATCAACAAACCCGATCCAGAAGCCCAGATGCTCGCCTCGGTGATGTTCGATCTGCGCCCCATCGGTGGCCATGTCGACCTGTTCGAAAACCTTCAGGAAAGCACGCTCGACGCGGCAGCCAGGAACTCGATCTTCGTGGCCCACATGGTATCGAACTCGCTCAAGCACCAGCCCCCGCTAAGCTTGTTGCGCGGCTTTGCCACGATCCGCTCCGGCGAGCACAAGAACCAGCTCGACCTCAAGGCCAACGGTGTCGTTCCCATCGTCGACCTCGGCCGAGTCTATGCGCTTCAAGGCCGCCTGACCGCCGTCAACACTCGCGCCCGCCTTGAAGCCGCCGAAAGCGCCGGCGTGCTCAGCAGCTCAGGCGCGGCCGATCTTCTGGATGCCTATGACCTGATTGCCGAAACCCGGCTCGAACATCAGGTGGCCCTCGTCAAAAAGGGCCAGAAACCCGACAATTATCTCAGCCCCTCGGACCTTTCCGATTTCGAACGCAGCCACCTGCGCGACGCCTTCGTCGTCGTGAAATCGCTGCAATCCGCCATCGGTCATGGCCGCGGCATGCTGAGCTGACACTTTCCGCGCGGCCCCGGTACGAGGAGACAACCGGGGCCGCGCCAACCCAAAAGGGAGGACGACCATGTTCCTGGAACTCGTCGCCACGTTCATCGCGGGTCTTGCCGGCGCTGGCCTGATGATGCTGATAAACCGCCTGACCGGGCGCCGCCTGCCCAAATGGCTGACCCCGGTCGCCGCCGGTGCCGCCATGATCGCAGCCACCATCTCGAGCGAATATGGCTGGTACGACCGCACCCGGGACACGCTGCCTGAAGGGTTCTCCGTGGTGCAAACCGTGGAAAGCAAGGCATTCTATCGCCCTTGGACCTATGCCTGGCCCTATACCGAACGCTTCGTCGCACTCGATACCGCCTCTGTCCGCACCAACCAGAACCTGCCTGACATGCGCATGGCAGACCTGTTCTTCTATGGCCGCTGGTCGCCGCTCAACCGCATGACCGTGATGGTCGACTGCGTCGAGAAACGCCGCGCGCCGCTTGTGGACGCCATCGAATTTACCGATACTGGCGAAGTCATCGGCGCGGACTGGATACCGGTGGCCGAAACCGACCCGTTGCTGACATCCATCTGCGAGGTCTGAGCCATGTTCCAGCACCTTTCCCTGCGCATTCGCATCCTGCTCTTCTTTGCCCTGATCGGGATCGGCGGAACGATAATCGTGGGCCTGGCGCTCTATTTCGGCTATCGCAGCGCCCTGAACGACGGGGTTGCCTCGGGGTTCCTGCTGGCCGGTATCCTTGCCGGGTTCGGGCTTCTGGGTCTCTCGGTGGGCATCTGGCTCCTGTTTGACGAAAACGTCGCCAAACCGATCGAACGGCTCGCCGCCGCCATGCGCACCCGCGCCCATGCCGGGGTCAACGCCGATATGGACAAGCACGCCGCCCGTTACCTTGGCGATCTCGCCCCCGCGGCCGAGGCGGTCTCGACCCAGCTCAACGAAACCGCGCTGAGCACGGCGCAGATGGTGGCGCTTGAAACCGAGCGGCTGACACTCGAGAAACAGCGCCTTACCGCCCTGTTGACCGAGGTGCCCGTGGCCATGATCCTGGTCAGCCCCACCAACCAGATCGTGCTTTACGACGGACAGGCCGCCGAGGTGCTGCGCCAGATCGCAACACCGCGTCTCAACGCGTCGATCTTTGACTATTTCAAACAGGAAACGCTGGAACGCGCCTACCAGAAACTGGTCAAGACAGGGATGGACGTGTCTTTCACCGCCGAAGGCGCCGCCAACAAGCTCACTTTCGATGCGCGGCTCAAACCGATGGGCGCGGCCAAGGGCTACATGATCCTGATCGACGACGAACACGCCAAGATCACACCGGATGCCGAGCGCCCGCTGGTCTATGATTTCGACCTGCTCGATCAGCAGCCCGCAGACGACATCATGGTCACGGCGATCACCGACATGACCTATGTCGTGTTCGACAGCGAAACCACGGGGTTGCTGCCGCACAAGGACGAGGTGGTGCAGCTGGGCGCGGTGCGCGTGGTCAAGGGGCGGATCGTGCCCGGTGAAAAGATCGACCAACTGGTCGATCCCGGCATCAAGATCCCGCCCGCCTCGACCAAGGTGCACCACATCACCGACGCCATGGTGGCCGGGGCACCCAACATCGAACAGGTCTCACGCGAGTTCCACCATTTTTCGCGCGGTGCGGTGATCGTCGCCCACAATGCCCCTTTCGACATGGCCTTCCTGCGCCGTCAGGCCAAGAGCATGGACATCGAATGGGACCACCCGATCCTCGACACCGTGCTTCTGTCGGCGGTCCTGTTCGGCGCCTCGGAAACCCACACTCTGGATGCGCTCTGCGACCGGCTCGGAGTGACCATCCCCGACCACCTGCGCCACACCGCCCTGGGGGATGCGCAGGCCACCGCCGAAGTGCTCTGCCGGATGCTGCCCATGCTGGCCTCGCGCGGCTATGACACGTTCGGCAAGGTCCTCGAACAGACCCGCAAACATGGCCGCCTGCTCGAAGACCTGAACTGACGCGGGACCGCCTCTTCATTTTGCCGGAAATACTCCGGGGGGAGTCGCCCCCGGGCGACGGGGGCAGCGCCCCCCGGTCCAAACCGCGCTCTTCGACCCACACCTGGCGACCGATTTTCCCCGCCCCCTTGCAACCCTGGCCAAATCGTCGCACATGAGGGTGAGAGGCGCGACGCAGGACAAACATGGATATGGCTCCCGAATTCGATCCCACGGCGGAAAACCAGCGCATTTATCGCGACGCGCTGGGGTGCTTTGCCACCGGTGTGACCGTGATCACCGCGCCGACCGCCTCGGGACCGATCGGCATGACGGCCAATTCCTTTTCCTCGATCTCGCTTGATCCGCCGCTGGTGCTCTGGTCGGCGGCCAAGAACTCGCAGCGATATCCGTTTTTTGCCGCCGCGACCCGTTTTGCCATCCACGTGATGCGCGACGACCAAAAGGCGCTGGCTCTGGAATTTGCTCGTCGCGGTGACGCGTTTGATCAGACCAAATGGCATTCCGGCGCCCATGACGTGCCGCTGATCGACAGCTGCCTTGCGCGGTTCGAATGCCGTACGCAGGCGGTGCATGACGGAGGCGATCACGCCATCGTGGTGGGCGAAGTCACCCATGTCACGTTGAATGACGGCGCACCGCTGGTTTTTGCCCAACGCGCCTTTGGCGGCTTCACCCCCGAAGCCTGAGCCGCCCCGATGTCATAGCGATGACACGGACCACCGGCACCTTGCCAGCAAGCGAACCCACAAATACAGCAGGAGAGACGTTTTGGACGATCTGAAAGCACAGAAAGACAGCTTCGCAAAGATGCTCGAAGCCACCGCTCCGCTTGATCCCATTGCCACCGCCGTCGTGCATCCCTGTGACTTGGCCTCCCTGACCGGCGCGCTCGCCGCCCGTGACAATGGGCTGATCACACCGATTCTCGTAGGCCCCTCCGAACGTATCAAGGCTGTCGCCGCAGAGGGAAATCTCTCCCTCGACGGGCTCGAAATTGTCCCGTCCAAACATAGCCATGACAGCGCCGAAAAGGCCGTTTGCCTCGTACGCGAGGGGCGCGCTCAGGCGCTGATGAAGGGCGCGCTGCACACGGACGAGGTCATGCAGGCCGCCATCGACAAGACCAAGGGGCTGCGTACCGAACGCCGCATGAGCCATGTCTTTGTGCTTGATGTGCCGAGCTATCCCAAGCCGCTGCTGATCTCGGACGCGGCAATCAACATCTTTCCCGACCTGCAGTGCAAGGCCGATATCGTGCAGAACGCCATCGAACTGGCCCATGCCATCGGCGTGGATCAGCCCAAGGTGGCGATCCTTTCGGCGCTGGAAACGGTCTATCCCAAGATCCCTTCCACGGTCGAAGCTGCCGCGCTCTGCAAGATGGCCGACCGGGGCCAGATCACTGGCGGTCTGCTCGACGGCCCGCTCGCCTTTGACAACGCAATTTCGAAACGCGCGGCCAAAGCCAAGGGCATCGTGTCCGACGTAGCCGGCGACGCCGACATCCTGATCGCCCCCGATCTCGAAGCCGGCAACATGATCGCCAAGCAGCTGATGTATCTGGCAGGGGCCGACAGTGCCGGACTGGTCCTAGGGGCGCGGGTGCCGATCATGCTAACCTCGCGTGCCGACGGCACGCTTTCGCGGCTGGTTTCGGCGGCACTGGCACAGCTTCTTGTGCATGATCGGCTTGGAAAGGACCTGATGTGAGCGACGCGATCCTCGTTCTCAACTCCGGAAGTTCATCCATAAAATACGCGCTCTACGGCACTTCGCCCAATCTGCCTCGCCTGCTGCATGGTCAGATCGACCGCATCGGCCTTGGGCCGGAACATGCCTGCAACGGGGTGGACACGCCCCTGCCCCTGCCGGGCGACGCCACCCATGCCGACATTCTCGACTGGTTACTGGCCCACCTTCAACAAGAACACGGCGCGCTCTCGATCATCGCGGCGGGCCATCGCGTGGTCCATGGCGGACGCGAATTCGCCGAACCGGCCCAGATCACCGAAGACGCGATCGCCCGAATGGAACGCTTGGCTCCACTGGCACCGGCCCATCAACCGCACAACCTTGCCGGCATTGCCGCCGTGGCCCGCCGCTGGTCAGAGGTTCCACAGGTTGCCTGTTTTGACACCGCCTTTCACCGCACCCAGTCTCGCATTGCCCAGCTCTTTGCGATTCCAAGACAATTCAGCGATGACGGCGTGCTGCGCTATGGCTTTCACGGGCTGAGCTATCACTATATCTCGACCCGCCTGCCCGACCTGCTGGACACGCCCGATGGCAAAGTAATCGTCGCACATCTGGGCAATGGCGCCTCGATGTGCGCCATGGAAAACCGCCAGAGCGTTGCCACCACCATGGGCTTCACCGCGCTGGACGGGCTGGTCATGGGGCGGCGCTGTGGCGAGCTTGATCCCGGCGTGATCTTTCACATGCTGCGCGACCGCGGCATGACCGTTGCCGAGGTCGAAGACATGCTGGGCTCGGACTCGGGCCTCATGGGTGTCTCGGGGATCAGCTCGGACATGCGCGACCTTCTCGGCTCCGACGCCCCCGCCGCCAGCGAGGCGATCGACCTTTTTGTCTACCAGGCCTGCAAGAAGATCGGCGCCCTTGCCGCCACGCTGGGCGGGCTGGACGCGCTCGTCTTTACCGGTGGCATCGGTGAAAACAGCGCCCAGATACGGGCCCGTATCCTTGAGGGCTGCACGTGGCTTGGGGCCGTGACGGACACAGGCGCCAATGCCGCCAATGCTTCCCGGATCACCACTCCCGACAGCCGCCTTGCAGCGCATGTGATCCCGACCGACGAAGAGGGCATCATCGCTATGGAAACCCGCAAATTGCTCCACAATTAGGTGCCCCAACGGCAAGTCCTGACTTGCAAGTTACATTTTCCGGTGCTTCCCTTTCCGGAACACCTACGCATTCGGGGAAAACTGATGAGCATCAAGAACATATTGGTCGCCTATGGCGGCGAGTCCACGCGCAGTGCCGCACTCAAATACGCCATCAACGTCACCAAGTATCACGACGGATTTTTGACGGGTGTCGTGCGCCACGGCACCCCCGCCATTCAGCGCCGCTTTGCCGGCCAGGTTCCACCGGACGTCATGGAGATGTTCGCCAAGGCTGATGCCGACCGCATGGCCGAAATCAACGAAGTCTTCACCACAAAGGCAGCGCAGGCCGGGCTTGAGGCGCGGGTTGATTTCATCGGCCTGGAAGCCGCCGACGGACAGTCGCTCTCGGCCTTTGCCCGCCATTTCGACCTGATCGTAACGGCCATCGCCCCCGAAACCGGCGAAGAGCACCTCGCCGCGGACCCGGATTCGCTTACGCTTTATTCGGGACGCCCGGTTCTCGCCGTGCCGGACGCGTTCGAGGCCAAGAAACTCTCCGATCACGCGCTGATCGCGTGGGACGGCAAACGCTGCGCCGCCCGCGCGCTTGGGGACGCGATGGATGTGCTCGAAGACAAGGCCCGCGTCAGCGTCCTTGAGGTGGGCAAGGAAGAGGTCCCGGGCACCGACATCCTGCTGCGCAACCTCAAGCGCCACGGCATCGACGCCGAACTCGTCCGCCGCCCCCGTCATCGCTCGATTGCGCAGACGGTTCTGGAAACCACAGAAGAGGTCGGCGCCCAGTTGATCGTCATGGGCGCATTTGAACATTCGCGGTTCCAGCACAACCTGATTGGTGGTGTGACCACAGACGTGATGGCGCAATCCAAGGTGCCGGTGTTCCTGTCGCACTGACCGGAAAACCGACACCGACGCGATACCGATAGAATACCGACGTTATACCGACGTCGGTATTTTCGTGTTCAAAGGTCGATTTCGATCACGCCGCCCGGTTCCGCTGCGCGACTCTGGCAAAGGATGATCGCACTTTCGCGCTGTTTCTTTGACAGCACGAAATCGCGGTGCTCAACCTCGCCTGACACCAGCCCGCACTTGCAGACACCGCAAATCCCGTCCGCGCATTTCACATCCACGTGGATGCCATTCTCCGCCAACACGTCCGTCGCGATTTTATCAGCAGGTACAACAAGGTCCCGGCCATCCTTCAGCCGAATCTTGAAATCATGGTTCTCATAATCGGGCTGTTCCGGTACGCTGAAATACTCCAGATGCCGCGCCTCTTCGGGAAAGCCCTGCCGCTCCGCCGCCGCCATCACCCCGTCCATGAACCGGTCCGGGCCACAGGTGTAGACATGCCATCCAGCTTGATACCCGCTCAGCACCGCGTCCAGATCGGCGCGAGTGCCCTTGTCAGAGAAGTGCAGATGCACTTTATCTTTCCACGGCATCTCATTGAGATCATTGAGATACCCAGCCCCATCTTCCCGGCTGGCGGAATAATGCAGTTCGAAATCCTTGCCCAGATCGTACAGGCGATGGGCAAAGGCGATCATCGGCGTGATCCCGATCCCGCCCCCCATCAGGAAGGTCTTTGTCGCACTTTCCTCCAGTTCGAAATGGTTGATCGGTTTGCTTACGAAAACTTTACGACCTTCGTTGAAAATGCGGTGCATCAACAACGACCCGCCGCGCCCTTCATCCTCGCGTAACACCCCGATCTGGTATTTGCTGCGGTCCTTGGGATCGCCCGACATCGAGTATTGACGCAGGAACTCCGGCGCAACCAACACGTCCAGATGTGCCCCCGCGGTCCATTGCGGCAGCGGCGCCCCGTCCAGCGAAGAGAACTCGAATTTGGTCACATCCGCCGTCATCTTCTCGACCTTGGAAAGCGTCACCCGCACCACCGGCGCATCCCCGGCCACTGCATAGCGATGCACGACAGTCATGTCGCCAGCGGCTATCCGCCTTTTATACTCTTCGGCGGAAACCATTGATTCATAGGCTTTAATCCCGGCCTCGCGATCCATCGGGAAAGGGTATGGCCACGGATGCGGCGCGATCGGCGCCGGATAAACGGCCAGCGTCTGATCCTCGTATTTCAGGTCCAGATCGGTCTGCAATCCGCGACGGTTCACCTCGTGCTGGGTCGGATGATACCCCCCGTCAGCGCCCAGTTCGAGGTCCCACCACCATTTTTTGACCTCGTTCAACCCGCCATTGCCCACCATGTCATCCAGCTTGGCCAAGGGGCGCGCCAATGATGGCATATGCGAGGCCGCCCAACGGAATGGCGCCTCGGCAAACAGCCCTTCAAGATTCCACGGGCAGGTTTTCATACACCGCCCGCACATCGCGCCCCCCTGGGTGGTGATCCGGTAGGTGGCGCATTTTTGGCTGTCCGATTTCCAGATCTCATAGCCGTTGAACATCAGTTTCGGCCCGGCGGTGATCGCCCCGCTCGGACACTCCCGCGCACACTTGTTGCAGTTTTCACAGAAGTTTTGCAGCCCAAAATCAATGGGTTGGTCGTGATCCATCGGCATGTCCGTGGTCACAACCCCCGATTTCAGCCGTGGCCCCAGATAGGGATTCAGGATGACCTCCCCGATCCGGCTTACCTCGCCCAGACCACTCAGCAGCAACAAGGGCGGCTGCAACACTTCGCCATCCATGACAGTGTGCGCCTTGGCCTTGTAGCCAAGGTTGCGGATCTGCTGCGCGATCACGCCACCAAGCAGCGAAAACCGCAGGTACGCGCGCATCGATTGTGCGACGGAAATCCAGTCATCCCCGCTGGCGCCTTCCATGGTCTCATAGCCCTGGTCGACGATCATGCTCACGGCCTGATCATGCGGCGGCGTGATCTCTTCGCCGGTCGCATCATGGCTGTACCACGCCCAGTCCGGACACCGGCTCAGCCCGACCGCATCCACACCTAGGAAATAGGTCGCCGCTTTGAGGTTCGCCGCGTTACGCTCTGAATCCGTTTGTTTTTTTACGTTCGTGCTCTCACCATCCTGCAACAAAACAAAGGCCCCGAGTGCCCGCCTCTGCGCGAAACTCGGCGCGGCCTTGCGGGCGTAATACCCGCCCTTGGCATTGTCCTGCAGCGTCTTGCCCATGTCGCCAAACTGCGCCCGGGCAAACATGTCCGCCCGCTTTGGTACCCGCGCCACGCGCGCCTCATCGATAAAAGTCGTGGGCTCCTCGACCCGCTTCAGCCGCTCAAACGGATGCGCCCCCTTTGCATAGTCACGATTACGGAACGGGTCATGGTTCAACGCCGACTTGGCAAAGCCCTTGCCGAGCCACCACGCCGGCCCCAACGTGCGAAACCATGGTTGTTCTGCCATCGGTTTCAGGGGCGCATCATGAGCCAGCGCCATGTCTGTCGTCACCACGGCCAGCCCGAAACGCCGCCCCAGCCAAGGCGCCACCAGCGCGTCGCCTTCGACGCTGAGCAACCCCGCTGCCACCCCCAAGCGCCCCAGGTCCACGTCGCTCGACGTGGCCGTATGCGCCTTGGCATTGAAGCCTAACAGCCTGATATAGTTGGCAATCACCACCGCTGTTTCCGTGGCCCGCAAACAGGCGCGATGATCCTGCGCATCCAGAATCCAATCGCTGCCCGGCTCACCACGTTCGGGGTCGCGCCAATGTTCGACAAGGAAAACGATGCAATTCTCCTGCCCCTCTATCCCCGAGGGCGGCGCCTCCATGCTGTCCTTGAGATCGGCCATGATCACGTCGATGCCGCTGGCCAGCGTTTTGGTCTGACGGGTTTTGAGCGCCTCGGCCAGCCGATCAATATCCGGGTTGCGGCGGGGCGTTTCCAACACCGCCGCAGACGGCACAGGCCCCACGCCCACCATCGACGTGTCGTTGAAATACCCAAAGGCTTTCAGATGGTTGGACCTTTCCACAGGATCGGACGGCACGCCGGATGGCACCGGATTGACCAGCCCGTCCCGGATGGCATCCATCATCGCCTGGAATTCCCCCATGGCGTTGACGATACTTTCTGGCTGCGCGGGGCGATGAAAGCTCAAAGGCGCGTCCAACGGCGCCGTCGCGAGGTCCGGCATCGTCCCTCGCGCCAAGCGTTCAAGCGGATACGGCCCCATATGCACGGGCCGCGCCTTGTCCGAGAAAAACCGTAACCCCATGTGCCCCTCCCCGTTTTGCCGCCATGATGCAGCCTTAACAGGTTAAGCACAAGGGCGCCTAGAACCCCAAGAGCCGCGCCGCGTTGCCCTTGATGATGTCGGGGCGGATCTCGTCCTTGATGTTGATTTTCTCAAAATCGCTCAGCCAGCGTTCGGGTGTGATCATCGGCCAGTCCGAGCCGAAAAGCACCTTCTTGCGCAGAATCGAGTTGCAGTAACGCACGAGAATTTCAGGGAAATACTTGGGCGACCAGCCCGAGAGGTCGATATAGACATTGGGCTTGTGCTGGGCCACGGCAAGCGCCTCTTCCTGCCAAGGGAAGCTGGGATGGGCGAGGATGATCTTAAGGTCCGGGAAATCCACGGCCACATCATCCATGTACATCGGGTTCGAGTATTTGAGCCGCATCCCGTTGCCCCCCGGCATGCCAGAACCGACACCCGTTTGGCCGGTATGGAACAGGGCAATGCCGCCCTCGTCCTGAATCGCCTCGTAAAGCGCATAGGCCATGCGATCGTTGGGATAAAACCCCTGCATCGTGGGATGGAACTTGAACCCCTTGATGCCGAATTCCCGCATCAGCCGCCGCGCCTCGCGTACGCCCATCTTGCCCTTCCACGGATCGATCGAGGCAAAGGGGATCAGCACGTCATCATTTTCCGCGGCCAGTTCCGCCACTTCTTCGTTGGCATAGCGGCGATAGCCGGTCTCGCGCTCGGCATCGACGGGAAAGATCACAGCAGCGATATTCTGTTCGCGGTAATGCTGGGCAGTTTCCGGCACCGTGGGCGGGTGTTTCCAGGGCGCGCCGAAATAGGACGCCATGGTGGACTGCAGATCGTCATAGCCGTCGTCAGGATGACAGCCACAGGGCTCTTCTGCATGGGTGTGAATGTCGATCGCGCGGACCTTGGTGATGTCGACCATGTTTTCTTTCCTTGTCTCTCGCGCAGGCACCCGTCCGGTCGGACAGGCGGCCCTGCCTCAAAGTCTCACAACAGCCGCGTCGTCGGCGGCATAGAGCCGATCAAGAAGCGCCTTGCGACGCTCCAGAACCCGGCGGTAATTCAGATTGCCCTTGGCGGTCATTTCGCTCTCGGCCATCGAGGCCGGTTCGGCCAGTACGATGGCGCGTGTGACCCGGCTCGAACTGCCCGACACTTCGCGGTCCCGTGCCGCCAGACGCCGCCGGCATTCACCCAGCAACAAGGCATCGGACAGCGCACCATCCGCCTCGGCCATGCCAAAGCCTTCGGCTTGCAGCTCGGCCAAATTGGGGAAAATCATCACGCCAATTTCGTCGCGATCCGCCCCCGTGATCACCAGATCGGCCGCCAGCGGTGCAAGGCAGGTCAGCATGTCCAGCCGCAATTGCGCGGCGCGCACCCATGTGCCGGTCGACAGTTTGAAGTCTTCCGAAATGCGCCCGTCAAACCGCATGCCTCGCGAGGGGTCCTCCGGGTCTACGAAACGCATTGCGTCTCCGGTTAGGAAAAATCCCTCTTCATCAAAGGCTTCCTGCGTCTTCTCAGTGTTGCGAAAGTAACCGGGCATCACGTTTGGCCCCTTCACCCGCACTTCACAGCGCATCTCTTCATCCGGCACGAGCTTGAGCGTCACCCCCGTCATCGGCACACCCACGACGCCGGAGCGTTCGGTCGGCTCGTGCTGGATCATGGTCGCCGGGGCGGTCTCGGTCAGGCCCCAAGACGAGGTCATCAACGGCACATCACCCCGCACCTCACGCGCCATGCCCTGCAACCCATCCCAGATGTCCTGCGGCAGCGACGCGCCGGCATAGAAAATCAGGTCAAGATCCTCGAAAAACCGTTGGCGCAGCCCGGCGTCGCCCTCCAGCGCCTTGAGCAAGAGGCCGAACCCGACCGGCACGTTGAAACTCAGCGTTCCGGTTTTCAGGCGTAGGTTCTCGACCGTGCGTTCAAACAGGCCCTTCACCGGCTTGCCTTCGTCGATATACAACGAGCCGCCGTTGGCCAGCATCATGTTGAAATTATGCGATCCGCCAAAGACGTGGTTCCACGGCAGCCAGTCCACGATCACCGGAGGACGTGTTTTGAGAAAGGGCAGCGCATCGGCAATCATCGCCTGATTGGCGCACATCATGCCATGTGTAGTCATCACCCCCTTGGGGGCCGAGGTTGACCCGCTGGTCATCAGAATCTTGACCACGCTCTCGGGCCTCAGCGCGTCAAACGCCCCGTCCACATCGACGCCACGATCCCCACGCAGCAGGTCGTCAAAGGCCGTGACACCGGGCCGGCCATGCGTGCGGCTGGCGACGATCTCGATCCCCTCGAACGCGTCCAGCGCCAGCGCCTCACCATATTGGTCCGCATCGACTGTATAGGCCATCTTTGGGCGGATCAGCTCGATCGCGTGGCGCAGTCGCCCATGTGCGCCATGGATCAGCGAATATTGCTCGGCCACCGGCACTGTAGGAATGCCCGCGTACTGCCCTGCCAAGGACAGCAACCCATGGTCAACGCCATTCCCCGACAGGATCAGGATCGGCGTCTCGGAGTTCAGCCCCCGCGCCAGGAGCGCCTCGGCAAGTGCGCGCACCTTGTCGAGCACGGCGCCATAGCGCTCCTCGCGCCAGCCGGCGCCGCTGCGTTCGGCAAGAAAGACACGCTCGGGCGCTTCCTTCGCCCAGCGATGCAGCCAGTCTCCCGTCCGGCGCACGCTGTCGCCCATGTCATATCCCGACCGATAGAGCATCGTCCCGTCGTCCCGGGTCTCCAGCGTGACCTTGTGGGGCTGGTATTTCGACAGCTCAGCCATGTTCCTCTCCTCCCTTGCCATGCCGGATCGCACCAAGCACGCGCAGCACGGCCGCGCGATCCTCTGCACTCACCCCGGCCAGCATCCGCGCTTCATGCGCCGCCACCGCCGCCGTGGCCTCCTCGTAGAGTGTGCGCCCCGCCAATGTCGGCATCAGCGCATAGGCCCGCCGGTCGGTGGGCACTCGATCCCGCGAGATCAACCCGCGTTCCTCCAGATCGTCCAGGATCACCACCAGGTTGGGCCGTTCGATCGCCAGCGCGTCCGCCAGATGGGATTGGCGCAAACCCGGGTTTTCCGCTACCATAGCCAATGCCGAATAGGTGATCATGCGCAGCCCCAGCGGGGCAATCGCGGCGTTCATGTCGCCCATCAACACCGTTTGCGCCCGTTTGAGATGATATCCAAGAAACCGTGCCAGCGCCGCATCTGACACTGCAACCGGTTCCGCCTCTTCCCTGACCTGCCGCTTTGCCATGGGACTATCCGAATTTCGGCGCGCGTTTTTGCAGGAAAGCCTGCAGTCCCTCCACCGCATCGGGGCTCGTATGGGTCAGCGCCGCACACAGGCTTTCGGTGAACAGCCCGCCCGCCTTGTCCATGTCCTCGATGCGGCTCAGCGCCTGGATCATGATATAATTCGACAGCGGCGCATTCCCGGCAATCTGGCGCGCCATGGCTTGCGCACGCGCCAGCGCTTCGCCTTCGCCCACAACATAATGGGTCAGCCCAAGCGCCTGCCCGTCCTCAGCGCCATATTTGCGCCCGGTCAACATCATCTCGATCATCCGGTCGGCGCCAAGAATTCGCCCCACCCGCACCGACGCGCCCCCGCCCACATAAATCCCGCGCCGCCCCTCGGGCAGTTGAAAGATCGTCGAAGGCTCGGCAAAGCGCACATGGGTCGAGGTGGCAATCTCCAGCCCGCCACCGATCACCGCACCCATCATGGCCGACACCACCGGCAGCCCGCCATATTGCACCTTGTCCAGAACTGTGTGCCAGTTGCGGGAATGGCGCATGGTCCCTTCGGCGTCCCGCGACACGTGTTCGCTCAGATCCAGCCCGGAACAGTAATGCCCCCCGCTCCCGGTCAGCACCACCGCCTTCACACCTTCGGGCACGTTGGAAAAGAACGCGTCAATCTCGCCAAAAAGCTGATCACACATAGCGTTGCGTTTCTCGGGCCGGTTCATAGTCAGCGTGGCGATGCCATCGTCACTGATCTCGACCTTCAGCATGTCCCCGGTCATATGCGGCTCCTCACTCGTGCTTTATTATAATAATTATACTTCATAACTAATATGTCAAAAAGAAAGAGAGGCAGCGCCTCTCTTTCCATGTTTTCAGCCTGTTACGGGATGAGGAACAACGTGATTGCCGGGAACAGTACCAGAATCACCACCCGCAGCAGGTCGCTTGTCACGAACCACATCACCGCCTTGTAGGTCTCGGACATGGGCGTCGTGCGATCCATGGCGTTGATGATGAACAGGTTCATCCCCACAGGTGGCGTGATTAGCCCCACCTCGACCACGATGAGTACAAGGATACCGAACCAGATCGCGACGTGTTCCGGCGTCATGCCAAAGTCCAGCGCGCTGATGATCGGGAAGAAGATCGGGATCGTCAGCAGGATCATCGACAGGCTGTCCATCAGGCACCCAAAGACAAGGTAGAAGGCCAGGATAATGACCAGCACCGTCCAGGGGGAAAGCCCCAGACCAACGATCCAGCCCGCCAGTTCCTGTGGGACTTGCGAAAGCGCGAGGAACGAGTTGTAGAACCCTGCCCCCAGCACGATGAAAAAGATCATCGCGGTGCTCATCGCCGTTGCGATGATGCTGTCGACAAAAACCTTCCAGCTCAGGTTGCCCGAGATCAGCGCAATCACGCCCGTGCCCGCCGCGCCAACAGCCGCGCCCTCGGTCGGGGTGAACCAGCCAAGATAGATCCCGCCAACGACCAGCCCAAAGACCAAAAGAACCGGCCACACATCAATCAGCGCCTTGATCCGCTCGGCATAAGGGATCGGTGCGCGGGTGCCAGCCGCCTTGGGATTGACACGTACATAGATCGAGATGGTGAGGATATAACCAATCGCCGCCAGGATACCCGGCACAAAGGCGGCCAGGAACAGCTTGGCGATGTTCTGCTCGGTCAGGATCGCATAGATCACGAGGATCACCGACGGCGGGATCAGGATGCCCAGCGTCCCCCCGGCGGCCAGCGTCGCGGTGGAAAAGCCCCCGGCATAGCCGTACTGACGCAGTTCCGGCAGCGCCACGCGGCTCATCGTGGCCGCGGTTGCCAATGACGAGCCACAGATTGCGCCAAACCCGGCACAGGCCCCGACCGAGGCCATCGCTACGCCGCCCTTCTTGTGCCCAAGCCAGCTTTCGGCGGCCTTGAACAACGACGAGGACATGCCCGACAGGGTCGCGAACTGGCCCATCAACAGGAACATCGGGATGATTGTCAGCGAATAGCTCGAAAAGGTTGAATAGGTTTCGCTTTTCAGCTTGGCCATGAACATGTTCGGCCCGCCCATGGCAAAGTAAAGCCCGCCAAGGCCACAAAGCATCATCGCAAGCCCGATGGGCGCGCGCAGGAAGATCATGACCAGCAGTACGGGGAAGGACATGTAGCCCAGTTCAAGCATACTCAATGGACCGCTCCTTCTGACATGGGCAGGTATTTGCGCCCGGTGACAAGTTCGAGAACCCGTGCAATGGCGCAGTAGATGGCTGTGATCGAGGCTACGACAGCCGCCGAAAAACTCAGCGCATAAGCCCACCAGACCGGAAACTGCAGCAGGAACGAGGTCTCGCCATAGCTCATCTTGTTCATCATGCCTTCATAAAGGCGTGCCGTGATCAGAATGATCACCGCACTCAGGATCACGTCCCAGAAGGTGATCAGAACCTTGTTGACCCTGCGCGACATCATCGATGTGAACACGTCCACCGTGGCGTGCCCGTTATAAAGCTGGCAGACCGGCAGGAAGGCAAAGATCGCAAATGCGACGCCCGCTTCGACCAGCTCGAAATCGCCATTGATCGGGCCCACGCCGGTTGCCAACAACCCGTCGGCAAGCCCTTGTGACAGGCCGGTCAACCAGTCGGAATGACCAATCGTGTTCAGGCTGCGCCCCAGAATGCTCAGGCATGTCAGGATCACCAGCGCCGTCAGCACGATCCCCCCGAATATCGCCATGAGCCGGGCCAGCCGCTCCATGAGTTTCAACATATCGTCTCCTCCACAACCGGGTCTCTGTCCCGGCGCCACTCCTGATTCCCAGGTTACCCACCCTTTTGGGGTCGGGGCGTCCGCGCAATTCCTATTTATGACCGACCAGTCGGTCAATGTCCTTTTTGTGCCGGAAGCATCCCTGCGTTCAAACGCCGCTACCCAGACCACGCTGCAATGGCGCCCGGTTTCATTCGCTCCGCGCAATGTCCCTTTCCGACCGGAAATGAACCGACACTTAACAATGCAATTAATTGCACTGCGCCCGAATTATTAGTTGATTTTGTAACTATCAAGCGCGTTTCCACGCTTTTTTGGATCGGCGCCTGCCGTTGCGGCCCGCGCTTAAGCCAAGGCGCGGGCGGGCGGCCACGGCTTGACCCGCCCCGCTCGCCCTCTTTGCCAAATTTTACTCAGGTGCGCTGATCTCAAGCCTGATCGGGTCCAGCCCATCGATCCCGCCCGTAATGGTCTGCCCGACCTCAACCGGGCCGACCCCGGCCGGTGTACCGGTCAGGATCACGTCGCCGGGACGCAGGTGGTAATAGCGCGACAGGTGCTTGACCACCTCGACACAGGACCAGACCATCTCGCTCAGACGCGCGTCCTGCCTGGTCTCGCCATCCACTTCGAGATGTATCCGCTGATCCGCCACGGCGCCAAAGTCGGCGGCGCGGGTCATGGGGGCGAACACGGCAGACCCCTCGACATCCTTGCCAAGATCCCAGGGGCGGCGGTTGTCCTTGCCATCCTGCTGGCGATCGCGCCGCGTCATGTCAAGCGCGCACCCATAAGCATAAATCGCCCTTTCAGCTTCTTGCGCGCTGGCCCGAAACACCGGCGCGCCAATGGCAAAGGCCAACTCCATCTCATAATGGAAATTGGACGTTCCCGGCGGATAGGGCACGCTGGCCCCGCTCAACACGCCATGTTGCGCCGCCTTTGTGAAATACCACGGCGCCTCGCGATCCACCTCGCCGCCCATCTCGGCGGCATGGGCGGCATAGTTGCGCCCCACGCAAAAAATGCGCCCAACCGGATAAGAAGCCGTTTCCTCGCGGACCGGGATCGAGAACACCCTTGCCGGGTCGAACAGATAGTCGCTCATTTCGCACGCTCCTCGAAATATCCAAGCTTTTCCTGCAGCGGACGATCATGCACCCGCACCATGTAACACGTCTCGCTCGCCACGATCCGAATATCGGCAAACACCGGCGCCGTGAACGTCGCCTTGGGTCCAAATTCAAAACGGGCCCCGTCGATCTCAGCCACGCCCTGCCCCGCGATGACATGATACGCGCTCGAAGATGAACGCAGGAGCGGGCTGTCCACCTGCCCGGCTTCGATCCGCATGGCCGTAAACCCCATCGTCGGCAAGACATCCGCGCCGGTTTCTGGGTTTACATAGTCCAGTTCGGCGATGCCTCCGTCGCCATGTGCCGCCATCGCGTCAAGCGCCGCCCTGGTGCGCCCCCACGGGTAGCGCATCATCGGATAACGCCGCACCGCGCCATCCGCCCTGCGGCTCGGCGCCAGCCCCGACGCAAGGTATTCCACCTGGCTGGCGTCCGGGCGATTCCGTTGCGCCTGCAAGGCGCCCTCGGTCGCATATGAGCCTTCAAGATAGTGGAACAGAGGCAGGTCCAGCGCATCAAGCCAGACCACGGGTCCGCTGTCGTCATGTCCATGGTCATGCCATTCGCCCCCCGGCGTCAGCACGAGATCGCCCTCCTCCATCGGCAGTTTTTCCCCGTCAACCACCGTATAGCCGCCCGTGCCCTCGATGACGATCCGCACCGCCGAAGGCGTGTGCACATGCGCAGGCGCCGTTTCCCCCGGCAAAAGAAGCTGCAGGCCAAGATAGATCGAAGCCGTGGCCTGCATCGCCCCCACGCCGCGCCCCGGATCGGAGAGGACCAGAACCCGGCGTTCGGCCTTTTCCACTGGGGTCAGTTCTCCGGCCTGTAACAGCAAGGGTCGGATCACGGTGTAATCCCAAAACCCCGGCTGGGTCACGGCATTGGGCCGCCCGTGTGGAAGCACATTGCGCATCATCGGCCAAAGCGGCGCCACCCCGGCTTCCGCCAATTCGCTACGATAATCCTCCGGCAGGTCTTCGAGCGTTCCAAGCGATTGCGGCATGTCTTCCTCCCCGGCTCTTTAATATGCATGCTGATTATTGGCATGCTTGTCAATCGCGTGGTTTTGGTGTCTCCTTTCGGAAAGAAGGAACCAACTCGATGGCGGAACTCTACAATATGGCCGGTCATCTGATCCGGCGCCTCAACCAGATATCCGTGGCCGTCTTCACCGATCATATGGCAGCCGCCGGGATCGACCTGACGCAGGTTCAATTCGCAGCCCTGTCCGCCATTGCCAGCCGGCCCGGGATGACTCAGGCAGAACTTGCCGGCGCTATCGCCTATGATGTCACGACACTTGGCGGCGTCGTGGACCGCCTTGCCTCCAAGGGGCACATCCGGCGTGATATCAGCCCCCGGGACCGCCGCGCGCGGGTGCTTTTTGTCACGCCCGACGGAGACCATCTGCTCGCCCGCGCCCGCCCCGTGGTACGCGCATTGCAGGACGACATCCTCGGCGGCCTCGACGCCGAAGAACGCGCGCAATTGCTTGGCCTGCTGCGCAAGACCACGGATGCGGGAAACAGCAAAAGCCGTGCCCCGCTGCGCACGCCCTGAAACGCCAGACAGGGGCAAGGGCATTTGTAACCCCCGAGAAGTGATTAAGGATTGGGCATTTCAACGGTCCCGAATACGCAGTCCCGGTATCCCGGCATTCGACCGCGCCGCCGGATCAGCGACTGACCGCCTTGGCCAGTCGCGGCAGGCGGGCCTTCTTGAGAAGCGAGCGCATCGGCCAATCTTCTCCGGATAGCCGTTCGGCCTCCTGACGCACCGCTTCGCACACGGCCTCGACCGCACCGGGTGCATCTTCCCAACAGGCGCGCAACAACGTGTCGGGGTCGATCCGCTCCAAACCCTCCTCGGCAAGGACATGGCGGGGAAAATCCTTGGCATTCATGGTCACGATCGCATCTGCCGATCCGGCAATAGCTGCCGCCAGCACATGGGCATCCGCCACGTCCGGCAACCAAAGGCGGTCTTCCAGCGACGGTTTCCACGTCACCTCGGCCTCGGGCCATGCCGCACGCACCAGCGCAATCTCGCCCCGCGCCTGTGCCTCTCCGGTCGGGCCCAGTTTGCGCGCCGCGCGTGCCCATTCTTCAAGGATGCGCGCCGACCACAGGGGGCGAAACGCGCCTGTGCGTGCCACCCCGAGCAACACTTCGCGCATCACCGTCGGATAGAGCACGCATGTATCCAGAAGCAGCCGTTTCACAGGCGGAAGAACAGGGATTTGAGATACCCGCTTTCCGCCAATTGCGGCATCAACGGGTGATCCGGCCCCGCAAAGCCGGTATGGATCAGCTGCGCCTGTCGACCAGCCCGCCCGATCCCGCGTACCGAGGCGCCGCGAAACCGCGCAAGGTCTGCCGCGTGCGAGCAGGAACACAGGCCAAGATAACCGCCCTCGGCCACGAGCGGCGCAGCAAGCCGCGCGACACGTTCATAGGCACGCAGCCCTTTTTCCAGAGCGGGTTTTGACGGTGCGAAGGCGGGCGGGTCACAGATCACGACATCGAATTCTGCGCCTTCCTCGCCAAGGGCCGTCAGCACGTCAAAGGCATCCCCGCGCCGTGTCGCAAAGCGATCCGCCACGCCTGCCGCTGCCGCCCCCGCTTCGGCCAGCTCCAGCGCCGCCGCCGATCCGTCCACCGCCAGTGCGTTTTTGGCGCCACCCGCCAGCGCGGCAAGGGAAAACCCGCCGACATGGCTGAACACGTCCAGCACGCGCGCCCCGTTGCAAAGCTGTGCCGCAAATCCGTGATTGGGGCGCTGATCGAAGAACAGCCCGGTTTTCTGACCCCCGGTGAGGTCCGCCATATAGGTCGCCCCGTTCATGACCACTGGTACCGGTGCTTCGGGGGCCTCGCCCACCAACACGGCGCTGTCCTCGTCCAGTCCCTCAAGCGCCCGCGCCCGGCCCGAGCCGTTCTTGATCACGCAGGACACGCCCGTCACCGCGACCAGCGCCGCCACCAAGGGTTCCAGAAGGGTTTCGGCCCACGCTGCGTTGGGCTGTATCACAGCCACCTCGCCGAACCGGTCCACCACCACACCGGGCAACCCGTCGGCCTCGGCATGGATCAGGCGGTAATACGGCGTCTCATAAAGACGTTCCCGCATCGCCAGCGCGCGCGCAAACTTGGTCTCGAACCATGCCAGGTCAATCACTGCCTCGGGATCACGGTCCAGCATCCGGCAGAAGATCCGCGAATTCGGGTTGGTTGCCACCACCCCCATCGGGCGGCGTTCGCCGTCTTCCAGCACCGCCAATGCGCCGGGGGTCAATCCCTTGGTGCGACGGTCCGTGACCAGTTCATTATCATAGACCCAAGGGAACCCGTGCCGAATGGCGCGGGCATTGGCTTTGGGTTTCAGGCGGACAAAAGGCAAAGAGGACGGCATCATGCCGTCCTCCTAAAGCTTTCCTTGGGCGGTGAAAAGATCAGAGTGGTTTCACCGGTGTCAGCGGGGTGATCCGCGCGGTCACACCCTTGGGCGGCGCCAGGAACCCTTCGGCAAGGCTCATCTCGTCACGCACCACGCGGGCCAGATGCTGGGTAATCCGGTATTTCTGGGTCAGGCCGCGGGCCTCGGCCTGAAGCGCCTTGGATCCACCATAACCAACAAGGTCGGCCTTGATGAACTTGGGACCGCGCAGAACAGCGCCCGTTTGCGGGTCGCGGATCGTCATCACGAACTCAAGCGAATGGATGCCACCCACGCTGTAGCGGGTCTTCTCGGTCAGAGCATGGAAGCGCTTGACTTCGATCTCGACGACCACGGGCATTTCGCCTTGCAGAGGACCCCCACCAATCTGGATGGCTTCTTCAAAGATGGCCTGCACCTGCTGGTAGCGATTTCCATAGGCATCCCCGCGCCATACAATGTCACCACCGGGGTAATACATGTTGGCTTCGGAAACCTTCAGCGTCGTCGGCACGTTCACATTCATGCCTGCCAATTGGAAAGACGGGGCCGGAGCTGCAATCTGGCTCGGCGTGGTTTCATAAGGCGCGTTCCGCGTCGCGGTATCCACCGTGCCACAGGCTGCCACACCCAGTCCAAGCGCCAAAGCTGCAATCAGTCGAACATGTTTCACGTTCATCTCCTCGGGCCGTTCTGACCTCTTCCGTTCAGGAAGGTTTTGATGGCCAAATGAGGCGAGAATGCGACATGAGCGGTTCCATTTCGGGGAGATTGCAGCCAATCGCCCCCCTTCGAATCCCGCCGATACCCCTTAGTTTCTTGACCGGGAGCGCCAGCCTCCGCGACGACGCGGGGCTTGCATTCTGACCAGCCCCTGCCGCATCACATCGGTCATGGGATGATCCTCATTGCCCGCCGCGTAGCGGTCCAGAAGGGCCGAAAGAACCTCCTGAACCTCCTGCCCGTCGGGCAAGGACAGGGCCCAGTCAAGGAAGATGGAGCGGCATTCGCCTTCGGTGATGCCGTCGATCCGATAGCTTTCCCGGATCAGCCCCTTGGGGTCATGTTTGTCCTTTTCCACCCTGATCTCCCACATGGGCGGGCCGCGCCAGGGCCGCCGAGATAATCTCCCCGGCGCGCTCCGCGCGATCCTGCATGTCCGCCTCCAGCACCTCAACGCTCTCATCTCCGGTTTCGCGCAGCAGAAAGGCCCGCCCCCCTGCCCCGATCTCCTCGGGCTTGATCGTCGCCCCCGAGAGCAGCTTGGACGCCAGCTGCACCTGCCAGAAAAGCCCATAAGTGGTCGCCAGTTCTGTCGCCTCGGCGGCGTCCAGCCAACCGATTGCGACACCGGCCTCCAACCCCTCGGCCACGCTGCGCCCCTTGGCACCCGCCAGAAGCGCCCCGGACTGGCTCAGCAGCTCGACATCCTGCAACCGTCCCGCACCAATCTTGGCATCCCAAGGCCCGTCTGGCGCCTTGGCCGCCGCGATGCGGGCGCGCATTTCGGCCACGTCAGCGCATAGCTTGGACGCGTCTCGGGGCCGCGCCAGGATCTCCTGCCGGAAGGTCTCGACCTCGTCCATAAGCGATGCTTCACCCGCCACCGGGCGGGCACGCGTCAGGGCCAGGTGCTCCCATGTCCAGGCTTCGTTTTCCTGGTAATTGCGGAACGACGCCAGCGAGGTCGCCACCGGGCCTTGCGTCCCCGAGGGGCGCAGCCGCATGTCCACTTCGAACAACCGTCCCTGCGCCATCGGCGCGCTCAGCGCCGTGACCATGGCCTGAGTCAGGCGCGCATAATAGGCCCGCGCCGCCAGCGGACGCCGTCCCTCCGACGCCTCGACACCGGCAGCATCATAGATCACGATCAGATCAAGGTCCGAAGACGCGTTGAGCCGCTGCGCCCCAAGCGAGCCCATGCCCAGCATCATCGCGCCGCGCCCCGGCTGGGGGCCGTGCTTTTGGCTGAACTTCTCCACCACGACCGGCCAGAGCCCGGACACGCAGGCCGTTGCCAGATCGGCATAATGCCGCCCGGCCTCCTCTGCCGAGATCACGCCGCGCAGGTGGTGCACCCCGACCCGGAACCGCCATTCCTTGGCCCAGCGGCGTGCGCTGTCGAGCTTGAGTTCGTAGTCATCGCCTTCCCGCGCCAGTACCGCGGCGAGGTCCTCGCGCAGCCCGTCTTCGCCCGGCCACGGAGTAAAGAACGTGCCGCCGATCACCGCGTCGAACACACCCGAGTTGCGCGACAGGTGGCGTGCCAGTTCGGGCGCCGTGCCCACGATATCGACCAGCAGGTCGATCAACTGCGGATTGGCGTCGAACAGGGAAAACAACTGTACCCCGGCGGGCAACCCCTTGAGAAACCCGTCCAGCGCCAACAACGCCTCGTCCGGGCGCGCCGTCTCGGACAGACGGCGCAGAATTTCCGGGCGCAGGCGGTGAAAAATCTCCACCGCGCGCTGCGAGCGCAACGCCGGGTAGGTCTGCCAGCGCTCGATCACTTCGGGGTCAAAGGCGTGATCCTGAAGCGGCTTGCGATCCTCGGGGGCAAAGAACCCTTCGGTCAGCTCGTGCACCTCGGTCAGCCGTTCCCGCAACTCTTTTTCCAGACCGGGTAAATCCCGACCCATCAGGCAGGCGATCCGCTCCAGCCCTTCTTCGCTCTTGGGCAAAAGATGGGTCTGGGCATCGTTCACCATCTGAATGCGATGCTCGACCTCGCGGTGAAAGCGATAGTGATCGGCCAGCGTGTCGGCCACGTCCTCGGGCACCCAGCCCTTGCCAGCCAGCTTGCGCAGCGCGGGCACCGTATGGCGGTCGCGTAGATAGGGATCGCGCCCCCCGGCGATCAACTGCCGGGTCTGGGTAAAAAACTCGATCTCGCGAATGCCCCCCCGCCCGAGCTTCATGTTGTGCCCCGGTAGGGTGATGTCACCCCCCAGCCCCTTATGCTCGCGAATGCGCAGGCGCATGTCATGGGCGTCCTGAATCGCGGCGAAATCCAGATGCTTGCGCCACACAAAGGGGCGCAGGGTCTCGAGAAACCGCGCCCCGGCCTCCAAATCACCTGCAGACGGGCGCGCCTTGATATAGGCCGCGCGCTCCCATGTGCGCCCGACACTCTCGTAATAGCGCTCAGCCGCCTCCATCGCGAGGCAGACCGGCGTCACCGCCGGGTCTGGACGCAGACGCAGATCGGTGCGGAACACGTAACCCTCGCCGGTGATGTCATTCAGCATCGCCGCCATCTTGCGCGTGGCCCTGATAAAGCTGGCCCGCGCGTCGTGATAATCGTCCGGGTCAAAGCGGGTTTCATCAAACAGGCAGATCAGGTCGATATCCGAACTGTAGTTCAGCTCGTGTGCCCCCATCTTGCCCATGGCAAGGCTGACCATGCCGCCCGCATCCGGAATGTCATCCTCGGTTGCACCGGGCAGCTTCTTGCGCCGGATCTCTGCCCCGATCGTGGCTTCAAGCGCCAGTTGGCTGGCAAGGTCGGCAAAATCCGTTAGGGTCCCGGTCACCTTTTCCAGTTGCCAAGCCCCCGACAGGTCTGCCAGCGCAGTGATCAGCGCCACCTTGCGTTTGCCCCCGCGCAGCGCAGAGGGCAGCCGATCCGGTGCGGTTTCGCGCAGCTCCCGAAAAAGCGCGGCGAGTGCTGATTCAGGATCGGAGAGGGCCTCGGGGAGCCAGTCACGCTCTTTCTCTATCAGGGACTTGAGGTAAGGGCTGGAGCCGCCGGTACCCTCGACAAGCCGGGCAAGGTCACCGTTGAGACCGGGCACAACGGCCAGCGCCTCTGCGCCGCGTTCGGGATCAAAGGCACGGGGAAGTCGGGTGATACGCTGTTCAAATGTCATGGCGCGACTTTGTGACCGGGCGCGGACAAGGTCAATGTTCGTTCCGGTCGCAGGGTCGGTCGCGCACTCGCCCTAAGCGGGGGCCAGCCCCCGCACACAGGATAAAGCGGGGGCCAGCCCCCGCACCCCCGGGGTATTTCCGGAAAAAGAAAGATCAGAAGGTTTACAAACTGTCTGACGCGGGGCTTTCTTGCCCTTCTTCAATGCCGGGGGGACACATGAGCAAAAGCCTGAAACGCGTGCGCGCTGCGCTTGAGAGGGCCGGGCTGGCCGGTGACATCCGTGAAACCGGGGGGGCGCGCACCGCACAGATGGCGGCAGATGCGGTGGGATGCCAGTTGGATCAGATCGCCAAGTCGATCATCTTTCGCGGAGAGACCAGCGGCGCAGCGATCCTGTTCCTGACGGCGGGCGGTAATCAGGTCGACGAGACCAAAGCCAGCGCGATTGCAGGCGAGCCGCTGGGCAAAGCCGATGCCGCGTTGGTACGGGCGCAGACGGGATTTGCCATCGGCGGGGTCTCCCCGGTGGGCCACCTCTCCCCGATCCGTGCCTTCATCGACGCGCGCCTGCTGGAGTTCGATCGGATCTGGGCCGCTGCGGGCACCCCCAATCACGTCTTTCCCATCGACGCACATCTTCTGCCCGATCTGACCGGGGCCAAGGTGGCGGATTTTGTCGCCTGATCAGATATCGGCCACCACGCCAGCCAGCATGTCTCGCACCTGTCCGGCAACGGCGTGCAGATCGGGATTGTCGATGGCGCTCATCGAGGCCACAGGGTCAATCGCGCTGACCTCGGTGCCCCCGTCCACCTCGCGCAGGATGACATTGCAGGGCAGCATTGCCCCCACTCGCGGCTCAAGGCCAATTGCCTCGAACGCCATACCGGGATTGCAGGCCCCGAGAATGCGGTACCCGGGCATATCCTTGCCCAGCTTGGCCTGCATCGTGGCCTGAACATCAATCTCGGTCAGCACACCAAATCCGGCCCGACCCAGCGCCGCGCGCGTGCGCGCATCCACGCTCTCCAAATCCGCGTCCGGAACGGTCCGATCAATCGTATACCCCATGATTTTCCTCCTGAAATTGTATCTTTTCTTCAGTATCGAGAGTTTTCGCCACCGATCAATGGGAATTTTAACACACAATTTCAGCCTCTTATCCGAAAAATGTAAAAAACGTTCACATTCACCCTTGCACCAAGCCCCCCAAATGCCAATCTTGGTAATGTAAACGAGTTTTACATTGTCAGTAAACGCCAACAACGGAGCACCACATGACACCTGTAGCCGCCACCCCCACTGCCACCCCCATGGGATGGTTTTCGCGCGCAGAGGCCTGGCTCGACAGCAAGGGTAAAGGCGCCTGGATCGCTCTGATGGTCCTGAGCTTCGTCTTCTTCTGGCCCGTCGGACTCGCGCTTGTTTTCTACATCACCTACACCAACCGCTGGAGCAAAGACATGTTCAAGAAATCCTCCTGCAGCCGCCATTCCCGCCGCATGCACATGATGGCCCCGACCGGCAACTCGGCGTTTGACGCCTATCGCGAAGACACGCTGCGCCGTCTGGAAGAAGAGCAGAAGAGCTTTGAGGACTTCCTCGAACGTCTGCGCGCCGCCAAGGACAAGTCGGAATTCGACCAGTTCATGGACGAACGTGCCCGCAAGGCTGGCGAAGACACCACCGCGGACGCCTGATCCCAAACCAAGGCGACCTTTCCCGGAGCGGCCCCTCCTCCCGCTGCTCCGGGTGCCCTTTTGTCAATGAGTGAGACCATGTCCTTTCGCAGCTTTGCCCTGCCCGACCCTGAAACCCAGTCCGAGTTCTATGCCGATGTCCCGACCAAGCGCCTGATCGCTTGGGTCGTGGATGTTGTGCTGATTGCGTTGGTCTGTGTGGTCATCCTGCCCTTTACCGCCTTTACCGGCATCTTCTTCTTTCCCGCCCTGATGGCGGTGGTCGGATTTGTCTACAGGGTGGTCACGCTGGCCAGCGGGTCGGCGACCTGGGGCATGCGCCTCGTGTCGATCGAAATGCGTCGCCAGACCGGGGACAAGTTCGATTTCGCCAGCGCACTTTTGCACACGATCGGGTTCTATTTTTCGGTTGCCATGGCGCCGCTTCAGCTCATTTCGATCGTGCTGATGCTGACCTCGGCCCGCGCGCAGGGTCTGACCGATCACGTCATGGGCAGCGTCGCCATCAACCGCGCCGCCCGGTATTGATCCGCCGACCGCCCCCGGACACCCAATCCGGGGGCTTGGCCAATGCAATTCGTGTTGCTATCGTCGGGCTTGAATTACTGACGAAACGACATGCGCCACACGCTTCCCCTCGCGCCCCAGTTTTATGTGACGGCTCCCCAGCCCTGCCCCTATCTTGACGGGCGCATGGAGCGCAAACTGTTCACCGCCCTGCAGGGCGACAATGCCACTGCGCTCAACGATGCCCTGTCCCACCAGGGCTTCCGCCGTTCGCAGAACGTGCTTTACCGGCCCTCTTGCGCCGATTGCAGCGCCTGCCTGTCCGCGCGTATCGACGTGGCCCGATTCCGCCCTTCCAAAAGCCAGAAACGCACGTTGCGTCGCAATGCGCATCTGCAACGGCGCGCCACTTCACCCTGGGCCACCGAAGACCAGTACGACCTGTTCCGCCGCTATCTCGACAGCCGCCACGCGGATGGCGGCATGGCGGACATGGATGTGTTTGAATTCGCCGCGATGATCGAGGAAACGCCGATCCGCAGCCGGGTGGTGGAATACAGCAATTCGCGCACGCAGGACCTCATTGGGGTCAGCCTGACCGACATGCTCGAGGATGGGCTGAGTATGGTCTATTCCTTCTACGAACCCGGCCTGCCACGCAACAGCCTTGGCACCTACCTCATCCTCGACCATATCGAGATCGCACGCGAAGCGGGATTGCCTTATGTCTATCTCGGCTACTGGGTGCCCGGCAGCCCAAAGATGGGCTACAAGGCCGGCTTTTCCGGGCTCGAAGTCTACGCAGGTGGCCAATGGCAGCCCATGCACACCCCCGAGGATTTTGACGCCGAGCTGCACCCGCTTTCGACCGATCCGATTGCCGAACAGGTGGCCAATATCTCGTTGCCGGACATACGCGCGCCGCGCCCCTGAGGCACGTCACCATCGAAAGGCGCCAGCTGGCATCCAACAGCATCAGGACTGTTTAGATGCAAGGTAGCGGGTCGCAACAGCAAACAATTCGGCCTGCGAACTGACCCCAAGCTTGCCATAGGCATTGTGCCTGTGCACCTTGACCGTCCCCTCGGTGATCCCGAGAAAGGCCGAAGCCGAACCGGCCGTATGCCCCTGAAGAATAAGCCGAATGACCTCGGCCTCGCGTGGACTCAACCGATCGGCGCCAAAAGTTGCCAGCCGTTCTTCGACATCATGGCCGTCGTCCTGAGACCTGACGGTTTCGCCCAGTTTCCAATGCCGGATGACCGCTGCGGAAAGAGTCCTGTGGATGGCATTGATGCGTGCCACATCCTCGGGGTCGAACCGGGGCTGACGGGCACCCCGGGACAGGGAAATGACAACCCAATCGCCGGGTGCATGGCGGATCAGGATACCCAACTCATCGCTGATACGGACCTTTCGGTAAAAGGTCCGGTAATACTCCGACCGAAAGAACGACTCGTTGACCAGATCGCTCAACCGATAGGCCGCCGGCATGGCATCCGGCCGACAGGCCTGGGCAAAGGGATCAAGAAGATATGGTCCGGTGGCATAGAACTGGATCGAGATCGCCGCCTGCACGTCATCAAGGTCGTGATAGAGCGACACCGGCGGGGCCTGATCCTGATAGCGCGTCACCACCATGGATTCGATCCCGACATGCAGCTCGATCAGTTTCCGAAGCGCCCCGGGGAAAAAATCCGTCCCCAACCGCTCCAGCAAACGCGCAAATGCCTCATCCCATTTCGGCGGCCAGCTTGGGTCCGTTCGGGGGGTGGTTTCCGAAGACATCTCAACTCATCCTATACTTTTAGATATATATCTCTACGCAAATTTACAGGCGAATCCCTCTCGGTCCAAGGTCAAACGCACTTCTTGCATGTCCCGCGACCGAAAGGATGAACCATGAAACTGCACCTTGGACGTGTCGCCACAGCCGTGGCTCTGATCAACGCCCCCTTGCCCACCCTGGCTCAGGGCCTCTCGATCTATAACTGGGCCGATTATTTCGGCGAGACGACGATCGAAGATTACACCCGTGAAACCGGCACCTCGGTTGTCCTGGACTATTTTGACTCGAACGAGGTGTTGGAAACCAAGCTTCTGACCGGCGCGACCGGCTATGACCTTGTCTTCCCCGCCGCTTCGAACGCGCAGCGGGCCTTCCGTGCGGGGGCGTTGCACCCGATCGACCCTTCGCGGTTAGGCAATTACGGCAATCTGAACCCTGACATTCTGGCAAGGCTCGACGCCCTGCCCGGCGGGCGCGCCATGGGGGTGCCTTATACCTGGGGCACGATCGGCATCGCCTATGACCCCGCCAAGATCATGGAGCGGCTCGGCACCGATCAGATCACCTCGTGGGACGTGGTATTCGATCCGGCAATCGCCGCCAAGCTGGCGGATTGCGGCATCGCCATGCTGGATTCCCCGGTCGAGATGGTGTCGGTCGGCTTGAATTACATAGGCGCCGATCCCTATTCCGAAGATGCCGCCGATCTTGAAAAGGTGCGCGATCTGTTCACCGCCATGGCGCCCTCGGTCAAGTACTTCCACAACCAGAAACCCTCGACCGACCTGCCCGGCGGCCAGGTTTGCCTCGCGGTGATGTATTCCGGCGATGCCGGGATAGCACAGGCGCGCGCCATGGAGGCCGATACCGGGCTCGACATCCTTTATGCGATCCCCACCGAAGGCACGCTGATGTGGATCGACCTGATGTCGATCCCGGCCGACGCCACGAATGTGGACGAGGCCTATCGCTTCATCGACTACATGCTGCGCCCCGAGGTCATCGCACAGGTCTCGAATTTCGTCTATTTTGCCAACGCCAACGCGGCAGCGGACAGTTTTGTCGACGAAGCGATCCTGACCGATCCCGGCATCTATCCCGACGCGGACACGCTGGACCGCCTGTTTCCCGACCGCAGCATTGACGCAAGAACCCTACGCAGCCGCAACCGCCTGTGGACCAGCGTAAAATCCGGCACCTGACCAGACAACGACACACTCACGGATCAACCAAGCCCCCATGCCCGCCCGGCATGGGGCACCCAGTTCAAGATATGGAGCCAGAACATGGACAATACGACCGACCGCGCCTTCATGACACGTGACGCGAGGGGCATGGGCAACGAGGCCACTTATAGCGGCGCTTTGAGCCTGTTTCGCCGCAAGTATTCGCGTGACCTGCGAGGCGTCGATATGGTGACTTGGGGCGTTCCCTACGATCTGGCGGTCACGAACCGCCCCGGCTGCCGGTTCGGGCCGCGCGCCATCCGGGCGGTGTCGTCAAACCTCGCGTGGGATGGCGGTCCATGGCCATGGGGGTTCGACCCGTTCCAGACCCTGAACATGGTCGATTATGGCGATTGCGACATCGATCCGGGATACCCGCATCAGATCCCCGAGCAGATCTTTGAGCAGGCGCGCGCGATTTTGACGTCAGGTGCGTTCCTGTTGACCATGGGCGGCGATCATTCCATCACTTATCCCCTCCTGAAGGCGCAGGCCGAACGGCACGGGCCGATCTCGCTGATCCAGATCGACGCCCATTCCGACACGTGGGAAGAACCCACCAAGCGGATCGACCACGGCACCATGTTCTATCACGCCGCCGCCGAGGGCATTCTCGCGCCCGAAGCCTCGGTTCAGGCCGGGATGCGCACCATGAATGATGACACGCATGGCTTCACGGTGCTCGATGCGAACTGGGTGCATGAAAATGGCATCGACGCCACCGTCGCTCGGATCAAGGACGTGGTGGGCGACCGCCCGACCTATCTCAGCTTCGACATCGACGCGCTTGACCCTGCTTTTGCACCGGGCACGGGCACGCCGGTCTGCGGCGGTTTGTCGACCCACCAGGCGCAGTCGCTGATCCGCAAGCTTCAGGGCGTGAACCTCGTGGGGGCCGACCTCGTCGAGGTCTCTCCCCCTTATGACCACGCCGAGATCACTGCGCTCGCGGGCGCTTCGCTCCTTCTGGACATGATCTGCCTTGTCGCCAATGACCGGATGTAGCCGCACGAGGCGCAAATGCAAACGGGGGCCCAGAGGCCCCCGTTTTTCCTTATCGGTCCTGTGATCAGTGCCCGATCAGGGCTGGCAGGATCGTCACCACCGACGGGAAGGCCCAGAGCAGCCCCAGCCCGACGACCTGGATCAACACGAACGGAATGATCCCCTGGTAGATATGGCCCGTCGTGACCTCTTTCGGTGCCACGCCGCGCAGGTAGAACAGCGCGAAGCCAAAGGGCGGTGTCAGGAACGAGGTCTGCAGGTTGACCGCGATCATGATCGTCACCCACTTCGGATCGAAGGTACCGCCATAGATCACCGGCCCGACGATCGGGATCACGATGTAGATGATCTCGAGGAAGTCGAGCACGAAGCCCAGCACGAAAAGCACCAGCATTACGATCAGGAACACCGTGAACTCGTTGTCAAACGACTTCAGGAATTGCTGGATGTAATGCTCACCGCCAAAGCTGATCACCACGAGGTTCAAGAGCTGCGAGCCGATCAGAATGGTGAAGACCATCGACGTCACCTTGGCGGTTTCTCGCACAATCGGCGTCAGCACCTTGCCCCGCATCAGCACCCAGCACCCGTAAAGGATGCCGAACATGGCAAAGAGATAGGCCCCCTTGGCCACAGCAAAGGCGATGATGTTCTCAACCGCAACATCCTGCTGGTTCATCCGCAGATCAAAGTTCACCCCGACAAGGATCATGATGATGATCGCAAAGGTCGCCCAGATGATGATCGCCCCGGATTTCTCCTGATCCTTCAGCTTGCGGTAAGCCGCCAGCATGATCGCACCACCGGCCCCAAGCGCCGCTGCCGGCGTCGGGTTGGTGATCCCACCAAGGATCGAGCCCAGCACCGCCACGATGAGCACGAGCGGCGGGAATACAACGCGCAACAGCTCGTTCTTGCCCAACAGCCCGGCCGCATAGCGACAGGCATAAAGCGTCATCGCCAGCGGGATCGCAAGATAGATCAGGGTCCAGCCCGGCGTCGTTGTCGGCGTGATCAGCAGGATATCGACCAGCAGACCCAGCACGATCCCGGCCCCACCAATCAACAGCGGCGTGGTGTTCGCACTCGGCGACACGCCCCGTGCAGTGGTCAGGATCAGACCCAGCAGCAGGAAGCCGATGGCAATGCCCGACCCGATCGGCGCCGCGGCGGCAACCTTCTCGGCAAAGACCTCTGCCCGTTCTTCCTCGGTCAGCTTGTGCGCCTGTTCAACGCCCCCCGCCTCGTCAATCGCCTGTTGCTCGGCCACAGCCGTATCCCAGGCGCTTTGACCATGCAGTTCGATCATCGATGCGGCACATTCCTCGCTCACATTGGTGCGCAGGCTTGCGGTCTGTCCGGCATCCGAGAAGCTGTCCACGACGATGTTCTGGTTGCCGATCACGTTGACCTGACCCAACAGGATCACGGCCGCGATCAGCGCCACAGGAACGCCAAGGAACCAAGTGAAGGCTTCGCCACGGGTGATCGCTTCGCCGTTCGAGGCGCCCAGTTCCACGGCAGGTGCCTTGGACGGGTTAAACAGCGCATACCCAAAGGCATAAAGCCCGTAGAGAATGGCCAGCATGATCCCCGGCAGCAGAGCCGCCTGGAACAGCGTGCCCACCGATACAACTGCCGGTTCCCCGAGATAGGTCAGCGCGTCCGAACACCCTGCCACCTGCGCACGCGTTTCCTGCGCCGCCGAGTAGAGGTCGCCCGCGAGCGTGCCCAGAAGAACGATCACGATCGACGGCGGAATGATCTGCCCCAGCGTGCCTGACGCGGCAATCACACCGGTGGCCAGCTGCGGCGAATACCCGGCGCGCAGCATGGTGGGCAGCGACAGAAGACCCATGGTCACAACTGTTGCGCCAACGATCCCGGTCGAGGCTGCAAGGAAGGCCCCCACGACAACAACCGACACCGCCAGACCACCGGGCAGCGGGCCAAAGACGCGCGCCATCGTGGTCAGAAGGTCGTTTGCGATCTTTGAGCGTTCCAGCGTGATCCCCATCAGGACGAACATCACAACCGCGAGCAGCGTTTCGATCGACTGACCGGCCAATACGCGCTCGTTCATGCGGTTCACGATGAACGACAGATTGCGGTCCATGGCCTGTTCCCAGCCACCAACGAACACCGGCTCGGCGACCCTTGGCAAATCCGGGTATCGGAATATGGATATCGTGTCCGCCTTGATCCCTTGCGATATCAGGTCGGCATACATGGCCGATCCCGTGTCAATCGCCTGGTGGATCAGGATGCCGGCACTGTCCAGTGCGGCAATGATCCCGAACGAGATGACCCCGGCGCCACCGATGGCGAACGCCACCGGGAAGCCCGACAAGATGCCTCCGAAAAGGCAGAGAAAGACGATAATCAGGCCGATCTCGACCCCATCAAGTCCAAATAGCATTGTTTCTGCCCCTTAGATTAGTGCGTGCCTTCGTAGGCTTCTTCACCTTCGCCCAGCGTGTCGCGGTCGAGGTATTTGCCTACGCTGGCTTCGCCTTCCTTGAATTCAAGGTACGAGCGATAGAAGAACGCAATGGCTTGCAGGAACACCATGCCTGCAAAGGCGACAAGCAGCACCTTGAACAGGAAATAGGCGTTGAAGCCGTTGGGTGAGAAGCCGATGGTTTCCACGTTCCATTTCAGGATACGCGCCTTTTTCATCAGCAGTTCGACCTTGTCGCTGGCTGATACCTTCGGCGTCACGAGGTGACGCCACATGAAGAACCAGCCATACATCCAGGTCAGAACCGCGGCCGGCATCATGAAGATCAGCGAGCCGAACATGTCGATCACACGCTTGGCGCGATGGCTGATCGTCGAATAGACAAGGTCCACCCGCACATGGCCGCCCTGCACGAACGTGTAGGTGGCACAGAGGCTCACGATCATGGCGTTGTAAAGCTTGAGCTCTTCGGCCCACCAGCTCACATCCGCCGTCAGGAAATCCACGTTCCAGATCAGACTGATCTCGGCGACGGTGAAGATCCGCTGCAGGAAGACGATCACGATCTGCTGGATCACCATCAACAGGCCTGCCCATGCAAAGAACCGTCCAACCGTGTTGGCAAACCCTTCCAGCACCCGCACACAGCCCCACATGAAGCTGTTGCGCCAAAGCCCGATGGCCGTGATGATCAAGAACGTGGTGAACACCACAAAGAAAAATTCGGTCGAGCCACCATAATAGACAAAGCGCATCAGCGCCTGCTTGTCCTCCGTGGTTTCAAGACCACCAATCCAGCTCAGCCACTGACCGGGATGCGTGATTGCATACCCCGTATTCACGAAGGCTTGGCCGATATTGGAAAAGAACCAGACCAGAGCGTCCAGCATTGTCCCCCATCCCCTTTTTGTCGAAAACATGGGACGACACCGCCAATCCGTCCCGTCTTTTTGCAAAAGGCCCCCCGGGTTTCGGTCCGGGGGGCCAGTTTGCTTAGCGATACAAGGCCTTAGCCCATCACACGGTCACGCTGGGCGCGGTATACGCCCTCGGACTTGACCAGCCAGCCCGACGATGCGCGCATCGAGGTTTCCACCGAGGCGCGGATCTTGGCGAACAGCTCGTCGTCCATGTAGCTGTCCATGGTTTCCTTGGCTGCGGCGCCCATTGCGTCCCAGACGCTGTCGGGGAATTCCAGGGTTTTCACGCCACCGGCCTGCAGACGCTGAAGCGCGGCACCGTTGTTGTTGAGGAACTGTGCAAGGTTCCACTGGTGCGCGGCGGCGGCTGCGGTTTCGATGATCTTCTGATGCGCCGGCGACAGCGAGTCATAGACTTCGCGGTTGGTGGCCAGCGACAGGCCCGCACCCGGCTCGTGGAAGCCAGCGGTGTAGTAGAACTTGGTGATTTCCTGGAAACCGGCTTTTTCGTCGGCCCAGGGACCAATCCACTCGGTGCCGTCAATCGCACCCGATGCCAGCGCCTGATACACTTCCGAACCCGGAAGGTTCTGCACCGACGCACCCATTTTACCCAGCGCCTGGCCACCCAGACCCGGCATGCGGAACTTCAGACCCTGGAAGTCTTCGGGGCCCGAGATTTCCTTGCTGAACCAGCCGCCTGCCTGCGCACCGGTGTTACCGGCAAGGAAGGATTTCAGGCCGAAGATTTCGCCCAGCTCGTCATGCAGCGCATGGCCTTCGCCATGGTAGTACCAGTTCACCAGTTCCTGCGCGGTCATGCCGAACGGCACGGCGGTGAAATAGGCGTAGCCGGGGTGCTGGCTGACAAAGTAATAGTCGGCAGCGTGATACATGTCGGCCTGACCTGCAGTCACGGCGTCGAACACTTCGAACGCGCCCACGAGTTCGCCAGCCGCCTTGATGTCCACGGTCAGGTCGCCGTCCGACATCGCGGTGATGGTGTCAGCCGCGTACTGCGCCGCGTCGAACACGCCCGCAAGGCCACGGCCCCACGAGGTCACCATGGTCAGGGTGCGCTTGCCCTGCGCATACGCCGGTGCTGCCAGGGTGGTGCTGGCTGCGGCTGCGGCGCCGCCAAGAGCAGAAGTTTTCAGAAAAGAACGACGATCCATTAGGTTCTTCCTCCCAGAATTGGTTCAGTCCGGGCAGTCTTTCGCTCCCCGGACGGATCGTTGAAGTAGGCCAAGCCTAGCGACGCGCCTTGAAACTTGGAATACCTAGTAATGCGTAGAATTCCGCCAACTGGGTAAAAAACTTCACCAATTTGATCCCCAAAACTGCGTAGCGCGGCATTGGCACAGCGACTTTTTTCGAATCGAGCCTATGATTCGAAGCCGAAGCAACGTAGCGAATCAACCATGCGCCGCCTTCTTTCGCAGATGCGCCTTTCTTATGGGCAAAAGCTCTTCCTGCTGGCCACCGTACCGCTGATTCTGGCGGTTGCGGCCATTTCTGTCTTGGTGGCCTCTCAGTCGCGCCAACTGGCCGAGCGCGAGATTCGCGCGCTTGAAAACCAACTCATCGAAGCCAAGAAGGCCGAGCTCAAGAACTACCTGTCGATTGCGCGGACTGCCTTTGTCAACATCTACGGCCGCGCCGCGCCCGATGATGACAGGGCCAAACTCGCCGTGACCCAGATCCTGTCCTCGATGCTTTACGGGCAGGACGGGTATTTCTTTGTGTTCGACTACGAAGGCAACAACCTCGTAAGCCCGCGCCAGACCTACCTCATTGGCAAGAACTGGCGTGGTATGACCGATCTGCACGGCACACCGATCACGGACGAGCTGATCAAGATCGCCCGCTCGGGCGGCGGCTATCACAGCTTTGACTGGACCAAACCCAGCAGCCGGGAAACCGCGCGCATGGTGACATACACGATCGGCCTTCAGGACTGGCGCTGGGTGGTGGGCACGGGGATCTTCATCGACGATGTGCTCGACACCGTCGCCATGGCCCGCGCCGAGGTCGAGGCACGGGTACAGCGCACCTCTTTCTACATTCTCGCCATCACGGTGGCCGCCCTGCTCCTCGTATTCCTGTCCGGCATGGTGATCACCGTGCGCGAACGCCGCCTCGCCGATGCCAAGCTCAAGGCACTGACCCAACGCGTGTTCGACGCCCAGGAAGAGGAACGCGGCCGCGTGGCGCGCGAATTGCATGACGGCATCAGCCAGCTTCTCGTGGGCGTGCGCTATGCGCTCGACACGGCGCGTCGCCGGTTTGCCAGCGGTGACGAGCGTGCGCCCGAGATGCTCGACAAGGGCATCGACCACCTGTCCGGCGCCATTCAGGAGGTGCGCCGCATCTCGCGCGATCTGCGCCCCGGCGTGCTCGACGATCTTGGCCTTGGTCCCGCGCTCAAGGCCCTGACCGAAGATTTCAGCGCCCGCACCGGGATCGAAACCCGGTTCGAAACCGTCGTGTTCCGAAACCGGCTGGACCAGGAAGCCAAGATCGCGCTCTATCGCATCGCCCAGGAGGCGCTGACCAATATCGAGCGCCACGCCAACGCCACCGAGGTGTCCGTGGATGTGCGCGGGCACAAACGGGGCGCCACGCTGCGCATTGCCGATAATGGACAGGGCCTGCCGCTTGATCGCAAGGGCAATGCCACCAAGGGTGGGTTGGGTCTGCGCAACATGCAGGAGCGCGTCGAACAGCTTGATGGCACGCTGCGCCTCTTCACCAGCCGCTCTGGAACCGTGATCGTGGCCGAGGTGCCCTTGACTCACATGCTCACGCCGCAGGAAGACGGCCCTGACAAACGCAGAAAGGCCAGTGCATGACCGATATCGTCCGCGTCGCCATTGTCGACGACCACCCGATGGTGGCCGAAGGCATCCAGTCGATCCTTGAAAGCTATGACGACCTGACCGTGATCGCGACCCTCGCCAATGGACGCGAGGCGCTCGACACCCTGCCCGGTCTCAAACCCGACGTCATCCTGATGGACCTGAACATGCCCGAGATCGGCGGCCTGACAGCAACCGAGATGCTTCTGGAACGCGACCCCGACCTGCGCATACTGGTGCTGTCGATGCATGACAGCCCGGAATACATCTCGACCGCTCTGAGCCATGGGGCGATGGGTTATGTGCTCAAGGATGTGCCGACCGACGAGATAAAGACCGCTATCGACGCCGTGATGCGCGGCGAGCGCTACCTGTGCACCGGCGCGCAAGGCTCGCTGGAACCGCCGGAGGGCGGTGCGCGCGAACAGCTCACCAGCCGCGAGCAGACGGTGCTTTTGCAACTGGCGCAGGGCAAGTCCAACAAGGAAGTCGCGCAGGTGCTCAATATCTCGGTGCGCACGGTGGAAACCCACCGCAAGAACATAAAGCGCAAGCTTGGGATCTCCTCGACCGCGGGGCTGACCCGCTATGCGATGGAACATGGTGTTCTGCAGGGCACCGGCGCCGATCTTTGAAGCTCTGAGGGGGGGGGCTCCCGCCCTCTTCGGGGCCTTGCGGCCCCTGCCAGAGGTTGGGCGTGGCTCAGCAGAGCTGAGCCTACTTTGAGTATTTCCGGCAAAATGAAGGAATGGTTGCGCGCGCAAGCTTAACGAAGCGGTTTCGCGTCCTGCCCCGTGCGGAATACCGACGCAATACCGACGTATTACCGACACGAAACCGATCGCAGGTATTATTTCTTTTCAGGCGTTTACCTATGATTCGGTCGCATTTGCGGCTTCGATCTCTGCCGCCTTCTTTTCGACCTGCTCAACGATGTGGTCGATCATCTCGTCATTGGAGAGTTTGTGGCTCTGTTTTCCGGCGAGATAGACCATGCCCGAACCGGCCCCGCCACCGGTAAACCCGACATCGGTCATCAGCGCCTCACCGGGGCCGTTCACCACGCAGCCGATGATCGACAGGCTCATCGGCGTGTGGATATGGGCCAGCCGGTTTTCCAGGGCTTCCACGGTCTTGATCACGTCGAACCCCTGCCGGGCACAGCTTGGGCAGGAGATGATATTCACGCCGCGATGGCGCAGGCCAAGTGACTTGAGAATTTCGAAGCCGACCTTGATCTCTTCCACCGGATCCGCACTCAGGCTGACACGCATCGTGTCGCCGATGCCCATCCACAACAGCTGCCCCAGCCCGATGGCGGATTTGATCGTGCCACTTACAAAGCCGCCGGCCTCGGTCACACCGAGGTAAATCGGCGCGTCTGTGGCCTCGGCCAGCATCTGGTAGGCGGCGGCCGTCATGAAGACGTCGCTGGCTTTCACGCTGATCTTGAACTCATGAAAATCGTTGTCCTGCAGGATCTTGATGTGTTCCAGTCCGCTTTCGACCATGGCGTCGGGACAGGGTTCACCATACTTGTCCAGCAGGTGTTTTTCCAGGGAACCGGCATTCACGCCGATCCGGATCGAACAGCCGTTATCCTTGGCCGCCCGGATCACCTCGGCCACCCGTTTCTGATCGCCGATATTGCCGGGATTGATCCGGAGGCACGCTGCGCCTGCCTCGGCGGCCTCGATCGCGCGTTTGTAGTGGAAATGGATGTCCGCCACGATCGGCACCGGGCTTTCGCGGGTGATTTCCCTGAGCGCCGCCGTCGCCGCCGCATCCGGAGTCGAGACCCGTACGATATCCGCCCCGGCCTCGGCCGCCGCCATAACCTGTGCCAGCGTGGCCTTGACGTCGCCGCTGTCGGTATTGGTCATGGTCTGCACGGCAATCGGGGCATCCCCGCCGACGGGCACATTACCCACCATGATCTGACGCGACTTGCGCCGCTCGATATTGCGCCACGGACGGATGTGGTTCATGGACATGAAAAAGCCCCTCGCCGAATTGGTTCAGGGCCTTATCTAGTCGTCATCTTGAGCGGGGGCAATGCGCCAGAGCGCCCGAAAGCCCGATCCGGCTCAATCCTGCGAAACCACTACGTTCTGCGCCGCAGCAAGCGCCACGATCCGCGCCAATTCGGGATCATCGTCCAGATTGGCAACGGTGTAGGCTTCCTTGAGCGCTCCGGTATCCAGAGCCAGGTCACGCACCGTGTTGGTGCCGCTTCCGGCAGGGCCGAACAACTCGCCATTCAGCTTGAAATAGACCGATCCCGACATGCCCGCACGCAAGGTCGGCGGCTCCTCGGTGGTGGGAAGAACATACTCCTCTCCCGCATCGAGGATTTTCTCGAAAATCACAGTGCCATCCGCGGCACGCACCCGCACCCAAGCCGGGCGCACGGCCATCAGAACGATTTCGGGGGCGTCATCCGCGACCACCTTGGGCGCGACAGGTGTTTGCGCAGGCGGCTGGATCGCCGCCAATGTCGGAGCCGTGGGCGTAAAGACGCCATTGGCGTTCGGATCAAGCTGCGAGATCGGTGCATCGCGCGCCACCAGAACGGGCACATCCAGCGCCTGTGGGCGATAAAGCCGGTCAAGGGCATCGCTGGGCGGAGCAAACACGCCCGCCGAAGCCACGATATCCTCAAATTCCTCAGATGCCGCGCCTTCCTGTGCGGCCGTGACCGGATCAAGATCCGAGAGCACGACCGGCTTCTGCTCCACCGGGGCGAGCGTGACCCGCTGAATTTCATTCAGCACGCTCCAGCCGCCATAGCCGATCGCAGCAATCAGCGCGACCAGCACCAGCGACGACCCAATGGCACGTGGTTCGATCCGTGACAGGATGGATTCCTGTACCGGTGTGAACGCCATGTTGGAAGACGAAAAGGGATCCTGTCCCGCCGGCTTGGCGATGGCCTCCGGCTTGCGGACGCTCGACGCTTCGGCAGACATGCCATGCGCGGTCGAAAAGCCGCTTTCCTCGCAGAATGTGGCGAATGCCTCGTCCGGGTTCATGCCCAGATAACGCGCGTAAGAGCGGACGTAACCGGCAATGAAGCCGGGGGTTTCAAACGCGCTTGGATCGGAATTCTCGATCGCTGCGATATAGGAGGCCCGGATGCGCAACTCGCGCTGAACGTCCAAAAGGGACTTGCCCATCGTCGCCCGTTCGCCCCGCATCGTGTCACCAAGACGCAGGTCGAAATCGTCAAAGCCCTTGGGCCTTTCCTCTACTGCTTCGGTCTTACGCTGTCCCTTGCGCCCGATCATGCCATACGCCCCATGTTCACGCCGACCCGCTACCGTCCCACGATTCGGATCGGTCCCTTTGTTAGTGGCATCCTAGCACAAGGCAACGCTTTTTGCACCCGGGGCGCGGTTCACCCCGCCAGTTCGGCACGATTCAGCGCACAGTGGCTCCAAAGCTTATCCATGGCCGCGACCAGACGGTCCATCTCCTCGGGCCCGTGCACCGGCGACGGCGTAAAGCGCAGACGCTCGGTGCCGCGCGGCACGGTCGGGAAGTTGATCGGCTGTACGTAAATACCGAATTGTTCCAGCAACATATCGCTCAGCGCCTTGGTGTGCACCGGGTCGCCAACGATCACCGGAACGATGTGGCTGCCGTGATCAATGATCGGCAGGCCCAACCCCTTGAGCCGCAGTTTGAGCACCTTGGCCTGTTCCTGATGACGGTCACGGCGCGCCTGATCTGTCTTGAGATGAGCCACCGATGCGGCCGCCCCTGCTGCCACAGCCGGCGGCAGCGAGGTGGTGAAGATAAAGCCCGGCGCATAGGAGCGCACGGCATCGCACATCTTGGCTGAGGCGGCGATATAGCCTCCCATCACGCCATAGGCCTTGGCCAGCGTGCCGTTGATGATGTCGATCCGGTGCGCAAGGCGATCCCGTTCGGTCACACCACCGCCGCGCGGCCCATACATGCCAACCGCATGCACTTCGTCGATATAGGTCAGCGCGCCAAATTCGTCGGCAACGTCGCAAATTTCTTCGATCGGGCCGAAATCGCCATCCATCGAATACACCGATTCAAAGGCGATCAGCTTGGGGGCCTTCGGATCGTCCGCAGCGATCAGCTCGCGCAGATGGGCCACGTCATTGTGGCGGAAGATGCGCTTGGCACCACCGTTGCGGCGCACGCCTTCGATCATCGACGCATGGTTCAACTCGTCAGAATAGATGATCAGGCCGGGGAACAGCTTGGGCAGCGTCGACAATGTCGCATCATTGGCAATGTAGGCGCTCGTGAAAAGCAGCGCAGCTTCCTTGCCGTGCAGATCGGCCAGTTCGGCCTCAAGACGCTTGTGATAGGCCGTGGTGCCCGAGATATTGCGCGTACCGCCCGATCCGGCGCCGGTGGCATCAATGGCTTCGTGCATGGCATTCATCACAACCGGATGCTGCCCCATGCCCAGATAATCATTGCCACACCACACCGTCACTGGCGCAGTGGTGCCGTCGGGCTTGTTCCAGACCGCGTGCGGGAAATTCCCCCGTTCCCGTTCGATGTCGATGAAGGTCCGGTAACGTCCTTCGTCATGCAGTCGCTGGATGGCAACATCTAGCTGAGCAGTATAGTCCACGCGGTTTCCTCCACTTCAAACTGCAGGCCCGGAGGATGCGCGTTTCCGGCCTGCACTTATTCACGTTCGTGAATACATATATCGTACGCACCTTTGAGACAACAGGTAACAAATTGTCCCTGCGCCTCACATTGACTCATGTCAAGGGATTCAGGCCCAGTTTTGCCCCCTCTGGACACCAACCAAGCCAATGCTAGGGTCTGACCAAACGTCAAAGCAGGAGACCCCATGTCGCTTGATTCCGTACTCGCCCGTATCGACCAGGAAATGCCACAGGCGTTGGACCGTCTGATGGAACTCCTACGCATTCCCTCAATCTCCACCGATCCCGCCTTCAAGGCCGATTGCCAGAACGCCGCCGATTGGCTCGTGGCCGATCTGCAAAGCCTTGGCGTGGATGCCTCCAAACGGGAAACCCCGGGGCACCCGATGGTCGTCGGCCATGTCGACGGAGACGGCCCACACCTCTTGTTTTATGGGCATTATGACGTGCAACCAGTGGATCCGCTGGAGCTTTGGGATCGTGATCCGTTTGATCCCGCACTTGAGGACACCCCCACCGGAAAAGTGATCCGGGGCCGCGGATCGTCGGACGACAAGGGGCAGTTGATGACCTTTGTCGAAGCCTGCCGCGCATGGAAAGCCGTACATGGCACCCTGCCCTGCAAGATCACCTTCTTCTTCGAAGGCGAAGAGGAATCCGGATCGCCTTCGCTGATTCCCTTCCTCGAAGAGCACAAGGATGAGCTTTCCGCCGATATCGCACTCGTCTGTGACACCTCCATGGTTTCACGCGGCGTGCCCTCCATCGCCTCGCAACTGCGCGGAATGCTCAAGGATGAATTCACCCTGACCGGCCCCCGAATCGACCTGCATTCCGGCCATTACGGCGGTCCCGGCCTCAACCCGCTCCGCGAACTGGCCCGTATCGTGGACAGCTTTTATGACGCCGAAACAGGCCGCGTCGCGGTCGAGGGTTTCTACGAAGGCGTACACGAAGTGCCCGACGAACAACTGCGCCAATGGCAAAATTGCGGCTTTGACGAAGGCGACTACCTCGGCACCGTGGGGTACAGCCAAGCCCACGGCGAAAAGGCCTATTCCACCCTCGAGCAGCAGTGGGCCCGCCCCACGCTCGAAGTCAACGGCCTTTGGGGCGGCTATAACGGCGTTGGCTCCAAAACCGTGATTCCCTCCAAGGCCCATTGCAAGATCACCTGCCGCCTCGTGGGAGACATGGATCCCGATGCCCTTCGCGACAAGATCCGGAAACACGTACAAGACCGGCTGGCACCTGATCTCAGCGTCGAGTGGGACAATGATCTCGAGGGTTCCCGTGCCTCGGTCATGAACATCGCGCGCCCCGAATTCGAATCCGCCCGCCAGGCCTTGTCGGATGAATGGAACCGCGAGGCGGTCTTTACCGGCATGGGCGGCTCGATCCCGGTTGTCGGCTTTTTCAAGTCGATCCTCGAACTGGATGCGATGCTGGTCGGCTATGCCAACGAAGACGATCAGATCCACTCACCCAACGAAAAATACGACCTTGAGAGCTTCCACAAGGGGATTCGCAGCTGGGCGCGCATCCTTGACGCCCTGACCTGAAAACCTTTCCCAAGGAGGGACACTGTACATGTTTGAAGACGTTTCCCTCCAATTCGCCCAGGTCAACGAACAGAGCATCGCCTATCGCAGGATGGGCGATGGCCCGCCTGTGCTCTTGCTGCACGGTTATCCGCAAACTCACGCGCTCTGGGCTCAGATCGCACCGCTTCTGGCGAACCGCTTCACAATTGTGATGGCGGACCTGCGCGGCTATGGGGACAGTTCCAAACCCGAAGACTTCAACACCTACACCTTCCGTCACATCGGTGCCGACCAACTGGCGCTGATGGCCCATCTTGGGTTTGAGCGTTTCCACCTCGTTGGTCACGACCGGGGCGCGCGCACTGCACATCGCATGGCGCTGGACGCACCCGAGCGGATCGAAACCCTGACCCTGATGGACATTGTCCCCACGCACCATCTGCTCGCCGACCTGCGGCGCGACGTGGCCCGGGCCTACTACCACTGGTTCTTTCTGGCCCAACCCGGGCCGTTTCCCGAAAACCTGATCCTGTCGAACCCGGATCGCTATTACGAAACCTGCCTGACCGGATGGGGCCATGCGGCGCTGTCTGACTTTGATGCGGATCAGCTTGCCGCCTACCGCGCGGCGTGGCGCGATCCGGACACGACCCGGGCCATGTGCGATGACTACCGCGCAACACTGGATCTGGATTTCGAACTGGATGCAGCGGATCTGGACCGGCAGGTGTCCTGCCCGGCCCTTGTCCTCTGGGGCGCCGATGGCGCAATGGGCAAGATGTACGACGTGGCCGCCACCTGGTTCCCGCGCCTTGCCAACATGACAGCGCGGTCTGTTCCCGGCGGGCATTTCTTCCTGGATCAATACCCCTTAGAAACGGCCGATGCGCTGCTCAGCTTCCTGCCCGGACCTGCCGCAGGCCCTTGAGCGCCACCAGCGCAACCGGGGCGCCGTGCATCAACAGATCAAACCAGTCGATCGGCCTCACCAGCGTCCCTGAAACAAGCATTTTGAGTTTTTCCCAGAGATGCGGCTCGGGCGAAAACGGCGCCAGCCCGAGAATCACGGCCACCAGCAGCAACGTTGTCCATGAAATCCTGTCGAGAAACGCCATTTCCTTACCTTGTCTATTGAACTGAGGGAGAAAAGTGGCGCGGTTGACGGGGCTCGAACCCGCGACCCCCGGCGTGACAGGCCGGTACTCTAACCAACTGAGCTACAACCGCGCATTTTCGTCTTTCGACATGATCCGTTTCCGAGAGGTTTCTCCCATCTGGAACCCCGGATCGGGGCTGGCAGCGGTGGCGCGGTTGACGGGGCTCGAACCCGCGACCCCCGGCGTGACAGGCCGGTACTCTAACCAACTGAGCTACAACCGCTCACTGCCCGCTTCCGGACGGTGCCCGTCAGCGTGAGCCGTGGTTTATGCCGCTCATCGGGGTACGTCAAGCGGATATGCCGCCCAAAAAGCAAGAAAATTTGCAGCAGAGACACACCGACCCGCCGGCCATTTCGAACGGGCTTTGTTTCCTCCCGAATTTGTGTTCATATACCCTCATCAACTTTTTGATACCTGGAAAGGACAATGCCGATATGAAACCTCTTTACGCCGCCCTTTGCATCGCTGGCATCACTCTCGCAGCTTGTGGCCAGCAGGAAGAACCGACCCCGGTTTACATGCAGCCCAACTTTGACAAACGCGGCAACGCAAGCTGTGACATGGGTTACACTCTGATCACCACCGAATCCGGCTCGGTTGCCTGTGCACCGGCCAGCTGATCTTTAGACCATCTCAAGATCACGCGTTTGAAACGGGCGGGAATCATCCTGCCCGTTTTCTTTTGGGACGGTGCAACTGGCCTGTTCGCGCAAGGCAAAAGCAATTCACCCCACGGGCGCACGTGTTCACGTCGCTCCGGGCGTTAGAATTGCATAGGCGGGAAATGGTGGGTCGTGAGAGGCTCGAACTCCCGACATCTTCGGTGTAAACGAAGCGCTCTACCAACTGAGCTAACGACCCGGTGACGGTGGATTTAGCGATTGTTCTGCGGGCTTGCAACCGCTTTTTTTCCGTATTGCACACCCTTTTTCTACGCTATTATGCCAACGATCCAAAAAGCCTTTCCTGTACAGGTGCCGACTTGCCAGATGCCATTGTCCCAAAGGGAGTCGCCCACGTCCCGCTTCCCCCCGTTGCCGCTGCAGAACCGATCGTTTTTGCCCTGTTGCCGAACCTGTCGATGCTCGCCTTTACCTCGGCCGTGGAAACCCTGCGCATTGCCAATCAGCTGACCGGACAAAGCCTCTACAGCTGGACGACAGTGTCCGAAACCGGTGAAAACGTGCGCTGTTCGAACGGGATCGAAATCGGCATTGACGCTCCCATCGGCGACACCCCCTCAAACGCCCGCATCTTCGTGTGTTCCGGCGTACAGCCCGAGCGCTCGATAAGCCCGCGCACCTCAGACTGGATTCGCCGCCAATGGCGTTTGGGGCGCACTGTTGGCGGTCTCTGCACTGGGGCCTATACGCTTGCGCGCGCCGGGATTCTCGCGGGGCGTACCTTTACCCTTCACTGGGAAAACATCGCACCTTTTCGCGAGCATTTTCCCGGTCTGGACCCGGTTGAACAGCTCTACGCCATCGATGATCGCATTCTCACCTGTGGGGGCGGCGCTGCGGCGACGGACCTTTTCATCAAGCTGATCTATGAACGTCACGGCACCGATCTGGCCCGCGCGGTGCTCAACATGTGTCTGCACTCTGTACAGCGTCTGGAAACCGACCGGCAGCAGGCGTCCACCTCGGCAAGCCTTGGCACCCGCAACGAGAAACTCCTCGCGATCATCGCCCATTTCGAAGAGAACCTTGATGGCGAGATCGACCTTGGCGCCCTCACCCGCGACCTTGGTGTCTCGCGCCGCCAGATCGAACGGTTGTTTCGCACGCATCTCAATACGACCCCGAAACGTTATCTTCAGGATCTGCGCCTTCACCGTGCCCGGATCCTTCTTGCAGAAACCGATATGCCCGTGGTCGAAGTGGCCATTGCCTGTGGCTACGAAACCGCCGGAAACTTCTCTAAACGCTTCCGCGAAGCCTTTGGCATGTCGCCCTACAAGTTTTCGACCGGAAAAGGGTAGTCCGATCCTGCCCGACAGGGTCTTCTCCGGCACCTGAACGACGCGCCTGTTATCGAAGGAAAAGGGCGGCACCCATGTGCCGCCCTTCCCGAACTTGTTCTGCCCGGCGCGCAATGGCGCCGGAACATGCCTTAGAAGTGCACCGAACGCGCGCCTGCGGGTTTTTCCATCGGCGGCGCAAACTTGGTCAGGTCAATGCCTTCCACGGCCTGCTTGTATTCGTCCAGCGTCGGTGTACGGCCAAGAATGGCCGAAAGCACCACAACCGGGGTCGAGGCCAGAAGCGATTCACCTTTCTTGTCCGGCAGGTCCGCAACAACACGGCCCTGGAACAGGCGGGTCGAGGTGGCCAGAACGGTGTCGCCCTTTTCGGCCTTTTCCTGGTTGCCCATGCAGAGGCTACAGCCGGGGCGCTCGAGATAGAGAATGTTCTCATACTCGGTGCGGGCTTTGCTCTTGGGCATCAGATCGTCGAACTCGAAGCCCGAGTACTTCTGCAGGATGTCCCAGTCGCCCTCTTCTTTGAGCTCGTCGATGATGTTGTAGGTCGGAGCGGCCACAACCAGCGGCGCCTTGAACTCGACACTGCCCTGGGCTTTCTCGATGTTCTTCAGCATCTGGGCAACGATCTTGATGTCACCCTTGTGCACCATGCACGAGCCGACAAAGCCGAGATCGACCTGCTTGTCGCCGCCATAGAAGGAGACCGGGCGAATGGTGTCGTGGGTATAACGCTTGGACACGTCGGCGTTGTTCACGTCGGGATCGGCGATCATCGGCTCGTCAATGACGTCCAGATCAACCACAACTTCTGCGAAATACTTGGCGTTGTCATCCGGAGTCAGCGCAGGTTTTTCACCCGACTTGATTTCCGCGATACGCTTGTCCGCCTTGTCGATCAGGCCCTGCAGGGTCTTGGCTTCGTTGTCCATGCCCTTGTCGATCATGATCTGAATGCGCGACTTGGCCAGTTCCAGCGAACCGATCAGCGTGTCATCATTCGAGATACAGATCGAGGCTTTCGCCTTCATCTCTGCGGTCCAGTCAGTGAAGGTAAAGGCCTGGTCCGCCAGCAGTGTGCCGATATGAACTTCGATCACGCGGCCCTGGAACACGTTGTCGCCATGCTGCTTGAGCATCTGCGCCTGTGTGGCATGCACAACATCACGGAAGTCCATGTGGTCCTTCATGGTGCCCTTGAAAGTCACCTTGACCGATTCCGGGATCGGCATGGTGGCTTCGCCAGTGGCCAGCGCCAGAGCAACCGTGCCCGAGTCCGCGCCAAAGGCAACGCCCTTGGACATACGGGTGTGGCTATCGCCGCCGATGATGATGTCCCAATCCGACACGGTCAGGTCGTTCAGAACCTTGTGGATCACGTCGGTCATCGAGTGATACCGGTCCTTGGGGTCACGCGCGGTGATCAGGCCGAACTTGTTCATGAACGCCATCAGCTTGGGCGTGTTGGCCTGTGCCTTGAGATCCCAGACCGACGCGGTGTGACAGCCCGACTGATACGCTCCATCAACCGACGGCGAAATCACGGTGGCGGCCATTGCTTCGAGTTCCTGCGACGTCATCAGGCCGGTGGTGTCCTGCGAGCCAACGATGTTGACCTTCACACGCACGTCCGATCCGGCGTGCAAGGTCTTGCCCGGGGTGGCGCCACGCGCGTTCTTGTTGAAGATCTTTTCAACAGCGGTCAGGCCCTGCCCTTCGTGGCTGATCTCTTTCGACGGCGCAAAGGCCGATTTCAGTTCCTGGCCAAGGGTTTCTGCGGCAAATGTCTGCAGCTTCTTACCAAAGACCACGGCATAAGAACCGCCTGCCTTCATGAACTCGACCTTCTGCGGCGTGAAGGCGGCCGACACGTCAACCAGTTCCGTGTCACCTTCATAAAGCTTCTTGGTCTTGGTGTTGATGGTGAGAACCTTGCCGGTTTCCACCGAGTAGGCCTGCTCCAGAACCGGATCGCCGTTCTCGTCCGTCACTACATTGCCGTCAGCGTCGGTTTTCTTGACCCAGTTCTTGAGGTCGATACCGATACCACCGGTCACGCCGACGGTGGTCAGGAAGATCGGCGAGATACCGTTTGTGCCGGCCACGATCGGAGCATAGTTCACGAAGGGCACATAGGGGCTGGCCTGCTTACCAGTCCAGAGAGCCACGTTGTTGATGCCCGACATACGCGACGAACCCACACCCATCGTGCCTTTTTCCGCGATCAGCATCACGTGCTTGTCGGGATGCTGTGTTTTCAGCGCCTCGATCTCGGCCTGCGCGGTCTCGGAGATAAAGCACTTGCCGTGAAGCTCACGGTCGGAACGCGAATGCGCCTCGGCCCCGGGCGACAGAAGGTCGGTCGAGATATCGCCTTCGGCGGCGATATAGGTCACAACCTTGATCTCTTCATCAATGTCAGGAAGCTCGGTGAAGAACTCTGCCTTGGCATAGCTCTCCAGGATGTCCGTCGCGACGGCGTTGCCCGCTTTATGCGCGTCCGACAGACGGTCCATATCGGCTTCGTAGAGGAACACCTGGGTCTTCAGAACGGCGGCGGCCTGCGCAGCAATCGCCGCATCGTCACCAAGAGCCAGATCAAGCAGTACCTCGATCGACGGGCCACCTTTCATGTGTGACAGCAGCTCAAACGCGAATTCCGGGGTGATTTCCGCAACCACGGCGTCGCCCAGAATGATTTCTTTCAGAAAGGCCGCCTTTTCGCCTGCAGCACTCGTGGTGCCGGGCAGCGTGTTATAGATAAAGAAGTTCAGCGAGGCTGCGCGGTGCTCGTTCGCTTCATCCTTGATCTGGGCCACAAGCTCTTTGACAAGCGCGCCGTCATCAATCGGCTTCGGGTGCAGTCCCTGCTCTTTACGAGCGTCAATTTCTTTAAGGTAGTCGGTATACAAGCTCATGGCGTTCCCAGCGATTTTGAGTTGGCTTTTGCGAGAGCGCCGGGACAGAGATTCCCCCCAAAAACCCGGCACTCACTGTATTTGTATGCCGCGGTATACTAAAAAAGGACACATTGCAAGTACGACGACCCGTGCGTAATGCCCCACCTTACAACCGGACACTCTCGATCCCTGTGCTTGGTAAGCTATTAAGGTGCGCTTGGCATGCCCAATTAGCGCCAATAAGGTGTGAGAAAACGTCCCATCCTCCGAAGGGAAAGTTTCGGAAAATGAAAACGGGCGCTCAACCTTTTCAGGGAGCGCCCGCTGGAAATGATGGTGGGTGATAAGAGATTTGAACTCCTGACATCTTCGATGTGAACGAAGCGCTCTACCACTGAGCTAATCACCCGATGACGGGCTGTTTAGCGTTACTCCGCTGCGTCTGCAAGAGGGGCGGACGCACTTTCTTGGACGGCATCTAGGGATGCATTGTCCTTGCGCCGCACCCGCGTGATCAGAACTTTTCCACCGGAAATTTCCTTTTGTTTGTGCACTTTGACCTTGCCCAACGGCTGCAGGTTCAACGGGCGTCCATCCGCAAGCGCCTCGCCCAAAACCGCAAGCATCGCTTCGATCGTCGGTTTCGCAAAGCGTTTCTTGATGCCGGAACGATCCACCACGGCCTCGATAAGCTCTTTCTTCTTGAGCTCTGCCCCGGCAACAACGACCGTCGGCTCAGAAGCGACCACAGTTGCGTCTGGCGCGGCTTTGGGTGCCGTCGTCGCTTTCTTCGCACGGCTCGTGGTGCTGCGGGTTGTTTTCTTGGCGGTTGCCGGTTTGCGAGTCGTGCTCGACTTGCGAGTGGTGGCCATGGGTGCCTCTGATCTATTGCTTCGTTTGTTGCTCGATTGGAAACAGCCTAGCAGTGTGCCGCTGACAAAGCCACCCTAGCCCGCAAAATCTTGCCAAGATGGTAACAAGAGCCACAATATGTGCGCAAAGAAAAGGCGCGCACCAATCCCTTGATGCACGCCTCCGCATGAGTTCATATTCGGATCAATGCGCCGTGGCGCCGGCCCCCTTGTCCGATGCCATTGCGGCAGCGGCGGCTTCCTCGGCGGCTTCGTCCCATTCCACCGGCTCCGGCTCTGCCACCAGCGCCAGCTTCAGGACTTCGGAGACATGCGTGACGGGAATGATCTTAAGACCGTCCTTCACGTTGTCCGGGATATCGGCCAGATCCTTTTCGTTTTCTTCCGGGATCAGCACCGTCTTGATACCTCCACGTAGCGCCGCCAGCAGCTTTTCCTTCAGACCGCCAATTGGCATCGCGTTGCCGCGCAAGGACACCTCGCCCGTCATCGCAATATCCTTGCGTACCGGAATGCCGGTCAGGACCGAGACAATCGACGTCACCATGGCAAGACCTGCCGAGGGACCATCCTTGGGCGTCGCGCCATCGGGCACGTGCACGTGGATGTCGATCTTGTCGAACAACGGCGGCTTCACCCCGATCTGCGGGCTGATCGAACGCACATAGGAAGACGCCGCATCAATCGACTCTTTCATGACGTCGCCCAGCTTGCCGGTGGTCTTCATCCGCCCCTTGCCGGGCAGCTTCAGCGCCTCGATATGAAGCAGGTCGCCGCCGACGCTGGTCCATGCCAGCCCGGTGACAACGCCCACCTGGTCCGATTGCTCGGCCAACCCGTAGCGGAATTTCTTCACGCCCAGGAAATCGTCGAGGTTTTCCTCGGTCACAACCACCTTTTCCACGTCCCCGCGCACGATCTGCGTCACCGCTTTACGGGTCAGCTTGGCAATCTCGCGCTCAAGGTTACGCACCCCGGCTTCGCGGGTATAGCGGCGGATCATTTCCGTCAGCGCCCCATCGGTCAGCTCGAATTCGCCCTTTTTCAGGCCGTGGTTTTTGACCTGTTTATCCAGCAGATGCTGCTTGGCGATCTCAAGCTTTTCATCCTCGGTGTAACCGGCGAGCGAAATGATCTCCATCCGGTCCAGAAGCGGGCCCGGCATGTTGTAGCTGTTCGCCGTGGTCAGGAACATCACGTTCGACAGGTCGTATTCCACCTCAAGATAGTGGTCCACGAACGTGCCGTTCTGTTCCGGGTCCAGCACTTCAAGCATGGCCGAGGCCGGATCGCCGCGGAAGTCCTGCCCCATCTTGTCGATCTCGTCGAGCAGGATGAGCGGGTTCGTGGTCTTGGCCTTTTTCAGCGCCTGAATGATCTTGCCGGGCATCGAGCCGATATAGGTCCGGCGGTGGCCGCGAATTTCGCTTTCATCCCGCACGCCGCCAAGGCTGATCCGGATGAACTCGCGCCCCGTCGCCTTGGCCACGGATTTGCCCAGCGAGGTCTTACCCACGCCCGGAGGGCCAACAAGGCAAAGGATCGGGCCCTTGAGCTTGGCCGAGCGCTGCTGCACCGCGAGGTATTCGACAATGCGTTCCTTGACCTTCTCCAGACCATAATGATCCGCATCCAGCACGCCCTGCGCCTTGTTCAGGTCCTTCTTGACCCGGCCTTTCTTGCCCCACGGAATGCTCAACATCCAGTCGAGGTAGTTGCGCACAACCGTGGCCTCGGCGCTCATCGGCGACATGTTCTTGAGCTTCTTCAGCTCGGCGTCGGCCTTTTCCTTGGCTTCTTTTGAAAGCTTGGTCTTGGCGATTTTTTCTTCGAGTTCGGCAATTTCGCCTTCGCCCTCTTCGCCGTCACCCAGCTCCTTCTGAATGGCCTTCATCTGCTCATTCAGGTAATATTCGCGCTGGGTCTTCTCCATCTGGGACTTGACCCGTGTCTTGATCTTTTTCTCGACCTGCAGAACGCTCATTTCGCCCTGCATCAGGCCATAGACCTTCTCAAGACGTTCGCTCACGGACAGCGTTTCCAGAAGCTCCTGCTTCTGCGCCACTTCGATGCCCAGATGCCCGGCCACAAGGTCCGCCAGCCGTGCAGGTTCGGTGGTCTCCGCCACGGCGCTCAGCGCCTCTTCCGGGATGTTCTTCTTGACCTTGGCGTAACGCTCGAACTCGTCTGACACGGTGCGCAGCAGCGCTTCGATCGTGGCCGCATCCCCCGGAAGTTCCGACAGGTACTCCGCACGCGCCTCGAAATAAGACTCGTTTTCGATGAATTCGGTGATCTGCACGCGGCTCTGACCCTCGACCAACACTTTCACCGTGCCGTCGGGCAGCTTCAAAAGCTGCAGCACATTGGCCAGAACGCCCGAAGTATAGATGCTTTCGGCATCCGGATCGTCTTCGCTGGGGTCAATCTGGCTCGACAGCAGGATCTGCTTGTCGTCACCCATGACCTCTTCCAACGCCCGCACCGATTTTTCGCGCCCTACGAAAAGCGGCACGATCATGTGCGGAAATACCACGATATCCCGCAAAGGCAGGACCGGGTAGGAAGTGTTGAGAGGCTCTTGCATGCTCTGTCCTTGTTCTTGGCAAAACGGCACTGGTCCCGCTTGGCGGCAACCCATGGGCCGTTTCCGTTTCCTGGTAACCAAAGCTGGGGTGGCGAAGCCTGTTTTTCAACCGTACCACTGCTTTGACAAACCGTGGCAACAAACATACTGGCCCCGTCAGGCGCTGCAAGGCACGATTGCGCCGAATTGCACATGTCGCGCCCGCCGCGCTTGCCAAACACGACTGTCTCCAATTGATGACGCGTGCCCTCGCCAAGGGGATGTCAAAACGCGCACTGTCGGCATTCCTGCGCTTTCACAATTGGTTGAAAACACCGTTGTTCGCTGAATTGGGCACCGTCCTGCCACGCGTGCGTTCGATCCAGCGAACCATGCCACCGAGACATTATGATGCCCGGAACAGCGCAGAGGATCTCAAGGCACAGCGCGACACCATTCACGTTACTGCGCGGCAGACCGATCTGACCATCACGATTCGCGCGCAGCGAGTCGCCGAAGCGCGGGCCATGAATGCCTCTCACCACCTACTCCGAATGCGTCGCAACCTAATCTGCGTTCCGCTCCCGGGCTTCACGTCTGGCCCAATACACTGCCAACACCATGGCCAGCACGCCAAAGACGAAGAAGATCATACTGGTGCCCTGAACACCCATCCACGAAGTGATCGCCATCACGACAAAGAAGAACGCCGAAAAGATGATCATGCGGAACTTCATTTCCCGCGCCGAAGTCTTTCGGAATACCGCCATGTTGGCCTCCTGCTATCCTGATCGCCGGGACAGGTTATTCCCTTGATTTGGTCCTGTCATGCTCCGTTGGGACTCTCTCTGGGGATCATGCCGAAGAAACGAACGCTCAGGCAGGCCATCGGCCCTGAAACACGTTGGTCCAATCAATCAGTCCAATTGGGGATTGCGCTCCCGCTGTCAGAGTTACAGTGGCTCAATATCGCCCTCTGCCCGCCGAGCGTGGAAATCCGCCTCCCAGGCATCAAAAGAATCGGCTGCAATCGCCTCTCTCATCCCAGCCATGATTTCCTGGAAATAATGCAGGTTGTGCCACGTCAGAAGCATGCCTGAAATCATCTCGTTGGCCCGAAATACATGATGCAGATAGGCGCGCGAATAATTGGCACAGGCCGGACAGGTGCAGGCCTCATCCAAGGGGCGCGGATCATCGGCATGGCGTGCATTCTTGATGTTGACCACCCCGTGCCGCGTGAACACCTGTCCCGTACGCCCCGAACGGGAGGGCAGCACGCAATCCATCATGTCGATACCGCGTTTGACCGCGCCGACGATGTCGTCGGGCTTGCCCACCCCCATCAGGTAGCGCGGCTTGTCTTCGGGCAGGAAACCGGGCGCATAATCGAGACAGTCGAACATGGCCGTCTGCCCTTCCCCAACGGCCAGACCACCCACTGCGTAGCCCTCGAATCCGATCGCCTTGAGCGCCTCCGCACTTTCTTCGCGCAGGTCTTTTTCAAGACCACCCTGCATGATCCCGAAGAGCGCGTGCCCCGGTCGATCCCCAAAGGCCTCCCGCGAGCGTTCCGCCCAGCGCATTGACAGGCGCATCGAGTCCGCGATGCGATCCCGATCGGCAGGCAATGCCGGACATTCGTCAAAGCACATGACGATGTCGCTGCCCAAAAGCCGCTGGATCTCCATTGAACGTTCCGGGGTCAGTTCGTGCTTGGACCCGTCGATATGCGATTTGAAGGTCACGCCCTTCTCGGTGAGCTTGCGCAACCCGGCAAGCGACATCACCTGAAAGCCCCCGGAATCGGTCAGGATCGGACGCTCCCAGTTCATGAACTTGTGCAGCCCTCCAAGCCGGTCGATCCGTTCGGCCGTAGGGCGCAGCATCAGGTGATAGGTATTTCCCAAAAGGATATCCGCCCCAGTTGCCCGCACACTTTCAGGCATCATCGCCTTGACCGTCGCCGCTGTACCTACAGGCATGAAAGCCGGGGTACGCACTTCGCCACGGGGCGTGGAAATCACACCGGTTCGGGCCTTGCCATCGGTGGCCTTGAGTTCAAAGGAGATCTTGACCGACATCGCGTTCCCGCCCTGCATCTTTCGTTGATCGCAGCCTTTTGCGCCAATTGCCGTCTTTTGCCAAGCCCGCCTGCCGCCAAATTCATGCCGCTTTCGGGCGCGAACCTCCCTGCGCCATGGCATTCGCTGGACATCTTGGATATTGATCTCACCATGAATTCCACGCTCCGTTTCTCAGTGTTTGCCATCTTCCTGCTGTGGACGTCAGGACTGGCGGCCGCGGCGCAGTTCGCAAAGATCGCAGTCCCTTTCGATATCCTTCAGGCAACGACCTACCCGCAGGCGGGCAACGCCGCTGGGTGGCTCTTGACCCTGATCAGCGCGCTTGGGGCCGTCTTGGGTATGGTCGCGGGAACTCTGGTCGGGCAAATTGGCAGCTTGCGCATACTCGTTGCATCCTTGGCTCTGGGAGCAGCCTGTTCGGTCTGGCAGGCGACCTTGCCTTCCCTTCCGGTCATGATGTTGTCGCGTCTGGTCGAAGGTCTCTCCCACCTGGGCATCGTCGTAGCAGCACCAACCCTCATCGCCGAGCTCAGCCCCGACCGAATACGTGGGGCAGCGCTGTCGCTCTGGAGCACGTTCTTTGGTGTTAGTTTTGCACTTACCGCATGGTTCGGCTTGCCACTGGTTCAATCGGCCGGAATCGAAGCGCTGTTTTTGGTGCACTCTGCGATCATGGCACTGCTCGCCATTGGCCTGTTCCTGATCCTGAAGCGCGTCGTTCCCCAGGCGGGGATCCGTCCATCGCTGTCCCTGCGCCGCATCATGCGGGAGCACGCACAATCCTATGGCTCCCCCTATATCTCCGCCGCCTCGCTTGGATGGATCTTCTATACGCTCACCTTTGTCTCGCTCCTGACCCTGTTGCCGCCACTCCTGCCTTTCGAAACGCGTGCGGCAATCACGGGCGCAATGCCACTGGCAAGCATCACCGTGTCGCTTCTGTGCGTCCCCTTACTGCTCACGCGGATCGCAGCCACTCGTCTGGTTTCACTCGGCTTCTTGCTTGCCGTGCTGGTGTTGGTCCTTTTGCCACTTGGCGTACCAGTCGGGGCGGTGGCCATTGCCCTCTTTGCCATGCTTGGTCTGGTACAGGGGGCAACCTTTGCCTCTGTTCCCCAGTTGAACGCCTCTTTGGAAACCCGTGCTCTTGCCAATGGAACGCTCGCCCAAATGGGAAATATCGGAAATCTTTTCGGAACACCGATCCTGCTGACCGTCTTGATCCAAGGTGGCGCCCCCCTCGCCTTCACCTGCATCGCCGTCATTTATGCTTTGGGTGCAGCGGTTCACGCTTATCTTGGCCTGATCCGCCGCAGGCAGGGCAGAACTCAAGGCCCCTGAACCTGCCAAGGCTCATGCTGGCCCTATCAGAAAACACGAGACAGTCAGGCCATTTCGCGCCATACCGGCTTGAAGATGATGGCCTCATCCCTCATTTGCCTATTGGCGTGTACGACAGTGGAGAGCAAATTATGCCCGAAGACCTTTTCCTTGACCTTCTGTCCGGCAATCTCGTTCTGATCCTCGGGGCTGTTTTCCTCATCCTGATCGTCCTCAAGGGCGTGAAGATCGTGCCGCAATCCGAAAAATTCGTGATCGAACGCTTTGGACGGCTGCACGCGGTGCTTGGGCCGGGCATTAACTTTATCGTTCCATTTCTGGATGTTGCACGTCACAAAATTTCGATTCTCGAACGCCAGCTGCCCACAATGAGCCAGGACGCGATCACCTCGGACAACGTGCTCTTACAGGTGGACACTTCGGTCTTCTACCGCATCATCCAACCGGAAAAGACGGTTTACCGTATCCGCGACGTGGACGCGGCAATTGCAACCACCGTTGCCGGGATCGTGCGGGCCGAGATCGGCAAGATGGAACTGGACGAGGTGCAATCGAACCGCGCACAGCTGACCTCTGCCATCAAAGCCTCTGTCGAAGACGCCGTGGATGACTGGGGGATCGAGGTGACGCGCTCGGAAATCCTTGATGTAAATCTCGACGCCGCCACCCGCGAAGCGATGCTGCAACAGCTGAACGCCGAACGCGCCCGCCGCGCGCAAGTGACCGAGGCCGAGGGCTCCAAGCGTGCCGTGGAACTAAACGCCGACGCCCAACTTTATGCCGCCGAACAGATTGCCAAGGCGCGTCGCATTCAGGCCGACGCAGAAGCCTATGCGACCGAGGTTGTGGCCAAGGCGATCCGTGAAAACGGCATCGAGGCCGCGCAATACCAGGTGGCCCTGAAACAGGTCGAGGCACTGAACAGCCTTGGTGCCGGACAGGGGCAGCAAACCATCATTGTTCCCGCACAGGCGCTTGAAGCGTTTGGCGACGCGTTCAAAATGCTGAAGGGAACCGGCAAATGAATGAACTCCTTTCAACCTGGTGGGTGTGGCTGGCCTTTGCGCTGGTGCTCGCGATTCTCGAAGTCCTCGTGCCGGGCTTTGTGTTTCTGGGCTTTGCGATTGCGGCGGCGATTGTCGGCCTGATGGTGTTGGGGCCTGCGTCCCTTTTGTCCATTCCCATGCTGCTCCTGATCTTTGCGGCGCTTTCGCTTGCCGCTTGGCTGCTGCTACGCCGCTTTTTTGCGTTACCAAAAGGGCAGGTCAAAACCTTCGATCACGATATCAACGATTGAACCGGACATTCCCGCACGACAAAGCCTATAAAAGGACCTCGCTCCACAAGGGGTGATTCTGCCTGTCAGCCAAGGAAACCGTTTGATGAGCGATACCGATCAAAGCCAGTACGACCCGGAAGCCCCCACCGCCGACGGCGGCAGCCAGATATTGCGCTTTGGTTGGGAGGAATGGGTCGGCCTGCCGGATCTCGGTCTGCCCGCGCTCAAGTGCAAGGTCGATACCGGCGCACGCACCTCTTCCCTGCACGCCTTTGACATTGAGACATTTGGTCCCAAGAACGCGCCGAAAGTCCGTTTTGCCGTGCACCCCATTCCGGGGCGCGACGATCTCGTGATCCCCTGTTCCGCCGATATCATTGACCGGCGCACCGTCACATCCTCCAATGGCGAGAGCGAAGAGCGCTACGTGATCAGCTCGACCCTCGTCGTCGGCCACGAAGCCTGGCCGATCGAACTGACCCTGACCAACCGCCTGGGCATGGCCAGCCACATGCTTTTGGGCCGCGAGGCGTTGCGCGATCACATCTCGATTGTTGCCACGGACCGGTTCTGCCAGCCGGAACTGAGCTATGACGTCTACCATTCCACCTCCATGCGCAAGGACGCCCCCAAACGCGCCCTGCGCATCGCCGTGCTGTCACGTGAAGACAACTACTCGACCCGCCGCCTTGTGGAAGAAGGGGAAAAGCGGGGCCATTCCGTCGAGGTGATCGACACCACCCGTTGTTATATGGCGATCAACTCGAAGAACCCCGAAGTGCATTACGACGGCAAGCGCCTGCCCCGTTATGACGCCGTGATCCCGCGTATCGGGGCGTCGATCACGCCCTATGGCACCGCGGTGATCCGCCAGTTCGAGACCATCGGAACCTATTGTGTGAACGGTTCCGCAGGCATCACCGCCAGCCGTGACAAACTGCACGCCCATCAGGTTCTATCGCGCCACCGCATCGACATGCCGGTCACGGCCTTTGCCAACTCGCCCAAGGACACGCGCAACCTGATCGACCTCGTCGGGTCCGCCCCGCTGATCGTCAAGCTTCTGGAAAGCACCCAGGGCAAAGGGGTCGTGCTCGCCGAAACCAAGAAGGCCGCCGAATCCGTGATCTCCGCGTTTCGTGGTCTCAAGGCCAACTTCCTTGTACAGCAATTCGTCAAGGAAGCAGCTGGCGAAGACCTGCGCTGCCTCGTGATCGGCAACAAGGTTGTCGGCGCCATGCTGCGCACCGGGGCCGAGGGCGATTTCCGCTCGAACCTGCATCAGGGCGGCACAGCGCGCGCCGCGCGCATCTCCAAGGCCGAACGCGACGCCGCGCTTAAGGCGGCCAAGGCGTTTGGACTGAACCTTGCCGGGGTCGACCTGCTGCGCAGCTCCGAAGGACCCAAAGTGCTCGAGGTGAACTCATCCCCCGGGTTGGAAGGCATCGAGAAAGCGACCAAGCGCAACCAGGTGGAAAAACTCTACGAAGAGATCGAGCTGCGCGTCCGCCCCGCCCCGGTGCGCCGCCGCAAGTCCGCCAAATGACTGCGAGCAGGTCTCGCCCGGAATACGCACAAGGGTGTCATCGGCAAAATGCCTCGTTTCGGCCTCTGGACCTCGCCCGGCATATTCCCTATATGAACACTCAGGAATGACGCAGGACATGACATGACCCAGGCACCAGACCCCGTAGAAGGCACTCCCCTGATTGCCCCCTCCAGCACGGATCACCCCCTGCACGAGCAGGCGGTCGAAGCCTGTCGGAGCGTCTATGACCCTGAGATTCCGGTCAATATCTATGACCTTGGGCTTGTCTACACGATCGAGATTTCCGAAGAAAACGATGTGCACATCATCATGACCCTCACCGCGCCGGGTTGTCCGGTGGCGGGCGAAATGCCCGGCTGGGTTCAAGAAGCCGTGGCAGGCGTGGCCGGCGTGCGCAACGTCACGGTTGAACTGGTCTGGTCGCCTCCGTGGGGCATGGAGATGATGTCCGACGAAGCCCGGCTTGAACTCGGCTTTATGTAAAACCGTTACCCAAGCATCATCATTCCTTTACCGGGCTGCCAAGGCCCCGTCATATTGGCACGACAAGACACGGACATTATTCCAACTTATGGGAGTGTCCGCAGATGTTGCGCACTATTCTTCTCACTGGCCTTGCCATCGCCCCGATCCCGGCGCTTGCTGCCGAGGTCGAACTGGGCCCCCGCCCCTATTACCTGATTGACCAGATGCAGGACGGCCCGCTGAAACAGCGGCTGGAATCCTGCAAGGACATGACGATGAAGCCGCACCCCTTTTCCATCGGGCACCGTGGTGCGCCGCTGATGTTCCCCGAACACACCATCGAATCCAATCGTGCGGCGGCCCGCATGGGGGCCGGCATTCTCGAATGCGATGTAACGTTCACCAAGGACAAAGAACTGGTCTGCCGTCACGCCCAGAACGACCTGCACACCACCACCAATATCCTTGCCACCGATCTGGCCGACAAATGCACCGCAGAGTTCTCTCCAGCCAATGGTGACAGCAAGGCCAGCGCCGAATGCCGCACCTCGGACATCACCTTGGCCGAGTTTCGTAGCCTGAACGGCAAGATGGACGCCGCCGACAAATCGGCCACCACCGTCACGGCCTACCTTGACGGCACAGCTGGCTGGCGCACCGATCTTTACGCCACCAAAGGCACGCTGATGACCCACGCCGAATCGATCGCCCTGTTCCGCGATCTCGGCGCCAAATTCACGCCCGAACTGAAAAGCCCCTCGGTCGAAATGCCTTTCGATGGCTTCACCCAGGCCGACTATGCCCAGAAGCTGATCGACGAATACAAGGCCGCTGGCATTCCCGCCTCGGATGTCTGGGCCCAGTCGTTCAACCTTGAAGACGTGCTATACTGGATTGAAAACGAACCGGAATTCGGAAAACAGGCCGTCTTTCTGGACGCATCCTACAATCTCGAAGGCTTCAATCCCAACGACGCCGCGACCTTCCCCTATGACTTTGCCGACCTCAAGGCCAAGGGCGTCAATTACATCGCTCCGCCAATGTGGATGCTGGTCGCCGTCGAACATGACAGGATTGTCCCCTCGGCCTATGCAAAGGCCGCCAACGACGCCGGCCTCAAGCTGATCACCTGGACCCTTGAACGCTCCGGTCCGCTCGCCAATGGCGGCGGCTGGTACTTCCAGTCGCTCAAGGATGTCACCAGCAACGACGCGATGTATTTCGAACTGCTGCATGTTCTGACACAGGACGTCGGCATCGAAGGCATGTTCTCGGACTGGCCCGCCACCGTGACCTACTACGCCAACTGCCTCCTTTCCGACGCCTCCTAACCTGGAAACACGGCAAACACGCCCCGCCGCATTTTCGGCGGGGCGACCTTGATACCTCCGCAATCCTGACCTATTTTGTCATGGAAACGCGAGGAAATAACCCCATGTTCGGTATCCCCGGAAAACAGGCCGTTACCATCACCCCGGCCGCCGCTGCGCAAATCCGCAAGCTGATGGACAAGGACGGACATGCCGGCCTGCGCATCGGTGTGAAAAAGGGCGGCTGTGCGGGCATGGAATACACCATGGACTACGTCAACGAGACCGACCCTCATGACGAGGTGGTCGAACAGGACGGCGCCCGCGTGATGATCGCCCCCATGGCCCAGATGTTTCTTTTCGGGACCGAGATCGACTACCACGTATCCCTGCTGGAATCCGGGTTCAAGTTCAACAACCCGAACGTGGCCGATGCCTGCGGTTGCGGTGAATCGATCAAGTTCAAGGACGTCGACGAACTGGCCGAGGAACAGGCCGCCGAACAGGCCACCGAACAGGCCACGGGCGCCCCGCCCCGTCTGGGCTGATCCACCCCCTTGACCTCGTTCACATCAGCACTCAAAACCGTTCAAACAATATTTGAACGATGAGGGTTGAACATGCGTCGCAAACTGGCCGCCGGGAACTGGAAAATGAACGGTCTGGGCGATGCCCTCGTCGAATTGCGCACCTTGGCCGACGCTCCCGCGCCAAACGAGACTGATATCCTGATCTGCCCCCCGGCGACGCTTCTCTCCCGCGCTGCCGACGCTGTCCGCGATAGCGCCATTGCCCTTGGTGGACAGGATTGCCACGCCAATGGGTCGGGGGCGCATACCGGCGAGATTTCCGCCGAAATGCTGCGCGACGCCGGAGCCAGCGCGGTGATCCTCGGCCATTCCGAACGCCGCGAAGACCACGACGAACACGACGAAGACGTACGCGCCAAGGCCCGCGCCGCCTGGGCGGCCGGACTGACCGCGATTGTTTGCATGGGCGAAAGCCTTGCCCAACGCGAGGCCGACAACACGCTCGACATCATCGGCGGCCAGCTGGCCGGGTCGATCCCCGACAACGCAACCGGCGAAAATCTCGTTGTCGCCTATGAACCGATCTGGGCGATTGGCACGGGCCGGGTTCCGACGATCGCCCAGATCGGCGAAGTGCATGATTTCATCCGCGCCCGCCTCGAACGCCGCTTCGGCCCCGGCGTGGGGCGATCCGTGCGCCTGCTCTATGGCGGTTCGGTCAAGCCGGACAATGCCTCCGAAATCTTCTCGGTGCCGAATGTCGACGGCGCCCTCGTGGGCGGCGCCAGCCTGAAAGCGAACGATTTCCGCGCCATCATTGACGCGCTCTCCGCCGCCTGACCCCCAATAGGTCGTTTTTTTTCCCGTTTCCGTCCCGCCCGGACATGCACCGGGCCTCGAGGTTCCGCAGGCTGTTGCCGACCACCGGGGGAAACATGACAACAAACGGACATTGCTTGTGCGGTCAAACCCTCTGGGAATTTGACGGCGACGCGACTTGGTCCTGCTATTGCCATTGCGACGACTGCCGTCGCAATTGTGCGGCACCGCTCGTCGCCTGGGTCGGCGTTCCGCTTTGTCAGTTCCGCTGGACCGGCGCGGCGCCCAAAACACGGGAAAGCTCTCCTGGCGTCTACCGCCACTTCTGCGCTTCCTGCGGCTCACCGATGGCATTCGAAGCCGACCACTACGCGGGCGGCATGCATCTCTACGCGGCCTCTCTGGAAGACCCCGAGCACTTCTCCCCGACATTCCATGTCAACTATCAAAGCAAACTGCCCTGGCTGGAGATCTCGGACAGCTTGCCGAAATACGAAGGCACCCTCCTCCACGCTCCCAAGGATCTTGGTGAGCTTTCTTGCTGACCCGCAATTTCCTTTTGCCAGAAATATCCCGGGGGAGTTGTCGCTTGCGACGACGGGGGCAGCGCCCCCAACCTCCACGGCAAAAAAACGGCCCCCGCAAATCTGCAGGGGCCGCTTCTTTTTCGCTCATCACCAACGCTAGTTGGTTATGATCTCTGGTCCCATGAACGTATTGGGCAGGAAGGTCGAGATCGCCGGGATGTAGGTCACCATGATCAGGAACACGAAGAGCACGGCGAGGAACGGCAGCGCGGCGCGCACAACCCCCATCATCGGCATCCCCGCAACCCCCGAGGTCACAAAGAGGTTGAGACCCACAGGTGGCGTGATCATCCCGATCTCCATGTTCACCACCATGATGATACCCAGGTGGATCGGGTCGATGCCCAGCTGGATCGCGATCGGGAACACCAGCGGCGCCACGATCACCAGAAGGCCCGACGGCTCCATGAACTGACCACCGATCAGCAGGATGACGTTGACCACGATCAGGAACATCACCGGACCAAAGCCCGCGCTCAGCATCGCACCGGCGATGTGCTGTGGCACCTGCTGTTCGGTCAGAACATGTTTGAGGATCAGCGCGTTCGCGATCACGAACAACAGCGTCACAGTCAGCTTGCCCGCCTCGAACAGCGTGTGCTTGGTGTCGCCATGGAAGAAGGCCGTGATCAGCGCATAAGGCTTGCGCAGCAGGCTCGACTTCTCACCGCCATTGGCCTCCTCCGAGAGCGGTCCCATGTCCTTGTAGATGAAGGACGCGATCAGGAAGGAATAGACGGCGGCCACGGCGGCGGCTTCGGTCGGCGTGAAGATGCCCCCGTAGATCCCGCCAAGGATGATCACGATCAGGAACAGACCCCAGCCCGCCTCGCGGCCCGCGGTAAAGATCTCGCCCCAGCCCAGCCAGTCACCCTTGGGCAGGTTCTTGACCTTGGCCATCACGTAAATCGTCACCATCAGCATGACACCCGCCATCAGGCCCGGAATAACCCCGGCAAGGAACATCCGCCCCACCGACACTTCCACGGCGGCGGCGTAAACCACCATCACGATCGACGGCGGGATCAGGATGCCCAGCGTACCCGCGTTACAGATCACACCGGCGGCGAATTCCTTGGAATAGCCCACCTGCCGCATGCCCGCGATCACGATCGACCCGATCGCCACAACGGTTGCCGGGGACGACCCAGACAGGGCTGCGAACATCATACAGGCAAACACGCCCGCAATCGCCAGACCGCCCGGAAGATGGCCCACACAGGCAATCGAGAACCGGATGATGCGGCGCGCCACGCCCCCGGTCGTCATGAAAGACGACGCAAGGATGAAGAACGGGATCGCAAGAAGGGTGAAATGTCCTTCAAAAGCTTCGAACAGGGTCCCCGCAACCGACGCCAGCGTCGCGTCCGAGAACAACAGCAAGAACATGATCGAGCTCAGACCAAGGGAAACCGCAATCGGCACCCCGATCAGCAAGAGGCCGATCACCATCGCAAACAAGAGAACCACTTCCATCAGTCATGCTCCCCCTGCTGAGCGCGTACTTCTTCAATCTCGTCTTCCACCTCATGGCTTGCCACCAGACGGTCGGTCTCACCGCGCCAGATCTGAAGGGCCGCCTGGAAAAAGCGGAAAGTCAAAAGGAACATCGACACCGGCAACACGAGATACGGCACCACCTTGGGCAGCTTCTCGTATTCCTCGCCATAGTTGATCCAGTCTTCAAGGAAGCTCAGGAAGCCGACCATGGGCACGTCCTGCACTTCATAGAAGGACTGGCTGCGGAACTTGTCCTCGAACCCGGTCGGGAACCAGCGCCCGGAGGTCGGCGGCAAGTCGGCAAAAACGGCCCAGTAGTCATACGCCCCCTTGAGCAGCAACATCGAGAACACGAGGCAACATGCCACCGATACCATGCCCATGACGCGCGCCACTCCCGGCGACACCATGTTCAGAATGGCGTCCACCCCAAGGTGGCTGTGTTTCTTGACCGCATAAGAGGCGCCCAAGAGCACCAGCCAGCCGAACATGAACACTGTGAGTTCCAGCGCCCAGAGAATATTAGAGTTGAAGCCGAACCGGGCGATCACGTTGGCGAAGGTCACCGCCGTCATGAGCCCAAGGAGTATCGCGATCAGCGTCTCCTCGATCCGGTCCACAAAGCTATGTTTGTGATGCATTGTTCCCGTGTCCCGTGGTTTTGGAGCAAATCGGCCATTCCCTGTTCAAGCAAGGTCTTTGGGGGCCTGATTTCACTCTCTTGATACAAGTCGGGCGGACCATTCGCGGCCCGCCCGCCTCATTTTCACTGTCCCGTGAAAGTTTTCCTGTCAGTCAAGCTGACTTACATCGCCGCGTTGATGGCCTGTGCCGCGTCGATGTTTTCCTGCCCTACGTCATCCGAGAACTTGTCCCAGACGGGCTTCATCACGTCGACCCATTCCTGACGCTGTTCTGCGGTCAGGCTGCGGATCGTGCCGCCGGCGTCGATGATCGACTGCTTGGCCGCGTTGTTCACCGCAGTCGACTCGGCGTTACGCACTTCGGTCACTTCCGACAGAATGGTCAGGAACTGGTCACGCACGTCGGGCTCCAGGCTGTCCAGCCAGTCAACAGAGGTCACGACGAGATAGTCGATGATGCCGTGGTTGGTTTCGGTTACGCCGTCCTGAACTTCAAAGAACTTCTTGCCGTAGATGTTCGACCAGGTGTTCTCCTGTCCGTCCACAACGCCCTGCTGCAGCGCGCCATAGACTTCCGAGAAGGCCATCTTCTGGGGCGAACCGCCAATGGCTTCCATCTGGGCAACCAGCACGTCCGACGACTGCACGCGGAACTTGAGTCCGTTTGCATCGGTCGGCGAAACCAGCGGCACGTTGGCCGACATCTGCTTCATGCCGTTGTGCCAGTAGGCCAGACCCTGCAGGCCGCGGCGCTGCATGCTGTCCAGAAGACCCTGACCTGCGTCCGATGCCTGAAATGCGTCAACCGCGTTCACATCCTTGAACATGAAGGGCAGATCGAAGATGCGGAATTTCTTGGTGAACTTTTCGAATTTCGACAGCGACGGCGCGGCAAGCTGCACATCGCCCTGCAACATGGCTTCGAGAACCTTGTTGTCATTGTACAGCGTCGAGTTCGGGAAAACTTCCATGCAGGCCTTGCCGTTCATCTCTTCGTTCACGCGCTGTTCAAGCAGCGACGCGGCGATCCCCTTGGGGTGCTTGTCGGTGTTGGTCACGTGGCTGAACTTGATGACGATCTCGCCGTCATCACAGGCGGCTTGCGCGGCGGTTCCGGCGGTCACGGCCAGTGCGAGCGCTGTTGCGGCGGTGGTCAGAAATTTCATGTGGGCTCCTCCCCAGGTTTTCTTTTCAGTCCATGGTTTCCGCCCGACGGGGCGGCACAGGAAAACTGTGACGCCTTCAAGAGCGCGCCTCAACAGTTTGTTTGCGCGGTGGGCGCCGTGGTTATTTTTCAAGCAATTTCAAGGAAATGTGACGGAAAACCGACATAATCCATAGTGCGCATCTTTCCTTTCGTGCGAATTTCCGCACGAGGTCGAGGGAGTTTGTGCGAAAATCCGCACAAACCATGCGCTCAGCGGCAGGCGGCCATGCGCCTGCGTCAACCTGTTTCGATTCGGCTTGTTGACCCGCCTTTTCACGGCGATAGACTGCGCCCAACTTTTTCAGCGCATTGCACTCCCATGACCGAAACAACCACCCGCAACCGCATCTCTCCGCAATCGCGTCGTCACAACGACATGCGCCGCGAAGCCGTCCGGGCACATCCCGAGCTGGCCGATCTTTCGGGCACCCAACCGCTCACGGTGCTGGCCCTGCCCGTCCTGCTTGCGGTCCACTGGGGCATTGCCTGGTTGGTGTCGGGACAAAGCATTCTCGTGATCGGTCTCACGGCTTTCCTCATCGGGCAGATTGTCTATCACTCGGCGGCATCGCTGATCCACGAAACCTGCCACAAGCTGATCTTCCGCGCCCCGGCTGCCAAGCTCGGCTTTGATCTCGGGCTCGAATTCATCCTGACGACCTATGGCAAGCAGCTGGTCTACCAGCATCAGCACATCACGAGCCACCACCCCTTCATTGGCGACTATGCGAGGGATTATGAACACGAGGACCTCTGCGCCCTGCAAGCGCGCCAGTATATCGGGGAAACCTCGCCGGGGCTGCAGAATATCCTCACCGGTCTTACCCTGTTTATCCACGCCCTGCCGCTGGGAACGCTGGTCCTGAATGACCTGATCCTGCCGCGCGTTTATGAATGGGCATCCGGCAAACCCCAGCACGACCCGGTCGAACGCTACACCGGCACCCGCCCCACCTCACGCGAAATGGCCCCGTTCATTGGGGTGTCGATCCTTTCCAATGTGGTGATGCTCATTGTTCTGGGTCCGTGGGCCCTTATCTATCATCTCTGGACCGCGTCTTTCTTCCTGGGCAAGCTGGGCATCTCCAACCTTGGTCAATCGCTCTCGGAACATCCCGGCATGGACATGGAGAACCCGACCCGCTCCACCTATGGGCCGATCAACTGGCTGTTGTTCAACACCGGCTATCACAACGAACATCACAGTTTCCCCAACGTGCCATGGACCCGCCTGCCCGCCCTGCACAAAGGCGCGCCCGAGGTGTTCCATGCCGAGGCCGAGAAGTCCTATTTCGGCTGCTGGCTGGACCACGTGAAAGGCGATTTTACACCCTCACGGGATCTCGAACTGCACCAGCATGACCAAAGCGCACGCTGCGCCGGAAAGACGCTCAACGATTAAGCGCCTCAAGCACTGCGGCGTCGCGTCCATACAGGTCCTCGCGAAACTGCACCGCACCCGCCTCGACCCACGCCGTCCAATAGGTCAGCAGCACCGGCACCGGGCGCGGCAGGTCGATGCGCGTGGTCTTTCCGCTGTCAAGAATGGCCTGCAACTGCGCCCGATTCCAATCCGGCGCGCCCTCCATCAGGAAATTGGCAAATTCGAAAGGATGCTCAAGACGCACACAGCCTGAACTCAGGTTGCGCTCATTGCGCTGGAACAGGGCCGGGTTGTCGGTGTCATGAAGATAGACCGCGTGCTTGTTGGGGAACATGAACTTGACCCGCCCCAGCGCATTCTTCGGCCCCGGCATCTGCATCAGCGTCACCCCCGGATTGTCCGCCGCCCAGTTGACAGTCTCCGCCGGGATCACCCGCCCCTCGGCGTTCTTGACGACATAGCCTCCCCGCTCCAGATACCCCGGATCCTCCCGGATACGCGCAAGCTTGTCCTTCAGGAAAATCGACCGGGGCACCGTCCATGTCGGATTGATCTCCATGTACTGGATATTGTCGCGGAACACCGGGGTCTGACGATATTGCGATCCCGTCACCGACCGCGTGGTCCAAACATCGTCCCCCTTGATGTAATAGGTCCGCCCACCCGCGATATTGACCAGAACGTATTCCGCACCAAGGTCACGCATGATCCAGCGCGCCCGTTCAAGGCTGAGCCGGATCTGGTCCACGCGCTCCGCGGCAGTACGGTTAAGGGCCTGAAAGGTCTTCTCCCCGATCACCCCGTCCGCCTCAAGCCCGTGACGCGCCTGAAAAACCTTCACATCCTCTTGCAGGTTCGCATCGTAAAGCCACGCCGCAGGCTCGCCGGTCTCCGGGGCCTCAGGCAGGATCTGCCCCGCATTGAGCGCAGCTTCCGCCGCCAGCCGATAGCGCAAAGCTTCGACCGCCGCGGCCACGTCACCGGGTTTCAGAACATCTTCCGAGGGCACCTGCGGCCAGCCTCCTGCAGCGGCAATCTCGCGATAGCGTGCCAGGGCCGTGACCAGATCACGGTATTGCGCGGCCCCCAACGTGACCCGCGCCATCAGCGCGCCGAACCCCTCTGCCGCAAGATAAGCATTTACCACCTCTGCCGGATCCTGCTGCAGGACAAGGCGGTCAAAGTTCCAGTCCTTGTCAAAGGCGGTGGGATCAACCTTGCCAAAAATCACAAAGCTCAGCAGACGCGCCGCCGCATCACTGGCCAGAAATTCGTAGGCGGCGATGTCTTCGGGCGCGCCGCGCTCGCGCGCGCGCTCATAAAACGCCCGCAACTCGGCCAGTCGGAAATCCTGTTCCTGAAAACCCTGCGCAACCCCACGCTCCAGTTCCCGAAACAGCGCTGTGGCCGAATCCGGCGCCATCCATGCAGGGGCGAACCCCCTCAGCGCATAAAACCTTGGCACGAACGCCTCGGTTTCGATTTCACGCTGCCCTGTTTCACTCTGCGCTGTACTGCCCAGCGCCAGCGCCATCGCCTCTATTTCGCGCTCAACAGGTCCAGCCATGGCCCCGCCGAAGCCCATCACCGCGACAGAAACCAACACCGCCGCCGCCACCCGCTTCACACCGGTTCTCATCATACCCTGCCCCTTCATGCCCATCCTGCGTTTTCATCGTTTTCACACACAATAAGCACGCAACACCCCTACCCCAAACATGGTTGCTCAGGAAACGCGCCAAGCGCCGCAAAAAGTTATCAAAATTCATCTCCCCCCATTCCCAGACGGGCCGGTGACCGCTTACATTCAAAGTCACCTCCGCGCCCACGCGCCCTTTTTGGACACCGATTTCGCCCATGTTCGATTTTCTGACAAACGGACACTCCGACGCCATCGTTGCGCTGATCATCCTTTTCGCGATGTTCACCCTGTTCGTTCTCGAACGCTGGCCTGCCGAAGTCGTTGCCCTCGGTGCGGTCGCGGCTCTGCTATTGACCGGGGTGCTGCCCTATGGCGCCGCGCTGGGGGCGCTTTCCAACCCGGCCCCCTGGACAATCGGCGCGATGTTCATCGTTGCGGGCGCGCTGGTGCGTACCGGTGCGCTTGAAAAGTTCACCAAGCTGGCCGAAGAACGGGCCGACGGCAACCCGGCCATGGCCGTGGGCGTGCTGATCGGTTTTGCCGTGATCGCCTCGGCCTTTGTCAACAACACGCCTGTCGTTTTGGTGATGATCCCGGTCTTTATCCAACTGTCCCGCAAGCTGAACCTCCCGGCGAGCAAGCTTCTGATCCCGCTCTCATACGCGTCGATCCTTGGGGGCACCCTGACCCTCTTGGGCACCTCGACCAATCTGCTTGTCGCCGGCGTTGCCACCACCCACGGCCTCAAACCCTTTTCCATCTTCGAGGTCACCCCGCTTGCCATCATCCTCGTGATCTGGGGCATGGTGTATCTCCGACTTGTCGGCGCGCGCCTGCTTCCCGAACGCGCGAGCATGGCTGCGTTGTTTACCGATCAATCCAAAAAGAAGTTCCTCGCCGAGGTCGCCATCCCCGATGACAGCAAACTGATCGGTCAGAAAGTTGCCGAAATCGACCTTTTCAAGGGCGCGGGCATGCGCGTTGTCGATGTGCTGCGCGGCGATGCCTCTCTGCGCCGCGATCTGGCCGCTGTCACGCTTGAGGCCGGGGATCGCGTCGTGATCCGCACCCAGATGGAAGACCTGCTCGGGCTTCAGGGTGATCCCACTGTGCGGCAGGTCGACAAACTGTCGTCGCGCCGGACCATCACCGTCGAAGTGCTGATCGCGCCCAATTCGGCCCTGCTGGGCAAGTCCATGGGCCAGCTGCGCCTGCGACGGCGTTACGGCATCTACCCGATTGCCCTGCACCGTCGCGACCGCAACATCAGCGGCCAGCTCGATCAGCAAGTGCTCGAGGTCGGGGATACGTTGCTTCTCGAAGGCGCGCCGGAAGACCTCGCCCGTCTTGCCAGCGATGCCGGAGCCGTCAACATCAGCCAGCCCACCGCCCGTGCCTACCGTCGCGCACATGCGCCGCTGGCGGTTGCCGCACTCTTGGGGATCGTCGTTTTAGCAGCCCTCGGGGTGGCCCCGATCCTGTTCCTTGCCATCATCGCCGTCGCCTTTGTCCTTCTGGCCGGATGCATCGACGCGGACGAAGCCTTTTCGCTCGTCGATGGCCGCCTTCTTGTGCTGATCTTTTCGATGCTCGCGATTGGCGTCGCGCTGGAATCCTCGGGCGCCGTGCTGCTGATCGTCGACCTTGCCAAACCCTGGCTCGAAATCATGCCCCCCTTCCTGATCGTCTGGTCGCTCTACCTGCTGACCTCGATCCTGACCGAATTGATTTCCAACAACGCTGTTGCGGTGGTGATCACCCCGCTGGCCATCTCGCTGGGCGCCGCCCTTGGGATTGATCCTCGCCCGCTGGTGATTGCCGTGATGATTGCCGCCTCGGCCAGCTTTGCCACACCCATCGGCTATCAGACCAACATGATGGTCTACGGCCCCGGCGGCTATCGCTTCACGGATTTCCTTCGCATCGGAATCCCATTGAACCTCTCGGTCGGCCTGCTCGCCTCTGCCCTGATCCCCGTGTTCTGGCCGCTTTAACGAAACTCCTCGGGCTTCAGCCCGTATTTCGCCAGCTTGTCATACATGGTCTTGCGCGGCAGCTTGAGCGCCTCTGCGGCGACCGCCGCGCGCCCGCCATGCCGCCTGAGCGCCTCGACCAGAAGCGCGCGCTCGACCTGCGCCATCTGTTCTGCAAGCCCCTGACCGCCGCCCTGCGTCTCTTCGCCGGGAAGCCCCAGCACAAAGCGCATCGCCACCGACATCAGCGCGCGCGCATTACCCGGCCAGTCCCGCGCCATCAGCCCCGTGATCACCTCGGGTGTGATTTCCGGCGCCTTCACTCCGGATTGTTCTGCGGCCTGCGCCACGTAATGCCGAAACAGAACCGGGATATCCTCGGGTCGCTCGGAAAGTGCCGGAATGCGCACCTGCAGCGCGTCCAGACGGTAATAGAGATCGGCATGTAACGCGCCGGTTTCGACCGCGCTGTCAAGTTCCGCCGCGCTACCGAAAATCAGCCGCGGATGCCCGCCCTGTTCCAGCATCTCCATCAGTGCAAACTGGGTGTCCATCGGCATCGCCTGGATCTCGTCCAGAAACAGGCTCCCGCCCTGAGCTTCTTCAACCACCTCTGCGAACCGCTCCGGCACCATGCCAGCCGCCGTGTGCTTGCCAAATGGCCCCGTGCTCAAAGGCGAACACAGGTGGATCACTTCGGCCACCTTGGAAATCCCGGTCCCCGGTGCGCCCGTCACCAGCACCTCGGTGCCGATCCTTGCCACGTTGCGAACCTGCGCGCGCAACCGCTCGGCCTGCTTGGACACACCAAAAAGCCAGCGCGCCGCCGCATCGCCGCTTTCCAGCTGCGCCTTCAACTCCCGGTTTTCCAGCGCCATGTCGCGCGCTTTTTGCGCCCGCGCGATGACGGCCGTCAATTCCGAGGGCGCACAGGGTTTCTCAAGGAACCCGAACGCGCCCTGCGTCATGGCGCGCACCGCCATGGGGATGTCCCCTTCTCCGGTCAACAGGATCACCGGCAACTCGCCGTCCACGCCCTGCGTGTAATCCAGAAGATGAAACCCGTCCCGCCCCGGCATCCGCATGTCCGACAGGATCACGCCTTTGAAACCGGGCACGATGTGATCCTTGGCCTCGACAAACGAACCTGCCGCAATCACCGGGAAATCCGCCAGTTCGAGCGTCTGCGTCAGCGCCTCGCGCACCATCGGATCGTCATCCACCACCAGAACGGGTGCACTCATGCCACCTTGTCCTCTTTCCAATAGTCAAGTTCCACCGTGAACACCGCCCCCCCATCGGGCGCGTTTGTGCCCCGGATATTGCCGCCAAAGCTTTGCACCAGGCCATAGGAAATGGACAGGCCAAGCCCCATCCCCTCGGAACTGCCCACCGCCTTGGTCGAATAGAAGGGGTCGAAGATGCGGTCCGGTTCAGCAATGCCCGGTCCCGTATCACGCACCGCCACCGACAGGCGCGGCCCCACCTCGAGCGAAATCTCGATCTGCTTGCGCGGGGCATCCGCCATCGCGTCCACCGCGTTGTTGATCAGGTTCACGAAGACCTGTCCAAGCCTTACCTCCCCCCCCAGCGCGAAAACGCCCGCGGGTGCCTGATCTGCGTCCCAACGCAGGGTCACACCCGCCTGTCGCACGCGCGGCTCGGTCAACTCGACCGCCTGATTGATCACCGACACAAGATCGACCTTGCCCATCGGTTCACTTTCATTGCGGGCAAAGGCCCGCAGGTTCTTGATGATCCGTGCCATGCGCGTGGCCATCTGCGCAATCTTCCCGAGGTTCTCCTCAGCCTTCTCCGGGTTGCCCCGCTCCATGAACCGCGCACCGTTCTCGGCAAAGCTCTGGATCGCCATCAGGGGCTGGTTCAACTCGTGACTGATCCCGGCACTCATCTGCCCAAGCGCGCTCAGCTTGCCCGCCTGCACAAGATCGGCCTGCGCCTTCTTGAGCGCGGCCTCGGCTTCCTCGCGTTCGGTGATCTCGTGGCGCAGGGCAATGTTGGTCTCGCTCAGCTCCGCTGTACGTTCTTCGACCCGCTCTTCCAGAACCGCATTCGCTTCGGCCAGCACCCGCCGCCGCTCGATCGCCTGCCACAGGAACAGGCCGAACACCATCATCGCCGCCCCCACCGCCGCCGCCTGCAAACCGGCAAGCCGAAGCGCCGGCGCCACATCGACAAGCGCCTCGCCCCGCATCTCGATCACAGGCAGATCCTGCACGATATGAATCCCGCGTTGCGGCAGATAAGGCCCCCAATCAAGCCGCCACAATTCGTGCCCGGCACGAAAGAACTGCACAAATGGCGGCGCGTAGCCTTCGGGCGGAACAAGGCCCACGTCCCCACCCCGCCGCTGCCAGAACAACAGCTCGGACCGGTTCGAGATGAACACCTCCCCTGCCTCGTCGACAAAGAACACCGCTGGGCGATCCCCGCGCCAGTTCTCTTCGACATTCTCGATATCGACCACCACGATCAGAACGCCCGTGACCCGTCCGTCCGGGCCGAAATTCGGTGAGGCGAAATAGAAGGCACGACGGCCAAAGCGCGGGTCCACCTCATGGTGCGCGCCCAAGGCGCCCTGCAGCGCACGCTCGAAATAGGGCGCCCCGTTGATCCGGCCATCCTGCTCGAAACGCCCATGGGCCGAGGTGATCACGCGTCCGTCCGCAGCAGCATAGACCAGATCAAGCGCAGCCGTCTTGTCCGCGGCCTCCAAAAGCAGCGCCTTTGCGGTTCCCACGTCCCCCTGCCCCCAACTGAGCGCTACAAGATACGGATGCTCGGACAGCAGCACCGCCAACTCCTGATAGCGTTGAAGCTGCGCTGTCAGGCGATCGGCAGCAAGCGCGAGGTCCGCCTCGCCCCGCCGCGCCAACTGGTCCAGCGCCTGGCCATAGCCGAACCGCCAGACACCGCCGGCCACCACCGCCAATGCCAGAAGGAAAAGCGCCAGAATCGCCGCCCGATGCCGTATCCACGTTCTCATGGCGTCACCCTACCTTCATATTCCGCGCCCCGCGAGTCGCCCCACTCACCTTCATCTCGGGATGCGTCGCCCTGCCGTTCCCGAAATCAACGCGCACAAGCACATAATCGGATGACGCCCCTTGCCAATCCGAATAACGCAGGCAAATTGACGCCATGGAACGTGTGACTCAATCCCCGACCGACCCGGCCTTCGTGCAAGACCCCTATGCCTTCTACGACCGGGCCCGCGACCATGGTTCCATGGTGTTCTGGGAAGAGTACGGCATGCCCGCCGCGCTCTCCAACGCGACGGTTTCGATGATCTTCAAGGACCGCCGCTTCGGGCGCGAGGTGCCACCGGAAATGGCCGCCGAAGTCCCGCCCCATCTCGAACCCTTTTACGCGGTCGAGGCCCATTCCATGCTCGAGCTTGAACCGCCCCGCCACACTCGCCTGCGGTCCCTCGTGCTGCGCGCCTTCACCACCCGCGCCATCACCGACCTGCGTCCGGGTATCGAAACCCTGTGTCACGACATGATCGACAGGTTCCCGGACGCGTCTTTCAACCTGCTCGACGGATTCTGTGATCAGGTGCCGGTCATCACGATTGCCCGGCTACTCGGCGTCCCCGACGACATGGCGCCCCAATTCCTGAACTGGTCGCACGCCATGGTGGCCATGTACATGGCAGGCCGCTCCCGCGCGCACGAAGACGCCGCCGCGGCGGCCGCAACGGAATTCACCGCCTTTCTCAAGGACTATATCGACACCCGCCGCAAAACCCCGTCGGACGATCTCATCACCCGGCTGATTCAAGCCGAAGAGGCCGGCGACAAGCTGTCGACAGAAGAATTGATCACCACTTGCATCCTGATCCTCAATGCGGGTCACGAGGCCACGGTACATTCGCTCGGCAATGGCGTGAAAACTCTGCTCGAACAAAACACCGACCGCGCTTGCCTCTTGCCCGATGCCATCGACGGCACGGTCGAGGAAATCCTGCGCTTTGACCCGCCTTTGCACATGTTCACACGCCACGCGTATGAAGATATCGAGGTCGGCCGCCATACATTCCGGCGGGGCGATCAGGTTGCGCTGCTGCTCGGCGCGGCCAACCGTGATCCCGGCGTTTGGGAAGATCCGCAAGTCTTCAACCCGCGCCGCCCTGTGCAAACCAATGTCAGCTTCGGCGGGGGCCTTCATTTCTGCGTCGGCGCACCGCTCGCGCGGCTCGAGATGCAGATTGCCCTGCCGATCCTGTTCGACCGTTGCCCTGACCTGCTCCTGACCGAACCACCCCGCTATGCGAACACGTATCACTTCCACGGGCTGGAAAAGCTGATGGTCGAGGTTTGACACGTCGCAAATGCAAAATCATGCATGTCCGATCGAAACAAATAGGCGATTTTCTGTTTGCTACTTCAAAATGAAACGTCTGTCGGAGAAGAAAGTTTTCTCCATTGTTCGAAGATGTCTTTGACAGCATTGGATTCGGCAATCCGGGCTTCAGCTCGTGTGAGCCCGTGTTTATCCATCAACTTTTCGTACTGAGTGAGGTTGTGACGAATATAACAAGTGGCCGTGATGCCAACAGCTTTTCCAAGAGTGACACCGCGCCACTTTTTTTGCACAACTCTCTGCGTAATTTTTTCCCGGTGTCGCATCGCGCATCCAGGAAGGTTCTTTTTGATGTGATTTCGTACAGACTTGCGTTCAAACCGCATTGGCAAACAATCGCTTTTGGAGCATTTCCACTTTCCCCGCCGCCCCAAGTTGATACCATGCCACGGGCGAAAATGCGAGTTATCGAAACTATCGCGAGAAGCTGTTCTGCTACCCTCAAAGCGGCAGCATCGTCGTCGACTTGATCTCTTCCATCGACAAGAGTGCCGTCACGTTGTGCACCTTCACCTCTGAAATCAGCGCCTGATAGAATGTGTCATAAGCCCGCGCATTCTGGACCTGCACCTTGAGGATATAGTCGATATCCCCCGCCAGCCGGTGCGCCTCGAGCACTTCGGGGCGGTCCTGCAGCGCCTGCAGGAACTTGGCCTGCCAATCCGCTTCATGCTCGGACGTGCGGATCAGAACAAAGAAACAGGCCTCGAACCCAAGCGCCTCGGCATCGAGCAGAACCGTCTGCCTTCGGATCACCCCGGCTTCGCGCAACTTGCGAATCCGATTCCACACCGGCGTCTTCGAAGACCCCACCCGCTTGGCAATTTCATCCAGCGATTGCGCCGCATCGCGCTGCAACTCACCAAGGATTTTCCGGTCCATCTCGTCGATCCGCAATGCCATCCCATTTTCTCCAGCTATCCGGGAAATTCGCGCTGCATGGCGACACAACCGGAACAAACGTTTCTATTTTTTCCACCATCTGGCGCGATATGGGGAATATTTCCTATATCTACACCCAAGTCAAACCAATGGAGTCCGGTCATGCCCCGCGCATTCACGCCCAAAGTCATCACCGCCAACGCCCTGATCGAGGGCGACGTGATCTATCTTGCCGCAGATGACAGCTGGACCCGTGACATGTGCAAGGCCGAAACGATCACCGACGAGGCCCACGCTCAACTGCGCCTGCTCGAAGCTGAGCAACGCGCCAGCGAAGCGGTCGGCGTCTATCTCGCAGACGTCACGCCCGGCGCCACTGGCCCCGAACCGACCCATTTCCGCGAGGATTTTCGCCGCACCGGCCCCTCGAACTATTTCCACGGCAAGCAGGAAGAGGCAAACCATGTATAAGTACACCGATTTCGACGCCGCTTTCCTCGCAGAGCGCAACCGCCAGTTTCGTGCCCAGGTCGAGCGCCGCATCGCCGGCAACCTGACCGAGGACGAGTTCAAGCCGCTGCGCCTGATGAATGGTCTCTACCTGCAACTGCACGCCTATATGCTACGTGTCGCCATCCCCTATGGCACGCTATCGTCCGCGCAGATGGACCAGCTCGCGCTGCTCGCTGACAAGTGGGACAAGGGCTATGGCCATTTCACCACCCGCCAGAACATCCAGTACAACTGGCCCAAGCTCTCCGACGTGCCGGACATGCTCGACGCACTGGCCGAGGTGAACCTGCACGCCATCCAGACATCGGGCAACACCATCCGCAACGTGACCGCGGACCACTTCGCCGGGGCCGCCGCGGACGAGATCGCAGACCCGCGCCCCGTCGCGGAACTGATCCGCCAGTGGTCCACCGACCACCCGGAATTTCAGTTCATGGGCCGCAAGTTCAAGATCGCCGTGTCCGGAGCCGAGAATGACCGCGCCGTGCTCAAGGCCCATGACCTGGCCGTGCGGATCGTGAAAAACGACGAGGGCGAAACTGGATACCAGATCCTCGTTGGCGGCGGTTTGGGCCGCACTCCGATGATTGGCAAGGTCCTGCGCGACTTTCTCCCCAGCGCCGACCTACTGGCATATATCGAGAGTGTGGTCTCGGTCTGGAACCAGATCGGCCGCCGCGATAACAAGTACAAGGCGCGGATCAAGATCACCGTGCACGAACATGGTCTCGATGATATCCGCGCCCGTGTCGACGCGCGTTTCCAGCAGATCCGCCCCACCTTCGGCGGCTTCGATCAGGCGCTTCTGACCGAAATCGAGGAGCACTTTGCCGCGCCCGCCTTTCGCGATGCGCCCACGGACGCCTTTGACCGGTCCTATGATGCCGACCCGATGTTCCGCAGCTGGGTCGACGCCAACCTGAGCGCACACCGCGCTCCGGGCTATGCCATTGTCACGGTTTCGCTCAAGAAGCACGGCGCAACCCCCGGCGATGCGACCTCCGACCAGATGCGCGTCCTCGCGGATGTTGCCCGTCAATACGGCCACGACGAGCTGCGCATCAGCCACGAGCAGAACGTGATCCTGCCGCATGTGCACAAATCCGACCTGCCCGGCGTGTATGCAGCCCTGCGCGACGCCGATCTGCACACCGCCAATATCGGCATGATTTCCGACATCATCGCCTGCCCGGGCATGGATTACTGCGCACTGGCCACGGCCCGCTCGATCCCTGTTGCCCAGCAGATCGCGACCCGCTTCGATGAACTCAAGCTGGAGCACGATATCGGCCACCTGCAGATCAAGATTTCTGGCTGCATCAACGCCTGCGGTCACCACCATGTCGGTCATATCGGCATTCTGGGCCTCGACCGCGCTGGTGTGGAAAACTACCAGATCACGCTGGGCGGCGACGCCACGTGGGACGCGGCGATCGGTGAACGCGCCGGCCCCGGCTTTGCCTATGACGAGATCGTTCCGGCGATCGAACGGCTGGTCGAGGGCTATCTCGAACTGCGCACCGGCCCCGAGGAAACCTTCCTCGCCGCCTATCGCCGGCTGGGTCTCGCCCCGTTCAAGGCCTATCTCTACCCCGAGGCGCGGGCCAATGCGGCATAACACGGTTTCCCCCCTGGCTTCGCCGCTGAACACGGCGGCGAACCTGTCGGAGCTGCCCGCCGATCCGCTCAGGGCCAAGGTCGACGCGCTCAATGCACGGTATCGGCACCATTCGGCGACCGCAGTGATCGAGGCAGCCTTGCGCGACCCGCAGGCGGGCAGGATCGCGCTAGTGTCCTCGTTCGGGGCCGAGTCGGTGGTGCTCCTGCACCTCGCGTCCATGGTGGATCGCAATATCCCCGTGCTCTTCGTAGACACGGAGATGCTGTTTGCCGAAACGCTGGTTTATCAACAGGAGCTGGCCGAGCGCCTGCATCTGCAGAATATCCAGATCATCCGCGCCTCGGACGCGACGCTGGCCGCCGAAGACCCGGACGGCACGCTGCACCAGCACGACACCGACTCCTGCTGTGCCCTGCGCAAGACCCGGCCCCTGCAAAAGGCCCTGCGCGACTTTGACGGCTGGATCACCGGGCGCAAGCGGTTCCAGTCCGGCACCCGTGCCGCGCTCGATTTCTTCGAAGTCGAGGACTTCACCGGCCGGATCAAGGTCAACCCGCTGGCCCATTGGGCGCCCGAGGACGTGCGCGCTTACATGGAAGAAAACCGCCTTCCCCGTCACCCGATGGTGGCCAAGGGGTATCCGTCGATCGGCTGCGCCCCCTGCACCAGCCCGGTTGCCGAAGGCGAAGACCCCCGCTCGGGCCGCTGGCGCGGTCAGGACAAGGAAGAATGCGGCATCCATTTCGTGAATGGCAAAATGGTGCGCCAAGGAGAAAAGACATGACTGTACTCGTGACCGATTCCGGCTTTCAGGCCGATGACTTCACCAAACCTTTCGTGCCCGTGAACGAAGCCGCCAACGACGTTGTTGCACTCGATGTGCCCTCCGATTTCGACCCGGCCGAGCTGCTCACACACCTCTCGGGTGTCGAGATGATCCGCGTCGATTTCCCGTCCTTTGCCGACGGGCGCGGTTTCACCATCGCACGCCAGCTCCGGCTGAGCGGGTACAAGGGGCGCCTGCGCGCCCGCGGCCATGTGATCTCGGATCAATACGCGATGGCGCGGCGCTGCGGTTTTGACGAAGTCGAGATCTCCGACGATCTCGCTGCACGTCAGCCCGAAGGTGAATGGGTCTTCCGCGCCGACTGGCAGGCTCATGACTACCAGTCCCGGATGCGCGGGCAGCACTGACGCCCCGTTACCCCCTGTCAAAGATAGCCAATTTGCGATATGTCAAAGACATCTCGCAGATACACCTTCAAATCCCATGCAGAACTGATAGATGGGGGACAGCCTCCCCCGCCCCTTTTGATATGACCGAGCAAAAACCAGTGACCGAAGCCCAAGCCACCGCCGTACCCAAGGTACCCACCCTGCCCGACGCGCAAACCGTGACCGAGGTGCAGCACTACACCGACCGCCTGTTTTCCTTCAAATGCACGCGGCCCGCGACGTTGCGGTTCCGCTCAGGCGAATTCGTCATGATCGGCCTGATGGGCGACCCGGACCCCAAGACCGGCAAGCAGAAACCGCTTCTGCGTGCCTATTCCATCGCCTCGCCCAGCTGGGACGAGGAACTGGAATTCTATTCGATTAAAGTCCAGGACGGCCCGCTGACCTCCAAGCTCCAGCATATCAAACCGGGCGACGAAATCATCCTGCGCCCCAAACCCGTCGGCACGCTGGTGCATGACGCGCTTCTGCCCGGCAAACGCATCTGGTTCTTTGCCACCGGCACTGGCTTTGCGCCCTTCGCCTCACTGCTGCGCGAACCACAGACCTACGAGGACTACGACGAGGTGATCATCACCCACACCTGCCGTGAGGCGGGCGAGCTGACCTATGGGCGCAACATCATCGACTCCCTCAAGGACGACGAACTGCTGAACGAAGTGATCGGCGAAGGCTTCTGGAAAAAGATCAAGTACTACCCGACCACCACCCGCGAAGAGAGCGCCAAAATGGGCCGGATCACCGACCTGATCAACTCGGGCGAAGCCTACAAGGATCTCGGTGTCGAGCCGCTCTGCCCGCAGAACGACCGCGCCATGATCTGCGGCAACCTCGCTTTCAATCTGGAACTCAAGGACATGCTCGAGGCCGCCGGCCTTGAAGAGGGTGCCAACTCAAAGCCTGCGCAATACGTGGTCGAAAAGGCGTTTCTGGATTGAACAATCCACACATCTGAACCGTCAAAAACCCCGGCTTGATCGCCGGGGTTTCTTTTTCGAAAGAGCGCCGGAAGCCCCCTACGCCGCACCGCCCTACCCTTGGGAATACGCGATGAAGGGCAGTGTGTGGTCACTGGGCTGCGGAAAACCTGTACTCGATATCGGAAAAGGCATCCTCACCAAACCCGTAGGCAAAGGCCAAACCTTCCGGCCCGGCAGTCACCCCATGTTCCGCGTTGGACGGGATAAAAACAGCCACCCCGGGAAAAATTTCAACGGGCTGCCCGTCCAGCATGACGGTCCCCGATCCGCTCAGGCCAAAGTAAAACTCGGGCGGCGTGTGGCGATGCAGGTGCAACACGCCATGTGCGGGAAAGTTCGCAACGCCCAGAACCACCCCGTTCGACGGTGTCCTGTCACGTGAAATCAGCGTCTGCCAGGTCACGTCACCGAAGGCGGGATCAAATCCCCCTTCAATCGGCTGATCATCCAACGCGACAACAAAGCCTGCTGGATTGTCATTTGCGGCTGCTGGCGCAAAGTCCTGTTGGACGACATAGTCGTTGAGCTGGGTCATGGGCATGGTGCGTTTCCTCAAATAGGGTATCCTGTCAGGCCGAGATTTCTACGACTTGCCCGCAAAGTAGAAGCGACTTAAACAGGAAGTTATCGGCAATTTTTTTTGGTGGTGGCCTGTGCTCAAAAACAAGATCAACCTGACTTGGCTGCGCACTTTCGAAGCCGCCTCTCGCCACCTGAACTTCACCGCAACGGCAACGGAACTGGGCCTCACCCAGACGGCGGTCAGCCTTCATATCCGAACGCTGGAAGAGCAACTGGGAAGCCGCTTGTTTCACCGAAGGGCGCGCCATCTGTCCCTGACGGATATCGGGCAGGCCTATGTCGCAACGGTCCGGCAGGCCTTGGCGGACATTGATGTGGCCACGGCCAGCCTGTTCGGCGCGACGCGCAACGAAACCATTACGGTCAAGGCACCGATCTCGACCTCTGCCCTGTGGCTGGCGCCGCGACTTCCCGAGTTCAAGCTCGCTCACCCCGACATTGATGTCCGCCTCGTCTCGAACATCTGGACAGATGCCACGGGTTTTGACCACGTAGACGTGGAGCTGCGTGTCGGAAGGGGCGATTGGACCGACACCGCCTCTGAGCGCTTGTCCGATGATGTCATGGTCCCGGTAGGGCCTTTAGCGGCGGGAAAGACCACCTTCGCCCCGGATGCGTTGTTGACGGGCCCATTCATTCGGATTCTGGGGCAGGAAGCCGATTGGATCAGGTATTTGGCGGCCCACGATCTGGCCTTGCCCGAAAACCCGGACGAACTCTACGTCGACACCATGACGGCCGCAATCGAGCTGACCGCGAATGGCGGCGGCTATGCAGTCGTTCTGAAACGCCTGGTGGAAATGGCAAACGCAACCGCACCGCGTGTCGCCGTAATCGGCGCTGACGTCCCCACGCCAAACGGGCACTACCTCATGCGCCCCAGATCAAAGAGGTCAAAAAGGTCGGTGGTCCTGCTGTTCGAAGACTGGCTCCGAGAGCAGTTTTCGGACGGCGGGGCCTTCGAAAACGATTCGGAATGACGTCATTGGGCGACCAGCCATCCGACATGCGGGATTGATCACCTACGGCCTCTAAGACGGCTCTGACGCGCACCCAAAGCAAAGCGTGTTCAATGGCCTTGCTTGTCTGATCCGTGCGACAGGCCATCTCAGAACAGGCAAGCCGCCGTTTCCGGCGCGATCAGTGTCATGGTTTTCAGCTGTTCGGCGTCACGTATCGAAATAGCTCGGAAACCCATCAAAGGTTTCGGCTGGCGCCCGCCCAAGGCCCCAGTCCGCACGCTCACAGGTAAACACCTCGGCCCGCTTTGCGACCTCCGGCTCTCCATCCAGTGCCCCGGCAGGCACGATCACGAAACGCCCCGATGCGCCCTGGAAAGGCAGGGCGCTTCCACATTGGTTGCAGAACGCGCGGGAAAACTGACGGTCCGGGTGGCGGAAATGGGTCACATGCCCTTCCCCCCTGACCCAGATCAGGCTCCGGGTCGTGGAAAACAGGTTGGCGGCCATCGCAGAACCGCTCAGCTTGCGGCACTGCTCACAGTGGCAGAACAGCAGAAACGCAAAATCGTTTTCGATTTCGAAGCTCGTCGCACCACACAGGCACCCGCCCTCGATCATCCCGGTCATGTCTCCAACTCCCCGATCCGCTTGCAACATCATAGCACAGGGGCCACGACGCAGAAGCGCGCACGACGCAAAAAGGGCCGCCCATCCGGGCGACCCCTGACATGTCCGTCTCTAGCAAACCGCCAGACGCAGCTTAGTTGCCACTTTCACTGTCGGGAAGTTTCGGCTCGGCGCCTTCCGTGGCCCCTTCAAGCGATTTGGTCATGTCGCTGACCGCATCCGTTGCCGCCTCAGTGCCCCCGTCAATCAGCTCCTGCGCAGCATCCACAGCGTCCGAAGCCTGTTCGCTGACTTCCTCAACGGTATCAGTCACAACTTCCTGTGCTGCGTCAGATGCCTCTTCGGCGGCCTCGGTTGCTGTATCCATCGCGCCTTCAACGGCGTCTGCGGTGCCCTCGACGGCCTCTTCCATGGCGTCCTTGGCCGTATCCACGGCCTCGTCCACGTCTTCTTTCGCGGCTTCAGCTGCCTCTTCCACCGCCTCTTCCACGTCTTCAATCGACTGCTCGACAGGGTTTTCCTCTGTCACAGGGGTTGTTTCGGTCGGCGCGCTGACTTCCGGTTCAGGTGTCGCCACCTCTTCCGGCGCCTTGAAAAACGCAAAATACCCGCCAACCACAACTGCTGCGGCGACCACGATCCCAATCACATACTTCATCGGGGAATTCTCCTTGTTTCAATCTCCGCCCTGACGGGCATATCTCACATGTTGCGGCAATGTGGCCATCCCTCGTCTGCCCACAAGGGGGAAAGCCGCGCGATTAGGCTCATAATCGCGCATTCGGCTGTTGTGTCGGCACGAAACCGCGAATAAATTACCGCCCGAACAACGACAGCTATTGAAGGAACAAAACCATAGCCCGCAGACCTCACAACGCGCCCCCGCAGCGCGACACCGGCCCCCGCATCAACGGACGTATTCGCGCACCTGAAATCCGCCTGATTGGCGCAGATGGCGAAAATATCGGGGTCGTCCACCCTGCCAAAGGCATGGCACTGGCCGAAGAGGCCGGGCTTGATCTGGTCGAGATCTCGCCCAACGCGAACCCGCCCGTCTGCAAGATCATGGATTTCGGCAAGTTCAAGTACGAACAGCAAAAACGCGAATCCGAAGCCCGCAAGAAGCAGAAGGTCATCGAGGTCAAAGAGGTCAAGTTCCGCCCGAACACCGACACCCATGACTACGAAGTGAAAATGCGCAACGTGGTCAAATTCCTTGAGAAAGGCGACAAGGTCAAAGTCACCCTGCGCTTCCGCGGCCGCGAAATGGCCCACCAGAACCTGGGCCGTGAGCTTCTCGAACGCGTGGCCGAAGACATCAAGGAAATCGGCAAGGTCGAAAACATGCCCAAGATGGAAGGCCGCCAGATGATCATGATGATCGGCCCCCTGTCCAAGTAAGTCCGGCCCAGAATGCCGGATACGGGAACCCCTCGCTTCGTGAACAAGCGGGGGGTTTCTTTTTTGGGGCAGCTCGCCCCCGTCAGAAAGGACCATGCCATGTGGGAAAACCGCTTTGCCACCTCCCCCGACTATGTCTTCGGCACCGCGCCGGCGCAGTTCATGGTCGATCACCGTGATGTTCTGGTTGCAGGCGCCACTGCGCTTGCCGTGGCGGACGGAGAGGGGCGCAACTCGGTCTACATGGCCGAACAGGGCATGGATGTCACCGCGCTCGAATTCGCCCCGAGCGCCATTGCCCGCGCGCACAAGCTGGCCTCGGAACGCGGCGTGTCGGTCGAATTTCTCCAGCGCGACATCATGAACGAACCGTGGCCCGCCAGAACCTATGATCTCGTGGCCGGCATCTTCATCCAGTTCGTCGGCCCCGATGGCCGCCGCCAGCAATTTCAACGCATGAAAGACGCCACCAGGCCGGGCGGGCTGATCATGCTGCACGGCTATCGCCCCGAACAGCTGGACTATGGCACGGGCGGCCCTCCCAATGCCGAGAACATGTACACCGAAGTCATCCTGCGCGCCGCCTTTGTCGGCTGGGACATCCTCGTCCTCAAGGAATATGACCGCGAGGTGCAGGAAGGGCGCGGACACTCCGGCATGTCCGCCCTGATCGACCTGATCGCCCGCAAGCCCGCCTGAAAAAAAGGGGCGCCGCAATACCACGACGCCCCCTCTTCATTTTGCCAAAAATACGCCCGCCGGAGGCGATCCGGCCTATCCGCAGGCGGCCACGGCCCGCTTGGTCAGAACCGCAATCAGATGCGCGCGATAGGCCGCCGTGCCGTGCAGGTCGTTGATCATCCCGTCCGCGCTCGGCGCAGCGGGCACCGCATCGGCCGAGAAATTCCCGGACAGCGCCTCCTCCGCAGCACTCCAGCGGAAGACACCTTCCTCGGACGCCCCGGTCACGGCCACACGGACACCATCGGCGTACTTGGCGACGAACACACCCACCAGCGCAAAGCGCGACGCGGGCTGTTCGAACTTCTGGTAATTTGCCGCCTCCGGCACCGGAAAGCGTACCTCGGTGATGATCTCGCCCTCTTCCAGCGCCGTAGCGAACATGCCCTGGAAATAATCATCCGCTGCGATCTCGCGGGCGTTGGTGACAATCGTCGCCCCCGAAGCCAGCGCCGCCGACGGGTAACAGGCCGACGGGTCGTTATTTGCAAGCGAGCCGCCAATCGTGCCGCGTGCCCGCACCGCCGGGTCCCCGATATTGCCCGCGAGCGCTGCCAGCGCCGGGTAGCTTCCTGCATTGACCGCAACGTCCGCATGCACGGTCGCCCCGCCCACGCAGACCTGTCCGTCATCGCTCATGCAGACACCCTTGATATCGGCAATCCCTGCGAGGCTGACCAGCTTGGACGGGCTGGCGAGGCGCTGCTTCAGCGTCGGGATCAGGGTCTGCCCCCCGCCCAGCGCCTGCGCATCTTCCCCGGCCAGCGCGGCCACCGCGTCGGCCACCGATGTCGGCTTTTCAAAGTCAAAATTGTACATCTCTCTTTTCCTTCCCAAGGAAGCCGGGTCCAACCCCTCTTCCTTTTGCCAGAAATATCCTCGGGGGTCCGGGGGCAGACAGCCCCCGGACCGACCCTCTCATCCTATCCCTGCATCGCAGCCCAGACGCGCGACGGCGACACGGGCATGTCGATATGGGTCACGTCATGACCGCCCGACTGCAACGCGTCGATCACCGCGTTCACCACGGAAGGCGGCGAGCCGATGGCCCCGGCCTCACCACAGCCCTTCACCCCAAGCGGGTTATGGGTACAGGGCGTCTGGCTGGAATGATCGACATTGTAGAACGGCACATCATCGGCACGCGGCATGGCGTAATCCATGTAGGACGCGCTCAGAAGCTGACCGTCCGCGTCATAAACACAACCTTCCAGCAGCGCCTGACCAATGCCCTGTCCAATGCCACCATGCACCTGACCATCCACGATCATCGGGTTGACGATATTGCCAAAGTCATCCGCCGCCGAGAACCGCTCGATCGTGACCTTCCCGGTCTCCGGGTCCACCTCGACCTCACAACAATAGGCGCCCGAGGGATAGGTGAAGTTCGCCGGGTCATAAAACGCGGTTTCCTCCAGCCCCGGCTCGATGTCTTCCAGCGGATAGTTATGCGGGACGTAAGCGGCAAGGGTCACATCACCCCAGGCCACAGACTTGTCGGTCCCGGCGACGCTGAACTGACCATCCTTCAACTCGATATCGGCCTCTGCGGCCTCCATCAGGTGGGCCGCGATCTTCTTGGCCTTGTTGATGATCTTTTCCGTGGCCCGCACCATGGCCGAGCCGCCCACCGCCAACGAGCGCGAGCCATAGGTGCCCATGCCCATCGGTGTGTTCGCGGTATCGCCATGCACGATTTCCACCATGCTTTCATCGATCCCGATCATCTCGGCAATGACCTGCGGAAAGCTGGTTTCGTGCCCCTGACCGTGGCTGTGGCTGCCGGTCATGACCACGAGGCCACCCGTGGCGTTCACCCGCACCGTGGCGCTCTCATAAAGACCGGCCCGTGCGCCCAACTGCCCGACAAGGTTCGACGGCGCGATGCCGCAGGCCTCGATATAACAGTTCACACCCAGCCCACGCAGCTTGCCCCTGGCTTCGCTTTCCTTGCGCCGGGCTTCAAAGCCCGACAGGTCCGCGATCTTCTCCAGCGCATCCATCGTGCCGTGATAATCCCCGGTGTCATATTCCACCGCCACGGGCGTGGCATAGGGGAATTCGGTGATGAAGTTCTGACGGCGCAGCGCAATCGGATCAACGCCCAGTTCACGCGCGGCCTTGTCGATCACACGCTCCAGCTGGAATGTCGCCTCGGGGCGCCCGGCCCCGCGATAGGCGTCTACCGGAACCGTGTTGGTGAACACCGCCTTGACGTTCACATAGATCACCGGCGTGCGGTAGTTCCCCGCCATCAGCGTGCCATGCAGCCATGTCGGAACGCTCGGCGCAAAGGTCGACAGATACGCACCCATATTGGCATAGGTCTCGGTGCGCACCGCGGTAAAGTTGTTGTCCTTGTCCAGCGCCAGCTCGATCTTGGTCACGTGGTCACGACCATGCGCATCTGACATGAACGCTTCCGAGCGCGACGCGGTCCACTTGACCGGACGGTTGAGCGCCTTGGCGGCAAAGGTACAGAACGCTTCTTCCGCGTAGTGGAAGATCTTGGTGCCGAAACCGCCGCCCACATCCGGCGCAATCACGCGCAGCTTGTGTTCCGGGATGCCCAGCACAAAAGCGCCCATCAACAGGCGGATCACATGCGGGTTCTGGCTGGTGGTGTAAAGCGTGCTGTCATCTGTGGCGCGGTTGTAATCGCCAATGGCCACGCGTGGCTCCATCGGGTTGGCAATCAGGCGGTTGTTGACCAGTTCCAGCGTCGTCACATGCGCCGCGTCCTTGATCGCCTGATCAACAGCATCCTTGTTTTCCTCGACAAACCCCCAGTCATAACAAAGGTTGTTTTCAAGGTCGTCATGCACCTTGGTGGCCCCATCGGCCAACGCCGCCTTCATATCGACCACGGCGGGAAGCTCTTCGATATCAAGCTCGATCGCCTCGGCCGCATCGCGCGCCTGCTCATAGGTGTCGGCCACCACGGCGGCAATCGGATCGCCCACATGGCGCACCTTGCCCTGCGCGAGCACCGGGTGTGCCGGCTCCTGCATGGGGTTGCCATGGCGGTCCGTCACCTGCCAACCGCAGGGAATACCCCCCACGCCCTCGAAATCGGCGCCAGTGAAAATCCGCACCACGCCCGGCATCGCCGCAGCCACATCGGTACCGATCCCGTTGATCTTCCCATGCGCCACATCCGAGCGCAGGAAATGCACATAGGCCTGACCGTTTACATTGATGTCGTCCGTATAGTTCCCCGTCCCGGTCAGAAACCGGACGTCTTCGCGCCGCTTCGGGCTGGCGCCAATGCCATGATCTTTCGGCATCTCATATCCTCCCATTGATCGGTGCGTGAAATCACGCACCCTACATCCCGGTGTCACTGCTAGGGTGCGTGTTCACACGCACCGTTCGTCCTGTGTCACTCGGCGGCAATCGCGCTCACGTCCTGTCCGGACGCGGCCATGATCGCCTTGACGATGTTGTGATACCCGGTGCAGCGGCAGATATTGCCTTCAAGGTAATCCCGGATTTCCGCTTCGCTCGGCTTCGGGTTCTCTTTCAAAAGCGCAGCCGCCGACATCACCATACCCGGCGTGCAGAACCCGCACTGAAGACCGTGGTGATCCTGGAATGCCTGTTGAATGGTGTTCAGCGTGCCATCCGGCGCCGCCTGCCCTTCGATGGTTTCCACCTCGGCCCCATCGGCTTCCATCGCCAGCATGGTGCAGCTTTTGACGGCCTGCCCGTTGACATGCACCACGCAGGCGCCGCATTGGCTGGTGTCGCAACCGACATGCGTGCCGGTCAGGTTGAGGGTTTCCCGCAAGAATTGGCTGAGCAAGGTACGTCCTTCGGCATCGCCGGACATCTCCTTGCCATTCACGGTCATGGTGACCTGTGACATTGGCTCCTCCCAGAGTTGTTGAACTTTTTTCTGTTCTTGATGTGCGGAAAGTAAAACACGGGTTCCCAAGTCTGAGAAGGCGCTTTTTTCCCGTCAGCCGCCCATGCGGTTAGACATTGGTCGTAGGTCGCCGCCGCTCGCGTGGCATGGGCCGGGTCGGGATCTCCTTCAGGAGACCGCCAACCCCCATGCCCGCAATGTCGCCGTGGCTGACCTCGATCCCACAGGCCACCCGCGACAGAACCCAGTCCGCCCCGTTCAAGGCAGGTGAGCGTGCACAGCCCGGCAGGCCAATCACCGGGCGCGTCCCGACACAGCCCAGAAACAACAGGTTGCCCGGATCAACCGGCATCCCGAACCGCTCAACGCGCCCACCGGCCACACGCACCGCTTCGGGCGCGACATCATTGGGATCCGAGGTCGCGGACCCAGTCAGGATCAACACCAAATCCCCCTTGGCCGCTGCCACCGCCCCGGCTAACTCGTCGACCCGATGCGGCACCATCACCACCTCACTCAAATCCATCCCCAGCGCCTCAAGTCGCCCTTCGATGGCCTTGCGCCCCTTGTCTCCGACCCCACCGGGGATCTCGGTAATGATCAATGACGCGGTCTCATGCACGACCGGAGCCAGCCGCATCGCCGCCGCCCCCAATTCTGCCGCATGGGCCAAATCTGCCTCGGGCACGCCATAGGAAATGATCTTGACCGTCCCCACCATCTGCCCGGTGCCCACCTGTTGAAACGGCGGCACTGTGGCCAGCGTGATCATCGGATGCACCGCATTGAGCGCATCCAAGGCGGCCACATCCAGCACCGCCACCCCCGGACAGGCCGCCACGAGGTTCACCCGCCCGGTAAAGGCCCTTGTCCGCTCCAACTGCGCCGCCGCCTCATCCGGCACCAGCGCCCGCGCCAACCGCTCTGCGGCGACATCCTCGTACAAATCCTCGGGGTCCAGCGCGGCCACCGTGACCTCACCAATCCCCGCCCCACGCAACGCCTCGATATGCGCCGCGCCCAGCACCAACCCCTTGCGCAGCTTCTCCGACCCGGCTTGGACCGAATGGGCAAGGATCGCCCCTTCGGCGTCCAGGATGGGAACGGATCCGAACCTCACGCGCCTTTCCTCAGCACCTGCACCATCTCGGCCAAGATCGACACAGCAATCTCAGACGGCCCCGCCGCCCCGATATCAAGCCCGATCGGTCCGTGAATGCGTGCGATCTCGTTTTCCGTGAACCCGGCCTCCTGCAACCGCGCCACCCGGCTTGCGTGGGTGCGCTTGCTGCCCAGCGCGCCGATGTAAAACACGTCCGAGCGCAGCGCCACATGCAGCGCCGGATCATCCAGCTTGGGATCATGGGTCAACAAAACCAGCGCCGTGCGCCCATCCAGCCCAATCGCGTCCAGCGCCTCGTCCGGCCAGTCCTCGACAATGGTTTCGCCGGGAAACCGCGCTTCGGACCCGAACGCACTGCGCGGATCGACAAGGATCGGATCAAACCCCGCCACCCGCGCCATCGGAACAAGGGCTTGCGCGATATGCACCGCGCCCACGATCACCAGACGCAAGGGCGGGTTGTGAATGGCCACGAACCGACCATCCTCCTCCAACCCCGAACGGTCCATGCGGAACCGATCCTCGAACCCCTCTTCGCTGAGCAAACCGCCCCCGGCCTCTGCATCACAGACATAGGCCACCGGACGCCGCTCGGCCCGCGCCGTGACCAGTGCATCAAGCACAACTTCGCTCAAAACCGCCCCCACCGGTTCCACCAACACCCGGATCGTGCCACCACAGGCCAACCCCACGGCAAACGCATCCCCGTCGCTGACGCCGAATTCCAAGAGACGCCCCTTGCCCTCTTCCAGCGCCTCCAGCGCCTCGACCATCACCGCGCCTTCGACACAGCCGCCCGAGACCGAGCCTTCGATCTGACCATCGCCGGACACGACCATCTGCGCCCCCACACGGCGCGGCGCACTGCCCCAGGTCTCGACCACGGTGGCCAAGGCCGCCCCGCGCCCCGCGCGATGCCATTCCAACGCCAGTTCCGGCGCGCCCTGCAATCTGTCGCTCATGAAATCCCCCCGGCGCATTGCTGCCCTTTGCGCAAAAGATGTGGCATCCCCATCCAAAGCGCAAGTTCGACCAAATGGTACATGCCAAACAAAAAAAGGCCGGGCACCCGGCCCGGCCTTCTTCCCATCCATTTCAACAGCGGATTATTCGGCGGCTACCGGCGCAGCCCCTTCCCCGACCAGCCGCTCGGGCAACAGGAACGCCACCAGCACGAACACCGCGCCCAGAACAATGCCCAACACGTCGCCTGACATACCAACAAGACCTTCGTATTCGGCGCCCGGAACGGCGCCCAAAGTCACCTTGCCCCCGGCGATCTTGTCGAGCAGGCCACTGCCTTTCCACGCCGGATACGTCACCATGTAGGCCGCCGCGCCCAACAGGCCTCCGGCGATAAAGAACAGCGCGTCCTTGCGCCCCGAGGCCGCCGCACAGACCCCGGTACCGGGGCAATAGCCCGACGCGGCCCAACCCGCGCCCAGCATCAGCCCACCAAGGAAAACACCCACATAGGCGGTCTTGACCGACATGTGGCCGACATCCACGAGGCCCAGCATCTGGCCACCGAACATCAGGATCGACCCGGTGCCAATCGCCAGCAGGATGGTCTTCATCAGGTGCAGGTTGCGCAAGGACAACATGCGAATGATCCAGTTCGGGCTGGTTGCCCCGATCCGGTCCAGCGTCGCGCCAAAGGCGGCGCCAATCAGCAAAGCAAGAAGGATATTCATCTGATCAGGTCTCCCGTCCATACATGATCATCGCCACCGGAACGGCAGCAGCAAAGGCACCGGCGGCAAAGATGTACCCGCTCAGCGCGGTCTGCATCATGCCCGACATCATGTGCCCCGAGGTACAGCCCCCCGCCAGTCGCGCGCCGTAAAGCACGATAAAGCCGCCCAGAAAGGCCACCATGTAGCGTTTCACCGGCGTATCCCCGTAATTGGCCCGCCAGATCGCCGGCAAGCGGCGTTCATCGGCACGGATGCCGCCCCGCGCCATGGCCGACAGAAACGCGCCCACCATCATCGCCAGCACGAAGACAAAGCTGTAGTTGAGCGGATTGGCCGCGTTCTTGGCGTATTTGCCGTTGGATTTCGCAAGATAGGCGTTGCTTGACGTATAGGCGCCGTCATCGGTCTGCGTGATCAACTCGGCATTCACGGTGTTGCCGATAATCGCGTCCAGAATGACGAACTGTGTCGACACCCCGATGGGCTTGACCAGCAGCACCGCCAGAAAGAACACGAAGCCCAGCAGCACGCCGCCGGTTTTCCAGTTCAAAGGCATTGGGTGACCCTCCATATATTCGATTTGATTAATATATGGATTTTGGAATTCGAATGTCTTGATCTGGATCAAACCAGCTCAGGGGGCACCCAAGGCGGCCATCAGGCGGGCTTTTTCACCCAGATCGTCAGGACGTGAAATGGCCTCTGCAAGCTCTTCGAGCGTGGCGATCGAATGCCCCGCGCGAAAACTGTCAACATGCGGCAGCATGGCGCGAATGCCTTGGGCTTTGGGCGCGAACCCGTCCCAGCGCAGCAACGGATTGAGCCAGATCAGCCGCCGCGCACTCAGTTGCAGCCGCATCACCTCATGCGCCAGCGCCTCCGGGTCCCCCCGGTCAAGCCCGTCCGTGATCAGCAGCACCACCGCGCCCTGCCCCATCACCCGGCGCGACCAGTCGCGGTTGAAGTCATGCAGGCAATCGCCAATCCGCGTGCCGCCTTCCCAGTCCTGCGCCTCAGCCCCCGCCGCAGCCAGTGCGGAATCCACGTCGCGGGTCGCCAGATGGCGGGTGATATTGGTCAGCCGCGTGCCAAAAGTGAACCCGTGCACCTTGGCCCAGCCTGCCCCCTTGTGATTGGCGACCGCATGGAGAAAATGCAAAACCATCCGGCTGTACTGGCTCATTGAGCCTGAAATATCGCAAAGTACAACGAGGTTGGGCCAGCGGATACGCGGGCTCTTACGGGCCAGCATCTGCACCTCCCCCCCCTGCCGCATGGCTAGGCGCAGCGTGCGCCGCCAATCGGCACGCGCACCCAACGGATCAGGCTTGCCCCGGCGCGACGCAATGGGCTGGACCGGCAACGACATCCGCGCCAGCATCCGTTTCGCCGCTGCCACTTCTTCGGTGCTCATCTGTTCGAAATCGAGCGTACGCAGGCGTTCTTCGGTCGACATGGTCAACGAGGCATCCACCTCGATCTCTGTGCCTTCCTCCTCGAACTCCATGTTCGGCACATCCGTCTGCGCCCCGTCGAGCAACGCCTCGGCGGCGCGTTTTTCTCCGGCCTGCCCGCCCCGCTCTTCCTGCACACCGCGCACCGCGGGCAGCATCATCGCCATCATGTGTTCCATGAACCGCGGATCGCGCCAATAAAGGCGAAAGACCTGCGCAAACACCGTGCGATGCTCGGGTCGGGACACGAAACAGGCATGCAACGTCCAGTAGAAATCCCGTTTTTCAGAGAACCCTGCCGCCTCGACCGCACGGATCGCGTCGATCACCCGACCGGGGCCAATCGGCAACCCCGCCTTGCGCAACGCCCGGGCAAACCACGTGATATTGTGGGTCAGCTTGGGGTTTTCGGGGATCTCCAGCGGCGCGTATTCAGGCATGGCACACAGTGGGGGGCCAGCCCCCTCGTTCGAAAATGCCCGCATTTTCGAACTTCACCCCCGGGGTATTTCCGGAAAAAGAAAGCATCAGGCCGGCTCCAAGGCCGCGCGCGCCTCGTCCAGAAGGCGCTTTGCCTCGGAACCTTGCAGCTTGGCGATATCATCCTGGTATTTCAGCACCGCGCCCAGCGTGTCGGCAATGACCTGCGGCGACAATTCCAGCACATCCAGCGCCAGCAGGCATTTCGCCCAGTCGATCGTTTCCGCCACGCCGGGTTTCTTGAACAGATCCTCGGTGCGCAACCGCTGGACAAATGCCACCACTTCCCGGCTCAGCGCTTCGGAGGCTTCCGGGGCGCGTTTGGCAAGGATTTCCAGTTCGCGCGTGAAATCGGGATAATCGACCCAATGGTAAAGACAACGCCGCTTCAGCGCATCATGCACTTCGCGGGTGCGGTTCGAGGTGACAATCACGATGGGCGGCTCAGGGGCCACAATGGTCCCGATCTCGGGGATCGTGACCTGAAAATCACTGAGCGCCTCGAGCAAAAACGCCTCAAACGGCTCATCCGTGCGATCCAGCTCATCGATGAGCAACACGGGCGCACCGGCCGGATCGGGCCGCATGGCCTGCAAAAGCGGGCGTTCGACAAGGTAATCCGGGCCAAACAACTCCCGTTGCAGCACCTCGCGATCGGCATTGCCGCCCGCCTCGGCCGTGCGAATGGCCACCATCTGTGCCGCGAAGTTCCACTCGTAGACCGCGCTCGACGCATCCAGCCCCTCGTAACACTGCAACCGGATCAACCTGCGCCCCAACCCCGCGGCAATCGCCTTGGCGATTTCGGTCTTGCCGACCCCGGCCTCGCCCTCAAGGAAAATCGGCCGTCCCAGCCGCAGCGACAGGAACACAACCGTCGCCAGCGCCCGCCCGCAGACATAGCCCTGCCCGCCCAGCATCTCCTGAACCGCGTCGATACTCTCGAGATCCTGCATGGCACCCCTCCTTTGCCCCGCGTCAGGCTGCACGAGCCCCGCCCACCCCGTCAACCGCTCCGACACGCGACAAAAGTTGTAGATTGGGGCGACCTTCCCAATTTTTGCCGCAAATGGCGTGTATTTCTCCGTTCAAGAGCGCAAAAAGCGTCGGTATGATGTGGTCGGTTTCGAGGATTGAGCAGATGCAGGATTCCCCAAATGGCTTTGATGCCCCCATGCTGGGGCTCAAGCGCAAGGCGTGGCTGGCCAAGCTGGAAGAGATCGCCGAGGAGCACGGGTATTTTCAACCGCTCGGCGCGAAACACTGCGCCACGCTGATCGAGGACAAGCCGGTCCTTTTGATCACCTTCGAAACCATGCAAAGCATCCAGGACCGCGGCGATACCGGCCAGCCCCTTGGCTGGGAACTGGTGCGCGAATTGGGGTGGTCGCATCTCTGCCTTCTGTCGGACGGGGACACCTGGTTCCGCGATCCGGCGGTCTATGCCTATTTTGACCGCCTGTCCGATGATGGGTTCTTCGAGGATTTCGACCGGATCGTGGTCTATGGTGCCGGGTCCTGCGGCTATGCCGCCGCCGCCTTTTCCGCCGCCGCACCCGGTTCCACCGTGGTTGCGCTCCAACCGCAGGCCACGCTGGACCCGGACCTTACCGGCTGGGACCGCCGCTTTCCCGAGGCGCGCCGCCTCTGTTTCACGGATCGCTACGGCTATGCCCCGGACATGCTCGACGCCGCCGAAGATGCCTTTGTGATCCACGATCCGCGCCAGGATCTCGACGCCATGCATGCGGCCCTCTTCGCACGCGAAAACGTGACACGTCTGACGACCCCCTTTCTTGGCGACGACATCGAAGCCGACCTTCTCGAAATGCAGATCCTGTTCCGCATCCTAGCCAAGGCTGGCGCGGGCAAGCTCACGCCCCACGCCTTTCACCGTCTCTACCGCGCACGGCGCAATCACCGCCCCTATCTCAACGCGCTCCTGCACGAGATCGAGCGTCAGAAACGCCCCTTCATCAAGGCGCTGCTCTGCGCCAATGTTGCCCGCCGCCTGAAAGAGCCGCGCTTCATGCGCAAGCTCAACATGCTGGTGCAGGCCGCCGACAAGGGCCGCCTGGCAAGCTGAATCCACTGGATTGCCTCGCGGGTTTTGTGTAAGCGGCCCCCATGACCCAAAGCCTGATCCTTGCCCGCCCCGATGACTGGCATCTGCACCTGCGCGATGGCGCGATGCTCGCTGCCGTTCTGCCCGAAACCGCGCGCCATTTCGCCCGTGCGATCATCATGCCCAACCTCGTGCCCCCCGTCGTCACCGGCGCACAGGCCGCCGCCTATCGCGACCGCATCCTGACCGCCCTGCCCAACGGTATGGCCTTCGAACCGCTGATGACGCTCTACCTCACCGAGGACACCGATCCCGCAGACGTCGCTGCCGCCCATGCCAGCGGTCTGGTCAAGGCGGTGAAACTCTATCCGGCGGGCGCCACCACCAATTCAGCCTCCGGGGTCTCGGATTTCACCAAGGTGCGCGCCGTTCTCGAGAAAATGGCCGAGATCGGCCTGCCGCTCTGCGTTCATGGCGAAGTCACCGACCGCGACATCGACATCTTCGACCGCGAAGCCGTGTTCATCGACCGCGTGCTCGACCCGATCCGCAAGGCCACACCGGGTCTGCGCGTGGTGATGGAACACATCACCACCAAAAACGGCGCCGACTATGTGTTGGCCAATGACGCGGATCTGGGCGCAACGATCACCGTTCAGCACCTGATCCTTGATCGCAATGACATGCTCGTGGGCGGCATGCGCCCACATTATTACTGCCTGCCGATCCTGAAACGTGGCGAACACCGCGAGGCGCTGCTGACCGCCGCCATTTCCGGCGATGAACGGTTTTTCCTCGGCACCGACAGCGCTCCCCACCCGACCCACGCGAAAGAGGCCGAATGCTGTTCGGCCGGGTGCTTCACCGCGCCCAACGCCCTGCCCATCCTTGCCCAGACCTTCGAAACAGCCGGGGCATTGGACAAGCTCGAAGGCTTCATCTCGCGCCACGGTCCCGCCTTCTACGGACTTCCGGTCAACAGTGACACGATCACTCTCACCAAATCCGACGCCCCCACGACCTTCCCCGCCAAGATCGACGCAGGTGACCACACCGTCACCGTCTTCGATCCCGGCTTCCCGGTCTACTGGAGCGTGACCTGATCTTCATTTTGCCAGAAATACTCCCGCCGGAGGCATCCCGACCCCGCCCCCGGCGCAAACTCCAAGGATAATCCGATGATCCCCACCTCCTATCCCTCGCAAGAGGAAATCGCTCGCCTCACCGCCCGGATGCTGCTTGAAATCGGCGCGGTGAACTTCAACACGGACGAGCCCTACACGCTCGCCTCCGGCCTGCCCTCGCCAAGCTATATCGACTGCCGCAAGCTGATCTCCTTCCCGCGTATCCGCGCGACCCTGATGGATTTCCTCACCGTCACCGTCATGCGCAACGCGGGCTTTGAAGCCTTCGACAATATCGCGGGCGGCGAAACTGCCGGCATCCCCTTTGCCGCGCTGGTGGCCGAACGCATGGCCCTGCCGATGACCTATGTGCGCAAGAAGCCCAAGGGTTATGGCAGGAATGCCCGCATCGAAGGCGCAATGCGCGAAGGCGAACGCGTGCTGCTGGTCGAGGACCTCACCACAGACGGTGGCTCGAAACTCTCCTTCGTGGACGCGATCCGTGACACCGGTGCCACCTGCGGTCACACGGCGGTGATCTTCTACTACGACATCTTCCCCGAGACGACCAAGACGCTCGGGGACCACGGGGTCACGCTGCACCACCTCTGTACCTGGTGGGACGTGCTGGCCGAAGCCAAAGCCCAGGGTGCCTTTTCCGAAGAAACCCTTACGGAAGTCGAATCCTTCCTGCGCGACCCGCGCGCGTGGCAAGAGGCCCGCATGAAGGGCTGACCGCTGTTCGACAAGAAAATCTTGGCATGCGCCCGCCCATCCGGCGGGCGTTTTGCGCTATATGTTGACCCTGGGCCCTAGAACCTGCCAAGATAAGGTAGAGACAGGTTATCCACAGCCCATCCACATAAACATACAATTTGCGGACAGCCCGGCCTCTGGTCTAGAACCCCGTCACACGGGGAAATGGGGACAGACATGAACGAGATCGCAACCATCAATGCGACCGGAACCGAGGCAGCCGATACCGATCCGATGCCGCATTCGATTGAGGCTGAACAACAGCTTCTCGGCGCCATCCTGACCAACAACGACATCTTTGACCGGGTGGCGTCGATCATCGACTCCTCCCATTTCTACGATCCGGTGCATGCCCGCATCTATGAAGTGGCCGCCGCCCGCATCGCCAAGAACAACCTCGCCTCGCCGGTGACGCTCAAGGCGTTTCTCGAAGACGACGAGGGCCTGAAGGAACTCGGTGGTCCCGCCTATCTCGCCCGCCTCGCCGGGGCGGCGATCTCGGCCTTTGCCGCGCGCGATTACGCCCAGATGATCTATGACATGGCGATCCGCCGTGAACTCATTGGCCTTGGCAACAACATCGCCACCAAGGCCAAGAAGGTCGACGTGCAACTGGAACCCAAGGAACAGATCGTCGAGGCCGAACAGGCGCTCTACAAGCTGTCCGAGCAGGGCCAGACCGAACGCGGCTTCGTCTCCTTCCTAAAAGCGGTCACCGAGGCCGTGAACACCGCCAACGCCGCCTACCAGCGCGAAGGCGGGCTTGCGGGCATCTCCACCGGCCTGATCGACATGGACAAGAAACTCGGCGGGTTGCACCCGTCGGACCTCCTGATTCTCGCCGGGCGCCCCTCGATGGGGAAAACCTCGCTGGCCACCAACATCGCCTTCAACGTCGCCAAGGCCTACAAGAAAGGCACCAAGCCTGACGGCTCCGAAGGTGCCATCGAGGGCGGCGTTGTCGGCTTCTACTCGCTCGAAATGAGCGCCGAACAGCTTGCCGCGCGGATTCTCTCAGAGGCCGCCGAAGTGCCGTCCGAGCAGATCCGGCGCGGCGACATGACGGAGCAGGAATTCCGCCGCTTCGTCGATGCCGCCAAGGCGCTCGAAGCTTGCCCGCTCTATATCGACGACACGCCCGCCCTGCCCATCGCACAGCTTGCGGCCCGCGCCCGCCGCCTCAAGCGGACCCACGGGCTGGACTTGCTGATCATCGACTACCTGCAGCTCTGCCGCGGCACGGCCGAGAACCGGGTTCAGGAGATCGGCGAAATCTCGATGGGCATGAAGGCCATCGCCAAGGAACTCAACATCCCAGTCATTGCGCTCTCGCAGCTCAGCCGGACCGTGGAAAGCCGCGACGACAAACGCCCACAGCTTTCAGACCTGCGTGAATCCGGTTCGATCGAACAGGACGCCGATGTTGTGATGTTCGTGTTCCGTGAAGAATACTATGTCGAACGGGAAAAACCGTCCGACGAAAAGCTCGAGGAAATGGCCGTCTGGCAGGACCGCATGGAACGTCTGCACGGCAAGGCCGAGGTCATCGTCGGCAAACAACGCCACGGCCCCATCGGCACGGTCGAGCTCAGCTTCGAAGGCCGTTTCACCCGCTTTGGCAACCTCGTCAAACCCTGGCAGCAAGGCAGCGAAGGCGACTTCTAAAAGGCGCCCAAATGCACAAGGGCCGCGCATTTCCCGCCCCAAGGGGACAAGGAAAGGCGCGGCCCTCTCTTTTTCTGCGACCTCAGATCAGTTCGACCTCAAGGTCTTCGTCGTCATCTTCGACAACGGGGTCATCTTCCTCGCCGCCATCGTCGATGCTTAGCGCAGCCATCAACTCCAACCCGCTGTCGCCGCCATAACCTTCCAGCGCACCGTCTTCCAGCGCCGCATAATACGCTTCCAGTACCTCATCCGCGCTCTGGAACCCGCCCTCGGGCGCCTCGATATTGAACAGTTCAACCGGCCAGCCCTGCTCACCGAACTCATAGAAGGTGATGTTGGTCAGCGTACCGATATTGTAGTCCTCGTCGGCGATGTTCTCTTCGAAATACGCAAGGTAGTTCTCGAAAGTCGGCTCCACATCCTCGCCCAGCGCGTGACCATAGCCTTCGCGCTCTTCATCCACGACATACACACCATTGATCGGTCCGCCCTCGACAGTGGTCTCGAAAAAGACTTTCTCGATCAGCGGCTCTTCGGGCTCTTCCGGCTCCTCCGGCTCATCGGAAACGGCCTTGATCGACCCTTCCGGCGTCGTCGTCGACGTGGCGCGGATGCCAAAGACATCGATATCGTCAAGGCTCGTGATATCAAGCTGAACCGTCAGCGTATCGCCTTCCCCAACATAGGTTTCCTTGTCGGTTCCCTCCGGGCCAAGCCCCGGATCGCTCAGCTTGGCGGCCGAATCCCACTGGACCTTCTCGCCGTCCAGCCGCGCGCCGTTCATATTGAGCGGCCCGCTCAGACTTTCGCTCTTACCCGAGAAATCATCGTCGCCGAAATAGATGGCATTGACGTCCATGCCACCTTCTTCAACCGTGATATCGGCAAAAAACTCACCATTTTCTTCATAAATAACAACAGAGTATGTCAGCCCTTCGGCCTCATATGTAAAAATCTTCTCGGGCATGACATCCCCCTTTCAAGATGACTACAGGCGATGAAGTCTCCTTCCCGCCACCCAGCGCCCCCACCGGCATATCCTCATGAACACGCCCGTGTTTAACACAAATTCGCCGTAATTTTGCCGCAAATGCGCTCGCCCAACGGAAACACTCCGTTTCCGATACACGCCTACGGTGATCGGCCCCACTGATGGCGGGCGGGATCACGTCTGTCTTGACCCCGCCTCTTTTTGCCCCGACCCTGCGCCCAGGAAAGAGGGGAACGTTTTGACAATTCACGATTTCATGGCCGCCTATCACCGCGTCTGGACCAACCGCGACCCCGAAGGCTTTACCAATCTGTTCACACCCGACGGGCGCTATCACAACACGCCTTTCCAGGTGCAGACGGGGCGCGCCGAGCTGATCGAATACTGGAACCGCATCCTGCTTCAGGAAGACATCCGCATGTCGGTCAAGGTGCTGGCGGAAACCGAAACCGGCGGCATCGGCCATTGGCACGTGGATTACCAGGTCGCCTCCGAAGAGCTTTTCGAGATCTGGGCCAAATCCACCGGCACCGGCCTGCCCGATCGCAAACCCGGCGATCCCCTGCCGCGTCTGACTCTGGACGGCACGCTTCTGGCAGAATTTGCCCCCGACGGACTGGCCCGCGAGGTTCGTATCTGGTGGCACTCCAACGCCTACATGCCCTGAGACTGGCGATCCGGCCACGATCAGGCTAGCGTCGTCTCATGCAGACACTCAGACCCGCCCGCCTTTCCGACGCAAACCGCTGTTTCGCGCTTGAAACCGCCGCCTATGGCGGCCCCGAGGCCGCCTCACTTGAACGCATTTCCAAGCGGATTGCCAACTATCCCCAAGGGTTCCTTGTGCTGGAGATCGACGGCAACGTGGTGGGGTTCATCAATTCTGGCTGCGCCCGTGACGTCGAAATGTCCGACGACGCGTTCAAGGAACTGATCGGCCATGACCCAGACGCTCCGAACGTGGTTATCCTGTCGGTTGTTGTTGACCCTGCACATCAGGGAACGGGCCTGTCGCGCGCCCTCATGGTCGAGTTCATCGCCCGGATGCAGGCGATGGGCAAAGAGACGATCCATCTCATCTGCAAGGAACACCACGTTCCGCTCTACGAGAGGTTCGGCTATGCCTATGACCGCCCCTCGGCCTCAAACCATGGCGGCAAAACGTGGCACGAGATGTCCATGCAGCTGTGATCCCTGCGCGTCCGTGGCTTTCCGCTTGACCTCCGCGCCTCACCCGACAACAAACGCACCCATGGCAACAGCAACTCTGAATATTGACCTCGACGCGCTCATTTCCAACTGGCGGGCGCTGGATGCCGAAACCGCGTGCGAAACCGCCGCCGTGGTCAAGGCGAACGGCTATGGTCTGGGGGCCGACCGCGTGGCGCGCACCCTGATGAAAATCGGCGTGCGCAAGTTCTTTGTCGCCGTCGCCGAAGAAGGGGCCGCCCTGCGTCAGGCCATCGGCCCCGATCCCGAGATCAACGTCTTTTCCGGGCACATGTCAGGCGACACCGACATGATCTCCGACATGGGCCTGACCCCCATGCTCAACTCCGTTGACCAGATCGTGCGCCATGTCGAGGCGCTGCCCGCCCATCCGTTTGGCATCCAGCTTGATACCGGCATGAACCGGCTTGGCCTTGAACCGGCGGAATGGGCCGCCGTGCGCGACCTCGTGATCGAGCGCAACCCGACGCTGATCATGTCGCATCTGGCCTGCGCCGATGAACCCGAACACCCGATGAACCCGCGCCAACTCGCCGCCTTCCGCGAGATGACAGACGGGCTGAACGTGCCGCGCTCCCTCGCGGCCACGGGCGGTATACTCCTTGGGTCGGACTATCATTTCGACCTCACCCGCGCCGGCGTCGGCCTTTACGGCGGCATGCCCTTTGTCGAGGCCACCCCGGTGGCGGGCCTCTCGATCCCGGTCATTCAAATCCGCGATGTCGCGATTGGCGAAACCGTCGGCTACTCAAACACATGGATCGCCGAACGCCCCAGCCGCGTCGCCACCATTTCGGCGGGCTATGCCGACGGCATCCTCCGCGCCATGGGCCCCGAGATTTCCGTCTTCGCAGGCGAGGCCCGCTGCAAGGTGATCGGCCGCATCTCGATGGACCTGATCGCTGTCGATGTCACCGACCTTGACGAAACCCCAACCCATGTCGAACTGCTCGGGCAACACCAGTCGGTCGACACCGTGGCCGAGGCCGCCGGCACTATCGGCTACGAAATCCTCACCTCGCTCGGGCATCGCTATGCCCGCCGCTACCGGGGCGGCTGATGCTCCTGCTCCATCCCCTCGCCGCCATAGGGCGGCGCACGCTGGCGCTCCTCGCAATGTTGGGCAACGTCACGCTCTTCGTGATCGGCGCCATCACCCATATCTTCCGCCCGCCCTTCTATGGGCGCGAGTTTCTCAATGCGCTTTTGCATATCGGCTGGCTGTCGCTGCCTGTCGTGGGCATGACCGCGATCTTCACCGGCGGCGCGCTGGCCCTGCAGATCTATGACGGCTCCTCACGCTTTTCAGCCGAAGCCGTTGTGCCCCAGATCGTCGCCATCGGCATGGTGCGCGAGTTGGGGCCTGTGCTCGTCGGCCTCATGGTGGCCGCCCGCGTGACCTCGTCCATCGCGGCCGAGATCGCCACGATGAAGGTCACCGAACAGATCGACGCGCTGACCACGCTCTCGACCCACCCGATGAAATACCTCACTGCCCCGCGCGTGCTGGCAGCCCTTCTGGTCGTGCCCGTGCTGGTCGGGATCGGCGATATCATCGGCATCTACGGCGGCTTTCTGGTCTCCACCGGACAGCTCGGCTTCAACCCGGCCAATTACATCCGCAACACCGCCGATTTCCTTGAAGCTTCCGACGTGATCTCTTCGCTGATCAAGGGCTCTGCCTTTGGCGGCATCGCCGCCGTGATGGGCTGCTATTTCGGCATGAACTCGGGCCGCGGCGCGCAAGGCGTCGGACAGGCCACCAAAAGCTCGGTTCAGGCCGCCGCCGTGCTGATCCTTGCCGCCAATTTCCTGCTCACATCTCTGTTCTTTGCCTCATGATCACCTTTCAGGACGTCCATAAATCCTTCGGCCCCAAGAAGGTGCTGCGCGGGGTTAACCTCGATATCCCCAAGGGCACGTCCATGGTGATCATCGGCGGCTCCGGCACCGGCAAATCCGTGGCGCTGAAATGCGTTCTCGGACTGATCACGCCGGATGCGGGTACCATCATGGTCGATGGCAAAGACGCCACCATGGGCGACCGCGACGCCTTTCTCGCCCGCTTTGGCATGCTGTTTCAGGGCGGCGCGCTGTTTGACTCGCTCACCGTCTGGCAAAACGTCGCCTTCCGCCTCCTGCGCGGTTCCCTGAAACGCCCAAAACACGAGGCGCGCGAGATCGCCATCGAGAAGCTGCGCCGCGTCGGCCTCACTCCGGACGTCGCCGATCTCTTCCCGTCCGAGCTTTCGGGCGGCATGCAGAAACGTGTCGGCCTCGCCCGCGCCATCGCCGCCGAGCCCGAGATCATCTTCTTTGACGAGCCCACCACCGGGCTTGATCCGATCATGTCCGGCGTCATCAACGACCTGATCCGCGAGATCGTCGTGGAAATGGGCGCCACCGCCATGACCATCACCCACGACATGACCTCCGTGCGCGCGATTGCCGACAATGTCGCCATGCTGCATGACGGCGTGATCCAATGGACCGGCCCGGTAGGCGAGATGGACACTTCCGGCGACCCCTACCTGACCCAGTTCATTTCAGGCAGTGCAGACGGGCCGATCGAGGCGGTGCGCTAAGGCGAAAGACCTCTCGAAATGCTCCCAGTCCTCCCCCAAGCCTACGCGACCGCGACCATGATCTTCTTGGTTTGGAGCTTTTTGCGCGAAGGTTTCAAAACCAATCCCAGTGGTTCAGTTGCGCAGAATTGGAGACCCGTTTGGGTTCCTATGGTACTTGGCGCGATTGCCGGGTTCATTGTCCATGTCGCGCTGTTGGTCGTGAAAGCACCTCAATCGGACCTTTCACAATTTCCCCCTCAAATCGCGACAGCGATTATTGGCGTCGGCTTTCATTACTTTTTGACAAGAAGGATGAAACGCCCATTTTTCGTGAGTCTCGGAGTTCTGAGTGCGACGGGGATCTTTGCCATGATGTTGAGCTCGATCCCCAGCCAGTGATCCTCATCTGTGGCCGCGAAGCAAAGCCCGGAATCGAGGCATGCTTTTGCACGCCGCCGGGCAGCGCCCGACCGCCCCATGGGCGGGCGCTTTTGCAACACCTCCACTCCGCACCACCGTCAAAAGTACTCGGCACCATAAACCACCCAGCCAAAATCGTTGGAACGCCCACCCGCGGTCGGGCGCCACCCGGCCAATCCACAACAAACCCCTGCGCACTCTCCCTTAACACCCCCCCCAAAACGCGATCCGCGAAATCCATACCGACGCAATACCGACGTGATACCGACGCAATACCGCGCCCCAATTTCCCACAAAATCAGCATCTTAAACCTGATTCGCCCCATCCCACCGCACGCTCCCCGTTGCGCACTCCCCCAAAACCCCCTAGCTGACACAACATGACCCTGCGCCTTGCCAACCTCGCCCTGCTGATCCTGTTCCCCATCGCGTGGTTCGCCCCGCTCCTGCGCGCCGGGTTCCTGCCGATCTTTGGCCTCTCGGAAATCTCGATCATCTCCGGCCTGCAATCGCTCTGGGACAGCGACCCGGTACTTGCTCTGCTCGTCACCTTCCTCGCCATCTTCGCGCCCTACATGAAGGTGATCGGCGTCGCCCTGATCCAATTCGGCTACCTGCGCCGCAAAACCCTTACCGTACTGGAATTCCTTGGAAAACTCGCCATGGCCGACGTCTTCCTGATCGCGCTTTACGTGGTGATCGTCAAAGGCGCGGGCCGGGTTACCGTCGAAACCGGCTGGGGCCTCTACCTCTTCACCGGCTGCGTTCTGGCCTCGATCGCGATTAGCCATTTGACGCGCAAGCGGTAGTGGTCCAAAACAAGAACATGGCCAAGTCAAAAACCCAGTTCACCTGCACCGCCTGCGGCAATGTCACCACCAAATGGGCCGGGCGCTGCGAAGCCTGCGGCGAATGGAATTCCATTGTCGAAGAGGCCCCGCTCTCCTCCGGTCCCTCCGCCGCCACCCTTGGCACGGCGCGGGGTCGGCGCATCGAACTGACCGATCTGCGGACCGAGGAAACCCCGCCCCCCCGCACGGTCTCTGGCGTGGCTGAACTTGACCGCGTTCTTGGCGGTGGTCTGGTCCCGGCCAGCGCCATTCTCGTCGGCGGTGATCCGGGTATCGGCAAGTCCACCCTGCTCCTGCAGGCCGCTGCAAGATTTGCCCGTATGGGTTTGAAAACAATCTATGTTTCCGGCGAGGAGGCCAGCGCACAGGTGCGCATGCGCGCGCAACGTCTGGGCCTCACCCAGTCGCCGGTACAGCTCGCCGCCGAAACCAACCTGCGCGACATCCTCACCACGCTGGACGAAGAACGCCCGCAGCTTGCCATCATCGATTCAATCCAGACCATGTGGTCGGACAGCATCGGTTCCGCCCCTGGTTCCGTGTCACAGGTCCGCGCCGCCGCCCACGAACTCACCGCCTTTGCCAAGCGCAAGGGCATGGCCGTCATCCTCGTCGGCCACGTCACCAAAGAAGGCCAGATCGCAGGCCCCCGCGTCGTCGAACACATGGTCGACACGGTGCTCTATTTCGAGGGCGAACGCGGCCACCAGTTCCGCGTTCTGCGCGCCGTTAAAAACCGCTTTGGCCCTGCCGATGAAATCGGCGTCTTCGAGATGACCGGCAAGGGGCTCGCCGAAGTTACCAACCCCTCGGCCCTGTTCCTGTCGGATCGTGGCCAGCCCACGCCGGGCAGCGTGGTCTTTGCCGGGATCGAAGGCACCCGTCCCGTGCTGATCGAGCTTCAGGCGCTGGTCGCCCCCTCGCCCCATTCTCAGCCGCGCCGCACGGTTGTCGGGTGGGATGGCGGACGTCTGGCGATGATTCTCGCCGTACTCGAAGCGCGCTGCGGCATCCCTTTCGCCGGACTTGATGTCTATCTGAACGTCGCAGGCGGCATGAAAATCTCCGAACCCGCCGCCGATCTCGCCGTCGCCGCCGCTTTGCTCTCTGCGCGGGAAGACGCCGCCCTGCCCGCAGATACGGTGGTTTTTGGCGAAATTAGCCTCTCCGGCGCCCTTCGCGCGGTCGGTCAGACAGAAAACAGGTTGAAAGAAGCCCAAAAACTTGGTTTTTCATCAGCCATTGCTCCGAAAGGCGGCAAATCCCTGACCGTGGATGGCATCAAGCTGAACCGGATCACGGATCTGGCCAGCTTTGTGGGCGAAACATTCGGAGCGGGTTAACCTGCCCTCCGTCACGAAAAACGGCCCAGAGGGAACGGGAATACATGGACGGTTTCACCATCATCGACGGCGTCGTCGCAGGCGTCATCATCATCTCTGCGCTGCTGGCCTATAGCCGCGGCCTCGTACGCGAAGCCATGGCCATTGCAGGATGGGTGGCTGCGGCCATCCTTGCCTTCATGTTCGCGCCGCAGGTGCAACCGCTGGTCAAGGAAATCCCGGTTGTCGGCGATTATCTCTCGGATAGCTGCGAGCTGTCGATCATCGCCAGCTTTGCCGTGGTCTTTGCCCTGTCTCTCGTGGTCGTGTCGCTGTTCACACCACTCTTTTCCACGCTCGTCCAGCGCTCGGCACTGGGTGGTCTGGATCAGGGCATGGGCTTCATCTTCGGAGTTCTGCGCGGCATTCTGCTCGTGGCGATTGCGTTCTTTGTCTATGAAACCGTGATCACCTCGCAAAGCATCGCCATGGTCGATGACAGCCGCTCGGCTCAGGTGTTCTCACGCATGACACAACAGATCGAGGATCGCGATCCCGAACAGGCGCTTGGTTGGATCACCACTCAGTACGAACAACTGGTCGGTATGTGCGAGAAATAAGCACGCCAGACTCCCAATTCCTGAAGGCCCGCGGTGTTCACGCGGGCCTTTTTGCATCGCAAAGAGCGTCCCACCGGCTTCCGGCTGCTTTCGCTTGTTCACCTGCGCCCTGCAAGCTAGCGTTCCTCAACTTGAACAAACAGGCTTGAACAATGCGGCTTTGGATTGCAGCCCTTCTTTTCACGGCGTTTCTGGTCCCTGCCGTTATCCTGATCGTCCTGCTTCCTCCCAACACGCTTACCTTCGCTGCTGGCCCCAAGGGAGGCGCCTATGCCCAAGTGGCCGAACGCTATCGTGACATCCTCGCACGCGACGGAATCGAACTCGAAATCCTCTACACCAACGGTTCGGTCGACAACGCCGCGCTGCTCTCTGGCGGAGAAGCCGACGTGGCCCTGCTTCAGGGGGGCGTCGAAATAGAAGAACACGCCGCCGAAGCCATTGCAGGCGTCTTCTATGAACCCATGCTGTTCCTCGTACAGACCAAGCGCAACATTCCGACAAACCCGGCCCTCTGGCGCGGCATGCGGATCACCAGCGGCCAGATCGGATCGGGCACGCATGTCGCTTTCCAGGATTTCCAGGCCGCCGCGGGCATCGCCCCCGACAGCAACGCCAACGCTTACCTCTCGTATGATGCCGCGCTTGAGGCGCTGCAAACGGGTGAGGTGGACATGGCCGTCTTCGTGACCACGATTGATGCGCCTTACCTTGCCCGTGCCTATGCCTCGGACAATATCGCCTTTTTGTCGATCGACTATGTCGAAACCATCTCGCGGCGTCTCGAATATGCTACCGTGGCCACCATCCCGAGCGGCGCCATATCGCTCCTGCCGGTGGTGCCGCGCGCCGCGCAACAGGTGCTCGCACTCGAGGCCCGCCTGATCATGACCCCCAACCTGCATCCCGCACTCATCAACCGGCTGACCATGGCGGCCAAGGAACTGCACTCGGCGCGCGATATCATCACCGGGCGCAACACCTTCCCCTCTGTCGAAGGCACCGGAATGACGGTCAACACGGTTGCCCGCCAACTGATTCAGGAGGGCCCGTCGACCTGGCATCAATGGCTGCCCTACTGGATGGCCGCCCAGCTCAATCGCCTGCTGCTCCTGACCCTTCCCATATTGCTTATCCTGGTTCCCTTGCTGCGCGTGTTCCCGGCAATCTACGCCTATTTCATGGGGTGGCGGGTCTGGCAGCACTATCCGCATATCCGCCAGATCGAAGATGAACTGACCGTGAAACAGGACGCCGGCACGCTGCAGACCATGGATCAGCAGCTCGAAGACATGGACAGCCGGATCGCCAGCCTGCGCCTGCCCGCCGCCTATCGCCCCGCCGCCTATCACGCCCGGATGCATATCGACCTCGTTCGCAAACGCATCGAGGACAAATACGCCCGCGAACATCCTGAAACGTGATCAGGCAGAGACCACCCGCCCCTTGATGCATCGCGCCCCGCCCCCTATCTGCGGCACACACGCGCGGGGCCAAGACTTTTGTGATCCTTTCGTGACATACTGCCCCCGACCCCTTAAGAGGGGCGCAAGCCTGCCAAATCGGATTCGGAGCCACTCGCCTTGTCCAAGCATATGCCGCCCGCCCATCCCTTCGACTTTGACGCCATGCGCCCGTTCGCGGACGACGACAAACTGAAAGAGGAGTGCGGCGTCTTCGGCGTCATCGGCCTCGCCGACGCGGCCAATTTCGTGGCCCTCGGCCTGCATGCGCTGCAACACCGTGGACAAGAGGCGGGTGGTATCGTCTGCCATCACCCGGAACACGGCTTCAACAGTGCCCGCCGTTTCGGCTATGTGCGTGACAACTTCACCAAGGCCAGCCTGATGGAAACCCTGCCCGGTCCGCTTGCGATCGGGCATGTGCGCTATTCCACCGCCGGCTCCAAGGGCGCGGCCATCCGCGACGTCCAACCCTTCTTTGGCGAGTTTTCCATGGGCGGCGCGGCCATCGCCCATAACGGCAACATCACCAATGCCAACGCCCTGCGCAAGGAACTGATCGAGCGCGGCTCGATCTTCCAGAGCAGCTCGGACAGTGAATGCATCATCCATCTGATGGCCCGCTCACTTCAGCGCAACATCCCCGAACGCATGCAAGACGCCCTGCGCCGGGTCGAAGGCGCCTTCTCGGTCGTGGCCATGACACGCACCAAACTGATCGGCGTGCGCGACCCGCATGGCGTGCGTCCTCTGGTGCTCGGGCGCCTTGGCGATGGTTGGGTCCTCAGCTCGGAAACCTGCGGCCTCGACATCATCGGCGCCGAATACATCCGCGAAATCGAACCCGGTGAAATGGTGGTCATTACAGAGGAAGACGGAGTCGAAAGCTCGTTCCCCTTCCGCCCTCAACCCAGCAAGTTCTGCATCTTCGAACACGTCTATTTCTCGCGCCCCGATTCGATCATCGGTGGGCGCTCCGTCTATGAAACCCGCCGCCAGATCGGCGTGGAACTGGCCCGCGAGAACCCGGTCGAGGCCGATCTCGTCTGCGCCGTTCCCGACAGTGGCACCCCCGCCGCCATCGGCTTCAGCCAGGAAAGCGGCATTCCCTTTGCCATGGGCATCATCCGCAACCAGTACATGGGGCGTACCTTCATCGAACCCACCGAGCAGATCCGGAACATGGGTGTGCGGCTTAAACTGAATGTTAACCGCGCCCTGATAAAAGGAAAGCGCGTGATCCTGGTGGATGATTCGGTTGTCCGCGGCACTACCAGCCGCAAGATCAAGGAAATGATCCTTGATGCCGGCGCGAAAGAGGTGCATTTCCGCATCGCCTCACCGCCGACGGCATGGCCCTGCTTCTACGGCGTCGATACGCCGCAACGCGAGAAACTGCTTGCGGCCACCATGTCCGAGGATGAAATGGCAGAGCACCTCGCGGTGGACAGCCTGAAATTCATCTCGCTCGACGGGCTTTATCGCGCCGTGGGCGAAGCGACAGGCCGCTCCAAGGACTGCCCGCAATACTGCGACGCCTGCTTCTCGGGCGAATACCCGGTCACGCCCTCCGACATGCTCGAAAAGGGTTTCGAAATGAAGGCGGCGGAATAGCCACCGCCTCCACGCGCTCGCGCCCGGGCAGCCCGCACTCCCCCGTGACTGGCGAGGCAATGCTGCAGTGCGGCAAAAACCTGCCGAGCGGTCCCCGACCGCTCTTTTCTTCCCGACTGCCCCCTGATACCTGCCGTCCTCGTGCCCGCCAAAGGGGCAAGGAACACAGGTATCTCATGACCGCCAAAACCCCCGACGCCGTGGCCGCGACGGCCACCACCCCGGGCGTGCTCAAGAACCGCACGCGCCTGACGCTGATCGGCCTGATGGGCACCACCGAGAATCCCTCGGCGCTCCTGCTCACCCCGTCCGGGCGCACGCTCAAGGTCGGCCTCGGAGACCGGACCCCGGGCGGCAAGGTGGTCGGTATCGACAATACCAGCATTGTCCTGCAATCCGGTTCACGCGAAACCCGGCTGACCATGCCGAACTGACCCCCAACTTTCTTTTTCCCAAAATACCCCGGGGTGAAGCCTGAAAATCCTGCAGGATTTTCAGGCTGAGGGGCTGGCCCCTCACCCTCCCTCTTGACCTCCTGCGCCCAAGGGCGCACATGAAGCGCATGACTGACAGCACTTCTTCCGAGAAAATCGCGCTGGTGACAGGCGCATCGCGCGGCCTTGGCGCCGCTTTCGCCGAAGCCCTCAGCCCGGCTTATCACGTCGTCGCCGTGGCCCGCACCACTGGCGGGCTCGAGGAACTGGATGACCGCATCCAGGCCAAGGGTGGCAAGGCGACGCTGGCCCCGATGGACATCACCAATGTCGACGCCATGGCCCAGCTCTGCCGCTCGATCCACGACCGCTGGGGCAAGATCGACCTCTGGGTGCACACCGCCATCCACGGCGCCCCGCTCACCCCGGCAGGACATATCGACCCCAAGGACTGGGACAAGTCGGTCAAGATCAATCTCGACGCCACCGGCCGCCTGATCCCCTTCCTGACGCCTTTGCTGAGCGAAGACGGCCATGCCGTGTTCTTCGATGATCCGCATGGCGGCGAGAAGTTCTTCGGCAGCTACGGCGCAACCAAGACCGGTCAGATTGCCCTCGCCAAAAGCTGGCAGGTGGAAAACACGAATATTGGCCCCAAGGTCTCGATCCTGTCGCCCAACCCCATGCCCACGGGTCTGCGCGCCCGCTTCCATCCCGGTGAAGACCGCGCACCCCTTGCCCATCCGCGCGACGAAGCGGCCCGGCTTCTGACAGAACTGGGTCTCTGACGCCTCTTACCGGCGCGAACACGGGGTTGCGATACTTGCCCCCCGCCCATGGCTCCACTAGACAGGAGCCAAGAGGCGGTTAGGGGCAGGCAAAACATGCGTATTCTCATCACCAATGACGACGGTATCAACGCGCCCGGACTGGCCGTGCTGTACAAGATCGCCGCAGAGGTGGCAGGCAAAGATGGCGAAGTCTGGACCGTCGCACCGGCGTTCGAACAATCCGGCGTGGCCCACTGCATCAGCTACACCCACCCCACGATGATCGCCAAAATGGGCGACCGCAGCTTTGCCGCCGAAGGAAGCCCCGCAGACTGCGTGCTTGCGGGCGTGCATGACGTGATGAAGGGCCGCCGCCCCGACCTGATCCTGTCCGGCGTGAACCGGGGCAACAACTCCGCCGAGAACGCGCTTTATTCGGGTACGCTCGGCGGCGCCATGGAAGGCGCGTTGCAGGGCATCCCCTCCATGGCCCTGTCGCAATATCTTGGCCCCGCGAACTACACCGCGGAAGACCCGTTCGACGCCGCCGGACAATTCGGGGCCGACGTGGTGCGCAAGATATTGGCCGCAACACCCGATAACCCATCGGCCTACCATCTGTTTTACAACATCAATTTCCCACCGGTCATGGCCGATGACGTCAAGGGCGTTCGGGTCACGACCCAGGGCATGCGCCAGGGTACAAACTTCTCGGTCGAACCCCACGCCTCGCCCTCTGGGCGGCGGTTTCTCTGGGCCAAGGGCGGCAACCAGCAGATCCAGACCGAGGCAGGCAGCGACGCTGCCGCCAACCTTGACGGATACATTTCCGTCACGCCGATGCGCGCCGACCTGACCGCGCATGATGCGCTTGCGGCGCTGAAGGGGATCGAATGAGCCTCGAAGACGACGCCACCGCCGAACGCAAGATGCAGTTCCTCTTTGCGCTGCGCTCAAAGGGGGTCATGGATCCGGCGGTCCTGACGGCCATGGAACGCATTGACCGGGGCCGCTTCGTGCGTGGCCTCTTTGCCGAACGCGCCTACGAGGACACGCCGCTTCCCATCGCCTGTGGCCAGACCATTTCCCAACCCAGTGTCGTGGCGCTCATGACGCAGGCGCTCGAGGTCAGCGCACGCGACAAGGTGCTCGAAGTGGGCACCGGTTCCGGCTATCAGGCCGCGATCCTGAGCCTTCTGGCGCGGCGCGTCTACACCGTGGACCGGCACAAACGATTGGTGCGCGAGGCGCGCGAGGTCTTCGAAGAACTGGACCTCGTGAATATTACCGCCTTCACCTCGGACGGCAGCTTCGGTCTGCCCGATCAGGCCCCCTTTGATCGCATCATCGTGACCGCCGCCGCCGAGGACCCGCCCGGCCCCCTCTTGGCCCAATTGAAGATCGGCGGTATCATGGTGCTGCCCGTGGGCCAGTCGGACACGGTGCAAAGCCTGATCCGCGTGCGGCGGACTGAGACCGGGTTTGATTATGATGAACTGCGCCCGGTGCGCTTTGTGCCCTTGATCGAAGGCATCGCGCGCGATAATTGAGCATTTTGGGCCGGGTTTCCCCTTGGAAACAGAGAAATCCGCGCCATTTTGAAATTGACGAGTGACAAACGCGGCCCCGGCGCAAGACCAACCAACAAGGGGCGCATGCGAGGGCATCGAGATGGGAATTTCTCCGGGTAAACCTGCACGACTGGCGATGGCCGGGTTGTGCCTGGCGCTGGTCGTCGCCTGCGACGACGGATTTGACGTGGACCTGCGCGGCGGATTAGGCGCCGAGCTTGACACCACCACCGCCGCCAAGACCGCGACCGCCAAACGCCCCCGACCCGACAATCGCGGCATAATCTCCTATCCCGGCTACCAGGTGGCCGTGGCCAGACGTGGCGATACGCTGAGCGATGTTTCGGCCCGCGTCGGCATCCCGGCAGCCGAGCTGGCCAAATACAATGGCATTCAGCCCGACGCCCGGTTGCGCGACGGCGAAATCGTCGCGCTGCCTTACAAGGTGGCTGAACCTTCCGCGGCAACCGGCGGCACCGGTGTTGTGCAGCCCCCGCAAAGCGATGTCGACATTGCCGCTATTGCCGGAAGCGCCATCGACAAGGCCGAGCCCGAAGTGGCCACGGAAACGCTCGCTCCGGCGGCAGCCCCCGCACCCAATACCCAGACGGGCTATGAGCCGATCCGCCACAAGGTCAAACGCGGCGAAACCGCCTTTACCATCTCGCGGCTCTACAATGTCTCGGTGCGCGCCCTTGCCGAATGGAACGGGCTGGGCAGCGACTTCACCATTCGCGAAAACCAGATCCTGCTGATCCCCCCGGCCGACCCTGTGGCCGAGAAAAAGGCAAAGAGCACATCCTCGTCCTCTGCAGCGGCTCCCGCCACGGCAGCCGCCGCCGCGGCAACGACCACGCTGCCTGGTCAGGGATCACCGACGCCGACGCCGCCCAGCTCGACGAAGCCGCTGCCCCCGGATGACACCAAGGCCAAAGTTGCCACGCCGCAATCTCCGGATCTCGGCAAGACGCAGTCCGCCAGCAGCGCGCGCATGAGCTATCCGGTCGACGGCAAGATCATCCGCCCCTATTCCAAGGGCAAGAACAACGGCATTGATATCGCAGGCAAGGCTGGCACCCCGGTCAAGGCAGCTGCCGATGGCAAGGTTGCCGCAATCACCACGGATGCAGACGATGTCAAGATTGTCGTCCTGCGCCACAGCGACAATCTCATGACGGTCTATTACAACGTCGATACGGTGAAAGTGTCCAAGGGGGCCAGCGTCAAAAGGGGAGAGACCCTTGCCGTCCTTCCCGCCAAAGACAGTTTCGTGCATTTCGAGGTTCGCAAGGGCTTCGACAGTGTCGACCCGATGCCCTATTTGAAGTAACGCGCCGCAGGGGCTCTGCCCCGTCTCAGCAAGCTGAGACTCCCCGGGGTATTTTTGGAAAAAGAAAGTAAAGCGTGGCGTCCGGGGTCAGAGCGCCACGCCACGACGCCCGGCCAGATCCGTAAAGTATTGCCACGCCACCCGGCCCGACCGCGCCCCGCGCGTGGCCTGCCATTCAATCGCCTCTGCGCGCAGGGTCTCATCGTCAACTTCGACGCCGTGGGCATCACAATAGCCGCGGATCATGGCAAGGTAGTCGTCCTGCGTGCAGGGGTGGAAGCCGAGCCAGAGGCCAAAGCGGTCCGAAAGGGAGACTTTTTCCTCGACCGCCTCGGAGGGATTGATCGCGCTCGAGCGTTCATTTTCGATCATGTCCCGCGGCATCAGGTGTCGGCGGTTTGAAGTGGCATAAAAGACCACGTTGTCCGGGCGGCCTTCGATACCGCCATCCAGAACCGCCTTGAGCGATTTATAATGCTGGTCATCATGGCTGAACGAGAGGTCGTCACAAAACAGCAGGAACCGCTCATCGCGCCCGCGCAACAGGTTCAACAGCCGCGCGACACTGGGCAGGTCTTCGCGTTGCAACTCCACGATCTTGAGCGGCAGCCCCTGTTTGAGCACTTCTGCATGCACCGCCTTGACCAGCGACGATTTCCCCATGCCGCGCGCGCCCCACAACAACGCATTGTTGGCCGGAAGACCGCGCGCGAACTGCAACGTGTTCTCCAGCAGCGTATCGCGCGAGCGGTCCACCCCGATCAGAAGGTCGATCTCCACACGGTTGATCCGCGCCACTGCCTCAAGCCGGTCCGGGTCCACGTGCCAGACAAAGCCATCGGCCGCCGAGAAATCCGGCGCCGCCAGCGGAGCGGGTGACATGCGTTCAAGGGCCTCGGCAATGCGGCTCAGCGTGGCGTCTGTCATGGCGGCTCTCCTGTCTTGGTTCGCGGCCCAGAAACCACGATCAGAAGACAGCGGCAAGGGGGAGATACGCAAGCGGCGCGCGGATGATCCCGCGCGCCCTTTCCGACCTTCGGTGGGTCTGGGTCATTTCGAAGCTTCGTCGTCCTCGTCGAACTCTTTCATCAGAGGATCGTCAAATTCTTCTTCGTCGTCATAATAGCCATCCGCGCGCAGCTGTGCCTCGCGTTTGGCTTCCACACGGCGCACGAGGAAGATCGAAATCTCGTATAGCCCGTAAACCACGACAAACAGGATCACCTGCGTGATCACGTCCGGCGGCGTGACCAGCGCGGCCAAAACCAGAATGCCCACGACCGCGTATTTGCGCACGGTGCCCAATCCCTCGGCGCTGACCAGACCGGCCTTGCCCATCAGGGTCAGAAGCACCGGAAGCTGGAAACACAGACCAAAGGCGACGATGAACTTGATGGTCAGGTTCAGGTATTCCTGAGCAGAGCCCTGGAACACAACCGACAGGGGCGCCGCATTCATGCCGCCTTCTACAACCGCTTCTCCTTCTCCGCCAAACTGCTGAAACCCGAGGAAAAAGTCATAGGCCAGCGGTGTGACAACGAAGAACGCGAACGACGCGCCCAGAAGGAACATGAAAGGCGAGGCGATCAGAAACGGCAGGAACGCGCCCTTCTCGTTCTTGTAAAGCCCCGGCGCCACGAAACGCCACATCTGCAGGGCGATATAGGGAAAGGCGAGGATCAGACCACCCAGCAACGACACCTTGATTGCCACGAAGAAGCCTTCCTGCGGCGAAATGAAGATCAGGTCGCAATCCTGTCCCCGCTCGGCCAGAACCGAGCACAAGGGCGCAGTCAGGAAGTTGAAGATCGGGGTGGCCACCGTGAAACAGATGATCATGCCGATCAGGAAGGCAACCACCGAGTGAATCAGGCGGTTGCGCAGTTCGGCCAGATGCTCGATCAACGGGGCCGAGCTGTCGTCGATCTCGTCAGTGCTGCTCATGCTTTGGAGTCCTCGGCGGAATCAGTGGTTTGCGTGGCCTCGCGCGCCGCTTCGGCTCGGGCCTTGGCTTCGGCGGCCGCTTCCTTGGCTGCCTTGGCCTCGGCATCCAGACGATCCTGAGCCTTCTTCGCTGTCGCTTCCTGGATCTTCCGGACATCCTCGGCACGCTGCGCGGCCAGTTTGCCCGTTTCACTCTCGGGATCAAGGTTCAGGTCCGTGACCGACTTGGCCGTCTCCTTGACCGCATCTGTTGCAGCCTTGACCGGGTTCGTGACCTTGTTCAGCCCATCCGTGGCGCTCCGGAATGTGTCGGTCACATCCTTCACGCCAGCCTGATCCGCAGCCTGGTTCATGGCCGTCGAAAACTCACGCGCCATCCCCTTGGCCTTGCCCACGAACCGCCCTACCGAGCGGAACAGCACAGGCAAATCCTTGGGGCCGACGACGATCAGCGCGACGATGCCGATCACCAGCAGTTCAGTCCAACCCAGATCGAACATCTATCAGGCGCCTCCGGCTCAGACTTTGTCTTTTTCGTCTTCGGGGGTAACGTCCTTGGCCGTGTTGGCGGCTTCTTTTTCAAGCTCTTCCTGGCCTTCGTTGATGCCGCGCTTGAACGAGGTGATGCCCTTGCCAACTTCGCCCATGAGCGAGCTGATCTTGCCACGGCCAAACAGCACGAGCACGACAACGGCGATCAGAAGAAGGCCCGGCAGACCGATATTGTTCAACATGTCTTTATCTCCCTAGCATCGGGCGCCGCGCGGGCGTCCCGGTAAATGACGCCTCAGTCGTAGCGCCTTGTTGATCGGTGGAAAAGCGCCAAACACCATGTCAGATGCGCCGATTGGGGGTGTTTGTGCACTTGTTTTGTCATTATCCTGTCAGTTGTCAGCTTTTTGTCAGTTGAAGGGTAAATCAGCGCCATGAAACGAGCGGATCGGCTCTATGCCCTGATCGAGATATTGAAGGATGGCCGCCTGCACCGGGCCGAGGACATGGCCAAGCGGCTTGGGGTTTCCATGCGTACGATATACCGCGACATGGAAACCCTCGCGGCAAGCGGTGTGCCCGTCGAAGGCGAACGTGGGCTGGGATATGCCGCGCGCGCCGCAATCACCCTGCCCCCCCTGAACCTGACAGAAACGGAACTCGAGGCGCTTCACATCGGCTTGGCTGCGGTGGGCGGCGGAATGGAAGGTGATCTGCGCGAAGCCGCCGAATCGCTCAGCGCCAAGATCGACGCCGTACTGCCCGAAGACAGCCGCGCCGCGCCCAAGAGCTTTGGTTTTGCCGTTTATCCCTTTGCCGACGCCGCGCAGGGGTTCCGTCATCTGACCCCCTTGCGCACGGCCATTCGTGCGCGTCAAAAGCTGCGCCTCACCCTGACCGACGGGCGCATTTGCGACGTGCGACCGCTCAAGATGGATTATTGGGGGCGCGTGTGGACTTGCGTCGTCTGGAGCGAAACCGGGGACGGGTTTGAAACACTCCGGGTTGATCAGATCGACACCGTCACCATCCTGCCCGGCCTGTTCGTCGACGAACCGGGCAAGCGTCTTCAGGATTTTCAGCTCCAAACCCTTTGAGGCGTATCATGGCGCAAGTCATGGGATCGTCCTACACTCCAAGCGTTCCGACAAAGGAGGTTCACATGAAGCGCCCGATTTACGCCTTTTCTGCGCTGGTCGCTCTGGCGTCACCCCTCGCGGCTCAGCCCTTGTGCGAAACAATGCACGGAATGCAAGCCTTCGACTATCAGTCCGTTTGCGTCAGCAGCGCCTTGGCCCCGCAGTCAGGCAACCGGTACGACATCGGCTCGATGCGCGACGCAAATGATTACACCGCCTGGTGCGAGGGTGTTCCGGGACCCGGGATCGGAGAACAGATCACGCTGAGCTATCGGTTTGCCGGTCCTCTTGAACGGATCTGGATCAGCAATGGCTACGCCAAGTCGCCCAAGTCATTTGCGGACAATGGACGCATTCGCGACATCACGGTGCATTTCTGGGCCGTGGACGATCCCCAACGCCGGACAATGCAATATCGCCTCGAGGATCACGGTGTGGAACAACCCATCCCGATCCCTTGGACCACTTTACAACCTCGGGTGATCGAAATCGTGATCAACAGCGTCTATCCCGGCGCCCGCTGGCAGGATACCTGCGTCAACGAGCTCTGGCCGGATTTCGGTATGTGAAACGACAGTTCAATCCTTGGCCGGAAACACGAAACACCGGTCGCGCCGGATGGTCAGCCACAGCGGCGTCCCCTCGCCCGGCAGGAACACGTTTGGCACCGTGACCTTGAGCTCGGATCCGTCATAGTCCATGCGGAATTCAACAAGGCTTTCATTGCCCATGAATCGTGCACGCTTCACGATACCCCGCGCCGCCACGCCGTCGCTGGCGGTCGGCAATGGCCCTTTGCCATCACGGTCAAAGTCGAGCTTGAGATGCTGCGGGCGGATCACGATGTCCACCTTGGCGCCGTCCGCCAGCCCCGGCGTCAGGAACTGGCCAAAGGGCGTGTCGGTCAGTGCACCTTTGGAAACACCCCGGATCACGTTGATATCGCTAAAGAAACCAACCGCCTCACGATCCACGGGCGCGTTGTAGATATTGTAGGGCGCGCCTTGTTGAACGATCTTTCCGTGCCGCATCAGCGCAATTTCATCTGCCATGCGCATCGCCTCTTCCGGCTCATGCGTCACCAGCATCACCGCCGTGTCCTCTTCTTTGAGAAGGCTCAACGTCTGATCCCTGATCTCGTCGCGCAGGCGGTTGTCGAGCCCGGAAAACGGCTCGTCCATCAACATGATCCGCGGCCGTGGCGCCAGAGCGCGCGCCAGTGCGATCCGCTGCTGTTCCCCCCCCGAAAGGACATGCGGAAATTCGTCGATCGCCCAGCCCAGATTGACCTTCGCCAAGAGCGCCTCGACACGCGCGCGTTTCTCATCCTTGCTGGTCTTGAGGCCAAAGGCCACGTTGTCCGCCACGCTCAGATGCGGGAACAGGGCAAAGTCCTGAAACATCAGGCCGATATGGCGCCGCTCGGGCGGGATGCGGAACACCGTGTCACAGATCAGCTTGCCGTCGACATAGATTTCGCCGCTGTCCTGCATATCGACCCCGGCAATCATGCGCAGCGTCGTTGATTTGCCGCAGCCAGACGGCCCCAGCAGGCAAAGCACCTGTCCCGGTTGGATGGTCAGTGAAACGTCGTCGACCACCTGTCGGTCACCAAAGGCGCGGCGCAGGTGGCGAACTTCCAGCCGGGGCGGAGGAGAAGATTGAGTCTGCGACTGCACGGGTGCCTCTTGCAATCCCCGAGGGAAATCATCGGGTTTGCCCGAGATGTACCAGCCCCCCCGCCCCGCTTCAACCCTGCGAACGCATCTCAAAAAAACGCTTACACGGTCAGATCAAAGCCGATCTCGTCCATCACCTTGCCGTTGACCTGAATGGCAACCCTGTGCGGCCCCGGATGCAGCGTAAAGGTGGTGGCATTGCCCTTGAGCCGGTGCGCCTTGGTCATCCGCAGCCCCCCCCCGGCAGGGACGAGCCCTTGTTTGAGCTTGAACACTTTCCTGCCCTGCCGCCCACTGGGGCGATGGAACGTAATCACATAGTCAACCAGAACCGGCACGGGCGTTTCGCCCCGCGTTTCCAGAACCACGGACAGGTCCAGCGTTTCGCCGATCGCCAACTCATCCCGCGCCAAGGTCAGCTCCGCGACCGCGATTGGCGCGTCGTGGTGATAGCCCAGCAGCGCCATCGCACCGGGTTCGCCGTGTTTGACCAATGTCCGCAGCCCGTGGCGCGTCATCCAGTCCAGCTCTCGTTTGTCCTGCCGATCGGCTTCGTGCCAATCGTTCAGACGAGAGATGACCTGGTCCGGCGCAATCTTGGCTATGTCGTTGAGATGATTGGCCACTGAGCGCGTCACATACCGTGTCGGATCGGCGTGGAGCGTGTCCAGAAGGGGCAGCGACTCCGTTGGATCAAGGTCGATCTTCTTCGCCCAAGGCAACTTGGGCCGCGTGCCTTCACTTACCAAACGGCGCACATGGTAATTCTCGTCCTCGGCCCAACGGCGCAACCGCGCCATTGTCTCGTCGGGCCAGCGATTGAGAAACGGACGGATGTAGAATTCCATTGAAAACCGCTGCGTCGCCGCGTGCAGCAGGTCAAGCGCCCGCTCGCGTTGGTGCTCCAACCCGTGCCGCACCGCCAGTATTCCCGGCACCGCATGAATGAACCGCCCGAAATCATCATCACGCAGCGTCGGATCCAAGGGCGCGGGCATCGCCGCTTCCAGCTGCGCGGCCATGGTCACGAAATCGGGTGCAAGACGTTTTTCAACGCAATCCGCGATCCACTCCAGTCGCTCCAGAAGTTCACGCCCCTCGAGGCCCGCCACCACTTCGCGGTGAAAATCATCGGCGTCAAAACCGGGAATGGCGGCAGAATACTCTGCCGCCAGATCCCCAAGGCTGTCCGCGTTGAACAGCTGATCTTTCAGAGAAAACCCCTGTGCCAAGGGTTCAGAGCGTCGCGTTGATGTTGCCGCCATCCAGAAGGACGTTCTGCCCCACCATGAAGGCCGCATATTGCGAGCACATGAACGCGCAAGTGGCACCGAAATCGCGCGGATTGCCATCCTTGCCGGCCGGAATTGTCGCCTGCCGCGCCGCGCGTGCCTCTTCGACGCTTTGCCCGCTTTTTTCGGCATTGCCCTTGTCGAGCGCCGCGATCCGGTCAGTGTCATGACTGCCGGGCAACAGGTTGTTGATGTTCACTCCGAAAGGCGCGACCTGACGCGACGTGCCCGCCACATAGCCCGTCAGCCCGGCCCGTGCCGAATTCGACAGGCCCAGAACCGCGATTGGCGCCTTGACCGATTGCGAGGTGATATTGACCACCCGTCCCCAGCCCCTGTCGATCATGCCCGGCACCAAAGCCTTCATCAGGGCAATCGGCGTCAGCATATTGGCCTCGAGCGCGGCAAGGAAATCCTCGCGCTCCCAGTCGGTCCACATACCCGGCGGCGGACCACCCGCGTTGTTGACCAGGATATCGACCCCCTGCGCCGCTTCGATCAGCGCCGCCTGCCCGTCCTGCGAAGTCACGTCACAGGCAATAGTCACGACATCAACACCGAATTCCTTGCGGATCGCCTCGGCCGACGCCTCAAGCGCCTCGGCCCCGCGCGCATTCATGATCAGGTCCACGCCCTCAGCCGCAAGCGCCCGCGCACAGGCCAAACCCAATCCCTTGGACGACGCACATACCAAGGCACGCTTGCCCTTGATTCCCAAATCCATGCGATTCTCCCCTTATTGATGCGGACAGAAAACACCCATCAGCCCAAGGATGCCAGCATATTGCCTGTGCTCAGGCGTCATGCTGCCACAATGTTTCTTTACCTCTTGAACATATTTTACCGGCAAGAGAATCTGAGCGTATGTCGCCGCAAATGCACAATTCAGCCCTGCCCTCGCAACGTCTGCCTGTTTATCAGGCCGATATGTTGCGGGTCATCAATGGCGCCAATCTGGGCGATGGCTTGTCCTATTCCGAAGAATTGGTGCCGGACGATACCTATGTGCTCACGTCCGAGGCCGAACCACACAGCCTGTTACTCGAAGCAGACGACAAGGGTCAGTTCCTGATCGCGGGCGACGCGACACTTGGCAGCCCCGGCGCGCGTGTTTTCCTTGATTGCGTGGCAACCTTCATGCCGCCCTCCGGCGACACAATCGAAGTGCTTGTTCTTGTCGAGGTGGACGAAGACGGCAACATCGCCGAAATCTACGGCGCCCCGCTGGCCCCTCTGGCACATAAGACCGAGTATTCGCTTGTGGGTGTCGACCGCGACATCGCCGTCACCCGGCTTGCGCAACTGGCTTGCGTGAGCTTCACTCGGGGTACGCGCATCACCACAGCCACGGGCGAACAGAAACCGATCGAGGACCTGCGCGTCGGCGACCGCGTGCTGACCCGCGATGACGGTCCACAGGAACTGCGCTGGATCGGGCATTCGACACAGCGCGCCATGGGTGAATTTGCCCCCATCGTGATCACCGCAGGGACGCTCAATAATACAAACGACCTCAAGGTCAGCCCGGAACACCGCCTGTTCATCTACCAGCGCCATGACCAGATTGGCGCGGGGCGATCCGAATTGCTGGTCAAGGCACGCCATCTTGTGAACGGCGACACGGTTTTTGTGCAGGAAGGCGGGTTTGTCGATTATTTTCAGCTGATGTTCGATAGTCACCAGATCATCTTTGCCGAAGGCATCTCCGCCGAAACCATGCAGATTGACACGCGCACCCGCGCCGTGCTGCCCCAGGACATGAAAGAAGACCTGCCCGGTCACGAACGGCGCCGTCACCACGAATACGAAGTGCATGAAAGCCTGCTTGATCGCCCGGATGCGGCCGCCCTTCTGAAACGCGCCTCTTCCAAGTAATCAAGCGCGCTTTTCCTTGCGATTTGACGCGCACGCACCTATACGCGCGCACATGTTGGATGACCGTACAAACCGCCCCGAATTGCCGCCCGAGATTGCGCGCCGCCGCACCTTTGCGATCATCTCGCACCCGGATGCCGGCAAGACCACGCTGACCGAAAAGTTCCTGCTTTACGGTGGCGCGATCCAGATGGCCGGACAGGTCCGCGCCAAGGGCGAAGCGCGTCGCACACGCTCGGACTTCATGAAGATGGAGCAGGACCGCGGTATCTCGGTCTCGGCCTCGGCCATGTCGTTTGATTTTGGCCCCTATCGGTTCAACCTCGTCGACACGCCGGGCCACTCGGATTTCTCCGAGGACACCTATCGCACGCTGACGGCCGTGGATGCCGCCGTGATGGTGATTGACGGCGCCAAAGGTGTGGAAAGCCAGACGCAAAAACTGTTTGAAGTCTGCCGGTTGCGCGACCTTCCTATCCTGACTTTCTGTAACAAGATGGACCGGGAAAGCCGCGATACATTCGACATCATCGACGAGATTCAGGAAAACCTTGCAATCGACGTGACCCCGGCAAGTTGGCCGATCGGCATGGGACGCGAATTCATGGGGTGTTATGACCTTCTCAATGACCGTCTGGAGCTGATGGACCGCGCCGACCGGAACGTCGTTGCCGAATCCATCCAGATTGAAGGTCTGGACGATCCCAAACTGGCAGAGCATGTCCCTGCGCACCTGCTCGAGCAGTTCCTGGAAGAGGTCGAAATGGCCCGCGAACTGCTGCCCGCGCTTGATCCGCAATCCGTGCTCGAAGGTCACATGACCCCGATTTGGTTCGGCTCGGCTATCAACTCTTTCGGGGTTCAGGAACTGATGCAGGGCATCGGCAATTACGGCCCCGAGCCGCAGGTACAAACCGCACAACCGCGCGAGATTTCACCCGAAGAAACAAAGGTTTCCGGGTTTGTCTTCAAAGTGCAGGCCAACATGGATCCCAAGCACCGTGACCGGGTGGCGTTCGTGCGCATGGCCTCCGGCCATTTCAAGCGCGGCATGAAACTGACCCATGTGCGTACCAAGAAACCAATGGCGATTTCCAACCCGGTTCTGTTCCTTGCCTCGGACCGCGAATTGGCGGATGAGGCTTGGGCCGGGGACATCATCGGCATTCCAAACCACGGGCAACTGCGTATCGGCGATACTTTGACCGAAGGCGAAGCGCTGCGCGTGACGGGCATTCCCTCTTTTGCGCCGGAACTCCTGCAAGGCATCCGCGCGGGCGATCCAATGAAGGCCAAACACCTCGAAAAGGCGCTCATGCAATTTGCCGAGGAAGGCGCGGCCAAGGTCTTCAAACCGATGATCGGCTCGGGTTTCATTGTCGGCGTCGTCGGCCAGTTGCAGTTCGAGGTTCTTGCCAGCCGGATCGAGCTTGAATACGGCCTTCCCGTGCGCTTTGAGCAAAGCCAGTTCACCAGCGCACGGTGGGTGAGCGGCGACAGACAAGCCGTTGACAAGTTTGCCAATTCCAACAAACAGCACATCAGCTATGACCATGACGGCGACGTGGTTTACCTTACGCGCTTGCAATGGGACATCGACCGTGTGGAACGCGACTATCCGGAGGTCAAACTGACCGCCACCAAGGAAATGATGGTCTGATCCGATCTGCAATTGCATGGGGTTTTGCCCCATGCAATCATGCCGCCATGACGGATGACGACCTGACCTATCCCGGCGGCCTGCCGGCCCTTCTCGACCGTTACGAAGGGCGGCGCGATCCGTTTAACTTCGGCCCCGAATCCCTGCCCCCTCTTGATTGCGATCTGACCGCCCTGACATCGGCCATTGTTCCGCAATCGAAATCCGAAAAGAATCCTGACGACCCGCGCACGTCCTGGGTGTGGAAGCGTCGGGACATCGCGCGCGAATTTATCGGCAATTCCGAACTGGCCTATCTTAACGGCCTCCTGATCTCGAACCTGCGCAAGCGCGATTTCCCGGAACATACTCCGGCCCTGTTCCGCCGCATCTGGAAGGAAGAAGCGGACCACCTGATCGGCGCGTTGAACCTGCGCTGGCTGGTGTCCTCGGTACAGACCTTTGCCGATCATGGCGACACGCCCACACAGCGCGAAGTTGGCCACGCGCTGCGCATGTTGTTTGGCATGATGAAACTCTACGAGTTCGAACGCACGTTCAGCGGCAAAGCCCCGGACGACGCATTTGGCTTTGGGCGCCGCGTCAAGGCTCGCCTGCCCCTGGATATGGAAAGTTTTTCTTTGAAATCCGGGGGCTTGGACATCAATCTTATTGCGCCGATCTGGGAGCAGGCACAGGGGGACCCCGTGATCGGACCCCTCGCCTGTCACCTACTGGAAGAGTTGAACCGCGAACAGGGCGGCGTGTTTCGACGTCTGCGGATCATGCGCGAACGCCGCGAACGGCAGATGGCCCGCAAATGAGCCGCTGGGGAATCGTTTCGACCATCAAGGCACCCCCCTCCGAGATTTTGGACTTTGTCGCCTATCACCTCGATCTGGGCGCGGACCACTTGTTCGTCTACCTAGACAACCAGAACCCCACGGCCGAAGCGGCCTTGCAGGATCACCCAAAGGTAACGGTGACACGCACAGACGGCGACTACTGGAAAGCGCGGAACATCAAGAAGCCCGCCCGCCATCAGCCACGCCAGACCGTCAATGCCAGCCACGCCTACCGGCAGGCGCACGGGCTGGACTGGTTGGCGCATATCGACGTGGACGAGTTCCTTTGCCCGACCGACCGCCCGGTGGGCGCCCTTCTGGGCGCCCTGCCAAGAAACATGGTCTGCGCCCGCGTCCGACCCGCCGAAGCCCTGGCCACGGACGGGGTTGCCGGGCTGGACCCGGACGCCACCTATTGCAAGGCGTGGATGCCCGGAGATGAAAGCCGCATTACCCTTGAAAAAGAGCTCTACCCCAATTTTGGTGGCTATATCCGCAGCGGCTTCGTCAGCCATGTCGTCGGCAAGATATTCATCCGCACCGGGCTGGAAAATCTCGATTTCCGCATTCACCGCGGCATGCAGGGCAAGCAGGAAATCGGTCCGCGCACGGTGCTTGCTGGGATCGACTTGTGCCACCGGCACATTCCGAGTTGGCACGCCTGGCAGAAGATCATGGATTACCGTATGAGCAAAGGGTCCTACCGCAGCGAGCTCAAACCCACCCGCAAACCCGAGCTTGGCGGACTGTCCCTCAACGAATTGTTTTCCTTCCTTCAACAGGACGGCGGCAAGGACGCGCTCAGGGCATTCTTCGACGAGGTTTGCCTTGCCCGCCCGGAACTCCTGCAAAAACTGCGTGAAAATAGTCTGTTGCGGGTCTATCACCTTGACGCCGAGATCAAGAGAAAGAAACATTTCCCCGAATTTGAATAAATTGTTGCCCAATTAGCAACAGCCTACCCAAGCCATGTCGGCTTTGTTGACCAACTGCCAACAGTCGGATAGAAGACGCGCGTGGATCATTGACGCTCTGCCAGGCGAGGCCATCCGGGCCTGATCCAATCCTAGCCGCTACGGGCCGAGACGTGTCCGTAAATCACGGATACACATGACAAAATTTTCCGACCTGAACCTTAACCCGAAGGTGCTGAAAGCGATCAGCGAAGCGGGCTATGAAACCCCCACCCCCATTCAGGCAGGCGCCATTCCGCCCGCACTCGAAGGCAAGGACGTTCTTGGCATCGCCCAGACCGGTACCGGCAAAACGGCAAGCTTCACGCTGCCGATGCTGTCTTTGCTGGCCCGTGGACGTGCCCGCGCGCGCATGCCGCGCAGCCTCGTGCTCTGCCCCACGCGCGAACTCGCTGCGCAGGTGGCCGAAAACTTCGACACCTATTCCAAGCATCTGAAACTGACCAAGGCGCTGCTTATCGGCGGGGTCAGCTTCAAGGAACAGGACGCGCTGATCGACAAGGGTGTCGATGTTCTGATTGCTACGCCGGGGCGTCTGCTGGACCATTTCGAACGCGGCAAACTTCTGTTGACCGGCGTTCAGGTCATGGTCGTGGACGAAGCCGACCGGATGCTCGACATGGGCTTCATCCCCGATATCGAACGTATCTTCTCGCTGACGCCATTCACCCGCCAGACCCTGTTCTTCTCGGCCACGATGGCGCCGGAAATCGAGCGGATCACCAACACTTTCCTCTCCGCCCCTGCGCGGATCGAAGTCGCCCGCCAAGCCACTGCCTCGGAGACCATCGAACAGGGCGTGGTGATGTTCAAAGCCTCCCGCCGCGACCGTGAAGGCAGCGAAAAACGCCGGGTCCTGCGGGGTCTGATCGACATGGAAGGCGATGCCTGCACCAACGCGATCATCTTCTGCAACCGCAAGACGGATGTGGATATCACCGCGAAATCGCTCAAGAAATACGGCTATGACGCTGCTCCGATCCATGGTGATCTGGACCAGTCGCAGCGGACCCGCACATTGGATTCTTTCCGCAACGGCGAACTGCGTATCCTCGTCGCCTCGGACGTTGCCGCACGCGGCCTTGACGTTCCCAGCGTCAGCCATGTGTTCAATTTCGACGTTCCCGGCCACGCCGAAGATTACGTGCACCGCATTGGCCGCACTGGGCGCGCCGGGCGCGAAGGCAAGGCATTCACCATTTGCACGCCGCGCGATGAAAAGGCTTTCGACGCCGTAGAAGCGCTGATCCAAAAGGAAATTCCGCGCGTTGAGAACCCTGCCAAACCCGAGGAACGCAAATCGCGCCGCAAGAGCGACAAGCCTGTCCCTGAAAAGGAACAGGCAGAGGCAGATCAGCCCCACAAGGCACAGCCAGCTCCCAAGGCGGAAAGCGAAAAGCCAAGTCGTGATCGCTCGGACAAGTCCAGCAGCCGGGGCCGCTCGCGCGGGCGCTCGGGAAGGGATCGCGACGACAACGTTGTCGGCATGGGAGATCACATGCCCTCGTTCATCGCACTCAGCTTTGAAGAGCGTTACGCGGGCTGAATAGAATGCGTTCGGGCAGTTTCGCCCGAACGTCTCCCTAATCCAAAAGCGTATCACCGCGCAGACCGGCGCGCTCCAGATGCACAGGCAAGACCCGTCCATACAGTTGCCGCGTGCGCTCCGGGGCGCCGACCATATCGGGCTTTTCAACGTACGAGAAAATCGCCACGTAGCGTCGCCGTTTCCCTTTGAGCGGGGCCACTCGATGCAATGAGTAACGTCCCCGAAACAGTTGCAAGTCACCCGGTTCCAGTTCCAGAATCGTCACCTGGTCAGATGTGCCATCAAGCACCTTGCTTACTTCTTCAAAGTTTTCATGTTCCTCCCGAATACCCGGCGCATATTCGAAAGCCCCACCGCTTTCAGAGTTCTGGAGGGCAAGCGTCACAGTGAAATTGTTCGTATCAAAATGCCAGGGGAACCCGTTGCCTTCTTCGGCCATATTTACGATGACATCCGCCAGCGGGTCGGCATAGCGAAAGAACGCCGTTTCCTGCAGGCAAGCCTGAATGAACGCATCAAAACCATCACTGTCGTGAATGCGGCGCAGCGGTCCATCGCGGTCAAAACAATCTGCGGCAATGAAGCTGTTTGACCGGTCAAAGAACTGCCTGCGCGGGTCATCAATGGGCAATGTCGGATCATCCGCGGTGAAATACGGATTGGTCCGGCTGAAACTGCGGTGCCCACGATGCGCGACAGAGTCCGCTTCCCTCACCAAGGGCCCAATCGCCTCAGGTCGCAGAAATCCCTTAATCACGGCACAGCCGTCTTTTGCAAGATCGTAACGCACACGCTCCAAAAGCGCATCGCGCGCCGAACCGTCCTCATGAATGGGATAGCGGTCGAGATTGATCAGGTCATTGGCGACATGCGGCAAAGGGGCATCCTCCGATCCATGCCCCAATTAGCCCCCCTTGCCGACCCCGGTTCTAACAAGGAACCGACATCGACAAGGTCGCGAACCGACTTAGCTCAGGCGGCTGACGATCACCGTTACTTCCGGTTTCTTGCCGATCTCATCCCGACACGTATTGCGCGCGATCCGACGCAGCTCCCCTTCAAGCTTGTCATCATCGCCCAGCGTCTTGGCCTTGGCGCGTCCGAGGAACTGGGTCAGATCCTCCTCAAGCACATCCAAAAGCGGCGCATCTGAGCGTCCCATCTCGGGCAAGCCCTTCAATTCGCACCACGCTTCACCCAGCGGTTCGTCATCCTCATCCAGGATAACCGTCACAACCACATGCCCGTTCAGCGCCATGCGAATCCGGTCCCGCACGATCCCGTCCAGCGCCCCGATCTGCACCGCACCATCCAGATAGGTCCGCCCGGTTTCGACAAAGCCCGCGATCGACGGAGCCGATCCGCTCAGATCCAGCATGGTGCCATTGACCGCCACGATCGAGGCTCGCCCCCCGTCCGCTGCCAACTTAGCGTGTTCGCGCAAATGACGATGTTCGCCGTGATTGGGAATGACCATTTCCGGGTTCACGATATCATGCAGCCGCTTGAGATCAGGGCGATTGGCGTGGCCGGACACATGATACTTCCCGGTGCTATCATCCACCACGTCCACTCCCATTTCCGAGAATTGGTTGATGATACGAATGACGCCCCGCTCATTGCCCGGAATGGTCTTCGAGCTGAATAGGAACAGATCGCCCTCTTTCAGGGTGATGCCGTTGTACTTGCCCTGCGCCAATTGTGCGCTGGCCGCCCGCCGCTCGCCCTGCGATCCTGTCACCAGCAGCATCAGGTTTTCGCGCGGCACCGTTGCCGCGTCTTCCGGGCTGATCACCTTCGGAAAATTCTGCAAAACGCCCGTTGTAATGGCCGCTTCGATCATCCGCCGCATCGCGCGCCCCATGAGACAGATCGACCGCCCGGCGCGCTCACCGGCCTCGGCCAAGGTCTTTACACGCGCCACGTTTGACGCAAAGGTCGTTGCCACCACCATGTTCGGCGCCGCCGAAACCAGCGCCTCGATCTCGGGGCCGACGCTGGCCTCTGACCGCCCGGGATGGTCGGAAAACACGTTGGTCGAGTCACAGATCAGCGCCTTGACGCCCCCCTTGGACACATCGGCCCACAAGTCGGGATCAAAGGGTTCGCCCACCACCGGCGTCTCGTCGAGCTTGAAGTCCCCCGAATGGATCACCCGTCCCGCCGGGCTGTCAATGACAAGCCCCGCACTCTCGGGGATCGAATGGCTGATCGGCAGGAACCCAACCCGAAACGGGCCAGCCTCTGTCATCTCGGGCCATGCCGACACCGTGCGAACCGCCTCTTCCGGCTGCCCGCGATCGGCCATCTTGTGACGCGCAAGGTTGGCCGTGAAAGCGCGCGCATAGACCGGCACGCCCAGTTTTTCCCAGTAATGCCCGACGGCGCCAATGTGATCTTCATGCCCATGGGTGATGAACACCGCCTCAAGCCGATCCTTGTTTTCCTGCAACCACCTGACATCCGGAAAGATCAGATCAACCCCGGGGCTACCATCCATGTCCGAAAACGTGACCCCAAGATCCACCAGGATCAGGCGCTCGGCGTCCGCGGGCCCATAGCCATACACATAGGCATTCATGCCAATTTCACCTGCCCCGCCAAGGGGCAGATAGATCAGTCGTTCACTGCTCACGCGGCAATTTCCTTGTTATAGTTGTGAATGACCGTAAGGCCGTGCATGGTCAGGTCGTCTTCGAAACTGTCGAAAAGCTCGACCGATTGCTGGAACAACGGTGCCAACCCGCCCGTGGCGATGATCTTCATCGGCCGCTCCCGTTCTGCCTTGATCCGGTCACAGATCTCCCGCACCAGCCCGACATAACCCCAGAAGATCCCCGACTGGATGCAGGCCACCGTGTTGGTCCCGATCACCGACTGCGGTTTGGCGATATCGACATGCGGCAGCGCGGCGGCGGCATTGTGCAGCGCCTCAAGGCTCAGGTTCACCCCGGGCGCAATCACGCCCCCGATATAAGCCCCATCCGCCGAGACCACGTCAAACGTGGTCGCCGTTCCGAAATCCACCACGATCAGATCACCACCATGGCGTTCGAAGGCCCCCGCCGTGTTGACGAGCCGGTCCGGACCGACAATGGTTCCCTCATCAACCCGCGGCTCAGTCGGCAATGCACATTCCGGGCGTCCAACAACAAGCGGTCTACAGTTGAAAAAGCGGTCCGCAAAGACGCGAAGGTTGAACACCACGCGCGGCACGGTGGACGAGATGATGACATCGGTGATGTCCGTTTCGATCCCGTAATGCTTGATCAATGTCGAGAACCACGTGAAATAGGCATCCGCCGTACGTGCATGATGTGTCGACGTCCTCAGCGTGCAGAGAAACTTCTCCCCGTCCCAGATCGAAAAAACCGTGTTCGTGTTTCCGCAGTCAATCGCCAGAAGCATCGCGCGCGTTCCCCTGCTGCCTAAAAGTAGATTTCCGCCGCCGGGATGGCGACACGCCCTTCTGCGGTGTTCAACACCAGATTGCCCGACGAGTCCACCGTTTCAAAAACGCCCGTCGTTTCCTCACGCGACGTACGCGCGGTGATCACTTCGCCCAGACGCGCTGCACGCGCCAGCCATGCCGTGCGGATCGGTTCAAACCCAAAGGTGCGGAACTGCGTCTCATAGCGGGCAAAGGCCGCCGCGACCAGGTCCAGAAACGCCTCCGGTGTGATCTCGGTGCCGGTCTCAGATAGAAGCGACACGGGTCGCGTGGCCCCGGCCTCGACCTCGCCAATCGCGGGGGCGTGTTTCAGGTTCACACCAATTCCGATTGCAACGTGGTTGACCGCGCCCCCGGCCATGCCAGCCGTTTCCAGAAGAATCCCGGCAACCTTGCCCCCATTCAGCAAAACATCATTGGGCCACTTGAGCGCAAAGGGCGTCTCGGTCTCGGCTGCCGCGGCAAAGGCGTCATAAAGCGCCAGCGAGGCAATAAACGAACGCAGCGCCACCCGCTCCGGCGCCTCCCCCGGCTGCAGAACCAGCGTCGCCGCGAAATTGCCCACGGGATCGGCCCAGGGGCGCCCCCGACGCCCCCGCCCTTGGGTCTGGCGCAATCCCAATATCCACTCCGGCCCTCTCAGCTCCGGCGCAATCCGCGCGGCTTCGGCATTGGTGCTGTCCACTTCGGCCAGAACACGCCGCCCATATCCTTCGGGCCAGTTCCCAGTCTCCATTTTGCCCCAAATACTCCCGCGCCGGAGGCGCTAAAAAACAAAGCGACGCGCCCCACTGGGGGCGCGTCTCAATTTGATCAGAGAGCGGTCAATCGCAAGGTCAGTTGACCAGCGCAACCGAGGCGGCCTGTGCAACACCTTCGATCCCGAAAAGGTTCACGACCCCCAGCAGCATCACGGCGGCAGAGACCATCAGGAACACGTACTGTACCGAGCTGCGCCCCTTGTCGAGCGCTTCGCCTTCTTCGCCGAAATACATGAAGTACACGATCCGCAGATAATAGAACGCGCCGATAACCGATGCGACCACACCAAGCACCGCAAGCCATGCCAACCCGGCTTCGTAAGCGGCTTTCAACACATAGAACTTACCAAAGAAACCCACCAGCGGCGGCACACCGGCCAGCGAGAACAGCAGAACCAGCATGGCCAGAGCCTTGGCCGGTTCGCGCTTGGCATACATGTTCAGCGCGGTGATGTCTGTCACCGGTTGTCCGTCCTTTTCCATGGACAGGATAAAGGCAAACGTCCCGATATTCATGGTCACGTAGATCGCCATGTAGACCAGCATCGCCTGCACGCCAAAGGCGGTGCCGGCGGCAAGACCCATCAGCGCATAACCCATATGCGCGATCGACGAATAGGCCATCAGGCGCTTGATATTGCGCTGCCCGATCGCAGCCACGGCGCCAAGGAACATGGACAACACCGACAGAAGCGCGATGATCTGCTGCCAGTCTCCGACCACACCGCCAAAGGCGTCGTGCAGCACGCGGGCCAAAAGACCCATCGCGGCGATTTTCGGCGCGGTGGCAAAAAAAGCTGTCACAGGAGTGGGCGACCCTTCGTACACGTCAGGCGTCCACATGTGGAACGGCACTGCTGACACTTTGAATGCCAGACCAGCGGTGACGAAAGTCAGACCAAAGAGTAGCCCCAGCGGCGTATGATCATGTCCCGCGGCCTCGATGACACCGGCAAAGTTGGTGGTCCCGGCAAAACCGTAAACCAGCGACGAACCATAAAGCAGAAGGCCCGAGCTCAGCGCGCCCAGCACGAAGTATTTCATACCCGCTTCGGTCGATTTCACACTGTCACGGCGCAACGACGCAACTACGTAGAGCGCCAGCGACTGCAGTTCCAGCCCCATGTAAAGAGCCATCAGGTCGCCTGCCGAAACCATCACCATCATGCCGACTGCGGCCAGCGTGATCAGCATCGGATATTCGAACCGCAGCATGCCGCGACGCGACATGTAGTCCTGCCCCATCACCAGAACGGCGGCGGCCGAGAACAGGATCGCTACCTTGGCAAAACGCGAGAAGCCGTCATCGTGGAACATGCCGTTGAAGGCGATATTTTCACCCGAACCGGTCATACCGATCCACGCGCCCACCAGCACAAAGACAACCGCTGTCAGCCAGGTCAGCATCGGCGCAAGCTTGTCCTTGCCGGTGTAGACCGCAAAGACCAGAGCCAACATGGCATAAACCGCCAGCAGGATCTCCGGAAGGATGATATTCAGATCAGCCTGGATCATGTCTCAAGCTCTCCTTAGTGCGATGCCATCTGGTTGCCCGTGGGGGCATGGGCCAGAGCGGTTTCATAGTTGGAAATCAGGTTCTCGACCGAGGGTCCGATGATGTCTGTCACCAGCGCCGGATAGACGCCGAGGATCAGGGTCATTGCCACCAGCGGTGCAAAGATCCATTTCTCGCGGGCGGTCATGTCCTTGATCGTCTTCAGGCTTTCCTTGATCAGGTCGCCGAACACGACGCGGCGATACAGCCACAGCGCATAGGCCGCCGAGAAAATCACACCCGATGCCGCGACCAGCGCCACCCAGGTGTTGACCTGGAAGATGCCCATCAGCACGAGGAATTCGCCGATAAAGCCCGAGGTCCCCGGCAGGCCGACATTGGCCATGGTGAAGAACATGAAGATCAGCGCATAGGCCGGCATCCGGTTCACGAGGCCACCATAGGCGTCAATCTCGCGGGTGTGCATCCGGTCATAGATCACGCCAACGCAGAGGAAGAGCGCGCCCGAGATGAAACCGTGGCTCAGCATCTGGAAAATCGCGCCGTCGATACCCTGCTGGTTCGCAGCAAAGATACCCATGGTCACATAGCCCATATGCGCCACCGACGAATAGGCGATCAGCTTCTTCATGTCTTCCTGAACAAGGGCCACCAGCGAGGTGTAGACAATTGCGATGGCCGACATCCAGAGAACCAGCGGCGTCAGGATTTCCGCGCCGATCGGGAACATCGGCAGGCTGAAGCGGAGGAAGCCGTAGCCCCCCATCTTCAATAGGATCGCCGCCAGAACAACCGAACCTGCGGTCGGCGCCTGCACGTGGGCATCCGGCAACCAGGTGTGCACCGGCCACATCGGCATCTTCACCGCGAAGCTGGCAAAGAAGGCGAGGAACATCAGCGTCTGAAGACCACCGATCACCTGGAAGCCCAGAACATTCAGCGTCTCGGAAGCGAACGTGTGGTTCATCAGGGTCGGAATGTCCGTGGTCCCCGCGTCGACATACATGCCTACCATCGCAACCAGCATCAGCACCGAGCCGAGGAAGGTATAGAGGAAGAACTTGAACGAGGCGTAGATGCGCTCCTTGCCACCCCAGATACCGATGATCAGGAACATCGGGATCAGACCCGCTTCGAAGAACAGGTAGAACAGCACGAGATCCAGCGCCATGAACACGCCAAGCATCAGCGTTTCCAGAAGCAGGAACGCAATCATGTATTCCTTGACGCGGGTGTTCACATCCCACGACGACCAGATCACCAGCGGCATCATGAACGTCGTCAGCATGACGAAGAGGATCGAGATACCGTCCACGCCCAGCTTGTATTTCAGCCCCATCAGCCAGTCGCGTTCTTCGACGAACTGCATACCGGTGTCAGAGGGATCGAACCCGGCCAGGACGAACAGCGACACCAGGAAGGTGATCACCGTCGCAACCAGCGCCACCCATTTGGCGTTGCGCTGCGCCGCGGCCTCTTCCCCGCGCAGGAAGATGGCGAGGATCGCCGCTGCCAGCGCAGGGATAAAGGTAACGAGAGAGAGCAGGCTATCGTTCATTAGTGCGCTCCTCCGCTGAGCGTCATCCAGGTGATGAGGGCAACGATGCCGATCACCATGGCAAAGGCGTATGTGAAGATGTAACCGGACTGCGCACGACCCGCGAGACGCGTGACCCAGGGAATAAAGCCCATCGCCACACCGTTGATCGACCCGTCAATGACATTGCCGTCGCCGCGCTTCCACAGGAAACGACCGATGGCAAAGGCGGGGCGCACGAACAGGAAGTCGTAGATTTCGTCAAAGTACCACTTGTTCAGCAGGAACAGGTAGAGCGGACGCTGGCTGGCCGCCGTTTTCGCGGGCATGGTCGGGTTCCAGATGTAGAACCACATCGCCACGATCAGGCCAATAACCATGGCCACGAAGGGGCTGACCTTGACCCATTTCGGGGCGTGGTGCGCCTCGTCCATGACGTGGTTGTCCGGCGCCATGAAGATCGCCCCCTTCGGCGCCTCGCCATGGCTTGCAACCTCGTGGTCATCCGCCTTGGCGTGATCATCTGCCTTGGCGTGATCGTCGGACGCTGCGTGATCGTCTGCCTTGGCTTGTTCATCGCCATGCGCCGCGTCTGCGGACACGTGATGATCCGGGATGCCAAAGAAGGCATTGACCTGCTCGTGCTTGCCGAAGAACGACCCGTACCAGATCATCCCCGCAAAGATCGATCCCATCGCCAGAACACCCAGCGGGATCAACATGACTTTCGGGCTTTCATGTGCATGGTCATGCGTATGCTTGTTGCCACGCGCCTCGCCGAAGAAGGTGAGGAACATCAGGCGCCAGCTGTAGAAACTGGTGAACAGCGCCGCCACGACCAGCATCCAGAAGGCATAGCCGCCCGCGGTGCCTGCATAGGCGCTCTCGATGATCGCGTCTTTCGAAAGGAACCCGGCGAACCCAATCGTGGTCAGCGGAATGCCGACACCGGTGATGGCCAGCGTGCCGATCATCATCGCCCAGTAGGTATAGGGGATCTTCTTGCGCAGGCCGCCATAGTTGCGCATGTCCTGCTCGTGATGCATCGCATGGATCACCGAACCGGCGCCAAGGAACAGCATCGCTTTGAAGAAGGCGTGCGTGAAAAGGTGGAACATGGCAGCCGAATAGACCCCCACACCGGCCGCCACGAACATGTAGCCGAGCTGGGACATGGTCGAATAGGCGATCACGCGTTTGATGTCGTTCTGCACCAGGCCGATGGTGGCGGCGACAAAGGCGGTCGAGGCTCCAAGGAAGGTGATGAACGCCGTGGCCTCGGGTGCGTATTCCATCAGCGGCGACATGCGGCAGACAAGGAACACACCCGCGGTCACCATGGTCGCGGCGTGGATCAGCGCGGACACCGGTGTCGGGCCTTCCATCGCGTCCGGCAACCAGGTGTGCAGGAAGAGCTGCGCCGACTTACCCATCGCACCGATGAACAGCAGGAAGGCCAGAAGGTTCGCCGCGTTCCATTCGGTCCACAGGAAATGCAGTTGCGTGTCGGCCAGAGCCGGGGCCGCAGCAAAAATGTCGTCGAAATTGATGCTGTCGGTCAGGAAGAACAGGCCGAAGATGCCAAGCGCAAAGCCGAAGTCACCCACACGGTTGACAACGAAGGCCTTGATCGCGGCCGCGTTGGCCGAAGGTTTCTTGTAGTAGAAACCGATCAGCAGGTACGAGGCAACGCCCACGCCTTCCCAGCCAAAGAACATCTGCACAAGGTTGTCCGACGTGACCAGCATCAACATGGCAAAGGTAAAGAACGACAGGTAGGCAAAGAAGCGTGCCTTGTAGTTCTCGCCCTCACCCCAATGCTCGTCATGGGCCATGTAGCCGAACGAATAGAGGTGCACCAATGCCGACACCGTTGTGACAACGATCAGCATGATCGCGGTCAGACGGTCCAGCCGGATCGACCATGCCGTGTCCAGCGTGCCGGATTGAATGAAATCAAGAATGTGGATGTGCTGGGTTTCGCTGCCCAGCCCAAGGAACACGACCCAGCTCAGGAAGCAGGACAGGAACAACAGGCCGGTCGTGACCCACTGGGCGCCCCGCTCGCCAATGATACGCCAGCCGAAGCCGCCGATCAGGCTGCCGAGAAGCGGCGCGAATAGGATGATCTTTTCCATGGTCGCTTAGCCTTTCATCACGTTGACGTCTTCGACCGCGATCGTGCCGCGGTTGCGGAAGAACGAGACCAGGATCGCCAGGCCGATGGCCGCCTCTGCCGCCGCAACGGTCAGCACGAACAGGGTGAACACCTGCCCGACAAGGTCGCCAAGGAAGCTGGAGAAAGCCACCAGGTTGATGTTGACCGAGAGCAGGATCAGCTCGATCGACATCAACAGGATGATCACGTTCTTCCGGTTCAGGAAGAGGCCGAATATGCCGATGACGAACAGCGTCGCCGCCACGCCCAGGTAATGTTCAAGTCCAATCATGTCGTCCCTCAGGGTTGCCCCGTTCGTCTTTCATTTTCACGCCCCGGATTTGCTCCGGGACTATTTGTTGTCATGGTCCCGCGGCGTTCCGCAGGCCCCGGATCAACTCCGGGTCGGACAGTGGCTCAGAGCCCCTGCCCCGGTTTGATGTCTTTCAGTTCCATCGACTTGGCGGGGTCGCGCCACATCTGCTCAAGCACGTTCTGGCGCTTGATGTCCTTGCGGTGGCGCAGGGTCAGAACGATGGCGCCGATCATGGCGACCAGCAGGATCAGACCGGCCAGTTGGAACAGAAGGAAATATTGGTCGTAGATGATCACACCAAGCGCGGCGGTGTTCTGCACGTCCGTCGGGGTGACGGCGGCACGCAGCGCCTCGGCCTGCTCCGACGCTTCCCAGACACCGAACACCATGCCCAGCTGCATCAGCAGCACTACACCGATCAGCAGGGCCAGCGGCATGTATTGCGCCATGCTGCCCTTGAGTTCGGCGAAATCGACATCCAGCATCATCACCACGAACAGGAACAGCACCGCGACAGCCCCCACGTAGACAATGATCAGGAGCATGGCGACGAATTCCGCGCCCAGCAGCACGAAAAGCCCCGCCGAGCTCAGGAATGCAAGAATGAGCCAGAGCACCGAATGCACCGGGTTCCGGCTGATGACGGTGAAAAGCCCGCCAGCAATCACGCAGATCGCAAACAGGTAAAATGCAATTGCCGCGACGGTCATGTGTCACTTCCCTCTTTATCCGCCAGAACATCCTGCGCCAATTCCATGGCGCGGGTGCTAGCGGGAATGCCGGCGAACATCGACATCTGGCCGATGGTCTCGACGATTTCCTGTTTCGTTGCCCCCGCTTCCAGCAGATGCCGGACCGTGAGGCGGATTTGTGCGTCGGCCTGGGCACCCAGAACGGTGAGCGCCCCCAGCGTCAGCAGAAGACGGGTCTTGGCATCAAGCCCGTCCTTGTTGATCGTGTTGCCAAAGAACATCTCCATGACGTCCTTGGGCATGGTCGGCCAAAGCGCCTCGAACCCTTTCGGGGTGAACGATTCCAGCGCAGGATTCATGGCCTTGGCCATTTCCTGATATTGCGCAAACATCGCTTCGAATGGGTTCTTTGCGTCGGTCATCGGTACGGCGCGTCCAGTTCGAGGTTGCGGGCGATCTCGGCTTCCCAGCGTTCCCCGTTGTCAAGCAGCTTTGCCTTGTCATAGAAAAGCTCTTCGCGGGTCTCGGTGGCGAATTCGAAATTCGGGCCTTCGACAATTGCGTCCACCGGGCAGGCTTCCTGGCAGAATCCGCAATAGATGCACTTGGTCATGTCGATGTCATAGCGCGTGGTGCGGCGGCTACCGTCTTCGCGGGGCTCCGCGTCGATGGTGATCGCCTGCGCCGGACAGATCGCTTCGCACAGCTTACAAGCGATGCAACGCTCTTCCCCGTTGGGATAGCGGCGCAGCGCATGTTCGCCACGGAAACGCGGGCTCAGCGGGCCTTTTTCGTGCGGATAGTTAATCGTGGCCTTGGGCTTGAAGAAGTACTTCATGCCCAGCTTGAACCCCAGGATGAAGTCTTTCAGCAGGAAAAAGCCAGCGGCACGTTTATAGTCGATTGCCGTCATATCAGCCTCCGATTGCCCAGCGGGCATAGGCACCGCCGAAGAGTTCGAATTTTGCGAAGAACGCGACCAGCACAACCCAGATCAGCGACATGGGCAGGAACACTTTCCAGCCAATGCGCATCAGCTGGTCATAGCGGTAGCGCGGTGCGATTGCCTTGACCATCGAGAACACGAAGAACACGAGGCAGATCTTGGCGAGCATCCAGACGATACCGTCCGGCAGGCCCGGAATGGGCGACAGCCAACCGCCAAGGAACAGAACCGATACCAGCGCACACATCAGAACGATGGCCACGTATTCGCCGATCATGAACAGCAGGAACGGGGTCGAGCTGTATTCCACCTGATAGCCCGCGACGAGTTCGGATTCCGCTTCGGGAAGGTCGAACGGCGGGCGGTTGGTTTCCGCCATGGCCGAGATCAGGAACAGGAACAGCATCGGGAAATGCGGCAACCAGTACCAGGAGAAGATGCCATAGGCCCCATCTTGTGCCCGCACAATGTCCCCAAAGTTCATCGAGCCGGTGGAGATGATGATGCCGATGATGATCAGACCGATCGACACCTCGTAGGAAATCATCTGCGCGGCAGAGCGTAGCGAGCCGAGGAACGGGTATTTCGAGTTGGACGCCCAGCCGCCCATGATCACGCCGTAAACTTCGAGCGAGGACACCGCGAAGACATAGAGAATGGCAACGTTGATATCCGAAACGACCCAGCCGTCATTGAAAGGGATCACCGCCCAGGCGATCACCGCCATGACAAGGCTGATCATCGGCGCCAGCAGGAAGACAACCTTGTCCGCCCCCGCCGGATAGACGATTTCCTTCACGATGTACTTGATGAAGTCCGCAAAGGACTGCAACAGGCCGAAGGTGCCCACAACGTTGGGACCCCGGCGCAGCTGAACAGCGGCCCAGATCTTGCGGTCGGCATAAAGCAGGAAGGCCAGCGCCACCAGCAGCGGCACGACGACCAAAAGCACCTGCCCCAGTGTGAGCAGGAAAATCCCGAGATAGGTGGTGGTAAAGAATTCAGTCATGGGTCCTCACACCGTGGGTATTCCGTTATCTTCGCAGCTCGAAACAATGACTTCTGCGTCAATCGTCCTGAGTCCACGCGGCAGGGCTGGCGAGATGGTGTAAACCGCATCCCCCCGCCAGACACCACCCTGAAAATCAACAGTTGTGCGCACATGCCGCGCAAAACCAAAACCGCGGATCAGCGCATACTGGGCAGCGGCGCATTCCGCATATTCGTGAACGTCCTGATCATCCCGCGCGCCGGTCATCGACACGTGAAAATTGACCAGGTCGCCTTCCAGAAGGCGGGTGTCCACCCCCTGGTAAACCGGTTCAAACACCACCTCGTCCCGCGACACGCGCCCGTCCTGCGGCTTGGCGCAGGCCGACAGCCCGGCGCTGGCCGCCAGGCAGATCATCGGGATGAGGACGCGGGGGTTCATCTGGTGTCTTACTCCGCCGCGATCTTCTGCTCGGCGCGCGCCTTGGCGTTTGCCGACAATTCCGCCATCAGCTCCGATGCGCGGGCGATCGGGTTGCTCAGGTAGAAATCGCTGATCGCCACCTTGAACGCACCCTTGCCAAGTTCCTTGACCTCCAGCGGCTCCCAGCCATTGTCGCGCACCTGGTCGATCTGCGCGAGATGCGGAACCTCTGCAACAAGCGCCTGCCGCAACTGGGCGAGCGTGTCGTAGGACAGCGTCGCATCAAGTTCCGCGCTCAGCGCACGCATGATGGCCCAGTTTTCCTTGGCCTCGCCCGGCGCAAACCCGGCGCGCATCGCCAGTTGCGGACGGCCTTCGGTGTTCACGAACAGACCGTTTTCTTCGGTGTATGCGGCGGCTGGCAGGATCACGTCCGCACGGTGTGCGCCGCGATCACCATGGCTGCCCTGATAGATCACAAAGGCACCTTCGCCGATCTCGATCTCGTCCGCGCCGAGGTTGTAGACGACTTCCGCACCTTCCAGCGCCACGTCCAAGCCACCTTCGGTAACGGCGCCAACGTCCATCGCTCCAACACGGCTCGCTGCGGTGTGCAACACCAGCATCTTGCCACCCAGTTTCTCGGTCAGCGCCATCGCCTGCCCCAGAACCGCTATGCCGTCGCCTTCACAGATCGCGCCCTGCCCGACGATGACAATCGCATCGTCCTGCGCGACGGCTTCGGCCACCAGCTTGTTCAGCGGCATCCGACCCGGCCCGGCATAGGAGTAATCATAGGTCAGGTCCATGCCCTTGGTGCCAAAAACAGTCACTTTGGCGCCCTTGGTCCAGGCCTTGCGAATCCGCGCGTTCAGAACCGGCGCCTCGACCCGCGGGTTGGACCCGACAAGGTAGATTTTTTTCGCAGTATCAATATCTTCGATGGAAGCGTTGCCAACATAAGCTGACCGATTGCCAGCCGGCAGAACCGCGCCATTGGTGCGGCACTCGATGTTGCCTTCGAGACCGTCAACGATCTGCTTCAGGGCAAAGACCGCCTCGACCGGGGCCAGATCCCCGACCAGCGCGGCAACCTTCTTGCCCTTCATTGCGCCTGCAGCGGCGGCCAGAGCCTCGCCCCAGGTTGCCGGCTTCAGCTTGCCATCGACACGCACGTAAGGCTTGTCCAGACGCTGGCGACGCAGGCCATCCCAGACAAAGCGCGTCTTGTCCGAAATCCACTCTTCGTTCACGCCATCATGGTTACGCGGCAGAATGCGCATCACTTCACGGCCCTTCGTGTCCACGCGGATGTTGCTGCCAAGCGCGTCCATCACGTCGATGGACTCGGTCTTGGTCAGTTCCCACGGACGTGCGGTAAAGGCGTAGGGTTTCGACGTCAGCGCGCCCACCGGGCACAGGTCGATGATATTGCCCTGCAGGTTGCTGTCCAGTGTCTGGTTCAGATAGCTGGTGATTTCCGCATCTTCACCCCGGCCGGTCTGGCCCATCTGGGTGATCCCGGCAACTTCGGTGGTGAAACGCACACAACGCGTACAGCTGATGCAGCGGGTCATCGTGGTCGACACAAGCGGACCAAGGTTCAGGTCGTCCACAGCGCGCTTGGCTTCCTTGAACCGCGTGTCAGAGATGCCATAGGCCATGGCCTGGTCCTGAAGATCACACTCGCCGCCCTGGTCACAGATCGGGCAATCCAGTGGGTGGTTGATGAGCATGAACTCCATCACACCTTCGCGGGCCTTCTTCACCATGGGCGAGTTGGTCTTGACCACCGGCGGCTGGCCTTCCGGGCCGGGACGCAGGTCGCGCACCTGCATGGCGCAGGATGCGGCGGGTTTGGGCGGACCGCCCACAACCTCGACCAGACACATGCGGCAGTTGCCCGCAATCGAGAGACGTTCGTGGTAGCAGAAACGCGGAATTTCCACGCCGGCCTCTTCACAGGCCTGGATCAGCGTCATTGCGCCGTCCACTTCCACCTCGGTCTCGTCGATGATGATCTTGCGTAGGTCAGACATGACTTAGTTCGCCCTCAAATACACGCCGATCGCGCTGTTTCGTTCGATTTCTGCACGCCCCAGCGCACAGACTGCTTCTTGGTCGTCCAGAGAGACGCCCTTTGACTTCAGCCAGGCATCCCCACGCGCACGCATGCGCGCTTTCTCGTCTTTCGAGCGGATGTAGGCCTTGATTTCTTCGTCGCTGTAGCCCAGCTCACGCGCACGCCGTCCCAGCGTCCAGAGATCATTGATCCCCTTCAGCTTGCGGGCCGACAGGCTGTCGCATTCTTCAGCCAGAACATAGGCAACCAGTCCGTAATAGATCTTGTCGTCGATCTCGCGCACTTCGCGCAGCGGCGGTTTGGCAGAGGCAAAGCCCGCGCTGGTTGCAATGGCAGTTGCGATCACGATGGCGGTTGCAAATCGGGTCATGACGTCTCTCCTTTCAGACAGGCAGACAAAATGTCTGCGCTGGTCCAAAAGGGGATTCGAGCCCCTGATAGGCAATAACACCCACGATATGCGCGCAAGGGGGTCATGGCCGGCAATACCCCTCAAGCGTGATCATGTCGTCGGCGGGCACGATATTCTCGGAATCCGGGCCAATCACCCAGTCCATCTTCGACGTCCCGTATTCCTTGATGCAATACCGGATTGCCTCGTAACGGCCCGCTTCCTTGGCTGCGGCGATATCCTGAAACGCGCGGCGCACTTCGACAATGAAGTGGTCACGCTCTTCCTTGGAAACTTTTTCGGCCTTGGACGCAAAATACTTGCCGTTGAACGAGATCTTGTCCTCTTTCCGCTTGCCACAAGCCGACAGCGCCAACGCTGCGCCGAGCAACAGCACGACACCGCCGCGCGCGGTCGATTTGGCAAAGGAAGAAGAGGCGACCGACATGTTCTTACTCCGCCGCCATCGCGCCCATGCGGCCCGTTTTCTGGGCCTTGATGCGGTCTTCGATCTCTTCACGGAAGTTGCGGATCAGGCCCTGGATCGGCCAGGCCGCTGCGTCGCCAAGTGCACAGATCGTGTGGCCCTCGACCTGCTTGGTTACATCAAACAGCATGTCGATCTCTTCGAACTCCGCCTCGCCCTTCACAAGACGATCCATCACCCGCATCATCCAGCCGGTACCTTCACGGCACGGCGTACACTGGCCACAGCTTTCGTGCTTGTAGAACTTGGAAAGACGCCAGATCGCCTTGATCGGGTCTACGCTCTTGTCCATGACGATCACGGCGGCGGTCCCAAGCGACGAGCCGACCTCGCGCAGCGCGTCAAAGTCCATCACCGCGTCGCGCATGTTCTCGCCACGCACACAAGGCACGGACGAGCCGCCGGGGATCACGGCCAGAAGGTTGTCCCAGCCGCCGCGGATCCCGCCGCAATGCTTCTCGATCAGTTCTTCAAAGCTGATCGACATCTCTTCTTCGACAACGCAGGGGTTGTTGACGTGGCCCGAGATGCCAAAAATTTTGGTGCCCGCGTTGTTGGGGCGGCCAAAGCCCGCGAACCATTCCGGCCCACGGCGCAGGATGGTCGGCACAACAGCAATCGATTCCACGTTGTTCACGGTGGTCGGGCAGCCATAAAGACCCGCCCCCGCCGGGAACGGCGGCTTCATGCGCGGCATGCCCTTCTTGCCTTCAAGGCTTTCCAGAAGCGCGGTTTCTTCCCCACAGATATAGGCCCCTGCCCCGTGATGCAGGAACAGGTCGAAATCCCAGCCCGAGCCAGCGGCGTTCTTGCCCAGCAGGCCCGCGTCATAGGCTTCGTCGATGGCGTTCTGCAGCGCTTCGCGCTCGCGGATGTATTCGCCGCGGATGTAGATATAGGACGTATGCGCCCCCATGGCGAAAGACGCGATCAGCGCCCCTTCGATCAGCGTATGCGGATCGTGGCGCATGATTTCACGGTCTTTACATGTGCCCGGCTCGGATTCGTCGGCGTTGATCACAAGGTAGGCCGGACGACCGTCGCTTTCCTTGGGCATGAACGACCACTTGAGACCCGTCGGGAAGCCCGCGCCGCCACGACCACGCAGACCCGAAGCCTTCATCTGGTCGATGATGGTATCCCGCCCGCGCTGGATGATCTCGGCCGTGCCGTCCCAATGGCCGCGCGCCTGCGCACCTTTGAGCGTACGGTCATGCATGCCGTAGAGGTTGGTAAAGATACGGTCCTGATCTTTGAGCATCCCGTTACCCTTTGCTTGCCTGACGCGCGCGCCAGATCTGATAGATGTTCACCAGCGCCCAGATCAGCGCGGCGATTGCGGCAAAGTCGAACAAAAGCGCGTAACGCCCCGGCAACCCTGCCATTTTTCCGATCCACTGGGCCGCCAGCCAGATCAGCATGGTCCCGGCGATGACAAGGGACACCATGCGTCCCTTGCGTGCCTGTTGCTGATCATCGTGCCCCGTGGTCATGTCTTAGTCCTCGTAGACGTCACCCTTGGCGACGCGTTTCGAAAACTCGGTGTCTCCACCCGCAGCCAGCGTCTTGGCCTGTTCGACCCAGCCATCGCGCTCGATGCGGCCCTTGAACGACAGCTTGTCGTCCATCTCGGCAATATCATCCGCGTTCCATGCTGCGATCTGGGCAAAGGTGGTCACACCCGCTTCGTGCAGTTTCTTCTCCAGCGCCGGGCCAACGCCCTTGAGCTGTTTCAGGTCATCCGGGCCTTCCGAAGCAGCAGGGGCAGCCGCAGGCGCGTCTTCCGACTTGCCTTCGTACTTCCACTCGCCCTTCTTCTCGGCCAGTTCCTTCTGACCGGCCAATTCCTTGGACGGCTTGATCGGGGCTTCAGCGGCTTTTTCAGGTGCGGCTTCGGCCTTCTTGGCCTTTTTCGCCTCTTCGGCCTGTTTCACCGCCGGTTTCGGCGCAGGCGCTTCTGCGGGCGGGTTTGCCGCCGCCGCACGCCCTGCAACAGTGCCATCTTCACCCACCCAAGGGGTGCGCAGCGGCACTTCGGTCCCGTCGATCCGCTTGATCGTGTCGCCAATGTCGGTCGCCAGCTGCGCGCTCGCATTGTACTGCGTGCGCCCACTGTCATATTCCTTGAGGCTGGTCAGACCCGAGAGCGGTTCAGACGCGTAACGCCCATTCAGCGGACCCGGCGTCGGCACCTTGCCTGCGGCCATGTCGTCCAGAAGCTGTGCAAAGCTCTCGGCGGTCATGTCCTCGTAATAATCCTTGCCGATCTGCGCCATCGGCGCGTTGGTGCAGGCCCCAAGGCACTCGACCTCTTCCCAGCTGAACTTGCCATCGGCGCTCAGCGTGTGGGGCTTCTCGGCGATCTTTTCCTTGCAGACCGCGATCAGGTCTTCCGCGCCGCAGATCATGCAGGACAGCGTCCCGCAGATCTGGATATGCGCCACCGACCCGACGGGTTGCAGCTGGAACATGAAGTAGAACGACGCCACTTCCAAAACGCGGATATAGGCCATGCCCAGCATGTCCGCGACATATTCCAGCGCCGGCTTGCTCAGCCAGCCTTCCTGCTCCTGTGCCCGCCACAGAAGCGGGATCACGGCGCTGGCCTGACGGCCTTCGGGATACTTGGTGATCTGCCCTTCGGCCCAGGCCTGGTTGGCCGGCGAAAAAGCAAAGCTTTCGGGTTGTTCGTGATACAGACGGCGCAGCATTAGCGGTCAATCTCCCCAAACACGATGTCGATCGTGCCGATGATGGCGGCGACGTCGGCCAGCTGGTGGCCGCAGGTGATGTGATCCAGCGATTGCAGGTGCATATAGCCCGGCGCGCGCATCTTGCAGCGATACGGACGGTTGGTGCCATCGCCCATGATATAGACGCCAAACTCACCCTTGGGCGCTTCCACGGCGGCATAGACCTCGCCTTCCGGCACGTGGAACCCTTCGGTGTAAAGCTTGAAGTGGTGGATCAGCGCTTCCATCGAGGTTTTCATGTCACCACGCTTGGGCGGAGTGATCTTGCCCCGTGCCATCACGTCGCCGGTGGCTTCGCGCAGCTTCACAATGGCCTGACGGATGATCGAGGTCGACTCGCGCATCTCGGCCAGACGCATCAGGTAGCGGTCATAGCAGTCGCCATTCTTGCCAACCGGGATCTTGAACTCGAACTCGTCATAGCACTCATAGGGCTGCGCACGACGCAGGTCCCATGCCATGCCCGCCGAGCGCAGCATCACGCCGGAATAGCCATGTTCCAGAGCGGTATCGGCATCGACAATCGCGATATCCACGTTCCGCTGCTTGAACACGCGGTTCTCGGTCAGCAGGGTCTCGATGTCATCCAGAACCTGCGGGAACCCAAGCGCCCATTCCTCGATATCGTCGAGCAACGCATCGGGCAGGTCCTGATGCACGCCGCCGGGGCGGAAATAGTTGGCATGCAGACGCGCGCCACAGGCACGCTCGTAGAAGATCATCAGCTTTTCGCGCTCTTCAAAGCCCCAGAGGTTCGGGGTCAGCGCGCCGACGTCCATCGCCTGCGAACATACGTTCATCAGGTGGTTCAGGACACGGCCGATCTCGCTGTAAAGCACGCGGATCAGCTGCCCACGGCGCGGCACTTCCACACCGGTCAGCTTTTCAATCGCAAGGCAATACGCATGTTCCTGGTTCATCGGCGCCACGTAATCGAGGCGGTCGAGATACGGCAGGTTCTGCAGGTAGGTGCGGCTTTCCATCAACTTTTCGGTGCCGCGATGCAGCAGGCCGACATGCGGGTCGCAGCGCTCTACGATCTCGCCGTCCAGCTCCAGCACAAGACGCAGCACGCCGTGCGCCGCCGGGTGCTGAGGCCCGAAGTTGATGTTGAAGTTGCGGATTTTCTGTTCGCCGGCCAGCGCGTCGGTGCTGCCATCGTCAAACTTGGAGCCGTCCATCATTTCGCCCCCTCTTTCTCGTCACCCGGAAGGATGTATTCCGCGCCTTCCCATGGGGACATAAAGTCAAACTGGCGGTAATCCTGCGGCAGCTGTACCGGTTCATAGACAACGCGCTTTTGCACTTCGTCGTAACGCACTTCGGTATAGCCGGTCGTCGGGAAGTCCTTGCGCAGCGGATGTCCACGGAAACCGTAATCGGTCAGCAGACGGCGCAGGTCCGGGTGATCGCTGAAGATGATCCCGAACATGTCAAATGTCTCACGTTCCGGCCAGTTGGCGCAGGGGTGGATCTCGGTGATCGTCGGCACCATCTCGTCTTCGCGCACAGCCACGCGCAAACGAACGCGCGCGTTCTGTGTCATGGACAGCAGGTGATAGACCACGGTGAACCGCTTGGGACGGTCCGGAAAGTCCAGCGCGGTGATATCGACCAGCGTGGCGAACTTGCAGTTCGGATCGGCCTTCAGAAACTCGACGAACCCGGCAATGTTTGCCGGGGCCACGTCCACGTTCAACTCGCCAAAGCTGACATCCCAGCCCAGCACGCAGTCGGGGCGCTTCAGCTCGATATGGACGCCCAGTTCGTTCAGTGCTTCGCTCATCTCTCAATCGTCCCCGTGCGGCGGATTTTGCGTTGCAGCTGCATGATGCCATACATCAGAGCTTCGGCAGTCGGCGGGCAGCCCGGCACATAGATGTCCACCGGCACGATCCGGTCACAGCCACGCACGACGCTGTAGGAGTAGTGGTAATAACCGCCACCGTTGGCGCAGGAGCCCATCGAGATCACATAACGCGGCTCGGGCATCTGGTCGTAAACCTTGCGAAGCGCCGGGGCCATCTTGTTGGTCAGCGTTCCGGCCACGATCATCACGTCCGACTGACGCGGAGAGGCTCGCGGCGCAGTGCCGAAACGCTCAAGGTCATAGCGCGGCATCGAGGTATGGATCATCTCGACAGCGCAGCAGGCGAGACCAAAGGTCATCCAGTGCAAGCTGCCCGTGCGGCCCCAGTTGATCAGGTCTTCCGCCGTGGTCAGCAGGAAACCTTTGTCCTGCAACTCGGCATTCAGCGCCTGGGTGGCAACCTCACGATCGGCGCCGGCCGTATTGGCTCCGGTCATCACTCCCATTCGAGGGCCCCTTTCTTCCATTCATACGCAAAGCCGATGGTCAGCACTGCGAGGAAAACCATCATCGACCAGAAGCCGACCATGGAGACGTCCTTGAACGCCACGGCCCAGGGAAACAGCATCGCGATTTCCAGGTCGAAAATGATGAACAGGATCGACACGAGGTAGAACCTCACGTCAAATTTCATGCGCGCGTCGTCGAAGGCATTGAAACCGCACTCGTAAGCACTCACCTTCTCAGGGTCGGGATTACGAACGGCAAGAACGACGGCTGCGAGGATGAAGACAAGACCGAGCGCGATGGCAACGGCCAAGAAGACGATAATTGGGAAGTATTCCCTGAGCATCTCTTCCACGGGGTAGCTCCTTTCATGCACGAAAATCACGTGCAGTCAGCTGGCTGTACAGACTAAGCGGGGTTTACCCCTGCCCCATGGCGGGGTCAACCGACCGAAAACACATTCAGTTTTCTGATTTCAACAAGTTTTTCCTTTGTACACAAAGGTATGCACTCCCTGATCGCCCCCATGCGGCAATCGGTCGGCCCCCTTGAACAGGGGATCTTTCACGAATTCGTCATGATGCCCGGGATGATTCCTGATCCGGCAAAAAACCCATCAAATCAATCAGGATAACAAATAGCGAAGACAGGGCGCGCCCCGGCGACCCTGCCTCCAACCCTTTCTCGGTGCCCGGCACATGGCCTTAACCGGTTGTTCTCAGGTCCAGCTCGGCTTTTCCTTGGCAAAAAACGCCCGGATGCCCTCGCGGGCTTCCTCGCCTTCCCAGCAGGCGACAAGTTCACCAATCGTATGGTCGATCACCGCGTCATTGATCGGTGCGCCAAGCGTGCGGGTCAGCGCCTTGGCGCGGGCCACGGCACCGGGGGCCACCGCAAGATAGGGTGTGATCTCCGCCTCGACGGCCGCATCAAGCGCGTCGGCAGGCACCACTTTCGAAAGGATATCCAGCGCGGCTGCTTCCTCGGCCTGGAACAGGCGCGCTGACATGAACACCCGTCGCGCCTTACCCTCGCCCATGCGTGCCACCACATAAGGGCCGATGGTTGCGGGAATCAGCCCCAGACGCGTTTCGGTCAGCCCCATCGTCAGGCTGTCCACGCCAATGGTCACGTCACAGACACAGGCCATGCCGACACCGCCGCCAAAGGCGTTGCCCTGCACCCGCCCGATCAGCGGCTTGGGCAGTGTATTGAGCGCCTGTAGCATCTCGGCCAGCTTGCGCGCTTCCTTGCCGCGCGCCTCGGGCGCCAGGTCCCGCTGCTTCTGCATCCACCCCAGATCACCCCCGGCGCAGAACGACTTGCCCGCCCCTGTCAGCACGACCACACGCACACTGTCATCCTTTGCAAGCTGCTCGGCCGCCGCCTTCAGCTCGGTCAGCATCTCGCCGGACATGGCGTTGTGCTTTTCAGGGCGGTTCAACATCAGCGTCGCAACACCGCGCGCATCGACCTCTACGGAAATTGTCTCAAACATACCCTCTCCTCTCGCGCCAAAATTCTTTATCACCCGGCCCGCATCGCGCGCGCCATCTCCGCCGCAGCGTCCAGCACCGCCCGGTCAAGCCCGGTTTCATACCCCAGCGACACCAGCAGATCGTTGACTGCCTCGGTTGCCACATTGCCCTTGGCCCCCGGTGCATAGGGACATCCCCCCAATCCACCGACAGCGGCGTCAAACACCCGAACACCCAGCGCAAGAGAGGCTTCGATATTCACCAGCGCGCGCCCTGCGGTGTCATGGTAATGCCCGGCCAGTTTCGCCGCAGGTACTTCCTGCAAAACCGCTTCCAGCATCGCGGTAATGCTCTCGGGCGTACCCTGCCCGATCGTGTCCCCCAACGAGATCTCGTAGCAGCCCGCATCGCGCAGATGCGCGGCCACTTCGGCCACTTTTTCCGGTGGCGTCGGCCCGTCATAGGGACAATCTGTCACGCAGGAGATATAGCCCCGTACCGGCAAATCCACATCTTTGGCCGCCTCGACCACCGGCGCAAACCGCTCCAGCGATTCGGCAATCGTCGCGTTGATATTGGCCTTGGAGAACCCTTCCGAGGCCGACCCGAAAATGGCGATCTCGTCGGCCTGCGCCATGACCGCACGGTTGAACCCCTGCATGTTCGGCGTCAGCGCGGCATAGGACACGCCCGGTGCCCGCTTGATATTGGCCAGAACCTGCGCCGAGTCCGCCATCTGCGGCACCCATTTCGGACTCACGAAACTCGCCACCTCGATCCGCTTGAACCCGGCCTGGCTTAGGCAATCCACCAGCGCGATCTTTTCCTCGGTCGGGATCTGGCGCTTTTCGTTTTGAAGCCCGTCGCGCGGCCCCATCTCGAAAATCTCAACAAATTCAGCCATTGGGCACCTCGTAGAAGTCCTTCTTGTAGAATTCCTGCGGCCCGTCCAACTCGCGCGCACGCTGATAGGCGGGTCGCGCCTCGATGCGCTTCACATAGGCGCGCAGGTTTTCGAACTTGTCCATGTGAACATAGTAAGGCGCCGAGAACAGGTTGAACCCCATCATCGTATCCGCAGCCGAGAAGCCTGACGGCAACAACCATTCCCGATCTGCAAGGGCGCGGTCCATCGCCTTCAGGGTCGCCGCCAACCGGGCCGCTTCAAGCTTCAAAACCACCGGCGACGCAGGCGTCGGATCGCCCATGAACAGATGCTGCATGTTGAGCGAGGCCAGAATGCTGGCCTGCGTTTCCGCAAAGCCCAGCCATTCCAGATACGCAACCCGCTCCGCATCCCCCGGCAACCGGCCCAAACCATGTTCGGGCCGGGTTTCGGTCAGGTATTCGACAATCGCCGCACTTTCATAGATCGTCACCCCGTCAATCTCGAGCGCAGGCACCCGCCCCACGGGCGAAATCGCCTTGAACTCAGAGGCGCGCAACGAGCCGTCCGTGATCGAATACAACCGCAGATCCGCCTCCAGCCCCATTTCCTGCAAAAGCCACAGGATGCGGAACGACCGCGAAAACGGGATATGGTGCAGCACGGTCATGCCGCGGCCTCGTCCTCGTCTTCCAGCCGGATCAGCGCCGCCCCTTCCTCGACCTGCTGGCCTTCACTGGCCAGCACCTCGGCGACAACACCATCGCGCGCCGCCAAAAGCGAATGCTCCATCTTCATCGCTTCAAGGATCGCCAGACGATCGCCCTGTGCCACCGTCTGTCCGGCCTTGGCGAACACGGCCTTGACCAGCCCCGGCATCGGCGCCGCGATCAGGTTGCCGCCTGCCGCAGCCTCGTCTTCCCGCTCCAGCGGGTCGACGACGTGGAAACGATAGCCATTGCCCCAGAACACGGTGAGATCATCACCCTGCCGCGCCGTGCGGGCCTGAACCTTGGTCTGGTCCACCCACCATGCGCCTTCGCCATAGCGCACGACATGCTGCACTTCACCCAGATCGACATGGTATTCCCCGGTCCCGTTTACCGTGACCCGTGCATCGATCTGCTCCTCGTGATGCACCAGCGACACCGCATGGGTCAGCGGCGTCCAGACCACCAGCGACGGCGCTGGCGCGCGATCCGGTGCAGGCATGAGGCCCAGCGCCGTGACCGCCGCCACCGAGCGGGCCTTGCTGCAGGCCACGGGCGCAACCGAAAGGTCATCGATATGCCGCGCGATCAGCCCGGTATCCACGTCCCCCTTCACGAAATCTTCCTGCGCCGACAACAGGCTGAGGAACGAGACGTTGGTCACGGTCCCGGCCACATCCGTATGCCGCAGCGCGGTTTCCAGCTGCTTGAGCGCGATCGAGCGCGTCGGCGCGTGCACGATCAGCTTGGCGATCATCGGGTCATACCACGGGCTGATCGTATCGCCCGCCCTTACACCGCTGTCGATCCGCGCGCTGTCAGGGAAATCCAGATGGCTGAGCGTTCCCGTCGCGGGCAGGAACCCCTTGGGAACATCCTCGGCATAGATCCGCGCTTCGAACGCATGACCGGTGATGGTCAGCTCGTCCTGCGACTTGGGCAGCCCCTCGCCTGAGGCAACCCGCAATTGCCACTCCACAAGGTCCACGCCGGTGATGGCTTCGGATACAGGGTGCTCCACTTGCAGACGGGTGTTCATCTCCATGAACCAGAAGCCATCCGTGCGCAGCCCGTCCGAACCATCCACGATGAATTCGATTGTGCCTGCACCCTTGTAGTTGATCGCCTCGGCGGCCCGCACGGCGGCGGCGCCCATCGCGGCGCGCATCTCGGGCGTCATGCCCGGCGCGGGCGCCTCTTCGATCACCTTCTGGTGGCGACGCTGCAGCGAACAATCCCGCTCAAAGAGGTGCACCGCCTTTTCGCCGTCGCCAAACACCTGCAACTCGATGTGGCGTGGCTGCTGGATATATTTCTCGATCAGAACATCCGGGTTGCCAAAGGCGGTCTGAGCCTCGCCCTGCGCCGATTTCAGCGCGTCCATGAAGTCCTTGGGCTGCTCGACAAGACGCATCCCCTTGCCGCCACCCCCCGCCACGGCTTTGATCAGCACCGGGTAGCCGATGGCATCCGCCGCGCCCGACAAGTGCTCGGGGTCCTGGTTCTTGCCGTGATAGCCGGGCACAACCGGCACCTTGGCCTCCTCCATCAGCGCCTTGGCCGCATCCTTGAGCCCCATCTTGCGGATCGCCTCCGCCGACGGGCCAATGAACACCAGCCCCGCCGCCTCGACCGCATCCACGAATTCGGGGTTTTCCGACAGGAAACCATAGCCCGGGTGGATCGCCTGCGCCCCACTGTCCAGCGCCGCCTGAATGATCACGTCACCGCGCAGATAGCTGTCCGCCGGGGCAGGCCCACCAATATGCACCGCCATGTCCGCCATCGCCACATGCTTGGCATGCGCGTCCGCGTCCGAATAGACGGCCACGGTCTTCACACCCATCTTGCGGGCGCTCTCCATCACCCGGCAAGCGATCTCGCCACGGTTGGCAATCAGGATCTTGTTAAACATCTCTCGGCCTCCCGACCTCGTTCTTCATTTTGCCGTAAATACTCCGGGGGTGTGGGGGCTGGCCCCCACTTGGACCGGTGTGTGGGGGCTGCCCCCCAGACATCACATCCGGAATACGCCAAACTTCGTTTCTTCAATCGGCGCGTTCAGCGCAGCCGACAGGCTCAGGTACAGCACGTCGCGGGTTTTGCGCGGATCAATGATCCCGTCATCCCAAAGCCGTGCCGACGCATAAAGCGGGTGCGACTGGTGCTCGAACATATCGAGCGTCGGCTGCTTGAACGCGGCTTCCTCCTCGGTCGACCATTCCTGCCCAGCGCGCTCGATCGCGTCCCGTTTCACGGTCGCCAGCACGCCTGCCGCCTGTTCGCCGCCCATCACCGAGATCCGGCTGTTGGGCCATGTCCACAGGAAGCGGGGCGAATAGGCGCGCCCGGCCATGCCATAGTTGCCGGCACCAAACGAGCCCCCGACCAGCATGGTGATCTTCGGCACCTTGGTCGTCGCCACCGCCGTCACCAGCTTGGCGCCATGACGGGCAATGCCCTCGGCTTCGTATTTCTGGCCCACCATGAACCCGGTGATGTTCTGCAGGAACACCAGCGGAATGCCGCGCTGCGAACACAGCTCGACGAAATGCGCGCCCTTCGAGGCACTTTCGGAATAGAGCACGCCGTTATTGGCGATGATCCCGATCGGGCAACCCTTCACATGGGCAAACCCACAGACCAGCGTCTCACCAAAGCGCCGCTTGAACTCGTCAAAACGCGACCCGTCCACGATCCGCGCAATCACTTCGCGGATGTCATAGGGCGTGCGCAGCCCCGCAGGCACCACGCCAAGGATCTCTTCCGGGTCATAGGCCGGGTCTTCCGGGCTGGCCCATTCCACCGTTCTGGGCTTGCCGCGATTGAGGTTGGCCACCGCCTCACGCGCCAGCGCCAGCGCGTGCGCGTCGTTGTCTGCAAGGTAATCCGCCACGCCCGACAGACGCGTGTGCACATCGCCACCGCCAAGGTCCTCGGCGCTCACCACCTCACCCGTCGCGGCCTTGACGAGCGGCGGACCGGCAAGGAAGATCGTCCCCTGCTCCTTCACGATGATCGTCACGTCCGACATCGCGGGCACATAGGCGCCGCCCGCCGTACAGGATCCCATCACCACGGCAATCTGGGGAATGCCCTTGGCCGACATATTCGCCTGATTGTAAAAAATCCGGCCAAAGTGGTCGCGATCAGGGAACACCTCGTCCTGCTGGGGCAGGTTCGCCCCGCCAGAGTCGACCAGATAGACACACGGCAGATGGTTCTGCTCTGCTATCTCCTGTGCCCGCAGGTGCTTTTTCACCGTCATCGGGAAATAGGTACCGCCCTTTACGGTGGCGTCGTTGCACACCACCATGACTTCCTGCCCCTTCACAAGGCCGATCCCGGCCACAACACCGGCACCCGGCGCGGCGTTGCCATACATGTCATGCGCCGCCGTCGCACCAACCTCAAGGAAAGGCGAGCCCGGATCAAGCAGGTCCGCCACCCGGTCACGCGGCAGCATCTTGCCCCGGCTGACATGGCGCGCGCGCGATTTCTCGCCGCCCCCCTGCGCAGCAGCCCCAGCCGCCGCGCGAATGGTTTCGATCATGTCCAGATGTGCCGCGCGGTTGGCGGCAAAATCCTCGGATCCGGTCATGATCTTCGATTGAAGCTTGCTCATCTTCCTACTCCAAACTCACTCGCCCAAACCGGCGTTTTCAAGATACCGCGCTTGTGCGGCAGTCATATACATGTGGCAGGACACCGTGGCCGGGCCACCGCCCGTCCCGCCGCCCCACAGCGAACGTTCATAATCACAGGTGGCATCGCGATAGCCGATCCACGCGCGCTGCATGTCGCGCAACGCATCCGCCTGGCTTGGCGCCGACGAGCCGATCTCCAGCATCTCAGCGTCTATCTTCTTGGCTTCGGTCCGCACCCGGCCATAGGCGGCATTCAACCGGGCGTCCCAGTAAAGCCGTTCCTGCTCGTAGCAGCCGCTCATGCCCACCGTGGACCAGCCGCCCTGCGTGGCTTCCATGCAAAGATTGGCCGACGTTCCGACGCAGGTCACTGGGTCCTGCCCTGCGACCAGACCCGCAAGGCAGGACTCGGTCGCTTCGGGCGAAAACACCAGATCCTGCGCCGCCACGGAAAGCGGCGCAAGCATCAGGGCGACGGCTGCGCGGATCATGCCTGCGCGCTCATCAGCTCGCGTCCGATCAGCATCCGGCGGATTTCCGAGGTGCCCGCGCCGATTTCCATCAGCTTGGCGTCGCGGAAAATGCGCCCCACCGGGTTGTCGCTCAGATAGCCTGCGCCGCCCATGGCCTGCACCGCCTGGTGCGCCTGGGTCATGGCCACTTCGCTGGCATAAAGACAGCAGGCCGCGGCATCCTGACGGGTGATCCGGCCACTGTCACAGGCTTTCGCACATTCATAAACATAGGCCCGCGCCGAGTTCATCGCCGTGTACATGTCGGCAATCTTGCCCTGCATCAGCTGGAAGTTCCCGATCGACTGACCAAACTGCTTGCGCTCGACCATGTAGGGCATGATCTCGTCCAGGCAGGCGGCCATGATGCCCGTGCCGATCCCGGCCAGCACCACGCGCTCGTAATCCAGCCCCGACATCAGCACCTTGACGCCTTTGCCCTCTTCGCCCAGCACGTTTTCAAACGGCACTTCCACGTCTTCAAAGATCAGCTCGGCAGTGTTCGACCCACGCATGCCCAGCTTGTCGAAATGGGGCGAGGTCGAGAACCCCTTCATTTCCTTCTCGATCAGGAACGCGGTGATGCCACGCGGCCCGGCATCCATGTCGGTCTTGGCGTAGACTACCAGCGTATCCGCATCCGGGCCGTTGGTAATCCAGTACTTGTTACCGTTCAGGACATAGCGGTCGTTCTTTTTGTCCGCGCGCAGCTTCATGCTCACCACGTCCGACCCGGCAGAGGGTTCCGACATGGCCAGCGCACCGACATGTTCACCCGAAATCAGGCGCGGCAGATATTTTTGCTTCTGCTCTTCGTTCCCGTTGAGCTTGATCTGGTTCACGCAGAGGTTCGAATGCGCGCCATAGCTGAGCGAGATCGAAGCCGACGCCCGCGCGATCTCTTCCACCGCAATCACATGTGCGAGATAGGACATCCCCGCCCCGCCATATTCCTCGGGCGTGGTAATGCCCAAAAGACCAAGCTCGCCGAACTCTTTCCAAAGCTCGTTCGGAAACTCGTTCTTCAGGTCGACTTCCGCCGCGATCGGCTTGATCCGCTCCTGAGCGAAGCGGTGGACCATCTCGCGCATCGCGTTGACGTCTTCGCCGAGGTCAAATTCCATCGTGTGCATGAACATCGCACCAGTTCTCCCGTTATTGAACGCTTGTTCATATAATTACGGCATGTCATTTCTCCGATCAAGAAAAACTTGTCACCCCAACCAAAAACAGGACCAGCCATGCGCCCCGACCGCCATCCCGACACGCCCCCTCTGGGGCTGGCCGAGCTGATCGCCATCGCCTTGGGCGGCATGGTGGGGGGCGGCATCTTCACCATCCTCGGATTGAGCGTGGCCCAGATCGGCCTCTGGACCCCGCTGGCCATCGCGCTCGGGGGCCTCTTCGCGCTTCTCGCCGCTTATTCCTATGTAAAGCTTGCCCTTTTCTACCGCGACGAAGGCGCAACTTACGCCTTTTTCAAACGCAGTTTTCCGGGCCATGACTTTGCCGCCGCCCTGATCGGCTGGTGGGTGGTGTTCGGCTACATCGCCACGATCGCACTTTATGCCTTCACCTTCGCCTCCTATGCGATCTCAGGCTTCGACATTGCCGAAAACGACACCGCGCGCCGCCTCGTCGCCATGGCCGTGATCGCCGGATTTGCCGCTGTGAACATCTGGTCCACCCGTGGCATGGGCCGGACCGAGGACCTTCTCGTCTACTCCAAGATCGTGATTCTCCTGATCGTGGCTGGCGTGCTCTGGGGCAATGCCCAACCCGAATTGCCCCAGCTCAACGGGCACGGCCCGGAGGCCAGCCTCTTCGCCGTGCTGACCATAGCCGCAGTGACCTTCGTCGCCTATGAAGGCTTCCAACTGGTGATCCACGCCATGGACGAAATGCGCGATCCGGTCCGCAAAATCCCGCGTGCCATCTATGCCGCTGTCGGACTGGCCACCACTGTCTACGTGGTCATCGCTATCGGCGCCGTGCTCGCCATCCCGTTCGAAGACATCATCACCCATCAGGAACACGCGCTGGCCGCGGGCGCGGCCGATGTGCTCGGGCCCGTCGGGCGTCACCTGGTGATCGCAGGCGCCCTGCTGGCCACCATGAGCGCCATCTCCGGGACGCTTTTCGGCGCCTCCCGCCTGATGCGCGTGATTGCGCGCGACGGGTTTTTTCCGGCGCCGTTGGCCCGGCGCACCGACACCATCCCGCGCAACGCGGTGCTGGCCATGGCCGGTCTGGCCGCGCTCCTGATCCTGATCGGTGATCTGCGCCTGATCCTCGAATTCGGCTCGATCACCTTCCTTCTGGTCTCGATCCTCATGGCCGTCGCCAACCACAAACACCGCGCCGCCACCGGCTCGCACCCGCTCATGACCCTGTCCGCCATTCTCGGCCTCGGCCTCGGAGCCCTGCTGATCCTGATCTTCGAAGCCCGCCACGCCCCCGCACAACTGGCCTTCGTTCTCGCCCTCTACGCCGCCCTCACCCTCGGCGCCTGGGTATTTACCCGACTCAACCGCGCGCCCTGATCTTTCTTTTTCCGCAAATACCCCGGGGGAATCGCCCCTCGGGGCGATGGGGGCAGCGCCCCCTTTATCCGCTGGCCTGCCATACCGCCCCCACCTCGGCCCGGATGATCCGCGCAATCAAAGCGCAATCCTCCAGCGAGAAGGTCAGCGGAATACGCATATCCACGATCCCCTTCAGCACCCGGTCGGTGGCAGGCATCGCGGCGCTGGGGGCATAGCGCCAACTGTCATAGCGCGAGGTAAAGGCCACCGGCTCCGCCCCCCCGAACCACTTCAACTCCACCCCCCGCGCTGCGCAGCGCGCCAGAACGGCCTCTATCTGCGCCGTATCCCAATCCAGCAACAGGAACTGGATCGACGACCCGACAAACCCTTCCCCGTCCGGCCGCTCGACCACCTGCAAGCCGGGCGTGCCCCGCACCCCCTCTTCCAGCACGCCATAGCGCGCGTTCCACGCCGCCACCTGTTCGGGCAGCTTGCGCAACTGTGGCCTCAGGATCGCCGCACGCAAATTGTCCATCCGCCCGGAAACGTTCGGCGTGTCGTATTTCACCTGCTCGAACACCTCCGGCGCCGGGGCCGCCAGATGCCGCTCATAAAGCATGTAGGATCCCGACAGCATCACCGCCCGCGCCATCAGCTCCGCATCATCCGAGATCAGCAATCCCCCCTCTCCCGAATTCACGTGCTTGTAGGTCTGGGTCGAATAACAGGCCATCACGCCATGCCGCCCCGACGGCACGCCACGCCAGCCCCCGCCCATTGTATGTGCACAATCCTCGATCACCCGGATTCCATGCGTGTCACACAGCGCCATCAACGCGTCCATATCCACGATATGCCCGCGCATATGGCTCAGCATCAGCACATCCGCCTGACCGGCCTTGGCCGCCAGATCGTCAAGGTCGATCACCAGCCCCTCGGTTACCCCCACGAACACCGGCACCGCGCCCACACTGGCAATCGCCCCGGGCACCGGGGCCAGCGTGAAGGCGTTGGTCAACACCCTGTCCCCCGGCCCGACCCCCAGCGCCCGCAGGGCACAGCCCATCGCGTACCCGCCCGAGGCCACCGCAAGGCAAAATCTCGCCCCGGTCAACGCTGCGAACTCCTGTTCCAAAAGCGCCGCTTCGCCCGCCTCTCCGGGCGCCACGTTGTACCGGTGCAGCCGCCCCGACCGCATCACCGCCACCGCAGCCGCGATCGCCGCGTCCGGGATCGGTTCCTGCTGGGTGAAATTGCCCGTGAATTTTTCCGTGGAACGCTCGCCCATCACCCGCCTCGCTTCAAACACCTGCCCAAGGGTTACGCCATGCCCGCCTGCCCCGCAATTGCGGATCCGCAGGCCAAAACGCGACATCAGGCGTCGGCATCACCCCTTTTTGCCGTCAATCCCTTGCTAGGCTGGTCCCATCCCACAAGGAGACCCCACCCATGCCCGCCGCGCTCGACTTCATCCACTCCCTCAACCTTTCCGACATTCCCGCTCCGGTGCGCGCGCAGGCCGAACTCAGCCTGCTCGACCTGATCGGAGTCGCCGCTGGCGGGATCGGCACACGGCTTTCCCAAATCATCCGCGACCACGCCCACACCGAATTCGGTGGACATCTCCCCATGTTGTTTGACGGGCGTACCACCTCTGCCACCGGCGGCGCACTTGCCGCCGGCATGACCATCGACGCACTGGATGGGCATGACGGGTTCAATCCGGCCAAGGGCCATATCGGGTGCCCGCTCTTTCCCGCGGCTCTCATGCTGGGTCACGAAGCGAATGTGTCAGGGCGCGATTTCCTGACCGCGATCGTACTCGGTTACGAATTCGGCGCCCGCGCCGCCATGGCCCAGCATGCCACGGTCCCCGACTATCACACCTCGGGCAGCTGGGGCGCGGTCACCGCCGCCGCCGCGGGCGCGCGCCTCCTGCTGCTTGACCCCGACACCACCCGCCACGCGCTCGGCATCGCCGAATACCACGGTCCCCGCTCCCAGATGATGCGCTGCATCGATACCCCCACCATGGTCAAGGACGGCTCCGGCTGGGGATCCATGGCGGGCGTTTCTGCTGTGAAACTGGCCCAATCTGGCTTTACAGGAGCCCCGGCCATCACCGTCGAAGAGGCTCCCGCCTTCTGGACCGATCTCGGCAGCCGCTGGTACATGCTGGAACAGTATTACAAACCCTATCCGGTCTGCCGCTGGGCACAGGCCCCGATCGAAGCCGCCCTGCATCTGCGCCAGAGCCACAGCCTTTCCCCTGACGAAATCACCGGCATCGAAATTCACACGTTCCACGAATCCGTGCGCCTTGCCATGCCCACCCCAGACAGCACCGAAGCCGCGCAATATTCTACGTCTTTCCCGGTTGCTGTCGCGCTTGCCCGCGGCACAGTCACCCCTTCGGACATCTCCGACGCCGCCGTCACCGACCCGGCGATCCTGACCCTCGCGGGCAAGATCACCATGATCGAAAGCGACCACGCCAATGCCCATTTCCCCCTGAAACGCTTTGCCCGCGTGGCCATCACCACGCCGCGCGGACACTTTGAAAGCGACTGGCACGAACCGCTCTGGGATCACACCGCGCCGCCCTCCGAAGCCGATCTGCGCATGAAATTCCAAACGCTTGCCAACCCCATTTTGGGCCGCGACCGGGCCGCCCGGATCGAAGAAAGCCTGTCCACGCTCGACAAGAGCCCCCTTTCACAGCTCTCCGATCAGCTGTTGCGGCCGATCAGTTCCTGAATCAGATCCGGTAGCTCGGCATAGTCGTGCAAAAGCGCCTCCGGCTCCAACGCGGCCATGTCCTCGCCACTTGGTCCGAAGGTCACCAGCACCGACGGCACCCCCGCCGCCCGCGCCGTATTGCGGTCCGTGTCACTATCCCCGATCAAAACGGTTCTGGCCGGGTCCCCACCCAACCGCCGCGCGGTTTCCACGAGCGGCGCCGGGTCCGGCTTTCGTACGGGCAATGTATCCGCCCCGACCAGCGCCCCAAATGCCTCACGCGCACCCAATGCGGTCATCAACTGTTCCGCCAGCGCTTCGGGCTTGTTGGTGCATATCCCGACGCCGTAGCCACGCGCCGACAATTCCCCGACCGCTTCCAGCGCGCCGGGGTAAAACACCGTATGCTCGGCAATTGCGTCGCCATAGGCCTCTAGAAGCATCGGGTAATACTGCTCCACCAACGCCGCATCCATCCGCCCAAGGCGGGTCAGCCCCTCGGTCAGCATCCGCTTCCCACCGCGCAGGGCAATGCCCGCATCCGTTGCCGCGTCCAGAAGGTCGCCCGCCCCCATATCCCGAAAACAGGCATTTGCCGCCGCGATAAGGTCGCCGCTCGTATCCGCCAACGTCCCGTCCAGATCAAAAACCACCGTTCGCATCGCGCGCTCCCCCACCCATATGTTGGCGCGTTTCCGCGCATCGCTGTTACAGCGCGCAATCAGTTTTGATGGCTCACGGCCTTGCGCCCTTGCCGCAACCGGATAAAACGGGAGCAATCAGAATACAAAGAGAATTCGCTACATGAGCACCGCACTTGTCATCCTCGCCGCAGGCAAAGGTACACGGATGAAGTCCGACAAACCAAAGGTTCTGCACGAGATCGCCAATGCGCCACTGCTGATCCACGCCATGCAGGCCGGCGCATCGCTGGAGCCGCAGCGCACCGTGATCGTCGCCGGTCACGGCTACGAAGAGGTCCGCCAGACCGTGGTCGATCATGATCCCGATGCCATTGTTGTGCTTCAGGAAGAGCAGAACGGCACCGGTCATGCCGTCAGCATGTGCCGCGACGCACTTGAAGATTTCGACGGTGACGTGATCGTTCTCTTCGGCGACACCCCGTTTGTCAGCGCGCAGACGCTGGAAAGAATGGTGGCGGCCCGCGCAGACAATGCCGTGGTCGTGCTTGGTTTCACCGCGGCCGATCCGGGCAAGTACGGACGGTTGATCATGCAGGGCGACAGCCTCGAAAAGATCGTCGAATTTGCCGATGCATCACCAGAAGAACGCGCCGTAACCTTCTGTAATTCTGGCGCAATGCTAGCCAAGCGGGATCAGCTCTTTGGCCTGCTTGACGCCGTTAAACCGCACAATGCCCAGGGCGAATACTATCTTACCGACATCGTCGGTATTGCCCGCGACAGGGGCCTTCCCGTCACCGCGGTGGCCTGCGACGAGGCCGAAACGCTGGGCATCAATTCGCGTGCACACCTGGCCGAGGCCGAGGCGATTTTCCAGACCCGCGCCCGCGCAGACCTCATGGACCTCGGCGTGACCCTGCAACAGCCCGACACCGTCATGCTGTCATTTGATACGGTGATCGGGCGCGACACCGTGATCGAACCCAACGTCTATTTCGGCCCCGGCGTCACCGTCGAAAGCGGCACCCGCATCCGCGCCTTTTCCCATCTCGAGGGATGCCACGTGGCGCGCGGCAGTTCCGTGGGGCCTTATGCCCGACTGCGTCCCGGTGCCGAGCTCAGCGAACACACCCACATCGGCAATTTTGTCGAGATCAAGAACGCCACTATCGGCGAGGGCAGCAAGGTCAATCATCTCTCCTATATCGGAGATGCCGCGATTGGTGAGGGCACCAATATCGGCGCCGGCACCATCACCTGCAATTATGATGGCGTCATGAAGCACCACACCGCCATTGGCGATCGGGCATTCATCGGTTCAAACACGATGCTGGTGGCGCCGGTTTCCATCGGTCACGGGGCCATGACGGGATCGGGCTCGGTGATCACCAAGGACGTGCCTGATGCCGCGCTGGCGCTGGCGCGCGCCGACCAGGTCAATAAACCGGGTCTGGCGCGCAAATTGTTCGAAATTCTTAAATCCAAGAAACAAAAACGCGACGGAGTGGCTTGAAATGTGCGGAATTGTAGGGGTACTCGGAAACCACGAGGCCGCGCCGATCCTCGTCGAAGCGCTGAAACGGCTGGAATATCGCGGCTATGACAGTGCCGGGATCGCCACCGTCAACGACGGGATTCTCGACCGCCGCCGCGCGGTTGGAAAACTCGTCAATCTCTCGGATCTTCTTGTACATGAGCCCCTGCGCGGCAAGTCCGGAATCGGGCACACCCGCTGGGCCACGCATGGCGCGCCTTCGATCCTCAATGCCCACCCGCATCAGGCCGGTCAGGTGGCCGTCGTGCATAATGGCATCATCGAGAATTTCCGGGAACTGCGCGAAGAGCTTGCGACTGCCGGGATTTCCTTTGTCACGGAAACCGACACGGAAACCGTGGCCTTGATGACTCAGCGGTATATGGACGAGGGGCTTGGCCCGGTTGACGCCGCCCGCAAGACACTTTCACGCTTGGACGGCGCTTTCGCTCTGGCATTTCTGTTTCAGGGTGAGGAAGACCTGATCGTCGCTGCGCGAAAAGGCTCCCCCCTTGCCATCGGCCACGGACAGGGCGAAATGTTTGTCGGGTCCGACGCGATTGCCCTTGCCCCCCTCACCGATCGCATCACCTATCTCGAAGAGGGAGACAGCGCGGTCCTGACCCGCACCAGCCTCGAGATCCGCAATGCCGATGGAGAACTGGCCAACCGCCCCGTTAAACGGATCCGCACCGATCAGGCCCGCGTGGACAAGGGCGGACATAAACATTTCATGGCCAAGGAAATTGCCGAACAGCCAACCGTCACCGGCGAAGCCATAGATCACTATCTTTCCCACGACGGAAGAACCATCACCCTGCCTGAGCCGGGGCTGGATTTCACCAAGATCGACCGCCTGAGTATGGTTGCCTGTGGTACGGCCTACTATGCCTGCCTCACGGCAAAATACTGGTTCGAACAACTGGCAGGCATTCCGGTGGACGTGGATGTCGCGAGTGAGTTCCGCTACCGCGAACCACCGATCCCGGCACGCACCGTGGCACTTTTCGTGTCGCAATCGGGTGAAACAGCCGACACGCTGGCGGCTCTGCGCTATTGCGAGGGAAAGGCGGACCGTATCGTCTCGGTGGTCAACGTCCCTGAAAGTTCCATCGCCCGGGAAAGTGATCTGGCCCTGCCGATCCTTGCCGGAACCGAGATTGGCGTGGCGTCGACCAAGGCATTTACCTGCCAGTTGTCCGTACTCCTGATGCTGGCCCTCAAGGCCGCTTCAGACCGGGATATGATCGACCCCGAGCAGCTTGCCGATCTTTTGTCGGCATTTCGCAATCTGCCCGCCCAACTCGACGCCGCACTCGAAGCAGAGCCGCAGATTGCCAAGGTTGCGCACAAACTTTCAGAGGCACGCGATATTCTGTTCCTCGGGCGGGGACTCATGTATCCACTCGCCCTGGAAGGCGCTCTTAAATTGAAAGAAATCAGCTATATACATGCTGAAGCTTATGCATCAGGCGAACTGAAACACGGCCCCATTGCACTTGTTGACAAACATGTGCCCGTGGTCGTTCTGGCCCCCCGCGACGACCTGTTCGACAAAACGGTTTCCAATATGCAGGAGGTCATGGCACGCAACGGAAAGGTGCTGCTGATCACGGATTCCGACGGCGCTTCCGAGGGTGGAGAAGGCACTTGGGATATCGTCAGGCTTCCCGCCGTGCACCCCGTCTTGTCCCCGATCCTTTACGCGATCCCGGCACAGCTTCTGGCCTATCACACCGCCGTGGCCAAGGGCACCGATGTCGACCAGCCGCGCAACCTCGCCAAATCCGTGACCGTGGAATAATGGCCCCCGATGCCCCAGTGAACGTCTCCGAGGCCCTGACCCAACTGCGCGCCTATGCCGAGCCGGGGCGCGCCGAGCAGATGGCGGCCTATCACAAACAGACCCGTCCCGTGATCGGCGTTCCCAACACGGCCACCAACGATCTGACCAAGCACTGGCGGCAAGTTCTGAGCGTCCCGGACCGCGTCGCGCTGGCCGATGCGCTCTGGCAGACGGACATTTTCGAAGCCCGCATCGCCGCCGCCAAGCTGCTGACACAGGCGCGCCTGCGCCCTGATGATGCGGCCTGGGCGCTGATTCAAGGCTGGGTGGCCGATTTTGACAGCTGGGCCATTGCCGATCACGCCTGCATGGCCGGTCAGAAACGCCTGACCGCGGACCCTTCGCGTGTCGACGCGGTCGAGACCTGGACACAAAGCCCCCACATGTGGACCCGCCGCGCCGCGCTGGTGATCACCCTGCCCTGGACCAAGCAGAATTTTCCCAAACCCCGGGAACTTGAGGTTCGCGACCGCGTTCTGGGATGGGCTGCGGGTTATGTCGATGACCCGGAATGGTTCATTCAGAAGGCCGTCGCCTGGTGGCTGCGTGACCTGTCCAAACATGATCCCGACCGCACTCGCGCCTTTCTGGAGACGCACGGCGACAGGATGAAGCCCTTCGCCCGCAAGGAAGCCGCAAAACACCTTCCCTGACAACCACTTAGTCGGCCGAGACCTGTACCTCGGTCAACTCGGTCAACGGCATACCCAACGCCTGCATCGCCTGAAGCGAGATCCGGCTTCCCGCGCTGCTTTCCCCTTCGATCGGGATCAGCGAGACCGCCACGCTCTTGCCGCTCCAGCTGACCTTGCCGGGCCGCGTCCGGGCCACCAGCGGCGTCTTGAGCCACATGCCAGGTTCGGTCGCCGTGCCCAGCGACACAATGGTTACGCCAAGCGGGCCGGACCGTGCCTCGGGGCGATCCTCGACCACCACCTCCGCCAAATTGTCCGGGCGCGGCACGGGACGCACCGTGCCATCAGGCAGGGACGCACTTTCGGGGCGGGCCGTTTCTTTGGGTTGCAACAGATCAAGATTGACCCTGTCGCACCCGACCAGGCCCCCAGCCATCAGAACTACCAGAACTGCTCGTTTCATGGCGCGATATTGCACCTGATTGTGACCATCTACAACCTTTGCCCCACTTGCCCCGCACGGCAATCGCCACTACCACTGAGCGCATGACTGCACCACTGATCGACCCATTCCAGCGCGCCGTGAACTACCTGCGGGTCTCCGTGACCGACCGCTGCGATTTCCGCTGTGTTTATTGCATGGCGGAAAACATGACCTTTCTGCCCAAGAAAGAGCTTCTGACGCTCGAAGAGCTCGACCGCATGTGTTCGACCTTCATCCGCCTGGGCGTCGAGAAACTGCGCATCACAGGGGGCGAACCGCTCGTCCGACGCGAAATCATGACCTTCTTCCGCGCCATGAAGCGCCATCTGGACAGCGGCGACTTGCGCGAACTTACCCTGACCACCAACGGCTCCCAGCTCGAACGCTTCGCGGGTGAGCTTTATGATTGTGGCGTGCGACGTGTGAACATCTCGCTCGACACGATCGACGAGGCCAAGTTTGCCGACATCACCCGCTGGGGCCGCCTGCCCCAGGTCATGCGCGGCATCGACGCCGCTCAAGAGGCGGGCCTGCGCATCAAGATCAACGCCGTTGCCCTCAAGGGCTTCAACGAAGACGAATTGTTCACGCTGGCCGAATGGTGTCATGACCGCGACATGGACATGACCTGGATCGAGGTCATGCCGATGGGCGATCTCGGAAACGAAGACCGGCTCGATCAATACTGGCCGCTCAGCGACCTGCGCAAACAGCTGGCCACCCGCTACACGCTCACCGATCTGGCCGAGCGCACTGGCGGCCCGGCGCGCTACGTGCGGCTCGAAGAGACAGGGCAGAAAATCGGCTTCATCACGCCCCTGACCCATAATTTCTGCGAAAGCTGCAACCGCGTCCGCCTGACCTGCACCGGGCAGCTCTTCATGTGCCTTGGTCAGGAAGACATGGCCGACCTGCGCGCGCCCTTGCGCGACAGCAGCGAGGGCGAAGGCAAGCTCGAAGAGGCGATCCGCGCCGCCATCCGTCTCAAGCCCAAGGGCCACGACTTTGACTATTCGCGCCAGAAAGTCGACGGCCAGATGTCCCGCCACATGAGTCACACGGGCGGCTAAACCGACCCCCCATCTTCCTTTTGCCAGAAATATCCTGGGGGGTGAGCGCTGTCCCGGAATCGGTCCAGTGGACCGATTCAGGCGCGAACGGGCGGCGCCAAAGCCCCGCTGCTGTGACGGGGGCAACGCCCCCCGCCCCCCTGCGACACCCGACCCCGCTTGCACCGACGCGCCATCCCGCGTAAACCCCGCTCAACCAAAGCCCAAGGAAACGAGAATGCCCGTTCTTGTGATGAAATTCGGCGGCACCTCGGTCGCCAACCTCGACCGCATCCGCCGCGCCGCCAAACGGATCGGCGTCGAAGTCGCCAAAGGCTATGACGTGATCGTCATCGTCTCGGCCATGTCCGGCCAGACCAACAAGCTGGTCGGCTATGTCGAAGAAACCTCGCCCCTGTTTGATGCGCGCGAATACGACGCCGTGGTCTCCTCGGGCGAAAACGTGACCGCCGGCCTGATGGCGCTCACCTTGCAGGAAATGGATATCCCGGCACGCAGCTGGCAGGGCTGGCAGGTGCCGCTTCTGACCACCTCGGCCCATTCCCAGGCGCGGATCGAGGAAATCCCGACCGACAATATCAACGCCAAGTTCGGCGAAGGCATGCGTGTCGCCGTGGTTGCCGGGTTCCAGGGCATCAGCCCCGAAGGCCGCATCACCACGCTGGGCCGGGGCGGCTCGGACACCACCGCCGTCGCCTTTGCCGCCGCTTTCGATGCGGAACGCTGCGACATCTACACTGACGTGGACGGGGTCTACACCACCGATCCGCGTATCTGCAGCAAGGCCCGCAAACTCGACCGGATCGCGTTCGAGGAAATGCTGGAACTGGCCTCGCTGGGGGCCAAGGTGCTGCAAACCCGCTCGGTCGAACTGGCCATGCGTTACAAGGTCAAACTGCGGGTGCTGAGCTCGTTTGAAGAACAATCCGACGAGGCCGGAACCCTGGTCTGCGATGAGGAGGAAATCATGGAAAGCAATGTTGTTTCTGGCGTCGCCTATAGCCGCGACGAAGCCAAGATGACCCTTCTGTCGGTCGCCGACCGTCCGGGCATCGCCTCGATCATCTTCGGATGTCTCTCCGATGCGGGCGTGAACGTGGACATGATCGTTCAGAACATCTCCGAGGAAGGGCGCACCGACATGACCTTCTCGCTGCCCACCGACCAAGTGAAGCGCGCCGAGAAAGCCCTTGCCGAACTCAAGGCCTCGGGCGGTCTGAACTTCTCCGACCTCATCACCGACATGGATGTCGCCAAGATTTCGGTCGTCGGCATCGGGATGCGCTCGCAATCTGGGGTTGCAGCCAAGATGTTCAAGGTCCTCTCTGACGAGGGCATCAACATCAAGGTCATCACCACGTCGGAAATCAAGATTTCCGTCCTGATCGACCGCAAGTATCTCGAACTGGCGGTACAGGCGCTGCACGACGCCTTTGATCTCGACAAGGCGGCCTGATCACGCCCGATCCCCGCATCTGCAAGGACTGGCCCTGCCCCCGTCCCGGTCAAAGTCCGGGGCGGCATTATTTCTGACGTCCTGCAAACGGTCGGATGCTTTATTGGGCATTCCTCTGCCACACGCCCCCGTTTGGGGCAAAAACGCGTTTCGCTTCGCCGCCGCATGTGATCTATTCAGGGTGAAATGCAACCAGACGGGGAACCCAACCGCGCATGTCTGAAAGAACCGAATCCGAGAGCCGCAAGCTGCTGGGCCGGTTGCGCGATGCACTGGCCGAAGACACGGCCGGTCAGGAACGCCTGGACCGCATCACCCACCTGATTGCCTCATCGATGGGCACCGAAGTGTGCTCGATCTACCTGTTTCGCGACGATGAAACGCTTGAACTCTGCGCCACTGAGGGTCTGAACCCGGAATCGGTGCACCAGACCCGCCTGCGCGTGGGCGAAGGCCTCGTGGGCCGCGTCGCCCGCAGTTCGCGCGTGATCAACTCCGACAATGCCCCCTCCGAAAAGGGGTTCCGCTACATGCCGGAAACCGGAGAAGAGATCTATTCCAGCTTCTGCGGCGTGCCGATTCAGCGGCTGGGTGACAATCTCGGCGTGCTCGTGGTCCAGTCCAAGGACGCGCGCACCTATTCCGCGGACGAGGTCTATGCGCTGGAAGTGGTGGCCATGGTGCTGGCCGAGATGACCGAACTGGGCGCCTTTGTCGGCGAAGGCGCGGCCATGACCGCCCGCCATCAGCAGCCGGTCGCCTTCAAGGGCACCGGTGCCCAGGAAGGCGCCGCCGAGGGCCATGTCTGGCTGCACGAACCGCGCGTGGTTGTCACCAACCCCGTTGCCGACGATCCCGAAACCGAACTGGCCCGCCTCAGCGAAGCGGTCGAAACCCTGCGGGTCGGCGTCGACAAGATGCTGGCCACTGCAGCGCGTGGCGACAAGGAACAGCTCGACGTTCTCGAAGCCTACCGGATGTTTGCCAACTCCAAGGGCTGGATGAAGCGCATGGAAAGCGACATCGCGCGCGGTCTCTCTGCCGAAGCCGCTGTCGAAAAAGAACAATCTGCCGCCCGGACCCGCATGGAACAGGTGACAGATGCCTATCTGCGCGAACGTCTGCACGATCTGGACGACCTCTCGAACCGCCTGTTGCGCATCCTGACCGGCCAGGGCACCGAAACCGGCGCCGACCTGCCTGCCGACCCGATCCTCGTGGCGCGCAATATCGGCCCCGGTGAATTGCTCGAATATGGCCGCAATCTCAGGGGTATCGTGCTCGAAGAAGGCTCCGTGGGCAGCCACGCTGCGATTGTCGCCCGTGCGCTGGCCATCCCGCTGGTGATTCACGCCGACCGCATCACCACAGAGGCGCTCAATGGCGATCATATCATGCTCGACGGGGACCAGGGCGTCGTACATCTGCGCCCGGACGACACGGTCGTCGCCGCTTTCCGTGACAAGATCGCGATGGCCGCCGAGGCCCAGCAACGCTATGCCTCGATCCGCGACAAGCCCGCCACCACGCTCGATGGTACCACCATTTCACTGCACATGAATGCCGGCCTCATGGCCGACCTTCCCTCGCTGGAAAACTCGGGCGCCGAAGGGGTCGGCCTGTTCCGCACAGAGCTTCAGTTTCTCGTGCGCAACCAAATGCCCAAGCGGACCGAACTGGCACAGCTCTACAGCCACGTCATGGATGCAGCCAAGGGCATGCGGGTCGTGTTCCGCACGCTCGACATCGGGTCGGACAAGGTCCTGCCCTACATGACACCGCAGGACGAACCCAACCCGGCATTGGGCTGGCGCGCGGTGCGCGTGGCGCTGGACAAACCCGGCGTGATGCGCATGCAGCTACAGGCGCTCCTGCGTGCCGCCAACGGACGCCCGCTCACCGTCATGTTCCCCTTCGTGGCGCAATATGACGAATACACCGCCGCCCGCGCCGAAATGGACAAGGCGCTTGAGCGCGAACACATCCTCGGCCACCCCCTGCCCGAGAGCCTTGAAGTGGGCGCGATGCTGGAAACCCCCTCTCTGGCCTTTGCCCCGCAAAAGTTCTTTGAAGAGGTGGATTTCCTGTCGATTGGCGGCAATGACCTCAAGCAGTTCTTCTTTGCCGCCGACCGGGAAAACGAACGGGTGCGACGTCGCTATGACACGCTCAACGTCAGCTTCCTGACTTTCCTCGAAGGCATCGTGAACCGCTGTGTCACCACGAAGACTCCGCTCAGTTTCTGCGGCGAGGATGCCGGCCGTCCGATCGAAGCACTCTGCCTTGCGGCGATGGGGTTGCGGTCGCTGTCGATGCGCCCGGCCTCGATCGGCCCGGTCAAGAGCCTGTTGCGGCGCACCAATCTGGGCGAAGTGCGCGAAGTGATCGTGCAGGCGCGCGAACGCGGGGATCAGACGGTGCGCCCGGCATTGATGGAGTACCTGCGCAACACCGGCTAAGGGGGCGCTGCCCCCGCCGCCGCAAGCGGCGACTCCCCCGGGGTATTTCCGGAAAAAGAAAGATCAGGCCGCGCGTTCAGGCCGCGCGCGGCGGGCCCATCTGCGCCAGCATTTTTTCGACCAGCCGGTCATGGTCGATGTCAGCGTCAATCGCCAGGCGGCGCAGGCCAAAATGCACATGCGCGATTTCCTGATAGTAGCTGGTATAGGCATAATTCGTGGCCGCCCCAGCCACGGCGCCAAGCACCGGTACCGCCTGCGCGGCAAGCTTTTGGCCCAGCACGACTGCAAGACGCGGCGCAACCCGCGCAATCAGCGCCTGCATGGCGCCCCCGGTGAGCGCCAGACGCGTGCTGACAAAGGCAAGGTCCGCGCCATCATCACGCGCCAGCGGCCCGGCGGCTGAAAACACGCGGATGCAATCGAACTGCACGTTTTCCGCTTCGGGATCAAAGCCTTGTCGACGTGCCTCATCCTGAATGGCGCGCAACAGCACGGTCGTCGTGACCGGCAATTCCGCCAATGCCCCCGGCAATCCACCCGCGCCCCCTGCCGCGCCCAGCGCGGTGGCCACAGCCGTGTTCAACCATGACTTTTGTTCGCCCACTACCCGGCGCGAGCCCTGCGCCGCGCGCATCGCCTGCGAAAGCGCCAGCTCTGTGGCACCATCCAGCCGGTCGCGCACCTGTCTGGGCAGGCGATCCAACAACCCTTCGGCCTGTCCGCCCAAGAGGTTGAGAAGCTCGATCCCCAGCCCCCCCGCATTGCGGTAGCGTTTCGCAAGCCGTGCGATTTCTGCCTCGGGGTCGATCACGGCGATCTGTCGGATATCCAGCGGGTCACTCTCTGTCATATGTCAAAGATCAGCTTTGACACGCGCGAAATCAAGGGGACGGCGCGGCATCGGCAAAGCTTTGCACGGTGCCTGCGATCCCGTCCCAGGCCCCCGGCACCAGTTCACGCCCCAGAACACGGTCGGGGTTCGTGGGCGGCGGCATGATCACATCCGCAAGTTTTTCAAAGCCGAACCGTTTGTAATAGGGCGCATCCCCCACCAGCATCACCCGTTCCCAGCCCTGACCGCTGCCCTTGGCAAGGCTCTCTTCGATCAGCAAACCGCCCAGACCTTCGCCCTGATGAGTCGGGTGCACCGCCACCGGCCCCAAAAGCAGCGCCTCTGCCGCTCCGATCCGCACCGGCCAATACCGGATCGCCCCGGCCAGGATATTCTGGGCATCGCGCGCCACCAGCGACATCCCCGCCACCCGCGCCACGCCATCGCGCAGCCGGTAAGAACTCAGCGCCTCGCGCCCCGGCGCAAAGCACAGGTCATAGAGGGCTTCGACCTCCCACCAGTCTTCTTCGGTTTCCTGTGCAAGTGTGAACACCCGCTTCGCGCCTCGTCTGGTCTTTTTGCTGTGGAATCGGCCCTAGCATGGCGTTACCCCTTGGGCAAACCCAAAGGAAGCGCGATCCATGTTCTATCAGCCCAAAGACGGCCACGGCCTGCCCCACAACCCGTTCAATGCCCTGATCACCCCGCGCCCCATCGCGTGGGTCTCGACACGGGATGCGGACGGGCGGCGCAACCTCGCCCCCTATTCCTTCTTCAACGGCACCGCCTATGTGCCGCCACAGATCATGTTCGCCTCGACCGGGACCAAGCCGGATCAGGCCGAGGGCAAGGATTCGCTCTCAAACATCCGCGCCACCGGCGTGTTCTGCATCAACGTCGTCGAAGAGGCGATGCGTGACGCCATGAACGTATCGACCACCACGTTCGACAAGGATGTGGACGAGTTTGACCGGGCCGGGCTTGAGGCGGCGCAATGCGAAACCATCGACTGCCCCCGTCTTCTTGGCGCGCCCGCATCGCTGGAATGTCGGTTGACCCAGATCGTACCGCTTTTGGGTGAAAACAACTTCATGGTCATGGGCGAGGTTGTCGGCATTCACCTGCGCGACGATTGCATCGTGGACGGCATCTTTGACGTGACCACCTTCCGCCCGCTGGCGCGGCTGGGCTATCGCGACTACTCTGTCGTGGAGAACACTTTCACACTGGCAAGACCGGACGATTGATGCCCCTGCCCGACCCGGATCAGCCCTATCCGATCCATCTCCCTGATGGCAGCCCGCATCGCGGCACGGTGATGCTGCGGTCGGTGACGGATCATCCCTGCCTTGCGGTCGGGGCCTATACCTATGCCTCGGATTTTGATCCGCCCGGGGACTGGACCGCGCGGCTGGCACCTTATCTCTTTCCGTTCTCGCAGGAACGGCTGATCATCGGCAAATTCTGTCAGATCGCACATGGCGTGCGCTTTCTGACCGCCTCGGCCAACCACGCGACCGACGGACTAAGCTGTTATCCCTTTCCCATCTTCGACGGCACCGCGCGCGAAGGCTATCAACCGGATCAGCGCGATACGCTTGTGGGCAATGACGTGTGGTTCGGCCATGGGGCCACCATCCTGCCCGGCGCCTATATCGGCCATGGCGCGATCATCGGCGCGGGCGCCGTGGTGCGCGGCATCGTGCCGGATTACGCGATTGTCACGGGCAACCCCGGCACCGTGGCGCGTTATCGCTTTGCCCCGGATGTGATCGAACGCCTTCTGGCGCTGGCTTGGTGGGACTGGCCTGTGGAGGTCATCGAAGCCGCGATCCCGGCCATCATGGCCGGAGACGTCAACGCTTTGGAGAAGCTCGCCCCAGCGGGTTGATGCCGGGCTATCCCCCAAACAACGCAACGGCCACGGCGATCCACACCGGCAGAGATGCCGCCGCCAAAAGCGTCGTCTGCGCCACCAGCGTCGCCGACAGCACTCGATCCGCCCCGAACCCAGCCGCCAGCACATGCGCCCCCGACGCGGTGGGCAGTGCCGCCCAGACCACCACCACCACGGCAATGGCACCGGGCAATCCCAGCGCCAGCGCCACGGCCACCGCCGCCAGCGGCATCACGATCAGCTTTGTCGCGCAAATGATCCCGCTGAACCGGTCGAGCCGCGCCAGCGCGCCCCAGTTCATCGTTGCCCCCACCGAGATCAGCGCAATCGGGATTGCCGCCTCAGCCAGCATCGTCAACGGCGCCAGCACTGGTACCGGGATCTTCCAACCCGACAGCCCCACGGCCACGCCACTCAAAGACGCCAGCAAAAACGGGTTGAGCGCCACCTTACGCACCGTGCCCCACACCCCAAGGCTGCCTCCGCGCGACAGGGCCGAGACCGCGAAGACATTCGCCATCGGCACAGCCATCCCGATGCACACTGCCATCAATGCCGGGTCCGCCGCATCGGTCACGCCCACCGCGATAAAGGCCAGTGCCGAATTGAACCGCCAAGCGGTCTGCCATGCCCCGGCAAAATCAAGGAAACGTTCCGGCCCAAACCGCCGCGCCTGCCACGCTACAATCAGCGCGATAGCCATCAATCCCCAGACCACCGGAGCAATCGTGACAATCGCACCGGGGCGGATTTCCCGCGTCGACGCGGCCACGAACAACAGCGCCGGGAACAGGATTTCAAAGTTGAGCTTGTCCAGCCCCTGCCACGCATTGACCGACAGGCGATCCCGGATCAGCCCGCCCAACCCCACCAGAAGAAAGGACGGCAAAAGCCCGATCAGGATTGCCAGAAATGTCATGTCACAAGCCCGTGGTCATCAATGCCCGCCCAGAATACCCGTACGCACCGAATAATCGACCGCAACCTCGTATTCGGGGTCATCATCACTGTCGATCATCAGATGCCCGGCCCGGCTCAGCAACTGGTGACAGTCGCGGCTCAGATGGCGCAGCGCCACGGCCTTGCCAGCCGCCTCGTACTTGGCCGCCACCGCCTCGATCGCCTGCAAGGCCGACTGGTCGACAACCCGGCTGCGCTGGAAATCAATGATCACGTGATCCGGGTCATGGGCCACGTCGAACAGTTCGACAAACCCATCCGAAGACCCAAAGAACAACGGCCCTTCGATCTCATAGACCTTGGCACCGGGATCGCTCGCGCTTTCGCGGGTGATGGCGTGAATGCGCCGCGCGTTCTGCCAGCTATAGGCCAGCGCCGACACGATCACCCCGACAACAACCGCGACGGCAAGGTCTCCCATCACCGTTACCACCGTCACCAGAACGATCACGAAGGCATCCATCAGGGGCACCTTGCGCATGATCTTGAATGAGTTCCACGCAAAGGTGCCGATCACCACCATGAACATCACGCCCACAAGTGCGGCCAGAGGGATCTGCTCGATCAAAGGGCTTGCCGCAACGATGAACAACAACAGGAACAGCGCCGCCGTAATCCCGGCAATCCGCGTCCGTCCCCCCGATTTCACGTTGATCATCGACTGACCGATCATCGCACAGCCGCCCATGCCGCCAAAGAACCCGGTGGTCACGTTGGCTACACCCTGCGCGATACACTCTTGCGATGCACCGCCCCGCTTGCCGGTCATCTCACCGACAAGGTTCAGCGTCAGCAGGCTTTCAATCAACCCAATCGCCGCCAGAATGACCGCATAAGGCAGGATGATATAGAACGTCTCAAGAGTGAGCGGCACCGCCGGAATGTGGAACTGCGGCAGGCCCCCTTCGATCGAGGCCATATCGCCCACGCGCGGCACATCAAGACCAAAGGCAATCACCACAAATGCCGTGATCGCGATCCCCGCCAGCGGCGCCGGGATCACCTTGGTCACTTTCGGCAGCCCCCAGACGATCAGCATCGTCAGGCCCACAAGGCCCAGCATCGTATAAAGCTGCATCCCCGAGAGCCATTCCCCCCCCGACATGCCATGCCCGTCACTGACCATGGACCCGGGCACCTTGAACTGGCTCATCTGGGCAAGGAAAATCACGATCGCCAGCCCGTTGACAAAGCCAAGCATCACCGGATGCGGCACCAGCCGGATGAACTTGCCCCAATGCATTGCCCCCGCGATGAGCTGCAAAATGCCCATCAGCACCACGGTTGCAAACAGGTACTCGACCCCGTGTTCGGCAACCAAGGCCACCATTACCACGGCCAACGCCCCGGTCGCCCCCGAGATCATGCCCGGCCGTCCGCCGATCACCGCCGTGATCAGGCCCACAAGGAAGGCCGCATAAAGCCCGACCAGCGGATGCACCCCGGCAACAAAGGCAAAGGCCACCGCTTCGGGCACCAGCGCCAGCGCCACGGTCAGCCCCGAAAGCACCTCGGTCCGGATACGGCCGATGGTGAACCCCTCGTCCTGCATGATCGAAAGGTTGGGGGGAGAAATGTTTTTGGCCAGCATGGCCAGAGCCGCGCGTCGCATAGGCATCCTGTCTGATTGGGAGTGTTCGCTTGGCCCGTCCCTAACGGGTCTGCTGCGGTTCCACAATAGGAGTGGCAAGACTTCAATGCGCCGATGCGCCAAATCCACAGCATTTGCTCACGAAACCGTCGACGAACGTGACTGGACCGCGACACGCGCACCTTGCAAGCAGACCCTGATACATCACACCAGGGACCACATTTCATGCGCTGGATACTTCCCATCCTGCTCGCGGCAACCCCGCTCACGGCGCAGGATCGACAGGGCAACGACACGCCCGGCGACTGGATCGTGACCCACTTTGCCACGTTCGGCCTCTGGAGCAGCATTTGCGACGAGCGGATTGAAGACGGCACCCTGAGGCAACGCTGCTACATCCGCTGGGTGGACGTGTATTCTCCCCGCCCCGATTTTGCCGCCCAGTTCCTTTTCATCACGCCAGAGACAGACGGGCCAAGCGTCGAATTCGGCATCGAACCGGGAACCTTCTTTGCCCCCGACGGATTCCGCATCACCCACACGCCGGATGATGTCATCTGGTCCACCACGCGCGGTGGCTGTCTCACCGGGCTAAGCTGCGTCTTTTCCGGCCCAGAGGTCGAACCGCTCCTTTCTGCCATGCAAACGGGCACGGCCTTCCGCTTTACCTTCACCGACCGGCACGGCAGGGCGCAGGATCTGACATGGCCGCTCATCGGATTTGATGCCGCGTTTTCCGACTTCGAAACCCAGTCTCGCAGCCGAAACTTGCCATCGCGTTAACGCGCGGCTTGGAAACCGCGGTTTTTCAAAAAAATCACATCGCGCACCGACGCGATACCGACACAATACCGACGTGAAACCGAACGCCGTTTTCTTATGAAAAACAGAAGTTTCGCGCTCATTTCTTCGACAACGCACCGCCCGACCGCACCGCGCCTTCATCTTTCCTTCACCCCTGCCAAGCCGGTTGCATTTCCCCCGCCTCCGGCTCAACAATGCGCTGACCTAAAAAGAGAAGGCACCCCAATGAGTGACACCATGATTGCCGTGATCGGCGGTTCGGGCATTTACGAGATCGACGGGCTGGAAAATGCCGCGTGGCAAAGCGTCGAAACCCCTTGGGGGGCGCCCTCTGACCAGATCCTGACCGGCACGCTGGGTGGCGTCAAAATGGCCTTCCTGCCCCGCCACGGGCGCGGCCACGTGCACACGCCGACCTCGGTGCCCTACCGCGCCAATATCGACGCCCTTAAACGCCTCGGCGTGACCGACGTGATCTCGGTTTCCGCGGTCGGGTCGTTCCGTGAAGAAATGGCCCCCGGCGATTTTGTCGTTGTGGATCAGTTCATTGACCGCACATTCGCCCGCGAGAAATCCTTCTTCGGCCCCGGGCTCGTCGCCCATGTCAGCGTCGCCCACCCGACCTGCCCGCGCCTGTCCGAGGCGTGTTTCACCGCCGCCACCGACGCCGGGATAACTGTACACAAGGGTGGCACCTACCTTGCTATGGAAGGCCCACAATTCTCGACGCTGGCTGAATCCAAAATGTACCGCGAACATTGGGGCGCGGACGTGATCGGCATGACCAACATGCCCGAGGCCAAGCTCGCCCGCGAAGCCGAGCTCTGCTATGCCTCCGTGGCCATGGTCACGGATTACGACAGCTGGCATCCCGATCACGGCGAAGTGGATGTGGCCGAGATCATCGCCACCCTGACCGGCAACGCCCAGAAGGGCCGCGATCTCGTTGCACGCCTGCCCGCCCTGCTTGGCGCCTCGCGCGCGCCCTGCCCGCATGGCTGCGACCACGCACTGGAATTCGCCATCCTGACCGCCCCCGACGCACGCGACCCGGCCATGATCGCCAAGCTTGATGCCGTCGCGGGACGCATCCTAACCCCATAACAAAAAAGCGTTTTTCAAATGTCCTTCGATCTCTGGCTCACCTTTGTCGCCGCCTCAACCGCGCTTCTTCTGATCCCCGGCCCCACCATCCTTCTGGTCTTGTCCTACGCGCTCAGCCAGGGGCGGCAGGTGGCCGTGGCCACAGCCGCCGGGGTCGCGCTTGGCGACTTTGTCGCCATGACAGCCTCCCTGCTGGGTCTGGGCGCTCTCGTGCTCGCATCGGCCACGGCGTTTACGGTTTTGAAATGGGTTGGTGCTATCTATCTCGTCTGGCTCGGGTTCAAGATGCTGAAAAGCGCGCACCATGCGGAACTGGGCGATCTGATGTCCGCCCGTTTGCTGCCCGCGCGCGGCGTCTTCACCCATGCCGCCGCCGTCACCGCGCTCAACCCCAAGAGCATCGGCTTCTTCATCGCCTTCGTGCCGCAGTTCCTTGATCCAACACGGGCACTGCTGCCGCAATTTGCCATTCTGATTGCCACCTTCGTGACCCTCGCCGCGCTCAACGCACTGGCCTATGCGCTGTTGGCCGACCGCCTGCGCGCCCGCATCGAGCGCCCGGCGGTGATCCGCTGGCTGACCCGCGCCGGGGGCATCACATTGGTTGGAATGGGGATTCTGACGGCAACGCTGCGGCGCGCGGCCTAGTCGCTCTGATGCTCTTTCATGAAGCGCCGGATGAACCCCCGGATTTCCCGGGCCGCGCTCGTGTCCAGTTCCTTGCAAAGCTCGACAAATTCGTCGCGCTCCTGCTTGTCCAGCCGCAACACCAATTGGCTGTCCTTCTTGGACTTTGTTTTCCCGTCTTTCTTTCCCACGTGCGCCCCATGCCCCCGGGCACCCGACAAGGGCGCCTTGACGTTTTGTTAATGCAACGTATATACATTACCTATACAACAGCTACACAAACATATCCGAGGCAGTTCGGGAAAGGAATGGCAAAATGAACCTGATCGCGGCAAAAACAATCCTCGTGAATGACCGGATGGACTGGCACAAGCCCCATTGCAGCTGGTTCGGGCAGCGCATGTATCGGTCGCTGCGCCGTCGCTGGGACTGACCGCCCAAAATGCGACCACCCGCCCCTTGAATTGCGCCGCCGCATCAGCCAAACCATGGCCCGATGCCACAACCGCGCAAAAGGGGGCTATGATGGCCAAGAAAACCGAGGTCAAAGACTATATCCGCACCATCGTGGACTTCCCGCATGAGGGGATTCTGTTTCGCGACGTGACCACGCTTTTTGCGGATCCACGCGGTTTTCGCATGGCCATCGACCAGATGCTGCACCCCTATGCCGGCCAGCGGATCGACAAGGTGATCGGGCTCGAAGCGCGCGGTTTCATCCTTGGCGGCGCCATCGCCCACCAGCTCAGCGTCGGCTTTGTCCCCGTGCGCAAAAAGGGCAAGCTGCCCGGCACCACGATCTCCGAAGAATACAAGCTCGAATATGGCGAGGCGATCATGGAAATCCATGACGACGCCATTCAGCCCGGCGAAAAGATCCTTCTGGTCGATGACCTGCTGGCCACCGGCGGAACGGCCGAGGCCGGGATCAAGCTGGTCGAACGTCTGGGCGGCGAGATCATCGGCTGCGTCTTCATCGTTGACCTGCCTGAACTGGGCGGGCGAAAACGGCTCGAGGACATGGGCATGGATGTCACCGTCTTGTGTGAGTTCGAAGGTCTCTGAGGGGCGTAGCCCGTCGCAGCGAGACCGCTAATCCATTGGGATACCCCGGAAAGATCAACCCGGCGCCAGCACCGCGCCGGGGTTCATGATGCCCTGCGGGTCCAACGCCTGTTTGATCGCGCGCATCGCCATCAGTTTCGCCGGATCACCATACCGCTCCAGGTCTTCCACCTTGAGCCGCCCCACCCCGTGTTCCGCACTGAACGACCCGCCCAAAGCCATGACGAGATCATGCACCCGGCGTGACACGTCATGGCGCAGGTCATCGTATTCCGAACGATCATGCCCGGCGTGCGGAAACACGTTGAAATGCAGATTGCCATCGCCCAGATGGCCAAAACAGTTCACCCGGAATGGCCCCAGCGCCCGCACAGCCCCGGTCGCTTCTTCGATGAACCCCGCAAGCGCGCCCAGCGGCAGGGAAATGTCGTGGCTGGCCACGGACCCAACGATCTTGTTCGCTTCCGGGATCGCTTCGCGCAAACGCCAGAACGCCGCGCGTTGCTGATCGCTCTGGGCAATGACGCCATCGCTGACCAATCCCGCCTCCAGGCCCGCAGCGAAAACCGTTTCCAGCACATTGTCGGCCCCGCGTGACAGGCCAAGTTCCACAAGTACCATCCATTCGGGGGCCGGGGAAATCGGCTGACGCGTATCGGGCAGGTGTTCCGCAACAAACTCCAGCCCCTGCCGGTGGATCAGCTCAAAGGCCGAGACCCCTTCTCCGGCCTCGGCCCGCGCCAGCGCCAGCAACTCGAGCGCGGCTGATGGATCCCTGACCACCATCAGCGCCGTCCCCACCGAGGCCGGGCGCGCAAAAAGCTTGAGCGCCGCCGCCGTGATCACCCCAAGTGTCCCTTCGGCGCCAATCAAAAGGTTGCGCAGATCATAACCCGTGTTGTCCTTGCGCAGCCGCGTCAGCCCGTTCCAGATCTCGCCATTGGGCAGCACCGCTTCCAGCCCAAGGCACAGGTCACGCGCGTTGCCATAGCGCAGCACGTTCACGCCGCCGGCATTGGTCGACAAGTTGCCCCCGATCCGGGCTGACCCTTCCGAGCCAAGCGACAATGGGAAAAGCCGGTCTTCCGCTTCCGCCGCGCTCTGGAGATCGGCGAGGATCACACCCGCCTCCGCGACGATCACATTCTCCAGCGGATGGACCGCGCGCACCCGGTTCATCCGCTCCAGCGACAGTACAAGTGGCCGCGCCGTGCCGGGCATCACCTGCCCGCCGACAAGCCCCGTGCCGCCCCCATAAGGCACAACCCCAACCCGCGCGCGCCCGCAGGCCCGCAGGATCGTGGCCACCTCTTCGACTGTTCTGGGCAGGGCCAACACCCCGCCATCCCCGCGAAACCGCCCGCGCGGCTCTTCAAGGAAACGCGTCTCGACCGGGCGCAGGGTCTGTGGCGGCAACTCGGCGGCAAGCGCCGTGACAAAAGCATCTGAAACAGGATCAAGCGTCATGCTCCAAGGTCTAAGCGGCCTTGCGCCGCCCGTCTAGGGCTCGCGCAAATAGCGCGGTTGCAGCACCAGTATCGTCGGACGCCGCGGCAAGGACCGCAGACTCAGCTCGACGCTGCTGTCGCCCCGGTTGACCACCTCATACGCATCCGACATCCCCGCCAGAAAACCGGAAAGCGTATAATCTCCGAACCAATGCATCGGGATCACCACCTGTGCCTTCAGCCGCCGCAAAACCCGCATCATGGACGGCACATCCAGCGTCATCCCGCCATCCACCGCCGCCATCACCACGTCCATACGGCCAAGGGCGGCATATTGCGCGGCATTGGGCTCGTGATGCAGGTGGCCGAGATGCCCGATGCACAGGCCCGCCACTTCAAACACGAAGATCGAATTACCGTTTTCCTCGATCCCTCCAAAGGCACGGATGTCGGTCGATACATTGCGCACCAGCATCGACCCGAGGTCGAGGTGATGGGTGACCCCCTCACCGAAATCCCCCCACCCTGGCAATACATGCGGAATCTCGGGGTCGGGGTAAGGAGTCCAATGGGTGTCATGGGCATGGTTCATCGTCACCACGTCGGGCGTGAAATCCACGTTGCCGATGAAGCCGGTGAAATCCGTCACTGCCGACACGCCCTCGTGGCTCTGGATCAGAAAGGACGCATGCGCGATATAGCTGATCCGGACCGAGTGCTCCTCCAGCGGCGCTCGAAAAGACGCCTTTTGCACGTAGTCAAACCCGCCACGTTCTGCCAGAGCGATACAATGACTGGGCCGTCGCGCCTCGGCCTGCGCACTGCCCGCGATCAACAAACCTGCCAAAACCCAACGCCACATCGCCGCCTCCCCGTTTGCACATGCACGGACAGGCTACACGAAATTGCGCGTTTCGCGGGTCACGAAAATATCAGCCCCACTCCGTGCCCACTCTTTCTTTTTCCAGAAATACCCTGGGGGGTGAGCGCAGTCTTGGAAACGGTCCGGTGGACCGTTTCAGGCGTGAACGGGCGGAGCCCGGCCCAAAAGGGGCGACGGGGGGCAACGCCCCCCGCCTCCCTCAAGCCTCAGGCCGCCGGCATCCGCTTTTCCACGATCTCCGCCCACCAGCTGCATCCGGCCGGAATCGCCTCGTCGTTGAAGTTGTATTCCGGGTGATGCACCATCGCCGTGTCGCCATTGCCGACAAGGATATAGGCGCCGGGACGTTCCTCCAGCATGAAGGCGAAATCCTCGCCTCCCATGACCAGCGGCGCGTCATCACATTGCCCGCTGACCGATCGCGCCACCTCGGCGGCGAATTCGGTCTGCTCTTCGCTGTTCACCATCACCGGATAGCCGCGGTGATACTTGATATCCGCAGTTCCGCCGAAGGTCGCGCCAATCCCGGTGCAGATTTCCTTGATCCGCTTTTCGGCAAGATCGCGCATGGTGTTGGACATGGTACGGACCGTGCCCTTCAGATGCACGGTCTGTGGGATCACGTTGAACGCCTTGGACGAGGTTTCAAACGACGTGACCGAGACCACGATCTGATCCACAGGGTCCGCGTTGCGGCTGGTGATCGTCTGAAGCGCCAGCACCGCCTGCGCCGCCATCACCGTTGTATCCACCGTTTCCTGCGGTTTCGCGGCATGTCCCCCCTTGCCCTCGAACACGATATCGAACTGATCAGTGGCGGCAAAAAAGGCCCCCGGACGGATCGCGAAACTTCCGGTCGGTTTGCCCGGCCAGTTGTGCATCCCATAGACTTCCTGAATGCCCCAGCGCTCCATCATGCCGTCATCGCACATTTCCTTGCCGCCGCCGCCGCCTTCTTCGGCGGGCTGAAAGATCACCACCACGGTGCCGTCGAAATTGCGCGTCTCCGACAGGTACTTGGCCGCACCCAAGAGCATCGCCGTATGCCCGTCATGGCCGCAAGCATGCATCGCACCATCGGTCTTCGACGCATAGCCCAGCCCGGTTGCCTCGTGGATCGGCAGCGCATCCATGTCGGCGCGCAGGCCAATTACCTTGCCCGACCCGGTCGCCTTTCCCTTGATCACACCGACCACGCCAGTGCGGCCAATCCCGGTCACGACCTCGTCACACCCAAACGCCTTGAGCTTTTCGGCCACGATGGCACTGGTGCGATGGGTTTCAAACAGGATCTCGGGATGTTCATGGAAATCCCGGCGCCATTCGGTGATCTCGGCCTGCAACTCGGCAAATCTGTTCTTTACGGGCATCTTGTCTCGCTCCTTGTCGGTTTTGTTCAGCCCAGCGCCATTCGGCGCTCGACCAGCTCCGCGAACCAGCTACACCCAACCGGAATCGCGTCATCGTCAAATTGGTATTGCGGATGGTGGCACATCATCGTGTCCCCATTCCCGAGGAAGATATAGGCTCCCGGACGCTCTTCAAGCATGAACGAGAAATCCTCGGCGGGCATGATCGGGTCCACATCATCAAATACGTTCGCGGCCCCCGCCACGGCCCGCGCGGCCTCGATCGCATAGCCGGTCTCAACCTCGTGATTGACCGTCGGCGGATAGCCACCCTCCCATGTCATCTCGACCGTTGCCCCAAAGGCCGCCGCCGTGCCTTCTGCCACTTCGCGGATGCGCTGTTTGGCCAGAGCACGATTCTCTCCATCAAGTGTGCGCACCGTGCCCTTCATGCGCACCGTGTGTGCAATCACGTTCGACGCAACACTGTCGGTCTCGAACGTGCCCACCGTCACCACGACCCGGTGGATCGGGTTGACCGTGCGCGCCACGATGGATTGCAGTGACACGACCATCTGCGCCGCCGCCAGAGTGGTATCCACCGCCTCATGCGGGGCCGCGGCATGGCCGCCCTTGCCCGTGACCGTCAGCGTGAATTCATCTGCCGAAGCCAGAAGCGGTCCGGAGCGAATAGCAAACTGCCCCACTGGCAGCCCCGGCATATTGTGCAGCCCGTAAACCTCCTGAATGCCCCAGCGGTCCATCAGCCCGTCATCACACATCGCCTTGCCCCCGGCCCCGCCCTCTTCGGCCGGCTGGAAGATCAGCACGGCGGTGCCGTCAAAATTGCGGGTCTCGGCAAGGTACTTGGCCGCGCCCAAGAGGATCGCCGTGTGCCCGTCATGACCGCAGGCATGCATCTTGCCATCCACCTTTGACGCATAGTCCAGCCCTGTCGCCTCATGGATCGGCAAGGCATCCATATCCGCACGCAGGCCGATCACGCGCCCCTTGGTGTCCTGCCGCCCCTTGATCACGGCCACGACCCCGATCTGGCCGATCCCCGGCGTGATCTCGTCCACGCCGATCTCCTTGAGACGCGCTTCGACAAACGCCGCCGTCTCGGGCAGGTCATACATCAGCTCCGGGGTTTCATGCAGGTGCCTGCGCCATCCGGTGACTTCCTCGTGCATTTCTGCAAAACTATTCTTGGTCGGCATCTCTCTCCCCTTTGCTTTTCGCAAACCCCATCATAAATCCGGGCCCAGTTCCAACCGCGACCCGTCATTGAACCGCGACAGGCGGAAGCGGTTCAGATCATGCCCCACATCGCCCCCGCTCACCATATCCGCCATTACCCGGCCAAAGCCCGGCCCAATCCCGAACCCGTGCCCGCACATACCCGTACAGATGCTCAGCCCTTGCACGGGCGCACGATCCACCACCGGCACGATGTCAGGCATGGAATCGATCATCCCCGCCCAGCTCGCGGCGAGCTTCACCTCGCCCAGCGCGGGCAGAAGCGCCTGCAATGCGGTGCGCATCTCTTCGATCTTGGCCGCGTTCGGTTTGGGATCAAGAATGCGCATCCTCTCAAACGGAGTTTCTTCCGAACCGCTCCACCGCCTTTTCGTCGCCCAGCCGTCGGGATAGCCCTTGTCGGGCGCGGCCAGCTTGTAAGTACGGGCAAACGGCGCCCGGCGCAGTTGCGGGATATAGCTGCGCACGTGCCGGAATGCGTCCTGACCAAGGAAGAACTCATGGAACCCGGACGCCGCGATCGTGTACCCGCCATCCTGACGCCGCCGGAACGCCAGATGTTCCCCCACCGCTCCGCCGTCATGCACGTCCGGCAAGGGTACGGTTGCCGCGACGCTGGCCCGCACCGACAATTGCGGCATGGAAATGCCTTCGTTCTTCAGGAACAGCGCCGACCAAGCGCCCCCCGCCACGATCACCTCGGGCGTGCGGATCGATCCCTGTTCCGTGACCACGCCGCATACCCGGCCCGCTTCGCGATCCAGCACCCGCGCGGCGCAGTTCTCGACAATCACCGCCCCGTGCCGCACCGCGGCCCGTGCCAGCGCGGGCACAGCCACCCACGGTTCCGCCTTCATGTCGGACGGCGTGTGCAACGCCGCCGGATAGCTTTCTGTCATACCGGGGATCAGCGCATCCAGTTCGCGCGAGGACAACAGTTTGCTGTCCACCCCCATCGGCACGGCTTCCTCAAGCCACTCCTCATACCGCGCGGTCTCGGCCTCGCCACTTGAAAAATAGGTCAACCCGCAGGTCCTGAGGCCGATATCTTCGTCCAGATCGGCCTCGATCTCTTTCCAAAGCCGGTTGGCCTCGATCATGATCGGCAATTCGGCCAGATCCCGCCCCTGCTGGCGAATCCAGCCCCAGTTGCGCGCCGATTGTTCGCCCGCGATCCGTCCCTTTTCCAGCACGACGGGGCGCAGCCCCTTCTTTGCCAGAAAATAAGCGGCGCTCACACCAATGACACCACCGCCAATGATCACCACGTCCGCGTCCGCCGGAATCGGCCCCCGGTGCGCGACAGGGCTGTTCAGAGAAATCGGGAACCCGGCCATGTCTCAGCCTTTCAGCATATCCAGCAATTTCCGCATAAACTCCTGTCCGGCCTCGAACTGCGCCACGCTCAGGAATTCGTCCGGCTGGTGCGCCTGTGCAATGTCGCCGGGACCACAGATCACCGCCGAATAGCCCGCGTTCTGGAAATGCCCCGCCTCCGTTCCATAGCTCACCACGCGCGGAGCATTGTCCCCGGTCAGGCGACGCACAATCGCCTCGGCCTCACCCGCCTCTTCCGGCACCAGACCCGGCACACCGAAATACTCGGTCATCTCGATATGGGCGCTCGGCGCCACGGCCTGCATCTCGGCCTCGATCTCGGCCGCTTTTGCCCGCGCCCGCGCCTTCCAGTCCTCCGATGACTCGCCCGGCACAAAGCGGAAATCCAATCCGAACCGGCAATCCAGCGCCGTGATGTTATGCGCCGTGCCGCCCATGATCGTGCCCACATGCACCGTGGTCCAGGGAGGCTCGAACACCGCATCCACCGGACCCGGCACTTTGGCCTGGTTCTCGATATTCATCGCATTGGCCCAGTCGATCAGCTTGGCCCCGTACATGATCGCGTTGACCCCGGTATGCATGATCGAGCTGTGCACCTCGAAGCCACGCACATGCACGTGAAACCCCGTGCCGCCCTTGTGCCCTGTGACCGCGCCCATCATCGACGGCTCACCCACGATCACCGCGCTCCCCTTGGGGAGCACCTTGCCCATGCTCTCGATCAAGGGCGGCGCGCCTGTACAGCCGATTTCCTCGTCATAACTCAGCGCCAACTGCAACGGTCGGCTGACGCCCGCGTAATGCGCCTCGACCATGGCCCAGATCGCCAGCGCATCGAACCCCTTCATGTCACAGGTGCCCCGGCCAAACAGCTTTCCGTCCCTCTCAACCACCTCGAACGGATTCGTGCTCCAGGGCTGACCCTCGACCGGCACCACATCCGTATGCCCCGAGAGCACGACCGCCCCTTCCACATCCGGTCCCACATGGGCAAACACCGCCGCCTTGTCCGGCGCGGTTTCATGCGGGTGACGATGCGTGGCAATGCCGTGACTGCCCAGATAATCCTCGACCCAGTCGATCAACGGCAGATTGGTATCCGTGGACACCGTGGGGAACGCCACCAGCGTCTCCAGAATCGCACGGGGGGACAGGCGCTCTGTCATCACAGGCCTTCTTTCTTCGATCATGTGAACTCAGCCCGGTCACAGTGCCGGGAATTACTTAACGGTGCAAGCACCCCATTCGAGGTGCGTGCATCTCAGTAGCCGCTGTCCGTGATCAGAACCCTGTGGCCCGGCGCGACCTCTTTATAGACCGAAGGCTCCGGCTCATATCCCACCGGATGAATAGGCGACGGGATCGGCTTGAAATTAAGATCTTTTTCCGATTTTCGCTGGTTCGGATCGGCAATCGGAACCGCCTTCATCAGAGCCTGTGTATAGGGGTGCTGCGGGTTTTCAAACACCGCCCGGCGCGGACCGATCTCGACGATCCGCCCAAGATACATCACCCCGACATCGTGGCTCACCCGTTCCACCACGGCCATGTCGTGACTGATGAACAGGTAAGAGATTTCAAGCTCGGCCTGCAATTCCATCATCAGGTTCAGAACCTGCGCCTGAACCGACACGTCCAGCGCCGACACCGCCTCGTCCGCGACAATCAGCTTGGGGTTCAGAGCAAGGGCGCGGGCAATCGCGATCCGCTGGCGCTGCCCGCCCGACAATTCATGCGGATAGCGGTTCATGAAACTGCGCGGCAGTTCCACCCGATCAAACAGCATCGCCACGCGATCCATCATCGCGGACCCTTTATGGGTGCCGTAATTGCGCATCGGCTCGGCCACCTGATCCGACAGCTTCATCTGCGGATTGAGCGAGGCAAAGGGGTCCTGGAAAATCATCTGCATGTCCTGACGGACCTTGTGCAGTTCGCGGGAATTGAGCGCGATGACATCCTTGTCATCGAACTGCACATGTCCCGATTCCGGCTCGACAAGCCGCAGGATCGACCGCCCCGCCGTCGACTTGCCGCATCCAGACTCTCCCACCAGAGACAGCGTGCGCCCCTTGTTCACGGTGAAAGAAACATCCTCGACCGCGTGCACCTTGGCCACCGTGCGACGCAGCAGCCCGCCCTGCACCGGGAAGCGCGTCACAAGGTTCTTCACCTCGAGAATCGGCTCATCCGTGCCGGGAATCGGATCTGTCGAATGGGTCGTATCGCCAAAAAGCTTCATCGGGCGCGGCAGGTCGGTTCCCGACATGTCGCCCAGCTTGGGCACAGCCGCCAAAAGCGCCTTGGTGTAATCATGGGTCGGGTTTTCGAAAATCTCCTGAACCGTGCCCTCTTCGACCTTGTTGCCCCGGAACATGACCACCACGCGGTCCGCCATCTGCGCCACCACCGCCATGTCATGAGTGATGAACATCACCGCCGTACCGGTCTCGCGCTTCAGGCGGTCCATCAGGGCAAGAATTTCGGCCTGAATGGTCACGTCCAGCGCCGTGGTGGGTTCATCCGCGATCAACAGACGCGGTTCACAGGCCATCGCCATGGCGATCACCACCCGCTGACGCATCCCGCCCGACAATTCATGCGGATACTGGTGCAGACGCCGTTCGGGTTCGGGAATGCGGACCTGACGCAGCAACTCCAACGCGCGCGCCTCGGCATCCGCCTTGGACATATTCTTGTGCAGCCGCAGCCCTTCGGTCAGCTGGCGACCCACCGTAAACACGGGGTTGAGCGCGGTCATCGGCTCCTGAAAGATCATTCCGATCTCGTTTCCGCGAATCGTGCGCATCAGATCCTGGTCGGTTTTGGCGAGGTCCGCCGCGCCCGCGTCACGCCGGTTAAACACCAGCCGCCCCCCTGCGATTTCACCGCCGCCGAACTCGACAAGACGCATCAACGAGAGGCTTGAAACCGATTTGCCAGAGCCGGATTCACCAACAATACAGACGGTTTCGCCCGGAAACACCTTGAACGAAACATCCTCGACGCCAACGACCGGCCCGTCCTTGGTCTGAAATTCGACCCTCAGGTTCTCGATCGAGGCAATGGCATTGTCCAGCATTGCGATTTCGCTCCCCGCGTATGTTTTTCTGGTATCCCCAAATCCCGACGCTACAGACAGCGCCGCCGGAAAGTCAAACCCGTGCTTCCGATTTGATCACATCGCGCCACGTCACCCCAAAAGGAACGCTTGCAATTTCCGGATGACTGGTCTGAGATGACACGCAGTCGAGAGGGGAAACGGCGACAAGCTGCCAGAACGCGGGCACAGACCGGCGGGTCTTCTCTTTATGACAACCAAAAACCGGGTGCAGCCAATGCGCCCGACCAAGCACAGAAATGTGCCCAACAAGGAGTGTATGATGAAAGCAAAGACACTTATGCTCGGCGCTGCAGCCGCATTTGTTATGGCCCCCGCGGCCATGGCAGAGCGCGGCTCGGACGGCCACGTAAATATCATTTACTGGCAAGCGCCGTCGATCCTGAACCCGTTCCTGTCGAGCGGCACCAAGGATATCGAATCCGCCTCGCTGGTGATCGAACCGCTCGGTCGCTATGACCCCAACGGCAACCTCGTGCCCTACCTGGCCCAGGAAATTCCGACCGTCGCCAATGGCGGCGTGTCCGAGGATCTCAAGTCGATCACTTGGAAGCTGAAAGAGGGCCTGCTCTGGTCCGACGGCACCGCAGTGACCTCGGCTGACGTGAAATTCACCGCCGAATACTGCATGCACCCCGAAGGCGGCTGTGCGCAGCTGGCCAAGTTCGACGGCGTCGACAATGTCGAAATAATCGACGACCTGACCGTCAAGGTGAACTTCACCGAACCCAAGCCGAACCCCTATGGCCCCTTCATGGGTGGCCAGTCGCCAATTCTTCAGATGGCTCAGTTCAAGGACTGCATGGGCGCCAAGGCACCCGAGTGTACCGAAGCCAATTTTGGTCCCATCGGTACCGGGCCGTTTGTCGTGGACGAGTTCAAGACCAACGACGTGATCTCGCTGTCGGCCAACCCGAACTACCGTGATCCGGCAAAACCGGCCTTTGCCACCGTGACCTTCAAAGGTGGCGGCGATGCAACTGCGGCCGGTCGCGCGGTTCTGGAAACCGGCGAATTCGACTATGCGTGGAACCTGCAGCTGGCCCCCGACGTTCTTGCCAAGATGGCAGAAGGCGGCAAGGGCAAACCGATCGCGGCTTTCGGGTCGCTGGTTGAGCGTCTCGAAATGAACATGACCGACCCGAGCCCGGATCTGGACGCAGATACGCGCTCCACACGCAAGGCACCGCACCCGTTCCTGTCGGACATCAACGTGCGCAAGGCCCTGTCCATGGCGATCGACCGCAACCTGCTGGTGGAAATCGGCTACGGTCAGGCCGGTCGCCCGACCTGTAACCTGGTTCCCGGACCGGCGGTTTACGCGTCTGACAACACCGACTGTCTGACTCAGGACATCGCCGGTGCCAACGCGCTTCTGGACGAAGCCGGCTGGGTCAAGGGTGCCGATGGTGTACGCGCCAAGGATGGCGTGCGCCTGTCGATCCTCTACCAGACCTCGACCAACGCCGTACGTCAGGACTTCCAGGCCCTGATCAAGCAGTGGTGGAGCGAGATCGGTGTTGAAACCGAACTGCGCAACCTGAACGCCTCGGTGTTCTTCGGTGGCGATCCCGGTTCGCCCGACACCTTCCAGAAGTTCTATGCCGACGTGGAAATGTATGCCAACAACTTCGATGGCACCGATCCGCAGGCATATCTGTCGATGTATCGCTGCGGCAACGAGCCTCAGCCGTCGAACCAGTGGAACGGTGAAAACATCAACCGTTTCTGCGACCCGGCCTATGACGCTCTGATCGACGAGCTGGGCCGCACTTCCGATCTTGAAACGCGTTACGCGCTGGCCAAGAAGATGAACGAGATGCTGACCAAGGAAAGCTACGTGGTTGTGCCACTGGTCGACCGTGGCCGCGTCTCGGCGCACTCCAACAGCCTGGGCGGTGTTGTTCTCAACACCTGGGACTCCGAACTGTGGAACGCTGCCGATTGGCATCGCGTGAAATAAATCAACACGGGGCGGGCGTCATGCCCGCCCCGTTTCTATCCGGTGCCCGGCAGGCAGGTCGCTGTCCGGCATGAAAATCAACAATAAGACTGACGCATAAAGGCGCCGCACATGCTGACCTTCACCATCCGCCGTCTGATCCTTGCGATCCCGACGCTTTTATTCATCAGCCTCGTCATCTTCCTCTTGCTCGAGCTTGCTCCGGGTGACCCGATGGCACAGGTCCCGCTCACCGTGCCCCCCGAGGTCAAGGAAAAGATGCGCCTCGCCCTTGGCTTGGGCGAACCCGGCTATATCCGCTTCTGGAAATGGTTGGTTCAGTTCTTCTGGATCGAACCCCAGGTTCTTATCGACCACTATTTCGGAACCACACTCTCCGAGGGCAAACTCCGGGTCATCAGCTGGCAGCACCGCGCGCCGGTCATGGACGTGGTGGTTCAACGCCTGCCCCAGACACTCTGGGTTGTCGGCATGTCCTATGTCGTCGGTGTTCTGATCGCGCTGCCCATCGGCATCTACTCGGCCTATCGCCAATATTCGATGTTCGATCAGGCAGGGACATTCATCACCATGATCGGCTATTCGATCCCGCCCTTCTTCACCGGCCCGCTGGTGATCGTGATCTTCTCGGTCCAGCTCGGCTGGTTCCCCTTCATCTATGACACCACCCACAGGGTCACGGATTGGGACAGCTTCATCTACCAGCTGCGTCAGATGATCATGCCGGTGATGGTGCTTGCCCTGCAGACCACCGCCCAGATCAGCCGCTACATGCGTGCCTCGATGCTGGACAACCTCAACCAGGATTACGTCCGCACCGCCCGCGCCAAGGGCCTGTCGGAACGAGTCGTGGTGCTGGTGCACGTGCTCAGGAACTCGATGATCCCGGTTGTCACCGTGATCGCGCTTGGCCTGCCAGCCATCTTTGGCGGTGCCATCATCACCGAACAGGTGTTCTCCGTGAACGGGATCGGCGCCCAGCTGATCGGCGCCATCCAGGCCAACGACCTGCCCACGGTACAGACCCTGACCTTCATGTTTGCCTTCCTGATCGTCTTCTTCAACCTGATTGCAGACGTGCTTTATGGCATTCTTGACCCGAGGATCCGCTATGACTGACATGAGCAACATGGAACCGACCAAGCCGGAACGCAGCCAGTGGGTCGACGTCTGGGACCAGTTCAAGCATCACAAGGGCGCACTTCTGGGCGGGGTCATCTTCATCGTGATCGTCGTCGGCGTCTTCCTTGGTCCACTGGTCTGGCCCTATGACGCCCAGTTCATCGACATCCGCGCGCGCAACCAGGGCCCAAGCTGGGCGCATCCCTTTGGCACTGATCAGCTAGGCCGCGATACGCTCGCCCGAATGATGGCCGGGGGGCAGACCTCGATTGCCGTGGGCCTCACCGCCATGCTCCTTGCCCTCGGGCTGGGCAGCCTTGTGGGGATCACTGCCGGGTTCTTCAAACGGCTCGACGGGCCGCTGATGCGCCTCACGGACCTGTTCCTTGCCCTGCCGATCCTGCCGCTGCTGCTGGTGATGATGCTCCTCTTCCGCGAACCGCTCTCGGGCGCCGTTGGCCCGGAACGCGGCATCTTCATCCTGATCGTGGTCGCCATCGGCGTGACAAGCTGGATGCCCACCGCACGGATCGTGCGCGGCGATGTGCTGGCCCTCAAGGAACGCGAGTTCATCCTCGCCGCCCGCTCCATCGGCACCTCCAACACCAATATGATCAAGCGGCATATCCTGCCCAACGTGCTTTCGCCCATCATGGTGTCCGCCACGCTCGGCATTGCAAACGCGATCATCACGGAATCGGCGCTGTCCTTCCTTGGCCTCGGCTTTCCGCCAGACTTCCCCACATGGGGGCGCCTGCTGAACGACGCGACACAATACCTGCAGGACTACCCTGAGCGGGTGTTCTGGCCCGGTCTGGCGATTTCGCTGACCGTGCTCAGCGTGAACTACCTTGGCGACGGCCTGCGCGACGCGCTCGACCCGCGCATCCGGGGACGCTGAATAAGGACAAACCCACATCAAACCCCCAAAAGGCCGGATCAAACGATCCGGCCTTTTCCTTTTGCGTGAACAGCATCCCACGCCCGCGCCGCAAATGGGAAACTATCCCGCCGAAAAACTCATATTCACATGATCACATGCTTGAAACCGTGCATTTTTCCCGACAATTGGGAAAAAATTCTCATACGCGCGGAGAGACCTTCATGTTCGAGTCCCTTGGTTTCGAAAACTGGACCGCCCCACAGGTGGTTGTTCTTTTTGCCCTCGTCCTTGGCGGCGCCTTTGGTGTCTTTGCCGAGCGGTCGGCCTTTTGCTTCCGCCGCGCGCTTGTGGGCGACGACCGCCGCGCCGCGCTCGGCGTCTGGCTGACTGCACTGGCCATCGCCCTTCTGGGCACACAAGCCGCCGTGGCCCTCGAATGGATCACCTTCGCCGATCACCGCCTCATGAACAGCGATCTGCCGATCCTCGCCATCCTCATCGGCGGCGTGCTTTTTGGCGTCGGCATGGTGCTGGCCCGCGGCTGTGCCTCGCGCCTGACCGTGCTCTCGGGCACCGGTAACCTGCGCGCGCTCCTGGTGATGCTGGTCTTCGCCCTTACCGCCCACGCCACGCTCAAGGGCGTACTGGCCCCTGTGCGCACCTCGCTTGGCGCGTTTACCCTGCCGCTTGAAAACGCCGCCCTGCCCGGCAACGCCCTGCTCTGGACCGTGCTCATCGCGGCGACTGCTCTGGCCGTCGCCCTGCGCAGCGGCAATGGCTGGAAACCCCTCACCCTCGCCGCGCTCATTGGCGCGCTGGTGCCGCTGGGCTGGGTCGGCACCGGCTTCGTGCTCTATGACGATTTCGACCCCATCGCGATGGAGAGCCTGTCCTTCACCGCCCCCGCCGCCGACGCGCTGTTCTTCACCATCGCCTCCACGGCGATCTCCGCCAGCTTCGGCACCGGCCTCATCGGCGGCGTGCTCCTCGGCAGCCTCGCGGCTGCGCTCCTCTATGGCAGCTTCAAATGGCAAAGCTTCGACGGCCCCGCCCAGACCGGCCGCTACCTGCTTGGCGGTGCGCTCATGGGGTTGGGGGGCGTGCTCGCCGGTGGCTGCACCGTCGGCGCCGGCCTCTCCGGCCTGCCCACCCTGTCCATCGCCGCCTTGCTGGCCGTACTGGCCATGGCCTCAGGCGCCCTGGCCACTCACCGCCTGCTCAATGCACGTGCGACCGTATCCGGCGCACCATCAGCCACACGGCCAGTACAACCGGCAGAGTGACCCCGGCGGTCAGCAATCCCTTGCTGATCCCAAGCATCCCGGCCAGCGGATACAGCAGGTATGCCGCCAGAGAGACCGCATAGTAGCTGATTGCCACCACCGACAGCCCCTCGACGGTCTCCTGCAGGCGCAATTGCAGATCCGCGCGCCGGTCCATGCTTTCCAGCAAAGCCTGATTCTGGGCCGACCGCGCCACGTCCACCTTGGTGCGCAGCAACTCACCCGCCCGCATCGCCCGCTCCGCCAGCGCCTCAAGCCGCCCCTTGGTCGAGGCCACCGTGCGCATCGCCGGATCATAGCGGCGCATCATGAACTCGCCAAAGGTCTGACGCCCCTCAAAGCGTTCTTCGCGCAACACCTCGATCCGCTGGTTCACGATCGCTTCATAGGCCTCCGTAGCCCCAAACCGGAACGCATTCTTGGCCAACATGTTCTCGGCCTCTGCCGAGGTTTGCAGCAATTCGTCCAGCACCTCTTCGGCGGGGGTATCCCCCCCGGCGATTTCCGACATCATCCGGCTCAACCGGCCCTCGATCTCGGCCATCTGCCCGCCCATCTGGCGCACCCGCTCATAGCCGAGCATCGACATCGCCTTGTAGGTCTCGATTTCGCACAACCGCTGCACAACCCGTCCGACCCGGCGCGCGCCCGTGCCCGGAGACACCAGGGCGGCCATACGCATATGCCCCGCCGGATTGATGCGGAAATCGGTTGCCACCACCACATCGCCATCCAGCACTTCCGAGACAGCAAGACTCTCGGGCACGAACCACGACTTCAGGTTCTCGCGCAAAATCTCCGGCTCGGGGCGCTTCTCCACCCGGATCAGCGCCGAGGTGATGCGCCCCCCCGGCGCCCGCGCCAGCCAGTCCTCGGGAAACACTTCAAACTCGGCCGGATCAAACGGCCGCACGGACAGACCGTTGGTGAACACCGTATAGGTGACAAACTCGGCGTGCTGCTCCCACTTGAGATAATGCCGCCCGATCTCCCCGGAATAATGCGTGGCGCCGGGCCGCGGATGCGCCGCGCCATGCCGGTCCAGCAGTTCCAGCAAATGCGCAAGGTCCTTGGAGCGATCCCGCGACACGGCATTCTCCACCGCCTTGATGGCCAGGAACACAGCCGTTGAAGGCACTTCCAGCGACGGGAACGGGCGCGCGTGCAGCTCATTGGCCAGCTGATAGCGCATAGGATGGTCTTCAATCGGGGGCATCGCGGGTCTCCAAAACTGCCCGCACCATAGACATTTCGCCCAGCAAGTAAAGAAATCTTTTATTTCAAAGGGTTACAGGAATACCATTGCATACAAAGCCAGTGCAACCCCTTCATTCAACGGCCAAAATCGTCCCCTGCGCCGCCGCACACAGCTTTTCACCCTCTTCCGTCACGGCATAGACATCGCACCGGCACACCGCCTGCCGCTTGCCATGGGACAGCACTTCGGCCCGCGCCACCAACGCCTCCCCCATCGCCGGGCGCACGTAGTTCACCTTGATTTCCTGCGTCAGCACATTGCCCAGAACCGATCCCCCGGCATAGGTCATGGCATTGTCCGCAAGATAGGCCAGCACGCCACCATGCGCGAACCCGTGCTGCTGTTTCAGGGTGTCCGCCAACGCCACGCGCAACTCCGCCCGCCCTGGCTCAAACGAGATCAACTCCGCCCCCAACAACTGGCTGAACGGCTGTGATCTCAGGATCTCGCGCCCAAATTCCAGAATATCCAAACCCGTCCTCCCTTTTTCGCTGAACACAACCCATCACCCGCGCGCGCCCCTGTCAAAACCGACGTCGCGGCAGCCACATCGCCCCACCTGCAACCAGCCCCCGTCTTCCTTTTGCCAAAAATATCCTGGGGGAGTCGCAGCTTTGCTGCGGCGGGGGCAACGCCCCCCTGACCACGCCGCAAACAAGAAAGGCGCCCCAAAAATCGGAGCGCCTTCCCAAAGTCTTGCTCTGTGTCGCAGAGATCAGTCGATCATCGTCAACAGCTTGTCGAGGCTGGCCTTCGCGTCACCATAGAACATGCGCGTGTTCTCCTTGAAGAACAGCGGGTTCTCGATACCCGAATAACCGGTGCCCTGACCACGCTTGGACACGAAGACCTGCTTCGATTTCCAGCATTCCAGAACCGGCATCCCGGCGATCGGGCTGTTGGGGTCTTCCTGCGCGGCGGGGTTCACGATGTCGTTCGACCCGATCACGATGGAAACATCGGTTTCCGGGAAGTCCTCGTTGATCTCGTCCATTTCCAGAACGATGTCATACGGCACCTTGGCTTCAGCCAGAAGCACGTTCATGTGCCCCGGCAAACGGCCCGCAACCGGGTGGATTGCGAAACGCACGGTCTTGCCCTTGGCGCGCAGGCGACGGGTCAGTTCGGCGACGTTCTGCTGTGCCTGTGCCACGGCCATGCCATAGCCCGGAATGATGATGACACTGTCGGCATCCTCAAGCGCGGCGGCCACACCGTCGGCCTCGATGGCGATCTGCTCACCCTCTACTTCCATCTGCGGCCCGGCTGCACCGCCGAAACCTCCCAGGATCACCGATACGAACGACCGGTTCATCGCCTTGCACATGATGTAGGACAGGATTGCACCCGACGAGCCCACCAGCGCACCGACCACGATCAGGAGGTCGTTGCCCAAGGAGAAACCAATCGCGGCCGCGGCCCAACCCGAATACGAGTTCAGCATCGACACAACCACCGGCATGTCAGCCCCACCGATGCCCATGATCAGGTGGTACCCGATGAACAGCGCGGCAATGGTCAGGATCAAGAGCGGGAAGAAGCCGCCCGAGTTCAGGTACCAGATCAGGCAGACCAGCGAGATCAGCGCGGCACCCGCGTTCAGAGCATGCCCACCGGGCAGCTTGACCGCGTTCGAGGTGACCTTGCCCGAAAGCTTGCCATAGGCGATGACCGACCCGGTAAAGGTCACGGCACCGATCCAGATCCCAAGGCTGGCTTCAACACGCAGGATGTTGATTTCCACGCCATCCTTCTTGGCCAGCAGCGCGGCAAAGCCTTCGAGGGTTTTCTTGGCCGCGTCGTCCATGGCCATGACATTGCCCAGTTCGAAATGGGCGATATAGCCCACGAACACGGCGGCCAGACCCACGAGAGCATGCATCCCTGCGACCAGTTCCGGCATCTGGGTCATTTCGACCTTGCTGGCCAGCATGTAGCCGATGACGCCACCACAGGCGATCAGGATGATCGACAGCCACCACAGGCCCGCTCCGGGGCCGATGAGCGTGGCAAACACCGCCAGCGCCATGCCGACAATGCCGTACCACACGGCGCGTTTCGCGCTTTCCTGCCCCGAAAGGCCACCCAGCGAGAGGATGAAAAGAACAGCTGCTACAACGTAAGCTGCGGTCGTAAATCCGAATTCCATGATCCCGACCTCCTTAAGATTTCTGGAACATGGCGAGCATGCGCCGTGTCACGAGGAAGCCGCCGAAGATGTTGATCCCAGCCATGAAGACCGAAAGCGCGGCGAGCAGGATCACCAGGAACGAGCCGGACCCGATCTGCATCAGGGCGCCCAGAATGATGATCGACGAAATGGCGTTGGTCACGGCCATCAGCGGTGTGTGCAAGCTGTGCGACACGTTCCAGATCACCTGGAAGCCGACGAATACGGCCAGCACGAACACGATGAAGTGCTGCATGAAGCTCGCCGGAGCAACCAGCCCAACACCCAGCAACAGCGCGCCACCCACGGCAAGCAGGGTGACCTGCTGCTTGGTCTGCGCCTTGAACGCGGCCACTTCGGCGGCCCGTTTCTCTTCCGGGGTCAGTTCCTTGACCTCGGGCTTCTTCTGCGCCGCGATTGCCTGCACTTTTGGCGGCGGCGGCGGGAAGGTGATGTCACCCTCGAAGGTCACGGTCGCGCCGCGGATCACGTCGTCTTCCATGTCGTGGTTGATCTGACCGTCCTTTTCGGGGGTCAGGTCGGCCATCATGTGACGGATGTTGGTGGCATAAAGGCTCGACGACTGCGCCGCCATCCGGCTCGGGAAGTCGGTGTACCCGATGATGGTTACGCCATTCTCGGTCACGATCTTTTCGTCGGCCACGGTCAGCTTGCAGTTGCCGCCCTTTTCGGCGGCAAGGTCAACGATCACCGAACCCGGCTTCATCGCGTCGACCATGTCCTTGGTCCACAGCTCCGGCGCTTCGCGGTTCGGGATCAGCGCGGTGGTGATCACGATGTCCACTTCCGGCGCCAGTTCACGGAACTTCGCCAGCTGCGCGTTGCGGAACTCCTCGGACTGAACCGAGGCATAGCCGCCGGTGGCCGCGCCATCCTGCTGCTCTTCTTCGAAGTCGAGATAGACGAACTCGGCGCCCATCGATTCGACCTGTTCCGCCACTTCGGGGCGCACGTCGAACGCGTAGGTGATCGCGCCCAGAGAGGTCGACGTCCCGATCGCGGCCAGACCGGCCACACCGGCGCCGACAACCAGAACTTTCGCGGGTGGCACCTTACCGGCGGCCGTGATCTGCCCGGTGAAGAACCGGCCAAAGTTGTTGCCCGCCTCGATCACCGCGCGATAGCCCGCGATATTGGCCATCGACGACAGCGCGTCCATCTTCTGCGCACGGGAAATACGCGGCACCATTTCCATGGCGATCACGTTCGCGCCCTTGGCTTTGGCCGCTTCCATGCCCTCTTCATTGCCCGCAGGATTGAAGAATGAAATCAACGTCTTGCCCTTGGACAGACGCTTGAGCTCCGTTTCATTGGGCTGGCGCACCTTGGCTACGATGTCGCTCGCCTTCCAGAGCGCGGCGGCGGTCTTGATAATCTCGACGCCGGCCTCTTCATAAGCCGCGTCGGAAAAACCCGCATTGGCCCCCGCGCCGCTTTCGATGGCGCATTCATATCCCAGTTTCTGGAGCTGAATTGCAGAGTCGGGCGTCATCGCCACCCGGTTTTCGCCTGCAAACACCTCCTTTGGTGTTCCGATCTTCACGTTTCATTTCCCCCTTCGGTGAAAGAGCAAGATTGTTGCGCGCAGCAGATGCTGCACTTGCATAATGTTTTAACGCGCCCTTTTTTGCTGCACAAGCAAAGTGGACCATACCCCGTATTCTTACGCCGTAACGTCATACCCACCGCCGCACCTTCTGGCAGTAACGTGCAAAATCCGCACGAAACTTGCGGCGCAGCCGGTTTTCTTCGGGAATGATGAACCGCCGTTCGATCACCCAGACAAAGACCGGCACCAAAACCAGTGACAGAACCGCATCCCAGTACAGGATCAGCCCCATCAGGATCAGCGCATCCCCCACATAGATCGGATTTCGCGTCCGCGAGAAAATCCCGCTTTGCACCAACCGGTCTGCGTCCCTGTGTGGAATGATGGTGGTTTTCTGCCGCCGCATCTCGCTGGCCGCCAGCGCGATCAGGATCACGCCGCCGCCCACCAGGATACCACCGGCAAACTCTGCCCAGCGTCCTCCCAGGCTCAGCCCAAGCGAAAGCGCTTCGGCCTGCCACCAGGCCAGGGTCAGGAACAAGGCAAGCCAGACCGGCGGAATGTCCAACCAGCGCTTCATGTCATGCTCCACCCTGTATGCAGATGTATTCCATTTTGTCCGTGCCAATGGTGCGGCTCACAGGAACCGCCCATATTTTCGACACTTCGACAATCAAGAACATGCGACCGCTATGACGACCAATTGCCGCAATGGCAAGCTGTCATCACGCCGCACAACAAAAATCGTCAGGAATGTGCTATTCCCACTCCATTTCCTCGAACACGCGTCCCGCGTTCTTGGTGGCCAACTCCTCGAACGTATCGAGATTGCGCCAGCGCTCCTGATCCACGTAATAGGCTCCGGCCAGGTCGCCCCCTTCCTCGATATGCGCCCCGATCTTCTCACGCAGGTCGACAAGATAGTCGCGCGTATAACGACGCACCTGGGCAAGGTTGGTCGGATGGCCATGGCCCGGGATCACGTAGGTCGGGGCCAATGGCTCCATCTTCTCGTCCCATGTCTCGATCCAGCAGCTTGTGCAGATGCCTTCGAAAATCGGCAACATCCGCTCGTGAAAGGCGATGTCCCCGGCGATCAGCATGCCCCATTGCGGCAACCAGACCTGCGTATCACCCGGATCATGTGCCGGGCCCATATGCATCACCTCGATCTCCACCCCGCCAAGGGTCAGCTTGTATTCGTCTTCAAACGACAGGTTCGGCGTCACGATGCGCGTGCCTTCGGCCTTGTCCCGGTTGTACCGCTGCATGCCCTGATAGATGAAATCCGCGTCTTCGCTGAAGGCCTCGATCGCATCCACATGGGCAAGGATATCCACCCCCTGATCCACCCAATAGCTGTTGCCCAGCATGGCATGCCCCTGCCCATTCTCGTTGATCACCAGAACCACGGGCTGATCCGTCACGGTCTTGATCTCTTCATGCAGCGCTGCAGCAAGCCGCGCCGATGCGCCGCCATTGATCACAACGACGCCCTCATCGGTCACGATAAAGGACAGGTTGTTGTTATGACCCGAGTTTTCATAAGTCGGCGGGGCTGTCGCCCCGATGGCCGAGAACACGTGCGGAATCACCTCCACGGGTTTCGAATACAGCTCGGACTGCGGATACTGATCGGCAATGTCTTCGCTCGCAGTGGCCGCGCTGGACAAAACGCCCAATACGGCGACGGCGCAAAAGCTGGTGAAACGGGTCATGAAATCTCCTCCGGGAATGACTTGCCATGGGTTGTAAACAACAAATTCGCATTTGTGAATGCTATTTGCGACGCTACGGCGTTTTCCACTTCGCGCCTTGCCTGCCCCCGTCCGGGGCCTAATCTTGATCGCAACAGACAGGGAGAGAGACATGCATCTGAAAGGCAAACACGCGCTTGTCACCGGGGGTGGCACCGGCATCGGCCTCGCCATTGCGCGGTCGCTGGTCGAGGACGGCGCAGAAGTGACCATCACCGGACGCCGAGCCGAGGTCCTTGAGAAAGTCGCCGCCGAAACCCCCGGCCTGCATCCGCTGGTCATGGATGTGCGCGATGAAGACTCCATCGTTCAGGGTGTGGCGGATGCCGTGGCCGCCCGCGGGCCGATCCAGATCTGTATTGCGAATGCGGGCGTCGCCGAAGGCCGGGCGCTGCATAACACCGACATGGATTTCTGGAACAACATGATCGCCACCAACCTGACCGGGGCGTTCCTGACCATCCGGGAATCCTTCAACTCTATGTTCCAGACAGACTGGGGCCGCGTGATCATCATTTCATCCATCGCAGGCGTCCGAGGCCTCAAGGGCGGCATGGCCTATTCCGCGACCAAGCATGGCGTGATCGGCATGATGCGCGCCCTGTCCGAAGATTACCTTGGCACTCCCTTCACCTTCAACGCGATCTGCCCCGGATATGTCGAAACCGACATCATCACCCGCAACGTGGAGTCCATCAAGGATCGGGCCGGGGTGTCCGAAGAACAGGCGCTCAAGATCATGGTATCCGCAAACCGCCACAAGCGCCTGATTGCCCCGGAAGAGATCTCCGAGGCCGCCCGTTGGCTCTGTGGTCCCGGCTCTGGCAGCGTCAACGGACAGACCATCAAAATCGCTGGCGGCGACATTTGAAAATTCCCGCCCTTTTTTCACGGGCATCCCCTGCGCAGACTGTCTGCGCAGGGGAAAAGCGCGTTCAAACCCAGTTTCTGCGCTGCAGTACCGACGCAATACCGACGTAATACCGACGTAATACCGACGTGAAACCGACCCCGGTTTCCGCCCCGCACAAGGCGGTAGCGACGCGCGCTGCATACCCGCTCCAATCCGCGTGATCGCCGCGCAAAACGGACAAGTCCTCGGGACAGCGCATTGTGGCAAAACCGGGGCGCCCCTCGGCACTACGCGCCTCCGCCCACAGTTTATCCAAACCAATTCAGCAACTTAAAAGGAATTCCGACACTTCCTTTTGTTTCCGCTCACGGATCAATTGCTTCAAAAACAACTCATTTCGCTCAAATTACAGCCCCAACCACCTGCGATTGTTTCCACGTGCAGCCCCCGGGCGAAGAATCCGGGCCGAGCAGGAGCAGAAAATGCCGTTAGGCTACTTGGTGCAATTGGGCGATTACTCCCTGGATATCAGCGATTCCATCGTTGATCCCAGGGTGAGATTCGACACGGATTCCTATTTGGGATCAGGCACTTGGGAGTGGTCTGGCAGCTGGGGAAACTCAACCTATATCAACGAGATTGAACCGGGGGACTACTATCTCGCCACGGATGGAAACGTCTACTTTGTCCCATCATACGGCCCCGTAGCACACCTCGACGCTGCAACAGTCAACAGCGCCCCAAGCTATGCAACGTATGACGGCCTTGTCGAAGGCACCGCAGGCGACGACATAATCGACGCCAGTTTCACCGACATCAACGGCGACTCTGTTGATGGCGGCACCGGTACCGGCGCTTCAGGCTTGAACGACTCCATCCAGTCCGGCGCCGGGAACGACTCGATCCAGTCCGGCCTCGGCGACGACACCATCGACGCCGGCGCGGACAATGACACCGTCGAAGCCGGTGCCGGAAACGACGTGATCTATGGCGACGGGCTGGGTTCAGAAACTCTCGACTGGTCCGCGCAAGGCACTGATGGAACTGATGTTTTTTCCGGGTTCACCCAAAACACCGGCGACATCGACGTCACCCTGTCCTTCTCGAATGACGGCAACAACGCGGCCACGGCCAACCTTGAAACCACGGACACGATCTATCGTGGAGCGGATGAGGATTTCGACCCGAATTCCTCGCTTCTGCTGTTTGGCAATGGCGACGGGAGCACCTCGACAACCACCTTCGATTTTGCCGCTGCCGCCGGGGCGAATGTCGAAGACGAGGTTCTCAATGTCGCCTTCCGGATCTCGGATATCGACTGGGCCTCCGGTAACCACCAGGACATTGTCACGATCAACGCCTACGATGCTGATGGCAACCCCGTTGAGGTCGTTATCACGCCTGGCGCCAACGACACCGTCTCCGGCAACACCATTACCGCAGGAACCGCAGGAGAATCCGCCTCCGACGCCAGCGGCTCGGCCCTGATCGAAATCGCGGGCCCGGTCTCGCAGGTAGAAATCATCTATGCCAATGGGCTCGGTGGGACCCAGGGGATCTGGGTGTCCAACCTCGAGTTTCAGACCATGTCCACCACCGGCGGCAACGACAGCCTCGACGGTGGCGAGGGCGACGATGTGATCGTTGCCGGTGGTGGCGATGATACGATCATCGGTGGCGAAGGCGACGACCGGCTGATCGGCGGTACGGGCAACGACCTGATCTATGGAAATGGCGGGAATGACACGCTCGTGGGCGCCGCTGGGAACGACACGCTGGACGGCGGCGCTGACAACGACCTGCTGCGCGGCGGATCCGGAGAAGATGTCCTCTTCGGAGGAGCGGGCGCCGATACGTTGCGCGGCGGTAACGACAACGACACTCTCTATGTTGGCCAGGGAGATCAGGCAGACGGCGGTCAAGGCGACGATACTTTCATCATCACCGATACAGGCGACACCGGTGAAATCGTGATCGTTGGTGGCGAGAGCGGTGAGATCAACGGCGACACACTCAACCTCAATGGGTTGGCGGACCGCTCGACGCTGGTGATCACCAATCCCGATGACAGCGCTGGCGGGTTGAGCGGCACGGTTGAATTGCTGGACGGCACGCTTGTTCGCTTTTTCGAGATTGAGAACATCATCTGCTTTACTCCGGGCACGCGCATTCTCACAGAACACGGCGAACGCAATGTCGAAACCCTGCGCGCCGGGGATCTTGTGATGACCAAGGATGATGGGTTGCAACCCATTCGCTGGATCGGCAACCGCACCGTGCCCGCGGACGGAAAATTCGCCCCCGTCGCAGTCACGTCGGCCATGCTTCCCGATGCAAAGCGCACCCTGCTGGTCTCGCCTCAGCACCGGTTCCTGATCAGCGGATGGCGGGCCGAAATGCTGTTCGGAGAAGCCGAGGTCCTCGTGTCAGCCACGCATATGGACGACGGGGAACGTGCTTTCCGCTTGCCACGCAGCCATGTCACCTATGTTCACGTGATGCTGGATCGCCACCAGATCATCTATGCCGAAGGGGTGGAAACCGAAAGCTTCCACGCCGCCGACACCGGCGTCGCAGGGCTTGGCGAAGACGAGCGGGAAAGCATGTTCGAGACCTTCCCGCATTTGCGCGAAAACCTCAATGCCTACGGCCCAACTGCGCGCCGTTGCCTCAAAAAACACGAAGCAGATGCCCTGTTGGCCTCAAACGGTGGCGTAGCGCCGCGTTTGCCTCGCCGCCGGGCCACGCCCCAACGCGGGCCTGAACTTACGCTGATCTGAGAACGGGAACGGCCCGCCGTCCGTCGGCCCATGCCCGCACAGCCTCCCCAAACGCTTCGAACAAGGGGCGCGAAACCGGGTCATTGGCCGCATCCCATTCGGGATGCCATTGCACGGACAGCGTGAAACCCGGCGCGCCATCAATGTAGGTCGCCTCTGGCGTTCCGTCCGGCGCATGGCCGTCGATAACCACGCGTGCACCCGCACGTTTGATGCCCTGCCCGTGCAACGTATTGGTCATCACCGAGCGTGCGCCCATCAGCCGGTGAAACACACCATTTTCGCAGAATTCGACCCGATGGCGGAGCGCGAATTTTTCTTCGAGCGTCCCATCAGGCGGCATGCGGTGGTTGTCCCGCCCGGGCAGGTCGCGGATCTCCGGATAGAGAGATCCGCCCATTGCCACGTTGACCTCTTGGAACCCTCGACAGATGCCGAGAAACGGCTGACCGCTTTCGACGCAGGCACGTACCAACGGCAGCGTGATCGCATCGCGCGCCCGATCAAAAGCGCCGTGCGCTTCGGTGGCAGCTTCGCCATATTCCTCAGGGTGCACGTTGGGACGCCCGCCGGTCAAAAGAAACCCGTCACACCTTTCGATGAGTTCCGCCACCGAGACAAACCGCGGGTCCGCCGGGATCAACAACGGCATGCACCCGCTCACTCCCGAGACGGCCTCGGAGTTCATCGTGCCCCCGGCATGTGCCGGGTATTGGTCATTGATCAGGTACTGGTTTCCGATGATACCGACGACGGGGCGCGTCATTCAAAGTCTCTCGCTGGGTTTCCTTCCATCCCAGCATAGGCCCGCCCTACGCCAAGCTAAAGCCCAATTTCAGGCGACCCCAACCAACCCGGCCGCTTCGATCCCGGCGAGCGCCGCCGCAGCGTCGTTTTCGGACGTATCTCCTGTCACGCCAACGGCCCCAATGATGCCCCCCTTCTTGTCCTTGACAAGCACTCCACCCGGTACCGGAACGATGTGACCGCCATAGACGCCGCTCAGGGCCGCGCCAAAATGAGGACGCTCCTGCGCGATCTCTCCGATCACCGAACTTGGCGCCCCGAGCATGACCGCGCCATGGGCTTTACCATGGGCGATCTGAAAGCGCCCCGGCGAAGCCCCGTCTTCGCGTTCAAAGGCTTGAACGTGTCCGCCAGCGTCCAGAACCACAACGGAGAGCGGCTTCAATTCCAGCTCCCGTCCTTTCTCCAGCGCCTTGCGAATGATCGTGCGCGCATTTCTCAAGGAAATCGCCATCCGTTACCTCTTTCTTTTTGCAAAATACCCACGGGGGAGCGCGAGGGGGCCGTCCGCCGCCTCGCTTTCCCTTATCCGCGCAAAGACGCCTTCAATTCAAGACGCCGTGCATGCAAGACTGGTTCGGTATAGCCTGATGGCTGCATTCTTCCCTTGAATACAAGGTCACAAGCGGCCTGAAACGCCACTCCGTCAAAATCCGGGGCCATGGGGCGATAAAGCGGGTCGCCCGTGTTCTGACGATCCACCACGGCGGCCATTTTTTGCATGGCTTGAATAACCTGCGCCTCACTCACCACGCCATGATGCAGCCAATTGGCCAAGGCCTGGCTGGAAATCCTGCACGTTGCGCGGTCTTCCATCAGTCCAACGTCATGGATATCCGGCACCTTGGAGCAACCTACACCCTGATCGATCCAGCGCACCACGTATCCCAAGATGCCCTGTGCGTTGTTCTCGATTTCCCGGGTGATCGCCTCGTCGCTCAGGTTTTCCCCAGCGAGCACCGGGATCGAGAGCAGATCGTCAAGGGTGCCGCGCGCACCGCCTGCCTTGATCTCGTTCTGGCGGGACAGAACATCGACCGAATGATAATGCGTTGCATGAAGCGTTGCGGCGGTAGGGGACGGCACCCATGCGGTGTTGGCGCCGGATTTGGGATGCCCGATCTTCTGTTCCAGCATCGCCGCCATCATGTCCGGCATTGCCCACATGCCCTTGCCGATCTGCGCCTTGCCCTGCAGGCCGCAGGCCAGGCCGATATCCACGTTACGATCCTCGTAAGACAGTATCCACGGCGTCGTCTTCATGTCGCCCTTGCACAGGAATGGGCCAGCCTCCATTGACGTGTGGATCTCGTCGCCCGTGCGATCCAGGAAACCCGTGTTGATAAAGGCCACCCGTTCCTTTGCCGCCCGAATACACTCCTTCAGGTTGACGCTGGTGCGGCGTTCCTCATCCATGATACCCATTTTGACGGTGTTTCGCGGAAGACAGAGAATATCCTCGACACGGTCAAAGATTTCGACCGCAAAGGCCACCTCTTCCGGCCCGTGCATCTTGGGTTTCACGACATAGACCGACCCGGTAACAGAATTGCCGCCGTCGCGCTGCAGGTCATGCATCGCGATCAGCACTGTCACTAGGGCGTCCATCAACCCTTCCCCGATCTCGTTGCCATCCCTGTCAAGCACCGCCGGGTTCGTCATTAGGTGGCCGACATTGCGCACCAGCATGAGCGAGCGCCCTTTTAGCGTCGCCTCGTCACCACCCGGCAATTGATAGGACACGTCGTCGGCCAGCACCCTGTCAAAGACTTTACCGCCTTTCTCGACCTGCTCTTTCAGATCGCCCTTCATCAAACCCAGCCAGTTGGAATAGGCCAGCACCTTGTCCTCGGCGTCTACGCAAGCCACGGAATCTTCGCAGTCCATGATCGCCGTGAGTGCGCTTTCCAAAACGATGTCATTGATACCAGCGGCATCGCTGGCACCGATATTCCCTGACCCGTCGATTTCGAGAACAATGTGCAGGCCATGGTGCTTGAGCAGAATACGTGCGGGGGTTTCGGGGTTCCCCACGTATCCAGCGAAACATTCCGTCTCCTCAAGCGCGGGTGCAAGTTGGCCCCGCTCTACACTCAGAGATGTGACATCTGCCCAGGACCCTTTGGCCAGCGGAACGGCCTTGTCGAGGAAATCACGCCCCCATGCGATCACCCGCGCACCACGCGTGGGATCATACCCACCCCCGGTCGGCGCATCGCCAAGCGCGTCCGTACCGTAAAGTGCGTCATAAAGTGATCCCCATCGCGCGTTGGCCGCGTTGAGGGCAAAACGCGCATTGGTGATCGGTACCACGAGTTGCGGCCCCGGAATGGCGGCTATCTCGGGATCGACATTGGCGGTTTCAATCGCAAAGTCCCCGCCTTCAGCCACCAAATAGCCGATCTCTTCCAAATATGAGCGATACGCGGCCTCATCATGGTTCTGTCCCCTATGCGCAAGGTGCCAGGTGTCGAGCTTTTGTTGAAGCGCCTCGCGTTTTTCGAGAAGGGCGCGATTGCGCGGGCCAAGGTCATGTGCCAACGCACTCAGGCCGGACCAGAAGACTTCCGCCGCCACCCCTGTTCCCGGCAACGCTTGGTTTTCAACGAAATCCACCAGCTCGGACGCCACCTGAAGCCCATCTTTCTCGATCCGCACAGTCATCTCTCACCCTTCCTGTACACATATGTATGCGTTTCCAATTAGATCATGAGTTTCCTATAGGCAACAAAACTGGTTCGCTTTCTTGACCAAATACATCTTCTTGTTTTTCAAGAAACTGCGGATTCAGTTTCAGGATTTTCCGACTTGAGCCCGCACCCCTTGCGGGTTGGTGGTGATGCGCTACACCTTGGGCAACAGGAAATCACAGGATACGCCCGATGCCCGACGCAAGCCCGCAGACGATCTACCTCAAGGACTACAAACCGTTTGGCTGGATCATCGACGATGTGCACCTTACCTTCCGCCTGCATCCGACAGCGACCCGCGTGATTTCGCGCATCCGCTTCCGCCCGGACCATGAGGTGCATGACCGGCCCTTCTTTCTGCACGGCGAAGATCTGAAGACCATCTCGATCAGGGTCGATGGGCATGAACCCACGATCTATGAACAAAGCGGCGGGATCACCGTTGACGTGCCCGATGCACCGTTCAACTGGGAAGCGGAGGTTGAAATCAACCCGTCCGCGAATACCGCACTGGAAGGGCTCTACATGTCGAACGGCATGTATTGCACGCAATGCGAAGCCGAGGGGTTTCGCAAGATAACGTGGTATCCTGATCGCCCCGACGTGATGGCGAAATTCACCGTACGCATCGAAAGCGATGCCGAACATACGCCGGTCATGCTCTCCAACGGAAACGGGCTATATTATGAACAGGACAGCACGAAGACGCCCGCGCCGAACGTCACGATCTATCAGGATCCCTGGCCCAAGCCAGCCTACCTTTTTGCACTGGTTGCGGGTGATCTGGTCGCGCATGAGGACAGCTTCACCACCGTGTCAGGCAAGGAGGTGCATCTCGCCATATGGGTGCGCCCCGGTGACGAACACAAATGTGCCTTCGGAATGGAGGCGCTCAAGAAGTCGATGAAGTGGGACGAAGACGTTTACGGTCGTGAATACGACCTCGACGAGTTCAATATCGTCGCCGTCGATGACTTCAACATGGGCGCGATGGAAAACAAGGGATTGAACATCTTCAATTCTTCCTGCGTTCTGGCCAGCCCCGAAACCAGCACGGATGCCAATTTCGAGCGCATCGAAGCCATTATCGCACATGAGTATTTTCACAACTGGACCGGCAACCGCATCACCTGCCGGGACTGGTTTCAATTGTGCCTCAAGGAAGGGCTGACGGTTTTCCGCGATCAACAATTCACCTCCGACATGCGCTCGGCCCCCGTAGCGCGCATCTCAAATGTCCTGGCGCTGCGCGCCCGCCAGTTTCCCGAGGATCAGGGGCCGCTTTCGCATCCGGTACGTCCGGAAAGCTTTCAGGAAATCAACAACTTCTACACAGCCACAGTGTACGAAAAGGGTTCCGAAGTGATCGGGATGTTGAAGACACTTGTCGGAGATGAAGCTTATGCAAAGGCGTTGAACCTCTATTTCGATCGGCATGACGGGGACGCGGCCACGATCGAAGACTGGCTCAAGGTTTTCGAGGACGCCACCGGTCGCGATCTCTCACAGTTCAAACGCTGGTACTCCCAGTCCGGCACCCCGCGTGTCACAGTGCGCGAGGAGTATGCACAAGACACGCTGACCCTGCACATCTCGCAGAGAACCGCACCCACACCGGGACAAGAGACCAAGGAACCACAGGTTATCCCCATCGCGGTCGGACTGCTGAACCCGAATGGTGACGAAGTACAGGAGACCACCGTTTTGGAACTCCGAGACTCTGAGCAGAGTTTTTCCTTCCCCGGTCACGCAAGCCGACCTGTGCCCTCCATTCTGCGCGGTTTCTCGGCGCCGGTCCTGCTGGACCAGGAGATTGACGCGGATCGGCGCGCGTTTCTTCTGGCGCATGACACCGATCCCTTCAATCGCTGGGAATCCGGTAGGATGCTGGCAAAGGAGTCGCTCTTGTCTAGCGTGAAAGATGGCAGCGCGCCGAACGCCGCTTACCTTGACGGCCTGAAACTGGTGCTGCGCGATGACACGCTTGACCCGGCCTATCGCGCATTGATGCTGGGCCAGCCCTCGCAGTCTGAGCTTGCCGGATTGCTGCATGATGCCGGGCATGTCCCTGCCCCCGAGGCCATTCATGCAGCTTCCGAGGCCCTGCGGCAGGCCAAGGCCGATCACCTCTCAGATATCCTGCCTGGGCTCTACGCGGATCATCAGGTAGAGGAACCGTTTTCCGCAGAAGCCGGTCCGGCGGGGCAACGCGCCCTTGCCAACGCAGCTCTTGACCTCCTGACCCGTCTGGATGGCGGCGCCACGGCGGCCATGCAATACACCCGCGCGGACAACATGACCCAGCAGCTCGCCGCGTTGGGCGCGTTACTCGATGCCGATCAAGGACAGGAGGCGCTGACCGCATTCTACGATCAATGGCGGGACGACCGTCTTGTCATCGACAAGTGGTTCAGCCTGCAAGTCTTGCATGCCAAACCCGGGGACGCCGCCGATGTTGCGCGCCGCCTGACCAACCATATGGATTTCGACTGGAAGAACCCCAACCGATTCCGCGCATTGCTGGGCGCCTTGCAGATGCACCATGCCGGTTTCCACCACGAAAGTGGCGCAGCTTATGAGCTGCTCGCAGATTGGTTGATACGGCTTGATCCGGTGAACCCGCAGACCACCGCGCGGATGAGCACGGCGTTCCAGACCTGGAAGCGGTACGATACGAAGCGTCAGGCCCTGATCGGCGCACAGCTTGACCGGATTTCAAAGCAACCGGAGCTGAGCCGGGACACGACCGAAATGATCACACGGATCAGAGGGGTGAAAGCATGCGCAAAGTCTGCCTAATTACGGGGGCCAGCGCCGGAATCGGCGCCGCCACAGCCCGTCTTGCCGCAGAGCGAGGATACGATCTGGCGCTGAACTATCGGAGCGACCGGGAAAGCGCGGCGCGGGTTGCCGCCGCTTGCCGAGAGCTTGGCGCAAGCGTAGTGCTTTGTCCGGGCGACGTGGCCAACCCCGAAGACATCGCAGCAATATACCGACAAGTCGACGAAAGCTTTGGACGGCTGGATGCGCTGGTCAACAACGCCGGAATCGTGGATCAGGCCGCGCGTGTGACCGAGCTTGACCACGACCGCCTTCGCCGCATGTTCGACGTCAATGTCATCGGGGCGATCTTGGTCGCCAAGGAGGCCGTGCTTCGAATGCAGGCCCAAGGAACAGGCGGCGCCATCGTGAACCTGTCCTCGGCAGCCGCGCGGCTTGGATCAGCTAACCAATATGTCGATTATGCCGCCTCCAAGGCCGCCATCGACACCTTCACCAGGGGGCTTGCCGAAGAGGTGGCCGCCGACAATATCCGCGTCACCGCGCTACGCCCCGGCCTGATCGAAACCGATATCCACGCCAAGGGCGGACAGCCTGACCGCGCCCAACGCCTTTCCGGTTCGGTTCCCATGCCACGCACCGGATCAGCCGAAGAGGTCGCGCGCGGCATCTTGTTCTTGCTTTCAGAGGACGCCTCATACGTAACGGGAACCACGCTTGACGTGACCGGGGGGCGATAATGGCAGAGACGCTGATCTATGCCAACCACGGGCGCAACCCGCGCACATTCGGTGCGCTGGCCGTCGCGCTGTTGTTGCTGGGCGGCCTTTACGCAATTGGAACAATGACTTGGATACTTGTCCTATTGTTCGTCTTTGCCGTTCCGGCCCTGTTCGACGTGTTGCTCAATCCTGTTTCCACGTTCGAGATGACCGACAACATCCTGCGTTGGAAAAGCCCCACCCAAACGGCCGAACTGGGTATCGACAAGATACGCGAGGCCCGTTTTGATACGCGGCTCGATGTTTCTGTCCGGGTATCGCTCACTCTTGTTGACGGCAGCAAGCTGCGGATTCCACAGGACGTCTTGCCCCCTCACAACCGTCTGGAGGCAGCATTCAAAGCGCGCGGCATCAAGGTCGAACGCCACCATTTTCGCGTGATCTGAAATTCTGCCTCATTCGAGGGCACGCTGACCGGATGATTTCAACAAGGTGCCCCTTTTTTGCCTGAAATGACCTGCACACTGATGGCAATAACAGGAGCAGATTCACGCAATGAAACTCTTTTCATCAGAAAAGGCAGGCACGACGTCCGTCGCTGCCCCGGCGCTGCAAAAGCTGACGCGGAAATTGCCTCTGTCGCGTCGCGACACGGCCGAGGAAATGCCGCTTGACGGCAACCCGACCTATCGCGATCTGCAGGATCGGTTGCAAATACCGATCAACACGGCGACCCCCGATCAGGTCGAAAGTGACGCCGCGCGTGAACGCGGTCTTTTCCTGGCGCGTCAGGAAATGTGGGAAGAGCTTGAAGACTTGATCCGCACGCATGACCAAAACCGCGCTTGCACCACTGCTGGGACACCGCTGGCGGACCTAATGATTTTTGGTGCCCGTTCCGACGTGGTGCGCGCAGCCGAACACGCGTTGCTGCATGGACGTCCCGCCAAGGACAGTGATTTTTTCTCGGGCATCGAAGCATTGGAGTACATGCTGGAGGACTACCCCGATAGCTATGCGCTTGCGCTGATCGTGGCGCATATGCATATCGATATCGGCTGGGCCTGGCGTGGCGCCTCAGCCAAGGAAGATCTGCGCGAAATCAACCGCGAGGCATTTCAGGCGCATTTCGATCGCGCAGGCGATATTCTTGAGCGTTTCTGCCCGAAAGCGCACCATTCCCCGGCGCTATCGGCTGCGAGATGTGCGCTGCTGCCGGGCAACCCGCACCCTGCCACGCGCCTGAGCCACGAATTCGAAAACCTTATTGCGCTTGATCCACAGAACCCTCGTCACATGCGTGCTCTTGGCAACTACCTTCTGCCGCGCTGGTACGGCGATTTCGAGCAGCTAGACCTTCAAGCTCGCCGCGTGGCAGCCCAGACTTATGACCTTTGGGGGGCAGGCGGTTACACTTGGGTCTGGTTTGATGCGCTGCTCGTGGATCCAACCGGGTTGGAGATGCTGGAAATCGAGTATTTCCTTGATGGGGTCCATGACATTCTTAGCCGAGTAAAGGAACAACACGTTGCCAATCTGATGGCGGCCCACCTTTTCCGAAGCTGGCAGACCGCGCGCCAACAATATTACGAAGACGGGTTGCGTCAGGATCTTCCCCCGGCGCTGCGGCAGGGGTTCGACATGGTCGTCCGTGAACATCTTCGTGAGATTCACCCGCTGATTTGGGGACATGCCGAAATCGGGTTCGAAAACACGTCGCGGATCATCTCGAAAGAGCGTCTCGCCCTCAAAGGCAAGGAAATCGCGCTCCATGCGGTCGCGATGCCTTTCCTTTCGGGCCTGCAGGCCGGGCAAACCGTCTATTTCACGCCCGAAGGCATCACCCAGATCAACCCCTGACCCGCTCCCCCCTTGCTCCTGCATCGCGGCTGGCCTAGAACGCAGGCCAGCCAGAGATTCAAGGAGCCGGAGCGATGCTCGACCTCACCTATGAGACCCCCAAGCCCAAGGTTATCGCGGGCGCCAAACATGACTGGGAACTGGTCATTGGAATGGAGGTGCACGCGCAGGTTTCCTCGAACGCCAAACTTTTCTCCGGAGCCTCGACCGCCTTCGGCGCCGAGCCGAACGCAAACGTGGCCTTCGTTGATGCGGCGATGCCGGGCATGCTGCCGGTGATCAACGAGTACTGCGTTGAACAGGCCGTGCGGACCGGGCTTGGCCTCAAGGCGGAAATTCACCTCAAATCGGCCTTTGACCGCAAGAACTACTTCTACCCTGACCTGCCGCAGGGCTACCAGATCTCGCAGCTTTATCACCCGATCGTGGGCGAAGGCGAAATCATCGTCGACATGGGGCCGGGCGTCGCGCGCAAGGTACGGATCGAGCGTATCCACCTTGAACAGGATGCGGGCAAGTCGGTGCATGACATGGACCCGAACATGTCCTTCGTCGACCTCAACCGTACCGGTGTGGCTTTGATGGAAATCGTGAGCCGGCCCGACATTCGCGGCCCCGAAGAAGCCGCCGCTTATGTCACTAAGCTGCGCCAGATCCTGCGTTACCTCGGCACTTGCGACGGCAACATGCAGAACGGCAACCTGCGTGCCGACGTGAACGTGTCTGTCTGCCGTCCTGGCGCCTATGAGAAGTATATGGAAACACAGGACTTCTCGCATCTTGGCACGCGTTGTGAAATCAAGAACATGAACTCGATGCGCTTTATTCAAGCCGCCATCGAATACGAGGCACGCCGCCAGATCGCCATTGTCGAAGCCGGTGGAAAGGTTGATCAGGAAACCCGCCTTTACGATCCGGACAAGAACGAAACCCGGTCGATGCGGTCCAAGGAAGAAGCGCATGATTATCGCTACTTCCCCTGCCCCGATCTGCTGCCACTTGAGATCGAACAGGCTTGGGTTGACGATATCGCGGCCTCTCTTCCAGAACTTCCGGACGAGAAAAAAGCGCGCTTTGTCAATGACTTCAACCTTAGCGAATATGATGCCAGCGTGTTGACGGCCGACGCGGAATCGGCGGCCTATTTCGAGGCAGTCGCGGAAGGACGCGATGGCAAGCTGGCGGCGAACTGGGTCATCAACGAGCTGTTCGGGCGTCTCAAGAAGGAAGACCACGATATCTCGGAAAGCCCGGTCAGCCCGGCGCAACTTGGCGGCATCATCGAACTGATTTCGGCTGAAACCATCTCCGGAAAAATCGCCAAGGACCTGTTCGAGATCGTCTATACCGAAGGCGGCGATCCCTCTGTAATCGTTGAAGAACGCGGCATGAAACAGGTCACGGACACAGGCGCCATCGAGGCCGCTCTGGACCAGATCATTGCCGACAATCCAGCCCAGGTGGAAAAGGCCAAGGTCAATCCGAAACTGGCCGGTTGGTTCGTTGGACAGGTGATGAAAGCGACCGGTGGCAAGGCCAATCCGAAGGCTGTGAACGAGCTCGTGCAACAGAAGCTCGGCGGCTGAAACCGACATCGGCAACACGTCGGTATTACGTCGGTATCGCGTCGGTAAATGGCGCGGCATTGACGGCCACGGGAGATTGAAATGTTCGACGCCCCCTTCATGTCCGGCTTCATGGAAGTCGAGAAAGACTGGATCGACTATAACGGCCATCTCAACATGGCCTATTACAACGTCCTGTTTGACCGGGGCGTCGACCAGATCTGGGATCAGCTGGGGTTTGGCCCGGATTATCTCGAACGCACAGGGTGCACGACATTCTCGGCAGAGTTTCACATCTGCTACCTGAGGGAAGTGCATCTTGGCGACAGGCTGCGCGCTAGCTTCCAACTGCTGGACCACGACGACAAGTCCTTTCACTTCTATCAGGAACTGATCCACGAAGACGGTTGGATTTCGGCCACGGGTGAAGGGCTTGGATTGCATATCGACCAGAGTGGACCTCGGGTGGCGGCCATGCCCGAACCGATCCTGACCAACGTAAAGGCCCTTCGGGCAGCCCATACGACCCTGCCTCGCCCGGATCGGGTTGGGCGCCAGATGGGGATTCGGCACAAATAGGCCTCCGGTTCCAGAACCCACTGGACCGCACGCCCCGATCCATGACAGGCTGCGCGAATGGAACCACCCAAGGCTGACATCGTCGACATTGTTCAGGAACGCAAAGACCTGCCGCATTTTCTTGAGCGCGACGGGTTGATCGGCATTGAATTGGGGGTTGCCGGCGGCTGGTACTCCAAACGCATGATGGAAACCGGGCTGTTTTCTCAGTTTTACGGCGTCGATATCTATGGCGACCGGCACGATACGGCCGAATACATCGCAGCTCTCAAGAATGTCGGCATGGGCAAACCCTACTGGCTTTTGCGCATGACCTTCGATGACGCGCTGGATGCCTTTCCCGACACGTTTTTCGATTTTGTCTATATCGACGGCTATGCCCATACCGGGGAAAACCGGGGCAAGACTATTTTCGACTGGTATCCCAAGGTCAAGGTCGGCGGTATGATCGCCGGGCATGACTATGATCCGAAATGGCCTTTGGTGCAGTATTCCGTCAACACGTTTGCCTTGTTGGTGGATCAGCCCGTGATGCGGACGGCCCTTTCCAAACCTCGCGACCCGCAAGACAAATTCCACTCTTGGGCGGTGTTCAAGGAATCCGCAGCCGTACCCGACTATCCCGACAGCCTGACCCTTCTTCCCAAGAACATGCGCCGTTAACAAAACTGATTTCAGACTGACATGACCCAATTCGAATACAAAGTTGTCCCCGCCCCTGCCAAAGGCCGCAAGGCCCGTGGTGTCAAAGGCCCCGAAGGTCGTTTCGCCAACGCGCTGGAAATGCTGATGAATGAAATGGCCGCCGAAGGATGGGAATTTCTGCGGGCCGAAACCCTCCCCAGCGAGGAACGCAGCGGACTAACCGCGAGCACGACAATCTATCGCAGCGTTCTGGTCTTTCGCCGCGCCCGCACCGACACGGTAGACGCATTCGAGCCGCGCTTGCTCGACCACCCGGCACCTTCAGAGCTACCACCTCCGGACACGGAATGCGATGCGCCAGCTGCGAAGGATCAGAATGAGACAACTGCGGCGGAGGAAACCGGACCGCAGCCCCTGGTTCTGAGCAAGGAAGATGCAACCGGTGCAAGCGCGGTGAGCGACCCGGATGAAGCGGACAATGTCAGCGACATCTCGGTTGCGCTCAAAGCGCGTGCAGAAAAGCCGCCCGAGACTTAGGCTCAGACACCGATATCCAGCGCCAGCGCGTGAATGCGTGCTACTAGGTCGGCGCCAAGCGCCTTGTGAACAGCGCGGTGCCGGGCCACGCGGCTTTGACCTTCAAAGGCCCCGGCCCGAATATATACGTTGAAATGGCTTTCTCCGCCCTCCTGGTAGCCAGCATGGCCCCGGTGGCGTTCGCTATCATCCACGACGTCGAGTTCGCGCGGTTCAAAAGCGGCGTTCAAACGGTCATGAATTTCCTGTGTCACAGACATGTTTTTTGCCTCCAGCCTCTTCAATCTTTTCCCCGTTAGGGTAAACTCCCTGCTCCGAGTCGAAAAGGTGAGTTCATGACCAAACCAGACCCCTTCGGTTTTGATATGTCCGTGAAATCGGCCAAGAAGAACAACCCCCGTGGCCGACGTGGCATGTCCGGCGCACAGGAAACGTCAACGCGTGTGTGCGAACACGACGGTTGCGAAGAACCCGGCAAGTATCGCGCACCCCGTGCGCCCGACGTGCTGGACGAGTACAAATGGTTCTGCAAGGACCATGTGCGCGAGTATAACCTCAAGTGGAACTTCTTTGACGGCACGACCGAGGCCGAGATCAATGCGCAGATGTCCAAGGACAAGGTCTGGGAGCGCGAAACAAGGAAGTTCACCGATCCCGAGGCACGCGCCTGGGCGCGGCTTGGCATTGAAGACCCGCACCAGGTACTGGGCGCAAATGCCACGCAGAACCCCGGAAAAGGTGGCGGCGGTTCGCGCCGTTTGCCCCCGACAGAACGGCGCGCGATCGAGATTCTTGAAGCGCAGGACCACTGGACCAAGGCCGAGGTGCGCAAGGCGTACAAGAAGTTGATCAAGGTGCTGCACCCCGACATGAATGGCGGGGACCGCAGCCAGGAAGAACAGTTGCAGGAAGTGGTCTGGGCCTGGGACCAGATCAAGGAAAGCCGGAACTTCAAGTGACCCTGTGGGCGGCCCGTTGGCCGCCCCGTTTCGTTTTTGCGCAGCTTTGGGTACGGAGATCGCCCGGTTGATTTGCGCGAATTCCGCCATGTTGGCAGGTTTTCCCAATTTTCTGTCAATTTCGCCAAATCAATGCGCCCAAAACCGCCCCATATCCGGAATGAACCGGGGCGGATGCGCAGCAACATGCCCATTTTCCCCGGCACCTGGCAGGCTTTTCTGCCGCATGAACTTGGGGGAATGACACATGACCACATCTGTGGCTTACACACGCGACACTGATCGCTTTCTTTTGCCCGCCATCCAGTATCTTGGCGAAGGGTTTTTCATGCGCCGTTTGTTTCGCGGCCTGATCCGGTCCGACGATCCGATCCCGAGCCGTCGCGAAGCGCGCCTCGACACTTACCACACTGACCTGTCCTATCTTGTCCATGTGGGCAAGGCGCGTGACCTTTGAGAAAGGGCTGAAGACATGGCAAATCTTGTTCTGGTCGACGACGATCGCACGGTGCTGAGCGCCGTTTCTCAGCTTCTCGAAAAAGAGGGGTACAAGGTTCAGGGGTTCACCGATCCCGAGCAGGCATTGCGCACCATTGGGCGATCCAAACCCGATTTGGCTGTGGTGGATGTTCAGATGCCGAGGGTCGACGGGTTCGAAATGCTGCGCCGCATCCGGGAAAGCTCGAACCTGCCGGTGATGTTTCTAAGCGGCGAGACCTCGGATCTGGACGAAGCGATGGGGCTGCGTCTTGGCGCGGATGACTACATGCACAAGCCGTTTTCGCCGCGTGTGCTGGTGGAACGGGTGCGCGCCTGTCTGCGCCGGAAACCCGAGACCGTCGCCGCGCAAATTGGCGAAGGCGCAGCCCTGACACGCGGCGCGCTGCACATGGACCGCGATTGCCACGAGGTCAGCTGGAACGGGCATCCTGTCTACCTGACCGGAACCGAGTTCAACGTGCTGTGGATCATCGCGCAGCGCCCGAACGTGGTGTTCAGCCGGGCACGGGTGCTTGACAGCGCTTATGGCGAAGACATCCACGTCACTGATCGCAGTATCGACAGCCAGATCAAGCGTATCCGGATCAAGCTGCGCAAGGTCGACCCCGATTTTGACGCGATCGAAACCCTTTACGGGTTGGGGTATCGGTTCGTTATGAAACCGGAAGATACGCTGCAGTGAGGCAGGATCCGGGCGCTCGGTCCGGATCGTCCGTCAGTCCGGTTTGAACACCAGCGAGACACCGTTGAGGCAATGCCGCTTGCCCGTGGGTTTGGGACCATCATCAAAGACGTGCCCCAGATGAGACCCGCAGCGGCGGCAATGCACTTCGGTGCGCACCCTCCACAGCTTGCGATCTTCCTTGGTCCCGATGGCCCCCGGCAGGGATTTGTAGAAACTGGGCCACCCCGTGCCGCTGTCATACTTGTGGCGTGAGGAGTAAAGTGGCAGGTCGCACCCACGGCAGTGATACCGACCTTCGCCATATTGCTTGTCGAGAGGCGACGAGCCTGCGCGCTCGGTTCCTTCCTGCCGCATGACCTTGTATTGCAGGGGTGTGAGCATGGCCCGCCATTCGGTGTCCGTGCGGGTCACTTCGAACCCGCCCGCACCGGCCCATTGCGGGAAAAGCGTCACCACGGCAGAGCTGGCAAGGAAACAGCGTCGGTTCATCATGTGATCCTCCTTTACCGCAAAACATGGGCGGAGCAGGTCGCCGGGGCAACTAAACCCTGAGCACGCCTGCGTGAGAATGATTGCAACGCCCCGTCAATTCCACTTGCCCTTGTGGTCCGGCGCAATATGGTGCACCACAGCCTCGTTAACCGGGCAATGAATTTTAAAGCCTGCGAAGTGATCTCCGGCGCGAAAGGGATATAACCGATGACTGACACCAACGCGAAACCCACCGAAGATATTCTGGTCCGGGATGTGTTTGGCATCGACACTGACATGAAGGTGCGCGGGTTCGAAGAGCGCACCGACCGGGTGCCCGAGATTGATCCGACCTACAAATTCGACCCCGATACCACGCTGGCCATCCTTGCAGGCTTTGCCCATAACCGCCGCGTGATGATCCAGGGCTATCACGGCACAGGTAAATCGACCCATATCGAACAGGTGGCCGCCCGCCTGAACTGGCCCTGTGTGCGTGTCAACCTTGACAGCCATATCAGCCGGATCGACCTGATCGGCAAAGACGCAATCAAGCTGCGCGACGGCAAACAGGTGACCGAATTCCACGAGGGGATTCTTCCCTGGGCGCTGCGTAACCCGACCGCAATCGTATTCGACGAATACGATGCGGGCCGCGCCGACGTGATGTTCGTGATTCAGCGCGTTTTGGAACATGACGGCAAGCTGACCCTGCTTGACCAGAACGAAGTGATCACACCGAACCCCTATTTCCGCCTGTTCGCCACGGCCAACACCGTGGGTCTGGGCGACACGACGGGCCTTTACCACGGCACGCAACAGATCAACCAAGCGCAAATGGACCGCTGGTCGCTGGTGGCAACGCTGAACTATCTCAGCCACGACGCGGAAACCGCGATCGTTCTGTCCAAGGCACCGCATTACAACACGGAGAAGGGCCGCAAGATCGTGAGCCAGATGGTGACGGTTGCGGACCTGTCGCGCACTGCCTTCATGAACGGCGACCTGTCGACCGTGATGAGCCCGCGCACCGTGATCAACTGGGCGCTCAACGCCGAGATTTTCCGCAATGTCGGCTATGCCTTCCGCCTGTCGTTCCTCAACAAATGTGACGAGTTGGAACGTCAGACCGTGGCCGAGTTCTATCAACGCTGCTTTGACGAGGAACTTCCCGAAAGCGCGGCAAGCGTCAGCCTCGGCTAACACCACAGCATGGGATTTGAGAAAGCCGGTTCCGAAAGGAGCCGGCTTTTTTCGTGCCTTCGTGCGGGTATGCGCGTTGTGAACGGGATCACACTATAAAAAGTTTTCAAACTGCATGCTTGATTGGCAATTTTTTTGCCATGAAGATCAGTTCATGAGCGGTTTAAAAACTTTGGCAAAGACTGTCGGTCTGGTCGCGTTTTTGGTCACGCCTGCAAATCTGGCGCGGGCGCAATCCCTGTCTGGCCAGTCACCGTTGCAATTTTTCGCCGCCTGTGCGGGGCGCCTATCAGCGGAAATGGAGTTTCAATGGATGTTCGACGGCGCGGCCGCCGATGCCATTAAACTGGAACGCGCAGCCGTTCTCGACATTCTTGACGCCATGATGCCGCCGGAACGAGGGCGTGCGGTGCTCAACTGGCGCGTCGAGGCGAAAATGGCGCAGGCCGCCCTTTTGACGCGGGCAACCTTTGGCAGCGACACACGGGAACAGCACCACGCACGCCTGCTGGCGGCGCGCAACTTGGAAACCTGTCGCGCACAGATGTTGGGATGACGCCCCTGAAATCCGCGCTGCGTCACGTCGATCGTGACTTGCGCTTGGGCCAGCACCCGTGATTTACAACAGGCATGAGCACCAAGTCCGACAATCCCGCTGATCCGTTCAAGAAGGCGCTGGCCGAAGCCACCAAGGTGATGGCCGATGATCCCGACCTGAGCGTTACCTACACGGTCGACCCTTCCGGGGTTTCGGGCGATGCGATGCGCCTGCCCCAGATCAGCCGCCGCATGAGCCGGGACGAGGTTCTTCTGGCGCGCGGCACCGCCGACGCGCTGGCGTTGCACCGCAAGTACCACGACGGGGCCACCCATGCCCGTTATGCCCCCCAACAGGGCATTGCCCGTGAGCTGTACGAAGCCATGGAGACCGCCCGCTGCGAGGCAATGGGCGCGCGCGACATGCCGGGCACGGCCAGCAACATTGACGTCAAGATCGCGCATGAAGCGACCGGGCGCGGCTATGGCGAGATCACCTCGACCGAGCAGGCCCCGCTGCCCGTTGCCGCAGGCTATCTGATCCGCCACCTTGCCACCGGGCGCGACCTTCCCCCGGCGGCGGCCAATGTCATGGAGCTTTGGCGCGGCTTTATCGAGCAAAGCGCCGGTGAGCATCTGGATGACCTGCAGGAGATGCTGTCCGATCAACAGGGCTTTGCCAAGTTTGCCCGCCAGATCATTGAAGACCTCGGCTATGGCGACCAGCTTGGGGACGATCCGGACGAGATCGGCGATGAGGATCAGGACGACTCCGAAGAAAACGCCGAGGAACAGGACGATCCGGACAGCACCGGCCAGGATGAAAGCCAGGACGAGAGCGAGGCCAATCCCGAACAGGCGCAGGAAGAGCAGCAGGACATGTCCGAGGCGCAGGTCTCGATGGACGACATGGCCGAAGAGGAAATGGGCGATGAGGCCGAGATGCCTGATGGTGAGGCCCCTCTCGAGCCCCCGCCCCCGCCGCCTGTCTCCGAGGCTGATCCTGATTACACGGTCTATGATACGACCCATGACGAAGAGATTGATGCTCAGGAGCTGGCCGAGCCGGTCGAGCTGGAGCGTTTGCGCGCCTATCTTGACCAACAGCTGGAACCGCTGAAGGGCGCGGTGAGCCGTCTTGCCAACAAGCTGCAGCGCCGCCTTCAGGCGCAACAGAATCGCAGTTGGGAATTTGACCGGGAAGAAGGCATCCTTGACGCCGGGCGACTGGCGCGCGTTGTCGCCAACCCGACGACGCCTCTTTCGTTCAAGATCGAGAAGGATACCGAATTCCGCGACACGGTGGTGACTCTGTTGCTCGACAATTCCGGGTCGATGCGCGGGCGACCGATTTCGATTGCGGCGATCTGTGCCGACGTTCTGGCCCGCACGCTGGAGCGGTGCAACGTCAAGGTGGAGATTCTTGGCTTTACCACGCGTGCCTGGAAAGGCGGTTTGAGTCGTGAGAAATGGCTTAATGACGGCCGCCCGCAGCAACCGGGGCGCCTGAACGATCTGCGCCACATCATCTACAAGAAGGCCGATGCCCCGATGCGCCGCTCGCGTCAGAACTTGGGCCTGATGATGAAAGAAGGGCTGCTGAAGGAAAACATTGATGGCGAGGCGCTGGAATGGGCGCATCGCCGGATGCTGGCCCGCCGCGAGGCGCGCAAGATCCTGATGGTGATCTCAGATGGGGCACCGGTGGATGACAGCACTTTGTCGGTGAACCCGGCCAACTATCTCGAAAAACACCTGCGCGACGTGATTGCCATGGTGGAAAAGCGCAAGCAGGTTGAACTTCTGGCGATCGGGATCGGGCATGACGTGACGCGCTATTATGACCGCGCCGTCACGATCACCGACGTCGAGCAGCTGGCCGGGGCCATGACCGAGCAGCTGGCCGCCCTATTTGACAGCGATCCACGCGCGCGCGCGCGGGTGATGGGCATGCGAAAGGCCGGGTAAGGGGGCGCTGCCCCCGCCGCCCTTTTGGGCGACTCCCCCGGAGTATTTCTGGCAAAATGAAGTCGAGAAGCGCTTGCCTTTGGGGAGCGCGTTGATAGCCTGCGGGTCAGCGAGAGGGACGAGATGTTTCAGGATTTCAGTGTTTTGGCGCGCCCCGAACAGGGCCCGGCGCGGTTGGATCGGTTGCGGCAGGAGATGCAGGCGCAGGGTTTGCAAGGTTGTCTCGTGCCGCGCGCCGATGCACATCAAGGGGAATATGTCGCGCCGCGCGATGACCGGCTTGCGTGGCTGACCGGATTCACCGGGTCAGCCGGATTTTGCGTGGTGCTGATGGATCAGGCCGGGGTCTTTGTTGATGGGCGCTATCGCGTGCAGGTGCGCGAACAGGTGGCCGGGTGTTTCACCCCGGTGGACTGGCCCGAAACGAAACCGGGCCCGTGGATTTTGCAGGCGCTTGGGACCGGGCGCGTCGGGTTTGATCCCTGGCTCTACACGATCGGCCAGATCGCGGAACTGGAAGAGGCTCTGGCGGGTAGCGGGATCACCCTTGTGCCCGGCGACAATCTGATTGACCGTATCTGGGAGGACCAGCCCGGCCCGCCAATGGCGCCGGTTGCGGAGCAGCCGCTTGAGTTTGCCGGCGAGGCTCATGGTGAAAAACGCGCACGGCTGGCAAGTGAGTTGTCTTCGGCAGGGCATCGCGCCGCGGTGATCACTTTGCCGGACAGCATCGCGTGGCTGCTCAATATCCGTGGGGCAGACATTCCCCGCAATCCGCTGGCGCATGGATTTGCCATTCTGCATGATGACGCCAGCGTCGATCTGTTCATGGCCGACAAAAAGCTGACCGCCGTGCGCGAGCATCTCGGCGCGCAGGTGCGGGTGCATGCGCCTGAAAATTTTGTACCCGCTTTGAAAGCATCGCAAGGCCCCGTGCGACTCGAAAAGGGCAGCGCACCGTTGGCGGTGCGACAGGTTCTGGAAAGCGCCGGATGCGACATCGTCTTTGGCCCGGACCCTTGCGCCCTGCCCAAGGCGCGCAAGAATGCTGCCGAGATCGCCGGAATGGCCGAGGCGCATTTGCGCGACGGCGCCGCGGTGGTGTCTTTCCTGTGCTGGTTTGACAGCCATGCGCAAACCGGGATCAGCGAAATCGACGTTGTGACCAAGCTCGAGGAATGTCGCCGCGCCAGCAATGCGTTGCTCGACATCAGCTTTGACACCATCGCCGGCACCGGACCGCATGGTGCAATCATGCATTACCGGGTCACGGAGGAAAGCAACCGTGAACTGGCCCCCGGAGATCTTATTGTTCTGGACAGCGGCGGGCAGTACCGGGACGGCACCACGGACATCACCCGCACCCTGCCCGTCGGTGAGGTAGGCGAAGAAGAGCGCCGCGCCTTTACCCGTGTTCTGCAGGGACTGATTGCCATGTCACGCCTGCGCTGGCCCAAGGGCCTGGCCGGGAGCCATATCGAAGCCATTGGCCGTATGCCCCTGTGGATGGCCGGTCAGGATTTCGATCATGGTCTGGGGCATGGGGTTGGCGCCTATCTTTGTGTGCACGAGGGGCCGCAGCGCCTGAGCCGGGTCAGCGACGTGCCGCTGGAACCGGGCATGATCCTGTCAAACGAGCCGGGTTACTACCGCAATGGCGCCTTTGGCATCCGTATTGAAAACCTGATCGTCGTGGAACAGGCCGCCGCGCTGCCGGGGGGGGATGACCACCGTGACATGCTGTGTTTTCGGACCCTGACCTATGCGCCAATCGACCGGCGCCTGATTGTCGTTGACATGCTGAGCGCCGAGGAGCGTGTCTGGATCGACGGCTATCATGAAACGTGCCGTCAGGTCATCGGCCTGCGGCTGGAACCCGAGGCGCGTTTGTGGTTGGATGCCGCCACCGCCCCACTCTGAGGCGCGTGCGCCAATGTGACATGCCCCTGTCACATGCCGTGCTGATATAAGGGCGGCAAAACGAAGGATATGACGGATGAATAAGCAGATCACCATTCGCAAGGCCGATGGGAAATGGAGCGTTCGCGCGGGTGGCGCGGTTCTGGGCGAAAGCAACAATGCACTGGAACTGAGCGAAGGCGAATTGGAACCTGTCATCTATTTCCCGCGCGAGGACATCGCGATGGCATTCCTTGATACCAGCACGCACCACACCCATTGCCCGCACAAGGGTGATGCATCCTATTTCTCTATCGTTACAAAGAGCCAGACCATCGAAAACGCGGCCTGGAGTTATGAGACACCGATTGAAGCCGTGGCGCGGATCAAGGATCACATCGCATTCTACAAAACCGATCTGGTCACGGTCGAGCGCATCTGAGCCTTCTCCTTCAGCTGTGCTCTTCTGCTGCTGTCGCCGCCAGAGCGCGATTGTAGGCACGCAGGGCATCCACATGAAACAGTGCCCCCCAAAGCTCGGGGGGAGCATCCTCACCCGTGAGGGTAACGACCGGAAGGAATGGTGTTCCGGTGGTCTCGAAGATCGGCATCGCGCTTTCCAGTGTGGCATTGCCATCAATATAGGTGCCCTCGGCGATCATCTCCCACAGGCGGTCTTCGGGCGCGGCGCGCGGGTGATCCTTGGGCCGCATGACCTTGGCAACGCGGAACATACCCAAAAGGTAGGCCTGCGGGCCTGCCGCTACGTGCACATTGCGGCGTTCAAGCTGCGTAAGAAAGAACGAGCGATCCACGAGTCGCGATCCAAGCGCCGTTGAGATCGACACGCTGACCATCACTGCCAGCCCGGTCTGCCAGTCGCCGGTCAGCTCAAATACGATAAGGGTTGTCGAAATCGGTGCGCCAAGCACGGCTGCGGCGACGGCGCCGGTACCCGCCAGAGCATAGAGCGTGATAGTGCCCGACACGTCTGGGAAGACGGCTGTGGCGATCATCCCGAAGGCAAGACCGGTCAGCGCACCGAGCATCAGTGAGGGCGAAAACACGCCCCCGCCCATGCGCCCGGCCATGGTGATCGACACGGCGATAACCTTCAGAACGGCAAAGACGATCGCTTCGTGTAAAACAAGCTGCCCGGTGAGTGCCGCGGACGTGGTTTCATACCCCACACCGATAATATGCGGGAACCAGATCGCCAGCGCTCCCAAGAGCGCACCTGACACGGCCGGGCGCAGCCAGCGGGGCATTTTCAAACCGGCCTGTACATGATTGGCCATGTCTTCGGCCCAGAAAATTGTCCACATCAGTGCGACGGCAACGAATCCACATACACCACCCAGCAGAAGAAAGGCCGGCAGTTCCTGATAAAACTGTAGCGCCGAGGTCATCGGCAGGTGGAATTCTGTCACGTCTCCGAATTCCAGACGGTTGATCACCGTCCCGGCGACGCTGGCAATCACGATGGGGGCAAAGGCATGCACGGCGAAGTGGCGCAGGACGACTTCGAGCGCGAACAGGGCCCCGGCAATCGGGGCATTGAACGACGCCGATACGGCGGCGGCGACGGCACAGCCCAGAAGATCACGCCCGGTGATGCCATCGGCCTGAATGCGATTGCTGACCCAACTGGCGATCACCCCAGCCATGTGCACGACCGGACCTTCGCGCCCGGTCGATCCCCCCGAACTGAGTGTGATGAGCGAAGCAAGCGCCGAGGCCACCCCCTCACGTCCCTCGACCCGGCCTTCGTGCAGCGCGGCGCCTTCAATCACATCCGCGACCGAGCGCACCCGGCCATCCGGTGTAAAGCGATGCAGGATCAGGCCAACAACCAATCCGCCCACGGTCGGGATCAGCAACAACATGTACCACGGCAGGGTGTTGGCGAAACTGTGCAGGTGGGTCAGGTCATCGGTGCCATAGAGCGTCGATTGCAGCCAAGCGATCCCTTTTCGGAATCCTAGCGCGGCAAAGCCCGCCGCGATCCCAATAATCAACGCAATCAGCCAAAACTGGAACTGGCTTGGGCCTTTTTCCACGAGGATGCGCCAGCCCCCCTTGCAGGTGCTGACCGCCTGTTGCGCGCTTTCTGACATGAAAGATCCGACCGACTTTGCCATGCCGCCCCGACTGATTGGGTGTTTCTTCCAGATGTAGAGGGATTTGCGCCGATTGGCAAAGGCTGCAGCGGACAGAAATGCATTCTTGAGCTGTTCTCAACCCGGAGCACTCAATTGGCTAGACTTTTGACCAAAGCAGTCGAAAGGTAAGCGAATGGAGCGTCGATTAGCCGCCATTCTTGCCGCCGATGTGGTGGGGTTCTCGCGCAAGGTTTCACGCGACGAGGAAGGCACGATCGCCCGGATCGCGGTCCTGCGCGACGAGTTGCTGAACCTGGTCGTCGCTGGACATGGAGGGCGCATTTTCAAGGCGATGGGAGACGGGATCCTTGCCGAATTTCCAAGTGCCGTGGAATGCGTGCGTGCCGCCGAAGAAATCCAGACCCGTCTGCGCGAACAGAACAACCGTCTGGCGGTCGATCTGCGCATGGACATGCGCATCGGCTTGAATCTGGGAGACATCGTTGTTCAGGGGTACGATGTGCTCGGCGATGGTGTCAATGTTGCGGCCCGACTCGAACAGCTTGCGCCGCCCGGGGGCGTTCTGCTGTCGGCGGCGATCCACGACCAAGTGTCCGAGAAGCTAAACTTGGATTTCCGGGACCAAGGCTTTCAAACGCTGAAGAACATCCCACGTCCGGTACATGTATATAGCTTTGGCGCAGAGCAAGAGGGCGCTTCCATGACCGGTGGCGGCATGTTCAATTTCGGCGATGCGATGGAAAGGAAACCGCTTATCACTGGAGGGTGTTTCTGTGGAAACGTGCGGCTTGAAACCCACGAAGAGGCATTGGGTTCGGGCTATTGCCATTGCACTTTCTGCCAAAGGTTTACAGGTGCGCCGGTAGCAGTCTGGACGGCGTTTCGTGATGGCGCGATCAGGTTTGTGACGAAGCCACCCAAGACTTTTCGCTCGTCCCTGATCGGCGAGCGGGGCTTTTGTCCCGAATGTGGAACTGCCATGACATATCGGCTGCTCAAGCCCAGTGATTGCGGCTATCTCGTGATCTACACCACCTGTCTGGACCGGCCAGAAGCATTTGCGCCAACCGCGCATGGCGGAATCGAAAGCAAAGTGCCGTGGCTGGAGATCAATGACAATCTGCCGCGAACGCGATGCGACAATTCCTGGGCCTTACGTACGGCATGGGCGTCTGTGGGACGTCCGGACCCCAAGGACTGGACCCCTGGTCTAACCTAACAACGCGCCTGCCGCAGCGCGTGCCTCAGAGGTGATGGTGTCCCCCGACAACATGCGCGCGATCTCGTCCACGCGCTCATCTGGAGCGAGCGGGACAACGCGGCTAAGCGTCTGGTTCTCGACAACCTGCTTTTCCACACGCCAGTGATGTGCCCCGAGGGCAGCGACCTGCGGCGAATGCGTCACCACCAACACCTGCCCCTGCCCGGCCAATGCGGCAAGACGACGGCCAACCGCGTCGGCAGTCGCCCCGCCGACACCCCGGTCGATTTCATCAAAGATCAGGGTCAACCCGCCCACGTCCTGTGTCAGACAGACTTTGAGTGCCAGAAGGAACCGGCTGAGTTCCCCACCCGAGGCAATCTTGGCCAACGGACCGGCAGGTGCCCCCGGATTGGTCGCCACCACGAATTCGACCTGATCACGCCCATCCGGGCCAGCCTCGCCCGCTGTGAGGCGGGTTTCGAATACGGCGCGTTCCATCTTGAGCGGCGCAAGCTCGGCCATGACCGCAGCATCAAGCTTGCCCGCCGCATCCCGACGCGCCACGCTGAGCGTGTCCGCCGCGCTTTCAAACGCCGCCTCGGCTGCGCGCAGGCCTTGTTGCAACGCCGCGATGTTTCCTTCGCCCGCATCCAACGCGGACAGCCGTTCGCGCAGATCCTCGGCAAAGTCCCCCAATGCATCCGGGGCAACCCCATGTTTGCGGGCCAGCCCCCTGATCGCAAACAGGCGTTCTTCAACCTGTTCAAGCTCGTGCGGATTGAACTCGAGCGCCTCAAGGCAGCGTTCGACCCCGTCCGAAGCCTCGGCGAGTTCGTTCATGGCGCGTTCAAGCGCCGCCAACGGCGCCTCAAGATGGCCTTCAGTCTCGGCCAGAGCCCCTTCAAGCCAGCGCAAGGCATCACCCATTGCGCCCTCGGCCCCATCAAGCCCCAGCGCCGTGTGCGCCCGCCCAACACTTTCACGCACCTTTTCGGCGCCCTGCATCATACGTCGGCGGCTATCGAGCTCGGCCTCCTCTCCCGGCTTCGGGTCCAACGCATCTAGCTCACCAACCGCGTGGCGCAGGAAATCTTCTTCAGCGCGCGCAGCGGTAAGAGCGGCTTCGGCTTCGGACAGCGCCTTGCGCGCCTTGGCCATTGCCCCCCATGCCCTTCGTGTCGACTCGCGCGCGGCGTCGGTTCCGGCGAAGCTGTCCAGCAAGGCGCGGTGCCCCCGCGGGTTGAGAAGCCCCCGGTCGTCATGCTGTCCATGCAGTTCAACCAACGTTTCGGAAAGCTGCCGCAACACCTCGCCGGAACAGCGCCGATCGTTGACCCAGGCGGTCTTGCGCCCATCCTGACGATTGACGCGCCGCAGGATCAGTTCGTCTCCGCCGGGCAAACCCGCGTCTTCCAGAATCGCATGGGCCGGATGAACCGAGGGAAGGTCGAACACCGCTACCACTTCGCCTTGTTCGGCACCCGTGCGCACCAGTTCGGCGCGTCCACGCCACCCGAGAACGAAGCCAAGGCTGTCGAGCAATATGGATTTGCCGGCCCCGGTTTCCCCGGTCAGCACGTTCAGACCCGGTTGGAAGCCAAGCTCCAACCGGTCGATGATCAACATATCCCTGATATCGAGCGTGCGCAGCATCGCCGCCTACTCCCAGACCCGCAGCCCCGTCAGAGCCACTTGCCCTGAACGGTCTGGCGATACACCTGGTTCAACCAGCTGCTGCCTTCAGCCTTCATTTCAAGCCCCTGCTGTGCCAGCAGGCGATAGCTGTCCTCGTACCATTCGGTCGACTGGAAGTTGTGACCCAGAATGGCCCCGGCGGTCTGTGCTTCGTTGGTCAGACCAAGTGCGAGATAGGCTTCCACAAGGCGGTGAAGGGCTTCGGCGGTGTGGGTCGTGGTCTGGAAATCCTCGACAACGACGCGGAACCGCTTGATCGCCGCCGCATAATGATCCCGGCGAAGGTAGTAACGCCCGACCTCCATCTCCTTGCTGGCGAGGTGATCAAAGGCAAGGTCGAATTTCAGGATTGCCGAACGGGCATATTCGCTGTCCGGATAAACCTCGATCACCTTGCGCAGCTCCTGTAGCGCCTGGAAGGTCAGCCCCTGATCGCGCCCAACCTCGTCAATCTGGTCATAATAGCTCAGCGCCAGAAGGTATTGCGCATAGGCCGCATCTTCGTCCGCCGGATAGAAATCAATGTATCGCTGCGCGGCGGCGCGGCTTTCCGGGTACATTTTGTCCTGGTGATAGGAAAACGCCTGCATGATCACCGAGCGTTTGGCCCATTCCGAATAGGGATAAAGGCGTTCGATCTCTGAGAAAAAGAAAGCGGCGTCTTCGCCCTTGTTGCGGGCAAGCTCGTATTCACCACGCTGATAGATTTGCTCGGCGGTGAACTGTTCCATGGCAACGTCGCCGCGACGGGCTTTCTCTGCCGTAGAGGTGGCACAGGCGGCCAAGGTGGCGATGGCCAGAACCGACCCGACAAACCGAATGCGCGCCCCGAAGCCTGTCATGCTGCTCAACCTCTTGTTCCCCGGCAGGCAAACCCCACCCTTTGACAAGCTGTTAGCATAGAAAATTCCGGTGCAAAATGACTTTGGAAGGATTTGTACACCAAGGATCAGGCGACGGCAGGAAATTCCGCCATATGGACACCTGCGCCCGGCAGGCGGGCGGCCATCTGGTGATCGCACTCGACATAGCGCCAAGCGGAAGGATCGGCAAACAGGACTCGCAGAAGTTCATTGGTCAATGCGTGTCCGGCCCGTGTTCCAAGGTAACGCCCGAGGATCGGCGCACCTGCAAGTGCGAGATCGCCCAAGGCATCCAGCATCTTGTGACGCACCGGTTCGTCAGCGTACCGCAGTCCGCCCGGGCTCAGAACCTTGTCACCGTCGAACACAACCGCGTTCTCCGCCGGATCGCCGCCAAGCGCGAGGCCGTTGGCCTGCATCGTTTCGACATCGGCCTGACGGCAGAAAGTGCGGCTGTCGCACAATTCACGTACGAAGCTGCCATTGGCCATGTTCAGCCCCTTGGTCTGCTGGCCGATCGCCGCGTCAACGAAATCAATGTGGAAATCAATGCGCAGCTCGTCCGCCGGAACCAGTTCGGCACGGGCATCGCCCCGTTCGACCGAGATCGGCTTGAGGATTTCGATGGCACGCACCGGCGTATCCTGCGCGACGACACCAGCCTTGAGAATGGCGCGCACGAACTCTGCAGCACTACCGTCAAGAATTGGCACTTCGGGGCCATCGATCTCGATCAGGGCGTTGTGGATGCCGCAGCCTGCAAGCGCGGCCATCAGGTGTTCGATGGTGGCGACCGACACACCGGCGGAATTCACGATCCGTGTACACAGCGGGGTTTGCTCAACTACGTCCCAACGCGCCGGAATCATGGTGTCGCCCAGAAGAATGTCAGTGCGCTTGAACCAGATGCCATAGTCGGCGGAAGCCGGGTGAATGACAAGGTGCACCGCCGCGCCCGAATGAAGGCCGGTTCCGGTAAATCGTACAGATGATTTCAGCGTTGCTTGCACGGTTTTCCCCAAATGACGCGGTGCTCCCCATTGCGCCGCATCCTTGAGGTAATCGTTTCACTTGTGCATCACAATTCAATCTTTGTAACGGACTGAAACATGGCTGAAACAAATCGGCAAAACACCGCGCACCAGCACTTAAAACCTTGATAAACAATACAAAAAGGGCCGCCATGCGGCGACCCTTACCAACAGGATATCCTGTATTTTCTAGTTTGCCTGACGACGCAGGAAGGCCGGGATTTCAATCCGTTCCTGATCTTCATCCGCCTCGGGCTGGGGCTCGACGGCCTGCATGCTGGGCTGCTGGCGGGCTGTCTGTGCCCCGCGCGGAGCCGTTTCGCCACCATGGCCGGTCATGCGGTTGATCAGCGAGTTGATGCCAAAGCGGGCACGCTCTTCTGGATGGGCCTGCCGGTCCACGGCAACAGGGCGCGCGGGAGCAGCAGCCGGAGCCTTGTCAACGGCAGCCTTCAGGCGCTCGATCATCTGCGGTGTCGGTGTCCCGGCTGCAGGGCGCTGCGGAGCAACAAAGTCTTGCGCTTCATCCTCATCGACCACTTCCGGCTCGAACGGCTGTACCGGCGCGGGCTGATATGCAGGCGGCGGCAGGTCATCATCCAGGGAGGCCGCCGGGGCATAGGCCGGTGCAGTTTCTTCCTCGAAGATGTCCTCCATCTGATCCTCGGCAGCAGCAGCCTGAGCATCCAGCTCCGAGAACAGCGACGGTTCCTGGGCATTCTGGGCCACGTAGGCTTCCGGGGTCTCTTCCGCAACAATTTCAACCGTTTCTTCGACGGTTTCCTGCGAAACCTGCTGGGTCAGCGGCTGTTTCAGCGAACGGCGCGGGATCGGCATAGGCGATGTCGCTTCGGCGGCGTCGATCCCGGTGGCAACCACGGACACGCGCATGCCACCTTCGAGGTTGTTGTCCAGGGTCGAGCCAACGATGATGTTGGCATCCGCGTCCACTTCCTCGCGGATGCGGTTGGCCGCTTCGTCCAGTTCGAACAGCGTCAGATCATGGCCACCGGTGATATTGATCAGCACACCCTTGGCACCACGCAGGCTGATTTCGTCCAGCAGCGGGTTGGCAATGGCTTTCTCAGCCGCCTGGATGGCGCGATCTTCGCCTTCGGCCTCGCCGGTGCCCATCATCGCCTTGCCCATCTCGTCCATCACAGCGCGCACATCGGCAAAGTCGAGGTTGATCAGACCCGGACGGACCATCAGATCGGTCACGCCCTTCACACCTTGATAGAGTACGTCATCGGCCATCGAGAACGCTTCGGTGAAAGTGGTCTTTTCGTTGGCAAGGCGGAACAGGTTCTGGTTCGGAATGATGATCAGCGTGTCGACCATCTTTTGCAGGGTTTCGACCCCCTCTTCCGCCTGACGCATGCGCTTGGCGCCTTCGAACTGGAAGGGTTTGGTCACGACGCCGACAGTCAGCACCCCCAGTTCGCGTGCGGCCTGCGCGATGATCGGCGCGGCGCCGGTCCCGGTACCACCGCCCATACCCGCGGTGATGAAACACATATGCGCGCCGGCCAAGTGATCGACAATCTGTTCGATGCTTTCTTCAGCGGCCGCGGCCCCGACGCTGGCCCGCGCACCGGCGCCCAGACCTTCGGTGACTTTTACGCCAAGCTGAATGCGGTTGGTCGCATCGCTTTGCTGGAGAGCCTGCGCATCGGTGTTGGCCACGACAAAGTCGACGCCATCAAGTTCCTTCGCAATCATGTTGTTGACCGCGTTGCCACCTGCACCGCCTACACCAAATACGGTGATGCGAGGTTTCAGATCCGCCTCTTCGGGCATCGTCAGATTCAATGTCATAGAACTGTCCGCCTGTTGTTTTACCCGCTTCAGCGGGGGTTATTCTGCCTACTCAACGTCCATTATTAACTCTGCTTTCAGGAATCGTCATCCCCAAAAGGCATTTTCGCCACAAAATATGGGTGAAAAAGCAATGATAACGGCGGCATCTTGCCAGTTTTGACAGATTTTGCGGAAACCTCCGAGCATAACACAACATAGAAAAACTGGGGCGCTCTCCACCAGAGGCGCGTCGTTGCTTTTTAATGCTGTGTCAGGTGCCTTCTGCCCGGCTCTCCTGTCCGCCCTTTTCGAACGTGTTGAGAACAGATTAGCGCGCCTCGCCGGGCGCGTCACCCCTCAAATCGCTTACCAGTTGTCGCGGAACCATCGTACGGCCCGGCGTAGCGAACGGACTGGATAGCGTTCCACCGGCAGATCGAAATCCCACCATTCATCCTGTGGATGGGTCGCAAAGAGGCACATCCCCACTGCGCTGGCAAAGCCCGGACCGGTTGCGGCCTGCGGCAGACCGTGCACCCGCATCGGGCGGCCAAGGCGCACCTGCTGGCCCAGAATCTTGGACGCCAACCCATCAAGTCCCGGAATCTGGCTGCCGCCACCGGTCAAAACAATCTGCTGGCTCGGCAAATGGTCAAACCCCGCAGCATCCAGACGGGCGCGGACCTCTTCGAGAATTTCCTCAACGCGCGGTCGCATGATCCCGATCAGTTCGGCGCGGCTTACCGTGCGCCGATCATGTTCCCAATCGCCCGTGTCCCCTTCAAGCTCGATCATTTCCCGGTCATCCATGCCTGTTGCCACGACACCGCCATAGAACGTCTTGATCCGTTCTGCGGTCGCCATGGGCACCTGCAACCCCATCGAGATGTCCCCGGTCACGTGGTCCCCGCCCATACGTACCGTGTCCGCATAGATCATGTGCTTCTTCATGAAGATCGACAGGCCCGTCGCTCCACCGCCCATGTCAATGCACGCCGCGCCCAGTTCCTGTTCGTCTTCGACTAGCGCCGCCATGCCCGATACGTAGGAGGAGGACGCAATCCCGGCCAGTTCGAGATCGCAGCGCTTGACACAATGCGCGAGGTTCTGCACCGCCGCTTCGTCAACCGTCAGCATGTGCATGTCAGTCGTCAGGGTCTGGCCCATCTGGCCGCGCGGATCGGCAAGCCCGGAACGGTGATCCAGGGCAAAATTGACCGGCTGGGCGTGCAACACTTCGCGATGCGGACCGAAATCGGGCACATCACAAGCTGACAAGACGCGCGCAACGTCCTGTTCCGTCACGACATGGCCTTCGAGTTCGATGCTGCCATCCAGCCCGTAAGACCGCGGATCGGCCCCCGCGAAACAGGCAATCACGTGGTCAACCCGGATCTTGGCCATCTTCTGAGCCGCCTGAATGGCGGTGCGGATGGCGCGCTCAGTTTCCTGCATTGCGTTGATCTCACCAAAGCGCACGCCGCGCGACCGGGTTGTCGCGGCGCCGATCACCCGGAACCCGCTTTGCCCCGCCATTGAGCCGACACCGTCCATTTCGGCCAACCTGTCGGTGCCGTCAAAGCGCAGGACAAGGCAGGCAATCTTGGAGCTGCCCACGTCCAGAACCGCGACGACACCGCGCTGCATGGCGGCTTTGCGCATGTTGCGCATGGCACGCTGAGATTCATAAAGCTCAATCATTGTTGCTTTTCCCAAATGACAACTGGCTGATACGCCACCATTCTTCCACGGCGGCCTCGGCAAGGCGGATGGTCGGGCGTGCGGCCAAGCGCATGTCGACGACCAAGAGATTACGTTCGAGCAAATCCTGCGCCTCGCTGAGCGCGATCACCCGCTCAAGCGCCTGAACCGCTCCGATTTCCGGCAGAAGGATGCGTTGCCCGCGATCCAGAACCACGTCCCAGCGGCGTTCACCCACACGCACAAGGCCCCGCACCCGAGCCGCCAGCGGTCCGGCAGCGGCATAAAGCTGAACCGCCTCGGCCACATGGCGATCCGCCCCTTCGCCCGCCATCAAAGGCAGATCAGGGTGCAGGGTTCGGGCGCGGGCCGGGCCGGTAACATAGCCTTCGCGATCCACAAGGGCCAAACCGTCATAGGTACGCCACAGGATCACCGGATCACGCTCCACAACCGCGATCTGGAGAATGCCGCCCGGACGCACCCGGACAGAAGCCTTTGCCACGGCGGGCAACTCGGACACGCGTTCCTGAATCTCTCCCAATTCAAGATCAAACGAGCTTGTCGGAAAGTCGATCGGCATGATTTCACGGATGTCTTCGGCGATCCCTCTGGATGCACCGTCAATCGCCATCGCATTGACCATGAACTCTGGACGTGTCGCGATTTCGGTGCGCAGGTCGTTATAGGCCATGGCCAGTTGATCGCGCCGATCCTGATCCGAAAACCACAACAGAGTCAGACCGGCCACCAACAGAAACGGCACCACCACGCGCAGGGCAAACCGGAACAAAGGTGTCAGCAACAGACGTTGCAGACGGTAGGCCCAACGGGACGGGGCCGGATCACAGCGTTGCCCTACCGATTGCATGATGCGTCCTCCACCATCCAGGCACAGAACTGCGCAAAACTCATGCCAAGGTGGGCAGCCTGTTCGGGTGCAAGCGACGTCGGTGTCATGCCGGGCTGGGTATTTGTTTCCAAGAGCACCAGCCCATCCAGTCCGCGCACCTCATCCCAGCGGAAATCGGTGCGGCTAACGCCACGGCACCCAAGCGCCTGATGCGCGCGCAAGGCATAGTCCATGCACGCCTCGTAGATTTCCTGGGGGATGTCCGCGGGGACCACGTGACGCGACCCACCTTCCTTGTACTTGGCGTCGTAGTCATACCAGCCGTCGGTGATGATGTCCGTCACTGACAACGCCCTGTCGCCCATCACGGTCGTGGTCATCTCGCGCCCGGGTGCATAAGTTTCGACCATCACCTCGGCGGGCATGTCATCGGACAATTGCGGCGGCCCGTTGGCGGCCTCGTGCACGATATAGATGCCGACCGAAGATCCTTCGTTGTTCGGCTTGACGACATAGGGTGGCGCCATCACATGTCCGGCGCGGACGTCTTCGCGGCTGCGGAGCACGCTTTCCACCACCGGCAGACCAGCGGCGCGGTACACGTCCTTGGAGCGTTGTTTGTCCATCGCCAGCGCTGACGCCAACACCCCGGAATGGGTATAGGGCAGACCCATCCATTCAAGAATTCCCTGAACGCACCCATCTTCGCCCCAGCGGCCATGCAGGGCGTTGAAACAGACATCCGGTTTGATTTCGTTCAGACGTGCAACAAGGTCGATGCCAGCATCGATCTCAACCACGTCATATCCCGCTTCCCGCAGCGCGGTTGCGCATTCGCGCCCCGACGTCAGCGACACCTCGCGTTCGGCCGAGGGGCCACCCATCAATACCGCCACTTTGGGGTTTGCCCTGCTCGACATACCCACCGTGCCTCAATGTCCCGGGTCAATTATTGACGGTTTTCCGTCTTTTTGACCCTGATTTATTGTTCTTGATCCGACCTGATTTTGCCTGTGGTCGGAAGACTTTCACTCCGTCGGTTCACCGACGCGCATGATTTCCCACTCTAGCTGTATTCCGCTGTTTTGGAAAACCCTTTTTCTTACATCTTCCCCCAGATTTTCCAGATCCGCAGCCGATGCGCCACCAGTATTGATCATGAAATTGGCATGCATCTCGCTCATCTGCGCCCCACCAACGCGCGCGCCGCGCATGCCTGCATCGTCGATCAGTTTCCATGCCTTGAGGTCGTGCACGTCATCCGCCTTCCCTGTCGAAGAAAACCCCGCCGGATTGCGAAAGGTGCTCCCGGCGGAGCGGTCCTTGGTCGGTTGCGTCGCGTTGCGCTTGGCCAGTTGCGCCTCCATCCGCTCGGCAAGGGTGTCCGGATCCCCGGAGGGCCCTTCGAACACGGCTTCGGTGATCACCCAGCCTTCGGGCAGATCGGTCTGGCGATACCGGAAGTTCAGATCTCTCGCGCTCAGGTTCACGACGTCGCCTTCGCGTGTGATCGCCGTCGCCTCAACAAACACGTCCGCGACATAGGTGCCATAGCATCCTGCGTTCATACGGACTGCCCCCCCGACGGCCCCCGGAATGGTGCGCAGGAAGGTGAGGTCCACCCCGGCCACCCCTGCCCGGCGTGCCACATGTGCGTCCAGTGCGGCGACACCTGCACGCACGCGGTTGCCTTCGATCTGGATGTCGTTGAAACCACGCCCCATGCGCACCACCACGGCGCGCAAGCCCCCGTCGCGCACGATCAGGTTCGACCCCACCCCCATCGGGAATACGGCCACATCCTTGGGCAATTCGCGCAGGAAGTCGGCAAGGTCTTGAGCATCAGCGGGCTGGAACAGCCAGTCGGCGGGGCCGCCCACACGCAGCCAGGTCAGTTCTGCCAGCGCCATGTCCTGAGTCAGCGTTCCGCGTGGTGTCGGCATATCGGTCATGTAAGTCTCGCGTCCCCGGCGCTTTTCCTGTGCATCTCGCCCAAAGGCCCGGCACGGATACCGAAGCCCTGCCCGACACGCAAGCTCTGCGCCTGCGCGTCGCCTATCCCTTGCGCGCCGCCAATTTGCGCCCGACAAGGAACAACCCCCATCCCAATGCCGAAGAAATCGCCAGACAACCGATGACCCAAGGGCGATACGATGTCACCTCCGCCACTTCGGCGGCTTCCTCCGGCAAGGCGGTGAACTGCAACCCTTCGGAAACGGCGATCAACAGGGCAAGAAGGCACAAGAGGATCAGCTGCGCCCGCAGCAGGACCGGACGTTGATCGTAATACCCCTTGGCAAAACCGAAAGCCGGAAACAGCAATGCGGCGAACCAGATCACCGCGTTCAACCCAAGTGCCACATCCAGCATCATCCCACCCGTTTCCTGACCCAGCGCACCAGATAGATCACCGGCCAGCGCATCACCCATCCTGCCATGACAAGGATCAGCAATGCCATCCAGATCCCATTCTGAATCGCAACGCCGATCAGGATCGGAATGCCGATCGCGATCATGACATAGGCAAACTTCCACAAATTGTCCCGCGACGGAAACATTGCGCGCAGGTTTGCAACGAGAAGCCATAACAGGGCAAGGATCATCGAAATCGTCATCGGCGTGCCTCTGCATCCGGGACGCCGCGTGCGCGGCGGTAGAAATAGCGCAACGGTCGGCGGAACATGCTTACAAAGCCAAAGAGGGCCACGCCACCCAGCCACGGCCCATGCTGGACCCAGATTACCCCAATCAGGATAGGGGCCGCGATCAACAGGGCCACACCGGGCAGGTATTGGCGGCGCATCGGCAACATGGCAACGATGGCTGCGGCAAGCACCCAGAGACAGGCAAGGATCAAGGCGAAACTCATAGGGCCGCTCCAATGTTAAAGGCCAATGCCCCGGCAGAAAGGACGAACCCCGCCACTGGGACCGCCATCGGCACTCGGAACGGTGCCTCGGGCGCGCGGCGTTTGAGGGCGATCAGCGCGAGATTTACGATCACGAAAACACCCAACAGGATGGACGAGGTGACTTCGGCCAGCGTGGACACCGGCAGTATCAGCGCCGCCCCAATGACCGCCCCCCCGATAAGGAGCGTCGCCAGCACCGGCGTGCCGCGTGTCGGATGCGCATGATAGAAAACACGCAGCGCCGCGCTGCGTTTACCAAGGCCAAACAGGACCCGGCTCGCCATCACGATCTGGGCCAACACACCATTCAGCGCCGCGAAAACGGCAATCGCGGCAAGAAATTGCCCCTCACCGCCGCGCCCGGCCTGCCAGACCAGCGCCAGCGGTCTTTCGCTTCCTGACAAGGCATCCACGGGCACGGCCCGCACGGTCGCCACGGTCACAAGTGCATAGATCACGGTTGTCAGCGCCAGCCCGATCAGGATCGCGCACGGCATGGTGCGCTCGGGGTTGGACACCTCCTCGGCCATGTTCACGATGTCCTCGAACCCGATGAAGGCAAAGAAAGCCAGAACCGCCCCGGCCCCGACACCGGCCCAGATCACGCCGGGCGGCGTACTCCAATCCGCAACGGCGGGGGCCTCGAACCCGGCCCAGACCACAAGCCCAAGCCCTAAAAGCTCAATCACGGTAAAGACGGCCGCCAATGCAAGGCTTTCCATGACTCCAAAGACCGCAACACCGGTCAGAACAGCCCCGATCCCGACAATGGCCCAAAGCTCAGGCCAGTCAAACACCACCAGCAGATACCCCACACCGCCGCGTAGCACGGCCGCCGCCGAGATCATGCCGGTCGCGACAATCCCGAGCCCCACCAGAACCGCGAGCGCCTGGCTATTGAACCCTTGATGCACAAAAGCCGCCTCACCGGCGGCCTCAGGGATACGGGTGCTGAGTTCGGAATAGCTGAGGGCAGTTGGCGCTGCGATCACCCCGGCCAGCAGAAAGGACAACGGCGCCCAGATCCCGGCCTCGCCGGCCACGGCCCCGACCAGCACATAGATGCCGGCCCCCACCATGACTCCGACGCCATAAGCCGTCAGCAGGCCAAGGCCGATCCGTCTCTTGAGATGTTCTGCCACTCCCGCACCCCCGGCTTCATGTTGCCAAAAATACTCCCGCCGGAGGCTCCCACGTTCAAATCAGTTTGAAAAGCCTTACGGTTTTCCCAGTCGCTTGGGCAGGTTGTTGGCCCATGCGCTGATTGTCCCAGCACCGAGGCACACCACGATATCCCCCGGCTTCGCCTCAGAACGCACCAGCGCCTCGAGGTCGTCCTCGCTGTCGATTGCAACCGCCTTGCGATGTCCGTGCGCCACAAGACCGGCCACAAGATCGTCGCGGCTGGCACCAGCGATCGGGTCTTCGCCCGCGGCGAAGACTTCGGCAATCCCAACCACGTCGGCCTCGTTGAAACAGGCACAGAAATCCTCGAACAGGGAATGCAGGCGGGTATAGCGATGCGGCTGGTGCACCGCGATCACGCGCCCACCACCGTCTTGCCCAATCGCTTGCCGCGCTGCCTTGAGTACGGCGGCAATTTCGACCGGATGGTGCCCGTAATCGTCGATCACCGGCACGCCGCCGTTGACCTCACCCACCTTGGTAAAGCGGCGGTTCACCCCGCCAAACGCAGCCAGCGCTTCGCGGATTTCTTCGCGCTTCATTCCAAGGTGGCGCGCCACGGCCACCGCCGACAGCGCGTTTGAAACATTGTGATCCCCCGGCATCGGCAGGGTGCATCCCTCGATCACCGTTCCCTCAGACTGCAGCGCCACGTCAAAATGCGCCACCCCGGCCTCGTAGTGCAGGTTGATGGCGCGCACGTCGGCCTGTGCATTGAAACCGAACGTGACCACACGCCGATCCGTCAGTCGCCCGACAAGCGCCTGCACCTCGGGGTGATCCGTGCAACAGACCGCGAGACCATAAAACGGAATGTTCGAGACAAATTCGTCAAACCCGCGCCGCAGGTTCTCGATCGAGCCCCAATGCTCCATGTGCTCAGGGTCGATGTTGGTGACGATGGCAATCGTGGCGGGCAAACGGTTGAACGTGCCGTCGCTCTCGTCAGCCTCGACAACCATCCACTCTCCATCCCCGACGCGGGCGTTGGAATCATAGGCGTGGATGATGCCGCCATTGATCACCGTGGGATCGAACCTGCCATGATCCAAAAGTGCCGCCACCATGGTTGTCGTCGTGGTCTTGCCGTGTGTGCCTGCCACGGCCACGTTGGACTTCAATCGCATAAGTTCGGCCAGCATCTCGGCGCGGCGCACCACCGGAAGGCCGCGTCGGCGCGCCTCGTCCAGTTCAGGATTGCCCGGTTTTATCGCCGACGAGATCACGACAACTTCGGCGTTTTCAAGGTTTTCCGCCTTCTGCCCCACGAACAGGGTCGCACCGCGGGCTACCAACCGATCGGTAATCTTGCTGGTTTTGAGGTCGGACCCCTGTACCGTGTAGCCATGGTTCAGCAGCACTTCGGCAATGCCGGACATGCCGATCCCGCCCATGCCGACAAAATGGATCGGGCCGACGTCACCGGGGAGTTTCGTTGCTGCATTCATGTCTCAGTCTTCCTTGCTTGCCAGCATCTCAACAAGCGCCACGAGGTTTTCCGTAGCATCAGGCTTGCCCACTGATAGCGCTGCCCGCGCCATCTGGGTTGCCCCATCAGGATTGCTGAGAATGTTGGTGATCTGATCGGTCATGACCCCAACCGTCAGTTTGCTTTCCGGGATAAGAATGGCGCCCCCCGCCTTGACCAGCCCGCGCGCATTGGCGGTCTGATGATCCGCCGTTGCGGCGGCATAGGGGATCAGGATGGAAGGCCGACCGATCACGCTGATATCGGCCACGCTTGACGCACCCGAGCGCGAAATCACAAGCTGCGCCTCGCTCAGGCGGGCCGGAACGTCGTTGAAGAACGGCTGCACGTCCGCCGCAATCCCCTGTTCCGCGTAAAAGGCCGTGACCCGGTCGAAATCTTCATCGCGCGCCTGATGGCTGACACGCACATTGCGCCGAAGCCCTTCGGGCAGCGCGGCGATGGCCATCGGCACCGTGTCCGACAGGATACGCGCGCCCTGAGAGCCGCCGATCACGAGAATCGACATCGGGTAGTCCCCCGGCGGGATATAGCCCGACGCAGCCCGGTCCAGCACCGCCCGGCGGACCGGGTTGCCGGTATGGATGCCTTCGATCCCTTCGGGCAATGTGGTCGGCCATGTGCCGCAGGCAATCGCATCGACGCGGCTGGCGAATTTTTCGTTCACACGCCCAAGGACACCATTCTGTTCATGGATCATGCGCGGCAACTTCAAGAGCCACGCCGCTCCCAGCGCGGGAATGCTCGGATAGCCGCCAAAACCGACCACGACCTCGGGACGATCCTTGCGGAATTTCAACACGCTCGACAGCACGCCGCCAAGAATGCGGAACGGCACCGCCAGCTTGGCCAATGCGCCGCCGCGCGCGAAGGTCGCACTTGAGACTTCCTCGATTTCGACCGTATGCGGAAAGCCACCCGTGTAACGCGCGCCGCGCGCATCCGTGCTCAGCTTGACCCGCCAACCCTTGCGCAGCATGATCTCTGCCAGCGCCTGCGCGGGGAACATATGCCCCCCGGTGCCACCGGCTGCAATCACCAGCAATGGCTGTTCATTCATCTCACGTGTCCCCGCAGAATTTCACCGATCTCGCCCTGAGGCCGGGTGCGGGTAAACGCCAAAATCATGCCAACTGCAATCCCCCCTGCGATCAGCGAAGAGCCCCCGTAGCTGACGAAGGGCAAGGTCATGCCCTTGGAGGGCAGAAGGCGCACGGCTACACCCATGTTGACCATCGCCTGCACGCCGAAAATCGACACGAGGCCGGTGCCAGCGAGGCGGATAAAAGGGTCCCGTTCGCGCATCAGGCGGAAATAGCTGCGCAGCACGATCGTGGCATAAAGTGCGATGATCACCATCACCAGGATCAGCCCATATTCCTCTGCAGCAACGGAAATAATGAAATCCGTGTGGGCGTCCGGCAGGCTCCATTTCACCTGTCCCTCGCCCACACCGACGCCAAAAAGCCCGCCTTCACGAATGGCGTTGGTGGCGTAACCAATCTGGGTTGTCGGATCGAGCGACCGGTCAAGAAAGCCGTCAATCCGGCGGGCGAAGTGTTCGGAGTTCGAATAGGCGAACTGTGCCGCCGGGTAGATCGCCAGCAAGATCCCGCCGATCAGCACCATTGGCGCGCCGGAAACGAAGTACATGACGCTCCAACCGAACAGGATCAGACAGGCCTGTCCGAAATCCGGCTGCAGCGCCAGCATGACCACGATGGTGATCATCAACAGGAAAGACCACATCCGCCCCGGCGGCCCGTTGATTTCTTCATTGGCCGCCATCAGCCACGCGGCCACGACCACGAAGCCGGGCTTGAGAAATTCGGAGGGCTGGAGCGAGCCAAACCCGAGCGAATACCAGCGCACCGCCCCCTTGCCGAAATCGGTTCCGAAAAACGGTAGCATCGCGGTGGCCAGTAGGGTGACGATGAACCCGATCACAGCAAGTCGCCGTACGAGGATGGGTGACATCATCGAGGTGAGCAGCATCGCGACCATCGCGGCACCGCCGAAAATCACCTGTTTCTTGACATAGTGAAAGGCTTCGAACCCGTTCTTTGCCGCCAGCGGCGGCGAGGCCGCCATGCCCAGCAGGATACCTATCCCGAACAGCAAAAGAATGGACGTCATAGTCCACTTGTCCAGCGTCTGCCACCACTTGGGAAGCACCGGTTCACGCTCCTGTACAGGAAGCGCGCCATAAACCATCTCTGTCATCGGGACCCGCCGATATCTGCCTCAAAACGCCCGTTTTCCGGGTCTGAGTGAGAGCATAGCATCGAAGCCCTGCCTTGGGAACCCACACCACCCACTTGACCGAAAGCGCCGCATCAGGCAGGGGCGGTGAGATGCGCTACGATACGATCATTCTGGGTGCCGGCGCCGCCGGCATGATGTGCGCCACGCAATGTGGCAGCAGGACACTTGTGCTGGACCACGCCAAGGCCCCGGGCGAAAAGATCCGCATATCCGGCGGTGGGCGCTGCAACTTCACCAACATGTATGCCGGACCGGAGAATTTCCTGTCACAGAACCCGCATTTCTGCAAATCCGCACTCAGCCGGTACACCCAATGGGATTTCATTGACCTCGTAGCCCGTCACGGCATCCCCTATCACGAAAAGACTCTGGGTCAGCTGTTTTGCGACGACAGCGCGCGTGACATCATCGGGATGCTGCGCACCGAAATGGATCGCGGCGGGGCAGAGCTTCGGTTGAACACGCAGATTGTCAGCGTGTCCCACGACGGCACGGGATTTGAAGTGGAAACCGAAACCCAAGGCCAGCGCACAACGCTGCGCTGCCAAAACCTCGTTCTTGCGACGGGGGGCAAATCCATTCCCAAGATGGGCGCCACCGGGCTTGCCTATGACATTGCCCGCCAATTTGGACTTTCCATCACCGAAACCCGGCCTGCCCTTGTACCTTTCACCTTCTCGGACAATCCCTTCAAGGCGCTGTCGGGAACAGCGCTGCCGGTCTGTGCGGAAGCCGGGTCGACCCGTTTCGACGAAGCCATGCTGTTCACCCATCGCGGTCTTTCCGGTCCTGCGATGCTGCAGATCAGCTCGTTCTGGCGCGAGGGGGATGACATCACCATCAATCTGTTTCCCGAACGCGATCCGTTTGAAACCCTGCGCGCACGCCGCCAAAGCGACGGGCGCCGCAACCTTTCAACGATCCTAGCGCAGATGTTGCCCGCCAAGCTGGCCGATCATCTCTCGTCCGACTGGCAGCTTTCGGGCAATATCGGAGATCAAAGCGACGCATCGCTGCGCGCCCTGTCCGAGCGACTGACCCACTGGACCCTGCGGCCGACCGGGACCGAAGGCTATCGCACCGCCGAAGTCACCTTGGGAGGGATCGACACGGATCACCTGTCTTCACGCACGATGGAAGCCAAATCCGTGCCGGGGCTTTATGTCATCGGCGAAGCGGTGGACGTGACCGGCTGGCTTGGTGGGTTCAATTTCCAATGGGCGTGGTCCTCGGGCTGGGCTGCCGGACAGGCGATCCGTTCAAATCTCACCCCGGCGACCTAGAGCCCAAGCGCGCGCTTCACCTCGGCGCCGAAATCCTCGCCGCGTTTTTCAAAGCTGTCATACTGGTCAAAGCTCGCCGCCGCCGGGGCCAAAAGCACCGTATCCCCGGCCTCGGCATCGGCGACGGCCTGGCGCACGGCCTCGGCCATCGTGGTGCAAACCACGGCCTCGACCCCTTTGAGCTGCATGGCAAAACCGGCTGCCTCGCGCCCGATGACATAGGCCTTGCGCACTACGCCCGCGGCCTCGGCCAGATCACCAAGCCCGCCTTCCTTTTCCAACCCGCCGCAGATCCAGCGGATATTGCCAAAAGCCCCCAGCGCCTTTTTCGCCGCATCCACATTGGTGGCCTTGGAATCGTTCACATAGGTCACGCCGTCCGCCTCGGCGATAATCTGGCTGCGGTGCGGAAGGCCGCCAAAGCTTGCAAATCCCTTTTCGATCACCTTCGGCGCAAGGCCCAGAGTGCGCGCCACCGCGTAGGCGGCACAGGCGTTCTGATGGTTATGTGTGCCCGGCAGCCCCCTGATCGAACGCAGGTCGACCGAGCCGACTTGCCGCCCCTTGCGCCACTCGCTCAGGAACCCCTTGCGGGCAAAGACCTGCCAGCCCGGCCCCGAGAGTTTTTCCGCCACTGACACGCGGATCACCCGATCATCGGCCGGGCCTTCGGACAGTTGATCGGCCAGAAACAGCCCCTCGGCCTCGTCCACGCCGATCACCGCGCGATCCGGGCCACCCTCGGCAAAAAGGCGACGCTTGGCCGCGAAATACCCGCCCATGCCCCCATGACGGTCAAGGTGATCGGGTGACAGGTTGGTAAAGACGGCCACATCCGGTGTCAGCGCGCGGGCAAGGTCGGTCTGATAGCTGGAAAGTTCCAGCACGATCACATCCCCGTCTTCGGCCGGATCCAGATCAAGCACCCCGCGCCCGATATTGCCCGCCAGCTGCGTGCGCCGCCCGGATTGATCCAAAACGTGATGGATCAGCGCGGACGTGGTGGATTTGCCGTTCGACCCTGTGACTGCCACTACCTTGGGGGCGATGTCGAAATTCTGCCACTCTGCCGTAGCGAAAGAGCGAAAGAACAGCCCGATGTCGTTGTCGACCGGCACCCCGGCCTTTAGCGCTGCGCGCACCACCGGGTTGGGTTTCGGATAGAGATGCGGGATTCCGGGGCTGACAATGAGCGCGGACACATTTTCGAACGCGCCCTGCCGGGTCAGGTCGGCACAGGTGAAGCCTTCGTTTTCGGCGACCTCCCGCGCCGCCGGATTGTCATCCCAGCACAGCGCCTCTGCCCCCCCGGCGCGAAGCGCGCGCGCGGTTGCCAACCCCGAGCGGCCAAGGCCAAGCACGGCCACGGTTGCGCCTTCAAAACCCTGTACCGGAATCATTTATGTCCCCTTCCACCGATTTCCCCGACAGTGCCTGTCTCATCCCGTCGGGACAAGTGTTCCCGTCGGATGCCTCCGGCGGGGGTGTTTCCGCAAAAAAGAAAGATCGGTAGGCCCCGAGCGCGTCTGGCAAGTGCCAGACTCCTTAGCGGATTTTCAGCGTGGCGAGGCCGATCATGGCGAGGATAAGCGAGATGATCCAGAAACGGATCACGATCTGCGGTTCGCTCCACCCCTTCTTCTCGTAATGGTGATGGATTGGTGCCATGAGGAACACGCGTTTACCGGTGCGCTTGAAATAGAGCACCTGAATAATGACCGAAAGCGCTTCGACCACGAACAGGCCACCGACGATGCCCAGCACCAGCTCGTGCTTGGTCGCCACCGCGATCGCGCCAAGCGCGCCGCCAAGGGCCAGCGAGCCCGTATCGCCCATGAAGACGGCCGCGGGCGGCGCGTTGTACCACAGGAAACCCAGTCCACCGCCCGCAATCCCGGCGGTAAAGATCAGGATTTCACCCGTTCCGGGGACGTAATGCAGATCAAGATACTCGGTAAAGTCGACACGCCCCACCGCATAGGCGATGATGCCCAGCGTTCCGGCAGCAATCATCACCGGCATGATGGCCAAACCATCCAGACCGTCTGTGAGGTTCACAGCATTCGCCGCCCCCACGATCACGATCATCGCGAAGGGGACGAAGAAGAAACCGAGATTGAGCAAGACATCCTTGAAGAAGGGCAACGCCAAATGCATCTGCATCGCTTCGGGTTGCAGGAAGGTCGCCCACCAAGCGGCAATCGCGGCAATGACAAAGCCCATTAACAGGCGGATTTTTCCCGACACGCCGTCGGTGTTCTGTTTGGAAACCTTGGCATAATCGTCGGCAAACCCGATCAAACCGTACGCCAACGTCACGAACAGCACCAGCCAGACAAACCCGTTGTCCAGCCTTGCCCAAAGCAGGGTGGACGTCATCAGAGCCCCCACGATCAACAATCCGCCCATCGTTGGCGTGCCTGCCTTTACGAAATGCCCCTCGGGACCGTCGTCGCGGATCGGTTGGCCCTTGCCCTGCTTGCGTCGCAATACGTCGATCAGAGGGCGCCCGAACAGGAACCCGAACAGCAATGCCGTCAGGAACGCCCCACCGGCGCGGAAGGTAATGTAGCGGAACAGGTTGAAAATATCCCCGCCATCCGACAGCTCGGTGAGCCAGTAGAGCATTCAGGAGTCCTCGTCATTTGATTGCGGGGCGGGATGGCCCAGTTTGCGCACCGCGTCAACCACCTTGGCCAGGCCCATGGACAATGACCCCTTGACCAGCAAACAATCGCCTGCATCCACCAGATGCCGGATCTCGGCGGCCATTTCGCCGCTGGTTTCCGTCCACATCCCACGCTTCTCGGGAGGGAGTGCCGCATAAAGGTGCTGCATCAGCGGACCGACGCAGTGCACCTTGTCGATACGAGCCATCGCCGGATGGTCGGCGAGCGCGGCATGCATCTTTGACTCTTGCGGTCCCAGCTCCTTCATGTCCCCGACAAAGGCGGTCCGACGGCCACGCCCAATGCGCCCGACGCCATCCACTGGCTGCGCGGCGGCCAACACGTCCAAAGCGGCACCCAGCGACGTCGGGTTGGCGTTATAGGCATCATCAATCAGATCAAGGGTGCGGTCCGTTTCCACCGGGTCAAGCCAGATCGTCTCGCGAACACCGCGCCCGGCATAGGGTTTCCAACGCCCAAGATCGCCGGTCGCCATCGCGAGGTCGCCCCCAAGCGCCTGCACAGCCGCCAGTGCGCCCAAGGCATTCATCGCAAAATGCGCCCCGGCGCTGTTGATCTTGTAAACCGTCTTTTCTCCGTCGACCCGCGCCCGCGCCACGGTGATATCCCCGGTCAGTGTCACGTCGAGAAGCGTCCAGTCCGGCGCTTTCCGGCCAAACTCGATGCGCGCCACCGCCAAGTCGTCCGCGTGTTCACGCAACACATCCGCCGTGTCGATATCAGTGTTGACGATGGCCACGCCCCCCGGCTCCAGCCCATCGAAGATCGAAGCTTTCTCGGCGGCGATCCCGGCAACATTCTCGAAGGCTTCGAGATGCACGGCGGCCACGGTCGTGACCAAAGCTACATGCGGGCGCGCCATCCGCGCCAGCGGCGCGATCTCTCCGGGATGGTTCATTCCGATCTCGATCACGGCAAAGTCGGTCTCTTGGGGCATGCGCGCCAGCGTCAGCGGCACCCCCCAATGGTTGTTGTAGCTCGCCACGCTGGCATGGGTTTTTCCCTGCCCTGACAGCATCGCACGCAGCATTTCCTTGGTGGAGGTCTTGCCCACCGAGCCTGTCACGGCCACCACACGCGCCTGTGTCCGTGCACGCGCGGCGCGGCCAAGGGCCTCCAGTCCGGACAGCACATCCTCGACAATCAGGAGCGGCGCATCCTCGGCTACCCCTTCGGGAATGCGCGAAACAAGCGCCGCAGCTGCCCCGGCCTCCAGCGCCTGTGCAACAAAATCATGCCCGTCGCGTGCCGCCGTCAGGGCCACGAACAGGTCTCCAGGTTCGAGCGTGCGCGTATCAATCGACACGCCGGTGCAGGTCCAGTCACAGGTTGCGCAGCCACCGGTTGCCTCGGCTGCCGCCGCAGAAGTCCAAAGGCTCATGCCATTCCCCCGTCCAAGGCCTCCACCGCCACGCTGGCCTGTTCGCAATCATCAAAGGGCAACATGTCATCTCCGACAATCTGCCCGGTTTCATGCCCCTTGCCCGCGATCAGCAACGCATCGCCCGCCTGTAGCGCATCCACCGCGCGCAGGATCGCTTCGGCGCGGTCGCCCACTTCGGTTGCCTCGGGGGCGCCCTCCATCACCATGGCCCGGATCGTTGCCGGATCTTCGCTGCGTGGGTTGTCATCCGTCACGAAAACCACATCGGCATTGCGCGCAGCGGCCTGTCCCATCAGCGGGCGCTTGCCCTTGTCGCGGTCCCCCCCAGCGCCGACCACGGCCACAAGGCGCCCCATCACATGCGGACGCATCGCCTGGAGTGCGGTTTCCACTGCATCGGGCGTATGGGCATAGTCCACGAAAACAGCCGCACCGTTGGCGCGCGTCGCGGCCAGTTGCATGCGCCCGCGCACGGTCTTCAGCTCTTGCAGGACTTCAAAAACCCGCTCGGGCTCGGCTCCGCAGGCAATGGCCAGCCCCGAGGCCAACAAAACGTTTTCCGCCTGAAACCCGCCAATCAGGTTGAGCCGCGCCAAGTAGGCCCGCCCGCGAAAGGTAAACCTGATATCCTGCCCGGTCGTGTCAAACCGCTGCGTTGTCAGTTCAAGATCTGCCCCCGACCGGCCCACGGTGATCACCTCCTGCCCACGCGCACGGGCAATCGCCGCCATATCCACCCCGCGCGGGTCGTCGATATTGATCACGGCGACTCCTTCTTCAGGCAGGACACGGGCAAACAATCCGGCCTTGGCGTCGAAATACTCTTCGAAACTGTCGTGGTAGTCGAGGTGATCCTGCGTGAAATTCGTAAACCCGGCAGCGCGCAAATGCACTCCATCAAGCCGCCGCTGGGCCAATCCGTGGCTGGACGCTTCCATGGCTGCGAACTGCACACCAGCGGCACTGCACTCTGCCAGCACCCGGTGCAGGGTAATCGGTTCAGGCGTGGTGTGCTTCAAAGGGGCCTGATAATCGCCCTCCACCCCTGTCGTGCCAAGATTGACCGCTTCGAGCCCCAACTCCTGCCAGATCTGGCGCAGGAAAGTGGACACCGATGTCTTGCCGTTGGTGCCTGTGACCGCCGCCATGACGCCGGGCTGTTCGCCGAACCAGAGCGCGGCGGTATAGGCCAGCGTCTGGCGTGGGTCTTCGCAGACAACAAGGGCCGCCTCTGACGCCGCCAGTTCCGCGGCAGCGATTTCAGCGCCTTCGGCGTCCGTCAGGATCGCAGAAGCGCCCATACGCAAGGCGAATTGAATGAATTCCCCGCCGTGCACCCGCGTGCCCGGAAGCGCCGCGAAAAGAAAGCCGTCCTTCACGTCACGGCTGTCCACCGCCAACCCGGTAATAACGGGGTTGGCTCCTTTCGCGGCCGTCAGCCCCAGTTGTGAAAGCTGTCGTGCCATGCCTGCCATCTGCCCTGCCCTTGATCTGGCTTAATTCGATGTCAGCGTTATATCAGCCAGAAGCCCGGGTTCAATGTCGGGCCGCAGCCCCAAAAGCGGTGCCACGCGGGTGATCATTTCGGCAGCCACGGGCACTGCTGTCCAACCAGCCGTCCGGCGCGGTTTCGGACCCGAGGTCTCGACCGACTCGTCCAGCGACACGATTAGCACGTATTTGGGATCATGCGCCGGAAACATCGAGGCAAAGGTGGCAATCACCTTGTCCTCGTAGTATCCGCCGCCGTTTTCCTTGGGCTTGTCTGCGGTTCCTGTCTTGCCCCCAACGGCATAGCCGGGCACATCGCCAAAGCTGGCCGTGCCTTCGGTCACGACAAGCCGCAACATCCGCCGCGCCGCTGCCGCGCTGTCTTCGGTCATGATGCGCGGCCCGTCCTGCGCGGCATTTCGCTTGAGCAGAGTCGGCAACACACGTTTTCCGCCATTTGCAATCGCCGCGTAACCGGCAGCCAAGTGCAGTGGGCTGGCCGACAGGCCATGCCCGTAAGAGATCGTCATGGTCGACAGCTCGGACCAGTTCTTGGGCAGCAGGGGCTGTGCGCCGCGTGCCTCGACCAACTCCACAGGCGTCGGTTCAAAAAAGCCCAGATCACGCAGGAACCCTTGCTGGCGCGCCGCGCCGATAAGCTGTGCCATGCGGGCCGTGCCGATATTGGAAGATTTCACGATCACCTTGGTCAAGGTCAGCTGCGGCCCGTAATTGTGGAAATCACGGATCTTGAATTTGCCCCACCTCAGCGGCCCGGCCGTCTTGATCATCGTGGCCGGGTTGGCAAGGCCAAGCTCCATCGCCTGAGCCGCCGTGAAAATCTTGAAGGTCGATCCAAGCTCATACAGGCCCTGCACCGCGCGGTTGAACAGCGGACTGTCGCTGGCATGACCCTTGGTGGGCGGACGCGGACGATCATTCGGATCAAAATCCGGAAGGCTGACCATCGAGATGATCTCACCCGTATGCACGTCCATGAGCACTGCCGCCGCGCCCTTGGCATTCATCAGCTTCATGCCGCCGTAAAGCACGCGCTCGGTTGCGGCCTGAACCGTCAGGTCCAGCGACAGGGTCAACGCCTTGCCGCCATTCGCCGGATCGCGCAGCGCTTCGTCAAACTGTTTTTCGACACCGGCAACGCCGATCACCTCGGCGGCATGCACGTCTTCCTTGCCAAAACTCGCGCCACCCAGAATGTGCGCCGCAAGGCGACCATTGGGGTACAGACGCATCTCGCGCGCGCCGAACTGCAGGCCCGGATCACCAATATCATGCACGGCCTGCTTCTGTTCTGGACTGATTTTCTTCTTGATCCACAAGAATTTGCGCTTGCCCGTGAAATCTTTGACAAGCCGTTCTTCCTCAAGGTCTGGGAAAATGTCGACCAGTTCCTTGGCGACCCGCTCCTTGTCAATCATGTGTTGTGGCTGAGCATAGAGCGAATGGGTTTCCAGGTTCGTCGCCAGAATGCGCCCCTTGCGGTCCACGATGTCAGCGCGCTGCGCAACGATCCGGTTGGCCGAATAGTTGGCGCGCGGCTCGACGGCCTCGGAATAGCTTACGATTCCCATGCGCGCGCCAACGGTGATGAAGGCGCCCAGAAACAGGATCGACATGATAAACAGGCGCCCCTCGGCGCGCGCGCGGCCTTTGTCACGCATCTCTTCATGGCGCTGGCGGATGTTTTCGCGCTCGATCACATCGGGGTTCTCCCCGGCGTCGCGTGCACGAAGGATCGAGGCCAGTGGTCGCAGCGGTTTGCGGATCATGGGCGCTCTCCTTCGCTGGACACATCCACGGCGCCGTCCAGATCAAACTGCAGCCCACTCGGCGGATAGGCGACCTGATCGACCTTGCCGAACTGGTCGGGACGCAAGGGAAGAAGCTGCAGATCGTCATAGTTGATCTCGGCCAGATCGCGCAGGCGCTCTGGGCGGTTAAGATAGGCCCACTCGGCATTCAACACGGACAGCCGGGCGCGTGCCTCGCCGATCTGGCGCTGCAACTGGTGGGTTTCGGCAATCGCATTCTGGGTGCGGTAGTTTTCCTGATAAGCCCAGACCGCCAGCCCGATCACCGCCAGCGCGGTCACGACAAACAAGATCGCCCGCATCAGTTTCGCCCCCCAAGTGTTGGCATTCCAATGTCTTTTCCTGAAACTTCACCCGCAGGCGCATCGGTGCGCCGCGCCACGCGCAGCTTGGCGGACCGGGCGCGCGGGTTGCGGTCCAGCTCTGCCTCATCTGGCCCAACGGCCTTGCGTGTGATCAATTCAAAAGCGGGCGCCTCACGCTCGACCTCGGGGGCATAGCGATTCACGTTGCCTTTACGCCCCGCGCGGGCCTGCAGGAACCGCTTGACCATGCGGTCCTCGATCGAATGGAACGTCACAACAGCCAGCAACCCGCCCGGCTTCAGGGCGCGCTCCGCAGCCATCATCCCTCGGAACAACTCGCCATACTCGTCATTGACCGCGATCCGCAGCCCCTGGAAGCTGCGTGTCGCCGGGTGGCTCTGCCCCGGTTTGGCGCGTGGTAGGCAACCTTCGACAATGTCGGCCAGCTCCAATGTCGTGGTAATTGGCTGCGCCGTCCGCGCCCGCACAATCGCGCGCGCAATGCGTCGGCTGGCCCGTTCCTCGCCGTAGTGGAACAGGATATCGGCAAGCTCCGCCTCGCTTGCTTCGTTGACAAGATCCGCTGCTGAAGGTCCATCCTGGCTCATCCGCATGTCCAGTGGGCCGTCCTTCATGAAGGAAAACCCACGCTCGGCCAAATCCAGCTGCATCGAACTCACCCCGAGATCGAGCACTACCCCGTCAAGGTCGGACGCATATTCATCCAGCCGGGAGAAAACCCCTTCGACCATCGATATCCGATCACCATATTCGCCAACCCAGGGCGCCGCCATTTCGAAGGCCAGCGGATCGCGATCGACGCCGGTGACATGTTCCGCCCCCGCCTCAAGCAGCGCGCGCGTATAGCCACCGGCCCCGAACGTCCCATCCAGCCAACGCCCTCCGATGGGCGAACAGTGTTTCAGGATTGCGTCGATAAGCACCGGGATATGTGCTTTGTCCGACCCCATGTCAGTCCAGATCTCCGTCTAGATAGACCGACGGATCGACATCCGGGTCAAAACCCTCTTCGTCCAGCGCATCGATCGACGCGTCATAGATTTCCGGCTTCCAGATTTCGAACGTGTCGCCCGAGGCCACGAACCGTGCCATGCCATCCAGGCCGATCTTTTCGCGCAGCTTGGCCGGAAGCACGATCCGGCCCGTATCATCCACCACGATCTCGACGGATTGCGCCGAATACAGGCGCTCCATTGCCTTACGCTTGGCGGATCCGCGGGGGAACTTGGAAATCTTGTCGTCGACCTCGTCCATGGCTTCGATGGTAAAGCCCTCGAGGAACTCACGCGTCGCGCCGCCATAGACAAGGATCAGGCGCGGCGGCAGACCTTCGGTCCAGTCGGGATCACAGCTTTCGATGACACGGCGAAACGAGGCCGGGATTGACACCCTGCCTTTGCTGTCGACCTTGTGGTCGCTTTCACCTCTGAACCTGCGTGCCACGGCCTGCCGGTCCCCTCTTCACTGTCGCCCCAATTCTGCCGGAGCCTTGAAACGAAACGGCGGATTGATCTGCTGCCACTGATCAATCCGCCGCCCTCGTCCCGCTCTAGCGGGTGTCCAGCTGCGCGCGCCACCTGGGGGGATGTCTGCTCGCCCGCGCGCCGGATCTCTCTATTCCGATGAAGGCGGATGCCTGTATGAAACCTGACTTGGGATTTTCTTATGGGGTCTTTAGCGCCCCTTTGTTCCCGTCCTCATCGTGTTATTAGGGATGACATGGGAATTCATGGAAATCAACAGGAAATTTTGGGTTAGAACACAATATTTGGTCCCAAGGGCCCCTGAAAAACAAGATGATGTGGCAAAACTTGGACCCCAAAACACAACATATAGATAAAGGATCGAAAATTAAGACTACATAGAGCCCAAGACGGCGGTACTCATTTTCGTCCCGCGAATTCCCAAAAATTTTACCCCCCTTCCAAAGGAACCACGCCGAACCATGGCTCAGCATGCCACTCCAAGGCGCATTTTGTTGGGAATTCTCCATTTGATTCGTGAACGGCTGACCCATGGACGCGCACGTTCCCACGATTTCCCATACTCACTCCCATTTGGCCCTATCCCTTGGTGGTGCCGACCTCATGTGCAGGGAATCATTGGTGAAACCGCTCGGCTTTGATAATCTCGCGTTACGAGCAGACGACACAGCGCGGAGGCCCCAAATGGGCATGCAGCAACCCGCCAACATCGCCGCGATGGTCAAAGCGGCCACCAAGAACGGACACGCACTGCAATACGGCGCGTTGGTCTATCGCATCATCAATGACAAGACACAGGTCCTGTTGATCACCTCGCGCCGCTCCCAACGCTGGATCACGCCAAAGGGCTGGGGGATTTCGGGACTGAAACCCCATCAGACCGCGGCCCAGGAAGCTTGGGAAGAAGCTGGCGTGCGCGGGCGAGTCTCCAAGCATTGTATCGGTGTGTATTCCTACGAGAAGCCAGACAAGGACAGCAGACTGCAAACCCGGTCCGTGATGCTGTTCCCGCTCGAGATGCGCAAACTGAGCAACCGCTTTCCCGAACGCGATGAACGCCGCCGCAAATGGCTGAGCCCCAAAAAGGCCGCCCTGCGGATCGACAATCCCGAACTGGCGAGGCTCATAAAGAAATTCGATGCCCGACTGCTGCGATAGCGCGGCTTGAACGTTCCCATGACGCCAATTATGTTTTGATCAGGGATAAGACGACCCTGAAAGCACCGACGAGCCATGATCAACTACACGCTGAAATGCGCCAACGAACACCGCTTTGACAGCTGGTTCCAGTCTGCAGACGCCTTTGAGAAACTGAAGGCGGCCAGGATGGTGTCCTGTGCCATTTGCGGCGACAGCAACGTTGAAAAAGCGATGATGGCGCCGCGGGTTCGTCCGGCGCGCTCGACCTCGGAAACACAGCAAGGCGGGGCGCCCGAACGCGCCCTGTCAACCCCCGCCAGCCCTGCCGAACAGGCGCTGGCCGAACTCAAGCGGCATATCGAGAAGAACTCGGACTATGTCGGCAACAAGTTTGCCTCCGAAGCCCGCGCCATGCACGAAGGCAGCGCGCCGGAGCGCGCAATCTATGGCGAGGCGCGCCCGGAAGAGGCCAAGGCGCTGATCGAAGACGGCGTGCCGGTAGCGCCCCTGCCCTTCAACATCACACGCAAGACCAACTGACCGCAAGAAACCAAGGTATAAGGGAGACGCCCATGCATGTCGTGATCACAGGCGCCAATCGCGGCATCGGGCAGGCACTCGACAGAACCTTGCGCTCTCAAGGGCACGACGTCACGGGTACGTCCCGTGCCGGAGGAGAGTTCGAACCGCTGGACGTCACCGACAGCGCCAGCACACGCGCCCTGTCTCACCGGCTGGATTCGCGCCCCGTCGACCTTCTGGTGTGCAATGCCGGCGTTTACCTCGACAAGCACGAAAATCTTGCCGATGGCTACCCGGCCGAGATGTGGGCGCAAACATTCGCTGCCAACGTGACCGGCGTTTTCCTGACCGTTCAGGCGCTTCTGCCCAACCTGCAGCTTTCTCGCACCCCCAAGATCGCTATCATTTCCTCGCAAATGGCCTCTCAGGAACGCGCACCCGGCGGAAGTTACATCTATCGCGCATCCAAGGCCGCCGCGCTCAACCTCGGACGCAACCTCGCCACCGATCTGCGACATATCGGTATCGCGGTCGGAATCTACCATCCCGGATGGGTGCGTACCGATATGGGGGGAGTCGCCGCCGAAATCTCCGTCGAGGAGTCAGCCAGCGGTCTCGCCAAGCGTTTCGCGGAGCTTTCTCTCGAGACAACCGGCTGTTTTCAAACCTGGGACGGACGTCCACACCCGTTCTGACCGATACGCTTGCGACGGCGCGGGCAGTGCTCTCTCTCCCTTTCATACATTCAAATAGACGAAAGCGACGCAACGCCCGTTGCACCTGCGTGCGCCTGCCCCTAACACTGTTGCCAACATTGTCTCAGGGAGGTTTTTCCGAATGTCCGACGCACCCACACATGGTTTTGACACGCTGCAAATTCACGCGGGCGCACGCCCGGATCCGGCCACCGGCGCACGCCAGACGCCGATCTACCAAACCACGGCCTACGTGTTCCGCGATGCCGAACATGCAGCCGCCCTCTTCAATCTACAGGAAGTCGGTTTCATCTATTCCCGCCTGACCAACCCCACCGTCGCGGTGCTGCAGGAACGCATTGCAACCCTGGAAGGCGGCGTGGGCGCGGTTTGCTGCTCTTCGGGCCACGCGGCACAGATCATGGCACTGTTCCCACTGATGGGTCCGGGCTGCAACGTGGTGGCCTCTACCCGTCTTTATGGCGGCACCGTCACCCAGTTCAGTCAGACCATCAAGCGCTTCGGCTGGTCGGCCAAGTTCGTGGACACAGACGATCTCGACGCGGTGCGTGATGCCATCGATGAAAACACCCGTGCGGTTTTCTGCGAATCCATCGCCAACCCCGGCGGCTACATCTCGGATATCGAAGCACTCGCGGGCGTCGCGGATGCCGCCGGTGTGCCGCTGATCGTGGACAACACCTCGGCCACGCCTTACCTCTGCAACCCGATCAGCCTTGGTGCGACGCTGGTGGTGCACTCCACCACCAAGTACCTGACCGGCAACGGAACCGTCACCGGCGGCTGCATCGTGGATTCGGGCAAATTCGACTGGTCGGCTTCGGACAAGTTCCCGTCGCTGTCCCAACCCGAACCCGCCTATCACGGGCTCAAGTTCCACGAAACCTTCGGCCCGCTGGCCTTTCCCTTCCACGGCATCGCCATCGGGTTGCGTGATCTGGGCATGACGATGAACCCACAGGCAGCGCATTACACGCTCATGGGTATCGAAACCCTGTCGCTGCGCATGGAACGCCATGTTGAAAACGCCAAGACAGTTGCCGGGTGGCTGGAACAGCATGACCTGGTGGACTACGTGACCTATGCGGGCCTGCCTTCTTCGCCCTATCATGACCGTGTAGAACGCATTTGTCCCAAAGGTGCGGGCGGCCTGTTCACCGTGGCCCTCAAGGGGGGGTATGACGCCTGTGTCAAATTCGTCGACAGCCTCGAAATCTTTAGCCACGTAGCCAATCTTGGTGACACCCGCTCGCTGGTGATCCATTCGGCTTCGACCACACACCGTCAGCTCACCCCGGAACAACAGGAAGCCGCAGGTGCAGGCCCGAACGTGGTGCGCATTTCGATCGGGATCGAAACGGCTGCGGACCTGATTGCCGATCTTGATCAGGCGCTGGCCAAGGCTCACGCCTGATCCACTTACCCAAAAGTGAGGCGCGCCAACTGAAAACGGCGCGCCTTTTTTGTTGAATGACATTCGCAGAGCGCCCCCGGATCGGCTCCTGACCGCAGTCACCCCATCATCTAGTGGTCCACGCGCGACAACCCACAGGTGGCGCGGCTTTTTCTTCCCCTTTGGCAATAACTTGCTATAAATCCTTGAACTCCTCGCTGAGGACTCCTTTCTGCCCATTTCGGATGCTAGACCCGATACATGAAACCGGATTTCGCTCTATCGCTTTCATTTGAAGGGATCGGCCTGCTCACACGGCGTGCCGGGGGCTGGCATTTGCTGGGCGAAGTAACGCTGGATACCGAGGATCTCGCGGGAGATCTTGAGAAGCTACGCGCCAAGGGCGAGGCGGTTGCCAATGGGCCGTTCGTCACGGCGGTGATACTGCCCAACGATCAGATCAAATACCTGTCTCTGGATACCGGGCGGGCCCGCGACGCCAAGCGACGGGATGCTGCACTGGTGGCGCTGGAAGAGTCGACGCCCTACCGTGCGGACCAACTTGCCTTCGACATTCACGCAGTTGGCCGAAACACCCAAGTCGCCGCTGTTGCGCGGGAAACGTTGGAGGAGGCCGAAGCTTTCGCCACGGAACACGCATTCAACCCGGTCTGTTTTACCGCGATGCCGCCCGAAGACGATTTTGATGCGGCGCCAGATTTCGGCCCGACCAAGGCGGCGCCGGCTCTCCTGAAGAGTGCGCAGCTCAAGCCGGACCCGAGACCGATCCGCATCGTTGCAAGCGGCGACCTGCCAGACCCGGAGCCCGAACCGCTTCCTAGCCCACCCGTCAAGACGGTAGCCAGCGCGCGTGAAATCGCTGAACCCGAGGCAAGCGCTTCGACCGACAGTGCCGCCACGCCAGCATCGAACGATATATCCGACGGCACCCCTGCAAAAGCCGAGGGCCAGTCGACAGACTCAGCCGCCCCGGTCGCCTTTGCGTCGATCCGCGCACAACGAGAGACACCGGAGACGGCCTCGAAAACCACCTTGGGGGGCGCGAGCCGCACCGCGCAGGGCACCAACGCACCCGGCATACCCGGAGACTCCGGTCCCACCGCGAGCCGCAGCCTGCGATTTGATCCGGCCAAGGTCGTTGCCGGGCTGAAGGCAGACTCCGCGCAAACCGAGTCCCACGTCAAAGAAGAGAGCGCAGAAGATGACGGCGGGTTTGTTAGCCGCCGTCAAAGGACCAAGAATGCGGCCAAGCCCAAGAAAAGGCCCGCTCCGCCCGCAAATCACAGTGAGACGCAGGGCACTCAAAACACTGACAGCGAACAACAGCGGCTGACTGTCTTTGGGGCACGCACCGGCCAGTCCGTGGGAGGCAAGCCCAAGTACCTCGGCTTGATCATGACCGCCGTGCTTTTGCTGTTCCTCGCCGCGGTCGCGCTTTGGGCTGCCCTGTTTCTGGAAGACGGGGTCGCCGGGTTGTTTGGCCGCGGAGACCGAAACCAGATCGTGCTGCTTGATCCCGAAGCATCGGTGATCGCGGATGAGGACACCGCCCCGGTCCACGACAGCGCGGCTTCTCAAACGCCCGCTGAGGAAAACATGGCGGGGACCGACCCCAGCGCACTGTCTACTGACGCACTCGCCACGGACATCCTGACGCCAGCCGCCCCGGACAGCATCACCGACAGCGCCGAAATTGAAGCGATGGAGGACAGCGTTCACCCGACAGTGCTGAGCGAAAACGAGGCTGAGGCCCGCTATGCCGTCACCGGCATCTGGGAACGTGCGCCGCAACCGCCGGAGACCCCCACGGCTGGAAGCACGGATGACCTTTATGCCACCTCCATTGACCGGGTCCTGATCGCACAGGACGCCGTGGCTCTTCCCGACCCGAAAGGGTTTCTTGTGGACCAGCCGCTGAATGCACAGTTGAACCCGGTTGGGCCAGGCACCCGGTTTGATCTGGACGAGCGGGGCCTCGTAGTAGCCAGCGCGCAAGGAACCCTGAACCCGGATGGCGTCATGGTCTATCTGGGCCGCCCGCCTGTTCTGCCTGCGAGCCTGCCCAACCGCGCCGAAGCTGACGGGCGCGCCCTGTCACGTGAAGATGAGCAACGCCTCGCCTCGATCCGCCCGCGTTTCCGCCCCGGCGATCTCGTGGAGAGCAACGAGCGGGCAACACTTGGTGGGCGATCGCGTGCAGAGCTTGGGCGCATTCGCCCCAAACCGCGCCCGAGCACCGAGAAAGACGCTGCGGAAAACGACAACACCCCGACCGCGCTGGCGGTAGCCTCGTCGCTGCGTCCGCGTCAGCGGCCAAGCAACATCGCCCAACTGGCGCAGCGCAGCAAACCGACCGAAGCGGTTGTCGCCACGCCTGCAGCTGCCACCATCACCCCCAAGATTCCGACCACCGCGTCAGTTGCCCGTCAGGCCACGATCCAAAACGCGATCAACCTGAACAAGATCAACCTGATCGGCGTCTATGGAACAAGCAACAACCGCCGCGCGCTGGTGCGACTGGCGAATGGCCGTTATCGCAAGGTTCAGGTGGGAGACCGGATCGACGGCGGCAAAGTCGCCGCAATCGGTGAACAGGAACTGCGCTACGTCAAATCCGGTCGCAATATCGTTCTGAAAATGCCCAAAGGCTAGGGACCCGCATATTGGGGGATGCAGGCACGCAAACCGCCGTGCTAGTTTGCGCAGACCACATTGGAACGACGGCACGACCTTGGCACAACAGAAGCCCCCTTCCCCGATGGACGAACTCTTGCGCACGCGCTTGCGCCTGTCCCAAGGTGCCAACCTGCGGATCAAGGCGCTTCGGGTGCTCATGAGCGTGGTCGACATCGGCAACCGGGCCTTTACCGGCCAGGCTTTCTTTGCCCTGCGCGAAACTGAACAAACCCTGATCGCACTCGATGGGCGTGTCGGCACCGATCTGGTCTGGGCGCTTCTTGAAATGAAAGGGGGTACAACCATCGGGGCCCATGGCCTCCACCATGTTCCGCGCACGGGCCGCGTGGTCATCGGGGCCACCCATCCGGTCGGCACATTCGATTTCATTGCCCACGCCGGGGCCTTGCTGAAACATCGCCCCGATCTCAAGGTCGTTGCCAATCGCGAGGCCGAGCGATTTCTTGGCCCTGACCTGTTGATCCCGGTCGACCTGGATCGCAACAACAACGCGCTGTCCGCGCGCACAACACGCGCCGCCATGAAAGCCCATGTGGAAAACGAAGGCGCATTGCTGATCTTCGGGTCGGGGCGGGTGCCGGATATGCGCGACGGGCTGCTGGTAGAGCCAGCCTGGCGGATGGGTGTCACCCGCATGTCGCAAGAATGCGGCGCCCCCATAATCCCCGCCTCTGCTGACATGCGCAACTCGCGCCATTATTACCGCACGCGCCGTCTTGGCCGGGTGCTCAGCGGGGGCAATGATGACTTCGGGCGCGAGGTGGCGTCGCTGCGTTACGTGTCCGAGCTGCTTTCGAAACTGGGCGGAAACTATGATGTCCACTACGGTGCGCCCCTTGCGCCCGGCACCGCCCCGGAAACGATCAAAGCGGCTGCCGAAGGACTGGTGCCCGGTCTTTACAGCCCTGCCTAAAGTGTCCTCATCCAATTGCGCAACGCCGCCCCGATTTCATCGGGGCTGTCCTCCTGAATGAAGTGGCTCCCTGCAACTGTGACCTCGGTCTGGTTCTTCCACCCACGACAAAACGCCCGCGGCGCGCCGATCAGGATCGCCCCCGGCTCGGCGTTGACAAATAGCTTGGGCAGATCGTTTTCGGCCATCCAGTCCGCGTAGCTCTGAACAATCGCAGTGACGTCCGACGGTTCCCCATCTATCGGGATCTGCCGCGGCCATGTCAGCGTAGGTCGCCGCCCTTCGCCCCGATCGGCAAAGGGCTTACGATACTCGGCCCTCTCAGCTTCGGTCAGCTTGCGCAAGATGGAACCAGGCAGCACCACTTCGATGAAAAGGTTTTTCTCGAGGATCATTTCCTCACCTGCATCCGAGCGAAAGGCCTGGAAAATCGGTTTGGCGGGCTCTGGCCACTCGTCCCACGTTACTGGACGCACGATACCTTCCATGTAGCAAATGCCGCGCACGCGGTCGCGATGGCGGTTGGCCCAGTCAAACCCAAGCGCGGAACCCCAATCGTGGATCACAAGCGTGACATTGCCCGTGTTCCCAATCACCTGCTTCAGCAGCCCGTCCAGATAGGCACGGTGTTCGATAAACCGATAGCTTTCTGTGCCGACATCATCCAGCTTGTCGCTGTCCCCCATGCCGATCAGGTCGGGCACGATGAGCCGGCCAAGATCAGATACATACGGTACAATGTTGCGCCACAAGTAGGACGAGGTCGGGTTGCCATGCAGAAACAGGATCGGATCGCCCTGCCCCATCTCGGCACAGGCCATGCGCTTGCCATTGACGGTGACAAATGCCTTTTCAAGTGGTGCTTCAGTCATAATCGCCTCCCAGTGCGCCACCAGCCTTTCCCAGGTTGCGGTTCCAATCAAGTCTCGATGTGACGAGACGAAAAACGCCGCCCACCTCTCGGCGGACGGCGCTCCCCTCCCTCCGGTTGGACCGGATTTATTCCGCAGCTTTAATCTCGCCGGATTCGATCTGTTCGCGTTCGATCGACTCGAACAGTGCCTTGAAGTTGCCTTCACCGAACCCGTCATCGCCCTTGCGCTGAATGAACTCGAAGAAGATCGGACCGATCACGGTCTTGCTGAAAATCTGCAGCAGGATCTTGGTTTCACCGCCATTCAAGACACCTTCACCGTCGATCAGGATACCGTGTTTCATCATCCGGTCCTTGGGCTCATCATGGCCGACAACGCGCTCATAGCTGAGATCGTAATAGGCTTCGTTCGGGCCAGGCATGAACTTCAGACCCTTGGCCGCGATCTTGTCGGTGGCTTCGTAGATATCATCGGTTCCCACGGCGATATGCTGGATGCCTTCACCGTTGTATTTCTTGAGGTAGGACACGATCTGACCGGTTTCACCGCGATCCTCGTTGATCGGAATACGGATCTTGCCGCAGGGCGAGGTCAGCGCGCGTGAAAACAACCCGGTGAACTTGCCTTCAATGTCGAAAAAGCGGATTTCGCGGAAGTTGAACAGGTCGCCATAGAACTTGAACCACTTGTCCATGTTGCCCTTGAACACGTTGTGGGTCAGGTGGTCGAGGTAATAGAACCCGTCCCCTTCCGGTTTTGACGTGGTGATCCAGTCGAACTCTTCGTTATAGGGCGACGTGTCGAAATACTGGTCGGAGAAGTAAAGCAAGCTGCCACCGATCCCCTTGATCGCAGGCCAGTCCAGCGTCTTGTCTCCGGCGTCATAGGCTTCGGCACCCTTGGAAATCGCATGCTCATAAGCTTTCTGCGCATCCACCACACGCCAGCCCATGGACGGGGCGCAGGGGCCGTGCTCCTCCACGAAACGCGCGGCAAAGCTGCCCGGGTCGTTGTTGAGAATATAGGTCACATCGCCCTGCTGCCACAGTTCAACCGCCTTGGCCTTGTGGTTGGCTACGTGCACAAAGCCCATGCGCGCAAACAACTCGCGCAACTCCTGCGGCTCCGGGTGAGCAAACTCGACAAATTCGAACCCATCGGTTCCGGCAGGGTTGAAATCGGAAATCTCGGCGCGCGGGGCGTCATGCGGGAAAGGTCCCATGTCGCGTCTCCTTTTGATGTGTGTCGGGGGCATGTTTGTTCGCTGATGGAAAGATACGCGCTTCTTCGCGCGGTTTCTCCGCGAAGTGACGTGCGTATTTGACATGGAACGCGCAAATTACGCATAATTTGAAAAAATGCCGCAAAGAAGACGCATGCTTGATCAGACAGATATCCGCCTTTTGTCCGCATTGCAGAAAAATGCGCACCTGACCGCATTGGAACTCTCCGAGATTCTCAACCTGTCGCCCAGCCAGGCCGGGCGCCGCCGTCAGCGCCTTGAGGCCGAAGGTTATATACAGGGTTATTTCGCCCGACTGGACCCGGACCGCGTCGGCCTGCATGTGCAGGCGTTTATTCAGGTGCAATTGGGAACGCATCGCCCCGAGCAAGGGCGCAGTTTTGCCACGTTGATCAGCACCCGCCCTGAGGTCGTGAGCGCATGGACATTGACGGGGGATGCGGATTATCTGCTGCGTGTCTATTGTAGCGACCTGAATGCGTTGAACAGGTTGATTCACGAAATCCTTTTGCCCCACCCGGCCGTCAGTCGCGTGCAAAGCCAGATCGTCATGGATCAACCCAAACGCGACGCCCCCCTGCCGACCTGATCGGCGCGAAACAGGACTGATTATGGAAAGCGTACTCTATCAGGCGACGATCTTCCTGATGACGGCGGTCATCGCCGTGCCCATTGCGGCCCGCCTAGGGCTGGGATCCGTGCTTGGCTATCTCGCTGCCGGCATCCTGATTGGCCCGGTCTTCGGCCTCGTCGGCACACATCAGGCCGACGATCTGCTGCACTATGCGGAATTCGGCGTGGTGATGATGCTGTTCCTGATCGGCCTTGAACTTGACCCGCGTGCGCTCTGGGCCATGCGAGACAAGCTTATCGGACTGGGCGGACTGCAGATCGGGCTCACTGGGGGCGCTGTTGTCGTTGTAGCCATGGCGATGGGCATGACCTTCAACTCCTCGATCGCGATCGGCATGATCTTTGCCCTGTCCTCAACCGCGATCGTTCTGCAAACCCTTTCTGAAAAGGGACTGATGCAAACGGGCGGCGGGCGATCCGCATTCTCGGTTCTTCTGACGCAAGATATCGCCGTTATTCCGATGCTCGCGATCCTGCCATTGTTTGCAATGGCCGAAGTCCACCAGATCGCGGCAGATGGCTCGATCATTAAACCTAGCGCAACACATGCCGAGCACGGGATGTCCCTCGTCGAAGGGCTGCCCGGCTGGGGGGTGACCCTCGTGACCATCGGGGCGGTCTCGGTGATCGTGATTGGGGGAATGTACCTCACCCGCCCCGTGTTCCGCTTCATCCATGCGGCCAAACTGCCCGAGATGTACACCGCACTCGCACTACTGATCGTGGTTGGCATTGCTCTCTTGATGGAACTGGTCGGCCTGTCGCCGGCGCTCGGCACGTTTCTGGCAGGCGTTCTTCTGGCGAACTCAGAGTTTCGGCACGAACTGGAAAGTGACATCGAACCTTTCAAAGGGCTGTTGCTGGGGTTGTTCTTCATCACTGTCGGTGCCCAGATTGACTTTCAGGTTCTCGCCCGCTCTCCGGCCCAGATCATCAGCCTTGCCGTGGGCATCATCGCTCTCAAGGCGGCAATCCTCTTCCTGATCGGGCGCGCTTTTGGCCTGCGAAGGCGCGACCTCTGGCTTTTCACGCTCAGCCTTGCACAGGCCGGGGAATTCGGCTTTGTCCTGATCTCCTTTTCCTCGCAGCAGAATGTGTTGCCGGGCTGGGCCGCCGAGAGGCTCTTGCTAGTGGTGGCGCTGACAATGCTGATCACGCCGCTTCTCTTCATCCTATATGACCTGCTTTCCAAGCATTTTGGCGACCATTCTGATGCTCCCGCGCCCCAAGAGGACGAGATCGACGAACGCGGCCCCGTGATCATCGCTGGCATTGGGCGTTTCGGGCAGATCGTGAACCGCCTGGTACGCTCAGCCGGGTTCCAGACCGTGGTTCTCGACCATGACATCCGGACCATCGAGAACATGCGGCGCTTCGGGGTCAAAGGGTTCTTCGGCGACCCAACCCGTCCCGAAATCTTGCATGCTGCAGGCTTGGGAGAGGCACACGTCCTCGTCGTGGCACTCGACAACCCGGAAGCCGCATTGAAACTGGTGGAATACGTGCGCCGTGAACGGCCCGACATTCACATCGTCGCCCGTGCCCGCGACCGCGGTCAGGTTTTCCGCCTCTACCAAGCCGGGGCCGATGACATTGTTCGCGAGATGTTTGACAGTTCGTTGCGCGCGGGACGCTATGTGCTCGAAAACATGGGTCTCAACGAATACGAGGCCGCTCGCGCCGAACAGATCTTCTACAAACACGACCGATATTCGGTGCAGGAACTTGCGGAACTCTGGCGTCCCGATATCCCATCGGCGCAGAACGCGGCCTATGTCAAACGCGCCCGCGAGCTCGAAACCGAGCTCGAGGCGCGCCTATTGGCTCAGGACGAAGAGAAAGACGAACAGCACCCCTAGAGGCGCTTAGCCGTCCGAAACGCCCGCCTCGGCGAAGGTGGCCATGCCTGAATGGCACGCCACCGCCGCCTTCAACACATTGATCGCTACCGCCGCGCCGGAAGCTTCGCCAAGGCGCATGTTGAGTTGCAGAACCGGCGCCTTACCCAGCTTGTCGAGCACGGCGCCATGCGCCGCTTCAGCGCTCGCATGACCGGCAATTGCATGGTCCAGCGCCCCCGGTACCGCAGCCTCAAGGGTCGCGGCTGCCGCCGTGCAGATGAACCCGTCAAGAATTACCGGAATACGCAGGCTGCGGGCGCGCGCAATCGCTCCCGCCATCGCCGCCAATTCGCGCCCCCCGAGGCATCGCAGCACCTCAAGCCCATCCTTGCCGGAGTTGGCAGCCACACTTTCGCGCACCACGCGTGCCTTGTTGGCAAGCCCAGCATCGTCCACGCCGGTGCCGCGGCCAACCCAATCCTCTGCCGCGCCGCCATAGAGCGCGTGGGCAATGGCCGCCGCCGAAGTGGTATTGCCGATCCCCATCTCACCCACGACCAGCAAGTCGGCATCCGCGTCGACGGCCGCCCAGCCGGTGGCCAGCGCCACGACAACCTCTTCCTCACTCATCGCAGGACCTTGGGTGAAATCCGCCGTCGGTGTGTCAAGTGACAGGGCATGCACATCAAGCGACGCCCCCGCCGCCTTGCTCAGTTGGTTGATCGCCGCGCCGCCATGTTGAAAGTTCAGCACCATCTGCTCGGTCACTTCGGCAGGAAAGGCCGATACGCCCTGTGCAGTCACGCCATGGTTGCCAGCGAACACGATCACCTGCGGCGCGTTGATCTCGGGGCGCGGATTGCCGCGCCAGCCCGCATACCAGATCGCCATGTCTTCCAGCCGCCCCAGCGCACCCGGAGGCTTGGTCAACTGCCCATTGCGCTCTTCCGCCCCGCCCTGCGCCTTCTGGTCAATGCCCGGTGCGGCCAGAAGCAGGTCACGAAACGCGGCAAGGGTGGAAAAGTCGGCAGACATGGCAAAGCTCCTGTTGATCTCTTTGGTTCTGCGCTGTTTACCTGATTGCCAACGCCCGACAAGGCAGGAAATAGACACACCCATGTCCAGACCCGACACCACGTTCCGCGCAGGCGATATTCTCACCGCCATTGCTCTCCTGTCCCGACTACCGGTCCGTGCCGATTTTTCGCGCGGCGCGCAGGCGGCGTGGGCCTATCCCCTGACCGGCGCTGTGGTTGCGGCCCTTGCCGCCCTGCCGACGGCGCTTGCTCTATCGCTTGGGGTGCCGCCAACGCTTGCCGCGCTGGTCTGGCTTGCCGCCAACGTCATCCTGACCGGGGCCATGCATGAAGACGGTCTTTCGGACTGCGCCGATGGGTTCTGGGGAGGCTGGGAACGCGCCAGGCGTCTCGAGATCATGAAGGACAGCCGGATCGGTGCCTATGGCGTGATTGCCCTTTGCCTGTCGCTGATTGCGCGCTGGGGGGCCGTCGCAATTATCCTTCAGTCCACAGGATGGATCTGGGAGCTTGTCGCCGTTGCGATGCTTTCACGCGCGGCCATGCCCGCCCTGATGACCAGCCTGCCCCATGCCCGCGAAACGGGCCTCAGCCACGCACAAGGCCGCCCTGCCCCCCTGACCGCCCTTGTCGCGGCTCTACTCGCTATCGGCGCGACGGTGGCTCTCACCGGCCTTACGGTACTTGTTCTGGTCCCGCTTGTGCTTTTGGCCGCCGCGGCCTGTCGCGCAATCGCCCAAAGCAAGATTGGCGGACAAACCGGGGATGTTATGGGCGCAACCCAGCAAATCTGCGAAATCACCTTGCTGTTCGCACTGGCCTCCTGACGCTCAGACAAGCCCATCGGTCTCGATATGAATCGTGGCCCCACAATGCTTGCAATGCACCGCGTCGGGATCGTGCTTCATCAACCCGCAGCTCGGGCATTCGCACCGTACCTTGCGCGGCTGGAAAATGGCCTGCGCCAGCCGCACGAACAGCGCAACGCCAATCGCCATCACCGCGACAGAAAACAGCTTCCCGCCCGGCGTTTGCATGGTGATATCCCCGAACCCCGTCGTGGTCAGCGTTGCTACAGTGAAATAGAGCGCATCGATATAGGGCGTCTCGGTTGTCTCAAGATCTAGGAAAAACACCAGAATCGTCGTGGTTGTCACCATGATGAACACGAACAGGTTCACCGACGCGATCACCGTTTCCTCGTGATCCCGAAAAAATCGGCTGTCCCGGCGCAGATCGTTCATCAACTGGTAAGAGTGAATTAGCCTCAGCCCCCGCAACACGCGCAGGAACGCGACATTGCCCGACAGGAACGGATCGAGGAACAGCGTTACGATCACCACGAGATCGGCCAGGGTATAGAGGTGCATGAAATGCGCCTTGCGATCCTCGGCGATCCACAAGCGCGCCATGAAATCGGCCAGAATAAAAAGACCGACAAACTGGCTCAACCCGATCAGCCACGGGCCATGGGGCAGATGCGCCGTACCAATGAAAAAGAATATCGTGATCGCATCAAACAGGATCAACGCATAGCGAAAGCGCACCGACACGATGCTTTCGCCAGTATATAGTTCGCAAATTCTGTCTTTGAGAGTCTCCATCAGGAAACTAAACAGGCCCGGGTCAATTCGCGCAAGTATTTGGCGGCAAAGAAAAAGGCCGTTCCGGTACCGGGACGGCCAAAATCTGGGGCTGCGAACGGACTCAGGCCGCGCGCGAGACCAGCACTTCGTCTACCTGCTTGGCAGCGGCAACCTCGTCACCACCAGCCACGGCAGCCACTTCGCGCGTGAGACGCTCCAGCGCGGCTTCATAAAGCTGACGCTCAGAATAGCTCTGTTCACGCTGATCGTCGTTGCGATGCAGGTCGCGCACCACTTCAGCAATTGCGATCAGGTCGCCCGAGTTGATCTTCTGTTCATACTCCTGAGCGCGACGCGACCACATCGCCCGCTTGACCTTGGCCTTACCCTTCAGGGTTTTCATCGCCTGGCTCACCACATCCGGCGAGCTCAGTCCGCGCATGCCGATCTCGGTCGCCTTGTTGGTGGGCACCCGCAACGTCATCTTGTCTTTCTCGAACGAGATCACGAACAGTTCCAGCTCCATGCCGGCCACTTCCTGTTCCTCGATCGACACGATCTGACCCACACCATGGGCCGGATACACAACATAGTCATTCGGGCGGAATTCGTTCTTCTTGGCTTTCGTCATGCTATCCTTCCTAAGATACGCACCATTCGAACCAGACAAAAATACGCGCTCGGGAAACTGGGTTTTCCGAAACGGTATGTCCTCTGGTAATAAAAGCCACCCTTGGCAAAAGCGCAGGGATGGCTCGCAGGCAGTTATTTCCTTTGTAAAGGAAATATAACACGAAAAACGCCCCCTTTAAAGCTTAACAGCCAAAGGAAGGGCATTATTCCATTTTTTTCAGCCTTTTAGAGGCTGTTCCGTGGTACCGGAGGCCGAGAATCTGCGCGAATCGGTTAAGTGACCTAGGGTCAACCACCTTCGCCCGGCGCTTCCGAGAAGTATTTTTCCATCTTTCCGGGTTCGCCATCGCGTTCATCCGCGTCAGGCAGCGGATCTTTCTTGGTGATGATCACCGGCCAGATTTCCGAATACTTGCGGTTGAACTCGACCCATTTCTCCATGTCCGGTTCGGTATCCGGGCGGATCGCGTCCGCAGGGCACTCGGGCTCGCAAACACCACAGTCGATGCATTCATCAGGGTGAATCACGAGAAAGTTCTCGCCTTCATAAAAGCAATCCACCGGACAGACTTCGACGCAGTCGGTGTATTTGCAGGCAACGCAATTTTCAGTGACGATATAGGTCATGGCTCAGCTCATTCCCATCTGGTTTGACAGCCTGCCTAAATCAGCCTGCCCTAATCTTCAAGACGCGAAGCGCGCAAAGAAACAAGACTGCGACGATCTCGCTTGGTTGGGCGCCCTTTTTCCCCTGCACCCGGCGCGCGCGGAACGCTTTCCTGTTCCGGCGTCAAATCTTCATACAGGGTTTGCGCCTCGCTCGCAGGGCCACGCCGCTCTCCAAGCGCCAAAACCCGGATCACACGCACACGCCTGGCTTGGGGAAAAGTCAGCACATCGCCAGCCACGACACCATGGCTGGCCTTGGAGACCTTGGCGCTATTGACCCGCACATGGCCCCCCGTCACCAGCTTGGCTGACAGGCTGCGGGTTTTGAAGAACCGGGCCTGCCAGAGCCACTTGTCGAGGCGTTGCTTCGGACTCGGCGCGCTCACGCCTCAGTCCTTGGACTTCAGCCCCATCAGCGCTGCGGCAAAGGGGTTGTCCGGGTCGATCTTATCCTGCTTGGGCGGGCGCGCCTGATACTGTTTGGTCCCGCCATCGCGGCGCGGCCCCTTGCCCTTGGCGTTGCCACCTTTGGCCTGTGGTTTACCGCCCTTGCCACGCGGCGTACCCCCTTGGTCACGGCGCCCTTGACCACCGCGGCGTGGGCCACGGGTGTTCTGGCGGCCTGCCCACGTGAAGGTGTAGTAAACCTCCATCTCCGGCACTTCCGGCTCTGCGGCTTCCACTTCGGGCGCGGCTTCCACAACAGCCACCTCGGCCGCTGTGTCTTCGGCGACCTCTGCCTCAGGGACCGCTTCTGCCGAGGCATCTTCTGCCTTTTCGGTCTCGGGCGCAGCTTCGACCACGATCTTCACCTTCTCGCGCTCACCCTTCTCGGCCCGGTAGCCAAGGCCCTGCATCAGGTCGGCAAACTGTTCCAGCGTCATGCCGGTGATCGACAGCATGTCGGCCTTGGCCTCGAACCCGCCACGGCTGTCTTCAACGCGCAGCATATCGGCAAGACGTTCCAGCATGTCGATGCGGATCGCCCGTTCACCAGCGGCACGATAACCCGACATCGCATGATAGCCACGCGGCAGGCCCTGCCCGGACGGTACAGTCACCAGCCCTGGGGGCGGTGCTTCGGGGAATTCCTGCAATCCATTGGCCAGCGACCACAGCACCAGGCGCAGCCGCGTCGGTGCCGGCTTTAGCAACAGCGGCATGAAGATCGTGAACTGACCGAACCGGATCCCGTGCTTGCGCAGCGCGCCGCGCGCATCCTGATCCAGCTCCTTGACCTCGTCGGCAACGTCGCCGCGCGGAATGATCCCGAGGTTCTCGACCATGCGGAACGCAAAGCCCCGCGCCAAACCGGACAGCTCTTCGTCCCGGCTCAAGTTCAACAGCGGCTCGAACAGCGCGGCGACCTTACGGTCGATGAAGTGTTGCAGGCGGCGCTGCACCTTTTGCGCAACATCGGCCCCGGCTTCCTCGTCGACAAACACTTCGACCATCGGCTTCATCGGCTCTGCCCCGGCAACCAGTTTGCCTACGGCATGCTCGCCCCACATCAGGCCACCCTGCTCGGTAAAGTCGATTTCGGTATCGGGCGCGTTATAGAACCGGTCTGCCCGCAAATGGAACTGGGGCACCAGCGACTGCAACGCCGCCTGGCGCAACGTCTTGGCCTCCTGCCCGGTTTCTGCCTTGTCCGCGCTGAAACGGAACCCCTCGAGCCGTCCGACGAATTCGCCCTCAACGGTCACTTCACCCTTGTCGTTTACCTCGGCCAAAAGGGCCTCCTTCTGTTTGAGCCGGCGCAGCAACACGGATGTGCGCCGGTCCACAAATCTTTGAGTCAGACGCTGATGTAACGCATCCGACAGGCGGTCTTCTACAGCGCGAGTCTCGTCGCGCCAATGGTTTTCGTCATTTACCCAGCCTTTGCGCTGCGCGACATATGTCCACGTGCGGATAAACGCCAATCTTTTCGACAACGTGTCAATATCGCCATCTGTCCGGTCCAATCGCCGTACCTGCCGCGCCATCCAGTCGTCCGGCACCCGACCCCGTTCATGCAGATCGCAAAAAATACTCTCGATCATACCCGCATGTTCGGCGTGGCTGATGCCCCGAAAGTCGGGAATCCGGCACACATCCCACAACAGTTTGACCGAAGCACCGTCACTGGTCCGTGCGCGAATCTCCGCCTGTTTCTCCAGCGCCTTGAGCGCCATCAGGTCGTCTGCCTCGCGCGCCTTCATCAGTAACATGTCGTCCGGCGCCGTTTCCAGCGATGAAATCAGCGCGTCAATACTGCCGAAATCAAGCCGCGCATTGCGCCAGTTCAGTTTGCGGATCGGCGTAAAGCGATGCTCCATGATCGCCTCGGCCACCTCATCGGGCAATGCTGGCGCCTCTCCGGTCACGCCAAAAGTGCCATGGCTCATACCTCGGCCTGCCCGCCCGGCAATCTGGGCCAGTTCATTGGGCGCCAGCGGGCGCATGCGCCGTCCGTCAAATTTGGTCAAAGATGAAAATGCGACGTGGTCGATATCAAGGTTCAGCCCCATGCCAATCGCATCGGTGGCTACAAGAAAATCGACATCTCCGTTCTGATACATTTCGACCTGCGCGTTACGCGTACGCGGGCTGAGCGCGCCCATCACCACAGCCGCGCCGCCTTTCTGGCGCCTGATCAGTTCGGCGATGGCATAGACATTGTCGACCGAGAAGCCGACGATAGCCGAACGCGGCTGCATCCGCGAAATCTTGCGCGGCCCCGAATAGCTCAGCGTCGACATCCGCTCGCGCCGCACGAACTGGACCCCGGGCACCAGATCTGTAATCACGCCGCGCATCGTATCCGAGCCAAGGAACAGCGTCTCCTGCGTTCCCCGCGCCCGCAAAAGGCGATCCGTGAAGACATGCCCGCGCTCGGGGTCCGCACAAAGCTGGATCTCGTCAATGGCAAGAAAATCTGGCCCGATCCCCTCGGGCATCGCCTCTACGGTACAGACCCAATATTGCGTGCGGGGCGGCACGATCCGCTCTTCCCCTGTCACCAGCGCCACCACGGACGGGCCGCGCACGGCAACAATCCGGTCATAGACCTCGCGCGCCAAAAGCCGCAGCGGCAGGCCGATCACCCCGGTCCGGTATCCCAGCATCCTCTCGATGGCATAATGCGTCTTGCCCGTATTGGTCGGACCCAACACCGCCGTGATTTGCCGTTCCCCGGCCATGATATGCTGCCCGTTCTGGTCGTTGCGCGTCTTACAGTTCGCTGCCCCGAACCAGTGGCTCGAGTCGCGTCAAAGCCTCTGTTAGGCCCGGTTGATGGGGATGTATAGCCTTGACCTGCAGGTACGCTTCGTAGGCATCCGCGTTGCGCCCCATGGAATCAAGGATCACCGCCAACCCCATGATCGACTCGAAATGTTCGGGGTTGAGCGCCAGCGCCTGCTCCAAATCCCCGACGGCCGGACCATAAAGGTCGAGCGCGAAATAGGCCCGGGCCCGTTCCGCCCAACCCTGCGCAAATCCGGGCGCGTGATCGACGAGCGCCGTGAAATGCTCAACCGCAGTCGCTGCTTCTCCCAGCTCCATCGCTTTGCGGCCACGTCTAAGAAGATAGTCCGCCGTGGCCGACCCCGACAGGCTCCACGCCCGGCGCACCCGCTCGGCAATGGTTTCCGCCTGTGCTGGTTCGGCATCGCGCAGTTGCAGCAGCAGAGCGGGAACATCCTCGTCCACAAGCGCACCTTGCTGCGAAAGAACAACCGAAGGTTGCAAAAATATCGCGAACAGGCTACATGCCGTGACGACAGGTTTGAGATAACGCTTCAAGTTGACCATAACGTAAATCATTGTAGCCTGTGCACGCATGAAACCCAAGATGTGCACGACAAAGTGAAGGATCAAGCACATGAGCGATATCGTATCGGCCGCCGTGGCCGCCCTGCAAGAAAAACTGAGCGGTGACGCGTTCGATGGCTCCGCCAAGTTCGAGATCGAAGGCGAAGGCGCCATCGTGATCGATTCGGACGGCGTGCGCGCCTCAGATGAAGACACCGACGTGACCCTGTCGGCCGATGTCGAAACCTTCCAGTCGATACTCGACGGCGAACTGAACCCCACCGCCGCCTTCATGTCCGGCAAGCTGACCGTCGACGGCGACATGGGCGCCGCCATGCGTCTTGGCTCGGTCCTCGCCTGATGCACCTGCGCGACGCCCCCTTCTATCATGACGTCGCCGACGGCCCTGAAGCACGGGCCTGGTGGTTGCATTGCGAAGATGGCGTCCGCATTCGTATGGCATATTGGGCCAAGGAAGACGCGCGGGGAACGGTTTTCCTGTTCCCCGGTCGCACCGAATATATCGAGAAATACGGACGCTCCGCACATGATCTTGCCGCCCGCGGATACGCGCAGGTATCGGTCGACTGGCGCGGACAGGGTCTGGCAGACCGCCTGATCGATGACCGCCGCTCCGGCTATGTCCAGAACTTCACCGACTACCAACAGGACGTGGCCGCAATTCTCGAAGCCGCCGAACAGCTGGACTGCCCCAAGCCCTGGTATGTCGTGGCCCACTCCATGGGCGGCTGCATCGGCCTGCGCGCGCTGATGGAAGGCCTGCCGGTCAACGCCGCCGTCTTTTCCGGACCGATGTTCGGCATTCAGCTATCCGCCCTGATGCGCCCCGCGGCCTGGGCCATGTCCTGGGCAAGTTCCCGCACGGGCCAGGGACACCGCTACGCCCCCGGCACCAGCGCTCAAACCTATGTGCTCGATGCCCCCTTCGAGGGCAACACCCTGACCACCGATCCCGACATGTATCGCTACATGCAGGATCAGATGCACGCCTATCCCGACCTCGCGCTTGGCGGACCCAGCCTGCACTGGCTGCACGAGGCGCTGCGGGAAACCAAGACCCTGCGCATGCAGCCCTCTCCGGACTATCCCTGCATTACCTTCCTGGGAGACGCCGAAAAGATCGTCGATTCCGCTGCCGTCCACGACCGCATGCAGCGCTGGCCCAACGGAAGTCTCGAGCTCGTCCCCGGCGGCGAACATGAAGTGCTGATGGAAACACAGGCCAAGCGCGATGTCATTTTCGACCAGATCTGCGACCTGTTCGACGCCCACCGCTGATCCCGACTTTCTTTTTCCCCAAGTACCCTGGGGGAGTCGCAGCTTGTCTGCGACGGGGGCAACGCCCCCTTGCCCCTTGAACCTAGCTCGCCCCTCTGCCTATCTGTCACGAAACAGTTGCCTGAACAGGAGCCCCTCATGCTGCACCTTCCCTTCCCCGTCCGTGACGCCAACCCGACCAGCGGTTCGGAGGGACTGGGCAACCTGCCCGAATGGAACCTGAGTGACCTCTACACCGGCGACGACGCGCCCGAGCTTCTGGCCGATCTCGAGTGGCTCGAATCCGAATGCGCCGCCTTTGCCGCCGACTACGAAGGCAAGCTGGCCGAACTCTCCGCGGCCGATCTTTTGACCTGCGTGCAGCGCAACGAAAAGATTTCGCAGGTTTCGGGGCGCATCATGTCCTATGCGGGCCTGCGTTATTACCAGCTCACCACCGATGCCGAACGCGCGCAATTTATGGCCAACTGTCAGGAAAAACTGACGAATTTCTCGACGCCATTGGTGTTTTTCACACTCGAACTCAATCGGCTCGAAGACGAAAAACTCAGCGCGGCATTTGCGGAAAACGCCGATCTCGCCCGCTATGAACCGGTCTTCCGCCGCATCCGCGCCATGAAGCCCTACCAGCTTTCGGACGAGCTTGAGCGCTTTCTGCATGACCTCGGCGTGGTTGGCGACGCGTGGGAGCGTCTGTTTGACGAAACCATCGCCGGGCTTACCTTCGAAGTGGAAGGCGAGGAATACAACATCGAAGGCACTCTCAACTTCCTCACCGATCCCAACCGAGACAAACGTGAAGCAGCGGCCCATGAACTGGCGCGCGTCTTCAGCGACAACATCAAGATCTTCTCCCGCGTGCACAACACCGCCGCCAAGGAGAAGGAGGTCGTCGACCGATGGCGCAACATGCCGACTGCCCAGACCGGGCGCCACCTGTCCAATGACGTCGAGCCCGAGGTGGTTGAGGCCCTGCGCGACGCCGTGGTCGCCGCCTACCCCAAGCTTTCGCACCGCTATTACGAGCTGAAACGCAAGTGGCTGGGTCTGGACCGCATGCAGGTCTGGGACCGCAACGCACCCCTGCCGATGGAAGACCCGCGCACAATCTCGTGGGACGAGGCGCGCAAGATGGTGATGGACGCCTACACCGCTTTTGACCCGCGTATGGGCGATCTTGCCGAGCCCTTTTTCGACAAAGGCTGGATCGACGCCGCCGTGAAACCCGGCAAGGCCCCCGGCGCCTTTGCCCACCCGACCGTCACCAACGTGCACCCCTACGTGATGCTGAACTACCTCGGCAAACCGCGCGACGTGATGACCCTTGCCCACGAACTGGGCCATGGCGTGCACCAGGTGCTGGCCGCCGAACAGGGCGAAATGCTCTCATCGACCCCACTGACCCTAGCAGAAACAGCGTCCGTCTTTGGCGAAATGCTCACCTTCCGCAAGATGCTCGAAACTGCCGAGACCACGGAACAACGCAAGGTTCTGCTCGCAGGCAAGGTCGAGGACATGATCAACACGGTCGTGCGCCAGATCGCGTTCTATGATTTCGAATGCAAACTGCACGCCGCGCGCCGCGAAAGCGAGCTGACCCCAGACGACATCAACGCGCTCTGGATGTCGGTTCAGGCCGAAAGCCTTGGCGAGGCGTTCGACTTCATGGAAGGCTATGAGACTTTCTGGGCCTATATCCCGCATTTCGTTCACTCGCCCTTCTACGTCTACGCCTATGCCTTCGGCGACGGCCTCGTGAACGCGCTCTACGCCGTCTATGCGTCCGGCGCGCCGGGCTTCGAGGACAAGTATTTCGACATGCTCAAGGCAGGCGGCTCCAAGCACCACAAGGAATTGCTGGCGCCCTTCGGCCTTGATGCGTCCGATCCTAAATTCTGGGACAAGGGCCTGTCGATGATCTCGGATATGATCGACGAGTTGGAGGCGATGGAAGCCTAAATCTCCCATCGCACCTGCCCAATGGTGCGTGCGATTGGCAAATTGACCGGATTTGTCATGCCGGACAGGTTGAAAAACCTGTCCGGTTTTTGCTTAATGACCATCGCTTCTGAAATTGCCGCACCCTCTTCATTTTGAACCCATTCCGCTCTTTTCTCATCTGGCTTCTGGCCCCTTTGCCCCGCCTTCGCGGCGCCCCTCTTCGCTTTCGCAAAAAACTCGATGCCCGCCATCACGGCACAGATTACTACGCCGGATCCATCACCACGGCGGACAAGCTCATGTCGAGCGAGCGTACTCCGCTACCCGCACTCGTCTACCATGACTTTCGATTCACATGGCAAGGTCAGGAGTATCGCCTCTACTGGAACGATCGTTTTAAAGCCCACGCACCGCGCCACCTTGCTCACCCCTACCCGGTCTGGATCGATCCGTGGGACCTCTCCTCGGTCTGGTTCCTGACCAGCGAATGCAAAGTGACCCCTGTGCGCCAGGAGGCGGAAGAGGATGAGCCCGAAGAAGGTCCACTGGTGGCCATCGACGTGCACTATGACGGCGACAAAAGCGCCACCGCCGCCGCGGTTCTCTTCACGCATTGGCAAGCGGAGACCGCTTTCGACACAATTACGACAACTGTCTCGCCCATCGCACCTTACGAACCGGGCGCTTTTTACAAACGCGAACTGCCTTGCATCCTCGCTCTTCTCGAAAAGATGGAAACGCCGCCCTGCCTTGTCGTCATCGATGGCTATGTCACCCTCGGACCCAACGCGGTCGATGGCCTCGGCATGCACCTCTACCGGGCATTGAATGAGGAAATTCCTGTCATCGGTGTCGCCAAAAACCGGTTCAAAGACACGCCTCAAGAGGCGGAATTGCGACGCGGAGAAAGTAAACATCCGCTCTACGTGACGGCTGTTGGCGTCTCACAAGAGAGCGCCAAGGCCTTCATACGCTGGATGCACGGCGCGCACCGGATGCCCACCCTTCTTACGGCTGTTGATCGTCTGTGTCGCGACGGGACTACTTCAGCTGACTGTCCTTCGACCCCCGGCGATTGATCCCGCCGCGCGCTTTGAACGCACTGTCGCGTTCCTGCATACAGTCGATGCACAGCTTGACGCCGGGGATCGCCTTTCGCCGCGCCTCCGGAATTTCTTCTTCGCATTCGGCACAATGGGTCAGGCTCTCGCCCATAGGCGCCTTACGCGTCTTCATCCGCGCCAACTCGTCGTTGATCGACGCTTCGATCTGTTCACTCACCGCGCCATCGCGCGCCCAGCCTCCGGCCATGGCAGTCTCCTTTCGCGATCAGGGTAATCCCCCGCCGGGGTTTGGACAACGGGGTGGGCGGGCGGGCGTTGGCCAAACCCCGGCACCGCCCCCGCCCTCAAACCGCAGTCGCCAGCACGTCGTCAATCATCGCCTGCGTGCCACGCGCCTGCTCAAGCGTCCAGTCGAACGGCACCCCATCCAACAAGGTCCGAGCAAAGGCCTCGACCTGCAGGACATACTGATTCACCCCGGGAAACCGCTCGACCACAACACTCTTATCATTCCGCGCAAGGCGCAGCTCCGCCTGATCGAACACCCCTGCGTTGAACGGGCATGTCAGGCTCAATACCGCCTTGTCCCCATGGAAGTGCACCTCCTGACGCGGCGCCATCCGGGTCGAGACATAGCCCTGAAACCCGAATCCCGGAAACCGGAACGCCATCTCGGCAACAAGGTCGATTCCTTCCTGCATAGAAAGCCGCGCGTGATCCAGGTGCGCCGGTTCCTGCCCGGTTGCAAAGCGTGTTCCGCCAAGAATATAGACACCGATGTCGCGCAGCCCTCCACCCCCGGCAGCGGCCTGGTTGCGGATATTGCCTGCGTCGTCATTGAAATAGCTGAACACCGCGTTGACCTGAGCCAGCTCGCCGACCGCGCCCTCTGCCAGCAAGCGCTGTGCGCGTTTCCACTGCGGGTGATGCACGATCATGAAGGCTTCGGCCGCCAGCATCCCCGTCCGATCCCTTACAGCGATCAGCCGGTCGATCTCGTACACGTCCATCCCAACGGGCTTTTCGCACAACACCGCCTTTCCTGCCTCCAGAGCCCGGATCGACCACTCTACATGAAGGTGGTTCGGCAGCGGAATGTAAACCGCATCAATCTCGGGATCGGCCAACAAAGCCTCATAGCTCTCATGCACCCGCAGCCCCGGCGCAAAAGCCCGAAACCCGTTCGCCTTGTCGCCGTTCCGGGTCGCCAGTGCCACAAGCTCTGCGCCCTTGGCTGCGTGAATCGCCGGAGCCATGTGATTCAGGGCAAATTGCGCGGCCCCAAGGATGCCCCACCGCACGATTTCATTCGACATGTCTCGCCTACCCCCCGTTGACCCGCGCCAGTTCAAACCCGGTTGCTTCGATCCGCCGCACAACCTGCCCCACCACATCCGCGCGCCCGGCATCCACGCAATTCATGCGAAAATACCAATAAAGATACTTGGCATAGACCCGTCCCGCCGGGGCCTTGCCCAACAGGGCGATCAACTCGTCAGGTGCGCGCGCCGTGTCCGCAATGTGGTGAAAATCCGTCTGTCCACACAGGATCACCGGCTTGCGATGCATGTAGGCTTCGATCCCAACGGCCGAGTTGATGGTCACGACCCGCACGCAGGCCGAAAGAATGTCGTGAATATTGCCCTGGCTGATCACCAGTCGGGGGTGACGCGCCTGAACCTCAAGCAACCGCGCGAAAACCGCCTCTTCCATCTCGCGCGGATGCGGCTTGACCACCACCGGCCCCGGCCAGCCACGCAACGTGGCCTCCAGCATCTGCCAGCGGTCCATGAAACAGGTCTCGTCAACACCGCGATGCCCTTCGCTCTGAAAGAACACCGCGACGGCATTCTCCGGTATGTCCTCGCGGTCCTCGGGCTGCGCATAGCGCGACTGGCGCTGTTCGGCCCATCGGCCACGAAGCTTGCCCAAAAACGCCCTCGCCTTGTCACCATCCACCTTATGTGCGCGGAACGGCATGTCCCCGATCGAGGAATGAGCCCGGATGCCCTGCGGATCGAGGTTCCAGAACGGATAGACATAGGCCACGCCCGCATTGAGCGCCCTCGGATGCAATACGCGGCGGTGATTGAAGATATGGAAATCCCCGTCTTCGGCGATCCTCGCCCGGGGGTCCGATGCATCCACCTCTTCCAGCGTGCACCCGATTCCCAGTTCCTCGAACCCGTGTTGCAGCTTGCGATAAAACGGCGGCATCTCGCTGCGATCAAGCAGCCAGCCTGCCGGCAAGTGCAAAACCACCCCGCCGCTATTCATCACTGACCCCGCAATCCCACGACAACAAAAAGCCTCTCCCGCCCGTTGCGGAAGAGGCTATGTGTTTTCGAACAAGCTGCCAAGCCGTCAGGCCGAGGTCAGCATCCCGCGCGACGCCGCCAGTTCGCGCATCCGCTTCTGCAGCTTCTCGAAAGCGCGCACTTCGATCTGGCGAATACGCTCGCGGCTCACGTCGTACTGACCACTCAGCTCTTCGAGGGTCACGGCATTGTCCATCAGGCGGCGCTGAGTCAGGATGTCCTTTTCACGGTAGTTAAGTACATCCATCGCCTCGGCCAGCAACTCGCGCCGCGCAGCAAGCTCGTCGCGCGCCTCATAGTCCGACGCCTGGTCCGCGCTTTCATCCTCAAGCCAGTCCTGCCACTCCATCGAGCCTTCGCCGTCGCTGCCCACCTGGGCATTGAGCGATGCATCCCCGCCCGACATGCGGCGGTTCATCGACACGACCTCGTCTTCGGTCACACCAAGGTCATGCGCGATCCGCGCCACGTTGTCGGGATGCAAATCACCCTCTTCCAGCGCGCCGATCCGGGCCTTGGCCTTGCGCAGGTTGAAGAAAAGCTTCTTCTGCGCGCTGGTTGTGCCCAGCTTTACCAACGACCACGAGCGCAGGATATATTCCTGAATGCTCGCGCGGATCCACCACATGGCATAGGTCGCAAGCCGGAAGCCCTTTTCCGGGTCGAACCGCTTGACCGCCTGCATCAGGCCCACGTTCGCTTCCGAGATCACCTCAGCCTGCGGCAGGCCATAGCCGCGATAGCCCATGGCGATCTTGGCGGCCAACCGCAGGTGGGAGGTGACCATCTTGTGCGCCGACGCTGCGTCCTGTTCCTCGACCCAGCGCTTGGCCAGCATGTATTCTTCTTCCGGCTCCAACAGGGGGAACTTGCGGATTTCCTGAAGGTACCGATTAAGCCCGCCCTCTGGTGTCGGAGCGGGAAGATTCGCATAGTTGCTCAAAGCTCTCGGCCTCCCAATGTTTATTCCCTTAACATGGATTTAGTGAGCGCTAACGCCCATTCAAGACGTCTTGCGTTAATTTCCTGTTAAATTCTATCGCCGGATTGCGCTCGCCCCCAACACCGCAAGGGAAAAATCACGCACTTGTGTAAAGGCTGACGCATCATGGGCCCGGTATTGCCAAAATGCTACCCTTCCACAGCCCTTTTGCTGATGCAGGTATTTCTTCTGGTTCACGGGCGCAATCACGCCTTTGATAGGGTCAAAACACCGACCAAAGGTCCGATCTCGGGCAGGAGACAGACATGAAACCCCATTTGGGCGCCCTTTTGGGGCTTATGATTGCATCCGGCGCAGCCGCCGAAGGGTTGAGTCCAGATCGAATCTACATTCCGCTCGCGTCGTATCATTACAATCTGACGCCGCCCAATCCCGGCCAGAACAGCTGGAATGAATTCAATCCGGGGCTCGTTTTCACTTGGGAAGACCGCTTTGCCACGCTTGACTACAGCGTGGGTGCCTATCTCAACAGCTACGAAAAGATTTCGCCCATGGTATCCGTGGGCAAGTTCTGGGACGTCGGAAAAGTCGCTTTTGGCGGAGTACTGAGTTTCGTCGACTACGGCAGCAATGCCCGCCATTTCGACGTCACGCTGGGCAACAGCAATATCACCATCCTGCCCGCCATCCAGATCAACTACAAAAACGCCTTCCTTCAGGTCGTTCCAGCCCCACAATTTCAGGGCGAATCCGGCGCCGTTTTCGGGGTTGGAGCAACTTTTGCCCTAGGGCAATAGGGCGCGCTTCAACGCCCCTGCCCCCCCCCAAGCGCAACAAGCAGATCCGACATGTCTTGCGGCATCGGCGCTTCGAAACGCAACGACGCGCCCGTGACAGGATGCTCGAACCCGAGAACAGCCGCGTGCAGCGCCTGACGCGCAAAGCTGCGCGCCGCCAGCGCACCACATGTCCCGATCGCCTTTTCCGCCAGCTTGCGCCGCCCGCCATAAACCGGATCCCCGATCAACCCGTGTCCGGCATGGGCCATATGCACCCGGATCTGGTGCGTGCGTCCGGTTTCCAGCCAGCATTCCACCAGCGCGGCCACCGAAGGCTGCCCCAGCGGCTCCACGATCCGCACGCGCGTCACCGCATGTCGCCCGCCCTCGAACAGAACCGCCTGCCGCTGACGGTCAGTCTTGTGGCGAGCAAGGTGCGTGTTGATGCGCATGATATTGCCGGGCTCGAAACTCACGCCACGCACCCCACGCAGGCGCGGATCGTTGGCGTCGGGCACACCGTAACAGATCGCCCGGTAATAGCGCTCGACACTGTGCGCCTCGAACTGCGCCGCCAACCCCTGATGCGCCGGGTCGGACTTGGCCACCACCAGAAGACCGCTGGTGTCCTTGTCGATACGGTGCACGATACCCGGACGTTTCATGCCGCCCACACCGGAAAGATTGTCGCCGCAATGATGCATGAGAGCATTGACCAGCGTGCCATTCGGCGTGCCCGGTGCCGGATGAACGACCATGCCCGCAGGTTTGTTGATCACGATCAGGTCGCCATCCTCGAACACCACGTTCAACGGAATATCCTCTGGGCCGATGTGGCTCTCCTCAGCCTGCGGCACCGAGATTTCCACTGTGTCGCCCTCCGAAATCCCGGCCTTGGGATTACTGACAACCACCCCGTTCACGCGCACCGCCCCCTCCGCGATCAACCGCGCCAGCCGCGTCCGGGACAGGGATGCCGCCTCTGGCACATCGCGCGAAAGCGCCTTATCAAGGCGCTTGGGCGGGTTCTCCGCGATCTCGAAGGATACAAGGGCATTGGACATGGATCAGTCTCCGGAGCCGGTCGAACCGGCAAATCTGAAGGTCCTGCGCCTCATGGTGACGGGGCTGACAGGGGTGATGATTGTCGGGCTTGTAGTGGTGGTTGCCCTGATTGTCATCCGTTTCCGTGACAGTGGCCCGGTCCTGCCCGAAGACATCACCCTGCCCGACGGCGCACGCGCCCACGCGGTCACGGCCGCCGAAGGATGGTTCGCGGTTGTGACCGATGATGACCGCATCCTGATCTATGATCGCATCACCGGCGCGCTTCGACAGGAAATCGAGGTGAAATAGGGGCGCTGCCCCATCGCGGCAAGGCCGCGATTCCCCGGGATATTTCTGGCAAAAGGAAGACAGGAACCAGAATACGGCTTCTGCGCCTCAGCCGTGAAAATCAGCCAGAAAGACGGGCACCGGATTGGTGTATCCTTTGAGCTTCACGGGGGGGTGTTCGCTGATGACAAGGTCGTCATTCGCCAGGTCCGACGTCGCGCGATCCACCAGAACCGACCAAGGTCCCGTCTTGCCGCAAAGTCGCGCAGCAAGGTCCACCGTAGATCCATTCGCGAGCGCGCTCGCTCGGCCAGAGTGTCGCGGATCTCGACCCCGCTGCGCACGGCGCGATCCTCCTTGTCCTCACCCACGAGCATCGCCGTTAATTCGTCCCCCACGAACTTGTCAATGTCGCCGCCCGATCCGTGCCAGCATTAAAGGTGGCCCCGCTGTCATCCATGGCGCGCAGTGTCACATCGACGGCCACGGTGTTGTCAAAGCTGCGGCTCACTTCGGCCCCTTCCAGCGTCACCCCGTCCAAAAACTCCCAGAGCACCCGCGTGATTTGCCCATCCGCATCATAGGCCCCGGCTCGGAACACTACGGGATCCCCCGGGCAGACCGTCCGGTCCGGCCCGGCATCCGCCACTGGTAGCGCGTTGACTCTGGCATAAACCTCTTCGCGATACAGCGAATTGGCCAGAGCGCGCCCGTTATCGGTTATCACCGCCACGGGTAAGAGCCCCGGCGCCGTCAGGCGATGCGCCACCCTTTCGCCGGTCTTGCCTGTACTACCATAAAACGTCCAGACATGCGCGGCGATGCGCCCGTCAGGATCAACCGACGTCTCGGCATCCAGTACGAGCTCCTCACCCGGCGCGACCGTCAGGGCCGGCCCCGCATCCGCGATCGGGGCCGCGTTCACCGTCACCGTCATCGTATCGCGGTGGCCGCTCTGGGGCGCACCGTTGCCATCTTTGACCGTCAGTGCCACCTAGTACACGCCCGGTCGCGCGTAAGCGCGTAAGAAGGTACGGACGCGGTCCCTGCCCGGTGCGCCCGTCCCCGAACTCCCAGAGATACTGGGTAATCTGGCCGTCGATATCGCGACGCGCTGCCGTCAAACTGCACATCCGAAGCGGTCACGAACTGATCCGGCCCGGCGTTGGCAATCGGACGCGTATTCACGATCACCTCGTTGCGCGCTACCTGCGTGGCCGAGGCCCGAGTATTCTGTCCCAAGGCGCGCAAGCGCAGATCGGAGTACATCCGATTCAGGCGCAGATCCCCCGCCGATCCGTCGAAATTCTGAATGGTCCGCGGACCAGCCTCGGGGTTGAGGTATTCGACACGAGGCCCGATCGCGCCTCCGGGCCAACGGATTGTCGGTTGATAGGCCACCATGCGAAAACCTTCGGGGCGGCGATGCACATCCCGTGACAAGCTGACGCCCACGTTGAAGCCGTTTCCGTCATACCCGTCCACGCCCAACACGTCCAACCGGAACCACGCCCGGTCCCCGTTCACCTCCCCCTGCCGCGCACGCACCGGGCCCAGCGAAACCCATTCGCCATCCGTTTCCGGGTCGTCAAAGAAAATCCCCTCGCCCAGCACCTTGCCCGGCATCAGCGCAAGAACCTCGGCCTTGCACAGCTTCTTGGCGCGCGCGCCCGAGCGCACCGGCTCGGGCATCTCGACGCCACTAAAAGCCCCCTCGCCTCCTACAAGACGGAAAACCGTCTCGGTATTGCCATAACGACCATAGCGTAAATCGTGCGCGTCGCTCATATCCGGGTCGAAAATGCGCACATGGATCCTGTCGCGCAGATCTGTGGGAACACTGAAGAAAACCGTTTCCTTGTGGTCTATTTAGCCTTCCCGCGTCGGCGCGAGCACACCATAAACCGCCAGCAATCCCTGATCGGGCGGCGGCGCCATGTACTGGGCATGTGCCAGTCCCGCGCCCCCTGTGACCAGTGCCGCCAAAACTCCAGACCGCGGCGCGCGGCGCATCGTTTTCATCATCCACATCACCGGATCACCTCGTTTCCTGCATAATCCCGCACGATAACCTTGATGAGGCCGACCTCTCCGCTGGCGGTGGGCAGACTTGCCCGGCAGATACCGCCAGCACTGTCACAGCGAAGATATCCTTCGAATTCCTCGCCCCCAACCTCCACTAGATAGGTTGCGGCCTGCCGCAGCCCACTGGCATGACGCGCCTCAACCACGATCTCGATCGGACCGCCCTCTCCCGCTGGCCGCGTCACGCGCCAAAATGCACCCCCGGTTGCAGCGCCGCGACCGGGAACGAGGTGTCCTTGAGGCCCCATTCCGTTGACAGCATCCGGTTGAAGCCCGGATCGGCGGCCACCTCAAACCAGTTTTCCGCCGCATCGGGATACGCCTGCCAACCCAGATCGACCGCACTGCCATAAACATCGACCTTGTTGTCCGGTTTCGGCAGCAAGGTGCGCAGCCGCTCGAATTCCTCCAGGATGTCGTTGAGAAACCTGCCCGACCAGGCCACCTCGGTCGGATCGCGCCCCTCGACCTTGCCGTGGATATCCGTGATCAGCGCTTCGGCCGCCCGGTCGCGCAGCGCCACCGCGATTTCAAAGGCTTCGGTCGCATGCATGGTCACCGACCCGGCAAAGGCCACGACAATGGCCGCGCGCCCTATTCGTTTTCCAGTCGCAGGACCAAACGCTCCTGCACTCCTGCCAAAATGCGCGTTCAAAAAGCTTTTGAGGTTTTCATCCGCAGGCTTGCATCGTTCGGCAAATGCGACAATTTGGCGAGATTTTTCACGACTTCCGCATCTCGAGCAAAATTAACGAAAACAAAACCCCAAGGCCCGGACTATTGGGTCAGAACTGGAAGCAAATTCCAAAAAAATCTGCACATTATCATAGCGCAAGATAACGTCCCGACGGGGTGGCTATTCTGCTTTTGGTGGGAATGGTACCGCCTCCCCGGCTTGAACGGGGGACCTCTGGATCCACAATCCAGCGCTCTAACCAACTGAGCTAAGGCGGCACTGTTCGGGCGATTTATCGCCCCCCGCGCGCGAATGCAAGCACCTAAAATGCGATTTCCCAAGTTTGTTCGACCAGATCAACCCCGAAAGAGCGCACCGGCTTAGAAGACGTCACTTTCCACCCGTGCCCGGCATAAAGCGCACAGGCCGCGCGGTGACTTTCATGCGTCCAGAGCCGCATGCCGCGATACCCCTTGTCACGGGCAAACGCCATGCAGGTGCTCAGAAGCTTTCGTCCCAACCCCAGCCCACGCGCTTCCGGCAACACAAGAAACAGGCGCAGCTTGGCTTGCTCCGACTTCGGTCCTCGGACACAGAAAACACTGCCCAGCCGTGCGCCCGCACGCTCGGCAATCCAGCTGCTTTCGCACTCCGGGTCATGCGATTGCAGATAGTCCTGCAGGATATCGCGCACCAGCGGACCGAAGGTGTCGTCAAACCCCTCGTCCTGCGCATAAAGCCGGGCGTGCTCGTCGACCAGCCATTCCAGATCTCCCGCTTCAAACGGGCGCAACACGATATCGTTCTCGGACATGACACTCCCGCACTTCTTGCCAATCCCACGCTTTCACGCTACCCGAAAGTCAGTCACAGGAGAACCGTCATGGGCATCAACACCGAACGCGATATCGAGGCCAATCTTCAGATCGGACCGACCGACCAGGGGTTCGTGCGGATCTTTGTCGAAGCGGACGGGATCGAGATCCCCATGGATTTCGACCCTGACGAAGCCCGCGAAATCGCCGAAGAAATCCTCGCCGCGATCGCAGCCGCCGAGAAAGTCGGGACGTAGCATCACCGGATTCGGGGCGCTGCCCCATCGCGGCGGGGCCGCGATTCCCCGGGATATTTCTGGCAAAAGGAAAACAGGGACGCGTTATGCGTCATCCGGTAGCGCGGGTAGCTTGGGATCGCGGAACCGATGCAAGCGGCGGGCCGCGTCCATGGCGAATTTCTGAATCAGTTTCTTGCGCCGCGCGGAGGCCAGTTTGTCTTCGGGCCCCATGCGGATGATCTCGGCATCATATGCGTCGGCCATAATCAACCCGGTCCCTTCGGGCAAAAGATCGGTGGGAAAAGCGATATCCACCGCCCAGAAATAACGGTCACACCACTCCAGATAGCCCTGCCATTTTGAATCCGTCTGGAAATCGGCACGGCTGGATTTGCATTCGACCACCCACAGTTCTCCCTTTGGACCAAGCGCCATCACATCCACGCGCAATCCCCGCGCCGGAACGAATTCCTCGATCGACACAAAGCCGTGGCTGCGCAGGTGGCGACTGACACCGCGCGCCAGAAGCTGTCCGGGTTGCAAGTCCTGATCCATTCCCCATTGGTGAACAATTCATGAACAAAAGGCAAGCCCCGCATGTCGCAAACGGGCCAGAAACACGTGCCAAGTGACCTAGGCTGGTGCTGTTCAGACAGGAGACACCATGGCCCGCCGCCCTCGTCGCCAGCCAACGCCGCTTGTTCAGGATCGCCCCGAATGGCGCCAACTCCGGCATCCCTTCGCACCGCATGCGCTGTTTTCGGATGACGAGATCGCCGAAATCCACGCCATGGCGTTGCGCCTTTTGGAAGAGCTGGGCCTGTCGATCCTGCTGAAAGAGGCGCGCGACATCCTTGCAATAGGCGGCGCGCGGGTTGACGAGGACATGGTGTTCATCGGGCGCGATATGGTCGAGGCCGCCATGGCCTCGGCCCCCGCGTCTTTCCGCCTGCGCTGCTCCAACCCCGAGCGGGATCGCCAAATGGAGAACGGCGCACTTCTGTTCGGCCCAGGTTCTGGCTGTCCAAATGTTACCGACCGGATCCATGGCAGACGTCACGGCTCACAGAAAGACTATGAAAACACCGTACGCCTGACCCAGAGCTTTGACGTGTTGCACACGCTTGGACCCTGCTGCGAACCCCAGGACATTCCCGTGCACCTGCGCCACTATGGGCTGATGCAGGCGCAACTGACGCTCTCTGACAAGTTCCCTTTCATCTACGGGCGCGGGCGCGCGCAGGTCGAAGACGGGTTCGCGATGATCCGCACCGCGTTGGACCTTGATGAAGAGGCCTTCCTCAACAACGCCTGGGTCGAGACCGTGGTGAATACCAATTCGCCCCGCCTGATCGACAGGCCCATGGCGCAGGCGCTGATCGATTTTGCCCGCGCAGGACAGGTCGTGGTGATCACCCCCTTCTGTCTTTCCGGCGCCATGGCCCCCGTCACCGTCGCGGGTGCTTTGGTGCTGCAACATGCCGAGGCGCTTGGAGCGCTGGTGCTGAACCAACTGGCCCGCCCCGGCGCCCCGGCGGTGATTGGCGGGTTCGGCTCGAACGTGGACATGAAATCGGGTGCCCCGGCCTTTGGTACGCCGGAACATGTGCAGATGTCGATCGGCACCGGACAACTCGCCCGACATGTCGGCCTCCCGTGGCGCGGCGCGGCCGGAGCCGCCAGCAACACCGCCGACATGCAGGCCGCCGGTGAGACCCACATGTCGCTCTGGGGCAACCTCATGGCCAACGCGGGCATGGTCAAACACGCCGCTGGCTGGCTCGAGGGCGGTCTGACATTCGGCTTTGAGAAGTTCATCAACGATGTCGAGGCGCTGCAAACAATTGCCACGCTCTGCACCCCACCTGACACCAGCTCCGACTCACTCGGCTGGGACGCGCTGAACGAGGTCGCACCGGGCGGCCACTTCTTTGCAACGGCCCAAACCATGGACCGCTATGAAACCGCCTTTTACCCGCCGCTTGTTGCAGACCTTTCCAATCACGGTGCATGGGAAAAGAATGGCAGCCAGCGCTCGGACGAGCGCGCCACCGCAATCTGGCAACAGATACTCAAAGATTTCACACCCCCACCGGGAAGCTCCGAACGCTCCGCACGGCTGGAGCCATTCATCGCCCGGCGTCGCGCCGAGGGGGGCGCGCCGATTCTCGACTGACGCCCCTTGTGCGGCGCACGCACCCCGACTAGATAAGGCTTTGGCGGGTTCTGCCCTTCTCGTGATACGGTTGCATTCCGGTGGCCTTAAGCAATTCCGAGGGAGCTGGCTCTGTTCAGGTCCTGGCCTGATTACCTGGCGCCCACCTGTATATACAGGTCCTCGGGAATGAGATAACCCCACGGCTGCGTTTGCGGGCCCGCCACTTCCCCTTTGCATTTTGACGGTTGTTTTCCCTTTCGCAATGCCTAGCTTGAACTGGCAAACGCGCAGAGACGATCACCGTGCCCACACTTGTCATTTTACTGAGTCTCCTGGTTGCGATTGGCGTCGGCCAACAATTCTGGACCCGTCACCAGCATCGAAAAAGCCTTTTCACCACCCCTCTTGCGCAGGATGCCCGCGACATCGTCGCCGCGCAGGTGCCCCTGACTCGCAAGCTTCCGCCCGACATTCGCGTCAGGTTCGAAGGCAAGGTGAACGCCTTTCTGGACCAGGTGGATTTCATCGGCTGCAACGGACTAGAGGTCAACGAGGAAATGCGCCTTTCCATTGCCGCGCAAGCCTGCCTGCTGATCGCCAATACTGACACGTGGTACCGGCACCTGACCACGATCCTGATCTACCCCGGTGCCTTCAAGTCCCGCCAGGTCCGTCAACATGGCTTTGTCGTGACGGAACGCGAAATCGTGCGAAGCGGGGAAAGCTGGTCACGCGGGCCGGTGGTGCTCTCTTGGGCACATACCCAGCAAGGCGCACTGGATGACGCCGATGGACATAATGTGGTGCTGCACGAATTTGCCCACCAGATCGACGACCTGTCCGGGAATACTGACGGTGTGCCCAATCTCAATCCCGCGCAAAGCTATGCCGCCTGGGAGCGCGCCTTTCTCCCGGCCTACAACGCGCATGTCAAAAAGGTGATGGCCGGGCATCGCACTGTTCTTGACCCCTATGGGGCCGAGGGACATGAGGAGTTCTTTGCCGTCGCCGTTGAAGCTTTTTTTGAAACCCCGGTCACTCTCAAACAGGGCGAGCCGGACATCTACAAACAACTCTCCTTGTTGTTCCGCCTTGATCCCGTGACGTGGAACGCACCTTGAGACGCAGGCGGGTCCGCGAATCGTATTCAATCCAGCCTTGCACCTCGCCACGTTTGGGCACACGCTCTGGGCACCCCACGCCAACTACGAGCCGAGCGACATGTTTTCCCGTGACCACCTCACATTTGAGCCGATCCCCTTGCCCGACCACATCGACCTTAGCGATCCGGAAATGCGGGCAGCTTCCCAAGCCTTCTTCGACACCATGTCCAAACGTCATACGGTGCGCGATTTTGAGACGACACCCATTCCGCGTGACGTGATCGAAACCTGCATCGCAACAGCAGGCCGCGCCCCGTCTGGCGCCAATCACCAGCCATGGTCCTTTGCCGCGATTTCCAACCCCGAGCTCAAAGTCCGCATCCGTGCCGAAGCCGAAGAAGAAGAGCGCCGATTCTACGCAGGCGGTGCAGGTGATGAATGGATCAAGGCGCTGGAACCGATTGGCACCAACGACCAGAAACCTCATCTGACAGATGCTCCGTGGCTGATCGTGGTCTTTGCCCAGCGCTATGGCGAATTTGAGGACGGCACCCGCTACAAGAATTACTACGTGCCCGAGAGCGTCGGGATCGCCTGCGGCTTCCTGATTGCGGCCCTGCATCACGCGGGCCTTTCGGTGCTCACCCACACGCCCAATCCGATGAAATTTCTCAACGGCACGTTGGACCGTCCGGCTTCCGAGAAACCGATCATGATCCTTGCCGTCGGGCGCGCGGCGCAACACGCGACCATCCCGGCCGTGGCCAAGATCAAGAAGCCCCTGTCGGAAATCCTGTCTGTCTGGGAATGATCAGCGCCGCTTGGCTGCTACCTTAACCGGCGCCATCTCGCGTGGCATCACCGGCAGGTAATCCCGCTTGCCGCCGCCCGGCGTGTCGTCCCCGGCCATGCGCATGATCGTGATCCCGAACTGCACCCCGGCAAAGACGATACCGTTGAAGACCCAAAGCATCACCACCGCCACGATTCCGCCCGAGGTTGTGCTTACCAGATGCCAGAGGTTGCCCACATTGGCATAGAGCAGCAGCCCCACGAACAGGGCCGACAATCCGAACCCGGCGATAACTTGCGTGATGTAAAGGCGAATGAGCTTGGGCATGACAACGACTCCGCAGGAACAGGGCCAATGATATTCCAGTAGCCGCATATGGCAAGCCACTTCCGCCTGATGGCCCCATCCGCGCGGCTTCCCGCCGCGCAGATGCCTCAGAATGCCTCGGGCTTGGCCTCACGTGCCATGTGATCAAGCACCGCGTTGACGAATTTCGCCTCTTTGCCCTCGGGAAAGAACGCCTGCGCAATCGAGACGTATTCCACGATCACCACCTTGGGCGGCGTGTCCGACTGCAACAGCTCCGCACCGGCGGCCCGGAAAAGCGCCCGCAATGTCGGGTCGATCCGGTTAATCGGCCATTTTGCCACCAGCGCGCGGTCCGTCATCTGGTCAATCGGCGCCTGGTAGTTCACCGCGTCTTCCAGCGTCTTGATGAACAGCCCCTGATCGCCCTCGATCATGTCCGTGCTGTCATCCACCGCCGCGCCAAAGCGATAGTCGAGGAACTCCACCCGCACCTGGTCCACGGTCTGGCCCGAGCTTTCCATCTGGAACAGCGCCTGCACAGCATAAAGCCGTGCGGCAGATTTCATCTTGCGTTTCTGGTTGCCGGAAAGGGTCATGCGGTGGGGTTGTCCTTCAACTCGCCAGCGATCTTGTACTCTTCGGACTCGGGCAGAAAACCCACGCCCTTGCGCTGGCCGCCCCACTTACGGGCAAGCGCGATCAGATGCAAGGCCGCCGCAGCCGCCCCGCCGCCTTTGTTCTGATCTGCAGGATCAGCGCGCACTTCGGCCTGCGGACGGTTCTCCACGGTCAGGATACCGTTCCCAATGCACAAGCCCTGCAAACCCAACATCTGGATCGCGCGGCTGCTGTCGTTGCACACGGTTTCATAGTGCGTCGTCTCGCCACGAATGACACAGCCCAGCGCCACGTAACCGTCGAAATTGCTCATCCGTTCGGCAATGCCGATCGCCGTCGGAATCTCTAGCGCACCGGGCACCTGCACAACCTCATATGTTCCGCCAGCAGCCTCGATCTCGGCCTTGGCCCCGGCAAGAAGGTTATCGGCAATGTCTTTGTAGTAAGGCGAAATCACGATGCACAGCTTGACCGGCGCATCAAACGCGGCGCGCGGCATGATGTAATGTTTCTCGGCACCTGCCATCTCTTACCCTTTCGTCAGAATCGGGCGCGTGCCCACGATGCTCAGACCATAGGCGTCCAACCCAAGGTACTTGGTCTGGGGCGAATCCGTCAGCAACACCAATGCGCTCAGCCCCATGTTCGACAACATCTGCGCACCAAGCCCGGTGTGCTTGATGGTGCGCGGCCCTTCGTCCTCATCAGCATAAAGGCTATGCCGCGGTTCCCGGAACAGGCACACAACCCCGCGCCCCTCTTCCGCGATCAAGCGCATGGCCGAAGGCAGTTCATTGACCGATTTCGGACCCAGCCCCAACACGTCGCTCGCCTCGTGCAGCGCATGGGTCCGCACCAGAACCGGCTCGGGCGTGGTGACGTCCCCTTTGCTCAACACGACATGTTCGACGCCGTGGATCTGGTCGGTAAAGATCCGCATTTCCCAGTCGCCGCCATATTCCGACGTGACCGTCGTGCGCGAGGTTTCGACCACCAGGTTATCATTGCGCGACCGGTATGCGATCAGGTCGCTGATCGTCCCGATCCTGAGCCCGTGTTTCTGCGCAATCTCCACCAGCTCCGGCAGACGCGCCATGGTGCCGTCTTCGTTCATGATTTCGCAGATCACGGCACTCGGATGCAGCCCGGCAAGGCGCGAGATATCTACCGATGCCTCGGTATGCCCGGCCCGCACCAATACCCCACCCCGCTTGGCGCGCAGCGGGAAAACATGGCCCGGCGTGGCAAGTGACGCCATGGTGTTCTGTTCGTTGATCGCCGTGGCAATGGTCAGCGCCCGGTCGCCGGCTGAGATGCCTGTCGATACGCCCTCGCGCGCCTCGATCGACACCGTAAAGGCGGTTTCATGACGCGACGAATTGTTCACCGCCATCATCGGCAGCCCCAAACGGTCGATCCGCTCCGCCGTCATCGGCAGACAGATCAGGCCGCGCCCATGGGTGGCCATGAAATTGACAGCCGCCGCATCGGCAAACTCTGCGGGAATGATGAAGTCACCCTCGTTCTCGCGATCTTCGTGATCCACAAGAATATACATGCGCCCGTTGCGCGCATCCTCGATGATTTCCTCGATCGGGCTGATCGCATCGCGCAGGCTCTGCTCGACGGGGCCCGGCTTTTCAAAGGACATATGTGTTCTCCGGCCAGTATTGAGGCCCAGATATCCCAAGCCCCGCGCGATTGCCAGTCCCGGCACGGCCAAAGCGCGGCGAAACGCGACGGAACACCTGACTTTCTTTTTCGGGAAATACCCCGGGGGTGAAGATTGAAAATCCCTGATTTTCAAACGAGGGGGCTGGCCCCCTCCCTGCTCCCCGCCCTAAGCTTCCCCCACGTTGTCGGAGGTTCCCATGCGCACGACCCGTCTTCTCACCACCGTCGAAGCCCACGCCGAAGGCGAACCGGGACGTGTGATCACCGGTGGCCTGCCACATCTTCCGGGGCAAACCGTATTCGACAAGATGCGCCAAATGCAGGCCCACCATGACGATATTCGCCAGCTGATGCTGCGCGAACCACGCGGCCATCCGGCCCTCTGCTGCAATGCGCTGGTCCCGCCCAGTCACCCGGATGCGGACATGGGGTTCATCATCATGGAGCAAAGCGAATACCCGCCAATGTCCGGCTCGAACACGATTTGCGTGGTCACGGTGCTGCTGGAAACCGGCATCCTACCCATGGTCGAGCCGGTCACCGATCTGACTCTCGAAGCCCCTGCCGGTCTTATCAAGGTTCGCGCCAGCTGCGCGCATGGCAAAGTCACGTCCGTCACTTTTCGAAATGTGCCCGCCTTTGCGGTCCATCTCGATGCACGCATCGACGTGCCGGGGATCGGCCCGGTGACGGTCGACATCGCGTGGGGCGGGATGTTCTTCGTTCTGGCCGAGGCGGCCCCGCTCGGCATCGCGCTGGACGGCGACAATGGCGCCGAAATCCTGCGCGTCTCCGAAGCCATCCGCCACGCTGCCGCCGAGCAACTCCCCGTCGCCCACCCCGACAACCCGGCCATCACCGGCCCGACCATCACAAACCTCTGGGGGCCACCCACCGATCCCGTCACCCACGGGCGCGGCGCCATCACCCTGTCCACGGGGCCTTTCGACCCTGCCAGCCCGCACACCGCCTCCGGCATCCTCGACCGGTCTCCCTGTGGCACAGGGACCTGTGCGAAAATGGCTGTGCTGCACGCCCGGGGCGCACTTGGTGTCGGTCAGGATTATGTCAATGCGGGGCCGCTGGGCACCACCTTCACCGGGCGCATCGTCGAGGAAACCACTGTCGGCCCCTATAAGGCCATCGTACCCACCCTCTCGGGACAGGGCTGGATTTATGGCACGTCCGGTTTCATGCTCGATCCAACCGATCCGTTTCCCAAAGGGTACACAATTGGCGACATGTGGTGAGGTGACACATCCGCGCCGCACGCGTTAACGTTCGGTTCGCGCCCGAACCCGTGACCGACGCAATACCGACACGATACCGACGCAATACCGACGTGCCGTTCGGGGGCCTCAGGTCGTGTTAACCATTCATCTCCGCGAGCCGGGCCACGTATCGCGCCAGGGTGTCGATCTCGAGATTGACCCGATCCCCAACCCGCGCGTCACCCCAGGTCGTCATTTCCTTGCTGTGCGGGATGATGTTCACGCCAAAGTCGCACCCATCCACTTCGTTCACCGTCAGGGACGTGCCGTTGAGCGCGACGGACCCCTTGGGTGCAATGAACTTCGCCAGCGCTTTAGGCGCGCGGAAGGTGAAACGCGTGCTGTCGCCTTCATCCGTCATGGCAACAATCTCGGCCACGCCGTCCACATGGCCCGAGACAATATGCCCGCCCAGTTCATCTCCGACCTTCAGCGCGCGCTCAAGATTGACACGCTTGCCCACAACCCAGCCACCGAGATTGGTCTTCGAGACGGTTTCCGCACTGATTTCAACATCATACCAGTCATCGCCCAGCGCGATCACGGTCAGGCAAACGCCGTCACTGGCAATAGATGCCCCAAGGTCTATGCCCCCCGTATCATAGCGTGTCGCAATCCGCGCTCGCAGGTCGCCGCGCTTTTCCAAGTCGCGGATTTCTCCGATATCCGTGATAATCCCAGTGAACACAGGCCCATCCCCTCGTTTGATTGCCCAAGACCTATCCCTGTCGGCGCGCCCTGACAACCCGCCACGCGCTGGCATAATCTCCCCTTATTTCTGCCTCAACTTACCGCTAAGGTCCTGTCAAATACTCATGGACTATACAGGCAACCATGACGCATTCGAGTGGAGACAACCGGGTATTTCTGTTCCTGCAAGGGCCGCACGGGCCCTATTTTGCGGGGCTCGCCCGCATGCTGAAACGCTCTGGCGCCGCGGTCTGGCGGGTTGGCTTCAACGCCGGAGACCGTGCGTTCTGGCGCGACCGCAGCAGCTATATTGCCTTCACCGAGACACAAGAAAACTGGCCATCAACTTGCGAGTCCATCCTTGCAGACAAGGGCGTGACCGACATCGTTCTTTATGGTGACACACGTCCGATCCACGCACAGGCTGTCGCTATAGCAAAGGCCGCCGGTATCACCGTGCATGTCTTTGAAGAGGGGTATTTGCGCCCCTATTGGGTGACATATGAGCGTGGCGGTTCGAACGGCAACTCCCGGCTGATGCGGATGACGATCCCGCAGATGGAACAGGCGCTCGAAGGGTCCGACATGGAAGCGCCCCTGCCCCCCGGACACTGGGGCGACATGCGCCAGCATGTTTTTTACGGCGCGCTCTATCACTGGTTCGTCATGTTCGCGAACCGCACCTACCGCAATTTCCGCCCGCACCGCGCGCTTTCGGTAACGCGTGAGTTCCAGCTGTATCTGCGCCGCCTCATCTTGATGCCTGCTCAAGGGATCGAGCGCCGTTTGGCCACGATGCGCATCCGCTATGGTGGGTTCCCGTATCACCTCGCACTTTTGCAACTCGAACATGACAGCAGCTTCCAGATGCATTCGCCGTTTGCCTCCATGACGGATTTTCTTGCGCTGGTCATCGAGCAATTTGCGGCCGGGGCCCCGCGACACCACCACCTTGTCTTCAAAGCGCATCCGCTGGAGGACGGTCGCGTCCCCTTGCGTCACGAGATCGCCCGACTTGCTCGCGCGCATGGCATCAAAGGGCGGGTCCACTACGTCCGTGGCGGAAAACTGGCGCAACTTCTGAACGATGCCCGCACCGCCGTGACCGTGAACTCCACCGCGGCACAACAGGTTTTGTGGCGGGGTATTCCCATCAAGGTGTTCGGCAACGCAGTTTATAACCAGCCCGAATTCGTCAGCACCCAGCCTCTCAACGACTTCTTTTCCGGGGCCAGCCGACCAGACAACACCGCCTACAAAACATATCGACGGTACCTGTTCGAAACCAGCCAGGTACCCGGTGGGTTCTACTCTGCTCGCGGACGCCGACAGCTGCTTCGGCAGGTGGTCGACATGATGCTTTCGCCGCATGATCCTTATGACGCGCTGGAAACCGGAACAGCGGCTCCGAGGCAACAGTTGCGTCTGGTGAAGTAGGATACACAAGGTCTAGCGCTGGATTTTTGGTTCCGATTCCGGTAACTTGTCGGGAAAACCTGAGGCAGAATAATAACAGGTCGAGGAGACCGAGCAGTGAAACCCTTAGAAACCCGATGGGCGAAGTGCGCCGCCATCGTGGCCTTGGTGGCCATGGTGTCTTCCTGCACTCTTGTTCCGCGTTCTGGTCCGAACAAGCGTGAAATCTATGCTGGATCCGTGCAGCAAGAAGGCGACGCCTTTGTCGTTGCCGTCAATGACCGTGTCACGCGCGCAACCGCCGTTGTGCCGGCCTTGGGCTTCAGCCCGGAATTCCAGCGCGCCGGACAATTGGGCTCCGATACTATTCGCCCCGGGGACATCCTGTCGCTGACCATCTGGGAAAACGTCGACAAGCCGCTTCTCGGCCCCGAGGGACAGGTCGCCGCGATTCTGGAAGAAGTGCAGGTTGACGGCGCCGGGTTTATCTTCGTGCCCTATGCAGGGCGCATCCGAGCTGCCGGGAACACGCCCGAGAGCATTCGCAATATCATCTCCTCCAAACTGGAAGAGCAGACTCCTGATCCGCAGGTCGAGGTGCGCCGGGTCGCGGGCGACGGATCGACGGTTTCCCTTGTCGGCGCTGTTGGCGCGCAGGGTGTCTACCCGATCGAGCGCCCCACCCGCACGCTTTCCACCATGCTGGCCAATGCCGGGGGTGTGACCATCGTGCCCGAGATCGCGCAGATCACGGTTTTGCGTGGCAAGACAACCGGTAAAATCTGGTTTCAGGACCTTTACGATCACCCCGAATTGGACATAGCACTTCGCGGCGGAGACCGCATTCTGGTCGAAGAAGATACGCGCGCCTTCACCGCTCTGGGCGCCACGGGGACACAAAGCCGCGTGAACTTCACGACCAAGGACCTCTCGGCCATCGAAGCGATTGCCCAGGTCGGCGGGCTTTTGACTACCAGCAGCGATCCAACCGGTGTTTTTGTGTTCCGGAACGAGGCTGAACCAATTGCCAACCAGGTTCTGGGCCGCTCCGACCTTAGCGGCGCGCAGCGGATGGTTTATGTTCTGGACCTTACAAAACCAAACGGCATGTTCGTTGCCCGCGACTTCGTGGTGCGCGATGGTGACACGCTTTATGTCACCGAAGCGCCGATCACGACGTGGAACAAAACCATCGCCGCAATCACGGGTACTCTGACATCGGCAGACTCGCTGCTTAGCCTGGGTGCCATCGGTGGCGGAACCTGATCTAGACCAAATGCAAACAGCCGCCGGGGATCGTGCCCCCGAGCGGCTGTTCGCATTCAACGGCGGATTTTATACCCAACGCCGCCTTCGCCGAATATTAACACTTTGCGGGTACAAACTGAGCCTGGGACGCCCGACAAGCGAGGATCAGATTGCCGTCTGGGGTCAAAGCCCAACGTCGGGGCGCGGTCATGCAATGGCCCGCAAGACCGGTGCTGAGCTGCTGTTTGTCGAGGATGCTTTCATGCGTTCCGTGCATCCGGGAAGAGTGTCCAAAGAGCCGCCGCTGGGCTTGTTCATCGACCGCAAGTCCCCGCATTTCGACCCGGGCACGCCAAGCGATCTCGAGGCTTTGCTTGCAACCCACCCTTTGGACGACAGCGCGCTTTTGAACCGGGCGCGCGCGGCCATCGCCCGCATCCGGGAAAGTCACCTGACCAAGTATTCCGGGGTCGATCCGACCCTGCCCGCACCCGATCCGGGCTATGTCCTCGTGATCGACCAAACCCGCGGTGACGCCTCGGTAACGGCCAGCCAGGCCGATGATGCGCGTTTTCGCGAGATGCTGGTCATGGCGCAGGAAGAGCATCCCGGCTGCCCGGTCGTGATCAAGACTCACCCGGAGACAGCACATGGCCATCGCACGGGCTATTTTGGAACCGAAGACATCTCCGAACGGGTCAAACTGTGCACCGCGCCAATCAGCCCATGGGTTCTGTTCGAAGGCGCAGTCGGCGTTTACACGGTTTCTTCGCAAATGGGATTCGAAGCCATTTTCGCAGGCCACAAACCCCGAATTTTCGGTCAACCCTTTTATGCCGGATGGGGTTTGACCGTTGACGAGTTCCCCGTGCCGCGCCGCCAGCGCAAACTGACCCGCGCACAGCTCTTTGCCGCCGCCATGATCCTCTATCCGAAGTGGTATGACCCGTGCCGAGATCGCCTGTGTTCACTTGAGGACGCGATCAACCAACTGGAGGCCCAAACCCGGTGCTGGCGCGAGGATCGCCACGGCTGGAACGCCCATGGCATGCGACTGTGGAAACGCAAAGCGCTTCAGGAGTTTTTTGGAAGCGTCAAACCTGTTGTTTTCGACAAACCCGCCTCGGATCGACCGAACATGGTCTGGGCAAGCAAAACAGGCCCGGAGAGCGCCGTGAATGTCGAAGACGGATTCTTACGGTCGCGCGGGCTTGGCGCAGAACTGGTGCCACCCCTGTCTCTAGTCTGCGATGATTTGGGCATCTACTATGATCCCACTGTGGAAAGCCGGTTGGAACAGTTGATCGCCGCGCGCAGCGAACTGCGCCCCGACCTGCGGCATCGCGCCGAAGACCTCGTCATTGCGCTGCGACGGCTTGGACTCAGCAAATACAATCTGGATGGCGTCCGGTTAGATCTTCCCGAAGGGCACAAGATTCTTGTGCCGGGTCAGGTCGAAGACGACGCCTCCATCCTCACGGGTACAGAGACGATCACCAACAACCGCGCGCTTCTCGAAGCCACGCGCGCTGCGAATCCCGACGCGGTTCTGATCTACAAACCGCACCCGGATGTCGAAGCCGGATTACGCGAGGGGGATGTCCCCGACGCAGGGGAGATCGCCGATTTGGTGTTGCAGCAGGCCGACATGGCCGCCTTACTGGAGCAAGTGGACGAAGTCTGGACCATGACGTCGCTGACCGGTTTTGAAGCCCTGTTGCGTGGGTGCCGGGTGGTGACGTTCGGCGCCCCATTCTATGCCGGGTGGGGGTTGACCGACGACCGGGGCATCGTACCCGCGCGCCGTACGGCCACGCCGGATCTCGCCGGGTTGGTGCACGCCACGCTAATCGACTACCCACGCTACTTCGATCCCAAGAGCGGTCTGCCCTGCCCGGTCGAAACCGTACTTGAGCGTCTCTCAACAGGCGACATTCCGCATCCGGGTTGGATCAACCGCGTGATATCGAAACTTCAGGGACGATTTGCCAGTTATCAATCGCTTTGGCGCTAGACGGTTTCCTGTCGGTGCCAAACCGACATAGTGTCGTTGCCGATGGCCCTTTGGGACACCCTTTCGAACCGGGGCGCGGCCTGCAGGCGCTCTACCCCCATGGCACCAATTGCAGGATAGCCTTCTGCGCCAAGAATTAGCCCGGCCGAGAAAGTTACCAATTCGTCAACCAAATCCGCCGCAAGCAAGGATGCCGCCAACGCCCCGCCCCCCTCGCAAAACACGCGGGTAACTCCCCTGTCACCCAGCGCGGCAAGGACCGACGCAGGCGAAACATGTGCCCCTTCCAAAGCGCATGGCAGTAATTCTGCCCCGAGGTCCCGCCATGTCGCACGCAGTTCGGGGCTCGCATCAGGGCCGTGGGCGATCCACACCGGAATATCTTTGGCCGTACGCGCGAGGTTGCTCATCAACGGAATGTCAAGGCGCCGTGAGACCACGACACGCACCGGTTGGTGCCGCGCCCCCAGATCGCGCACGGTCAACGACGGATCATCCGCGCGCGCAGTGCCACCGCCAACCATGACAGCGTCGTGACGCATGCGCATCGCGTGAACTTGACGGCGCGCTTCGGGTCCGGTGATCCACTGACTTTCGCCTGTGGCCGTCGCGATCCGTCCATCAAGGCTACTGGCCAGCTTGAGTGTCACAAAGGGGCGACCAAGGTCGGTCTTGAGGAAGAAACCCTGCAAGTCGCGTGCGGCCTCGTCTTCCAGCACACCCGTCACGACCTCGATCCCGGCGGCCCGCAGCATCTCCAGCCCTTTGCCTGCGACGCGTGCGTCACTGTCTTTGACGGCGACCACCACACGGGCAATCCCTGCTGCAATCAGCGCGTCCGCACAAGGCGGGGTTTTTCCGTGATGCGCACAGGGTTCCAATGTCACATAGGCCGTGGCGCCCTTGGCACCGGTTCCTGCCTGGGCCAAGGCCTCTGTTTCCGCGTGCGGGCGCCCTCCCGGTTGCGTCCAGCCGCGCCCTACGATGCGTCCTTCATGTACGACAACGCAGCCCACAGCCGGATTGGGCCAACAATGCCCTTGCCCTCGCCGCCCAAGCTGCAGGGCCAGCGCCATATAGCGTGTGTCAGACAGGGTTATTCCTCGGATTGGGTGTCCGGGCGCAACTCGCTCACGAACTTGTCAAAGTCATCTGCGGCCTGGAAGTTTTTGTAAACACTTGCAAACCGGACATAAGCAACAGTGTCGATCCGGGCAAGCGCCTCCATAACGATCTCACCGATGGTTTTGGATTGAATGTCAGTTTCCCCCATGCTTTCCAGCCGCCGAACGATGCCGGATATCATCTGATCAATCCGATCCGGTTCGACCGGGCGCTTCTGCATAGAGATACGAATAGAGCGTTCCAGCTTGTCCCGGTCAAAGTCCTCGCGCCGTCCATTGGACTTGACCACGACCAGATCGCGCAACTGCACCCGTTCATAGGTGGTAAAACGTCCGCCGCATGCCGGACAGAACCGCCGCCGCCGGATCGAAACGTGATCTTCCGCGGGTCGTGAATCCTTGACCTGAGTGTCGATATTTCCGCAAAACGGGCAGCGCATGGGCTTTCCCCCTGTCCGATAGTCTGTGTTTTCCGCCGTGATATGGGGTTTGCCCCCACTTATCCACAGGCACTATAGGACAGCTACAACTCTTTGGGTAGTGGTCAAATGGCACCGCTATATCGGCCACGAACGGTAGAAATCGCCTTGTCAGCTATTCCATTTGGGCCAAGGCGACCTATTTCAATCTCGAAGGCCATCCAAAGCCTCGCAATTCATGCAGACAGATGCGCCGCCACGGTTCGACTGTGCGGCGCATTTCTGTGTTCGAAGAGATAGATCCCTTGCCAAGTGCCCAGCGCCAATCGCCCCTTCGTGACAGGTATGGACAGGGAAACCGGCATCATCGCCGCCTTGATATGGGCGGGCATATCGTCAGGACCTTCATAAGTGTGCGTGAGATACGACATCACCGGGTCCGTACTGGGCGGCACCAACCGGTGGAAGAAGTTGCGCAAATCCGTTTGTACTTCCGGATCCGCGTTTTCCTGGATCAAGAGACTGCACGATGTGTGACGCACAAATAGCGTAAGAAGGCCGGTTCCTTGCACCCAACGCTGCACCTCGCGCGTGAATTCGTAAAGCCCCTGGCCGTGTGTCGATATCTGAAACTGAGTCTGCATTCACAAAAGGTGACGTGCTCAGCTCAGCCCCGCAAGGCTCAGCCGTCGATTTCAAACACGCAATACCCCGTGCCTTGCCCAACTGTCATGTTGTTACCCACATCCGTCAAAGACAGTGTGCGCGGCCCTTTGAGCGATGCTGCAGCCTCCAGCACCGAATTCGATGGTCGGGTAGAAAAGGCGACCCCATCAATACCCGGCGTTGACAGGCTCGGACCGTAGCCGCGCGTGACGTATAAACGTTCTGTTACGCCAACTCCGCGACTGCGCGCGGCCCGAGCCGCGTCACACCAAATACGCGCGGTATCGGTCCCAAGCCGATCAACCACTTCAAACCCTTTGTTGCCTGGCAGGTCGTAAACCGGGTTGAGGAACAACGCTTGGGCGACCGCTGGCGTTGGGAAACAGAAAACAGGCAGCAAAATGAGTGACAGGCGTTTCATGGCTCCTCCGCGTAACATACCAATATTACGCGGTGATAGCGTGTTCGGATCAGTAGGTGACGCCCAAATTGCAGAACCCACGTGCGTGGCCGATGCTGAGGTTGTAGCCAACTCGTTTCACTGAAACCGAGTAATTGCCTCCATCACCGGGGCGACTGGCCTGTGCCAACACTTCCTTCGTTGGATTGATCGTGAAACCGACGCCATAGCGGTTTTTCTGACTGCGCGCCTTTCCAAGCGGGTAGAGAATATACATCCGGTCCGTCGCCCCAGCCCCCAGTCGCACCGCATAATTCCCGGCTTCGCACCAAAAGCGCTGTGGTCCGGTGCTTGGCCCTTCAATGACCTCGAAATTGCCTTTCCCCGGCAGTGGATTGACCTGAAGACGAGCGACCGCGCCAAAACCAATGCCGAACCCCTGCGCAGCTACAGCGCCTGCTGCTACTGAAAAGACAGCGCCAGCAATGATCTGTTTCAAAGCCATCTCGAACCATTCCCCTTTGAATGCCTCAGCATAGGCGCCAAGACGCGCTGCTGTCCAATCAAAGACACCCAACCAAAACATGATCGCAACCGAAAAAGGGGGCCGAAGCCCCCTCCCGATTATTGATCCAGGAAGCTCCTAAGCTTCCGGCTCCGGCTCGGGTGTTTCAGCTTCCTGAGCGCCTTGGCTTCGATCTGGCGAATACGTTCGCGGGTCACGCTGAACTGCTGGCCCACCTCTTCCAGCGTGTGGTCGGTGTTCATACCGATGCCAAAGCGCATCCGCAGAACCCGTTCCTCGCGTGGGGTAAGGCTGGCCAAAACCCGGGTCGTGGTTTCCTTGAGGTTTTCCTGAATGGCGCTGTCGAGTGGCAGTACGGCATTCTTGTCCTCGATGAAATCGCCCAGCTGCGAGTCTTCTTCGTCGCCAATCGGCGTCTCCAGCGAAATCGGCTCCTTGGCGATCTTCATCACCTTGCGAACCTTTTCGAGAGGCATCTGCAGCTTTTCAGCCAGTTCTTCCGGAGTCGGTTCGCGACCGATCTCATGCAGCATCTGGCGCCCGGTCCGGACCAGCTTGTTGATCGTTTCGATCATATGGACCGGGATACGGATAGTGCGGGCCTGGTCGGCGATCGAGCGCGTGATCGCCTGACGGATCCACCAGGTCGCATAGGTCGAGAACTTGTAGCCGCGGCGGTACTCGAACTTGTCCACCGCCTTCATCAGGCCGATGTTACCTTCCTGGATCAGGTCGAGGAATTGCAGGCCGCGGTTGGTGTATTTCTTAGCGATCGAGATCACGAGGCGCAGGTTGGCCTCGACCATTTCCTTCTTGGCCTGACGCGCTTCCTTCTCACCCTTCTGGACCTGCTGCACGATGCGGCGGAATTCCGAGATATCCAGACCGACATACTGGCCAACCTGGGCCATGTCGTTGCGAAGCTCTTCGACCTTTCCAACCGAGCGCTCCATGAACATCTGCCAGCCACGCCCCGGCTTCTGCGCCATATCATCCAGCCAGGTCGGATCGAGTTCGCGCCCACGATAGGCTTCGATGAACTCACGACGATTGATACGCGCCTGATCGGCAAGTTTCACCATGGCCGAGTCAATCTGCATCACCCGGCGGTTGATCCCATAAAGCTGATCAATCAGCGCTTCGATCCGGTTGTTGTGAAGGTGTAGTTCGTTCACCAGTTCGACAATCTCCGAACGCAGCTTCTGATAGGTGTCTTCTTCCTTGGAAGAGAACGAGTCATCCTCGTTCAGCGTTGCCGAAATCCGGGCGTCCTGCATTTCACTCAGAAGGGCAAAGTCGCGCGCAATGGTATCCAAGGTTTCCAGAACACGCGGCTTGAGCGCGGCTTCCATCGCCGCCAGCGACATGTTCGCCTGCTCGTCCTCGTCTTCATCATCTTCTTTGGCAATCGGATTGCCGTCGGCGTCAAGCTCTTGCTGGTCTTCTTTCTTGGGCGCTGTGGCGACGTTGGCGGCCTCGACCACCGGCTCTTCTTCGTCATCACCCATCTGGTTGCCAAAAGTGGTTTCCAGATCAATCACGTCGCGCAGCAGAATATCTTCGCTCAGGAGTTCGTCGCGCCAGATGGTAATCGCCTGGAACGTGAGAGGGCTTTCGCACAGTCCGGCGATCATCGTGTTGCGGCCGGCTTCGATGCGCTTGGCAATCGCGATCTCGCCTTCGCGGCTCAAAAGTTCAACCGAGCCCATTTCGCGCAGGTACATGCGCACCGGATCGTCTGTACGATCAAGCTTTTCGCTGGTCCCCGATGCTAGGGTCACACCACGATTGGCCGACGAGGTATCGACCACGGCGGTGGATTTCTGATCCTCTTCCTCGGCCTCCTCGTCCTCAATGATATTGATGCCCATTTCGGACAGCATCGACATGACGTCTTCGATCTGCTCCGAACTGACCTGATCGGGCGGCAACACCTGGTTGAGCTGATCGTAAGTGATGTATCCCTTTTCCCGAGCCTCGGCGATCATCTTCTTGACGGCGGCCTGGCTCATATCGAGTGAGATCTCGGCGTCCTGATCGGCGGGCTTCTGGTCGTCGTTGTCCTTGGCGGCCATGCGGGTGCTCCTGCAAATTCGGGCTGAGGGTGATTCGCGTAGAACGAATCAATATCGCGATAGGGTGATTCGCAACCCTGTTTACCCGTATTTCTTTACCTGTTCCTCACCAAAACGCGCTAGCCGCGACGCGGCTTGCCCCCTCGGGTGAAATCGATTCTCTCGGTCAGTGCATCCAATGCCGCCCTCTCATCCTTGTCGATGGGCGCTCCATTGGGGCCGACCTCGTATTCGCCGCTATCCTCCTGACGGCTGCGCAGCGCATTGTTGCGGGCTTCAGCAGCCTGCCCCAAGCGCCAAGTCACGGCTTCATCCGCGACCCCGAGCAGGTCTTCTTCGGCCTCGGCGATCTCGGCAAAAAGCCCTCGTTCGGTCTTGAGCTTGGCGAGCTCCTCGCCCAGCGTCATACGTGCGATATCCACGTCGCCGGGATGTCTGACCGCCGGGGTGATGGCGACATAGGGGTGCCGCAGCAGCTTTTCAACAGCCTCGCTCCCCAAAGCGGCCTCAACCGCTGCGCGAGGGTCGGGATTGTTGGCCACGCGCAACAACACGTCCCGGATACGCGCATTTTCTGGATCCAGACACTCCATGGTTTCTATTTCGTATTCGAAATCATCCAGGACTTCGGGGCTCAACAGAGCGACACTCAACACGACTGCTTCACGCAAACGGTGCTCAACCTGACCTTCGCTGGCTGCAAGCAACGACGACTTCGTGTGCATCTGCACTTTGGGTCCTTGCGCCCATTGCCCCCGACGCTGGGGGCTGCCCCCCCTACGCGGTCGGAACAACTCCCAGCGCATATCTTTGATGGCCTGTCCGTAATGGGCCCGGATCGAAGGGTCCTTGATCAGCTTGATCTTTTCGCGCAGTGCCTTGTCCAAAGCGGCCTTGCGCTCGGGACTGTCAAAGACCCTGCCTTCGATCTCGCGCTGCCAAAGCAAGTTGACCATCGGCATGGCCTGATCCAATACCTTCTGGACGGCCCCTGCCCCTTTTGCTTGGATGAGATCGTCGGGATCCTGCCCTTCGGGCATGATGGCAAAGCGGAGGGACTTGCCCGCCTCCAACAATGGTAGCGCGAGATCAATCACCCGCATCGCCGCGCGCAGACCGGCGGTATCGCCATCAAGAGCGATGATCGGTTCGTCGGCAATGCGCCACAAAAGCTGCAACTGGCTTTCCGTGATCGCCGTACCAAGCGGTGCCACCGAGGCCCCGAAGCCCGCCTCGACCAGCGCAATCACATCCATGTAGCCCTCGGCCACGATCAGGGGCTGCCCCTTCCCGGCGGCCTCGCGCGCGGGTCCGTGGTGATAGAGACTGCGCCCCTTGTCGAAAAGGTCAGTTTCGGGAGAGTTCAGGTATTTGGCATTGTCGTCGGGATCCATGGCCCGGCCACCAAAAGCGATGCAGCGCCCCCGGGCATCGCGAATTGGGAACATGATCCGGTTCCGGAACGTGTCATAGGGTTTGCCGCCCCTGTTCGACGGTTTCGCCAGCCCGGCCCCAAGGATCAGGTCGGGCGCCACCCCTTTGCCGGTCAGGTGATCCCACAGCCCCTGCCATCCCTCTGGCGCAAAGCCGATCTCGAACCGACCGCGCGCCGCTTCGTCCAGACCGCGCCGTTCAAGATAGTCGCGCGCCGCCCCACCGGCCCCGGTGTTCAGCATCAGGCGGTAGTGCTGAACCGCCATTTCCATGACCTCGGCAAGCTGGGTGCGCCGATCGGCCTTTTGCTGCGCGCGCGGATCACGCTCGGGCATCTGCATGCCGGCTTCGTCTGCCAGAATGCGGATCGCTTCCATGAATCCGACATTCTCGGTTTCCTGCACAAACTTGATCGCGTCGCCTTTGGCGTGGCAGCCAAAGCAATAGTAATAGCCCTTGCGATCATCCACATGAAAAGAGGCCGTTTTTTCATGATGAAACGGGCATGGCGCCCACATGTCACCCTTGCCCTGATTGGATTTGCGCGCATCCCACATAACCTTTCGCCCCACCACCTGTGTTAGGCTGGTGCGGCTGCGCAGTTCATCAAGGAAGCCGGGAGGCAAACTCATGGCGTTCAATATAGGAAGAGGCCGGGGACAGAGTCCAGCCGCGTCAGTTGTTGATACAGGTATCCAGATACGCCGCACCAGGATCCTGCTTCAGCTGCTTCCGGCTCAGCGAGTTATAGACCCAGTCAACAATGTGCGGAACTGCCGGAAGGTATTTCTCGGCAACGGATTCATCCTCGCCCGAAGTCATGATCGCCACAGCTTTCTTTTCGCTTTTGCGCTCCATGCGCAGTTCGGCAGCACGGGTTACGATTGCCGCCTGAAGTTCGCACTCTGCTTTCTTGCCTGCAAAGGCAGGGGCCGCCGCTGTGGTGGCAGCAACAATGGCAAATGCGGTCAGAAAGCGCATGGCAGAACTCCATTTCTCGGATCAGGTGACGACTTTGATGTCAGGATGCACGCCGCGCTGCAACCCCTATCATCGCAATCTCCAACTCGTGAACCAGCGTTTTGGCCATGGAGCGAAACGCCATGATCTGAAACCGGGCATCGCCGACACGGGTGATGGAGACCATCATGTGCTGCAACTGGCTGCGTGCTGTGTGCCCTTTTTTGAAATGCTCGCGACGCAGGTCCAGTGGAACGAGCCGCGCAAGAACATCCTCAGCCCCTTCCCCTTCGAGCAGGACGACCGCCCAGGCATCGGACTGATCCGTGAGGGCAGCGTGATCTGCCAAAGACAACGCAGGGTCGGGCCCAATCAGCATCACCTGCCTTTGCCCGAACCAGACCGCGCGCGCGCCTTCTTTCCCGGCACTGCGGTTCGGCCTTGGCAAGGCCATCCCGTGTTCAGTTTTCAAAACGTCCGACAATGCCGCTTCCTGCCCACGATATGGGGACAGCGATGTCATCGTTGCGCGCGTAGCTTCACTAAGGGTCAGACCGTCAACTTCCTTGGGCAACAAACCCTCACAGGGCGATTTCGCCAACAGTTCAGCCACGAACACGTCCTCCTTCAGGATCAAAGAACACTGGATCACAAACCTTGCAGCGGGTGGTTACATTCCGAAGATGATCCACCATCATGACCTCCTCACCATGTCGCGCCCGCCCGTTCCGAAGGAAACCCAAACCAAGGAAGCCGTCCAGCGTGGGCGAGAACCCGACCGAAGTGGTGTAGCCTTGCGCGTTTTCGCGCGTCGGGGCGGCGTCCTTCTCAAAGAGATGCGCTCCGGCGGTGATCTGCTTGACCGGACCAATCGGTTCCAGCCCCACCAGTTGTTCCCGCTCGGGTCCATTCAACCCGGGGCGTTCGCTCATAGTCTTGCCGATACAGTCCTTTTTCTGGCTGACCATCCGCTCCATCCCGATATCAAATGCCGTTACCCGCCCATGAATTTCGGCATGTGTAATAAAGCCTTTCTCGATCCGCAGCACGTTAAGTGCTTCCATCCCGTAAAGCCCACCGCCCAGCGCTTCGGCACGCGCGGTCAACAACCGGAACAGGCTGTCGCCAAAGCGGGAGGGCACAGAGATCTCGTAAGCATGTTCACCACTGAACGAAATTCGGAACAGACGGCCTCGCACGCCTTGGATGGTGACGCCCCCACATCCCATGAAAGGCCAAGTGTCGTGGTTGATATCTTCATCCACCAGCGCATCCAGCAATTCGCGCGATTTAGGCCCGGCCACCGCGAACTGCGCCCATTGCTCGGTGATCGAGATCATCGACACATCCAACTCCGGACACAGGCATTGATGCACATATTCAAGGTGGCGCATCACGAGACCGGCGGCAGCTGTGGTGGTGGTCATGACAAAGTGGGTCTCGCCAAGCCGAGCGGTCGTACCGTCATCCATTACGGTGCCGTCCTCGCGGAGCATCAAGCCATAACGCGTCCGCCCGACCTTCAACGTCGAGAACATGTTGGTATAGACAAAATCCAGGAATGCACCCGCGTCCGGGCCCTGAATATCAATCTTGCCAAGCGTCGACACGTCACAAACCCCGACAGCATTGCGCACCATATTGACTTCGCGGTCACAGGATTGTCGCCACGTAGTCTCGCCCGGCGCCGGGAAATAGCTAGGCCGGTACCAAAGCCCCGCCTCGATCATAGGGGCGCCGCGATCTACACTCGCCGCATGGCTGGTCGTGAACCTCTGAGGGGCGAACCCCGCGCCTTGCGCCGCTGCCCCCATGGCTGCGATCGACACGGGCACGAACGGGGGGCGAAACGTGGTCGTTCCGGTTTCGGGAATGCCTCTCCCAGTTGCATCCGCAAGCACAGCCAAAGCGGCCACGTTGGAGTTCTTGCCCTGGTCCGGTGACATGCCCTGCGTCGTATAGCGCTTCATGTGCTCGACGCTTGCGAAGTTTTCCTTCGCCGCCTGCTTGACGTCCTTGACGGTCACATCATTCTGGAAATCGAGCCACGCCCGCCCCTTGCCAGCGACAGCCCAAAGGGGAGACACACGATAGGGCGCGTCCTCGGCTTCGGGGATGTCGATCTTGTCGAACGCAATGCCCAAGGCTTCCAGCGCCACCTGCGCCGCCGCAACCCCCTCCTGCAGGGCGCCATGGGTCGTCAAGGTTCCGCGACAGGCGCCAGCAGTATCAAGCCCAGGAACCATCCCCTCAACTGGCACAAAGGACTGAATCGCTTCGCTCCATTGCGGGCGCCCGTTCATGTGGCAGGTCAAGTGCAGGCTGGGATTCCACCCGCCGGACACGGCAAGGCAATCGGTTTCAACCTTGTCCTCACCGCTCGCCGTTCGGAAAGTCACGCTCTCAAGCCCCCGGCGCCCGGACGTGTTACAGACTTCCGCGCCCCGATAGATCGGATAAGCGTTGTTCTCTGGGACGTCGCGCCGGCTATCGAAAACAGCCGCTATGTGAACGCCTGCATCGACAAGGTCCCGCGCGGTTCGGTGTGCGTCGTCGTTATTGGCGAACAAAGTGATACGTCGACCCGGCGCCACACCATAGCGGTTCAGATACGTGCGCACGGCGCTTGCGGTCATAATGCCGGGCCGGTCGTTGTTGCGAAACGCAATGGGCCGTTCAATGGCCCCGGCGCACAGGATCGCGCGCCTGGCGACGATCCGCCAGAAACACTCCAGCGGTTGCCCGCCGCGATCTGCAAGGTGATGCGCCACCCGCTCAAGCGCGCCATAGGTTCCTTGATCGTAGGCCCCGGTCACGGTCGTTCGGCGCATCAGCCGGACATTGGGCATCGCCTCCAGCGCATCCACGATGCTTTGGGCCCATTCCGCTCCCGGCATGCCGCCCACGGTTTCGACATCCCCGTTCAGACGCCCGCCGAACAGACTATCCTCGTCAGCCAGGATGACGTCCGCCCCAGTCTGTGCCGCCGTCAAGGCCGCCATCAATCCCGCCGGGCCGCCGCCGATCACCAGCAAGTCACAAAACGCAAAGGCTTTTTCATAGGCGTCCGGGTTGTGCTGGTGGCTCAGGGCGCCAAGTCCTGCAGAGCGGCGGATCACCGGCTCGTAGAGTTTTTCCCAGAAGGCACGCGGCCACATGAAAGTCTTGTAATAGAACCCCGCGCCCAGAAAAGGAGCGGCAAGGTCGTTCACGGATAGAAGATCCACCGTCAGGCTGGGCCAGCAGTTTTGCGGACGCGCCTCGAGCCCTTCGTAAATTTCCTGCACCGTTGCCCGCACATTCGGATCTTGCGCCGCTCCCGATCCGATGGTCACAAGCGCATTGGCCTCCTCGCTCCCCGCGCCCATCACGCCGCGCGGGCGGTGATACTTGAACGAACGCGCAACGACACGGATGTCATTGGCCAACAGCGCCGAGGCCAGCGTGTCGCCGGCAAACCCCTGATAGGTATGGCCATCAAAACGGAACGACACCCGCGCTTGACGATCGACCAGCCCTTTGCCCGCAATCCTCATCCCACGCTCCCTTTGACATCCGAGGCCAGAGCCGTTTCCAAAACCTCATGCGTCATCGTATTGCGGGTCACGACGATCCAAGCGCCGCAGCCCCCCTCATGTTGCCAAAGATCGCGGGTCACACCCGCCGGATTGTCTCGGTTGTGCAGGTAGTCATCCCACACAGCGTCACCAGCCTCGGGGTCAGGTCGCCGCAAGGCCACCGCATCCCCCATGTAATAGAACTCGCGCCGATCCCGCTCGCCGCACACAGGACAGGTCAGCCGCATGGCACCGCTCCCGCAACTTTATTTTGCCAAAAAAGCTCAAAAACCGACATCTTGCCCCTCAATGCAGATTGTGCTGAGAGCCGGTGCCCTCTTCGTCCATGATGCCGATCCCGGTGCGGAACCGGTCGAGCCGGTACTTTGCCGCCACTTCGTGCGGACGATCCGTTGCCATCAGATGCGCCATGCACCATCCCGAGGCAGGCACCGCCTTGAACCCGCCATAGTTCCAGCCGCAGTCGATATAGAGACCATCGATCCCTTCCATCTTGTCGATAATCGGAGATCCATCGGGTGTCATATCCATAATCCCGCCCCACGACCGAAGTACCTTCGCCTTACCGATCATCGGCATCAGCGTCATACCGGCCTCCATGACATGCTCTTTCATTGGGAGGTTGCCGCGTTGCGCATAGGACGCATAGAAATCGAGATCCCCTCCAAACACCAAACCGCCTTTGTCCGACTGGCTGATATAGAAGTGTCCCATGCCAAAACTGATCACATGGTCGATGACCGGTTTGAGCCCCTCGGTCACAAATGCCTGCAGGATGTGGCTCTCGATCGGCAGGCGCCGCCCGGCCATTGCCGCCACCTGCCCAGAACGCCCGGCGACAATGATCCCGACCTTCTTTGCCCGGATTGCACCTCTGGTGGTTTGCACTCCTTTCACGACACCGTTCTCGATGTCGATCCCCGTGACTTCACAATTCTGGACAAGGTCAACGCCACGGTCCGATGCACCCCGCGCATAGCCCCAGGCCACTGCGTCATGGCGCGCGGTGCCTCCACGGGGATGGTACAAGCCGCCATAGATCGGGAAACGGGTCTGCTCGAAATCCAGGTAAGGGAGGTGTTTGCGCACGCCATCTCGATCCAGCAGGATCGCATCATCCCCCTGGTTGACCATCATGTTACCCCGGCGCGCAAAAGCATCCCTTTGCCCGTCGCTGTGGAAAAGGTTGATCAGCCCGCGCTGGGAATGCATTACGTTGTAGTTCAGATCCTCTTCGAGACCTTCCCAGAGCTTGAGAGAGTGCGAGTAGAACTCGGAGTTTCCCTGCAGGAAATAGTTGGCGCGCACAATCGTTGTGTTTCGCCCGACGTTTCCGCCGCCAAGGTAACCTTTCTCCAAAACGGCGATGTTCGTCATTCCGTGGTTCTTTGCCAGGTAATAGGCGGTCGAAAGGCCATGTCCGCCACCGCCAATAATCACCATATCGTACTCGGGCTTGGGCTGGGCATCCCGCCAATGCGCCGACCAGCCCCTGTTGCCAGTCAACCCTTCCTTGATGACCTTCCAGCCTGAAAAGCGCATCCCTGTCCCCCGGGTGTTTGGATAACCTTACCCGTCATGAGTACAAACTGAGCTTCAAAAGACCAGAACGGAATCGACAGAAACGTGTCAATGGGCGACCACCGTCTGGAAATCGCCCCGCAAAGCGGTTCTCAGTTCAGAACATGAAGCGAAAGCTCAGACCAAGGATTGGTGCCACAACAAAGGACTGGGAGCTGACAAGAGTACCGGCGGTGTTTTCCAGTTTCAGTCTCCCATCGAGCTCTGCCCCTGCAAAAGCGCTGATCGAAGCTCCGGGATTGGGGGTATATACCAGCGACAGCACGACAGGCACGCTGGTGTCCTCGCCAACACCGCCAGGCGCCAGACCGGCATTATCCAGCCTGAACCGGCTTTTTTCCGAGCGCGCGATAAATGAAATTCTGGTGCGATCGGTAGCTTGATGACTGAGTGTGACCCCCGGACCTTGGCTCGCCCCCAGACCGGTACCGGTGCTCAGGTTCCATCGGGGCGCCATATCCCAACTGACCAGAAGGGCCGGAAAAAGATCCAGATCGTTACTGCCCAGTTGCGAGAAGGCGCCGAACGCCGGCCCGATCTCGAGTGTGTCTGAGATCTCCCAACTCACACCGGCAAAAACTCCATAGGTCACGCCGTCCGATGCGCTCGCATCGTTCTCGTAGTCCCAGCGTACAGAGGGAGAGATCAGCACCTTGGCGTGCTCACCTACCCCGAAACGAATGGGCGCCGAGAGGCGAATATCCCGCACATCTCCCCAAAGTGCTGAACCGATCGAGTTGAAGTCGTAGGAAAACCGGCCAAAGCTCGCAAGGACACCAAAGCTTGCCCCTTCGGGCGAGCGGTAAAGCGCGCCAACGCGCAAAAACTGGCGATCTACCGAAAAAGCCCCGCCGCCGCTCAGGTCTGTTTCGGACTGATAGACGGCAAGCCCATCGACGATCGCCGCCCACCCCGTCGTCTGTTGTGCCTCTGCTGCATTTGAAACGCCGAGCGCTGCTACTACCGTAGCCTTGAAAATCTCGCGTCTTTTCATTTTGCCCAATAGATCCTTCACCACATGAATGATTGCGTCCTGCTCATTCTTACGAAGGCCGATCAAACCTAGATGATCCGGATTACAAAAAAACTTTTAGAAACGCGTCGCTGCCCTGCGCTCATCCAAAGTAAGCACACGCGGCGAGACAATGGGCACGCCTCTTTCATCAAAAAGCGGATTGTCCCGCGCTGTTCCGCGCAGCTTCTCCAAAACGAGCCGCCGCATGATTTGCCACCCGGCCTTCAGGAAACCCCGATCCCGGAGCGTGCCGGGACCGGGTTGCGCCCCGGACGTGTTGACCACGGCAATAACCGGGCCAATCGCTTCGGCCGCGCCGTCGGCCCGAAGGGTCGGTGTCAAAACACCAACAAAGGCGAGTTTCCCCCTTGGCAGGGTGTTGAAAAGCGGGGTATTGCAGCACCCCGCATACCAACGCATCAGTCCCTTCGGGGACAGACGCAGACACGAAAGATGCTCTGCGCCGTCTTCGATCGACAAACGAGAAGGTGTCGTGTGATAGATGTCCGAGCCGCCCCTTGGCTTGAGCGTATCATCGGCACCAAGGTGGCGAGCGGCGGCCTGACAATCCTTGCAGTAACACATCAGGTGCGACCCCGATCCCGGTCCGACACCGGTAAGACGCGCCCGAAACAGGCCGCAACTGCAAGTTATGTCGAGGTCGCCTCCCTGCATGAAATTACAGCCCCTTTGCCCTGTAGCTTGCCGCCACCTTCCCAATCGACACGAGGTAGGCGGCGGTGCGCAAATCCTCCACATCGGCTCGGTCATGCCACACCTCTCGCATGGACTGGTAGGCGATGCGCATCGTGTCATCCAGCCCCGACCGCACCAGTTCCAGTTCATCCGCCCCGCGCAGATATTTCTGTTTGAACTCGGGGGACAGGGTGTAGGGAATTGCCGCCGCCTTGCTCAACTTTTCCAGCTCATCCACGACCAGCTGGTGCCGCGCTTCTTCCTGGCGGCGCTGCATGCGGCCAAACCGAATGTGGCTCAGGTTCTTGACCCACTCGAAATATGACACGGTCACACCCCCGGCATTGGCGAACATGTCCGGAATGATAACTGTCCCTTTGGCGCGCAAGACATCATCCGCCCCTGCCGTAATCGGACCGTTGGCGGCCTCGATGATCAGCGGGGCCTTGATGTTCTTGGCATTTGACAGGTTGATAACCCCCTCAAGTGCTGCCGGGATCAGGATATCGCACTCCTCTTCGAGCACCGCGGCCCCCTCGGCGGTGTGGGTCGCATCCGGGTATCCCGCCACACCGCCGTGTTTCACCAGCCATTGATAGACGGCATCCACGTCGAGCCCGGCCGGATTGAACAAGGCTCCGTCACGTTCGATGATACCAATGATCTTGGCCCCGTCTTCGTCGCTCAGGAACTTGGCCGCGTGGTATCCCACGTTACCCAGCCCTTGCACGATCACGCGCTTGCCATCCAGTTTTCCACTCAACCCGGCCTTGGCGACGTCGCGCTCATCCCGGAAGAATTCGCGCAAAGCGAATTGAACACCGCGCCCCGTCGCTTCAACGCGGCCAGAGATGCCACCTGCATTGAGCGGTTTGCCGGTAACACAGGCACGCGCATTGATGTCCGTTGTATTCATCCGGGCGTACTGATCGGCGATCCACGCCATTTCGCGCTCGCCGGTTCCCATGTCCGGAGCAGGCACGTTCTGGCTGGGGTGGATCAGGTCGCGCTTTGCCAGCTCATAGGCAAAACGCCGCGTGATCTGTTCCAACTCATGCTCATCATACTGTCGCGGATCAATGCACAAGCCGCCCTTGGAGCCACCAAACGGCGCTTCGACAAGGGCACATTTGTAGGTCATCAGCGCCGCCAGCGCCTCGACCTCGTCCTGGTTCACGGACGGCGCATAACGAATGCCCCCCTTGACCGGCTCCATGTGTTCGGAATGCACCGAACGATATCCTGTGAATGTTTGAATCTTGCCACGCAACCGCACACCGAACCGCACCGTGTAAGTGGCATTACACACTCTGATCTTTTCTTCGAGGCCGGGCGGCAGGTCCATCAGGGCAACCGCCCGGTTGAACATAAGGTCCACACTTTCGCGAAAACTCGGCTCTTTGACTGCGCCCATAAATCCTCTCCTGACACATTACCGACTGCGACTCGCTGCCGCAGCCCTATTAGATCGGACACTAAGCCCATTACCGCATCATTGACGAGGGAAGATTATTTTTTGGGCAGTTTTTTGAGGTTGGTTTCGACACTCGAAACAAACCCGCACCAGATGCAGTAATTGTCTACAAGTGGCTGTATAGAAAGGTCTTATTTAGAAGGGATTCCCAACCTCAACCGCTCTTTCGCCCAATTTTGGCCCAATTCCTAAAGGACATTGACTGTGGCGCATAGTGCCCCCTTGCGGGCGGCACACCCCAAAAACGCGCCGACGCGAGGTACCGAAGATGCGAATGAGTAAACGCCTTTTTCTGCAGGGCAACTGCGCAACAGAAACCGGGCAGCCGCTGGGCCGGTTGCAGGATCGCACCGCAAACTGGATGCACCGTTTTATCCGGGAGGAAGACGGCGTCATCGTTGGATTCGCAATCGCTCTTTTCCTGATCATGCTGATGGTCGGCGGGATGAGTGTTGACCTGATGAACACAGAGCGACAACGCACCAAATTGCAACACACACTCGATCGCGCCGTTCTTGCCGCTGCCGACCTCGATCAGGAAAGGGAACCGATCGAAGTTGTCGGTGACTATTTCGTCAAGGCTGGTCTCAGCGAGTATCTCAACAGCGTGACCGTCAATGAGGGGATCGGCTTTCGTGAAGTCACGGCCAAGGCCGCCGCATCCGTGGATACTGAATTCATGAAACTCGTCGGCGTCGATACCCTGGCCGCCCCGGCAGGAGGTACGGCGAGGGAAAGTATTGGCAATGTCGAAGTGTCTCTGGTTCTCGACATCTCGGGTTCCATGGGCTGGAACAGCCGCCTCGCCAACCTGAAGGTGGCGGCAAAAGACTTTGTTGAGACAATGCTCACCACCGCCGAGGCCGGGACTGTTTCGATCACGATCGTCCCCTATGCCACGCAAGTGAACGCTGGCGCGCAAATTCTGGATCAGTTGAATGTGTCCAGCGAACACAGTTACTCGCATTGCGTGAACTTTGTGTCGGACCAGTTCAGCAAAGCCTACTTCACACCCAACGAGCCGTTGGAACGCACGGCCCATTTCGACCCGTTCACCACGTCTGAAGATCCAATTCAACTGCCCGTCTGCCCGACGCGTGCAGGTTCGCAAATCCTGCCGTTTTCCAACGACAAGGCAGAGATTGATGCATTCATCGATTCCATGTCGGCCGGCGGCAACACGTCCATCGATCTTGGAGTGAAATGGGGATCTGTGCTTCTGGATCCAAGCACGCGCGACATTATCGACGGCTTGATCACCGCTGGGACCGTTGACGCCAATTGGACCGGTCGCCCCACCGACTACACAAATCCGAATGTTCTCAAGGTTCTTGTCGTAATGTCGGACGGCGAAAACACTGATCAGTACATGCTCAACCCGTCGATGCGCACAAGTCTGTCGGATGTCTGGTACAATGCTGAGGCGGACGTGTATTCCGTGTACCATTCCAATGGAACCTACAACTATTTTTGGCCACACATGAATGGCTGGTACGATCATCCCTATGGCGCCGGGGAAATGTATGTCTGCGACGAGAACTACAACTGTGCAATGCACCCCGAACCGGGAGATGCCGTTCAAGTGACCAACCAGGATTTGCTGGCACGTGCGTCCTTGAAGTGGATTGCCAGCAATCTGTTTTCCTTCAGCAGCAGCGCTTATGCGGACTGGTACACTTCGGCGTTTTCCAAAAAAGAATCCACGGCAAAGGATCAGTATACCAAGAACATCTGCGACATAACCAAGGATCAGGGAACGCTGGTGTTCGCCATTGGGTTCGAAGCACCGCAGCGCGGGCAGCGTGTATTGCAGGACTGCGCAAGCTCGGACAGCCATTACTTCGACGCGGAAGGGCTGGAAATTTCTGACGCCTTTGACGCCATCGCAACATCCATTCGCACGCTGAGGTTGACCCAATGATGTCGCTTGTTGGAAAAATCGCCCGCCGGTTCAAGAAAGACGAAACCGGTCATGTGACCGTCGAATTCGCCGTCATGGTGCCCGTGTTTCTGGTACTTCTGCTTTCCTCGGTTGAGGCCGGTATGCTGAACTTGCGCAATTCGTTTCTGGAGCGCGCGCTGGATGTCGTTGTACGGGATATCCGGCTGGGAACAGGCTACGAGCCCACACATGACGAGATCCGCGACCGGATATGTGAAGAAGCGCATTTCATTCCGAACTGTACCTCGAACCTGATGCTGGAGATGATCCAACTCAATCCGCGGGCCTGGACGGGCGTTCCCCCCGGAGCGACCTGCACGAACCGCGCCGAAGAGGTGCAGCCGGTCACCGAATTCCACGCGGGTGAGAGCAACGAACTCATGATCTTGAGGGCCTGTGCCAAGACCGAGCCGCTCTTCCCCACCACCGGCCTTGGCTACCATCTGGTCAAGGACAGCGCCGGTGACGTGTCAATGATCGCTATCTCCGCCTTCGTTCAGGAGCCCAAGTAACATGATGCCCTTTTCTCATATGAAGTCCTTCCTGGACCGGTTCCGCAGAGACACTTCGGGAACTGTGGCCGTGGAAACCGTTATCCTGGTGCCCATTCTGTTCTGGGCTTTTCTTGCCACGATCATGTTCTTCGACCTGTACAAATCGCGTTCCGCCGCGGACAAGGCCGCCTTTACGATTTCCGACATGCTGTCCCGTGAAACGGTGGCGATCAATCAGACCTATCTCGACAATACGCTCGACTTGTTCAACAATTTGGCGCGTTCAGATGGGCCCACCTCGCTGCGGGTATCGGTGTTCACTTACAGCAAGAAGGGCAACAAGTATCGCCTTGACTGGTCGCACGCCAGCGGCGGAGCGCAAACCCTGTCGAATACCGACCTGCCGACATACGTGCCGAATATTCCCACCCTGCTTTCCGGAGAACGCCTGATTCTCGTCGAGACATTCGGCAGGTACGATTCACCGATCGACATTGGTATCGGAGCCCTTGACATCAATACCTTTGTGTTCACGCGTCCCCGCTTCGCGCCGCTCCTTGCCTGGGAAAGGGTCTAGTCCCTTTCCGCAAGAAGGGCTTCGAGCATCTGCGCCATCACCTTGGATTGCGAACCGGGCGTAACGCCGCCAATGCCGACCCGGCGGCCCGTCGCCCACCAAAGCCCCGGTTGCCACCTGCGCGACCGGGGTTCTTTCAAGCGCAACAGGAACCCGTTCGACGGTTTCATCGCAAAAGTCCCGCGCTCGACGTAGGCAATCTGATCCACCGACGCAATCTCCTCACCAGACGAACTGCGCAGCCCCTTCGAAGTCAGCTGCACCTCGTGTTCCGTTGCTTTGCGGGTCGTTTCGGCCAACCAGAGGGCCGCCACCCCGAATACGATCAGGAAAACCTGCCACCCCAAAGACGGGGGTGTCGACAAGGCCAGGTAAATCAGCAGCCCTCCCAGCACTGCCATGACGCCGATCCCGAACCACCGTCGCGGCGCCGACGCGCGCACTACCGCCAAAACTTCGTCTTGCATTGTATTCTCCCGACCCAACTGCCCCGCCCTATCGCGGCACGCATCGCAAAAGCAAGTCCACTCCTGCTTCTCAATGGTCTCAAATACCCAATTCGTAACATCACGGCTAGTAAGGCATCGGATGAGATTTGTGCGCGTCGTCAATCTCCAACAACACCTCGTCACTCAATCGCAAACCATCAAGCGCCAGAATATGTTCGAGCTGGTCAAGATGCGTTGCCCCAAAAATGGAACTGCTCAGAAAGGGACGATGCAGTGTGAAGGCCAGAGCCATGTGCACCGGATCAATGCCGTAGCGTTGCGCGATGGCAAGATAAGCATCAATTGCATCGAATACACGCGGGGTGATCCGTCCGCCGAGGTTTTCAACCAGGGACTTGCGGGACCCTTCCGGGACGGCGCCATGCTGGTATTTGCCGGTAAGCAGGCCGGCCGCGAGCGGCGAAAACGCCAACAACCCGACGTCTTCGTTGACGCTCATCTCCGCCATATCCGTATCGTACAGGCGGCACAGCAGCGAATATTCGTTCTGCACCGATGCCGCGCGGGGCAAGCTGTTGGCCTCGGCAATACGCACCCATTGCGACGTTCCCCAAGCGCTTTCATTGGACAGACCGAACGCGCGAATACGTCCGCGATCCACTTCGCGCTGCAGAGCCCCAAGCGCATCCTCCATGTGAGACATCGTATCCGCATGATCCTGTTTCGAGGGATCATAGCGCCAGTTTTGACGGAACATGTAGGAGCCACGGTTTGGCCAATGAAACTGGTAGAGATCGATATAGTCCGTCTGAAGCCGTTTCAGCGACCCGTCAATCGCTTCCGGGATGGTCTTCGAGGCAATCGGGGCGCCATTGCGCACGTGTGCCAATCCCTGCCCCGAATGCTTGGTCGCCAAGATAACGTCAGCCCGCCGCCCGGTGCGCGCGAACCAGTTGCCAATGATCACTTCACTGCGCCCTTGCGTTTCCGCGCTGACCGGGTTGACCGGGTACATTTCCGCCGTGTCCACGAAATTGATCCCCGCCGCCAAGGCCATGTCGATCTGGGCGTGTGCCTCGGTCTCGTCGGTCTGAGTTCCGAAGGTCATCGTGCCAAGGCAGAGTTCGGACACGGTCATCCCGGTGCGGCCAAGAGGATTCATTTTCATGGCAGGTCATCCTGATATCTGTGCGTTTCCGACAGCCTAGGGGTTGGGTCGCCAAGTGCAAGCGGGTTGGGGGCGTTGCCCCCGCCGCCCCTGCGGGGCGACTCCCCCAGGATATTTCTGGCAAAAGGAAAAGCGAACGGATCAGGTCTGGGCACGGGCGTGGAAGATGAACCCCAGGAAGTTGAGAAGCACCTGTGCCGCGAGGATCGAGGTGGAACCGGTCGGATCGTAATCCGGGGCCACTTCGACGAGGTCGATCCCGACCACCTCGTGCCGTTGCGCCAGCTGTTGCAGCATCTCGAGTACGTCATAGTAGAGAAACCCGCCATGGCTCGGCGTGCCGGTTCCCGGAGCGATTGACGGGCAGAACGCGTCGATGTCGATGGTCACATAAACCCGCACACCCTCGGGGATGTGTGCAATGACGCCTTTGGGACCAAGGGCGCGGGCCTGCCGGACACTGAGGATGTCGCTGCCCATGTTGCGGGCATCTTCGTACCCCTCGCGGGCGGTGGAACTGACATTGCGGATTCCGACCTGCGTCAATCCGGTGACATAGTCCTTCTCTGCAGCCCGCCGCATCGGGTTGCCGTGGCCGTGGCGTACACCGTGACGTTCATCCACGAAATCGAGATGTGCGTCGATTTGCAGGATGTGGATGTCACCCTGCCCGTCAAACGCGTTGATGCAGGGAATGTTGACGGAGTGGTCCCCGCCAATCACAACGGGCAGTGCTCCGGCCTGAAGAATGGCACGGACCCCCTCTTCGATATTCGCGTGGCTTCTTTCGGTATCCGTGTGCACGATGTCCGCATCGCCGATATCCACCATCCGCACGGAGGCCGGAAGGTAGGTGGCATCGTCCTCGTGGTCATAGGCGCCGGCATGACCAAAGCTGAACAGGGTTGAGGCTTCGCGCACGGCGCGGGGACCGAAGCGGGCGCCGCTGCGCCATTGAGTGCCGAAATCGAATGGCGCTCCCATGATCGCGACATCGGCATCCAGCGTGGCCCAGTCCTCGACATACGGACGCTTGCCAAAAGTCGATATTCCCACAAATGGCAGGTTGAGCCTGCCGCCTTCATAACCGTGCGTTCCCATGATGCGCTCCTTTGTTTCGGGGTCGACGGTGGCGGAATTTCCGCGTTGGGTAAAGCCCTGCCGAATTGAGAACAAAGTGGGAACTTGCTATTCTGAAGCCATGGCGACTCATCTGCTCAAACGCGCGCCCGAACGCTCCCGCCCCATTCTCAGCCCCGCGCCGGGGGTGGCATTGGCGTTGGCACGGCTGCATGAAGCCTGTGGTCCGGCGCGCTACAGCTTTGCGTTATGGATGGCATCACAACGCCCCGGGCCAGTGTTCTGGATCGCCCCGGAATGGGGCGCTTCGCCGCTTAATGCGGATGGCATGGCGCGGTTCGTGCAGCCCGGGCGGGTGACTTTCATCACCCCCCGCCGCCCCGAAGATGTGCTGTGGTGCATGGAAGAAACGTTGCGTGCCGGACAGGTGCCGCTGGTGGTGGCCGACCTGCCCGGCCTGCCCGCCCTGACCCCGGTGCGGCGTCTGCACCTGGCTGCCGAAACCGGGGCGCGCGAGAGCGGGCAGGCTCCGCTCGGGCTGATCCTGACACCCGGTGAGGGCGGCGCGCAGGGGATCGAAAGCCGCTGGCATATGGCGCCCGCCCATACTGCGGGCGCCGAGGGCTGGCGGCTGACCCGTCTGCGGGCGCGCACTTCCCCGCGCCAGTCCTGGCATCTCAGTGGTTTACCGGACAAACCGCGGCTGAGCCCAACCGAACTGCACGAGAGCCTGAGTGCCTGAGCAACAGGGCGTGGACCAAAAACGACGCCCGAACGTCGAATAACCGCTTGCCACGCCGCGCCCGCCCGCGATGCTAGGGACTTATGCGCATGATGATTTCCTTTTCCGCCCTGTTCCTCTCCGTGATCTTTCTCCAATTGAGCACGGGCGGGGTGGGACCGCTTGATGCCCTTTCGGGCATCGCACTGGGCTTCACCACTTCACAGATTGGTCTCTTGGGGTCTGCGCATTTCCTTGGCTTTTTCATTGGCTGCTGGTGGGCCCCCCGCCTGATCGGCAGTGTGGGACATTCCCGCGCCTTTGCTGCCTTCACCGCAGCAGGCGCGATTGGCCTGATGGCGCATTTCATCATCATTGATCCCACGGCATGGGCCATCATGCGCGTTGCCTCGGGGTTGTGCGTCGCCGGGTGCTACACCGTGGTGGAGGCATGGCTGCAATCCAAGGTCACAAACGAGACCCGTGGTCGGGCGATGGGGACCTATCGCGTCGTGGATATGGGAGCTTCCCTCGCCGCACAGCTGGTAATCAGTGTTCTGGAACCCGCCATGTACCTATCCTACAACATCCTGGCGATCCTGTGCTGCGCCGCGATCCTGCCGCTCACCCTGACCAAATCGGAACAGCCGGAAACTCCGCATGCGCCCCGCTTGCGCCCGATGCTGGCGGTGACCCGCTCGCCTCTGGCGGCGGCTGGGGTGGTGGTGGCCGCGCTGAGCTCGGCCAGTTTCCGCATGGTCGGTCCGGTCTATGGCAAGGAGGTTGGATTGCAGACGGACCAGATCGCCTGGTTCCTTGCGGCCTTTGTTCTGGGCGGCGCATTGGCGCAGTATCCCGTGGGGTGGCTCGCGGACAAGTATGATCGCCGCTGGGTGCTGATCTGGTTGTCGGCGGCGGCGGTATTGTCTTGTTTTGCAACGATTTCCATAGGCGGCGGCAGCACCGCACTGGTCATGGGCAACGCCGTGATCTTCGGCCTGACCGCATTCCCGATCTATTCCGTGGCCGCCGCGCACGCCAACGACTTTGCCACGTCTGAAGAGCGCATCGAGCTGTCGGCGGCGCTGATGTTTTTTTACGCGATTGGCGCGATTGCGGCGCCGCTCTTTGCCTCAGGGCTGATTCAACGCTTTGGCCCTGCGGCCCTCTTCGTGATGATCGCCGCCGGACACGCCGTCCTGATCGTGTTCGGCCTGAGCCGGATGCGTGCCCGTCCCACGGTCGGACACCGCACACGTTATGTCTATGCGCCACGCACCTCTTTCATCATCGGACGATTGATGCGGCGGCAGCGGGAAGAACCGACGCGGGTTGAGGAAGAACACAACCGCGACGATGGCAAACCCTCCGGCTGAGCGAGCGACGCTCGACCCTCTGGCACTGCGCGCCGCTTTGGTCTAGATGGAGCGCAACAACACATCGAGGGAAAAGACATGGCGCGCCACCTGATCACTTCGGCCATTCCGTATATCAATGGCATCAAGCATTTGGGCAACCTCGTCGGCAGCCAGCTGCCGGCCGATCTTTTTGCCCGCTATCAGCGTGCGCGCGGCAACGAAGTGCTGTTCCTGTGTGCCACCGATGAACACGGCACCCCGGCGGAACTGGCTGCGGCCAAAGCAGGTCAGCCGGTCGCGGAATACTGTGCCGAGATGCACGCGATCCAGTCAAAAATCGCCGAGGGTTTCCGGCTGAGCTTTGATCATTTCGGGCGCTCCTCCAGCCCTGAAAACCACAAGCTGACCCAGCACTTTGCCGGGCGTCTGGCCGATCAGGGTCTGATCCGAGAAGTGTCGGAAACCCAGATGTATTCGCATGCCGACGGGCGCTTCCTTCCCGACCGGTACATCGAGGGCACCTGCCCCAATTGCGGTTTTGAATCCGCGCGCGGCGACCAGTGTGACAACTGCACGAAACAGCTTGATCCCACCGACCTGATCAATCCCTATTCAACGATCTCCGGGTCAACCGATCTGGAAGAGCGCGAAACCAAGCATCTATACCTGCGCCAGTCGGAGATGCGGGAAAAGCTGCAAACGTGGATCGACAGCAAAACCGATTGGCCCGTTCTTACCACGTCCATTGCCAACAAATGGTTAAACGACGGTGACGGGCTGCAGGATCGCGGCATCACCCGTGATCTGGACTGGGGCATCCCGGTCAAACGCGGCGACGAAGACTGGCCCGGCATGGAGGGCAAGGTCTTTTATGTCTGGTTCGATGCACCTATCGAATACATCGCCTGTTCGCAGGAGTGGGTCGACGCGGGCAAAGGCAGTGATTGGGAAAGCTGGTGGCGCACTGACAAGGGCGCCGAAGACGTGACCTATACCCAGTTCATGGGCAAGGATAACGTACCGTTCCATACCCTTTCGTTCCCTGCGACGATCCTTGGCTCGGACGAGCCATGGAAGCTGGTCGATTACATCAAGTCGTTCAACTACCTGAACTATGACGGCGGCCAATTCTCGACCTCGCGCGGGCGTGGCGTGTTCATGGATCAGGCACTGGAAATCCTGCCCGCCGACTACTGGCGCTGGTGGCTCCTGTCGAACGTGCCGGAAACGTCGGACAGCGAGTTCACCTGGGACAACTTCCAGGCGGGCGTAAACAAGGACCTCGCGGATGTTCTCGGCAACTTCGTCAGCCGCGTGACCAAGTTCTGCCGCTCGAAATTCGGCGAGGAAGTCCCGGCTGGCGGAACTTTGGGCGAAACCGAAACGGCCCTGATCGAGGAACTCACCACCCGCATCCGCGCCTATGAAGGCCACATGGCCGCCATGGAGGTGCGCAAATCGGCACAGGAGCTCCGCGCGATCTGGGTGGCGGGCAATGAATATCTGCAAACCGCCGCGCCGTGGTCGACCTTCAAGGAAGACCCGGAGCAGGCCGCAGCGCAGATACGCCTCGCGTTGAACCTGATCCGGCTTTATGCCGTGCTGTCATCGCCGTTCATTCCAGATGCAAGCGAGACCCTGATGGGCGCAATGCAAAGCGACGATTGGACGTGGCCGGATGACGTCCCGGCGGCGCTTGAAACCCTCGCCCCCGGTCACGCCTTTACCGTACCTGATGTGACCTTCCGCAAGATCAGCGATGACGAGCGCGAGGAGTGGCAGGAGCGGTTTGCCGGCAAGCGGGATTGAGGAAAATTCAGGGGCTTCGGCCCTTGTTTTTTCAGGACGTGTAGCATGGTACCCGCGGCCGGACTCGAACCGGCACGGCCCCTTCGGGCCTAGAGATTTTAAGTCTCCTGTGTCTACCATTCCACCACGCGGGCACTCACAACCGACCGATCCCGAAAAATCGGTTGCGCGACAATAGCGGTAATAAGACGGGTGTAAAGCGGCGAAACCCTACAAATCCTGACCGGATTTGTGTCGGTTTTCCGGAGCCCGCAAAAGCACCCGTTCAGGGAGCCACGGGTTCAGTTCAAGTGCCTCTGCCAAGGCGTCTTGCGCCTCGGCATCACGGCCCAATCCGATCAGTGAAAGCGCCCGCCCAGAGAGGGCCCCAATGTGGCGCGGCGACAGTTCCAGTGCACGGTCCAGATCCGGCAGCGCCGCCTCAAAATCCTGCCGCAGGAAATTGACAAAGGCGCGTTGGTTGTAGCCTTCGGCATAGTCCGGGCAGTAGGTCACGAGCGTGTCGAAATCCTCCTGCGCTCCGAGCAAATCCCACGCGGCACGTTTTCGCATGCCCCGGTCGAGAATTTCCTGGGCCGTGTCGTCCGGCGCATCGGCCCAATAGGCCCACATGTCATTGAGGTGTTGCTGCGCCGCGCCTTCGTTCGGAGCGGCCTGCACTTTTTCGATCAGCGCATTCAGCGCCTGTGAATGATCCGGACCGTCCGGACAGGCAAGGGCAAAACCCGGCAGGCACATGAATATCGACATTACCACGCGTTTCATGGCACAAGCCTGCCATGCGACGCGCAAAAGCACCAAGTCACATCTCTGCGAGGCCGGTATCCTTCACGGCTTCCATCGCTACGTAGGTCGAGGTGCTCGCCACATGCGGCAAGGCCGAGATCGCCTCGCCCAAAATGGCGCGATAGGCGGCCATGTTGGAGGTGCGGACTTTCAGAAGATAGTCGAAATGGCTGGCAATCATGTGTGCCTGTTCGATCTCGGGCACCTTGGCCACTGCGGCGTTGAAGGCGCGCAGAGCGGCTTCGCGGGTGTCGGTCAGCTTGACCTCGACAAAGGCGACATGGTCCAGCCCCAATCGCACCGGATCGAGCAGCGCCCGGTAGCCGGTGATCACGCCTTCTTTTTCAAGACGTCGCAATCGCGCCTGTGTCGGGCTTTTGGACAACCCAATCGCCTGCGCAAGATCCGTGATTGAAATGCGCCCGTCCGAAGCCAGGATTTCCAGAATCGCCCGGTCGAACCGGTCCAGCGCCACCTTGTCGTTTTGCACTATCTACTCCCATCATTTCAGACGAAATGCCCTGTCATTCAGCTCTCTTCGGGCAATCTGCCTGAGTTCATCTCCGTATACTAGGGAAAACCAATGGAGTGTGCCATGCCCCAACCCACGCAAGCCCGCCGCCGGATTGACACTGATACCTACCACGATGAAGCCGCTCTCTTGCAACAACTGGTTGCCGAGGCCGGGCTGAGCCCAGAGGATCGCGCGCGCATTGCTGATCAGGCCACGGACCTGGTGCGTGCCATTCGCGAGGCGACTAATCCGGGGCTGATGGAGGTTTTCCTTGCCGAATATGGCCTGTCGACCGACGAAGGCATCGCATTGATGTGTCTGGCCGAGGCTTTGTTGCGGGTGCCCGACGCGGAGACCATTGATGCGCTGATCGAAGACAAGATCGCTCCGTCCGACTGGGGACGTCATCTTGGGGCGTCAACTTCCTCGTTGGTCAATGCCTCGACCTGGGCGCTGATGTTGACGGGCAAGGTATTGGAGGATCGCGAACCCGGATTGATCGGCACCCTGCGCGGGGCGGTCAAACGTCTGGGCGAACCGGTCATCCGCACGGCCGTTGGGCGGGCAATGAAGGAGATGGGGCGGCAGTTCGTATTGGGCGAAAGCATCACCTCGGCCATGGAACGCGCGGCCAACATGGAGAAAAAGGGCTACACCTATTCCTATGACATGCTCGGCGAAGCGGCCAAGACCGACGCTGACGCGATGCGGTATCACCTTGCCTATAGCCGCGCGATCACAGCGATTGCGGCGGCCTGCACCCACGAGGACATCCGCCAGAACCCCGGCATCTCGGTCAAGTTGTCGGCCTTGCACCCTCGTTACGAGGTCGCCCAGCGCGCACGGGTGATGGACGAGCTGGTGCCGCGTCTGCGCTCGCTGGCGTTGTTGGCGAAATCGGCCGGCATGGGGCTCAATATTGACGCGGAAGAGGCCGACCGTCTGTCGATTTCAATGGATGTGATCGAAGCGGTCCTTGGCGAACCCGCACTGGCGGGCTGGGACGGGTTCGGGATCGTGGTTCAGGCCTATGGTAAACGCGCGGGCGCCACACTGGATTATCTTTACGAACTGGCAGTGCGGCTGGACCGGCGCATCATGGTGCGACTGGTCAAGGGCGCCTATTGGGATACCGAGATCAAGCGCGCCCAGGTGATGGGGATCGATGGATTCCCGGTGTTTACCCAAAAAGTGGCCACCGATGTCAGCTATATCGCCAACGCCCGCAAGCTTTTGCGCATGACAGACCGCGTCTATCCGCAGTTTGCCACCCATAACGCGCATACGGTAGCGGCCATTCTGGACATGGCCGACGACAATTCTTCGTTTGAGTTCCAACGCCTGCACGGCATGGGCGAAGCATTGCATGATATCGTTCTGAAGGCGCAGGACACACGCTGCCGGATCTATGCACCGGTTGGAGCACACCGCGACCTCTTGGCATATCTTGTGCGGCGGTTGCTTGAAAACGGCGCCAACAGCTCCTTCGTGAACCAGATCGTCGATGAGGACGTGCCCGCGGAGGACGTCGCCCGCGATCCTTTTGAACAGCTTGACGACCCCGCCCCGACAATCGCGCGCGGACCTGCGCTTTTTGAACCCGAGCGTGTGAACTCAACCGGGTTCGATCTGACCGACACACCGACGCTGGAAACGCTGGAAAACGCTCGCGCGCCGTACCGGAGTGCTGTATGGCATGCTACCCCTCTCATTGCGGGAGATGCCAAGCCAGAAGCCGCTGACGCGGTCGACAATCCCTATCTGCCATCAGACTCGCCGGGCAGTGTTGCCACGGCAAGTGCGGCGGATATCGAGACCGCTTTGGCCGCGGCGACGCCCTGGAATGAAAGCCCGCAAGCACGCGGAGAGATCCTGAACCGCGCTGCGGACCTGTATGAGGTGCATTTTGGAGAACTTTTCGCCCTGCTTGCGCGCGAGGCGGGCAAGACGCCGCTCGACGCAGTGGCGGAGTTGCGCGAGGCGGTCGATTTCCTGCGCTACTACGGCGCCAATGCTCCCGAAACCCCACCCGCGGGCGTGTTCACTTGCATCAGCCCGTGGAACTTTCCGCTGGCCATCTTCTCGGGACAGGTGGCCGCCGCGCTGGCTGCCGGAAATGCTGTACTCGCCAAGCCTGCGGATCAGACCCCGCTCATCGCCTATCGCGCGGTCGAGCTGTTGCATGAAGCGGGTGTTGCGCGCACGGCGCTGCAGTTCCTGCCCGGTGCTGGCGCTACGGTAGGTGCCGCGCTGACCTCCGATCCGCGCGTGAACGGTGTTGCCTTCACCGGCTCGACAGCGACCGCGCAACGCATCCGCGCCACCATGGCCGACCATCTTGCCCCCGGCGCGCCGCTTATTGCCGAGACCGGCGGACTGAACGCGATGATCGTCGATTCGACCGCCTTGCCTGAACAGGCCGTTACCGCGATCATCGAAAGCGCGTTCCAATCCGCCGGCCAGCGCTGCTCGGCCCTGCGTTGCTTGTACGTGCAAGAAGACATTGCCGACGGGCTTTTGACCATGCTCAAGGGTGCCATGAAAGAGTTAACGCTTGGTGATCCCTGGGCGCTTTCCACCGATAGCGGCCCGGTGATCGACGACACCGCGCGCCAGGGCATCGCCGATCACATCGCACGGGCGCAGGTTGAGGGGCGGGTTTTATTCCAGCTTCCGACGCCACAAACCGGCACGTTCATTGCCCCGACCCTGATCAAGGTTGGCGGGATTGCCGATCTTGAACGCGAGATTTTTGGTCCTGTCCTGCATGTCGCCACTTTCAAATCCGATGAGCTGGATCAGGTGATCGAGGCGATCAATGCCACGGGTTATGGGCTGACTTTCGGGTTGCAGACCCGGATCGACGATCGGGTACAGCATGTGTCTGACCGCATGCATGCGGGCAACATCTATGTGAACCGGAACCAGATCGGTGCCATCGTGGGGAGCCAGCCCTTTGGCGGTGAAGGGCTTTCCGGGACCGGTCCCAAGGCGGGTGGCCCGTTCTACCTGAGCCGTTTCGCCAGCGTGGAGCGGCGCAGGGTGAACGATGGTTGGGACGGGCCAATGCCAACGGACGTGCTGGTGCAAAAGATCGCGCTGGCCGATCCCGGCGCCCCCGAAACGACCACCACACTGCCCGGACCAACCGGAGAGTCGAACCGGCTGTCCACCTTTGCCCGCCCCCCGGTGTTGTGCCTTGGACCGGGACGCGAGGCGGCCGAGGCACAGGCCAGCGCCGTGCGCGCGCTTGGCGGACGCGCCGTCGCCGCCACGGGACCGGTGCAGCCGGGCACGCTTGAAACGCTGGCCGGCATCTCTTCGGTGATTTGGTGGGGAGAGGCGGATATGGCGCGGATCTATGATCGGGCGCTGGCACGGCGTGATGGCCCGATCGTGCCGCTGGTCACCGGCATGCCGGACGTAGCGCGGGTGCGTGGCGAACGGCATGTTTGCGTTGATACAACGGCGGCAGGCGGGAACGCCGCGCTTCTGGGCGGGGCGGCTTGACGCCCCACCCGTTTGGCCTCAGGGTCAGCGCATGTTTCCAATTCGTGACCACAACCCGTCAGGGCGGACGCCCTATGTCGTCTACGCCCTAATGATCCTCAATATCGCGATCTTCCTGAGCTATTGGCACCTGATGGGGGATGACCTGAAGCTGGCGATGTTCTTCCAGAAATGGGCGCTGATCCCCGGTGAAGTGACGCATGGCTATAGCCTGCATACGCTGATCACCTCGATGTTCCTGCATGGCGGTTTCATGCATCTTGCGGGCAACATGCTGTTCCTGTGGATCTTTGGCGACAACTTGGAAGACGAGATGGGCCATGTCGGTTTCCTCGTCTTCTACCTGCTGTCGGGGCTGGCCGCGAGCGCCGGACAGATCGTCGCCGCCCCCTTTAGCAACATTCCCATGGTCGGTGCGTCGGGCGCAATTGCAGGGGTGATGGGCGGATACCTGTTGATGTTCCCAAAGGCGCGCGTCGACATCCTTTTCATCATCATCATCTTTTTCAAGATTTTCACGGTTCCGGCCTGGCTCATGCTGGGCCTCTGGTTCACCTTCCAGATCTTTGGCGGCGCGGCGGCTGACATGGCGGGCGGCGGCGTGGCTTATTGGGCGCATGCAGGTGGGTTCGTGGCCGGAGCGATTCTTGCGCTGCCACTGTGGCTGCGCCGGGGCGGACCGCGTTTCTGGGCGGTCAACGAGGGCAAGCCGCCGCATCCCGAAGCCAAGTACCGGCTCTCGCAAAGTTCCATTCCAATCGTCCGGAGACGCCGCTGATGAGCCATAAACTGACTTGCCATTGTGGCGCCGTGGAACTGCGGGTGACGCTGAGCGATGGGCTGGAAACTGCGCGTCGCTGTGATTGCTCCTTCTGTCGCCGTCGGGGGGCGGCAGCCGTGTCTGCGCCGCTGGATGGGATCGAGATTCTGAAAGGGGCGGAGAACCTGACGCTTTATCAGTTCAACACCGGAACCGCGAAACACTATTTTTGCAAGACCTGCGGGATTTACACCCACCACCAGCGCCGCTCGAATCCGAATGAATACGGGGTCAACCTCGGCGCGCTGGAAGGGATCAATCCGCGTGATCTCGGCGACATACCGTGGGTGGATGGCGTGAACCATCCCAGCGATCAGACCGACTGATCCAATCTTTCTTTTTCCAGAAATACCCCGGGGGCGTCACAAGCCCGGCTTGTGACGGGGGCAGCGCCCCCTGCCTGCTCAACCGTTGCGGATGACCTTGGCGAATTGCGAAAAGATCGGCTCGTTGGAACAGACCACTTCGCCGTCTTCCAGAATATCCCCTTCGGGGTCAATCGGTTCGACGAACCCGCCTGCTTCCTTGACGATGATCATGCCTGCGGCAAGGTCCCACGCGTTCAGCGAGCGTTCCCAGAACCCCTCGTAACGTCCGGCGGCCACATAGGCCATGTCGAGCGCAGCCGCACCCCAGCGGCGCACACCTGCGGTGGCGGGCAAAAGCCGCGCGAGGTCCTGAAGGGTTGCAGGCAGGTCGGCGCGGCCCCCAAAGGGCAGGCCCGTGGCAAAGACCGAACTCGATCATGCGCGAGCGGCCCGAAACCCGGAGGCGCTGGCTGTCGTTGAGCCACGCGCCCTCACCCTTTTCGGCATAGAACATCTCGTCCTTGGCCGCGTCAAAGATCACGCCCGCAACCACTTTGCCCTTGTGCTCGAGTGCGATGGAGATCGCCCAGTGCGGCAGGCCGTGCAGGAAGTTGGTGGTGCCATCCAGCGGGTCCACGATCCAGCGGCGTGTCGGGTCCTTGCCCTCGATCTCACCGCCTTCTTCGGCCAGCCAGCCATAGGTCGGGCGCGCGCCAAGAAGCTCTTCCTTGAGGATTTCCTCGGCCCGCAGATCTGCCTTGCTGACGAAGTCACCTGCGCCCTTCATCGACACCTGAAGGTTCTCGACCTCGCGGAAGTCCTTAACCAGCGACCGGCCTGCTTTGCGGGCGGCCTTCATCATGATGTTGAGATTTGCGCTGCCTGGCATGGCTGGGGCTCCTTTTGGCTCAGAGCGCGCGTATACGCCGCAATTCCCCTTTTGCCAAGGGCCTTAGCCCGCTTGCCGTGTGCGTCCGGAACGCCACGTCACATGCCCGCGCGTCAAGCATGCCCGGGCTTGCCAAGTGCCGCCGGGAAACCCACCCTTGCTTGCAGCAGATAAAGGAGAGACGCCATGACAGACCAGATGCAGCGCATTGTGCTGGCCAGCCGCCCGAACGGCGAGCCAAAAGACGAGAATTTCCGACTGGAATCCGTGGACCTGCCAACTCCGGCGGAGGGTGAAATACTTATCCGCAATCACTATTTTTCACTGGATCCCTACATGCGCGGACGCATGGACGATGCCAAATCCTATGCCGCACCCGTGCCGATTGACGGGATGATGGAAGCGGGCTCGGTGGGCGAAGTGATTGTTTCCAACCACCCGTCGTTCCAGCCCGGCGAGTTCGTGTTTGCCATGACCGGCTGGGCCACGCACGGCATCGCCAAGGGTGCGGAGACCCGCAAGCTTGACCCTACGCTGGCCCCGATCACTACCGCGCTTGGGGTGCTGGGCATGCCGGGCTTTACCGGCTGGTATGGTCTGACCGAGTTGGGCAAGCCCAAGGAAGGTGAGACGCTGGTCGTCGCCGCCGCAACCGGCCCGGTCGGCTCGATGGTGGGCCAGGTGGCCAAGATGCGCGGGCTGAACGTGGTCGGCATCGCCGGTGGTGCGGACAAATGTCAAATGGCGACAGAGGTTTATGGGTTTGACGCCTGTGTCGACCACCGCGCTTATGACAGCGCCAAGGAGTTGCGCGCCGCACTCAAGGAACACTGCCCCAACGGGGTGGACATCTATTTTGAGAATGTCGGCGGCAAGGTGCTGGATGCGGTGCTGCCAATGATGAACCCGTTCGGACGCATTCCCCTTTGCGGCATGATCGCATGGTACAATGCAGGCGCGCTTGGCGGCGATGCCTCGATGGAAGCACTCACCGGGCCGCGCTTGTGGCGCACGATCCTTGTGAATTTCCTGTCGGTCAACGGTTTCATCATCTCGAACCACTTTGATCGCTACCCCGATTTCCTTCGGGAAGTGGGCCCGGCTCTGGCCACCGGCCAGATCAAGTTCGTCGAGGATGTTGCAGAAGGGTTGGAGAACGCCCCGGCCGCGTTCCGCTCCATGCTCAAGGGCGGCAACAAGGGCAAACAGATCGTCAAGGTGATCTGATTAACGAGACCTTGCTGCGGCGCGCCGGAGAATTTCCGGCACGCCGCGTGCGAATCGGCTGATCGACCTTGGTTAACAGGCAAAACCGGCTTCGGTTTTGCATCGGTATCACGTCGGTATTGCGTCGGTATGCGTACCCAAAATCGTGCGATGAACGTATCGGGCCACGCGGTGTTCCGGCGTTAACCTTTTTCTGTTCGCTTCAATGCAACAGAAGCTGCGCCTCCCGCCCTCGCAGGCTGGTGCGGGCGTCCTGGCCATAGGCGGTCAGGCCGATCTCCTGCAACTCGGGGAACAGCGTATAGATCTCGTCGCGACAAGCTTCGCCCATTGCCGTCAGGCCCTGTTCACCGGGCATGAAGCTTTCGCTGGGGATACCCTCGGCATAGACGATTTCATGGCGGTCGAACATGATGTGCACATAGGTCACCTCCCCACCTTCGATCTGGCGCACCGATCTGTCGTTCACGAGGCTCATGGCCGGGACCAGAACTTCGCGTTCGCCGAAATGCATCTGAACGCGCCAGCCTGCGACCAGCATCCTGTGCAGGGGGGAGACACGCAATGGCCGATCATTCCCAAGCGCGCCGGGTTCGAAATGGATCGGAGCAAGTTTGCCCTGCGCGGGCACGGTGCGCTGACCGGTCCAGCGCAGCGGCTGGAACCCGTTGTCCATGGTCAGGATCATGTCGCCCGGCAGAAGCTCTTCCACCGGGCGTTCGCCCTGCTGGGTGATGATCATGGTACCGGCGGTGAAACAGACGGCATAATCCCATTCCTGGCGACTGGACGTCAGCCCGCTCCAGGTATTGCCGATCAAGCTGTCCAGTGTCAGCGAGCGAATTGGCGCGGCTTCGAGCGCGGCCTGATCCGCATTGGCAGAGAATTCCGGCGCAAGGTAGGCGTTGCCATCGGTATCCTGAAAGATCACCGCAGAAATCGTGGCAGTGGTGCCGTCGACATAGGTGATCGTGGCCGAATAGACCGACGTGCCGTCAAAGGTCTGGGGGGCGCCACCGTCGACCGTGAACTGGTCGGCGGGACTGTTGTCCATATCGTAGAAAGTGCCGGGATCGCCGCTGGCGGAGATTTCGACAAAATCATTGACGAGCGCGTCGCCAGCCGACCCGAATGTCAGGCCAACCAGCGCGCTGGCGTTCTCGGCGGTGTTGTTGCCTTCGGATGTGTCCATATCGGCAAGCGCGCCCAAGGAAATGGCATTGAAGGTTGTTGGCATATGTTTTCAAGGACCCGAAAGTCCTCCCCCGAATGTGCTTTTGTGCAGACAAGGGAAACATGGCGGCCAAGCGTGGCCTGCGTCAGGGGGAGAATGGCGAAAGAATCGTCACGGCACTGCAAGTTTCATTCAAAAAACATGAAGTCGCGTCTAACGAAAGATCGCCGCATAGCGTGGCGCAAAGAAGCGGACAAATGTCTTGACCTCGGGGCGGCGCCAGGCGTCGGGCGCCACGAGAATATCGTGAGATGCGGTCAGTTCTTCCGGCGGATCGAAACAGCGGATCAGGGTCCCGGCCTCTTCCTCGGGGGCGACCAGCCGTACATTCATGAGCCCCAGCCCCTGCCCCGCGCGCACGGCGGTATCCTTCACCGCGACTTCGGAATAGGAGCGGGAGGCACGGTTGCCCGGAAGGTGGCGACAAATCCAATCATGCAACACCGGGGCGGTATCTTCGCGCTTCCATGACAGCACGGTATGGCCCGCCATCTCTTCGGGGCTGCGCGGCAGTCCGTATTTTTCTGCATAGGCCGGGGCGCCGTAGAGCGTGAATTGTGGATTGCTGACATGCCGACAGATCAGCGATGGGTCATGTTCCGACCAAGTTACACGCAGCGCAATATCCGCCTCGTTGGCCGTAAGATCGAGCAGGTTCAGAACGGCGAGGAATTCGAACTGAACGTCCGGGTACAGTCCTGAAAACTCGCTCAGAATCCGGGCCGCTGCCCCTTCGAGATTGGCAACGAAACCGGTTACTCGGATGGGGCGCGGACCCGCGATTGCCTGCGCCTGGTCGGAAAAGGCGGCTATCGTGTTGGCGACGGCCTCGGTTGCAGGCAGCAGGGACTGCCCCTCGGGCGTCAGCCGAAACCCGCGCGTGTCCCTTTCAAACAGCGTCAGGCCCAAGGCGTGTTCAAGCGCATCAATGCGCCTGGCCACCGTTGGTTGCGCCATGCCTAGATCACGCGACGCAGCAAGGGTCGACCCCGCGCGAGCCACGGAAAGGAAGACGCGCAGATCGGACCAGTTGCGAAAACGGTTATTCATTTTTGTAGAACAGCACAACTCTGCAGCGGATACCAAGCGAAATCGGCGCGGCGTAGCCTGATCAAGAGAGTTCCAAAGGAGAGTTCACCATGTTTGAGGTCACTGCCCCCCGCCCGTTTTTCCGCTTCGGCATCCTGTCTTTTTTTGAGCGTCGCCGCACGGGACGCCGCAATCCCGACAGTCCCGAGGACAATCGCGCACGTCGGGCTTTCATCCGTGAAATGATGGCCCGCAACCCGGATGCGTTTTCCAGCGATCTGGATGTGCAGGCGATGATGGGAGCATATCCGGGGCAATACTGATCGGGTGTTGTTGCTGCCCTACGGTCTGGTTAACCTGATCCATGGCGGGCGCTGTTGCCCCCACTCGGGATCGCTTGCATGGATCAAATCATCAGACGCGCGCGGTGCAGATGCGGCAAGGTTGTCTGCGAGGCGGTGGGCCCGCCGATCCTGACGGCTGTGTGTTACTGCGGCGATTGTCAGGCTGGGGGGCGCATGATCGAAGCGCGCAACGGCGCGGGCCCGGTGTTGGAGGCCGATGGCGGTGCGGCGTACCTGACCTATCGCGATGACCGGTTTCGCTGTGTCGCAGGCGCGGAGCTTTTGCAGGGGATCAAGCTGCGCGACAAGGCCCCGACCCAACGGTTCGTGGCTACCTGCTGCAATTCGGCAATGTACCTGAAGTTCAAGCCCGGCCATTGGGTGTCGACCTATCGCAACCGGTTTGAGGAGGGCGCCCTGCCTCCGGTTGAAATGCGCACCAACATTCGCAAGCGGCAGTCGGATTTGCCCCTGCCGCAGGATGCCCCGGCCTATCGCCGGTTTCCCATGCGTCTTTTCGGACGGCTGATCAAGGCGCGGCTCGACATGGCCTTGGGGCGCTAGGGCCTCAAACCTCCTGAAGCCGCCGCGCTTCTTCTCCCGCCAGACGGATGAGATCACGCATATAGGGTTTTTCCAGATCGTCGTTGCGTGTGGCGGCAAACAATTGCCGTGTGATGCCAGTTTCGGTCAGGGGACGAGTGACGTAATCCGAGGAGTACTTGACCTCGCGCACCACCCAATCCGGCAACACCGAGACCCCCCGGTTGGACGCCACCAGCAATAGGATCACCGCTGTCAGCTCTGCCTGCCGGATCGCCGCCGGTTCCACCTTGGCCGGGGTCAGAAGCTGCGAAAAGATATCGAGCCGCGCCCGCTCCACCGGATAGGTGATCAGGGTTTCCCCCCGGAAATCCTCGGCCTCGATCCAGGTTTTTTGAGCCAAGGGATGCTGGGCCGCCGCCACGAAGACGGGGTTGTAATCGAAGAGATGAGAGAAAGAGACGCCCGGCAGATCCTCGGGGTCCGAGGATACCACGAGATCGACCTCTTCCTTTTGCAGCGCAGGCATCGCGTCAAAGGCAAGTCCGGGGCGGATGTCGACATCCACGTCAGGCCAGGATTTGCGGAATTTCTCAAGCACCGGGAACAGCCACTCGAAACAGGCATGGCATTCGATCGCGATATGAAGCCGCCCCGAGCTGCCATCGCGCAGCCCGTTGAATTCGGCCTCAAGCGCTTCGACCTCGGGCAGGATCTTGTTGGCCAGCCGCAAGAGCCGCAACCCCGCCGCCGAGAGCTTCATCGGCTTGGAGCGGCGCACGAAAAGCTCCACCCCGGCCTGCTCTTCCAGCCCCTTGATCTGATGGCTGAGGGCCGACTGGGTGATGTTGAGTTGTTCGGCCGCCCGCGCCAGCCCGCCACATTCATGAATGGCGCGCACCGTGCGAAGGTGCCGGAATTCGATATGCATCTTCATATGAGACTCATGACGTTCTTGAGGATTATGAGTTTGCTCACATTTGCCATTTGTGAGACATGAGGGCAACAACAAGTTTTGGACCTGATAAAATGACCGCACCTCATATTTCCCTTGAATTCTTCCCGCCGCAGAATCTGGAAGCGTCGTTCCGACTCTGGGATACGGTTCAGGCCCTCGCCCCGCTTGACCCACGCTTTGTTTCGGTGACCTACGGCGCCGGTGGCACGACCCGCGACCTGACGCGCGATGCGGTGGCCACCTTGCACAAATCCAGCGGGCTGAACGTGGCCGCACACCTGACCTGCGTGAACGCCACGCGCGAAGAGACGCTGAAAATCGCGGATGATTTTGCCGCGGCCGGCGTGTCCGAGATTGTCGCCCTGCGGGGCGATCCGCCCAAGGGCAGCGCCGGGTTCGAACCCCATCCCGAGGGATTTGCCAACTCGGTCGAGCTGATCGCGGCGCTGGCCGACACGGGCAAGTTCACCATCCGCGTGGGCGCCTATCCCGAAAAACACCCCGAGGCGGCAAACCAGCAGGCCGATATCGACTGGCTCAAGCGCAAGATCGACGCGGGCGCAAGCGAGGCCCTGACCCAGTTCTTCTTCGAAGCCGAAACCTTCCTGCGGTTCCGGGATGCCTGCGCCAAAGCCGGGATCGACGCGCCGATCGTACCGGGCATCCTGCCGATCGAGAATTGGAAGGGTGTGCGTGGTTTCGCCCGCCGCTGCGGCACCGATGTGCCAGCATGGCTGGACGATGCGTTCGAAAAGGCTGTGCGCGACGGGCGCGAGGACCTGCTGGCCACAGCGATCTGCACCGAACTCTGCTCGGACTTGCTTGACGAAGGCGTCGAAGCGCTGCATTTCTACACGCTGAACCGCCCCGAGTTGACGCGCGACGTGTGCCATGCCCTGGGCGTGGTGCCCCAGGTAAGACTGGAAAACGTTGCGTAACGGAACGCGCCTATCGCAACCCCAAGGCTTGCGGACAGGCGCAATTTGCGGCCTCCTGAAAGGGAGGAGTTCAGGAGGCCGCGCCCATGCCCGACACGTTTCATCACTACGCCCAACGCCCCGAAGAACTGGCTGATCTCGACACGATCCTGTCGCGCTCGGGGCTCGACTTCATGCAGGACATCATCGAAGGGCGCCTGCCCGGCCCGCCCATCGGCCAGACGCTGGGATTCCGCCCCATTCACGCCGAAGAAGGCAAGGTGATCTTCGAGGGCACACCCGAGTTCAGGGTCATGAACCCGATCGGCACCGTGCATGGTGGCTGGTATGGCACCATCCTAGACAGCTGCATGGCCTGCGCCGTGCAAACCATGCTCAAGGCCGGCCAGATCTACACAACCCTCGAATACAAGATCAATATCATCCGCCCGATCCCGATCGGCACGCGGGTGCAGGCGATTGGCACCGTGCATCACGCAGGCCGCTCCACGGGCATAGCTGACGGGGAAATCAAGGGGGTGGACGACGGCAAGCTCTACGCCACCGGCTCCACCACCTGCATCATTATGGATGGCCCGCGCCACCAGCCCTGATCTTTCTTTTTCCAGAAATACCCCGGGGGTGAAGTTTGAAAATCCCTGATTTTCAAACGAGGGGGCTGGCCCCCTCCCCGGTTGCGTTTGCCGCGGCCTTGTCCCAAAGTCGCGCGACCTGCGCATGAAAGGGCTGGCGCGATGTTTCTCTGCTGCGGCGAAGCCGTGATCGACATGATCCCCGAAACCGCGCGCGATGGCGTTGCCGCGTTCCGCCCGGTGCCCGGCGGGGCGGCGCTCAACACTGCAATTGCACTGGCGCGGCTGGATCAGCCGGTCGGCTTTTTTGGCGGTCTTTCGGGTGACGCTTTTGGCCAGACCCTGCGGGAGGTGATGGCGCGCGAAGGCGTCGACCTCGCCCGTACACCCACACTCGACGCCCCGACAACACTCGCCTTCATCCATCGCACCGAGACCAGCCAGAGCTTCAGTTTCTACGATCAGGACAGCGCCACCCGAGGCCTCAGCCCCCTGCATCTTCCGCCGCTTGACGGCATCTCGACACTGGTATTCGGCGGGTTCTGTCTGATCCATCGCCCCGCAGCGGGGGCGTTCGAGGCGTTGATGCAGATGGCAGGCGCTGAGCGGGTGATCCTGCTCGACCCCAATATCCGCCCCGCGCTGATTGCAGATCAGGACGCGGATTACCGAAAGCGTCTCTCCCGGATGATGGCTATGGCGGATGTCATCAAGCTTTCGGACGAAGATATCGACTGGCTGCGGCCCGACCCGCCGGAACAGCTTTTGACCGGACGCGCCTCGGTGGTGATCCACACCCACGGCGCGGATGGTGTAACGCTGTTTACCCGCCACGGTGCCCAGCATGTCCCTGCACCAGCGGCAAAAGTCAGCGACACGGTCGGCGCGGGTGACACGTTCAATGCCGGGTTCCTGACCGGGCTTGCCCAAGCCGATCTTGCGACTCCCGCCGATCTTGCGCGGGCCGACCTCGCCACGCTCACGGGCGCGGCGGAGCTGGGTGTGCGGGCCGCAACGCTCTCTGTCACGCGCCCCGGCGCCAATCCCCCAACCTTGAAGGAGCTGTCATGCGCGCCTTGATCCAACGTGTTTCAGAAGCCTCGGTCACGGTCGACGGCGCCGTTATCGGCGAAATCGGCCCCGGCCTTCTGGTGCTGGTCTGTGCCATGCAGGGCGACAGCGAGACGCAGGCTGACAAGCTCGCGGCCAAAGTCGCCAAGCTACGCATTTTCACTGACGAGAACGGCAAGATGAACCGGTCGGTTCTGGACAATGGTGGCGCCGCGCTGGTGGTGTCGCAATTCACATTGGCCGCCGATACGCGCAGCGGCAACCGCCCCGGTTTTTCCACCGCCGCCGCCCCGGATGAGGGCGAACGGCTTTACGAGTATTTCGCGACCCAGCTGGCAGCCCAAGGCGTGCCCATCGCCAAGGGGCAATTTGGCGGCGATATGAAGGTACGGCTCTTGAATGACGGTCCGGTCACGATCTGGATGGAGGTCTGATCCTAGCTCTTTTTGACGAATTTCGTCAGGATCACGATGCGCTGCCCCTCGACCCGGCCTTCGATATGTTCGGCATTGTCCGGCACGAGGGAAATGTTGCGCACCGCCGTGCCGCGCTTGGCGGTGAAGCCCGCGCCTTTCACAGGGAGATCCTTGATCAGGACCACGCTGTCCCCGGCAGAGAGAATCGCGCCGTTGCTGTCGCGGTGCTCAAGCGCGTCGGGATCAGGCAAACCAGCTTCGGCCCAATCTTTCACATCCGGCTCCAGATAGGCGATCTCGAGCAGGTCCCGCGCCCAGACCGCCTCTCTCAGGCCCTTGAGCAGGCGCCACGCCACAACCTGCACCGCAGCCTCCGTGCTCCAGATTGCGTCATGCAGGCATTGCCAATGCGGTGCGTCGACGGGGCCGTTTACCACGCCGTCCTGACAGGTGGCGCAGAGCGCGATCTGGTCGTCACGCGGGGCGACCTGCACGGGCAGAACCGCGTCGGTCGCGGCACAGAGGGCACATTGGTCGGACATGGACAGACTCCTTGGATTGGCTGGCCATTGCATGACTGGGTTCGATCCGCTTGTCCATCCCGAACCGGGGCTGGTCAGCGCCGCGGGGCTGGGGCATTCTGCCACCCAAATGGGGGCGTTCATGGACCGTGCTGAAATTCTGAAAGACATCTGGCAGGCGGGCGTTGATGCGGTGCGCGGCGATCGCGCCGTGACAACGGCCCTGGCACGCGAACAGGTGGCCCGGCCCGATCGTATCCTCGCCGTCGGCAAGGCAGCCGCCAGCATGGCGCAGGCCGCGCGTGATTTCTTTGGCGGCGATATCCCGACGCTGGTCGTGACCAAATATGGCCACGCCGAGGGGCTTGATTCCGACATTGAGGTGATCGAGGCGGCCCATCCGGTGCCGGATGAAAACTCGCTGCGCGGCGGCAAGACGCTGTTTGACGCGGTGCATGGCATGGGCGCGGACACGCACCTGTTGATGCTGGTGTCCGGTGGCGCCTCGGCGCTGGCTGAATTGCCTGCTGCCGGTCTTTCCCTGCACGCGCTACAGGCCGAGAACAGCCGCCTTCTCGCAGAGGGGCTGGACATTCACGCAATGAATACGCGGCGGCGTGAGCTGTCCGAGATCAAGGGCGGCAAACTCCTTGCCCGGTTCCGGGGCGCGCTGGTGACAACGCTGGCGATCTCGGATGTCGAAGGCGACGCGCTGTCCGTGATCGGCTCCGGCATCGGGGACGCGCCGGATGCCGTGCGTTTTTCCTTTGATCCGTTCATCGTCGCATCCAACGCCATCGCCCGCGACGCCTGTGCCGCGCGCGCCAAGGCCCTTGGCATCCCGGTGCTGGACAACGCGGAAACGCTTTATGACGACGTTTTCACGCTCTCCGCCCGGCTTGGCCCGGTGTTTTGCCAAAGTGCCCCGGGCCTGCACATCCTGGGCGGGGAACCCACCGTCACTCTGCCCCCCGATCCCGGCGAGGGAGGGCGCAATCAGGCGCTGGCGCTGGCGCTGGCCGAAGAGATCGCCGGGCAGGAACGGCTCAGCGTTCTGGTGGCGGGCACCGATGGCACCGATGGGCCAACGACGGCTGCGGGCGGACTGGTGGATGGGGCGACATGGGGGGACGGCGCGCGCGCCGCGCTACGCGCCGCTGACAGCGGGCGTTTCCTGCGCAACCGGGGGGCGCTGTTCACTTCCGGCCCCACGGGCACGAATGTGATGGACCTTGCGCTGGCGCTCAAAACCTAGCTTTCGCCGGCGGCGACCAGTGTGGCCGCCACGGCGCGTTTCCAAGCCGCATAGCGCGCATCGCGCCAGTCATCGTCCCGCTCGGGCGTGAAACGGCGTTCCATCGCCCATGTCCCGGCAAACCCGTCCATATCCGGATAGACCCCGACCCGCATGCCCGCCAGCCACGCCACGCCCCTTGCCGTGCTTTCAAGCACTTCGGGGCGATCCACGGGCGCGCCGAGAATGTCACTGAGGAACTGCATGGCCCAGTCGCTGGCCGTCATACCGCCATCCACCCGCAATACGGTGTCGCCGTGAAATGTGAAATCCGCGTGCATCGCTTCCAGCAGATCGCGGGTCTGGAACCCGACGCTCTCAAGTGCGGCACGCGCGAACTCTGCCGGACCTGAATTGCGCGTGAGGCCAAAGGCCGCCCCACGCGCCTCGGGCGCCCAGTAGGGCGCGCCCAGCCCGGTAAATGCGGGCACAAGGATCAACTCCTGTCCCGGATCGGCCGCCTCGGCCAAGGCATGGGTTTCATGGGCATGCTCGATCAGCTTCACCCCGTCCCGCAGCCACTGCACCACGGCCCCGGCAATGAAAATCGCCCCCTCCAGCGCATAGGTCGGTTTGCCGTCAAGCTGGTAGGCGATGGTGGTCAGCAGGCGATTGGACGATGCAACCGGACTGTCCCCGGTATTCAAAAGCGCAAAACAGCCCGTGCCATAGGTCGATTTCAGCATGCCGGGTTGAAAGCAGGCCTGCCCGATGGTGGCGGCCTGCTGGTCCCCGGCTACGCCCCGGATCGGGATCGGCGCCCCAAAAATCTCCGGGTCGGTCTCGCCGTAATCATCCGCGCAGTCGCGCACGTCCGGCAACATCTGCATTGGCACGTCCAAGAGGGCACACATCTCAGAGGACCAATCCCCGGCGTGGATATCATACAGAAGGGTCCGCGCCGCATTGGTGGCATCCGTCGCATGCACACGCCCGCCGGTGAGACGCCAGATCAGGTAGCAATCCACCGTGCCAAAAAGCAGCTCCCCGGCCTCGGCCCGCGCGCGCGCGCTCGCCACGTTGTCCAGAATCCACGCCACCTTGGTGCCGGAAAAATACGGGTCGAGAAGCAGTCCGGTGATGTCGCGCACCCGCCCCTCGTGGCCCGCCGCCTTCAGTTCCCGGCACATCGCCGCCGTACGCCGATCCTGCCAGACAATTGCGGGATGCACCGTCTCCCCCGTCGCCCGATCCCAGACCAGCGTGGTCTCACGCTGGTTGGTGATGCCGATCGCGGCAATCTCCGCGACGTCAATGCCCGTACTGGCCATCACCTCTCGGCAGGTTTCGACGGTTGTGCGCCACAGGTCCGCCGGATCATGTTCGACCCAGCCCGATTGCGGAAAATGCTGGGCGAATTCCTCCTGCGCCGACGCCACCGGTCGCATCGCTCCGTCAAACAGGATCGCCCGGCTCGACGTGGTGCCCTGATCTATTGCCAGCACATGTCCCATGCGCCCCTCCCCTGATATCCGGGATCAGACTATTGCCGCCTTCCACCCCCTTCAATGTGAAAAGGGCGCAGCCACCGCCGCGCCCCTGCTCTTTCTTTTTCCCAAAATACCCCGGGGGGTGGCGTTTGAAAATGCGTGCATTTTCAAACAAGGGGGCTGGCCCCCTCCTGCGGTCAGCTTACACCCACTCCCAAGGGCGGGTGAACGCGCCCAGAACCTTGGCGACCTCTTCCTCGGACGCATCACCGTTGTTGCTCAGCTGTGCCACGAGCCCCCGTTTCTTATCATCCAGAACCGAGGTCACACGCGCGGGCACGCCTTCCTTTTCCAGCGCCGCATTGTAGACGCGGGTGATGGCGGATTTGCGCAGGTCGGGCTTGAACACTTTACCCACGGCCGTCTTGGGGAGTTCCGGCAGAACCTCGACATGCTTGGGATGGGCGGCGCGCTCATGAACATGAACCTTGCAATGCTCCATCAGTTCTTTGTCCGTCACCTTGCCACCTTCGACCAGTTCGACATAGGCACAGGGCACCTCGCCCGCGTGGGCGTCGGGCTGGCCGATGGCCCCGGCAAAGGCAACCGCCGGATGGGTCAGCAGCGCCTCTTCGATCTCGGCGGGGTCGATATTGTGACCGCCACGAATGATCAGATCCTTAGCGCGGCCGGTGATCCAGAGATACCCATCCGCGTCCACCCGGCCCAGATCGCCGGTGCGCAGGTATTTTTCCTTGTAGAAGAGATCCTTGTTCTTGTCGGTCTCGGTATAGGTGTTGCCCGCGAATACACCCGGGTTGGAGACGCAGATCTCGCCCACTTCGTCCGTGGCGCATTCCACCAGCCCGTCTTCGCCTTCGCGCACGATCCGCACGTCGGTATAGGGGAATGGCAGCCCCACCGAGCCAACCTTCTTGGCGCCGGTGGGCGGGTTGCAGGACACGAGACAGGTCGCCTCGGTCAGGCCATAGCCCTCGACCACGTCCACACCGCAGGCTTCCTCGAACCGCTTGAACAGTTCCATCGGCATCGGCGCGGATCCGGAGAAGGCCGTTTTCACGGTCGAGACATCCGCGTCCACCGGGCGCTGCATCAGCGCCGAAACGGCAGTGGGCACGGTGATCACGAAAGTGGTTTTCCAGCGTTCGATCAGCTTCCAGAAATTGTCGAACACCCCGTCGCCGCGATAGCCCGCAGGGGTCGGGAACACCACATGCGCGCCCGAGGAAATCACCGCCATGACAATCACATGCACGGCAAAGACATGGAACAGCGGCAGCGGGCACATGATGCTGTCTTTTTCCGTGAACAGCAGGCGATGGCCAAGCCAGCCGTTATAGACGATGCCGGAATACTTGTGCTGTGCCACCTTGGGCATGCCGGTGGTGCCGCCGGTGTGGAAATAGGCCGCGACGCGGTCCACCTTGCGGTCCTCGAAATCCAGCGTCGTGTTCTGCTTGCGCAGTTCCTTGTTGAACGGCTTGAGATCGGCGTGATGGGCCACAGCGTCCGGGTTCTTTGGCCGGATCAGCGGCACGATCCAGCTTTTGGGCGGCGTCAGATAGCGCACGAGGTCGACTTCCAGAACCGTGTGTACCTTGGGTGCATGACGCACAGCCTCGGCCACTTTCTGGGCCACATCGGTCTTGACGAAGGATTTGAGTGTCACCACCACCTTGGCGTTGGTTTCCCGCAGGATCGCAGCGATCTGTTCGGGTTCCAGCAGCGGGTTGATCGGGTTGACGATCCCGGCGATGGCGCCCCCCAGCATGGTGATCAGGGTTTCGTTCGAGTTGGGCAGGATATAGGCGATGGTGTCGTCTTCCTTGACCCCCAGCGAACGGAACAGGTTGGCGGCCTGCACAACCTTGTCGTGAAGCTGCGACCATGTCAGGGTTTCGGCCTTGTCATTGGGGCCCGACAAGAGCTGATAGGACACGGCCGGGCGGTCGGGATACTTGTCACGGGTCCGCGCCAGCATGTCATAGAGCGTCACCGGTAGGCCGCGATCCTCCCACGCCATTTCCTGTTCGATCTGTTTCAGGTCTTCGAGCGATGCGAAGCTCATATCCGGTCTCCCCCCGATGCTTTTTCTTGGCGTCCCGCGCCTGCGATGCGACGCATGGTTTGGTTTGCGTCAAAGATGCAGGCTAAATCCTAATCCCGCAAGCTTTTGACCAGCCCTAACCTAGGGTCATGAGCAGGCCGGGACGTTGCGTAAAACGCTGCGGGTACGCCAACAGCGCCGCTCAGACGGTGTTTGCCAGGAAAAAACGCCCCAAATTGGGTCGTTTTCCGAAATCTCAGCCGCCCGTTCAGAGCAGGTCAGACGCCCGCGCCATCCGTGAATTGCAAGCGCGCAAGCTTGGCATAAAGACCATCCTGGGCCACAAGGTCTTCGTGGCGCCCCTGGGCCACGATCCGGCCGTCTTCCATAACGATGATGCGATCGGCCTTCTTTACCGTAGCCAGACGGTGGGCGACGATGATCGTGGTCCGGGTCTGGGCCATTTCGTCCACCGCCTGTTGCACGAGGCGCTCGCTTTCGGCGTCAAGCGCAGATGTGGCTTCGTCAAGCAGCAGCACGGGCGCGTCACGCAGGATGGCGCGGGCGATGGCAATGCGCTGTTTCTGACCGCCCGACAGCATGACACCCCGTTCGCCGAGCGGGCTGTCATACCCTTCGGGCAGCGCTTCGATGAAGTCATGCGCCGCGGCGGCGCGCGCGGCGGTCTCAACCTCGGCATCGGTGGCGTCGGGGCGGCCAAAGCGGATGTTGTCGCGCGCGCTGGTGGCAAAGATCACCGGGTCCTGCGGCACAAGGGCAAGGTGATGCCGGAATTCATCGCGGGCCATGTCCGGCAGGGCCACACCGTCCAGAAGCACCCGGCCCGCCACCGGATCGTAAAAGCGCAGGATCATCTGGATGATGGTGGTCTTGCCCGCCCCGGAGGGGCCGACAAGGGCGACTGTTTCACCGGGTTTGATCGTCAGGTCCACATTGTCCAGCGCCGAAACGCCGGGGCGCGAGGGGTATTGGAAAGTCACGCCGTCAAAGGTGATCTCGCCCCGCACCGGGGTGGCAGGCGTCACCGGGTTCGCGGGGTCGGTTACGGCATCATCGGCGTGCAACAGTTCCACGAGCCGTTCCGTCGCCCCGGCGGCGCGCTGGAGCTCGCTCCAGATTTCCGAGAGCGCACCGACAGCCCCTGCAACCATGACGGAATAGATCACGAATTGCACAAGGACGCCGACGCTCATCCCACCGGCGCGCACATCGCGCGCGCCGATCCAGAGCACGACCACCACACCGGTAAAGATCAGGAAGATCACGATCATGGTCATCAGGGCGCGGGTGTTGATCCGGCGCATGGCGGCACGCAGCGACAGGTCCGTCACCCGGCCAAAGCCTTCGCGGACGGGGGCTTCATTGGTAAAGGCCTGCACGGTCTGCACCGACAGCAGCGCTTCGGACGCGGTGCCCGAGCTTTCGGCGATCCAGTCCTGGTTCTCGCGGCTCAGCTTGCGCAGGCGGCGCCCCAATACAAGGATCGGCACGATCACCATGGGCACGATCAGCAGCACCAGCAGCGTGAGCTTGGTCGAGGTATAGAGCATCAACACCAGCCCGCCGAGGAACAGCAGCATGTTGCGCAACGCGATCGACACGGATGACCCGATAACCGATTGAATGACGGTTGTGTCGGTGGTGATCCGGCTGAGGACTTCGCCGGTCATGATGCCTTCGAAGAACGCCGGGCTCATGCCGATCACGCGGTCAAAGACAGCCTTGCGGATGTCGGCCACGACAACTTCGCCCAAACGCGTCACCAAAAGGTAGCGCAGCGCCGTGCCTACGGCCAGAAGCGAGGCAAATCCAAGCGCGGCGAGGAAATACTTGTCCAGAAGCGCTTCGCTCTCGGTACCGAAGTTGTCCACCACCCGGCGCACCGCCATGGGTAGCATGAGCGACACGGTCGCTGTCAGGGTCAGCGCCAGGAGGGCCAGCACGACAAGCACGCGATAGGGTTTCAGAAACGGCCCCAGGCCACGCAATGCGCCCATGTGTTTGGACTTTTCGCGCTCCTGTTCGCCATTCTGCGGCTGCGGTCTTCTGGCCATGTGACTATCCCCGGCTTCGGTTTCCCGCGTTAGTGACCCCGACAGCGCCAAGGGTCAAGCCATCAGTTGCCGTATGCCGGGCCCGGCATTGTCCACAAGAGAGGGGCGAAGAACGCAAGGGCGCGAACGGCAAGGCGCGCACGTTGGGGTGTTTCGGATCAAGAGGGAGGTGATTTTGGAGCGGGCGGCGGGAATCGAACCCGCGTCATTAGCTTGGAAGACTAGCGCCCAAATCTCAATAAAATATTCAATTTCAATAGCATAACATACGTCATCGAACATCTTTGCAGGTAATGTGTCGGAAAAGAATTTCTGGAGCGGGCGACGGGAATCGAACCCGTATCTCTTGCTTGGAAGGCAAGGGTCTTACCATTACACAACGCCCGCTCAGCGTTCACCGGTACTATTCCATCGGTTTTCGGGCGTCAAGCTAGGAACGACAAACTCTCCGCAGGCTTCGAAACAAGCTGTATGACCTTGACCGAAATGCGCCAAAGTCAAGGGGGGCAGCCGACGAGGCTTCAAGACCCCTGCCCTGCTCGGGGACGCCAAACCGACACCTGTCCTAAATCGAATTACTGATCATGCTGTCCCTCACACCTTCTCGAGACTAGACAGCATCCCTCGTCTCTGGCGCAATGGTAGCATGCGACGCCTGCTTGCTTTCTGTCTTGCCCTCTGCGCCCCGCCCTTGGCTGCACAGCAGATGGTCGAGGTCGATGTCGAGCTGATCCTCGCCGTGGATGTGTCCCGGTCCATGACACCCGACGAGCTGGAAATTCAGCGCCGCGGTTATGCCGCCGCCCTCTCAAGCGATGCGGTCTACGGGGCCATTCGTGGCGGTATGATCGGCAACATTGCGGTGACATATGTGGAATGGGCCGGTGACAGATCTCAAACCGTGGTTATGCCCTGGACCCTGATCGACAGTCGCGACGCCGTCGAAGAGTTTGCGCGCCGTCTGACCACCTGGAACAGCCCGGGGATGCGGCGCACCTCGATATCCGGCGCGCTGCTCTACAGTGCGGAAATGTTTGAGGCCAACCGCTTCGTTGGCCTACGCCGTGTGATCGACATCAGCGGCGACGGTCCGAACAACCAGGGGCCACCCGTTACTCAGGCCCGCGACCGGGTCTTGTCGCAGGGCATCATCATCAATGGCCTGCCCCTGATGACAGAAGACGAAATGTCCTCGGTCTGGGGCATTCCCGATCTCGATGTCTATTACGCCAATTGTGTGGTGGGTGGTCCGGGCGCGTTTGTCGTGCCTGTGTTCAGCTGGGATCAGTTTGCCGCGGCCGTGCGTCGCAAGCTGGTTCTCGAAATCGCCGGGCACGCTCAGCGCCCCAAAGCCACGATCCAAAAGGCGCAGGCCTATGATTGCCTCATCGGAGAGAAGGTGTGGCAACGCAACCGCAGAAACTTTGACCTTCGGTAGGTTGGACACAGGGAGCTATCCATTACACACCGCGAGTTCAACGTGTTACCCTCGAATATATTGTTGTTCAGCGTTCTAGCGCCCGTCTTTCAGGTTGAGGAGATTATCGATGACAAAGCCACAAGCCGTGATCATTGGCGTGGGCGATGGTCTGTCCGCGGCCCTGGCCCGAAATCTCTCACCTGACTATGCGCTGACACTGGCTGCCAGAAGCTCGACCAAGATGGCCGTTCTCGCGCAAGAAACGAATGCACGCGCCATAACCTTGGATGCCACCGACGAAGCGGCAGTGGCGGACTTGTTCGATGGCCTGCCTGCCACCCCTCGGGTCGTGATCTACAATCCTTCGGCGCGCGTTCGAGACCCGATTGCAGAATTGTCGGCCGACGACGTGCGCAATGCAGTTGAGGTAACAGCAATCGGCGCGTTCCTTGCAGGCAAGCATGCCGCACGCCACATGCTGAACGCGGCTCCCGTCGATGGGACACGCGGGACGATCCTGTTCACAGGCGCATCCGCCGGTGTCAAAGGCTTTCCGCAGTCGGCGCCGTTTGCGATGGGCAAGTTCGCACAAAGAGGCCTTGCCGAAAGCATGTCCCGCGAATTGCACCCCCAGGGCATCCATGTGGCCTGGATCAACATTGATGGAGCGATCCTGAACCCGGGAAGAACGGAACCTTCTGACAAACCAGGCTCGATGCTGCGACCCGACGCCATCGCCCGCACCTATCGGCATCTGATCGAACAAGACCGGAGCGCATGAACGAACGAGATTGCCGTGCGCCCTTGGGTCGAGATCTTCTAAGGTGTTTTGATCACCGGCTCCTTAACATATCCTCGACCAGCCGATCTTCATCGGCCCGACCCCTAGGCAGCTCGCGTTGCGCGGATCGGAGCTGCCTCAACACGCAACAAGCACGACGCTCCGAGATCCGGAACTGGTTTCGCACATGATCAATGCAAGAACGACGATGTGTGGAGCTCAGAAATTTCCCATCGCAGCTTCCGACAGGATTAGCTTGTCCAGCGTCAGGTCAGACACAGCCTTTCTCAGCCGCTCATTTTCCTTTTGGAGACGTTTTAGTTCCCTCAGTTGGTCGGTTCCCGTCCCGCCATATTGCTTGCGCCAGCGATGATCGGTCTGCTCGGTTATACGAACCTCGCGGATTGTACCCACCCGCGCCATGCCTTACCCGACAAGCACCTCAACCTGCCGCAGCTTCGTGACTATTTCCGCAGGTTTGTGTCGCTTGTTTCCCGTCGTAAATCCTCCGTTTTCCTAAACTTGACACAGGATCACTTTAGCGGGGGAGGATCACTTCGTCGACACGGTCTGCATCCTTCCCGCAGGTTCCCTCGTCTGGAAATTCAGCGCAACGTTGGGATAACCGTCAGAAAGTTGCTTTAATTCGTAGCCCCGCAAACCATATCCCTGAAGCGTTAGGGTTTTGCGCAGGGTTGTGGACGTACTGAATTCCGGGGCTGATCTGGAGCCAGTCGATCGGCTGCCAGCGATAGTAAGCCTCAAGTGTCCCTTGCGTTCGCGCACGCCCGTAGACGTCACGATTTGGCCGCCCCCAGTTCAAACCAACGGTGAATTGATCAGTCGGGCGGCGGGGGCTAATGCCCAGACCAACGCTCAGAGACCGGTCCATCAATGCGCCGCCACCGTCAGCATAACCTAGTCTTACAAACGGGGTCAGAAGTTCCGAGGTTTTCCAACTTGCCGAAAATGCCGCGCCATGTCCCGATGCAATCCCGCTACTCTTTCGTTGATCAACGTGCCATATTGTCAGGTGGATATTGTCTCTAAACCTGTTCTCCCAAGACGAAAACCAGCCAACTTCCAAATGACTGAAGTACTCGTTTTTGTCGAAGAAGCTGGAAAAAGCATCCCTGGGATTGCCAGGATCGCCGTTTGCATCCGCAATACCGGCCAAGACATAGCCGCGATCCCCCCAGTTGAACCGAATGGCGGCTCCAAGGCCCTGATCCGGGGCGGGTATTGTCGGGTTGGTCGAAAACGCCAAGTTGGAAAACTCAGCCCAAGGATTGCCAAACATGTAGACATCGACATAATCCGTCACGTCCACAATTCCGAGAACCAACCCGATCCGGTTACTTGCAAGAGATTGTTGCCAATAGAGATTGGTCAACAACCAGCCTGCATCGCTATAGGTAAGCGCCGTGAGGCCCACATATCCGGCTTCAAATCCGAGAGCCTGAGGAGCGATTTTGGTTCCCGCCCTATGTCTGTTTTCTAACTTGAAGACGAGGCTACTGCCTGACCCGATGTGTTCGCCTTCGAAGTCAATGGATCCATAGGCGCGCGCCACTCCACCAACTGCGGAGCGAAACCCCATGCTGTTTGATGCGGTTTGCATCATGGTCGAATAGTCGAAGCCGAATTTCAATCGGTCTTGCCGGGACCCATTTCCCTTCTCTTCATCAGCTACAATGAGCGATACGCTGGCTGGTCCACCAATCCCATCGCCCGTGTCGTCTGCATAGGCCTGTCCAGTTGCAGTCAAGAACAACACCGTAAGGATGGTGTTCCGAACTCTCTTTGAAACACCCGACTTCTTTTTCATCCTAGAAAGATCAAGTAGAAAGGGATCGGTAGCGATGCTCCCCGAAAAAACACGACCATCCTCATCAATCCGGCGTATGAGTTTTTTGATGGGAAATTGCCACCCGGAGAGAAGGAGCACAAAGAAAAGGTAATCGTTACAGAGAACAACCATTCCGCTTTTCAGCAGGGACCGCCTAGGTATTTCACTTTTCTCAAAGGCGTCTATGTCCTTCCTAATCATCTTTCCCCCTATTTACGACCGTCAATTCAAACATCTGAAATCACTCAATTCACCGCCGGATTTCTGACAATGAGTTTCCTTCAAACGGTTCAATCCGCCCCTTGAGCGACGGAAATAGGATCGATCTCACTTCGCGCACCCTGATCGGCCCCGGTCCCGTGGACAGGACCTTTCGCGACAATTTGATCTGCAGATAGCTGCCACATGCTGAGCATCCGAGCGGTACCGTCTAGAAGGAAAATCGTCTCATCTCCCGGTTTCCGGAGCAATGTGCCAACGACAGAGACTGGCACATAGAGGTTCTGGGAGGGGAAGCTGCCACCATACCGCACGCGCACCAACTTGTTTGGCTCAGGCGCGGGCTTGTGGCTGCACAATCCCACCGAGGAAACCAGGTAGCCAACCGAGGCGCCGTCCGTGTCATTTCCAGCGGGGATCAAGAAACCGTCGAGCGCGACCTCGGCACCTTCATATTCGGAGTTGGTGGCCACTCGGGCGCGCTTGCGATTTGTGGCCACCTCCCAGCGGGAGGCCAGCAGCGCGTCTATGTCATACCCTTTGTTCTCCAGAGATTTGCGGGCCTCACGTACTTGTGCAGCAAGCCGGTCCCGCGTTTCGGCTTCGAACGTTTCTATTCTCAACCGTGCCTCGAGTCGCACGACAGTGCGCAGGTCTCCAAGATCGCTCAAGCCCATTTCCCGAAAAGGATCGTTAAAAGCCATGGCCGCGGGATCCGGCAACTTGTCGAAATTGATCTCGCGCGGCGCCGCGAACAGGGGAGCTGCGGCCAACAGGGCCGCCGCAGTTATCACGAGAAGTCGCATGTCAGATTCCCTTGAATGCATGAGACAAGCTTCAGTTGCCACCTTGCGCAGGAATGCCAGGCGCCACATCCGGCATGCCAGTCGAGAACTCGCGGTTCCACGCCTCTTCTGAAACCAGCTCGAAACGCGGCTTGTCTTCAGGCTCGAAGCGGATCGGCTGACCGGCGAAAACCTCTAGCAGCTCGTCATCTCGCACCGTCACCGCGCCGTTCACGATCACGGCCTTGAACCCGGTCGAGGGGATCGAGCCCTGATCATAGGTCGCATTGTCGGCAACTGTTTCGGGGTCGAACACCACGATATCGGCGATCATACCCTCCTGAATCCGGCCCCGCTCCTGCATGGCCTTCAGCCCCGTACGGCCCAGATGGTGCGCTGCGTTGTAGCTGAGGATCGACAAAAGCTGCATCATCGGTATGTCGTTTTCGCGCCCAAGGCGCAGTGTTGCAGCGCGCGCCCCGGCGCCGCGCGGATGCATGTTTCCCAACTTCTCAAATGGAGTATTCCAAGGCGCCATAAGAGGCTCCGCGAACATCGCATCGCTAGCCATTGTTGTCCCCCTGAGAGTCAACCATTTGACTGAGTCCTCTGGCGGAGTCTTGAACAACAGAATTTCCTGGGTCGGATTATCCTTCAGGACCTGATCGTATTTTTCCTGCGTATAGAAATCACCTGTAATCGGATCCTGCATCGTGTCTTCGTAGCGATGCCCCTGTCTTTCAACCCAGTTTTCGGGTTTGAGGAAGACTGCGTTCACCGTGGTCGATCCGGCGGAATAGGGGTAGATCTCTCCCCAGATATTGTGTCCGTTCTCCTGAAGCCGCGCGATGAGTTCATGCGTGAGTCGCCAGCCGGGATTGTTGAAGTGCTGCAGTATTGCGGGCGCGTTCAGAGCCAATGCATTGGCAATGACTTCTTGCGCGCCGACGTTTTCCAACACGTCGCCATCGGGTGTGAAACGCGTATGAACGGCCGTTTGGCGACCATATCGCGCGCCAACCTTCTGCACCTCGAACAGCTCACGCGTGGTGACACCATCGCGCATGTATCCCAATGTCGATCCGATACCGAGCGCGCCAGCCTGAAGGCCTTCGTCGATGATCTGCAGAATCTTGTTACCAGCGTCGTAATCAGCCTTGTCCAAACTCCAACCCGATCCCTTGCGGGAGGTAAGCGCCGCCGCCGGCCCCAGCAGAAGGGTTTCCTCGTCGTCGAAACCGTCGAGCACGATGGCGCGGGCTTGTTCGTGGCTGGAGGCGCACCCGAAATTCGCCTGGTTCTTGCCTTCGCGTTCTTCGTACCACCGCGCGATGAATGTTCCTGCGCAGCCCTCCTCGAGGTCCATGCTCGACGTCAGTCCGTCACGCAGGCCAAGCGCATAGCCCATCGGTTGTTGCCAGTGGAAATGCGTGTCGATGAATCCTGGTGCTACGATGTGACCCGTGGCGTCGATTTCCTCGGCCCCGGTCAGCGCGTCCTTGGAAATCTCGACGATGCGGCCATCTTTGACCCCGACGTTGGCGACTCCGTCATAGAGCGTCTCGGGGTCCATCACGCGACCGTTTGAAATCACGAGGTCATAGTCCTGCGCCCAAGTCGCGACCGGTAGCAGCATGCCCGCCACCATAGCCGTGGCGGCAAATTTTCTGAAAGTACTCACAAGTAGGTCTCCCAAATCTGGTTCATTCTCGGCGCGGTCAGTCGACTATGGTTTCGCGACGGATCGGCTGGCCATAGGCCGCGTCCAGCACCAGGTTGCCTTCCCGGACCGCAAGGCCGCCGTTAACGATCACCGTCTGAACTCCCACCGCGGGCTGATTGGCGTTTTCATAGGTTGCCATGTCGGCAATGGTCGCTGGATCAAAGATTACGATATCGGCGTCCATTCCAATTTGGATCCGGCCCTTGTTCTTCATCTGAGGCACGAAATCCTCCAGCGTCTGCGCCGGCATCAGGGACATTTTCCGGATCGCCTCGCTCATCGACAGGACGCCGCGCTCGCGCACATATGAGCGCAGGATTTTGGCGTAGGACCCGGCCGAACGCGGATGCGCAAACACGTTGTCGGGCAGCGGCCATTCGTCCCCGGTGTATGTCTGGATATTGCCGTCATCGTCAAAATACGACCAGAAAGTCGCGTCCGATGCGATCAGCGTCGCGGGATGGGCAACCGACAGGTCGAGCATCGCCAAGTCTTCGGGCTTCTCCTCGTCGAGGAAATGCCAGGTGATGAAGGTGCCGGGCTTATTCTTCTGGTAGTCCGCCAGTTGGTCTTCTGTCATCCGATCCTGGCCGAGCTGGAAGTTCTCGGATGTCGACTGCATCCGGTCGCGCCAATCAGGGCCGGTGAACATGGCAGCACCGACAACGGTGCTGGCCGCGCCGTAGGGATAGGCCTCGACGGTGATGTTGATGCCCTTGGCCATCGCTTCATCAACAAGGGCGAGCGTGGCCTCGATATCGGCCATCGAGGTGCTGTTGATATGGCAGATATGCATATGGGCGCCGGTTATCGCCGCATTCGAGATCAGTTCCTTGAGCGCCTCGAACGAGCTTTGCGGTTCGATGACGCTGGCATAGCGGACATGGGTGTAGGTCGCGACGCCATATTCGTTGGCCAGTTCGGCCAACGCGAAGTATTCTTTTTGACCGTATCCTGGCGCATAGCCCGCGTTGACCCCGACCCCAAGGGCTCCCTCCTTGAGCCCCTGTTCGACCAGCGACAGGATCCGCTCGGACTGGTCTTGGTCGGCTATGTCCATCTTCCAGTCGTTTTCGGATTGGGCATCCTGGAAGAACTCGATTGTCGCCAGCGGGTCGGTGTTGTCGAAGGTGGCGATCCGGCCATAGGTCCAGCCCGCCGCCGCGCCAAAGTTGATCGGCAGGTTCTTGGCAGCCTGCCCGTCGTACCAGTCGCCAATTGGCAACACGCCGGATTCAAGCTCGAGCGCTGTCGTCACCCCCTGCATGGCCTGCATCCGATAGTCGCCTATGCTCTGCCCGTGAGCGTGGAGGTCGATGAACCCCGGCGATACAACGTGGCCTGTGGCATCGATCACGGTGTCGCCTGCGAGAGGAAACTCGCTGATTGCAACGATCTTGCCGTTATCGACGGCGATATTTCGAATCGCATCCAGCCCTGTCTCAGGGTCGATCACGCGACCGTTCCGGATAACGATATCATTGGCCAAAACAGCGGTGGCCGTTGCGGCGAAAACGGCAAGGGCGCAGGTTGAGAGGAGCGCTTTTCTGAAGAGCATCGGGATATCCATTCGTATTCAAAGGAAAACTTCGACTTGCGATCCAGAGATTGACTCAGGGGTGTCGAAACACCGGTATCATTGAGCGACAGCTTGTAGCGAAATATGTCGTCAAATGTTGATTCCAGTTAGATCGCTCTACAAGATGCCGAAAACTGACCACTCCGCCGCGGAAAATCCGAAAAACAGGAGAAGCATATGGTTTCCAAAAAAATTGCCTTCAATCGCGCCGCGCAACTGTATGCCTTTGTGAAATCCTATGAGCGACGAGGCGGAAAAGCGGCCGCTTTGTTACGGGAGGTCGGGTTGGAACATTTTGATATACGCGATCACGGGGCTTTGATCGCAGGCAATGCTCTTTATCGGGCAGTTCAAAAGATGTCCGAACTTCTTGAAGATCCGTTTTTTGCGGCAAAAGCGATGGATGAATTCATCAAGTCAGGACCAATCTTCGTTCGCGAGAGCTACGAGGTATCGCACACCCTTGCCGAGTTCCTTCCGCTCGCCATCATCGAGCTCGACCGTCAAATCAACACCATCAGCTATTCCCTCCTTATCAAATCCGACGTAACGGTGGTACGGGGAGACCGGACCTTTTTGCCAACGGAGACGGTTACCCAAGCAGATGCAGCGGCGGTAACTATTTGGATTACCTTGCTTCACGAAACAGTTGGTATTGCGTTTGATCCCCGACGAATTCTCGTCTCTGCTCAGAGGCTCGACGGGGTTCCGCTCGATATCTTGCCGAAGCAGTCGCGCATGCAGCACGACTTGAACGGGGTCTCCGTCGCTTTTCCATCACAGTGGCTGGCCTGCCCTATGAAACTTGCCTGGCGCTTTCAAAAAACTGATCGCAGTGAATTTTCGGATCGGACCGGACCCGAGTCGATCCTAAGGTTCGTCGCTCAGGTGTGCCGAGACAACCTGAGCGACAAATCTTTTGGCATTGATGCCTTCTCAAACTTTCTGGGAGCGAAACCAAGGAACATACAGCGCCTTCTCAAGCAACTGGGAACGACATTCCAAGATATTCGCGACGATGTGAGGAAGGAAGCGGGGATAAAGCTTGTCGAACTGAACCCGGATATGTCGAACGACGAGATCGCCGATGCGCTGGGTTTCTCGAACGCTTCAAGCTTTTCTCGTGCATTCAAGCGATGGACGGACAAGTCCCCTTCAAAGTTTCGAAAAAAGAAATAGTCTGTATGCCGGTAAGCATTGACGAGTTCGAGTGGCGCCGCGGCTTTGCGGAAATATGCATAAGGCGATAAGTTGAGAGGTTTTTCGATCTCTTGTCAGATGTCGATGACGGTTTTCCCCGGCTTCCAGCAGACGCCCAAAACGGTTGCTTCCCGATCGCCGGTCGAAACGTAGGCATGCCCCACTCCGCTATCGAAATATATGCTTTCACCCTTTGCTAAAGTGACAGCATCGCGACCTTTGAGGTAAACTGTAACTTCGCCGTCGATAACATATATGAACTCCTCACCGGGATGAGCGATAAAGTCGTCAAAAGCTTCGAAACTGTTTGCCTTGATATGACCCACCATCGGAACCATGTGCTTGCCGGTCACGTCTGAGGCCAACATATCGTAATCGTACGTGGCCGAGCGGTGCAAAGGCGCTTCGCCCGCCCGGGTGACGGAAACGGTACCGGGTGCAAACCCTTCGGCTTCCGCATCGAACAGCTCGCCCACGTCCAGCCCGAGACCTTGAGCCAGGCGCATGAACCTATCATAGGTGAGCGAGATTTCGCCGCGTTCCATCTTGGAAATGGTTGAAATCGCGAGCCCGGTCCGCTCGGACACTTCCTTCAAAGTCCACTTTCGCACCTTCCGAATTTCACGGACACGCGCCCCGAGATCCATCTCTGTCGCGGTGGAGTTGGGCTCAAAGTCTTTTCGAAAATTCCGCATGTCATTTTTCCTATTGGAAAATTTTTTCTGTTTTCCTATTGGAAAATACAGTAGCGTTGCGAAACAGGAAATCAAACCGATTCTGACATGGGGCTGCATATCTTGACCGGAACACCGCTAGACTTCGACATCGCCGTCATCGGCGCGGGAATCGCAGGGGCTTCGGTCGCGGCCGAACTCGCGGCCTCGCGACGGGTGGTGCTGATCGAACAGGAAAGCCAGCCGGGCTACCACACCACGGGGCGGTCCGCGGCGGTCTATTCGCCCATTTACGGCCCGCAACCGATACGGGCCCTGACGCGCGCCTCGCTGGCGTTTTTCGAGCAGCCGCCCGAAGGTTTTGCCGATCACCCCCTCTTGTCCCCCATCGACGCGGTCTTCGTGGCCCGGGCCGACCAGGCGAGCGCGCTCGACGAAATGCTGGTCGAACTGGTCGACGCGTCGACGGTGCGGCGCATCGAAGCCGCCGAGCTATACGCGAGATTGCCATTGCTTCGGGATGGCTACGCGTTCGGCGCGATGTGGGACAGCGGCACCTCGGAAATCGACGTGGCGGCATTGCACCAGGGGTATCTGAGGTGCTTCAAGGCCGCGGGAGGCACGGTTCTGACCAGGGCGCCGGTCGCCGCGTTGACCCGGACCACAACCGATTGGCAAATCGACACCAGGCAGGGCGCAGTCACGGCGAAGATTGTTGTCAACGCCGCGGGCGCGTGGGCAGACGACGTGGGGCAGATGGCCGGTGCCGAGCGGATCGGCTTGGTGCCCAAGCGCCGCACGGCGCTGATGATCGATCCGCCGCAGGGCTGCGATCCGAGTGCGCTGCCGCTGGTCGTCGATGTCGAAGAACAATTCTATCTCAAGCCGGATGCGGGCAAGCTGCTGATTTCGCCTGCAAACGAAGACCCCGAGCCGCCGTGTGACGTGCAGCCCGATGAAATGGACATCGCGATCTGCGTCGACCGGATCGAAACGGCGTTCAATGTCTCTGTCCGCCGGATCGAGAACCCTTGGGCCGGATTACGCAGCTTCGTCGCCGACAAATGCCCGGTCGCCGGGTTCTCGGATCAGGCCGAAAATTTCTATTGGCTGGCGGGGCAAGGCGGATACGGCATCCAATCCGCCCCCGGTCTAGCGAAGTTCGCTGCCGCCGAGGTCATGGGCCAGGCCATTCCGGCCAACATCCTCGCCGAAAGGCTCGATCCCGAGACCATCCGGCCGGGACGAAAGGGGATAGGCGCATGATGTTGCTTGTTCCTGTCATTCTCGTTGTACTTCTAGCCTCGGGGTTGGGGCTGGCCTATGTGGTCGGCGGCACGGCGGTCATGTCATTCATATTCACGGATAACGCCCGCTACCTCGCAATTCTGCCGCAAAAGGTCTTCTCGCAGATCAGCGTCTTTGCCCTGCTGTCCATGCCTCTTTTCATCCTCGCGGGCGAGTTGATGAACCGGGGGGGGGTGACAAAGGCCCTGATCGACGTGTCGATGGCCATTGTCGGGCGTATCCGGGGGGGGCTCGGGCATGTTAATATCATGACCTCGGTTTTCTTCGCTGGCATTTCCGGTTCGGCCGTGGCGGATGCGGCGTCTCTTTCGAATACGCTTGTTCCGGCCATGGAACAGCGCGGGTATACCAAGCTCTACGCCGGGGCGATCACTGCAGCGTCATCGATCATCGGGCCGATCGTGCCGCCGTCGATCGTGCTGATCTTTTACGGCGCAATCATGCAGACATCCGTCGCCGCACTGTTCGTGGCGGGCATCCTGCCCGGTCTTTTGCTGGCTGGCGCCCTCTTTGCCATGAACGCCTTCTTCGCGATCCGTGACGACCATCCGCGCATCGAAAAGGGCGAGGCGCCGCCGGTGATCCCCGCCATCGGCCGAGCGCTTCCCGCGCTTCTGTTGCCGCTGATCATAGTCGGCGGGATCGTTCTTGGCTGGATGACCCCGACAGAGGCCGCCGCCGTGGCGGTGATCGTCGCCGCCCTGGCCGCGCTCTTCTATGAGGGGCTGAAGATGCAGGACGTGCTGGAAAGCCTGCGCCGCACCGCCATGCTGACCGGGTCGATCTTTGTCGTGCTTAGCGCCATCGCCGCCTTTGGGCACCTTGCATCTCTCGAAAAGGTGCCGCAGGCGATCTCGGCCTTGATAACCGATCTCGGCCTGGGTCCGGTCGGGTTCATGCTGGCGATGAACCTGCTGTTCATCCTGGCCGGCATGTTCCTGGATATCCCGATGGCGCTGGCCTTGCTGGTGCCGCTGCTAGCACCGGTTGCCCTGGCCAATGGCGCCGATCCGGTGCATCTCGGCATCGTGATCTGCTTCAACCTGACCGTCGGGCTGGTGTCGCCGCCGATGGGGGGCTGCCTACTGATCGTCTCGACCGTCACTGGGCTGAACTACTGGACGCTTGCACGCGCGATCATCCCTTTCGTCATCGTGGAAATCCTTGTGCTGGGGATTCTGGTCTTCGTTCCCGAGATCAGCCTCTTCCTGCCCAGGGTCTTTGGCTTGTGGAACTGAACTTGGAAATCCCCAGGAAACTGGGTCAAAAGAGGAGGAATTGAAATGTCATTCATGAGACTTATGGGGGCAGCGAGCGTTGCGCTGGCTGTCACCTTCACCGCGCCGGTCTCGGCAGAGGTCAAGATCGCGCTGGACACCGCGAAGGATCTCGAAAACTCGGGCTCTTATGTCTGGGCGCACGCCTTTGCGGAATACATGAACGCCAACGGCATGGACGCCGTGGAATACGAGCGCGGCGCGCTTGGCGGCGAGGCCGAGAAGATGGACCAGGTACAGCAGGGTCTGCTCGAGGTCTCGCTGTCTGACACCAAGGGCGTTGGCGCCCTAGACGGCAACCTTATCCCGGTCACCCTGCCCTATCTGTTCCCCAACTGGGACAGCATCACCAAGGGCCTCGAGAACGGAATGCTGGACAAGATCAACGCAGGCACTACGCCCCAGGGCGTGCGGGTGATCGGGCTGGCCGCACTGGGCTCGCCGGCCGGTATCTTCAACACCAAGCACCCGGTCGAGAAGGCCGCCGATCTTGCGGATCTGCGGATGCGTGCGCTGGATGATCGCCAGATCGCCATCTTCAAGCTGTGGGGCACCAACGGCACCGTCGTGGCATGGGACGAAGTGCCCAACGCGCTGCAAACCGGGATCGCTGACGGATACCTAAACCCCCCGATGGTGCCGATCATGTTCGGTCACACCGGGTTTATCAAGTACTTCACCGATGCCAAGGTTGCGCAGTCCAGCCGTACCGTGATCATTTCCGAAGACTGGTATCAGGGTCTGCCGGCAGACGAGCAGAAAATCGTGATGGACGCCGCGGCAGCCGCCAACAAGGCCAACGCCGAATGGCTGGCCGGCCGTTCCGCCGAACTCGACAAGCTGCGCGAAGCAGGCATTGAGGTGGTGACGCTCAGCGACGAAGCCTGGCAGGAGTTCAAGATGATGACGACTCCGGTGCACAACATGGTTCCGCTGCCCGAGGGCTCGCTGGACGCCTGGAAAACCGCGAGCGGGCTGTAATCCGATGCGCGCGGCGATTTCCCTGCTGGACCGGCTTTCGGCCTTTTTGAACCGGGTCGCGCTCTGGGGAGCCATACTGGCGGTGACATCTCTTGTTGTGATCGCCTTCTGGCAGGCCGCCGCGCGCTACGTGCTCGACGACCCCCCGGCCTGGACCGAGGAGCTTGCACGCTACCTCATGGTCTGGGCTGGATTGCTGGGCGCCTCCTGCGCCTTTCGCATCAATGCCGATCCCTCGCTGTTTCCCGCCGCACGCGAGCGCATGGACGGCCTCGGGCGCGTCTTCGCGGTCGTGCGGGCAGCCGGCACCTTCGTGTTCATCACTCCGATACTCTGGTACAGCGTTTTCGGGCTGAACGGAAAGATAACCTCGGGCTATATCGCCCGCAACACAAGAGTGACCGCCGAAACGCTGGATATTCCGATGTCCGTCTTTGCCATCGCGATTCCGGTTGGCTTCAGCCTGATCATGCTTCACTTGCTGGCAAACCTGGCAACGGCGCTGATGCAGCCGGAAGAGACATGACATGAAACTAATGATTGCCGCGCTGGCCACAGAAACCAACACTTTCTCGCCCATGCCGACGGGCCGGCTGGCCTTCGAGGCCGGGATGATCACGCGCGAGGCCACTAAGGCGCCGTGGAACCATTACTCGGTTGCGATGAGCGAATGGCGCCGAATGGCCGAAGAACGAGGATGGGAGGTGGTCGAAAGCCTGGCCGCCGCCGCGCAGCCCTCGGGCATGACGGTCCGCGAGGTCTACGAGGGGTTTCGTGACGAAATTCTGGCTGATCTGGCAACCCACAAACCTGATGTTTTCCTGATCGCTATGCATGGTGCAATGGTCGCCGACGGGTATGACGATTGCGAAGGCGATACGATCGCGCGCGCTCGGGCAATTCTGGGGCCAGACAAGGTGATCGGGGTGGAACTGGATCCCCACAATCACCTGACGCGAGCGATGCTCGAAAATGCGACGCTGATCGTGAACTTCAAGGAATACCCGCATGTCGACGCTGCAGACCGCGCGCGTGAAGTGTTCGCGATGGCGGCCGACGCCGCCGAAGGGAGAACGCGCCCGGTCATGGCGATGCACGACTGCAAGATGATGACGATCATCGAGACGATGAAGGAACCGGGGCAGTCCTATGTCCAGGCGATGAAGGACGCCGAATGGAAAGACGGCGTATTGTCGGTGTCGCTGACCCACGGCTTCCCTTGGGGGGATGTCGCCGATGTTGGCGCAAAGACGCTGGTCATCACCGATGGTGACGCAGACGAGGCAACCCGGGTTGCCAAGGAATTTGCGGATCGGCTCTGGGACATTCGCGATGGCTTGAAGAAGAACTATCCGGACATTCCGACCGCGCTCGATATGGCAGAAGCAGCGACCGAATTCCCTGTCACGCTTGCCGATATGGGAGACAACGCCGGCGGCGGGGCTCCGTCGGATGCGACGTTCTTTCTGCAAGAGATCCTGAAACGCGGAACGAAGGATATCGCGCTTGCGCTGTTCTGGGACCCAGTGCTGGTGGCCATGTGCCAGGATGCCGGTGTCGGTGCACTGATGCGGGTGCGTGTCGGAGGCAAGATCTGCAAGGAATCCGGCGATGCCGTGGATCTGGAGGTCACCGTGCGCGGCATTTGTGAAAACATGACCCAGAAGCTTGGCGAAACCGAGATGCTGGTCGGCAACGGTGTCTGGTTGGACGCCGACGGCGTACATCTGATCGTCTCGTCTAAACGCACCCAGTGTTTCTCGCCCTCGATCTTCGAAGATTTGGGGCTGGAAATCTCGACCTTGCGCATCATGGTCCCGAAATCCACGAACCACTTCTACAAGAACTTCGCCCGCGTAAGTTCGGAGGTGATCCACGTCCGGACGCCAGGGGCAGTGACTCCGGACATGACCATCATTCCGTTTACCAAGCGTGACGGGAATTTTTGGCCGAAGGTCGATAACCCCTTCGCCTGACCGCACCCATTTGACGACTAAGGATAGAACGCAATGAAGCTTCTGATTGCCTGCCTTGCTACGGAAACCAACACGTTTTCACCGATGCCCACAGGGCGGCTTGCCTTCGACGCGGCCATGATCTCGCGCGAGGCGACGAAACTGCCGGGGAACCTGTTCACGGCACCCCTGCATGAATGGCGCCGCATGGGCGAGGAAAAAGGCTGGGAAGTTGTCGAAAGCCTGTCCGCCGCCGCGCAACCCGCTGGGACCACCGTGCGCGCCGTCTACGAAGAGTTTCGCGACGAGATCCTTGCGGACATCGAGAAACATCAGCCCGACGTTCTTCTGATGTCGATGCATGGCGCCATGGTCGCCGACGGCTACGACGATTGCGAAGGCGACATGATGAGCCGCGCCCGCGCGATCATGGGGTCGGACAAAGTGATCGGGCTCGAGCTTGACCCGCACAACCACCTGACCCAGACCATGCTCGACAATGCGACGCTGATCATCAACTACAAGGAATATCCCCATGTCGACGCTCCCGAGCGAGCGCGTGAGCTGTTCGCAATGGCCGCCGATGCCGCCGAGGGCAAAACAAAGCCCGTGATGCGCACGCATGACTGCAGGATGCTGACCATCATCGAAACCATGAAGGAACCCGCGCAAACCTATGTGCACGCGATGAAGGACGCCGAGGGCAAGGATGGTGTTCTGTCCGTATCGCTGACCCACGGGTTTCCCTGGGCCGACGTCGCCGATGTGGGCGCCAAGACGCTGGTGATTGCCGATGACGACGCCGACAAAGCTGCCAGCGCGGCCAAAGAGTTTGCCGACAAGCTGTGGGATATCCGCGAAGGTCTGCGGATGAGCTATCCCGATATCCCGACGGCGTTGGACATGGTGGATGCGGCAACCGAGTTTCCGGTCATCTTGGCCGATATGGGCGATAATGCAGGTGGTGGCGCTCCTGCGGATTCCACGTTCTTCCTGCAAGAGATCCTCAAGCGCGGGATGAAGGATATTGCCCACGGCATCTTCTGGGATCCGGTGCTGGTGACCATGTGCCAGGATGCTGGTGTCGGTGCCCGCATGAAAGTGCGCCTTGGCGGCAAGATCTGCAAGGAATCCGGAGAGGCCGTCGATCTGGATGTGAACGTTCGCGCCATCCGCGAGAACATGATCCAGAAGATGGGCGAATCTCACATGCCCATGGGTACGGGTGTCTGGCTGGATGCCGACGGTGTGCACCTGGTCGTCTCGTCGCTCCGGACCCAGAACTTCTCACCCTCAGTCTATACCGAACTCGGGATCGACATCAGCGAGATGCGCGCTCTCATTCCGAAATCCACCAACCACTTCTACCAGAATTTCCAGGTCATCAGCCCGCAGGTGATCCATGTCCGCACGCCCGGCACGGTGACGCCCGACATGACCATCATTCCCTTTACCAAACGTGACGGGAATTTCTGGCCAAAAGTCGAAAACCCGTTCAAGTGAAGGAAAGCATCATGAGTGTACATCGCATCGGCACGCCCCCCGTTCTTCCCAACGGCGCGAAGGTGCCTCTTGTTCCGGCCACTCGCGTCGGCAACCTGATCTTCTGTTCCGGCGCCTTGGGCGTAGATGCTAACTTCAAGCTGGTCGAAGGCCGCGTCGGGGCACAGACCCGCCAAGCGATCGCCAATTTGGAAGCAGTTCTGGCCGCGGCCGGTGCGACTCTTGCCGATGTTGCCAAGACAACCGTATGGCTGACCGATCTGGCAAACTTCGCCGAGTTCAATGCCGCCTATGCCGAGGCATTCGGCGAAGCCTTCCCCGCGCGTTCTACAGTGACTTCTGCCCTGGCCATCCCCGGTGCTTTGGTCGAGATCGAGGCCATCGCCGCAATTCCAGAAACCGACAAGAAAAACTGACCCATGTGGACCACGGTTTGTGAGGTCATTTCAGCGCAAATTGGCGAGGACCGCATCGTCAAGCCCGAAGACGCTGAGGGGCGCCTGATCTCGGTCACCGGAGAGGCAATGCCGCCTGTCCCCATCCTGCGTCCGCGCGACAGCCAGGAACTGGCCAAGGCGTTGGAAATCTGCTCGGCACTCAAAACGCCTGTCATCCCGATGGGCGGCAGCACAGGTTTGGTTGGGGGTCTGCGGCACACCGGCAAGGAACTCTACCTGTCACTGGAACTGATGAACCGGATCGAAAACATCGATTCCGTCAATCGAGTGGCAACGGTTCAGGCGGGAGTAGTGTTGCAAAATCTTCACCAAGCTGCGGAAGACGCCGGCCTCTCGTTCCCGGTTGACCTTGGCGCGCGCGGAAGCGCCACGATTGGTGGCTTGATCTCGACCAATGCCGGGGGTGAAAAGGCGTTTCGCTTTGGCATGATGCGCGAGCAGGTTCTGGGGATTGAGGTGGTTACGGCTACGGGGCAGATCCTCGATCTGTCCAACTCGATGATCAAGAACAATACAGGCTATGACCTGAAGCACCTGTTCATCGGCGCCGAAGGAACGCTTGGCATCATTACACGCGTTCAACTTCGCCTTCGCCCGCAGTTGCCGATCGTCAACACCGCCTTCGCTCTCATTCCTGATTTTGCTTCGGCGGTGGAGTTGAGGAACCGCGTTGAAAAGGCTCTTGGCAATGATCTGACGGCCTTCGAGGTGATGTGGCCCGAGGTCTATGAGATGACCACGAGTCACCGGACCGGGCGGCTTCCCTTGCCGGTATCCCAAGGCATCTATCTTCTGTTTGAAAGCGAAACAGGTACGGCCCGGGACCCCGAAGCCTTCGAAACAGCAATGGCCGAGCTTTACGAAGACGGTCTTGTCGAGGACATGGCGATCGCTGCTTCCGAAGCCGATCGTCAGGGAATGTGGGCTATCCGCAACGACATTGAAGCCATCATACGAACCCTGGCGCCTTTGCTGGCCTTCGATGTTTCGCTGCCGGTTTCCAGCATGGGAGCTTGCGTTGAAGAGCTGGACAGGGAATTGAAGGCCAAATGGCCGGAAACCCGCTTTGCGCGCTTTGGGCACATGGGTGACAACAATCTGCATATCGTTGTGACCATCGGTCCGGACACGGTGCTTCAAAAAACTGAAATCACCACCGTGGTCTACAACCGTGTCACGGCGATGGATGGGTGTATCTCAGCCGAGCACGGCATTGGCGTGGATAAGTTGCCCTGGTTCGAAATGGGCAAATCCGCACCTGCCATCGCCCTTATGCGGACCATTCGCAACGCTCTGGATCCGAATGGCATCCTGAACCCGGGCAAGACGATCCCCTCTCTGGCAAAGTAGGCCTGACATGCATTTTTGGCTTCCACGCCCTGTCGTGATCGCTGGTCAACCAACCCGGCTAGTTGTTCAGGCACGGCCAGCCGTTCTCCGCATCGCGCGCCGCCAGTCCTTCAATCTGCCGAACATGATTTCGATTCGGTTGCGCCGTTTGTAACTACGCTTGTCGTGCTTTACGGGTTTCTTCCGCTGCTTCCGGCCAGAGATGCAGGCGCGTATCCCTTTGTCTTTCAACGCTTCCCGAAACCAATCGGCGTCATAGCCGCGATCCCCGAGCAGCCAATCGACATCCGGCAGGCTGCTCAGTAATGCTCGTGCGCCGATGTAGTCGCTGACCTGACCGGCGGCGACGAACAGGTTGAACGGACGTCCCAGGCTGTCGCAGATGGCATGCAACTTGGTGTTCATGCCGCCATTGGTGCGACCGATCAGGCGTCCTCGCCCCCTTTTTTGACGCCCAAACTGGTCGCGGTATGGTGGGCCTTCAGGTGGGAGGCATCAATCATCACAGTCTTCTCTTCGCCGTGGTCGGCTGCCAGACCTGCCGTCATCTGGGCGAAGATGTCCTTGTCGCTCCACCGCTTCCAACGGTTATAGAGGGTCTTTTGTGTGGGCCATAGGCGGTGGGAGAGTCGCGCCATCTCAACCCATTGCGATTGATGAAGATAATGCCGCTCAACACACGTCGATCATCAACGCGTGACTTACCGTGGGACTTGGGGAAGAAGGGTTCAAGACGCGCCATCTGCGCATCTGTGAGCCAGAAAAGATCAGACATGGTCACCGCTCGTTTATCGAACCGTAAATCATGCACCAACGCGGAAATCAATTGGTTCTGACCCTAAGGTCTTACCACTACACAACACCCGCTCAACGAGGATGGGTACGATTGCATTGAATTTCGGGCGTCAAGTTGGATCAGGCAACTTCCCGCATCCTTTGAAACAATCCTGCGCTTTTTGTTCCAGAGCGGGTTGTTCCCGAGCGGGTCGGAACTGGGTAATGCTGATTTTCACGCAGACAGGGGCCGCGTCGATTTCAAAGGTCTTTCACCTGCACAAGGTCCCCGGTGACGTCCGTCATGCGGGTCACACCGCACAGCGCCATGGCAACTTCGATCTCGCGCTTGAAGGCACCCAGAAGACTGGCCACGCCAAATTCGCCGCGAGCGGCCACGGCATAGGCCCAGGGACGGCCGATCATCACCCCTTGCGCGCCCAGTGCACGCGCCCTGAACACGTCAAGCCCGCTGCGCACCCCGCCATCCATCATCACCTCGGCGCGCCCGGCAAGTTTGTCGGCCACAGCAGGCAGGGCCGAAATAGACGAGGAAACACCGTCAAGCTGGCGCCCGCCGTGGTTCGACACGATCACTGCGTCCGCCCCGACATTCACCGCGCTGTCGGCGTCGTCGGGCGACAGGACCCCCTTGATGACCAGTTTGCCGTTCCAGATGCCGCGTAACCAAGCGATGTCTTCCCATGTCACCGACGGATCGAACTGGCGACCGACCCAGTCGCGATACTCGGGCAGGCTGGTGGCGGCGGGGACGTATTCTGCAAGATTGCCAAACAAGTGCGGTTTGCCGCGCAGCCCGACATCGACCAGCCATTGCGGATGCGTCAGGTATGACAGCGGACCGGCGCGCAACCGGCCCCATGGCGAGGCCCCTCCCGCGATTCCGTTGCGGGTGTCGCGGTGCCGCTCGCCTACCACGGCGAGGTCCACGGTAAAGACAAGCGTACGGACGCCAACCGCCCAGGCGCGGTTCAGCAGTTCCTCGACAATCTTGCGGTCACGCAGCATGTAGAGCTGAAACCAGAACGGTTTGTCCGAGACGGCGGCAACCTCCTCCAAAGAACAGATCGACATGGTCGACAGGGTCAGCGGCACGCCTACCGTGTCTGCGGCACGCTTGGCCTGTACTTCGGCGCGGCGGGCGAACATGCCGCACATGCCGACCGGGGCAAGCGAAACCGGCAAGGTGCAATCGGTGCCGACCATCGCGGTTGCCGTGTCCACCCCGGAGACATCGCGCATGACCCTTTGCAGCGGAGAAATCCGGGCAAAATCGCTGATGTTGCGGGCCAGCGTCCCCTCGCCATAGGCCCCGCCATCTACATAGTCGAAAAGCGGTCTGGGCATCCGGCGTTCGGCAAGCCGGCGATAGTCATTGCTGGTGACCGGGACGAGGTTCATCGTTGGCATGGCGGGGCTCCGATTGAAAGGTCGGGATCAGACCGGATCACGCGGGGTGCCGGTTTCGAGAAAGGCGACGATATTGGCGAGGACGCGGCGCACCATGTCGGTGCGGCATTCCACCGTGGCGCTGCCGATATGCGGTGTCAGAACAACGTCTTCGCGATCCCGCAGGCGCGGCGATACCTGCGGTTCGCCGTCAAACACGTCGAGTCCAGCAGCTGCAATGTGGCCTTGTTCGAGTGCGTCGCACAGGGCATCCTCATCCACGATCCCGCCGCGCGCGGTGTTGATCAGGATGGCCCCCTTGCGGGCTGCGGCAAGCGCGTCCGCCCCGATCAGGTTGCGGGTATCAGGCGTCAGCGCGGTGTGTACCGACAGGATGTCTGCTCCGACCATAAGCGCCTGCAACGTCTCCACGTATTCTGCGCCTGTCGCGGCCTCTGCCTCGGGGCGCCGGGTACGATTCCAGTAGCGGATCGCCATGCCGAACCCGGCGGCCCGGCGGGCCACAGCCTGGGCGATCTCGCCAAACCCGATCAGGCCTAGCGTCTTGCCGTGAACGCGCGTTCCCAAAGGCGCCCCCGCCCCGGATTGAGACCATTGGCCTGCGCGCAGAAAGCGCTCCCCTTCGCCAACCCGGCGACTGGCGGCGAGGATCAGGGCAAAGGCGAGGTCTGCCGTATCCTCGGTCACGACCGGCGTGTTTGAAACGGCAATGCCGCGCGCGCGGGCGGCATCACGGTCGATATTGTCGATGCCCACGCCGATATTTGCGATCAGGCCGACGCTATCGGGCAGCGCGGCAATCGCCTCGTCGCCCAGGGGATCAAGCGCCGTGGTGACATGCACCCGCGTGCCCTGTGGAATGTCCCGCACGGTGTCCACGGGCAGGAAGGTCACGCCCTGCCCTCCGGCCTCGATCGCCGGGAACGGAAGGGCACGCGACAGGGTGACTGTGATGCTCATTGCGTCTTTATCCTTCTGCCGAAAGCCGTTCCAGCCGGGCAAGGCGTTCGGTGTCACGCGCGCCGCCCTTGTCGGCGGAGGATGCCATCAGCCCATAAACCCGCAAGGATGTGGACACGTCACGCTGGCGCGTCGCGGGGCGCCACGCCTTGTCACCGCGCGCATTCATCTCGGCGCGGCGGTGGTCGAGTTCTTCCTGCGGCACATCGAGGGTAACGCTGCGGTTCGGGATGTCGAATTCAATCGGATCGCCGTCCTCAACGAGTGCGATCACCCCCCCCGAGGCGGCTTCGGGCGAGACATGGCCTACGGACAGTCCAGAGGTTGCGCCCGAGAAGCGCCCGTCGGTGATCAGGGCGGCTTTGTCACCCAGCCCACGCGCCCTAAGCATTCCCGTGGGGGTGAGCATCTCGCGCATCCCCGGCCCGCCGCGCGGCCCCTCGTAGCGGATCACGACCACGTGGCCCGCTTGCACGGTGCCGTTCTGAATCTTTTCCAGCGCTTCTTCCATGCTTTCGCTGACAATCGCGGTGCCCCGGAATTGCCAGAGCGCCTCTGGCACCCCCGCCGATTTCACAACACAGCTGTCAGGGGCAAGGTTGCCGCGCAAAACGGCCAAGCCGCCATCCTTGGTAAAGGCGTGTTCGGCGCTGCGGATGACGCCGTTCTCGCGGTCGGTGTCGAGCGATTTGAAGCGGCTCGACTGCGAGAATGCCTTGATCGAGCGGATACCGCCCGGACCGGCCGAGAACAACTTGCGGGCCTCGTCATTGTCCGGATTGGTAATGTCCCAGTCGCCACAATAGGCCGACACGGGCTGTCCCAGCGCGGTCGGGTTATCCGCGTTGTAGAGCCCGGCCTTGAGCAATTCGCTGGCTACGGCCATGACGCCCCCGGCGCGGTGCATGTCCTCGATAAAGACTTCATGCGCGGACGGGGACACCTTGCACAGGCACGGGGTTTCCCGGCTGATCCGATCGAAATCGTCGATAGTGAAATCGACGCCGCTTTCCTGCGCCACAGCCAGAAGATGCAGGATCGTGTTGGTCGATCCGCCAATCGCCATGGTCATACGTACGGCGTTTTCCAACCCCTCGCGCGAACAGATCGCGCGTGGCAAAACGCTGTCATCGCCGTCGCGATAATAGGCGTGCGCCATATCGACGATCCGGTGCGCGGCCTTTCTGAACAGGTCTTCGCGGTCGGTATGGGTGGCGACGATGGTCCCGTTGCCGGGAAGGGCCATGCCCAGCGCCTCGGTCAGGCAGTTCATCGAGTTCGCCGTGCCCATCAGCGCGCAAGAGCCACAGGTCGGACAAGCGCTTTCCTCGACGGCGTCGATCTCTTCCTGCGTGGCATCGGCAGCGCCCGCCACGTAGATCGTGTCGATCGCGTCGATCTTCATATGCTTGCCGCGATAGTCGAACTTGCCCGATTCCATCGGCCCGCCCGAGACAAAGATCGTCGGAATGTTCAGGCGGTTGGCCGCCATCAGCATGGCGGGCGTGATCTTGTCACAGTTCGACAGGCAGATCAGCGCGTCAATGGCATGGGCGTTGGCCATGTATTCCACCGCGTCGGCAATAATCTCGCGGCTGGGCAGCGAGTACATCATGCCTTCGTGGCCCATGGCAATGCCGTCGTCCACGGCGATGGTGTTGAACTCTTTCGGCACCCCCCCTGCCTTGCGGATTTCGCGGGCCACAAGGCGCCCCAGCGCCTGCAGGTGGACGTGGCCGGGCACCATTTCCGTGAACGAGTTGGCGATACCGATGATCGGGCGGCCGAATTCTTCGGGTTGCGTACCGGTGGCGCGCCAAAGTGCGCGCGCGCCCGTATTCATTGCGCCAACGGTGACCTTGTCTGATCTCAGTTTCATATCCGGTCCTTCCGGTCAGGCCGCGTTTGCGGCTGTGTTCGAGAGCGCCGCTTTCAGTTCGGCGCGGCGTTTTGTGGCGGCTTCGGCGTGGCGTTCTCGCACGTGGCCATAGCCGCGGATGTGTTCGGGCAGATCGAGAAGCTCGGTCAGTGTAGCCGCAGTGGCGTCGGACCAATTGGCCAGCGCAAAATCGATATCGGCCTCGTAGTCGGACAGGAGCCTGCGGGCGAGCTTGGCTTCGGCATTGTTGCGGAACGGATCCAAGACGGTGCCGCGCAGACCGCGCAGGCGGTTCAGCAGACCAAAGAAGCGCATCGCCGTCTTGCCTTTGACAGCACCTTTGACCGGTTTGCCGGTCTTGGGATCGGTTCCGCCATAGGGCCATGCGCCGAAATAGAAAGTCAGATCCATGTCGCCTTCGAAGGTCTCTTCAAGCTGCGCCTTGAACTCGGGACGGGTGTAGAGCCGTGCGACCTCCCATTCGTCCTTGACCGCCATCAGCTTGTAATACCCCTTGGCCACGGCCCGCCGCGCGGCCTCGGACAGGCCAGCCGCGGACACGCGATCCAACATGTCCGAATAGCGTTTCGCAAAGGCCGCGTTCTTGTAGGCGGTCAACTGCGCGACACGTTGCGCGATGACATCGTCAAGAGGAGTTTCGCGTCGGCTTTCCAGCAGGATCGGTGCACTGTCCCCGGCCAATTCCGCCGCGGCCTGCGGATCGGCCATGGCAAGGCGGCCCAGATCAAAGGCCCGCTTGTTCTTGTCGACGGCAACGCCATTAAGCTCGATCGCGCGGTGGATGGCTTCCAGCGAGAGCGGGATGCCGCCTTGTTGCCACGCGGCCCCCATGAGGAGCATGTTGGCAAAGACCCGGTCCCCCATGACCTTTTCGGCAAGGTGTTGTGCATCCATGCCGGTTGCCGCGTCGCCCAGCAATCGGGTCAACCGTTCCACCTGCTCGGCACCGTTCAGTTGCCAATCGGGATTTTTCGAGAAATCCGAGGTCGGCACTACGGTCGTGTCGGTCACGGCGACAGACTTGCCCGGCGTGAGCTTTGAGAGCGCCTCGTCCCCGGCTGCCACGACAAGGTCACAGCCGATCAGCGCGTCGGCTTCGCCGGTGGCGATCCGGGTGGCGCGCATGTCTTCCGGGGACAGAGCCAGCTTGATGTGGCTGTGTACAGCACCGTATTTCTGCGCCAGCCCGGTGATGTCGAGGTTGGACGAAAAATAGCCATCGGCATGAGCCGCCACGGCCAAAGTCTGACCAACGGTTACAACCCCTGCCCCGCCGATGCCGGACACCAGGATCGACCAGGACCCGTCAATCGCGCGGGGGCTGGGCATGGGCAGATGGCTGATGTCAATTGCGGCATCCGAGGCCTTGGCCTTTCGCGGCTGCGCACCTGTCACGGTTACGAAGGACGGACAGAACCCTTCGACACAGGAGAAGTCCTTGTTGCAGGAGGACTGGTTGATCTGGCGTTTGCGACCGAATTCGGTCTCCAGCGGCTCTATCGCCATACAGGCAGACACGGTCGAACAATCCCCACATCCTTCGCAGACCGCCGGGTTGATAAAGGCGCGCTTGTCAGGATCCACCCATTTGCCACGTTTGCGAAGACGACGGCGTTCGGTGGCGCAGGGCTGGTCATAGATCAGCACTGTGACACCGGGTTTCTCGCGCAATTCCTTTTGTGCCAGTTCAAGTTCGGTCCGCGGGTGCAGCGTGACACCACCGCCGATAATCGGCTTCCCCTCGAACTTGCCGGTCTCATCGGTGACAAGCGCGATCCGCTCGACGCCCTCGGCCTGCAGTTGTTCGACCATCTGTTCTGGGCTGATCTCGCCATCATGGGGCTGACCGCCCGTCATGGACACGAAGCCGTTATGCAAGAGCTTGTAGGTCATGGTGGCTTTGGCCGCGATCGCCGCGCGGATCGCCATCAGGCCGGAATGGAAATAGGTCCCGTCGCCCATATTGGCAAAAACATGCTTTTCGTCCGTGAACGGGAACTGGCCCAGCCACATGCCGCCTTCGCCGCCCATGTGAGAGACCGAGTTGGTCTTCATCGGGTCGCGCAACATCGCCATGGTATGACAGCCGATGCCAGCAAGGGCGCGGCTGCCGTCGATCACCTGCGTCGAGCGCCCGTGCGGACAGCCCGCACAGAAGGACGGAAGGCGCATGGCGCCTGCACCAAGCGCAGGAGGGGCTTCGGGCGGGTTGGGCAGTGACAGTCCGGCATCGGCGTCGGTCTCTTTCGCAACCCGCACCAGCACGCGAGTGATCATGTTGGGGTCGATCTCGCCATGTCCGGGAAAGGCACAGTCCCCCGCGTCCGAAGCATAGGCCTGGCCCTGGAAAGTCTTGCCCACGATGCGTGGGGAAAGGTCCGAGCCGTAGAGGATCGCGCGGATCTGATCCTCGAGAAGAGGCCGCTTCTCCTCGACCACGATCACAGTGTCGAGCCCCTTGGCAAAGGCGCGTATCGCGGCATCGTCCAGCGGCCAGACCATGCCAACCTTCAAAAGGCGGGTCGGCAAATTGCCCAGCCTGCCGTTCTTGTAACCGAGACCCGAGAGTGACTGGTTCAGGTCCTGCCATGATTTCCCGGCGGCAATGATGCCGATACGGGCATCTACCGCGCCGCTGATCCGGTTGAGATTATTGGCGCGGGCATACGCCAGAACCTTTTTCAGTTTCACGTCCCACAACAGCCGTTCCTGTTCCGGAATCGGGGTAAAGGGACGAATCGCGGTTTCGAACACATCGCCTTCGGGGAGAGCAATCTTGGGACTGTCGGGCGCAACGTGGACCGAACCGCCGCCCTCGACCACGTCTGTGACCAGTTTCATGCCAACCAAGGTCGAGGAATAGCGGCTGAGCGCGATGCCGTGCAGGCCAAAATCAAGCACATCCTGCGCATTTGCCGGGGCCAGAAGCGGCGCGCCGAGAGAAGCGAAGTTGAGGTCGGAATAGCAGGCCAGTGTCGAAGACTTGGCCCCGTGATCATCCCCCACCAGCAAAAGCGTGCCGCCCTTTGGGTTGGTTCCGGCAAGGTTGGCATGGCGGATCGGGTCCATCGACCGGTCCAGCCCCGGCGCTTTGCCATACCAGATCGAGAACACACCATCGACCTTGGCGCCCGGAAACAGGCCCACCATCTGGCTGCCCCAAGTGGCGGTGGCGGCCATGTCCTCGTTCAGCCCGGGCTGAAAGACGATGTTGTGCTCCTTGAGCGCGCCTTCCGCCTGCCACAGGCTCATGTCATAGGTCCCAACAGGAGAGCCGCGATAGCCCGAGATATAGCCGCCGGTGTTCAACCCCGCCGCGACGTCGCGCTTGCGCTGTTGGATCGGCAGACGCACCAGAGCCTGCATGCCAGTCATGTAGACCCAGCCCTCTTCCTGGGTCAGGCGATCTTCGAGCGTCATTTCAAGGCGTTTGGCAGGGACATGTTGGGTCATGGCATGGCTCCGTAGGCGGGATCAGGAGAGAAGGTCGGACGTTGCGATCGGGCGCAGGTAGCGCGTCAGCTGCATCTCGGCCGTTGTCGAAAAATATGCGATCACAAGGTCCCGATCCGGGGAAACGTACAGCCCCTGGTCCATGAAACCACCCTTGTAGAGGTCGCCATCGGGCCAGATGCAGTCCCACTGGCGGGCATTGCCCAGAATCGTGTCATCGCCAAGCCTGTCGACAAAAACCGGACCGTCATAGCCGTTCATGAAAAACGCCCTGTCGCGCACGCCAGACCGGATGCGGGCCAGCACGGCATCGTCCACCACCTGTTGTGTTGCCACGCGCGACCAGCTCGGCGTGTAAAGCATTCCGAACCGCGCCATGTCACGCAGGCGCGACGACACCACGCCATGCGCCAGCGCCACGCCATCCGGTGTCAGGTGGGCCTGGAACGGGCCATCGGCACGCATATGAGACCAGACATTGCGGCGGAACAGTTCCGCCCAGGGCAATCCGGAAACGGCTTCGGCGAGATAGACCAACACCTGTGTGCAGGGCGACCCGTATTCGAATTTTTCGCCGGGGGTGGCGACGCGACGGCTGGCCTGCAGCACTTCCAGCAGGGTTTCGACCCGGCCGTTGCGCGGGTGGTTGAACTCGGCCATGAAGGCTCGGATCGCGTTCGAGCCGGGGTCCGCGCGGGTCTCGTCGTTCTCTTCGCAATCCATGCCCGGCGTCATGTCCATCACGTCGCGCACGCTCACCGTGCCCCAATCCGTGTCGCGCAGGGCCGCCACATATGTGCCAATCCCCTTGCTTTCGTCGATCAGGCCGGCGTCGATCAGGTGTTCAACCATCAGCCCCGCCGTCGGCTTGGCGCAGGAAGCCCAGAGATGCGGCTGATCAGCCCGCAGGTCGGGATAACTTTCGGCAACGATCTTGCCCGACTTGATCACGACGATGCCACGCGCCCCGCTTTGTGGATGGGCAAGGAAGTCGCGCAGGGACAATGTGCCAAACGAGGTCTCGGCGGTGATATCCATCACAGCGTCGTTCGGTGCGTCGTCAAGCCCGCCCGGTGCATGGGGAGAATGGATCAGGGCCGTGGGCATGCATTCGGAAATATGGGTGCACCACCAATGGGCAACGTCTCCGCATTCCAGCAGCTTGGGAATCGAGACCTGAGACCGCATGCGGTACGCGTAGTCGGCAGATTGGTCAGACATGTCTTTCTCCAGAGGTTAACGCTGCAGCGTGTTTTTGTGGATCACGCCGTTCTTCATGATCAGGTCCAGGGTCTCAGCGGGACGGGTCAGTATCTCGATGTCATCAAGAGGGTTGCCGTCAATCAGCAGGAGGTCGGCAAAGGCCGCTTCCTCAATCACGCCCAGCTTGCCCTTGTAGGGGTTGCGCGGGCCGCTCATCGCCAGCAGTTCACCCGACAGCGCCGTTGCCTGGCGCATCACTTCGAAGGGCGTGAACCATTTTGTGCGGAGCTTGAATTCATCATTCACCCGGGCCAGCAGCTCCGGGTCGGTGATGATATCCGAACCAAAGGCGATCTTATCAAAGCCGATCTTCCTGGCGGCGGTCATCATCCGGTCAATGCCGTCATAGGCCTCGTCATGCTTGACCTTCTGGTCGTCGGTGTAACCCAGCGGGTGCTTGGTGTAGACGATGACTTGGGGCGACAGCCAGATGCCTTGTTCCTGCATCATGCGCAGGGTCGCTTCGGTGGCCAGGTTGGCATGCTCGACGCATTGCACCCCATTCTCAACGGCGCGCCGGATGCCTTCATCATGATATGCGTGGGTGCAGACATAGGTGCCCCAATCCTTGGCGGCGGCCACGGCTGCCTGCACCTCGGACGGCAGGAACTGGGTCACGTCCAGCGGGTCGGCATATGACCCCGTCCCGCCGGTGGTACAGATCTTGATCTGGGACGCGCCACGGCGGAATGCCTCGCGCACGGCGACCAAAACGCCGTCATGACCGTCGGCCACGGCAACCATGTGGTATTTCATCGGCACTGACGGCTCGTTCAGGATGGCCGCGCATTTGTGACAGTCCTGGCGGTGATCCGAATGGCCTGAGGTTTGCGAAATCATCGGGCCCGACGGATAGATGCGAGGACCGGCCAGCACGCCGGCATCAATGTTCTTCTTGAGCGAGAAGGTGTTGCCGCCAACATCCCGGATCGTCGTAAAACCATTCATGAGATAGGTTTCGGCAGCCGCAGTCGCCTTGTAAGCCCAGTAAAACTCATCAGATCCAAATGCCTCGGGAAAGGACATCTGGAACATGACATGAGCATGCGCATCTATGAAACCGGGGCTGAGCACCCGGCCTTCTGCGTCGATTTCGCGCCACCCGGCATCGGCGTCGATTCCTTTGGCAAGCTTTGCAATCCGGCCTTGCGCAACCAGCACGTCATACCCTTCCAGCAGGGTCTCGTCCTTGCCGTTAAAAATGCGCGCATTGCGGAAAAGGATGGGTGATCCGCTATCTTGCCCTAGTGTCGGACGGACATTTAGGTTCTTTTCAGGCATGACAGTTACCCCAATTTGTCCCCAGAAAGGCGCAGCCATGTTTCAGTCTATTCTTGTTGTGCGCGTTCAGCCCGGGAAGGGCCCGGCGGCCATGCAGATTTTCCACGACCGGGGTGTTCTGAGCGAATGCGCCGCGGCGATCCCCGGTTTCATCAAAGGCGCTTTGCATGCCAGCGTCGAGGATCCTGATCGCATCTGTATTCTTGGCACGTGGCGCGACGCCGAAAGCTACCGGGCGTGGGGCATTCACCCGGCACGCGCTGCGCAATTGGCGGATATCGGGCACCTGATCGCCGAGGTCGAGCTGGCCGAAATTTTCGGCCCGGCGTTCCAGGTTTGACACGACCGCTCCCATCACAGCAGTCCAAGTGAAAGCCACGGCACCAACGCAATGATCGCAAGGCCAACAATCATCACCGCGATATAGGGAAGAACCCCCATGAGGATGTCGCTGAACTTTTCCTTGAATGTCACCATGGCGACCATCAGGTTCATGCCCACGGGCGGCGTCAGGTAGCCGATTTCGAGGTTCACGATCATGATGATCCCGAAATGCACCGGATCAAAACCATAGGCTTGCGCCACCGGCATCAGAATCGGGGCAAGGATCAGGATGGCCTCGTTCGTGGTCATGAAGGCCCCTACGGCCAGCAGGAGCAGGTTCACGACCAGAAGCATCGTCCAGGGGTTGGTCAGGTACGTCTGGGCGATCTCGACCATCTGCGCGGGCACGCGGTATTCCGTCAGGATCAGGTTCAGCGACAGCGCCACCGCGATCAGCGGGAACAGCGCGCCGCCAAGCTTGGCAGTTTCGGTGACAACGTTGAAATAGTCGCGGATCTTCATCTCCTTGTGGACGAAGAATTCGATGACCAGCGCATAGACCAGGGCAACAGCCGCGCTTTCGGTGGGCGAGTAGTATCCCGAATAGATGCCACCGAGCAGGATCACCGGGAACATCGCGGCCCAGATACCGGCACGCAGCGCTGCCCAGAGTTCCGCCCAGTCCATCTTTTGCGCCGGGCGATGGCGGTTCGCCCACACCACGTAGGCGATCATGAGCGCGATCAGAACCAGTCCGGGCAAGACCCCGGCAAGGAACAGGTCAACGATCGACGTTTCGGTGACAAGACCATAAAGAATGAGCGGGATCGACGGCGGAATGATGATGCCGAGCGTGCCCCCCGACACCACGGTGCCAAGGGCGAAACGGTTGGTATACCCCGCTTCCTTCATCGCCGGGTAAAGCACCGAGCCGACGGCGATCATGGTCACGATGGACGAGCCGGAAATGGCGGCGAAGACGGCACAGGAAACGATCGCAGCAACGCCCAGACCGCCACGTGTCGGCGCCGTGATGGCGCGCACGATACGCACCAGACGACGGGCCGCCGTGCCCTCGGTCATGACCGCCCCACATAACAGGAACAGGGGCACGGACAGGATCAGCTCCTTGTTGAGCGACGTCCACATATCCTCGACGATGTAGTCAAGGTAGCCATGCCCCCAGACAAGGTGCACATAGGCAATCGCGGCCAGAAGGATGACGGTCAGGGTCTGTCGCAGGATGAGCAGACCAAAGACAAGGGCAAGAAGACCAAGCGCGCTCATTCCGGGATCTCCTCGCGTGCGGGGGCCGAGCCGGGCCAGATGAAAAAGATGACATAGCGCAGGGCCGCCGAGACGAAGCCGATCGGGATCGCCGCCTGAAAGATCCATACCGGCACGTCGAGGCCCGGCATCACGGTGCCGATGTCACGCGAGGCGCTGACAAAAACCCAGCCGTAATAAGCGACGGCCAGAAAGACGGCGGCACTCAGCCCATTGGCGATGCGGTCGACATGCGGCCCCCAGCTTGCGGGCACCCATTTGAAGGCGACGCGGGGCACGATCTGGGTGCCGGTGGCGACGCTGACGCCGAGCCCGGCAAAGGCCCCGATGACCAGAAGGAACAGCGAGATCTTGCGGGCGCCATAGATGCCGGTCGACCCCATGTCGAAACCCAGTGCCCCGCCCACGGGACCGATGAATTCACGGCCGGCGACATCGCCAAAGATCAGCACGCCGATCAGGGTAAATGCGATCACGGCGACCCAGCGTTCCAGCAGGTGCCAGACCTGCAAGAGCCGTGTCACGGGCATGGGAACGGTTTGATATGTCATGGGATCAGCTTTCCACGTGGCGCATGCGGCGCCCCGTTCACGCGGGGCGGCGCTTTTTTTTTCGTGTGGGATCAGGGTTGACCTGGTCAGCCCGAGCAGGCGGCCTTGGCCTCTTCCATCAACTGGAGAATGGCTTCGCCATCTGCGCCGTAATCTGCGGCCATGGCCGACCACCAGGGCGCCAGCTTGCCACGAATACCCGCCACCTGATCGTCGGTCAGGGTCACGATCTTGCCGCCCTGGGATGTGTGAAGCGCCCGCATCTTGTCTTCGAAGGCAAAGATCTCGTCCATGATCGCCTTGGACGCAAATGCATCGCGGGCGAACGCCCGTTTGATCGCGGCCTGGTCCTCGTCGCTCAATCGATCCATCACCCGTTGGCTCACGGCAAACATGCCGGGGCCGTTCGAATAGTTGTATTCATTCACGATCGGAAAAATCTTGCTCAGGCCGGAGGGGATGTAGAAGGTGTAGACCGTCGGGTAGACGTCAATCAGACCGGTCGACGCCGAGGACGCCGCTTCGCCGGGGCTGAGAGGAACGGGGTTTGCGCCAAAGACTTTCCAGTGTTCCGTGTTGATCCTGTTGACGGAAATACCAACTTTCAGCCCCTTGAGCTGATCGACATCGGTAATTTCGCGGTCCGACATCAGGTAACCATTGCCGACTTCGGCCCATGACCCGAAATACACCCCCTTGGGCGCAAGGCGCGTGCGGATTTCGTCTGTCAGGTACTTGTCCTGAACACAGGCACGCTGATCATTGTCGTCAAAATAGCCATAAAGCTGCATCAGGCCAACTTCGGGCGCCTGCTGACCGGCGGCGCTCACGGTGAAAAGACCCATCTCGATGCGCCCGCGCGCCAACTGCGCAAGCGTGTCGTTTTCCGTGCCCAGTTGCGAGTTGAAATAGGGCTCGACCTTGAGCCGGCCTTCGCTTTCTTCGGAAATCGCGGCGGCCAGACGATTGACCTGCGCCCCCCACGGGGTTTTCTCGGGGGCGGCGGTGGCCAGTTTCAGAACGGTTTCGGCTTGGGCAGTTGTCGCGGCGATTGCAACGACTCCAGCGATGGCGAGAGATTTGAGAATTGTCATGGTGCTCCTCCTGACGCATGTTGCGTTTTCGGTAGGAACATCAGTGTGAAGTTACATTCGCGCAAATTTATTTTTTGATATATAAAATTCACGCTATGAATGCTGATGCGTTTCTGCCCAAAATCAGCCACTTGCACCCCGCCCCGGCAGTGAACCGCCGCAGTACGCTGCCCATACGAACGACGAAAAGGATGGAATTTGCAGAATTTGACGCAGCTCCACCACTTCAAGCTGGTGGCACAGGAAGGGAGTTTTGCCCGTGCGGCCGAACTCGCCCACATCACGCAACCCGCCCTGAGCAATTCGATTAGAAGCCTCGAAACCCGACTGGGAATGACCCTTTTCGAGCGGTCCGAACGCCCGGTCAGGCTGACGGCGGCAGGCCGCAACATCATTGCCCGGGTCGAGGCCATCCTGTTTCAGTCACGCAACCTCGAGCAAACGCTTGCCAACCTGAACGCGGGAACCGGAGGGCATATCCGGCTCGGTGTGCCACCGGTGTTTTCCACAGCACTTGCCGGACCCATCATCGCGGAGTGGCACAATGCCTTTCCCAACGTGACCCTGGACATGATCGTGCGCGAAACGGTCGAACTCAAACCGGAACTGCGCGATGAACAATGTGATGTCATAGTTGCAGACATGCGCGACATGCGCGGTCATGTGGAGGACATGGACCTGATCCAACTGCCCCCGCAGTCGGGCGGTGCCTATTGCCGACCGGGCCACCCGATCCTGACAATCCGCAATCCCCTTCCGAGCGACCTGTCCCGATACAAATTCGCCGGTCCGCAGTTTCCCGAAGAGGTGCTGGGTGCGATCGCCGCATTTCTCGGGGTGGAGTGGACCAGAGGTCAACCGCTGATCTCCGTCACCAGCCACAACATTGCCGCGTTGCGTGATGCTGTCTCCGAGAGTGACCTCGTATTGCTGACGACCGCGGGTACCGTACGCAACCAGGTTTCGCTCGGGATCCTGAAGAAAATCCCGATCGACATTGGGGTGTCCGGAGTTTGGACCGTGGCGACATTGAAGGGCAAGGTGCATCATCCCGCCGTGCCGAGGTTGATTGACAAGATCGTCGACATCAGTCGCCGTGAACACGAAAACCGGATTGCCGCAGCGCGTCTTCCGAGCGCCTGACGGCGGGGATCAAGGCGGGTCGTTCCCCCTGCACGGCTGCGGCAGGCATCAGCCGACAGCGGGAGATATTGTCAGCAGGGTGCCCCCCAGTTCGCGGAACGCGCGTTGGCGGCAGGACAGGACGATCACCTGAACGTCCTCAGCCTGTAACGTCAGAGCATCGAACATCTGCATGATGCGATCGTCATCGGTGTAAACGATCGCATCATCGAGGATGACCGGCGCCGCGCGCCCCTCTCGCGCCAGAATGCGCGCGAAGGCAAGGCGCACCAACAGCGATAGCTGCTCGCGCGTCCCGCCCGACAGCATATCGACCTCTTCTTCGATTTCGCGGCGGGTAAGCCGGGTGATCATGCCGGTTTCGGCGTCCACCACGGGTGTCGCGTCCGGCCAGATCAGGCGCAGCAGTGGCACGAGTTCCTTGACCACGGGAGCGACGTGACGGTCGCGCGCCCCTGCCCGTGCGGTTTCCAGGGCAGACAAGAGACGCTGGTTGACCTTGATATCGAACTCGATGGCCGCCAGCGCCGCACGCGCCGACAAGAGCCGTTCCGTGGTCAGCGCCAGTTCTTCCTCGATCCCTTCCGAGCCGCGCTGACCGATGGCCGTATCCAGCCGGGCGAGCTCGATTTCGAGCGCCTGCGACCGTTCCCGCGTGGTGTCGATCACCGAACGCGCGCGTTTGTCTGCGGCTTCGGCGGCGCGCAGATCTGGCGCCTCGCGCCTCAGCGCGTCCAGCATGGCAGTGGCCCCGGCGAGCTCGGCTTGCAGCGTTTGGGCCAAGCCCCGCATCTCGTCCAAGGCCGCCGCCGCATCCGAATATGCCGACAACTCCGCCTGCGCGCGCGTGTGACGCCCTTGGGCGGCAGTGAGCGCCGCTTCGCTTCGGCTCAGCGCGTCGCGCGCCTCGGAAAGCGCCTGTCGCGCGGCTTCCAGCGCGATCTGGGCGCCGTTCCGAGCATCGCGCGTCGTGGCTTCCTCGGCCTCTGCTGTGACGAGGTCCGGCAGATCGGGATCCGGACCGGTGGGTTCGGGCAAACGGGCAATTGTCGTGCGCAACGCCTCCAGCCCGTCCGGCGCCAGCGCCTTGAGATCGGCCAGAAGGTCGCGTCTTTGCGCTTCTCGCGTGACGCGACACGTTGCGTCGGCGCGCGCGGCGGCCAAATCCGCATGCCCCGTCTCGGCCAGCGCCTTGGACAGAGCGGCTTGGGCCTTGGCCAGACTGTCGGCGCTGCCGCCTTCTCCGGGGCGGAACACGAGCTGCCCGACCCCTTCTATGTCAAAAATTGCGCGATCCGGCAGGGGGTGGGGCGTGTCCGGGGGAACGGTCTGTCCGTCCCGGGTGATGCGCGTATCCGCCCCCTTCGCATAGTGAATGGTCAGGGACGCCGCCGCCGCATCCCGGGCGCGCGTTGCAACCGAAACATCCCCGGTCAGCGCATCGAGCCGACGCAGCGTCTCTGCAGACAGCAATTGCGCGATCTGCGCGTCAAGCGCCTCGATGTGATAGCGTGTCTCGTCGGCCAACTTGAGCCTCTTCTCAAGCGCGGCACGTTCGGCGCGGGCGGCCTCGGCGCCCTGGGCGCGCAAGACCTGCTGCAGGGCGGCGGATGCCGCGCTGGCGGCCTTGGCCGCCCTGGTATCGGCGGCAAGGGCTGTTTCATGGCGCTGATCCGCGACTTCATATGCTGCGCGATCCTTCGCCACTTGCGTTGTTGCGGCATCAAGCGCCGCTCTCGCCGCGCGGGCCTCGCCCAGCGCCCGGTCCAGACGGTCAATCCTGTCAGCCGCGTTGTCATGTCTGGCCTTCAGGGTGTCGACCGTGCCGGCTGCGGTCCTGATCTTGTCGGCATGGGCCCGCGCGACGGCGAGCGCCTGCGCGGCGGTGGCGGCGGCCTTTTCGTCGGCCTGGCGGATTTCGGGTGCGCCGATTTCGGCCAATTCCGCACGCGCCTTGCGGCGGCGTGCCAGATCATCCTCTTGCGCACGCACCGACGTTTCGAGCGCGGCCTGTGCCTCTTCAAGGGTTGCGACCTCGTCGATACGGGCCTTGTAGGTGCTGTCCTTCTTCGGGCCACGCGATGTGATTTCCGCGTCCAGCGCCTTGCGCACAGCTGCGAGCGCCGCTTCCATGCGCCGCCCGCCGGTCATCGCCTCGACCTCGCCCGCGACCGAGTCCATGATGCCGCGCCGCGCGACCTGTTCGGCACCGCCCTCGGACATCTCCACAACACCCTGTCGCACCCATAAAAGCCCTGCAGGACCGCCCTGCGACTGGGCTCCGATCACCCCGGCAAGCTGGTCCTCGGCCTCGCCCGCCTGTGCGACAAGCGTCCCATTGCGATAGAGACGCGCAGCCTTTTCCGAGGCCTTGCGGCCCCAGCTTTTCTCAAGCCGCCACACATCTCCCGCGCTTTCGAAATCAACCGTGACCGAGGGGCTGCCCCCGGCATTGGGCACCAAGCCCTGCACAACCTTGTCAAACGAACGGTGGCTGGCAAAGAACGCCGCGTGCAGCGCGTCGAAGAAGGTGGATTTTCCGGCCTCATTCGCGGCCGTCAGCACGTTCAGCCCGCCACCAATGCCCGAGATTGCGACCGGGTCGATGAACTGGCGCACATTCCGGAGGGTAATCGCGGTGATCTTCATGGCTCAGACCTCGCGCACCAGTGACCACAGACGATTGAGCGCGGCCTGCGCCAGTTCGGCGGTCTCGGTGTCTCCACCTTCTTGCGTGGCTTCGGCAACGAGCGCGTCCACCGCCTCGCGCAACGCGCCGGACGGGGCAATCTGGTCGATATCCCCTGCCTCGTACTCTGTCGCCAGCTCCCCCTGATCCACTTCCAGAAGCGCAAAATCCGGGCACGCCTCGGCAATCGCGGCCTCGAGCGCCGCACGCTCAGAAAGGCGCAGGAACCCCTGTAATCGCGGCTTGAGAAGCTGGTCGCGCCGCGCGCTGCGATCGGTGGGCAAGAGCGCCTCGAACGCGCCTGCCACGTCCTGTCCCGGCGTCAGCGCTAGCGTGGGAGCCCCCCAGTCAAACCGCCCCGTGTCGACCTGCTCGATCCGAGGCAAGGCACCGGGGGCATCAAGCGTGACCACGTGGCAGGTGCCGCACCCGGCATGGCGAAAGCGGTCGCGTTCCGGACTGCCGGAAAACTGCACGCGTGGGCCGATGGACAAGGGACCGTGCCAGTCGCCCAGCGCGAGGTAATCCAGCCGCGCAGACTTGTCCCGGTCGGGCGGGATCGTGGCGGAACTGTCGAAATTCTCGCCGAAATCCACCACGCCGCCATGCGCCAGGCCAATCCGAAATTCATCAGTCGGGGTCGCACAATCGACCATCCACCCGGTCAGGTCGCGCCCCGGAAAGCGATGCGGCCAGGGCGACGGCAGAAGATGCACACCGGGCGCCATGGCCACGGGCGCCGCCCTGCGCAGCACATGCACGTTGTCCCCGGCCTCGTCTTCGAAACGCGCCCAGAGTTCTTCTCCACCCAAGCTGTCGTGGTTGCCCGGCAGAACCCACCAGTCCACATCATCCGCTGCGCGCATGGCGGTCGCCGCCTGTCGGCGCACCTGCTCGGACGGTCCGGTCGTGTCAAACGTATCGCCCGCCAAAAGCACATGCCCCGCGCCGTGCGCCCTCGCCACCTTGGCGAGCGTGGACAAAACCTCGTGGCGCGCCTCGATCAGCCGCCCCCGCAGGTCCTGGGGCATTCGCCCGAAGCCTTTTCCAAGATGCAGGTCCGAACTGTGCAGGAAGGTGAAGGCTGTCATTGGCGGTTCAAATCCCGTTCATCAAGGCGCACTCTGGGGCACCCGCCCAAGTGGTACCCGCCCGCGCGCCCCGCCGCAACGCAGGACCCGTTGTTTCAGCCCCCGACATAGCGTTTCGGCGCCGGGCCTCGGATTTTCTCGGTCAGTTCTTCGGGCACTTCCGACCCGTCCACGAGGAACGGCAGAATGCCCTTGCGCCCGGAGCGGCCCCGCATGGCCTTGATGTCGTCTTCGGAGCGGGTCACGCGCTGGGACATCCGCCGCCCCCATTGGGCAAGGTAGCCATATAGGCGGTCGATTTCGGCCGTGTGCGCCGTGCCCTTGGCCAGATCGTGGAATTCCTGCGGATCTTTCTCAAGATCAAACAGCATCGGGCGAAGACCGCCCTCGGCATGGATCAGCTTGAAACGCCCGTCAAACACCATGAAGAGGCGCGCGTCACGGGGTTCTAGCCCAAGTTTCACAGCCTGCGTTGTGGCCGAATAGTCATATTCCGAAATCGCGAAGTCGCGCCATTCAGGTGTCCGGCCTTCAAGCCATGGCAAAAGCGATCGCCCCTCGATAATGTGATCAGGCACCTTGCCCCCGGCGAATTCGACAAAGGTCGCCGCGAGGTCGATCGACTCGACGAGCGCGTCACAGGTCGTGCCGCGGGTGGCATCGGCTTCGCCGCGCGGGTCGTAAATGATCATCGGGATCTTGACCGAGGGATCGTGAAACAGGTCTTTTTCGCCCAGCCAGTGATCACCGAGGTAATCGCCGTGATCCGAGGTCAGAACGATCATCGTGGTGTCCATGCGCCCGGTGGCTTCGAGGTGATCCAGCAGCACACCCAACTGATCGTCACATTGCTTGATCAGCCCCATATAGGCCGGGATCACCTTCTGGCGCACATCTTCACGCTGAAAGGCCTGGGCGATCTTGTTCTCCATGTAGGCGCCGTAGACCGGCTGAGGGTTCTCACGCTCCACGTCGCTGCGCACCGCCTGCGGCACATGGTTTGCACCGTACATGGCGTGATAGGGGGCAGGCACGATATAGGGCCAGTGGGGCTTGATGAAGCTGACATGCGCGCACCAGCGCCCCTTGGCCTGGTCGATGAACTCGATGGCGCGTTGGGTCAGCCAGGGTGTCTCGCTGTCTTCCTCGCGGATATTGGCAGGTTTGTCGGCATTCTTGAACATCCAGCCCGAGGCGATGTCACCATTCTCATCGATCCCTGCGTTGGCGAAATCGGACCAAGGGTTTTCGGACGGATAGCCCTTGGACTTGAGATATTCGTTATAGGGCGAGCGTTTCTCGTCGTAGAACCCGTCCGGACCTTCGCCCCAGAGCCCATCGTCCCGTATCCAGCTGTCAAAGCCGCATTCCGCCTGCCGCGCGCCAATTTCGCTGTCCGGGCTCAGGCCGAGACGGGCCATTCCCTCGGCATCGGCCTTCATGTGGGTCTTGCCCAGAAGCCAGCAATCCATGCCAATCCGACGCAGGTGATCCCCGAGCGTCTGCTCGCCCACACGCAGGGGAAACCCATTCCACTGCGCCCCGTGCGACGAGGTATAGCGCCCGGTGTAGAAACTCATGCGCGACGCACCGCAGATCGGCGACTGCACGTAGGCGTTGGTAAAGCGCACGCCTTGTGCCGCGACCCGGTCAAAGTTGGGCGTGTCCAGATGCGGGTGCCCGGCGCAGCTCAGGTAATCGAACCGCAGCTGGTCATACATGATGAACAGGATGTTCATTTCCTTGTCGGACGCGCTGGAAGGGTCGGGCATGTCGGTCTCCTTGGTCTTTGGCCAGAGTGCCACAAAGCCCTTCATGATCCAGCGCAATTTTCGCTGCAAGGGCCGGCAGGTCGGCAAACTTATTAATATGTTCATTACTTTTTCGAATCAACTGTTGCGAAGAACCTGCCCGGGGAACCCGGGAAGAGTTGGTTCGACAGACTTCAAAACGGCGACGACGGGCCCCGCTGAATTCGGCACACCGACACTGACCATGCAAATAGGGTGAATCCAATCCAATTTCGCGTCATGGTTGATTTCAAGAACTGCGCAAGCAGTTTCGAAAAGCGAAACTATCTGGAAGAGTGGTGGAAAACGATCTGTTTCCCCTGCACACTCGTAACATTCTTGTGGCGAATGACGCCGCTGGACAAAACCAGTTTATGCGACGGGGAGATACGCGCATGTTATTTTCAGTAAGCCTGAGGCGACCTGTCCTCGCGGCTGCGTTTCTGATCGGGGGCATTGCCTCGGCAGCGCAGGCGCAGGACAAGCCAAATATTCTCGTGATCTGGGGCGACGATGTCGGCCAATCGAACATTTCGGCCTACACCCGTGGGCTCATGGGGTACCAGACCCCCAACATTGACCGGATTGCCGATGAAGGCATGATGTTCACCGACTATTACGGTGAACAATCCTGTACCGCGGGCCGCTCGTCTTTCATCATGGGCCAGTCGGTGTTCCGCACCGGCCTGTCCAAAGTGGGTTTGCCCGGTGCCAAGGAAGGCATGCAGGTCGAAGATCCCACCATTGCCGGCCTTCTCAAGGCCGAAGGCTATGCCACCGGACAGTTCGGCAAGAACCACCTTGGCGACCGGGACGAACACCTGCCGACCAACCACGGCTTTGACGAGTTCTTCGGCAACCTCTATCACCTCAACGCCGAGGAAGAGCCGGAGAATATCGATTATCCGAATGACGCCGTCCTGCCTGACGGATCGACCTTCCGCGAACGCTTCGGCCCGCGCGGCGTGATCAAGTCGTCGGCGGATGGCACGATCGAGGACACCGGCCCTCTGTCCAAGAAGCGCATGGAAACCGTGGATGACGAAACCGTCGCCGCCGCCATCGACTTCATCAAGCGCGCCGAGGACCAGGGCAAGCCTTGGTTTGTCTGGTGGTCAGGCACCCGGATGCATTTCCGCACCCATGTGGCTGATGACAAATGGGCCAAGGCCAACGAGATCGTCGGCAAGCAGGTCGACGAATACACCGCAGGCATGATCGAACACGACATGCATATCGGCGAGTTCCTTGCCCTTCTCGATGAGCTTGGCATTGCCGACAACACCATCGTGTTCTACTCGACCGACAACGGCCCGCACATGAACACATGGCCGGATGCGGCGATGACTCCGTTCTGGGGTGAAAAGAACACCCAATGGGAAGGCGGATGGCGCGTCCCTGCGATGGTGCGCTGGCCCGGAAAGATCGCAGCCGACACCGTTTCCAACGAGATCGTGCATCACATGGACTGGTTGCCGACCTTCCTCGCCGCAGCTGGCAACGACACCGTAAAGGAAGACCTGCTCGACGGGATTACCGTGGCCGAAGTGGGCGGCGGGCGTGACTATCGCGTGCATCTCGACGGCTACAACATTCTGCCGATGCTGACCGGGGAAACCGACAAGAGCCCGCGCCGCGAGATTTTCTATTTCACAGATGACGGCGACCTTGCCGCGCTGCGCTTTGGCGACTGGAAAATCACCTTCCTTGAGCAAAAGGCCTGGGCGACACTGCGTGCCTGGATGGAACCGCTGACGCCGCTGCGCGTGCCCCTTATCACCAACTTGCGCCGCGATCCTTATGAGCGTGCGTACCGGACCTCCAACACCTACTATGACTGGATGCTGGACCGTGCTTACATGCTTGTCCCGGCGCAAGCCTACGTGGCCCAGTTCCTTGAGACCTTCAAGGAATACCCACCACGCCAGGAGGCTGCGAGCTTCAGCCTCGACAAGGTCATGGAGAAGCTGACAGCGCCTCCGGGTACGCCGTAAGCCACTGACAAGATAAAAAAGGCGCCCGCCCGCAATTGCGGGCGGCGCCATTGCATTTACAATGAGCAGGATTCATCATGAGATTTGCATGTGGCGCAATAGCATTGGCATTGGCCGCGTCATCGGTCGGGGCACAGGAAACGCCTCGCCTCATTCTTCAGATTACGGTCGACCAGTTGCGCGGCGATATGATCGACCGTTTCGAGACCGGGCTTGGCCCGAAAGGGTTCCACTATCTGATGGATGCCGGAGTGTATTACGTCAACGCGCATCACCGCCACGCCAACACCGAGACGATCGTTGGCCACACCACGCTGGCTACCGGCGCCGATCCGGCAATCCATGGCATGGTGGCAAACCTCTGGTTCGACCGGGCCACCGGCTCACAGGTCTATAACGTGCAGGACCCAGACTATTCTTTGATCGGGGCCGCCGGGGTGGATGCCGAAACCGAGATTGATCCAACCCAGCGGGCGGCAACCACCGACGGGCGCTCTCCGCGCAATATCCTGACCACCACCATTTCCGACGAGATCGGCATGCATTTCGGGCCAAAATCCAAACGGTTCGGTGTGTCGATCAAGGATCGCGGCGCAATTGCCATGGCCGGGCACGGCGGGCAGGCTTACTGGTTCTCCAAGGCCGAAGGCCGCTTCGTCACCTCGACATTCTACCGCGGCGACTATCCCGGCTGGATGGCGGACTGGCACGCCAAAGGGCTTGTGAACTCTTACGCAAACACGTTCTGGATGTTGCGTGATGACGTTCACACCTACATGTTTGGCGCGCATGACGACCAGCCATGGGAAACCGACTTTCCCGGCTTCTACCGTGTCTTTCCGCATGATTATGGCCCGGTGGACAGCAAATATTTCACCACCCTGCTCACCCTGAGCCCCGCCGGTGACGAATTGACCGTGGATTTCGCCAAAGCGCTGATCGACGCCGAAGAGTTGGGACAGGACGACATTCCCGATTACCTGTCGGTCAGCCTGAGTTCCACGGATTATGTTGGCCATATCTTCGGCCCCTCGTCGCTGGAGGCCGAGGACAATATCCGTCGCCTCGACGACACGTTGGCGCGCCTCCTTGCCCATGTCGACGCCCGTGTCGGACTGGACAAGACACTCGTCGTGCTTTCAGCCGATCATGGTGGGCCGGACAATCCGGGCTATCTGGCCGAACAGGGCCTCAAGGCAGAGCTGTTTGATTTCGAACGGGTTGATACCGAACCCGGCTTCGTGCGTCTCAACGCCGACCTTGGAGCAAGCCGGGAGTTGATCCGCAACTTTTCCAATCCCTATATCTACCTGAACCGCGAGGAAATCGCAGCGCGCGGGCTTGATCTGGTCGAGGTTGCCGACAAGGTCGCAGAAGAGCTGGAGCGGCTACCTGGCATCGCCCGCGCCATTTCAAGCGAGCGGTTGCGCCGCGGGCAGATCGCCAGCGATTTTATTAACGATGCCATCCGAGCCAATTTCCACCCGGTGCGTTCAGGAGACATCTACGTGGTGTTCGAACCGCACTGGTTCATCGCCGATTTCGACGGTCTGACCGTGGCGGCATCACACGGCTCGCCCTGGACCTACGATACACACGTGCCGATCATCATCGCCGGCCCCGGCATCCCCCATGCCCGCGTGGCGCGCACCGTCGACACCGTCGACGTTGCGGCCACCATTGCCGCCTATGTCGGCGCCAAGCCCCCCTCCGGTGCAACTGGCCAGCCGCTCGTCGAAGCCCTCCCCCGATAGAAGGATCACCCCATGACCCCTTTGCAGCAGATCGACGCCCTGCGTGAGCGGATCGGCGGGTCGATCATCGGACAGCGTGACGTGATCGACCGCCTTCTGATTGGCCTGCTGGCCAATGGCAATCTTCTGATCGAAGGCTTGCCGGGGCTTGCCAAGACCCGCGCGATCAAGGCGCTTGCCAAGAACCTTGAATGTGATTTTTCCCGCATCCAGTTCACGCCCGACCTTTTGCCAGCCGACGTGACCGGCACCGAAATGTATCTGCAGACACCAGACGGGCCCAGCTTTCAATTCCAGCAGGGGCCGATCTTTGCCAACGTGGTTCTGGCTGACGAGATCAACCGCGCCCCGGCCAAGGTGCAGGCCGCGCTTTTGGAAGCAATGGAAGAACGACAGGTCACGGTGGCCGGGACGACGCATAAAATGGCGCCGCTTTTCATGGTGATGGCCACGCAGAACCCGATTGAACAGGAAGGCACCTACCCCCTGCCCGAGGCCCAGATGGACCGGTTCCTGATGCACGTCATGATCACCTACCCGCCGCTGGCCGACGAGGTCGAGGTGATCCGGCTGGTCCGGGGCGAGGAACAGGCTGCACAGAAAGATGCCTCCAAGGCGGACTGCGATAAACCCGCGCCGATCCCGCAAGAAGCCGTGTTCGCCGCGCGGCGCGAGATCGCGGCGATCCACACCTCGGACGCGATCGAGACCTATATGGCGACGCTGGTGCAGGCGACGCGCACGCCGGGCGCGTTCTCTGCCGATCTGGCGCGCTGGATCGAGGTCGGGGCCAGCCCGCGCGCCTCGCTGGCGCTCGACCGCTGTGCGCGGGCGCATGCGTGGATGAAGGGGCGCGACTATGTCGATCCCGAGGATATCCGCGCCATCGCCGGGGACGTGTTCCGACATCGTTTGACCCTGACCTATGAAGCGCAGGGCGAAGGCACCAGCGCGGATGCGGTGGTGGCCGAGATGCTGGCACAGGTGGCCCTGCCCTAAAGGAGCGTCAAGGATGGACCGAGCCGCCAGACTGCGCACCGGCACATTGCACCGGCCCAAGACGCCGCAGGAGGATCCGCGCATTCACGTCTCGCTTGCGGGGCTGCGGGCGCTGGAACCGCGTGCGCGCGCCCTGTCTTTCACGTCGAAACAACCCGCGCGTAGCGCTTTGAATGGCCGCCATGCCTCGCGCATTCGCGGGCGCGGGCTCGATTTTCTGGAACTGCGCGACTACCTGCCCTCGGACGATGTGCGCGCGATTGACTGGAAGGTGACAGCGCGCACCGGCAAACCGCATGTGCGTGTCTTTACCGAGGAACGCGACCGCCCGACGCTGATCGTTGTGGATCAGCGCATGTCGATGTTTTACGGCAGCGTGCACAACATGAAATCCGTGACCGCTGCCGAGGCCGCCGCGATCACCGCATTCCGCGTCCTTTCACAGGGCGACCGGGTGGGCGGGATTGTCTTTGGCGACGATCATCTTTCGGAAATCCGCCCCCGGCGCGACACGGCGACGCTGGACCGGTTCCTGATTGCCCTCACGCGGGCCAACTCGATGCTGCATGCCGAAGCCCCGTCCCGCGCCCCTATGGCGATGAATGACGTGTTGCGATCGGTCCAGAAGATCGCGCCACGCAATCACCTCGTCATCGTGCTCAGCGATTTTGACCAGATCGACGACGACACGCGCCTTTTGATGTCGGGCCTGTCTCTGCATAATGATCTGGTGCTGGGCCTTGTGACCGACCCCTCGGCCAGCGTTCTGCCCAAAGGGGCGCGACTGACCGCGTCGGATGGCGTGCTGCAGGCGGAACTTGATCTCGGCGACGACCACGTGCGCCAAAACCTGATCGAGTATTCGCAGGGGCGGCTGGCGGAAATCCTCGACTGGCAGATGAAGATGCGCCTTTCGGTGCTGCCGCTGACCAGCGCCGAGGACACCCTGCCCCAGTTGCAGCGCCTGCTCGGGGTGCCGCCGCGATGAGCAAGACCGCAGACACCGTCGAATACGTGACGCTGGTCGATCTGATCAACCAGCTGCAGGAGGTGCCGGACCCGGCGCCGGTGTCGATGGTGCCCCAGACACAAGGCTGGATCGTGCTGGCCGGGTTTCTATTGGCCGCGCTGCTGCTTTTGCTGCGCGCCGTGCTGCGCCGCCACCGGGCCAATGCCTATCGCCGCGCGGCATTGGCGGCGTTGCGTGATGCAGGGGATGACCCCGTTGCGGTGTCTGCCATCCTCAAGCGCGCGGCATTGGCGGCCTTTCCGCGTGCGCAGGTTGCGTCGTTGACGGGGAACGGATGGTTGGCCTTTCTCGAAGACACGAGCCAAGCGGCAGGGTTCAGGGATGGCCCCGGACAGGCGCTTGCCGATGCGGCCTATTCCCCCAATCCCCAGCTGGTACCAGGCCTGAACGCGCTGGCCTGTGACTGGGTGCGTGGGCATGTGGTGGGGGCGCGCGCATGATCTCGCTCGCCGCGCCTTGGGTGCTTGCCCTTCTGCCCCTGCCCCTGTTGATCCATCGGCTTGTGCCGCCCTATCGCACGCGGACAAGCGCTCTGCGCCTGCCCTTCTTTCGCCGTCTGAGCGATGCCGCAGGCAGCGCCCCACGCCCCGGTGCCGCCGTGATTGCCCGCAGTCGGGTCCAGATGGGCACCGCCATTGCGGTCTGGTGCCTGCTGATCCTTGCGCTGGCGCAACCACAGCGCCTTGGAGAACCGGTCGAGATCACCAAGGCCGGGCGCGATGTGGTCTTGGGCATCGACATATCGGGCTCAATGGACACGGTCGATTTCCCCGGCCCTGACGGCAAACCACAACAGCGGCTGGCCGCCGTGCGCGACGTGGTGGCGGGCTTTGTCGAGGGGCGTGAAGGTGATCGCATGGCGCTGATCGTGTTTGGCAGCCGGGCCTTTGTGCAAACCCCGCTGACCGCCGATCTTGAGACCGTGCTGGCCTTGCTGGACCAGACCGAGGTCGGCATGGCGGGACCGCATACCGCGCTGGGGGATGCAATCGGGCTTGCCATTCGCACCTTTGAGGCCAGCGAGATTGACCAGCGCCTGTTGATCCTGTTGTCGGATGGCAATGACACCGCGAGCCGCATGAGCCCGGTCAATGCCGCCGAAATCGCGGCGGATCGCGGCGTGGAAATCTATGCCGTCGGCGTGGGAGATCGCGCCGCCAGCGGCGAAAACCGGCTGGATATGGGCCTGCTGGAAGACCTCGCGCGGCGCACCGGCGGGGCGGCGTTTTTTGCCGGGGACAGCGCCGCGCTTTCGCAGGTCTATGACCGCATTGACGCGCTGGCCCCGCGCGATATCGAAACCCTGTCGCACCGCCCGCGTGTATCGCTCTCGCACTGGCCTCTCTTGCTGGCAGCACTTCTTGGGTTGGGTGTGCTGGCCGGACTGCATCTGAGCGGCATAAGACGGAGGGCACCGTCATGACCGGCCTTGAAACCGCGCTCTCCGCTTTTCACTTCCTGCGTCCGCTGGTGCTTCTCGGGCTTGTGCCGCTTGCGGTGATCTGGTGGCGCGTGCGGCGCCCCGATGCGCCGCAAACTCAGGCCAGCGACGTGATGGCTCCGCATCTTCAGGCGGCGCTGACCATCGGACAGGGCGACCGGAAACGCTGGCAGCCAATTGATCTTGTCGCGCTTGGGCTGACGCTGATCCTCGTGGCGGGCGCGGGTCCGACATGGTCGCGCGTTCCCCAACCCTTCGCCGCCCAGACCGCGCCGATGGTGATCGCACTCAAGGTGACGCCGTCAATGATGGAAACCGATGTGGCCCCCTCGCGGCTGGCGCGTGCCAAGCAGAAAATCCGCGACCTCCTCGAAATGCGGGCCGGGGCGCGCACCGCGCTGATCGCCTATTCCGGCACCGCCCATTCCGTCGTGCCGATGACCGAGGATGGCGCCGTGATCCAACCCTATCTCGAAGGGCTGGACCCCGAGGTCATGCCCAGCGAAGGCGACGCGCCCAGCGCCGCCATGGCGCTGGCGCTCGACATGCTAGCCCGTGAAGACACACCGGGTGGCGTGTTGTTTTTGCTCGATGACATGAGCTTGCCGGAAGCCGACAGCATTGCCGAACTGGCCGGGTCGACCCCGCTGGCGGTGCTCACGCTTTTACCCGAGGATCACGCCATCCCCGCCCTCTCGGGCCTCTCCGCACGGGTGGTGGGTGTAACCCCGGATACCAGCGATCTGGGGCGGTTGGAGCGTGGCTTCGAGGCCGCATATCGTCAGGCCCAGCTCGAAGACGCGGCCCAGCCGTGGCAGGATCGCGGGGCGTGGCTGGCGTGGCCCGCCGCCCTGCTTCTGTTGCTGTGGTTCCGGCGCGGGGTGAGCATGGTCTGGGGGCTTTTGCTCGCGGTCTGGCTGACCCTGCCCGCGTCCGAGGCACAGGCCGGGGGTTGGCGCGACTGGTTCCTGACACCGGACCAGCAAGGTTGGCTGGCCTTCCGATCCAAGGATTATGCCAGCGCGGCGGATCACTTTGCCGATCCCTACCTGCGCGGGATCGCGCAATATCGCAGCGGCCAATACGAAGCCGCCGCCCAAACCTTTGCCAGGATCGAGACGGCCGATGCCGCCTTTGCGCAGGGCATGGCCCATATCAAATCACGCGGCTATCGCGACGGGGTACGCGCCTTTGAACGGGCGCTGGAAATTGACCCCGATCATGCCGGCGCAAAGGCCAACCTGCCCGTGGCCAAGGCCATCGTGACCTATGTCGAGGAAACCCGCGAACAGTCGGACACTGGCGAAGAGTCGGGGATCGGGGCCGATGACGTGGTGTTCGACAATGAGTCCGGTCGCGGCGCAGACACCCAGATCGACGCGGCGCAAGAAGACACGCCCCAGCACCTATCCACCGAACAGTGGATGAACTCGGTCGACACCCGTACGGGCGATTTCCTGCGCCAGAGGTTCCGGCTCGAAGCGGCGGAGGCCAATCAATGATGCGCCTGTTGCTCGCCTTCGTTTTCTCGTTCTGCACCACGCTCGCAAAGGCGCAGGACACACCGGTTCTTGAGGTCGAACTCTCCGAAACCGAAACCCTGCCCGGTCAGCCGCTCACGCTGCGGATCACGGTCCTGGTGCCGACATGGATGCCCGAACCACCCGTCTGGCCAAGTTTCGAGGCCCCCAACCTCATGGTGCGCCTGCCCGAACGCGCCAGCACCTCGACCAGCCGCAGGATCGACGGGGAAACCTGGTCGGGGATTTCGCGCCGCTACCAGATCACGCCGATGGTGCCGGGAACGGTGCGCCTGCCCGCCCAGACCCTGACCGTTGTCTATGCCGATCCGCCCAATGACGCCCCGCTGCGCGCGGAGCTTGCCATTGAGGCGCGCAACATTACCGGCATCTTGCCCAAGGGGGCCGAGGGACTTGATCCCTTCATCGCCGCGCGGGCGCTGCGTCTGACACAAACCATTGAAGGCACGAGTGAGGGCCTGCAGGCGGGGGACAGTTTTTCGCGGGTGATCACGGCGGAAACCGAGGGGCTGTCGGGGATATTTTTGCCCGAGCTGACGCCCGACGCGGGGCTGTCGGGGGTACGGGCCTATCCTGAAACGCCCGAGGTCAGCGACAAGGACAATCGCGGCAAGGTGATGGGGACGCGGCGCGAAACGACCGTTTACATGGCCGAGGGGGGCGTTGATGGCGCGCTGCCCGGTGTTACGCTCGACTGGTACAACATCGCCAGCGGAAAGGTCGAAACCGCCACGACCGACCCGATCCCGGTATCGGCCACCGCCCCGCCCGCGCCACCCGAGCCACGCGACTGGCGGCGGATCGGAACGCTGGGTGTTGTGGCGGCGCTCGCAAGTCTGCTCGTGACATGGCTGATCCGCCGCCTGACCCCGCCTTTGCGCCGCTGGCATGCAGCGCACCGACAGCGCTATCTCGACAGTGCGCGGTTTGCTTGGCGGCACCTGCAAGAGGCCCGGCGGCAGCGTGATCTGGGGGCAACCCGCGCCGCGTATGATCTGTGGCGGGCGCGCAGCCCAGTTCAGGATGCCGGTTTACACGCCCGGATCGAGGCGACATTCGAAAACATCGGTGCCGCACGCTACGGAGCCCATCCCGACGCGCAGGAAGATCGCTATTGGCAATCCCTGTCGGGCCTGTTTCACTTGACCCGGCGGGCCACCCGGCGGCACGCGCCCAAAACAGGCGCCCTGCCTGCCCTGAACCCGACGGCACCATTGAAGAAAGACATTCATGCCCATTTTCCCGACCGCCACGCCCCGGCCTCTTCCTGTCCTGCTGGCCACCCTGTTCTGGATCCTGCTGTCCCTTGGCGCGTTGGCAGAGCAGGACGGGTATGTCGGCTCGACCATCTGCGCCGACTGTCACGTCGACGAAACGCGCGCATGGCAATCGTCCCATCATGCGTTGGCATGGCGGATGCCGGGGCCGGACATGCTGGTCGGGGCGTTCGAGGGCGAGGTTTTCGAACATGACGGAATGCGCGCCGAGTTCTGGCGTGAGGGCGACACGCGCCATGTTCGGGTGACGGAAAAGGACGGCGTGACAACTGAATACAAGGTTCACTCGGTTGGTGGCGCCGCGCCATTGGAACAGCTCTTGCTTGAGACCGAGCCGGGACGTTTGCAGAGCTTTGACGTGGCCTGGGATGTCGACGAAAAGCGCTGGTTCCACATCTATCCCGATCTCGACCTGCCACCGGGAGACGGGTTGCACTGGACCGGGCCTTACAAGAACTGGAACGCCCGATGCGCGGAATGTCACGCAACGGGATACGTCAAGAATTTCGATCCACCTTCAGCCAGCTACAGCTCGACACAAATCGAGATCGGCGTGGGCTGCGAAGCCTGCCATGGCCCCGGCGCGCAACACCTTGAACTGGTCAAAGGCGACCACAGCGGTGACATGCCGAAATCCTACGGTTTCGACGTCGATTTCTCCGATACAGAGGCCGGCATGCAGCAATGCGCTGGTTGCCATTCCCGGCGCGAGGCTTTCGGCGGCGGTAGCCCACTGCCCGGCACAGCCTTTCACGATGCCTATAACCTCGCCCTGCTGCGCCCCGGCACCTATCACCCGGACGGGCAAATCCTGGACGAGGTCTATGTCTACGGCTCGTTCCTGCAATCGAAGATGTATGCCAAGGGCGTTGGCTGCGGCAACTGTCATGACCCGCATAGCAATGAGCGCGTCGCCGAAGGCAACGCGGTCTGCACACAATGCCATTCACCTGCCGGGAACCCGGATTTTCCTTCGTTGCCGCTCGCAAACTATGACGACCCGTCCCATCATCGCCATGCCACCGACAGCGACGGCGCGGCCTGCGTGTCCTGCCACATGATCGAGCGGACCTATATGGGCATCGACGACCGGCGCGACCACAGTTTCCGCATTCCGCGCCCTGATTTGGCCGCCGATACTGGCGCGCCGGACGCCTGCACCGACTGTCATACGGACCAATCCCCGAAATGGGCCGCCGATGCCATTGCCGAATGGCACCCCGAGGGCCGTTGGACACAGCCGCACTATGGAACCGCGCTGGCCAAGGGGCTGGCCGATCCGGTGGCGGGGGCCAAGGGGCTGATTGACTTGGCCGGGGATGGCGAGGTCAACGCCCTGGCCCGCGCCACCGCGCTCTGGGTGCTGTCCAATGCGGGCGATGCGGTGCATATCGACGACATCGCCCCCCTGTTGAAACACGGCGACCCGCTGATCCGCGCCAATGCCGTGAGCGCGCTGCGCGCCATCCCGGCAACGCTGGCCGCCCCGTATCTGGTCACCGCACTGGAAGACCCGTCGCGCAATGTGCGCCTTGCGGCGGCGCGCGCCGTTGTGACCATCCCGCCGGACAGCGCGCCTGCCGCCCTGCGCCCGGCCTATGGCGCGGCTTCGCGCGCGATGGTGCAGTTCCTCAAGAACCAGTTCGATTTCCCCGAAGCCCACCTTCAGATCGCGGGCATCGCGCTGACCCAGCGCGAATTCGCTTCGGCGGAACGCGCGTTTCAGACCGTGGTGGCGCTTGACCCGCACCATGGCGACGCGTGGGTCATGCTGGTGCGGATCGCCGGGGCCCTGCGCGGCGCAGACGCGGCGCGCAAGGTGCTGGCAGAGGCATTGGAGCGCCTGCCCGACAACCCGGCGCTGCTGGACCTCGCCCGCCAGCTTTGAGGCGGCTTCCTCTGCAAGGGAAGCAGGGGTATCCGTCGATATGTTACGCACCAAACGAAATTACTTAACTTCTGTAACTTCTCTATTGCGCCGAATCAGATTCCGAGATATCCCAACCGTGCGGTCAGCTAATCGAACAGGACCCGTAGGAGGAATTTTCATGGACGCATTCATCTGCGATGCCACGCGCACCCCGATCGGGCGCTATGGCGGCGCCTTGTCATCCATTCGCACTGACGATCTGGCGGCTTTGCCGATCGCGGCCCTGATGGAACGCAACCCGCAAGTGGACTGGGCAAGCATCGATGACGTGATCTATGGCGATGCGAACCAGGCGGGTGAAAGCAACCGGAACGTGGCCCGCATGGCGGCCCTTCTGGCGGGCTTGCCGACGGATGTGCCGGGCACCACGATCAACCGCCTCTGCGCTTCGGGAATGGACGCGGTGGGCATGGCCTCGCGCGGTCTGAAGGCTGGCGATTATGACATGGCCATCGCAGGCGGCGTCGAAAGCATGAGCCGCGCCCCCTTCGTGATGCCCAAGGCCACCAGCGCCTTCACCCGCGCCAACGCGGTCTATGACACCACCATTGGTTGGCGCTTTGTGAACAAGAAGATGCACGCGATGTACGGCACCGACTCGATGCCGCAGACGGCCGACAACGTCGCCGCCGACTACAACATTTCCCGCGAAGATCAAGACAAGTTCGCCGCCAACAGCCAGGCCCGCTGGGCAGCGGCGCATGAGGCAGGCATCTTCAAGGACGAGATCACCCCGGTGTCCGTGCCTCAGCGCAAAGGCGACGCGATCGTTGTCGACACCGACGAACACCCCCGCCCCGGCACCGATGCCGAGAAACTGGGCAAGCTCAAGGGCGTCAACGGCCCTGACCTGTCCGTGACCGCAGGCAATGCCAGCGGCGTGAATGACGGAGCGGCGGCGATCCTGATGGCCACCGGCGCGGCGGCTGCAAAGAACGGCCTCAAGCCGATGGCCCGCGTGGTCGGCATGGCAGCCGCTGGTGTGGAACCCCGCGTGATGGGCATTGGCCCGGTCCCGGCGACCCGCAAGGTTCTGGCGCGCACCGGACTCACCATCGAACAGATGGATGTGATAGAATTGAACGAAGCCTTCGCCAGCCAAGGCCTGGCGACGTTGCGGGAGCTTGGCGTGGCCGATGACGCCCCCCATGTGAACCCCAATGGCGGTGCCATCGCACTTGGCCACCCGCTCGGCATGTCGGGCGCCCGGCTGGTTCTGACCGCCGCCTATCAATTGCAACGCACCGGCGGGCGCTATGCGCTTTGCACCATGTGCGTCGGAGTTGGACAGGGCACCGCCCTGATTCTTGAACGTGTTTAATCGGGAGGAGAGACCGATATGTATGCACAAATGATCAAGACCGCCTCGAACAGCGTCAAATCGCGCGATGAAATGTCGCCCGAGGAAGCCGCGTTTCAGGACAAGATCGACAATGACATCAAAATCGAACCGCGTGACTGGATGCCCGAGGATTATCGCCGCACCCTGATCCGCCAGATCGGCCAGCACGCCCACTCGGAAGTGGTTGGCCAGCTGCCCGAGGGCAACTGGATCACCCGCGCGCCGACGCTGGAACGCAAGATGATCCTGCTTGCAAAGGTACAGGACGAAGCCGGCCACGGTCTCTACCTCTACTCGGCCGCCGAAACGCTGGGTGTGAGCCGCGACGAGATGGTCGAGATGCTGCACGAAGGTCGCATGAAGTATTCGTCGATCTTCAACTACCCGACGCTGAACTGGGCCGATATCGGCGCGGTGGGCTGGCTGGTTGATGGCGCGGCCATCGTGAACCAGGTGGCGCTGCAGCGAACCTCCTATGGTCCCTATTCGCGCGCCATGATCCGGATTTGTAAGGAAGAAAGCTTCCACGCACGTCAGGGCTATCACGCGATCATGAAAATGGCCTTTGGCACCCCCGAACAGAAGAAAATGGCTCAGGACGCGGTCAACCGTCTGTGGTTCCCGGCGATCATGATGTTCGGCCCAAATGACAGCGAATCGACCCACTCGGAACAGTCGATGGCATGGAAGATCAAGGTGAAGTCCAACGACGAGCTGCGCCAGCAATTTGTCGACCAGACCGTGCCGCAGATCGAATACCTTGGCCTCGACCTGCCCGATCCGGGCATCAAGTGGAACGAGGAACGCGGTCACTATGACTTTTCCGATCCCGACTGGTCGGAATTCTTCAACGTAATCAAGGGCAACGGCCCCTGCAACGTCGATCGCATGAACGCCCGTGTGAAAGCATGGGAAGACGGCCAATGGGTCCGCGACGGGCTGATGGAACACGCCCGCAAACGCGCCACCCGCAAAGTTGCCGCAGAATAATCAGAGCTAGGAGGAGATCAGCTCATGAAAAACGAATGGCCCCTCTGGGAAATCTTCATCCGCGGTCAGCATGGCATGAGCCACCGTCACGTGGGTAGCCTGCACGCCCCCGACGCCGATATGGCGATCAAGAACGCCCGCGACGTCTACACCCGCCGCAACGAAGGCGTGTCGATCTGGGTGGTGGAAGCCAAGCACATTTCCGCAACCGCACCGGGCGAAAAAGGCCCGCTGTTCGAACCCTCGGAGTCGAAGGTCTACCGTCACCCGACCTTCTTCGACATCCCCGAAGAAGTGGGGCATATGTAATGACTGTCGATAAGGGTAAACTGCTCCAGTTCCTGCTGCGCATTGGCGACAGCACGCTGGTTCTGAGCCATCGCGTCTCTGAATGGTGCGGCCACTCGCCGATCCTCGAAGAGGATATCGCTCTGGCCAACACCGCGCTGGACCTGATCGGCCAGTCGCAGATGTGGCTGGGCTACGCTGCCGAAGTCCAGGGCGAAGGCAAGAGCGCCGACGACCTCGCGTTCCTGCGCGACGCCTGGGATTTCCGCAATGTATTGCTGACCGAACTGCCCAACGGCGATTTCGGCCGCACGCTTCTGCGCCAGTTTCTGTTCGATGCCTTCCAGTCGGTCCTGATGGGGCGCCTGATCAAGTCTTCGGATGAAACCGTGGCGGGCATTGCAGCGAAGGCCAGCAAGGAAGTCGCCTATCACGTGGAACGCTCGGCGGACACGGTGGTTGGCCTTGGCGACGGCACCGCCGAAAGCCATGCCCGCATGCAGGAAGCGCTTGAGTACCTCTGGCCCTACGTGGGCGAGATGTTCGAAAGCGACGAAGTGGACGCCGCCATGGCCGAAGCCGGTATCGCCCCCGACCCCGCAAGCTTGCGCGAAGAATATGACGCGCTGGTAGGCCGGGTTCTGGCCGAAGCCACGCTGACCATCCCCGAGGGCAAGTTCGCTCACAAGGGCGGTCGCACCGGCTATATGCACACCGAACATCTCGGGCATCTTCTGGCCCAGATGCAGTGGCTGCAACGCGCCTATCCGGGTTGCGAATGGTAAGCCAAACGGGGCTCTGACCCTCAGAGCCCCACCCGCGCAAGGACATCTAAAATGACCCAGCCAAGTGTGAAACAGGTCTGGGAATGGTTGGAGACCATCCCGGACCCGGAAATCCCGGTGATCACGATCGTCGATCTCGGCATCATTCGGAACGTGGAATTTGACGGCGACACCTGCGTTGTCTCTGTCACCCCAACCTATTCCGGGTGCCCGGCCACCTCCATGATCAACATGGATATCGAGACCTGCCTGCGCGATCACGGGCTGACCAAGATCGAGCTGAAACAGCAGATCAGCCCGGCCTGGACCACTGACTGGATGTCCGACGGCGCGCGCGCCGCGCTGGAGAAATACGGCATCGCCCCGCCCCAACCGGCGGGTGGTCCAAAACGCTGCCCGCGTTGCGGCGGCGATCACCTCGAAAAGCTGAGCCAGTTCGGCTCGACCCCGTGCAAGGCACAATGGCGCTGCCAGGACTGTCTTGAACCCTTTGAATATTTCAAGTGCATCTGAGGGAGGAGCCCCATGGCACGTTTTCACGATCTGGAAGTCACCGACATCCACAAGACCATCCGCGACGCTGTTGTCGTGACCCTGAAACCCGTCAACGGCGCGGCCGAGGAATTTGATTTCACCCAAGGCCAATACCTGACCTTCCGGCAGGATTTCGACGGCGAGGAACTGCGCCGCTCGTATTCGATTTGCGCCGGGAAAGACGAAGGCATTCTGCAGGTCGGCATCAAGCGTGTTGACGGCGGGGCGTTTTCGACATGGGCCAACGAAGAGCTCAAGGTCGGCGACACGCTTCAGGCCATGCCCCCCATGGGCGGCTTCTTTACCGCTTTGGACGCGGCCAACGAAAAACAGTATCTCGGCTTTGCCGGTGGTTCGGGCATCACGCCTGTCCTGTCGATCCTGAAAACCACATTGGCGCAGGAACCGAAAAGCACCTTCACGCTGGTCTATGCCAACAAGGGCGTGAACACGATCATGTTCCGCGAGGAACTGGAAGATCTCAAGAACACCTACATGGGCCGTTTCAACGTGATCCACGTTCTTGAAGCGGACGCGCAGGAAATCGACCTGTTCACCGGGCTTGTGACCGAAGAGAAATGCGCCCAGCTGTTCAAGACCGGCTGGATCGACATCACATCAGTCGACACCGCCTTCATCTGTGGCCCCGAGCCGATGATGCTGGGCATCGCCAGCGCCCTGCGCGCGCACGGTCTTGATGACGCACAGATCAAGTTCGAGCTTTTTGCCTCGTCCCAGCCGGGCCGCGCCAAGAAAAAGGCCGTCAGCAAGGATGCCGCTTCGGGCGCCAACCAGGCCACTGCGGCGATCACGCTCGATGGCTCGACCCAGACGATCCAGATGCCGAAAGACGAAACCATCCTCGACGCCGCGCTGGCGGGCAACATGGACGCGCCTTATGCCTGCAAGGCCGGTGTGTGTTCGACCTGCCGCTGCCGTGTTCTGGAAGGCGAAGTGGAAATGGTCGCCAACCATGCGCTTGAGGACTACGAGGTAGAAAAGGGCTATGTCCTCTCCTGCCAGTCCTATCCCGTGACCGACAACGTCGTTGTCGACTTCGACCAGTAAGGGAGGAAAGACAATGACCGAAGAAATGAGCCTCGACAGCTATCTCGCCCAGGGTGGCGTGCTGACCAACCCGATGAACGTGCCGCCACGCTACCGTGCGGAACTGATGAAGCTGATGACCACTTTCGTGGACAGCGAACTGGCCGGTGCCGCGGGCTTTGCCGACGTGATCAATGCCGGCCCCGGCATCAAGGAACGCATCGCCGCGGCCAAGATCGTGCTGGAAAAAACCGACAACGCCAACCGCGTGCTGAAGGTCATGGGTGAATTCGGCGTGGACGGTGACCGCTATGCCAACCACCACCCGTGGACCGCGCGGCTTGACCGCGACGCCGATATCGGCGCCAGCCGCACTGATCACGACATGCGCCTTGCGGTGTTCAACTATCCGCTGAACGGCTGGTCCGACGCGGTGGTGATGAACCTCCTGATGGGACGCGCCGTGGCCGTGCAGATGGCAGAGTTCTCGTTGGTGTCCTACCAGCCGCTGGCCGAAGCCTTCCGCGCCATTGCGCCGATCGAAGCGCGCCATGCGGAACTGGCCGAAGAGGGCCTGACCAAGCTTGTCGATGGTGGCAACGCGGACGGCCTGCAAGCTTCGGTGGACTATTGGTGGCCCCGCGTGGCGGCCTCGTTCGGCGCGGCGGATTCGACCAAAGCCGACAGCCTCAAGAAGATGGGCCTGCGCAAGTCGACCAATGCCGAGCTCCGCACACGCTGGGAAGCCGAGGCCAAGGCCGTGCTGGACAAGCTGGGCCTCAAGGCGGGCTAAGCGGCCCGCGACATTGCGAAATGCCGGAAAGCGGCGTCCCGATCGGGGCGCCGCTTTTTGCATGCACGGCGTCAGGGGTTGTGGCCATCCCACGGGTGGTTGAGAAACTTGGCGCTGACGTAACCCTGTTTACCCGCCGCATCTTCCACCCGATACCAGATTGCATTATCCTCGAAACACTGGGACACCGCCTCCCGGTCACGTCGGTATTGCGCCTTGTCGTCATAGTCCCAATAGCGACCCAACGCCTGGCATGCTGTCCGGCACCGGGCGCGGGTCGCATCAGACCCGACCAGCCGCCCACCGCGTTCAAGCGACCACAAACGGGTGTTTCTGGGCGCTTCAGCCACCACGCGCGCGCTGAAGTCCGCAGCATCCCGGATATTGGCAAAGTTATCGACCCGCGTGACGACCATGCCCTGCCCCTCGCTGACACCACAGCCGCCATAGATCGGCATGTCGAAACGCGCGTTGATGTCCGGCGCCTCGGCAGCCACCTGCGCGGCATAGGATGGAAGCGTGCGCAACGGTGTGTCAGGGGGGAACATGGCGATGGCGGGGTTCGCGCTCATATTGGCAAAACTCACGTCCCTGCCGGTAATGTCGATATCGCAATGTTCCCCAATCGCGCGGGTTTCATGCAGCGTTCCCCCACAAGCCTGCACCACGCCCCATTCCAACCCGGATGGCGAGACATCGAACTGCACGCGACATTCCCGGTCGCCCATACCGTCTACACGCCCAATCACAAAGTAGGTGTCTCCCGGATCATCGGCGCGCACGCGCACCCGCGCCACTGCGGATTTGAGGTAGTTGATGCCATCCCGATCCGTGGCGATGGACAGGTCCGCCCCGGGCACCTGCGTCAGCCACTCCGAAAGGTTGTCACAGGCGATCAGCGCCTCGCGCGGGCTGACTTCGGTGGGCACGGGAAAGCCCGTCACATCAATCTTCCAGCGTCCGGCCTTGCCCACGGTGTCGATATAGAAAAAATCCTCACCCTCATGCGCGAACATCGCCTCCATCAGGTCCGCCTCGACCATCGGCACCGCCACGTAATTCTGCATCCGGTTAGCCAGTTGCACGAACTGCAACGTCGCCTCAAGTGCGAGCTGGAACGAGCGGTTCACCACCTCCGCCGAATAGCTGCCCCCCGACGGCAGGCTGAACTGCGGCCTGTGAAACCCAAGGGTGCCATTCACGTGCAAACTGCGATTGATGGTGAAATCCTCGATCAGCGCTCTTGTGCCCATCATGAAAACCACCGCACAGGCCGACAGGCACTTATCCCCGTCCCCCACCGCGGTGCCCACGTAATTCTGTTCAAGGTAATCCGCGATCTTGACGGCTTCTCCAAGCGATCCTCCGGGGCTGTTCAGGCAAAGCACAACGTCGCCGGTGCCTTCCTCGTGGTTGGACGGCTTCAGATGTTGCTGTGCAAAAGACTGAAATCGCTCGAAATCACCACGTTCGATGGTGCCTTCCATGCGGGCCATGCACCCGTTCGTGGTATCGGGTGAAAACGTCGCGGCGGCTGCCGGAAACCCGAAATTGCATAACAGCAGAGCGGCAATAATCCTGAACATGCCCACCATCCTTCTTGCCTGAGTTTACCCACAGGCTAAGTCGAAGATGCGGGAGTCCGCAACATGTTCATGGGCTCGCAGGACCGGGCGCCCCCAGCATCAAACGGGAAACGGACCGGTATCCTGTCGGGTTCAGATTGTGGGCACACCGCCCAGTGTCAGGTTGCTGACCAGCCGCGCATAGTCTTCTCGGGCCTGCGTGCCTGCACCGGTATTCCACATGTAATACCAGTTGAGCATGCCAAAGACCGACATCGTCGCCGCCCGCAACTTGGCATTGTCGGCGCCAAGCACGTCGGGTGCGGCCTGCTCCAGGATATCGCTCAGGAACGTCACCATATCACGCTGGTATCCGCGCAGAACCTTCTGCTGTTCGGGCGGCAGCATCTCGACACCGTTGATCTGGACGCGGTGTTCGTCATCCGCGCCCTGATACGCCATCAGGATTTCGCGGACCACGCGGAACACCTTTTCCTGCGGGTCCAACCCATCAAGGTCGATCCCGCAGATCCGGTCGCGCAGCGCGCTCAGGTAGGTTTCAAGGATGTCATAGAGAATGGCATCCTTGCTGTCGTAGTAGTGATAGATATTGGCCTTCGAAATCCCGCAGTCGCGCGCCAGCATCGACATCGAGGCCCGGTCAAAGCCCTCGTTGGCAAACACCCGGGCCGCAGCCTTGAGGATGTTCTCGCGTTTCTGGTCGTGGTCCTTTGCGATCGTTCTGGCCAAAACTCACTCCTTGTCGCGGTTGTCGACGACGCGCTTGGCTTTGCCTTGGCTACGTTCGACGGCTCCCGGGTCTCCTACGATAATCTCGGTGGAAACGCCAACAATGTCCTTGATCCGTTTGGTCAGCATGCGCGCCGCAGCCGTCTTGGACAGGTTATCAGTCGAATCCGCCGCGGCCTCGACAAAGACCCGCATCGCGTCCATGCGACCGGACTTGTAAAGCTCGATCTGGAAATGGCTGGACAACCCGCCGGTTGCCAGAACCTGCTCCTCGATCTGGGTCGGGAACACGTTCACACCGCGCAGAATGATCATGTCATCGCTGCGACCGGTGATCTTTTCCATGCGCCGCATGCTGCGCGCGGTGCCCGGCAACAACCGGGTCAGATCGCGGGTGCGATAGCGGATCATTGGCAGACCTTCCTTGGTCAGCGTGGTAAAGACCAGTTCGCCCATCTCTCCATCCGGCAGCACTTCGCCCGTGGCCGGATCAATGATCTCGGGCAGGAAGTGGTCTTCCCAGATGACCGGGCCATCCTTGGTCTCGACGCATTCATTGGCCACACCCGGTCCCATGATTTCGGAAAGTCCATAGATATCAACCGCATGCATGTCGAATGCCTCTTCGACTTCCTTGCGCATCGCGTCCGTCCAGGGCTCGGCCCCGAACACGCCCACCTTGAGCGAGCAGTCGCGCGGGTCCATGCCAACCTTGTGATACTGCTCAAGGATGTTGAGCATGTAGGACGGCGTCACCATGATCCCGTCGGGCTGGAAATCGGTGATCAGGCCCACCTGTTTCTCGGTCTGCCCGCCCGACATCGGCACCACGGTCGCGCCAAGGCGTTCGATGCCGTAATGCGCGCCAAGGCCGCCGGTAAAGAGGCCGTAGCCATAGGCGTTGTGCACCATGTCGCCCTTGCGCAGGCCCGCGGCCCGCAAGCTGCGCGCCACAAGGTCGGCCCAGTTCGAAATGTCATTCGCGGTATAGCCCACCACGGTCGGTTTGCCGGTCGTCCCTGACGAAGCGTGCAGGCGCATGATCTGCGAACGCGGCACGGCAAACAGGCCAAACGGGTAGTTGTCGCGCAAGTCGTTCTTGTAGGTGAACGGGAATTTAGACAGATCGGCCAGCGATTGCAGATCATCTGGGTGCACGCCGGCGTCGTCAAACCGCTGCTTGTACATCGGCACGTTGTCATAAGCATGACGCACCGACCATTTCAGGCGCTCCAGCTGCAGCGCGCGGATCTCGTCGATCGAGGCAATCTCAATCGGGTCCAGAATATCACGGGGGGGTGTCAAATCCTGCATATCTCTCCTCCTTTCGACTATTCGTCGAACAAATTGCCCTTGATCTGACGCGAGAACCCACGGAACTCGGCGATCAAGGCGCCGTCTTGATTGGTGACTTTAACGTCGTAAATGCCGCTGCGCCCGGTCTGGCTGACTTCGCGCGCATCGGCGGTCAAAATATCGCCCTCGCGCCCGGGCGCGATGTAGCTGATCATGTTGTGCTGGGCCACGGTCGACAGGTTGCGGCTGTTGCAGGCAAAGGCAAAGGCGCTGTCCGCCAGCGTGAAGGTCACGCCGCCATGGCAGATGCCATGGCCGTTGCAATGCTCGGGGCGCACCGCCATGGTCAGCACCGCCCGGCCTTCGTCGATCCCGGTGATCGCCATGCCCATATGCTGGCTGGCGCGGTCGCTGGCCCACATAGCGGCAGCGGATTTCTCGGCGCGTTCCTTCGGCGTCATGGTCTCAGCGCCCCTGATAGTTCGGCTTGCGCTTGTTCAGAAAAGCAGAAACACCTTCGGCATAGTCCGCGCTGAACCCGCATTGCTTCTGGCACTCGGCTTCCAGTTCAAGCTGATCCTCAAGCGTGTTCATGCTGGCCGCCTGGATCGCCGCCTTGGTCAGGCCCAGCCCCACGGTCGGCCCGTTGGCGAGCTTCTCGGTCAGCTTGCGCGCCGCGTCCATCAGTTCCGCGTCCGGCAGCGCTTGCCAGATCATGCCCCACTCTGCCGCCTGCGCCGCCGTCACCGGCGCACCGGTCATGGCCAGCGCCTTGGCGCGGGCTTCCCCGAGAAGACGGGTCAGCGCCCAGGTCCCCCCCGCATCCGGCACAAGGCCGACATTTGCAAAGGACTGGATGAATTTTGCACTTTCACCGGCCAGAACAATGTCACAAGCCAGAGCGATATTCGCCCCCGCTCCAGCGGCCACGCCATTAACCGCGCAGACAATCGGCATGTCCATCTCGCGCAAAAGCTTGATCAGCGGGGAATAGAAGGTCCGGATCGTGATCGAAAGATCGGCCGGTTCCTTCATCGCCGACGGGTCCACATCGCCCAGATCCTGTCCGGCACAGAACCCGCGCCCCGCCCCGGTTAGCAAGACCGCCCGCGCACCCGCGTCCCACGCGGTCTCAAGCGCCTTGCGCAGCGCAAGATGCATCTCGTCGTTGAAACTGTTGAGCCGATCCGGGCGGTTCAGAGTCACCTCGACCCAATTGCCATGCCCTGTCACAAGAATCGTTTCGCTCATGATGCCTCCTCTGCACCCTGTCTGGGCCTCGTCCCGAGTCTTTACTTGCATAAACCGAACGGTTGGTCAATAAATAACGAGAAGATGATTCCGCTCCTTGGGAGGAGAGCGAACCATGTCCGATATCCTGACACTGACGGCCCCGCCCGCGGGGTTCCACGAAAACCCCTATCCGATCTACGCGCATTTGCGTGAAGAGGCCCCGGTCTGTGCACAGCCTGACGGGTCGTTCATCCTGTCGCGCTACGCCGATCTCGACATGGTCTATCGCGACACGGACACGTTCATCTCGGACAAGAAGGCTGTGTTCGGTCCGAAATACGGCGTTGATTCTCCGCTTTACGAGCACCACACCAACTCGCTCGTGTTCAACGACCCGCCGCTGCACACCCGCGTGCGCAAGGTGATGGTCGGAGCGATGAACCCCCGCGCCCTGGCGCAGATGGAACCGGGTCTGGTGACTCTGATCGACTCGCTGCTGGACGAGATGGCCGATCAGGCCGAGGTCGAACTGATCGAAGCCTTTGCAGGGGCGATTCCAATCGAGGTGATCGGCAACCTTCTGGGCATTCCGCGCGACGAACGCGACCCGCTGCGCGACTGGTCTCTGGCCATTCTCGGCGCATTGGAACCGGCGCTGACAGACGAACAACTGGCCACCGGCCATCAGGCCGTCACCGATTTCAAGGCCTTCCTGCGCCACATCATCGAAGACCGCCGCGCCCATCCGGGCGATCCGGAAACCGACGTGCTCACGCGCCTGATGCAGACGACCGGGGATCACCTCACCGAGGTCGAGCTTTACCAGAACTGCATTTTCATCCTGAATGCGGGTCACGAAACCACGACCAACCTGATCGGCAATGCCATTGCCCTTCTGGATCAGTACCCTGCCAAACGCGCCGAATTGCTGGGTAATCCGGACCTGATCACCACCGCCGTCGATGAATTCCTGCGACTGGAAAGCCCCAACCAGTTCGGCAACCGCCTGACCACGCGCGACATCACCCTGCACGGCGTCACCATTCCGGCAGGCACCGACCTGCATCTCTGCATGGGTGGCGCCAACCGCGACCCACGCCAGTTCGACAGTCCCGACGAGATGCAGCTTGACCGCCGCCCCAACAAACACCTCGCCTTTGCGGGCGGCGCCCATACCTGCGTCGGCCTGACACTGGCCCGCATGGAGGGGCGCATTGCCGTGGGCCGCTTCCTGCAACGTTACCCGAATTACCACCTGACACCCGGCGCACAGCGCGGGGGACGCATCCGCTTTCGCGGTTACGCCCGCCTGCCCGCCACACTGACCTGAGGACCAAGACTTATGACCGTACAGAACATCTCCAGCTTTGCCGCCGGCCAATGGATCGCCCCCGGCGCAGGCGCGCGCAACATCGCCAGCGCCATCACCGGCGACGTCATCGCCACCGCGGGCAATGATGCGCTCGACGTGCAGGCCATGCTGGATTACGCCCGCAACGTTGGCGGTCCGAACCTGCGCAAGCTGACCTTCCATGACCGCGCCCGCATGCTCAAGGCACTGGCCATGCACCTGCGCGAACATCGTCAGGCGATGTATGACCTGTCCTTTGACACCGGCGCGACCCAGTCCGATCACATGATCGACATCGACGGCGGCATCGGCACGATGCTGGTCTTTGCCTCCAAAGGCCGCAAGGAGATGCCCGACAGCCACGTCTATCTCGACGGGGAAATCGAGCAGCTGTCGCGCAATGGCACCTTCCTAGGCCAACACATCTGCACCCCGCTGCAGGGGGTTGCGATCCATATCAACGCCTTCAACTTCCCTGTCTGGGGCATGCTTGAAAAGCTCGCCCCTACCCTGCTCGCCGGGGTTCCGGCCATCGTGAAACCGGCCACCAACAGCTGTTACGTGACTGAACTTTGCGTCAAACTGATGATCGATTCCGGCATCCTTCCTGCAGGCGCGCTGCAGCTGGTTTCCGGCGGTTTGGGCGACATGCTGGATCACCTCACCTGTCAGGATGCCGTGGCCTTTACCGGCTCGGCCGACACCGCGCTGAAACTACGCTCCAACCCGCTGATCCTTGGAAACAACACCCGGTTCACATCCGAGGCCGACAGCCTCAACGCCTCGATCCTTGGCCCCGACGCGATCCCTGGCACACCCGAGTTTGACCTCTTCGTCAAGGAAGTCAGCCGCGAGATGACCACCAAGGCAGGGCAGAAATGTACCGCCATCCGCCGTATCATCGCGCCCCAGAACAGTGTCGAGGCGCTGATCGAAGCGCTCTCGGCGCGGCTCTCGAAAACCGTGATCGGCGATCCCCGCCTTGAAACCACCCGCATGGGGGCGCTGGTCTCGGGCAGCCAGAAGCGCGACGTGCTGGAAAAGGCCGCGCTGATCGGGACCGAGGCCGAGCGCGTCTTTGGCGATCCCGACAACTTCACCGTCGAAGGGGCCGACGCCGAGAAAGGCGCCTTTGTGCCGCCAATGCTGTTCCATTGCGCCGATCCCGACAACGCGCAGCGCGTGCATGACACCGAGGCCTTCGGCCCGGTCAGCACCGTCATGGGCTACCGCGACCTTGATCACGCGATTGCGCTGGCCAACAAGGGGCAAGGCTCGCTTGTCACCTCCTGCATTACGCACGATCCGACCGTCGCGCGCGAAGTCGCCATCGGCGCAGGCGCCTTCCACGGGCGCATATACTTCAACAACCGCGACTCGATGAAGGAAAGCACCGGCCACGGCTCGCCCCTGCCCCACATGGTGCATGGCGGCCCCGGTCGCGCCGGTGGTGGCGAGGAACTCGGCGGTATTCGCGGCGTAAAACACTACATGCAGCGCACCGCGATTCAGGGCTCGCCCGATATCCTGTCGGCGATTGGCGACAAATGGGTGCCGGGAGCGGCAGAGATCACCGAAGAGGCCCACCCCTTCACCCGGAAATTCGGCGAACTGTCGGTTGGTGAAACCCTGCACACCGCGCCGCGCACCGTCACCATGGACGACATCGAGCATTTCGCCAACTTCACCGGCGACACCTTCTATGCCCACATGGACGAAGAGGCCGCCCGCCGGAACCCGTTCTTCCCGGGCCGCGTTGCACATGGCTACCTGCTCCTGTCCTTCGCCGCCGGCATGTTCGTGGAACCCAACGAAGGTCCGGTTCTGGCCAATACTGGTCTCGATGGCCTGCGTTTCATGAAGCCTGTCTCGGCGGGTGACAGCATCAAGGTGCGTCTGACGGTCAAGAAAAAGACCAAGCGCAACGATGAATATGGCGAAGTCCGCTGGCACGTCACGCTGACCAATCAGGATGACGAAATGGTGGCGGAATATGAACTGCTGACCATGAACGCTTACTGAAGAAAAGCCGGGCAGCGCCCGACCGAGGGTGGGCGCTGCTCCGCATAAGTAAGTCACTTTGTCTCGCGCAGCTCTGATCAACTCAGAGCATCAAACCACCCTCCCAAAAGCGCCCGCCCAAGGGGCGGTCGGGCGCTGCCCGGCGGCGTGAGTGCACGCCTTGATTCCGGGCGAGGTGCTGGCCATCCCCGCTCCATCAAGCTATCACCGGGCAGCCCAACCGACGGACTGCCCCATGCCCCAAGAGCTGACCACCCTTTCCGACCTCGCCACTCTCCCGTTTGACGAGATCATCGACGTCCGCTCGCCTGCCGAATACGCCGAAGACCACATCCCCGGCGCGATCAACCTCCCGGCACTGTCGAACGAGGAACGTGCCCGTGTCGGCACGATCTACGTGCAGGACGATCCCTTCAAAGCGCGCAAGATCGGTGCCGCGCTTGTCTCGCACAACGTCGCCGCCCATCTCGAAGGTCCGCTGGCCGACCGTCCGGGCGGCTGGCGCCCGCTGGTCTATTGCTGGCGCGGGGGTCAGCGCTCCGGTTCGGTCGCCATTATCCTCAAACAGATCGGCTGGCGCGCCGACACGGTGGACGGTGGCTATCAGCGCTATCGCCGTCTTGTCGCCAAGGCGCTCTATGACGCGCCCATGCCCTGCCCGGTGGTGGTGATCGACGGCGGCACCGGCACGGCCAAGACCCGCCTTCTCGACCACCTCGCAGCCCAAGGCGCGCAAACACTCGACCTCGAAGCCATGGCCGAACATCGCGGCTCGCTCTTTGGCCCGATGAGCGCGCATCAACCCAGCCAGAAAACCTTTGAAAGCCGTCTGGCGATGGGTATGGCGCGGCTTGATCCGTCCCGCCCGGTCTATGTCGAAGCCGAAAGCTCCAAGATTGGACGCCTGATCATTCCGCCAACCCTGTGGCAGGCCATGATCGCCGCGCCCAACCTGCGCCTCACCGCGCCGCTTGCGGCGCGCGCGGATCACTTGCTGACCGCCTATCCCGACATGATCGAAGATTCTGACAAGCTTGATCAGGTCCTGCAGCAACTCGTGCGCTATCACGGGCATGAGCAGGTGGCCAAATGGCGCGAAATCGCCGGAACAGGAGACTTCCGCACCCTCGCCCAACAGCTGATCGAGACACACTACGATCCGCGCTATACCCGCATCAGCCGCGCCCACGCGCCTGATGCCACGCCGTTTGACCTGCCGGACCTGAGCGACGACACGCTCGCGGTCTGCGCCCGCAAGATCATCACCCTGCAGTAATCGCAGGCGCGCCCGTTTCAAGACGCCCGATCACCGCCGCCTGATGGCCCTTGGCCCGCAGCGCCTCAACCAGAACCCCGGCGGTTCCGGCCTCCACCGCCGCCAAAAGCCCGCCTGCCGTCTGCGGATCATGCAACAACGCGCCACGCGCACCCGTCGCGCCAAAAACCGGCGCGCTGTCGGCATTGGCCTGCCAGATGGTCGAACGATGCCCCGCCTTGGCCAACTCCAACGCCCCCGGATAGACCTGCACCGCCTCCAGATCGAGCGTCGCAGCCACACCTGACGCCCGGCACATCGCCATCAGATGCCCGGCCAGCCCGAACCCGGTCACATCCGTCATCGCATGTGCGCCCTCAAGGATTGCCGCCGCACCCCCCTGCGGGCGCGCCATCTCGGCAAGCACCGCCTGCACATCCGCGCCTCGCGCCTTGCCCTGCATCTCTGCGGCCAAAACCGTGCCCGACCCGATGGGTCGCGTCAGGATCAGCACATCGCCGCCCCGCGCCCCGGCATTGCTGATCGCCGAGCCCTCGACCAACCCGGTCAGGGTCAGCCCGATGGTCAACTCGCTGCCCATGGTCGAATGCCCGCCCACAATCTCGGCCCCCGACGCGTTCAGCACCTCCCCAGCCTCGCGCAGGATCTCGGCCATGCTGCGCGCCTGCAAAGCCGCGCTCATCCGCGGCAAGGTCACGGACATCAGCGCACCTTGCGGCGCGGCGCCCATGGCCCAGATATCGCCCAAGGCGTGCACCGCCGCAATCCGCGCCATTAGACCAAAATCCTCGGAAAAGGCGCGCAAATGATCCGTCGTCACCACCTGCTGCACGCCCCCCACCAGCAAGACCGCCGCATCGTCACCGGGACCGGAAAGCACATCCGCCCGCCCCAATCGCGGCAGGCTTTCCAACACCCCGGACAAAGTCCCCGGCCCCACCTTTGACCCACAGCCCCCGCACAAAGGTTGTTCCGGCACCGCCTCCAGCGCCACCTCACGCGGTGGATTTGGCGCGGTCATCGCGGGCAAATGGCGGAACTTGTCCATGAATTTCTGATCAATGTGATCCTTCCAGCGCCACAGCGCCGGACCGGACAGCGTACGCCCCCATTTCTCCGCCACGGCAGATTTCCCACCCAGCGAGATCAGCTTGAGGTAATCCTTTTGCGGCCGGAACGCGCGTGCCTGTCCCCCCGACAGGACCGCCCGCAGATTGTCATGCAACACCTTGCCCGCACGTACCGCAAACACACCGGCCTTGGGGCGCGGCGTCGCCCCCATATGCGCGCAATCACCCACCGCAAAAAGATCGTCCAACCCCTCGACCTGCAGGCTGTCACGCACCCGCACAAACCCGTCTTCGGTCAGGGGGAGCGCGCTTTCGGCCAGCCAGCCATGGGCAAACGCGCCTGCGGCACCGACCGTGAACCGACTTGGCACCGATGTGCCGCCCTTGAGCATGACCCGCTCTGCCTCGACCTGCGCCACCTGCGCGTTGGTCATGACCTCAACGCTCAGATCGCCCATTGCGCCCAACAAATGCCGCTCCGCCGCCGCCGTGCGCCCGGTGATCTTTGGCCCCGCCTCGATCACCGTCACCTTGCCCGCGCATCCCCGCGTGCCCAGCGCATGGGCCATGGCCAGCGCCAGCTCGCTCCCGGCCACGCCACCCCCGATGACCGCCACCTCGGGTGCAACATCCCCCTTGGCAGCCGCGTCGAGAAACGCCGCCCAGCGGCTCGCGTAGACATCCAGCGGCTTGGCGCCTAGCGCATGCTCCCCAAACCCTTCGATCCCCGGCATCTCGGCATGGATTCCAACGTCAATCGACGCCACATCATAGCCGATTTGCCCCCGCCCCTTCACGGCGATCGTCCGCGCCACAGGGTCAATCCCCTCGGCAGGCGCCATGATCAGCCGCGCCCCGGCAAAACGCGCCAGTTTCACAAGGTCGATATCAAGATCATCGCGCGCATAATGCCCGGCGATATGGCCGGGCAACATGCCCGAATAGGGCGCTGTGGGGCCGGGATTGATCAGCGTCACCCGCACGCCGGGCAAGGGGCGCATCCCCCACATGCGCAGCACAAGCGCATGGGCATGGCCACCGCCAATCAGAACAAGATCGCGGGTCAACTGAACGGGGGACGACATCATCGGAACAGCTTCCTTTTGCACTCTCCCGTCCGATATCGCATTGGCGCGCGCATGACCACGGGCGCCGGAACGATCCGTGGGAATCTAGGTGGCCCTCAGAGCAACCCACGCTCTTCCAGCACTTTGCGCGCCACGCGGAAACACTCCAGCGACTGCGGCACGCCGCAATAGATGCCGACCACGTGAATGATCGCGCGCACTTCTTCTACCGTGACGCCATTGTTGAGCGCGCCATTGAGGTGAATTTCCCATTCATGCATCTTGCCCAGCGCCCCGAGCATGGCGAGGTTCATCATCGACCGGGTCTTGGGTTCGATCACGTCATCGCCCCAGCCAAAGCCCCAGCACCACGCCGTCATCGCCTCCTGAAAGGGGCGTGTAAAATCGTCTGCGGCGGCAAGGTTCTTTTCCACGTACTCCGCGCCCAACGTCCCCTTGCGCTGTTCCAACCCTTTCAGGAACAGGTCTTCGTCAAACAGGCTCATAAGTCTTCTTTCCCTTCCAGCATGTCCAAGATGGACGCCTCAATCTCACCCGCACAATAGCGCGCCGGGCCATCGTCCCACGCCGCAAACAGAGCCGCAACCCGCGGCGTCTGCGCAACCCGATCCACAAGCGCCGCAACGGTTGGCGCATGGGCCGCCAGAACCGGGCGCAACCCCGGCAAACAGCGCACCATGTTGTGCCAAAGCCCGGTCAGAATCAGCTGCGACAGGTCAATCTCGCCCGCATCCAGTGCCTCGTCGATCACCAGCCGTTCATTCAGCGCCATCCAGCGCGGCAGGCGGATCGCGACAAAATCATCCCACGCCGCCCGATCCCACATTTGCGCGCCATGGCCACGGGTAACTTCCACCAAGATGTCGGAAGCATCACAAACCAGCCGCAATTCCGTGTCCGGCACCCGGCTCAGCCCGTGCTTGCGCCCAAGATACATGGTGATCGCCGGCAACTGGCTGATCCAGCGCCCCGCCTTGCGATCCTCCAGCAGGGGCGGTGCCATGAACGGATAGGGAAGGTTCCCGACCGCCTGCCCTTTCAGCGCGCCCACCTCTTCCCAATCCGCCTCACGCCAATCCACACCGGCATGGGCAAGGATCACGCGAATGATCTGCCCCCGGAACGGGATCGGCCAGTAATAAAGAGCATAGGGTGCCGTCATGCCAATTCTCCTCAAACCACCATGCAAGCGTATCAGGATCGCACAGGATCGCCCAAGCGATCAGGCCACCGGCTGCGCGCCATCGGCAGACGCGGCAAACTTGGGCAGGTCGTCGGCAATCGCCAGCCAGGGAAGGCGCTCGGCCCAGTGGAAGTGCGCCTGTGGTTCAAACTGCGCCGGATCGTCCAGCGTCGCGGCATAGAGATGGGTCTCCTCCGGCCAGGCCTCGGATTGATAGGTCATCTGGGTGCCACATGCCGGACAGAACTTCCGGCGCACTCTCCCGCCAGATGTCACGTAGTCGGCCAGCGTCCCGGACCAGCGCACGCTGTCCCGCACCACACCGAAGAACGAGGTGAAAGGGGCCGAGGTCGCCCGCCGGCAACTGTCACAATGACAATGCCCGGCCCAAAGCACCGGCGCATCCGTTTCCCAGCGCACCTGCCCGCAAAAACACCGCCCCGTCCTCATCTCCGATCCCTCCTTGCCGCTACTCCACCGCCGCGCGCATCCACTGCTGCAGCCGCGCAATCGAATGTTCCGAGTGTACGCCGCATTGCGGGTCCAAAACCAGCGGTCCGGGTCGATACCCGCGCGAGGCCAGCCCGCGCTGCACGCTTTCGACCAGCCGGATATCCTCTTCCACGGTGGTTTCGCGATCCTGCACCGCCAATGCCCGGATCACGTCACTCTCTACGCCACCCGCGGTGTACCAGCCGCGCCAGACCGTGCAGCGATCCACCTCTTCGGCGCGCCAGTGATAGGTATTGAGCACATTGCCCGGATAGCACTGGAACGAGAACATCGGCCACAGGAACCAGCTTTGATAATCCCCGGCATGGGCCACGGACATATCCACCGGATAGGTCATCTTCTCAAGGCTCTGACATTCCGTGGTGTGGCGCAGCACATAACCGCCGCCCGCGTCGGGCTGAATGTCATAGGTCTCGGGTTTGACCACCCCCTCGGCAAAGGTCGGATGGTTGATCGGGCAATGATAACATTCCGAGTAATTCTCGACCGACACTTTCCAGTTGCAGTTTTCGGGCACCTCCACCCATTCCAGCGGCGCGAGTTCCTTGATCCAGGGCACAAATTCCAACAGCTCGGCGCGCACCCCCGGATACCAGTCATCCATTGGCGCGGCGGCGTCATCGAGATTGACAAACAGGAAACCGAGAAAGTCTTCGCTGCGCACCTCGGTCAGGCATATCTCCGAACGGTCAAACCCCGGCACTGCCTTGATATTCGGCCCCGCCCGCAGGCCGCCGCTCAATTCATAGGTCCACGCATGATAAGGACAGACCACAACCCGCGTATTGCCCCGCCCCGACACCATCTCATGCGCACGGTGCTGGCAGACATTGTAGAACACCCGCACCACCTCGTCCCGCCCACGAATGGCAAACAGGCTTTCTCCGGCAATCTCGAAGGCAGCGTAATCCCCGACATTGGGAATATCCGACAGGTGCAGCGCAAATTGCCACGTAGACGCCAGAAGCCCCCGCATCTCTTGGGCATAGATCGCCGGATCGGTGTAATAACGCGCCTCAAGCGAATGGACGGGGCTGTCGCTCATGGCATGTCCTCCTGATAAATCCCCAACTGGTGACGGCGCTCATGGAACTTCTCGACCCGCGCCACGATCTCGGGACTGGCCGAGGCGATCACGAAACTCAGCAAGGTTTCCAGCAGGGCGATGGTCGACACCGAACTGGGAAAGAACTGCGGCGTATCAGCGGCCACGACAAAGCCATGCGCGGCTCCGCGAATGATCGGTGACGCGGGCGAATCCGAAATCCCGATCACGCACATCCCCTGTTCGCGCGCCACCTCGACCGCCTCGACAACTTCGCGCCGATACGGCGCACAGGTGATGGCAATCAGCACGTCGCGCTCATCTGCCCAGGCAATGTCATCCACCGGCGTCGATCCCGGGCGGGGGATGGCGTGGAACTGCACCATGCCGGTGCTGGCCAGATAGGTGAAATTGCGCGCGTTGGAATTGTTGACCCCCACGCCCAGCGTATAGACATTGCGCGAGTTCCAGATCGCCTCGGCCGCCACGCGCAGCGCCTCTTCACTGATCCCAGCGAAGGTCTCTTCGATGTTGCGCAGGGCCGCGCTCACCATGTCGGCATAAAGCCCGCCCAGCGCCCCCTGCCGCCGGATATCCTGCAACCACCGCGCCCGATCCGGGAAAGAGGCCGTCCCACGCCGAATCGCCTCGCGGAACGGTTCGCGGAAATCCTCGTAGCCCTCGAACCCCACCTGCCGCGCCATGCGCACGACGGTGTTTGGCTTGACCTTCGCCGCCTCGGCAATCTCGCGCACGGTCGACACCCCCACATCACGCGGGTTTTCAAGCACATAGCGCGCCACTTTCTGCGCCTCGGGCGTCAGGTCATCCCACTCTTCGGAAAGGCGGCTCAGCACGGTTTCTGATACATTTGTGTCATTCATGATTGACGATGGTACAAATGATTGCCTAGCCTGTCCACAAGAAACAACCGTACCAGAGCGAGTCGGCCTCATGTCCTCATCTTCCCTTCCAAGCCACGCCCGGGTCGTCATTGTTGGCGGCGGCGTCATGGGCGTCGGCCTCGCCTATCACCTTGCGCATGAAGGCTGGGGCGCCCACACGGTGCTTCTGGAAAAGGCCGAACTGACCTCCGGCTCCACGTGGCACGCCGCGGGCCAGATCACGCATTCGACCTCGTCTTTCTCGCTTGGCAAATGTGTCGATTACAACATCGGCCTCTATTCCGGCGGGCTGGAGCAGGAAACCGGTCAACCCGTGACATGGCACGGCTGCGGGTCCTTCCGGCTGGCCTATACCGAAGACGAAATGGACTGGCTGCGTCACACCCTGTCGGTGGGGCGCTCGCTCGGTTTCAACATCGAACTGGTCGGCCCCGACCGTGTCGCCGAGTTGCACCCTTTCTACAATCTCGAAGGCGTCCAAGGCGCACTCCACACCCCCGATGACGGCCATGTCGATCCGACCAACGTGACCATGGCCATGGCCGCCGGCGCGCGGGCCAAAGGCGTGCGCATCATCCGCCGCTGCCGCGCCAGCAACATTTTCAAGCGCGGCCATGAATGGGTGGTCGAAACCGATCAGGGGACGATCACCTGCGAACACGTGGTCAATGCGGGCGGCACCTATGCCCGCCAGATGGGCGACTGGTCAGGGCTGCAACTGCCCATGACCTCGATGACGCACCACTATTTCGTCACCGACGAAGTGCCGGAATTCCGCGACCTGCCCACGGAACTTCCTGTCATCCGAGATGACAAAAAGGTCTCAGGCTATATCCGCATGGAGCAGAAAAAGGGCCTGATCGGCATCTATGAAAAAGCCAACCCCAACGCGGTCTGGCTCGATGAATGCCCGTGGGAGTATGAGAACTGGCTGTTCGAGGCCGATTATGACCGCGTCATGCCATGGCTGGAAAACGCGCTCGACCGGATGCCGATCTTTGCCGATCTCGGCATCACCCGCGACGTGCACGGCGCCATCTCGCACCCGCCCGACGGCAACCCGCTGATCGGCCCCGCACCGGGCGTGGAAAATTACTGGTGTTGCTGCGGCACCCAGATCGGCATCGGCTGGGGGCCGGGCCTGACCCGCGAACTGGCCCGCTGGATGGTGCATGGCGCCGCCGATATTGCCATGCGCGACTATGACCCGCGCCGATTTGGAGAATACGCCACCCCAGAATGGCAGGTGATCAAGGCCAAGGAAGACTATTGCCTGCGCCACGAAATCCCCTTTCCGCATTTCAACCGCCTTGCGGGGCGCCCGGTGAAACCCTCGCCCCTGCATGACCGCCTGAAAAAGACAGGCGCCGTGCATGAAGAAGTCTTTGGCCATGAACGCCCCCGCTGGTTCGCCCGCGACGGCGTGGAACAGCGCGATCACTACAGCTTCACCCGCAACGTGGTGCACGACATGGTCGCCTTTGAATGCAAGGCTGTGCGTGAACGGGTCGGCCTCATGGACGTGACCGCCTTTACCAAGGTCATGGTGGAAGGTCCCGACGCCTATGCCCTGCTCGACCGCCTCACCGCCAATCGCATGCCACAAAAAAACGGCGCGATCACCCTGACCCATATGCTCAACCGCCGCGGTCGGATCGAGCTGGAAACCACGATCCTGCGCATGGCCGATGACCAGTTCTATCTCGTCTGCGCCGCCTTCTTCGAGCAACGCCTGCTCGACCACCTGCACCGCCACCAAGGCGATGCCGACGCCACCATCACCTGCCTTTCCAGCGACTGGTCGGCGCTTTCGCTGAACGGCCCCCTGTCCCGCGACGTGCTCTCGCAATGCACCGACGCAGATCTTTCCAACGCCGCCTTCCGCTGGCTCTCGGCCCGCGAAATCACCGTTGCGGGCCATAAAATCTGGGCCTTCCGCATGTCCTATGCCGGGGAACTGGGCTGGGAGTTGCACATGCCCAACGCCGCCGCCCCCGCGATCTATGACGCGCTCTGGCAGGCGGGCCAGCCTCACGGCATCGCCAATTACGGCTCTTTCGCCATGAACGCCCTGCGCATGGAAAAGGCCTTCCCCGGCGCAGGCGAACTCACCAACGAAGTCACCCTGCCCGAAGCCAATGTCATGCGTTTCGTGAAACTCGACAAGGACTACCTCGGGGCCGAAGCAACCCGCACCAGCGCCCAATCCAACCTGCCATGGATCTGCACCTATCTCGAAATCGACCCCGACGGGACAAATGATGGCCACGGCGGAGAAGCCGTTCTTCTGAATGGCACCGTGGTCGGCTCCACCGCCTCCGTCGTCTATGGCCATACCGTCGGCAAGATCCTCGCCTTCGCTTACCTGAAACCCCACGCCGCCACGCCCGACACAAACCTCACAGTGATCATCGCAGGCCGCCCCCGCGCCGCCCGCGTCCTGGCCGAGGCCGCATACGACCCGCAGGCCACCCGCCCCCGCACCGACAACACGCAAGAGGCCGCAGAATGACCCGTTTTTCCTTTGGCCCAAAATATCCCGGGGGAGTCGCCCCGAGGGCGACGGGGGCAGAGCCCCCGGCTCCCCATCCACGAGGAACCACTCCATGACCATTCACGCCACCATGCAGGCGATGCTGCTCACCGGCCACGGAGATCTGGACGCTTATGACTGGCACGAGGACTGGCCCACCCCCACCCCCGCCCCCGGCGAGGTGCTGATCAAGGTCGGCGCCTGCGGCCTCAACAATACCGACGTCAATACAAGGTCGGGCTGGTACTCCAAGGCCGTCGGTGACGCGACCACCGGCGGCGCCTTTGACGCGGTCGATGAAGACGACCCGACATGGGGCGGGCGTCCGCTCACCTTCCCGCGTATCCAGGGCGCCGATGTCTGCGGTCAAATCGTTGCCGTTGGCGACGGCGTTGACCCGGCCCGCATCGGCGAACGCGTCCTGACTGACAACTGGCTGCGCGACCCCTACGACCCACAGAACAAGGAAAAGACCGGCTATTTCGGCTCCGAGCGCGATGGCGGCTTTGCGCAATATGCCACCATCCCCGCCAGCAATGCCCTCGCCATCTCCTCCCCGCTCAGCGACGCGGAACTGGCCACCTTCTCCTGCTCCTACTCTACCGCCGAAGGCATGCTCACCCGGGCCAACGTGACCAAGGCGGACACCGTGCTGGTCCCCGGCGCCTCGGGGGGCGTCGGTGGCGCGCTGGTGCAGCTTGCCAAACGCCGCGGCGCGCGCGTGATCGCCATGGCCTCGGAAACCAAACACGCCGAGGTCGCCCAACTCGGCCCCGACCGCATCCTGCCCCGCGCGCCCGACAACCTGCGCGCCGCGCTCGCGAATGAAAAGATCACCGTGGTCGCCGATATCGTCGGCGGCCCCGATTGGCCAAAGCTGATCGACATCCTTGAACGCGGCGGGCGATACACCTGTTCGGGCGCCATTGCCGGACCGCTGGTCGAACTGGACCTGCGCACCTTCTACCTGCGCGACCTCACCTTCACCGGCTCGACCGTGATCCCGCCCGAGGTGATGCAGAACATTATCCGCTACATCGAGGCAGGTGAAATCAAACCGGCGCTGGCCGCCACCTACCCGCTCAGGGACCTGCGCACCGCGCAGGCGGCCTTCATCGCCAAAAAACACACCGGCAACATCGTGGTGATCCCATGACCCGCACAGTCTTTGACCACCTCCTTGACGAAGCCCGCCGGGTGCACGATGCCGACCCGCGCATGACAGAATTCTGCCCCTTCCCCGATGACATCCGCCCCCAGCCGGTCACCCCCTTTCACATCCCGGCCAGCGATCTGATGCAAAACGATCCGGCACTCAGCACCACCCGCTTTGCACCCTTACGCGACGCGTTCATCGCCGCCGCCCCGCACGCACAGTGGCGCGAGACCTACAAGGGCACGGATATCGGCGAAGACTTCATGACCCGCTTCGGCTGTTATTGCCTGATCGGAGACGGCGGTCCCTTCCACAGCGATCAGATGCGCGCCTGGGTGGTCTATATGCCCGCCCACCTGCATTATCCCTGGCACCACCATCCCGGCGAAGAAGCCTACCTGATCCTCGCCGGTCAGGCAGAATTTGCCCGCGGCGACGAAGCCCCCGAAACGCTTTTCCCTGGCGACATCGTTTGCCACGAAAGCAATCAACCTCACGCCACCGACACAACCCACGCGCCCCTGCTGGCCTATGTGGTCTGGCGTAATGGCTTTGATGCCGCCCCGGTCCTGACCCCGTCCGAGACCCCGACATGAAACTCACCCGCATCACCGTCTTTCACCGCGACCTGCCGCTGGAACATCCCTACTGGCTCTCTGGCGGACGGCTGAAATTCGAAACGCTCGATGCCACCTTCGTCAAACTGGAAACCGACGCAGGGCTCGCCGGCTGGGGCGAAGGCACACCATGGGGCCACACCTATGTGCCCGCGCACGGCCCCGGCATCCGCGCCGGGATCGAAACCATGGCCCCCTTCATCCTCGGGCTTGACCCGCGCCACCTTCTTGAGGTCGAGCGCGCCATGGACCTCGCCCTGCCCGGGCATCTCTATGCCAAATCGCCGATCGACATGGCCTGCTGGGACATCGCCGGACAGGCCGCCGGCCTCTCCATCGCTGCCCTGATGGGCGCGCACGCAAACCGCCCCATCCCCATCGCCTCCTCCGTCGGGGCGAAAACCATCGAAGAGACCCGCGCCGTGATGGACCGCTACCGGGCGCGTGGCTATATCGCCCATTCGGTCAAGATCGGCGGCGACGTGGCTCGCGACATCGCCCGCATCCGCGATGTCGAAGCCCGGCGCGCCGAAAACGAGATCATCCTCTATGACGTCAACCGCGGCTGGACGCGGCAACAGGCCCTGCGCGTCATGCAGGCCACGGAAGATTTGAATGTCATGTTCGAACAGCCCTGCGAAACGCTGGATGATATCGCCGCGATCCGCCCCCTGCACAGCGCCCCGGTCTCGGTCGACGAATCCCTCGTCACCCTGCAAGACGCCGCCCGCATCGCCCGCGACGGACTGGCTGAGGTCTTCGGGATCAAGCTCAACCGCGTCGGCGGCCTCACCAAGGCCGCCCGCCTGCGCGACATCGCCCTTACCCATGGCATTGACATGTTCGTCATGGCCACCGGCGGCTCCGTGCTGGCCGACACCGAAGCCCTGCACCTCGCCGCCACCATCCCCGATCCTGCGTGCCATGCGGTCTGGGCCTGTCAGGACATGATCACCGCCGAAATCGCAGGCGGGCGCGGCCCCCGCGCCACCAACGGCCACCTCACCCTGCCCGACACGCCCGGCCTTGGTATGCATCCCGACGAAGAGGCCCTTGGCCCGCCCACCGCCATTTACGAGGTGCCCTGATGCTTCCTTTTGCCAGAAATATCCCGGGGGTGCGGGGGCAGAGCCCCCGTGCGACAGCCCCATGAAACTCACCCGCATCTCCCTCTGGCACGTGCCGCTCACCAGCCACGCGGCCTATCACATGGCCGATGGCAAGACCTGCGACACGGTTGAAACCGCGGTGCTTGCGCTCGACACCGACACCGGTCTGACTGGCTGGGGCGAAGTCTGTCCGATCCCCCACTACCTGCCCGCCTATGCGCGTGGCGTCGCACCCGCGCTGAGCGAACTTGCCCCGGTCCTCATCGGTGCCAACCCGATTGGACCCGAAGCGCTCATGGCCCGCGCCAACGCCCATCTGCAGGGGCATGTCTATGCCAAATCCGCCCTCGACATCGCGCTCTGGGACCTCACCGGACAGGCCGCCAACCTGCCACTCTTTGCGCTGCTCGGCGGACAACAGGCCGCGCACATGCCGCTCTATCACTCCATCACCTGCATCGCGCCTGACGACATGGCCGCCATTGCGCGCGAGGCGCAAGCCACTGGAATCACACAGTTTCAGGTCAAGCTTGGCGCATCAGGCGACTGGCAAACCGATGTCGAACGCCTGATCAAGGTGCGCGAGGCCGTCGGCCCCGGCCCGCTGGTCTATGGCGACTGGAACTGCGGCGCAACCTCGCTTGAGGCGACGCGCGTGGGCCGCGCCGTGGCGCATCTCGACATCATGCTTGAACAGCCCTGCGCCACGCTGGCCGATTGCGCCCGCGTGCGCGCCGCCACAAACCTGCCGATGAAACTCGACGAAAACGCGCATGACACCGCCTCCCTGCTCGAGGCGCACCAGCTTGGCATCATGGACGCCGTGGCCCTCAAGCTGTCCAAGTTCGGCGGCCTCTCCGCCACCCGCGCCGCACGTGATCTCTGCCTGCATCTGGGCGCAAAACTCTGCATCGAGGATACATGGGGTTCCGACATCACCACCGCCGCCCTCCTGCATCTCGCGGCCAGCACCCCGCCTGCGCGCCTGCTCAACACCTGCGACCTTTCCGGCTATGTTGCCCCGCGCCTCGCGCCCGACGGCCCCACCCGCGACAATGGCCAGATTGTACCGCCCAGCGGCCCCGGTCTTGGCATTTCCCCTGATCGCACCGCGCTTGGGGCGCCCGACCTCATTCTGGAGTGACTGACATGCACCCGATTGCATCCGAAACCGACTGGGCCGCCCGCGCCCGCGCCGTCTTTCCCGCAGGCGGGCTCGGCAATTTCGACCCCTCGATCTGCATCGCTTCGGGTCAAGGCGCCCGCGTCACCGACACGAACGGCCAGACCTATGTCGACTATCTGATCGGCTCCGGCCCGATGCTTCTCGGCCACAACCACCCGGAAGTGATCGACGCCATCTGCGCACAGCTGTCCCATGGCATGACCTTCTTTGCCAACAACCCCTTTGCCATCGAGCTTGCCGAAGAGATCTGCGCCGCCGTGCCCTGCGCTGAACAGCTCCGCTTTCTCGCCTCGGGTGGCGAGGCCGACATGTACGCCATGCGCCTCGCCCGCGCCTTCACTGGGCGCGACCGGATCATCAAGTTCGAAGGCGGTTATCACGGCATGTCCGCCGAGGCACAAATGAGCCTCGCCCCCGAACACCGTGCGAATTTCCCCCAAGCCATCCCCGACAGCGCCGGCATCCCCGCCGCCGTCGCCGCAGACATGCTGATCGCGCCATTCAACGATATCGACTATATCCGCTCGCTTTTGGCCGAATACGGGCCACAGGTTGCCGCGATCATCGTCGAACCCCTGCAGCGCATCATCCCGCCCGCCCCCGGTTTCCTGCAAGCCTTGCGCGACGAGGCCGACAATCATGGCTGTCTTCTGATTTTTGACGAGGTCGTCACTGGCTTTCGCTTTGCCTATGGCGGCGCGCAGGCGCTTTACGGCGCGACCCCCGATCTCTGCACGCTGGGCAAGGTGATCGGCGGCGGCATGCCCCTTGCCGCCATCGCCGGGCGCGCCGACATCATGGCCCATTTTGACAAATCCAAGGTCGGTGCCGAGAATTGGCTGATGATGCTGGGGACGCTCTCGGGCAACCCGGTCGCTGCCGTGGCCGGACTCAAAACGCTGGAAATCCTGCGCCGCGACGGGGCCTATGACACCCTGCGCCAGCGGGGGGAAGAGGTCATGGCCATGACCCGCACCGCGCTGGATGCCTCGGGACACCCCTACCAGATTGTCGGAGACCCCACCCTGTTCGAAGTGGTTTTCACCGAGAATCCGGTGCGCGATTACCGCGATGTGCAATCCTCCAACACGGCACGCGCCGCCGCCTATAATGCAAGCCTGCGCGCCAACGGCATCTTCAAATCGCCCGGCAAAACCTATCCCTGCCTCGCGCTCACCGATGACGATCTCGCGCGCACGCAATCCGCCATCACCGCCGCGGCACAGGCGCTTTCCTAACGCTGGATGCTCTCAAGATAGGCCAGCAGCGCCGCCAGAGGGCGCGGCGTCGGCGTCATCACCCCGTCACCTGTGTCCACGGGCACAAGATCGCCCTCCAGAAGCGCGCCGAATTCCGGCATATCCACTCCGGCAATCGCGTCCCGCTCATAGCCGTCGATCTGGCTCAACACCTCGGCCACGGGAAATGCCCCCCCGGCCCTCCGGGAAATCTGTGTCAGATCGCTGGGCCGGGGGCGCAACCCGGCGGCAATCGCTCCGTCTCCGCGCCCACCCGCGCCATGGCACAGCGCGCAGTTCTCGGCAAAAATCGCTTCCCCTTCAGGGGCTTCGGGCATTTCCGCCTCGGCGCAGGCCATCGCCCCGACGCCCAGAGCGGCCGCCATCATCCAGTATTTCATTTCTGTACGCTCTTGAGATATTCCACGAGGTCCGCAACCGGTTTCGAGGTCATGATCGGCTGCCCGCTATCGGTCTTCATCGCCACGTCGAACCCTTCGAAAAAGTCGCCATAAACCGGCATCGGGCTGCCATGGCTGACCAGCGGATCGCGCCCGTCAATGCGTTGGATCACCCGAACAAGCGGAAACGCCCCGCCATTGCCTGCGCTCAAGCTGGTCAAATCCGCCGGTTTGATCACCATCACCCCGGCCATCGGCCCCTGCCCGGTCAGGTCAATCCCGTGACAGGTGGCGCAATGATCCATGTAAAGCGCGGCCCCGTCCTCGGCGTCCCCGGCGATACAGGCCCCGGACATCCCCATGATCAGGAACGAAAAAATCAGTTTCTTCATAGCTATACCCCTGTTGACTGCGCCCGGCTCACCGCTGGAGGGTCTCGAGATAATCCACCAACGGACCAAGCTGCAACTCTTCTCCCCCCAAACCGGGGCCAAATTCAGGCATCGCGCCGCTAAAATCTTCAGACCGCGAATGCCCATCGATAATCTCGGTCACATACATCGCCGGAAACGTGCCGCCATTATTGCGCGCCAGAATCGTCAGATCCGTGGGCGGCTTTAGCAACTTGTCCGCAAACGGCCCATCGCCCAATCCGGTATCCCCATGACATTGCACGCAATTTCGCTCGTATACGCCGCGCCCCTGCGCCACGTTGATGCCACAGGCCACCACCAAAAGCGGCAGGCCCAATGCCGTGATCCATCCTGTCAGTCCCGCCCGCATGGCATTCTTTCCCATCTTGCGCCCTTTCTCAGGGTCTCATGTTCCCGCTGCACCGACCTTGATCCCGATCATAGCGCGTGACATCCCCGCCCGCGCCCGCCATTCTCGGCATCAACACGCCGCCGCGAAACATCTTGGAGACGCGCATGACCATGACCCCGGCCGACGCCCAGTCGGTGCTCGAACACGCCTTTGCCCCGTGGGTCAAGGCGCTTGACCTGACCATAACCGATATCACGCCCCAAGGTGCAACCCTGACCATGCCGATCACCGACGATCTGGCCCGGATCGGCGGCATCATTTCCGGTCAGGCGCTGGCGGCAATGGCTGACACGTCGATGGTTTTTGCCGCGATGGGGTTCCTTGGCGAACCCAAACCGGTGGCCACCACCAATCTCGACACCGTGTTCCTGCGCCCCGGTACGGGTGATCTGATCCGTTGCGACGCCGAGATCGTGCGCGCGGGAAAGGCGCTGATCTTCTGTCGCGCCTCGATGACGGCCCTGCCTTCCGACAAGCTGGTCGCCACTGCCACGGCGACCTTCTTCCTGCCTTCCTGACACGAGCCCGCCGATGCCCCCGACAACTACCTACGCCCTCACCATGCTGGCCGCCGGGATCGGCATCCCGGTCCTCGCCGCCCTCAACGCCGCGCTGGGTCAGCGCCTCGGCTCGCCATTGGCGGCGGGCGTGATCCTGTTCGTGGTCGCTTTCCTGTCCGCCGTGATCGTTGCCGGGGCCAGCGGCCACCTGCCGAGGATCTCCGGCGCAGCAGCCGCCCCCAAACACCTGTTTCTGGCGGGCTGTCTCGTCGCCTTCTACGTGCTCTCGATCACGTGGGTCGCGCCCAAATTCGGTATCGGCAACGCGGTGTTCTTCGTGCTTCTGGGACAGTTGATTTCCGCCGCCGCAATCGACCATTTCGGCCTCTTCGGCGCGCAGGTCTCCCCGCTCTCGCTCGCCCGTGCCGGGGGGATCGGTCTCATGGCGGCCGGCGTCTGGCTCACGCAACAGGCCTAGGCGTCGACCAAAACCCCGTCCTGAAGCCGCAAAACACGATCCATACGCGCCGCCAGCTCCATGTTATGCGTGGCAATCAGCGCCGCCAGCCCCGTGCCGCGCACCAGCTCCATCAAGGCGCCAAACACCTGGTCGGACGTGCCGGGATCAAGGTTTCCCGTCGGCTCATCTGCCAGCAAAACCCGTGGTTTATTGGCCAAAGCTCGACAAAAGGCGACGCGCTGCTGCTCGCCGCCCGACAGGGCCGCGGGCCGATGCGTCGCACGGTCCGCCACACCCACGCGCCCAAGCAGTTCCATCGCCCGTTTTTCGGCGTCATTGCGCGCCACGCCATTGGCCAGCTGCGGCAGAACCACGTTCTCCAGCGCATTAAACTCGGGCAGCAAGTGGTGGAACTGGTAGACAAATCCCACATCCCGCCGCCGCGCCACCGTGCGCCGCCGGTCCGAACGCCCGCTGAGGTCCTGCCCGCCAATTTCAACTGCCCCTTCGTCCGGCTGATCAAGCAAACCCGCGATATGCAAGAGCGTCGATTTCCCGGCCCCCGACGGTGCGACAAGCGCCACCATCTCGCCCGAGGACAGGCTCAGATCAACTCCGCGCAATACATGCACTTCGCTTGGCAAACCCTTGTTATAGCGCTTGGTAATCCCTTTCAGAGACAGCACAACATCACTCATAGCGCAGCGCCTCCACCGGGTTCATCCGCGCCGCGCGCCGGGCCGGAAAGATTGTCACCACAAAAGACAGGCCCAACGACAGGAAAACCGCGCTCAAAACATCGCCCAATTCAAGCTTGGCAGGCAGGTGATAAATCCCCCGAATGGCCGGATCCCACGTGCCACCGCCCATCATCATGTTTACAAATCCGAACACCGTGTCGATATAGATCGCAAAAAGGCATCCCAGAACGACGCCAAAAATGGTTCCAAGAAGCCCGGTAAACGCCCCGCAGATAAAGAAGACTCTGAGCACCGACCCTTCGGTCAAACCCATGGTGCGCAGGATGCCGATATCACGCCCCTTGTTCTTTACCAACATTATGAGCCCCGAGACGATATTCATGGTCGCGATCAGAACAAGGATCGACAGGATGATGAACATCACGTTGTCCTCGACCTCCAGCGCCCTCAGAAAGCCGCCCGAGGCGTCCCGCCACGTCCAGACCAGCGCCCTTTCACCGGCCGCCCGCATCAACGGCACGGCCATTTGATCCACCGCTTCGGGCGCTTCAACCATCACTTCAATTTCGTCCGCCACCCCATCACGATTGAAAAAGGATTGCGCCTCGGTGAACGGCAGATAGACCCGCGTCCGGTCGATGTCATAACGCCCGGCAGAGAAGATATAGACCACCTCATAGGCATTCACGCGCGGCGAGGTGCCGAAGGCTGTTTTCACGCCGTTGGGCGAGATAATCTTGATCCGGTCGCCCACAGAGGCGCCCAGTTCGCGCGCAACCCCCGAGCCAATTGCGATGCCTTCGCCAAACCGCGCGATATCGCCGTCCCCTGTCTCCGGGTCTGCAATCCGCGGCAGCTCGGCAAGGTTTTCCGCCCGGATTCCAAAAACTTCCACCCCGGCGTTACGGTTGCGCAGGTTGGCCATCACCTGCCCCTTCACCAAGGGTGCGGCCCGCGTCACGCCGGGAACCGCGCGCAATCGCTCGGCCATCCCGTCAAAATCGGAAATCGAGCGGTCGACCTTGCCGCCTTCACTGACCAATCCGCTCTGATAGATCGTCACATGCGCGTTGGCGCCCAGAATGGTATCGACAAATTCGGCCCGAAACCCCGAGCGCACAGACAATGTCGCAATCAACGCAAACACGGCCAACGTGATGCCGATCAGGCTGATCCACGTCATCACGCTCACGCCGCCCTCGGCGCGCCGCGCGCGCAGGTAGCGCCAGGCAATCATCCACTCAAATGGGGCAAAAGGGGCGGTCATGTCTGCTCCGGTTCTTGTTGCGCGCGACCCTAGGCGCGCACCTGACCATGGTCAAGCGCGGCCCATTCACTTCATTTTGCCAGAAATACTCCCGCTGGAAGCGGCCGGGGCCGCCAGGCGGCCCCAAAAACCTGCGCGCCCCAACGGGGCGCACAATTTACAAACCGGCGTAGATCGCGGCCACTTTCTCCACCGCCTGCTCGGGCGGCAATTCTTCACTTTCCCCGGTACGACGACAAGTGAGTTCTACCACCCCGTTCTTCAACCCACGCGGCCCCACCGTGATCCGCCAGGGCAGGCCGATCAGGTCCATGGTGGCAAACTTGCCCCCGGCCCGCTCGTTGCGGTCATCATAAAGCGGCTCCAGCCCCAGCGCGGTCAGCGACTTGTAAAGCGCCTCACAGGCCGCATCCGCCTCGTCGTCGCCCTGCTTGAGGTTGACGATCCCGCAATGGAACGGCGTCACACCCTCAGGCCAGATGATGCCCTTGTCGTCATGGCTGGCCTCGATGATCGCCCCCAAGAGACGCGACACACCAATCCCGTGCGAGCCCATATGGACGGGCACGCTGGTGCCATCGGGCGTCTGCACCGTCGCGCCCAGCGCTTCGGAATACTGCGTGCCGAAGTAAAAGATCTGACCCACTTCGATGCCCCGCGCCACGCGGCGGCGCTCTTCGGGCAGTTCGTTGAAAACGGCTTCGTCATGGGTCTCATCCGTGCGCGCATAACGGCTGGTGAACTCTTCGAGCACCGCCTGGCACTGTTCCACGCTGTCAAAGTCGATCTCTCGGTTACCGAACTTCAGATCGGTGATCTCTGCGTCATAGAACACTTCGCTCTCGCCGGTCTCGGCCAGCACAAGGAATTCATGCGTGTAATCGCCGCCGATCGGCCCGGAATCCGCGCGCATCGGGATCGCCTGCAGCCCCATCCGCTCATAGGTGCGCAGATAGCTCACCAGGTGGCGGTTATAGGCGTGCAGCGCGTCTTCCTTGGTCAGGTCAAAGTTATAGCCGTCCTTCATCAGGAACTCGCGCCCCCGCATCACGCCGAAACGCGGGCGGATCTCGTCACGGAACTTCCATTGGATCTGGTAAAGGGTCAGCGGCAGGTCCTTGTAGCTTTTCACATGGCTGCGGAACACATCCGTGAACATCTCTTCGGCCGTGGGCGAAAACAGCATGTCGCGCCCGTGCCGGTCCTGCATGCGCAGCATCTCTTCGCCATAACCGTCATAACGTCCCGACTCGCGCCAGAGGTCCGCCGATTGCAGCGTCGGCATGAGCATCGGGATATGGCCCGCACGCACCTGTTCCTCGTGCACGATGTTTTCCAGCTTGCGCAGCACCTTGAAGCCCAGCGGCAGCCACGAATAGATCCCTGCGCTGGCCTGTTTGATCATGCCGGCGCGCAACATGTAGCGGTGGCTGACGATCTGGGCCTCTGCAGGGGTTTCCTTGAGCACGGGCAGGAAATAGCGGGACAGGCGCATGTGCACTCCTTGCGACACTTGGACGGTTCATTCGCCCTGTCGTTTATGGCTTTGCGCCCGCCCGCACAAGAGCCGCCTTGACGCAAGATACATCCTGGGGAAGTGAAAGATGCGCTGCCCCTCTTCTGGGGAAAGAGGGACAGCGCGAATGCGGCGGGAACGGCCGGATCAATTGACCTCACCACATGCTACTCCGAAACCGGCTGCCCGGCTTCAACTCACGGAATACCAAAAGTATGTCAACATTCCCGGATTTCAACCACTGCGGATTTCCGCACTGGCAGAAAGTGGCCCAACCGTCCGATAAAGGCCCGTTCAGGCCCCGGATTCGTGCTGCACGAACAACTGGTTGAGAAAACTGACCTTGGCAACAGCATGAGCGGTGGTTTCCACGTTCAGACGGTCGCGCGCCGCGCGCAGGTGTTTTTCTACGGCGCTGCGCGACAGCCCGGTCAGGATACAGACATCCGCCATCGCCTTGCCATCCGCGATCCAGCCCAGGATTTCGCTCTGGCGCGCCGTCAGCCGCGCCCGGTCAACCGGCAGGGGCATCTGGCTGAGTTTGAGATGCAGAACATGCGTCAATGCCATCAAACCGGCCTCGTGGGCGAGCCAATGCGCATCCACCTCCTGCTGGCGCACCCCCACACGCGCCGCCAAGGCCATTGCCCCCTTCGAGCGCGGCGTGTTGACCGGGAAGCTGACCGTGTATCCCGCGCGATGACGTCCGCTCCCGAGCTGGTCCATGACTGCACATTCATCCGCGCTCAGCCGCCCGGCCCGGCGCTCTTCGCGCACCCAGCCCCAACTGCAGGCGCCGACATTCTCGCGCACCCAGCGAAAATCCGCGCTCCTGAGATAGAGCCCGCTGGTGTGATAGTGCTTTATCGCCTCAAGCGCGTGGGTACTCAGGAAAAACGCATCCGCGGGATCACCGATCCCCACCCCGACGCGGTAGCGGGTATACCCATAGTTCACGCGCTCGAACCCAAACGCACCCAGCGCCTCAATACCGATGCGCCAGGCCATTTCGACCGTGCGCGCTTCGGCAATCCGGTTGATCTGCGCCAGCGTATCCGCCGCGCTGACCGACCCGGCCAGTCGGCCTTCGGGCGACTCGTCGGAAAAAAACTCGTTGATACGCGTCATCCTCAAAGGGCTAGCCGCCCCGCGCCCGATTGTCGAGCGCAAGGCGGCATTGCCTTGATCTGCAGCCATGCTAGAAGGCGACAAACAGACAGGCAGCCCCATCATGGCACGCGCATACAGAACCGATATCGACGGGCTTCGCGCCATCGCCATCCTTGGCGTGGTGCTCTACCATATCGGGCTCAAGCAGATGTCGGGCGGGTATGCCGGGGTCGACGTGTTCTTCGTCATCTCGGGCTACCTGATCGGCGGCAATATCCTTGATGACCTTGCCGCCGGGCGGTTCAGCTTCCGCAATTTCTACACTCGGCGCGCAAGGCGCATTCTGCCTGCGCTGGTGGTCATGGTTCTGGTGGTGATGGTGCTGGGATGGTTCACCCTGATGCCCCACCCCTATCGCTACATGGGCGGGGCCGCCGTGACCGCGCTCCTGTCCTTGTCCAACATCTGGTTCCTGACCCGGATCGACTATTTCAACCCCGACGCGCTGCTGGACCCGCTGATCCATACTTGGAGCCTCGGGATCGAGGAACAGTTCTACCTCATCATCCCCCTGCTGCTGCTGCTCCTGTGGCGTTGGCGGACCGGCCTGATCGCGCCCGTGCTGCTTGGCCTGATCGTCCTCAGCCTCGCACTCGCCGTCACCAGAAGCGGCGAATACCGCACCGAAGCGTTCTACCTGCTGCACACCCGCGCTTGGGAGCTGCTGGCCGGGGTCGTCGTCGCCTGGTCCGAGCGCAATCGTCCCCTGCGCGCCGCCTTGCACACACCTCTCTATGCCGTCGGACTGATCCTGATCCTTGCCGGACTCTGGATCGTTCCCCCTGCCGCCCCCTGGCCGGGTCTCTGGACGCTGCCAACGGTGGTCGGCACGGCTCTTATTCTCGTGGCCCCGCAGGCGACAGCCCCTTTGCGCGCGCTTCTGGCCAACCCGCCCATGCGTTTCGTGGGTCTGATCTCCTATTCTCTCTACCTCTGGCACCAGCCGGTGATCAGCATGCTCAAGGCGTCGAATTTCTGGCCCGCGACGCTTTCAGGCGTGCTTTTGGTCCTTGCCCTGATGATCGCCGTTGCCACGCTCAGCTGGCGCTTTGTCGAACAACCGTTCCGCACCCCCGGCCCCCTGCCCCGGTTCAAGCCCCGCCTGCTCATGGCCAGCGCCCTTGCGATCCTGATGATCGCCATCGGTGGCGAGATCACCGAAGGCTACCCGAAACGCATGCCGCCCCAGGTGCTCGACGTGCTCGCGATGCGCCAATCCTGGAGTCCGACCTACCGCAAATGCCTCTATGTGCGCAGCGAAGTGCCCGGCATCGACCTTTCGACCTCTTGCCGCTTTGGGCCCGACAAACCAGAGACCATTGCCGTCTGGGGCGACAGCCATGCCGCCCGCCTTGCCGAGCCGCTGGCGGATGACCTTGCCAAGCGCGGCCACTCCGTCCGCCAACTCACCCTGTCAAGCTGCATGCCGATCTCGGGCTTGATCATCCACGGCCAGACCCGCGCCCAGCAATGCCCGGTGTTCAATGACCTTGTGGAAACCTATCTCGACGCCCATCCCGAGATCACCCGGATCGTGCTTTTTGCACATTGGAAGAAATACATGTTCAACGACACCGGCCCCAACATGTTCGGCTATGTGGGCGAGGACGGGGTCTATGCCAGACCGCTGGACGCATCGGGCCCCAACACCCGCGGCCTGCGGGAACAGGCCATTGTCAATCTGTTTGCCGCCCAGTTGCAGCGCATCTCCAAGGGGCGGCAGGTGATCCTCGTGCTGCCGGCGCCACGTCCGCTGGTCGATATTCCACGCTACTACGCAACCCGGATGTGGTGGGGCAGCCCGCTGCCCGAAAAAGAGGGTTTCCCCCGCACCTACGAAAACGCGCTGGCGACTCCCCTTCGTGACATCTTTGCCCGCGCCATCACGGCCGCCGACCTTCCCGGCGAAGCCATCACCGTGATCGATCCGGCCGATTTCTCCTGCGACGCGACCACCTGTGACGTGATCCGCGACGGCAATCTGCTGCTCAGCGATGAGAACCACCCCTCCCTGCCGGGGCTGGACCTGTTCATCCCTGCCATAACAGAGGCAATCACGGGGCCCGTCACGCGATCTAACTCAACCGATTAACCGCTCCGGCCTTGAATCTGCGGCCGGATTGGTCACATTCAATGCAAACAAACAGGGGACAGTCATGGCCTTGCCCGTGCGCGACCAGCTCAAATACTGGAGTTTGGCCGCGATTATCTTTTTCGTTGCGCTCTGGTATCTGGGCGACATCATGCTGCCCTTCATCCTGGGCGGCGCCATTGCCTATTTCCTTGATCCGGTTGCGGATCGCCTTGAAAACATGGGGTTCTCGCGCACAACGGCCACCGTGATCATCACGCTTGTCTGCCTTCTGACCTTCGTGATTGCTATCCTCGCCGTGGTCCCGACGCTGATCAATCAGGCCGTCGCGCTTGTCGAAGTCATGCCCGAGCTGTTCAGCGATTTGCGCAACTTCGTGGCCGCCAAACTCCCCAGCCTGTCCCAACCCGATTCCGTCATCCACAAATCGCTCGCCTCGCTGGGCGCCATGGTGCAGGAGCGCGGCGGCGAGTTGCTGTCCGGGGTCCTGAACTCGGCGCTTTCGGTGATCAACATCGTCATGCTGCTGGTGATCGTACCGGTCGTAGCGTTTTACCTGCTGCTGGACTGGGACAACATGGTGGCCGAGATCGACCGCCTCCTGCCGCGCGATCATGCCCCGGTCATCCGTCTGCTGGCGCATGACATCAACCTGACGCTGGCCTCTTTCGTGCGCGGCATGGGCACGGTCTGCCTGATCCTCGGCACCTACTATGCCGTGGCGCTGATGGTGGTCGGGCTGCAATTCGGCCTTGTCGTCGGCTTCATTGCCGGGCTCGTGACCTTCATCCCCTATCTCGGCGCCCTGATTGGCGGCGCATTGGCGATTGGCCTCGCCCTGTTCCAGTTCTGGGGCGACTGGGTCTCGATCGGACTGGTCGGCGGCATCTTTGCCATCGGACAGGTGATCGAGGGCAACGTGCTCACGCCCAAGCTTGTCGGCAACTCCGTCGGCCTGCACCCGGTCTGGCTATTGCTGGCCCTGTCGATTTTTGGGGCGCTGTTTGGCTTTGTCGGCATGTTGGTGGCCGTCCCGGTCGCCGCCGCGCTCGGTGTGCTTGCACGTTTCTTCACCGGCCAATACATGACGTCCCGGCTCTATCTCGGCCTCAGTGCCGATCAACAGGACAAAGACTGACCCCATGGCTGAACAACTGCCATTCGACCTGCCCGTCCGGGCAGCACTCGGGCGTGATGATTTCTTCGTCAGCCCCGCCAACGCCATGGCGCTGGGGCTGGTGGAAAGCTGGCCCAACTGGGCGGGGAACAAGCTGATCCTCTCCGGCCCGAGCGGCGCGGGCAAAACCCACCTCACCCATGTCTGGGCCGCGCTGTCCGGCGCGCGCATCGTCTCGGCATCATCGCTTTCGACAGAAACCATCCCCGACCTTGCCGCCGGCCCCGTCGCGGTCGAGGACGTACCCGCCATCGCCGATGATCCCGAGGCCCAGACCGCCCTGTTTCACCTGCACAACCTCACGCTGGCCGAAGGCCACTCCCTGCTGCTGACCGGCGAAGGCGAACCGGGCCACTGGGGCCTGACCCTGCCCGACCTCAAAAGCCGCATGATGGGCACCACCGTCGCCACGCTTGAACAACCCGACGACATGCTCCTTATGGTCGTTCTGGCCAAACAGTTTGCCGACCGCCAGCTTGTGCCGACGCCGGATACCATCCCCTACCTGCTCAAGCACATGGACCGCTCCTTTGCCGCCGCTACCGAACTGGTCGCGGCGCTGGATCAGCTCTCGCTGAGCGAAAAACGCCCGGTCACGCGCGCGCTTGCCAAACGCATCCTCTCGGACTAGGCGCCAAGGCGTTTGAAAAGCCATGCAAGCGGTTTCCGAACCGCTTGCCCCACGGCTAACCCGCTGGACGTCCAGAAAAAACACGCCTAGTGTTACGATCCCGTTACCCACTCCCTATATTGTTCGTATCATGACCCAAGCCGACTTTCTGAAATCCGATTTCCCCGCCCCGATCGACCTGCCAGAAATTGATCTTTCCGGCCCGGGACGGTTCTACAACCGCGAACTCAGCTGGCTGGGCTTCAATTGGCGCGTGCTGGAAGAGGCCGAAAACCCCCGCGTCCCCCTGCTCGAACGCTTGCGGTTCCTGTCGATCTCGGCCACCAACCTTGACGAATTCTACACCGTGCGCGTCGCAGGCCTGCGCGAGCTGGTGCGCGAGAACAATTCCACCCCGGCCCAGGACGGGCTGAGCCCCGCCGAACAGCTTGTCCTGATCAACGACGATGCGCGCAACCTGCTGCAAAGCCAGCAGCGCATGTTCATCGCCCTGCGCGCCGAAATGGAATCCGAGAACATCCATATTCTCGACCACAAATCCCTGACCGATGACGACAAGACCCATCTGGAATCCGTCTTTCTGAACAAGGTGTTCCCGGTGCTTTCGCCGCTCGCCATCGACCCGGCGCACCCGTTCCCCTTCATCCCCAACACCGGCTATTCTCTGGCGCTGCAACTGGAACGCAACAAGGACAAGCGCGCGCTTCAGGCGCTTCTGCCAATCCCGCACCAGATCGACCGCTTCATCTTTCTGCCCGCCCCCGAAGGCACCACCCGCGCCCTGCCGCTCGAAGAACTGCTGCTCCTGCATCTGGACAGCCTGTTCCCCGGCTACAAGGCCAAGGGCCACTGTGCCTTCCGCGTGCTGCGCGACAGCGATCTCGAGGTCGAGGACGAGGCCGAAGACCTCGTGCGCGAATTCGAAGTTGCCCTGAAACGCCGCCGCCGCGGCGAAGTCGTGCGCATGAAGATCTCGACCGACGCCCCCAAGTCGCTCAAGGCGCTGATCATGGACGAACTGCACGTCACCGACGACGAGGTGGTCGAGATCGACGGCATGATCGGCCTCGCCGACCTCAAGGAGCTGGTGCTGGATGAGCGCCCGGACCTGCTCTGGCCCTCCTTCACGCCGCGCGTGCCCGAACGGGTACAGGATTTCGACGGCGACATGTTCGCGGCCATCCGCCAGAAGGACATGCTGCTGCACCACCCTTATGAAACCTTCGACATGGTGGTGCGTTTCCTGCAGCAGGCCGCCCGCGACCCCGACGTCGTCGCGATCAAGCAGACGCTTTACCGAACCTCCAAGCTGTCGCCCATCGTCGAAGCATTGTGCGAGGCCGCCGAGGACGGCAAATCCGTCACCGCGCTGGTCGAACTCAAGGCGCGGTTTGACGAGGCCGCCAATATCCGCCAGTCCCGCCGGCTGGAACGCGCCGGGGCGCATGTGGTCTATGGCTTTCTCGACCTCAAGACCCACGCCAAGATTTCCACTGTGGTGCGCCGCGAAGGCGACCAGCTTGTGACCTACACCCATTATGGCACCGGCAACTATCACCCGATCACGGCCAAGATCTACACCGATGTCAGCTTCTTCACCTGCGACACCGAACTGGGCCGCGACGCGACCAAGGTGTTCAACTATCTTTCAGGCTACGTGGAACCGGAAAAGCTCGACAACCTCGCGATTTCCCCGATCTCGCTGAAATCCCGCCTGCTCGAGATGATCGCCGCCGAAAGCGAACACGCCCGGGCCGGGAAACCGGCCGAGATCTGGGCCAAGATGAACTCGCTCATCGACGCTGAGGTGATCGACGCGCTCTACGCCGCCAGCCAGGCCGGGGTAAAGATCAGCCTCGTTATTCGCGGCATCTGCGGTTTGCGCCCGGGCATCAAGGGGCTCAGCGACAATATCCGCGTCAAATCCATCGTCGGGCGGTTCCTTGAACATTCCCGCATCGTCTGTTTCGGCAATGGCTACGGGCTCCCCCACAAGAAAGCGCGCGTCTTCATCTCGTCCGCCGACTGGATGGGCCGCAACCTCAACCGCCGCGTGGAAACACTGGTCGAGATCAACAACGCCACCGTCAAGGCCCAGATCGTGAGCCAGGTCATGGCCGCCAACCTGGCTGACGTGGCCCAAAGCTGGGTGATGAAGCCCGATGGCTCGTTTGAACGCACCCTGGTCCCCGAAGGCGAATTTGCGTTCAATTGCCACAGGTTCTTCATGGAGAACCCTTCTTTGTCGGGCCGTGGCTCTGCCGGCGCCTCGGATGTGCCCAAACTGACCCATACCGAAGATTGACCCGGTCCCGTCACTGGCGCACATTGAGACAGGCACGTATTCGGGGAACGGCATGGACGGTAATTCGGAACCCGCAAAAGACTGGGCGCTCTTTGGGCGTCCGCTTTTCAACGACCCCGAGGCACGCGCGCTGTCGCGCGTCGGCGTGGTGGATGTGGGCTCCAACTCGGTCCGCCTCGTGGTGTTTGACGGCGCCGCGCGCAGCCCGGCCTATTTCTACAATGAAAAGATCATGTGTGCGCTGGGTGCCGGACTTGGCGAAACCGGCCACCTCAACCCCGAGGGTCGCCGCCGCGCCCTCGCCGCGATCCACCGCTTTCAGCGGCTCGCCGACGGCATGGGGCTCGATGGGCTGACCGCCGTCGCTACCGCAGCCGTGCGCGAAGCTGATGACGGGGCCGAATTCTGCGCCGATGTGCTGCGCGAAACCGGCGTCACCATCCACGTGATCGACGGCCGCGAAGAGGCCCGCCTTTCGGCACAGGGTGTGCTTCTGGGCTGGCCCGGCGCCTACGGGCTGGTCTGTGACATCGGCGGCTCGTCGATGGAACTGGCCGAGATCAACAACGGCGAGGTCGGCCGCCGCGTCACCTCCCAGTTGGGTCCGCTCAAACTGCGCGACCTCAAGGGCGGCAAAAAGGGCCGCAAGGCGTTTATCGACGAAACGCTGGATCGGCTTCAGGCCGAGATGGGCACCCAGAACAACCGCCTCTTCCTTGTCGGCGGCTCCTGGCGGGCCATTGCCCGCATCGACATGGAGCGGCGCAACTACCCGCTGCACGTGCTGCACGAATACCGCATGAGCGGCAAATCGGTGCGGGCCACCGCCCGCTACATCGTCGAAAACGACCTTGAAGAGCTGCGCGCGCGCTGCGGCATCTCCTCAAGCCGCATGGAACTCGTCCCCATCGCCATCGAAGTGCTCAAAGGCGTCGTGCGCCGCTTCAAACCGCATGACATCGCCGTCTCCAGCTACGGCATCCGCGAAGGCATGCTCTATGAACAGATGCCCGACCGCCTGCGCGCCCGCGACCCCCTGATCGAAGCCTGCCGCTTTGCCGAGGCCAAGGACGCTCGCCTGCCCGGCTTCGGCAAATCGCTCTATTCCTTCGTCCATTCCCTGTTCCGCTCCGCCAATCACGAACGCAAACGCCTGATCAAGGCCGCCTGCCTCTTGCATGACGTGAGCTGGCGCGCGCATCCCGACTACCGTGCCCAGACCTGTTTCGACGCCGCCACCCGCGCCAATCTGGGCGGTCTGAAACATTCCGAACGGGTGTTTCTCGGCCTCGCCCTGCTGCACCGCTACCGCAACAAGCGCGAAGGCACCGGCTTTGAGGCCCTCTCCGGGCTGCTCGACGAAAAGAACCAGCTTCAGGCGGAAATTCTCGGCAAGGCCATGCGCCTTGGCGCGATGCTCTGGATTCAGAACCGCGACGACATGGGGTATCTCAAATGGCACCCCAAGAAACGCGAACTGCACCTGATCCTGCCCGCCGCCGCCGAGCCCCTGTTCGGCGAGGTGGCCGAGGCCCGGTTCCACTCGCTCTGCAGCGCCCTTGACGCCACGCCCCATGTCGAGATCACCGGCTGACAGCCACGTCAAAAGAGCAGAGGACCATGAACAAACCTGTCAAAACCCTGCTTCTGCTCCTCACCCTGTGGCTCGCCGCCCCCCTCCATGCGCAAGAGCTGGTGCTTGCCATCCGCCATGCCGAAAAACAGGACGGCCGCGACCCTGCGCTGACGGAAGACGGACGCGCGCGCGCCGCCAACTGGGCCACGATGCTGCGCCCTGTTGGCCTCGATGTCGTGATCACCTCCGAGGCCCGCCGCACGGTGGAGACCGGCACCCTCATCGCCAGGGCCCTCGATCTGCCCCTGATCTCATTTCCCGCCAACGCGCCTTCCGCGCTTCTAGATGCTCTGGATTTCGATCACGAAGGCGACCGTGTGCTCATCGTCGGTCATGTCGAAACCCTTCCCGGCATCCTGACCGCGCTCGGCGCGCCGGATCCGGTTGAGATGACACAGGCGCAATTCGACCGGCTCTTCATCCTGAACGCCCCCAACAGCGGCGGCGCGACACTCAATGAACTGCGCATGCCCTGACGCACGCGTGCCCGGTCCCCCACTTCCTTTTGCCGCAAATATCCCGGGGGTGAAGGTTGAAAATGCCCGCATTTTCAACCGAGGGGGCTGGCCCCCTCAGATGTCGGTTTCACCCTCTTCGGGCGTATCAATCTGTTCCTCGGGCTGTCTGCGCCGCAGGATGATATCGCCGTTGGGCAACATTTCCGGCGGATGATAGGCGCTCCAGTCCTCAACCTTCTCCATCAGGTCCCGAAACGCCGGCCCCATCTCAACAAAGAATGACCGCATCTGCGGCCCCATCTCCTCGGCAAAGCCCTGCAACCCTTCAAGGGCGGGCTCCATCTGTTGCTGCAATCCCTTAAGGAACAGGCGCGCGCCCTCTTCCATCAGGCTCGTGCCCGAATCCTCTTCGCTGCCCTGCGCTTGGGCCATGACGGGGGCCACCGGTGCGGCCAGCGCCGCACAAACTGCAATCACAAATACTCTCATGGCATCAAATATGGGTCTCGAGCCCCGCCATTTCAAATGTCGATATCCAACACCACCGGAAAATGATCCGACGCGGTCAACAGCGCCTCTCTCAACTCCCGCACCTTCCAGCAATCGTGGTCGTCAAACGGATGCCAGATCCGCCAGACCGGTTCTCGCGCCCGCAGGTCCTCCGACACCATCACGTAATCCAGCAGCGCCTGCAGATACCGCCCCTGCTTGGGCAGAAAGAACCGCGCCGAGGTCGGCACCGGCCCCAGCCGCCGCTTCAACGCCTCGCGCGCGTGGGGATCAAACAACCCCAACGGCCCCTCTTCCCCCATGACGATCTCGATCGAGGACCGCCCGAACAGGTGTTCATATTCATCCAGCCCCGGCCCGTCATTGAGATCGCCAAGCAGAATGAGCGATTCTCCCGTCCGCAAATGCGCCTCGATCCGTGCCCGAAGCCAGATCGCCTGCGCCAGCTGCTTGCGTCGGTTGGCAATCGACAACCGCATCACCTGGTCGCGGTTGCGCGCCCCATGCGGGGCCTTGGACTTGAGATGTGCCCCGATCATGCGCAGCTCGGTCCCCTTTGCCGTGCGCACCGCCAGTTCCAGCGGCGGCTTGGAAAAGCTCACAAGGTCTTCGGTCGCGTCAATATCGAGGTCAATCCGAAACACCCCGTCAAAGCGCGGCGCATCGCCCGCGCCTTTCTTGCCTGTTTCCTCGCCAACCGGATCGTGGCGCGCGCTCAACACGTCCGGATCATAAAGAAGCGCAATCTCCTGCTGGGTGTCATTCATGAACCCCATCACCGCCTTGCGCGTGCGCAGGTCAAAGGCACGGGCAAAATCTTCCAGTGCGGCCACCGCATCGCGCCGCCCATTCTGGTCCGGCGCCTCGATGATCATGACCGCATCCGCATCCATCGCCGTGAACACGATGCCCAGCGCCTCGGCCTGCTGGGCGCGGGTCACGTCCTGCCGCCCCGACCAGCGATCATCCACGACAAGCTTGTCACGCGCGTCAAACAGATTGTTGAACCACTCCACGTTATACGTGGCGATCCGCATCACGCGGCCTCGTTGATCTGGTCCCAGGCGCGGTTGATGTCGATCATCCGCTTCTCGGCAAGCCGGATCGCTTCTTCCGGCACCCCGCGCGCAATCATGCTGTCCGGGTGGGTTTCCCGCACCAGCTTGCGCCAGGCCTTGCGAATCTCGACAAGCGGCATGTCCGGCGTCACGCCCAGCACGCTATAGGGGTCCGGCTCCGCATCCGGCACGTAACGCGCCCGCATCGCCTGAAATTCCGGTTCGGGAAATTCAAGGATTTCCGCAACCCGCGCAAGAAAAGCATCTTCGGCCGGGTGATATTCGCCATCCGCCACCGCGATGTGGAACAACCCCTCCATCAGGTCACAGAAGCCCTGATTACTTGGCCCGAACAACCCCTTGATCCGATGGGCATATTCCTCGAAACCCGACACGTCCTGCCGCGCAAGGTTGAACACCCGCGCCGCCTGCGCCTCGTCCTCGCGCGCGATCTGGAACACTTCGCGAAAGGCCGTCACCTCGTCGCGTGTCACCAGCCCGTCGGCCTTGGCCATTTTCGCGCCAAGTCCGATCACGGCAATGGTGAAGGCAATCGAGCGCTCCGGCGGCGTGCTCAGCCGCTCGAAAACGGCCGCCAGCCCCTCGCCCTTGGCAAGGGCGGACAAAGCATCGGAAATACGGGTCCAGATCGACATGTTGCGACCATATCCTTTGCAAACGCAGAAGTCAGCGCCGCATCACAGCATTTTTTGCATCAAGATCAAATCCATCCAGCGGCCGAACTTGCGACCCACCTCGGGCATCCGCCCGACATGCCGAAATCCCATGGCCTCGTGAAAGGCGATTCCTGCCGCGTTCTCCCCGGATATCCCGGCCACCAGAACATGCGCCCCGTCCTGGCGTGCGCCCTCTTCAGCCGCCGCCATCAAGGCGCGGCCCACGCCCCGCCCCCGTGCCACCGCGTCCAGATGCACCGTGTGTTCGAAACTGTGGGCATAACCCACGCCGCCGCGAAACTGTGCCCAGGTCGCAAACCCCGCCACGACGCCCTCCAATTCGGCCACGACCCAGGCCCCCGGACGCGCTGCAATCAGCCCCGCGACTTCCTCAACCGGCTTCTCGACACTGTTGAACGTGCTCACACCGTCCCGGATTTCCCGGTTCCAGATCCGCGCAATCGCCGCCGCATCCCCCGGCTTTGCCTGACGCAGCTTCATGCCAGCACCCTGACCCCGTGCGGCGTGTCGAACGCGGCGCGCAACGCGCTTTCGCCCTCCACGAACACCACCCGCGCATCGTCCAGGGCCACCGCAGCCTGCAACGCCGCCGCCTGCGGATGCGCCACCTCAAGACGCCGCAAGGAACAGCCCGACGGCGCCAGAAGCTCTGCCGGCGTCACTGCCACATCCCATTGAATCAACGCCGGAAAGCAATTGTCATACGGCAACACGCCGCTCCCGGGCACCGCCATCCGCCAGCGCAGATCGCCCCGCCTCAACGCCACCGGCGCCCCGGCATCGACATTCAGCCCCGCCAGCGCCGCATCCATATCCGCCACCCGGCAGATCCAGTTCTGCAAACGCGGCCCGCCGGAAAACCGATCGAGATCAAACCACCTCGCCTGCCCCGGCTTCGGAGCCTCCGGGTCAATCGCAATCGCCTCAAGGTACAACCCACCCCCAAGCCCCAAAAGCCGATTATACGTGCCAAAATGATCATGCTTGCCACCGGGCAGCATCTCCACCCCAAGCGCCTCTTCAACATGCGCCACCGCCGCTTCCAGCGTCTCCCCGGCCACTGCCAGATGATCCAGTTCCATGCGCGCCTCCCTCACGTTACCTGCCCGCATAAAACGCCTTCCCTGACCAAGTTGAAAGCCCTTTCACAAACAGGAAAAGGCGCCGCCCATCCGGACCGCGCCTCTCTCTTCATTTTGCCGGAAATACTCTGCGGGGGTCCGGGGGTGCAAAACCCCCGGCTGCCCTTACCCGCGCGCTTCGCGGATCAGCTTCAGGATATCCTGCGCGGCTTCCGGGATATTGGTGCCGGGCCCAAAGATCGCCTTCACACCCGCCTTCTGCAGGAATTCGTAATCCTGCTGCGGGATCACCCCGCCACAGATCACGATGATATCTCCCGCATCCTTGGCCTTCAAAGCCTCGATCAGTTGCGGTGCCAGCGTCTTGTGGCCCGCCGCCTGGCTCGAAATCCCGACCACGTGCACGTCATTGTCCACCGCGTCCTGCGCCGCTTCGTCCGGTGTCTGGAACAGCGGCCCCACGTCGACGTCAAAGCCGATATCGGCAAAGGCCGTCGCGATCACCTTGGCGCCCCGGTCATGCCCGTCCTGCCCCATCTTCACGACCAGCATCCGCGGACGGCGCCCCTCGTCGGCGGCAAAGTCCTCGACCGATTTCTGGATCGCGGCAAAGCCTTCGTCGCCCTCGTAGGCGGCGCCATAGACCCCGGCCAGCGTCTTGACCTCGGCGCGGTGACGTCCGAATTCCTTTTCCATAGCCATGCTGATTTCCCCAACAGATGCCCGTGCCCGCGCTGCCTCCACAGCGGCGGCGAGCAGATTGCCTCCCTCTTTTGCAACCCGCGTCAGCTCGTTCAGCGCTGCCTCGCAGGCGGCGTTGTCGCGCGTCGCACGGATTTTCTCGAGACGGGCAATCTGGCTTTCACGTACGGCCACGTTGTCCACGTCCAGAATGTCGATCGGGTCTTCCTTGTCCTTGCGGTACTTGTTGACCCCGACGATCACCTCGTCGCCCTTGTCGATCATCGCCTGACGGGTTGCGGCCGATTCCTCGATCCGCAGCTTCGGCATGCCGCTGGCCACGGCCTTGGTCATGCCACCCATCTCCTCGACCTCTTCCATCAGCGCCCAGGCTTTCTGGATCAGCTCATCGGTCAACGCTTCAACATAATAGGAGCCAGCCAGCGGATCGACCACGTTGGTCACGCCGGTCTCTTCCTGCAGGATGAGCTGCGTGTTGCGCGCAATGCGGGCCGAGAAATCGGTGGGCAGCGCGATGGCTTCGTCAAGCGCGTTGGTGTGCAGCGACTGAGTGCCTCCCAGAACCGCCGACATCGCCTCGTACGCGGTGCGGATCACGTTGTTATAGGGGTCCTGCTCCTGCAGAGACACGCCCGAGGTCTGGCAGTGGGTGCGCAGCATCTTGGAGCGTTCCGACTTGGCGCCGAACTCGGTCATGATGCGGTGCCAGAGCGTGCGCGCCGCGCGCAGCTTGGCCGCTTCCATGAAAAAGTTCATGCCAATGGCAAAGAAGAACGACAGGCGCCCAGCGAACTTGTCGACATCCATGCCCGCATTCATCGCCGCACGCACATATTCGCGCCCGTCTGCCAGCGTATAGGCCAGCTCCTGCACAAGGTTCGCGCCCGCTTCCTGCATGTGGTAGCCGGAGATCGAGATCGAGTTGAACTTGGGCATCTCATTCGAGGTATACTCGATGATGTCCGAGATGATCCGCATCGACGGTTCGGGCGGATAGATATAGGTGTTGCGCACCATGAACTCTTTCAGAATGTCGTTCTGAATGGTCCCGGCCAGAAGCGCCTTGTCATGGCCCTGTTCTTCACCGGCCACGATATAGTTCGCAAGGATCGGGATCACCGCGCCGTTCATGGTCATCGACACCGAAACCTTGTCGAGCGGAATGCCGTCGAACAGGATTTTCATGTCCTCGATGCTGTCAATCGCCACACCGGCTTTGCCAACATCGCCCACAACGCGCGGGTGATCGCTGTCATAGCCGCGGTGCGTGGCAAGGTCGAAGGCCACCGACACGCCCTGCTGACCGGCGGCAAGGTTGCGACGGTAAAAGGCGTTGGATTCTTCTGCGGTCGAGAAGCCCGCATATTGACGGATCGTCCAGGGGCGTCCGGCATACATCGTCGCCTTGGGGCCGCGCGTGAACGGGCCAAAGCCCGGCAGGCTGCCCATGTGGTCCAGCCCGTCGGTGTCTTCCTCGGTATAAAGCGGTTTGACGTCGATGCCTTCCAGCGTCTTCCAGGTCAGATCGTCCAGCGGGCGCCCGCGCAGTTCCTTCTCGGCCAGTTCGGCCCATTTCTTGGTATCGGTCATATCCAATTCCTCGTCCATGTCTCACGCGGCCCCGCCCATGCGGGCGTCGGCCATTTTTCCTCCGCCGGGTCAGGCGGACATAAAATTCCCGTGGCTTTCCAAATTGCCTGTCGCAAATTGGGCGCCACCCCATATATTGGACTGAGCAGGAGAGATCATGACCCACCGCTTAGCCCTTGTTCTATCTGTCTTTCTGGCCGCTCCCGCCGCCATTGCACAGGCCGCCGAAACCGATGCGCAAGCGTCGGAAGACGCGCTTTTCCAGAATGGCGAAACCGCCACGCTGGAGGAATTCCGTTGGATCAAACGCCCGCTGGTGATCTTTGCCGACACCGACCGCGACCCGCGTTTCGCGCAACAGATGGAACTGTTGAACGCGCTCCCAGAAGAGCTTGCCGAACGCGACGTGGTGGTGCTTACCGACACCAATCCGGGCGCGAAATCGGCATTGCGCGAAGCGCTGCGGCCGCGCGGCTTCATGCTGGTGCTGATTGGCAAGGACGGCAATCCGTACTTGCGCAAACCTTTCCCTTGGGACGTGCGCGCCATCTCTGCCTCAATCGACAAGATGCCGCTGCGCCAACAGGAAATCCGCGACAGCCACCGCCCGTCCCGCTGAGACGGGACATGCGCGGCGCACAAGGCTCCCCCGCCCCGGATGTGATCCGGGGCTTCGTGCCATATGTGTCGCCGCGCAGACATCGCCTTATTCGAACTCCATGATCACGTCGTCCACGGCAAGGCTGTCGCCCGCTGCGGCGTTGATCTTGGAGACGACACCGGTCTTTTCGGCGCGCAGGATGTTTTCCATCTTCATGGCTTCCACAGTGCACAGCGCCTGACCTTCCTGCACTTCCTGACCCACTTCCACGTCGACCTTCACGATCAGACCCGGCATCGGGCAGAGCAGCAGCTTCGATGTATCGGGCGCCACTTTCTCGGGCATCAGCTTGGCCAACTCGGCCTGACGCGGCGTGCGCACATGCACAGCCAGATCAGCCCCACGCGAGCGGATACGGAACCCGCCCGAGATCTTGCCAACCTTCAGAACCAGAAGCTCCTTGCCGACCTTCACTTCGGCCAGCTGATCGCCCGGCGTCCAGTCCGAGGTCACGCGCAGCTTGTCGCCCTCACCGAACTTGACGGTCGAGCCCTTCTTGTCGGCCTTGATCTTGACCGGGAACTCTTCGCCCTGCAGCGTCACGACCCATTTCGTGCCAACGCGGCGCTCGTGGTTGTCCATGCGGCCCGACACGCGGGTGCGACGGATTTCCGCCACGCGATGCATCGCCGCAGTGGCCGCCGCGATCTTCTTGAGCGTGTCGCTCGGCAGGGTCACACCTTCGAACCCTTCGGGATATTCTTCCTCGATAAAGGCCGTGGTCATGTCACCGCTGATGAACTTCGGATGATCCATCACCGCGCTCACGAAGGGCAGGTTGTGGCCAATGCCTTCCAGCTCGAACCCGTCGAGGGCGTTGCGCATCGCCTCAATCGCCTCGTCACGGGTCGGGGCCCATGTGCAGAGCTTGGCGATCATCGGGTCGTAATACATGCTGATCTCGCCGCCTTCATAGACGCCGGTATCGTTACGCACGGCAAAATCCTTGCCCTCGATCGCCTTGTCGGCCCATTTGCCATTGTCCTGCATCGGACCGGCCGCCACTTCGGCGGGCGGGCGATAGCGGGTCAGGCGGCCAATCGACGGCAGGAAGTTGCGATAGGGGTCTTCGGCGTAAACGCGGTTTTCAATGGCCCAACCGTTGATGCCCACATCGTCCTGCGTGATGCTCAGCGGCTCGCCTGCCGCGACGCGGATCATCTGTTCAACAAGGTCGACACCGGTGATCAGCTCGGTCACGGGGTGTTCCACCTGCAGACGGGTGTTCATTTCAAGGAAGTAGAAGTTCTTGTCGCCATCGACGATGAATTCCACCGTCCCGGCGCTGGCATAACCCACCGCCTTGGCCAACGCGACCGACTGTTCGCCCATCGCCTTGCGGGTGGCTTCATCAAGGAAGGGGCTCGGCGCCTCTTCCACAACCTTCTGGTTCCGACGCTGGATCGAGCATTCGCGCTCGTTCAGGTAGATGCCGTTGCCATGCGCGTCGCACAGAACCTGGATCTCGATGTGACGCGGCTGGGTGACGAATTTCTCGATGAAAATCCGGTCGTCACCAAAGCTGTTCGCGGCTTCGTTCTTCGAGGACTGAAAGCCTTCGCGCGCTTCCTGATCGTTCCACGCGATCCGCATGCCCTTGCCGCCGCCACCTGCAGACGCCTTGATCATCACCGGATAGCCGATCTCGTTCGAAATCTTCACGGCTTCATCCGCGTCTTCGATCAGCCCCATGTAACCGGGCACGGTCGACACGTTCGCGTCCTGTGCGATTTTCTTCGAGGTGATCTTGTCGCCCATGGCTTCGATCGCACCCTTGGGGGGGCCGACAAAAGCCACGCCTTCGGCCTCAAGCGCCTCGGCAAATTTCGAGTTTTCCGACAGGAAGCCGTAACCGGGATGCACCGCCTGCGCGCCGGTCTGACGGATCGCATCCATCACCTTGTCGATGACGATATAGGACTGGTTCGCCGGGGGCGGGCCGATATGCACGGCCTCATCGGCCATCTGCACATGCAGCGCCTGCTTGTCGGCATCCGAATAGATGGCCACGGTCTTGATGCCCATCTTACGGGCGGTCTTGATCACCCGGCAGGCAATCTCGCCACGGTTGGCAATCAGGATCTTGTCGAACATGTCATGTCCCTTCTGGTTCTTGTCCCGCGCGACACGGTCGCGCCGGAATTGGCAACAAAAAAGCCACCTGCGCCCGGCAGGGCACAGATGGCGTGTTCATTTTCGATCAGCCCAAACCGGGCCGAGGAATTCAGTCGATCAGCACTTGCCAGGGTTTTCCTTGCAATAGATGACGTTTGCGGCGCTCCCGACAAGCGCACCCGCGGCGACGCTGCCCCCGACAACGGCTGACGTGGCCGCACCGGCGCCCGCACCGATGAGCGCCTGCTCACCGAACGTGTCTCCACAGCCCGACAGGCCAACCGCGGCCACGCCGGCAAGGGCGAATTTCCAAATTTTTGACATTTGCCTGTTTCCTCTGTTCGGCCGGGCATTCCTCCCGACATTCTGACCGCATTATACGCCACGGTTTCACTAGAAAAAACGGGTGATCCCGCAGGGACGCCACAGGACCACCCGAAAGGGGAAGGGTAACGGAATACACTGTTACAGGAGCGGACCCGAACAAGCCCGTACTCCACATGGTCCATATTGGCATGGTTTCGTGTCATCTCAACGGCTTGCGCCGCGAGTTTCTGACCTTGGGCCGCTTTCTGCCCATTCTGCGCGTGGATCGGCAAAATCATGCCCACCCCCCATCAATCGCATCCGGGAACGAGGCCCGCGCCACGTCCACGTCGATCACCAGCAGCGCTTCGTAATCCTCGGGGTCGAAATTGTCGGGGTCCACCGGCTTCACTTCGCGCCCGAAAAGCCAGCTCAGCCGCCCGGCATCAAGGTTGCCCCGCTCAAACGGCTGGTCCCCGAAATGATCCCACAACGCGGTCATGAACCCGGCATCCGCGCGCCGGTCGGCTGGACGGCGGTCCTTGAACCGTTCGCGCCGGGTGATCGGCGTGGCGCCCTTGGGGTTGGCGCGGCGAATGACAAACTGGAAATCCGTACCCGGAAGACGTCCCGGAAAGCCCTTGTGCTTGATCATGCCGCGCTCCTCCGGATGACAGGAGCGTTCTGGCTCAGGGCTGGGCGGACAGGCCCGAGGGCCTGCCCGAATCGCTTGGCGCCAAGCTTACTTGTACTTGCCGGTGTAAACCGGTTCCTGCGAGATCGGCTCGGGGTCGACCACGACATATTCTTCAACCTGTGCGGTGTCTGCGCAGGCTGCGACAAGTGCAACAAGGCCAAGGGCCAGGAATGCTTTGATGCTCTTTGACATCTGTTTCTCCAGTTCTTGTTTTCATTGGAAACAGGGCCATACGACCCTGCCTGCCCCACGATCGCCCAAGGACGACGTGACCGGAGAATAGTGGATTCTACTGCAAAAAGATACGGATAGGGCGCCAAGCTAATGTGATGTGGCCGCAAAGCCGCAATCACTCCCCTGCCTGCATTCCTTTGCGCAAGATATTGTGGTGTCATCAGAAACCCTCCCAGATACAGGTGCCGTCTTGCACCGTGAAGGCTTCGAAATATTGCGTCGCGAGCGTGTCCATGACGCCGAATTCCGTTTCCCGGTCGGCCATCGAAATGACGACCTGATCCACCGTTTCGCCTTGCGTGGTCAGATACGGCACCGCAACGCCAATGCACAGGTGGAAAAAGTCGTCTTCGATCTCGGCGAACTCGACCCCCTGCCGGATCAGCGGCATGATATAACGGAACCGCGCCACCCGCAGCTTGTCATCGCGGGTCTCAAGCAGGATTTCCTGAAGGTGAATCTCGTTGCCGGAGGGCACGGCCGGTGTCTCCTCCAAAACCCCGGCCGCGGCCGCGCCACAAAGGGCCCCTCCAAACGCGGCGAATCTCGCTACTGCGCCCACAGTATGGCACATCCGGCGCGGAAAATCCGCTGCCGTATGGGGGCGGGACTTAATATTCCCGCCGAACAAATTCCATGCAGCCCGCCCGGTCATGACTGCCCCCCTGACCGGCGCGCATAGCGGATCCACCGCGACCGCCGTTCGGGGTGCTCAAGCACGTCCCGGATCATGTTTTCCACGTATTCCCGGCTGAATGCACCGGCGATCTCGCCCCCCGCCGTGACATGCAACTGCCCTGCCTCGCGGCGCACCTGCACCACCGGCGAAAACCCACGCAGCCCCTGGAGCGCGCGCCACATGTCCTGCCGGACCTGGTGCGCGACGCGAAGCCGCCCGGCATCCGGCAACTCGGTGCGCGCCGCCACATCCAGCCGCGCGCGGTTGCGCCGCGCCAGCGTCAGGGTTTCCCCCTCGCTCAGGATATGCCAGCCCGTCCGGCTCATTCCGGTGCGTCCTCGTCATTGGTGGCAAATTCTGCCGGGCTGATGATCTCGATCAGCTCCATGTCATCGGAATGACGGCATTCGCGATGCCTGATCCCCGGCGGTTGCAAAACACAGGACCCGGCGCGCAGCATGTGCTCGCCCTGCCCCTCGTATTCGAACACGACCCAGCCCTTGGTCACATAGACCATCTGGAAGTCCAGCTCATGGGAATGCCATGCTCCGGGGCTTTCCATCCCCGGCACGGCCCGGATCACATGCGCCCCGAACTTGCCCTTGGTGGCCGATTGGATGCCAAGGTCGCGATACTCAAAGAACGCCCGCAGCCCCTCGCCCACGAAGGGCGAGTCATCGGCGTGGGATACGCTGAAGGCTTGGTTGTTCCAGAGTTGGGTCATGGCGAACTCCAAATCACAATTATCAACATTAAGAAAAGCGAGCCATATCCGGACGCTAAAGAGATGATGATAGGCTTCTCGAATCTTGAGATATGACCAGTTATCCAATCCTCACTGAGCTGAATGTTGGATCGTGCCATTTGGCTTTCGTACCAAGCCATATAGATTGATCCCCTGCTGCCAGAGCCATAGCCCTCGGCGGAGGTGAGCACTTCTCTCGCGTGAAACCCCGCAACAAGCGCCCACATCCACCATGCAATTGCCACTCCAATGAAAAGGGAGACCAAAGCAGTCGTAGCGACCAGAGAAAGAAGAAGACTATCAATTTGCGAGATAAACCGCAGTTGGGCGAGCACGATACCTAATGGCACCGCGAAAACCCCGATTTGGGTGCGGGTCTGCTTTGAAAGCAGGTCCAATGCATCCAGGTACGCTTCTTCTTTCATTTTTTGATCTCAAACGCCTTCCCGCTTACAACGGAATGTTGTCGTGCTTCTTCCACGGGTTCTTGACCGACTTATTGCGCAAGCTGGCAAAGGCCCGTGCCACCCGTTTGCGGGTGCCGCGCGGCTGGATCACCTCGTCGATGAAGCCCCGCTCTGCGGCCACGAAGGGCGTCGCAAACCGGTCTTCGTAATCGGCGGTGTGCTTGGCGATCTTCTCGGCATCGCCCAAGTCGGCACGATGGATGATCTCGGTCGCGCCCTTGGCGCCCATCACCGCGATTTCCGCCGTCGGCCAGGCATAGTTGAAGTCGCCACGCAGGTGCTTGGACGCCATCACGTCATAGGCGCCGCCATAGGCCTTGCGGGTGATCACGGTCACTTTCGGCACCGTCGCTTCGCCATAGGCAAAAAGAAGCTTCGCACCGTGCTTGATCACGCCGCCATATTCCTGAGAGGTCCCCGGCAGGAAGCCCGGCACGTCAACCAGCGTCAGGATCGGGATTTCGAACGCATCACAGAAGCGCACGAACCGGGCGGCCTTGCGCGACGAGTCGATATCAAGACAGCCCGCCAGCACCATCGGCTGGTTGGCCACGACACCCACGGTCTGCCCTTCAAGGCGGACAAAACCGGTGATGATGTTCTTGGCGTAATCTTCCTGGATCTCGTAGAAATCGCCCTCGTCCGCCAGCTTCACGATCAGCTCTTTCATGTCGTAGGGCGTGTTGGGGTTCTCGGGTACCAGCGTATCCAGCGAATCTTCGATCCGGCCCGGCTCGTCAAAGAACGGGCGGACGGGCGGCTTTTCGCGGTTGTTTAGCGGCAGGAAGTCGACAAGGCGGCGCACTTCGGCAAGCGCCTCGACGTCGTTCTCGAACGCGCCATCCGCGACCGAGGATTTCTTGGTGTGAGTCGACGCCCCGCCCAGTTCCTCTGCGGTCACCACTTCGTTGGTCACGGTCTTCACAACATCCGGGCCGGTCACGAACATATAGGACGTGTCTTTCACCATGAAGATGAAGTCGGTCATCGCCGGAGAATACACCGCACCACCGGCACAGGGGCCCATGATCACGCTGATCTGCGGCACCACGCCCGAGGCCATGATGTTGCGCTGGAACACTTCGGCATACCCGGCAAGCGAGGCCACGCCTTCCTGGATACGGGCACCGCCCGAATCATTGAGACCAATCACAGGCGCGCCGTTCTGTACGGCCATGTCCATGATCTTGCAGATCTTTTCCGCGTGGGTTTCCGACAGCGACCCGCCGAACACGGTAAAGTCCTGGCTGAACACGTAAACCATGCGGCCATTGATCGTGCCCCAGCCGGTGATCACACCGTCGCCTGCGGGCTTGTCCTTTTCCATTCCGAAATCGGTGCAGCGGTGCGTCTTGAACATGTCGAACTCTTCAAACGAGTCCTCGTCCAGAAGCAGTTCGATCCGCTCGCGTGCGGTCAGCTTGCCCTTGGCGTGCTGACTGTCGATCCGGCGCTGTCCGCCGCCCAGCCGGGCCACTTCCCGGCGTTCTTCCAGTTGCTGGAGAATATCTTTCATGGCATGTCCCCTATGATTTGAAAGAGACCATAGCCGCGCCGGCCCTCCATACAAAGCTTAATTCGGCAAATTTGCAAAGTCTGGAAAACCTTTTGACTGAATACTGCAAAACAGCAAAAACTACACAAATCAAATACCAATGATGGACAACGCGGCGTCCAGCACTTACCTCTGAACTCATGAGTTCAAAACCGCGCGGTCAGTTCCTCGACCGCTCCACGCCACCGAACATTTTCACGCTGATCCTTCTGGCCGGGATTTCGGCGCTGAGCATGAACATCTTCCTGCCCAGCCTGCCCAGCATGACGGCGCATTTTGACACGGAATACAGCGTCATGCAGCTTTCCGTGGCGGTCTATCTCGGTGTGAATGCCGTATTGCAGATCCTTGTCGGGCCGATCTCGGACCAGCTCGGGCGCCGCCCGGTGATCCTTGGCGGCATGGTGCTGTTCCTGCTCGCCACCCTGGGCTGCATCTTCGCCACCAATGTCACCCTGTTTCTGACCTTCCGCATGATGCAGGCCGCGGTCGTGGTGGCCATGGTACTGAGTCGCGCCGTGGTGCGCGACATGGTCCCGGCAGACGAGGCCGCCTCGATGATCGGCTATGTGACCATGGGCATGACCATCGTGCCGATGCTGGGGCCGGTCTTTGGCGGGTTACTGGATCAGGCTTTTGGCTGGCAGGCCAGCTTCTGGCTGCTGTTCGCGGTGGGCCTGCTGATTCTCGTGCTCACCTGGGCGGATCTTGGCGAAACCAAGCAAAGCAGCGGCCTTTCGCTTGCCAGGCAGTTCCGCGAATACCCCGAGCTGCTCACCAGCCCGCGCTTCTGGGGCTATTCGCTGGCCAGCGGCCTGAGTTCGGGGGCCTTCTTTGCCTATCTCGGCGGGGCGCCCTTTGTGGCGACCGATATCTACGGGTTGTCCCCGGCCCTTATGGGTCTCTATTTCGGCGCCCCGGCGGTGGGCTATTTCATTGGCAACTACCTGTCAGGGCGCTTCTCGGTCCGCTTCGGGATCAATCGCATGGTCGTCGCAGGCTGCGCCATCGCCGCCGCCGGGATCGGCGTTCTGATCCTGATCGTATTTGCCGGCGCCGGAAGCGCCGAACTGTTCTTTGGCATGATGACATTTGTCGGCCTTGGCAACGGGCTGACCATCCCCAACGCCACATCGGGCGCACTGTCCGTGCGCCCCCATCTTGCGGGCACCGCATCGGGCCTGTCCGGCTCGATCATGATCGGCGGCGGCGCAGGGCTGTCGGCGCTGGCCGGGGCCCTCCTTGTGCCGGGGTCCGGCCCGCTGCCGCTCTTGTGGATCATGTTCGCCACCAGCTTTGCGGGCTTCCTGACCATCCTCGCCGTGATCCGCCGCGAACGCCGCCTGCACCTTTGACGACCAACGCGTCATCGCGGCAAGTTTCCACTTCCTTGCGCCCTTTGCGCAATGCTACCACGGGCCATCAAGGGGCAGCAGACCACAGGCAAGCCGGATGAAACTGGAATTCCATCACATCAACTTCGTGGCCGACGATGTCGACCGCATGCATGATTTCTATACCAACGTGCTGGGTTTGGACGACATCCCCCAGAAAAACTTTCCGCGCACCCAAGCCGACAGCACCTCGGGATATGATGGCAAGATCCGCTTCGCCACCGAAGGCAAAATGGAAATGCACCTTGCCGAACGCGCCTTTGACGTGGCTTTCAAAAACGGTCGGGTCATCAACCCGGTTGAACGCGGCCATATCGCCTTTCGCACCGATGACCTTGCCGCCTTTCTTGCCATCCTTGACGCGCGCGGCATCCCCTATTCCGACTATGGCACCGCCTTTGCCAAGGAATGGCATCAGGTCTTCTTCCATGACCCCGAGGGCAACGTGATCGAGGTCCATCAACAGGTAACACCCTGATGGGCGAACACCCGCGATCAATTCCTCATAATTGGTAAAGCGCGCCGCGTTAACGTCGGCAGATTCCGGCAAAACCCAAATCCATACCGACGCAATACCGACGTGATACCGACACGTTACCGAACCCGGATTCGCCAGCAAACACTGGGTTAACCCCCGATTCGACGGCGCCGTCACATCGCCACTGGCGTACGGTGCTTTGCAAAGCTATCTTTGCAGCTACGCAAACCCAGTGACCGGAGCCCGCCTTGCCCACTCAGAAACTCTATGCCGGCGCCAAGCTGCGCGAGATCCGCACCCGGCTCAGCCTCACGCAAAAGGACTTCGCCCAGAAACTTGGCGTGTCCCTGCCCTATCTCAACCAGATGGAAAACAACAACCGCCCGGTGTCGACCACGGTGGTTCTGGCATTGGCACAGGAGTTCGGCCTTGATGTCACCGAGCTGTCTACGGGGGACAGCGAACGCCTTGTCTCGGACATGCGCGAAGCACTGGCCGACCCGGTTCTGGCCGAAACCTCGGCCCCCCTGGCCGACCTGCGCCTGACCGCCTCCAACGCCCCGGCACTGGCGCGCGCCTTTCTGGAACTGCACCGCGCCTATCGCCAAACCCATGAACGCCTCGCCTCGCTTGACGAGGCGCTGGGGCGGCAGGATGTGCAGATGCAGGCCAGCCCCTGGGACGAGGTGCGCGACTTTTTTCATTATTGTGACAACTACATAGACGCCGTCGACCGCGCCGCCGAACATTTCGCGGTTCAGGCGCCGGATCAGGGCGGCGTGCGCGCCACGGCGATCTCGGCCCTGCGCAACAAGGGGATTTCCGTGTCCTATTCGGACATTGAACCCCTGCGCCAGTTCGACCCGGAAACCGGGCGTCTGCAAATCTCACGCTATGCCCAGCCCGAAACCCAGACCTTCCAGCTCCTGTTGCAAGTGGCGCTCCTGCAAAGCGACAAACTGCTCGAAGCCACGCTGGACCTTGCCCGTTTCCAGACCGACGCCGCCCGCGCGATTGCCAAGATCGGACTGGCCAATTACTTCGCCGGTGCGGCCCTGATGCCCTATGCCACCTTCCTCGATGCCGCCCGCGAAACCCGCCACGATCTGGAGCTCCTGTCACACCGCTTCGGCGCCTCGATCGAGCAGGTCGCCCATCGCCTCAGCACCATGCAGCGCCCCGGCGCCAAGGGCATTCCCTTCTTCTTCGTGCGTGTCGATCAGGCCGGGACCATCACCAAACGCCACTCGACAACCCGCCTGCAATTCGCCCGCTTCGGCGGCGCCTGCCCCCTGTGGAACGTGCACCGCGCCTTCGAAACTCCGGGCCGCTTCCTGCGCCAGCTTGCCGAGACGCCGGACGGGGTCCGCTACATATCGCTCGCACGCGACGTGTCGAAATCGGGGGGGCATTACGGCGCACCGGTACGGCGCTACGCGATTTCCCTGGGATGCGAAATCCGCCACGCGGACGCGCTCGTCTATGCCGACCACATGGACATCTCGAACCCGCAAGCCTTTGCCCCAATTGGGATTTCCTGCCGGATTTGCGAACGCACCCATTGCCACCAACGCTCGGTGCCCCCGCTTGAGAGGCGCCTCACGATCAACGAAAACGCCCGTGGCGTCCTGCCCTACGAGGTGGGGTGATGCGCCTTCTCTTCAGGCTCCTGACGCTTGTCGTCTTGGGCTCTTTTGCGATGATCGCCCTCTCGAGCGTGGCCGAACGCTTTGTGCTCTACCCTTTTAACTCCTCCCATGTGGCACCGACCGATGCGGGTCTCTCCGGTGTCACCGAGTACCGTTTTGACAATGATGGCGAGACCCTGATTGCTTGGACCGCCGATCCAGCGCCGGGCAAACCGGTGATCCTCTATTTCCACGGCAACGCCGGAAACCTCGCCGCCCGCGCCGGGCGTTTTCGTCGCTTCCTCGACCGGGGCTATGGCCTTTTCGCACCCGCCTATCGCGGCTCATCAGGCAGCACCGGCACCCCTTCCGAGGCCGCGCTGACTTGGGACGCTGAAACCGCCTATCATGCGCTCTTCACCCGCTTCCCCGACCTTCCCGCCGCACGCGTGGTTCTCTATGGCGAAAGCCTCGGAACCGCCGTCGCCATCGCGCTGATGGCCACCCCGTCCACCAACCCGGACAAGGGCCACGGCCCGCCCGCAGCCATCATCCTCGAAGCGCCCTTTACCTCGATCCCAGCCTTGGCCGAGCACCACTATCCGGGCACAGGGGAACTCGCCGAAAGCCTTGAAAACCAATGGCCCAGCCTTGATCAGGCCCGGGTGCTGACCCCGCCGCTCCTGATCCTGCACGGCACCAAAGACGACCTTATCCCAATAGAAATGGGGCGACAGATTTTCGCTGCCGCCCCATCCCGAAGGAAAGACTTCCTGACAGTCAAAGGCGCGGGCCATACCGACCTGTGGCGGTCCGATACCCTGCCACGCCTCTGGCGCTTTATCGATCAGTTCGCCTTGAGATAGGCGTAGATCTCGTCCTTGAGCGCCGCGCGCCGCTTACGCAGATCCACCTCGGAAAGTTCTTCGCGCGGTTCAACGTTGGTTTCGGCGCGGTGCACCTTGCGATTCAGCTCGTGGTATTCCTCGTGCATCTTGGCGTAATGGGCATCGCTGACCTTCAGCGCGCTCATCTTTTCAACGAATTCCGGAAATTCCTCGGCCAGTTCATGGGGGGTGTGAGACATTGTTTGCGCTCCTGTTTTGTTCTGTTTGACAAAACCGTATCGGTGCCGGGTCGGCACCCGCTTTGACAGGGATCAAACAGCCCGCGCAAAACGCACAAAAATCACCTCTGAGCGGCCTGCCAACCGGGGTGGAACCACGGTTCGTCATTGGCCGATGGCAAACGCCGCCCCAACAGGTGGTCAGCCGCCTTTTCGCCCGTCATGATCGACGGTCCGTTGAGGTTGCCATTCGTGATGCGCGGGAAGATGGAACTGTCCGCCACGCGCAAGCCCTCGACCCCGATCACCCGGCATTCGGGGTCGACCACGGCGCCCGGATCATCCGCCCGGCCCATCTTGCAGGTGCCACAGGGATGATAGGCGCTCTCTGCATGCTCGCGGATGAACCCGTCTAGCTCGTCATCCGTTTGCAAAGCTGCGCCGGGTTGGATTTCGTGCTTCACGAAAGGCTTCATCGCGTCCTGTTCAAAAATCTCGCGTGTCAGCCGCAAACAGGCGCGGAAGTCGATCCAGTCCTGTTCTTCGGACATGTAGTTGAAAAAGATTTTCGGGGCCGCCTTGGGATCTGCCGAGGCCAGCGTGACCTCGCCCCGCGACCTGGCCCGCATTGGCCCGACATGGGCCTGAAACCCGTGCCCCTCGGCTGCCGCCTGCCCGTCATAGCGCACGGCGATGGGCAGGAAATGGTACTGGATATCGGGATAGTCGATCCCCGCCCGCGACCGGATAAAGGCCGCGCTTTCGAACTGGTTCGACGCGCCAAGTCCGGTTTTCGTAAACAGCCACTGCGCCCCGATCAGCCCTTTGCCGATCAGGTTCCAGTACTTGTAAAGCGTGATCGGCTGCTTGCTGGCATATTGCATGTAGACTTCAAGGTGGTCCTGAAGGTTCTGCCCGACGCCCGGCCGATCCGCCACCACGTCGATGCCATGCGCGGCCAGATGCGCCGCCGGGCCGATCCCCGACAGCATCAGCAGCTTGGGCGAGTTCAGCGACGACGCAGCAAGCACCACCTCGGCATTGGCCCGGATCACCTGCACCTTGCCGCCCCGCTCGATCTCGACCCCGACGGCGCGCCCGTCTTCGATCACGACCTTGCGCGCCAACCCGCGCACCAGGTCACAGTTCTCACGTTTCAACGCCGGTTTGAGATAGGCATTCGCCGCCGACCAGCGCTGCCCCTTCCAGACCGTCATTTCCATGGCGCCAAAGCCTTCCTGCTGGCGGCCGTTATAGTCATCCGTCACCGGGTAGCCGGCCTGTTCCCCGGCCTTGACGAAAGCCGCATGCAACGGGTTGTTGCGCGGCCCGCGCGTGATGTGCAACGGCCCATCCGTCCCGCGGAAACCGTCCGAATTCTCGCCTCCGTGCCAATGCTCCATGCGCTTGAAATAGGGCAACACGTCGGCATAGCCCCACCCGGTCGCGCCGCTTTCGGCCCAGTGATCATAATCGCCCGCATGACCGCGCACATAGACCATGCCATTGATCGAACTGGACCCGCCGATCACCTTGCCGCGCGGGCAGACCAACTCGCGCCCGCCAAGGTGCGGTTCGGGCACACTTTTGTAGCCCCAGTCATAAAGCGACATGTTCATGGGATAACTCAGAGCCGCAGGCATCTGGATCAACGGCCCCGCATCGGTGCCGCCATGTTCGATCACCAGAACCGATTTACCCGCCTCGCTCAGACGATAGGCCATGGCGCAGCCCGCGCTCCCGGCCCCGACAATCACGTAATCCGCCTGCATCCGCCTTCTCCGCATTTGATCGGACGCGCCCCTTTGCAAGCGCTCCGGCCCATCCCTTTCAACCACTCCGACCGCGCCGGATCGGGTCACGTTAGCATTCGACTTCAATTTTTTAAATGGGCATTCAAATTTTTTATTTAAACAACAATATTGCGTCCCCCGCCCCAAGCGGCCACAGTTGATCCATGGGCCGAACACGTATCCGCGACATCCGCCATCAGGAATTGATCGAAGCGACCATCACCGCCGTGCATCAGCGCGGCTATGCGGTTGTCACCATGGCAGAAATTGCCGCGCTGGCCGGGGCTTCGGCAGCGTCGATCAACTATTATTTCGGGTCCAAGGAACGGTTGATGGAGGCGACCATGCGCCACCTGATGACCATGCTGAAAGAAGCGATGCTGGAACGCTACGCCTTGGCCAAGTCGCCGCATGATCGTTTGATGGCGGTTCTGGATGCCAACTTTTCCGACCGGCTCTACACGATCGAACAATGTTCACTCTGGGTGCAGTTCTGGGGTAGCGCCCCCTATGTGCCGACGCTGGCCCGCCTGCACCAGATCAACCGGGCGCGCGTCACCTCGCATTTTCGCGCCGAACTGAGCGCACTCCTGCCTGAAAACCGCCGCGAAACCGTGCGCGTGGCCCTGCAAAGCTATATGGATGGTGTCTGGCTCGAAGCGGCGCAATCGGCAGTCAGGCTCGATCCCGTCCAAGCGCGCGCCGAGGCCCGCAAGGTCGCGGACCTGCTTCTGACCTCCGACGTCTGATCCCTGTCAGCGCCGGTATACCAGCGGGTTCGGGTTGCCGAAATAGATCAGCTCCAGCCGATCCTCGGACACATCCTCAATAAGGTAACAAAAGCTGTCGCGGCTTTCCGGGTCGGCCTGGATCATCACCGGGCCGACATCGGGCGCATCCTCACAGCGCGGCGCGATCTGGGCAAAGAGCCAAGCCCGACCATGGCCCCAAAAACGCTCCAGAGAATAGTCCACCGCACAAAGAAACCCTCCAATAAATGAAGGAACCCTAACCCCGCCTTGCAAAATCCCCAGGATCAGAGCTTGGTCTGCCCCACCAGCGGTGTGATCTGGCGCCGGTTCAGCACCGCTTCGCGCCACGTGATAAAGCTGATCGCCCCGATGATCACCAGCCCGCCGACGATCACCCAGATATCGGGAGACTCGTTGAACAGCACCAGCCCCAACAGCACCGCCCAGACCAGTTGCAGAAAGCTGACGGGCTGTGTCACCGTCACCGGCGCGGCGGCAAAGGCCATCGTCATCGTGTAGTGCCCCGCCGTCGCGAAACAGGCGACAAGAAACAGAACACCCAGCTCCCAGGGTGTCGGCGTCACCCAGACAGCCGCAGCCGCCGGGGCCAACCCGATCGTTACCGTAATCGACAACATGCCTACGACCACGGCTGGGCTGGCCTCGTCGCTCAACACCTTCGCCAACAGGTATCCCCCGGCAAAGAAGAAGGCAGTGAACAGCATGGCAATATGCCCCATGTCCAACTCGCGAAACCCGGGGCGCAGGATGATTGCCGTCCCGATCAGCGCCACGACCACCGCCATGATCCGACGCAGGGCCAGCTTTTCCCCGAGAAACAGCGCCGCCCCCACCGTCACATACACAGGCGCAAGATAATTCATCGCCGTGACCTCGGCCAAGGGAATACGCGCCATGGCAAAAAACCACAGGATCACACCCCCGGTGTGCAGCACCCCACGCAAGCCAAACAGCCCCAGCTGGCGCCGGGTCAGCCGCGCCCGCCGGATCGGTCCGATCATCGGCAAAAGGAAGACAAGACCCAGCGCATAGCGCAGGAATGCCGCTTCGGCTGCCGGAATTCGAATACCAACCAGCTTTACAAGCGCGGTGACGGCCACGAAACACAGGCCCGTCACCAACATCCAGAAGATGCCGATAACAGGGCGATGGGCGGGGTTCTCAGTCATGGCGCCACACCACCATGTTTGCCGCCCCTTGTCGAGATAGGAAACAGGTTAACGACCTTGCGTTCTTCGCATGGCTTCAGGGCAAGGGAATGAACTCATCCGCGTCGCCGGGCGGCAGATGGAACCGCCCGTTTTCCCAATCTCCCTTGGCCCAGGCCTGTTTTGCCTCTTCGATCCGCTCCTTGGACGAAGCCACGAAATTCCACCAGATATGGCGCGGTCCGTTGAGCGTCTCGCCCCCCAACGCCATCAGCCGCGCACCCTGCTCTCCGGCTGTGACGGTGATCGCATCGCCGGGGCGAAACACCATCATCCGCCCCGCTTCAAACCGCTCTCCGGCAATCTCGACCGAGCCTTCGGTCACGTAAAGACCGCGATCCTCGTGGTCCTCGGGCATCGGCAGCTTGGCCCCGGCCTCAAGGATCACGTCCGCATAGAAGGTCTCGGAAAAAAGCGTCGCCGGAGCCCTTTCGCCCCAAGCGGTGCCAAGGATCAGCCGCACCTCTTTGCCCTCGCCCTCGAGCACGGGCAAAGCCTCTTTGCCGTGGTGCTCGAACATCGGCGCGTCATCCTCGTGATCCTCTGGCAGAGCAATCCACGTCTGGATACCAAACAGGCTGCTTGGCGCGGCGCGCGTGGCCGCGCTGGTGCGTTCGGAATGGGTCACCCCGTTGCCCGCCACCATCCAGTTCACCTCGCCGGGATAGATCATCTGATGGGTGCCAAGGCTGTCGCGATGCTCGAACTCGCCCTTGTAAAGATAGGTCACGGTCCCGAGCCCGATATGCGGGTGGGGGCGCACGTCAATACCTTTCCCTGTCAGAAACTCCGCCGGTCCGGCCTGGTCGAAAAATATGAACGGCCCCACCATCTGGCGCCGTGGTGCAGGCAACGCCCGGCGCACTTCGAACCCGCCCAGATCACGGGCGCGCGGAATGATCACGGTTTCAATTGACTCCAGATCACCCGCGTCGGGGCAATGCGGTTCCAGCGTAGGGTTCCAGCTCATGTCGGCACTCCTCCTTGTGACCCTTCAGCATATGGGGGCAGACCGCCCGCCCCCAAGCTTCGAAGACGCACATGGGCTGTGCAGCGAAGGGACGACGATCAGGGAAGCTCGAAAATCTGCCTTCCATAACCCGGATCATCCACCTCCACACGGTCCTTGTGCCATGTCCATTCAACCGGGTTGCAGTCTTCGGTATATGTACCCCGCCCGATCTCTCGCCCGCTGGTCAGATCGATCACGACCTGATCCACCAGCGTCACAAGATAGGACGTGCCCGGCTCACCCGCAAAAAAACGCATGACCCCGACACGCCCGCCATATTGTGGCAAAGCCCTCCAGAACAAGATTTCAGGCCGGCCGGGCGAATGCATATCCAGCCGCACGGTCACATCCGGATACCGTGCCGATTCCGCGACATAACCATTGTCCCCCGCTTCGACCCTCCAACCGCTGGCTGAAGCAGACGGCGCGGGCACAGGGCATTGCGCCCACATGGGGGCGGCCATGCCCATCAAGGCCGCCACGGCATATGCCGCAAACTTGATGTTCATGTCCGTTCCGCCCTAGCGCAAAAGATCGTCCACGATCCCCACAGCATCCACGACGGTCGACAAGTCATCCGTCACTTCAAGGATTTCATTATCCACCCGGATATACCGATTTCCCTTGCCCGGTGGCTTGAGTTTCCACTTGGACAGGTCGCCAATATCCTTGTACTTCAGATCCCCCGGCAGCTTGGCCCCACGGGTATAGCGTTTGATCTGCCCCGGCGGGATCGCCTTTGGGCCCTTCCCCGGCTTGTCCAGAATCTGGCCGCTGGCCCCTTTTTTGTTGCCCTTGCCCGGTTTGTCCTTGGCCATCGCCATATCCGCCGTGCCAAGGCCCAAAGCCAACGCCGCCGTGATCATCACCCCTGTTCGGTACATTTTCGCGCTCCCTGAATATTTCCAAGGATCAGCAAACCATACTCGCACCCGATGCGGCAAGCCCGCCCCGGTCACGAAGTGAACAGCACCAGTTTTGTCGCAATCGCCCACATGGTCAGCCCCACCAGAACGTCCAGCCCCTGCCATGCCCGCGCGCTCGTGAACACAGAGCGCAGCAGCCGCGCGCCAAAACCCAGCGAAAAAAAGAAAGCGAAACTGCTCAGAGCTGCGCCAACCCCAAAGGCCCAGGCCGGGTTGTACTGCGCCGAGATGCCCCCGAGCAGGACCACTGTATCGAGATAGACATGCGGATTGGCCCAAGTGAGCAGCAGACAGGTGGTCAATGCCCCTTTGAGCGAACCTGCCGTGCGCCCCTTGTCCTCAAGCTTGCCCTCCCCCTGAAAGGCAGCACGGAAATTCATTGCACCATAGACAAACAGGAACCCCGCCCCGCCCCACCGCACCAGCGTCAAGGCCCAAGGATTGGCCGAGACCAGCGCCCCGAACCCCGCCACCCCGGCGGTGATCAACAGCGCGTCCGAAATGGCGCAGGTCAACACCAACGGCAGCACGTATTCGCCACGCAGCCCCTGCCGCAGCACAAAGGCATTCTGCGCCCCGATCGCCATGATCAGCGAAAACCCCAGCGCAAACCCCGCGATACCTGCCTCGATCATCTGCAATCCCTCTTTGTGCCGGGTCTTGCCTACGCCGCTCCGCCACATTACACAAATTAAGGATTCTACCCTGACATAAGTTTGGCTAATGCAAATCGATTACGCCCAACTCTCTGCACTGGCGGCGATCCTGCGCACGGGAAGCTTTGACGGTGCGGCTGCGGCGCTTGGCATCACTCAATCCGCCGTCTCCCAGCGGCTCAAGGCGCTCGAAGAACGGGTCGGCACGCCGCTGGTGCTGCGCGGCCAGCCCTGCAGCGGCACCGAAACCGGGCGCCGTCTGGCCGCGCATCTCGATCAGGTGGGCCTGCTGGAACAGGATCTCGCCCGCGACCTTGCAGGTCTCACGCCCCGCACCGCACGTCTGCGCGTTGCGGTCAATGCCGACAGCCTCGCTACATGGTTCCTGCACGCGGCCGCGCGGGTGCCCGACATCCTTTTCGACCTCGTCGTCGACGATCAGGATTTCTCCGCCGACTGGCTGCGCCGGGGCGAAGTCGTGGCCGCCGTCACCGCCCATGAAACCCCGGTCGCCGGGTGCGACAGCCACCCCCTTGGCGCGATCCGCTACCTTGCCACCGCAAGCCCGGCCTACATGCAACGCTGGTTTCCTGAAGCGGTAACTGCCGAAAACATCGCCCGCGCGCCGATGCTGCGCTTTGATGCCAAGGACCGCCTGCAACAGATCTGGATGACCCGGCATCTGGGCCGCGCCCCGACACCGCCCAGCCACCGCCTGCCCTCCTCACAAGGCTTCGTCGAGGCCTGCCTTCTCGGGCTGGGCTGGGGCATGAACCCCGAGGCACTGGTCGCCGATCACATCGCCTCAGGACGTCTCGTGCCGCTCCTGCCCGACGCCCCCCATGACGTACCGCTCCACTGGCAGGCCTCGCGGCTGGTCGCCCCCGCCCTGGCACCACTGACCCGCGAAGTCCGCCGCGCGGCCAGGTCGACCCTGATCTGATCCTCTGATCGCGGCGAACGTACCTCTTGTGCACAAGCCGCCTTTTCAAAGGGACCTGTCGTGAAAACGACCGGCGTGGGCCTGTTTTTTGCCCCGTTTGCGTGCAAACTGTCCCCGCAAAGACCGATTTCAAAGCACCCTTTCCGCACCGGACTTGCAAGAGGCCCTCGCATGACTGCACATTCCCTGCCTGACCAGACCCGCGCCGCCATGCGCATCGAAGTCGACACCATCCGGGCCATCGTCTGCTTCATCCTCGTCCTGCACCACATGGTTGGCATTTCCCCCGCTTACGGGCTGGAACTGCCTTGGGAAAACACCGTCAGCATCGTCAGCCACACCACGCAGGACATGCGCATGCCGATCTTCAGCTTCATCTCCGGCATGGTCTTTGCCCGCGCCACCGGGCTCTTGCCCGATGCACGCACCGTGATCCGCAAGAAGGCCCGCCGCCTGTTGTTGCCCATGGCCGTGGTCGGCTCGCTGTTCTGGCTGGCGCGCTTTGTCACCGGGGGAGATCCGATGCCTTATCCGATGATCTTCGTGACCTCCTTTGCCCATTACTGGTTCCTGCAGGCCAGCTTCCTGATCATGACCGCCTTTGTCTTGCTCACCTGTGCGATCGGCGGTCCGCGCCACAAGGCCGTGGCCATGGGGCTTGGCGTCTTGGGCATCCTGTGGTGGGGCTTTGCCATCCTGCCCTTCCCCATGACCAACTGGTTCTCGATCGTGAACGCCGTGTTCCTGCTGCCGTTCTTCATGTCGGGGTATCTGCTCACGCAAACCCCGGAGCTGCGCCAGAAACTGCGCACACACACGCTCGCCCGTCCGGTCGGCGCGGCGCTCCTTTTGATTGGCCTCGCCATCGGCTGGAACATCGCCACCCACAGCCTTGACCTGACCGGACTACCCCGCCGCCTGATCGCCATCTACCTTGGCTTTTCCGCCTGTTTCGGGCTGATCATGCTACGCCTGTCCTCGGGTTTTCTTGCGCGGATCGGCGCCTATTCCTACGCGATCTACCTGTTCCACGTCTTCTTCACGGCGCTGACCACGAAACTCTGGCACGCCACCGGCCAACCGATCCCCCTGCTCGCCGTCGTCCTCCTTGGTCTGATCCTTGGCACGGGCGGACCGATGATTCTGCAAAACCTGATCCTGCGCTGGCCTCTGGCCGGGGCCGCCTGCCTTGGCCTGCCGCTCGACAAACTGCGCGCGCGCAAACTGGCCACGCAACCCAGCGGCGCATAATCCCGCTGCTTCGCGCTAGCCGTCGCGCCCCGGCTCTGCCGGGTTGCTTGAAAAAAGCGCGATCTTGTTGCCCTGAGGGTCACGCAGGTATCCCACGTAGAACCGCGGCCCGTAATCCGCCCGAAAGCCCGGCCCGCCCTCATCCGTTCCCCCCGCCGCAAGAGCCGCCGCATGCAGCGCGCGCACCTGCTGTTGCGTTTGTGCTTCAAACGCAACCATCGCGCCATTGCCAGCCGAAGCAGGCCGCCCGTCAAAAGGCGGTTTGACATAGAAATCCGGCAAAACCTGAGTCTGCCCTTCGTCAACCGGGAGCGAGAAACTCAGCCCCTCCGGCCCCTCCTCCAACCCAAATCCAAGCGCCGGCAGGAAGGCCAGGTAAAACCGCTTTGCCGCCGCGATGTCATCCGCACCAACCGTCACATAAGAAATCATCCGTCGCCTTCTCCTCACAAGATGGGGTATGACCGGCCTCCGCACCGCCCCAATCACGCCTTACGCCATGATTGGCCCAATGCGCTGACCGGGCAACGAAAAAGGGGCGCGCCCCGTGGCACGCCCCTTTGAAAACTCGCAGGATGCAACCGACCCTCAAAGCTGGTCCATCACCTCGTCGCTGGCTTCAAAGTTGGCGGTGACGCGCTGAACGTCGTCATCGTCTTCCAGCGCATCAATCAGCTTCATCAGCTTCTGCATGCCTTCAAGGTCCATCTCGGTTGTCGTGGTCGGCTTCCAGACCAGCTTGGTCGACTCACTCTCTCCCAGCGCGGCCTCAAGCGCGTTCGACACCTCGTTCAGGTCGGTATCGGCGCACCAGATGACATGCCCGTCTTCGCTGCTTTCCACGTCTTCCGCGCCCGCTTCGATGGCCGCTTCGAAAATCGTGTCCGCATCGCCCGCATCCGCCGGGTACACCACTTCGCCCTTGCGGTCGAACATGAACCCGACCGAGCCGGTTTCACCAAGGTTGCCGCCATTCTTGGAAAAGGTCGAGCGCACGGTCGACGCGGTGCGGTTGCGGTTGTCGGTCATCGCTTCGACGATCACCGCCACGCCGTTGGGGCCATAGCCCTCGTAACGGATTTCTTCGTAATCATCGCCGTCTCCGGCAACTGATTTCTTGATCGCGCGGTCGATCACGTCCTTCGGGACCGACTGCGACTTGGCCTCTTTTACCGCCAGACGCAGACGCGGGTTCTTGTCCGGGTCGGGATCGCCCATCTTGGCGGCGACGGTGATCTCCTTGGAAAGTTTCGAAAACAGCTTGGAGCGCGCCGCATCCTGACGCCCTTTACGATGCTGAATGTTTGCCCATTTACTGTGGCCGGCCATGTTTCGCCTCCGGTAATCTTCTGCGCTTGGTCGCTTTGTCGCCGCTTCTATAAGGCAGACAGACCAAGACCCGCAAGCAGCTTGCATTCTCATGCCTGCTGGGCTTGGATCGGGAAAACACTTGGGGCGCGCATGACCACTGATCAGATCATCCTGTTTTCCCTTTTTGGTGGCGTTTTTGTCATGCTGCTCTGGGGCCGGTTCCGCTATGACCTCGTAGCCTTTTCGGCGCTTCTCATCGGCGTGGTACTGGGCGTTGTTCCGGTCAAGGATGCCTTTACGGGCTTTGGCCACCCGGCCACGATCATCGTCGCGCTGGTGCTGGTAGTTTCGGCCGGGCTGGTGCGCTCGGGCGCGGTGTTCCTGATCACCCGCACGCTGGTCGACAGCGCCCGCAGTCTTGGCAGCCATATCGCGATCATCGGCAGTATCGGCGCCGTTCTCTCGGCCTTCATGAACAATGTCGCCGCCCTTGCTCTCCTGATGCCAGTCGACATCCAGACCGCCCGCAAGGCCGGGCGCAGCCCCGCCAAGTCCCTGATGCCGCTCAGCTTTGCCACCATCCTCGGCGGCATGGCCACGCTGATCGGCACGCCTCCCAACATCATCATCGCCTCGATCCGCGAAGAATCCCTTGGTGCGCCCTTCAAGATGTTCGACTTTGCCCCGGTCGGCGGCCTGACCGCGCTTGCGGGGCTGGTCTTTGTCGCCCTGATCGGCTGGCGCCTGATTCCTGACCGCGAAGATGCGGGCAAAAAGGTCTCGGATCTCGGCCAGTATATTGCCGAACTGACCATTCCGACCGAGAGCAAGCTGATCGGCAAGCGGGTCGCCGAGCTCGGTGAACAGGCCGAGGAAAGCGACGTCGCTGTTCTTGGCCTGATCCGCGACGGCAAGCGGCTCTATGGCGCGGCGCGCAACTATACCCTGCGCGAGGGCGATGCGCTCGTGCTCGAAGCCACCCCGGACGCGCTCGACGAATTCCGCTCGGCCCTGTCGCTGAAATTTGCCGATGAGAAACGCGAAGAGCACCTCAATGCCGCAGGCGACGGGCTTGATATCATCGAGGTTGTCGTTCCCGAAACCGCCCGTATCGCGGGCAAGACCGCGCAATCTCTGGGTCTGGCGTGGCGTCAGGGCGCCGTGCTCATGGGCATCTCGCGCAAGGGACAGCGCATCCGCAGCCAGATCCGCAAAACCATCGTCGAACCCGGTGACATCCTCCTCATCCTCGTGCGCAAGGATTCGGGGCCGGACGTTATCGACTGGCTGGGATGCCTGCCGCTGGCCGATCGGGGGCTGGTCATAACGGCCGACTCCAAGGTCTGGCTCGCCATCGGCCTCTTTGCAGGCGCGGTGCTGGCCGCTTCGCTCGGGCTGATCTACCTGCCGATTGCGCTGGGTCTGGTGGTCGTGGCCTATGTGCTGGCCAAGATCATCCCGATTTCCGAGATCTACAACCACATCGAATGGCCCGTCGTGGTGCTGCTCGGCTCCATGATCCCGCTCGGCGCCGCACTGGACAGCTCCGGCGGCACCGCGCTCATTGCCAATTCGCTGGTCTCGCTTACCTCTGGCCTCCCGGCCTGGGCGGTGCTCACGGTGCTGATGCTGGTGACGATGACACTCTCGGATGTGCTCAACAACACCGCCACCACCATCGTCGCCGCCCCGGTGGGCATCCAGATGGCGCAATCCCTTGGCGTTTCGCCCGACCCCTTCCTGATGGCCGTCGCGGTTGCGGCAAGCTCGGCCTTCCTCACCCCCATCGGGCACAAGAACAATACCCTTGTCCTTGGCCCCGGAGGCTACCACTTCGGAGATTACTGGCGCATGGGCCTGCCGCTCGAGGTGATCGTGGTCGCCGCGTCGATCCCGGCAATCCTGCTGTTCTGGCCCCTCTAGAGGCCGTTAACCAAAACAAAAGCGCGCCACGTAAACCGTGGCGCGCTTTTCTGTTCTCTCCTGCTCACACCGACCCAATACCGACGTGATACCGACGCAAAACCGAACCGGCTTTTACCAGTAAATTCAGAGATTTACCTTTGAGTCGCACGGGGAAGTCACATCCCCCGCGCAACACCGGCGTTCTTAGCCGTAACTGGATACATCCGTCCCGGCGAGTGCTGCGGTATTAAGCAACCCACGCACGGTGATCGACGGTGTCACGATATGCGCCCGGTTGCCCATCCCCATCAGGATCGGCCCCACTTCCAGACCATCTGCCACGGATTTCAACACGTTACGCGTCGCCCCGGCGGCATCGGTGTTGGAGTAGACCAAAACGTTCGCCTTGCCCGTCAGACGCCCGTCCGGGAACAGACGGTCCCGCAGATCGGGATCAAGCGCGGCGTCGGTGTGCATCTCACCTTCATATTCAAAGTCCAGCTCATGCGCATCCAGCGCCTTGAGCGCCCCACGCATCACCCGCCCCGAGTGGCTGTCGAGATTGCCAAACTGGCTCCCCGAACACAGCGCGATCTTGGGGTCCACGCCAAAGCGGCGCACATGCCGCGCAGCCGCGATCACCGTCTCGGCCACCTGCTCGGATGTGGGCTCGATATGGATATGGGTGTCTGCCAGGAACAAAGCACCTTTATCCAGCAAAATCAAAGACAAGGACGCCACCGGATGCAGATCGTCATTGGCCAGGACCTGCGTGACATAGTTCAGATGCCAGCGGTATTCGCCAAATGTGCCACAGATCATGCTGTCCGCATCACCCCGGTCCACGGCGATCGCCGCAATCGCAGTGGCATTGGTACGCAAGATCGCCTTGGCCGAATCCGGCGTTACCCCGTCGCGACGCATCTTGCGATGATAATGGGTCCAGTAGTCCCGGAACCGGTCGTCTTGCTCGGGGTTGATCAATTCGAAATCGACACCCGGCTTGATCTTGAGGCCCGTGCGCTTCAGACGATGCTCCACAACCTCGGGCCGCCCGATCAGGATCGGCGTATCCACCGTTTCCTCGATCATCGCCTGCGCCGTGCGCAGCACGCGTTCGTCTTCGCCTTCCGCAAAGACAATCTTGCGGCGCGTGCGGCTGGCTGCCTCGAAAACGGGACGCATGATCATCGAGGACCGGAATACCTGCGCCTCAAGGCGGTCTTCATATTCAAAGAGGTCGATTTCCTTGGTCGCCACGCCGGATTCCATCGCCGCACGGGCCACAGCCACGGCGATCGTCGGCAACAGGCGCGGGTCAAACGGCTTGGGAATCAGGTAGTTGGGCCCAAAGGACAGTTCTTCTCCGCGATAGGCCACCCCCACCTCGGCGCTGGTGGTTTCCCGCGCCAGAGAGGCAATCGCCTCGACACAGGCCAGCTTCATCGCGTCATTGATCTCGGTCGCACCCACATCCAGCGCACCCCGGAAGATGAACGGGAAACACAGCACGTTGTTGACCTGGTTCGGATAATCACTGCGCCCAGTGGCGATCAACGCGCCCGGCGCCGCTTCGCGCGCCTCTTCGGGCATGATTTCCGGTGTTGGATTGGCCAGCGCAAAGATGATCGGATCGTCCGCCATCTGCTCGACCATTTCCTTGGTCAACAGGCCCGGCCCCGACACGCCAAGGAACAGGTCTGCACCTTCCATGGCTTCCATGGTCGTCCGCTTGGGCGTGTCCTGCGCAAATTCGGCCTTTTCGGGTGTCAGGTCGTTGCGCTGCTTGTGCACCACGCCCTTGGAATCCAGCATCAGGATATTCTCGTGCCTGACCCCCATGGTCATCAGCATCTTGAGACAGGCAATCCCCGCCGCCCCCGCGCCCAGCGCCACAACCTTGATCTCATCGACCTTTTTATCGGCCACGATCAACGCGTTATAAGCCGCGGCCGCCGCAACGATGGCGGTGCCGTGCTGGTCATCGTGAAAGACCGGGATGTTCATGCGTTCTTTACAGATACGCTCTACAAGAAAACAGTCGGGCGCCTTGATGTCCTCAAGGTTCACCGCGCCAAAGGTCGGCTCCAGCCGGCACACCAGATCGGCGAGCTTTTCCGGATCGGGCTCGTTCACCTCGATATCGAAACAGTCGATCCCGGCGAATTTCTTAAACAGGACGGCCTTGCCCTCCATCACCGGCTTACTGGCCTGCGCGCCGATATTGCCAAGACCCAGTACCGCCGTACCGTTCGAGATCACCGCGACAAGGTTGCCCTTGGCGGTGTAACGCGTGGCGTCTGCCGGGTTCTTCTCGATCTCGAGACAGGCTTCGGCCACACCCGGACTATAGGCCCGGCTGAGGTCGCGGCCCGTGGTCATGGGCTTGGTTGCGCGGATCTCCAGCTTACCCGGCTTGGGAAACTCGTGATATTTGAGAGCTGCCTCGCGGGCGCTTTCACGCGCCTTGTCATCCATTGTCATGTCTTACTCCCGGTTTCCCCTCGCACGGCGCCACGCCGCCCCATCAATCTTGCCATATCCAACATACGGTTGGAAAATCCCCACTCATTATCGTACCAGCCAAACACTCGCAACAGGCCACCCACAGACACCGACGTCTCGCGCCCACTCAGGATCAGCGACTCCGGACGCGCCCGAAGGTCGGTCGAAACCAGCGGTTTCGTGGTCCAGCCGATCAGCCCGTCGCGCGCCGCTTCCGCCTTCAAAAGCGCGTTCACATCGGTGGCGTTTGTTGGCTTATCCGTTTGTATTGTCAGGTCTATTGCCGACACGCTTGCCGTCGGCACCCGGATCGCCCGCGCCTCGACCCGCCCTTTCAGATGCGGCAGCACCTTGTCGATCAGACGCTGCGCCGACGTCGTCGTGGGAACCATCGACAGAGCCGCCGCCCGGCTGCGCGCCAAATCGCCGCGCGGCTTGTCGACGGTGGGTTGGCTGCCGGTATAGCAATGCACCGTGGTCATGTGGCCGCTGATCAACCCATAGGCGCCATCCAGCACCTTGAGCAGCGGCGCCAGCGCGTTGGTGGTGCAGGACGCGTTCGAAATGATCCGATGATCGCCCATCAGCGCTTCATTGGCCCCCATCACCACCGTCATGTCCGCCTCGTCCGACGGCCCCGAGATGAGCACCGATCCGGCCCCCGCCTGCAACCCGCGTTCCGCCACGGCCCGAGCCCCGGCCATGCCGGTACATTCCAGCACGACATCCACTCCCCTCAAGTCAAGCGCGGTCAGGTCGCGTTCGCCATGAAACGGGATGGTATGACCGTCGATGATCAGGCCCTTGTCGCCATGCGCGACCGATCCGGTGTAGGCACCAAAAACACTATCATATTCAAAAAGATAGGCACAGGTTTCCAACGGTTCGATGTCGTTGATCCCGACAATCTCCACATCCGGAAAATCGCCGCGCGCCCAAATCCGCAACAGGGTCCGGCCAATGCGCCCGAACCCGTTGATGAATATCCGAACCTGGTCTTGCGCCATGTCATGGCCCCCACAGTCTTCCTGACGCCTATTGAACGGTTTTGCACCCGAAAGACCACCCCGAAAAACAGCCCGGATTCGTGAATCACTTTCCGCAAAAACGCCACCGGCGCATTTTCTTTTTCCGGAAATACCCCGGGGGTGAGGTATGAAAATGCCCGCATTTTCGAACCAGGGGGCTGGCCCCCTTCACCCCGGCCTGTCCCGCACGACCGGCTCGATCAAGTGCGCCCCCTCGGCCCGGTTCGAATTCACCGCCCGGTCCACTGGATGAAAGGTCAGAAGATCCTCGTCCGGCGCCCGCATCAACCGCGCCGCGCCATGCCCCTCTTCGCCCAGCCACAGCCCCCAATCCTTTTGCGCGATGACGACAGGCATTCGGTGGTGAATCCGCGACATCGCCGCGTTGGCCCCGGTCGTCACAATCGCGCAGGTCTCCAGCGGCGTGTCGCCCTTGTCCCAGCGCTGCCACACCCCGGCCAGCGCCAATGTCTGCTTCCCCTGGATGTACCAGGGCCAGCGCCCCCCGTCGCCGTCCTTGGTCCATTCATAGAACCCGCTGACAGGGATCAGGCATCGCCTTTCGCGACACGCGGCGCGAAAGGCCGGTTTCTCGGCAATGGTTTCGGCCCGCGCATTGATCAGAAGCGGCCCGTCAGAAGGCCCGTTGTACCAATGCGGCAGGAACCCCCAGCGCATCGCCACCAACCGCCGCTGTGCCCCTGCCCCACCAATGACACTATGCACCTGATTTGTCGGGCAAACATTGTAGTTGGGCACATTGGGCAGGTCATTCGCCGGAGCTGCCGCAAACAGCTGCGCCATCGCATCCGTGGGCAAGGTGATCGCAAATCGTCCGCACATCGTCCGTCACATGCTCCGTCATCCCTCCGCCACGGGGGCGGCTCCTAGCGATGGGCCTTGCGGGCCAGCTCAATGCGCGCTTCCATCATCGACATCTCTTTCATGATGTCCCGCCGCCGGGTCCTATCGCCCGTTTCGCGCAGCTCTTCACGCAGTGCTGCCAGTTCCCGCGACAGCGACACGAATTCCGGCACCGCGCCGTTTTCCCTGATCAGCCGGTTGATGAGCGCGTTCTCCGGGTCTTCCATGTTGGGCAACGGTTTTCCCGCGCCTTCGAGATTGTCGAACGCGCCCGCTTCCTCCGCCTCGCGGATTCTCTGGTTGATCAGGTCGATCAGAGGATGATCCATGCAAACCTCAAACAAAAATCGCCTCCGACAGTCTCATGGCGACCGACACATGCGTCAAGTTCGGTTTTGGGGTCTAACCAAATGAGAAAAATTTCGGCGCTGTTGCCAAACCCCTTCGCTCAATCCAAAGATCAAGCCCACTCACGGACGGGTCTGCACAACAGCGCCGCAGATCAATTGGGGTACCCCCAAAAGGACTGGCAAGTTCAACCTCAATACTGGTTACGCCATTAGAACTCTAGGGTCAGGACCCATTGATTTCCGGTTGGCGGCATGATTCACGACTCGAAAAACGAGCGGTAAACATGTCTGATCTTTTCTGGTTGAGCGACGCGCAGATGGCGCGCCTTGAGCCCTTCTTCCCCAAGTCCCATGGCAAACCTCGTGTGGATGATCGCCGGGTGCTGAGCGGCATTATCTTCATCAATCGCAACGGGTTACGATGGCGTGATGCTCCCAAGGAATACGGCCCGCACAAGACACTCTACAATCGCTGGAAGCGTTGGAGCGACAAGGGCATCTTCGCCGAGATGCTGATTGGTTTGGCTGCTGATCATGGTGAAAAGAAAACGGTCATGATCGACGCCACCTATCTGAAGGCTCATCGCACGGCGTCCAGTCTGGGCGTGAAAAAGGGGGGCGTGGGCGTCTGATTGGGCGCACCAAGGGCGGCATGAACACAAAGCTGCACGCCATTTGCGACAGCCAAGGACGTCCTCTGAACCTCTTTGTGACAGCCGGTCAGGTCAGTGATTACACCGGCGCACGGGTTCTCGTTGGCAGCCTGCCAAAAGTAGATTGGCTGCTCGGAGATCGTGGTTACGACGCCGATTGGTTCAGAGAAGCTTTGAAAGACAAAGGGATACGCGCCTGCATCCCCGGTCGAAAACAGCGGAAGAAAACGGTGAAGTACGACAAGCGCCGCTTCAAACGGCGCAACCGCATAGAAATCATGTTCGGCAGGCTCAAGGATTGGCGGCGGGTCGCGACCCGTTACGACAGATCCCCAAAGGTATTCCTGTCAGCCATCGCGCTGGCGGCACTCGTCATTTTCTGGCTATGAGTCCTGACCCTAAGAATAGATTTTTTACCAAATTGCCAATAACGCGAATAGTAATACGCGTCCAAACCCCAAGCGATCCGAATGTGCCGGAGCCAATCGCACGGGAGAAGGAGGTATCGAGCGCAGCTGAATTTTACAGCCACATAACGCGCGCCCGACACGTTGCCCTCAGGCTTTATTTTGCCACGATCCGTCCGTCCAGATAGGGTTTGAACGGCCCCTGCGCAGCGAGATACTCGGCCGTGACATCAGCCAGATCGGGGCCGAAATCATAGGCATTCATCGCGTCGCGGAACATCTTGTAACCGTCCCCACCGTTGCGGACATAGTTGTTCGAGACCACGCCATAGACCTTGTCCATCTCGATCGGCTTGCCGCCCACCATGACGTCGCTGATCCGGCTGCCTGCCGGCTGACTGACGTCAAACGCATAGGTCATCCCCGCGACCTGCGCGAACCGCCCGGCACCTTCCTCATGCTGGCTGACCCCGTTTTCAAGCGCGGCCACGATGGTGGCGCCCGTCACCTGGAACGTACTCAGTGTGTTCTGGAACGGCAGCACGGTCAGCACCTCGCCCATCGTCACTTCGCCCGCGTCGATCGACGCCCGGATGCCGCCGCCATTCTGAATGGCAATCTCGACCCCTTGATCCTTGACCCGGTCCAGCATGGCATCCGCGATAAGGTTACCCATGGAGCATTCTTGCGACCGGCAAGACCCGCGTTCGCCGTCGATGGCCTCTGCCGTTTCGGCCACAACACGGCTGCGGATTTCCTCGAGCGGTTCAGCCGCCTTGGCAATGCGCGCCTTGGTGTCCGCGTCTTCGGCCACCGCCGCGTCCATGATGATCGGCTCACCCGTCGCTTCAACGACTTCGCCCGCATCATTGAACGTGACGTTCAACTCTCCCAGGAACTTGCCATAGGCATAGGCCGACACGATCGCAGTCGATCCGACCATGGTCGGATACGGCCCTTCGGCGCGGTCCGAGGTGTTTGACAGGTACGTGTTGGAGTGCCCTCCCACGATCACGTCGACGCCGGTGGTTTCTGCCGCCACGCGCTGATCCACGCCGTAACCGGAATGGCTTAGCACGATGATCTTGTTGACCCCCATCTCGGTCAGCTTGTCCACCTCTCCCTGCACCGCATCCACCGGATCGGTGAAGATCACGTTCGGCCCCGGGCTGGCCAACTCATCCGTATCCTGTGGCGTCAGGCCGATCAGGCCGATCTTCTCGCCGTTTTTCTCGATCACGGTCGACTTGCGCAACGCGTCCTTGAGCAACTCCTCGCCGCTGACATCCGCATTCGACATCAGCACCGGGAAATTCACCGCATCCATGAAGCCGCGCAACACCTCAGGCCCATCGTCGAATTCGTGGTTGCCCACGGTCATCGCGTCATAGCCCATCTTGTTCATCATCTCTGCGGCCAACTTGCCCTTGTAATAGGTGTAGAACAGCGTGCCCTGGAACTGGTCCCCGCCGTCGACGAGGATCGAATTGTCCGACCGCGCCCGCGCCGCTTCAAGCGCCGTAACAAGCCGCGCCGAGCCGCCAAAGCACTTGCCCTCGGCATTGCTTTCTTCTGAACACCCCGAGTCATATTTCGAGATCGGCTCGAACCGGGCATGGAAATCATTTGTGTGCAAAATCGTCAGCGAGTAGTCGGCCGCCGCCATACCCGCCGTCACGGCCAGGGCCGCTGCACCCGTCATCAAACGAGCTTTCATGAGAATCCCCTCTCTGTTGTCTTGTTATGTGGAAATGTTGCCCTTTGCGCCCTCCCCCTGTCAAAGCCTTAGAGCGCTTGACCTTGCTGCCCGCGCGATGCATGTGAACGCCATGCTGATCTTCAAGATATTCCGGGCCGAGGAATGGGCGGCCCTGCGCAGCGCCGGCCACACCGCGGGCGCCCCCGTCGATATTGCCGATGGCTTCGTACATTTCTCGACCGCCAAACAGGTCGGTGAAACCGCAGCCAAGCATTTTGCCGGTGAAGACAACCTCTTCCTTTTGGGGCTCGAGACCGACGCGCTGGGCGACGCGCTCAAGTGGGAACCTTCCCGGGGCGGCGCGCTCTTTCCCCATCTCTACCGCGACCTGCAACTGTCCGATGTTGTCTGGGCGCAACCGCTGCCACTTGTCGACGGCACGCATCAGTTTCCCGCAGGAGTAGGCATATGAAAGCGCTTGAATCCCTTGGCATGAAGGCCTTGCGCAGCATGGACCCCGAGGCCGCGCATGGCCTTGCCATCCGCGCCCTGCAGATGGGGCTGGCTCCGGCCCCCGGAAAAATCACGTCGCCGCGCCTCAAAACCACACTCGCAGGGATCGCCCTAACGAACCCGGTTGGCCTCGCCGCGGGTTTCGACAAGAACGCCACCGCGCTCAATGGCCTCGCCCGCGCCGGTTTCGGCTTTTTCGAGGTTGGCGCCGCCACCCCACGCGCCCAGCCCGGCAACCCCAAACCACGCCTCTTTCGCCTGACCGAAGACGCTGCGGCCATCAATCGTTTCGGCTTCAACAATGACGGTATGGACGCGATTGCCGAGAGGCTGGCGAACCGCCCGACGGACGCCGTGATCGGCCTCAACCTCGGCGCCAACAAGGACAGCGACGACCGTGCCGCCGATTTCGCCCGCGTGCTCGAACGGTGCGGCGCGCATTTGGATTTTGCCACGGTGAACGTCAGCTCGCCCAATACCGAGAAACTGCGCGACCTGCAGGGCAAATCCGCCCTCACCGCGCTGCTTTCGGGCGTGATCAACACACGCAATGCCCTGCCCCAACCGATCCCGGTCTTCCTCAAGATCGCGCCCGATCTCAACGACACAGAGCTCGCCGAAATCGCCGATGTGGCGCAGGACACCGGCATTGACGGCATCATCACCACCAACACGACCCTGTCGCGCGACGGCCTGCAAAGCCGCCACCGCGACGAGACAGGCGGCCTTTCGGGCAAGCCGCTGTATGACAGGTCGACACGCGTTCTGGCGCGCATGAGCCAGCTCACCGATGGCCAGATCCCCCTGATCGGCGTGGGTGGCATCGCCTCGGCGAAAGACGCCTATGCCAAGATCTGCGCCGGCGCCACGGCGGTACAGCTTTACACGGCGCTGGTTTATGGCGGGCTCTCGCTGGCCGAAGAGATCATCCGGGGGCTCGACGCCCTCCTGAAGGCCGACGGCTTTGCCAACGTGACAGACGCGGTCGGCAGCAAACGAGAGGACTGGCTATGATCACCATCTGGCACAACCCGCGCTGCTCGAAATCGCGCCAAACCCTTGCCCTGATCGAAGACCGGCTCAAAAACAGTGGCGATGTCACCATCCGCCGCTACCTCGAAGATGCACCAAGCGCGGAGGAGATCACTGCCGTGCAGGCCCTGCTCGGCCTGCCGCTGATCGAGATGATGCGCCCCAAGGAGGCCCGCTTCAAGGAACTGGGGCTGAGCAAAACCGACGACGCGGCCACCCTGCTGGCTGCCATGGCGGACAACCCGGTTCTGATCGAACGTCCAATCGTGATCGCCAACGGCAAAGCCGCAATCGGGCGCCCGCCCGAGGCCGTGCTCGACATCCTCTGACCCGGCGCGCGCCCTCATCCACTTTCTTTTTCCAAAAATACCCCGGGGGAATGTTGGAAATCTTCGATTTTCAACGTGGGGGCAGCGCCCCCGCCCCTCTTTCCGCCAGCGCCTCCAGCCGCGGGTAACGTACCCCCAACGTCACCCCGCGCGCCACGAAGCTGATCAGCAGTGCAAGCCACAATCCGTGATTGCCCCAAAGCGGCACCAACGCCCAGACCGCCACCACATAAACGATCAGTGACAGCACCATCATGTTGCGCATGTCCCGGCTCTGCGTCGCGCCGATGAAGATCCCGTCCAGCATCCAGCTCGCCACACCAAGCAAGGGCGCGGCCACCATGTACGGCAGGTAATCCCGCGCCGCCGCGCGCACATCCGGCGCCGTAGTCATCAGGTCGATGATCATGCCGCCCGCCAGCGCAAATGCCATCGATAACACGACCACGCAAAACAGCCCCCAGCCGCTCGACAACAGCGCCGCGCGCCGCAATCCCGCCCGGTCCCGCGCGCCCAGCGCCTGACCGACCAGCGCCTCGACCGCAAAGGCGAACCCATCGAGCGCATAGGCCGTGATGTGCAGGAACTGCAGCAACACCTGGTTGGCGGCAAGCGCGACATCCCCGAAATCCGCACCCAAAAACAGGAAGGATACGAAGATCGCCTGCAACATCAGTGAGCGCAGCAGGATATCGCGGTTCACGGCAGCCACCTCGATCAGGCGGGCGCGGTCAAACACCCGGGCCCAATCCCGCCACGCAGGGCTTTGAAACGCATCCCGACACAGCCAGAAGGCCAGCGCAAACCCGCTCCACTCCGCAAGGAAGGTGGCGAAAGCCACCCCTTCGACGCCCCAGCCCAACCCAAGCACGAACCACAGGTCCAACAGGATATTGAGCCCGTTCATCCAGACCTGAATGATCAGCACAGCCCGCGCCCGCTCCAGAGCGATCAACCAGCCCGTCAACCCATAAAGCCCGATCGCCGCAGGCGCGGACCACACGCGGACCGACAGGTAATCCCGCGCCAGCCCCTCGACCTCGGGACTGGCTGGCGACACGTAAAACGACGCACGAAACAACAGCGTTTGGGTCAGGATCACCAACACACCGCCGGCGATTCCGATCATCAGCGCACGCACGAGCAGGGCTGCAACTTCGCCACTCTGCCCCGCCCCGTGCGCCTGGCTGGTCAGCCCGGTGGTCCCCATGCGCAAAAAACCGAAAACCCAGTAAAGCGCTGACAGGATAATCGCGCCGATCCCCACTGCGCCGATGGGCGCCGCCTCGCCCAGCTGTCCGACCACGCCGGTATCCACCGCACCCAGAATGGGCACGGTGGCGTTGGCCAGAACGATGGGCAAGGCATTGCGCAGAATGCGGCGATGCGTGACGGGGCCGAGGTCAGCCATCCCTGTCGGCATCGCGCGGGGGCATCAGGAAATGCCCCGTCGCCTGCGCGAAAAGCACCGCCCGCTGATCCTGCCAGGCTTCGACATGCACCGACGCATAGCGGCGGCCCGACCGGTTCACACGTGCCCGCGCATAGGCATCGCGCGGCAGACCCGAGCGCAGGTAATCGACGGTGAAATCAATTGTCTTGGGCAGGCGCGGCATATGACCAAGCGACAGCTCTTCGAAATCAATCCGACCGGTCTCGATGTCATCCCACATCACCGACCATGCCAGCCCGATCACTGCCGTGGTCTCAAGGAATCCCGCGGTGACACCTCCATGGATCGCTGGCAGGATCGGGTTGCCGATCAGCTTCTCATCAAAGGGCAGGATCGCCGTAAGCTCATCGCCGCGCCGCTCGAACTCGATGCCGAGAAACTGGATGTAAGGCACCCCATGCACAAGCGCGCTCAGCGCCGCATCGCGCCGTTGTTTGACAACCTGAACCGGTTCGGGACGTTTGCGTGCCATCATTTGATCCCCTCGACCGTAAAGGCGCCCGTCGCGGTCGCGACCGGGTTCTCTGCATCATCATCCACCGCCGTGGCCCGAACGAAAGCCACGCTGCGGGTGATCCGGTAACACTCGGCGCGGGTATGAATGGTCTGTCCGGGCGTCGCCGCCCTCATGTAATCTATTCTCAGGTCAATGGTTGCCGTGCCTGACGGAGAAGCCGGGTGGCTCATCGCCGCCGCCCCGCAACAGGTATCCATCAATGCCGACACCGCTCCGCCATGTATGACACCGGTTTCGGGATCCCCCACGATTCTGAGATCATAGGGCAACATCATTTCCGCAACGCCCGCCCCGATATTGGTCAGTTTCATGTTGAGCGATTTGCAATGCGGGATCGCATTGATGAACTGCTCTGCAATCTTGGATTTGTCCGGGGTCATTCGCTGCTCCGCGTTTCGTTTGCATATTTATGAGCGCCATTTCCCGGAATGGGCAAGGGGGCGGTTGCTCTTGCTGCAGATGCGAATTAAGTTTTCCCGACAAGGGAGAACTGCCAGATGTCCGAAACTCGCCTGTCTTTCAAGGAAATGTGCGCACGATTCGACGTCACGCCGAGAACGTTACGTTACTATGAGTATATCGAGCTGTTGCGGCCCGATCGCGAGGGCAGATCGCGTTACTTCGGTCCCCGCGAAGTGGCCCGCATGACGTTGATCATGCGCGGACGCAAGTTCGGGATCAAACTCGAAGACATCCGCCAGTGGTTGCTGATCTACGAAAACGAGGGCACCGAGGCGCAGATGCGCGCCTTTATCGACATGGCAGATCGTCAATATGCCGAGCTGCTCGACCAGCGTTCACAGCTGGACGACGCCATGAACGAGCTGAAATCCCTGCGTGACGAGACCGCCGGCTTCCTCGAAAAATCTGGCTGACCGCGCAAAACGGCTGCCAAACGCAACGTCACAAAATCGCGACTTCCCTTCTCTGCCCGCACGTCCAAAGCCAAGACGTGCGGTTTTTTGTTTTTATTTTCAACAACTAAACACAGCCGACACCGGCAATACATGCTCATCTTAGATGGGCAGCCGCGTCACCCCCAAAGTGACGCAACGTCTTACTTACGTCAACGTAAACCTCTATTGTAACCAACGGGGCATATCCCATTTTGTCTGATGAGAGACGAAGCCGAGGACGATACGATGAGTGAAAATCTTCTGACCATCCGCGAGATGTGCGACACCTACGACGTGACCCCGCGCACCTTGCGTTTTTATGAAGCCAAGGAACTTCTGTTCCCGATCCGCGAAGGCCAGAAACGGCTTTTTACCAAGCGGGACCGCGCCCGGCTCAAGCTGATCCTGCGCGGCAAACGGTTTGGGTTCTCACTCGAGGAAATCCGTCAGCTTCTTGATCTTTATGACATGGGAGACCAGCAGGCGACGCAGCTACAGCGCACCTACGAAGTGGCCCAGCAGCGCCTGCAGGACATGGAAGAACAGCGCGACGAGTTGAACGAGGCGATCGACGATCTCCGCGAACAGCTCAAGTGGGGCGAAAAAATCCTCGCCTCCTTCGCTGAAGAAAAAAAAGCCGCTGAGTAAGTCAGAGCAATTCAAGGGAAGAGATTCATGCCCACCTATACCGCCCCCGTCAAAGACATGCAGTTCGTACTGCACGACGTCCTGAACATCTCGCAGTCGGACATCCCCGGCTATGACGAGCTTGAGGCCGAGTTCACCAACGCTGTCCTCGAAGAGGCCGGCAAGCTGACCGGTGAAGTGCTTGCCCCGCTGAACGTCGTGGGCGACCACGAGGGCTGCCGCCTCGAGAACGGCGTTGTCTACACCCCGACCGGCTTCAAGGACGCGTTTGAACAGGTCAAGGAAGGCGGCTGGACCGGGCTCGACATGCCCGAGGAATACGGCGGCCAAAACATGCCCTACGTGCTGGGCACCGCCGTGGGCGAAATGTTCTCGGGCTCAAACCAGGCGTTTACCATGTACCAGGGCCTGACCCACGGCGCGGCGTCGGCGATCCTCGCGCATGGCACGGACGAACAGAAGAACAAGTGGCTGCCCAAGATGGTATCCTGCGAATGGACCGGCACCATGAACCTGACCGAACCGCATTGCGGCACCGATCTGGGCCTGATGCGCACCAAGGCCGAACCACAGGGCGACGGCACATACAAGATTTCCGGCCAGAAGATCTTCATCTCGGCGGGCGACCACGACATGGCCGACAACATCGTGCACCTCGTTCTGGCCAAGATTCCCGGCGGCCCCGAAGGCATCAAGGGCGTGTCGCTCTTCATTGTCCCCAAGTTCAAGGTTGATGACGAGGGCAACATCGGCGCGCGCAACGGCGTGTCAGTGGGCAACATCGAGAAAAAGATGGGCATCCACGGCAACTCGACCTGTGTGCTGAATTATGACGAGGCCGAAGGCTATCTGCTGGGTGAAGAACACAAAGGCATGCGCGCCATGTTCACCATGATGAACGAAGCGCGTCTCGGCGTCGGCATGCAGGGCCTGTCGCAGGCCGAAGCCGCTTACCAGAACGCGGTGGCCTATGCCAAGGACCGCCTGCAGGGCCGCGATGTGACCGGCGTCAAGAACCCCGACGGCCCCGCCGACCCGCTGATCGTGCACCCGGATATCCGCCGCTCGCTGATGGACCAGAAAAGCTTTGTCGAGGGCGCACGCGCCTTCATCCTCTGGGGCGCGACAATGATCGACGCCGCCCACCGCAAGGGTGACAAGGATGCCGACGGGCTGGTCAGCCTGCTGACCCCGGTCATCAAGGGCTTTCTGACCGACGAAGGTTACGACATGACGGTTCAGGCCCAGCAGATCTATGGCGGACATGGCTATATCGAAGAACACGGCATGAGCCAGTTCACCCGTGACGCACGGATCGCGATGATCTACGAAGGCGCCAACGGCGTTCAGGCGCTCGACCTCGTCGGCCGCAAACTGGCGCAGGACGGTGGAAAGCACGTCGTGGCCTTCTTCGAACTGGTCAAGAATTTCTGCAAGGACAACAGCGATGACGAAGCCCTCAAGGACTTCATCGACCCGCTGAAAGCGGCGTCCAAGGATCTTCAGGCGGCGGGCATGTACTTCATGCAGAACGGCATGAAGAACCCCAACAACGCGCTGTCGGGATCTTACGACTTCATGCACATGTTCGGCCACGTCTGCCTCGGCCTGATGTGGGCGCAGATGGCCAAGGCCGCGACGTCACAACTGGCCGCGGGCACCTCTGACGCCGCGTTCTACGAGACCAAGCTGACCACCGGGCGCTACTATATGGCGCGTCGCCTGCCCGCGACCGCAATGCACCTCACCCGTATCCAGTCGGGTGCGGACACGGTCATGGCGCTGGACGCAGAAGCGTTCTGATACACGGTGCGTGACATCACGCACCCTACGGAGGAGAGACATGCCAAAACGCTTTCGCCTGACCCGCCGTTTCCCGGTCGCCATGACCGAGGATGGCTATCGCAAGCTCAGAAGCTTCGCGGCAGAGGCCGGGTTGGACGAAGGCGAGGCACTGTCTTTCCTGTTCGAAAACTTCGACAGCGTGACCGACGGGGAGATGCTGGCGATGCGGCTGCGCATGTTCAATTCGGAACTGGAGGCGCGAAAACGGTGATGAGGCAGGTGCTTCCTTTTTTGGCACCTGAGACAGTCGCCTTAAGTGAATTTGAGTATTTTTGGCAAAATGAAGAAGCAAGTCCACTCCACCACCCGACCCGACCGCCAGGCGGAACGCAGGCGGAATGGCAGAGCTTCACCTTGCACGGCCATCGGCTCTCCAGCCTGCACCAAAAAAGGCAGAGAACTGCATTAACCTTAATGAACGGTGAAACCGCGCCCCCTTCATTTTGCCGGAAATACTCCACGGGGGTGCGGGGGTGTGAACACCCCGCCGCGACATTGGAAACTGGGAGGGTCCTATGACAATCAAACTGTATTGCTTCGGAGAAAGCGGCAACGCCTACAAGGCCGCGCTCGCACTTGAGCTGTCCGGGCTCGATTGGGAGCCGGTCAAGGTCGATTTCTTCGCCGGCGAAACCCGCACGCCGGAATATCGCAGCACTGTCAACGAGATGGGCGAAGCTCCGGTGCTGGTCGACGGAGATTTCCGCACCAGCCAGTCGGGCGCAATCCAGGCTTATGTGACCGAAAAATCCGGCAAGTTCGGCGGCAAGGACCGCGACGAGAACTACGAGATCTTCCGCTGGGTGCTCTGGGACAACCACAAGCTCTCGTCTCAGGCCGGCATGACCCGGTTCCTGATGAACTTCCTGCCGGAACAACATCGCAACGCCGATGTGATTGCCTTCAATCAGGGCCGTCTCAAAGCCGCCTATGACGTGCTCAACACCCATCTTGAGGGGCGCGACTGGATTGTCGGGGACGGCATGACCAATGCCGATCTCTCCTGCTGCGGCTATCTCTTTTACCCCGAACCTTTCGGGTTCGATCGCGCCGACTGGCCCAATATCGACCGTTGGCTGTCCAACATCCAAGAAACACCGGGGTGGAAACACCCCTATGACCTGATGCCCGGTTCCCCCGCGGACCGCGCCTGATCAAGGAGATTCAAATGACCGAAGCCTATATCTATGACGCCGTGCGTACACCGCGCGGCAAGGGCCGCAAGGACGGCGCCCTGCACGAGGTGACGTCTGTCCGCCTCTCGGCCAACGTGCTGAACGCTCTGAAAGAGCGCAACAATCTCGACGGCCACGCGGTCGAGGACGTGATCTGGGGCAATGTCACCCAGGTCAAGGAACAGGGCGGCTGCCTCGCGCGGACCGCTGTCATGGCCTCTGATCTGGATGAATCCATTCCCGGCCTCGCCATCAACCGTTTTTGCGCAAGCGGCATGGAAGCCGTGAACCTTGCTGCCAACCAGGTCAAAGGTGGTGCAGGCGACGCCTACATCGCCGGTGGCGTTGAAATGATGGGCCGCGTGCCGATGGGCTCGGACGGCGCCGCAGTTGCCGTCGATCCTTCCGTCGCCATGGACGAGTATTTCGTGCCGCAGGGCATCTCGGCCGACATCATCGCGACCGAATACGGGTTCACCCGTGATCAGGCCGACGCATTGGCCGTCGAATCCCAGCGCCGCGCCAAGGCCGCCTGGGACGACAACCGCTTTGCCAAGTCGATCATCACCGTGCGCGACGTGAACGGCCTGCCGATCCTGGATCATGACGAATACATGCGCCCCGGCACCGACATGCAATCGCTCGGTAGCCTCAAGGCCTCGTTCGAGGAAATGGGCAAGGTCATGCCCGGCTTCGACAAGATTGCCCTGATGAAATACCCGCATCTCGAAGGCATCAACCACATCCACCACGCCGGCAACTCGTCGGGCATCGTGGACGGCTCGGCCGGTGTTCTGATCGGCAATGAAGAATTCGGCAAGAAATTCGGCCTCAAGCCGCGTGCCCGCATCCGCCAGACCTGCAAGATCGGCACCGATCCGACGATCATGCTGACCGGCCCTGTTCCGGCCACCCAGAAAATTCTGGCCGACAGCGGCATGGCGATCTCCGACATCGACCTGTTCGAAGTGAACGAAGCCTTTGCCTCGGTCGTGCTGCGCTTCCAGCAGGCATTCGACGTCGATCCCGAGCTGGTCAACGTTAACGGCGGGTCCATCGCCATGGGCCACCCGCTGGGCGCCACCGGCGCAATCATCATCGGCACCCTGCTGGACGAGCTCGAACGCTCGGACAAGGAAGTGGGCCTTGCCACCCTCTGCATCGCATCCGGCATGGGTGCGGCCACCATCATCGAGCGCGTGTGAGGAACAAGAACAATGACTGATTTCACAATGAACGTGGGCGACGACGGCGTCGCCATCATCACCTGGGACGTGGCCGGCAAGAGCATGAACGTGCTGAGCGTCGACGCGTTCCCTGTCCTCGAAGGTTTTATCGACGAGGTTCTCTCCAACGACGCCATCAAGGGCGCCGTGATCACCTCGGGCAAAGACACCTTTGCAGGCGGCATGGACCTCAACGTGCTGGGCTCGATCCGCGCCAATGCGGGCGACGAACCGGCCCAGGCGCTGTTCGACTTCACGATGAACGGCCATAATTTCCTGCGCAAGATTGAACGCGCAGGCATGGACCCCAAAACCAACAAGGGCGGCAAGCCGATTGCCGCCGCCCTGCCCGGCACCGCGCTTGGCATCGGCCTGGAACTGCCGCTGGCCACGCATCGCATCTTCTGTGCCGACAACCCCAAGGCCAAGATCGGCCTGCCGGAAATCATGGTTGGCATCTTCCCGGGCATGGGCGGCACCACCCGCTTCGTGCGCAAGATGGGCGCCATGGCCGCCTCACCCTTCCTGCTACAGGGCAAAATGGTGGACCCCAAGAAAGCCAAGGCCGCAGGCATCATCGACGAAGTGGTCGACGATCCGGTTGCCGCCGCACGCGAATGGGTCCTCAACGCCAAGGACGCGGACCTCGTGAAACCCTGGGATGCCAAGGGCTACAAGATGCCCGGCGGCGAACCCTATCACCCCGCAGGCTTCATGACCTTCGTGGGCGCATCGGCCATGGTCAACGGCAACACCTGGGGTGTTTACCCCGCCGCCAAGGCCCTGCTGAGCGCCGTCTATGAAGGCGCAATGGTGCCGTTTGACACCGCGCTCAAGATCGAGGCGCGCTGGTTCGTCAACGTGCTGATGAACCCGTCCTCCTCGGCCATGATCCAGTCCCTGTTCATCAACAAGGAAGCTCTGGAAAAAGGCGCCAACCGTCCCGACGTACCGGACCAGACCGTCAAGAAGGTCGGCGTTCTGGGCGCGGGCATGATGGGCGCGGGCATCGCGCTGGTCTCGGCCAAGGCGGGCATGGATGTCGTGCTGATCGACACCTCGCAGGAAGCCGCTGACCGGGGCAAGGCCTATTCGGCCAACTTCATGGACAAGGGCATCAAGCGCAAGAAAGCCACCGAAGAGCAGAAAGAGGCGATGCTGGCCAAGATCAACGCCACCACCGATCTCAACGCGCTTTCGGACGTGGACCTGATCATCGAGGCTGTCTTCGAAGATCCCGGCGTCAAGGCGGAGATGACCAAGAAAGTCGAAGCAATCATCCCCGAGGATGCGATCTTTGCCTCCAACACCTCGACCCTGCCGATCACCGGTCTGGCCGAAGCGAGCGTGCGTAAAGATCAGTTCATCGGCATCCACTTCTTCTCGCCGGTCGAGAAAATGATGCTGGTCGAGATCATCAAGGGCAAGGAAACCGGCCCGCGCGCCGTAGCCAAGGCGCTCGACTATGTCCGCCAGATCCGCAAGACCCCGATCGTCGTCAATGACGAACGCTTCTTCTATGCCAACCGCTGTATCATCCCCTACATCAATGAAGGCGTGATGATGGCTGGCGAAGGCGTGGCGCGTCCGCTACTGGACCACGCTGCCCAGCTTCTGGGCTTCCCGGTGGGACCGATCCAGCTGGTCGATGAAACCTCGCTCGATCTCGGCGCCAAGATCGCCAAGGCGACCATGGCCGCGATGGGCGACGCCTATCCGAAGTCGATCGCCGATGATGTGACCTTCTGGATGGTCGACGAAGGCCGTTTTGGTCGCAAATCCAAGGCCGGGTTCTTCGACTATGACGAAAACGGCAAGCGTCTGGGCTACTGGAAAGGCTTCAACGACAAGTTCCCGCTGCTCGAAGAGCAGCCGGAAGTCATCGAAGTTCAGCACCGCCTGATCTTTGCACAGGTTCTCGAAGCCGTGCGCGCGCTGGAAGCCGGCGTTCTGGAAGACATCCGCGAAGGCGACGTCGGTGCGATCCTTGGCTGGGGCTTCATGCCGTGGTCGGGTGGCCCCTTCTCGTGGCTCGACATCGTTGGCGCGCCTTGGGCCGCCGAACGTTGTGACGAACTGACCGCCAAGTTCGGCGACCGTTTCGCCTGCCCGCCGCTTCTGCGTGAAATGGCCGACAAGGGTCAGACCTTCTATGGTCGCTACGGGCCAAAGGCCAAAGCCGCCTGATACGCTCGGGTTTGAAAAAGAAAAACGCCCGGTTGCCGCAGCAACCGGGCGTTTTTTTTTGCTTTCGGTGGTCCGGATCAGGCGACGGCGGCGTCATCCCCTGCGTCCAGCATCACCTCCAAAAGCGCTTTCGCAGCCCCCACCGTCAGCATCCGGTACCCGGTCACGCCGTTGTTCCTGGGCAACAGCCCCTCACGCAATCCCCAGTGGCTGGGACAGAACATCAGGCCACCATGGTTTGCAAAAATCATTTGATCCTGATCGAAAACCGGCATGAACGCGTCTGCCGACCCGCCCGGTTGCTGGCGATGAACACCGGGCAACTCCTCAAGCGCGGCCCCCGGCGCCACCGCATAAGGGTCGCCATGCACGTCCGACACATCCTCACATTCGATCAGCACGCCCTGATGTGGCAGCACCCAAAGGTCTTCGCGATTGTCCAGCGTGCCGGCAGGCACAACCAATGGCCAGAGCACTTTGGGGCACAGCTTCTCTTCGCTCCACGCCTCGTCGCGAATAAGGGCTGTCAGTTTCTGGAACCCATGGTCGAATGTCAGCACCTCGTCTCCGACAGAGAGGTGCTCAATCGGGACCCATCCGCCCCGACCCGCCACGCGAGTGCCTTCGATCAGGCCACACCCCGCGCCCGTCAAAACCGGATCATTCAAGGTCCGGTGCCGCCCTGCCTCAACATCCCGGCGCCGTGCGTTGCGTTTGATGCCGAACATCCTGTTCCTCACTTGGGAGACGACCTCATTCTCGTCTCAACCAATAAGCGAATAAATTTCGAAACAAGTTTGCTTCAAATGCGGTGGTTTTGCGGCATTGTCCGGGAAAATCAAACAGTTGTTTCCAATCAGACGTCAATCACCGCGAACGCAGGGCAATCACGGTGCCTGCCAGCACGATCAGGCCAATACCGACGCCCTGCCATAGCCCAAGGGTCTGGCCAAACATGACCCATGCCATTGCCGGGGCAAAGATCATTACCGAATATTCAAAGACCGCGACATTCGCCGGTTCGTCCATCTGGTAGGCACGGATGATCAAAAAGACCCCGCCCAGTGACCCAACTGCCTGCAAAACCACCCATGGCAACGCGTCCTGCACAGGCCAGACCCACGGCCGGGTCAGGTACTCGGTGCCCGACCCGCCGCCCAGGCTCAAACCGACAAGCACCATGGCCGCCAACCCACCCAGCATGATCATGTTCGCGCCCAGCAACGCCAGCGCACTCTCACCCGCACACCAGCTGCGCGTGGCAATGGCCGAAATCGCATAGAAGAACCCCGCAGCCACGGGCATCAGCATGACGGGGCTGAAGCGTTCGGTGTCCGGTTGCAGCACCAACAGGATACCGACAAACCCACACGCCACCGCCAGAATTCGAAAAGGCCCAATCCGCTGGCCCTGCACGACCACATTGATCAGCAGAACAAAGATCGGCGAGGTGAACAGCCCCGCCAGCGCCTGGGAAATCGGCATCAATCCCAGCGCGCCGAAATAGAGGAACATGGACGTCGCCAAAGCCGTTGCACGCCCCAGAACCGGCACCCAGCGACGGGGTCTGAGTGTGCCAAAACCAATCCGCGCCATGATAATGAGCAAAGGCAGCATGAGCACGCTGCGCATGACCACAAATTGCCAAAGACCCATGGTCTCGGAAATCACCGCGATGAAATTGTCGATGAATCCGATCACCACCATGGCGGACAGCATGGAAAGCGCCGCGCCGAGCGGACGGTTGCCGCCGACCCCGCTCTGGGATGCATCAAGGCTCATGTTGGATATGCTCTGCGTGTCATGTGGCGAGGAAACAGGATTTTTGCGTCATTGCAAGCCAACCTGCGACACCGCGCGCGGGATTGCCTCTTTTCAAGTGCGGCACCGCACCGCAAAATCGCCCGACCAAGACAGACCGCCAAGGGGAGGAATCGCATGGGCTGGATGAAGGATGAAACCGGGCTGGACAAATGCGCCGCCAATTACGTGCCGCTGACCCCGCTGTCGGGATTGAACCGGGCGCTTGAGGTTTTCCCCGATCATCTTGCCGTGGCCTATGGCGCGCATCGCAAGACCTACCGGGAATACCATGAGCGCGTGACCCGGCTTGCCTCGGCCCTGACCGGGCTGGGGGTTGCGCCCGGCGACGTGGTTTCCACCATCCTGCCCAACATCCCGGCTGCCGCCGAGGCGCATTTTGGCGTGCCTGCCTGTGGCGCCGTGCTAAACAGCATCAACATCCGGCTCGACGTGCACACGGTCGCCTATATCTTCGATCATGGCGAGGCCAAGGTTGTGCTTGTCGATACCGAGTTCCTGCCACTGGCCGAGGCTGCCTGTGAAGAGATGCAGGGCGATGCCCCGATCATCATCGAAGTGGCCGATGCTGCCAACGGCCACCCGGCCACGGGCCGCTATCCGGAATACGAAGATCTTCTGGCGGGGGGCGATCCGGGCTTTGACTGGATTCTGCCCGAAGACGAATGGGAAAGCATTGCCCTCAATTACACGTCCGGCACCACAGGGCACCCCAAGGGCGTGGTCTATCACCATCGCGGCGCCTACCTGAACGCGATGGGACAGGTGATCAGCTGGCGTATCGTGCTGCACCCGGTCTATCTCACCATCGTACCGCTGTTTCACTGCAACGGCTGGTGCCATACGTGGATGATGCCCATGGTCGGCGGCACGGTTGTCTGCTGCCGCGACATCACCGCTACCAATATTTTCAATGCCATCGCGGACGAGGGCGTGACTCACTTTGGCGGCGCACCGATCGTGCTCAACATGTTGGTCAACGCCCCTGAAAGCCAACGTCGCAGCTTTGACCACGTGGTCGAGGTCTTCACAGCCGGTGCCCCCCCCGCCCCGGCGACGCTGGCCAAGATCGAGCCGATGGGCTTTCACGTCACCCAGGTTTACGGGCTGACCGAGGTCTATGGCCCGGCCACCGAATGCCTGTGGGATCACGCCCGCTGGGACGATCTCGAAGGGGCCGACCGCGCCGCGATCAAGGCGCGTCAGGGCGTGGCGATGCCCTTTATCGAACATGTCACCGTGCTTGATGAAACCATGACCCAGATCCCGATGGACGGGGAAAACCAGGGCGAGATCATGATCCGTGGCAACGGCGTAATGAAGGGCTATCTCAAGAACCCCGACGCCACCGCAGAAGCCTTCAAGGGCGGGTATTTCCATTCCGGTGACATCGCGATCCAGCATCCCGACACTTATGTGCAGATCACCGACCGCGCCAAGGACATCATCATCTCGGGCGGCGAAAACATCTCTTCGGTCGAGGTGGAAGGCGTGCTCATGCACCACCCCGCCGTCAGCCTTGCAGCCGTTGTCGCGAAGCCCGACGAGAAATGGGGCGAAGTCCCCTGTGCCTTCATTGAACTTCTGGAGGGAGCCACCGCAGAGGAGGCCGAGGTGATTGCCTTTGCCCGCAAGGAGCTTGCCGGGTTCAAGACCCCCAAGAAAGTGGTCTTCCAGGAATTGCCCAAAACCTCGACAGGCAAGATCCAGAAATTCGCATTGCGCAAACTGGCTAAGGAAATCTGATTGCGCGCCATGCGGCGCACAGGTTTTTCCGGCGGGGGCGCTGCCCCCGTCACAGCCTGGGCTGTGACTCCCCTGGGGTATTTGAGACCGTTGAGAAATGGGAACGGGGCGTGGTTCTGCTTCTGGCAAGGTGTGGCAGGGCGTGATAGGTTGCGACGCAGAAGAGGCAGAGCAGGCCCTCCATGACAACGGCACTCGACAAATACCAGCGGCTGGAAGCGTCCGGGCTTTGGCGCGCCTCCCCGGATGAGCAGCGCAAGGATGTGATCGTGTCCATCGGGGATGCCACGCTGATCATCACCGACATGCAGGACCGTGCGCTGACTCATTGGTCGCTTCCGGCCGTGCGGCGGCGCAACCCCGGCACGCGGCCTGCCGTGTACCATCCGGATGGCGACCCCGGTGAAACGCTGGAAATCGCCGCCGATGAAACCGAGATGATCGAGGCCATCGAGAAGCTGCGCACCGCCGTGGCGCGGCAGGCCCCGAAGCCCGGTCGCTTGCGCACGCTGGTACTGGCCGGATCAGTGCTCAGCATCGCCGCGCTGGCAGTGTTCTGGTTGCCGGGCGCGCTGCTCAACCACGCGCTGGGGGTGGTTCCCGAGGCCAAGCGGCAGGATATTGGCGACGCCCTGCTTGAACAGGCCACGCGTCTGACCGGAGCACCCTGTCATTCGGTTCTGGCCAGTGCCGCCCTGCGCAAGCTTGAGCAGCGACTGAATTTGCGCAAGCTGGTTGTCGTGCCCAGCGGCGTTCCGTCGGCGGCCGCGCTGCCCGGTGGGATCGTCCTGGTCAACCGGAACGCCATCGAGGATTACGAAGAGCCAGACGTCGTGGCCGGTTTCATCATTGCCGAGAAACTGCGCAACCGGGATCCGCTTCGGGGTGTCCTGCAGGCGGCGGGGATTTCGGCCAGCTTTCGGCTCTTGACCACGGGCGACCTTTCAGACGAGATCCTGCGCGCCCATGCCGAAACGCTTGTCCTTGACCAGACCGATCGCCCTGCGGACGAGGCGCTCATTACGGCATTTGCAGAAAACAACCTGCGCATAAGCCCCTATGCCTATGCGCTGGATCCCTCAGGTGAAACCACACTGTCATTGATCGAGGCTGATCCCTTTACCGTCACGCCGGAGCCGGTGCTGAGCGATGGGGATTGGGTGGCGCTGCAGGGCATCTGCGACGGCTGATCGGCATTTACCGGGATCACTGACGAACGAACGCCCCGTTGAACCCGGCATCCCAAGATTTTTCCAACGCCTTCTCGGCGGCAGGGACCGTTGCGAACGGCCCGGCCAGAACCAAGCGCTGCGTCGCGCCTTCGCGTTCAAACTTGCCGATCCGAACGGGCAGTCCAAGGCGCTGGACGGAACGCGCGGCGGCTTGCGCCGCATCAGACGATCCAAAGGTACCGATCTGAACATAAGGTGTCCCGGCAAGGCGCAGGGATTTCTCAGATGCCGTCGAGCGGGTCGACACGACCGGGGCCGAAGGGGCCGAAACCGGCTCTGCCGCCACCGGGGCCGGTTCCGGTTCGAACGGGGCGCCCGTGCTGCTGGACTTCGAGGACAGGACGATCACTTCGCCGGTGCGGCGGTGGATCAGCTGGCGCGGCGTTTCCCGAGTCCATATCCGATCCGCCTGCGCCTTTCCGGCAAAGGTCATCTCGGCGCGGCGCGGGTTCAGCCGCCCGTCGTCGAATACACGCCGATACCCCGGCGGCACAGCCGCAGACACATGGGTCACGAGGTTGTGCTCGTAAACATGGCGCGGCACGACGCGGGTTTGCGGGTGCACGTCGCCTTCACGCACCACCTGCCCCACGGCACCGGGCGTAAGCGCGCTTTGGCGGTCAAACTGTATCTTGGGCGGCGGCGCGGTTGGGCCACCCCGACCCGGCGTGACCGGGCTTTCGCTTTGCGGACCACAGCGCACGGCCATCCCCTTGTAGGTCGTCGCACCGTTGCGACAGGGTGACAGGCTTCCGGCTGCGCGGGGCGGCTGGGCCGTCGTGCGGCGCGGCGCGGTTGCGGGCGCCGGCGCGGTTGTGGGCGCAGGTGCGGCCGCGGCCGCGCGTGCCTTCGGTTTCTGTGCCGTAGGTGTGGTGTAAAGCGGCGGCCTGGTTGCCGTTGTCGACGCCGCCTTGGGTTTTGGGGCGGGTTTGGGTTTCTGCGCCGCGCGCACGGTTGTGGTTTGTGGCTTCGGGGCCGGCTTTGGAGCTGCGGCTGTCGCTGCCTTCGGGGCGGGCTTTGCCGCGGGTTTGGCCACGGTGGTGGCCTTGGGGGCCGTGGTCGCCGCAGGCTTGCTTGCCGGTTTGGGGGTGCCAAAGATCGACGGCTGTTCGCTTGGTTTGGCAGCGGGCTGAATCTGGACAACATTCTTGTCCAGCTTCGGGGCAGGCGCCACCCCGACAGTGCCCTTTGGCAGGCTGGGTTTGAACCCGCAAATCACCTTGCGGTCGCGGGTCACACGCGGCACCCATGCGACGGCCCCATCCACACCTGCGCGGATATAGACACAGCCCCGGCTGTCCACATATTGCTTGCCCTTGTAACTCGCCGGGGGAAACTCTGCCGGCGTGTCCATCGGACTGAAGGATTGCGCGTTTACCACGCCCAACCCCAAAGATGCCGCGATCACGCTGATCGCGATGACTCTGGTCAGTTTCATTTTGCCCCCACAAGATGTAGGGGCAGTCTAGACGCAAATATCTATATGAGTAAACCGTTGATATCGCGGATTTACATCTATTTAGTACCGAACATCCGGTCGCCCGCATCCCCGAGGCCGGGCATGATATAGCCTTTTTCGTTCAGGCGTTCATCCAGCGATGCGGTCACGATCGGCACGTCGGGATGGGCCTCTTTCATGCGCGCCACGCCTTCCGGCGCGGCCAGAAGACACAGGAACCGGATGTCCTTGGCCCCCGCCTCTTTGAGCAGGTCGATTGCGGCGGCAGAGGAGTTGCCCGTCGCCAGCATCGGATCGACCGCAATCACCAGCCGCTCGTCCAGTTCCGAAGGCACCTTGAAGTAATATTGCACTGGCTCAAGCGTTTCTTCATCACGGTAGAGACCGACAAACCCCACCCGCGCCGACGGCACGAGTTCCAGCATCCCGTCCAGCAACCCGTTCCCGGCCCGCAGGATCGACACCAAGGCCAGCTTGCGCCCATCCAGAACCGGCGCATCCATCTCCTGCATCGGGGTCTGAATGCGCTTGGTCGTCATCGGCAACTCGCGCGTCACCTCATAGGCCAGAAGCTGGCTGATCTCGCGCAGCAGGCGACGGAACTCGGCCGTCGAGGTCTTGGTCCGGCGCATCAGCGTCAGCTTGTGTTGCACCAGCGGGTGATCGACGACGGTCAGGTGATCCATCAGGCTTTCTCCAGTTCTTTCTTGACCCGCGCGCGGGTGTCTTCATCGCAAAATGCCGCGTCGATCGCGACTGTGTTCAGGGCGCGGAAATCGTCCAAACCCCAGCCGAATGCCTCGGCCAGCATGTCATATTCGCGGCGCATCGTGGTGTGGAAAAAGGGCGGATCGTCTGTCGAAACCGTCACCTTCACCCCGGCGTCGCGCAAGCGCGCAATCGGGTGACTTTTGAAGTCCGGGTAAAGCCCCAGCACCACGTTTGATCCGGGACAGACTTCCAGCGTGATCTGGCGCGCCACGAGTTCCTGCACCAACGCACGATCCTCGATCGCGCGCACGCCATGGCCGATGCGTTCGACGTTCAGATCACGGATCGCTTCCCAGACGCTTTGTGGCCCGCCGAACTCTCCGGCATGGGTCGTGAGCCGCAAGCCCGCCTCGCGCGCCATGTCGAACGCATAGGCGAAATCGCCCTGATGCCCTTTGCCCTCGTCGCCACCCATTCCCAGCCCGACGATCCAGTCCCCGGCCGTTTCCGCCGCACACAACGCCGTGCGCTTGGCCTGATCAGGGCCGAAATGGCGCACCGGGGTGACGATGCCGCGCATGATGACACCAAAATCGACCTCTGCCCGGTTTGCCGCTTCCTGAATGGCGTGAAGGTATTCGCGCCACGCGGCCACATCCCCACCACCACAGAAATCGGGGCTGAGGAAGGTCTCGGTATAGATCACGCCGTTTTCGGCGCTCTTTTCCAACACCGCGCGGGTCAGCCGCGCAAAATCCTCCGGCGTCTGCAACACGCTTGTCGCCGCCTCGTAGACTTGCAGAAAATGCACGAAATTCTCGAACGCATAGCCGCCATCCGGGGCAAATATCCGGCTGATGTCGATCTTTTTTTCAAACGCCAGTTGCCGGATGAACTCCGGCGGCGCGGCCCCTTCGAAATGCAGATGCAACTCGACCTTGGGCAACTCGGCTGGCAATTCGGCTGACGTCACAGAAAGCTCCTTCCGCGCGGCGGGGTCACACCCAGATGGGTCGCAACGCTGGCCGCGACATCAACAAAGTCGACGATCCCCGCCTGCCCCGCGCCAACCCCGGCACACAGAACCGGCACCCGTTCGCGCGTATGATCCGTGCCGCTCCAGGTGGGGTCATTGCCATGATCGGCGGTCAGGATCAACAGATCGCCATCGCGCATCCCGTCAATGAACCTCCCGATCTCTGCATCGAACCATTCCAATGCGCGGGCATAGCCTGACACGTCGCGCCGATGCCCGTAAACACTGTCGAACTCGACAAAATTGGCAAATGTCAGGCTGTTGTCTTCCGCATTCTGCCCCAGCGCATGCAATTGCTGCATAAGGTCGGCGTCGCTGCCCTTCACGCAATCGGCAATGCCCGTCATCGAGAAGATGTCTCCGATCTTGCCGACACCATGCACGATGCCCGCCGCTTCGCTGATCCAGTTGCTCAGCACCGGCTCGGGCGGCGCAATGGCGAAATCCTTTCGGTTGGCCGTGCGCGTATAGCCGCTCTCGCGATCCCCGACAAAGGGGCGCGCAATCACCCGCCCGACCTTTTGCGCATGCAACATGGGCGCCAGCTCCCGGCACAGGGTCAGAAGGCGCTCCAAACCAAAATGCTCTTCATGCGCCGCAATCTGAAAGACGCTGTCCACCGAGGTGTAGCAGATCGGATAGCCGGTCCTGATATGCTCTTCGGCCAGATCTTCGATGATCAGGGTTCCAGAGGCGTGGCAGTTGCCCAGAATCCCGTCCGTCCCCGCAATTTCACAAACCCGCGCCACGAGGTCGTCAGGAAAACACGGTTCCCCCTTGGGAAAATAGGTCCAGCCCCACGGCACCGGCACCCCGGCCAGCTCCCAGTGACCCGACGGGGTATCCTTGCCGTTGGATTGCTCGGTGGCCGCGCCCCAAACGCCGGTTGGCGTGGCTTCCAGCCCCGGTGTGTCATCGCCCGACGCCAGTCTGATCGCCGCGCCCAGCCCCAGCGCATCCATGTGCGGCACCTGCAACGGCCCGCTCCGGCCCTCTTCGGCCCGTCCTTCAGCGCACGCCTGAACAATGTGGCCCAAGGTATTGGACCCCGTGTCAGGTAACTCACCGTTGAAAAACCGGTCCGCATCCGGCGCGCCACCGCACCCGACGGAATCCATCACCACCAGAAAGGCACGGGGCATCAGCGAATCCTCTCATGAACAAGAGGGGGACAATCGGGGCTTTGCGCGTCCAGCGCAATCGCATTCTGCACCGCCTGCGCCGCCCGCTGCGCCGCATCTTCGCGCGCCGCGTGCAGGCGCAACAAGGGTTGCCCCTTTTCCACCCATTGCCCAAGCCGCACCACTTCGGAAAAGCCAACCGCCGGGTTCACCACGTCGCTCTCCACCTGACGCCCCCCGCCAAGCGCGACCACCGCCAGCCCCAGCGCCTCGCCATCAATCGCGCTCACGTGCCCGCTCTCCATCGCGGGCACTTCGCGGATCACCGGCGCCTCGGGCAGGAACCGCCGCCAGTCGTCCGTGAACCGCACAGGTCCGCCCATCGCCGCGACCATGCGCCCGAAAACATCGGCGGCACGCCCATCGGACAAAGCACTCAGCATCCGCGTGATCCCGTCTTCCAGATCCTGCGCGATACCGGCATCGGCCAACAACACACCGCCCAGCGAGACCGACAGCTCCGCCAAAGCCCCGCCCTGACCGCCACATAGAACTTTCATGACCTCGGCCACCTCAAGCGCATTGCCCAGGCTGGCTGCAAGCGGCTGGCTCATATCGGAAATCACCGCGCTGGTCGGACACCCGGCCAGATTTGCAGTCTCCACCAGAGCCCCGGCAAGCGCGCGCGCCTCATCAACCGTTTTCATGAACGCGCCCGAGCCGCATTTCACGTCCAAAACCAGCCCTTCGAGTCCCGCCGCCAGCTTCTTGGACAGGATCGACGCGGTGATAAGGTCGAGGCTCTCCACCGTCGCCGTCACATCGCGCACCGCATATAGCCGCTTGTCGGCAGGGGCGATCTCGGCCGTCGCGCTGACAATTGCACAGCCCGCCTCGCGCACTACCTGCCCGAACCGCTCCTCGCTCAAGCCCGTGGACAGGCCCGGAATGGCCTCCATCTTGTCCAGCGTCCCACCGGTATGGCCCAAACCGCGCCCCGAAATCATCGGTACATAGGCCCCGCAGGCCGCCAAAGCCGGCGCGAGGATCAGCGACACGCAATCGCCCACGCCTCCGGTCGAATGTTTGTCAAGCACCGGCCCCGGCAAATCCCACTTGAGCGTATCGCCGCTGTCGCGCATCGCCAGCGTCAGGGCCACGCGCCCCTCCTCGCCCAGGCCCCTTAGACATACGCCCATCGCAAAGGCCCCGGCCTGCGCATCGCTCACCGCGCCATCGGCCAGCCCCCGCGCAAACCACGACAGCTCTGCGCGATCCGGTACCTCGCCCCGCCGCAGCTTGGCTATGATCGCCCGAGCATCCATCTCAGTCGCGGTCCCCGTGGCCCTCGGTCAGGTGATCCTTGCCAAAGGCACCCGGCAGAAGTTCGGCCAAGGTCATTTCCTGCCGCACGCCGTCTAGATTGGACAACGTCACCTTCGCATCACCGGTCCCGAACTCCGCCAGCTTCTGACGGCACCCGCCACAGGGCGTCACCGGCACCGGGCTGTCGGCCACGACGAACACCTCGGTCAGCCGCGTTTCGCCCGCCGCGACCATGGCCGCAATCGCGCCCGCCTCGGCACAGGTGCCTTCGGGATAGGCAATATTCTCCACGTTGCACCCCGCAAAGATCGTCCCATCGGGGGCACGGATCGCCGCCCCCACCTTGAAATGGGAATAGGGCGCATAGGCGTTTTCACGCACGGCAAAGGCAGCTTTTTCCAGACTCATGTTTCCTCCACGATCGTGCTTCCTGCATCCGGCAAGGCGAAGTTGGGAAATCCGACATCACCAATCGGCGCAGACTAGCGGGTTTTCAGACCAAGCGAGAACAAAAAACACGCCCTGCCCGCCGCGCACAAGGGCGCAGGAAATCCACGCGCATTTTCGGCGTTTTGGTGTAAAACGGGATATCGTCGCGCAACCCCCGCGTGGGCAGGCGTATTTCGGCCCGTGTTTTTGGCATGTATTCTCCCTCGCAGCCCGGAAACTGTGGAGCGGGCCTGCGCGATTTGCAAGAGTGTGCCGTTGCGTCAGGATTGCCCATTCCCTCGCGGCGAAAACTAGTTTAATGCTAAACCAAATTAAAAAGCCGAGTCCTGACATGTCCGAAAACAGCAATGAATCCCTGCGCCAGGCGGCGCTCTTCTATCACGCCAATCCCAAGCCGGGAAAACTCGAGGTGCGCGCGACCAAGCCGCTGGCCAATGGCCGCGACCTTTCCCGCGCCTACAGCCCGGGCGTGGCCGAGGCCTGCCTCGAGATCAAGGACGATCCGGCCAACGCCGCGCTCTACACCGCGCGCCAGAACCTTGTTGCCGTGGTTTCCAACGGTTCTGCCGTTCTGGGCCTTGGCAATATCGGTGCGCTGGCCTCCAAGCCGGTGATGGAAGGCAAGGCTGTTCTCTTCAAGAAATTCGCCAACATTGACTGTTTCGACATCGAGCTGGACGAACCGGACCCCGAGAAGCTCGCCGACATCGTCTGCGCCATGGGGCCGACCTTTGGCGCGATCAACCTCGAGGACATCAAGGCCCCCGACTGCTTCATCGTCGAAAAGCTCTGCCGCGAACGCATGAACATCCCGGTCTTCCATGACGACCAGCACGGCACCGCCATCGTGGTCGGAGCGGCGGCCACCAACGCCCTGCGCGTGGCCGGCAAGAAATTCGAAGATATCAAGATCGTTTCGACAGGTGGCGGCGCGGCGGGCATCGCCTGCCTAAACATGCTCCTGAAACTCGGCGTAAAACGCGAGAATGTCTGGCTCTGCGACATTCACGGGCTGGTCTACAAGGGCCGGACCGAGGACATGAACCCGCAAAAGGCCGAGTTCGCCCAGGACAGCGACCTGCGCACACTGGACGATGTGATTGACGGTGCAGACATGTTCCTTGGCCTCTCCGGTCCCGGTGTGCTCAAGCCCGAGATGGTCGCCCGCATGAACGACACGCCGATCATCTTCGCTCTGGCCAACCCGACGCCGGAGATCATGCCCGACCTCGTGCGCGAGGTGAAACCCGACGCCATCATGGCCACGGGCCGCAGCGACTTCCCGAACCAGGTCAACAACGTCCTGTGCTTCCCCTTCATCTTCCGGGGCGCGCTCGACGTGGGCGCGACCGAGATCAACGACGACATGGCGATTGCCTGCGTCGCCGGCATCGCGGAGCTGGCCCGGATCACCACCTCTGCCGAAGCCGCCGCCGCTTACAAGGGCGAACAGCTGACCTTTGGGCGCGAATACCTGATCCCCAAACCCTTTGACCCGCGCCTTGTCGGGGTTGTGTCGGCCGCCGTGGCCAAGGCCGCCATGGACAGCGGGGTTGCCACCCGCCCTATCGACGACCTGAACGCCTACAAGCAGAAACTGAACCAGTCTGTGTTCAAATCCGCCCTGCTCATGCGCCCCCTGTTCGAGGCCGCCCGCGCCTCAAGCCGCCGCATCGTCTTTGCCGAGGGTGAAGACGAACGGGTTCTGCGCGCGGCACAGGCCGTGCTTGAGGAAACCACTGAAACCCCGATCCTGATCGGTCGCCCCGAGGTGATCGAGGCACGCTGCGAACGCCACGGGCTTTCGGTCCGACCGGGGCGCGACTTCGAACTGGTGAACCCGGAAAACGACCCACGTTATCGCGACTACTGGACCTCCTATCACGAGCTGATGGAGCGTGACGGCGTCACCCCCGACATCGCCCGCGCCGTGATGCGCACCAATACGACCGCGATTGGCGCCGTCGCGGTGCAGCGCGGCGATGCCGACAGCCTGATCTGCGGCACTTTCGGCGAATACCGCTGGCACTTGAACTATGTCACGCAGGTACTGGGCCGCGACGGGCTCTCGCCCCACGGCGCCCTGTCGCTGATGATCCTCGAAGACGGGCCGCTGTTTGTCGCCGATACGCAGGTCATGGAACTGCCCACCCCGGAACAGATCGCCCGCATCACGATCGGCGCGGCGCGCCACATCCGCCGCTTCGGGCTGGAGCCGAAAATCGCGCTCTGCTCCCAATCACAATTCGGCAACCATCGCGAAGGTTCCGGCCGGCGCCTGCGCGACGCGATCGAACTCCTGGACCAGAAGGGATGCGACTTCATCTACGAAGGTGAAATGAACGTCGACACCGCGCTCGACCCGGACCTCTGCGCCCGCATCTTCCCCCGCTCGCGCCTCAAGGGCCAAGCGAACTGCCTGGTCTTTGCGCATGCTGATGCTGCCTCGGGGGTGCGCAACATCCTCAAGATGCGCTCGGACGGGCTCGAGGTTGGCCCCATCCTAATGGGCATGGGAAACAAGGCCCATATCGTCAGCCCCTCGATCACCGCGCGCGGGTTGCTGAACGTGGCCGCCATTGCTGGCACCCCGGTCACGCAGTACGGCTGAACCGCGCCCATCCAGGCATGTCAAAGATTTTCCAGAGGCGCAGCGAATCCTGCGCCTCTTTTTAATGGCGGTTTTGCAGACACAAGGTTTGCAGTTTTGCAAAATCCCAAAAAAATCTAGCGAACCCCGCTAAATGCAGGCGATTTGCAAAAATTTGCAATCAAGAACGCCCCATCTCTGCAAATATTTCGCGATAATGTGACGCGGCGTCCTCAAAGTTCTTGCCGCAAAGCCCATGCGTTGCGTAACACCTTTTCAGCGATTTCGGAGGAGAAGCTCATGTCGTACAAAGACGTTTACCAAGGTTGGAAAAATGATCCCGAGGGATTCTGGATGGAGGCCGCGCAGGCCATCGACTGGGATCAGGCCCCAAGCAAGGCTCTGTTTGACAAGGGTGATAACCTTTACGAATGGTTTGCCGATGCCAAGGTCAACACCTGCTGGAACGCCGTCGACCGTCATGTCGAGGCTGGCCGGGGCGAACAGACCGCCATCATCTACGATTCTCCCATCACCCACACCAAGCGCGCGATTTCCTATATCGAACTGCGCAACCGCGTGGCCTCGCTGGCAGGTGCCCTGCGCGCCAAGGGCATCGAAAAGGGCGACCGCGTCATCATCTACATGCCGATGATCCCCGAAGCGCTCGAAGCCATGCTCGCCTGCGCCCGTCTCGGCGCCGTGCATTCGGTGGTGTTCGGCGGCTTCGCGGCCAACGAGCTGGCCGTGCGCATTGACGATGCCAAACCCAAGGCGATCATCGCCGCCTCCTGCGGTCTCGAGCCGGGCCGCGTCGTGCACTACAAACCGCTTCTGGACGGCGCGATCGAGCTTTCCGCGCACAAACCGGACTTCACGGTCATCTTCCAGCGCGAACAGGAAGTCGCTCACCTCGAAGAGGGGCGTGACTTCAACTGGCACGGCTTCCAATACGGTGTTGAACCGGCCGAATGTGTCCCGGTCGAAGGCAACCACCCCGCCTACATCCTCTATACCTCGGGGACCACGGGCCAACCCAAAGGCGTGATCCGTCACACCGCGGGTCAGCTCGTGGCGCTGAATTGGACCATGAAGAACCTCTACAACGTCGACCCGGGCGACGTGTTCTGGGCCGCGTCGGACGTGGGCTGGGTCGTGGGCCACTCCTATATCTGCTACGGCCCGCTGATCCACGGCAACACCACCATCGTGTTCGAGGGCAAGCCTGTCGGCACCCCCGATGCCGGTACCTTCTGGCGCGTGATCTCCGAGCACAACGTCAAGTCGTTCTTCACCGCCCCGACCGCTTTCCGCGCCGTGAAACGCGAAGACCCGACCGGCGAATATGTCAAGAAATACGACCTCTCCTGCCTCAAACAGGTCTATCTGGCCGGCGAACGCGCTGACCCTGACACCATCGTCTGGGCACAGGACCAACTGAAGGTGCCGGTGGTCGACCACTGGTGGCAGACCGAAACCGGCTGGGCGATTGCCGCCAACCCGATCGGAATCGAGGAGCTGCCGACCAAGCTGGGCTCGCCCACGGTGCCGATGCCGGGCTATGACGTGACCATCCTGGACGATGCGGGCCATCCGGTGGAACCCGGCACGCTTGGTGCCATCGCCATCAAGCTGCCCTTGCCTCCGGGTACGCTGCCCAACCTGTGGAACGCCGAGGACCGCTTCAAAAAGAGCTACCTCAATTCCTTCCCGGGCTATTACGAAACCGGCGATGCCGGCATGATGGACGAAGACGGTTACGTCTACATCATGGCGCGCACGGATGACGTCATCAACGTCGCGGGCCACCGCCTCTCGACCGGCGCCATGGAAGAAGTGCTTGCGGGCCACCCGGACGTCGCGGAATGCGCCGTGATCGGTGTCGCCGACAGCCTCAAGGGCCAGATGCCCGTCGGCTTCCTCTGTCTGAACGCCGGCGTCGACCGCGATCATGGCGATGTGGTCAAGGAAGTTGTGAAACTGGTGCGCGAAAAGATCGGCCCCGTGGCCGCCTTCAAGCTGGCCATCGTTGTGGATCGCCTGCCCAAGACCCGCTCGGGCAAGATTCTGCGCGGCACCATGGTCAGCATCGCAGACGGAACCGATTGGAAAATGCCCGCCACCATCGACGATCCCGCCATCCTGGACGAGATCACCGAGGCGCTGCAAACCATCGGTTACGCCAAGGGCTAGTCTCCTACACTCCCCAAGACTGCCCTGGAAAGCCCCGCATTCGTGCGGGGCTTTTTCTTTGCGTCGGGACTGTCGAAATGGGCCAATCAACCGCCGGCATCGTATACTTGGAAACACAGGTTCGGAGCCAATGATGTTTCTTGCACGTCTCTTGTCGGTCGGGTTGACCCTGATCGCCCTTTCTTCAGCCACACAAGCGCAGACCATGGACTACACACCACCGCCCCCGCAAAACTGGGAATTCTTCACCGATCAGGTCATGGGTGGCGTCAGCTCCGGCAAGGTGCGTGTTGTCTCTGCATCAAGCGGCGCACACCTGCACCTCTCTGGAACGGTCAGCACTAAGAACCGCGGCGGTTTCATCCAGACCCGTGCGCGTCTCACGGCCCCGATCCCGGCGAATGCTCAGGGCCTGATCCTGCGGGTGCGCGGCAATGACACGCGTTACTTCGTACATCTGCGCACGCGGGGCACGCGCCTGCCATGGCAATATTACCAGGCCGGGTTTGACGTAACCGGCGCATGGCGCGAGATCCGCATCCCGTTTTCCGATTTCGAGCGCTCGGGAAGCCTGTTGCGCGCCACCATCAAACCTGACCGCATCACCAGTGTCGGCGTCGTTGCCTATGGCCGGGATCACGTCGCAGACGTTTATGCCGAGTGGATCGGCATCTATTGACGGGATGATGTCAGACGAACTGTTCGCGCAGCAGTCGCTCTTCCAGCCCATGACCCGGGTCGAACAGGATGCGGTGACGCACGCTTTCATCCGAACGCACCACAACCGAGGCCACGTTTTCCACCGACCGGCTGTCGGCATCGGCCATCACCGGGCGCTTGGCAGGCTCAACAACGTCAAACCGCACCTTCGCCATCTTGGGCAATAGCGCCCCACGCCAGCGGCGCGGACGGAACGGCGCAATCGCGGTGAGCGCCAGCACATCCGACCCGATGGGCAGGATCGGCCCATGCGCAGAATAGTTATAGGCGGTCGATCCGGCGGGAGTGCTGATCAGCGCCCCGTCACAAACCAGTTCCTCCATGCGCAGCCGCCCGTCGATGGTGATGCGCAGTTTCGCCGCCTGCGGACCCGCGCGCAGCAACGAGACTTCGTTGATCGCCAGCGCCTCGTGCACGCTGCCATCCACGCAGGTCGCGCGCATCGCCAATGGGTTGAGCACCTCTTCCTCTGCCTCGCTGAGGCGCTCCAGAAGATCGCTCTCGGAATAGGCATTCATCAGGAACCCGACCGTGCCCCGGTTCATGCCGTAAACCGGTTTGTTCAACCCGTTGATGCCGTGCAGTGTCTGCAACATGAACCCGTCCCCGCCCAGCGCGACGATCACGTCAGCCTCTTCCGGGGGGCAGTTACCATAGCGCCCGATCAACGCCGCCCGCGCTGTCTGGGCAACCGGGGCCTCGCTGGCCAGAAATGCGATTCTCTCGGGCATCTTTGCCTCGACCTTGCGTTTCCACTCCCCGACACGGGTTTCCGATCGGGGTATATGTTTATCCCCTGCACCATTGGCGGCGCAGGGGCAAGCCATTGCGTCGCTTTGGGACCTTTTATCCGTCAGGTCTTTCCTTTAGGACATCCGCCTACGTGAACACCTTATCCTGGAGCAAAGTCCATGACTGCATCCCGCGACCCCGGCTTTTTCACCGAAAGCCTGTCGAGCCGTGACCCGGAACTCTATGAGTCGATCACCAACGAACTTGGTCGCCAGCGCGACGAAATCGAACTGATCGCCTCGGAAAACATCGTCTCTGCCGCCGTGATGGAAGCGCAAGGGTCGGTCATGACCAACAAGTATGCCGAAGGCTACCCGGGCCGCCGCTACTATGGCGGGTGCCAGTATGTCGACGTGGCCGAGCAACTGGCCATCGACCGCGCCAAGGAACTTTTTGGATGCGGCTTTGCCAACGTGCAGCCGAACTCCGGGTCCCAGGCCAACCAGGGCGCGTTCCAAGCGCTGATCAAACCGGGCGACACCATCCTCGGCATGAACCTCGCTTCGGGCGGCCACCTGACCCACGGCGCTGCGCCCAACCAGTCGGGCAAATGGTTCAACGCGATTCAGTACGGCGTACGCAAGCAGGACAACCTGATTGACTATGACGAAGTGGCCGCGCTCGCTAAAGAGCACCAGCCCAAGCTGATCATCGCCGGTGGTTCGGCCATCCCTCGCCAGATCGACTTTGCCAAGTTCCGCGAGATTGCCGACTCGGTTGGAGCCTACCTGATGGTCGACATGGCCCATTTTGCCGGTCTGGTCGCTGCAGGCGAACACCCCTCGCCCTTCCCCTATGCCGACGTCGCCACCACGACGACCCACAAGACCCTGCGCGGTCCGCGCGGCGGCATGATCCTGACCAACAACGAAGAGATCGCCAAGAAGGTCAACTCGGCCATCTTCCCCGGCATTCAGGGCGGCCCGCTGATGCATGTGATCGCGGCCAAGGCGGTTGCCTTTGGCGAAGCGCTGCGTCCCGAGTTCAAAGCCTACCAGAAGCAGGTCCGCGCGAACGCGGTTGCGCTGGCGGATCAGCTGATGAAGGGTGGGCTCGACATCGTCACGGGTGGAACCGACACCCACGTGATGCTGGTTGACCTGCGCCCCAAAGGTGTGAAGGGCAACGCCACCGAAAAGGCACTGGGCCGCGCGCATATCACCTGCAACAAGAACGGCATCCCGTTCGACCCGGAAAAACCGATGGTCACCTCGGGCATCCGCCTTGGCACCCCGGCGGGCACGACCCGCGGCTTTGGTGAAGCAGAGTTCCGCCAGATCGCCGACATGATCGTCGAAGTGGTCGACGGTCTGGCCGCCAATGGCGAAGACGGCAACGGCGCCGTGGAAGACGCGGTCAAAGCCAAGGTCGCCGATCTTTGCGCCAAGTTCCCGCTTTACCCGAACCTCTGAGCCACGCGCAGAGTTGGATACAGCCGCCGCCCCTCGGGGCGGCGGTTTGCGTTTGCGGGGTGCGCCCCATCCGCAAGGACGTTCCAGGCCGCGCAGTCGGTTTTTTGAGTATTTTTGGCAAAATGAAGAGTTGGGAGAATTGAGCCTTGATGTCGGGTCGCCCGACGCTAGCCTGACAGGATGACGCTGCACCTCTCCAACCGCGACGCCCGCCGCCTGTGGCTCGCCAATCAGGGCCTCGCCCCGACCCCGACCGGCCCCGCCGATCCGCGGGCCACAATCCGCCAGCTCGGCTTCGTGCAGCTTGATTCCATTCAGGTGCTCGCCCGCGCCCATCACCACATCCTGTGGTCGCGCAACCAGAATTACCGCGAACCGATGCTGGATCGGATGCTCGCCAAGGATCGCAGCGTTTTTGAGCATTTTACACATGACGCCTCGGTCCTCCCGGTCGAAACCTACCCCTATTGGCGCCGCCAGTTCGGGCGCAAGGAAAAGACCATGGGCAATGCCAGCTGGTTTCGCGGCATGCCCGACGCAGAGGGGCGCGCCGCCATCAAGGCGCGGATCGCCCGTGAAGGGGCGCTTTCGACCATGGCGTTTGACTCGCAAATCGAAGGCCCCAAGGAAATGTGGCGCCGCCCACCGCACAAGCTGGCGCTCGATTTCATGTGGTACGCCGGCGAGCTTGCCACCTGTTACCGCGAGAATTTCCGCAAGTTCTATAACCTGAGCGAACGGGTGATCCCGGACCGGCATCGCGAAACAGAAATCGAAGACGCCACCGCGCTTGACTGGCTCTGCACGCAGGCGCTCGACCGGCTGGGCTTTGCGACCCCCGGTGACATCCAGCGCTTCTGGGATGCCACCACCAGCGCCGAAGTGCGCGGCTGGGTCGCCAAAGCCGATCTGCAACCCGTCGAAATTCAAACCGCGAACCGGGAAACGCTTTCCCTGTTGGCCCCGCCCGACCTGTCCGAAAGGCTGGCCGAGGCCCCGCCCCCCACATCGCGCCTGCGTATTCTGAGCCCGTTCGACCCGGTCGTGCGCGATCGAGACCGGCTCAAGAAACTCTTTGGCTTTGACTACCGCATCGAGATCTTTGTTCCGGCGGCCAAGCGCAAATGGGGCTATTATGTCTATCCGCTTCTTGAGGGCGACCGGTTCGTTGGACGGATCGAAGCCAAGGCGGACCGCGCCAGTGGCACGCTCACCATCCTGAACCTCTGGGCCGAACCCGGCGTACGCTGGACCAATGCGCGCGCCGCCAAGCTTGAGGCCGAACTCGATCGCATGGGCCGGTTCCTCGGCACGCGCGAGATTGTCTGGCAATGCCCCGCCCGGCCCAGCGCCTAGCCAGAAAAGCAGTTTACAGGCCCGGCCCAAGCCGCCTAACTGTCCGGATGGACACGCAAATCTCTTCCACACGCGCGCTTGAACGCCGCCTTGGCGACTGGATGCGCGCGCGCCTGCCCTTTGCGCTGGCGGAACTGGTGATGTTCTGCCTCAAACAGGGCTGGGCATCGCTGTTTGGTGGGCTGTTGCTGATCGGCATGATCGTGACCAACCGCATCTGGCAGGCGGACTGGCCGGTCGCGCGCTATGACGCCTTGCTGGCCTATGCGCTCGGGTTGCAAGTGCTGTTTCTCGCCCTGCGCATGGAATCACTGCGCGAAGCCAAGGTGATCCTGCTCTTTCACCTTACCGGCACCGTGATGGAAATCTTCAAGGTCAACGCCGGAAGCTGGGCCTATCCCGGCGACGGGGTGTTCAAGCTCTGGGGGGTGCCGCTGTTTTCGGGCTTCATGTATGCCTCGGTCGGGTCTTACATGGCGCGCGTCATCCGCCTGTTCGAGATGCGCTTTGCCCCCTATCCGCCTTTCTGGACAACCATGTTTTTGGCGACAGCCATCTATGTGAACTTCTTTGCGCACCATTTCCTGCCCGACATCCGGCTGGTGCTGTTTGCGGCAACTGTCCTGCTCTTTGCACGCACCCGCATCTGGTATCATATCGGCGGCAATTGGTACTGGATGCCCCTGCCGCTTGCTGCCTTCCTGTCCTCGGTCTTCCTGTGGCTGGCCGAAAATGTCGGCACCGCCACGCGCATCTGGCTTTATCACGGCCAGGGGGCAGGCGACTGGGTCAGCCTCGCCAAGATGGGCTCATGGTACCTTCTGCTCTATGTCAGCTTTGTCACAGTCACGATCGTGGTGCGCGATGTGCTCCTTCCCCAAGGTTGGCACCCTAGAGAAACCCCTGCCACTTCAGGAACAGGATCAGCAACACTGCCACCGCTATCAAGTTGAAACTCAGCGAACCCAGCGTGCTCAGGATCGTGCCCTTGCGCCGGTCCGCCCGATCCTCGGCCTTGAAGGCCCTCTGAATTCCATCGAACGCGGCCTCAACCTTGTCGGCATCCACCTGCAACATCAGCTTCGGGTGCCCGCCCAGCCTCTGCGCCTCGCTGATAACCCTGGCCTGATCATGCACGTGCTTGGGCACCCGGCGCCCGATCTTGTGCATCGCCTTGTCCAGCGTGTCGGCCTTGACCCCGTATTGCTCGCGCGCCAGGCGCAACAGGCGGGCCGTCTTTCTTTCGATATCAGCAGCGTCGATCATGGCCGAACCCTAGCCACACATCCTGACACACTCAACCACTCTGGAACCCGGCGCCAAGCCGCGCTATCACGCGGTCATGTTGAACCTCATCGAATACGGCACCGCCACCGACCTTCCCGACCTGCTGATCGTGCATGGCCTGTTTGGCTCGGGCCGAAATTGGAGCGCCATTGGCAAGCGCCTTGCCATGACCCGCCGCGTGGTTTCCGTGGATCAGCGCAACCACGGCCACAGCCCGTGGTTTGACACCCATTCCTACGAGGACATGGCCGCCGATCTGGCTGAAGTGATCGAGGCACAAGGCAAACCGATGGATGTGCTCGGGCACTCGATGGGCGGCAAGGCGGCCATGGTTCTGGCCCTCACCCGTCCCGAGCTTGTCAAACGCCTCATCGTGGCCGACATCGCGCCGGTCACCTATGAACATGACCAGACCCAGCACATCCAGTCGATGCGCGCCGTGGACCTGAGCACTGTCACCAAGCGTTCCGAGGCCATGGACCAGTTGGCCGAAACCGTTGACGACCCGGCCCTGCGCAGCTTCTTCACGCAATCGCTTGATCTGACCGACAAACGCTGGCGTCTCAATCTCGAAACGCTCGACCGCGAGATGCCAAAGATTCTCGCCTTTCCAGACGTCAGCAGCACCTATGACGGCCCGACCCTGTTCCTCTCAGGCGCCGACTCTGAATACGTGCGCCCCGAACACCGCCCCGTCATGCGCGCCCTGTTCCCCAAGGCACGCTTTGCCAAGATCACCGGCGCGGGCCATTGGCTTCACGCCGAAAAACCGCGCGAGTTCATCCAGTCGGTGCAGGCGTGGCTGGATCACGCCCCGGTTTCGTAAAGCTTCTTGGCAACGACCCATGTGACCGGAAAGGCGATGATGAATCCGATCAGCGCCGAAATCAGGATCGGGGCCAGCGTATCCTGACCGATGACAAGGGCAACGATAACCCCGATGCCGGCCAGCGTGGAACCGATGAACAGGTGCAGGATAAAGGCGAGTCGGAACATGAGAAAAACCTCGGTCGAAAATCTACGACCGAGGTTTATATGCGGTATTCGTTATGTGATTTGATCTAGGTCAGAAAGGCGGGAGTTATTCCGCCTTCAACCACATCAGCCCCTCGCCCGCCGCGTTGAGCAGAACCAGCGTGCCGTCGTCGATACGGTAAGATACAGTCTCCTCCATCGCCCTGAACACGGCCCGCTCCTGTTGATCCATAGGTCCGGGGCAGGCCATGTTCGTGACCGCCATCAGGCCAAACTTGAGCGCATCGCCTTCGTGTTCCACCCCACCATTGAACCTGTTGCAGCCGCTGGTCCCGGAGACCCGGCCCGCGACATCAAACGCCAAAAGCGGTAAGCGATCGGTATCAAGCTCGACCCCCGGCAGGGAGATCGCACTCCAGCTCGTGTCTTCCAGCCCCGGCATGTCCGGCTCGGACATCATATTCACCATCACATCCACCTTTTTCGGGGCATCCTGCGTCAGCGCCGGAAAGACCTGCGTAGTGCGGAACATGGTCCTTTCCTCCACGGTGATCTTCGCCTGCACCGCGAACCGCCCGCTTTCAGACACCATCGCATCGTCATAGGTCAACTGCCACTTGACCGGCACCTGACCTTCCGGGCGCACGGTGACGGCGCCAAGCAAAGTTGAGGGCGCATCGGCGCGCGACACATCAACCAACTGCACTTCGACCAGCGCACCGGGCGGCAGGGCGATCCGCTCGCGATAGGCGACGGTCCCTTCCAGCGTTTGAAACTCGGCCCAGGCGGGAAGCGCGGCCAAACCGACCCCCGCTGCCAGTGCTGCCCTCAGAAGTGCTGTGCGCATGATGTTGTTTCCTTGTTGTCCGGCCAATACCTAAGATTGCGACGACACCAATCAAGCCCGCTTGCCAATGCACGGCAGAACTTTGCCCAGCTTACGACCTTTGGCGCATTTGGCGCGGCTTCATTCCCCTGCTAGGCTGGTCCCGGAACAAAGGCCCCGATCGACATGACCCTGACCGCCACGCCCCGCTCCAAGCCCCGCTTCCACAGCGCCCTCGTGGTCGATGATCACCCGCTGTTCTGCGATGCGCTCACCATGACGCTTCAGGCCGTCTCGACCGTGCGCGAGATCGCGACCGCACCCCGGCTGGGCGACGCGCTTGAACAGCTGGAACAGGGCGCGACGCCGGACCTCGTCGTGCTGGATCTGAACCTGCCCGATGTGGACGGGCTTGATGGCCTGCTGCGCCTGCGCAAAGCCACGCGCGCGCCGATCGTGGTCGTTTCCTCCATGGCCGACAACCGCGTGATCTCGTCGGCAATTCAGGCCGGTGCCGCCGGGTTCATCCCCAAGCACAGCCAGCGAGACGTTTTTCGCCGTGCGCTCGACACCCTGTCACGCGGCGAAACCTTCGTTCCCGAAGGCTGCGTCCTGATGCAGGACGATGCCGCCTTGGCCCGCGATGATGCCCTTACGCGCCTTGCTTCGCTGACCAATCAACAGGCGCGCATCCTGCAGCTGATCTGCGAAGGCAAGCTCAACAAGCAGATCGCCTTTGAACTGTCGATTGCCGAAACCACGGTCAAGGCACATGTCACCGCGATCATGCGCAAGCTGGGCGTACACAGCCGAACCCAGGCGGTGCTGATCGCCAAGGAAACCAGTTTCGACCAGGTCTTGCGCCAAAACGGCTAGCCTGCCTATTCTGGCGGGCGTTCAAGGGAGGAGAGCGGATGGACGAGGTCAGCGGCCTGTCCATGGCAGAGCCTGTTCAGGCAACAGGACTGGTGCGCACGGCATTTGCCGAGTGCCGCGCCCCCGACGCCGTGGATCAACTGGTGGCCGCGCTTTCGCCTGCGGATCTCTCCCTCGTGATCCTGTTCCTGTCGCCTCAAACAGACTTGCAAGGCTTCATGCAAGCCGCAAGTGGCCGTTTCGCGCCCGCGCGTGTTGTCGGATGCACCACCGCCGGAGAGCTGGGGCGCGATGGCTATACCGAGGGCGAGATCGTTGCCATTGGCCTGCCCAGCGCCCATTTCGCCGCCGCGCCGCTTCTGATTGACGATCTCACCAACCTTGCCCCGCAAGACCTGATCGCCGACACCATTCGCAACCGCCACGCTCTTGCCGCCGATCACCCTGACTGGCACAGCGAGTTTGCCCTTTTGCTGGTCGATGGCCTCTCCACCCGAGAAGACGCGCTTGCCGCCGAGCTTGCCGTCGGACTTGGGCCGGTGCCGCTCTTTGGTGGCTCCGCCGGGGATGGCAACGATTTCGGCACCACCTACATTCTTCACGAAGACCAGCTGCGCACCAACGCCGCCGTGCTGATCCAGGTGCGCTCGGACTGCCCGATCCGGGTCTTCAACACCGACCACCTGCAGCCCACCCCGCGCCGCATGGTCGTGACCGGCGCCGACCCGGCCAAACGGCTGGTGCATGAAATCAACGCCGAACCGGCGGCGCGCGAATATGCGCGCCTGCTCGGCAAGGACCCCGAACAGCTGTCCACCTTCACCTTCGCCGCCCATCCGGTCGTGGTGCGTATCGGCGAACAGACCCATGTCCGCGCCATCCAGCGGGTCGCCGAAAACGGCGACCTCGTGTTCTTCTCGGCCATCGACGAAGGCGTGATCCTCACGCTGGCCGAACCGGAAAACATGGTCACGCATCTCGAACGCGAGCTTTCCGCCCTCTCCGAACAAGGGCCGCCCGACATGATCCTTGGGTGCGACTGCCTGCTCCGCCGGGTCGAGGCCGAGCAGAAACAAATGGCCAACGACCTCTCGCGCCTGCTCGCCCGCCACCGTGTCGTCGGCTTTTCCACCTATGGCGAACAGGTCAACTCGATGCATGTGAACCAGACCCTGACCGGGGTTGCGATCTATCCGCCAGAGCGGGGCTAAGCCATGCCCGAAAGCCTGATCAACCCGCAAGACAGCCTTGAGCGGCAGAACGAGAAACTGCTCAAGATCATCGGCACCCTGATGCGCCGCGCCGAACAGGGCGGTGATGCGGCCGGCGTTGCCTACGCGCAATTCGAACGTTCGGTCATGCTCGAAGACGAGGTCCGCGCCCGCACCCGCGAACTCGAACAGGCGCTTGACCTTCTCAACGACTCCAACGCCCAGCTTGCGCAGGCCAACGCCGCCGCCGAAGCCGCCCGCGCCAACCTCGCCAACGCCATCGAAACCGTGCAAGAGGGCTTTGCCCTGTTTGACGCCGACGAAACCCTTGTCATGTGCAACAGCCGCTTTGGCAAACACATGCGCGACATCCATCACCTGTTCAGACCGGGCCTGCAGTTTCGCGATTATGTCCGGCTGGTGTCCGAAAGCCCCTACCTGTCCCTGCCCGAAGGCGACACCCCCGCCGCATGGGCGGCGCAACGCCTTGCCCGGCACGAAGACAACCACGTCGTCTTCAACGCCCGCATGGCCGGGAGCCGCTGGTTGCAAGTCAGCGAACACCGCACCCCCGATGGCGGCACGGTGGTGCTGCAAACCGATGTCACCGACATGGTGCTTCTGGAACGTCAGGAACGCGAACGCCTGCTGGATGACCAGGCGCGGCTGATCAAGGCCACGCTCGAACACCTCAATCAGGGCATCTGTATCTTTGACAGCGCCGCGCGGCTGGTGGGCTGGAACGGGCGAGTCGGCGAACTCTTGTCGATCCCGGTCGGGCGCTTTCGCATCGGCTCGCCTTTTGCATCCATATTCGAACAACTCGGCAGGGACATGGCCTTTCTCGATGGCGCCGATGCCCAGACCCTGACCGACTGGGCCGCCAGCGACACGCGCCGCGCGCCCCTGTCCTTTGAAATCGCGGTCGGCGGCACCCGTACCCTTGCGGTCTTTGCCCAGCAGATGCCGGATGGCGGCTTCGTGATTTCCTTCACCGACATCTCCGCCGAACGCGCCGCCATGCGCGCCATTTCCGAGGTCAACGAAACACTAGAGCGGCGTGTAATGGAACGCACGCTCGAGCTTGAAGACGCGCTGGCCGAGGCCGAACGCGCCAATGCCTCCAAATCCCGCTTCGTGGCCGCCGCGAGCCATGACCTCCTGCAACCCTTGTCGGCGGCCAAGCTCTATGTCGCCTCGCTGGAAAGCGACCTCGAAGATGCCGCCCAGCGCGACCGGCTGGCCAAGACCAACAATGCTCTGCAAAGCGTCGAACATATCCTCGGGGCCTTGCTGGACATCTCACGGCTGGATTCGGGCGCCGCGTCCGTGGACATGGGGGAAATTGCGCTGCACGACATGCTTGCCCAACTTCATGACGAAATGCAGCCACTGGCCCGCGACAAGGGGCTGGCCTTTGCCCTCGATGCCGCCCCCGCCACGGTGAAAAGCGATGCCACCTACCTGCGCCGTATCCTGCAGAACCTGATCGCCAACGCCGTGCGCTATACCGACGCCGGGCGCGTCGACATTGCCGTCTCGCAGGAAGACGGACGTGTCCGGGTTGAAATCATCGACACCGGCCCCGGCATTCCCGAAGATCAGCAAGAGAAAGTCTTTGACGAGTTTCACCGCGTCAATGCCAGCGCCAGCCCCGCCGAAGGTCTTGGGTTGGGGCTCGCCATTGTCGACAGGGCCTGTCGCCTGCTGTCCCACCCGCTCGTCATGCACTCCGTCCCCGAACGCGGCACGCGCTTTGCCCTCGACCTGCCATTGGCCCGCCCTGCCCGGGCGCGCACCGCGTCCCCCCCGTCAACCGATGCGGACATGCCAGTCCATCGCATTGTGCTCCTGATCGAAAACGACGCCGAGCTGCGCCACGCCCTCACCGTGACGCTGGAAAGCTGGGGGGCAGACGTACTCGCCTGCGCCTCCGCACAAGAGGCATTTGCCCTTCTGGCCGAGATTGACATCGCGCCCGATGTTGTACTTGCCGACTATCAGCTCGATCACGGAGAATTCGGCACCGATGCCGTCGCAGCATTGCACGCCCAGTTTGGCCCGATCCCGGCCTGCGTGATCACCGCGAACCGCGACGCCGCGCTGGGGCAGACCTGCGCGGATCTGGGTGCCGCACTGCTCTACAAACCCATAAACCCGGACGCTCTGCGCCGGTTCGTGCTGACATCTGAACAAAACCTTTCTGAATCCGGGTCCGTTTCTCATCCGGCACCTCGATACCGACGTAATACCGACGTGATACCGACGTGATACCGAAGCGCCGAAATCGGGTTTTGCCGGGTTGCCCCTGCGCCTGCACCCACATAGGTTTCGCCTCGAACAGACCAGCCATCGGAGCCACCTTTCATGTCCAAACTTGACGTCACCCTAGCCGCCATTGATGCCGCCAACGCACAAGATCCGCGCCAGGATGAAGGCCAGCCCGAAGCCCTGCTTTATGGTCAACGCATGAGTTCCGAAGTCGCCCGCCTTTTCCCGGATGCGCCGGATGCCCTGCAAATCGCCGCCCGGGGCCAGCATATCGAACGCTGGGTCCTCAAGCGGGTTGACTATCCCGAGGGGCGCGCTGGCTATCTCAAATGGCGTCGCGATCTTGCCGCACATCACGCGACCCGCGTAGGCGAGATCATGGCCGATGCGGGCTATGACGCCGAAGACATCGACACCGTGGGCAAGATGCTCCGCAAGGAAGGCATCAAGCGCAACGAACTTGTTCAGGCGCTGGAAGACGTGATCTGTTTTGTGTTTCTCAAGTGGTACTTCGCCCCCTTCGCGGCCAAGCATTCCCACGAGAAAGTCGTTGATATTGTTCACAAAACGGCGCGAAAAATGTCGACAGATGCACGGACGCGCGCCCTGAGTGAATTTGATCTGCCTGATGACCTGCGCAACGCTGTCGAGACCGCCGCGTGACCGATGAGCCCCTCAAATACGCCTTGATCGTTGCCCACGGCCAACCCTCGGACCCGGCGCCCCCCGAACGCCGCCTGGCAGATTTGGCGCGCGATGTCGAAAGCCACCTCAAGGGGTGGCGCGTGCGCTCCGCCACCATCGCGGCCCCAAACGCGCTTGAGACACAGGTGGCCGAAATGCCCGCAGGTGGGGTCATCTACCCAATGTTCATGTCCGACGGCTGGTTCGTGAGCCGGGTGCTCCCCCGACGGCTTGGCGCAAACGCCCCGGACATTCTTGACCCGCTGGGGTTTGATCCGAACCTGCCAGCGCTGGCGTCGGATATTCTACGGAACGCGATCCTCGAAAATGGCTGGCGCGAGGAGGAAACATCGATCCTGCTTGCCGCCCATGGATCAGGTCGCGGTGACAAGGCGGCCAAGGCTGCCAGAGCTTTCGCAAACACCCTACAACCACTTGTTCCAAAATCAAAAATCACGCTCGGCTTCATCGAGGAAGAGCCTTATGTCGACGCGGCCGCTACAGGCCTTGGCCCGCACTCGATCTGTCTTCCCTTCTTTGCGCTGGAAGGGGATCACTGTCGAGAAGATATCCCGGAAGCGCTTGAAAAGGCTGACTTTCAGGGCAAGCTTCTCCGCCCATTGGGAGAGGATGCGAATATCCCGAAACTGATCGCACAGGCGCTCGACAACGCCTGATCTTTCCAGCCAGGACGGTTCAGAGAGACTGTCCGGGCACAGCCTTGGGGTCGAGCCTGACGATGTGCGGCGGCATGGGCATTCCTTGCCTTGCATCCAAAACGATCTGAGCCGCCTGTTGACCAATTTCAAAACGGTGTGCATCCGTCGTTGCCAATTGCATTGGCAGTCCCTTGAGCAGGTCGAGGTTGTTGAAGCCTGCAAGCGCAAGGTCCCCGGGGATCGAAATCCCCTCTGCCAGGCAATGCATGTACGCCCCCACGCACATCATGTCGCTGGAGAAATAGATGCAGTCCAGTTCGGGTGAGCGCGCAAGCAGTTGCCCGGTCAGGTTCCGCCCGGTTTCAATCGAGGACGCTCCGGAATAAAGCTCCTGATCCCAAAGTGTTACGCCGCTCTTTTCCAATTCACCCAGAAACCCCCGCAAACGTTTTTCGGCCCGGAAATCCTGCGGCATCTTCGTTCCGACAAATCCGATGCGCCGGTGCCCCTTGTCCAGAATGATCCGGGCCATGTCCTGCCCGGCTTGCAGATGGGAGATTCCCACGCAATGCTCGATCGGCGTGCCATCCACATCCATCACTTCGACCACGGGGCAGTCAGCAGCGCCCAGCATTCTGCGCGCCGGATCGGAATGTTCCAGCCCCGCGACAATCAACCCCGCCGGGCGCCAGCTCAGCATTTCTCGGATGACTTCCTCCTCTTCCTGCAGATCATAGCCGGTCACGCCAATCACAGGTTTCAGTTGCGTGTCGCGCAAACTTGACGAGATACCCGAGAGCACCTCGGGAAAAACAGAACTGTTTAGGCTGGGAACAACGACGCCGACAAGATTGACCTTGTTCGACGCCAGCGCCCCGGCAATGCGATTCGGAACGTATCCGACATCTCGGGCAATCTCTTGGATTTTTTGTTTCGTCGTCGGCGAAACGTCCGGCGCACCGCGAAGTGCGCGGGATGCGGTCATTTCACTGACCCCCGCCAGACGTGCAACATCTTTCAGAAGAAGCTTTTTTGCCATGGCTCGATGGTCCGACAACTTCCTCGAAACCGCAAGCAGGAATGCGCAATCGCAAAACGCCGGAGCAAGGGTTGATTTTTGAGATGGACACCTGTACCGATAGCGATACCGATAGCGCTAACGGTGAGCAAATTTGCGTTGATCCGGTTTCAGGTGCTGAGCATGTGGAGGAAAAACATGACCACGAAGATCGCCATCAACGGATTCGGGCGCATTGGGCGGAGCGTTTTGCGCGCGCTGATCGAAAGCGGTGCAAAAGACCTTGAGGTCGTTGCCATCAACGATCTCGCCCCCGCGCAAAACCTTCTTCACCTCCTCAAATATGACAGCGTACATGGCCGCCTGAAAACCCCCGTTACGCTTGAGGGCAACACCCTGAAACTGGCCGGCAGTACGATCCGTTTGACTTCAGAGCGCAACCCGCAGGACCTGCCATGGGCGGACGTTGACATCGCGTTTGAATGTACTGGGCTGTTCAAAAGCCGCGAAAATGCTGGACTGCTTCTCGCAAACGGGTCCAAGCGCGTCCTGATCTCTGCCCCTGGATCCGACGTGGACCGCACGGTTGTTTTTGGCGTCAACCATCAGGACCTCACGCATGAAGACGTGATCGTCTCAAACGCCTCCTGCACAACAAACTGCCTTGCGCCGGTCGCAAAGGTTCTGGACAAGGCCGTCGGCATTCGGACCGGCTACATGACCACGATCCACGCTTTCACCGGCGATCAGCCAAGTCACGACACCAATCATGACGATCTTTACCGCGCCCGCGCCGCTTCGATGTCGATGATCCCGACCTCAACCGGCGCCGCCCGTGCGATTTCTCATGTTCTCCCCCAGCTTGAGGGCAGGCTCGAGGGATCAGCCGTGCGCGTCCCGACGCCCAATGTCTCCATGGTGGATTTCTGTTTCATGCCCGAACGCGCCACGAGCCGAGAAGCTGTGAACGCAGCAATCCGCGAAGCCTCCCATGGCGAAATGGCTGGCATTCTGGGCTACGAAGAAGACCCGCTTGTCTCAATCGACTTCAACCACGATCCGCATTCTTCTGTCTTTGCTGCGGCGCAAACCTCAGTCACGCGTGACGGTATGGTGCGGGTGGTGAGCTGGTATGACAATGAGTGGGGCTTCTCCAATCGGATGCTGGACAATGGCCGCCTGATGGGGGCCCTTTTGCGCAGCGCGCCCACGGCGCCAATGCGCATGGCGGGGTAAAGACCGATGGCTGCGCGCGTCATTCCGGTCAGCCCCTTTGACCTCGTCATCTTTGGCGCAACAGGTGATCTTGCCCGCCGAAAGATCCTGCCGGGCTTGTTTCACAGGTTCCGTGTCGGCCAGATGCCGCTCGAATCCCGCATCATAGGCGCGGCACGTTCCGACATGACGGCGGATGCTTTCCGAGATCAGGTCAAGGCGGCGATGGAAGAGTTTGTGGCCGCCGACCAACGCCCCTCGGACGACCTCGCGGCCTTCCTCGAGCGGCTGTATTACGTACAGGCCGATGCAACCGGCGACGCCGGATGGAGTGAGTTGGCACAGCTGTTGCGCCCCGACATGATTCAGGCCTTCTACCTGTCCGTCTCCCCCGATCTCTTTGGTTCGATTGCCGATCAGCTCAGCAAGCGCGGGATTGCAACGCCAGACACTCGGATCGTCGTTGAAAAACCCTTTGGTCGCGATCTCGCTTCGGCCAAGGCCTTGAACGCAGATCTGCTTCGCAGTTTCGATGAAACCCAGATTTATCGGATCGATCATTACCTCGGCAAAGAGACAGTTCAGAACCTGATGGCACTACGCTTTGCCAATTCCCTGTTCGAGCCCCTTTGGAACAGCACGCATATCGATCATGTGCAAATCACTGTCGCCGAAGATATCGGCGTGGCGGGGCGTGGCGGGTATTATGACCGGTCCGGCGCGATGCGGGACATGGTGCAGAACCACCTTATGCAGCTCCTTTGCCTGATCGCGATGGAGCCGCCTTCGCGGTTTGAACCAAACGCGGTCCGCGACGAAAAGGTCAAGGTTATCGAGGCGCTTGGGGCTGTGGCCCTGGAAAACATCGTCCGCGGCCAATACCGCGACTGGAACGGCATGTCCGGGTATTCCGAAGATGCCGGGGCACCAGACTCGCGCACTGAAAGTTACGTTGCGCTCAAACTTGCCGTGGCCAACTGGCGATGGGCCGGGACACCGTTTTACCTGCGCACCGGAAAACGTCTGAGAACGCGCGCCTCGGAAATTGCTGTCGTATTCCGCGATCCACCCCACATGATCTTTCCGCCCATGGAAGGCCGCAAGGGCAATGCACTCATCATCCGTCTGCAACCAGATGAGGGCATAACGCTGCGCACCACCATCAAGGAACCCGGACCAGGCGGAATGCGGTTGAAAGAAGTCGACATGGACATGACATTTGCGGATGCCCTGGGAAGCGACTTGCATTCTCAGGATGCATATGAACGATTGATCATGGATGTAATCCGTGGCGACCAGACGCTATTCATGCGTGGGGACGAGGTCGAGGCGGCCTGGAGATGGGCCGATCCGATCATCGCGGCCTGGGAAGAATCGCCACTGCGTCCGGTTGCCTACGATGCGGGTGGCTCGGGACCGGAAGAGTCCCTGATGCTGTTGCATCGGGACGGTCGACGTTGGAGAGCGATCGGCGCCTGACGCCGGGGCAAAGCGAAATTTCTTTGAAGGGTTCCGATATGGCGCTCCAAAAAACCATAAAGACCGTGACCGACCGAATTGTCGCGCGGAGCGCTGAAACACGCCAGAAATATCTGGACCGGATGGATGCCGCGGCCAAAAGAGGCCCCGCACGCGGGCACCTGAACTGTTCCAACCAGGCGCATGCCTTCGCTGGCGCGGGCGTCGATCAATCAGCGCTTGCGAACGGGAATGCGGGCAATCTGGGGATCATCACCGCCTATAACGACATGCTGTCCGCACACCAGCCTTTCGAAACCTACCCGGCAATGATCCGCGACGCAGCCCGCGCAATCGGGGGCACAGCCCAGGTGGCCGGGGGCGTTCCGGCTATGTGTGACGGGGTCACGCAGGGCGAAGCCGGCATGGAGTTGAGCCTGTTTTCGCGGGACGTGATTGCATTGGCAACCGGCGTTGCGCTGAGCCACAACACGTTCGACGCAGCGGTATTTCTTGGTGTTTGCGACAAGATCGTTCCGGGGCTTGTCATCGGCGCCCAGGCTTTCGGGCACCTCCCTGCCGTTTTCCTTCCGGCAGGTCCGATGACAAGCGGGCTGGCCAATGACGAAAAAGCCAAAATCCGCCAGAAATTTGCCGCCGGAGAGGTCGGGCGAGACGCCCTGATGGCGGCGGAAATGGCCGCCTACCATGGTCCAGGAACGTGCACCTTTTACGGTACGGCAAACACGAACCAGATGTTGATGGAGTTCATGGGGCTACACCTCCCCGGCGCAAGCTTCGTCACACCTAACACGGCCCTGCGCAGCGCCCTGACCCGCGCCGGCGCGCAACGTGCGCTGTCGCTGAGTGCACTTGGCGACAGCTATACGCCTGTGTGCCAGATCCTCGACGAGCGCGCCTTCGTGAACGGGATCGTCGGGCTTAACGCGACTGGCGGGTCCACTAACCTACTCATTCATCTCGTGGCGATGGCCCGAGCGGGTGGCATCATTCTCGACTGGCAGGATTTCTCAGACCTCTCCGACGTCACACCATTGCTCGCGCGTGTCTATCCCAACGGGCTTGCGGATGTGAATCACTTCCACGCCGCCGGTGGACTGGGCTTTATGATTGGCGAGTTACTGGCCGCCGGGTTGTTGCATCCGGATACGCAAACCGTCGCTGGACAGGGCCTCGAAAACTACACCCGTGACCCCAAGCTGGTGGATGGCAATCTGCACTGGGTCGATGGTCCGACCGAAAGCCTGAACGACAAGATCCTGCGCGCTCACGACAGGGCATTCCAACCCACAGGCGGTCTCAAGCGTCTGAGCGGGAATATCGGCACGTCCGTCATGAAAGTCTCGGCGGTGGCGCCCGAACACCGCATTGTCGAGGCACCTGCCCGCGTGTTTCACGATCAGGATGCCGTCAAAGCCGCGTTCAAGGCTGGTGATCTGACCGGTGACATCGTTGTTGTTGTGCGTTTCCAGGGGCCGCAGGCCAACGGCATGCCCGAACTCCACAGCCTCACCCCGATCCTGTCTATTCTTCAGGGGCGTGGACAGAAAGTTGCCCTTGTCACCGATGGGCGCATGTCGGGCGCATCGGGCAAGATTCCTTCGGCCATTCACGTCAGCCCCGAAGCGCTCGATGGCGGTCCGATCGCCAAACTGCGTGACGGTGATCTTCTGCGTGTCGACGCGGAACAGGGTGTGTTGGAGGCTTTGGTCGAAAACCTTGACAGCCGCTCGTCTGCCACCGTGGACCTGTCAGGCGCACATGCAGGAACAGGTCGGGAACTGTTTTCGGCTTTCCGCAACGCAGTCGGTCCTGCCACGCGGGGCGCATCCATTTTCGAGGTCTGATCCATGCCTGTCACCCCGCAACAAGCCAGCGAACGCGCGCGCGAAATCTGCGCCATGGCCCCGATCATCCCCGTCCTGGTTGTCGACAATCCATTGGATGCCCGCCCCTTGGCAAAAGCACTCGTTGCTGGCGGACTGCCCGTTCTTGAAGTGACTTTACGCACACCTTCGGCTCTCGAGGTCATTACCGAAATGGCCAAGGTGGAAGGGGGCATCGTTGGCGCCGGTACCCTGCTGACCCCCAAGGATGTCCAGTTGGCCAAGGCCGCTGGGGCCACATTCGGTGTATCACCGGGCGCAACCGACCGGCTTCTCGCGGCATGCGAGGCCGAAGGTCTGCCGCTCCTACCCGGCGCGGCTACAGCCACCGAAGCCATGCGGCTTCTGGAGCGCGGATACGACATGCTCAAGTTTTTCCCTGCGGAAGCTTCGGGCGGTGCCAAGGCACTTGGCGCACTCGCCAGCCCCCTGCCCCAAATTACATTCTGCCCGACCGGGGGCGTGAGTCCGACCAATGCAAACGACTACCTTGCGCTCCCCAATGTGATCTGTGCTGGCGGAAGCTGGGTTGCCCCAAAGAACCTGATCTCGAAAGGCGCATGGGAGGAGATCGAAACCCTTGCGCGTGCCGCGTCACAACTTGGCGCGTAGTGCTTCGCCGGACTGTCGCACCACTTCGGCGATTTGCTTGAGTTGCGGCGCCAGCGGGCTGGTTTTTCGCCAGATCATTCCAATGGATCGGCGCGGCGTCGCGACATCGAACCGCGACACCGCCACTTTTGCAGAACGGGTTTCAACCGGGACGGCCATCTCCGGAATAAGCGTTACACCGATCCCGGCACCAACCATCTGAACAAGCGTCGACAGGCTGCTCCCGTCCAGCCCCTCCTTTGGAAGCGCGTTGCGCACATTGCAGAACGCCAGCGCCTGATCCCGAAAACAATGCCCTTCTTCCAACAGCAAAAGCCTCATCTTGCGCAGATCCTCTCCAGAAGGCACAGGTTTGTCACCATCCCATCCAGGCCTGACGAGGACGAACTCCTCGCTAAAAAGGGCGATTTCCTCAAAACCCGGCTCGTCAACCGGCAAGGCAAGTATGGCGGTATCCAGCCGACCTTCCGACAGTTCACGCAAAAGGGTGGATGTCAGCGTTTCGCGTACGTGAATGTCGAGATCGGGGTACCGTTGTGACAAGGCGCCAATAATACTGGGCAAAAGATAAGGGGCGATGGTGGGAATAACGCCGATTCGCAACCGCCCCGAAAACCCTGTTTGCGCCGCGCGCGCCATGTCGCCCAGTTCTTCGATCGAGCGGAGAATCTCGCGGGCACGAACGGCGAAATCTTCACCAAAGCTGGTCAGACGCACATTTCTGGCAGACCGCTCAAAGAGTTGCACCCCCAGGGTTTCTTCCAACTCTTTGATCTGAACCGACAAGGCAGGCTGGGAAATCGCGCAGACATCAGCGGCCCGACCGAAGTGGCGTTGTTGAACAAGGGCCTCGAAATAGCGCAGCTGGCGAAGGGTGATATTTATCATAATGAAAAACTATCAACCCCATAAAAAAGTACAACTTAGAATAATTATAAAGGCGCGCTAGTCTTTCCCTATCAGGCGGACATAAGCTCCGTCGGGCTCTGGCAACGCGCCAAACCGGTCGGTCTTGATGAGCCAACATGCCGGACTGCGCACAACAGGAATTGGAGGATTTCATGGACGGAAATGATATCAACACTGGCGGCAAATGCCCGGTCATGCATGCGCAGGCCACCTTGGGGGTCAATTCCAATCGCGATTGGTGGCCCAACCAGCTCAATCTGAAAATCCTGCACCAGCAATCCGACCTGTCCAATCCGATGGACGAGGAATTCAGCTATCGTGAAGCCTTCAAGAAGCTCGACTATGACGCTCTCAAGAAAGACCTCACGGCCCTGATGACGGACAGCCAGGATTGGTGGCCTGCCGATTATGGGCATTATGGTGGGCTTTTCATCCGCATGGCCTGGCACAGCGCGGGCACTTATCGCATCAGCGACGGGCGCGGCGGTGGCGCAACAGGCACGCAACGGTTTGCCCCGCTCAACAGCTGGCCCGACAATGGCAACCTCGACAAGGCGCGCCGCCTGCTTTGGCCGATCAAACAGAAATACGGGGACAAGATTTCCTGGGCCGACCTGATGCTTTTGGCCGGGAACGTGGCCATCGAATCCATGGGCGGCAAGACCTTTGGTTTTGCCGGAGGGCGACCCGACATTTGGGAGCCGGAAGAAGACATCTACTGGGGTGCGGAAACCGAGTGGCTGGCGCCCAGTGACGCGGACAACAGCCGCTATTCAGGTGACCGCGAATTGGACAACCCGCTGGCCGCCGTTCAGATGGGGCTGATCTATGTGAACCCCGAAGGACCGGACGGGAACCCCGATCCGGTGGCATCGGGTTATGATGTCATCGACACGTTCGGGCGCATGGCAATGAGCCCCGAAGAAACCGTCGCCCTGGTTGCGGGTGGCCACACCTTTGGCAAGGCGCATGGGGCTGGCAACCCGGATCTGGTTGGCGCGGAACCGGAAGGCGCCGCGATTGAAAACATGGGTCTTGGCTGGATCAATGCACATGGCAGCGGCAAGGGCGGCGACACGACAACGTCCGGGATCGAAGGGGCGTGGAAGCCCAACCCGACCCAGTGGGATCACGGCTACTTCGAAGTCCTGTTCGGTTACGAGTGGGAATTGACCAAGAGCCCGGCAGGCGCGCATCAGTGGGTTGCCAAGGATGTGAAACCCGAACACATGGTTGTCGACGCCCATGACCCGGACAAACGTCACGCTCCGATGATGACCACGGCGGATCTCTCGCTTCGCATGCATCCCACGCTCGAGCCGATTTCGCGGAACTTCCTGGAAAACCCGGATGCTTTTGCCGATGCATTTGCGCGGGCATGGTTCAAACTCCTCCATCGGGATATGGGACCGCGTTCTCTCTATCTTGGACCGGAAGCGCCCGAGGAAGAACTGATCTGGCAAGACAACGTACCAGCCGTCGATCACGCGCTGATCGACACTGCCGACCAGGCCGCTCTCAAGGCAAAAATCGTGGCGTCGGGGCTCTCGGTAGCTGACCTCGTATCCACGGCGTGGGCTTCGGCGTCCACCTTCCGTGGGTCGGACAAGCGCGGCGGAGCCAATGGTGCACGGATCAGGCTGGAGCCACAAAAGAACTGGGAGGCCAACGAACCGGAGAAACTCGCACGGGTCCTTGAAACCTTCGAAGGTATTCAGGCCGAATTCAACGGGTCTCAGGGTGACAAGAAAGTTTCGCTGGCAGACCTGATTGTCCTTGGCGGGAACGCCGGGATCGAGGAAGCCGCCAAGGCGGCCGGTCATGACCTCGAAGTGCCTTTTGCACCGGGCCGGACCGATGCGTCGGACGCCCAGACCGACGCCGAGTCCTTTGCCCCGCTCGAACCGCTCGCAGATGGGTTCCGCAATTTCCAGAAGGCAGAGTATTCGGTCTCTCCAGAGGAAATGCTTGTCGATCGCGCCCAGCTTTTGACGTTGTCGGCTCCGGAAATGACCGCGTTGGTTGGCGGTATGCGGGCCATGGGTGCCAATCATGGTGGCAGTTCGCACGGTGTCCTGACCAAGCGTCCGGGCGCGCTCAGCAATGACTTCTTTGTCAACCTGCTGGACATGAGCACCGAGTGGAAACCGGACACAGATAATCCCGGAGTTTTCATCGGACGCGACCGCAGCAATGGCGATCAGGTTTGGACAGGAACACGCGTTGATCTCGTATTTGGTTCCAATTCGCAGCTGAGGGCGCTGGCCGAGGTCTTTGGCAGCGCAGATGGCGAAAGCCGGTTCCTCGACACCTTCGTCTCCGCATGGACCAAGGTCATGAACGCCGATCGGTTTGACCTTCTGGACTGACAAAATCGCATTGCAGGATTCCGCAGGCGTCCCGAAACGCGGGGTGGCATACAGACCGTATGCCACCCCTTTTTGTCTTATACCCGCATATTGTGTGTTCCTCCGCCAATGACGTGGGGGCACGGGCTATGGACGAAGCGCGGTTGTCCAAGCAATCTGACAGGACAACAGCCCAGCTCACCAGCAACAGGATACCCTCATGACCGACTCTCTTTTTGACCTTTCGGGACGGGTCGCACTCGTTACAGGTGCAAGCCGCGGAATCGGTGAGGCCATTGCGCGCTGCCTCGCAGATCACGGCGCTCATGTGATCATCGCCAGCCGCAAGATTGGCCCCTGCGAAGAAGTGGCCGCGTCAATTCGCGACAACGGAGGCAAGGCGTCGGCGCTTGCCTGTCACATTGGTGAAACCGCTTCGATCACAGCCGCATTCGACGACATAGCGCAGACGCATGGCCGGCTAGACATTCTGGTCAACAACGCGGCCGCCAACCCGTATTTCGGTCCGATCCTCGATACGCCGGAAAGCTCGATTGACAAGACAATTGACGTCAACATCAAGGGATACTTCCTGGCCTCACAAATGGCCGGACGCATGATGCGCGCGCAAAAAAGCGGCGTTATCATCAACGTGGCATCCATTAACGCTTTGACCCCCGCGCCCATGCAAGCCGTCTATTCGATTTCCAAGGCAGCCGTCGTATCCATGACCAAAGCCTTTGCCAAGGAGTGTGCGGCGTTTGGTATTCGGGTCAACGCCATCCTGCCCGGCCTGACAAAAACCGATTTTGCCGGTGCACTTTTTGAACACGAAGGGATTTACAAACAGATCGTCAGTATGATCCCACAGGGCCGGCACGCCGTGCCGGACGAGATTTCAGGGGCGGCGCTCTACCTGGCGTCCGATGCCGCGTCCTTCACCACGGGGACAACGCTCGTCGTTGACGGCGGCATGACCGCCTGAAATGGCGCACCCTTCGATGAGAGACGCTGCTGAAAAAAACGTTCGCTTTTGAAAATCGCTGGCAGCGTCCCGCCTCGCCAAACAAATGATTTGCGCAAATGCAACTCGGAATCGGCCGGCTGTGTGTTGCCTGCAGGCGCATACATCTCGTTGCAAATCACCTTCCTTGCGGAGCGATTCGGGGCGGGCTTCCGAACACCAATGGTTTTCCTTTTGACTTGGGTCAGACGCCTATGCCTGCTCAAACCTTGCAAGAAAACAGCCGATCAAGAACGAGTGAACATGGGTCAGACCGTTCCCGGCAATTGAGACAAGCTGCGCCAATTGGGCGATACGGAACGGCCGCTGAAGATTGGTGCAGATTTCCACACGGCGCGTGAGCAACCTCTGTTCACGCTGCCTTTCCACGATTCTTGAAAAATACACCCCGCGCAGCCGTGGGCCTCACCCAACAGATCGTCTGTCCAATTTGACTTCATGGCGCTGAGTTATTTGACAAATTTCAGGCCACGCGGAACTTCTGCAAACAATGCACTCCCGCCTCCGGGGCATTTGCGCCACCGATCACCCCGCCCGGTTCATGGATAAGAACCAACAAGCTTTTCTAGGGCAGCCAACCCGCACGTTTCCCCGATTGAACAGTTTCCAAAGTGCCCGAAGTTTACGCTCCGGCACCTATGTCGAAAACAACCGTTGCTTCAATCGTTTCACAATCCGGATTCAGTTGGTTAAGAGTAAAAACGAAACTGGCTTGAGGAGTTCACGTGTCACTCTTTTTCATTGTTGCTCTTCCCTTTTTTGGTGCGCTGCTACCAGGACTCATGAACCCGGCAGGGCGGTCAGCCTGTGGTGGCGTGACTTTCACAGTCTCGCTTGCGGCATTTGTGGGTTTGTTGACGAACCTTCCATCCGTTCTCGCTGGCGAGGTGGTCAAGGTCCAGGTGAACTGGCTGCCAACTCTGGGACTGAACTTTTCTCTCATGCTCGACGGGTTGGGCTTTTTCTTTGCCTTCCTGATCCTTGGCATTGGCCTTCTGATCATAGCTTACGCCCGCCATTACCTCAGCCGCGACGACAACATGGGAGAGTTCTTTACCTACCTGCTGCTCTTCCAGGGCGCGATGGTGGGGATCGTTCTGAGTGACAACATTCTGCTTCTGTTAATTTTTTGGGAACTGACTTCGCTCTCTTCCTTCTTGCTGATCGGGTACTGGAAACACTTGCCCGAAGGCAGACAGGGCGCGCGCATGGCGCTGACCGTGACCGGGATGGGCGGGCTTTCCATGATCGCAGGCATGTTGCTGCTGGGGCAGATCGTCGGGAGTTACGACCTGAGCGTGATCCTGTCGAGCCGGGAACTTATTCAAGCCGATCCCCGGTATCTTCCGGCATTGATCCTAATACTCTTGGGCTGTTTTACGAAATCCGCCCAGTTCCCCTTCCACTTCTGGCTTCCGCACGCCATGGCCGCCCCAACCCCGGTTTCGGCTTACCTGCACTCGGCCACGATGGTCAAAGCAGGCATTTTCCTTATGGCCCGCATGTGGCCCGTATTGTCAGGAACCCCGGAATGGTTCGCGATCGTGACAACTGCTGGCCTGATCACCATGGTTCTCGGCGCTGTGATCGCGTTGTTCAAACACGACCTGAAAGCCCTTTTGGCCTTTTCCACGGTCAGCCATCTCGGTCTAATTACCATGCTGCTCGGTACAGGAACTGCCTTTGGTGCACTGGCCGCAATGTTCCACATCCTGAACCACGCAACCTTCAAGGCCGCGCTGTTCATGTCGGCGGGCATCATTGACCATGAAACCCACACACGCGACATTCGCCGCCTTGGTGGTTTGCGTCGGTTGATGCCGATCACCTTCGCGATCGCCACGCTCGCGGCGCTGTCCATGGCTGGCATTCCGCTGCTGAATGGCTTCCTGTCCAAGGAAATGATGCTGGAAGAAGCGCATCACACCATTCTGTTCCAGTCCCATTGGCTGGTCCCGGCTCTGGCCACGTTCGGGTCACTTTTTTCCGCCGCATATTGCTTCAGGTTGATCGGTCACACGTTTCTTGGTCCGGTTCGCGACGACTACCCTTCGAAACCGCATGATCCCGGCCTGGGCCTCTGGATGCCTCCATCGATCCTCGTCGTACTTGTGGTTGTGATCGGCCTGGCACCATTCCTTGCGGAACCTTTTGTCAAACTCGTTACAGCGTCTGTTCTGGGTGACACCGCCGAAGTCCCCAAGGCCCATTTCAAGATCTGGCATGGGCTGACACCCGCCCTGTACATGTCGATCATTGCAACGGTTGGCGGCTTGCTGGTTCTGGCCGCGTTCAAACCTTTGCTTAAAGTCTGGGATGCCACACCGCGCCCAGAGGCCAAGGTGATTTTCGAGGCGGTCATACGAATTGCGGTATCGACGGCCCGGGGATTGATCCTGCCGCTGCATAACGGCGCTTTCACACGGTACGCCGCCATCGGGTCGGTTGTGATCATCGCAGTAGGCGCCTATGCATGGCAAACCGGAACAGTCGGCGCACCGACGCGTACAGTGCAAGCGGCGGGGGCCGTTCCCATTGCCGGCTGGGTCATGCTGGTCGCGGCGACCGTCGCTTTGATGTTCCTGCACCGGAACCGTCTTTTCTCGCTCATGTTGATCGGGATCGTTGGTTTGATGGTTTCGATCGGCTTCATTTTCTTCAGTGCACCAGACCTGGCGATGACACAATTCACGGTCGAAGTGGTTACCATCATCCTGCTTCTTCTGGCCCTCAACTTCCTGCCAAAGCAGACCCCCGTCGAAAGCACGGTCCTGCGCCGCGTACGGGATGCAGGCGTCGGAATTGCGGGCGGGCTGGCGACGTTCATGCTGTCGTATCACTACTTGTTGCGGGATTCCGTGGCGACACCGATTTCCGAATTCCACCTGGCGAACTCCTACAAGGGCGGCGGTGGTACGAACGTGGTCAACGTGATCCTCGTGGATTTCCGCGGATTTGACACCTATGGCGAAATCATCGTTCTGGGGATTGCGGCACTGCTGATCTATGCCCTAACAGAGACACTCTTGAACGGTCCCGTCCGCGCCCGGTTGCTGAACCGCGAACCCGACCTGCCACAGGCCGGAGATACACATCCGATGATGATGGTAGTGCTAACGCGCGTGATGATGCCGTTGGTGCTTCTGGTCGGCTTTTACATCTTCCTGCGGGGACACAACGAACCCGGAGGCGGGTTCATTGCCGGTCTGATCGTGTCGATTGCCGTCGTGATGCAATATATGGCCAGCGGGTTTGCCTGGACATCTGCACGGCTGAAATACCCCTATCACGGGGTAATCGGCGCAGGCGTCCTGATTGCGGGATTCACAGGCATGGGTGCGTGGTTTTTCAGCAAGCCTTTCCTGACGTCGGATTTCACCTATGTGCGCATCCCGCCCTTCCAGAAATTCGAACTGGCGACAGCTGCACTGTTCGATCTGGGCGTATTCCTTGCCGTCGTTGGCGCGGTGATGCTGTCTCTTGAAAGCTTCTCTCGATTGGCGCGCCGTGCGAATATGCCAGACAGCGAATACCCCATGGATATCGATCCATCCCGTACCGATCCTCCCCCCGACAAAGCCGGATCAATGACACAGGAGGGCGTATGACATGGAGATTCTCGTCGCCTCGGCCATCGGCATCATGACCGCCGCCGGTCTCTACCTCGTCCTGCGTCTGCGGACTTTCCCGGTCATCCTGGGGATGTCCCTGCTGACCTATGCCGTGAACGTGTTCTTGTTTGCGTCCGGTCGCCTCACGACAGCCGCGCCTCCGGTGCTACGCGATGACATGTCGGTTTACACCGACCCTCTGCCGCAGGCATTGGTCCTGACCGCAATCGTGATCTCATTCGGCATGACGGCAGTGGTCGTCATGATCGGCCTTGGTGCATTCCTCGGGTCCAATGACGACCACGTGGACGACCAGCCGGAAGACGCACAAGACCAGGCGGAGGGCCAATCGTGACTCACTGGATAATTGCCCCCGTCGTTCTGCCGGCGTTGCTGGCACCGTTCATCGTGCTGGCCGCACGTTATCACATCGGGATACAACGCGTTTTCTCGGTTGTCGGCGTACTGGCCCTGATCGCCATTTCTGCGGGCCTGGCCTGGCAGGTGGCGGATGGCGACATATTGCTTTATCAACTCGGCGACTGGGCCGCCCCCTTCGGCATCGTGCTTGTCGGAGATCGCCTTTCGACGCTGATGGTGCTGTTGACGTCCCTGCTGGCGCTTTTCGTCCTGCTTTATGCTATCGGCTCGCGCTGGGATGATCGCGGGCGCCATTTCCATGCCCTGTTCCAGTTTCAGCTGATGGGGATCATGGGTGCCTTTCTGACAGGCGACCTGTTCAACCTGTTTGTCTTCTTCGAAGTCCTGCTGATCGCGTCTTATGGCCTGATGATCCACGCCGGGGGCAACACACGGCTTCGTGCAGGTGTTCAATACGTGTTGTTCAACCTGATCGGTTCGACCCTGTTCCTGTTCGCACTGGGGTCGATCTATGCCGAGACCGGCACCCTGAACATGGCGGATCTGGGTCAACGTGCCGCCCTGATCGGGCCAGACGCGACCGTGGGCATCCGCGTGGCCTCGGTCCTGCTGTTGATGGTGTTCGCGATCAAGGCGGCGGTTGTTCCGCTCCACTTCTGGCTCCCGTCAAGCTATGCAGAAGCTCCGGCCCCTGTTGCGGCGCTGTTTGCGATCATGACCAAGGTCGGCGCCTATGCAATCATCCGCGTCTATACGCTGATCTTCCCCCCCGATCTTGCAGTGACGGCCGGGCTGCAGGGCACTTGGCTGCTACCTGTTGCGCTGATTTCCCTGGCTTTGGGCATGATCGGCGTTCTGGCCGCAAAAAAGCTCGACAGGCTTGTTGCCTTTTCCGTGATTGGCTCCATGGGTATGGTGATGGTCGCAATCTCGTTCTTCACGGCAGAGGGAATTGCGGCGGCGCTGTACTACATCGTTCACTCCACATTTGCGGGCGCCGCATTGTTCCTCGTCTCAGATCTGGTTCGTACAGGCCGCTCCAATCTGGACCTCACGGCCCAGCCACCTATGGCGGGAACTTCGCTCACGTCCGGGCTGTTTTTTGTATGCGCCATCGCGATGGCCGGGCTTCCCCCCCTGTCGGGATTCCTCGGCAAGTTGATGGTTCTCGACGCCGCCAGTGGCACCGACATGCTCTCATGGATCTGGGCGATCATTCTCGGCTCGAGCCTGATCAGCATCGTCGGTTTTGCGCGCGCTGGGTCGGTGCTATTCTGGAAATCCCACGGCGTTGAAACGCCCGAAGACGCGGTGGCCACATCTCGCCCAACCACCTTGTCCTATGTATCGGTTGGGGGGCTTATCACGCTCCTTATCGCGCACACTGTGTTTGCCGGACAGGTTCACGGCTACGCCACGACCATCTCCCAACAGCTCTTTGCTCCAGAACCCTATGTCTCGACCGTGTTGGAAACACCCGGCAAACTGAGCACTCCGAAGGAGGACCACTGACATGACACGTTTGTTCAACAGATTGGTGCCCCACCCTGTCCTCACCTTGCTGCTGGCTGTGGTTTGGACCATGCTCCAAAACGACGTTTCGGCGGGTATGGTTGTGTTCGGGATCATCCTTGGCATCGTCATTCCATGGGGGACGTCGATCTGGTGGCCCGACACCCCCAAAGGGGTGCGCGTGGGCAAGTTGATCAGCTACACTCTGCTGGTCATCTGGGACATCGTCGTCGCCAACATCCAGGTGGCATGGATCGTTCTGACCGTGCCGAATTCCAAGCTCAAGCCAGCCTGGATCGTGGTACCTCTGGAACTGCGCCAACCCGAGGCTATCACGGTGTTGGCCGGGACCATCACGCTGACCCCGGGAACGGTATCGTCCGACCTTTCCGACGAAGGCCACAGCTTGCTGGTACACGTATTGCACACCGATGATCCGGACAGCGTGCGGGACGAAATCAAGACGCGATACGAGCGCCGCCTCAAGGAGATCTTCTCATGAACATGGCTATGCAAGTTGTCGACGCAACCATTGCCATCGCGTTCGTCGCCTTGGCCCTGGGGCAGATTTTTTCAATGGTCCGCCTTGCCCTTGGACCAACACCGGGGGATCGCATTCTGGCCCTCGATACGATGGTTATCAACGCGCTTGGGCTTGTGGTGATGCTGGGGATTTCGCAAGGAGTGCAAATCTATTTCGAAGTGTCCCTTTTGATCGCGATGCTTGGCTTCGTTTCAACCGTGGCTTTGGCGCGGTTCATCCTTCGGGGAGACATTATCGAATGACACTTGAGATCCTCGGATATTACGCCGTTGCAATCTGCTTGTTGATCGGATCCGGTTTTGTTCTGGTCAGCGTGATCGGACTTTTGAAGTTCAACGACCCCATGACCCGTCTGCACGCACCGACCAAGGTCGGGACCGTCGGCATTGGCATGCTGCTTTTGGCCTCCATCATTCACTCCGCTCTTCTGGGAGAGTTTTCTTTCCATGAGCTGCTGATCACCGCATTCCTTTTTGCGACGGCCCCCATCTCGGCAAACTTCATTGCCAAGGTGAATATCCATCGCGAAGCCTGTGAAACACCTCCCAACCCTCCGCAGGACGATACGTGGTCAACTCTGAACGTGCCGGAGCCCGAGCAAAAAGCAAGCTAAGGGGTTCCGGGGCCGCATGCCGCTCTACGCCCCGCAACAAAAGGTCAACGCTCCTGGCGGCCCCACACAGCCTGGTGTATTTTGAGCAGCTCTCAACCGCCTCGAACTTCTGGAGGAAAATTCGGCAGACAAAAAAACAGCTGCCAGTCGCAATGACATGAGGCAGCTGTCCCGTTGGGGGATGAAACCGGGCCGGTCGGGGCAAAATCCCCCCGACCGGCATTTCTGTTAGAAGATCAGGTTCGGCAGCCACAATGCGATCTGCGGAAACGCCACGACAAGCGCCAGTCCGATGATCTGCAGAACAACAAACGGGATCGCTGCCCAATAGATGTCGCCAATCGAGATGCTGTTTGGCGCCACAGAGCGCATGTAGAACAGGTTGTAGCCGAAGGGCGGCGTCAGATAGGCGGATTGCATCGACAGGATGAACAATACCGCGAACCAGGTCGTATCGAAGCCAAGCTCACGAACGATCGGAACGAACAGCGGCACCGTGATGAAGACGATGGCGAAATCATCCAGAAACATGCCGAGGATAAAGTAGGTCGCCAGCATGGCGATGATCACCATCATCGGCGCCACTTCAAAATCCTCGATCAACTCGCCCACGACCATGCCCGCACCAACACCAACGTAGATCTTGGAGAAGAACACCGCCGCGATTGTAATCCACATCAGCATGCCCATCAATTTCGTGGTTGTGATCATCACGTAGCGCAGCATGTCCCAGTTCAGACGCCCCTGCACCGCCGCGATCAGCAGCGATCCGAATGCACCGATGGCCGAAGTGTTGATTTCCGCTGAGAAGTGACCCGGTAGCCCCCTAAGTTTCCACTGAGAATTGACCCATGTGAACACGTTGCCCTGACGGATTCGGTCGGGGAGATTTGGAGTGATCGACATGGGATTTTTGAGTGTTATCCGACGCTGGGCATTGCGTGACAAAATGCCAATCCGCGAGATTTCAAGGCGCACCGGCCTGTCTCGCAACACCATCAGAAAGTACCTACGCGAGGGCGCGGTTGAGCCGAAGTTCAAGACGCCATCTCGTCCAAGCAAGTTGGATCCGTATGCGGATCGGTTGTCGGCCTGGTTGCTGGCGCAGACGCGGAAGCCACGCAAGGAACGTCGAACCGTGAAGCAAATGCATGCTGACTTGGTCAAGCTTGGCTATGATGGGTCGTACGGTCGCGTGGCGGCCTTTGCCCGAGCTTGGCGTGCCGATCGGCATCGAGCGGAACAAACGACCGGGCGCGGAACCTTTGTGCCCTTGGTGTTTCAACCCGGCGAGGCATTCCAGTTCGACTGGAGCGAAGACTGGGCCAATATCGGTGGCGAGCGGGTCAAGCTGCAGGTCGCCCATATCAAGTTGTCACACAGCCGGGCGTTCCTGGTGCGGGCCTACCCGCTGCAAACACATGAGATGCTATTCGACGCCCACTGGCACGCGTTCCGCGTCTTCGGCGGCGTGCCCGGTCGCGGGATCTACGACAACATGAAGACGGCCGTAGATCGTGTTGGCAAAGGCAAGCAGCGCGATATCAACGCACGTTTCAAGGCCATGGCCAGCCACTATGTGTTTGAGCCTGAGTTCTGCAACCCGGCAGCCGGTTGGGAGAAGGGACAGGTGGAGAAGAACGTTCAGGACGCTCGGAATCGCCTATGGCAGGTCATGCCTGTCTTCGGCGATCTGAATGAGCTGAACCAATGGCTTGAGGATCGTTGCATCGCCTTATGGGCAGAGACACCACACAAGGCTTTGCCTGGTTCTATCGCCGATGTCTGGGAAGCCGAGAAGCCCACGCTCATGGTACTGCCCCCGGCCTTCGATGGGTTTGTGGAGCACAGCAAGCGGGTGTCGCCCACCTGCCTGATCACCTTCGAACGCAATCGCTACAGCGTCCCGGCCAGCTTTGCGAACCGCCGCGTCAGCCTGCATGTCTATCCGGATCGGCTGGTTGTGGTGGCCGAAGGCCATACCGTTTGCGCCCATGACCGCATCATCGAGCGATCTCACCACAAACCAGGCAGGGTGATCTATGATTGGCGTCATTATCTTGCTGTTATCCAACGCAAACCCGGCGCCCTGCGCAATGGTGCGCCGTTCGTCGAGATGCCGGACGCCTTCCGCCGTCTGCAGGATCATATGTTGCGCAAGGAGGGCGGTGACCGCGAGATGGTCGATATCTTATCCCTGGTTCTGCACCATGACGAAGACGCCGTTCTGTGTGCTGTAGAACTCGCGCTGGAAGCAGGCGTGCCCACCAAGACGCATGTCCTGAACCTGCTTCACAGGCCAATCGATAAGAAGCAGACAGACTTGCCAGAGGTCGATCCGCCAGAGGCTCTGGCCCTGGACACAGCGCCAAAGGCCAATGTCGATCGCTATGATGATCTGAGACAGGCCGGGGAGAAGCGCCATGCGTCATGATCCTGCAGGCGCTTCGGTCGTGATCATGCTCCGCAGCCTGAAGTTGCATGACATGGCGCAAGCCGTTGACGATCTCGTTGCCCAGGGCGCACCGGCGTTCGAAGCGGCAACGCCAATGTTGTCCCAACTTCTCAAGGCGGAAATGGCCGAACGGGAAGTCCGGTCCATTGCCTACCAAACTAAGGTGGCGCGCTTCCCGTCCTACAAGGACCTCGCAGGCTTTGACTTCAAGTCCAGCGAGATCAACGAGGCCAGCGTTCGGCAGTTGCACCGTGGCGAGTTCATGGAGAACGCGGAAAACGTCGTCCTGATCGGTGGCCCCGGCACGGGCAAAAGCCACATCGCCACAGCTCTCGGCGTCCAGGCCATCGAGCATCACAGATGCAAGGTGCGCTTCTACTCGACGGTGGAACTCGTCAACTCCCTGGAGCAGGAAAAGGCGCTCGGAAAGGCCGGCAAACTGGCCGAGATGCTGACCAAGATCGACTTGGTCATCCTCGACGAACTCGGCTATCTGCCGTTCAGTTCATCCGGCGGCGCGCTGTTGTTCCACCTCCTCAGCAAACTCTACGAACGCACCAGTGTGGTCATCACCACCAACCTCAGCTTCTCAGAGTGGGCCCAGGTCTTCGGCGACGCAAAAATGACCACAGCGCTTCTCGACAGGCTCACACACCGCTGCCACATCCTGGAAACCGGCAACGACAGCTACCGCTACAAAGCCAGCTCAGAAGCCGCAAAAAAAAGAGAAAGGAGACACCCGCATTGACCACAACATGACCGCTGAGACATAAACGAAGGTGGGTCAGTTCTCGGTGAAAATACCGGGTCACTTCTCAGCGGAAATCAACAGCGGAAGTCTACAGGGATCAAGTTGCCAACCTGAGCAACGCTCTCAGCGACGCATCCACCAAGGCAGAGGCGACCAGCATCATTCGCTCGTTGCTAACGGAGATTCGGCTGATCCTGGAAGATGGCACCTTGGCCATTGAGTTGGTTGGAGATGACCTGTCCCCCGAAACTTCCCTCGTTGTGATGTAGAGTTTGCTCAACCTTTCGAAGGAGCAAACGCATGCGAAAGAGCCGTTTCACGGAAGCCCAGATCATCGGGATGATCAAAGAACAGGAAGCCGGAATGCCGACAGCGGAGGTGTGCCGCAAGCACGGTCTCAGCCAGGGCACGTTCTACAAATACAAGTCGAAGTACGGCGGCATGGAGGTGTCGGACGTCGCGAAGCTGAAGGCGATGGAAGATGAGAATGCCAGGCTCAAACGCCTGCTGGCTGATACGATGCTGGACAATGCTGTACTGAAGGATCTTCTGGGAAAGAACTGACGACGCCGAATGAGCGGCGAGAGGCAGCGCTGAAGGCGATGCGGGATCACGACATCTCGCAACGCCGGGCCTGCCGACTTGTCGGTGTCGATCCGAAGACAGTCCGGCGTGAACGCCCGCCGGATAATCCTGAGATACGCAAGGAGATGAAAGCGGTTGCAGCCAAGCGCCGCTGGTTTGGCTACCGGCGGATCGGGGTGATGCTGGAACGCAAAGGGATGATCATGAACCACAAGAAGCTGTATCGGCTGTACACGGAGGAGAAGCTGGGCGTCAGGCGGCGACGGGGCCGCAAACGGGCCCGTGGCTCCCGGACACCGATGCCAGAAGCTCTGAGGCCTGGTGAACGCTGGTCACTGGACTTCCTGTCCGACACGTTCGGGGCCTCGCGCCGGTTCCGAATTCTGGCGGTGAACGATGATTGTTGCCGTGAGAACCTGTGCCTGATGGCTGATACAAGCATCTCGGGCGCCCGCGTGGCGCGGGAACTGGATGCGCTGGTCAGGCTCTATGGCAAACCGGTTGGCATTGTCTCTGACAACGGCACCGAGTTCACCAGCCGGGTGATCCTGAAATGGGCGAACGAGAACGATGTCGACTGGCACTACATCGACCCGGGCAAGCCGCAGCAGAACGCCTTCATCGAAAGCTTCAACGGTAGCCTGCGCGACGAGCTACTGAACGAAGAGATGTTCGATAATCTGGACGATGCTCGCCGAAAGCTGGCGCTCTGGCGATACGACTACAACAACGTAAGGCCGCACTCGTCGCTCGGCAACAAAACACCCGCAGAAGCGCGTCGAGCGCTTGAGCAATTTGAGGGCTCCGCGCCCGACGCTCTTGCCCAAACCGAAACCGAGGAATATGAAAACTGACCTGCCCCCCAAATTCTCCCTCGTTCTGATGTAGAGTTTGCTCAACCTTTCGAAGGAGCAAACAGATGCGAAAGAGCCGTTTCACGGAAGCGCAAATCATTGGGATGATCAAAGAGCAGGAAGCAGGCATGCCGACAGCGGAGGTGTGCCGCAAGCACGGTCTCAGCCAGGGCACGTTCTACAAGTACAAATCGAAGTATGGCGGCATGGAGGTGTCGGATGTCGCTAAGCTGAGGGCGATGGAAGACGAGAACGCCAGGCTCAAGCGCCTTCTGGCAGATACGATGCTGGACAATGCCGTTCTGAAAGACTTGCTGGGAAAGAACTGACGACGCCAACCGAACGGCGGGATGCAGCGCTCAAGGCGATGCGGGATCATGACATCTCGCAGCGCCGAGCGTGCAGGCTCGTTGGTGTCGATCCCAAAACTGTCAGGCGTGAACGCCCGCCCGACAATCCTGAGATCAGGGAGGAGATGAAAGCCGTCGCAGTCCAGCGGCGCCGGTTCGGCTATCGGCGGATCGGCGTTATGCTGGAGCGCAAGGGGATGATCATGAACCACAAGAAGCTGTACCGCCTCTACACGGAGGAGAAGCTGGGCGTCAGGCGACGAAGGGGTCGCAAACGGGCGCGGGGATCGCGGACGCCAATGCCCGAGGCTCTGAGGCCCGGCGAACGCTGGTCTCTGGACTTCCTGTCCGACACGTTCGGGGCATCGCGACGGTTCCGCATTCTGGCGGTGAACGATGATTGCTGCCGCGAGAACCTGTGTCTGATGGCCGATACCAGCATCTCGGGTGCCCGTGTGGCGCGGGAACTGGATGCGCTTGTCCGGGTCTATGGTAGGCCCGCCAGCATAGTCAGTGACAACGGCACCGAGTTCACCAGTCGGGCGATCCTGAAATGGGCGAACAACAACGGCGTCGATTGGCATTACATCGATCCGGGCAAGCCCCAGCAGAACGCCTTCATCGAGTCCTTCAACGGCAGCCTCCGGGACGAGTTGCTGAACGAGGAGATGTTCGACAGCTTGGAAGATGCACGGCGAATTCTGGCCCTCTGGCGCTACGACTACAACAACGTCAGGCCGCACTCATCGCTCGGCAATCAAACACCCGCGGAAGCGCGCCGGGCGCTTGAGCCAAATGAGGGCTCCGCGCCCGGCGCGCTTGCCCAAACCGAAACCGAAGAATATGAAAACCAGACCCGCAGACTCTCGTTTTGAATGAGGGACCATCGGGGGGCAGGTCAAAACCAGACCCGCAAACTCTCGTTATGAATGAGGGAGCCTCGGGGGGCAGGTCAGAGAACTTGCGGGTTTGTTGGCATTGAGCGCGTCCCAAAACAACAAAAGCCACCCGGAGGTGGCTTCTTGTTCGACAGTAGTGGTTGCGGGGGTAGGATTTGAACCTACGACCTTCAGGTTATGAGCCTGACGAGCTACCGGGCTGCTCCACCCCGCGACAGGCGGCTATTGGGGCCGCATGGCCTCATGCAAGAACGGTAGAGGCCTGGTATCATCGTTTGAGAGATACGTTAAGGGAAGTCGTTTACTAGGTTTGGCGATGACCTACTCTCCCACACCTTAAGATGCAGTACCATCGGCGCTACGGTGCTTAACGGCCGGGTTCGGGATGGGACCGGGTGTTTCACTCGCGCTATGATCACCAAACCGAGTAAACGGCTTCGCTTAATTTCGCCTTTCGGCGTGTCCAAGTCACGTACGTCAGTGTTTTGTGTATGCTTTTGATTTCCAGTCTGTCTTTTACTGGATCAAATCAAGCCTATCGGGCAATTAGTACCGGTCAACTGAATGCATTGCTGCACTTACATCTCCGGCCTATCGACGAGGTGGTCTACCTCGGCCCTCAGGGATACCTTGTTTTGAGGGGGGCTTCCCGCTTAGATGCCTTCAGCGGTTATCCTGTCCGATCATAGCTACCCTGCACTGCTGCTGGCGCAACAACAGGTCCACCAGTGGATCGTTCACCCCGGTCCTCTCGTACTAGGGGCAACTCCTCTCAAGTATCCTACACCCACGGCAGATAGGGACCGAACTGTCTCACGACGTTCTAAACCCAGCTCACGTACCTCTTTAAACGGCGAACAGCCGTACCCTTGGGACCTGCTCCAGCCCCAGGATGAGATGAGCCGACATCGAGGTGCCAAACACTGCCGTCGATATGGACTCTTGGGCAGTATCAGCCTGTTATCCCCGGCGTACCTTTTATCCGTTGAGCGATGGCCCTCCCACTTGGGACCACCGGATCACTATGGCCGTCTTTCGACTCTGCTCGACTTGTCAGTCTCGCAGTCAGGCTGGCTTCTGCCATTGCACTCAACGAGCGATTTCCGACCGCTCTGAGCCAACCTTCGCGCGCCTCCGTTACGCTTTAGGAGGCGACCGCCCCAGTCAAACTACCCGCCACGCAGGGTCCCGGATCCGGATAACGGACCGCGGTTAGACATCAAGCAGAATAAGGGTGGTATCTCAAGGGAGGCTCCACCGGAACTGGCGTCCCGGTTTCAAAGCCCACCACCTATCCTGCACATATTGTGCCTGATGCCAGTGCGAAGCTGTAGTAAAGGTGCACGGGGTCTTTCCGTCTAACCGCGGGAAGCCTGCATCTTGACAGGCAATTCAATTTCGCTGAGTCGATGTTGGAGACAGCGGGGAAGTCGTTACGCCATTCGTGCAGGTCGGAACTTACCCGACAAGGAATTTCGCTACCTTAGGACCGTTATAGTTACGGCCGCCGTTTACCTGGGCTTCAATTCAGAGCTCTCACCCCTCCTTTTAACCTTCAGGCACCGGGCAGGCGTCAGACCCTATACGTCGTCTTGCGACTTCGCAGAGCCCTGTGTTTTTAGTAAACAGTCGCCACCCCCTGGTTTGTGCCCCCAGCCAATACTTGCGTAGAAACTGGGCCTCCTTCTCGCGAACTTACGGAGGTATTTTGCCGAGTTCCTTCAACATCGTTCTCTCAAGCGCCTTGGTATGCTCTACCAGTCCACCTGTGTTGGTTTAGGGTACGGTCTGATGGAGGGCTATTTCCAGGAACCGATCAGCGGCCCACCCAATCCGATAAGGGTGAACAACAGTCACGATCCGTCACATCCTCCTGGCCCAGTAATATTAAACTGGTTCCCATCGCCTACGGCTTTCGCCCTCGGCTTAGGGGCCGGCTTACCCTGCTCAGATTAGCTTTAAGCAGGAACCCTTGGACTTTCGGCGAGAGTGTCTCTCACACTCTTTGTCGCTACTCATGTCATCATTCTCACTAGTGATCTCTCCACCGGATCGCTCACGCGCCGGCTTCACAGAAAGCTCCTTATCCTCCATGACCTTCCGAAGAAGGCTAAAGAGGACAGGAACTATGTCACACTACGCTCTGCTACCATGCACTATGTGCATCCTAGACTTCGGCTCATGGCTTGAGCCCCGTTACATCTTCGCCGCAGGACAACTTATTTAGACCAGTGAGCTGTTACGCTATCTTTAAAGGATGGCTGCTTCTAAGCCAACCTCCTGGTTGTTTTGGTCGTCCCACCTGCTTTCCCACTTAGCCATGAATTAGGGGCCTTAGTCGTAGGTCAGGGTTGTTTCCCTCTCCACTACGGACGTTAGCATCCGCAGTGTGTCTGCCATCTAGTACTCCCGGGTATTCGGAGTTTGGTTAGGATCAGTAAGCCTGTGGGGCCCCATTACCCATCCAGTGCTCTACCCCCCGGGGTATTCGGATGACGCTCTACCTAAATAGATTTCGCAGAGAACCAGCTATCTCCGAGTTTGATTGGCCTTTCACCCCTAGGCACAACTCATCCCGACCTTTTTCAACAGGTGTGGGTTCGGACCTCCAGTAAGTGTTACCTTACCTTCATCCTGGTCATGCCTAGATCACTCGGTTTCGGGTCTGATCCATCTAACTCGACGCCCTATTAAGACTCGCTTTCGCTGCGCCTACACCTAACGGCTTAAGCTTGCTAGATAGACCAAGTCGATGACCCATTATACAAAAGGTACGCCGTCAGCTCGCAAGGAGCCTCCGACTGATTGTAGGCGTTCGGTTTCAGGTACTGTTTCACTCCCCTCGTCGGGGTGCTTTTCACCTTTCCCTCACGGTACTGGTTCGCTATCGGTCAGTAAGGAGTACTTAGCCTTCGAAGGTGGTCCTCCGATCTTCAGACAGGATTTCACGTGTCCCGCCCTACTTAATACATCCGATCATGCTTCCCATACGGGGCTGTCACCCACTATGGCCGACCTTTCCAGGTCGTTCTGGTCACAATCTCGGCTTGGCTGGTCCCCGTTCGCTCGCCGCTACTAGGGGAGTATCAATTGATTTCCTTTCCTCCGGGTACTTAGATGTTTCAGTTCCCCGGGTTTGCTCTTAAGACCCTATGTATTCAGGTCAAAAGTACCTGGTTAAGAACATTATAAACTACCGAAGTAATTATAATGAACTTTCAGGTGGGTTCCCCCATTCAGAGATCCATGGATCAAAGCTTATTCTCAGCTCCTCATGGCTTATCGCAGAGTATCACGTCTTTCATCGCCTCTTACTGCCAAGGCATCCACCAAACGCCCTTCTCGCGCTTGATTTGATCCAGAAAGAGAGAGACTGCTGAGTGTCCTACCGCCTTGCGGCTACTTGAGGACGCCGTCACTCGTGACTGCATAAGCTGGCAAGCAATGCAGTCCTGTTTCTGAACCAAAAGTCATACTTTCCCGCTCCTTACCCTGGAACCCGCGCTGCCGATGTCGGTCGGCCCCACGCAGAGGATAAGGAACTTGTGAGCAACATCGCTGTTGCTCGGGTTAGTGTACTTGACTTGGACAACTCTGTTCGTTTCAGCTGGCAGACGCATGGAAGATCGAGGAAACAATCTTGTCATACGCTCGCCTATCCGAAGATAGGCACCAAACTGAG